>NZ_LR733285.1 GCF_902506375.1 Microbacterium sp. 8M
GGGGTGCGCAGCCGTCGGCGAACCCCACGGGCGGGGCGTTCCCTCCGCCCGGCGCACCGCAGGCCCCGGGCGCACCGCAGGCCCCGTACCAGGGCGCACCGCAGGCCCCGGGCGCACCGCAGGCCCCGTACCAGGGCGCACCGCAGGCGCCGGGCGGGCCCCAGACGCCGTACCCTGGCGCCCCGGGCGCCTACGCCGCGCCCTCGAACCCCGGCGCCCCCTACGGCGGCTGGCCCGCCCCGCCCGCTCCGCGCTCGGGTCTGAGCTTCGGTGCCGGGATCGGCGTGGGCACCGCGGTCGGCTGCGGATCCATGTTCATCGCCGTGATCCTGTTCTTCAGCCTCGCGAATCTCGGCATGGCGTTCTCGATCGGCGCCGTGGTGCTCCCGCTCATCCTCGGAGCCGTTCTGCTGATCTGGCCGAAGACCCGAGGCATCGGCGTGGGCGTGCTCATCGTGTCGGCCGCAGCATGGATCGTCGTGATCGGGCCCTGCCTGGGACTGCTGAACGGGGCCTGACGAAGGGCGACCGATCGCGGCGCACCATGGGTGCCCGCGCCATCCGCCTGCCGGATCCGCGGCGACTCGACTCGAGGCCGGAAGAAGCATAGGTTAGGCTTACCTATCCAGCATCCCTTCGTCCCGAGGAGACTCATGCCCTCCCTCCGTCTGCGCCGCGGCGCGGCCGTTCTCAGCCTTGTCACCGCAAGCGTCCTCGCCCTGACCGCGTGCTCCACCGGAACCGCTCCCGCAGCAGGCGGCACGGGCGCATCCGGCGGCGCCTTCCCGGCGACGGTCGAGCATGTCTACGGCAAAACCGTCATCGAGTCGGCCCCGAAGAACGTCGCCGCGATCGGCTGGGGCAGCTTCGACGCCGCGATCGCACTGGGCACGGTCCCCGTCACGATCCCGAAGGCGACCTTCGGCGACTCGGACGGCGACGGTTACCTGCAGTGGACCAAGGAGGCGCTCACCTCCGAGAAGGCGAAGCTCCCGGCACTGCACGACGAGACCGACGGCATCCCCTACGAGAAGATCGCGGACACTGCGCCGGATCTGATCCTGGGTGCGAACTCGGGCCTTACGAAGCAGGAGTACGACACGCTCACCAAGATCGCCCCCACCGTCGCCTACCCCGGCGCGCCGTGGGGAACGTCCTGGCGCGAATCCACGACCATGATCGGCGCAGCGCTCGGCAAGGCCGCGGAGGCCGAAGCGCTCATCGCCGACACGGAGAAGGCGATGTCGACGGAGATGGCGAAGTACCCGGCGGCCACGGGGAAGACCGGCATGGTCATGTGGGTCGACGCGAAAGATCTGGGGAAGGTTCAGTACTACACGCCGAGCGACACCCGCGTGCAGTACCTGAACGACCTCGGCTTCGCGACCCCGCAGTCGATCAAGGACCTCGCCAAGGGCGAGAAGGGCTTCGTGGGCACCATCTCCGCCGAGCAGGCCGACCGGCTCGATGCCGACGTCGCCGTGATCTACGTGCAGGGCGGCGACCTCTCGACCCTGCAGAAGGATCCCCTGCTGAGCCGGATCCCCGCGGTGAAGAAGGGCGCGGTCGCCCTCATGGACGACGAAGCCCTGCTGATGGCCGTGTCGGCGCCGACGGTTCTCTCGATCCCGTGGGCACTGCCGACCTACGCGAAGATGCTCGGCGAGGCCGCCGCCAAGGCCTGATGACACTCGCCCCCGCTCCGACGGCGTCCGCGCCGGGTTCGGGCACGCGCACCCGCGCACGCCTGGCCCCGGCGTGGGCGTTCCTCGCGTGCGCCGTGGCGGTGGCCGCGGCGGCGACGCTCTCGCTCGCCCTCGGCGCACGGATCGTGCCGATCGAAGCCGTGTGGAACGCCTTCCTCCAGCCGGACGGCTCCACCGATCAGGCGGCGGTGCTGTCCCGTGTGCCGACCACCCTCACGGGCCTGCTGGTCGGCGCCGCGCTCGGAATGGGCGGTGCGCTCATGCAGGGCATGGCGCGCAACCCCCTGGCCGACCCCGGGCTGCTCGGCGTCAACGCCGGAGCGTCGCTGTTCGTCGTGCTCGGGATGACCCTGCTCGGCTGGCAGGCGCCGCTCGCGATCGTGTGGTGCGCCCTGGCCGGCGCCGCCGTCGCGGTCGTCATCGGCTACGGCGCCGCGGCGGCGAGCCCGGGCGGCGCCACACCGGTCACGCTGGCCCTCGCCGGCGCCGCGGTCACGGCGATCGCGACGGCGGTGATCACCGGGATCCTCATCGTCGACGAGTCGACGCTGGAGAGCTACCGCTTCTGGCAGGTCGGATCCCTCACCGCTGCGTCGTTCTCCTCACTCGCGCAGCTGGGCGGATTCCTCGCCCTCGGCGCCGTGCTGGCCGTCGCGTGCGCCGGGCGTCTCAACGCCCTCGCGCTCGGCGACGACGTCGCGCGCGGTCTCGGCGTGCGCGTCGGCGCCGCACGGATCACCGCGGTCGTCGCGGTGGTGCTCCTGTGCGGCGCGGCCACCGCACTCGCCGGCCCGATCGGGTTCGTCGGGCTCGCGGTGCCGCACGCCGTGCGCTTCCTCGTCGGCGCCGACTACCGCTGGATCGTACCGCTCTCCGCGGCCGGAGGGGCGGCGTTCCTGCTCGTCTGCGACGTGATCGGGCGCCTTCTCGCGCGCCCCGGAGTGCTCGAGGTGGGCATCGTCACCGGCCTCGTCGGCGCCCCGATCTTCATCGTGCTGCTGCGGCGGCGCAAGGCGGTGGGACTGTGAGCACCCCGGGCACCGCACACCTCCGCTCGGCCGACGCTCTGCGCGCCGCTCGCCGGCACGGCCGCAGACGCGACACGGCGCTGATGACGGTGCTCATCGTCGCCGCCGTCGCGCTGTGCGCGGCCGGCCTCGTGTTCGGCGCGAAGACCCTGGCGCTGCCCGACGTGCTGCGCGCCCTGGCCGGCGAGACCGTACCCGGCGTGAGCTTCGCCGTCGTCGAGCTGCGCCTGCCGCGCACCGTCGGCGCACTGCTGGCCGGAGCGGCGTTCGGCCTCGGCGGCATGCTGTTCCAGACCCTGCTGCGCAACGTGCTCGCGAGCCCCGATGTGATCGGCATCAGCACCGGATCCAGCGCCGCGGCGGTCACAGCGATCTCGTTCTTCGGCGCTTCGGGACTCGGCGTGTCCAGCGCCGCGATCGCCGGCGGCCTGCTCACGGCGCTGCTGATCTGGGCGCTCGCATACCGTCGCGGCCTCTCGGGCCTCCGGTTCGTCCTGGTCGGCATCGCCGTCGCGGCCGCCCTGCAGGCCGTAATCGGGTACGTCCTGACCCGCGCCGACATCAAGGCCGCCGAGCAGGCGACCGTGTGGATGGCCGGCTCGCTCAGTCGCAGCCTGTGGGATCAGCTCGGCCCCACCGCCCCCGCGCTCCTCGCGCTGCTGGCGATCGCCCTGCTCGGCGCGCGCGTCCTGCCGGTGCTCCGTCTCGGCGACGATTCGGCGGCCGCCCTCGGTGCTCGACCGCAGCGGAGCCGGATCCTGCTGATCCTGTGCGCGGTGCTGCTCGTGGCGGTCGCGACCTCGCTGACCGGTCCGATCTCGTTCGTCGCGTTCTTGGCCGGTCCGATCGCGCTTCGGCTGGTACGGCGCGATTCGGCGCTCGCACCGGCCTCGGCGCTGATCGGAGCGATCATCGTGCTCGCCGCCGACCTGGTCGGTCAGCACCTGTTCCCGATCGCACTGCCGGTCGGCGTGATCACCGGCGCGATCGGCGCGCCGTTCCTGCTGTGGCTCCTGATGAGAGGACGCACGCGCGCATGACGCACACCCTGGAAGCACGGAACCTGACCGTCGGCTACGACGCGGATCCCGTCGTCGACGGCCTCGACCTGGCCCTGCCCGCGTCGGGCATCACCATGATCGTCGGCGGCAACGGCTGCGGCAAGTCGACGCTGCTGCGCGCCCTGGCGCGGCTGCTGAAGCCGCGGGCCGGATCCGTGCTGCTCGACGGATCCGCGATCGGCGCGCTGCCCACCAAGGAGGTCGCGCGCATCGTCGGCCTGCTCCCCCAGGCGCCCGTCGCCCCCGACGGGATCAGCGTCGCCGACCTCGTCGACCGCGGTCGCACCCCGCACCGCGGATGGCTGGGCGGGCGCGACCGCCGGGACGACGAGGTGGTCGCCGATGCGCTGCACGTCACCGGCATGGCCGAGCTCGCCGAGCGCACGATCGACGAGCTCTCCGGCGGTCAGCGCCAGCGCGCGTGGATCGCGATGGCGCTCGCGCAGGAGCCCGACGTCCTGCTGCTCGACGAACCGACGACCTACCTCGACCTCGCGCATCAGGTGGAGCTGCTGCAGCTGCTCGTGCGTCTCAGCCGCGAGCGCGGCACCCAGGTGGTCGTCGTCATGCACGAGCTGAACCTGGCGACGCGCTACGCGGATCACCTCATCGCGATGCGGGAGGGACGGGTCGTCGCCGAGGGCCCTCCCGGCGACGTCGTCACGGTCGAGCTCCTGCGCGAAGTGTTCGAGCTGGAGGCCGTCGTGGTCCCGGATCCGATCGCCGGCACCCCGATGATCGTGCCGGTGGACGTGCACCGGGGCTGAGGAGCCCGAACCCGGGGCCTGGAGCGGTCGCCGCCCCGTGGCCCGGTCCACAACTCAGGTCGGATCGAGCGATCACCGCGCACCACCCGGACCGCAATCCAGCCTGAATTACGTCCCCTACCCCGGGCCCGCGCGCTGCGCCGCCGGGATCCGGCCCGCGCCGGCTCACCGGAACTCGAACGGCGCCCTGAGCTCCGATCCGTCGACCGCACGGATGACGAAGTCGGCGCATCCCGTCGCGGCCCGATCCGTCTTCCAGTCGTACTGGAACTGGCCGGCGACGGGATCGTAGGTCAGCCCTGCGCCGCTCGTCACGGCCGTCTCGAGCTGCTCGACGGGCGTGTCGGGCGTGCAGGCACGCGGGACGGCGCGGATGTCGGCGATCGCCGCGGTGGAGGTCAGCTTCCGGTCCCCCGCCGAAAGCGTGAACTTGAGCGGCACGGTCGACCCCGCCTTCACCGACTTCACGGCGTCGTCGGCCTTCACCGGCGCGAAGAACCCGGCGAACGTGTAGGGGGCGACCGTGTAGGTGCGGGTCGCCTCCGCCGTGTTGCCGGCGACGTCGTGCGCGGTCGCCGTGAGCGTGTGGGTGCCGACGGCGCCGTCGTAGCCGGTGACCACGCAGTCGGCCGGGCCCGACCCGTCGTCGACCGCCTGGCAGGTCGGCGCATCGGGGAGGGTCCCGAAGACGTAGCTCGCACCGTCCGCCGGGCCGCCGCTCCACGCCACGGTGGGCGGCGTGCGGTCGGAGGCGTCCGTCGTCGTGACCGTCCAGGAGGAGAAGTCGTAGGTAAGGGTGATGGCGCCGCGGTGGGCCGTGAAGACGTCGCCCAGCTGATCCTGCTGCAGCCAGGGCGTGTCGAACAGCTTGAAGCCGTCGTAGGCGATCGGGACGCCGTCGACCTTCGCCTGGCCCGCCGGGGCGGCCGTCGAGTCGCCGTACGTCAGATCCAGCGTCTTGCCCGCGAGGTTGCGGTAGACGAGGCGGGGCGCGCTGTCGCCGATGTGGCTCGTGTCGACACTGGTCGTAGAGGTCATCGCGGCGGCGAAGGCCTGCAGGTCGGCGTACTGCGACTTGTCGGCCGTGTCCAGGATCCATCCGTTCTTCGCGGCCCCGCTGCGCAGGATGTCGTAGGCGTACGCCAGCCCCGCGGTCGGATGCGTCGAGGTCGTCGTCTTGACCTTGTTCGGCGGGTCGTTCGGCGTCTGGTAGTACCAGGTCGCGGGCTGGACCGCGCGGTACGCGAAGTACATCGAGCCCGCGTCGACGAGCACCCAGCCACCGGCCTCGATCCGATCCTTGATCGCGCCGTTCGCGGGGAACAGGGCGCTGACGTTGTCGTCCGGCGCGAAGCCCCACGAGTTGTACACGCCGATCGCGGTGCCGTCCGACTGCATGACCCGATGGAAGCGCGGCTGGTCGTAGGAGCCGATGGACGCGGATCCGACGTCGACGTTCACGCGGAACACCGAGTTGGGATCGTCCGACTTCCACCGCAGCACGATCGCCTGATCCTCCTGCCAGTTGTCGGAGCGGCGGTACTGCACCTCGGTGCCCAGGCCCCAGCTCGGGGTGACGTACGTCGTGCGGAACACGTTCATCGCGTTCCCGCTCGAGTTCTGCAGCGTCGTCTTGTGGGAGGTGTAGCTCTTGGCGTTGTCCTGCCCGATCTCCACCGCCAGCGCGGGCGGCTGGTACGACATCCCCGGCCAGGCGAGGTAGCCCAGCACCTCGAGGTTGGGCCGGTAGGCGCTCGGAGCATCGTTCTCGGCCTCGCCGACGCGCTGCTGGGCGCGCGACGAGCCGAACCAGGCCCAGGCGAGGGCGGTGTGATCGGCCGGTCGCCAGGTGGGATCCCCGATCACCGCCAGGTCGCCCTTGGACCGGCTCAGCGAGGAGATCATGTAGCC
Source organism: Microbacterium sp. 8M (assembly GCF_902506375.1). Taxonomy (GTDB): domain Bacteria; phylum Actinomycetota; class Actinomycetes; order Actinomycetales; family Microbacteriaceae; genus Microbacterium. Next base: position 6,474 of record NZ_LR733285.1, read on the forward strand.
GTCGTTCCAGTCGTTCGCCCACTCGAACCACATGACGTCCATCGCCATCTTCGCCTTCTGGCGCAGCGTTGCGTCGGGGCTCCACTGCTGGATGGCATTGAGGCCGAGATAGGTCATGATCGTGTATTCGGGACTCTCGTACTCGGCCCATCCGCGGTGCACGCCGGCGTCGATCATGGCCTCGAGGGGCGCCTGCGACACCTGCACGAGCGCGGCACCGGAGTTGCCGTTCTTGTCGACGACGTCCGGCAGGTAGACCCCGGTCAGATACCCCACGGCGTAGTTCGCCATCCGGAGGTTCTCGGTCTGATTGAGCTTGCCGTACGCGTACTGCGCGAAGTAGCTCTTCACGAGCGGGAGCATGTCGGACGTGTAGGAGCCGCGGGCCATGAGGTACGCGTACATCTTCGACAGCGACTTGTACTGCTCGGCGTCGTAGAAGGTGTACAGGTTCTTGAGCTTGGCGAGGTTCGCGGTCACGTCCTGGCCGTCGAGCACGCGAGCGGTGTAGGCGGGCGCCAACTGGGGGCCCTCCGCCTCCTCCTTCTGCGCCTTGGTCCGGTCCCATAGCCAGGCGAGGCGACTGGTCGCGTCCCCCGGGAACGGCGAGGCGTGGTCGACCGGCGCCGCGGCGGTGGTGAGGGTCACACCGGAGGATGTCGCCGCGTTGCCCGCGGCGTCCTTGGCGCGTACCTGGAACGTGTAGTGCGTCGACGGCATCAGGCCGGTGACCTGCGCGGAGGTCGTCGTGCTGCTGACGGTCGCCGCGACCACGCCGTCGCGCAGCACGTCGTAGCCGCTGACCCCGACGTCATCAGTCGACGGCGACCACTGCAGAGACGCGGTGCCGCCGGAGACCGCACCCTGGACGCCGGTCGGGGCGGTCGGCGCCTGCGAGTCGGGCACGGCGGGCGCCTCCACGATCGAGAGGTCGTCGATCGCGATCGCCTCGTCGGTGCCGCCGGTGTCCACGCGCACCTGGAAGCCGAGCTCGACCGTGGAGACGAGCCGGGTGCCCCCGTTGGGCACGATCGTGAAGCGGTACTGCGCGATGTCGGCGGAGGTGACCGGGGCCAGGGCGCCGGATGTGCTCTTGTACGCGTTCGTGGTCGTGAGGCTCACGGCGCCCATCGGGAACCGCGGGACGGCGACGTTGTCGAAGTTGCCGAACTGCAGCTGCGCGTAGACGTCCTTCGCGACGGTCTTGTCGCTCGCCGCGGTGCGGGCGAGGCGGAAGCTGAACAGGAAGTCGACCGACGGGCTCCCCGCGGGCTGGCCGTAGATCTGGTTGATGCGGGTGCGCAGTGCGCTCGCGCTCCAGCGCTTGAAGAAGTATGAGGCCGTGTTGGCGCCCGCGGAGGCGTCGCGCAGTTCGAGAGCGCGGTTGCCGCCGATGTCGACGAGCGACTGGGTGCCGCCGCTCGTGGCCGAGGAGAGCGTCAGCGGGGACGCGGTGCCGTCCATGCCGACGTCGAGGTCTGCGGCCAGCAGGTTCGGCGGATCCGCGCTCCAGGCGGGTGCGGTCCCGAGGAGAGAGAGGACCACTGCGGTCGTGACCGCACCGACCAGGGCTGTGAAGCTGCGTCGTCGCATGACGTCTCCGTTCATCGTTGAAGGGCAACCCCGGCCAGTGTAGGATAACGTTGTCTCGATGCCAAGAGGCAATTTCACCGCGCTCCGCCGCCCGAGGAGGATCCGTGACCGCGCCCGTCACCGCCGCCGATCTGGTCGCCCTCTACGGGCTCGCCCCGTTCCCCGCCTTCGAGCCCCTGCCGCCCGCCGAGAACGCGCTGCACGACTGGTTCAGCGCCGCCTCCGGCGCCCCTGTCGCGGAGGTGCGCGCCGAGATCGCGCGCCGCGCGCGGGAGGCGGAGGAGGACGGACGGGCGCTCCACGCGCACCGGCCCGAGCTGTTCGACGCGCTCCCGTTCGCCGACGGGGAGCGCGTGCTCGTGCTCGGCGACTCGCTCTCCGCGGCCGCCGGAGGCTGGGTCGACATCCTCGGCGCGGCGCTGCGGGCGGCGGGCCGGCGGATCGACCTGTGCAATCGGGCCGTCAGCGGGCGCACCACGGTCGAGACCATCGGATCGCTGTCGGCGATCGCCGCGCTGGATCCCGACGCGGTGCTGCTCATGCTCGGCACGAACGACGTGCGCCGCCACGGGGCATCGGCCGACGTCCGCCTCACCGGCCCCGGCGAGCCGCTCGCGCTCCGACGGCGCCTGCTCCGCGCGCTCGACGCCGAGACCCGCGCCCGCGTGGTCGCGATCACGCCGACCCCGATCGACCCCTCCGTCGCCGAGCGCAATCGGCGGACCGGCGTCTGGTGGACCGAAGCGGATCTCGACGAGCTCGTCGCGGCGATCCTGCAGACGAGCCTCGATGCGATCGACGTGCACGGGGCCATCCGCGCGCAGGGCGCGTCCGCCGGATCCGGGTTCTGGCAGCAGGACGGCGTCCACCCCACGCGTGCAGGCCAGCAGCGGGTCGCGGAGATCGTGCTCGAGGGTCTGGCGGGGCGGGCGACGTCGACGCCCGCCCTGCGCTGATCAGCCCTCGAGCGGAACCGCGCGCCCCTCGGCGTGCGAGCGCAGCGCAGCCGCGAAGATCGCGTGCGTCGCTGCAGCCTCCTCGGGGCGCACCGTCCCGAACCGCTCGCCGAGCGACCCGTCGCGCTCCGCGAGGAACGACGCCCACATCTGCAGGATCGAGTCGGAGAAGCCCGTCTCGAAGATCCCGCCGGTCACGGTCGGCCACACCGACTGGCTCCCCGCCTGGATCCGCTGCCACGCCTGCTCGCGACCGCCGCCGGGCACGTCGATCACCCGGAAGACCTCGACCGTCTTGGGATCGCGGGTGCTGAACCGCACCCCGCCGTCCATGCCGATCGCCTCGAACTCCCAGGTGTTCTTCTCCCCGGGGGCGATCCGCTTCGTCTCGGTCGTGAGCGGGAAGCGGGCCCCGTCCTGCTCGACCCAGCTGTGCAGCACAGCGTTGTCCCAGGTGTCGCAGTCTGCGAGCACGCCGTCCGGACCGGGCCTCTGCGGCACGACGTTCTGCAGGATCGCGTACACGCTCTGCGGTCGCCAGCCCAGGCGCAGCGGCACGTGCCAGGTGTGCATGCCCAGATCGTTCAGCACCCCCGCCTCGCCGCAGTAGCGCGCCTGCCGCTTCCAGTTGAGCGGCTTGTGGACGTCGAGGTCGCTCGAGTGCAGGAAGCTGTTGCGGGCCGAGAGGATCGTGCCGAGCGCCCCCGAGCGCACGTAGTCGACGGCCGCCTGCGCCCCGGGGAAGAACGGGATCTCGCTGGAGCAGCGCACGAAGCTCTCCGGGTGCGCCTCGACGGCGGAGAGGATCTCGGCCGCGGCCTCGGCGTCGATGCCGAAGGGCTTCTCCGCGAGCAGGCTCTTGCCCGCGCGGATGACGTCTCCGTAGATCTTGGCGTGCAGATCGTGCCGGACGGCCACGTAGACCACGTCGATCGTGTCATCCGAGAGCAGGTCGGCGTAGTCGGTGACCGTCGTCGTCACCGTGTCGATCTGCGCGAACCAGGTGAGCGCCTCGGGGTTCAGGTCGCACACGGCGGTCAGCCGCGGCCGCACCGGATGGTCGACCAGCGCCGGCCAGCGCTGGATGGCGGCCGCGATCTCGCGCCCCATGAGCCCGCCGCCGATGATGGCGACGTTGACCTCGCGGGCGCTCACGACTCCTCCCCCACGAGCGCCAGCGCCTGGTCGACGCCTGCCCCGTCGTGCAGCATCGAGAGCAGGGCGGCCGTGATGCCCGCCGGGTCCCGGTGCTGCACCACGTTGCGCCCGTACACGATGCCCCGCGCGCCCGCGTCGAGCACCGCGGCGGTGCGCTCCAGCAGCGTGCGGTCGTCGACCCGGCCGCCGCCGCGCACGAGCACCGGCACGTCGCCGGCGACCTCGATCACCCGCGCGTACTGACGCAGGTCGTCACTGGGGTCTGCCTTGATGAGGTCGGCGCCCAGCTCCACCGCCTGGCGGACCAGGGTGACGATGCGGTCGATGTCGCCGTCGACCATGTAGCCGCCGCCCGCTCGGGCGTTGTCCTGCATGACGAGCGGCTCGATCATCAGCGGCATCCCGTAGCGGGTCGCCTCGGCGCGCAGCGCCAGGATGGAGCGGATGTTCGCCTCGCGCACCTCGGGGTGCCCCGGGAGCTGCATGAGGTTGACGCAGACCGCGGCCGCGTCGAGCCGGACGGCCTCCTCGATCGCGTGCGGCACGTGGTGGCTGAACAGCACCTCGTCCAGCGGGTTGTTGTACACGTTCGCCACATCGGTGCGCAGCACGAGGGCCGGCTTCTGCTTGCCGGGAAGGCTCTGCAGGTGGCGCGCCTGTCCCAGCGTGAGCTGGACCGCGTCGGGTCCCGCTGCGACCAGGGTGTGCACGACGGACCGCATGTCCTCGATGCCGGCGATGAACGACGCCTCGCCGAAGAAGCCGTGGTCGACGGCGACGTCGAGCAGCCGCCCCGACGTCGGATGGAAGAGCCTGTTCAGGCGGTATGGCGTCATCGCACCGTTCCTTGGAAGAGTTCGCGGATCGCGGCCGCGGGCCGCGTGGGCATGGCCGGGATGGCCGTTCCTGTGTCACACTAGCCACGGTGAAACAACGTTGTCTAGTCGCCCTCGCCTGATCGACGACCGGGCACGCTCCAGGAAGGACGATCCGTGACCAGGATCTGCATCGTCGGCCACATCTGCGTCGACGCCACCCCCGCCCTCGGCGGACCCGCGCACCTCGACGCCGGCCGTCTCGTCGAGATCGGGCCGCTCGCCCTGACGCTCGGCGGCTGCGTCGCGAACACGGCGCGGACCCTCTCGGCGCTCGGCACCCCGGCGCGGATCCACGCGTCCGTCGGGGACGATGACCTGGGCCGCGTCGCGCAGGGGCTCGTGGACCGGATCCCGGGCGCGACCGGCCGTCTCGAGGTGCGGCCGGGGCGGACCACCTCATACAGCGTGGTGATCGAGCAGCCGGGCGAGGACCGCGTGTTCTGGCACCATGTCGGCGCCAACGCGGAGTTCACCGGGGCGGATCTCGCGCTGGAGGGCGTGGACCTCGTCCACATCGGCTACCCCTCGCTCCTGCCCGCGCTCCTCGCCGACGACGCGGCCCCGCTGGCCGAGCTGCTCGAGCGCGCCCGCCGCCACGGCGCCACCACATCCGTGGACCTCGCGGTGGTCGATCCGCGCACCGCCGTCGGCGCGCTCGACTGGGACCGGATCCTCGACCGCGTCGCCCCTCTGATCGATGTGATCACCCCCAGCGCCGACGACCTGACCTCCGCCCTGCATCGCGACGCCGTCGAGGACGACGCCGCCCTCGCCGCGCTCGCCGAGGACCTGATCCGCCGCGGCGCGGGGATCGCCGCAGTCTCGGGCGGCTCGCTCGGCGTGCACCTGGCCACCGCGCCCGTCGCGCGGCTGCGGGAGGGCGGCCGCGTCCTCGCGCCGCTCGCCGAACGGTGGGCCGCCGTGTCGGTGTTCCGCCCCGCCACGCAGATCGCGCGCCCGCTCACCACGAACGGGGCGGGCGACGCCTCGACGGCGGGCGTGCTGCACGCGCTGATCCACGGGGCGGATCCCGCCGAGGCGCTCGACATCGCCGCGCGCGCCGCCGCGGCCGTGCTCACCGGAGGGGGCGCACAGGATCCCGACGGCCGCGACGCGGCGTCGCCCGGCATCGAGAACCCCGGGACGGGCGCCCCCACCCCGCAGGCCGACGGCAGGGCGCCGATCGTGCTGCCCGGCAACCGTCCCGCCGCGCGCTTCTACCGCGGCGGCGCCCGGATCGCCGCCTTCCGCGGGGAGGGCGAGGCGGAGCCGCACACGCCGGAGGACTGGATCGGGTCGGTCACGTGCGTGCGCGGCGAGGACGGGGTCGGACGCACGCGCCTGCCCGACGGGCGGCTGCTGGTCGACGCCCTCGCCGCCGACCCCGTCACCTGGCTCGGTCCGGAGCACGTCGCCCGGTGGGGCGCCGATCCCAAGCTGCTCGTCAAGCTGCTCGACGCCGGACAGCGCCTCCCGGTGCACGCCCACCCCGACGGCGCCTTCGCCGGCGCGCACGTGGGGACCTCGCACGGAAAGGCCGAGGCGTGGCACATCCTCACCCCCGGCGTCGTGCACCTGGGCCTGCGCCAGGATCTCTCCCTCCCCCGGCTCGAGGCCCTGGTGGCGGCGCAGGACCCGGACGCCCTCCTGGCGCTGCTGCACGAGGTGCCCGTCCGGCCCGGCGACCGCGTCTTCGTGCCTCCGGGCACCCTGCACGCGATCGGCGAGGGCGTGCTCCTCGCCGAGGTGCAGGAGCCCGAAGATCTGTCGATCCTGCTGGAGTGGCGCGACTTCGCCCTCGACGGCCTCCGCGACGGCCACCTGGGCCTCGGCTTCGACCTCGCCCTGCGGGCCGTGGATCGCGGAGCCCTGAGCGCCGACGACCTCGGCCGCCTGATCCGTCGCCGCGACGATCCGGCGGGCCTTCCCGTGGACGCGGATCCGTTCTTCCGCCTGGAGGAGCGGATCGTGGACGGACGCGACGAGCTCGCCCAGGGCTTCGCCGTCGTGATCGTGACGGACGGCGCGGTCCAGGTCGGCGGCGCGTCGTGGCCCCGCGGGACCGCCGCACTCGTGCCGCACGCGGCCGGAGCGGTGATCGCGCACGGACGGGGAACGCTGCTGGTCTGCCGGCCGCCGCTCCCGTGAGCGGCGGCGACCGCGTCGACCGGACGGATCGCGCACGGAGCGGGAGCCGAGGAGGCGGCCGCTACGATGAGCGGAGCCGCTTCCAGGGAGAACGATGTCTCAGAGTCCGACGATGAACGACGTCGCGCGGGTCGCGCAGGTCGCACTGAAGACCGTCTCGCGCTATGTGAACGGCGCGACGAACATCGACCCCGTGCTCAGCAAGCGCATCGGCGACGCGATCGAGGAGCTGGGCTACCGGCGCAATCTGGCCGCCGCGAGCATCCGCCCGGGATGGACGAGCCGCATGGTGGGGCTCATCATCTCCGACCTCGCCAACCCCTATTACTCCACGCTGGCCCGGGCGATCGAGGAGATCCTGGGCGCCGAGGGCTACATGCTGATCGTCGCCAGCTCGGAGGAGGACGGCGAGCAGCACGACCGGCTCGTGAACCGGCTGATCGACCAGCGCGTCGACGGGCTCATCATCGTGCCGCCGCAGAAGGCGGGACGGGACTGGTCGCGATTCCCGCCGCCGATCCCCCCGCTCGTGTTCCTCGACCGCCCCGGCGCCTACGAGCGCGCCGACACGGTGCTCGCGGACGACCGCGACGGCGCGGCCGCGGCGACGAACACCCTGCTCGACGCCGGCGCGCGGCGGATCGCGTTCGTCGGCGACTCGCGCGGCATCTACACGATGCAGGAGCGCTTCCACGGCTACGCCGCGGCGCTGGAGGCACGGGGCATCCCGGTCGACGACGCGCTCGTGCAGGACGGCGCGCACACCGGCGACCACGCGGCGCGCATCGTCGGCGAGCTGCTGGATCGCGGCGAGGCCGACGCCGTGTTCGCTGCGAACAACCGTGCGTCGATCGGCGCGCTGTTCGCCTTCCGGGAGCGCGGACGGGAGCTGCCCCTCGTGGGGTTCGACGACTTCGAGGCGGCGCCCCTGAACGTGCCGGCCGTCACCGTCGCGACGCCGGATCTCGACGAGATGGGCCGCACGGCGGCCCGGCTGCTGCTCGCCCGCCTGCGCGGATCGGACGAGCCCGCGCTCACCGAGAGGCTCCCCGTGGACGTGGTGCTGCGCGGCTCCCAGCTGCCCCGATGATCGAGCTCTCCGCGGGTCGCATCCGCGCGGTCCTCGATCCCGACCGAGGCTGCGACCTGCTCTCGCTCACCGCGTCGGGCGCCGAGCTGCTCTTCCGCACGCCGTGGCGCGCGCACGCCGATGCCGTGCTCGCCGGGGCGCCGGGGCGGATCCCCGGAGCCGTTCCCGGATGGCTCGAGCGCTACCGCGGCGGATCCCAGACCGTGCTCCCGACCGTCGGCGACCCCGCGGACTACGACCAGCCCGCCGGGTACCACGGCGAGGCGTCGGCCGCGGCGTGGAATCTCGTCGAGGCGACGCCGCACACCGCGCGGCTGACCCTCGAGCTGTTCTCCGCGCCGATCTCGGTGAGCCGCGTGGTCAGCGCCGCCCCGGACGGCCTCGTGATCCGGGACACCCTGCACAACGCGTCGGACGTGCCGGTGCGCTTCGACTACGGCCACCACACCGCGTTCGGATCCGACCTGCTCCGCGGCGGCCTGCGGATCGAGGCCGGAGGCGCGTTCACCCCGCACGGCGGCTCGTCGAGGCCATGGCCGGAGGGGGCCGACGGCGCGGGCGTCCCGTTCCGCCTCGACGCGGTCGGCGCCGACGACCGCCGCGCGGTCTACGGCTGGCTCGACGAGGTGCCGGGCGATCGCATCGTGCTCTCGGCGGAGGACGGACCGCGGGTGGAGTTCTCCTGGGACGGCACGCTCATGCCGCACCTCTGGGTGTGGCAGGAGCTGTCCGCGACGGCCGGGTTCCCGTGGTTCCGCCGGGCGCGCGCGGTCGCTTTCGAGCCGATGTCGCGTCCGACCGACACGACCCGCGACGGCGGCGCCGTGCTCGACCCCGGTGCCAGCCGGCTCACCGGGGTCGCGTTCCGCCTGCTCTGAGCCGTCCCGCCACGCCGCTCCGGAGCCGGCGCTCCTTCTCGGAGCCGGTACTACTTCTCGGCTCCGGCGGCCAGACCCCTGCTCCAGAAGCCCTGGAGCGACAGGAACATGGCGACCACCGGGATCACCGACACGAGCGCTCCCGTGACGACGGTCGTGTACCCGACCGGGAAGCCCTGCATGGCCCGCCACTGGATGAGGCCGACGGTCACCGGCTGCAGCGACATGTCGGCGAGCATCAGGGAGGGCAGCAGGAAGTTCGTCCAGATCGCGACGAACTGGAACAGGAAGATCGTGACCATCGCGGGCGCCATGATCCGCATGCCCATGGTGAAGATCCGGAACTCGCCGGCGCCGTCGATCCGCCCCGCCTCGATGATCGAGTCGGGGACCGATGACGCCGCGTAGATGCGCGCGAGGTAGACGCCGAACGGACTCACGATGCTCGGGATGAACACCGCCCAGAAGGTGTTGACGATGCCGGTGCCGCTGAACAGCAGATACAGCGGCACGGCGAGGATCGGCGCCGGGAGGAGCACCGCGGCGAGCACGGCGCCGAAGATGGCCTCGCGGCCGGGGAAGTCGAACTTCGCGAGCGCGTAACCGCACATGACCGAGAGCAGGGTCGACACGACCGCGCCGACGCCGGCGTACAACAGCGAGTTGAGGAGCCAGCGGGCATAGATGCCACCCTGGGTGCGGAACAGCTCGACGACGTTGTCGACCAGGTCGAATCCCCGGCCGAACCAGAAGCCGTCGCCGGTGAACAGCTCTCCCGACGGCTTGGTCGCGCTCACCAGCAGCCACCACACGGGCAGCAGGCAGTAGACGGCGAACAGGATCATGATCGCCAGCACGAAGGCGCGGGACGCCGGGCTCACGCGCTCGAAGGCGGCGCCCCGGCGCCGCGGCGGGCCGGACGGACGCTCGGTGGACGGAGGGCGGACGAGGGTCTCGGTGACGGTGGCCATATCAGTCGACTCGCTTCGCGGAGGCACGGAACACGAACACGGAGAGCAGGCAGACGACGGCTCCGACGATCACCGACAGCGTCGCGGCGTAGTTGAAGTCGTTCGCCGACAGCCACTTCATCGCGGCCATGATCGGGGTGTAGTCGGAGGGCAGGTTCGGGGCGATCGACTTCATGGTGATCGGCTCGTTGTACAGCTGGGCGGTGCCGATGATCGAGAACACGAGCGTCATCAGCAGGGCCGGGCGCACGAGCGGCACCTTGATCTGCAGCGCGGCGCGCCATCCCGTGCAGCCGTCGAGCGCCGCCGCCTCCATGATATCCGCGGGGATCGCCTGCAGCGCGGAGTACAGCAGGATCATGTTGTAGCCGGTCCACGCCCAGGTCAGGATGTTGGCGATCGAGAAGGGGATCATCCCGTCGCTGACGAACGAGAGGTCGATGCCGACCGCCTTGGCGGCCTGCACCACGGGGCTGAGGGTCGGCGCGTAGAGGAACGACCAGACCAGCGCGGCGATCACGCCGGGCAGGCCGTACGGCACGAAGAAGGCCAGCCGGAAGAACCGCTTGCCGGTCGCCACCCGGGAGTCGATCAGCAGGGCGAGTGCGAGGGCGATGATCAGCATGAGCGGCACCTGGATCACCCCGATCAGAAGCACCCGGCCGAGCGAGCCGAGGAAGCCCGGATCCGAGAACGCCCGCAGGTAGTTCCCGAACCACACGAAGTCGACCTGCACGCCGCCGAGGCCGAGACCGGATCGCTTGACGGCGAAGAGGCTCTGCACGACGGCGTAGACCGTGGGCACCAGGTACACGATCGCGAAGAGGGCGAGGAACGGCAGGACGAAGGGCAGCGCGCGCCGCAGCCCGCGGGATCTCGGGCGCCGTCGCCGGACGGGTGTGGTGCTGGTCATGGCTGTGCTGGTCCTCCTGGACGTCAGAGTGCCCGGGCGGTGAGAACCGCCCGGGCACCGGGGGTCACTTGACGGTGAAGCCCTGGCTCTTGAGGGCGTCGACGGTCGCCTTCTGCGCCGCGTCGAGCGTGGCCGCGTACGTGTTGCCGGCCGAGGCGATGCGCCCCAGCCCGTCGCCGAGGGATGCGGCCGTGATCGACATCACCGGGCCCCACTGCCAGCCGGTTGCGACCTTCGCCGCCTCCTCGCGGAACACGGTGTAGATCGGCTGGCCGCCGAAGTAGTCGACGGGCGCGTCGAGCGCCTTGTTCTTGAGGCCGGCGTTCGAGGCCGGAAGGATCGCGGCCGCGTCGATCAGGTTCGTGACCGACGCCTCATCCGTCGACATCCACAGGGCGAACTCCGTCGCCTCCTTCGGGTGCGCGCAGTCCTTCATGACAGCCGTCGAGGATCCGCCCGAGTTGCCGACCTTGTCCTCGCCGCCCCAGCGCGGCATCGGGGCTACGGCCCAGTTGCCCGACGACGCCGCCGCGTTATCGCGGATCAGGGACGCCGACCACACCGGCCCCACCTCGGACCACACCTGGCCGCCGGCCCACGCCGAGTACAGCGCCGCGTCGAAGGCCGGGTAGGTGCTGAGCAGGTTCTCGTCGTGCAGCTTCTGCCAGTAGTCGCCCACCTTGACGTTGGCCGCGCTGTCGAGCGAGACCTTCCAGGCGTCGCCCGCGGTGCCGAACCACGGCGCCTGCCCCTGCCAGGCGAAGCCCGCGTAGAGGTAGGGATCGCTCGGCATGTTCATGAGGCGTGCGTTCGGATCGGTCGCGACGACCTTCTTCGCCGCCTGCTCGAACTCGTCCCAGGTCTTGGGCACTGCGATGCCGGCCTTCTCGAAGAGGTCCTTGCGGTAGAACAGGCCCATCGGAGCGGTGTCGACGGGGACGCCGAAGGTCTGGTCTCCGACGCCGACGTTGCCCCACACCCAGTCGGCGAAGTCGCCGCGGGCGTCCTTCACGTAGGGGCTGATGTCCTGCAGGGCGCCTGCGGCGAGGAAGCTCGGGAAGGTCTCGTACCCGACCTGGGCGAGACAGGGGGCAGTCCCGGCCTTGGCCGCCGTGAGCATCTTGTCGTAGCCGCCCGCACCGCCGTCGGCGAGCGCCTGGTACTTGACCTGGATGTCGGGGTGGGAGGCGTTCCAGAGCTCGACGGACTTGTCGTAGCCCGCGGCCCACCCCCAGAAGGTGATCTCCACCGGCTTGCCGTCGCTCGAGGCGCTCCCCGTGGGACCGGCGGCGCCGCATCCGGCGAGGGCCAGCGCTCCGATGGCGAGGCCGGCGGCGAGCGCCGCCGCCCGGCGTGTGCTGTGGTGCTTCATGTGTACCTCTCGTTCGTCGTTGAACCGATCGCTCGTGGAGCGCTCAGGTGCGGGCATCCGTCTCGGGTGCTGTCCCAGCATAGACAACGTTGTTTCGCTCCGCTAGCCTGAATCCGAACCCGCCCGCGATGCCGCCCGGACACCGGCGACGCGCCGGCGCGCGAACCCCGAAGGAGAGTGCGATGAGCTGGCTGCGCCCGACCGGACGCCCCGACCGCCCCTCGGGGCTCGCCTACGGGGGCGACTACAACCCCGAGCAGTGGGATCCCGAGGTCTGGCCCGAGGACGTCCGGCTCATGACCGAGGCCGGCGTGACGCTGGTCACCGTCGGAGTCTTCAGCTGGGCGCAGCTCCAGCCCGAGCCCGACCGCTGGGACTTCGACTGGCTCGATCGCGTCATGGATCTGCTCGCCGAGGGCGGGATCGCCGTCGACCTGGCGACCGCGACCGCATCCGTTCCGAACTGGCTGGCCGCGGCGGACCCGTCGGTCCTGGCCGTCGACCGGCATGGGAACCGCATCGCCCAGGGCGGCCGCCAGGCATGGTCGCCGTCGTCGCGCACCTACCGGCGGCACTCGATCGAGCTCGTGGAGCGGATGGCGCAGCGCTACGGCGACCACCCGGCGCTCGCGCTGTGGCACGTGTCGAACGAGCTGGGCGGGCACAATGCGCGCTGCTACGGCGAGGAGAGCGCGCGGGCGTTCCGGATCTGGCTGCGAGGCCGCTACGCGGACTCGCTCGACGAGCTCAATCGGGCCTGGGGGACGGCCGTGTGGAGCCAGCGCTACCGGTCGTGGGAGGAGATCGAGCCGCCGCGGGCGACCTTCACCGGGCCGAACCCGACGCTCGAGCTCGACTTCGCCCGCTTCAGCTCGGACCAGCTACGCGATCAGCTGCGCGCCGAGCGGGCCGTGCTGCGCGCCCTCACGCCGGACGTGCCGGTCACGACGAACTTCATCGTGTTCGATGCCGGGCGCAACATGGCCTACTCGACCTGGACCGATGACGTCGACGTCATCGCGAGCGACCACTACCTCGGAGAGGGACGGAATGCCTTCGAGGAGACCGACTTCTCGGCCGATCGGTCGCGCGGCCTCGCCGGCGGTGCACCCTGGATGCTCATGGAGACGGCACCGAACGGCACCAGCTGGCGCCGGATCAATCCCTCCAAGCGCCGCGGACAGCTGCGTCGGGACGCCCTGAGCCACGTCGCTCGCGGCGCGGACGCGGTGTGCTTCTTCCAGTGGCGGGCGGCGCGCAGCGGCGCCGAGCGCTTCCATTCGGCGATGCTCCCGCACGCCGGGGTCGACAGCGACGTGTTCCGCGACGTGGTGGGGCTCGGTGCCGACCTGCGCTCGATCGCCGCCGTCGCGGGATCCCGCGTCCGCCCGGACGTCGCGCTCGTGCTCGACGAGGTGTCGTGGTGGGCGTTCGAGGGCGGCGACCATCCCCGCAACGATCTGCGCCTGATGGACGCGGTGCTGCCCTGGCATCGGGTGCTCACCGCACTGGGGCTCACGATCGACGTCGTGCCGCCGAGCGCCGACCTCGCGCCGTACCGCCTGGTGGTGGCGCCGCAGCTCTACCTGGTCTCGGACGAGCACGCCGCGCGGATCTCCGCCGCCGCGCACGCCGGGGCGACCGTCGTGATCGGTGCGTTCTCGGGAGTCGTCGACGAGCTCGACCGGGTGCGCCCCGGTGGCTTCGCCGGTGCCTTCCACGAGCTGCTGGGGATCCGCGTGGAGGACGTCTGGCCGGTGCGCGACGATGAGGCGTTTGCGGTCACGGGCGACGGCTGGTCCGGCACGGCGCGCACCTGGGCCGAGGTCGTGCGCCTCGCCGGCGCCACGGCGGCGGCGACCGCGACGGACGGCGACCTGCAAGGGCTGCCGGTCGTCACCCGCCGGTCGGTCTCCGCAGGGACGGCGTGGTACGTCTCCGCCTGGCTCGACGAAGGCGGGCTGCGCGGAGTGCTGACGCAGGCGGCCGGCGAGGCCGGCGCGACCGCCCCGATCCGCGACGACCACCGCCTGCGCGTCACCACCCGCGTGGCCGGCGCCCGCGAGTATCACTTCCTCATCAACCACGGCGACACTGCGGCCGCGGTACAGGGCAGCGGCACCGACCTGCTCGACGGCTCTGTGCACACCGGCCGGATCCTCGTCCCCGGCGGGGCCGTGCGCGTGCTCGAGGGGCGCCTGGACCGCGCCCGGATCCAGGCGCCCGTCGCCGTGCGCAAGGGGTGAACTCCGGGTGCGCGGCCTGCGGGTCGCCGGGACGGAGCCGATCGCGCCCTCCGACGGGGCGCACGGGCTTCTGCCCCCTCACGGGCGGGTGAGCTCCTCCAGCACCTCGACCACGTGCCGGTACGGCCTGCCGGTGGCCCGGCTCATGCCGAGCTCGCACGTGCGGTTCGCCGAGACGTAGGCGTCGAAGTCGCGCTCGGCGCCGGCCGCGGCGACCTCGGCCGCTTCCACGGCGGTCGCGCTCGCGGTCAGCTCGGGGTGCAGCATGCCGCGGTCACCGGCGAACGCGCAGCAGCCCCAGCCGTCGGGCACGTACACCTCCTCGGCCACGGCCGCGGCGAGCGCGCGCAGCGCACCGGTGGCGCCGAGCTGCGTCGTCGAGCACGTGGGATGCACGGCGATCGAGCGGATCCGCTCCCGCACGGTCAGCTTCGGCAGCGCCTCGCGGGCGAGGAACGTGGTGGCGTCCTCGATGCGGAGCCCTGTGTACTCGGGATGCTCCGCCACGGCCTTCGCGAGCATGACGTGCAGCCCCTCGGTGCACGACGCCGCATCGCAGACGACGGGCAGCGCGCCCTCCCGGCTGGCCCGCCACAGCGCCGGCAGCACGCGCGCGGTCATCGTGGCGTAGCCGTCGAGCTGCCCCTTGGACTTCCACGGGGTGCCGCAGCAGAGGCCTCCCGCGTCGGGCGGCACGCTGTATGCGATCCCCGCCCGTTCCAGCAGGAGCCGCAGCGCCTCCCGGGATCCCTCCCCCGGCACGCCGTACCGATCCTGCTCCGCCCCGAACATCGTCCCGATGCAGGATCCGAACAGCACCACCTCGGCATCCACCGGATCCGCCGCGGGCAGAGCCGGGGAGCCGCCCCCGGGAAGGCTCTCGTCGTACAGCGGAACCACATCGCTGCCCAGCACCGCGCGACCGGCGCGGGTGACGGCGGTCACCAGCGGCGCCGGCATCGCCTTGGCCAGGTTGAGGGCGGCGCTCCCGCCGCGGGTGACGGCGCCCCATCCCTTCGCCGCGGCGTTCCACACGCCCTGCTCCAGCCGGCCCGCCTCTTCGGCCCGCAGTCGGCGCACCAGGTCGCCCGTATTGATGTCGACGGGGCAGGCCACGCCGCACATGCCGTCGACGGCGCACGTCTGCACGGCGTCGTAGTCGTAGTCGCGGGCGATGTCGTCCGCGATGTCGGTCTCGCCCCGACGCAGCGCCGCGGTCATGTCCCGCCGCAGCACGATCCGCTGCCGCGGGGTCAGGGTCACATCCTTGCTCGGGCAGGTCGGCTCGCAATACCCGCATTCGACGCAGCGATCGACTTCGCCTTCGACGGTCGGCACGAGCTTGAGGTGGGCGAGGTACGAGGTCTCGTCATCCGACAGCACGACGCCGGGGTTGAGGATCCCGTCCGGATCGAGGAGCCTCTTGATCTCCCACATCATGTCGGTGAGTGCGTCGCCGTACTGGCGCCGCACGAACGGCGCCATGATCCGGCCGGTTCCGTGCTCGGCCTTGAGGGTCCCGCCGTGGGCGAGCACGAGCGCGACCAGATCCTCCGTGAACGCCTCGTACCGTCGCAGAGCCACGGGGTCGTCGAAGCGCTCGTTGACGAGGAAGTGCACGTTGCCGTCCTTGGCGTGCCCGAAGATCACGCAGCCCTGGTAGCCGTGCTCGGCGAACAGCGCGGTGAGCCCCTCGCACACGACGAGCAGCCGCTCCACCGGCACCGCGATGTCCTCGAGGAGCGCGGTGGTCCCGGTCGGGCGGGCACCGGCGACCGCCGTGTACAGACCCTTGCGGACCGTCCACAGCTCCCCGCGCTCGGCCGGATCCCGGGTCATCCGCGCGGGCGTCGTGAGCGGCAGTGTGGCGAGGTGCGCGAGGACCCTGTCCACGCCCTCCGCCAGGGCTGCCGCATCGGCGGCGTGCACCTCGATGAGCAGGGCGGCGTGGCCCTGCACCTCGATGCCGGCGATCACGTCCGGCACGGTGCTGAGCCCCTGGGCCACCCGGAGCGAGGCCGCGTCGAGCAGCTCGATCGTGGCGAGACCGAGCGCGGTCAGCCCCGGCAGCGCCGCCATGGCGTCGGAGAGGGTGTCGAACACGAGCAGGCCCGTGGAGATCTCGGGCTGGATCGGGATCGTGCGGAACCGCGCCTCGGCGACGAACGCGAGCGTGCCCTCGGATCCGATCACCAGGTGCTCCAGGATCCGTACCGGGTCGTCGAAGTCGAGCAGGGAGTTGAGGCCGTAGCCCATCGTGTTCTTCAGGGAGAACTGGCGTGCGACCTCGGCGCTCAGGCCCGGGTCGGCACGCAGACGGTCGCGCAGGTGCTCGAGTCCCCGCGCGATCTCGGGCTCGCGGTCGCGGAGCCGTTCCGCGGCGTCCGGCGCGCCGGTGTCGAGGATCGTGCCGCTGGGCAGCACCAGCAGCAGCGACTCGATCGTGCGGTACGAGTTCTCCACGATGCCGCACGCCATGCCGCTGGAGTTGTCGGCGACCACCCCGCCGATCGTGCACGCGATCTCGCTCGCCGGGTCCGGCCCGAGCTTGCGGCCGAACCGCGCGAGGCGGGTGTTCACCTGCCGCACGGTGGCGCCGGGCTGCGCAGCCACGGAGGTTCCGTCAGGGCTGACCCTGATGCCGCGGAACGCCGAGCGCGTGTCGACCATGACGTCGCCGGTGACGCCCTGCCCGCTGAGGCTCGTGCCGCCGGAGCGGAACGTCAGGGAGCGCCCCGCCGCACGCACCGCGGCGAACACCCGGGCGACCCCCTCGGCGTCCTCGGGCACGAGCACCGCTTCGGGCACGAGCAGGTAGTGCGACGCGTCGTGCGCCCTGGCGAAGCGGTCGATCGTGCGCGACGCCACCCGCACGCCGGGTCCGAGAGCGGCCTCGTCCAGGGGCGACGTCACGATGGCAGGCATGCGACTCCTCATTGCAGTCCGTCCGAGATTGTCTGACAAGTATACGGTGCATGGCCCCTTCTTCTACGCTGTCCTCATGATCGAGAGCACCGTAGGCGTCATCGGAGTCGTAGAGGCAGCGAGCCGGACTCTGCGTCAGCGCATCCTCGACGGGTCGCTCCCCGGCGAGGCCGCCGTGACCGAGGCCTGGGTGGCTGCGGAGTTCGGCATCGCGCGGCCGAGCGCGAAGGCCGCGATCGAGCAGCTCGTCGCGAGCGGGCTCCTCATCCGCACGGCCCACCGCACGGCACGGGTCGCGGCGATCGATGCAGCGACCGTGCGCGATGTCTACCGCACGCGGGCCCGCCTCGAAGCCATGGCGCTGCGCGAGCTGGCTGCCGAGGCGCGTGTTCCCGCCGCCGCCGTCGCAGCGAACGACGAGATCGCAGCCCTGCCTCCGGGACCGGATCCGGCGACCGTCGATCCCGACATCCGCTTCCATACGGCCCTCATCGACGCGATCGGCAGCGAGCGCACCTCGCGCATGTACCGCACGGTGCTCGACGAGGCCCGCCTGTGCATGGCACAGGTGCAGGGCCGGCGCCTGCTGGACGCTCACGATATCGCCGCGCAGCACCAGGCCATCCTCGATGCCGCCGGGAACGGCGACGGCGACCTCGCGGCGCGCCTGCTGCGGCAGCACCTCGGAGCGGCGGAGGAACGGCTGGTCGACGCGCTCGGCGCGTAACCGTCAGAGCCCCTCGGCGAGCGCCGCCGGATCCGCCTGCCGGAAGACGCCGTCCACGAGCACCGGCACGGTCGTCGACACGTCGGTCTCGGCGGCGAGCGCGACATCGGCGCCCTGGCCCTCCTCGCGCAGCTCGACGCCGCTCGACGAGGCGGTGAACAGGTGCCGAGTGGCCCGGGCGAGCCCGGTATAGGCGGCGCAGGCGGCCGCGGCCTCGGGAGAGCACGCGTCGATGCCGAGCGCCCCGAGGGCGTCGATCACGGCGCCTGCGGTGAGCAGGTCCTCGACCGAGAAGCGCACCGTGTCGTCGTCGCGCACCTCACCCGCGGCGACCACGGCGACCTTCACCCGGCGCCCCAGCGCCACCTGGTGATCGAGGATCCAGCGTGCGACCGCCGTGCGGTTGCGCAGCGACGCGGCCAGCACCGGCACGCCGAAGCCGGCAGCGGCGGCCGAGAGCCGGGACCCGTTGAACGAGGGCACGACCGTGCGGCTCGCGCCGAACGCGCCCACGTTCTCGGCAGTCAGGCTCGACGGCGACAGCGTCACGCCGGCTCCGCCGCGGGGACCGGCCAGGCGCGCGTCGCCGAACCCGCCGGCGGCCGCGACGGCCTCCGCGTCGGGGCGCTTCCCGGGGAACGGCTGCACCTCGAGCCCCTCGGTCACGGCCCGCTCCACAGTCGTGGTGAACGAGATGGCGTCGATCACGACGATCACGCCGGCGCCCCGCGCGATGGAGCGCAGCCCCTCCCGCGCCCAGTCGAAGCGCACCTCGTAGTCCTGCTGCAGCGGGTGGTCGGGACTCATCGGGGATCTCACCCGGGAATGCTACCCGGACGGGAGCGGCCGCCGGCCTCAGCCGGCGCTCGGGCACCGACGGGATACCCTGGATCCCGCCGTTTCGTGGCATGAGACCCGAGGAGGGCGATGTTCGACAGTCCGCTCTCCGCCTCCGCGTACGAGGTGCTCGGCGTCGTGGCCACCGCCTCCGACGAGGAGCTGCGCCGCGCGTACCGGCTGCAGCTGCGGCGCACGCACCCCGACACCGGCGGCGATGCGGCCGTGTTCATCCAGGTGCAGCGGGCGTGGGATCTGGTGGGCACCCCGGAGCTGCGCGCCGCCTACGACCGCGGCCACGGGTTCGCCGACGACGAGACCTCCTGGGACGGCTGGCGCGCGCCCGTGCCGCGCACCGACACCCGGCCACGGGCCAAGGCCTACGGCGAAGCCGGCGGAAGCCGCCGCCGCGTGTATCTGGCGCAGGTCCGGCAGTGGGCGGGCGCGGAGGTCGCGGATCCGTACGACCCCGCGTTCGTGCGCACGATCCCGCGCGAGCTGCGCCGCCTGCTCGCGAACGCCCTGGCCGAGGAGCACACGGCGCGCACCGTGGCGGATCTGGGCATGGGTTTCACCGCCTGGCACGACGTGGCGGTGCCGGCGAGCCCGCCCGCGCCCGGCACCGGTGAGGCGGCGCCCGACACCCTCGACCACATCGTGCTCGGTCCCTCCGGGCTGTACGGCCTCATGTCGGCGGACTTCGGCGAGATCGCGCGCTTCCGCGGCGGCGAGATTATCGGCAACGGCACCGGATCCCTGGCCCCGGTCACCGCTCTGGTGACGCAGATCCGCACGATCGCCCGCGCCGCCCGGGTCCGCTTCGGCGGCGGGATCCTCGTGCTGCCCGACGACGATCTCGCGCAGGCGGTGACCCCGCTCGGCGCGATCCGCGGCACCACGGTGGTGGTCGTGCGGCGCAGCGCCCTGCGACCGCTGCTGCGCACCGGCGTGCCGGGTTCCCGCACGATCGGCGGCACGGAGCTGTTCGACCTGCGCACCCGGATCCGGCAGACGGTCCGCTTCGCCTGACGGGCGCCCTCACGCCCGACAGCAGCCCTCACGCCCGACAGCGGCCCTCGCCCCACGGGCGCCGTCACGCCGGACGGGCGCCCCTCGCGCCACGGGCGACCCCCACAGGCGCTCAGCGACGACGGGACTCAGACCCATGGCCCGCGAGCACGAGGCGCGACATCATGGGGTGTGCCGGACGCGCGCACGCAGCAGAACGCCGCCCCGCGGACCCGCAGGCCGTGACGAACCGACGAGGAAGGAGCGGCGATGACGGATCCGGAGATCGTGGATCCGCCCTCCGCCGCGCCCGTGCACGGCGACCCCGCGTCGGCGCGCAACGACCCCGCTGCCGCACCCGCGCCGCGCGATCCCCTGCCCCGCGACCCCGTGCCCGCGTCGCCCGCCCGGCAC
>NZ_LR733284.1:0-225487 GCF_902506375.1 Microbacterium sp. 8M
GTGCCGGGGGTTCCAGGGGTTCCCGGGGTTCCAGGCGTGACGGTGCTGGTGCCGCTGACGCTGATGGCGTTGCCGCCGATCGTGATCGGCGCGGTCACCGGCAGCACGATCTGCGTGCCGCCGAGGACCGATCCGTTCCCCGAGGTCGTCGCCCCGGGAGCCCCGGCGCTGCCGCCGCTCGCGGGGCCGCTGGTGCCTCCGGTGGTGGCGGTGCTTTCGCCGAGGACGGAGATGGCGTTGCCGCCGACCGTGATCGGGGCGGTGACGGGCGCCACGATCTGGGTGCCCGAGAGCACGCCGTCGTCGCCGCTGGTGGACGGGCCGGTGGTGCCGCTGCTGGTGCCACCGCTGGCGGTGCCGGATCCGGTGGTGGTGCTTTCGCCGAGGACGGAGATCGCGTTGCCGCCGACTGTGATCGGGGCCGTGACGGGCGCCACGATCTGGGTGCCCGAGAGCACGCCGTCGTCGCCGCTGGTGGACGGGCCGGACGGGCCGGTGGTGCCGCTGCCGGTGCCTCCGCTGGCGGTGCCGGATCCGGTGGTGGCGGTGCTTTCGCCGAGGACGGAGATCGCGTTGCCGCCGACGGTGACCGGGGCGGTGATGGGCGCCACGATCTGCGTGCCCCCGAGGATCGCGTCGTCGCCACTCGTGCTCGCCGCGGGAGCCGTAGCCGGTGCGGTCGAAGCCGCAGGTGCGGTCGAGGTGCTGTCCGCGGCGCCGAGGACGGCGATGGCGTCGTCCGTGACCGTGATCGGCGCGGTCACCGGAGCCACCACCTGGGTGCCGGATCCGATGCCGTCGTCGCCGGACGTGGTGGCGGCCGGTGCCGGAGCGCTCACCGGTGCGGCGGTGGCCGAGCCGGTGGAGGCGGACAGGCCCAGCACCGAGATCGCGTCGCCGGTCACAGTGACCGGGACCGATACGGGTGCGACGATCTGGGTGCCGGATCCGATCGCGTCGTCCCCGGAGGTGTTGTCGGCGGCGTTCGCTGCCGACGCGCCGAGCAGGGTGATCCCGCCGGCGATGAGCGTGCCCCAGAGGGCATGCTTCACGAAAGTGCGCATGATGTTGCTCCTGACGTCGAGAGTCGATGGGTTGAGGGCGCGCGTGAGCGCGCGGCTTCCGCTGCCCACAGCGGGGCAGCATTGATCGACTCAGTCAGGAGAGACGTCGGTGGGGAACACCGGCGAGGGCGGCAGTGCGTCGTCGTCCGCGGCGCCGGTCGGCGCGTCGGCGGGCGACGGGAAGACGAACGAGGCCGGGCAAGGGGCGAACCACGCCGGCGCACCCGCAGCAGCGCCCGCCGATGGCGAGGACCCCGTGCCGACCGGTGCGGCCCACGGCTCGGGCAGCACCGGATCCGGCGCCTTCGGAGAGCCCGGCGGCGAGTCCGCGGTGCTGAGCAGCGCAGCGCGGGGGAGCGTCATGATCGATGGCCCGCGGGCCGACTGCCATCGCGAGGCTGCTCCCGGCGGTGCCGAGCCGACCACGGACGGGTCGGCGGCGACCGCCACCGGCCCTGAGGACGGAGGGGTCGCGGCAGGGGAGCGCGTGGGGCCGGTGCCCGGATCGATGCCCACGATCGGAGCGAGGGATCCGGTGAGATCGTCGATCGTGCCGACGAGTCCGCCGATCGCGGTCCCGACGCCGAGCGGTGCGATGACGTCGCCGACGACGGGCAATGCGGTGACGACGTCGACCACGGGCGTGGTGACGGCGGCGAGCTCTCCGGACCCGAGTCCGGTCGACACCGAGGCCAGCGCGTCGGGGACGTCGTGCGCGACCATGCCGACGGTGTCCGCCACCCCCTCGGACGGCGACGTGGCCGGATCCGGCGGGACGACGTCGGCGACGGGCTGCGCCGTCTCCGCGATCGCGGACGCCGCCGATCCGACCAGATCGGTCGCGACCGGCACCGCGTCCGGCTCGGCGGTTGGTGCGGCAGGGTCGATTCCGGTGGCCGCACGGAGCGTGCTGTCGACCACGGACACCGCGGACGAGCCGGTATCGCTGAGGAGCCCCGCGGCTCCGTCGAGCAGTCCGCTGCCGTCATCCGCGTGCGCCGACGACGATCCGAGGATCACGGAGAGCGCCGCCCATCCGAGCGCGAGGCAGGCGCCCCCGAGCAGGCTCGCACGAAGCCGGCGACCGCTGGAAACGATCCCGTCCACGTGCATCACCCCCAGAACGCCGCTGTCCCGACCCCCCACGTTTTCTTGGCGCAGACTGTACGCCTTGCAGCGACGCCCGTCCAGGGCCTGTTCGATTTCTTCGGCGGTGGATCCACCGCGTTGCTGGGCTCTCGATACCTGCGAGCGTGAGCGCTTCCGGCGGCCCCTGCTGCTCATCTGAGCGGCGCCACTCCCGCCGAACGGCTGACTTGACAAACGGGTCCCCTCATGCGCTGTCTCCACTGAGTTGTACACATCCACACAACGCTGCGTGAACCTTAAAGAGGGACTTTAAACAGATTCTCATCCACAGGGTGAGGAAACAGGAACTGCCTGATCAGTGAACAGAAAAAAGTTCAGATGCTCCGCAGTCCCCACAGTTATCCCCAGGCGTTCTGCACAGACTCTCCGGACTTTCTCGCAATCCCTCCACATAGTTATCCACAGGCCTCTCGCGCGTACGGGTAGCGTTGTCCAGCAACCCGATGTCGGTGGTCCGTGATGCGATGTGCGCGCGGGGAGATGAGCTCCGCGAGACCGGGTGCCGACCGGGATGGCGACGCCGGCGGGGTAGGAGAAGGGGGCGCATGTGTCGATCGCGGATATCGCGGAAGAGCGGCTCGGTGGCGAGCGGGGTCCGGAGCGGACGCCTCCGCACGATCTCATGGCTGAGCAGTCCACGCTCGGCGGCATGCTGCTCTCGAAGGACGCGGTCGCCGATGTCATCGAGTCCTTGCGCGGATCCGACTTCTACATCCCCAAGCACGAGCTGATCTTCGACGCGATCCTCTCGCTGTACTCGCACGGCGAGCCCACCGACGTCATCGCCGTCACCGACGAGCTCATCAAGAACGGCAACCTGTCTCGGGCCGGCGGTGCCGACTACCTGCACTCGCTCACCTCGATCGTGCCGACCGCGGCGAACGCCGGGTTCTACGCCGGAATCGTGTCGGAGCGCGCGATCCTGCGCAAGCTCGTCGACGCCGGTACCCGCATCGTGCAGATGGGCTACGACGGCCAGGGCGATGCGGTCGACCTGGTCAACAGCGCGCAGGCCGAGATCTACTCCGTCACCGGCACCGAGCAGGCCGAGGACTACGTGCCGCTCACCGTCGCCGTCGACGCGGCCGTCGAGGAGATCGAGGCGGCCAGCGGCCGGGACGGATCCATGACCGGTGTGCCCACCGGCTTCCGCGAGCTCGACGAGCTGACCAACGGCCTGCACGGCGGACAGATGATCGTCGTCGCCGCGCGACCCGCGATGGGAAAGTCCACGCTCGCGCTCGACTTCGCGCGTGCGGCATCGATCGGCCACAACCAGCCGTCGATCTTCTTCTCGCTCGAGATGGGCAAGGCGGAGATCGCCATGCGTCTGCTCAGCGCCGAGGGCGCCGTGCCTTTGCAGAACCTGCGCAAGGGAACCCTCGACCAGCGCGACTGGACCACGGTCGCCGCGACGCGCGGGCGCATCAACGACGCCCCGCTGTACATCGACGACAGCCCGAACATGACGCTCGTCGAGATCCGCGCCAAGTGCCGTCGGCTCAAGCAGCGCGCCGGGCTGAAGATGGTCATCATCGACTACCTGCAGCTGATGACGAGCGGCAAGCGCGTCGAGTCGCGTCAGCAGGAGGTCTCGGAGTTCTCCCGCGCCCTGAAGCTGCTGGCGAAGGAGCTGCAGGTGCCGGTGATCGCGCTTTCGCAGCTGAACCGTGGCCCCGAGCAGCGACAGGACAAGAAGCCCGCCATCAGCGACCTGCGTGAATCGGGATCCATCGAGCAGGACGCCGACATGGTGATCCTGCTGCACCGCGATTCGGTCTACGACAAGGACGTGCGCCCGGGCGAGGCCGACCTCATCGTCGCCAAGCACCGTAACGGCCCCACCGCCACCATCCAGGTCGCCTTCCAGGGCCACTTCTCCCGCTTCGCCGACATGGCCAGCGACTTCCAGGGCGGCGGCGACTTCCACTGACGCAGCAAAGTCAGCGCAGGATCGGGAGCCACCGCAGGATGGGCAGGCGCTGCCAGAGCGCGTCATCCCGGTTCAGCGAACCGAGTCGCGCATGACGACCGGCATCGGGATCAACGACTCGGTCGCGGGCTCGGGGTGCAGGATAAGGTCCACCGCGCGGGAGCCCATCGCCTCGTGGGGGAGAGCTACCGTGGTCAGGCCCGGCCGGAGATAGGCGGCGATCTCGTCGTTGTCGAAGGACACGATCGACAGATCCTCCGGGATGCGCACCCCGAGCTCACCGGCCGCCTGGTAGGCGCCGAACGCGAGCCTGTCGTTCATGGCGACGATCGCACGGGGCGGGTTCTTCTGCCTCAGCAGGCGTTTCGTGGCCTGGTAGCCCTCGTCCGGCTCCCACAGCCACACCGAGACTTCCGCCACGAACTCCAGATCTTGGTCGGCCATCGCCTCGCGGATCCCGGCGACGCGCTGGGCGACCGTGGCCGAGCGGAACAGTTCCCTCTCCTTCGCCTCGCTCTGGCCGAGCAGGGCGATGCCGTCGCGGAACCCCGCGTCCATGAGCACCTGGATCGCGGCGCGCCCTCCGCGGTACTCGTCGGGGAGCACGGAGTGGGGGAAGCGGCTGTTGGTGGCGTTCAGCATCACTGCGGGCGTCTCGATGCGCATGTCGGGGAGGAAGAGCTCCCGCGCGCGCATGGCTGCGAAGACGATGCCGTCCACCTGCCGGTCGAGTGCGGCGCCGATCGCCTCGGTCTCGCGCTTGGGCTCGCCGCCGGTCTCGAGCACCATCATGACGTGCCCGGCCGCCTCTGCCGCCGACAGGGCGCCCTTGATGAGCCCTGATGCGAATCGGGTGGTCGCGACGACATCCGAGATGAAGGCGATCGTCTGCGTCTTGTTGGTCTTGAGTCCGCGGGCGGCGACGTTGGGACGGTATCCGAGCTCGGCGGCCGCGGCGTGCACGCGGTCGTGCGCCTCCTGGGAGAGGCGGGTGTCGGGCCTGCCGTTCAGGATCATGGAGGCCGCGGAGACGGACAGGCCGGCCTTCTTGGCGACATCGGTCAGGGTCACGCGCCTGCTCAGCATCGAGAACCTCCTCCTTGTCTGCGTGCGGTGGCCGTGCCCGACCCGGCTCGTCGGCCTGCAGTTGACAAACGTACGCGAGTTGGTTCAGGATTGGCCCGCTGAAAGCTTTCAGCAAAGGGAATCGGGAGTGTTGCTCCCACGACAAAGGAGTCTCTGCATGTCCGCATCTGCACGGGGAAGACGGGTGCGCGGCGCAACGAGCGTCGCCGTGATCGCCTCGCTCGCCGCCATCGCCCTCACGGCGTGCGCGCCCGGTTCGTCGACCGGCGGCGCGACCGCTGCGACCGAGGTCAGCACCGAGCTGACGAAGGACAAGGTCCAGCTCACGATCGCCGATGAGACCGGCTTCCCGCTGACGGACGAGCTCACCAAGGAGTTCACCAAGCAGCACCCGAACATCACGTTCAAGATCACCCGCGACACGTTCCAGAACCTCACCGCGAACGCGCCGAAGCTGCTCGCGAGCTCCACGCCGCCCGACCTCATCCGGCTCCCCACCCTGGGCGACACGGTAAAGGACGGCCTCGTCGCGAACCTCGATCCGTACTTCACCGCCTACGGCTGGGACAAGTGGTCGCCGGCGCAGCTCGCCCCGCTGCGGATGACGGCCGAGGGGGTCCGCGGGAGCGGATCGCTGTACCAGCTCGGCCTCGGCTACAGCGTGACCGGGATCTTCATGAACACGAAGCTCGCGCAGCAGGCCGGCATCAGCGCGCCGCCCGAGACGCTCGCCGAGCTCGAGGAGGACTTCGCGAAGGCCAAGGCCGCCGGCATCGCGCCTCTGGTCGAGGGCGACAAGGACGGCGTCGTCAACTTCGCCGTGCAGGCCGCGATGAACCAGTACGCCGACAAGCAGCAGTTCCTCGACTGGATGTTCAACAAGCCGGGGGCCAGCTTCAGCACGCCCGGCAACGTCAAGGGCGCTGAGCTGATCCGCAGCTGGGCAGATGCGGGCTACTTCCCGTCGGACATCAACGCCCTCGACTACTTCTCCTTCGTCAGCCGCTTCCAGGACGACGGCGGCGTGTTCACGTTCAACGGCAACTGGGAGGCGACGAACTACGCGAAGAAGCTCGGCAAGGATCTGACCTTCTTCCTCGTCCCGCCGGCCGAGAAGGGCGGCACGCACGTCGCGATGGGCGCCGCGAACTCGTTCTCCGCCGCGGCCAAGTCCACGCACCTCAACGAGGTGGCGTACTTCCTCAACTGGGTGCACACGAACGACAAGGCGCGTCAGATCGTCGTCGACGTCACCGGGGCGGCCCCCGGCGGCGACCCGTCGCAGGCGCAGCCGAAGGTGGAGAAGGGATCGATCACCGAGCAGGTCCTCGCGGCGGCCGCGCAGGTCGCCAAGGAGGACGGCCAGGTCGACTTCATGGCGAACACCACGGCCGGCATCTACGCCGGAGCGATCATCCCCGAATCGCAGCTGCTCGTGACCTCCCAGATCTCGGGTCAGGAGTACGTCGACAAGGTGCAGGCGTTCTACGCCCAGGAAGTGAAGAAGTAGCCATGACCTCCACGCGGTCTCGCTCGGGCGGGGACACGACCTACCCCGCCCTGTCGGCACGACGGGTGGCTCGCGACCTCGCCCGCGAGGCCGCCGCGGAGCCGACCGGCCGCCCGCCCGTCCGTCGTGGGACGGGTGGGCGGTCCGGCCGGATCGGCTGGGTGCTCGTCGCCCCGGCGCTGTTCTTCTACGCGGCGTTCGTGCTCTGGCCCCTGGTCCAGGGCGTCCAGTACTCGTTCTACGACTGGAACGGCATCGGCCCCTCGACCTGGGTCGGTCTGGCGAACTACCTCACGGTCTTCACGGATCCGGATCTGCTCGGGGCGATCCGCAACGCCTTCGTCCTGATCGCGTTCTTCACCGTCATCCCGGTGACGGCGGGGCTCGTCCTCGCCACGCTGATCCGCTCGGTGCGCGCCGGCTTCTTCTCGAGCGCATCGCAGACGATCCTGTTCCTGCCGCAGATCATCCCGCTCGCCGCCGCCGGCATCGCGTGGTCGTGGATGTACGCCCAGACGGGCGCGGTCAACCAGATCCTCGGCTGGATCGGGCTGGGCGGGCTCGCGCGCCCCTGGCTCGGCGACTATCAGACGGCGCTGCCGGCGGTGGGCCTGATCGGCTCGTGGACCCTCACGGGGCTGTGCACCGTGCTGCTGCTGACCGGCATCGGCAAGATCGACGTCTCGCTGTACGAGGCGGCCCGCCTGGACGGCGCGGGATGGTGGCGCGAGTTCTTCACCATCACCATCCCGGGGCTGCGCCAGGAGCTCGCCGTGCTCGTGACCATCACGATCATCGCCGCGCTGAGCAGCTTCGACATCATCTACACCACCACCCTCGGCGGCCCCGGACGGGCCACTCTCGTGCCGGGCATCTCCATCTACCGGATCGGCTTCACCCAGAGCGAGGTGGGCCTCGCCTCCGCCTTCGGGATCGTCCTGATGATCCTCGTGCTCGCGGTGGTCCTCCCGATCCAGCGTCTCTCGAAAGTCCGCGACAAATGATCGTCAACCCGATCGAGAAGTGGACGGGGCGAGTGCTCCTCGTCCTGGTCCTCGTGCTCACCGTCATCCCTCTGCTGAACATGGTGTCGGCCGCTCTGCAGCCGGCCGACGTGAACCCGACCGGGCTCGCCTGGCCGTCGGATCCCCAGTGGGGGAACTTCGTCGAGGCGTTCAACACCGGGCACGTCTGGGAGCTCCTCGGCTCGAGCGCGCTCGTCGTGCTGGGCGTGGTGCCGATCAGCCTGATCGTCGCGTCGCTCGCCGGCTACGCGCTCGGCGGCATCAGGATGCGCGGCTCGCGGGCCCTGCTCATCCTCTTCGTGCTCGGGCTGACGATCCCGTTCGAGGCGATCATCATCCCGCTGTACTACGAGATGCAGTCGCTCAACGTGCTCAACACCCAGTGGGCGATCATCCTCCCCCTCATCGGGCTGTTCATGCCGTTCAGCGTGTTCTGGATGCGGGCGCACTTCGTCGGCGTGCCCGAGGAGCTCGCCGAGGCCGCCCGCATGGACGGCGCCGGCATGTGGCAGGAGCTGAGGCACATCCAGCTGCCGCTCGCGCGGCCGGCGATGTCGGCGCTGGCGATCCTGCTCTTCCTGTGGACGTGGAACCAGTTCCTGCTGCCGGTCGTGCTCGTCTCCGACCCGCTGCAGCGCACCGTCGCGGGGGCGCTCACGTTCTTCCAGGGGCAATACAGCCTGAGCATCCCGCTGCTGAACGCGGGCGCGCTGATCATCATCCTTCCCACCGTCCTGATCTTCGTGATCTTCCAGCGCCAGTTCATCAAGGCGCTGATCCAGGGCGCGGTCAAGGGCTGACGGGATGGGGTTCAGCACACGGGATCACTGGGTCTGGGACTTCTGGGTCGCCGACGACGGCGCGCTCTTCCACCTCTTCTATCTGCACGCCCCGATGTCGCTCGGCGACCCGGATCTCCGGCATCGCAACGCCCGCATCGGGCACGCCACCTCCCGCGACCTCGTCGAGTGGACCGACCACGGCGTCGCGTTGATCCCCGGCGAGCCGGGGGAGATGGACGCCTCGGCGACCTGGACCGGGAGCGTGATCCGCGCCGACGACGGATCCTGGCGGATGTTCTACACGGGCTCGAGGTTCCTCGCGCCGAACGAGATCGCGAACGTCGAGACCGTGGGGGTCGCCCGATCGGACGACCTGTTCAGCTGGCACAAGCTGCCCGAGGTGCGGCTCTCGGCCGATCCGCGGTGGTACGAGCTCCTGTCCGACGAGACGTGGCACGAGGAGGCGTGGCGCGACCCGTGGGTGTTCCGAGATCCCGACGGCGACGGGTGGCACATGCTCGTGACCGCGCGGTCGCGCACGGGTGCCACCAGGCGCGACCGCGGTGTCGTCGGACACGCCCGATCGGACGACCTCTCCGAGTGGCGCATCGGTCCGCCGCTCACCGAGCCCGGTGCCGGGTTCGCGCACCTGGAGGTGCCGCAGCCGGTGCGCCTGGGCGGGCGCGACTGGCTGCTGTTCTCCTGCGACGCGGCCCATCTCGCCGGTGAACGCCACGGCGGACGAGGCGGCATCTGGATCGCCCCCGCAGCCTCGCCCACGGGGCCGTACGACCTCGACCGGGCAGAACTGCTCGCGGACGAACGCCACTACGCGGGCCGCGTGGTCACGGATCGCGCCGGCACCCCCTGGCTGCTCGCCTTCGAGAACGCCGGATCGGGCGGCAGCTTCGCCGGGCGCCTCACGGATCCGCTCGCGCTGGAGCAGACGGGCCCCACCCCCCGCCTCGCCGATGCGCGGCCGACTGAGCACCAGACCTACCAGGAACAGGAGACGTCATGACGCAGACCGAGATCCGGGGCTCCACGGAGACCGGGTACGAGCAGGTCGCCGACGCGTTCGCGGCCGCCTTCGCCGGCCGGCCTACGATGGGCGCCGGTCTGACGATCCGCGTCGACGGCCGTCGGGTGGTGCACCTGTGGGGCGGCGTCGCCGACAAGCAGCGCGCGACCCCGTGGCGCGAGGACACCGCCTCCGTGATCTTCTCGTGCACCAAGGGCGTGAGCTCGGTGCTGATCGCCCGGCTGGTGCAGGACGGTCTCCTGGACTACGAGCAGCCGGTCGCGCGGTACTGGCCGGAGTTCGCTACAGCGGGCAAGGCCCAGGTGACGGTCGCCGATCTGCTCGCCCATCGCGCCGGACTCTCCGCCTTCCGCAACCCGCTCGCCTTGGAACAGGCGCTCGACTGGTCGTTCGTCACGGCCGCGCTCGCCGCGCAGGAGCCGCTGTGGCAGCCCGGCACCGGCTACGCCTACCACGCGATCACCCACGGCTGGCTCGCCGGCGAGCTCGTGCGTCGGGTGACGGGGCAGCTGCCCGGCGAGTACCTCGCCCGTCTCGCGGAGCCCTGGTCGGACGGGATCTGGATCGGTCTGCCCGACGCCCAGCGCTCCCGCGTCGCCCATCTGCAGGCCTCGGAGAGCCAGCAGGAGGCCGGGCGGCAGCTCGAAGCGGCGGAATCCCCGTGGACGCCGCGGGCGATGACGCTGGGCGGCGCCTTTCCCGCGGCGCTGGTGACCCCGCACGGCGGGTTCAACGATCCACGGGTGCAGGCGGCGCAGATCCCCGGGGCCGGCGGCATCGCCACGGCCGATGCGCTGAGCGCATTCTGGTCGGCGACCGTCGCGGAGACCGACGGCGTGCGCCTGCTCGACGACGCGGTGCTCGACCGGGCGCTGATCCCGATGAGCGGCGGTGCTCCGGTGTTTCCGACCGACGGGCCCTGGCCCCGATGGGCCCGTGGCTTCCAGCTCGACTCGGAGGCGCGACGCTACCTCGGCGGATCGAGCTTCGGTCACGACGGCGCCGGCGGTCAGGTCTCCTTCGCCGACCGCGACGCCCGGGTGGGCTTCGCGTTCGTGACCAACTGGATGGAGGCGGGCGCGGACGACCGTGCCACGACCCTCGTCGACGCCCTCCGGCGCAGCTTCTGATCGACGCCCTCCGGAGCAGCTTCTGATCGCCGCAGCCGATACAGGGTGCAGGTCCCGGCGCTGATTTCATCCAGGCCGTTCGTCCGGGCGCGCCGAGCGAAGGCACGCCCCGCGCGCTCAGCGTGGCCGGGCGCGCCTCAGGCCGGAGTGAGCACCCTGACGCCTGCCTGGGCGAGGGCTGCGGCGTACTCGCTCGCGAGCGGAGCGTCCGTGATCAGGTAGTCCACGCGATCGAGGGTCGCGATCTGCGCGAACAGGCGTCGGCCGATCTTCGACGAGTCGGCGAGGATCGCGGTCCGCTCGGCCTTGCCGATCATCTCCGTCATCATCGCCGCATCGCCCAGGTTGGTCGTCGAGAAGCCGTTCTCGTCCATGGCTCCGACGGCGATCAGGGCCAGATCGCAGCGGATGTCGACGTCGGCGGCGCCCGCGTTGACGGCGAACGAGACCGGGCCGGTGGTCGCCTGCGTGATCGAGCGCACGGCTCCGCCGAACACGTACAGGTCGCGGAAGGCCGTGGGGGAGATCTCGGCCGGGATGCGGAGGTTATTGGTCGCGATGGTGAGGTCGCGGTGGTTGCGCAGGGCGCGGGCGACCGCCAGCGTGGTCGTGCCCGCGTTGAGCATGATGACGCTGCCGTCCTCCACCAGGCCGGCGGCGATGGCCGCGATCTGCTCCTTCTCGGCCACCTGCATCCGCAGTCGCTCGTCGAGCGCGCGATCCCGCGTGTGCCGGTCGGTGGCGCTGATCGCCCCGCCGTGCGTGCGGATCAGGATCCCCTCGCGGTCGAGCTGGTCCAGGTCCCGCCGGATGGTGTCGATCGACACCCCGAAGTGCGCGGCGAGATCGAGGACCGTGACCTGCCCCGCCTGCTCCACGTAGGTGGCCAGGTCGGCCTTGCGGCCGGCCGGGAGGCGGCGCTTCGGTTCTGAGCCTGCGTCCATGTATCCATCCTAGGCATCGTCGAGGCCAATCAAGCACATAACGGCTTGACTCTCCGACCGTAACAGCATAATCTGGCGAAAAGCCGCAAAAAGTCGCAAAACATTGCGAACCCGGCGGTATCAATCTCGATGAGGAGTTGGACATGAACCCTGAGAGGCGAGGGCGAGGATTCGGCCCGAAGGCCCTCGTTGCCGCAGCCGCGGCCCTGACCCTTCTTGCGACGGCCGGCTGCGCCCCGAGCACGTCGAACGCGGAGAGCGGCGGCAAGGTCACGCTCGAGTTCGCGCAGTGGTGGGAGCCCGAGCTGCCCTCCGGCGAGCTGGCCGCCCTGATGAAGCAGTTCGAGAAGGAGAACCCGAACATCTCCGTCAAGCTGCTGAGCGCCCCGTACGCCTCGACCCAGCAGCAGCTCGTCTCCGCGGCGGCCTCCGGACAGCTGCCCGACGTAGTCGGACTCGACGGCGCCTGGGTCAGCGACTTCGCGAAGCAGGGCGCCATCGCTGACCTCGCGCCGCTGATGAAGAAGGTCGGGCTGCCGGAGTCGGAGCTCGCGAGCACCGTCGCGCTGAACGGCAAGACCTACATGATCCCCGTGGTCAACTTCGTGTACCCGATGTTCGTCAACCAGGACCTTCTGGCCAAGGCCGGCGTCGACGGCGTTCCCCAGACGCGCTCGGAGTTCCTCGACGCGGCCAAGAAGATCTCCGGCACGGGCGGGAACGTCAAGGGCTGGGTGCTGCCGCTGGACACCGCCGTGCCGAACGGCGTGCAGAACGACGTCATGTCGTGGGTGTGGGCCTCGGGCGGCTCGATGCTCGAAGACGGCAAGCCCGCCGTCACGAACGCCGACGTGAAGAGCGGTGTGGACTTCGTCAAGAGCGTCTACGACGCCGACGCCGTGCTCCCGGGCGCGCTCACGATGAAGGAGCAGGACAAGGTCGAGAACTTCGCCAACGGTCAGGTCGGGATGATGATCGACTCCCTCGCGCACGTCAACCTGATCAAGAAGAACAACCCGAACCTGAAGTTCACCGTGGCCGCGATCCCCGCGAAGGACGGATTCGACGGCAAGCGCGGGATCCCCTATGCCTCCTGGGGCATCGGCGTCTCGAACAAGTCCGCGCACAAGGAGGAGGCGGCCAAGCTCGTGAAGTTCCTGATGAGCAAGGACGTCAACGCGAAGGTCAGCACGCTCGCGAACGGCTTCCCGGGCAACAAGGACGCGACGCCCGACTTCAGCAACAGCGATCCGCTCATCAAGACCGCCTTCGACATCTACAAGCAGGGCACGCCCGCGAACGAGTTCGTCGGCCTGCCGAAGTCGGAGCAGCTCATGCGCGCCTTCGACGAGCAGCTGCAGAAGGCGCTCACCGGCGGACAGAGCGTCGAGGACGCACTGAAGGCCACGCAGCAGCAGTGGACGACGGTCTTCTGACCCGAGCTGAGCAGCGGAGCCGTGCCCATCGGCCGGCACGGCTCCGCCCCATCCCCCCTCAGAAAGGAGAGACGCCGCGATGAGCAGTTCGACGTCTCTGATCCCCGCGGTGCGCCCCCCGGGCGCCGCCCGCAGCAGCCGGAGGGGCGCGTGGCTCGC
This sequence comes from Microbacterium sp. 8M, assembly GCF_902506375.1. Lineage (GTDB taxonomy): Bacteria > Actinomycetota > Actinomycetes > Actinomycetales > Microbacteriaceae > Microbacterium. Next base: position 13,261 of record NZ_LR733284.1, read on the forward strand.
GCCGTACGGCTTCGTCGGCCCCACGCTCCTGTTCATCGCGGTGCTGGCGGTCGTCCCGATCGGGATGGTCATCGGCTACTCCCTGTTCGACAACGTCATCACCACGCCCGACTCAGCCTTCGTGGGGCTCGCGAACTACGTGGCGGTGATCACCGATCCGGCGTTCCTCGGCGCGCTCGGCAACACGGCGTGGTTCATCGGGCTCAGCACGCTGGTGCATCTGGTGCTCGGCCTGGCGTTCGCGATGCTCCTGAACACCAAGATGTTCAGTCCCGTGACCAAGGCGGTCTTCCGGGTGATCTACGTGCTGCCCTGGCTGTTCACGATCGCGGTCATCGCGGTGGTCTGGCGCCTGATCCTGGATCCCTACGGGGTCGCCAACGCCGTGATGTCGGCGCTCGGCATCGGGATGCACGGGACGCAATGGCTCGCCGACCCCTCGACCGCGCTCGGTGCGATCACCTTCATCAACGTCTGGAGCGGGTACCCGTTCTTCATGATCAGCCTGCTCGCCGCCCTGCAGGGCGTGCCGGAATCGCTGTTCGAGGCCGCACGCGTCGACGGCGCGAACTGGGGCCAGCGGTTCCGGTACGTGATCCTGCCGCAGCTGCGGCCCGTGCTCGTCAGCATGGCCGTGCTGGACCTCATCTGGACGTCGCAGCAGTTCGCGCTCATCTGGATGACCACGGGCGGCGGCCCCCTCGGCGCCACCGAGATGCTCAGCACCTATACGTACAAGCAGGCGTTCAGCAACTACGACTTCTCGGCGGCGGCGGCGAGTGCGGTCATCGTGCTCCTGCTGACCATGGTCCTCGCGGCGTTCTATGTCCGCTCCCAGACGAGGAGGGCCTGAGATGAGCAAGGTCGTCGGTCACCGCGGTCCGCGGTATCTCCTTCTGAAGACCGGAGCATGGGCGGCTCTGATCGCGGGCGCGCTGTACGCCGCGCTGCCCGTGATCTGGATGCTCTCGACGTCGTTCAAGAAGAACGGCGAGGTGTTCGCCCAGCCGCCGAAGCTGATCACGTCCGGGTTCTCGTTCGACGCCTACGTCGCCATCCTCACGGATCCGACCAAGCTGCGGTTCTTCATGAACAGTTACATCGTCGCCATCGCGGTCACGCTGCTCACGCTGTTCGTCGCGATCCTGGCATCGTACGGATTCAGCCGCTACGACTTCCCGGGCAAGCGCATCATCAACGTCGTGATCGTCGCCGTGCAGGCCGTTCCGCCGATCACGCTGGTGATCCCGTACTTCGGGCTGATGGTGCTCCTCGGCCTGTACAACACGTATCCCGGACTGATCCTCACGCACATGGTGTTCACGCTGCCCTACGCGATCATCATGATGACCGCCTACTTCGACACCCTGCCCAAGGAGCTCGACGAAGCCGTGAAGGTGGACGGCGCATCCGCCTGGACGGCTCTGTGGCGGGTTCTCGTGCCGATCTCGGTGCCGGGCATCGTCGCCGTCGGCGTCTACACGTTCATGATCTCGTGGAACGAGTACCTCTTCGCCCTGACGCTCACCAGGACCGACGAGATGCGCACCGTGCCCATCGGGATCCAGCTCCTGATGGGGCAGCACTCCTACGAGTGGAACCAGATGATGGCGATGAGCATCCTCGGCTCGATCCCGGTTCTGATCCTCTTCCTCATCTTCCAGCGCAGCTTCATCGGCGGACTCGCCTCCGGCGCCGTGAAGGACTGACCCCGCGTCCGTCGGCGCCTGGCCCACCGCCCCATCCATCCCATCGACACAGGAGAAGCACCGTGCTCTACACCCGCAAGTCCATCCTCGACATCGCCAACGCCGAGAACTTCGCCATCCCGGCGTTCAACATCAGCGACTGGGCGATGTTCAACGGCGTCATGGACATCAGCGAGGCCAAGAACGCCCCGGTCATCATCGCCATCCACCCCGACGAGGTCGCGCACGTCACGACCGATCTCATCCCCGCGATGCACGCCAGGGCGCACCGCTCCTCCGTGCCGGTGGCGATCCATTGGGATCACGGCGGCACGTTCGAGCAGATGATGGTCGCCATCAGGGCGGGTTTCACCTCGGTGATGATCGACGCCTCCATGAAGCCCTTCGACGAGAACGTCGCCCTCACCCGCAAGGTGGTCGAAGCGGCGCACGCCGCGGGCATCCAGGTCGAGGGGGAACTCGGCACGATCGGGGCGAACGACAGCTACGGCGAGTCCGGGGCCGCGGAGATCATCTACACCAACCCGGAGGACGCCGTCCGGTTCGTCGAGGCGACGGGGGTCGACAGCCTGGCTGTGGCGATCGGCACCTCGCACGGCCTGTATCCGGCGGACAAGAAGCCGGAACTGCGGCACGATCTGCTCCAGGAGATCAAGGCGGCGGTGGGGATCCCGCTCGTGCTGCACGGCGGCTCCAGCAACCCGGATGCCGAGCTGCGCCGGGCGGTGGAGCTCGGGGTGAACAAGATCAACATCTCCAGCGACATCAAGGTCTCGTATCACAACCGGATGCGTGAGATCCTCGGGACGGACGAGCGCCTCCGCGAGCCGAACGCGATCCAGCCCGCCTGCATCGCGGCGATGCAGGTCACCGCGGCCGAGAAGATCGACCTGTTCGGCGCGGCCGGCAAGGCAGCGCTGTACTGAGCCTGGATCGCAGCGAGGACGAGGCAGGGACGAGGATCGACGTCGTGGGTGGACAGATCGTGCTGGGGCTCGGCGGAACCGTCGACTACGAGCTCGCGTGGGACGCGCAGGTCATGTCCCGTCTGGCCGGGCAGCACAGGCTGACGAGCGCCGACCTGTCCCTCACGGCGCCGATCGTCGACGAGCGCTCCCTGCTCTCCGTGATCCTCGCGTTCCTCGAGGCGGGGGAGGGCGGGGAGCGGTTCGTCTCCTCCTCGGCGCTCGTCGAGGAGTTCGCCGCGCACTTCGAGTACGAGACGACGCTCGGCGGCACGGGTGTCCGGGCCGGGCTGGTCCTGGACCGTCTGGGGATCGGGAGCGTGCAGCACCTCGTCAGCATCGATGAGACGGTGCGCCGGCTGCTGCCCGCCTCGATGTCGGTCGTGTCCTCCGCGACGGAGGAGACGCTCGATCCGCACCTCATCGTGCAGTTCCCCGCGGGAGCGAGGGTCACCCTGCTCGACCGTGACCTCGTCAGTCCGGCCGCGAACCGCCTCATCCTGGCGAACGACCCGCCCAACCGTCTGATGGCGCTCGCGCCGGGGCTGCGGACGGCGCTCGCCGAGGCGCAGATCCTCCTGGTCTCCGGGTTCAACACGATGCAGGATCCCGCGCTGCTCCGCTCCCGGGTGAGTGAGCTGCGGGCGGCGATGGAGGAGCTCCCGCCCGATGCGCTGGTCTTCTACGAGGACGCCGGCTTCTACGAGCGGTCCTTCTCGGACTCGGTGCGGGAGGGGCTGCTCGACCGCATCGACGTCTACAGCCTGAACGAGGACGAACTGCAGGAGTATCTGGGCCGACGCGTCGAACTGCGCGCGCCCGAGCAGGTCGTCGCGGCTCTGCGCGAGGCGCAGCGGCTGATCCCCGCCACCACGCTCGTCGTGCACACCCGCTTCTGGGCGATCGCCCTGGGACGCGACGCGGGGCGCTTTGCCGGGGCGCTGCGCGGCGCGGTCGAGGCCGCAGCGACCCGCTATCGGCTCGGCGACCGCTACGACGCGGCGGATCTCGCCGCCACCTCCGCCCTGCCGCGCCATGCGGGCGGCGCGGGCGTGGTCGAGGCAGTGGCGTCCGCCCTCCCGGACTCGGTGGGTGTGGCCGCGTTCGACCTCGACACCCCGACGCCCACGACCATCGGCCTGGGCGACACCTTCGTGGGCGGCTTCCTCGCGGCGCTCGCCCGGGAGCGGTCGGCGATCGGATGATCCGAGACGCTGCCTAGCCGTTCCCGCCGTCGTCGTCAAGCCCCTGCAGGGCGCTGCGGCTCTCGCCTAACCTGGGCGTCGGGAAGGTTCCACGGCGCATGCGGGGGTCCCCAGGCTTCCGGCCACTCGCCAAGCCGTGGAACGCCGAGGAGCCCGGCCGGCTCGCCACCGGCCGGCTCCTCCTGTCGCGGATGAGCATCCATGCCGCGCGTGCCCGGCCATCCACGTCGCGCCCACCTTGCGTTGCCGCTCAGCGGTATGCGGCGATGAGATCCTCGATCAGGGCGGCAGCCGGGGCGCTGGGCGTGCGGGGGCTGATGACGCTGAGATCCCAGTCGAGCTGCTCGGCGAGCGGCACGGACACGACGCCGTCGATGGGCGGGATGAGCAGCTCCGGAAGAAGGGCGATGCCGAGGCCCGTGGCGACGAACACCGGGATGGCGCTTGTCTCCGTCACCTCGGCGCGGATGTCCCGGACGATGCCCCGCGCGGCCAGGGCGGAGTCGAGGACATCGCGGTTGCCGAAGCCGACCGGCGTGTCCAGGAAGTGCTCCGTGGCGATCTCGGCCAGGCCGATCTCCTCCCGTTGCGCGAGGGGGTGCTCCTCGGCGAGGACGACCCGGTACGGCGTCGTGGCGAGCCGATGCACGGCCAGGCCGGGAGCGGCCGCGGCGGGAAGTCCGAAGAGGCTGAGATCCACCCGGCCCCGCCGGACGGATTCGACCAGCTCGCCGGATCCGCCCGAGTTCCCGCGCAGACGGAGTTCCACCAGCGGGTGCGCGCGGTGAAAGGCTCCGATGACGCGGGGGATCGCCATGGAACTGATGCTCGTGAACATCCCCATGCGCAGCAGTCCCCGCAGCTCTCCCCGCGGATCCGCCGCCGCCCTCGCCCGCGCTTCGGCGTCGGCGAGCTCGCGGAGAACGGGAAGGACCGCCTCCCCGGCGGCGGTGATGCGCACGCCGCGCTGGTCGCGCTCGAACAGTGCTGCGCCCAGTTCCTTCTCCAGGGCGCGCACCCCCGCCGAGACGGTCGACTGCGTGGCGTACACACGCTGCGCGGCTCGGGTGAAGCTCAATTCCTCCGCGACGGCGATGGCGTACTCGGCCTGACGGGTGTCCACGCGACCTCCCCGGTCATCGATGATGGCGATGGCAATGATTGATGATAACCGTTGGACTCGATGACACCCGCAGGGCGACCATGGAGCCGTGACCACCACGACAGCATCCCTTCCCCTCGTCCCCGCCCGGCGGCTCCCGCATCACGCCGGGTTCTGGATCATCGCCGTCGCCTTCCTGACCGAGATGGCCTTCTGCGCCGTGCCGACCCCGCTGTACGCGATCTACCAGCGGCAGGACGGCTTCCCGACGATCGTGCTCACCGTGATCTTCGTCGCATACGCGGTCGGGGTGATGCTGAGCCTGTACCTCGCAGGGCACGTCTCCGACTGGCTCGGCCGACGCCGGGTGATCCTCGCGTCTTTGCTCATCAACCTGCTCGCCGCGGTGCTCTTCCTCGTCTGGACCGACGTGGCCGGACTGATCGTCGCGCGGTTCGTCTGCGGACTCGGGATCGGCATTCTGACCGCGACCGCGACGGCGCACCTCTCCGAGCTCGGCACCGCGTCGGGTCGCTCGGCCGGGCGGTCGGCGCTGGTTTCCACGTTCGCGAACCTCGGCGGCATCGCACTCGGTCCGCTCCTGTCCGCGCTCATCGCGACCTCGTCCGACCAGCCGCTGGTGGCGCCCTACGCCGTGTTCGCCGTCATCCTCGCCGTCGAAGCCGTCGTCGTCGCCTTCGTGCCGGAGACCGTGGAGCGTCGTGAGGAGCGCCCCGCCTATCGCCCGCAGCGCGTGGCCGTGCCCGCTGCCGGGCGTGCCGCCTTCTGGTCCGCTGCGGCGGCCGCCTTCGGCGCGTTCGCCGTCTTCGGCACCTTCATGGGCCTCTCGTCGACGTTCCTCAGCGGTGTGCTCGGCGTGCACTCGCCACTGCTCGTCGGCGTCGCTCCGTTCATCCTCTTCATGACTGCGGCCGCCGCGCAGATGGCGACCACGGCGGTGCCCGCGCGCGTTCAGCTGGCGGGCGCGATGCTGCTGGCCGTTTTGGGACTGACCGGGGTGGCGGTCGGCGCCGTGATCATGTCGCTGGCGCTCTTCCTCATCGGCAGCGGGGGCGCCGGCGCCGGGATCGGGATCCTGTTCCGCAACGCCCTCACCACCGCGGCGACCGCCGCCATCCCGGAACGCCGCGGCGAGGCCCTCGCCGCCATCTTCCTCATCGCCTACGCCGGCATGACGCTTCCTCCGCTGCTCGCTGCCGCCGCCCTGAGCCTGTGGCCGGCTGTCGCGGTGCTCATCGGACTCAGTGCCTTCGCCGGCACACTCGTGGTCGCGGCGGGGTGGAGGATGGCCCTTCGCTGAGCGCTCGCGGTGTCGCGGGGCCGGTGATCCCGGCGCCGCCCGTCTCACTTGGGGGTGCGGTTCTCCGCGCTGACCATCCAGGAGAGCTGCTCGATCCGCTCCAGGATCGTGTGCAGGATGTCGGCCGAGGTGGGATCCTCCTCGTCGACCTGGTCGTGCACTTCTCGGCAGGTCGCGGCGACGCCGTCGAGCCGCTCGGTCATGAGGTCGATCGCGTCGTGGGTCGCGATCTCGCCGTGCGGGCACTCGGGCAGCGTCGTGGTCTCGGCGACGACGTCGCTGCGTCCGTCGGGCAGCGCGTGCAGGGCGCGCATCCGCTCCGCGACCGTGTCGGCGAAGAGGCGGCTGGCCTCGATGATCTCATCCAACTGGAGGTGCGTGTCGCGGAAGTTCGTGCCGACCACGTTCCAATGCACCTGCTTCCCCTGCAGCGAGAGCTCGATGAGATCCACGAGCACCCGCTGCATGTTCTCGCTCAGTTTCTCGGAGGCGGCGAAGCCCTTCTCCGCGTTCTCCTCCGAGGTGCGGGCGGCTCCTCGGCCGGCCTTGCGGCGGTTCTTCGTGGTGGCCGTCGTCTGGGTGCTCATGGAACTCCTTCTTCGCGTGGATCCGCCGACTGGGGGATCCGCCTGATCCGACCTGCGCAGGCTACGCGCTCGCCGGACGGAGCCACACGGGCTTGCGCTTCGGGGGAACGCCGACTAGTGCCGCCGTTCAGGCGGCGCCGAGGCTGGCGCTGATCCCGCGGGCGGCTTCGGTCACGTGCGCGGCGAAGGAGCTGATCCGGGAGACGGGCATCTCGAACTCGAGGGCGGAGACGCTGACGCCGCCGATGGGCCGGCCACCGGCGTCGAGGATGCACGCCCCGACGCAGCGCAGCCCGACCTCGTTCTCGCCCTCGTCGATGGCCCACCCGCGCCTGCGGGTCGCATCGAGATCGGCGAGAAGGGATCCCAGGGTCCGGTGCGTCCCCGGGGTGATCGCCCGAAGCCCGGTTCGCTGGATGATCTGCTTCACCTCGTCGTCGCCGAGCCGGGCGAGCACCGACTTGCCGATCGACGTGGAGTGCAGCGGCACGCTGCCGCCGACCCGCGAGAGCATGCGGTACGAGCCGTGCCCGTCGAGCTTCGCCGCGTAGACGACCTCGTCGGCGTGGACCACGCCGAGGTGCACCGTCATCCCCGTCGCCTCGCGCAGACGTTCCAAGTGGGGCCGGGCCTGCAGCACGATCTTCGCGTCGTCGCGCAGCAGGCCCGCGATGGCGTGCATCTTCGGACCGGGGTGATAGTGCCGCTCCTCGTCCTGATACACCCATCCGCCCTCGCCGAGGTCGGAGAGGATCCGGTGCACGGTGCTGTAGGACAGGCCGGTCGCCCGGGAGAGGTCCGATAGGCGCTCGTTCGACATGACCGCTTCCAGCACGGAGAGACCCTTGAGCAGCGCGGACAGGGGCGGATCAGATGCGGATTTGTCGGAGGCGGCCATGATCAGAAGTCTGTCACTTGATGTCCACCACGTTGACGTGATCCATGTCGTCGTACGCAGCGTTCTCGCCGGCCGTCGCCCACACGAAGCTGTACGGGCCGGTCCCGGCGCCGAAGTGCATCGACCAGCTCGGCGAGACCACGAAGTCGCGGTCGGCCACGACGAGGTGCCGGCTCTCATCGACCTCGCCCATCACGTGGAAGACCCGGTCGCCCGGATCCATGTCGAAGTACAGATAACACTCGGTGCGGCGGTCGTGGGTGTGCGGCGGCATGGTGTTCCAGGTGCTGCCCCGGTGCACGGTCGTGAAGCCGAACGCGATGCTCGCGCTCGCCGTGCGACCCTCGATGATGCACTGATTGAGGGTGCGGCTGTTCGCCGTCTCGGGGGATCCGAGCTCGACGATGTTCATCTCGTCCTTGGTGATGCGCGTGTTCGGGTACGTCTGGTGCACGACGGCCGTGAACACGTAGAACGCCGCCGGGTTCTCCGGGTCGTCCGAGGTGAACGAGACGTCGCGGGTTCCGCGGCCGAGGTAGAGCGCCTCGGTGTGCGCGAGCGGATAGGCGACGCCGTCGGCGCTGACCGCCCCCGGGCCGCCGATGTTGAGGATCCCGGCCTCGCGGCGCTGCAGCACGAACTCGGCGCGCACCTCGTCCGGGGTCGGCAGCACGACGGCGTCGGCGAGCGGCACGACGCCGAAAGCCAGGATCCGGTCGTTGTGCAGGTAGGTGCCGCGCGCCTCTCCCGGCCGGAAGAGGTCGCCCTCGAGGAATGCGCTGCGCAGCTGTGCGGTGTCCATCGCTGCGACGGCCTCGGGGCTGTGCGCGTAACGGGTGCGAACGGTCATGCGGAGGTTCCCTTCCTGATATCTGCGGTCTCTCGCCAGGCGGCGAGCGCTTCCATGGTCAAGCCCTGTCCCCACGGCTGGGGACGGTCGTCGCGGATGACGGAGTAGCCGAACGGGATCAGCTGCAGGACCGTCCCCGCGCTGACCCGGGTGAGCAGACCGTCGTCCACGTAGGCGAGCGAGCCGAGCACGGCCCGCTCGCCGGCCGCCGCGAGCCGGTCGCGGACGGCGCCGTCGCTGAGCGCCGCGGTGCGCAGCAGGGCCGCGCCCAGGCCGGCGGCGGCGGAGGTCTCCAGGATCCCGCGGGTCTCCGGCGCGTCGTCGAGGAGCACGTCCCATACTCCGTGCCCGGGCTGCGCCCGCACCGCGCTCTCGAGCAGCCGGACCAGGCGCTCACGCACCTCCGGGGATCCGGTCGCGGCGAGGATGTCGGCGCCGGAAAGGGCGAACCAGGCGTTCGCGCGGCCCCAGTGGCACGGGATCCGGACGCCCTGATTGGTGCCGTGGGCCAGCAGGCCCGTCGTCTCGTCCTGCAGCAGCACCGCGTGTGCGAGCCACTGGCGCTCGGCCTCGGCGACGAGGTCGTCGCGCTCCAGGACCTGCCCGGCGCGCAGCAGGAACTGCCCGGCCATGTACACGGTGTCCGCCCAGACGCCGCCGGGCCAGTGCTCGAGGGCGCCGCCGGCGTCGCGGGTCGCCTCGGGGGCCGTCTCGTACCAGGCGAGGCACGCCTCCAGCAGGCCGCGGTACTCGGGACGGGGGTCGCGGCGGTACAGCTCGGCGAGGGCGGCCCCGGGCGCGAGGTTGTTCACGTGCTCCAGCACCGGCGGGGTGTCGCGGTATGCGGCCATGAAGTCCGCGACCTCGGCGGGATCCTGCTCCCCGCGGGCGCGCGTCAGCCGCACCAGGGCGAGCAGGCACACCCCCTCGCCCCAGAACCAGCGCGTCATCCCCTGACGGCGCGTGGCATCGCGCACGGCGTCTTCGAGCTCACGCTGCGCCGCGGCGAACCCCTCCCGCGTCAGCGGGGCGCGTGCAGGCTCGGCGAGCTCGGACGAGGACAGGTCTTCGCCGGCCATCAGCGCACCTCCTCGGCAGCGGTGAGCGCGCCGGCGATGTCGAGGACGAGCTCGGCCCCGCCCCACGACACGGTGGCGCGATCCTGTCCGAACCCGAGCGTCACCGCGGGGTTCGCCAGATGCGGATCCTCTTCCGGCCGGCCGTCCTGGAAGCCCGCGGGCGCGCCGTCGACGAGGAACGGGCCGTCGAACGACAGCTCCAGGCGCTCGGCGCCCTCGCGCCGCCAGTCGACGCTGTCGCCGTCGCCCCACTCGGGCGTCGCGGCGGTGACCCGGTCCACCCAGTCGGCGAATGCGCCGTCCACCGCCCGGCGTCCGGAGAGGGCGACCCAGGCCGCGCCGCCGCGGGTGGGCAGCCACTCCTGCTGCGCCGTGTCTCCGGTCGTCGCCGGACGCACCCCGCCCGGGGTCGCGACGGCGACGTAGCCGTCTCCGCGGCGGCCCAGGATCCAGTCGCCCTGCACGACGACCTCGTCGAACTGCGCGACCGGGAACCAGAGGTGCGTGTACTGCGCGGGGTCCGTCGGCGTGAAGCGCTGCAGGTGCACGACGGCGTTGCGGTGCTGGTGCACGCGGCCGAGCACCCGGTGGCCGACCCAGCCGTTGGGGCGGGCGCTGGATCCCGTGTCGGCGTTGGCCGGATGGGTGACGAAGATCTGCACCTCGCGCCCGAGCGTGACGCCCCACAGGTGCTCCTGCAGACCCGGCAGACCCGCGCGGTAGTCCTGCACGCTCGCCACCATCGCGTCGGGCGTGCGGTGGATCCGCAGATCGGAGCGGTACGGCCGCTCCAGCAGGTCGCGCTCGAAGGCGAGCTTTCCGCGGTAGACCTGGCGGCCCTCCCACTCCTCCGGGATCTCGGTCACGAGCGCGCGGACCACGTCCGGGATCTCGTAGCGCCGGGCGAGCGCCAGCGCGGTCACCGGCAGCACCGCGTCGTTGAGCGTGCCGACGCCGCCGATGAGCCGGAGGATCGGCGAGGTCTCCTCGAAGCGGCTGCTGCGCAGGGTGTGCACGTACGACCGGCCGTGCGCAGCGCCGTGAATGCCGCGCCAGGAGTTGGCGGCGAGAGTGACCAGGATCTTGTCGAGCAGCGTCCGGGCCGCGCGCACGAGGTTCTCGTCTCCGCACAGCTCGACGAGGGCGGCGAGCGCGTAGGAGTCGATCGCGAGGTAGGCGTTGGAGTCGAACTCGCTGAAGCCGCCCTGCAGCTTGCGGGTGATCCAGGCGGCGGCGCGCGCCCGGCCCTCCTTCGCGTGCTCGGCGCCGGTGCGGCCGTCGACGGTGAAGACGTCGTCGGCGAACGTCTCGCCGGCGAGGGTCTCCGCGACGTGCCAGACCAGCTGGTGGTTCTCCGTGAAGTAGCACATGGCGTCGAGGCCGGGCTGCGTGATCCAGTACTTCATGCCGGTCAGCGCGTCCTCCACGGTGTCGCGCAGACCCGCATCCCAGTTCTCGGCGGGGATCCAGTGCCAGGCGAAGAGCAGGGCCACGACCTCGAAGTCGGCGCAGTCCCCGCGTGTGAGCACGCGGTGCAGCGCCGAGGTGAGGTCCTCGGCCGTCACGCGGGTCGCGGAGTCGAGGCAGTAGCGGGAGAGCACGCCCGCGACGCCGGTCTCCCGACCGCTGCCGCCGATGTGGGACAGGATGTCCCGCCGCCAGTCGGCGGGGGATCCTTCCGCGTGCTCGGTGCTCGCCTCCGGCAGCCGCGCGACCCGGAGCTTCACGGTCTGCGGGCAGCGCGGGTCGTCCACGCCCACCTCGACCACCGACTCTCCCGAGCTCAGCATCGAGGCGCCGGCGGAGCGCGCCACATCCGCGCCCTCGTCCTGCTCCTCGCCCGCACCGGACAGCGAGTACTCTGCGATCCCGGTGTCATCGGTGCGGATCCGCTGCCAGCCCTGATCGCCCACGCGCACGCGCAGCGCCACCCCTGCGGGGCCCGTCAGTCGTGCGCGGTCGTCCGTCAGCGCCCAGGAGGTCGAGCCGATCCGAGTGAGCACCGTCTCCGCGAGGCGAGCGGCCGACTCGTCCGCACCGGGCGAGGGGATCACGATCCGCACCGGAAGCCCGACCACTCGCAGTCGTGCGATGTGACGGCACTCCCGGAACGCGACCTGCCAGGTCGCCAGATGCACCGTGGTGGTGCGCGAGGGGATCCGCACGCGCACGCTGTGCACCTCCGGCTCCATGTACGACACGGTGCCACCGCGAAGCACCACCTCGCCGTCCAGCCAGAGCACGAACGGGCCGGTCGTGTGCACCTCGAGCGTGCGCCACTCGGACTGATCCACCTCGACCACGGTGGTCGCGAGCGACGCGCGGTACTCGGGCGTGAAGCAGAAGGCCGACCAGTCCAGGAATCCGTCCCAGCCGGTGTGCACCCGATTCCAGCGGGCCTCGTGGCGCGCCCCGAAGGCGTCCCAGGCGACGGCGCCGCCTTCCGCGGGCGCCGGCAGCGCCTGGCTGTCGTCGATCGGATGCGCGGCGAGCAGGCGCTCCTTGAAGGCGCCGACATCGGGTCCGTTGGTGAGGACCCACCGGCCGTCGCCCCAGGGTTCCCCGGTGGAGGCGAGGAAGGCGTCGAGGTCGGTGCACGGCACGGCCCATGCCGGCGAGACGAGCCAGTCCCGCACGGTGCCCTGTGCGTCGGTGAGGTGGACGGTGCGACCGGTCGCGTCCGTGTCAGTCATGGAAGGAGGTCTCCTGGGGTGACGGGGTTTCGTGGGTGAGGGAGGTCTTCGCGGCGGAGGTCGTGACGTAGTCTCCCGGTCGATGTGCGCGGCCGTCCGCTCCGAGCCGTCCGCCGCAGTGCGGACAGGACTCCGGCTCTCGGGTGCTGACGTAACTGTCCATCTCGGAACCTCTCGCAGGTGTGTTGTCGAAAGTCGAAGGGGCTTTAGGGTGGTGGCGGGTACCCGCCCGCCACCACCTGTCCATCGCGTCCCCGGGAAAGGTCAGAAACACGGGGACGCGATGGACGGATCGTTCGCAGGATGCGAACGGGCCTATTTGCCGCCGGTGTTGGCGATACCGGTGGCGATCTGCCGCTGGAAGAACAGGAAGATGATCACGACGGGGACGATCGAGACGACGCTCATCGCGAGGATGAGGTTGAACGGCACGGTCTCCTCGGCGTTGAAACGCGCCAGCGCGACCGGAAGCGTGTACACGTCCGAGCTCTGCGCCACGATCAACGGCCAGAGGAAGTCGTTCCATCGCCACATCACCGAGAAGATCGCGACGACCGCGAGCGCCGGGGTGCACAGCGGAAGCACGATCCGCAGGAACGTGCGGAACTCACCGGATCCGTCGACGCGTGCGGCCTCGATCAGCTCGTCGGGGATGCTCAGCATGTACTGCCGGAGCAGGAACACGCCCGTCGGCGTCGCCGCCGCGGGGATGATCATGCCCCACAGCGTGTTCACCAGCCCGAGGCCGGCGACGACCTGATACACGGGGATCAGGATCACCTGCAGCGGGATCATGATGGTCGCGAGCGTCAAGACGAACAGGAACGTCTTGCCGCGGAAGTTGTACTTCGCGAGGGCATAGGCCGCCATCGCGTTGATCGCCAGCGTGATGGCGGTCGCCGCGATCGTGACCACGACGCTGTTGCGCAGGTAGGTCGTGAAGTCGAACCGGGTGAGCGCCTCGGTGAAGTTCGTCGGGGCCCAGGAGTCCGGCAGGAAGCTCGGCGGCCGCGCCGCGAGCTCGGTCGGCGACTTGAAGGCGCCGAGCAGGGTCCACAGCACCGGGACCAAGGCGACGAGGGCGCCGGCGGTGAGGACGACCACACGGAGCGCGTCCGAGAGCCGGGTCTTGCCGAGCGAGGTCCAGGTGCGCCGGGGGGATCCGGCGGTCTGCGTGCTCATACCGCTTCCCTCTTCCTGCTGATCAGCCAGTTGATGATCGTGATGACGAACACGACGAGGAACAGCAGCACGCCGCCGGCCGAAGCGATGCCGTAGCGGATCGGCGACTGGAAGCCGTTCTCGTAGATGTACTGGACGATCAGCATCGTCGCGCCGACGGGCCCGCCGCCGGTCAGGGTGTAGATGAAGTCGAAGGACTGGAACCCGTGGATCGTCGCCAGCACGACCACCACCACGATGCTCGGCTGCAGCATCGGGAGCGTGATCGAGCGGAACTGGACCCATGACGACGCGCCGTCCATGCGGGCGGCCTCGTACAGCGTCGGGTCGATCGCCTGGAGCCCTGCCAGCAGGATCAGCATGTAGAAGCCGACCTGCATCCAGATCCCCACGGCGACGATCGAGACCATCGCCCAGGTGTTGTTGACCAGCCACGGGATCTCACCGATCCCGATCCAGCTCAACCAGGTGTTGACCGCGCCGTTCTTGCGCTCGAGCATCCAGCCCCAGACCAGGCCGACCACCACGGGCGAGATCAGCACCGGGATGAAGAAGACGCTGCGGAAGAACACCTTGAAGCGCCTCTGGGCCTCGACCAGGACGGCGAGGCCGATGCCGACGACCGTCGACAGCACCACGAACGCGACCGCGTAGATCACCGTGTTGCGGGCGACCATCCAGAACTGCGCGTCCGTGAGGATCGTCGAGTAGTTCGCCAGACCCACCGCCTTGAACGTGCGGCCGTTGCTGGAGGCGTACATCGACATGTTGAAGCCGTTGAGCGCCGGCCAGACGGTGAACATGCCGAAGATGAGCATGTTCGGGAAGAGGAAGAAATAAGGGGCGAGACGGAGCCCCCAAGGGGCCCGCTTGCGCCGGTTCAGCGCAAGCGGGATGGTGACGGTCGTCATTGCTTCGTCTCCGCCACCAACTGATCGATCTTCGTGGACAGATCCTTCATCGCCGTGGCCAGGTCCTTCTGCTCCGCCACGACCGCCGAGATCTGGTTCACCAGCTCCGTGGCCGATCCGCTGAACGCGGGGTTGCCGACCGTGGCGAAGGTGTCCTCGGGGGTGCGCTTGAGCTCGGCGTTGAACACGTCCATCGCGGTCTGCGTCTTGGCGTCGGCGTACTTCACACCCGACTTGGCGAGATCGGCACGGGTCGGCAGGGAGCCGGCGGCGGTGACGAACGTGGTCTGGTTCTCCGGGGAGTTCATGAACTTCACGAACTCCGCCGCGAGAGCCGGGTTCTTCGACTCCTTGAACGCGGCCATGAACTTGCCGCCGGGGAATCCGCCGCACTCCTTCGCGCAGGGGTTCGGAGCGACCGCCCAGTCGAACTTCGCGTTCTGCACGAACTGGCTGACCTGCCAGTTGCCGGACAGGTACACGGGGGTGTCGCCGGTCAGGAAGATCTCGTTCGCGCCCTTGTACTTCGAGCCCGAGCCGAGCCAGAAGTCCTTGGGCATCTTGTCGTCCTTCATCAGGTCGACGAGCGGGCTGAGCGCCTTCTCCGCCTTGCCCGTGTCGAGCGTGTTCCCCTTGGGGCCGACCAGGGTCGTGCCGTACTCGCTGAGCACCGTGGAGAGCCGGTGGCCGGACTTGTCCATCGCGAAGGCGTAGGGGACGCCGGTCGCGGACTGGACCTTCTTCGCCGCGGTGAGCAGCTCCTCCCACGTCCACGGCTTCTTCTCGTCGGGCAGGGCGACGCCGGCCTTCTTGAACAGGTCGACGTTGATGAAGGGCGCGTTGATCGTGAGATCGGACGGGACGGCGATGAGCTGCCCCTTCGCGTTGGTCGCCGCCGCGCGAGGACCGGCCAGGAAGTCCTTCTTGAAGTCGGCGCCGGTGTAGTCGTCCAGGGGGAGGAGGTCGTCGTGGAACTCGCTGAGGGAGGAGAGCCGCACGACGTCGGGGGCGTTGCCGCCGGTGAGGCGGGCCTGGACCGACTTGATCAGGTCGCCGAAGGCGAGGATCTCGAGGTTGACCTTGACGTCGTACTTCTTCTCGAACTTGGCGATGAGGTCGCGCGTGCCCTTCTCGTCGGGGCCGTCGGTGAAGTAGACGTAGTTCAGGGTCTTGCCCGCGAAGTCCTTCGGGTCGACCGAGTGCGCGGGCGTGGGGGCATCGTCGCTCTCCGACGGACCGGGCGCGCACGCCGTAGCGAGCAGTGCGATGGAGCTGATTCCGACGATCAGGGGAAGCAGACGCGAACGTAGACGTGCCACGGGTCCTCCTATGGTGCGGGGCGAGCGTCCATGCTCGTCCGGGCTGTGTGGTCTTCGGGTCAATCAGATGTATTGACCTCGCCCCCATTTTGGACAATAGTTTCCCTGAAAGGAAAGCCTTTTCTGTTCAACGGAATTTATCCGGCCGGGGTCGGAGGATCGGGAGATGCGATGGAGCACGAGGATCGCAGTGGGAGATCGCGAGCGCTGGAGGGCCGTCACGCGCTGGTGACCGGTGGTGGATCGGGGATTGGCCTGGCCTGCGCCCGGCGACTCGCGGAGGACGGGGCGCGAACCACGATCCTCGGTCGGGCCAGCGCCGTCGCCGCCGCCGCGGACCTGCGCGCGGAAGGGCTGGATGTGGACGCGGTCGAGTGCGATCTCTCCGACGTCGCCGCGACGCGGGAGCTCGCCGAGCGACTGGCGAGCGAGGAGAAGATCGACATCCTCGTGAACAACGCGGGCATCATCTATCGCGAGCCGGCCGAGACGCACGATCCACGGGAATGGGAACGAGTGCTCGACGTCAACCTCCGGGCGGTCTGGGCGCTCACCCAGCCGCTGGGCGCGGCGATGGTGGAGCGGGGCTTCGGAAGGATCGTCACGATCGCCTCGCTGCTCTCGTTCCAGGGCGGGATCAACGTCGTCTCCTATGCGACGACGAAACATGCCGTTGTCGGCATGACCAAGACGCTCGCCAACGAATGGGCGTCGCGCGGAGTGACGGTCAACTGCATCGCGCCGGGCTACATCGCGACGAACAACACCACGGCCCTGCGCGAGGACGAGGCGCGCGAAGCGGAGATCCGTTCCCGGATCCCGGCGGGACGCTGGGGCACTCCGGACGACGTCGCCCGCGCCGCCGCCTTCCTCGTGGGGCCCGATGCCGGATACGTCAACGGGCACACGCTCGTCGTGGACGGAGGCTGGCTCGCGCGCTGACCCCTGCTTCTCTCGCCGGCCACGACTTCTCCGGCCGCCCACGGCGCGGGTTCCGCAGTGCGGAGAACGCGCCTAGACTCCTGCGCGAAGCCGCTGATCGCATCGGATTCCGGAGCACGGCGGTGCACCGAGGAGGCGACATGCAGACCCTGACGATCGACTTCATCTGCTCTCTCGACGGTTACGGCGCCGCGGAGGGATGGCCCGGCCTGTGGGGGATGGGTGGCCCTGAGTACTTCGAATGGCTCGGCACGGCCCCGGACAAGGACTATCCGATTCTCATGGGTGCGACGACGTACCGGCTCATGTCCGCCTTCGCCGCCGCCGGCGAGGAGGGTGTCGACGTGCTCGACCGGATCCCGAAGTACGTCTTCTCCGCCACGCTCCCCGACCCTCTGGCCTGGGCGAACTCGATCCTGGTCCGCGAGGACGCGGTCACGTTCCTGCGCAGGCTGAAGGAGGAGTCGGATCGGCCGCTGCGCACCCTCGGCAGCGTCTCCTTGTGCCGGTCGCTGCTGAACGCCGGCCTCGTCGACCGCTACCGCGTCGTGCTCTTCCCCGTGATCACCGGAGCCACGGGCGAGGACCGGATCTTCGACGGCTACCCGGACGTGCGCCTGGACCTCGTCACGTCGCGCACCTTCGACGGACGGCTCCAGCTGCTCGAGTACGTGCCGACCGTGCTCGACGGCCCGCCCGGTCGTTGATCCGGCGCCCCACGCGCGGGGTCTCCGTCGGGACGGGGAGCCGGTCGACTGCTCAGCCCTCGGTCGCGGAAACGGCGGCCTCGACGAGGTCGGCATCGGTCGCGGCGCTCAGGTCGATCCGGCGCTGAGCGATCACGGCGTCGGCGACCAGCGGGTGGTGGTCGCGCAGGCGCTCGAGGAACATCGCCGCAGCGTTCGACTTGCCGTCGCCGTGCCCGAACAGCACGAACCGGCGGCCGAGGTACTCGTCCTGCAGCACCCGCGCCGTCTCCTCGAAGAACGGCACCAGGTCCTGCACATCGTCATGCCCGAGGCGTCGCTCGACGGTGCGGAGGTTGCGCGCCCACGGATCGTCGTTGCGCACGCGCCGCTCCGAGTCGGAGACCGTGCGGCTGTGCAGGTCGAAGTCGAGGATCCGGGCCCGCTCGTCATCGATGGTGACGACGAGAAGGCGCTGCTCGTTCTCCGCTCGGATGTCCGTGTGGTCGGTCATGTCCACTCCCTTCGCTCCGATGCGCGGGCGTCGCGCTCGCGCGCATCGCTTGGGGAGGAGAGTACGTCGGCTTGCCGCTCCCGGCGACCCCCTTGCGTGACACCGATCCTCGGGTGCGCGGAGCCGATCCTCGGGTGCGCGGAGCCGATCCTCGGGTGCGCGGAGCCGCGAGGCGTCCGGCCGTGTCACGCGGGTCCGGCACGACCCTAAGGGGTCAGACGGTGTGCCGCACCTGCGCCCGGCCCGCCTCCCGGGCGAGGAGTTCGATCGCCGAGGCGAGACCGCGGGCCGCCTCGGCCGGGTCGATGCGGGCCAGAGCGAACGCGGCGACGACGCTGCTCGTGATCGCGTCGACCAGGCGGCCGCGGTCGGCTGCGTCGAGATGAGGGGCGTGCGCCTGCACGCCGCGCGCGAACGCGTCGCGGAGCTCTGCGCGGTAGTCGGCGATCACCCGGGCGACCTTCGGATCCTGCGCGATCGGTGCGCCGGCGGCGTTCACGAGCAGGCAGCCGTGCGACGCCGGCATCGAGCTCAGGGTGCCGAACGCGTCGTGCAGGCCCTGCAGATAGGCGATGATCGCGTCGGGTTGGACGGGCTCTGCGGACAGCGGCTGCAGCCGGGGGCGGACGACCTCATCGAGATAGCTCTGCACCGCGGCGTCGAACAGGCCCCGCTTGGAGCCGAACGCGTTGTAGATGCTGGAGCGGCTGAGCCCGGTCGCCGACTCCAGCTCGGGGATCGAGGCGCTCTCGTAGCCGACGCTCCAGAACAGCGTGCGGGCCGCGCGGACCACGGTGTCGTGGTCGAAGCTCTGGGTGCGTGCCATGGTCGCTCTTTTCTGTAATGACCGATCCAGTATATATTGGACAGGTCGTTACAGAAAAGGTTTCACGCAGAGGAGTCCCATCATGGTCGTCGCAGGTCTGATCTTCGCCGCGGTCGCCGCGCTCGTGCACGTCTACATCTTCGTCATGGAGTCGCTGGCGTGGACCACGCCCCGGGTGCGCGCGACCTTCGGCATGACCGAGGACGAGGCGCTCGCGACGAAGTCGATGGCGTTCAATCAGGGGTTCTACAACCTCTTCCTCGCGATCGCGGTCTTCGCGGGGATCGTCTTCTTCGCCGTCGGGGCTCCCGTCGTCGGAGCGACGCTCGTGCTCACCGGAGCCGGATCCATGGCCGCCGCCGCGCTCGTGCTGCTGCTGTCGAGCCCCGACAAGCGGGGCGCTGCGCTCAAGCAGGGCGTGATCCCGGCCGTGGCGACGATCGTCCTGGCGGTCGGCCTCGCGCTCTGACCGGTCCGTCCGCTTCATCCTCACCCCCTATCCCTCACGAAACCCCTCACGAAGGAGTTCCATGTCCCGTGCCCTGAGCACCCAGATCCAGCTCGCGAAGCGTCCGGTCGGCTGGCCGACGCCGGGCGACTTCCAGACCGCCGAGGTCGTCTACGAGGACCCCGCTGCCGGCGAGGTGCGCGTGCGCAACGAGTTCGTCTCCGTCGACCCGTACATGCGGGGACGTATGAACGATGTCCGCAGCTACGTGCCGCCGTACGCCCTCGGCGAGACCATCACCGGCGGCGCGATCGGCCGGGTCGTCGCCTCGGACGCCCCGGAGCTGCCGGTCGGCACGCTCGTGCTGCACCAGCACGGCTGGGCCGACGTGGTCCAGGCCCAGGCGGCGACGTTCCGCCCCGTGCCGGATATCCCCGGGCTCCCGTCGTCGCTGCGTCTGCACATCCTCGGGATGACCGGGCTCACCGCGTACGTCGGCCTCACCGCGATCGCGGGGATGAAGCCCGGCGACACCGTGTTCGTCTCCGGTGCGGCCGGCGCGGTCGGCACCGCGGTCGGTCAGATCGCGAAGCTCCTGGGCGCGGGGCGCGTGATCGGCTCTGCGGGCTCCGCCGAGAAGGTCGCGCTCCTGACCGAGAAGTACGGATACGACGTCGCCTTCAACTACAAGGACGGCGACGTGCGCGGCCAGCTCGCGGCCGCCGCGCCGGAGGGCGTCGACGTGTTCTTCGACAACGTCGGCGGCGACCACCTGGAGGCGGCGCTCGACGCGTTCAACGACGGCGGCCGCGCTGCGCTGTGCGGTGCGATCGCGGGATACAACACGACGGACCGCACCCCGGGACCGGACAACATGGCCAACATCATCACCCGCGGCCTCACCCTGAAGGGCTTCACGCTCGCGGCGTACCTCGGCCTTGCGCCGGAGTTCCAGGAGAAGATGACGGCCTGGTTCGCCGAGGGGCGGATCGCCTACGACGAGACGATCGTCGACGGCATCGAGAACACGGTGGACGCGTTCCTCGACATGATGCGCGGCGCGAACACGGGCAAGATGCTCGTGCGCATCGCCCCCGCGGAAGGCACGGCCGAGCGCGCCTGAGCCCACGGGGCGGACGAAGCGGCGGGGTGCCGTGGCCCCCGCCGCTTCGGCGTCACTCCGCGAAGAACGCGAGGATGTCGTCGTCCAGCGCGACCTGGTAGTCGCCCCAGATGCCGTGGGACGCGCCCGGGTAGACCTTCAGGGTGCCCTGCGAGACGAGGGTGATCGCTTTCTCCGCCGCCGCGGCGATGGGGACGATCTGGTCATCGTCGCCGTGCGCGATGAGGATCGGGACATCGAGGGCCTTGAGATCCTCGGTGAAGTCGGTCTCGGAGAAGACCTTCACGCAGTCGTAGGCGGCGTTGAGGCCGGCCATCATGCCCTGGCGCTGGAAGTCGTCGACGAGGCCCTGCGAGCGCTTGTCCGGCTGGTGGTTGAAGCCGAAGAAGGTCTCGGCGAGATCCTTGTAGAACTGCGACCGGTCGTTGAGCACTCCGGCACGGATGCCGTCGAAGACCTCGAGCGGCGTGCCCTCGGGGTTGGTCTCGGTCTGCAGCATGAGCGGCGGGACCGCGCCCGCCGTCGCGACCTTGGAGACCCGGCCGGCTCCGCGGGTCGCCGCGTAGCGGAACACCTCGCCGCCGCCCGTGGAGTGCCCGACGAGCAGGATGTCCTGCAGGTCCAGCTGTTCGGCCAGCGAGGCCAGGTCGGCCACATACGTGTCCATGTCGTTGCCGTGGTACGTGCGCGAGGAGCGGCCGTGACCCCGGCGGTCGTGGGCGATGGCGCGGTAGCCGGCGTCGGCGAAGAGCTTGAGCTCCTTCTGCCACGCGTCCGAGTTCAGCGGCCAGCCGTGGCTGAAGATCACGGGGCGACCCTCGCCGAGCTCGGTGTAGTAGATCTCGGTGCCGTCGGGCGTGGTGATGTAGGGCATCGTGTGTCCTTTCCTGGGGAGGGGAGTGCGACGCGAGACGGCGACGGATCGCCGCGCCGTCGCGAGACACACGCTAGGCCGGGAACGGACGCGGGAGGGAGGCCCGCGGAGTACTACCCTCCGGTCGGCCTGGCGGCCGGAGGGGCGGTCGGCGCCGCGGCCGGGCCGGCGGTGGGCGAAGGCGCCGGAGGGCCCGTGGGGACCGTTCCGGTGGAGAGCGGCACGGATGCGGCGAGGCCGGCGAAGAGCGTCTCGGCCTTCCCGCCCGGCCCGGCGGACAGCACGGTGAGCTGATAGCCCGGGAGGCTGCGCACGGCGAAGTTGTGCGCATCGATCGCGACGTCGCCGAAGCCCTCGATCGCGATGTGGAACGTCGTGTCCTCGGGGCCGGACACGTCATGGCGGTCCCAGATGCGCACGAAATCCGGATCCGCCGAGAGCTCGCCGATCAGCTCGGCCAACCGGGGCGAATCGGGATGCGCATCGCGGCGGAGCGTCGCCACGGCGGATCGGGTCATCTCCTCCCATTCCCGCAGGGTGCTCTTCATCCGGTCGTTGAAGAGCCCGGCGATCTGGTTGGAGCCCACGGCGAGCCCTCCGTGTCCCAGCGCCGTGGCGAGGGCGTTGGCCGCGACGATGTCCCGGTGCGGGTCGGAGATGTAGGCCGGGGTGCGGTACCAGCGGGAGAGCGTGCGTGCGATGCGCTCGGCGGTCTCCGCGTCGGCGGGCTGCGGTCGGTAGGGCCGCGCCGTGACGAGACGGTGCAGGTGCGCGACCGACTCGTCGTCGAGGCGGAGGGCGCGCGCGAGCGCCTCCAGGACCTGCTCCGACGGCCGTCCGACCCGCCCCTGCTCGATGCGCAGGTAGTACTCGGCGCTGATGCCGGCGAGCTCGGCCACCTCCTCGCGACGGAGCCCCGCGACCCGCCTCCCCGGCTGCCGGGTGAGCCCGACGTCCTCGGGCTGCAGCACTCCGCGTCGTGCGCGCACGTAGCGTCCCAGGGCGTTGAGAGAGTCGCTCACGCAGATCCTCGGTCGGGGGCGGAAAAGGGGATGCCTCGATTCTCCGCCACGGCGTCCCCCCGCCCGGGCATGTCGGGCCGGATCGCCGTCGGCGAGTTGAAGGCGCACGGTCCCCGTGACAGGCTGACCCTGCATCGCGAACGCGCGCGGAGGGGACGGGATCCATTGGTCACACAGCAGTTCGTCGCACCGCCGGCGCGCGCCGCGCTGTTCCTCGTGCTGACGGTGAACGAGGGCAGCGAAGAGGTCGTGCGCGATGTCCTCGCTGACCTCTCGAGCATCACGCGGTCGGTCTCGTTCCGCGTACCCGACGACCAGCTGAACTGCGTCCTCGGCATCGGTGCGGAGTTCTGGGACCGGATGTTCTCGCTGCCGCGTCCGCAGGGCCTGCATCCGTTCGTGCCGTTGGACGGGCCGCGGCACAGCGCGCCGAGCACTCCGGGCGACCTGCTGCTGCACGTGCGCGCCCATCACATGGATGTGTGCTTCGAGCTGTCCCGGCAGGTGATGGACCGGTTGCGCGGCCACGCCCAGGTCGTCGACGAGACCCACGGCTTCAAGTACTTCGACGAGCGGGATCTGCTCGGCTTCGTGGACGGCACCGAGAACCCGGAGGGCGCTGCGGCTCCCGCCGCCGTCCTCATCGCGGACGAGGATCCGGCCTACGCGGGCGGCAGCTACATCATCGTGCAGAAGTACCGTCATGACCTGGCGTCCTGGGGCGCCCTATCGGTCGAGGAGCAGGAGCGCGTGATCGGGCGCAGCAAGCTCGAGGACGTCGAGATGCCGGATGCGGTCAAGCCGATCAACTCGCACGTCCATCTCAACACGATCGTCGACGCCGACGGTGTCCAGCGGCAGATCCTCCGCGACAACATGCCGTTCGGCGAGCTCGGGACGGACGAGTTCGGCACCTACTTCATCGGCTACGCGGCGGATCCGGGCGTGATCGAGCAGATGCTGCGCAACATGTTCCTGGGCAGCCCGCCCGGCAACACAGACCGGATCCTGGACTTCTCCACGGCGCACACCGGCACCCTGTTCTTCGCGCCCGCCCTCGACTTCCTCGACGACGTGCCACCCGGCCGCGGCGCGGAGATCGCCGACACGGCGGCCGTGGGGGAGACCCCCGTGGCCGATGCCGCAGCAACGGATCTGGGCATCGGGGGTCTGCGCACCTCCGACGTGCGCTGACGCCCGGACGACGAAAGCCTCTGACAGTGAAAGGTCGATGACATGGACAACCTCCACCGCAGGCTCGCACCGATCTCCTCGGCCGCGTGGGAACAGATCGATGACGAGGCGCGACGCACCTTCATCACCCGGATCGCCGGCCGGCGCGTCGTCGATGTGCCGGAGGCGGGCGGATCCGGTCTGTCCGCCATCGGCACCGGGCACGTCGAGACGATCGCCGCTCCCGGGCCGTCGGTCGAGGCGCGACGACGTCAGGTGCAGCCCCTCGTCGAACTGCGTGCGCCGTTCACCGTGACGCGTGCGGCCGTCGACGACGTCGAGCGCGGGGCGCAGGACTCCGACTGGCAGCCCGTGAAGGACGCCGTCGAGGCGCTGGCCACCGCCGAGGACACGCTCGTGTTCGCCGGGTCCGAGGCCGCCGGGGTCCAGGGCATCGTCGCGAGCAGCTCGAATGCGGCGATCCCGCTGCCATCGGATCCGCGCGAGCTGCCGGCAGCGGTCGCTCGGGCGCTCACCGTGCTTCGAACCGTCGGCGTTCAGGGCCCGTACGCGCTGCTGCTCTCGGCCGAGCTGTACACCGCGGCGTCCGAGACGGTCGACCACGGCTATCCCGTGCACGAGCACCTTCGACGCCTGCTCGGCGACGAGGGGAAGATCGTTTTCGCCCCGGCACTCGACGGCGCGATCGTGCTCTCGATGCGCGGCGGGGACTACGCGCTCACCCTCGGCCAGGACGTGTCGATCGGCTACCTCTCGCATGACGCGGACGGGATCCGGCTGTACGCGCAGGAGTCCGTGACGTTCTCGGCCTACACCTCCGAAGCCAGCGTCGTCCTCCGCTGACAGGGCGGCCTCCGTCGCGGCATACGCCGTCGGTCGCTGAGGTCGTCGGGCGCGGAGGCCGTCGGTCGCGGGGCCAGCGGACGCTGACGCCGTCAGTCGCTGACGCTGTCGGGCGCGGAGGCCGGTGGACGCTGACGCCGTCGAACGCTGAGGTCGTCGGTCGCTGACGCCGTCGGAGTCACGGTCAGAACGGCGGCTGGTCGGGTGACGTGTCCGGATCCGGTCTCCCGGTCGGAGTCGCGGTCAGAACGGTGCCGATTCGTCGTCGGGTGGTGGGTCTGGTTGGTGGATGGTGAAGGTGACGGGTGGGGGTGGTTTGTCGATGTAGCTCGCGCCGGTGGGGCTGGTCCATTCCAGGATCCCGGCGCCGAGTTGTTTCACCTTCCACGCGGTCTGGTGTTTGAGGACGTGGTGGCGTCGGCAGAGTCCGCCGAGGTTTCCTTCTTCGGTGGGCCCGCCGTGGGCGGCGTCCACTGTGTGGTCGAGGTCTTGGGTTCGGGGTGGGAGTCCGCAGGTGAGGAACCGGCACCGTGAGTCGCGGGCGTGGAGGAGCCGGCGGAGGTCGGCGTTGGGTCGGTAGTGGTCGACGGCGAGGATCGCCCCGGTGACCGGGTGGGTGAGTACCCGTTCCCATGCGGTGGCTCCGCCGGCGAGGATCCGGGCGGTGTGCGTGTCGATGGGCTGCCCGCCCGCGAGCTCCGCGGGCAGCTCGGTACGGACGCGGAAGGCGGCCCACAGGTCGGCGTGCTCACCTGGCTGCTCGGTCCGCTGCGCGGTGCGGATCTCGAACGCAGATACCGGGCGCGTGGGGGATCCGCGGTGCGGAGCCTGGTCGGGTGCCATGGCCGTGAACGCGGGCACCGTCACCTCCACCCGCGCCTGAATCGCGGACAGCAGCCCGACCGCGGTGTCGTGTCCGGACGGAGAACCGGTGAGGAGCGTGTCCGCGCACAGGTCCGCACGGAGTTGGTCGAGGGAGCGGTCATCGGCAGGGTCGCCGAGTCCTTCGGAGTCGCCGGGCCCGTCCGAGTCGCCGGGCCCATCCGGGTTGCCGAGCTCTTCGGAGTCGCCGAGTTCGTCCGGGGCCGGGGTGACTCCCAAGGCGGAGTTCTTCGCCGCTTTCGCGTTCGCGGTCTTCACCAGGTGGGCTTGTTGGGTGAGGCGGTCGAAGATCCCGTCGATCACCGCCGCGGAGTGGATGAGCCCGAGCTGTTTCTGCCCGTCGGGGAGTTCTTCCCGCCACACGGTCCGCTTCTCCTGCGCGGTGCGGTGCCGCTCCGTCAACGACCGCGGGGCCAACCGTTCCGCGATGCGTTCCACGATCCGTTGCGCCCGATGCGGCGTCTCACCCTCGCACGCCGCGACCGCGGCGTGTTCGAACTCCGCCCGCACCTCGTCGTCGAGGCGTGCCGCGGTGTCCTGGATCAGACGCACGTGGGCGGTGTTGATCCGCGCGTCACTGAATGCCTGCATGGTGGTCGGGTACCGGGTCATCAACTCCGCCGCCCGGGCCATCCGGCCTTGCACGACCCGGTCCGACATGTGCAGCACCGCCGCCAGTTCCGCCGCCACGCTGCGTGCGGCCAGGTCCACTGCTTCACCCCGTACCGCGGAAGTGCCGCCGGCCGCAGCGAGGTGTTCGGCGAGGCGCTGGGCGACGGCCAGGTGTGCGTCCCGCACCGCCTGCAACCGGATGATCGACGCTTCCGTCGCCGCCACCCCGGATGTGACCATGGCCAGCACAGCGACCGGATCCACCGGGTCCACCCCGGGATCCTGAACCGCGCCGACCGTGTTCGTCATACCCCTATTCAACCCGGGACCACCGACATTCCCAGGCCGGAAAGGGCCTGATCGGATCCGGAAAAGATCACAACCAGATCACAAGATCCGCGCCACAGATCTAGAGCGCGCGCGGCGCCCTTCGTCTCGCCTTCGGCTCGCTCAGGGACCGAAAGGGGCGCGGATCCGGGCCCTTCGACAAGCTCAGGGACCGGGCGCATGCCCCGCTCAGGGGCCGGAGGAGAGCCCGTGTTCGACGAGCTCAGGTGCCAGCCGTCGGTCGCTGAGCCTGTCGAAGCGTCCGACCACGGATCCGGGCCCTTCGACAAGCTCAGGGACCGGGTTTGCCTCGCTCAGGAACCGGGCCCTTCGACAAGCTCAGGGACCGGATGCTTGCCTCGCTCAGGGACCGGGCCCCTCGACAAGCTCAGGGACTTGACGCGACCAACCCGGGGCCGGAGGCGCGATCCGTTCAGCCGCGATCTGCGGCCGGCGCACCGGCGGCCCGCCATCCGGAGACGCTACCGACGCACGTCGCCGCTGTCCGGCTCGAACCCCTCCTCGACCCGTTCGTCCGGCTCGAAGGAGGCGTCGTCGGTCTCGCTGTCCTCGACGGCGGCCTCGGCCTGCGCCCGCGCTTCCGCGAGCGCCGCCTCCTCGCGCTTCTCTTCGCGCTTCTCTCCGAACATGGCATCTCCTCTGCTCATCCGCGGTGACCTCGCGGCAACCCTACGCCCGCTGCGTCGCCGCCGATATGCTGGGCCGAGCGTCGCGTGCCGGTGGCAGACCGTGTCAGGCATGGAGGCGCCGGACGGAAGGAGAGACGATGTCCTCGTCCCACCCTTCGCTCTCGCGTGACTGAGCGCGAGACGGCCAGGCTCATCGCCTGGAGCAACGAACTGCGGCAGGCGCACGGACGACTGCGGGAGGCGCTGAAGGTCGTACGCGCGAGCGGGGCCGAATCCGGCCCGCAGAGTCCCGGGCGCGATCTGCTGCTGCATTGCCGGGGCTTCTGCACGGCACTGGACCAGCACCATCGCGGCGAGGACCGCGCGCTGTTCCCCGCCATCGAGGCCGCGCATCCGGAGCTCGCTCCCGTGCTCCGCACTCTCTCGGAGGATCACGCCATGATCGACGTGCTGCTCACCGCACTCAGCGCGGCGATGGACCACGGCCGCGCGCCGGCGGACCTCGACCGGCACCTCGACGGCATCGGCGCGATCATGGAGAACCACTTCGCCTTCGAGGAACGGCAGCTGCTGCGGGTGCTCGAGACGCTCGCCCTCGACGCGGATCCGCACGATGTGCTCGGCAGCCTCTGAGCACCCCGACGATCGGCCGCGGTCATCAGCCTCTGACGGCGATCCGGATCCGGCCCGTGCGGGTGCGGATCCGGATCCGCCGGAGGAGGATGTCGATCGGCGGGTCCTTCGATCGTCACCATGATGTCGACATCCTCACGAAAGGACGGATCATGCGTTACACGCTTCTGCTGCAGTACCCCGAGATGAGTGCCGAGGAGCTCGGCCCGGAGGCTCTCGCGGAGGGGATGCGCGCCTTCGACGTCTACGCGAAGGCACTGGACGAGGCCGGAGTGCTCCGCAGCGCCGAGGTGCTGCATCCCTCGACCGCGACCACCACGGTGCGCGTGCGAGACGGTCAGCTCGTGGTCCAGGACGGCCCCTTCGCCGACACCAGGGAGCAGCTCGGCGGAACCTTCGTCATCGAGGTGGACGACCTCGACGCGGCGATCGCCTGGGCCCAGCAGGCTCCGTCGGTCGGCTGGGGCGCCGTCGAGGTGCGGCCGGTCGCGACGCGCTTCGCCGACGGCGCCTGGCAGGGCGCATCGCCGGTGCAGCTGCCCTGATGAGCGCGGCCGAGGAGGCGCGCACCGCCGCCGAACGCGCGGTGCGCGCCTCGTACGGCCGCCTGGTGGCGCTGCTCGCCCGGGCCACCGGCGACCTCGCACTCGCCGAGGACTGCCTCGCCGACGCCCTGGAACGCGCCCTGCGCGCCTGGCCCGAGGCGGGCGTGCCGGACAACCCGGAAGGATGGCTGCTCACCGTGGCCCGCAACAGACTCCGCGACGTGTGGGGATCGGCAGCGCACCGCACCAGCGCACCGCTCGACGACGAGGCCTTCTCGGACGGCGTCGACCCCGACGCCGGCATCGACATCGCCGCCCTCGTCGAGCGCGGCGAAGGGATCCCGGATCGACGGCTGGAACTGCTGTTCGCCTGTGCGCACCCCGCGATCGATGCGGGCATCCGCACGCCGCTCATGCTGCAGACCGTGCTCGGCTTCGACGCGGCGCAGGTGGCCCGGGCGTTCGACATCGAGCCGGCGGCGATGGCGCAGCGCCTGGTCCGCGCGAAGCGGAAGATCCGCGACGCGGGCATCCGCTTCGTGCTGCCCACCCGCGCCGACATGCCCGCCCGCACCGCCGCCGTGCTCGAGGCGATCTACGGCGCCTACGCCCTGGACTGGCTGGGCGAGCACGACGACGTGCGCACCTCGCTCGCCGACGAGGCCCGCTGGCTCGCGGTGCTCACGGCGACCCTGCTGGAGACGGATCCCGAGGCGTGGGGCCTGGCGGCGCTGCTCACCCTCGCGCAGTCGCGGGCTCCCGCGCGCGTGCCACCGGCGCCGGGGGAGCGCTGGCCCTCCCTCGCCGAGCAGGACCCTGCGCTCTGGGATCGCGCCCTCATCGCGGAGGGCGAGGCGCTCCTGCATCGCGCGGCGCGGCTCAGCGGCATCGCCGAGGGCGGCGCGCCGGGGCGGTTCCAGCTCGAGGCCGCGATCCAGTCGGTGCACTGCGACCGCGCGCGCACCGGGGTGACCGACCGCGAAGCGCTGCGGCGGCTGTACCGCGGACTGGTGCGCATCGCGCCCACCCGCGGAGCGGTCGAGGCGCTCGCCGCCGTGGAGGCGGGGGAGTAGGCGCGAGCAGCCCGCCCGTTCCGGATCCGGTGCAGTCTGACGTGCGGGATCCGATCCGGCCGCATCCGAGCCTCCCGCGCTCTGACCCGGCGTTCCACGGGACCGGCGCTCTACGGGACCGGCAGCTCTACGGGATCAGCAGATAGAGCGCCCCGAGCACGGTCAGGATCAGCACGATCCGGTCGAACAGCGCCTGGTCGATCCGCGGGATGAGCCAGCGGCCGAGCAGCGCGCCGATCACCACCATCGGCACGAGCACGGCGTCCATCAGGAGCACGGGCACAGTGATGAGCCCGAGACTCGCGAGCACCGGCACCTTGACGATGTTCACGATGGCGAAGAACCACGCGGCGGTGCCGAGGAACACCTTCACGGGCGTGCGCATGGCGAGGAAGTACATCGACATGACGGGCCCGCCGGCGTTGGCCACCATGGTCGTGAACCCGCCCAGCGCGCCGTAGCCGAGTGTGGTGCCGAGAGGGGAGGCGCCCTCGGGAGCTTCGCCCGCGCGCCTCCGCCGCCAGAGCGTGATCGCCACCATCGCGAGCAGGATCACGCCGATCACGGGCCGCACGACGGTGTTGCCGGCGAAAGCCAGGAACAGGGCGCCGAGCGCGAGCCCTCCGACGACGGCCGGGGCGAGCCGCAGCAGCGTCGGCCAGTGCGCGTGCCGCCGCCAGGTGAGCAGGGCGAACACGTCGCCGACGATGAGCAGGAGCAGCAGCGCGCCGGTCGACGTGCGCGCGGGCAGCAGTGCCGCGAAGATCGCTATCGAGACGGTGTTCGCGCCCGCAGCGCGGTCTTCGAGAGCCCGACGACCGTGCCGGCCACGGCCAGCAGGATCCACGCCCACGGCGCGAGATCGATCACGGGCGCACGCTCCGGAGCGGCAGGTGAACGGTCGCGGGGCGATGCAGGGGCATCCTCGAAACGTATCAGGGGATCTGGGGCAGTCCGGGCCCTTCGACGGGCTCAGGGACCGGGGTGGGGCAGTCCGGATCCTTCGATGGGCTCAGGGACCGGGTGGGGCCGTCAAGGTCCTTCGACGGCTCAGGGACGGGGTGTCGCGGTCCGGGCCCTTCGACGGGCTCAGGGACCGGGTGGGGCGGTCCGGGTCCTTCGACGGGCTCAGGTGTCGGGCAGGTCAGCCCGCGGTGTCCAGGAGCCCCCGCCGGAAGCCCTCGGCGACCGCCGCGGCGCGGTCGCCGACGCCGAGCTTGCCGTAGATGCTGAGCAGGTGGGTCTTGACCGTCGCCTCGCTGAGGTGCAGCCGGTCACCGGCCGCGCGGTTGGTGGCGCCGTCCGCGATGAGACCGAGGATCTCGAGCTCGCGGGGCGTGAGCAGGCTCGCCTCCGGCGTGCGGACCCGGCCGACGAGCCGGGATGCGACCTCGGGGGCGAGCACCGTCCGCCCGGCCGCCGCTGCCCGGATGGCGTGCAGCAGCTCGTCGCGGGAGGCGTCCTTGAGCAGGTAGCCGGTCGCGCCGGCGGCGATGGCCGGCAGCACGTCCGCATCCGCATCGAACGTCGTCAGCACCACCACCCGGCTGGCGATCCCGTGCCGCGCGAACTCGCGCAGCGCCGTGACCCCGTCCATCCGCGGCATACGCAGGTCCATGAGCACGACGTCGGGCGCGTGCACCTGGGCGAGGGCGACGGCCTCGGCACCGTCCGCCGCCTCTCCCATCACCGTGATGTCCTCGGCGGATCCGACCATGCCGACGATGCCGTCGCGCACCACGGGGTGGTCGTCGACGACGAGCAGTGTGATCGCGGTCATGCCGGCACCTCCGCGCGCACCACGGTGCCGCGCCCCGGCCGGGAGTCGACCTGCAGCGCACCCGCCGCCGCCTCCAGGCGCTCCCGCATCGCGATGAGGCCGTACCCGCCTGAGCGTCCGGGCTCGCGCTGCACCCGGTCGACCACGTCGAAACCGCGCCCGTCGTCGCGCACCTCGAGGCGCACCCGGCCGTCGTCCATACCCAGGGCCACCGTCACGCGCCGGGCGGCGGCGTGGCGCTCCACGTTGGCGAGCGCCTCCTGGGCCGTGCGAAGCAGGGCCACTTCGGTCTCGGTGGGCAGCGGCCGCGCCGTGCCGGAGACGGACACCGCGGCCGGGATGCCCGTGCGTGCGGACCACGACAGGGCGACGCCGGAGAGCGCATCGGCGAGCGAGGTCTGCTCCAGGGCGGTGGGTCGCAGCGCCTGCACGGAGCGGCGCGCCTCGGCGAGGCCGTCGCGGGCGAGGGCCAGCGCCGCGTCGGTGTGACGACGGCGGGCATCCTCGTCGGGCGCCTGCTCGGCGGCCTGCAGCTGCGTGATGATGCCGGTGAACCCCTGCGCGAGGGTGTCGTGGATCTCGCGGGCGAGCCGGGCGCGCTCGTCCTGCACGGCCGCGCGATGCAGGCTCTTCTCGGCGCGGTGCAGTCCGAAGGACATACCGCACATGACCGCGATGTTCAGCAGGATCACGGCGGCCGTGCCGATCGTGCCGGCCGGATCCCCTCGGAACCCCGAGCTCTGCGCGAGCCCGGCGACCACGGCGGTGCCGGCGACGGGGAGCAGCTCCCAGGGCCAGTCGGCGAGCGAATAGGCGAAGGAGAAGGTCGCGATGGCGAGGAATCCGAACGTGCCGTCTCGCAGCACCAGCAGCAGGTTCAGGACGATGGCGCCGGCGAGGAAGACCGCGACTGCGGCCGGCCGGTCGTGCCAGCGGAACGGAAGGGTCCGCATCACGAGCACCCAGAGTCCGTAGGCCGCGCACAGGACCAGCATCGGCGCGAGGCGTTCCGGCCGCGCCCACTGGGTGAGGACGAGGAACGCGACGAGCAGCGCGAGTACGAGGTACGGAGCGACCGTGAGCACGCTCCGCCAGCGCGAGTCCATCACGGGGCGACCCTACGCCTTCCGCGCGAACAGCGCCCGCATGCGCGGCAGGTTCACCAGGACGGCGACGGGCAGCAGCAGGAGGCCGCAGAGCGCCTGCTCGATGCGCACCCAGTCGGGAAGGAATCCCGGCAGCGACACGATCACGACGACCGCCGCGACGATGATCGGACACACGATCCTCAGGCGCACCCAGGCGCCCCGGGAGCCGCGGGCGGCGGTGGCCGCGATCGCCAGGACCACGACGCCACTGGCGAGCACGAGCGAGCAGCGGATCCAGATCGCGCTCTCGAAGCGGACGCCGATGGCGCTCGCGATGCCGAGGAATCCGACCATCGCGGCGCTGACGCCGACGAACGCCCAGGACAGCAGGATGACGGGCCGGAACGCGGCGCGACGGGCGAGGGCGGCGGAAGAGACAGCGGGGGAAGCGGAGCGTGCGGTGTTCATGACTCCAGCGTCGCCAGCGGCGCACGCCGCGGGATCCACCGTTCGGTCATGGCCGGGCACCGATCGGTGGAGGCGAGCGGCCGCTCACCCGGGCCCTTCGACGGGCTCAGGGACCTTCGGGGAGACCGCGCCCTTCGACGGGCTCAGGGACCGAGCGGGGGCCGGGACGGGCTCAGGGGCCGGGACGAGCTCAGGGGCCGAGCGGGGGTCGGGACGGGCTCAGGGACCGGGTGGCGGTCAGGGCCGGACCCGCACCGTCCGATCCTCGTAGGAGACGAGGTCGCCGTCGACGAGCTGTCGTCCGCGGCGGCGCTCCACCTCGCCGTTCACGCGCACGTATCCGTCGATGATCGCCTCCTTGGCGTCGCCGCCGGAGTCGAGCAGCCCCGCGAACTTCAGGAACTGGCCGAGCCGGATGCTCTCGCCGCCGATGGAGACGTCGTCACTCATGCGGTCCACGGTATCCGAGGATCCCGGCGCCGGGACACGGAGGTGACCGCGGAGCCTACTCCTGCCGGAGAGGCAGGGATCCATTCGGCCCGGATCCGGTGTCGCGCGACGTCACAGAAGCGGTCGGCGTCGTCACAGGATGTCGAAAACCGACACACAGCGACAGCGGATCCGGCGGTCGTGCGAACGTGGGCACATGCCGCGGCTACCCGTTCCGCGGCGCGTCCCGGCGTCGTACACAGCGCGGCGTCCGGACGGCACCGACCCGCGGTGCGACGACCGAAGGAGGCACCCCATGGCAAAGAAC
This sequence comes from Microbacterium sp. 8M, assembly GCF_902506375.1. GTDB lineage: Bacteria > Actinomycetota > Actinomycetes > Actinomycetales > Microbacteriaceae > Microbacterium. The sequence goes on from NZ_LR733284.1 coordinate 46,369, forward strand.
ACTCGACGCATCGCGGTCGCCGCGCTCTCGGCGGCGACCGCAGCCCTCGCGCTCGCCGGATGCAGCCTGTCCGCTTCGGCGAACGGACCGTCGGCGGGCGCCTCCGCGGGCAGCACCGTCTACTTCGGCGTCTCGTCCGCGACCACCGGCCAGTACGCGCAGTACGGCGAGCAGTTCAAGAAGGCGTTCGACCTCGCCGTCGAAGAGGTCAACAAGGACGGCGGCATCAACGGCCACCCGGTCGCACTCAAGTACGAGGACTCGCAGTCCGACCCCAAGCAGTCGGTGACCGTGGCGCAGAAGTTCGTCAACGACCCGCAGATCTCGCTCGTGTTCGGCGACTACTCCTCGGCGGCGTCCATCCCGGCCTCCCCGATCTACACCGCCGGCAAGCTGCTGCAGTACGGCTTCAACAACTCCAACCCGGACTTCACCGCCAAGGGCACGCAGTACCAGTGGTCCAGCGCCATCACCACCAGCGCCAGCTACACCTGGACGGCCGACTACATCAAGAAGCAGGGCGTCGACTCGATCGGCGTCACCTACCTGAACACCGCTGACTGGGGCATCCCCGCCTTCCAGGCGTTCAAGGCCGAGGCCGACAAGATCGGGCTGAAGATCACCGACGCGGAAGCCATCGACCCCACGTCCGACGACTACCGTCCGTCGCTCACCAAGGCCGTCGCGGGCAACCCGAAGGCGTTCGCGCACGTCGGCTACGGACCGGACGCCGCGAAGCTCGTGACCCAGCTGCGTGCGATCGGCTTCACCGGCACGTTCTACGGCGGCCAGGACGAGCAGTCCTTCGACGCGACGCCCGACGCCGAGGGCTCGATCATCGGCACCGAGTTCGTGGCCAGCAGCAAGGCGCCCGAGGTGCAGGCGTTCGTCAAGGCGTTCAAGAAGAAGTACCCGGAGGAGAAGGAGGTCACCCTCTTCGAGGCCGGCGCCTACGACGCGCTGCACGTCGCCGTGGCCGCCGCGAAGAAGGGCGGCACCGACCGCGCCGGCATCCTCAAGGGCTTCCAGGAGATCCAGGACGTCCCGAGCGTCGTCTACGGCAAGCTCTCCTTCGACAAGGACACCCGTCGCCCGGCCTCGCCGCAGCTGACCCCCACCGTGCTGAAGAACGGTGCCTGGGTCGCGATCGAGGACTGATCCGCCTCCATGCTCGATACTCTGATCGCCGGCCTGCTCCGGGGGAACGTCTACGCCCTCGGAGCGGTCGGCATCTCTCTCGTCTTCGGCGTCATGAACGTCGTCAACTTCGCGCAGTTCTCCTTCTTCGGGCTCGGCGCGATGCTGGCGTGGTTCTTCGTGGCGCAGCTGCACCAGCCGTTCTGGATCGCCCTGCCGCTGGTGCTCGCGATCTGCGCGGTGCTGGGCCTGGTGATCAACCTCGCCGTGGTGCGTCCGCTCGCCAAGTACCTGCCGCTCGCCGCGATGCTGTCCACCTACGCGGTCGCGCAGATCCTGGACAACGGATCCCAGCTCGCCTTCTCCGCGCAGTTCCGCTCGTTCCCGCAGGTGCTGCCCACCGCGAACCTGCACATCGGGAACATGCGGTTCGGCACCTCGGATCTGGTGATGCTGGGCGTCACCGCCGTCGTCATGATCGCGATGTCGCTGTTCCTCAAGTACGGCCGCACCGGTCGCGCGATCCGCGCCACCGCGCAGGACCAGGAGGCGGCCCTGCAGATGGGCATCCCGGTCGGATCCGTGCAGAACATCTCCTTCGTGATCGCCTCGGCCCTGGGCGGCCTCGCCGGCATCTTCTTCTCGCTGTACATCGGGGTCGTCAACCCCGTCTCCGGGCTCAACATCGGCATGACGGCGTTCGTCGCCGCGGCCCTCGGCGGACTCGGATCCCTCGTCGGCGCCGTCATCGGCGGCTTCGTGCTGGGGATCCTCGAGGCGTTCGGCATCTACTGGTTCGGCGACGCCACGCGCCAGATCATCGTCTTCGTCGTGCTGCTGGTCGTGCTCGTGGTGCGCCCTGGCGGCCTGCTCGGCAAGGTGCCGCTCATCTCGACCGAGCCGCTCACCGGCACGTTCCTCGGCAAGGGGCGCCCGCTGCGCATCCCGCGCTGGGTGTGGATCGCCGGCTTCGTGGTGCTGGGCGTGCTGGTGCCGGTGCTCGCCGACACCTACGTGCTCACCACGGGGACCCAGGTGCTCATCTACGCCATCATCGCCGCCGGGTTCACGGTCACCGCGGGGCAGGCCGGCGTGCTCGCGCTCGGCCAGGCCGGGCCCATCGCGATCGGCGCCTACCTCTCGGCGCTGCTGAGCGTGCACCTGCACCTGCCGTTCTGGCTCGCGCTGCCCATCGCCGGCATCGGGGCGGCCGTGATCGCCTCGGTCCTCGCCTCGCCGATCTGGGGAGTGAAGGGCCACTACATCTCGATCGCCACGCTCGGGCTCGGCATCGCGATCGTCGCCGTGATCCAGCTGCTCGTGCCCCAGGGCGTGTACGGCATCCCCGTGCCGTCGATCGCGGGGATCGACCTGAACACGCCGCTCGCGTACTACCTCATCGACTTCGTGGTGCTCGTGCTCACGCTGCTGGTGATGTGGCGGATCCGCCGATCGCACCTGGGCACGGTGATCGCCTCGGTCGGATCCGACGAGGTGGCCGCGCTCGCCTCCGGCGTGCGGGTGCGCGACTACAAGGCGCTGGCCTTCGCGATCTCGGCCTTCTTCGCCGGCATCGGCGGATCCCTCCTGGCCCATCAGTACACGTACATCGACACCACGATGTTCACGATGCTGATGTCGCTGCTCGTCGTCACGATCGTGATCCTCGGCGGCGTGGGCCTGCCCTACGGCGCGGTCGTGGGATCGGTCGTGCTCATCGGGGCGATGGAGCTGCTCCGGTTCACGCCGGAGTGGCGGATCATCGTCTACGGCCTCGTGCTCATCCTCGTCGTGCGCTTCCGGCCCGGCGGCGTCCTGGTGAGGAACTCATGACCGCCCTGCTCGACGTGAAGGATCTGCAGCGCCACTTCGAGGGCGTGCGCGCCGTGGACGGCGTCTCGTTCCAGGTGCAGCCGCACGAGGTGGTCTCGATCATCGGCCCGAACGGATCCGGCAAGACCACCACGCTCAACCTCGTCACCGGCACGATCCCGTCGCACGGCGGCACGATCGCCCTCGACGGCACCCGGATCGACCACGCGAAGACCGTGGACATCGCCGAGCACGGCATCGCGCGCACCTTCCAGAACGGGCGCGTGTTCGCGACGCTCTCGGTCGCCGACAACATCGAGGTCGGGATCCACTCGCAGCTGCGGGCCCACCGGCCGTTCCGCCGGCTCTCGCATGTGTTCCTGCTGCGCTGGATCCCCCTCCTCGCCGAGCTGTTCGTGGCGATCTTCGGAACCCCGGCGGCGCGCAGGGAGCGGGGCGAGATCGACGCGGTCGTCGACCTCGAGGTCGACCGGTTCGAGGCGCGGCTCGGGCCGCGGCGCAACGACCCGGCGTACACGCTCAGTTACGCCAACCGCCGCCGCACCGAGATCGCGCGGGCGCTCGCACTGCAGCCGAAGCTGCTCGTGCTGGACGAGCCGACGGCCGGCATGAACCAGTCCGAGACCGCCGAGGTGCTCGCGCAGCTGCTAGAGCTGAAGGCCGCGGGGCAGGCGATCCTGCTCGTCGAGCACAAGCTGGATCTCGTGATGACGGTCTCCGACCGGGTCATCGTCATGGACGGCGGCCGGATCATCGCGTCCGGGGATCCGGAGAGCGTGCGCAACGACCCGGCGGTGATCGAGGCCTACCTCGGCCGGCGCCGGGAAGCCCCGGGTTCGTTGAGCGAGGACGAGCGCAGCGAGACCGAGACGAAACGCGGCGATCTCGCGGACTCCGCCGAGGAGGGATCCGCATGACGGCGCTGCTGAGCCTGGACGCCCTGAACGTCTACTACGGACCCTTCCACGCGCTGCGCGGGGTGTCGATCGAGGTCGGCGAGGGCGAGATCGTGTCGCTGCTCGGCGGCAACGCCTCGGGCAAGTCCACCACGATGAAGTCGATCCTCGGCCTGAACCGGGTCAAGGACGGGCGGATCTCGTTCGCGGGCGCCGACATCACGCATCGGTCCACGGCCAAGCGGGTGCGGGCCGGCATCGCGAGCGTGCCCGAGGCGCGACGCGTCTTCCCGCAGATGACCGTGGACGAGAACCTGTACGCGGGTGCGTACACCCGCCGCGACCGCGCGGGCATCGCGGAGGACATCGAGCGGATGCGGGAGCACTTCCCGCGCCTGGCCGAGCGGCGCCGCCAGGAGGCGGGCACGCTCTCCGGCGGCGAGCAGCAGATGCTCGCGTTCGCCCGCGCGCTGATGAGCCGGCCGCGGCTGATCTGCATGGACGAGCCGACCATGGGACTCTCGCCCAAGCTCGTCGACCAGGTGCTCGACGAGATCGCACGGCTCAACCGCGAGCTCGGGGTGGCCGTGCTGCTGGTGGAGCAGCAGGCCGAGCTCGCGCTGTCGATCGCGTCGCGCGGCTACGTGCTGGCGACGGGCGAGATCGTCGCCGAGGGATCCGCGCAGGAGCTCCTGCACGATCCCCGCATCCAGGAGGCCTATCTCGGAAGGAGCGGCTCATGACCGCAGCAACCGGCGCGGAACGCGCGTCTTCGGCACGACCCCGGCTCGGGTTCTTCACGCGGGTGCTCGATGACGCCCCGCCCGCCGAGCGCTACCGGCTGGCGCTCGAGCAGATCCGCACCGCGGAGCGGCTCGGCTTCGACTCCGCGTGGGTGGCGCAGCACCACTTCCACGCCGGCGAGGGCGGTCTGCCCTCGCCGTTCGTGTTCCTCGCGCACGCCGCGGCCCGGACCACGCGCCTGGTGCTCGGTACGAGCATCGTGACGCTGCCGCTCGAGGAGCCGTTGCGGGTGGCGGAGGATGCGGCCGTGCTGTCGCTGCTCGCGGGCGGACGCTTCGAGCTCGGCGTGGGCAGCGGCGGCACCCCGAGCTCGTTCCCGCCGTTCGGGCACGACCCCAAGGAGCGCGGCGCGATCTACGCCCGCCACCTCGAGCGCCTGCGCGAAGCCCTGCGCGGCGACGAGCTCACCGCGGATGGCGGCAGCCTGTATCCCGCGGCGCCCGAGGTGCTCGACACCCTCTGGCAGGCCACCTTCTCGCCCGAGGGGGCGGCGCGCATCGGCGCGACAGGATCCGGGCTCATGCTGTCGAAGTCGCAGCCGCACACCGTCGGATCCGGCGTCACCGCGCTCGCCGACACTCAGCGGCTCGTGATCGACGCGTACACGGCGGCCCTGCCGTCCGGCGTCGCACCGCGCACGTTCGCCTCGCGCGGCCTGGTCGTGGTGGACGACGAGGCCGACGCCGCCCGGCTCGTGCGGCGCGGTATCGAGCGGTCGCTGCCCTCCGCCCGGGCGCTCGGCATCCACGTGCCCGACGACGCGAGCGACGAGGAGCTGCGGATCCTGTTCGACCTGCACGTGGGGACGCCGGCGCGGATCATCGAGGAGCTCTCGCAGGACCACGTGCTCACCTCGGCCACCGACATCGTGTTCCAGTCGCACCCGGTCGACCCGCCACACGAAGTGCTGCTGCGCTCCCTCGAGCTCATCGCCGCCGAGGTCGCCCCGGCGCTCGGCTGGAGCCCGGCAGGATCCGAAGGCCGGACCCTGAGCTCGTCGAAGGGTCCGGACGTCGCTTCGAGTGCTTCGACGGGCTCAGCAACCGGTGACGACACCCTGACCATCGCAGAGGAGAGCCATGTCTGATCTCATCGACGACCTCGTCGGCATCGCGCCGGGCGACCCGCTCGATGCGCTGCGCGCCAAGCGCCCGGTCGCCCGCAGCGACGCCCAGGCCACCTATGACGGGCTCATCACGGCACCTGCCGACCTGACCAGGGCGACGGCGGCGGAACGGGCGGCCATCGGCTACTGGGTGGCGTCCCTGAGTCGTGCCGACCGCCTCGCCGACCATTACCGCGCGCTGCTGGATGCGGTCGACCCGGCGGTGCGGTCGGCGATCGACGACGCGCTGCCCGGCGCGCTCACGACCGGGCCGTACGGCTCGTACCCGGAGGGGCCGCTGAGCGTCGAGGACGAGGACGGCCTGCACTGGGTCGCCCGCCCGGAGCTGCGCCACGGCGTGGGGGAGCGGCTCGCCGCGGCGCTCGAGCACGCGCACCTGCTCACCTACCGGCCGCGCGACGCGAGCCCGGACGCCCTGCAGAACCTGCTCGACGCAGGCTGGAGCACCGACGGCGTCGTCACCGTGTCGCAGCTCGTCGCGTTCACCCACTTCCAGCTCCGCGTGATAGCGGGGCTCAGCGTGCTCAAGGATCTCATCGTCGGCAAGGAGGCGATCTGACATGGCCGAGCAGGTTCTGCGTCACCCCGAGGTGACCCCGCCGCACGTCTTCACGCAGGAGGAGCTCGGCTGGGTGCCGTGGCTCGAGCCGAAGCCCGAGGCCGAGCTCACCGAGGACGACTACACCGCCCTCGTCGAGCGCTCCCGTGCCGCCAGCCCGTACTTCCGCCTGCTCGTGCGCGATCCCGTCGTGCTGGGGGCGCGCACCCGCGCCGACAACGACATCTTCTACAACACCGATGCCGGCCTCGGCCGGGCCGAGCGGGAGGTCTCCGCCGCCGCCGCGTCGCGCGTCAACGGCTGCCTGTTCTGCGCCTCGGTGCACTCCCGGTTCGCCACGATCCAGGCGCCCTCGCGCCGCGACGACGTGCAGCGGCTGCTGGACGAGGGCATCGACGGCGAGCAGGACGAGCGCTGGACCGCGATCATCGAGGCCGCCGCGGCGCTGACGGCCACCCCGTCGCGGTTCGGCGCCGCGCATGTGGAGGCGCTGCGCGCGGCGGGCCTGGACGACCAGGCGATCGTCGATGTGGTGCAGAGCGCGGCGTTCTTCAACTGGGCCAACCGGCTCATGCTGTCGCTCGGCGAGCCCACGCCGCCCGCGCCCAAGGGCTGAGCCGGATCCGGGAGTTGGCCGGATCCCGGGAGCTGACCCGCGTCGGCGCCCCCTCCCCGCGTCGGCGCCCCCTCGTGGTGGCGTCGATGCGAGGGGGCGTGGGCGGTCCGAGGGGGCGTCGGCGAATCGCCCAGCGGCGGGTTGCGGTGTCGCCGTGCCGGAGTAGCTTCAGGGCATGAGCACGGCAGCGGATCACCGGGAGCTGGCCGAGGAGCTGCGCACCGCGGTATCGCGGGGCCTCGACCCCGGCGCGACCGCCGACGCGATGCGGATCGGCGCCGGCGGGGAGGCGGACCTCGCGCCGCCGTACGCCGAGCTGGCCCGCACGATCGGCGCCGCCTCCTACCGGGTCACCGACGAGCAGGTCGCCGCGGCGCGCCAGCGGGCCGGGTCGGACCGCGGCGCGTTCGAGGTCGTCATGTCGGCGGGCATCGGCGCGGCGCTGCGCCGCTGGGACGCCGCGATCCGCGCGATCGACGAGGCCGGCGATGCGGCTCGCTGAGGTCGAGCGCGGCGACACCCTCGCGCGCCGGCTGCTGATCCGGGCGATCTCCCGCGTCGCCGGGTACCGTCTCCCGGACGCGGCCCGCGTCGCGTTCTACGACCGGCGGTTCGCCGGCCCCGCGCTGGGGCGCTGGACGCAGCGGGCGATGCGCGGGCCGAGCGCGTGGTCGGTGTCCGAGCGCGAGCTCATGGCCGCCGTGGTCGCGTCCTGGAACACGTGCCCGTTCTGCGTCGGCGCGCACCGCGCGATCTCGGTGCGCGGGATGGACCCCGCGGTCGCGGACGCGGTGCTCGCCGACTACCGCACGGCGCCGATCGACGAGCGGCTGCGGGCGACCCTCGCCTTCCTCGAGAGGATGACGAAGGATCCGGACGGGCTGTCGGCCTCGGATGCGCGCGCCGCGCTGAACGCCGGCGTCACGGCCGCCCAGCTGGAGGACGCGGCGGCGGTCGCCGCGGTGTTCGCGGTGATCACCCGCAACGCCAACGCGCTCGACTTCGAGATCCCGACGGCGGACGAGTTCGATCGGGCCGCCGGCATGCTGCTGCGGCGCGGCTACTCCTGACGCTCGCCCGGAGGGCCCCTGCCGCTTCCGGAGCCGCGAGAAACCAGATCCAGCATGAGACCTGCCCGCAGACGTGAGGTCTCATGCCGAAAGTGATGTCTCGCGGATCCGAGAGGGCGCCGCCTACTTCTTCTGCGGGGCGAACGGGGTGCCCAGCTGCTGCGCCAGCGCCTGGAAGATGCGGGTCGCGGGCGAGCTGCAGGGCAGATCCGTCGGGTTGTCGGTGAGGGTGCGGGCATCGCTCGGGCAGCCGCCCGAGGGGATGTCGCTGTTCACCATGGTGATGATCGTGGTGTCGTCCTTGGTGCTGTAGAACATCGCCGTGTTGTACCCGGGCAGCTCTCCGCTGTGCCCGACCCAGCCGTTCTGGCACCCCCAGCCGATGCCGTAGCCGCCGTTGCCGGGGCCGTTGAACTCGCGGAACGACGTGAGACGCTCGATCTGCGCCTTCGCCGGCACGAGACCCGCCCCGGTGGCCTCCGCCCGGCCGAATCGCAGCAGATCCTGCGCGCTCGAGATCAGCTCGCCCGCGGTCCAGCCCCACGACGGGTTCCAGTTGGTCGTGTTCGCCGGGGCGTCCGGTGTGCCGTGCCCGCCCTGCAGGGTGAAGCCCTGCGCGTGCGGATCCGGGAACGTGCCGGATCCGGCCGGGAAGATCGTGTGCGTGAGCCCGAGCGGGGTGAGGATCTTCTCCGCCAGCACGTCCTGGTAGCTCTTGCCGGTCACCTTCTGGATGACGAAGCCGAGCAGGATCGTGTTGGTGTTGGAGTAGTCGAACGCGGTGCCCGGCGCGAAATCCTGCGGCGGGAGCGAGATGCCGACCTTGAGCAGCTCCTCGGGCGTCCACACGCGCTCCGTCTCGGAGAAGAAGATCTTCTGCCACGCCGGATCCTTCGTGTAGCTCGTCACGGAACTGGACATGTCCGCGAGCTCCCGGATCGTGACCTCGTCGCCGCGGGGCACGCCGTCGACGTACTTCGAGATCTTGTCGTCGAGGCTGAGCTTCCCCTCGGCCGCGAGCTGCATCGTCAGGGTGCCCGTGAACGGCTTGGTGATGGATCCGACGCGCTGGTAGATGTCGGTCGTCATCGGAGCGCCGGTGGCCGGGTCCGCCACGCCGTAGGCCTTCAGGAACAGCCCTTTTGGGGACTGCACCGCGACGACTGCGCCCTTCGCCGAGGTCTGCGCCCAGGCGGCCTGCGCCGTGGTGTCGAGCGCGGCCGCGAGGTCCGCGGGCGGCTCGGACGTCGGCAGGTCGGCGGTGCGCGCGACCACGGCGGACGGATCCGCGACGCAGGTCGACACGGCCGGCACCGTGGAGGTCGGGGTGCTGCTGCCGGTCGCGGTAGGCCCGGTCGACGGCTGCCCGGAGCAGCCCGCGAGCAGGAGCAGGGTGGCCGCGAGCGCCAGCGGCTTCGCGAGACGTGCGGTGACCATGACGGTGTCCCTCCGGCGATCGGCCTCTCCCACTCAGACTCTGGCACGCGCTCCGGCCGCGAGGAATAGACGTAGACCCATTCCGGCGTCGACCCGGCCCCGGGAGACTGGAGCACGCATGGGGATGCTCGAGAGCCGGGGGGCCGCACCGCGCGAGCGGTGCGGTGCAACCGTTCAGGAGGGTCGCGATGAGGGCAGGGACCAGGCGAGGTGCGGCGTCCACCGCACTGCTCGCGATCGCGGCACTCGTCGCAGGTTGCGCGGACGGCGGCGCTGCGGGGCCGCCGTCCCCCTCCGCCTCGATCACCGCCGACGCCGGCGCACTGCAGGCGCAGTTCGACGAGCTCGCGACCGAGCTGGGCGTGCCCGGTGCGGCGATGCTCGTGCGCACTCCGCAGGGCGAGGTCACGGCCGTGTTCGGCGTGACGCAGCTGCACGGATCCACGCCGGTCTCCCTCGACGACCACATCCGGATCGGATCCAACACGAAGACGATGACCGCAACCGTGATCCTGCAGCTCGTGCAGGAGGGCCGGATCGCGCTCTCGGACAAGGTCGCGAAGTACCGCCCCGACGTGCCGAACGGCAACCGGATCACGATCGAGCAGCTGCTGACGATGCGCAGCGGGCTGGCGAACTACACGACCACGCTCGCTCTCAACACGGCGCTCGACGAGCAGCCGCAGCGGGCGTGGAACCCCGAGGAGCTCGTGGCCATGGGGCTGGCCGAGCCTCCCGCGTTCCCGCCCGGCGACGACTGGATGTACTCCAACACGAACACGGTGCTGCTGGGCCTCATCGCGGAGCAGCTCGAGCGCAAACCGCTCGCCGAGATCTTCCAGGAGCGGCTGTTCACGCCCCTCGGGCTGCGCGAGACCTCGTATCCGGCCGCGGACGACGCCTCCCTTCCCGAGCCGTACTCGCACGGCTACATGTACTCCACCAACGTCGCCACCATGCAGACGAGCGAGCTGCCGCCCGATCAGCTCGCCCAGGCGAAGGCCGGCACGCTGCTGCCGAGCGACACCACGAACCTCAACCCGTCGTGGGCGGGCGCCGCCGGCGCGGGCATCTCGACCATCCGCGACCTCGCGCACTGGGTCGAGGCGCTCGGCGGGGGAGGCGTGCTCGGCCCCTCGCTGCAGAAGGAGCGCCTGGCGAGCGTGCAGCCGGTGCCCATCCCGCTGCCTCCTCTGCCCGACCCGCAGTACGGCTGGGGCATCGCGAAGATCGGGCCGCTCTACGGCCACACCGGGGAGCTGCCCGGCTACAACTCCTTCATGGGGTACGACCCCGTGCAGAAGGTGACGATCGTGGTCTGGACGAACCTCGCTCCCGCCGCCGACGGACGTCCGCCCGCCGCCACGATCGCCACGGCGCTCATGAAGAGCATCTACGGATCCTGACGATCCGAGGTCGAGGTCGTCCACGGGCTGTCGCGCGGGAGCCGTGCCCGCTCAGCGGTACTCCTCGGCGATCGACGCGAGGAACCGCAGCACCGCGAGCACGCGCCGGTGGTCGTCGCCGTCGACGGGCAGGCCCAAGGCCGTGTAGATGTGCGAGGTGTGCTGCACGACCGCCTTCTCGGAGAGGAACAGGTCGCTCGCGATCCGCGCGTTGCTGCGCCCCTGCGCCATGAGCGAGAGCACCTCGAGCTGGCGCGGGGTCAGGGATCCGACGGCGCCGCTCGCGCGGCTCGCCCGGGTGACGAGCACGGCGACGACCTCCGGATCCAGTGCGGTGCCGCCGGCGGCGACGCGGCGCAGGTCGGCGGTGAAGGTGGTCACGTCGGCGATGCGCTGCTTCAGCAGGTAGCCGAACCCGCCGCGGTTCTGGTCGAGCAGCTCGGTCGCGTAGCGCCGCTGCACATACTGCGAGAGCACGACGACGGCGATGCCCGGATGCGCCTCGCGGATCCGCAGTGCGGCGAGCAGACCCTCGTCGGTGTGCGTCGGGGGCATCCGGATGTCGGTGATCACGAGCTCGGGCTGCAGCCGCTCCACCTGCTCCTGCAGCTCCTCCGCGTCGCCGACGGCGGCGACCACGTCGAACCCGTCCTGCGCGAGCAGATGCCGCAGGCCCTCCCGCAGCAGCACCTCGTCCTCGCCGATGATCACGCGCATGGCAGCTCCACCCTCACCTCGGTGCCGTGTCCGGGATCCGATCGCAGCTCCAGCCGGCCGCCCAGCGCGTCCACCCGATCCAGCAGGCCGCGCAGGCCGGCGCCGCGATCCAGGCTCGCCCCGCCGATGCCGTTGTCGCGGACGTCGATGTGCAGGCGGCCCGCGTCCCCGCGCAGGGTGACGCGCACCCGCGACGCCTTCGAGTGCTTGACCGTGTTGGTCAGCGTCTCCGCGACGATGAAGTACGCCGTGTGCGCAGTCGTCGACGAGATCGCCGTGTCGTCGAGCTCGGCCTCCAGCGTCGCGGGGATCGAGAGCCGGTCGACGAGGTCCTCGGCGGCGGCGGTGAGCCCTCGTTCGGTGAGCGTGACCGGCAGCACGTTGTGCACGAGCCGGCGCAGATCCGCCGCGGCCTGATCGATGCCCTGCCGCAGCCGCGCCGACGCCTCGCTCGTGGCCGGGCTCGCGTCGGGTGCGTTCGCGATGGTCTGCGCGCCGAGTGCGAGCAGGACGAGCTGAACCTGGATCCCGTCGTGCAGATCCTGCGCGATGCGGGAGCGCTCGCGGTCCGCGGTCTCAACCAGCCGGATCCGGGACTGGCTGAGCGCCTCGTTGCTCGCGCGCAGCTCTGCCGTGAGCCGTTCCCGGTCGATCGCGAGGGCGAGCACCTCTCCCGCGCGCCGCACCGGAGCCGGATCCGCGGTCAGCCGGGTGTCGTAGACGATCGCCCCGACCAGACGCGGGCCGACGCGGATCTCGCACCAGCCGCGGTCGGCTCCCTGCTGCGCAGGATCGACCGGGACGCCCGTCTCGTCGACGTACTCCTCGCGCTCCTCGGACCAGTACACGACGCGCAGCGAGTCGTCGCCGAGGGTCGCGGCCAGGGCGCGGGTGACCGCGGGCCCTCCGGCCCCGGTGGCCCCGAGCCAGGCGCTCAACGGCTCCAGGTCGCCGGTGCGGCGGAAGCCGCCGAGCAGCACTCCCAGCAGGAACGCGACGGGGATCGCGGCGGAGATGATCAGCTGCGCGACCCCGCCGATCGCCGGATCCCACCCCAGCGCGCCGACGATCGTGGGCGCGAACGCCAGCAGCAGCACCGCCACGATGCCGTAGCCGAACAGGGGCAGCAGCACCCGGCGGTGGTCCCGGTCGGCGACGGCGAGGCGCCGGGCCAGCACGACCGCCGTGAGCACCATGACGGTGACCCCGAGGACCGTCTGCACCAGCGCGACCGCCGGCATCGCGGCGGGTGCGGTGAGGGACAGGAGCACGAGCGCCAGCTGGAACACCGGGCAGACGATCCAGCCCAGCACCACCGTGGTGACCGAGAGGCGTCCGCGCAGGCGCCCCGAGGGGAACGCGTGCAGCAGGTGCACGGTCATCGCCAGCGGGCTCGTCGCGAACACCGCGCTCGGCAGCGCCAGCCCTTCGACGTCGAGGTTGCCGAGACCGGACAGGAACAGTGCGACGCCGCCGATCACGAGCAGCACGCCGATGGCGTTGTGCGGCCGGCGCCACCACGCCAGCAGCCCCGCGGCCACCCAGATCCAGAACACCCCGGCGAACAGCCCCACCGCCCAGAGCGTGTCGGGGCTGCGCATCCCCACGGCGAGCTCCACCAGGCCCAGCAACAGCGCGAGCACGGCGATCACGATGAGCGCGGCCGGGAGGGGGTGGCCGGGGTGCGCACCCCCGCCCAGCGGCGGAGCGAGGGGCGGTGCGGACGGTTCGGGCGACACCGGCGGGGCAGGGGGCGCGGGAGGCGCGGGCGGACTCGCCGCCGGTGCGGGCGGCCCCGGGGGCGGTGCGGGCGGCCCGGCGGGCGGCTGCGGTGGCTCCGAGGGGTCCGGCCCAGGCGCAGGGTCCGGCGCAGGCGCAGGCGCAGGGGCGGGCGCCGGCGGCGGCGCGGAAGGATCCGGGTTGTCCGGCTGCTGCGGATCGGGCTCGGCCGGGAGATCAGGCGTGCTGTTCACTCGGAGTCCTCCTTGCGGTGACCGGGAAGGCGCCGCGGCGGGCCTTCCAGACGATGCGGGCGATGAGAAGCGGGATGGTGACGATCAGGAACAGCTGCGGGCGGGTCAGCCCGAGCCAGGCGACGTCGTTGCCGCGGACGAACTCGACGAAGAAGCGGAAGACCCCGTACGCGGCGATGTAGAGGGTGAGGGTCTCGCCGGCGGCGATGTCGCGATGCCGCAGCCAGAACCAGAGCAGGCAGAACGCGACGGCGTGGAAGACGATCTCGTACACGAAGCTCGGGTGCAGTGGCACGCTGGCGGGCGAGCCCACGCGGGCGGCCGCGGCCGGGTCGAGGACGATGCCCCAGCCGGTGCCGGTGGGCGCTCCGGGGCGCTCGGTGAACAGGCAGCCGAAGCGACCGATCGCCATCGCGATCGCCACGGCCGGCGCGAACAGGTCGCCGCTGCGCTCTCGGTATCCGACGATCTTCTTCGCCACATGCACGCCCAGCCAGGCACCCACCAGCGCGCTCAGGATCGAGGCGTTGCCGTGGGTGAGCTGCGAGACGAGATCCCGGTTCTTCGTCAGGTCGATGTGCTGTGCCCAGGTGCCCAGGCGGCTCAGGATCGCGGCGCCCAGCAGCGCGCCGAGCACGAGATACGCGACGCGAGGATCTGTGACGCCGCGCCGACGCCGCTCGATGAGGAAGACGATGCCCGCCGCGCCCAGCCCCAGCGCCACGAAGAAGCCGTGGGTCTCGAGCGGCGGCGCCCAGGGCCCGAGCAGATCCTGCAGTGTCGGGAACATCAGAACCGCCCGATCCAGAACATCACCCAGAACGGTGTCGCGACGGCCGCGAGCACCGCGAGCACGCTCAGGTACGCGAGCACGAGCCGGGTGTCGCCGAGCTTGCACTTCGAGCGCAGCAGCCCCTGGCGGCGGGCGCGCGTGTATCCGGCGATCGCGATGAGCGCGAAGCCCAGCACCGCGATCGGTCCGAGCAGGCACGCGATGAGCGCCACGGTCGTGAAGACGCACAGCCGCAGCGGGTCGAACGGGGGAGCGGGGGATCCGACGGTCTCGTCGTAGCGGTTCAGGCCGGCGAGGTCGAGCGGGGCGATGCCGGCGCCGAGTGTTTCGCTGGTCTGGAGTCCGCTCGCCGCGGTGTGAAACTCACTCGATCCGCGCGTTCCGCCCGGGGAACCGGCCGCGGTGGACCGGATCGACGCAGTCTCGGGCCGCTGTCCCCGACCATCGCCCCCCGCGACCATCGGCTCAGCGCCCCACCGTGAGCGGCAGCCGGGTGCGGCCGCCGACGTCGACGCCCGTCGCGGCGGCGGCGCCCTCACCGGGCTCGCCGGCGGCGCGAAGGGCTGCGGATCCGGTCGCGGTCGAGATGCGGGTGCGCGACAGGGGCGCCCACGCCTGCACGGCGCAGAACGGGGCGCACTGGTGCGCGGCAGTCTCCTCGTTGACGGTCGCGACGTGCACGCAGCACTGCGTGAGGCGCTCCTCGATCATCGTGTTGATGTCCATGAACGGCTTGACCGTGATGCGCTTGACGCGCTCGCCGAGGAACGCGCGCAGTCGCTTGTGCTGCCCGGGCAGGGCCGCCGTGGCGAGCTTCGTGAGCGTGCCGATGCCGAGGTCGCAGCCCGTGCAGATGTCCTTCCAGAGGGATCCGATCGACGGATGCGACAGCGACGACTGCTCGCTGAGCAGGTCGAGCAGCGACTGCTTCACCGACTCCTTGAGCTTCTGGTTGATACCGCTGTCGGCGATCCGGTTGGCGATCAGATCCGGGTTGAGGTCGAGGAACTCCTTCAGCTTGTCGTGCCCGACGAGCTTGGTGAGGGAGTTCCAGGATCCGGAGTCGTCCTTGAGCAGATAGCCGACCGAGCAGCAGTGCGGGTGGCTGCAGGGCAGGGCCGTGAGGTCCTTCCAGGTGACCTCGCCGTCCGTCTGCGGTGCGAGCCGGGCCAGCACGCCGGTGTGCGTGAGCCGATCGTGCGGATCGATGCCCGCCGACCGGCCGGATCCGAACACCGGCTGGATGGTGACGCCGCCGACGTAGGGCGTCTCCATGGCGCGGCGGATCACCGCGCCGATCTCGCCGTCGTTGACGCCCAGGGCTGCGGTCATGGTCAGCGTGGTGAACACGCCGGCCTCGCTGAGGCGGGCGAGCGCGCGCTCCTTGAAGCGCCGGATGTCGGCGCCGCGGTGGTAGGCCGACGCCTCGGCGCTCTCGCCGTCGTACTGCAGGTACACCTCGACCCGCTCGCGGTGCTTCTTGAGCGTCTCGACGAGCGCGTCGTCCTGGGCGATGCGCAGGCCGTTGGAGTTCAGCAGGATGCGCACGACCGGCCGGGCCACCAGGTGCTCGAGCAGCTGCTCCAGCCACGGGTACAGGGTGGGCTCGCCGCCGGAGAGCATGAGCACGTCGATGCGGTCGTTCTCCCGCGCGAGGCGTGCGTCGACCGACGCGAGCACCTCGGCGAGCGGGGCGATCGCGCTCGCCGCCGGGCTGGACTCGGCGAAGCACGTGGGGCAGCGCAGGTTGCAGTGGTCGGTGAGGTCTTCGAGCAGGATGCAGGTGTGCTGGGTCTGCATCTCCGGCAGGCCGTCCTCGTAGGCCGAGGGCACGGGCTTGAAGTTGCCGGCGAGGTCGGGCTCGTGCACCTTCGTCGGCGCCGTCCACTGCTCCAGGTAGGTGAGGATCTCCGCCGACTCGTCGTACATCGTCCGCTGCAGACCGTGGTCGGGACAGCCGCGCTCCAGCCACACCCGGTCGTCGCGCACGGCCAGCCAGCCGCTGAGCCGGCGGACGTCGGCGAGCGGGCGATCCGGATCCTCTTCGTGGCAGGTCGGGCAGAAGGCGTTGACGTAGCGATGGATGCGGTAGTCGCGCAGGGGCTGGCCCGAGCCGGCGGGGCGTGCGGGCACGGGGCCGGCGGCGACGTCGGAGCCGGAGCGGGGTGTCATGGGCTCACCCTAGCGGCCCGCGGCGGGCCGGCAGAGGGTCGGCGGGGCGTGTGGGAAACCGCGCGCCGGAGGCCCTCGCATGACGCGGCGGTCGTGTGGTGCCGGTGCGAAGACGGAGTGGAGGGCCGCCTCCGTGGGAAGCGGCCCTCCGTGTGGTGGGGATCAGCGACGCTCGACGGCCTTCGCGACCGCGCCCGCGGCGAGCAGGGCCAGTCCGGCGACGAGCAGGAACGGGTCGTAGAACCCGGTCTGCGCGAGAGCGCCGTTCCTCGTGGTCGCCGCGCGCAGGCTGTGCGCGAGCCCGGTCAGCCCGTGCGTCACGGGGGACAGGACGTGCACCGTTCCGTTGCCGATGCCCGGGAGGGTTCCCCCGATGCCGGCGCCGGGGGTGCCGGTGCCCGGGGTGCCCGATCCGGTGCCGGTGCCCGGCGTGCCCGGGGTGCCGGCGCCGGGGACGGTCGGCAGGCCCGGCAGCGAGCCGGTGATCCCGCCGATCGCGCCGGACAGCGTGCCCGCGACTCCCGCGACGACGCCGGAGAGCGCTGCCGGGAGGGATCCGGTGATGCCGCCGACGACGCCGGTGAGGTCACCGACGGGCAGGGTCGGCAGACCGCCGCCGGGGTGCGGCTCACCGGGGAGCACCCCCGTGAGCGCGCCCGTCAGGCCGCCGAGGTTCGGCAGACCGGGCAGGGACGGCAGGCCCGGGAGGGCGCCGCCGTTGCCCGGGGTGCCGGGGTCGCCGGTTCCCGGGAGGCCCGGGAGGAACGGCAGGCCGGGCACGGTGGGCAGGCCCGGGAGCCCGCCGGTGACCCCGCCCAGGACCCCGCCGAGATTCGGCAGGCCCGGAAGGGACGGGATTGCGGGGAGCGTGCCGCCGTCGCCCGCGAGGCCGGGGACGGACGGCAGGCCGGGGAGTCCGCCGGTGACTCCGCCGAGGTTCGGCAGGGTCACCGCGGCGTGCGGTGCAGTGGTGCCGGTCGTGGGAACGGCCGCGTCGACGTAGACGTTGGTGTTGTCGGTGCCGATGCGGTCGGTGGTGGCGACCCCGTTCGGGCCCGCGGTGAGCTCCCAGACGTCCTTGATACCGAGGACGTTCAGGTTCTTACCGACGTTGAGCCCGTCAGGTGTGGTGCCCGCGTGAACGGTGCCGACACCGGGGATCGGAACCGTGATGACACCCGTGCTCGGGAGACCCGGGGTGCCACCGTTACCGGGCAGTCCCGGGACGGAGGGCAGACCCGGCACTGACGGCAGGCCCGGCAGGTTACCGGTGACACCGCCGAGGATCCCGCCGAGGCTCGGCAGGCCCGGGAGGCCGGGCGTTCCGCCGTTACCCGGGAGACCCGGGACGGAGGGCAGACCCGGCACCGACGGCAGGCCCGGCAGGTTACCGGTGACACCGCCGAGGATCCCGCCGAGGCTCGGCAGGCCCGGAACCGAGGGCAGGCCGGGAAGACCCGGAGTGCCGCCGTTGCCGGGAAGCCCCGGGACGGTGGGGAGTCCGCCGGTCAGGTTGCCGATGGTCGGCAGCGTGATGGCGGCGTGTCCGGGCGTGGTGCCGGTGGTGGGCAGGGCCGCGTCGACGTAGACGTTGGTGGTGTCGGTGCCGATGCGGTCGGTGGTGGCAACCCCGTTCGGGCCCGCGGTGAGCTCCCAGACGTCCTTGATGCCGAGGACGTTCAGGTTCTTACCGACGTTCAGCCCGTCAGGTGTGGTGCCGGCGTGAACGGTGCCTACTCCAGGAACGGGAACCGTGATCACGCCGGGGGTGCCGCCGGTGCCGGGCAGGCCCGGCAGCGACGGGAGGCCCGGCAGGCCGCCGTCGCCGGGGAGACCCGGAACGGACGGCAGGCCGGGAACGGAAGGCAGCCCGGGGAGGCCGCCGGTGATGTCTCCCAAGATCCCGCCGAGGTCACCGATCGGCAGCGAGGGCAGCCCCGGAATGGTTCCTCCTCCATTACCTCCGGGGGTGCCGCCGGTGCCAGGCAGGCCGGGCAGAGAGCCGTCGCCGGGCAGGCCCGGGACGGTGGGGAGTCCGCCGGTCAGGTTGCCGATGGTCGGCAGCGTGACGGAGGCGTGTCCCGGCGTGGTGCCGGTCGTGGGCAGGGCCCCGTCGACGTAGACGTTGGTGGCGTCGGTGCCGATGCGGTCGGTGGTGGCGATTCCGTGCGGGCCCGCGGTGAGCTCCCAGACGTCCTTGATGCCGAGGACGTTCAGGTTCTTTCCGACGTTGAGCCCGTCGGGTGTGGTGCCCGCGTGAATCGTGCCGACCCCGGGTACGGGGACGGTGATCACGCCAGGCGTGCCGCCGGTGCCGGGCAGGCCCGGGATGGACGGGAGGCCGCCGTCACCGGGAAGACCCGGGATGGACGGGAGGCCCGGGACACCGGGGACGGTGGGCAGGCCGGGCAGGTGTCCGGTGAGTCCGCCGACGGTGTCGGTCACGTCGCCGACGGTGTTGCCGAGGTTCGGCAGACCCGGCAGGGACGGAACGCCCGGCAGGGACGGGACGCCGGGGAGACCCGGCAGACCGCCGTTGCCCGGAAGACCCGGGACGGACGGGACACCGGGGACGGTGGGCAGGCCGGGCAGGTGTCCGGTGAGACCGCCGACGGTGTCGGTCACGTCGCCGACGGTGTTGCCGAGGTTCGGCAGACCCGGCAGGGACGGAACGCCCGGCAGGGACGGGACGCCGGGAAGACCCGGCAGACCGCCGTTGCCCGGAAGACCCGGGACGGACGGGACGCCGGGCAGGCTGCCCGTGACCCCGCCGAGGGTCTCGCCAATGCCGGAAGCGGCGGCGTTCGTGACGCCGTCGACCGTGTCGCTGGCGCCGTTGCCGGCCGCATGGGCGACCGCGCCGACCGTGTCCGCAGCGCCGCTGGCGGCAGCGTGCGTGACGTCGTCCACCGTGTTCGTCGCACCGGTCGTGGCCGCCTCCGTGACGCCGCTGACGGTGTCTACCGCTCCATCGGTCGCGGCCTCGGCGGCGTCGACCACCGACGTCGTGACGTCAGGGACGGACGGCACCGGCGGCAGTCCCGGACCCGTGCCGCCGTTCGGCGGAACGCTTTCGGTGACGGTGGACACGGTGTCGCTGACGAGGTCGGAGACGTCCTGGGTGACGGCGGGAAGACCGCCGGTTCCTCCGCCGCCCTGCGACGGATCGCAGGCGCCGGCTACGAGGTTCGTGACGGTGTTGAGGGTGCTGCTGACGACGCTGCAGCCGCAGTCGGCGCCATTGGGTGGCGCCTCCGCGGCATTCGCCGCCGTCGCGCCGGCGAGAGTGATCCCGCCCGCGATGAGCGTGCCCCAGAGAGCACGCTTGACGATGCGATTCATGTTCTCTTTCCTTCTGATCTGGGGAATGCGCGCATGCGCGATGACACGTGCCGTCGACGAGGACGGCCGTGCCCCGATCAGTCGGGAGAGGAGTCGTGGTCCGCGACCGGGGATGCCGGCAGGCGGTCGTCGCCTGCGGCTCCGGTGCGGACGGTCCGCAGACGGTCGTCCGCCGACAGGGAGGCGATGGTGCCGAGCAGTCGCAGGTCGGCACCGCTGCCGCCGGTGGCGGAGCCGGTGCCGGGCGCAGCCGGTTCGAGACCCGGGGATCCGCCCGGCTGTTGTCCGGGCGCGGCGGGCGACGGAGACCCAGCGGGAGATGGCGACGCGACAGGCGGGGAGAGCTGCGCGGTGTCGGCGAACCCGTCGAGCACGGGCACCTCGCGCAGAGCTGCGCCTGCGGCCGACGGTGTGGCTGCCGGAACGGGCGGCGAAACGGGAAGGACGGCGCCAGGCAGGCCGCCGGACGAGGCGGAGATCGTCGACCCGGACGGAGCCGTGGGCACCGCGGGCACGAGCCCGGTCACATCGCGCGCAGTGTCGGTCACCGTGCTCACAGTGCCGTCGAGCGACACGGCCAGTGGGGGCAGCGCGCCGGTCACCGCGTCGAGCGTCGCCGGCACCTCGTGCAGCACGGTGTCGACCGGTGCGAGCACCGGGGTGAGCGCCGGGGCGAGCGTGCTGGTGGTCGTGGTCACGGCATCGATCGCCGCATCCGCCGTCTGTCCGACGCCCTGCAGGACGGGGACGGCCGACTCCACGACGGGAGCCACGAGCGGCGCCGCGGGCAGTGCGACCTCAGCGGGCGCCGGGCTCGCGTCCGCGACGGGCGCTGCCGTGACCACGTCCGCCACGGGCGCGGGAAGCACCTGAGTGACGGTGTCCTGCACCGCGGAAAGGGTGCTCTGCACCGTGGCCGGGGCTTCGGCGACCGTGGGCTGGACCGCACCGACCGTGCTCTGCAGTGTGCCGAGGAGGCTCGGCGGCGGCGGAGTCTCAGCGGCCTGCGCGGATCCGGATCCGAAAGCGATCGACAGCGCCACCCAGCCGAGGGCGAGGAATCCGCCCGCGACCGCAGCGGGGACGAATCCCCGTAGCGACCGCGCGCGACCCCGCATGGATACCCCCCGATATATCGCTGTTACCGCACAAGGTATTCCTATGGGGCCGCTGTGTCCAGACATATTTTCTGGTGTGTCATCGCGGGGTTCGCTTGCCGCCTGCCGGCCCTGAGTGGCCCGTACTGACGTAGCGTTGATACGTGAGTTCTCCCGTCCTCGATGTGGCCGCCGTCCGTGCGGACTTCCCCCTGCTCGCCGAGTCCGTGAACGGGTCGCCGCTGGCGTATCTCGACTCCGCGGCGACGAGCCAGAAGCCGCGCGTCGTGCTGGATGCCGAACGCGACTTCCTGGAGCGCTCGAATGCGGCCGTGCACCGCGGGGCGCACACCCTCGCCGCCGAGGCGACCGAGCTCTACGAAGACGCCCGCGCCGCCGTCGCCCGCTTCGTCGGCGCGCACCAGGACGACCTGGTCTGGACCCACGGCGCGACCGAGGGCCTCAACCTCGTCGCATACGCGATCGGCAACGCCACCGCCGGCCGCGGAGCTCCGGAGAGCGCCCGCTTCGCCCTGCAGCCCGGCGACGAGCTCGTCGTGACCGAGGCCGAGCACCACGCGAACATCGTCCCCTGGCAGGAGCTCGCGGCCCGCACAGGCGCCGTCCTGCGCGTGATCCGGATCCGCGATGACGGCACCCTCGATCTCGATCACGCGGCCGAGGTCATCGGATCCCGCACGCGCGTCGTCGCCTTCACGCACGTCTCCAACGTGCTCGGCATCGTCAACCCGGTCGCCGAGATCGTCGCGCTCGCACGCGAAGTCGGCGCGCTCACCGTGCTCGACGCGTGCCAGTCGGCCCCGCACCTGCCGCTCGACCTGCCCGCCCTCGGCGTCGACCTCGCCGTGTTCTCCGGCCACAAGATGCAGGGGCCCTACGGCATCGGCGGTCTCTACGGGCGACGCGAGGTGCTCGCCGCACTGCCGCCGTTCCTCACCGGTGGTTCGATGATCACGCGCGTCACGTTCCAGCGCACCGAGTTCCTGCCGCCGCCGCAGCGCTTCGAGGCGGGCACCCAGCCGGTGTCCCAGGCGATCGCGCTCGCCGCCGCGGTGCGCTACCTCGACGGACTCGGCATGGATGCCGTGCACGCGCACGAGAAGGAGCTCGAACGCCGGATCCACGAGGGTCTCGGCGCGATCGACGGAGTGCGCCTGCTCGGCGCCGCGGGCGGGGCTGAGCGCGTGGCGTTGCAGTCCTTCGTCGTCGACGGGGTGCACGCGCACGACGTCGGGCAGTTCCTCGATTCCCGCGGTGTCGCCGTGCGGGTGGGGCACCACTGCGCCGAGCCGGTGCACGCCCGCCTCGGCGTGACCGCATCGGTGCGCGCGTCTGCGGCGCTCTACAACACCGCTGACGAGGTCGATCGCATGCTCGACGCCGTCGCCGGCGTGCGCGCGTTCTTCGGGGTCTCCGGAACCCCGGCCGCACAGGAGGTGCGCGCATGAGCGGCCTCGAGGACCTCTACCAGGAGCTCATCCTGGATCACTCCAAGCGCCCGCACGGCAAGGGCCTGCTCGGCGCCGACCCTTCGACGGGCTCAGGGACCGGCCTGCACACCGCGGAGTCCCACCAGCGCAACCCGATCTGCGGCGACGAGATCACGCTCCGTGCGCACGTCTCCGACGACGGTGACCGGATCGCCGAGGTGAGCTGGGAGGGATCCGGCTGCTCGATCTCGCAGGCCTCGGCGTCGATGCTCACCGAGCTGGTGGTCGGCAAGAGCCGCACCGAGGCTGGCGAGCTCATCGACGGCTTCCGCGAGGCGCTGCGCTCACGCGGCGCGATGGAGCTGGACGAGGACGTGTACGGCGACGCTGCGGCCCTGACCGGTGTCAGCCGCTATGTCGCCCGCGTGAAGTGCGCGATGCTCGCGTGGGTCGCTTTGGAGGATGCGCTGCTGCGCGCCTGACTCGGGCCCCGCCCGCCCCCTCCGGGTTTCGAAGCGCGCACATGGCCGGATTCCGGCCTTGGATGGAGCCGATTGCGCGCTTTGAAAGGCCAGGAGCGTGACCCCGGATTCCGGATCCGGATCGTGATGGGGTATCTTGACAGCGTGACCCTGACCTGTCGTTGTTGTCTCTGAGCGCGTTCTGCGCATCTCCGACCACCACAGACAGCCCCGCGCTTCCGCGCGATCACCGTTCAGGACCTCTCCCGTGCGCTATGCCAGCCACGTCGCCGATCTCGTCGGCGCGACGCCCCTCGTCCGTCTCTCCTCCGTCACCGGCGCGACCGCCGACCGGCCCGCGATCCGCGCGACCGTGCTCGCCAAGGTGGAGTACTTCAACCCCGGCGGATCCGCGAAGGACCGCATCGCCCGGTCGATCATCGATGCCGCCGAGCGCGACGGCCTGCTCCAACCGGGCGGGACGATCGTGGAGGCCACGAGCGGCAACACGGGCGTCGGCCTTGCGCTGATCGCCCTGCAGCGGGGCTACCGCATGGTGTTCGTCGTGCCCGACAAGTTCGACGGCCCGAAGGTCGCGACGCTGCGCGCCTTCGGGGCGGAGGTCGTCGTCACGCCCACGGCGGTGCCGCCCGAGCACCCCGAGTCGTACTACTCGGTCGCCGCGCGCCTCGCCCGCGAGATCCCCGGCGCATTCAACCCGAACCAGTTCGCGAACCAGAACGGCCCCCTCGGACACTACGAGTCCACGGGTCCCGAGATCTGGGCCGACACGGACGGGCGCGTCACGCACTTCGTCGCCGGCATCGGCACGGGCGGCACCATCAGCGGCACCGGGCGCTATCTCAAGGAGGTCAGCAAGGGACGCGTGCGCGTGATCGGCGCGGATCCCGAGGGATCCCTCTACTCCGGCGGTCCGGTGCACTCCTACCTGGTCGAGGGGGTGGGGGAGGACTTCCTGCCGGACACGTTCGATGGATCCGTCGTGGACGGTTACGAGCGGGTCTCGGACGCGGAGTCGTTCGCGATGACCCGCCGGCTGGCGCGCGAGGAAGGTCTGCTGGTCGGCGGATCCAGCGGCATGGCCGTCGTCGCGGCCCTCCGGATCGCGGAGGGTCTGGGCGAGCACGACGTGGTCGTCGTGCTGCTGCCCGACCACGGACGCGGCTACCTGGACAAGCTCTACGACGACGAATGGATGACCGGGCACGGATTCGCCGTGACGGTCCCTGAGCCCGTCGAAGGGCCTGACGCCCGCACGACCGCCATCGACGCGTCCGCCGTGGACGCGGACGACACACGTACCGGAAACGACCCGAGCCATGAAGAAGGATCCGAGATGACCATCGAGACCGACAAGACCGCCACCGCCGCCATCCACGCCGGCCAGGCCGCAGACCCGTACACGGGGGCGGTGATCCCGCCGCTGCACCTCTCCACCACCTTCGTGCAGGACGGCATCGGCGGTCTCCGCCAGGGTTACGAGTACGGCCGCAGCGGCAACCCGACGCGGGATGCGCTGCAGCAGCAGCTCGCCGCGCTCGAGGGCGGCACGCACGCGTACTCGTTCGCCTCGGGTCTCGCCGCGGAGGACACCCTGCTGCGCGCGATTCTGCAGCCCGGCGACCACGTGCTGCTCGGCAACGACGTGTACGGAGGCACGTTCCGGCTCATCTCCCGCGTGCTCGGCGGGTGGGGCGTGACGGTGCAGGTGGTCGACATGAGCGACACCGACGCCGTGCGCGCGGCGGTCGCGGCCAAGGCGCCGCGGGTGCTCTGGGTCGAGACGCCGTCGAACCCGCTGCTGCGGATTTCCGACATCGCGGCGCTCACCGAGATCGGCCACGCGGCGGGCTCCGTCGTCGTGGTCGACAACACGTTCGCCACGCCCGCGCTGCAGCGCCCGCTGTCGCTCGGTGCCGATGTTGTCGTGCACTCCACCACCAAGTACCTCGGCGGCCACTCCGACGTCGTCGGCGGCGCGGTGGTGCTGAAGGACGCGGAGCTCGCCGAGAAGGTCGGCTTCCTGCAGTTCGCCGTGGGCGCCGTCTCCGGCCCGTTCGACGCCTGGCTCACCACCCGCGGCATCAAGACGCTCCCCCTGCGGATGCGCCAGCACAACGCGAACGCCGAGGCCGTCGCGGAGTTCCTGGTCACCCACCCGCGCGTGGCGCGCGTCTACTACCCGGGCCTGCCGGAGCACCCGGGGCACGACCTGGCCGCCCGGCAGATGTCCGGCTTCGGCGGCATCGTCTCGGTCGCCCTGGAGTCGGGGGAGGCGGCCCGCCGCTTCGCCGAGTCGACCCGCGTGTTCCAGCTCGCCGAGTCGCTCGGCGGCGTGGAGTCGCTGGTGAACTACCCCGACGCGATGACCCACGCGTCCGTCCGCGGCACCGAGGCGGCCGTGCCCGTCGAGGTCGTGCGGCTCTCCGTGGGACTCGAGGACCCGGCGGATCTGCTCGCCGACCTCGAGCAGGCACTGCGGGCCTGATCCGATGCGGCGGGCGCTGCCGGATCCGGCACGCGCTCGCCGAGAAACCATATTCAGCATGAGACCCACCTTCTGCAGGCCGGTCTCATGCTGGATCTGATTTCTCACCGGTCGAGGCGGAGGAGCGGCAGGTGCCGGCCCCGGTCGTCTCCCGGGGAGGCCGTAGCCTGGGCGTCATGACGGACATCGCCTGGTCGGACGGACACTGGACCCACGCCCCCGCGGCGCTCGCCGAGGAGAACGGCGACCTCGTCGTCACCGCGGTCGAGGGCAGCGACGCATGGCGGACCACGTCGTACGGCTTCGTGCACGACAGCGAGCATGCGCTGCTCGCGCCGTTCGCCGTCGGCACCGCCGTGGAGGTCGAGTTCACGGCGGCGTTCTCGGAGCAGTTCGATCAGGCCGGCGTCTTCGTGCGCGCGTCCGCCGAGCGCTGGGTCAAGGCCGGCGTCGAGTTCGCCGACGGGCGCCCGCAGGTCGGCGCGGTCGTCACCGACGGCATGTCGGATTGGTCGCTCGCGCCGGTGCCCGAGTGGGCGGACCGCCGGATCCAGGTGCGGGTGAGCCGCGGCGACGACGCGCTCACCGTGCGCGCCGGGGTCGTCGGGACGCCCCTGCAGCTCGTGCGGGTGCTGCCGTTCCCCGCCGGGATCGCCGCGGAGGCCGGGCCGTTCGTGTGCGCCCCCACGCGTGCCGGCCTGGCCGTGCGCATCCATGCCTGGCGGTCGGTGGCCGCGGACAGCGCCCTGCACTGAACCGCCCGGGCCCGCTCCGCCCGGATGTGCCCTCGAGCGCGCATCCCGCCGGGAAGGGTCCGCCCCGCCGGATCCGCGTCTCCCGTGCTTCGGATCCGATGCACGCGTGCGGGAATACCCCCCTGGGGTATAGGGTTGTCGATATCAGATACCCGGACGGGGTATCGGACGAAGGAGACGACATGAGCACCACCGAGTACCAGGTCACCGGGATGAGCTGCGGGCACTGCGAGATGGCCGTGCGCCGCGAGGTCGGCAGGGTCGCCGGCGTCGAGAACATCGAGGTGAGCGCCGCCGACGGCTCGCTCGTCATCACGGCGAGCGCTCCGATCGACGACGCCAGCGTCATCGCCGCCGTGGACGAGGCGGGCTACCGGGCGGTCCGGGCCTGATGAACACGGCGGGACGACTGGGTCTGTACGGCGCCGGGCTCGCGGCGGCGTTCGCCGTGGCGTTCGGCGTCGCGGCGCTCGTCGCCCCGCACGGCGCGGAGCCGCAGTCCGCGCAGCAGCAGGAGGAGAAGGGCATGAACGGGCACGACACACACGCGCACAGCACGATGGCGCCGCAGCCCACAGGCCACGGCGGGCACGGCGACGGCGCGACCGAGGCGATCTCCGGGGTCTCGCTCTCCGCGGGCGGGTTCACCTTGACGCCGGTGTCGGCGCCCGCCGCGGCGGGAGAGGCCGGCGAACTGAGCTTCCGGATCCTGGACCTCGCCGGATCCCCGGTGACGGCCTACACGCCGCAGCACGAGAAGGAACTGCACCTCATCGTGGTCCGCGGCGACGGCGCGGAGTTCCGGCACGTGCACCCGGTCCTCGACCGGGCCACGGGGACGTGGAGCCTGCCGTGGACCTGGGATGCGGCCGGCTCGTACCGGGTGTTCGCCGACTTCGCGGCCTCGGGCGCGGATCCGGTGACCCTCACCCGCACGGTCGACGTGGCGGGGTCGTTCACACCGGCGGCCCCGGCGACGACCGCCCAGACCACCGTGGACGGGTTCGACGCCCGGATCAGCGGCGACCTCGTGCCGGGCTCCAGCTCGGAGCTCACCGTCACGATCAGCCGCGATGGCGCGCCCGTCACGACGCTGCAGCCGTACCTCGGCGCGTTCGGGCACCTCGTCGCGCTGCGCGAGGGCGACCTGGCCTACCTGCACGTGCACCCCGAAGGCGCGGAGCCTGCCCCGGGTGCGCTCTCGGGGCCGGATGTCCGCTTCGCCGCGCACGTGCCCACGGCCGGCCGCTACCTGCTCTACTTCGACTTCCAGGTCGATGGATCCGTGCACACCGCGGCCTTCGTCCTGGACGCGAAGGCGCCGCACGCGCACTGATGGGGCGGCTCGGGGCCGCACCCGCGGAGAGAAGATCGATGAGGAAGGAGACGCACCCATGAACGCGAACAGCGTGGAGCTCGAGATCGGCGGGATGACCTGCGCCTCCTGCGCGAACCGCATCGAGAAGACGCTCAACCGGATCGCCGGCGTGACGGCGACCGTGAACTACGCGACGGAGAAGGCCCGCGTCGATCTCCCGGACGGCCTCGACCCGGCGGTGCTCATCGCCCAGGTCGAGGACATCGGGTACACCGCCGCGCTGCCGGCACCCGCGGAGCCCGCCGCGGCTGACGCCGCGGAGGAGGGGGATGACCCCGAACTGCGCGCCCTGCGCACGCGGCTCCTCGTCAGCGCGATCCTGACCGTCCCGGTCGTCGCGATGGCGATGATCCCCGCGCTGCAGTTCACGTACTGGCAGTGGGCGTCGCTCGCCCTCGCCGCACCTGTGATCGTGTGGGGCGCGTGGCCGTTCCACCGTGCCGCATGGCTGAACCTGCGCCACGGTGCGGCCACGATGGACACCCTCATCTCGATGGGCACCCTGGCCGCGTTCGGGTGGTCGCTGTACGCGTTGTTCCTGGGTGCCGCCGGCGTGCCCGGCATGCGGCACGAGTTCACGCTGCTGCCGGAGAGCTGGGCGCTGCAGGCGGGCGACGGAACGGGCAACATCTATCTCGAGGTGGGCGCCGGCGTGACCGTTTTCATCCTCGCCGGCCGCTACTTCGAGAGGCGCTCCAAGCGACGGGCCGGAGCAGCGCTGCGCGCACTGCTCGAGCTCGGCGCGAAGGACGTCGCGGTGCTGCGTCCCGCGCCCGGCCGGGAAGGCCACGGACCGGCTGGCGACGGATCCACGACGGACGGATCCGGACCCGCGGCCACCGGATCGGCGGCCACCGGATCGGCGGCCACCGGACCCGGATCCTGGACCGACGAGGTCCGGATCCCGATCTCGCAGCTCGCCGTCGGCGACGAGTTCGTGGTGCGGCCCGGCGAGAAGATCGCCACGGACGGCGTGGTCGTCTTCGGGACGTCGGCAGTCGACGCGTCCATGCTCACCGGCGAGTCGGTGCCCGTGGAGGTCGGTCCCGGCGACGCCGTCGCGGGGGCGACCGTGAACGCGGGCGGGCGGCTCATCGTCCGTGCCTCGCGGGTGGGCGCCGACACGCAGCTCGCGCAGATGGCGCGGCTCGTCGAGGATGCCCAGACCGGCAAGGCCGAGGTGCAGCGCCTCGCCGACCGCATCTCCGGCGTCTTCGTGCCGATCGTGATCGCGATCGCCGTGGCGACCCTCGGGGCCTGGCTGGGCGCCGGGTTCCCCGCGACCGCTGCGTTCACCGCCGCCGTCGCCGTGCTCGTGATCGCGTGCCCGTGCGCGCTCGGCCTGGCCACGCCGACCGCGCTGCTCGTCGGCACAGGGCGGGGCGCGCAGAAGGGCATCCTCATCAAGGGCCCCGAGGTGCTGGAGTCCACCCGCAAGGTCGACACGATCGTGCTCGACAAGACCGGCACCGTGACGAGCGGCCGCATGGAGGTCACCGACGTCGTGGCCGAGGACGGCACGGATCCGGCCGATGTGCTCCGCCTCGCCGGCGCCGTCGAGGCCGCCTCGGAGCACCCGATCGCCCAGGCCGTGGCCCGTGCGGCGATCCTGGCGGCCCCGGTTCCTGAGCGAGCGAAGCGAGACGAAGGGCCTCCGGTCGAGTCGTTCCAGAGCATCCCCGGCCGCGGCGTCCAGGGCGTGGTCGAGGGACACGCGGTGCTCGTGGGCCGCGAGGCGCTGCTCGCAGACTGGGCGCAGCACCTGAGCCCGCGGGTCGCGGCGGCGAAGGCCGACGCGGAGACGGGCGGCAAGACCGTCGTCGCCGTGGGATGGGACGGATCCGCACGCGGCATCGTCGTGATCGCCGACACCGTCAAGCCGACGAGTGCCGAGGCGGTCGCCGAGCTGAAGCGGCTCGGGCTCACGCCCATCCTGCTCACCGGCGACAACGAGGCCGTCGCCCGCCGGATCGCCGCCGAGGTCGGGATCGACGAGGTCTACGCGGAGGTGCTGCCGCAGGACAAGGCCGACGTGGTGGCGCGGCTGCAGGGCGAAGGGCGCGTCGTCGCGATGGTGGGCGACGGCGTCAACGACGCCCCGGCGCTCGCCGCGGCCGACCTGGGCATGGCCATGGGCACCGGCACCGACGTCGCGATCGAGGCGAGCGACATCACCCTGGTGCGTGGCGACCTGCGCACCGCGGCCGATGCGATCCGCCTCTCCCGCCGCACGCTCGGCACGATCAAGGGCAATCTGTTCTGGGCCTTCGCCTACAACGTCGCGGCGATCCCGGTCGCCGCCCTGGGGCTGCTGAACCCCATGCTCGCCGGCGCGGCGATGGCGTTCTCGAGCGTGTTCGTGGTCGGCAACAGCCTGCGCCTGCGCCGGTTCCGCTGAGGCCGCGGAAGAGGATCCGCAGGCGGATCTCATGGCGGGAATCCCGGATCCCCTATCGCTTCTCCGAATCGATTCGATACCATGGAACAAGGCCCGCCGTGACCGATCACGGGGGCCTTGTTCCGTCTCCGCCATCCCCCGCCGAAGAGTCCCCGCATGGCCGTCCCCCTCACCACTGGCCGCCCCTGGCGCGTCATCCTCGCGTTCGCCGTCCCCCTGCTGATCGGCAACGTCGTGCAGCAGCTGTACCAGTTCGCCGATGCGATCGTGGTCGGCCGCCACCTCGGCGTGGAATCCCTCGCCGCCGTCGGCGCGACCGGCAGCCTCATCTTCCTGCTCATCGGCTTCGCCTGGGGCCTCAGCAGCGGTTTCGCGATCCCGACCGCGCAGGCCTTCGGCGCCGGCGACCACGCGGCCGTGCGCCGCTCGGTCGCCACAGGCACCCTGCTGACCGCTGTGACCAGCATCATCATCTCGATCGGCGCGCCGCTCGTCACCGCGCCGCTGCTCGCGCTGCTTCAGACGCCCGAGGTGCTCATGCCGCAGGCGACGGTGTTCACGCAGGTCACCTTCATCGGCGGCAGCACGGTCATGTTCTTCAACTACCTGTCTGCGGTGATCCGCGCGATCGGCGACTCGCGCACGCCGCTGGTGTTCCTCACGGTCTCCTGCGCGCTGAACATCGTCCTCGTCATCCTCATGGTCGGCACGTTCGAGTGGGGCGTCGCGGGTGCCGCGTGGGCCACCGTCGTCGCGCAGGGCATCTCGGTGGTGCTGTGCCTCGTGTACGTGTGGCGCAGGCTCCCCGTGCTGCACGTGCACCGCGCCGACTGGCGGGTGAGCCGCGCCGACCTCGCCGAGCATCTCCGCCTCGGGCTGCCGATGGGCTTCCAGGCCTCGATCATCGCGATCGGCACGATCACCGTGCAGGTCGCCCTGAACGTGCTCGGTCCCGACGCCGTCGCCGCCTACACCACCGCGTCGCGCGTGGACAGCATCGCGGTGGCGTTCCTCTCCTCGCTCGGGCTGGCCGCGTCCATGTACGCGGCGCAGAACCTCGGCGGACGCCGGCCCGACCGGATCCGCCGCGGCGTCTCCGAGGCGATCTGGATGGCCGTGATCACCGCGGTCGTGCTCGGCGCGCTGCTGGTGCTGTTCGGATCCGCCATGGTGCGCGTCTTCATCGGATCCGGATCCGACGAGGTGGTCGCCCTCGCCGCCCTCATGCTGCTCATCAACGGGCTCAGCTACACGGCGCTCGGCGTGCTGTTCGTGCTGCGCGGCGTGCTGCAGGGCCTCGGGCACACCCTCATCCCGACCATCACCGGCGTCATCGAGCTCGTCATGCGCGTCGCCGCAGCGGTCGTGCTGGGCGCCCTCATCGGCTTCCCCGGCGTGGTGCTCAGCAACCCGCTGGCGTGGCTGGGCGCCGCTGCCCTGCTCATCCCCGCGTACGTGAAGGCGCATCGCGAACTCGGGCGCATGCCGGTGGATCCGCTCGAGGTCACCCCGACGACCGCGATCCCCGTCGTCGGCCCGACCGACGGCTCCATGGTGGTCGATGCCGTCATCACCGCCCCCGTGCCGGTGGTGAAGAGCCGGCTGCGGCTGAAGGTCGGGCGCCGCTGACCCCGTGCGGGGCCGCGGAGGGAGCCGCCCCGAAGGGCGGATCTTCCCCCGGCGCTTGCGGGGGAGACCCCGCGGCCTCCACCCTGGAGGAGTCCGGGGGGATCATCGACGCGCGAGGAGCTCTCCCTTATGACCCAGCGGATCGTCCCGAACATCTGGTGCGACGGCGACGCCGAGGAGGCGGGCGTGTTCTACGCCTCGGTGTTCGAGCGCGCCAGCTCCCGGGTGGTGGCGCGGTATCCGCAGGACGGGCTGCTCGAGTTCCAGCGTCCTCTCGCCGGTCAGCCGCTCACCGTGGAGGTGTCGATCGACGGCTTCCGGATCACGCTCATCAACGCCGGGCCCGAGTTCGCCCCCAATCCGGCGCTCTCCTTCCTGGTGAGCGTGGATCCGCGCCGCTTCGGCGACGCGGATGCCGCGCGCGCCTGGATCAACCGCACCTGGACCGCGCTCGGCGAGGACGGCCTCGTGGTGATGGACATCGGCGAGTACATGTTCAGCGGTCTGTACGGCTGGGTCGAGGATCGGTACGGGGTGAGCTGGCAGCTCAAGCTGATGGACCGCGACGCCGAGCCGGCGCCCCTGATCACTCCCATGCTGGTGTTCGGCGGACCCGTGCGGAACAGGTCGGAGGAGGCGATCGCGCTGTACGGCGAGCTGCTGCCGCCGTCGGGGATCACCCGCCAGGTGCAGTACCCGGTGACGGAGCCCCCGCACGTCACGGAGCCGATCGTGTACTCGGAGTTCCTGCTCGCCGGCCAGCGCTTCGCGGCCTTCGATTCCCCTGTCGACAGGGACTTCACGTTCACCCCGGGGCTGTCCCTGCAGATCGACTGCGATGGACAGGAGGAGATCGACCGGATCTGGGCAGCGCTGAGCGCCGTGCCGGCGGCCGAGCAGTGCGGCTGGCTCGTCGACCGCTTCGGGGTGAGCTGGCAGGTCGTCCCCGCGGATCTGGGTGAGCTGATGCAGCGGCCGAACGCCTACGAGCACCTCATGGGCATGAAGAAGATCGTCATCGCCGACCTCTGACCGGGTGTCTGTTGCCTGTTGCCGACCCGGATCCTGAATCTGCTCATGTCGCAGTGACTCATCCGTCCAGATCGCAGTGATTCATCCGTCCAGGTCGCGATAACTGCGCTTCCCGGCGCCCGGGAACAGCAGAAATCGCGACCTGAATGGATCCAGCTCGACGGGGTCAGCGCACGGCGAGGAAGCCCAGCACCGCGCTCGCGACGGCCAGCACGGCGAGGACGATCGCCGGGGCCGCCGGCTCCTTGCGACGCAGGTGCACCACGACGGCGCCGATCATGATGATCGCGAGGCCGGTGCCGGCCAGCGGGGTGAGGATCGGGGCGATCCC
Source organism: Microbacterium sp. 8M (assembly GCF_902506375.1). GTDB lineage: Bacteria > Actinomycetota > Actinomycetes > Actinomycetales > Microbacteriaceae > Microbacterium. The sequence continues at coordinate 79,291 of NZ_LR733284.1, forward strand.
GGTCGCGAGCGGCAGGATGAGGCCGATCGCGCCGAGGACCTCGAGGGCGGCGATCGCCTTGATCGAGCCTGCCGAGAAGTCGTCGGTCCACGCCATCCCGCGCTCAGCGAGCACCGGCTTCGGCGTGAACAGCTTCATCCCACCGGCGCCCAGCAGGGCGAGGGTGAGCAACGCGTTGATGATCCAGAGGGCGATCAGCATGAGGTTCTCCTTGTTATCGATCGTCACCTTGTTACGATCAGTAAGTAAAGGATGGAGCATCGTGGAGACGCGTACAAAAGGCACATCGGTGTCACCGGCGCACAGCGGCGGAACCATGACCGAGCCGGCGGCCGGTACCGCCGATCTCTCCGAGTACGAGCGCTCGTGCGAGGGGCAACCCGGCGGCCCCGAGGTCGGGCGCATGATCCGCGACGTCCTCGACCGTGTCGGCGACAAGTGGTCGCTGCTCGTGGTCGCCACCCTGGGCGACGACGTGATGCGGTTCAGCGACCTGCTCCGCCACATCCCCGGCATCTCCCAGCGCATGCTGACCCTGACGCTGCGCCAGCTGGAGCGTGACGGGCTCGTGATCCGCACCGCCTACGCGGAGGTCCCGCCGCGGGTGGAGTATCGGCTCACCGCGCTCGGCGGCACCTTTGTCGAGATCGCGCACACGATCGCGCAGTGGGCGATCGCCAACCACGCCACGATCGAGCAGTCCCGCGCCGACTACGACGCCCGCTGAGCCGCGACCTCGCTCCCGCGGCTCGTTTCTCCGACGTGGGAGCCGCCCTCGCCGGATCCACCTCCGCTCAGGTCGCAGAAACTGCGCTTCCCGGCTCCCGGAACCGCAGAAATTGCGACCTGAACGGATGGGGAATCGCCGAGCGCGTGCTCTGAGACGACGAGGACGGTGGCGGCGTCAGCGGTGGTCGCGGTCGTGGTGCTGGCCGGTCTCGTCGCCGGTCGCGACGCGCTCGGCCTCGCGGGCGCGCAGGTCGACCCGCCGGATCTTGCCCGAGATCGTCTTCGGCAGCTCAGGCACGAACTCGATGATCCGCACCCACAGGTGCGGGGAGAGCTGGCCGCGCGCGTAGGCGAAGATCGAGCCCGCCGTGGCGACGAGGTCCTCGTGCGCCGACGCGGTGAGGCAGACGTACGCCTTCGGCACCGCGAGGCGGGTGGGATCCGGGCTCGGCACGACGGCCGCCTCCATCACGTCCGGGTGCTCGAGCAGCACCGACTCGAGCTCGAACGGCGAGATCTTGTAGTCGGAGGCCTTGAACACGTCGTCGGCGCGGCCCACGTACGTCAGGTACCCCTCGGCGTCGCGGGTCGCGATGTCGCCGGTGTGGTGGAAGCCGCCCTCGCGGGAGCGCGCGGTCGCCTCCGGATCCGCGTAGTAGCCGGCCATGAGTCCCAGCGGGCGCTCGGCCAGGTCGAGGCAGATCTCGCCCTCGCCCACGCCGTCGGCATCCCCCTCGACCGGTGCGCCCGTGACGGGATCCACCAGCACGACCGGGTAGCCCGGCAGAGGGCGGCCCATGGATCCGTCCTTCACGACCTGCCCCGGGGAGTTGCCGACGCAGGCCGTCATCTCGGTCTGGCCGAAGCCGTCGCGGATCGTGCCGCCCCAGGCCTCGCGCACCCGGCCGATCACCTCGGGGTTGAGCGGCTCCCCGGCGCCCACGAGCTCGCGCGGAGGGTGCGCGAGCCGGCCGAGGTCGGCCTGGATGAGCATGCGCCACACGGTCGGCGGCGCGCAGAAGGTGGTGACGTGGTGCCGCTCCATGACCTCCATGAGCGCGTTCGCATCGAACCGGTCGTAGTTGTACACGAACACCGTGGCCTCGGCGAGGAACGGCGAGTAGAAGCTCGACCAGGCGTGCTTCGCCCACCCCGGTGAGGAGATATTCAGGTGTACGTCGCCCTCGCGCACCCCGAGCCACCACATCGTGGACAGGTGCCCGACGGGGTACGACACATGCGTGTGCTGCACGAGCTTCGGGCGGCTCGTGGTGCCAGAGGTGAAATACAGCAGGCTGGTGTCGCCGGCCGGCGTGGGACCGTCGGGCTCGAAGGCATCGGCGGCGCCGTTCGCCGCGGAGAAGTCGTGCCAGCCATCGGGCGCCGCTCCGCCCGGGACATCGGGCACCGCGATGCGCACGAGGTCCGGCGGCAGCTCGGCGACGCGGTCGGAGAGGGATCCGAGGGTCACGATCCCGCGCGCCTCGCCCTTCTCGGCCCGGTACGCCAGGTCCGCGGGGGAGAGCAGCGTCGAGGTCGGGATGGCGACCGCGCCGATCTTGGTGAGGCCGAGCATCGTCTCCCACAGGTCGATCGTGTTGCCGAGCATCACGATCACGTGGTCGCTGCGGCGGATCCCGAGCTCCTGCAGCCAGTTCGCCACCTGGTTCGAGCGGCGCGCCAGCTCGCCGTAGGTCCAGCTGCGGCTGGACAGGTCGGCGGACACGATCTGCACCGCGGGCCGGTTCGGGGTCTCGCCGGCCACCACGTCGAACCACTCCAGCGCGAAGTTGAACTCGCGCAGCTCAGGCCAGCGGAACGTGGCGCGGGCACCGGCGTAGTCGGTGGCGTGGGCGAGCAGCAGGTCGCGGGCGGAGCGGATCGCGGCGGTCGCCGCGGTGGCGGAACGAGGCTCGGTCATGGAGCCATCCTCGCGCCGATCCCGCGGATCCGCGAGAATCGGTTTCCTCCTGGGGACACACGCGTGTCGTGGAGTCTCACGCCGGAAGGTAGTCTCGCGGAGCCGGGTGGCCCGCAGGCGTGGGGGCGTGCTCGATACGCTGGATCCGTCCCCCGCATCCTTCCCGAACGGAGACCCGCATGAGCGCGCCCGAGACCCCGCTGTTCGTCGAGATCGGCAACGTGCCCCGGGACTACGCCTGGGGACGGATCGACGGCGTGGCCGGCGTGCTGGGCACGGCGGGCAGCGGCGGCCCCGAGGCGGAGTTGTGGCTCGGCGCGCACCCGGGATCCCCGGCCCGAGCGACCGGTGATGCACCGTGGGCGACCCTCCTCGACTGGGAACGCGAGAACGGCGCCCGCCTGCCGTTCCTCCTGAAGATCCTCGTCTCCGGCGGGCCGCTGTCGCTGCAGGCCCACCCCACCACCGCGCAGGCGCAGGCCGGGTTCGCCGACGAGAACGCGCGAGGCATCCCGCTCGAGGCGGCGCACCGCAACTACAAGGACCCGTATGCCAAGCCCGAGCTCATCGTCGCTCTGGAGGACGGCTTCGAGGCGCTGTGCGGCTTCCGCCCGGTCACCGAGACCCTCGCCGACGTCGACGTCCTCGCGGCGCGCGCCGGATCCGACGCCCTCGCCCCCTGGCGCGCGGAGCTGGCCGGGCCCGACGGCCTGCGCGCGGGCTTCGCCTGGCTGCTGGGCGGAGGTGCCGAGGTCGACCTCGCGGTGGCGGCGCTCGTGGCCGCGGCCGCGGGGGACGACCGCTTCGAGCTCGTCACGCGTCTCGCCGAGGCGTACCCCGGCGACCCCGGAATCGCGGTGGCCCTGATGCTGCACCACATCACGCTCTCCGCGGGGGAGTCGCTGTGGCTGCCCGCCGGCAACATCCACGCCTACCTGCGCGGCGCGGGCGTGGAGCTCATGGGGCCGAGCGACAACGTGCTGCGCGGCGGACTCACGCCCAAGCACGTCGACGTCGCCGAGCTGCAGCGGGTGCTGACGTTCTCCGCGTCGGACGACGACCGGCTCGTGCCCGTCGAGCTCGCCGAGAACGTGCGCAGCTACCGGCCCCGGATCCACGCGTCCGGCGCCGATGTGCCGTTCGAGCTGCTCGCCGTCACCGGCGACGCCTCGCTCGAGCTGGCCGGGCCCTCGATCGCGATCGCCACGGACGGATCCTTCACGCTCGCCGCCGACGGCGCGACCGCGCAGGTGCCGCGCGGCGCCGCGGTCTTCGTCAGCCGTGCCGCCGTGGTGCAGGCGACCGGATCGGGCCGCCTCTGGATCGCCACCGCCGTGTCACTGTGAACCGCTCCGTCTCCCGCCGTGTGCTCGGGCTGTCCGTGCAGGAGTGGGCGCTCGTCGGCATCACGATGATCTGGGGTGCCACGTTCCTCGTGGTGCACACCGCGATGCAGCACTCGGGGCCGTGGTTCTTCGTCGGCTTCCGCTTCCTCGCCGCCGGGATCTTCGCCGCCGCGATCTTCTGGCGGTCGCTGCGCGGCATGACCTGGCGCGAGTTCGGAGCCGGTGCCGCGATCGGCGCTGCGATCTACGGCGGCTACGGGCTGCAGACCGCCGGCCTGCAGACGATCGACTCCTCCACCAGCGCGTTCATGACGGCGTTCTACGTGCCGCTCGTCCCGCTGCTGCAGTGGCTCGTGCTGCGCAAGCCGCCGCGCGCGCTCACCCTGGTCGGCGCAGGTCTCGCGTTCGTCGGCCTGCTGCTCGTCGCCGGCATCGGATCCAAGGGGATCCAGCTCGGCACAGGCGAGATCCTCACGCTCATCAGCACGCTGCCGATCGCCGGTGAGATCATCCTGATCAGCCTCTTCGGCGGCCGGTTCGACGTGGGACGGCTCACCGTCGTCCAGCTGCTGACCGCGTCGGTCCTGGGCTTCGCGACCATGCCCGTCGCGGGCGAGCAGATCCCCGCCTTCGACCCCGTCTGGCTGTTCGCGGGCCTGGGCATGGGCCTGGCGAGCGGCCTCATCCAGCTCACCATGAACTGGGCGCAGCGCTCGGTGTCCGCCACCCGCGCCACGATCATCTACACCGGCGAGCCGGTGTGGGCGGGTGTGGTCGGCCGGATCGCAGGGGAGCGGATCCCGCCGCTGGCGATCCTCGGCGCCGGGCTCATCATCGCGGGCACCCTGCTCAGCGAACTGCAGCCCCGGCGCGCCGACGGCGGGACGGCGGAGGATCCCGATCCCGAGGACCCCGAGGACGAGGCGCGTCCGGAGGATCCGGCCCCGAGCGGGCGCCTAGGATCGCCCGCGTAGACTGGGAGGGTCCGCCCGCCCGTCGAGGCGGCGGCGAGCCCGCGATGCTGTTGCCCGGGCTCTCGAAGCTCAGGACCCGAGGATCCGTCATGTCAGCCCCCCGCACGCTCACGCTGCGACACGTGCAGCTCGCGCGCGCGGCCCTCGCCGCGGTCGCGGCGCTGATGATCACCTTCTCCGCGGACCACTCGGCGATCGTCGGGCTCTCCGTGTTCAGCGGCTTCGCCCTGGTCACCGCGCTCATCCACATCGTGGCCGCCTGGCTGGTCGCCCCGGCAGGCTGGCGCTGGCCGTTCATCCTGCTGGCCGCGTTCTCGATCCTGACCGGCATGGCCGGGGGAGTGCCCGCATGGCGCTCCACGCCGCTGTTCTTCGTGGTGGTCATCGCCTGGGGTGCGCTGACCGGCGTCGTCGAGCTCCTCGCGGGGATCCGCGCGCGTCGCCTCGCCCGCACCGGATCCGCACCGGCGGTCGCCGCAGACGGCGCCCGCGATGCGATCCTGGTCGGCGCGCTGGGCCTCGCGCTCGCGGTCGGCCTGCTGTGCGTGCCCACGACCTACGCGCTGCGCTACACCATCACCGGGGCAGGGTCGTTCACCCTGACCGGCATCACCCTGGGCGTCGGGATCTTCGGCGCGTACGCCGCGATCGTCGCGGTGTTCCTGGGCATCGCGGGGCTCAGCCCGCGCTCCCGCGCCTCCGCCGACGAGGGTGCAGACACCGCCGCCGCCGGGACGGCGCCGGCCGAGAACGAAGGATCCGCATGACCGAGAAGACCAGGCGCCGGGATCTGTTCCGGCCCGTGCAGCTGATCGGGCTGTCGCTGCTGTGCGGCGTCTTCGCCGGGGTGGTGACCCTGATCGCGACCGGCGCCTTCACCGACAAGGTGATGCGCATGGTCGACAAGGGCACCTACGCGGGGATCCCGCCGTGGAACCTCGCCTTCATCGTCACCGGCGGCATCTTCATCGCCGCCCTGCTGATCCTGTCGATCCTGATCCTCGCGGTCGATCCCGCCGATTTCACCACGCCGCACGACGGTCCGGTTCTCTACGACAAGGTCGACGACGACGCGGCCGGCACGACCGAGGCTGCGGGATCCGCGTCCGACGCATCCGGATCCGACCCGTCCGCACCGGCCGCCGACGCCACCGGTGATGCGGAGGGTGACGCGCCGAAGGCGTAGTCGCCGGGAATATCGGGCGTCTGTCCCGCCTTGACCCCAAGGTGAGCATGACGATCGATCGCGCCTCCGTGGGTCTCCGTTCCGAGCGTGGGCCCGTGCTGCTCTCACTGATGCTGGCCACCGGCCTCATCGCCATGGACGCCACGATTCTGGCGACCGCCGTCCCCAGCGTGGTGCACGACCTGGGCAGCTACCAGCAGTTCCCATGGCTGTTCTCGATCTACCTGCTCGCGCAGGCGGTGAGCGTGCCGATCTACTCGAAGCTCGCCGACACCGTGGGACGCAAGCCGATCATCCTGATCGGCATCGGGCTGTTCCTGCTCGGATCGATCCTCTGCGGCGTCGCGTGGAGCATGCCGTCGCTGATCGTCTTCCGGCTCGTGCAGGGCCTGGGCGCCGGAGCCGTCGCGCCGATGGCGATGACGATCGTCGGCGACATCTACTCCGTGTCGGAGCGCGCGGTGGTGCAGGGCTACATAGCCAGCGTCTGGGCGGTCTCCTCCGTCGTGGGTCCGGCCCTGGGCGGCGTGTTCTCGCAGCTCGACGTGTGGCGGCTGATCTTCCTCATCAACGTGCCGCTCTGCCTCGTCGCGGCTTGGATGCTGCTGCGGCATTTCCACGAGCAGACGGAACGCCGCCGCCACCGCATCGACTACCTCGGCGCCGCGCTGCTCACCGTGGGCCTGACCGGCCTCATCCTCGGCGTGCTCGAAGGCGGCAACGCCTGGGCCTGGCTGTCGGTGCCGAGCGTGCTCTGCTTCGTCGTCGGCGCCGTGGCGCTCGCCGTGTTCGCGCTCGTTGAGCGCCGGGCGGCCGAGCCCATCATCGACCTGCGCCTGATCTCGAGCCGGCTGATCCTCACCACGACCCTGGCGTCGTTCGCGGTCGGCGCGCTGCTGACCGGCGTGACGAGCTTCGCCCCCGCATACCTCGAGGGCTCGATCGGCGTGCTGCCGCTGCTCTCCGGCCTCGCCGTGGCCGCGATGACCCTGGGCTGGCCGCTGTCGGCCGCCAACGCCGGTCGGCTGTACCTGCGGTTCGGATTCCGCGTCACCGCGCTCGTCGGGGCGGCGATCGCCACCCTCGGCGCGCTCGGGCTCGCGCTGATCGGACCGTACCCGAACGCGCTGTCGCTCGCCGGGATCGCCTTCGTGATCGGCTTCGGCCTGGGCTGGACCGCGTCGCCGACCCTGATCGTGGCGCAGGCCTCGGTCGGCTGGGGCGAGCGCGGCGCCGTGACCGGGATGAACACCTTCGCGCGGTCGGCGGGTGCCGCGGTCGGGGTCGCCGTCTACGGCGCGATCTCCAACGCCGTGCTGGCCGCCGGCGGTGGTGAGCACGACCCCGCGACGGTGGTGCACGCCTCGACCTGGGTGTTCGTCGCCGCGGCCGTGACGGCGGCGCTCATGCTGCTGGCGATCCTCGCGATGCCGAAGGACCGCGCCGGCGAGTACTCCGGCGCCCCGGCGGCGGTTCCCGCCGAGGCCTGAGCCCGGCGGCCCGAGCCGGGGGCCTGAGTCCCAGGCCTGGGCCCGGCGGCCTGAGGCGGGTCTGAGTCGGGCGGCCTGAGACCGGCGGCCTGAGACCCAGGCCTGAGCCCGGCGGTTCGCCGAGTGGGCGCCTGAGCCCCGCCGTCGCCCGGGAGCCTGTGGGTGCGTGAGCGCGCGGGTGTCCTCTCGCCGGTGTCAGGAGATGGAAAACGCTGCCCTCAAGCCTGCGGCGGCGACGTTTTCCATCTCCACCGGCCGCTCGGCCCCGCAGCGAGATGGAAAACGCTGCCCGCGGCCGCGTGGCGGCGACGTCTTCCATCTCGAGCAGGACGCCACCGCATCCCGGCGCACGGGATCCGAGGCCTGGGCCGGGCTACTTCGCCAGGGTCTCCGCGAGGCCCACGTACGTCGCAGGGGTCAGTGCCAGCAGGCGCTGCTTGGCCTCGTCGCCGATCTCCAGGCCCTGCACGAACTCGGCGAGCTCCGCAGCTCCGACGCGGTGACCGCGGGTGAGCTCCTTCAGCAGCGCGTACGGATCCTGGATCGTGGAGCGGCCGGCGACGACCTCGGCGCGGATCACCGTCTGGATCGCCTCGCCGAGCACCTCCCAGTTCCTGTCGAGGTCGGCGAGCAGCACGTCGCGGGAGAGCGAGATCTCGTTCAGGCCACGCCGCAGGTTGTCCAGGGCCAGCAGCGAGTGCCCGAACGCGACGCCGATGTTGCGCTGCGTGGTGGAGTCGGTGAGGTCGCGCTGCAGGCGGCTCGTGACGAGCGTCTGCGAGAGCGAGTTCAGCAGCGCGCCGGACAGCTCGAGGTTCGCCTCGGCGTTCTCGAACCGGATCGGGTTGATCTTGTGCGGCATGGTCGAGGATCCGGTCGCGCCGGCGACGGGGATCTGCGCGAAGTAGCCGAGCGAGATGTAGGTCCAGATGTCGGTGGCGAGGTTGTGCAGGATCCCGCCCGCGTGCCGCACGTGGTCGTACAGCTCGACCTGCCAGTCGTGCGACTCGATCTGCGTGGTGAGGATGTTGAAGTCGATCCCGAGGCCCTCGATGTACTCGCGGGCGAGCGCGGGCCAGTCCACGGACGGCTCGGCCGCGAGGTGCGCGGACCAGGTGCCGGTCGCGCCGGAGAACTTCGCGAGGTACTCGGATCCCTGGATCCGCTTGACGACCCGCTCCAGGCGCCACGCGAACACCGCGAGCTCCTTGCCCATCGTCGACGGAGTGGCGGGCTGCCCGTGGGTGCGGGACAGCATCGCGGCGTCGGCGTGCTCGACCGCCAGCTCGCGGAGCTTCGCGATGACGTCCTGCAGGGCCGGCAGCCACACGCGCTCCACGGCGCGCTTGACGGTGAGCGCGTAGGAGGCGGAGTTGATGTCCTCGCTCGTGCAGGCGAAGTGGGTGAGCTCGGCGATCGCGTTCAGGCCCAGTGCGGAGAGCCGGTCGCGCACGAGGTACTCGACGGCCTTCACGTCGTGGCGGGTCACCGCCTCCTTCTCGGCCAGCCAGTCGATCTCGGCCTGACCGAAGTCGCGGTACAGGCCGCGCAGGCGCTCCTTGTCCTCATCGGACAGCGGCGAGGTGCCGAACAGCGAGCGGTCGGTCAGCGCGATCAGCCACTCCACCTCTACCTCGACGCGGGCGCGGTTGAGGCCGGCCTCGGAGAGGTAGTCGGCGAGCGGGGCGACCGCGGCGCGGTAGCGTCCGTCGAGCGGGCTGAGGGGCTGGACGGGGAGCGTGGCGGTCACGGGGTGTCCTCCGGAAGTCGTGGATCCGGCACGCGCTGCCGTCATGAGCGATTTCGTCAGGGGCGCGGCGGTCGGATGGCGGGTTCGAGCTGGCGGAAGAGGCCGTGGCTCGCGCTCTCGATCATACCGAGCACCTCGTCGAACACCGGGGCGTCGGCGTAGTAGGGGTCGGGCACGTCCAGGGCGCCGTGGTGCTCGAAAGCGGTGTCGGGGTGCTCGAACGACAGCAGCAGGGTGACCTTGCCCTCCTCGGACTCGTCGCGCGCCCACTGCTTCAGGATCCGCTCGTGCGTGCGGTCGAGGGCGACGACGAGGTCATTGGTGGCGAAGTCGTCGTAGGTGAACTGCCGGGCGCGATGCCCGGATCCGTCATAGCCGCGGCGGTCGAGCGCCTCGATCGTGCGGCGGTCCGCCTGCTCGCCGACGTGCCAGTCGCCGGTGCCGGCGCTCGTGGACACGATGCGGTCGCCGAGGCCCTGCCGCGTCGCGATGTCGCGGAAGACGACCTCCGCCATGGGTGACCGGCAGATGTTGCCCGTGCACACGAAGATCACGCGGAACGGGTCCGACTCGGTCATGGCTCCATTGTGCCGCACCGGGGCGATCGTCCGAGAGCGCGATGGTGGCGCCGACCGTCCCGCCCGCCGTCCGGACGCGTCCTCCACAGCACGGAGGGAGCGCCCGGATCCCACGGCTTCCACGAACCCCGCTCCCCAACCCTGTGTTCTGGCGCAGGCTGGGCGACATGTTCACGATCGCTCCCGCTGCCGCCGAAGGATCCTGGATGCTCGCCGAGGCGCTGCTGCGCTGCAGCAGCGTGCGCGAACGGCTCGACCGGGCCCTCGCCGACCTGGTGGCGCTCTCCGTCGACTGCGCCTGGAAGGCGCGCGCGGTCGAGGCGATGCTCGATCGTTGCGCCGAGCAGCAGCACGAGCTCGCGGGCGTGCTCGACGAGCTGGGCTGGATCGAGTCCGGGCTGCGGGTGGGGTGACCGCGTGGGCAGCGAGGTGGAGATCTCCCACGGCGGGATCCTGGCCGTGGATCCGGATGGTCTGCGGGCGATGGCGGGGCGGCTGCGTGCCGACGCGGCGGCCGTGCAGATCGCCCGGGACGAGCTGCTCGAGATCCCGGGGCTCGTGGAGTCGTCGTGCCTGCCGCCGGGGTCGCGGTCGGGTGCGGTCATGCCGGTGTGGCCGGCGGTGAACCGGCTCGACGCCGTGAACGCGGCGCTGGACGAGATCGCGAGCGGCACCGAGACCATGGCCGACATCTTCGAGATCGCCGAGCTCCGGGCGCAGCGGGCGGTCTCGAGCGTGACGGATCCGGAGCTCGTGAAGCAGTCCCTGCATCGCGTCGAGGAGATCCTGCGACGTAACCCGGGGCTGCGCGCGACGGAGCGCGACCTGCTGCAGAAGTGGGCGCTCGGCGCGTACGACGGGTTCGTGCCCGCCCCGGGCGCTCCGCTCTCGGAGGCGCAGGGCGCGGGCTGGGGCGTGCTCTCGACGCTGAGCCCCGGTCTGCAGCTGGCGCTCATGAGCGCGGGGTTCGCCGAGGCGGGCGTCGCTCGGGGCGCCCTGATGCTGCTGCGGCTCTTCGCGCCCGGGTTCGGTCAGACGCCGCGCGGGCCGCTCACGCCGACGCCCGGCGCGGTCCTCGTCGACGGCGCCGCGGGCCCGGGTGCGCCGGGCCGTGGCGCCGTGGGCCCCCGCCCCGGCGATCTGCTCCTCACCCGGGCGCGCACGCCCGCCCGCGTCTCCACGCCGCCCGCGACCCCGGGTGGTGCGCTCCCCGTGCCGCGGCCGCCGGGATTCCTGAGCGAGGTGGTCGCCCGGATCCCGTACGGCGAGACACCGCAGGTGCGCGTGGAGAAGTACACGTTGGCGGATGGGTCGACCCGCTTCATGGCATACGTCGATGGCACGCGTCCCGGTGGACCGGAGACCGAGCCCTGGGACATGGAGTCGAACCTGCGGGCCTACCTCGAACGGAAGGAGTCCGACTCCTACAAGGCGACGGTCGCCGCGTTGCGCGCCGCCGGTGCGGACGAGAGGACGCCGGTCGATCTGGTGGGCTACTCGCAGGGCGGGATGGACGTCGACCTCGTGGCCCAGTCGGGCGCGTTCGACGTCCGAGGCGTCTACACGGTCGGGTCGCCCACGGAGCCGTCGCTGCCCTCCGAAGTGGTGCACGTCGCGGTGCGGCACACCGACGACCCGGTCGCCGGCCTCACCGGAGGCGGGCGGACGGACGGGCTGGGATCCACGCAGAGCCTGGTCATCACGCGGACGGCCGCACCCGGGCACGGCATCGATGTGGGCGTCCCTGCGCACCAGCTCGCCGCGTATCAGGAGACCGTTCGGCTGGCCGAGCAGTCCGGTGATCCGCGGATGGATGCGCTCCGCGAGCGGTTCGCCGCCTACGACGGCGCGACCCTGGTCGACTCCACGGACTTCACCGCCGCGCGCGTCGCGGAGGAGAAGTGACGGTGCACCTGCGCGTCAGTCCCGTCGTGTCAGCGGTCGCGGCTGCGCTGGCGCTGCGGGCGCAGGATCGCGTTGAAGATCGCGTTGATCACGGCGATGAGGAAGGCGGCGACGATCGTCCAGCCGAAGCCGCCGAGCGCCAGGCCCCACCCCCAGAAGCCGGTGATCCACGCGGTCAGCCAGAGCAGGAACCCGTTGATGACGAGGGAGATCAGCCCCAGCGTCAGGATGTACAGCGGGAACGCCACGATCTTCACCACCGCGCCGACGATCGTGTTCACCACCGCGAACACCGCGCCGATCGCGAGCAGCGTGACGAGCAGCGGCACCATCCCGCCCGGCGGGTACGGGGTGACCGTGACCTGGAGGACGGTGATCAGGCTCACGACCCAGATGGCGAAGGCGTTCACGATGACGCGGATGAGGAACCTCATGATGCCGATTCTGGCACTCGGATCCCCGATCCGCAGGGGAGTTGCGTGCGAGCCGATCATGTGGATGGGCTCCCGGTCATCACGGCCCGACGGCAGGGTTGCGGCGCCCGGGAGCGGGTCAGCGGCGCCCGGGGGCGGGTCAGCGGCGCCCGAGGGCGGGTCTGCGGCGGCCGGGTGCGGGTGCGGGCCGCGCATCTAGACTCGACGCGTGAGCGAAGAGATCCTGCCCCGCATCCGCGAAGAGATCGCGGCCCTCCCGCCGTACCGCCAGGGCAAGCAGGCCGGTGCAGACGCGTTCAAGCTGTCCAGCAACGAGAACCCGTTCGAGCCGCTGCCGTCTGTCGTCGCGGCGCTGACCGCGGGCACGCCGATCAACCGCTACCCGGATGCCACCGCCGGCGCGCTGCGTGCGCGGCTGGGCGAGCGCTACGGCGTCGCGCCGGATGCGGTGCACGTCGCCTCCGGCAGCGTCGCGATCCTGTACCAGCTCGTGCAGGCCGCCGCGACGGTGGGGGACGAGGTGGTGTACGCGTGGCGCTCTTTCGAGGCGTACCCCGGCCTTCCCCTGGTGGCGGGAGCGACGGGCGTGCAGGTGCCGCTCACCGCGGACTCCCGGCACGACCTCGACGCCATGGCCGCCGCGATCACCGACCGCACTCGTGTGGTGATCGTGTGCACCCCGAACAACCCGACGGGGCCGATCGTGACGAGCGCCGAGTTCGCGGCGTTCGTCGCCCGGGTTCCGCGGGACGTGCTGATCGTGCTCGACGAGGCGTACGCCGAGTTCGTCACGGCCCCCGATGCCGTCGACGGCCTCGCGGAGCGCATCTTCGAGACCCACCCCAACGTGGTCGTGCTGCGCACGTTCTCCAAGGCGTACGGCCTCGCCGGACTGCGGGTGGGCTACGCGATCGGGCACCCGCGCGTCCTGGACGCGGCCCGCACCACGGCGATCCCGCTGTCGGTCACCGCCGCCGCCGAGCGCGCCGCAATCGCGAGCCTGGACGCCGAGGACGAGCTGCGCGCCCGCGTCGCCGTCATCGTCGAGCGCCGCACCGAGCTCGTCGCGGGCCTGCGCGAAGCAGGCTGGGACGTGCCCGACGCGCAGGGCAACTTCGTCTGGCTGCCCACGGGCGAGGCGACGGCCGACGTCGCAGCGGCGTTCGAGGACGCGGGCCTGATCGTGCGCGCCTTCCCCGGAGACGGGATCCGGATCTCGGTCGGTGAGGCGGAGTCGCTGCCCCGCGTCCTGGCCGTCGCCGCCGCACAGCGCCCCTGACGCGGGCGATCGATCTCGGGCGCCGGCAGGCCCGGCGCCGTCCCCGGCGCAGGCCCGGCGCCGTCCCGGGCGCACGCCTGCTGCACCCGGCGACGCCTGCAGGATCGTGCGACGGATGCAGGGCCGAACCGCCGCATCCGTCCTGCATCCGTAGCCGCGTCCTGCATCCGTCGCGCATCCGTGGCCGCGTCCTGCATCCACGGCCGCGTCCTGCATCCGCGACATGCGGGGTGCGAGTGAGGAACCACGGACCTCGAACGCGCTGGACGAACGGTCGACCCCGTTGCCCGAGCGCACGCCCCGTGATACGACCGAAGGCATGGACGGCTCGACGGAGAGAATTCACGGACGGCGGCCGCGCACGCGCGCCGCAGCGCTGATCGCGGCAGTGGGCCTGTCGCTGACGGCCGGGGCGATCGCCGCCCCCTCGGCTCAGGCGGATCCCCGATCCACCGAGAAGACGCCCACCGCCACGGGCTACGGGGGCGCGGTCAGCACCGTGGACCCGGAGGCCTCGGCTGCCGCGATCGAGGTGCTGCGCAAGGGCGGCACGGCGGCGGATGCGGCGGTCGCCGCAGCGGCGACGCTCGGGGTCACGGAGCCGTACAGCGCCGGAATCGGCGGCGGCGGGTACTTCGTCTACTACGACGCGAAGTCCGGCACGGTCGGCACGATCGACGGCCGCGAGACCGCACCGGCGGGCATCACGCACGACGCGTTCATCGACCCGGCCACGGGCAGCCCCTACCGGTTCACCCCGGAGCTGGTGACCAGCGGCGTCTCCGTGGGCGTGCCGGGGACGGCGGCCACCTGGCAACGGGCCCTGGAGCGCTGGGGCACGCTGAGCCTGGGCGAAGCGCTGAAGCCCGCCATCAAGGTGGCGGATCGCGGCTTCGTGGTGGACGACACCTTCCGGCAGCAGACGCTGGACAACAAGACGCGCTTCGCCGCATTCACCTCCACCAGCGCGCTGTACCTGCCAGGCGGCGACGCTCCCGCGGTGGGCAGCGTGTTCCAGAACCACGACCTGGCGGCCACCTATCGGCTCCTCGCGAAGGATGGCATCTCCGCGTTCTACACCGGGCCGCTGGCGCAGGAGATCGCGCAGACGGTGCAGGCGCCCCCGAAGTCGCCCGACACCACCCTCCCGGTGCCGGTCGGTTCGATGACGGCCGCGGACCTCGCCGGCTATTCCGTGGTGGATCAGGATCCGACCCATGTGAACTATCGCGGGCTGGACGTCTACGGCATGGCGCCGTCCAGCAGCGGCGGCACTACGGTGGGCGAGGCGCTCAACATCCTGCAGAACTACCAGCTCTCCGGCATGGACAGCACGCAGGCGCTGCACCACTACGTCGAGGCGAGCTCGCTCGCCTTCGCCGACCGCGGCAAGTATGTCGGCGACCCGGCGTTCGTGGACGTCCCGACCGCGGCGCTGACGGATCCGCTGTACGGAGCCGAACGCGCCTGCCTGATCGACCCCGCGCACGCGCTGCCGAAGCCCGTCGCACCGGGAGACGTCACCTCGTACGACGGCGTCTGCCCGGGTGCCGCGGCGTCGCCGGCCTCCGAGAAGGACACGGAGAACATCTCGACGACCAACCTCACCGTGTCCGACCGCTGGGGGAACGTGGCCGAGTACACGCTGACCATCGAGCAGACCGGCGGATCCGGCATGGTGGTGCCGGGGCGCGGGTTCCTGCTGAACAACGAGCTGACCGACTTCTCCACGGTCTGGAACGCCTCGGATCCGAACCGCATCGAGCCGGGCAAGCGGCCCCGGTCGTCGATGTCGCCGACGATCATCCTGCAGGACGGCAAGCCGTTCCTCGCCCTGGGATCGCCCGGCGGATCCACGATCATCACCACGGTGCTGCAGACGATCCTGAACCGGGTCGACCTGGGCATGGACGTGTCGCAGGCGATCGCGGCACCCCGGGCGGCGCCGCGCAACGGCACGAGCGTGGTGGCGGAGCCGGCGTTCATCGAGCAGTACGGCGCGGGCCTGACGGCGCTGGGGCACACGCTCGTGCCTTCGGGCGACTCGTTCACCTCGGCGTCCGAGATCGGCGCGGCCACGGCCATCGAGTTCCGGCCCGACGGCAGCACGGTCGCGGCGGCGGAACCGGTGCGACGGGGCGGCGGCTCGGCGATGGTCGTGTCCACGGCGCCCTGAGGGAGGATGCCCGGGCAAGGGGCGTGTGAGCGCCGGCGACGACGGCCACTTTCTCTGAAAACGGATGCAAGGCGTCCCAGGTAAAAAGCTAGGGGGACCTGGCAAAAATACGTGGGACACCTGGATATCCGCGAGCCCGCATGCGTCCGTGGGGATCGTGACAGGACCCCGGTGATCGTTTGTGGCGACCCTCCACTGCACAACCGGAATCCTCGGTTAGCGTAGACAAGGTGACAGACGCCGATATCCCTGTCGTCCGCGTCCTCGACGCCGACGGCAGCTACGCCCCGAACGCCGCGGCCGAGGAGTATCTGCCCCTCATCGACGCGCTCCCGGACAGCGAGCTGGAGCAGTTCTACCGCGACATGGTCGCGATCCGCGCCATCGACAGCCAGGCCACCAACCTGCAGCGCCAGGGCCAGCTCGCCCTGTGGCCGCCGAGCCGAGGGCAGGAGGCCGCCCAGGTCGGATCCGCCCGCGCCGCCCGCCCGCAGGACACGATCTTCCCCTCCTACCGGGAGCACGTCGTCACCCGGATCCGCGGGGTGGATCCGGTCGACATCATCACGCTGATGCGCGGTACGTCCAACGGCGGATGGGATCCGACCGATCCCCGCAACGGCAACACCCGCATCTACACGCTGGTGCTCGGCTCGCAGACCCTGCACGCCACCGGCCTCGCGATGGGACTCGTCTTCGACGGCAAGTGCGGCACCGGCGACCCCGACCGCGACGAGGCCGTCATGGTCTACTACGGCGACGGCGCATCGAGCCAGGGCGACGTGCACGAGGCCATGGTGTTCGCCGCGAGCTACCGCACCCCCGAGGTGTTCTTCCTGCAGAACAACCACTGGGCGATCTCGGTGCCGGTGAGCACGCAGTCGCGGGTGCCTCTCGTGCAGCGCGGCATCGGCTACGGCATCGAGTCGATCCGGGTCGACGGCAACGACGTGCTCGCCAGCTACGCGGTCACCCGTCGGGCCCTCGATGAGGCGCGTGGCGGCGACGGCCCGCGCGCGATCGAGGCCGTCACCTACCGCATGGGCGCGCACACCACGAGCGACGACCCCACGAAGTACCGCGGCAGCGCCGAGGAGCAGGAGTGGGCGCTGCGCGATCCGATCGCCCGCATGCGCGCGTACCTCGAGCACCGCGGCGCGGCGGAGTCGTTCTTCGCCGACGCGGACGCCGAGGCGGCCGACGCCGCGGAGGACCTGCGCGTGCGCACCCTCGAGCTCGTCTCGCCCGGGCCCGAGGTCATCTTCGACCACGTCTACAGCGATCCGCACCCGCTCATGGCCGAGCAGAAGGCCTGGCAGGCGCAGTACGAGGCGTCGTTCCCCTCCAGCGGAGCGGCAGAAGGGCAGAGTGGCAAGCGATGACCACCGTCGACACCGCCGCGGGCACCCGCATCGAGACGATGCCGTTCAGCAAGGCTCTGAACGCGGGCCTGCGCAAGGCCATGGAGGACGACCCGCGCGTGCTCCTCATGGGCGAGGACATCGGCGCGCTCGGCGGCGTGTTCCGGGTCACCGAGCACCTGCAGCGCGACTTCGGCCCGCAGCGCGTGCTGGACACGCCGCTCGCGGAGTCGGGCATCGTCGGCACCGCGATCGGCCTCGCGATGGGCGGGTTCCGCCCGGTCGTCGAGATCCAGTTCGACGGCTTCGTGTTCCCCGCGTTCGACCAGATCACCACGCAGCTCGCGAAGCTCACCGCCCGGCATCAGGGCGCGGTGTCGATGCCGGTCGTGATCCGCATCCCCTACGGCGGGCACATCGGCGCGGTCGAGCACCACCAGGAGAGCCCCGAGACCTACTTCGCGCACACCCCGGGTCTGCGCGTCGTGTCGCCCTCGACCCCGAACGACGCGTACTGGATGATCCAGGAGGCCATCGCCTCGAACGACCCGGTGATCTTCCTCGAGCCGAAGAGCCGGTACTGGCCCAAGGGCGAGGTCGATCTCGCCGCCCCCGCGCTGCCGCTGCACGCCTCGCGCATCGTGCGCCGCGGATCCGACGTCACGCTCGTCGGACACGGTGCCATGGTGTCCACCCTGCTGCAGGCCGCCGCGCTCGCCGAGGCGGAGGGCACGAGTTGCGAGGTCGTCGACCTGCGCTCGCTGTCGCCGGTGGACTACGGGCCCATCCTCGACTCGGTGCGCTCGACGGGCCGGATGGTCTACGCGCAGGAGGCGCCCGGGTTCGTCAGCCTCGGCAGCGAGATCGCGGCGACCGTGATGGAGCGCGCGTTCTACGCCCTCGAGGCGCCGGTGCTCCGGGTGTCGGGCTACGACACCCCGTTCCCGCCCGCCAAGCTCGAGGGCGTCTACCTGCCGGATCCGGACCGGATCCTCGAGGCCGTGGACCGCTCCCTCGCCTATTGATGTCTCATCCAGGGGTCGTTGAGCGAGCGAAGCGAGACGAAACGCGGTCTCCTGCGAGGCCACCCCGTTTCGTCTCGGTCGCCTTCGGCGTCCTCGCTCAACGACCCGTGTGAAAGGATCCCGACCATGAGCACTCAGACCTTCACCCTGCCGGACGTCGGCGAGGGCCTCACCGAGGCCGAGATCGTCACCTGGAAGGTGGCGCCCGGTGACGCGGTCGCCGTGAACGACGTGATCTGCGAGATCGAGACGGCCAAGTCGCTCGTCGAGCTGCCGTCACCGCACGCCGGCACGGTCGGCGAGCTGCTCGTGCCGGAGGGGAAGACCGTCGACGTCGGCACCCCGATCATCACGTTCGTCACCGGCGCCCCCGAGCCCGCCGCCCCGACTGCGCCGTCCGCCCCCGCGCCGGCGGAGGGATCCGGATCCGTGCTCGTCGGCTACGGCTCCGGCGCGGAGGCCACGTCGCGCCGCCGTCGTCCGGCCCCGCGTCCGGTCCGCTCCAGCGTGGGCGTGATCGCGAAGCCGCCGATCCGCAAGCTCGCGCGCGACCTCGGCGTCGACCTCACCCAGGTCAGCCCGACGGGAGCCGACGGCGAGGTCACCCGGGACGACGTCATGAAGCACGCCGAGCAGGCCAGCGTGTTCCGCAACATCCAGACGCCCGAGTGGGGCGACGTGCGCGAGGAGACCGTCCCAGCGCCGCAGCCCGCACCGGTCGGTCTGGCCCGCGGCATCTCGCCCTCGCCGGCGCGTGCCGGAGCGGACGAGAGCCGCACCGAGTCCATCCCGGTCAAGGGCGTGCGCAAGGCCACGTCCTCGGCCATGGTGCAGAGCGCCTACTCCGCCCCGCACGTGACCGTGTGGAAGGAGGTCGACGCCTCGCGCACCATGGAGCTCGTGAAGCGGCTCAAGGCCTCGCCCGACTTCGCAGACATCAAGGTGTCGCCGCTGCTGATCATGGCGCGCGCCGTGATCTGGGCCGTCCGGCGGACCCCGATGGTCAACGCGGCCTGGATCGACACTCCGGACGGCGCCGAGATCGCCGTGCGCCACTACGTGAACCTCGGCATCGCCGCCGCCACGCCGCGCGGCCTGCTGGTGCCGAACATCAAGGATGCGCAGGATCTGGGCATGCGCGACCTGGCCCGCGCCCTGAACCGCCTCACCGCCACCGCGCGCGAGGGCAAGACGACGCCCGCCGACCAGCAGGGGGGCACCATCACGATCACCAACATCGGCGTGTTCGGGATGGACGCGGGCACCCCGATCATCAACCCCGGCGAGGCGGGCATCGTGGCCATGGGCACGATCAGCCAGAAGCCGTGGGTCGTCGACGGCGAGGTGCGCCCGCGCTGGGTGACGACCGTGGCCGGATCCTTCGACCACCGCGTCGTCGACGGCGACGGCATGAGCCGCTTCATCGCCGACGTCGCCGCCGTGCTCGAGGAGCCCGCCCTCCTCGTCGACTGACGGTCGGACGCCGCAGCCCCCGACCTCCGTGAGGTCGGAAAACGGCGGAGCTCCAGCCCGCCTGAGGCGTGTCGCGCCCGGATCCGCGCCCGACACGCCGAGTGCTCCTCCGTTTTCCGGCGGTCACGGACCCCGGGGGCGGCGTCAGTCCGCGCCGTGCAGGCGCCGGGCCGCGAGCCGCGGCAGGCCGATCGTCCGTGCGGCGGCCAGGGCCGTGGAGACCGCGCCGGCGAGCACGATGTCGGCGCCGAGCTGCGAGCGCAGGATCTTCGGCGCCGGCAGGTGCAGCATCGGACGCAGCGCCGTGCGCGCGGCGTCGAGCACGGGCTCGATGGCGTCGGCGATCGCGCCGCAGACGATCACGCGCTCCGGGTCGTAGGTGCTCCCGAGCACGGCGACCACGCGCGCCAGGTGGGCGCCGGTGCCGCGCACGACCTCCGCGGCGGCCGGATCCCCGTCGGCCGCGAGTGCGAGGATCCCCTCGGCGCGGAGGCCCTCCGTGGCGAGCCGCGCCAGCGCCCCGTCGGCCGCGGCCGCGCCCGACGCCAGCAGCTCCCGGGCGATGCGGGTGATCGTGGGGCCGAGGCCGTCGGCGGATCCGACGCCGCGCACGTGGTCCAGCAGCACCATCTCGCCCACGCCGCCGTGCGCGCCGTGCAGCATGTGCCCGTCCACGACGGCGCCGGCGCCGAACCGTTCGCCCGCGATGAGGGCGATGTAGTCGCGGCACCCCACGGCTTCGCCCAGGTCGGCCTCCGCCGCGGCGGCGAGCACGGCGTCGTTCTTCACCTCGACCACGGGCGCCCATCCCGCGAGCACCTCGGCGAGGCCGGGGTTGGTGCGCTCCCAGAAGCCGTCGGGGTGCGGCGGGGATGAGCCGTTGCGCGTCACCGGCGCGGCGACGCCCGCGCACAGCGCGAGGATGCGGTCGCGGGGCACGCCGCTGTCGGCCAGCGCCGCCTCCAGGTGCTTCAGGATCGCCGTGCGCCGCTGACCCACGGTGTGCCGCGGATCCAGGTCGGTGCGCAGATGCGCGAGGGGCGTGCGCGCCAGGTCGGTGACGGTCACGCCGAGGTGGGTGTCGCCGGCGTCCAGTGCGATCACGGCGCCGAGGTCGGTGGGCAGCTCGAAGCGGCGCGCCGGCCTCCCGCCCGAGTACTGGCCGGCGTCGCGGGCGTTGGGGAGCTCGCGGACGACGCCGGCTTCCACGAGGGTGTCGATCGCGTCGATCGTGGTGGAGCGGGTGAGCGAGGCGCCGGCCATCGCCTCGGTCGCGGTGAACGGCCCGCGCCCCCAGGCGAAGTCCAGCACCTGGCCGAGGCTCGGGCGCCCGACGGCGAACGCGGCGCCCGGGGTGACGGCATCCGCGCCGGCCGGCGCGACGGCGTCTTCGCCGTCCGCGGCGCGGAGCCCGGGCTCGGGCGTTCTGGGCATTCTCTGCTTGACCTCTCGGGTGGACCTCTGCCAGAGTATCCCTTGCCCGAGTTGATTCGGGAACAAAATCTAATCGCCGGAACAAGGATCCGGGTCGTGCTGTGGGGCAGGACCGGGTGGCGGATCCCGCCGGAAGAGATGAGGACGATGGTGTCTGGGAAGAGGACGCGGACGGCGCGGATGCTCGCGGTCGCCACGGCGCTCGCGATCGCAGGAACGGCTCTCGCCGGCTGCGCGCCCGCCGACGGCCGCGAGACGGTCCGCTTCACGTTCAGCAAACGCGAGGCGATCGACTTCATGACCAAGGTCGTGGACGACTACAACGCCTCGCAGGACAAGGTGCGGGTGGAGATCGACACCTCCGGTGTGGACGTCGTCTCCGCCAGCTTCGTGCGGGGCAACCCGCCGGATCTGATGCTCGCGAACTACAACTTCGAGGTCGCCCGGTTCGTGCAGCGCTGCGCGCTGACCGACCTGTCCGACACGGAGGCGGCGGGACGGATCCGCAAGGACCTGAAGCCGCTGCTGGATCAGTACGGGGTCTGCCCGGGAAAGACCACGGTGCTGCCCTACTCGGTGATGGCCGCCTCCGTGATCTACAACAAGGAGATCTTCGCGAAGTACGGCATCGAGGTGCCGAAGACCTGGGATGAGCTGATCGCGGCGTGCGACACGCTCAAGGCCGCGGGGGTGTCGCCGTTCTACGCGACGCTGAAGGACAACTGGACGATCGGCCAGGGCTGGTACGACTACGCCGTCGGCGGCGAGGTGCCGGTCGTGGACTTCTTCAAGAGGATGAACGCCGAGGGCACCAACGTCGGTCCGAGCTCGGAGACCTCCTTCTCGAAGGACTTCGCCAAGCCGGTCGAGCAGATGACGCAGCTCATCAAGAACTACACCCAGCCGAACGCCGCGAGCCAGGCGTACGTCGACGGCAACCTCGCGTTCGCCCAGGGCAAGGGCGCGATGTACCTGCAGGGGCCGTGGGCGTTCGGCGAGATCGCCAAGACGTCTCCCGACCTGCAGCTCGGCAGCTTCCCCCTGCCGATGACCGACGACCCGAAGGATCTCAAGGTCCGCGTGAACATGGACCTCGCGGCGATGATCCCGACGGGGTCGCATCACCAGAAAGCAGCTCGCGACTTCCTCGCGTACCTCTACCAGCCCGAGGTGATCGAGGCCTACAACGCGTCACAGCTCGGCTTCGCGCCGACGACCGACGCCAAGATGCCGACGGACCCGCGGATCGAAGGGATGATCCCGTACTACACCGACGGCGCGGTCTACCAGGGGGCGTCGGTGCTCGTGCCGAAGACGATCCCCGTCTTCAACTACGTTCAGGCGATCGCGCTCGGCGGCGACGTCAAGAGCACCCTGAGCACGATGGACGCGGACTGGGCGCGCGCCGCCTTCCTCGCCCCGAAGCTCCCGAGTGACACGAAGGGCAGCGCGAAATGACCACCACGACCACCATCGTCACCGGCGGCGACCGCACGATCCGTCGCAGCAGCAAGCGCGTCGAGCCGATCTACTACCTGTTCCTGCTGCCGACGCTCGTGCTCTTCACGCTGGCGATCACGGTGCCCGCCGTGATGGGCATCTTCTTCAGCTTCACCGACTCGATCGGGATCGGCACCTGGAGCTTCAACGGGCTGACCAACTACATCGCGGCGTTCAGCGACCCGGCCATCCTGCAGAGCTACCTGTTCACGTTCGGGTTCTCGATCGTGACCGTGATCGTCGTGAACGTGCTCGCCTTCCTGCTGGCCGTCGGGCTCGTCTCGCGGATCCGGTTCAAGACCGGCCTCCGTGCGATCTTCGTGATCCCGATGGTCATCTCCGGAATCATCATCGCGTACGTGTTCAACTTCCTGTTCTCGAACTCCCTCCCGGCGCTCGGGACCGCGACGGGGATCCCGTGGCTGTCCACGAGCATCCTCGCCAACCCGGACCTGGCCTGGCTCGGCATCGTGATCGTGACCGCCTGGCAGGCGATCCCGGGCACGCTGCTCATCTACATCGCCGGCCTGCTGTCGATCCCGGGCGACGTCTACGAGGCGGCGGACATCGACGGGGCGAGCAAGTTCCAGCAGCTCACCCGCATCACGGTGCCGCTCGTGGCCGGCTACTTCGTGATCAACGTCGTGCTCGGCTTCAAGGGCTTCCTGAACGCGTACGACATCATCAAGGGCCTCACCGACGGCGGCCCCGGCACGTCCACCCGCAGCGTGGCGATGACCATCATCGCCGGCTTCAACGGAGGCGACTACGCCTACCAGATGGCGAACGCGACGATCTTCTTCGTCGTCGCGATCCTCATCTCCCTGCTGCAGCTGTCCGTGACCCGCGGAAGGAACGCACTCTGATGTCGACGCAGACTCTCCTCACCACTCAGGCGCTGGCCACCGGCGGGCGCAAGCCGCGGATCCGCATGGAGCGGGTGAACTGGTCGGGCACGATCATCCTGATCCTGTGCACCGTCACCGTCCTGCTCCCGCTGTACGTGACGATCGCCATGTCGTTCAAGACGTCGAAGCAGTCGGTCGACGGCAACGCCTTCTCGTTCCCGGCGCCGTTCACGTTCGACGGGTTCGTGCAGGCGTGGAACCTCACCAAGTTCCCGGTCGGCGCCGGCGTCTCGCTGCTCGTCACTGCGGGGACGGTGTTCCTCACCGTGGTGCTGGCCGCGTTCGCGTCCTACGCGATCGTGCGCAACTGGGACCACAAGCTGTTCCGCTATTCGTTCTTCTACCTGCTCGCGGCGATGTTCATCCCGTTCCCGGTGGTGGCGCTGCCGCAGATCCAGCTCACCGGGCTCGCCCATCTGGACAACCCGTTCGGGGTGATCCTGCTCGCCACGATGTTCCAGCTCAGCTTCAGCGTGCTGCTGTTCACCGCGTTCCTGCGCTCGATCCCGCTCGAGCTGGAGGAGAGCGCGCGCATCGACGGCGCGAGCACCTGGCAGACGTTCTGGCGGATCATCTTCCCGCTGCTCGGGCCGATGAGCGCCACGGTCGGCATCTTCGCCTTCCTGTACGCCTGGAACGACTTCATGATGCCGTCGCTGATCATCTCGGATCCGGCCCTGCAGACCCTGCCGGTGCGGCAGAACCTGTTCCAGAATCAGTTCAGCAGCAACTACAACGTGGCCTTCGCCTCGTACCTCATGGCCATGGCGCCCGCGATCGTCGCCTACCTGTTCACGCAGCGCTGGGTGATGGAGGGCGTGACCCAGGGCGCTGTCAAGGGCTGAGCCCGATCAGGCGTCCCGTGAGAGCGTCGCGCTCGCACACCGAATCCATCAACCGCAGAAATCCGAGATCCAGAAGGGAACTCCTATGACCGTCGCCGCACCCGCTGCCGAGACGTCCTCGATCACCGCCGATGCCACCTGGTGGCGTCAGGCCGTCGTCTACCAGGTCTATCCGCGCAGCTTCGCCGACTCGAACGCGGACGGGCTCGGCGACATCCGCGGCGTCACGCAGAAGGCCGACTATCTCGCCGGGCTCGGCGTGGACGCCGTGTGGCTCAGCCCGTTCTACCCCTCCGCGCTCGCCGACGGCGGCTACGACGTCGACGACTACCGGAACGTGGATCCGCGCCTCGGCACCCTCGCCGACTTCGACGAGATGGTCGCGGCGCTCCACGCCCGCGGCATCAAGGTGATCGTCGACATCGTGCCGAACCACTCGTCCGACCGGCACGAGATGTTCCAGGCCGCGCTCGCCGCGGGCAAGGGCTCGCCGGAGCGCGATCGCTACATCTTCCGCGACGGCCTCGGCGAGAACGGCGAGCTGCCGCCCGCCGACTGGACCAGCGTGTTCGGCGGCCCCGCGTGGGAGCCGGTCGGCGACGGCCAGTGGTACTTCCACTTCTTCGCCCGGGAGCAGCCCGACTTCAACTGGGACAACCCGGACGTGCGCTCGGAGTTCCTGCACACGCTGCGGTTCTGGTCGGACCGCGGGGTCGACGGCTTCCGCATCGACGTGGCGCACGGCCTCAGCAAGGATCTGCCCGAGGTGCTGCCGAGCCAGCTCGAGCTCGATGCGCTGGACCGCACCACCGGTCTGCACCCGCTGTGGGACCGTGACGCCGTGCACGACATCTACCGCGAGTGGCGCCAGGTGTTCGACGAGTACGACCCGCCGCGCATCGCCGTGGCGGAGGCGTGGGTCGCGAACGCCGAGCGCCGGGCGAAGTACGCCCGCCCCGAGGGGCTGGGCCAGGCGTTCAACTTCGACCTGCTCGAGGCCGACTTCGACGCGGCGCAGTTCCGCCACATCGTGACGGACAACCTCGCGCAGAGCGAGGCGACCGGGTCCAGCTCCACGTGGGTGCTCTCCAACCACGACGTCGTCCGGCACGCCACCCGCTACGGGCTGGCGCCGCTGAACGGCCGGAAGGTCAAGCAGGGGTCCGCGTGGATCCTGGCCGGCGGTCCCGCCGATCAGATCGACCTCGCGCGGGGAAGCCGCAGGGCGCTCGCGGCGTCGCTGTTCCTGCTCGGCCTGCCGGGCAGCGCCTACCTGTACCAGGGGGAGGAGCTCGGCCTGCACGAGGTGGCGGACATCAAGCCCGAGGACCGGCAGGATCCGGCGTTCT
This sequence comes from Microbacterium sp. 8M, assembly GCF_902506375.1. Taxonomy (GTDB): domain Bacteria; phylum Actinomycetota; class Actinomycetes; order Actinomycetales; family Microbacteriaceae; genus Microbacterium. Next base: position 104,954 of record NZ_LR733284.1, read on the forward strand.
TCCGCGGCGCCGACCCCGATCGCGACGGGCTCGGCCGCGACGGCTGCCGGGTGCCGCTGCCGTGGTCGAGCACCGGGTCGTCGTTCGGCTTCGGCGCCGACGGCGCGCACATCCCGCAGCCGGCGTGGTTCGCGGACTACGCCGTGGAGGCGGAGGACGCCGATCCGACGTCGTCGCTGAACACCTACCGTCGCGCGCTGGCGCTGCGGCACGAGCTGCAGACCGGCGAGACCCTGGAGTGGATCGAGACCGGCCGTGACGACGTGCTGCGCTTCACCCGTCCGAACGGGTGGCAGGTCGTGACGAACTTCGGCACCGAGCCGTTCGCCCTCGAGTCGGGCACGCAGGTGGTGCTCGGCGAGCTGACCGGCGGCGCTGTGCCGGGCGAGACCACGGTCTGGCTCAAGGCCTGAAGCCCGCCGGCGCGGGGGAGGCACCGCGTGGAAGACGCCTCGGGGGTGTGCCGCATCAGCGCGCACCCCCGAGGCGTCGTCGTCGGGCGGTGCCGACGACCGAGAGGCGCCGGGTGGGCCGACGGCCGCCGACCCACCCGGACACGCTCACAACCGGCCGAGCAGCTTCTGCATCGCGGCGATCTCCGCCGTCTGCGCTGCGATCACCGACTTCGCGAGAGCGACCGCGTCGGGGTTCTGCCCGCCGCGGACCTCCTGCTGGGCCATGTCGACGGCTCCCTGGTGGTGCGCGATCATCTGCGTCAGGAAGAGGCGGCTCGCGTCCTTCCCGTTCGCGGCGTTCAGGGCCGCCATGTCGCCGTCCGACATCATCCCGTCGCCCATCGAGCCGTGATCCATGCCGCCCATGCCGGGGGCGGTCTCCGTGACGCCCCAGGCGGTCAGCCAGCCTTTCATCCGCGAGACCTCGGGCCCCTGTGCGGCCTTGATCTGCTGAGCAAGGTTCGCGACGTCGGGATCCAGCCCGCTCTTGGCGAGCACGATGTCGGACATCTCGATGGCCTGCTCGTGGTGCGGGATCATCATCGTGACGAACATCGCGTCGTCGTCGTTCGCCTTCGTGGACGTCGATGCCGAGGCGGACGTCTCGGTCGTGGTGGGGGCGTTCGCGGTCGAGCAGCCGGTGAGGCCGAGGGCGAGGGCGAGCACGCCGGTGCCCACGGCGAGAGGGAGCTTCTTCATGTCTGTTTCCTTCGATCGGTTCGGTTGAGAGTCACGTGCGCAGCGCCGCCTGTGGGGCTGCGTGCCGGTGCGGTGCGGTGCGGACCGGCGGGTGTTTCTCAGGTGCGACTGATCGAGAGGAGCAGGAGGGACGGCGGTCTGGGCGGACGGAGCCCGGCTGGCGGGTCGCTGGCCGGGACGCGCAGCAGCTGGTGCAGGCCCCGTCGTCCGAGGAGCAGCGGGGGCAGGATCAGGAGGAAGCCGGCGAGCAGTGCGAGCACGCACGCGGCGCCCATGGAAGGGTGATTCCCTCCGTGGCCTGTGGCGCACGAGTCATCGCAGTCGTGGGACGCCGCGGTGGCATCCGCCGTCATCGCATGCCTCGAATCGGGCGATCCGTCACTGACGACGGTGTGCGCAGCACTCATGGTCGCCGGGGTGCCGTGCCCCATCGCGTCACCGGTGAAGGTGTGCATGCCCAGGAGGCCGGCGATCAGCAAGACCGCCAACGCCAGGAGGAGCAGCAGCGCGTGCGGCGACGCGGACGTGGGCACGCGGTGCGCGATGTTCATGCTCGACCTCCTCGGCGCACAGGCTAACATCAAACCCCGGAATACCCCTAGGGGGTATGTGGTTGCATCCTTTGCCCTGACACCGTGGACGGGATCCGCAAGCGGGCAGGGCGCTATCGAGGACGGGCCGCGAAGGGACGGGAATGATGAACGATCCGCACGACCAGCACGCCGGCGCGATGGCGGGGCACCACCACGTCCACCCCGGGACCACGCCGTCCCAGCCCGGGTCTGACCATCACGATGACGCGCATCGCGCGGAACACGGCGATGCCCACGACGCGCACGGCGCTCACGCCGGACACGGTGGCGACGCCGGCCATGGCGGGCATGCGGGTCACGGTGGGCACGCGGGTCACGGCGGGCATGCGGGTCACGGTGATCACGTCGCGCAGTTCCGGCGGCTGTTCTGGATCATGCTGATCCTCGCCGTCCCCACGGTCGCGCTGTCGGGGATGTTCGCGATGATCCTCGGCTACCAGGTGCCGGATGCGCCCGGGTTGTCCTGGGTGTCTCCCGTGCTCGGCACGGTGATGTATGCGTGGGGCGGGAGGCCGTTCCTCGTCGGAGGGGCGTCCGAGATCCGCTCCCGTCGCCCCGGGATGATGCTCCTCATCGCACTGGCGATCACCGTCGCGTTCTTCGCGTCCTGGGGAGCGACCCTGGGCCTGCTGCATCACGACCTGGACTTCTGGTGGGAGCTGGCGCTCCTGATCGTGATCATGCTGCTGGGGCACTGGATCGAGATGCGCTCCCTCGCGCAGACGACGTCCGCGCTCGACTCCCTCGCCGCGCTCCTGCCCGATGAGGCTGAGCGCCTGGAGGGCGGGGAGGTCGTCACGGTGGCGCCGGCCGACCTCGTCGTCGGCGACACCGTCGTGATCCGCCCCGGCGGCAGCATCCCCGCCGACGGCCGCATCGTCGAAGGCCGCGCGTCGATGGACGAGTCGATGGTGACCGGCGAGTCCCGCACGGTCTCGCGCACCGTCGGCGACAGCGTCACAGCCGGCACCGTCGCCACCGACTCCGGCCTGCGGGTCGAGGTCACCGCGACGGGCGATGACACGGCACTGGCCGGAATCCAGCGTCTCGTCGCCGAGGCGCAGAACTCGTCATCCCGCGCCCAGCGTCTCGCGGACACCGCGGCAGGCTGGCTGTTCTGGTTCGCTCTCGGCGCCGCCGTGCTCACCGCGATCGTCTGGACCCTCGTCGGCATGCCGGATGAGGCCGTCGTGCGGACCATCACGGTCCTCGTGATCGCGTGCCCGCATGCCCTCGGCCTTGCGATCCCGCTGGTGGTGTCCATCGCGACCGAGCGCGCCGCGCGGGGCGGTGTGCTCGTCAAGGATCGCCTCGCGCTGGAGAGCATGCGCACCGTCGACACCGTCCTCTTCGACAAGACCGGCACGCTCACCAAGGGCGAGCCCGTCGTCTCCGACATCTCGGTGATCGACGGCGAAGACGCGGACCGGGTTCTCGCGGCCGCGGCCGCCGCCGAGGCGGACAGCGAGCATCCCCTCGCGAAAGCGATCGTGCGCGCCGCGGCGTCGAGGAACCTCACCGTCCCCCGCGGACGTGACTTCACCTCGTCCCCGGCCGTCGGCGTCACCGCCACAGTCAACGGCGCCGCCATCCGCGTGGGCGGGCCGCATCTGCTCGCGGAGGAGGCTCAGCCCGAGCTCCCCGTGGCTGAGCAGTGGCAGGCGGATGGGGCGATCATCCTGCACGTCGTGGAGAACGGTCGCGTCATCGGTGCGCTCGAGCTCACGGACGAGGTCCGGGCCGAGTCGCGCGATGCCGTCGACGCCCTGCAGGCCCTCGGCGTCCAGGTCGTGATGATCACCGGTGACGCGGAAGCCGTCGCCCGCACCGTCGCCCAGGACCTCGGCATCGACCGGTACTTCGCCGGCGTGCGCCCCGAGGACAAAGCCGCCACCGTGCAGCAGCTCCAGCAGGAGGGGCGCAAAGTCGCCATGGTCGGCGACGGCGTGAACGATGCACCCGCTCTCGCCCAGGCGGACGTCGGCCTCGCCATCGGCGCCGGTACCGATGTCGCGATCGCCTCCGCCGGGGTGATCCTCGCCGGCGACGATCCCCGCTCGGTCCTCTCAGTGATCGAGCTCTCCCGAGCGGCGTATCGGAAGATGAAGCAGAACCTCTGGTGGGCGGCCGGCTACAACCTGCTCTCGGTCCCGCTCGCCGCGGGCGTGCTCGCGCCCATCGGATTCGTGCTGCCGATGTCCGTCGGCGCGATCCTGATGTCCCTGTCCACGATCGTCGTCGCCCTGAACGCCCAGCTGCTCCGCCGCCTCGACCTGCGCCCGGAGGTCACCACGCGCGCGATCCTGCACCGGTGAATGAGCGGCTCCGGATCCGTTTTGATAATGATTCTCATTTAACGTACGCTCGAGACATGACCAAGCCGTTCGCCGCCCTCGCCCTCGCTGCCGCCTCGATCCTGACCCTCGCCGGCTGCTCCGCCTCGGCCGATCCCGCGACGTCGGGCGACGACGGGACGATCGCCGTGACGGCGTCGACCAACGTGTGGGGGGACATCGCGAAGGAGATCGGCGGGGAGCACGTGAAAGTCAGCTCGGTGATCGCCTCGCTGTCGCAGGATCCGCACGAGTACGAGGTCACTGCGGCGGATCAGCTGAAGGTGCGCGGCGCCAAGCTGATCCTCGAGAACGGCGGCGGCTACGACGCCTTCTTCGGCGATCTCGTCGCGAAGTCGGGGAGCAAGGCCCCCGTGGTGTCCGCGGTCACGTTCGCGCCGACCTGGCCGAAGGGCGAGGACGCCATGAAGACGGTCGAGGGGTTCAATGAGCACGTCTGGTACGACACCTCGGTCGTCGAGGACGTCGCGAAGAAGGTCGCCGACGAGCTGAGCGGCATCGCCCCCGCGCACAAGGCCGACTTCGAGAAGAACCTCGCGACCTTCGAGAAGGGGATCGCCGAGCTCGACTCCTCGCTCGCGACGATCAAGTCCGCCCACCAGGGCGAGAAGATCTTCGTCACCGAGCCCGTGCCGCTGTACCTGACCGCGGCGGCGGGTCTTGTCAACGTCACCCCTGAGGAGTTCAGCCACGCGGTGGAGGAGGGGCAGGACGTGCCGCCGGCGACGCTGCTCGAGGCGACGAACCTCGTGGGATCCGGCGAGGTCAAGGCGCTGTTCGCCAACGCGCAGGCCGGCGGTGCCGAGACCACGAAGGTCATCGGCGTCGCGAAGGAGAAGGGCGTGCCGGTGCAGGAGGTCACCGAGCTGGTGCCGGACGGCAAGACCTACCTGACCTGGATGACGGACAACATCGCCACGCTGTCCCGTAATCTCGACAAGTGACCTCTCCCGTCGCCGCCCCGGCCGCCCCTCTTCTGCGGATCCGCGGCGCCGGCATACGCCGCGACGATCGCGAACTGTGGAGCGGCCTCGACCTCGACGTCGCGCCGGGCGAGCTCGTGGCTGTGCTGGGGCCCAGCGGCACCGGCAAGACCACGCTGCTGCGCGCGATCCTCGGGCTGCAGGAGCTCTCCGAGGGCACCATCGAGGCGATCGGCGAGCCGGTGCGCCGACGGGGGAACCGCCGCATCGGCTACCTCCCGCAAGCGCGCCCGCTGCCGGCTGAGACGTCGCTGCGGGGGCGCGACCTCGTCGCACTCGGCGTCGACGGGCACCGGTTCGGCTTCCCGATCCCGCGGCGCGGCGACCGCGCCCGGATCGACGCGCTGGTCGCGGCGGTGGGGGCCACGGCCTTCGCGGACCGCCCGGCGGGCACCCTCTCCGGCGGCGAGCAGCAGCGCCTGCGCGTGGGCCAGGCGCTCGCCGACGACCCGCGGCTGCTGCTCTGCGACGAGCCGCTGACCAGCCTCGACCTGGCGAACCAGCAGGCGGTGGTCGAGCTCATCGACCGGCATCGCCGCACCGGCGCCGCCGTGCTGCTGGTCACCCACGACATCAACCCCGTGCTCGACGTGGTCGACCGGATCCTGTACCTCGCCAACGGCCGGTTCACGCTGGGCACCCCGCACGAGGTGCTCACCACGCGGGTGCTCTCCGACCTCTACGGCGTGCCCGTGTTCGTGTCGCAGGTCGGCGGCCGCCTCGTCGTGGTCGGCGCGCCCGATGCGGAGAGCGCCGCGCACCACCACGACCACGACGGACCGGGCGCGGAGGCGGTGGCGTGAACCTCACGGACATCCTCCAGGCCATGTTCGGCGGCCTGCCGCAGTACGGCGAGATCCTCGCCCTCGTCTCGAACTCGGTGTGGGCCGGGGCCGTGCTCGGCCTGGTCGGCGGACTCATCGGCGTCTTCGTGATGCAGCGCGACATGGCCTTCGCGGTGCACGGCATCAGCGAGCTGTCGTTCGCCGGCGCCGCCGTGGCGCTGCTGATCGGCGTCGACGTCGTGACCGGATCCATCGTCGGCTCGCTCATCGCCGCCGCCATCATCGGCTGGCTCGGCGCCCGGGCGCGTGACCGGAACTCGATCATCGGCGTGCTGATGCCGTTCGGCCTGGGCGTCGGGATCCTCTGCCTGTCGCTCTACAACGGGCGCGCGGCGGGTCGGTTCAGCCTGCTGACCGGGCAGATCGTGTCGGTGCAGTCGGAGCAGCTGGGGTGGCTCGCCGGGATCTGCGCGCTCGTGCTGCTGGGGCTGCTGGTGATCTGGCGTCCGCTGCGCTTCGACTCGCTCGACCCTCAGTCGGCGGCCGCCCGGGGCGTGCCCACCGTGGGCGTCTCGTTCGCCTTCATGCTGCTGCTCGGCCTCGTGGTGGCCGTGGCCGTGCACATCATCGGCGCGCTGCTCGTGATGGCGCTCGTGGTCACCCCGGCGGCCGCCGCCATGCGGGTGCGCTCCGGACCGCTCGCCGTGCCGCTGCTGGCCGCCGTGTTCGGCGTCGTGTCCGCGGTCGGCGGCATCCTGCTGGCCGTGATGGGCACCCTTCCGGTGAGCCCGTACATCACGACCGTGTCGTTCGCGATCTACCTCGTGTGCCGCGCGATCGGATCCCGCCGCGACCGCGTCGTGCGCGCGGCGCCCCGCGGCGCCTGATCGCTGCGCGCCGCCACGCTTCGCGGCGTACCGGGCGAACGGCACGAGCGGGGAGAGAATCACCCTGAATCCAGCGGAGGAGGCCGGTATGGGGCATGGGCACGGGCATGACGCGGCGGCGATCCGGCGCGTGCGGGTCGCGCGGACGCCGCGGCGGATCCTGCTGATCGCGCTGATCGTCGTCGCCGTGGCGACGATCGTCGGGCTGATGCTGCTCTGGCCTGTGGCGGGGCGCCTGGGCGGTCCGGCGTCGGCACCCTCGTCGAGCCGGGGCACGACCTATCCGACCGGCGAGATCCTGAAGCTGACCGACTGCGCGGACATGCGACCGTCCGCCGGAGGCGGGACCGGCGGCAGTGGCGGCTCCGGCGGGACCGGCGGCAGTGGCGGCTCCGGCGGGACATCGGGCTCCGACGGAGCGGCGGGCCCTGCCGCGGGCGGCGCATCCCCCGCGCCCTGCTCGATCGCGCAGGTCAGGATCGAGAGCGGCGAGCGTGCGGGTGACAAGGCCACGATCATGCTGAACGGCCCTTTCGCCCGCGCGGGCCTGCGCCCCGGCGACCGTCTCGAGCTGATGGTGACCGCGCTGCCCGGACGGTCCAACGTCGCACAGCCGGGCGGCGTGGACCCGGGGATCTCGGCGTTCGGCGTGGTCAGGACCGTCCCGCTCGCCGTGTGGGCGGGTCTGTTCGCGCTGGTCGTGATCGTCGTCGGGCTGCTCCGCGGTCTGCTCGCCCTCGTCGGGCTGGTGTTCAGCGGGGCGATGATCGTCCTGTTCATGCTGCCCGCCCTGCTGCAGGCGGGTCCGGCCATGGGGATAGCCCTCGTCGGCGCGTCCGCGATCCTCTACGTCGTGCTCTACCTCGCGCACGGGCTCTCGATGCGCACGAGCGCCGCCCTGGCGGGAACGCTGGCGGGGGTCGCGATCACGGCGATCCTGGCCCAGGTGGCGGTCGGCACGACCCGGCTCAGCGGCCTCGACGAGAGCGCCGGCTTCCTGGCGCCGATGGTGCCGCAGGTCGATTTCCAGGGTCTGCTCACCTGCGCGATCATCATCGCCGGCCTGGGCGTGCTCAACGACGTGACGATCACGCAGAGCTCGGCCGTGTGGGAGCTGCGCGCGCTCGCCCCCGAGCTCTCGCGGCGGCAGCTGTTCGGCCGCGCGATGCGCATCGGGCGGGACCACATCGCCTCCACGATCTACACGATCGTGTTCGCCTACGTGGGCGCATCCCTGAGCGTCGTGCTGCTGCTCTACCTCTACGACCAGCCGATGATGAACATGCTCGGCCTGGAGGACATCGCGACGGAGGTGGTCCGCACGCTGTGCAGCGGCATCGGGCTCGTGCTCGCGGTGCCGCTCACCACGGCGATCGCCGTCGCGCTGCTCCCGCCCGGATCCGCCGTCACCGGGGATCCGGTGCCCGCCGCGCTCGGTGAGGACGACGCCGACACGGTCGCCTGGCTGCGCACACTGCGGACCGTCGAGGTCCCCCCGTTCCCCTCGGCTGATCCCCGACCGTGACGCCTACGCGACCGGCTCGCCGTACCGCGCCGCGATGTCCTGCGAGCTGAGCCAGCGCGAGTAGGTGGGCGCCTGAGGCCAGCCCTCCGGCACGTCCTGCCACGCCTCCTGGCGGCCGTAGGGGAGCACGTCGGAGATCGCGAACGCGACGCTGAAGCGCTCCGCGCCGCGGCCGTCGGTGTGCCAGGTGCGGTAGACGTCCTCGCCGTCGCGCAGGAAGACGTTGAAGCCGAAGCCTTCGCCCGGACCGGCATCCACGTCGGCGCCGAAAGACGACTCCGCGGACGAGTACCAGGTCATCTGGTTGCCGACGCGCTTCTTGTACTCGAGCACCTCGTCCATCGGGCCGTTGGTGATGATGACGAACCGCGCATCCTGCGCCTCGATCTGCGCGGTGCGCGTCCACTGCGAGGTGAGGCCCGTGCAGCCCGGGCACTGCCAGCTCGCCCCGTCAGTCCACATGTGGTGATAGGTGACGAGCTGGCTCTTGCCTTCGAACACGTCGGCCAGGCTCACCCGGCTGCCGTCCTCGGCGATGAGCGTGTACGCGGGAAGCCTCACGGCGGGCAGGCGCCGCCGCGCGGCCGCGATGGCATCCAGCTCGCGGGTCGCGGCCTTCTCCCGGATCCGCAGCTTCGCGAGCTCTTCGCGCCAGGTCTGCTCGTCGACGACAGGGGGCAGGGCGGTCATGACATCCTCCGATGGTCGCTCGGGCACCGATGTTCACGGTGTCCACATCTGCTATGTTCACACCGTACACATCGGGCGGGGATCACTCAAGAGGCGGAAGGGGATCCGATGGCCTACCACCACGGGGATCTCGGCAGCGCCCTGGTCGAGGCCGCCGTCGCGCTGGGCCGCGAAGGAGGTCCCGCCGCCATCACGATCCGCGAGGCCACGCGCCGCGTCGGCGTCTCCCCGAACGCCGCGTACCGGCACTTCCCGAACCGCGCCGCGCTCCTGGACGCCACCGCGGCCGCGATCCAGGAGGGTCTCGCGGCGGCGATGACCGATGCGCCCGAGCGCTCGCCCCTCGAGCGCCTGCATCGGATCGGCGCCGCCTACATCGCGTTCGCCCTCGATGAGCCGGGATGGTTCGCGGTGGTGTTCTTCGGCATCCGCCCGCCGGATCCGGCGACGACGGCACAGGCTCCGGCGTTCCGCGCACTGACTGCGGCGCTCGACGACCTGGTCGCTGCGGGGGAGCTGCCGGCGACCCGCCGCGACGACGCCGCCTGGGCGTGCTGGGCCACCGTGCACGGTTTCGCCGAGCTGTGCCTGCGCGGCCCCCTCGCGGGCGCGGACAGGGCCGAGCAGACCCGCCGGGGCGACGCGGCGATCCGTGCGGTGATCGCCGGGATCCGGAGCGACGCGGTCTGACGGTCTCGGGCGCTTGCGCTGACCGCGATGACCGTTCTCAGGATGAGTTCCGCCTCGGCCCGGACAGTCGCTCCGCAGGCCCACGGTTCCGCAAACGATCCTGAGGACGGTCAGGAGCGGCTCCGCGCCCGGACCGCGGTCGTCGATGCGGCGATCCGGCGGGCGATCGTTCCGCGCCCGCGGCCCGCCCGCCCTGTCGACACAAGGGAAGCGCGGGTTAGGATCGTCGGGACTCGCGCGGATCACGGCCCCGCACCCAGGGACGCCGGACGACGCGGATCCCCCTCCGCATCTACCCTCTCCGGCGTTCCCCCCGCCCGGGAGCAGGAGGGGTGAGCAGAAAGGCGCCACCCGTGGCCGAGGCTACCGAGAACCGTGCACCCGAGGCGCCCCAGGGCGACTTCTTCGATCAGCTGCTGGAGCACCCGTCGACGCAGCAGGCGTTCACCATCGGTTTCCGCGGCTACGACAAGGCGGAGGTCGACGCGCACCTCACCGCCCTCAAGGAGGAGCTGCGCCGTGCCACCGACTCGAAGGCGAAGACCGACGCGCACCTGCGCAGCGAGCTGGACAAGGCCGCCGAGAAGCACCGCCGCGAACTGGAGAAGGCCACGGCCGCGCACGACGAGCGGGCGGCCCAGCTCGAGTCCGACCTCGCCGCCGCGAACGCGAAGATCGCCGAGTCCGCGCAGCAGATCCAGTCGCTGAGCACAGCGCTCGCCGGATCCCAGGAGGACATCGACGAGGCCACCTCGCGTTCGCAGTTCGAGACCGTGCTGCGGGTCGCCGAGGAGCAGGCCAGCGTGCTCATCCAGAACGCCGCGGTGCAGGCGGAGCGCCTGCTCGAAGCAGCCCGGGACGAGGCCGCCGCCAAGCGCGCCGAGCTGGACGCCGAGGTCGCGCGCATCACGGCCCAGGCGCAGCGCGACGCCGACCAGGTGCGCCTGAAGATGGAGACCGAGTTCGCCGCGCACACGGCGCAGATCGAGCGGGAGGCCGCCCACGCCGCCGAGAAGGTGAACCACGCCGAGCAGGAGGCGCACTCGATCCGCACCGAGGCCGAGAAGGGCGCCGCGGCGCTGCGCGCGATGGTCACGCGGGAGACCACGGATCTGCGCGTGGCCGCCGAGCGCGAGGTGCGCGAGATGAACGCGCGCGTGCTGGAGCTGGAGGAGTCGCTCACCCGCCGCCAGGACGACGCGCAGCAGGAGTTCCTCGTGCTGCACAACCAGGCCGTCGCGCACGCCGAGCGGATCACCGCCGACGCGAACGAGCAGGTGGCGGCCGCACTCGCCCACGCCGAGCGGATCTCGGCGAAGGCCGACGACTACGAGCGGCTGATGCGCTCGCAGGCCCAGGCGATCGAGGCCGAGGCGCAGGTGCGCGCCCGCGAGACGCTGGACCGCGCCCGCACCAAGTCGCAGAAGATCGTCGACATGGTCACCGCGCACACGGCGAACGTCGTGCGCGACGCCGACGACCGGGCCCGTCAGCTGCGCTGGCAGCAGCAGCAGCTCACCAGCTTCATGGCTGAGGTGCGCGAGCTGATCCGTCCCGACGGGGCGCTCGGCAGCGAGGGATCCGGATCCGCTTCCGCCGCCGAGGAGGACGCAACCGACGAGGCGGCGCAGGAGTCGGCCGAGGCCTCCGCGGAGCACGCCGACGCCTGAGCCGCTCGCGAGATGGAAAACGCCGCTGCCCGGTCCCCGGGAGCGGCGTTTTCCATCTCGTGACGCGGATCCAGATCCGTGGGAGATGGATCTCGCAGGTTCCGTGGCGCCGGGGGTGCGTTTTCCATCTCGTGGCGCTTGGAGGCCACGGATACGCCGCTCCCAGCCGCAGGCCAGCGGGCGGATCTAGACTCGAGGCATGGCTCAGCGGAACACGTGGCAGCGCGAACGCGTGCGGGAGGAGCTCTCCGACGCACGAGGATTCGTCAGCGCGCAGACGCTGCACGCCACCCTGCGCGAAGCCAACACCGGCATCGGCCTCGCGACCGTGTACCGGGCGCTCGCCGGGCTCGCGGCCTCCGGCGAGGCGGACTCGCTGCAGAGCCCCGAGGGCGAGGCGCTGTACCGCGCGTGCCGCAGCACGGGCCACCACCACCACCTGATCTGCCGCTCCTGCGGAGAGACCCGCGAGATCGAGGCCACCGACGTGGAGCAGTGGGCGCAGCGCACCGCCGCGCAGCACGGGTTCCGCGACGCGGAGCACGTCGTCGACATCTTCGGACTGTGCGCGAACTGCGCCGCCGCCCAGGAGTGATCCCCGCGTGACGCTGACGACCCCCGGCCGCCGTGCGACCGCCGCGCGTGACGGGGCGGCCACCCCGCACGCGCTGCGCATGCCGCCGCCCCGGCTGACCGGCCGCACCGCGGTCATCGGCGCCGCGATCGGCGTCGTCGTGGTCGCCGCGCTCGTCGCGATCGACGTGCTGGCCCCGCACCTGTTCCCGGCCCAGCTGCCGAACCGCCTGCAGGACGGGCTCACCCTCTCGTTGAGCGTGCTGTTCGAGGCGCTCCCGTTCGTGATCCTCGGCGTCGTGCTCTCGATCGCCGTGCAGGTGTGGCTGCCCGCGGGCGTGATCGAGCGGGTCCTGCCGCAGCGCGGCTGGGCGCGGCGCGCCGTGCTGTCGCTGCTGGGCATGCTGATCCCGGTCTGCGAGTGCGGCAACGTGCCGTTCGCGCGCGGCCTGATGATGCGCGGTCTCGGTCCCGCCGAGGCCCTGACGTTCCTCGTCGCCGCGCCCATCGTGAACCCCATCGTCATCCTCACCACGCATGCCGCCTTCGGGTTCGACGGCGGGATCCTCGTCGCCCGGCTCGTCGGCGGCTACCTGGTCGCGAACCTCATCGGCTGGGTCTACAGCCGGCACCCGGATCCGGACGCGCTGCTGACCGAGCGGTTCCGCGACACCTGCGAGGTCGTCGTGCACGAGCAGGGATCCGGGATCCGCCGCAGCCTCGCCCAGTTCCTCATCGAGCTGCGCGCGGTGATGCCCGCACTGATCGTCGGCTCCGCGCTCGCCGGCGCCGTGCAGGTGCTGGTGCCGCGCGACGTGCTGCTGGCGATCGGATCCAACCCGCTGCTGTCGGTCGTCGCGATGATCGCCCTCGCGATCTCGGTCGCGATCTGCTCCAACGTCGACTCGTTCTTCGCGCTCTCCTTCGCGTCGACGTTCTCGCCGGGCGCGATCGTCGCGTTCCTGCTGGTCGGTCCGCTCGTGGACATCAAGATGATGGCGCTGCTGCGCACCACGTTCACGGCACGCACCCTGGCCGGGATCGTCGGCATCGTCATCCTGTTCGGCTTCGCCCTGGGGATCGGGGTGAACGTCTTTGCCTGACGCGACCGGATCCCGGGCCTCCCGCGCGCAGGCCCTCGGCACCCGCTGGCTGGGTGCGGGGCTCGCCGCAGCGCTGGCCGTGGCCACGCTCGCCCTCGCGGCGACGGGGCGGCTCACGCTCTACATCAGCCCCGAGACGGTGTGGTTCGCCGTGGCCGCGGCGGTGGCCACTCTCATCGGCGTGGTGTGGTCGTGCGCGCTGCCACTCGGCGCGGAGCAGGACCACGGGCACGATCACGGGGATGCGGACCACGGGCACGTCCACGGCGGCGTCGGGCACGATCACACGGGGGCGCAATGGCACGAGCATGGGGGCCCGCGTCCGTCTGCGCGCCGGGTCGTCGGCACCGTCGCGGGCGCGACCGGCGGGGTGATCGCCACGGGCGTCGTCGCCGGCGCGCTGCTGCTGCCTCCGGCGTCGCTGTCGGTGGATATGGCGATGCAGCGCGCCCCGATGGGCAACGTGCTCTTCGCGGGCGCCGACAACGTGGCCCTGGGAGCCAACACCGACACCAGCACGTTCGGGATCGGCGGCTGGGCGAGCGTGTTCGCCACCGGATCCCGGCCGGAGAAGTACGACGGGTCCTCCGTCACGCTCACCGGCTTCCTCACCCCCAGCGGATCCGCGAAGGATCAGGCGCATCTGACCCGCATGGTCATCTCGCACTGCGTGCTCGACGCGCAGCCGGCGTCGGTGCCGGTGCAGATCACCGGCTGGCAGGGCCAGTACGCTGTGGGCGACTGGGTGCAGGTCAGGGGGACCGTCCGCGCGAGCGCCGACGGGAAGCTCTCGATCGTGCCGGCCAGCGTGTCGAAGATCCCGGAGCCGAAGGACCCCTATGAGCACTGACGACGCGGATCGTCCCCTCACCCGCGCCGAACTGCGGGCCCGCCGCGCCGCCGAGGAAGCGGCCGCGGCGACCCCGGTACCGCCGGCTCGCGCAACGACTCCGGAGGCACCCGAGTCGGCCGCCGCGCCGGGAGCCGCCTCGCTCGAACCGGTGCCCGCGGCCTCGGTGACCCCTGACGACACGCCGGTCATCGACCCGCGCGACATGCCCGCCTCGCCCGCGCCTGCCCCTGAGGTGCCGCCCGTTCCCGTGCCGCCCGCCCCTGTCGACGTCTCCGCCGGCCCCGGCCCGCGACGCTCGGCGGACGGCGGCGCAGACGGGGCCGGATCCGATCCGCGCTTCGAGCCGCCGGCGTGGGAACCGCACCCCGCGCCCGTGCCGATCGAGGGCCGTCGCCGGTTCCCGCTCGTACTCGGCGCCGTGATCGCGGCGCTCGTGCTCGTCGTCGCCGGGTTCGGCGTGATCACGCTGCTGCAGGGTCCACGGATCAGCAGCGTGAAGGTCGACGCGCAGGCGGCGATCGATGCGTCCGGCACCCGCATGATCATCACCGCCAGCCAGCCGCTGGCGAAGGTGGCCGCGTCGCAGGTGTCGGTGAGCCCCAAGACGCCGTTCACGGTCGACACCTCGGGTCGCAACCTCGGTGTCCGCTTCACGGTGCCGCTCGATGACGACACGAACTACACGGTCACCGTGAAGGACGTGACCGGCACCGACAAGCAGCGGCGCAGCACCCTCCAGGCCACATTCCAGACGCCGAAGTCGACCATGTACCTGCTGCAGCGCAACGCCGACGGCGACGACACGATCTTCCACACCGACCTCGGAGGCAAGAACGCCGTCCCGATCGTGCAGCACGAGAAGATCGACGACTTCCGCGCCACCGCCGACCACCTCGTGGTGGCCACCGAGAAGGACGGCGTCTCGTCCCTGCTCGTGATGGACCGGCAGGGCAAGAACGAGCGCGAGCTGAAGCTGCCCGGGCCGGGATTCCTGTCCTCGCTGCAGGTGTCGGAGCGCGGCAACCTCGTCGGCTACACCTTCACGGACAAGGGCGTCAGCGCGACCAGCGGCCGGGCGAGCGTGCTCGTGACCCAGTCGCTGACCGGTGACGGCGAGCCGCAGATCGTGAGCCTCGCCGACAAGCAGCCGAGCGTCGGGCAGTGGGCGTTCGTGCCCGACTCCTCCTCGGCGCTGTTCATCGACTTCACCGGCGCGCTGTACGTCGAGGATCGCGCGGACGCCAAGGCGAAGCCCACCGCTCTCGGCGCCGCCCAGACCATCGAGGGCATCAGCCGCGGCACGTACACCGCGATCGTCAGCCGCGGCGCCGATCTGATCGAGCTGAACCTCGCCGATGGATCCGAGAAGCCGCTGGCGGCCTCGACGCCCGACTTCGGGGTGCCGGGCACGATCGCGCCGTTCCCGGGCGGCACGCTGCGGCAGGTCGCCACCCGCGACGCCAGTGGATTGCCGACGGGCCAGATCGTCACCCGCGTCGCCGACGACGGCAAGGCGGTGAAGCTGTTCAGCGTGACCGGATCCGACGCGATCATGCAGGCGTGCCCGTCGCCGAGCGGCCAGTACAGCGCGATCGTGGTGGCGCCGAAGCTCGTGAACAACCCCTACGACCAGTCGCTGCTGCCCCTGCCGACCACGATGCAGACGCACATCATCGACACGAAGACGGGCAAGGAGCAGGTGGTGCTCGCCGGCTTCGACCCGTCGTGGTGCGCGCAGGCGCCGCACCGGTGATCCCGGTGGCGGGGGACCGATGAGCACGCCGGGGGAGGGGCTGCGGCGAGCCCGCCGCGCGGACCTCGCCGCGCTGCCGCTCGAGGTCGCGCCCACCCTGCTCGGTGCCCGGCTGCGCACGGTCGTCGGCGGTGCGGAGGTGATCCTGCGCATCACCGAGGTCGAGGCGTACCACGGCAAGGGCGTCGGTGACCGGCACGATCCCGGGTCGCACGCGCGGATGGGGCGCACCGCGCGCAACGCGACCATGTGGGGCGAGCCGGGGCACCTGTACGTGTACCTCAGCCACGGGATCCACTCCTGCGTGAATGTGGTGTGCGGGCCGGAGGGGGTGGCCGGTGGTGTGCTGCTGCGCGCCGGCGAGGTCGTCTCGGGTGTCGACGCGGCGGCCGTGCGGCGCGGGATCGTGCCCGTCCTCAGGACGAATTCGCTTGCAGAGGGGGAACCGCCCCGGATCACGCCTCGGATGGCGATCCATCCTGAGATCGGTGGCAAGCAGCTGCGCGACCTCGCCCGCGGTCCAGGCCGGTTCGGTCAGGCGTCCGGCCTGCGGCACCCGCAGCACGACGGGATCGACGCGATCACGGGCGCGGAACTCGCGGGAGCGCGGGCGGAGCTGTGGCTGGGCGAGCGGCTGGCCGACATCGCCACGGGCCCGCGCGTGGGCGTCGCCGGTCACGCCGGCACCGACGCGTTCCCGTGGCGGTTCTGGATCCCGGGGGATCCGACGGTCTCGCCGTTCCGCTGGGGCCGGGGAGCGGCCGAGGCCGCGGCGGCGCTGGACACGCCCGGGATCGGATCCGTGCTAGAGTAGCTCTTTGTCTGCGCACACTCCTGTGCGCAGTTCGTATGCCTCCCCGTCTGAGCCGAGTCATCGGGCAGGGGAGAGGCGTGCAGACAAGGGATCTTGGGTGGGGCCGTCCGGCCTCACGGTAATGAAGGAGTCATCATGGCAGCAGTGTGCCAGGTGACCGGTGCTGTTCCCGGCTTCGGTCACAACATCTCGCACTCGCACCGCCGGACGAAGCGCCGCTTCGACCCGAACGTGCAGAAGAAGACCTACTACGTGCCCTCGCTCGGCCGGAAGATCACCCTGAACGTGTCCGCCAAGGGCATCAAGGTGATCGACGCCCGTGGCATCGAGAAGGTTGTCGCGGACCTCCAGGCGAAGGGTGTGAAGCTCTAATGGCCAAGAAGGCTCAGGACATCCGTCCGATCATCAAGCTGCGTTCGACCGCCGGCACGGGTTACACCTACGTGACCAAGAAGAACCGCCGCAACACCCCCGACCGCCTCGTGCTGAAGAAGTACGACCCGGTGGTTCGCAAGCACGTCGAATTCCGAGAGGAGCGTTGATCCATGGCTAAGAAGAGCAAGATCGCGCGCAACAAGCAGCGTCAGGCCGTCGTCGACCGCTACGCGGAGAAGCGCGCCGAGCTGAAGAAGACCCTCGTCGACGCGAACGCGACCGACGAGGCCCGCGAGGCCGCCCGCGTCGGCCTGCAGAAGCTCCCGCGCAACGCGTCGCCGGTGCGCCTGCGTTCGCGCGACGCCATCGACGGCCGCCCCCGCGGCGTCCTCACGAAGTTCGGCATCTCGCGTGTCCGCTTCCGTGACATGGCGCACCGTGGCGAGCTGCCCGGCGTGACCAAGTCGAGCTGGTAAGTCTTACCGGTCCCTGAGCTCGTCGAAGGGACGCAAGGGGCGGGGATCTTCGGATCCCCGCCCCTTCTGCATGCCTGGATCCGGATCCGACCGGTCCGATCCGCTGTGGCGCAAGGGGCTGATGAGGCGCGACACGCCGCCGGAAAACGTCGAAAACCGCGAAATGACGCGGAAAACCGGGGTTTGGTTGATACATTCGAGGCGGTCGTTCGACCAACGGGGGGCATCCGCCCATCCGGAACTCTGATACGAAGCGACGGGATCCCCGTCGCTGGAGGATGAAATGGCTGACAAGTCCATCACCAAGACCGAGCTCGTCGCGAGCATCGCCAGCGCCACCGGCCAGAGCCAGGCTGCTGTCTCCGGCGTTCTCGACGCCCTGTTCGCCACGGTCTCGGACGCTGTTGCCAAGGGCAGCAAGGTCTCGATCCCGGGTTGGATCTCCTTCGAGCAGGTCGCGACCGCCGCTCGCACGGGCCGCAACCCGCAGACCGGCGCCGAGATCAAGATCCCGGCCGGCAAGCGCGTCAAGGTGACCGCCGGTTCCAAGCTCAAGGCCGCCGTCAAGTAATCCGGCTCCGCCTCGCAAGGCCGTCCCTTCGGGGGCGGCCTTCTGCGTGTCCGGGGGCGCCTGTCGCAGGTGGTGCGGCGCCCGGACGGCACGCACAGGCGGCGCGCCTAGGCTGGAGGGGTGAATCGCCCCTCCACCGGGGTCCGCCCCCAGGCGGGCGCCGACCGCACGGCCCTGGCCGCCGGATCCGCCACCCTGCGCATCGCCGGGCCCGTGATCCTCGTGGGCGCCGCGTTCCTCGCCGTGATCGCCGGCCTCGTCTTCGGCGGGGGCGCCGCGCCGAACCTCCTCCTCGATCCCGGCCCTGTGGTGCGCTGGGGCCTCCCGGTCGTGACGACGCTGAGCAACCTCGGCGCGGCGGCCATGCTCGGATCCCTCGTGCTTGCCCTGTTCGCGCTGCGCAGCGGGGCGCGGTCGTTCGAGATCGCGCTGGACACCGCCTCGATCGGCGCGGCCGTCTACACCGTCGCCAGCGCCGTGGCCGGGCTGTTCACGTTCCTGCAGACCCTCGGCGTGAAGCTCAGCGCCGGCCCCGAGTTCGGCGCCCAGCTCGGACGTTTCCTGCTCGAGCTGCCGCTGGGGCAGGCCTGGCTGATGACCGTGCTCGCGGGCGCCGTGATCACGATCGCCGCGTTCGCGTTCCGCGGCTGGACGGCGACGCTGCTCACCGCGATCCTCGCGGCGGCGTCGTTCATCCCCCTCGCCACCCAGGGCCATGCCGGCGACCTCAGCGGGCACGACGCGGCCGTGAACTCTCTGCTGCTGCACACCGTCGGTGCGGCGGTGTGGATCGGCGGACTGCTGCTGCTCATCGTGCTGCGGGGATCCCGCAGCGAGCTGGGCGCGTCAGACGGGAAGGCCGGGGCCCGCGGCGGCGCATCGGGCGCGAAGACGGCGAACACGCAGAAGACCGCGAAGGGCAGGCCGCCCCGGGGCGGTGTCACGTTCGCGGCGGTCGTGCGCCGGTACTCCTCGCTCGCGCTCGTGGCCTACGTCGTGGTCGCCGTGTCGGGCGTCGCCCGCTCGATCGTGGCGGTGGGCGACTGGGCCGGCATGTTCACCCCGTACGGCGGGATCATCGTCGCCAAGGCGGTCGTGCTGATCCTGCTCGGCGCGCTCGGCGCCCGTTACCGCACCCGGCTCATCCCGAAGCTGGAGTCGGGCGGATCCGGCCCGTTCTGGACCCTGGTGCTGCTCGAGCTCGCCCTGATGGGCATCGCCTCCGGGCTCGCCGCCGCACTGGCCCGCACGCCCCCGCCCGCCGGCCTCGAGGCGCCCGCCGTGCGCACCGCCGCCGAGATCCTCACCGGATCCGCCCTGCCGCCCGAGCTCACGCCGGTGCGCTGGCTGACCATGTGGAACCTCGACCTCATCTGGGCAGTGGCGGCGGTGCTCGGCGTCGTGCTGTACCTGCTCGGCGTGCGCCGGCTGCGGGCGCGCGGCGACGCCTGGCCGATCCACCGCACCGTGTTCTGGATCCTCGGCATGGCGGCACTCGTCTGGGTCACCGGCGGTGCCATCAACGCCTACCAGGAGTACCTGTTCAGCGTGCACATGCTCGGGCACATGATGCTGTCGATGGCGATCCCGCTGCTGCTCGTCTCGGGCGCCCCGGTCACCCTGGCCCTGCGCGCGATCGACAAGCGCGACGACGGCACCCGCGGCGGTCGGGAGTGGATCCTGTGGGCCGTGCACTCGCCGTTCTCCCGTATCGTCACGAACCCGTTCGTGGCCGCGGCGATCTTCGTGCTGTCGCTGTGGGCGTTCTACTTCACCGACCTCGTGCGCTGGGCGATGACCGACCACATCGGCCACGAGTGGATGACGATGCACTTCCTCATCTCGGGCTACCTCTTCGTGCTGAGCCTGATCGGCGCGGATCCGGTTCCGCAGCGGCTGCCCTATGCGGGGCGGCTCATCACGCTCATCGCCGTGATGGCGACCCACGCCTTCTTCGGCATGGCGATCATGATGCAGTCCGGCCTGATGGTCGCGGAGTGGTTCGGTGCGATGGGGCGCACCTGGGGCGCGACCCCGCTGCAGGACCAGTACGTCGGAGGCGGCGTCGCCTGGTCGGTGGGGGAGATCCCGACGCTGATCCTGGCGATCACCGTCGCTATCCAGTGGAGCCGCAGCGACGCCCGCATGCAGAAGCGGGCGGACCGCGCCGCCGACCGCAGCGGCGATGCGGAGCTCGAGGAGTACAACGCGCGCCTCGCCGAGCTCGCCGAGAAGGACCGCCGCGCTGCCTCCCGCGGGCGCTGAGCCGCGGCCGGGACTCAGCCCTCGGATCCGGGCGGGTTCGCGGACTGCTCGGGCGAGGTGATGCTGATCGAGGCGGATCCGTCCGGCAGGAACCGGATCGAGCCGTCCACCTGGAACGGGACGTCCTCGTCGACGTGGGAGACGGTGCCGTTGTAGAGCGACTTCACGTCGAGCTTGACGTGGGCGGTGGCATCGGTGGGCGGGATCTTCCAGCCGTCGTCGTCGGGCTCCAGCGTGATCTCCGGGGGCCGCACCATGCTCCACGTGGGGCCGTCGACCACCCGGTTCTGCACGGTGAGGCCGAACGGGCAGCCGGTGGGCTGCAGCACGGTCTGGGTGGTGCACTGGTCGAGGAACTCGTTGACCCGCTGCTGCACCACCTTCACGAACTCGGCCGTGGGCTTCGCCTGGACGTCCAGCGGGACGTCGGCGAGGGGCTTGTCGGCCAGCACGCCCATGCCGCTGGCCGTCGCCGTCGACGTCTTCACCGACACGGAGTACAGCCCCGGGGAGAACACCAGCATCGGCACGGGGTCGAGAGCCGACGACTCGGCGCCCTTCGCGGCGACCTGCCGGCGGTCGAGCTCGAAGCCGTTCACCGAGAAGCGGTCGGATCCGCGCACCGTGAGCGAGATGACGGCGAGCGGGCTCTGCGCGAACTCCCACGACGGCGCGACGCCGATCCAGCCGTCCTGCGCGATCAGGAACGTGCTGGTGCCGGGGTGGCCGCCGGCCTTGTAGTGCACGGTGACGGCGGTGGCGTCGCCCTGCGGATGCTCGTCGGTCACCGTGATGTCGGTGAGAGAGCCCAGCGCGGCACGGCGCAGCAGTGCGTCCGAGGCGTTGCGGAAGGTGCTGTTGTCGAGATCGCCGTGTCCGATCGCCACCCCGGGCAGGCGCAGCGCGTCGGCGGCGCGGCCCTCGGCGAGCATCGTCAGGTACCGCGTCACGAACGCCGAGGGGCTGTAGAACTGCCGGTAGACGGTGAGTCCGCCGGCCGCCAGAGCGGCCACGAGCACGACGCCGACCACGGCGAGCAGGGTGAGGTCGGCCCAGAGCGGGGCACGACGTCGCGCGGTCCGCGCCCGGCGCGCCCGCACGCCTGGCGCCAGCACCCCCGCCGACTGCACCATGTGCGTCAGTCTACGAAAGCCCGCCTGCGGGAAGCCCGAGTGCGTCGGACGTGGTCGCGCGACGTCGGCACGGCCGGCACCCGGCACGGCGTGGCGCCGGTAGAATCCGAAGACCGTGAGCACGCCGACCCTCTCCGCCGAACAGGAAGAACTGTTCCGGCTGATCGAGGACACCCGAGAGCACGTGTTCATCACCGGCCGCGCCGGCACCGGCAAGTCGACGCTCCTGCAGCACTTCGCCTACAACACGCAGAAGCAGATCGCCGTGTGCGCGCCCACGGGAGTCGCCGCGCTCAACGTCGAGGGCCAGACGATCCACTCGCTGTTCCGGCTGCCGATCGGTCTCATCGCCGACAGCGAGATCGATCAGTCGGATGCGACCCGCAAGATCCTGAACGCGATCGACACGCTCGTGATCGACGAAGTCTCGATGGTCAACGCGGATCTGATGGACGCGATCGACCGGTCGCTGCGGCAGGCGCGGGGCCGCCGGGGAGAGCCGTTCGGCGGGGTGCAGGTCGTGATGTTCGGGGATCCGTATCAGCTCGCGCCCGTGCCGCCGCGCGGCGACGAGCTGCGCTACATCCAGGATCATTACCGCTCGTTCTGGTTCTTCGACGCGAAGGTGTGGACCGGCGGCGAGGCATCCGACGGCCTGCTCGACATCGGCGAGCACGGGGCGAAGCTGCACGTGCGCGAGCTCGTGCACATCCACCGGCAGTCCGACGCCGGGTTCAAGGCCATGCTCAACGCGGTGCGCTACGGCCGGGTGACCGCCGAGATCGCCGAGGCGCTGAACACGGCCGGTGCCCGCACGCCTCCGGATCCGGCTCCCGGCGAGATCCCGATCATCACCCTCGCCACGCGAAACGACATCGTCAACGGCATCAACGCCCGGCACCTCGCAGCGCTGCCGGGCAAGGTGCAGAAGGCCAAGGCCGACATCTCCGGAGATTTCGGCCGCGGCGAGGCGAACTATCCGGCCGACGCCGAGCTGCAGCTCAAGGAGGGTGCGCAGGTGATGTTCCTGCGCAACGACGTCTCCGCCGCCCCCGATCCGCCGCGCTGGGTCAACGGCACGATCGGCACGGTCGTGCGGATCCTCGGCGACACGGTGCGGGTCGAGATCGACGGCGAGGAGGTGGACGTCGAACCCGCCGTCTGGGAGCGCTATCGCTACATCTACAACCCGGGCACGAAGACGCTCTCGCGGGAGGTGGTCGCGGAGTTCACGCAGTTCCCCCTGCGGCTCGCCTGGGCCGTCACGATCCACAAGTCCCAGGGCAAGACCTACGACCGCGCGATCGTGGACCTCGGATCCGGCGCGTTCGCACCCGGGCAGACCTACGTCGCCCTGTCTCGGCTCACCTCGCTTGACGGTCTCTACCTCACCCGTCCGCTGCGCCCCCGCGACATCCGCGTCGACGAGGACGTGCGCCGCTTCATGCGCGCCGCCTGGGAGGCACGACAGGGCGACTCCACGCCGCAGGTTCGTAGCTGACGCGCCCTGTGCGCATCGCGAGATCAGGCGATCACGCCGGGTCAGGCCGGCAGGATCCGGATCCGCCTGTTCTCGCGCGATCGCCTGATTCCGCGTGGTCCCGGACGGTGGGTGCGGGAGCGCGCGGGTCTCAGCGCCCGACGTGCGCGGCGAGGATCACCGCGATCTCCTGCAGTTCGATCCGGCTCTGCGCGGTGGCGAGCACGAGATCGAACGCAGTGTCGGTATCCATGTCGATGCGGATGCGGTTGAGTTCCAAGAAGGTCAGGGTCAGGATCCAGCAGAAGCGCTTGTTGCCGTCGTACAGCGGGTGATTCTGGGCGAGGGATGACATCAGCGCGGCGGCCTTGACCTCGATCTCCGGGTACGCCTCGACGCCGAACATCGCGCTCGCCGGGCGCGCGAGCGCCGATGCGAGAAGGCCGAGGTCGCGCACCTTCAGACCCAGGGCGTCGAGGATCGCCACCGCCTGGGGCAGCTCGACGTAGCGGATCACGCGTCTTCGAGCTTCGCGATCAGCTCCGCGTAACGGTCGGCGACGCCGAGAGCGATCGACACGGCCTCGGCGGTCGTCACCTCCTCGCGCACGAAGCGATCGGCCGCTTCGATGAGCAGCGCGTGCTTGGACGTGTGCCGACGCGCGGCGAGCTCACTGAGCTGAGCATCGAGCTCCGCAGGGATCCGCACGGTCATGGCCATACCAGAATGATACAACGCGGATCTCCACCCGTCGGGCGCGGATCTCCACCCGCGGGTGGTGCCGCCGGATCCGGGATCCGAGGAGCATCGAGGACATGAACCTCTCCGTGCTCTCCAACGTCCTGTTGATCCTCCTGGCTGTCGGCATCATCGCGGTCCGGCAGATGAACTGGCGCCCCGTGCTCGGCGGCCGCGACTGGATGTTCCCGGGGATCGCCGCCGTGGCCGGCGCCGCATTCCTGCTGCAGTCGCTGAACGGCCGTTCGCTCGGTGTCATCGACGTGGTCGCGTTCCTGGTCGAGGTGGTCATCGCGCTGGGCGTGGGGCTCGCGATGGGCGCGATCGCCCACATCCGCCCCATCGCCCGGCCGGCCGGATACGCGGCGGACACCAGCGGGCTCTCGGCCAAGGCGGCGGCCAGGGCCCTCGCGGAGTTCGAGACGCGGACGGGCCCCTGGGGTCTCGCGCTCTGGGTCGTGCTGATCGGCGTGCGCGTGGGGCTCACCTTCGCGTTCGAGAGCCTCGGATCCCACCTGGGCGTCTCCACCGGGCTGATCCTTCTGGTGCTCGCCGCGAACCGCGCCGCGCGCACCGTCGTGCTGCACGGCCGGGTCGACGGGCTGCGCCGCGCCGGCACTCGCGGCGCAACGGCGCGCATGATGGTCTCGTGACCCGCTTCCGTCTGCCGCCCGTCGCGGCGACGACACCGTGGAGCGCCGGCATCAACCTCGCCGGCGCTCTCGCCGTGCTCTACGGCCTGTGGCGCGGGGCACCGCACACCGCTGCGTGGGCCCTCGTCGTGACGGCCGTGGGGGTCGCCGCCTGGGTGGCGCGCACGGCCCTCGCCGTGCAGCAGGGCGCGCGGCAGCGGCGGGGCGGGCCCGATCCGGAAGCTCCCGGTACCGGAACGCACCCCGCACCGCAGGGCGCCGTAGAACCCGCACCGCAGGGCGCCGGGGTGCGCGCGCTCGCGGCGCTGCTGCTGGCGCTCATGCTCCTCGGCGGCGGGCTGACGGCCGTCCCCACGCAGGGCCTCGGGACGGCGCTGCTCGTGGTGGCGGTGCTCGTGGTGACGAGCGAACCCGCGAACTCCCCAGTGGTGTGGGGCACCGCCGCGCTCGCCGCAGCCCTGGCGACCGCAACCGGTGCCGCTCTCACGGTCGCAGGGCTCGCCGGCGCGGTCGACGTGAACGTCATCGGCGTGCTGGCCGTGATCGCCGGGCTCATCCTGGCGGTCGTGGCGGGGCTCGGCCGCCGGGCACAGCGCGTGCTGGCCGCGGAACGGGAGCGCGCGAACGCCGAAGCCGTGCGGGCGCAGGCCACGGCGCACCGCGTGGCGATCGCTCGGGACCTGCACGACGTGCTCGCGCACAGCCTCGGCGGCCTGGTGGTGCAGCTCGACGCGGCGGAGGCGCTGCTCGAAGCGGGCGACACCGAACGCGCGGCCGCGCGCGTGACCGCCGCGCGGCGGCTCGCGGTCGAGGGGCTGGACGAGGCCCGCGAGGCGGTGCGCGCCCTGCGCGGACCCGAGCAGGGCGCGCCGGAGACCGTGACGCCGGCGACCGCGACGTGGACGCCCGCGATCGCGACGCCGGATCCGGGCCCGGGCGCGGCGACGGTGGATCCGGCCGCGCTCTCCGCACGGCTCGCGGGGCTTCTCCCCGGGGAGGACGCCGCGACGGTGCACGTCCAAGAGCTCGGCGAGCCCCGTGCGGTCCCTGCGGCGCTCGCCGAGGCGCTGGTCCGTGCCGTGCAGGAGGGGCTGAGCAACGCCCGCAAGCACGCGCCCGGCGCCGAGGTGCGGATCCGCCTCGTCTGGCATCCTGACCGGGTGGAGTGCGCGATCGAGAACGCGATGCCTGTCGAGGGCGCGGGCGGCCGCGGTGCGGGACTCGCCGCGACCGGCGGCGGCTTCGGCCTGCGCGGTGTGCGGGAGCGCTTCGCGGCGATCGACGGCACGGTGACGGCGGGGACGGTCCGCACCGCGGAGGGCGAGCTCTTCCGGCTCCGCGTGGAGGCCCGGGCATGAGCGCCCGCATCCGGATCGTGCTCGCCGACGACCAGGCGATCATCCGCGACGGAATGGAGACCGTGCTGGGGCTCGTCGACGACTTCGAGGTCGTGGGCACCGCGGCCGATGGCGCGGAGGCGGTGGCGCTCATCGCGGCGGAGCGGCCCGATGTCGCGCTCATGGACCTGCGCATGCCCGTGCTGGACGGCGCCGCCGCGACCCGGCGGGTGACCGCCGAGACCCCGGAGACCGCGGTGCTCGTGCTGACGACGTTCGCCGACGATGCCGACATCGTGACCGCGCTCCGCGCCGGAGCCCGTGGCTACCTCACCAAGGACGCGGGCCGCGCGGAGCTCGCTGCGGCGATCCGCGCGGTCGCGGCGGGTCAGAGCACCTTCTCGGATCCGGTGCGCGAGGTGCTGCTCGGCAGGATCGGCGCATCGTCGGCAGTACCCGACGCGGATCCAGGATCCCCGTCGAGACGCGATCCTGGATCCCCGCCGGGACCGGATCCCCTCTCCGCCGAGGCTCTGGCGGAGCGGTTCCCCGCGCTCACCGCGCGGGAGCGCGAGGTCTACGCGCTCGTGCTGCGGGGGCGGTCGAACGCGGAGATCGCCTCGACGCTGTTCGTCGGGGTGGCGACGGTGAAGACGCACATCAACGCGCTGTTCGCGAAGCTGGGCGTGCGCGATAGGGCGCAGGCGATCGCGCGAGGGCTCGGCAGCACGCCCGGTTCCTGACCCGGCGCGTCAGCCGACCCGGCATCGGGCGACCCGCATCAGGCGACCCGGCGCGTGAGCCGACCCGGCGTCGGGCGACCCGCGTCAGCCGACCCGGCATCGGGAGACCCGCATCAGCCGAGCCCGCGCACCGGTCGGCGCGGCACGGCCGGGGCGCCCGTGGTCCGTGACGGACTGCGGGCGCCGACGCGGATCATCCGGAGGGATGACGTCGGCCGAAGATGCGCCCGTTTACAATCGTGAGGAACGTCAGGGGGGCGTATGGGTGGGAAGATGAGGCGGCGAGCGGGCGCGCTGATCGCCGGCGCGATCGCGGCGGTGCTCGTGCTGAGCGGGTGCGCCGGCGATGCCGCCGTCCCCACGTTCAGCCCGAAGCCCCAGGTCGAGGGCGCCCTGCCCTCCGAGGTGCAGGATCAGCTGAAGAGCGCCGTCGAGCGTGCGATGGCCGCGAGCGGGTCGAGCGGGGCGATCCTGGGCGTGTGGGTGCCGTGGAGCGGTTCGTACGTGACGGGCCTCGGCACCGTGGCGACCGGGGACAAGACGCCGGTCAGCACCGACATGTCGTTCCGCATCGGCGACGTCACCCGGCTGATGACCTGCGACGTGCTGTACGCGCTCGCCGACCGCGGCACCGTCAAGCTCGACGCCAGCATCACCGAGTACGTCTCCGGCGTCCCCGATCTGCAGGACGTCACCCTGCTCGACCTGTGCAACGGCACGGGCGGCATCGGCTCGTCGGAGGCGACCGCGCTGCCGATGTGGCTGAACAACCCGGATCGCCGCTGGGAGCCCAAGGAGCTCGCGTCGTACGGTCTCGCGCAGAACCGCACCCCGGCGCATACCGGATACCGCGACTCCGACGCCGGATACCTGCTGCTCGGCCAGGCGCTGGAGCGCGCCACCGGGCAGACCGCGGCGCAGCTCATCCGCCAGTACGTGACCGCGCCGCTCGGGCTCAACGCGACGTCGCTGCCCGCGCCCAAGGCGGCTGCTCCGAGCCCGGCGCCCGCGCTGCAGGGCTCCTACCTCGCGCAGGTCGACGGCGCCTATCAGTGCGCCAAGCCCACCGACATCACGGTGAGCTCGTCCAGCAACGGCTACACCGACTCCGGAGTGGTCTCCACGATCAAGGATCTGGGCCGGTACATGCAGGCCGAGGCGGTGCAGGCGCTGCGCCTGAAGAAGACGCCCAAGCGCTTCGGATCCCCGCTCCCGGTCGCCGACGGCGCGCCGAGCTGGTACCAGACGACTGGAGGCGGCTACCTCGTCGGATCCATGATCGGCCAGCACGGCGGCACGCCCGGCTACCTCACCGCCGCCTACGCCGACCCCGCCACCGGGTTCACCGTCGTGGTGGTGCTGAACGACTCGACGGCCGGATCCGGATTCATCGGGAACCTCGGCTTCGAGCTCGCCGCGATCGCCTCTAAGGCAGCGCCCGGCAAGGGCCGCACCGCGCCGGAGTTCGCACTGCCGTTCACCGCGGAGGACTACGCTAAGGCGGTCGACGGCGCGGCCGTCTGCCCGCTCCCGCAGGGCTGATCCGGGTCGTTCGACGCCTCCCTCGCGCCGAGGGTCTGTCCTCGCCGTCCGCCGTGGAGCCTCTCGGGGCGCGGTGGCCGGGCGGCAGCCGCCGGAGCGCCGCACGAACCGAGGAGCAGCCATGGCCATCGTCGACAACGGCATCTACGTGGACGGCGTCCGCACCGACACCCCGCACACGCTGACCGAGACGTTCCGGCTCATGCGCGATCGCAACGGCATGGGCTGGATCGGCCTGTACCGGCCCAGTGAGGTGGAGGTGCGCCAGGTCGCCGCCGAGTTCGGCCTGCACGAGCTGGCCGTCGAGGACGCGCTGACCGGGCATCAGCGCTCGAAGCTCGAACGCTACGGCGACACCCTGTTCGTCGTGCTCCGGCCCGCCCGCTACCTCGACGCCGCGGAGGAGGTGGAGTTCGGCGAGCTGCACGTGTTCGTCGGGCCGAACTTCGTCGTCACCATCCGGCACGCCGAGACCCCGAGCCTGAGCCGCGTGCGCGGGCGCATGGAGCAGGATCCCGAGCTGCTGGCGCGCGGTCCTGAGGCCGTGCTGTACGCGATCCTCGACGAACTGGTCGACGAGTACTCGCCCGTGCTGGCCGGCGTGGAGAACGACATCGACGAGATCGAGGCGCAGCTGTTCCTCGACGACTCCGATGTCACGCAGCGCATCTACGAGCTGTCCAGCGAGGTGATCGACTTCCAGAAGGCGACGCAGCCGCTGCAGCCCATGCTGGAGAACCTGCTGCGCGGATCCGCCAAGTACGCGGTCGACCTCGAGCTGCAGCGCTATCTGCGCGACGTGCTCGACCACATCATCGCGCTCGCCGAGCGGGTGGCGACCTTCCGCGCCAATCTCGACAACGCGCTCACGGTGGAGGCCACGATCGTCGCCCGGCGCCAGAACGAGGAGATGCGCCGGATGACCGAGGAGAGCATCCGCCAGGGCGAGGAGGTCAAGAAGATCTCCAGCTGGGCGGCGATCTTCTTCGCCCCGACGATCGTCGCGGGCATCTACGGCATGAACTTCCACGGGATGCCGGAGCTGGCCTGGCCGTTCGGCTATCCGATGGCGATCGGCCTCATGGTCGGCGGCGCCTTCGTGCTGTACCTCGTCTTCAAGAAGCGCGGCTGGCTCTAGGCGGATCCAGATCCGGATCGGATCCGGACCCGGATCGGATCCGGATCCCCGGCCGTCCCTTGCTCGTTCAGGTCGCGAATTCTGCTCCACGACGTCGCGGGAACAGCAGAAATCGCGACCTGAACGAGGGGAAGGGCCCTCGGTCGGAGACGTTCAGCGGCCGGAACCCGTGAGCGCGATCACCGCGAGCGCGGTGGCGGTGACAAGGATCCACAGGATCGCGCCGAGCAGCAGCGGGCGCCAGCCCGCACGGCGCAGGGCCACCGCATCCGTGGACAGCCCGATGCCCGCCATGGCCGTCGCGATCAGGAACCCGCTGACGTGCACCATCGCTTCGCGGACGCCCGCCGGGATGGTGCCGAGGGATCCGAGCACGGCGACGGCGAGGAACCCGACGAGGAACCACGGCACCAGGCCGATCGCCCGCCGCAGCGTCATCCGCTGCCCGCCCAGCGACCGGCGCGACTCGATCACGGAGAGCCCGACGGAGATCGGGATGATCATGAGCGTCCGCACCAGCTTCACCACGACGGCGAACCCGAGCGCCGAGGCGCCGAAGACGCTCGCGGTCGCCACCACGCTGCTCGTGTCGTTGACCGCGGTACCCGCCAGCAGACCGAACGTGTGCGGATCCATCCCGAGCGCGTGCCCGAGCAGGGGGAACAGCACCACGGCGAGGACATTGAACACGAAGATCGTGGAGACCGCGTAGGAGATCTCGGCGCTCAGCGCGCCGATCACCGGAGAGACGGCCGCGATCGCCGAGGCGCCGCAGATGCCCGTGCCCACGCCGATCAGGGTGCGCAGCCGCGGGGCCACGCCGAGTGCACGGCCGATCACCGCGGTGCCCAGCAGGCAGACGGCGAGCGTGGCGAGCATGATCGGCAGCGACTCCGCGCCGACCCTCAGGATCGCGTCGAGCGATAGCTGCGCGCCGAGCAGCACCACGGCGACCTGCAGCAGGAACCGGCCGGAGTACTCGATGCCCGGCCCGAAGGTCGCGCCGGGACGCCGGATCACCGCGACCGCCACCCCGATCACGATCGCGGGCAGGGCGGATCCGAGCACCGGCACCAGGGCGCCGATCACGGTGGCCACGACCGCGATCGGCGCGGTGAGCGCGAGCCCCGGCAGCACCTCGGCCGTGCGCATCGCGAGGCGGGACGACAGTGTGCGGGCGGGACGGAACATCATGTCTCCACGTTCCCGCGTCGCCAAAGCCCGCGGTATCCGGCTAGGCTCGATGGGGATACAGGCGGAGACTGTGGGGTGCGCATGCCGAACGGATCGATGCCGGATCTCGGTTCGCTCGAGCTGCTGGTCGCCGTCGTGCGCACCGGGTCCATCTCGGCCGCAGCACGCGACACCGGCGTGACCCAGCAGTCCGCCTCCGCACGCCTGCGCGCCGTCGAGCGCCAGCTCGGGCTGTCGCTGTTCCACCGCACGCCGTCGGGCAGCCGGCCCACGCTCGAGGGCGAGGTGGTCGCGTCCTGGGCCGATGACGTCCTCGCGGCGGCGGGGCGCTTCCAGGCGGCGACACGCACCCTGCGCGGCGAGAGCAGCGCGCGGCTCACGGTCGCGGCGAGCCAGACCGTGTCGGCACGGCTGCTGCCGAGGTGGCTCGTGGCGCTGCGCCGGCACCAGCTCGGTGCGGGGCGCACGCCCACCGCGGTGCAGCTGCTGTCGGGCAACAGCGCCGACGCCGAGGCGCTCGTGCGCGAGGGGCGCGCCGACCTCGCCTTCATCGAGTCGAGCGAGGTGCCCGCCGACCTCGGCTCGACCACCGTCGACCGCGACGAGCTCGTGCTCGTCGTGGCGCCGGGGCACC
Organism: Microbacterium sp. 8M; assembly: GCF_902506375.1. Classification (GTDB taxonomy): domain Bacteria; phylum Actinomycetota; class Actinomycetes; order Actinomycetales; family Microbacteriaceae; genus Microbacterium. The sequence continues at coordinate 135,660 of NZ_LR733284.1, forward strand.
CGTGGATCGGCCACGGACCCGTGGCGTTCGAGGTGGCCGCCGCGGAACCGCTCGTGGCGCGCGAACAGGGCAGCGGCACCCGGCGGGCCTGGGAGGACGAGGTGCGCCGACGGCTCGATCGCGCCGCCGCCGAGCCCGCGGTGGTCCTGCCGACCTCCGCCGCGGTGCGCTCGGCGGTCGCCGACGGGCTGGGCGCCGCGGTGCTGAGCCGCCGGGAGGCCGCCGACGACATCCGCCTCGGGCGGCTGCGCGCCGTGCGCACCGCCGGCGACCCGATCGTGCGGCCCATCACGGCGCTCTGGCGCGGGGGCGCGCGCGACCTCCCCCCGGCCGGGCGGGAGCTCATCGACGTGGCCGTGCGGACGGCGCGCGACCAGGGCCGTCCCGGTTCCTGAGGCCCGCCCCGCCTCCGACTCGCTCATCGCCCCGCCTCCGCCTCGCTCAGGGGCCGACGGACGCCCCCAGCCGCACCCGATTCCCGAGCGAGCGCAGCGCGGCGAAGCGGCCCCTGCGCCGCCGCTCAGGGGTCGGAGGGCGCCGTCCCGCGGTACCCTCTGATCGTCGCCCTGGAAGGATCCGGATGCCCCCGCTCGTGCTCTTCGGCCTCGCCGCCGTGCTGCTGTGGTCCCTGGTGTCCCGGCGCTTCGAGCGCTGGGGCGTGGCGGGGCCGGCCATGCTGCTCGTGCTGGGCGCCGCGACAACGGTGTGGGATCTGACCTCGTACGGCGCCGCGCTCGACGCCCCGCTGACCGAGAAGATCGTGGAGGTCATCCTCTCGCTCCTCCTGTTCGCGGACGCGACCGAAGTGCGCGGCGGGATCTTCGGCGGAGAGGGCCGGATCACCGCCCGGCTCGTGCTCATCGCGCTGCCGCTGTCGCTCCTGCTCACGGCGATCGCGAGCGTGCTGCTGATCCCGGATTCCTTCGTGGTGATCGGCGTGATCGCCTGCGTGGTGATGCCGACCGACTTCGCCCCGGCGGCCCGGCTGCTGCGCACCAAGCGGCTGCCGGAGCGGATCCGCGCGATCCTCAACGTGGAGAGCGGCTACAACGACGGCCTCGTCTCGCCGATCTTCGGGATGGCCCTGCCGATCGCCGTCGTGCTCGCGCCGGTGTGGCACGAGGCGGTCGCAACAGGATCCGACTCGGTCACGATCACCGACAAGGAGCTCGACCACAACGGCGAGAAGATGGCGGAGGCGTTCCTCAACGCCGTGCCGGCCACGCTCTGGGCGATCGCGATCGGCGTCGTGCTGGGCGGCCTCATCGGCCTGATCCTGCGGATCGCGCGCGACCGCGGCGTCGCGAGCGAGGGCGGCGCGCGCTACGCGATGCTGCTGCTGCCGCTCATCGCCTACGGGATCGCGACCATCCCGGCGATCGAGGCGAACGGCTTCGTCGCGGCCTTCGTCGCGGGGCTGATGTACCGCGTCGCCCGCACGCGCGGCATGGAGGTGCGGGTGATCCCGCACGCCGAACTGCTGCTGGTCGAGGAGGTGGGCACCCTCACCGCGAACTTCGTCTGGTTCATGCTGGGCGGCGCGGCCCTGCTCGCCTTCACCGAGTCGTTCGACTGGCGCGTGCTCGTGCTCGCACTGCTCGCCCTCACGCTGCTCCGGCTCGGGCCGGTGTACCTCTCGCTCATGGGCAGCTCCGTCGGCCGCGGCGACCGCGTCCGGATCGGTCTGCTCGGCCCGCGCGGCACCGCCACGATCGTGTTCGGCCTGCTGGCGTACAACGCCCTCCCCGACGATGAGGGCAACCTGGTGCTGCTCGTCATGGTCGTCACCGTCGTGGGCAGCATCCTGCTGCACGGGGTCGCCGCACCGCTCGTGCTGCGTCGGCTCGCCCCCGGCGCCCGTGCGGGGGAGAGCGCGGCGGCGGCGCACTGAGCCGCCCGCGGCCGGCGGCGCACCCTCTTCGGCCGCTGCGACAGGGTCACGGTGCGGACAGGCCCACGCGCTTGTAGAGCAGCTCCATGGCGAACGGGATGCCGCCGTCGAGGGCGCCGGTGACGTGCTCCGCGCCGGGAACGACGTGATACGTGGTCGAGAAGCCGGCGTCCTCCGCGAGCTTGGCGTTGCGCTGCACCCCAGGGATGAAGCCCGTGTCCTGCTCGCCGACCGTGAAGACCGCGAGATGGCCGGCGAAGGCGCCCGGATGCGCCGCGATGCCCGCCGCCGGCATGTTGGCCTCGAACGCCGATTCGTCTCCGCCGTAGAGCGTCTTGATGGCGTCGGCGCGCCACTCCACGCCCGGGTACTCGTCGGGTGAGATGCCGATGACGTTGCCCCAGATGTCCGGATGCTGCGTCGCCCAGGTGAAGGCGCAGGCCCCGCCGTTGGAGTAGCCCATGATCGTCCAGTCGGCGTGATCGAGGGTGATGTTCAGGTTCTTCACTGCGTACGCGGGCACGTCGGTGTTGAAGTATCCCGGGACGTCCCCGTACTTCGTGCTCTTCACGCAGGTCGGATCCGGCCCGCCGACCTGGTCTCCGCCGTACCCGAGCTGGTCTGCGACGATCACGATCGGGGCGAGGCCCTTGTTCCTGGCCGCAAGCGCGTCGAGCGCCTTGGCGATGAACGTGGGATCCGGAGAGCCGGTGTAGCCCATCATCATGACCACGAACGGAAGACGCGGCGGGTCCGGCACGAGTGCGGCCGGGGGCAGGTAGATCGCCGCATCGCGGGGCGCGAATCCGCCCGTGGACGGGATCGCGTAGGCGCCGCTCAGACGCTTGACCTCGCCTTTGGCGGGCATGCCCGCCGGCGGCGTCCAGGTCCTGTAGAGCGGGCCGCTCGTGGTCTCGGTGGGGGCGGGCTTCGGAAGCGTATCGATCCGGTCCTCCGCGGACACGCCGAGGAGAGAGCCGACGGTGGTGTTGATGCCGAAGGCGGCGTTGATCCCGAGGATCGTCGACAGCAGCGCGAGGATCACCAGGAGGGCCGCCACGACCTTGCGCCAGACGCCGCGCTCCCACAGCGAGACGATCGCGAGCAGGATCGTCGCGAAGCCCGCGGGCGCCCAGAACCCGACCGCGAACGGCAGGGCGGCGCCGAAGAGCTTCGATCCGTTGATCCACAGCACCAGCCCCGCACCCAGACCGATGCCGAGGGCGAGCGCGATCACGATGCGCCACAACCAGGCCGGCGTGGGGCGCCGGATCAGCAGCACGATGATGCCGACCGCCGTCAGGCCCCAGATCGCGAACGGCACCGGACCGTCGATGACGTTCAGTGCGAAGAACCAGCTCATCGAAGGCTCCTGACCGTGGGATGCCGGGCGGCACAGCTGCGACTATAGCCCCCGGCCCCGGGCGGCCTCCTGCCGCCCGGTGTGCTCAGCCCTGGCCGCTCAGTTCTGCGCGGGCTGCCGCGTGTAGACGCCGCGCACCAGCGGCGCGAGCGCGGCGTCCGCGGGCACGGCGGTGTCCAGCTCGACCGCCAGCCGGTCGCCGTCGGCGCGCAGCCGCATCACCGTGCGGCCCCGGTCGGAGCGGCGCTCCAGCACCAGGTTCTCGTCGGCCCACTCCGCGGATCCGGGGGCGGCCGGCGTGAAGCCGTAGGTGTCGAACCACCAGAAGCCGGTGCCGGCGACCACACCGTGCGCCACGAGGGGCGCTCCCTCGGCGCCGTCGCGGGACTCGACGTAGTCCAGGAGGATCCCGCCCGGCCCCGGCTCGACGCTGAGGGCACCGCGGGCAGTGCCCGCCTCGGTCCATGCCGTGGGGAACAGCTCCTCCGTCCCCGTCCAGTCTCCGAGCAGTGTCATGAGCCGAGGATCCGGTGCCATGCCCTCGAGCCTACGGGGTGGCGGTGCTCGTTGCCAGGGAGCAAAGATCCGCGTTTCTTTGCGCGTAAGATCGCGAAAAGCCGAGGGATCCGCGCGAACCGGCTCAGTACTCTGAGCAGGTTGTCCCCGGGGCGAGGCCGCCCCGGTCGTGCAGTGCGCACAGGCCCGTCATCGCCGACGGGCACGGAGGAGGTAGGAATGGCAGTCATCGGCATCGTCCGCGAACCCGAGGGCGAGGCGCGCGTCGCAGCGACCCCGGCGACCGTCGGGTCGCTGCGGAAGCTCGGCCACGAGGTGGTCGTGGAACGCGGTGCAGGATCGGCGGCGTCGTACCCCGACGACGCCTATGCGGACGCCGGAGCGACCCTCGTCGACCGCGCGCAGGCGTGGGGCGGGGAGGTCGTGCTGGCGATCACCGCGCCCGGCCCCGAGGAGATCGCGCTGCTCGCCGATGGAGCGACGATCATCGCGCTGCTGTCGCCGGCCCTGCGTCCCGACCTCGTGGAGTCGCTGGCGCAGCGGGGGATCACCGCGCTCGCGCTCGACGCGGTGCCGCGCATCTCGCGCGCCCAGTCGATGGACGTGCTGAGCTCGATGGCCAACATCGCCGGCTACCGCGCCGTGGTGGAGGCCGCGCACGAGTTCGGCCGGTTCTTCACCGGCCAGGTGACCGCGGCGGGCAAGGTGCCCCCGGCCAAGGTCCTCGTGGCGGGTGCCGGCGTCGCGGGTCTCGCCGCGATCGGCGCGGCCTCGAGCCTGGGCGCGATCGTGCGCGCGACGGATCCGCGCCCCGAGGTCGCCGACCAGGTCACCTCGATCGGTGGCGAGTACCTGCCCGTCGACGTGGCGGTGGAGAAGTCCACGGACGGCTACGCCAAGGCGACGAGCGAGGCGTACGACCGCCGGGCCGCCGAGATCTACACGGAGCAGGCGGCCGACGTCGACATCATCATCACCACGGCGCTGATCCCCGGCCGTGCGGCGCCGCGGCTCATCACCGCCTCCGACGTCGCCCGGATGAAGCCCGGCAGCGTGATCGTCGACATGGCCGCCGGCCAGGGCGGCAACGTCGAGGGATCCGTCGCCGGCGAGCGCGTCGTGACCGACAACGGCGTGATCATCCTCGGCTACACCGACCTCGCCTCGCGCCTGGCCGCCCAGGCCTCGCAGCTGTACGGCACGAACGTGGCGAACCTCGTGACGCTGCTCACGCCCGGCAAGGACGGGGTGCTCACGATCGACTTCGATGACGTGGTGCAGCGCTCGGTGACGGTCGTGCGCGACGGCGCGGTGACCTGGCCGCCGCCGCCCGTGCAGGTGGCTGCGGCGCCCGCGAAGGCCCCGGTGGCCTCCGGTCGACAGGCTCAGGGACCGGAGGGGGAGGCGCCCGCGAAGAAGGGCCTCTCGGCGGGACGCAAGGCGCTGCTGATCGTGCTCGGCATCGCGGCGCTGTTCGCGGTGAACGCGTTCGCACCCGCACCGCTGCCGCAGCACTTCACGGTGCTGACGCTGTCGGTGGTGATCGGCTTCTACGTGATCGGCAAGGTGCACCACGCGCTGCACACCCCGCTCATGTCGGTGACCAACGCGATCTCCGGTGTCATCGTCGTCGGGGCGATGCTGCAGATCACAGATCCGAATCCCGTCGTGCAGGTGATCGCCGCGGTCGCGGTGCTGCTCGCATCCATCAACATCTTCGGAGGGTTCGCGGTCACCCGCCGCATGCTCGCCATGTTCACGAAGGGCGGCCAGAAGTGACCGTCGGAGCCGTCTCCACCGCCGCGTACATCGTCGCGGCCCTGCTGTTCATCCTCAGCCTCGCCGGTCTCAGCAAGCACGAGACCGCGCGCTCCGGGGTGATCTTCGGCATCTCCGGCATGGCGATCGCCCTGCTCGCCACGGTCTCGCTGACCGTGGCGAAGGCCTGGTCCACGGGCGCCGTGATCGGACTCGTGCTCCTGCTCGTCGCCGTGCTCGTCGGCGCCGGCATCGGGCTGTGGCGCGCGCGGGTCGTCGAGATGACCGGGATGCCCGAGCTCATCGCCCTGCTGCACAGCTTCGTCGGCCTCGCCGCCGTGCTGGTCGGCTGGAACGGCCACCTCGCGCACGCGGACATCGCCCCGGCGCTGGTCGGGATCCACAACGCCGAGGTCTTCATCGGGATCTTCATCGGCGGGGTGACCTTCACCGGATCCATCGTCGCCTTCCTCAAGCTGTCGGCGCGGATCTCCTCCAAGCCGCTCATGCTGCCGGGCAAGAACGCGCTGAACATTCTCGCGCTGGTCGCGTTCCTGGTGCTCACGGTGTGGTTCGTGATCGACCAGCAGCTGTGGCTGCTCATCGCGATCACCGTGCTGTCCTTCGCGCTGGGGTGGCACCTGGTCGCCTCGATCGGCGGCGGCGACATGCCCGTGGTCGTCTCGATGCTGAACAGCTACTCCGGCTGGGCCGCGGCCGCGGCGGGCTTCCTGTTGAACAACGACCTGCTCATCGTCACCGGTGCGCTCGTCGGATCCAGCGGTGCCTACCTCTCGTACATCATGTGCAAGGCGATGAACCGGTCGTTCCTGTCCGTCATCGCCGGCGGCTTCGGGATCGTGGCCTCGTCGTCCTCCGACGAGGAACAGGGCGAGTACCGCGAGATCACCGCGGAGAGCGCGGCGGAGATGCTCACCGGTGCGAAGAGCGTCGTGATCACGCCCGGCTACGGCATGGCGGTCGCGCACGCGCAGTACCCCGTCGCCGACCTGGTGCGTCGCCTGCGCGAGCGCGGCGTCGAGGTGCGCTTCGGCATCCACCCGGTGGCGGGACGCCTGCCCGGCCACATGAACGTGCTGCTGGCGGAGGCCAAGGTGCCGTACGACATCGTGCTGAGCATGGAGGAGATCAATGACGACCTCGCGTCGACCTCGGTGGTGCTCGTGATCGGCGCCAACGACACGGTCAACCCCGCTGCGGCGGAGGATCCGGGCAGCCCCATCGCGGGCATGCCGGTGCTGAGGGTGTGGGAGGCCGAGAACGTGATCGTGTTCAAGCGCTCCATGGCGGCCGGCTATGCGGGCGTGCAGAACCCGCTGTTCTTCCGCGAGAACGCGCAGATGCTGTTCGGCGACGCCAAGCAGCGCGTGGAGGACATCATCGCGGCGCTCTGACCCGGGAGCGGTCGAGGCGACGCGCGGCAAGACGATTGCGGATCCGGCCCGGAGGGCGTACGAACGAACCACGGAGTCCGTCGGACGAAGTCGTGTTCCGGGGGGACCGCACTCGAAGGAGAGGACACGAGCATGAGCGAGTTCGCCGCATCCGCCGATGAGCCGTCGATCTACGGGGAGGAGGACGTCGGCGACGGCAAGCGCATCGTTCAGATCGCCTCCGTCGCGGCGCTCGGCGGCCTGCTCTTCGGCTACGACAGCGCCGTGATCAACGGCGCGGTCGCGTCGATCAAGACCGCGTTCGGCGTCAATGACGCCCTGCTCGGCTTCGCGGTGGCTTCCGCTCTGCTGGGCGCCGCGGTCGGAGCCATGACCGCCGGGCGCCTCGCCGACCGGATCGGTCGGGTGCGGGTCATGCAGATCGCCGCGCTGCTCTTCCTCATCAGCGCCGTGGTGACCGGCCTCGCTCCGGAGCTGTGGACGCTGGTCATCTTCCGCGTGGTCGGCGGCGTCGCGATCGGCATGGCCTCGGTGATCGCGCCGGCGTACATCGCCGAGACCTCGCCGGCCCGGATCCGCGGCCGGCTCGGATCGCTGCAGCAGATGGCGATCGTCACCGGCATCTTCCTGTCGCTGCTGGTCGACTGGCTGCTCGCGACGGCGGCCGGCGGGGCCGACAAGACCTTCTGGTTCGGCCTGCCGGCCTGGCGCTGGATGTTCCTCGCCATGGCGGTGCCGTCGATCCTCTACGGCGTGCTGTCGGCGACCATCCCGGAATCGCCCCGCTACCTCATCGCGAAGCACCGGATCCCCGAGGCGCGTAAGGTGCTGACGATCCTGCTCGGTGAGAAGAACCTCGAGGTCACGATCGGCCGGATCCACGAGAGCATCGACCACGACGTCAAGCCGAGCTGGCGCGACATGCGCAAGCCGGGCGGCGGGGTCTACGCGATCGTCTGGGTGGGCCTGCTGCTGTCGGTGTTCCAGCAAGGCGTCGGCATCAACGTGATCTTCTACTACTCGAACATCCTCTGGGAGGCGGTCGGCTTCAAGGAGAGCGCGTCGTTCGGCATCAGCGTGTTCACCTCGGTCGTGAACATCGCCACCACCATCGCGGCGATCCTGCTCGTCGACCGGGTCGGCCGCAAGCCGCTGCTGATGATCGGATCCTCGGGCATGATCGTCACGCTGGCCACCATGGCTGTGTGCTTCGGCACGGCGCCGCTGACGCCGCAGGGCGACCCGCATCTCGTCGGCGCCGCCGGGCCGATCGCGCTCGTGGCGGCCAACCTGTTCGTGGTGTTCTTCGGGATGAGCTGGGGCCCGGTGGTCTGGGTGCTGCTCGGCGAGATGTTCCCGAACCGGTTCCGTGCGGCCGCGCTGTCGCTGGCCGCGGCCGGACAGTGGGCGGCGAACTGGGTGATCACCGTCACGTTCCCACCGCTGAAGAGCCTTTCCCTGGGTCTGGCCTACAGCCTGTACGCGGCGTTCGCGCTGCTGTCGCTGCTGTTCGTGGCGAAGTTCGTGAAGGAGACCAAGGGCATGTCGCTCGAGGAGATGGACGCGGCGACCGGCGTGGTCCCGCTGCACCACAAGGACGGCGCGGCCGGAGCCGTGGCCGGGGAGTGACCGACGGTTCCGACCGCCGTGCGCGGCGCCCGGAACCGTCGACGGCGCCAGCCAGACCGCGGAGCTGCGGGGGCGGCCCCGGCGCGACCGGCGGCCCGAGGAACGCCGCGAGGTGGCCGCCGCCGGACGCTCATTCCCCCGCGTGCCGGGCGACGATGGCCGCTGCTGCACCGGTCGGCACACCGCCGTAGAGGAACCCGCGGACCGGGCCGATGCGCGTCGCGACGAAGGCGTCGGCCACCGTCGCGGGAGCGTGGCGCAGCAGCAGCGACCCCTGCAGCGCCACGGCGAGCGACTCGGTGAGCCGGCGCGCCCCCGCCTGCGCCTCCGCGGACGCGGGATCCCGCTGCACGTCGTGGAGCAGGCGCACGGCGTCGTCGACGTGGGCGTCGAACCGGGCGTCGGCGCCGACGGCGAGGCGCACCTCGGCGAGGAACGCGTCGGCTGTCTCCGGCTCGCGGGCGATCGCGCGCAGCACGTCCAGCGCGATGACGTTGCCGGATCCCTCCCACACCGCCATCACCGGCTGCTCCCGGTAGCGGCGGGCGAGCGGGAACGCCTCGGTGTAGCCGTTGCCGCCGAGGCACTCGAGCGCCTCGTACGCGTGGCCGGGCCCGCGCTTGCAGATCCAGTACTTCAGCACGGCGGTGGCCAGGCGCCGGAACGGCTCGTCCGTCGCGTCGGCATCGGCCTCGTCAGCCGCCGCCACCCGCAGCGATGCGGTGATGGCGGCCTCGGTCTCGATGGCGAGGTCGGCGAGCACCTCCGTCATCGCGGGCTGCTCCACGAGCCGGGCGCCGAACGCGGCGCGATGCTGCGCGTGCCAGATCGCCTCCGCCGTCGCCTGCCGCATGCCCGCGGCGGTGCCGAGCATGCAGTCCAGCCGAGTCTGGTTCACCATCTCGATGATCGTGCGCACGCCCCGGCCCTCGTCGCCCACGAGCCAGCCCGCCGTGCCGTCGAACTCGACCTCGCTCGAGGCGTTCGCGCGGTTGCCGAGCTTGTCCTTGAGGCGCTGGATGAGGAACGGGTTGCGGGATCCGTCCGGCAGCACGCGCGGCACGAGGAAGCAGCTGAGCCCGCCGGGCGCCTGTGCGAGCACGAGGAAGCCGTCCGACATCGGGGCGGAGCAGAACCACTTGTGCCCGGTGAGGATCCAGGATCCGTCGCCCGCCGGGACGGCGGCGGTGCTGTTCGCGCGCACGTCGGATCCGCCCTGCTTCTCGGTCATCGCCATCCCGAACAGGGCCGAGGTCTTGCCGGGTGAGAGGTCGGGGGAGTAGTCGCGGGAGAGCAGCCGCGGGATCCACAGCTCGCGCAGATCGGCGGGCGCGAACTGCTGCAACGCCGGGACGACCGCGTGGGTCATCGACACCGGACAGGCGTGGCCGGGCTCCACCTGGGCGAACAGCAGGAACTGCGCAGCACGCGCCACCTGCGCGCCGGGGCGCGGGGCGGCCCAGGCGGCGGTGTGGGCTCCGGCGGCGACCGCGGCGCCGATCACCCGGTGATAGGAGGGGTGGTACTCGACCTCGTCGATGCGCCGGCCCCAGCGATCGAACGCGGTGAGCACCGGCTCGTGCGTATTTGCGAGCTCGGCGTCGCGCTGGAACCCCGCAGACCCGACGAGCCGTCCGGTCGCGGCGAGCTCGGGCTCGGCCCAGGTGGCGCCGTGACGCCGCACCGCCGCGACGAGGGGCGCATCCAGAGCGAACTCATCGACGTCCACGCGCGGCGGAGCCTGGTTCGTGATGGTGTGCGTGGCCATGGGATCCCCTTCGATCACGGTCCGTTCCGACGCTACGCCATCGCAGACGGCGGACGACGGCGCTGTCAAGACCCTGGGCCCGCCGTGCCGCACGAGGTGACATGGGAGTCCGGCGCCGCACCGGGCGCCGCGAAGGAGGAAGAGATGAGCGAGCAGGGCAACCCGACGGATCCGGACGAGGAGACGCAGCGGACGACCGGCTCGGGCGATCCGAACGACGACCGGGCGTATCTGCAGGACGAGCCGCCGGCGCAGGCCGAGGAGCGCCACCCGACCGCGGTCGAGGAGGATGAGGATCCGATCGCGCATGATGCGGAGGCGGCGCAGGAGGGAGGGGCGTGATGGCCATCCACCCGAATCCTCTCGCCGTGCAGGAGCACCTCTCCGGAGTGGCCTACCCGGCGTCGCGGGACGACCTGGTCGCCGCGGCGAAGGACCGCGGCGCCGCCGATGTGATCGTCGATGCGCTCGCCGGCCTGCCGGATCGGCGCTACGAAGGGCCGGTCGAGGTCATCGAGGAGCTGTTCGGCGACCGCTGACCGGTCGTACCGGTTCAGCGGTCGCCGAGCGCGGCGCGCCACTCGTCGCGGAGCAGACCCATCCGCACGATGTCCTCGTAATGTCCGCGCACCCAGGCGTGCTCGCGCTGGCGCCCTTCCACGACGAAGCCGGCCTTCTCGTACACCCGGATCGCCCCGGCGTTCGAGGCGATCACCTCGAGGTGCAGGCGGCGCAGGTTGGCGCGGACGAACCCGAACTCGACGATCTGCCGGATCGCCTCCGAGCCGATGCCCCGGCCGCGTGCCGGTGCGGCGAGTGCGATGCCGACCTCCGCCGTGGCGGTGAACCCGTCGATGTCGAAGAGACTCACGGTGCCGACCGCCTCGCCGTCGACGTCGACCACGAAGCTGAGGTTCCCGTTCGGGTCGGCGTCGTACTCGGCGACCCGCGCCTCCCAGCCCTTCCGGGTCATCGCCGCGGGGCGGAGCGGACTGCGCTGCTCCCAGGTCTCGAGTTCGGCGGCGAGCGCGTAGAGCGCGTCGTAGTCCGCGTCGGTGCGTGGGCGCAGCGTCACCGCGGGGTGCTGGATCATGAGCTACACGCTACCCAGGGGTGCCGACAGCGTGCGTGCCGGGCTCGGATCCTCGTGGGTCTTGTCAATCCCGGGGTCGCGGCATAGCCTGCCGACGAAAGACCGGATCCGGGTCGGCCGCGGCCGATCGACGCCGTTCTGCTCCGGATCCGCCATCGCGAAGGAGGACGGGATGGGGCGTGACGAGGACGCCGACGAGGTCGACGAGCAGCAGGACGCGCTCGACGAGGACATGACGGACGTGGACGAGGAGGGCCGCCCGCTGCCGCCGCCGGACGTGGAGACGACCCTCGGCTTCGAGGGCTCGATCGAAGGGCTCTGACGGAGCCCGGATCGGAACGCACGGAGCGCACGGCGTCGCGATGCTCGAGGGTCACACGTCGAGGACGGAGCGCTCCCACGGGATCGTGTGGTTGTAGAGGTGGTTGTTGCGGGTGTCCTTCATGGCGCCGCGCAGGAACAGCGGGAGCAGGGCGTCGCGCAGGAGCACGGCGAGCTTCGAGGAGGTGACCGTCTTCTGCCGGCTGATCGCGCGGGAGTATGCGACGACGTCCTCCGCCCGGCGCTGGCGGAGGTCCTGATACCGGGCGAACGCCTGCCCGTGGTCGGGGAGATCGCGCAGACAGAGGGCGAGCGTCTCCGCGTCCTCGAGGGCGAGTGAGGCGCCCTGGCCGGCGCTCGGCGAGGTCGCGTGCACGGCGTCGCCCATGGCGACCACCCGGCCGCGATGCCAGCGCGGCACGTGCGGGAGCTCATAGATGCCGTAGGCGCCGACCGTCCCGGTCACGTTGTCGAGGATCTGCGGCACCGGGTAGGGATCGTCGGCGTGCAGCGCGCGCAGTTCCCGGATCCACGTCTCGCTCGGCACCGCCCGCAGCTCGTCGCGGTCCTGCTCCGCACGCGCCGGGTTCGCGAACCAGAACACTGTGCCGTCCTCGCGCACGAGGTAGCCGAAGAAGCCGCGGGATCCGAAGATCATGTGCTGCGTGAGCGGGGTCGGCGCGAGTCCCTCCACGCGGGCGAACCCGCCGATGCTGAGCAGCCCGCTGTACGTCGGCTCCGGTGCGTCGGGATCGATCCACCGGCGCGTCGGGGAGCCGACGCCGTCGCAGCCGATGAGGATGTCCCCCGTTGCGCGAGTGCCGTCGGCGAAATGCGCGGTGACGCCGTCGGCGGTCTCCTCGATGCGCTCGAGTCGCGCGCCCCAGGTGAGGGGGATGCCCTCCCGTTCGGTCGCCTCGCGCAGCACGCTGTTCAGCCACTCGCGGCGCACCACGACGCTGCCGCGCTCGGGCTCGCCGGCGGGGCCGTTCGGCACGGTGCCCAGGATGCGGCCGCGGCCGCTGCGCATCCGCATGTACGGCGCGAGGTGGCCGTCTTCGAGCAGGCGCTCCTTGAGCCCGAGGGTGTCGAGCACGGCAAGGCCGTTGGTGGCGACGTTGAGGAAGAGGCCGCCGAAGGCATCGGGGTGAGGGCGTGCTTCGAAGATCTCCGCCTCCCAGCCCGCGCGTCGCAGGAAGAGGGCGACGGCGGGTCCGGCGACTCCGCCGCCGATGATGAGCGCCTTGGGCATCGGATCGGCCTTTCGATAGTCTGGAAGAGAACAGAGAGTCTCGATTGAAGAGTCTCTCTATTTTGGAGAGATTAGCAGATGCCCGAAGAATCCGCACGCCGTGCCGCCGCCATCGCCCGGCAGACCGAGGCGATGCAGGAGTTCATGGCGCGCGCCGTGCTCTTCCAGGACGCGGTCGCCCGGTCCGTCGGCCTCAACGGCACCGACCTGCAGGCGGTCGGCCTGCTGCTGAACAGCGGCCCCGCGACGCCCGGCGAGCTCGCGGCGAGGACCGGGCTCACGGCCGGAGGGGCGGTCACGGCCATGATCGACCGGCTCGAGCGCGCCGGCTACGTGCACCGCAGTCGTGACGAGCACGATCGCCGTCGTGTGCTGGTCACCGCGGATCCGGATCCGATCCTCGCCGGCGTCGGCCCCGTCTACGGCCGGGTCGCCGAGCGATGGAACGCCTACCTCGACACCCTGAGCGATGAGCAGATCGAGTTCGCCGCGGAACTCCTCACGCGCGCGGCCGAGGTGAATCGCGAGGAGATCGAGCGGCTCCGCGCCGATACCCGCGGCTGAGGCGCCCGGGCGTCGAGGCGCGCCTCAGAGGATGCGCCCCTCGTGCAGCGTGACGCGCAGGTCGGCGTCGTGGATGAGGGCGGCGTCGTGCGAGACGCACACGACAGCGGCGCCGGCTTCCGCCTCCTCGCGGATCGCTGCGCGGATCCGGTCGGCGCTCTCGCGGTCGAGGGCTGTGGTGGGCTCGTCGAGCAGCAGCAGGTCGGCGTGCCGCGCGAGTCCCTGGGCCAGGAGGGCGCGCTGGCGCTGACCGCCGGACAGTGATCCGAAAGGGCGGTCGGCGATCTCCGCGAGGTCCATCCGTGCGAGAGCGAGGCGCACGGCATCCTTCGCTGCGGACGGGGTGCTCCGCGGAGGACGCCGGCGCCCCCAGGTGCCGACCGAGACGACGTCGTGCACCGTCACCGGCAGCCGGTCGGGCAGCCGCGTGCGCTGCGGGACGAAGCCGACCGTGCGGGCATGCACCTCGCGCACGCCCGCCGTCGGGCGCCGCACGCCGGCGAGCACCTCGAGCAGTGTGGTCTTGCCGGCGCCGTTCGGCCCGACGAGCGCCGTGATCCGGCCGGCGGGGATGTCCACGTCCGCGTCGACGAGGGCGCGGGCGCCAGGGAAGAGCACCGTGACGCCCCGGAGTCGCGCGATCCGGAGGCTCTCGCCCCGGTGGGAGTGGGCGACGTGTTCGGAGGGCATGTCACCAGCTTACGAGTTTGAGAATCATTCTCAATAACGTTACGGTCGAGGATCATGACCGACTTCTCCTCCCTGATCTCCGAGGGGCTCCTGGCGCCGCTGGCAGCGGAGTTCTTCCAGCGGGCGCTGCTCGGCGGCGCGCTGGTCGCCGTGCTCTGCGGCGTGGTCGGGACGTGGGTCGTGATCCGCGGGATGGCGTTTCTCGGCGAGGCCCTCGGGCACGGGATGCTGCCCGGGGTGGCCTTCGCCACCGTGACCGGTACCCCCGTGCTGATCGGCGGGGCCGTCAGCGCCGTGGCCATGAGCATCGGCGTGAGCGCGCTCCAGCGCCGCGGCCGGCTCTCCTACGACACCAGCATCGGTCTGCTCTTCGTGGCCATGCTCGCACTGGGAGTGATCATCGTGTCCCGCTCCGGGACGTTCGCCACCGATGTCTCGTCGATCCTGTTCGGCGAGATCCTGGCCATCCGCGCGATTGACCTCGTGGTGCTGAGCGCGGCCGTCGCGATCGGCATCCTCGTCGCCGTCGTCGCGCACCGCCCGCTCGTCGCTCTCGCGATCGATCCGCGCGTCGCCGAGACGCTCGGGCTGCGTCCGCGGATCGCACACGCAGTCCTCGTCGGCATGGTCACCCTGGCCGTCGTCGCGTCCTACCAGGCGGTGGGATCCCTGCTCGTCGTCGCGCTGCTGCTGGCTCCGGCGGTCGCCGCGGAGCGCTGGACCACGCGCATCCCGACTCGGATGCTGCTCGCCGCCGCCATCGGCATCGCCGCGGTCGTCGTCGGCCTGTTCGTCTCCTGGCACGCCGCCACCGCGGCCGGAGCGACCGTCGCCGCGGCAGCGGTCGCGCTCGCCGGGCTGTCCTGGCTCGGGCACCGGCGCCGCCGCGCGGCGAGCACGGCCTCGGCGCCCGGCCCCCGCGCCGTTCCGGAACCCCTCGCCCTGCCCTGAGCCCGCTCCACCGACGTCGTCCCTCTTCACGAAAGGCCCCCGTGCGCTCTCGTCCGATCCCTCTCTCCGTCATCGCCCTGTGCTGCCTGCTCGTGGCCGGCTGCAGCGCCGCGCCCCGAAGCGGCGGCCCGACGACCGCGCCGCAGAGCGCGTCCGAAGGCGCCGGCCACGGCGTGCGAGCCGATGCCGCCGAGGAGGCAGAACCGCAGCTCGCGCTCACCGGCATCGGCGCCTCGGGGCTGGTCACCCACCTCGATCTCCTCGACGGCAGCACCCGCGAGCTCGGCCGGATCGGCGCGCCCGCCTCGATGCACACGGACGGACGCTACCTGTTCGTCGGCACCGATCGCGGCCTGGAGATCGTCGACAGCGGGGTGTGGACGTGGGATCACGGCGACCACTTCCACTACTACCGCGGCGCATCGCGGATCCTCGATCCCGTCCCGGGGCGAGGACCCGTCTCGGTCGCGACCACCACGCAGTCGACCTCGGGATCGACGGGCGTGTTCTTCGCGGCCTCGGGCGATGCGGTGCTGCTCGACACCGGGGCGCTCTCCCGGGGCGAGGTGAAAGAGCGCTTCCGGCTCCGGACCGAGCCGCACGCCGGGATGGTCGTGCCCGCCGGCGACTTCGCGCTCGTGACCGAGGCGGACGGCGGATCGCCGGTGCGGGTCTCGGTCTACACGCACGAGGGCGAGCCGACCGGCGAGAGCGCGGCCTGCGCCGACGCCTCGGGCAGCATCACGACGCGGGTCGGCGCCGTGATCGGCTGCCGGGACGGCGCGCTGCTGGCGACCGTCGCCGACGGGGTGCTGTCGCTCGAGCGCATCCCGTACCCGGCGGGGACCGCGGCGCCGCCCGCGACGGGCTTCGCGAACCGCGAGGGACGTCCGGTGGTCGCCGCACTCGCAGGGCCGGAGGCGGTGTGGCTGCTCGACACCCGGGCGCGCACCTGGACCCTGGTACCCTCGCCGACACCGCTCGTCGCGGTCACGGCCGTCGACGACGAGCGCGGCCACCTGCTCGCCCTCGCCCGCGACGGCCGGATGCTGGTGCTCGACCCTGCGGGCGGCGCGCCGCGGGCGGTGACCGATCCGCTCGTGTCCGCGCCGGCCGAGGGGGGAGCACCGGCGCTCATCGCCGATCAGCAGCGGGCCTACGTGGGCGGCGCCGGGATGACGCGCCTGTACGAGATCGACTTCGCGGACGGCGCTCGCATCGCCCGCACCTTCGACGGCGCCGAGCCTCTGGCCTTCGTCGCCGAGACGGGACGATGACATGATCCGCATCCGCTCGCTCATGGCACTCGTGGCCGCCGGCCTCGCGCTCTCGCTGCTCGGCTGTGCGCCCGCTGCGAGCGCGGACCGACCCCTCGTGGTCGTGTCGACCAACATCCTCGGGGACGTCGTCTCGGAGATCGTCGGCGACCAGGCTGAGGTGCTGACCCTGATGAAGCCCGACGCCGATCCCCACTCCTTCGAGATCTCGGCGCGGGAAGCCGCGCGCCTGCGCGCCGCCGACCTCGTGATCTCGAACGGGCTCGGGCTCGAGGAGGGCCTGCAGCGCCACCTCGACGAGGCCGGTGCGGCGGGCGTGCGCCACGTCGTCGCGAGCGATGCCGTGGACGTCCTGCCGTACAAGGCCGGGGACGCATCGGGTGCACCGGATCCTCATTTCTGGACGGATCCGGGCCGCATGATCGATGTCGTCGATGCGCTCGAGCCGATCCTGGCCGAGATCCCCGGTGTCGATCGATCCCGACTGCACGAGGAGACGGAGGCGTACCGCTCCGAGCTGCAGGCGCTGGATGCGCAGATGACCGCCGCCTTCGCGCGGATCCCGGCGGCTCAGCGCGCCCTCGTCACCAACCATCACGTGTTCGGCTACCTCGCCGACCGGTACGGCTTCCGGGTGGTCGGAACGGCGATCCCCGGCGGCACGACGCTGGCCGCCCCGTCGTCGTCGGATCTGGCCGACCTGGTCGCCGCCATCGAACAGACCGGAGTGCGCACGATCTTCGCGGAGTCCTCATCGCCCGACCAGCTCGTGCGCGCGCTCGCCGAAGAGGCCGACATCGACGTCGCCGTGGTCGAGCTCTTCACCGAGTCGCTCACCGGGCCGCGCGGCGCCGCGCCCGACTACCTGACCATGATGCGCGTCAACACCGAGCGCATCGCCCGCGGGCTCTCGCCCTGAGGCCACGCGGAATCCGAGAAGAAGAAAGAGGAAGCACATGCACAGATCTCCGTCCCGCCGGATCGCGATCGCGGCGCTCGCCGTCGGCGCGGCCATCGCGATCACAGGATGCTCGTCACCCGGCGCCGTCTCCGGCGCTGCTGGCGCCACGACCGCGCCCGCCGCGGGCGACGGGCGGATCGCCGTCTCATACCAGGGCGGGATCCGGGTGCTGGATGCCACGACGCTCAGGTCCGTCGCCGAGTTCGACTCCGAGGACTTCACGCGACTCAACCCTGCGGGCGATGACCGCCACGTGATGGTGACCATGAGCAAGGGCTTCCAGGTGCTCGACACCGCTGCCGGGAGCGGGAGCGAGCCACGGCTCACCGACCTCGTGTTCCCGGCCGCGAAGCCGGGGCACGTCGTGCATCACGGCGGCCGGACCATCCTCTACGCGGACGGCACGAGCGACACGACGGTCTTCGAGACGGCCGCGTTGTCGAAGGCGGATGCGGACCTGCCCGAGACGCAGGTCACGCGCGGCGTCGCGGCGCACCACGGTGTGTCCGTCGTGCTGAAGGACGGCACCTTCCTGACCACGGTCGGCAACGCCCAGGGCCGCACGGGCATCACGGTCACGGATCCGAACGGCCGCGTGATCGCGGGCAGCGACCAGTGCCCCGGCGTGCACGGCGAGGGCACCGCGAAGGACGAGGCCGTCGTCTTCGGGTGCGAGAACGGCGCGCTGATCTACAAGGACGGTGCGATCACGAAGCTCGACGCCCCCACCCAGCCCTACGGCCGGATGGGGAACGCGTACGTGAGCGAGACGAGTCCGCTCGTGGTCGGCGACTACAAGGCCGACCAGGACGCCGAGGGGTACCTTCTCGGTGCCGTCACGGTCATAGACACGCAGGCCAAGACGCTCAAGGTCGTCGACATGCCTGCGGGGGCGCGGTACACCTTCCGCGACGTGGCGCGCGGACCGGGTGACCTCGCGTACATCCTCGCGACCGACGGCGCGGTGCACGTGTTCGACCCGTCGTCCGGCACGTTCACCGGATCCTTCCCCGTGATCGCCGCCTGGGAGGGGCCGGCCCAGTGGCAGGACCCGCATCCGCTGATCGCCATCTCGGGGAACACGGCCTACGTCACCGAGCCGGCCGCGAAGCGGCTCCACTCCGTCGATCTGAGCACGGGCAAGGTCACCGCGACGGGCGAGCTGGGCGTCGCCCCGGTCGAGCTCGCGATCGCCGCGGGCTGAGGCCTCGTCCCGCCCTGGCGCGAAGCGAACACGAAGAAGGGCCGCACCCGCTCACGCGGCTGCGGCCCTTCTCCTCAGTGGATCGAGACGGCGCTCAGTGGAACAGGTCGAGCTTGCCGAACTTCTCCGCGAGCAGGTAGTAGACCGTGATGCGGCTCTTGGTGCGGTCCGCCTTCATCGTCTCCTTGACCTCGTCGAGCGCGGCGTCGAGCGCCTCGTCCGACTCGGTGAGGCCGAGCTTGTTCTTGAGGAAATTGGTCTTGACGGTCTCGAGCTCTTCCGCGTCCGAGAACGCGACATACGCCGAGTCCTGGCTGCCCATCACGAGCCGGTAGGTCTTGAGCAGACCCTCGATCGCGGCTTCGTCAGCGTCGGGACGGTAGATCTTGACGTCAGCGGCCCAGTCGGCCATAGGGAACTCCTTCGCTCCGGCTCGGCTCGTATGCCTCGCTCGCGAGTGATCCTAGACGCCGGAAACGAACGGGAACAGACGTCATAGCGAACTGACAGGCTCGTTTCCCGATCTCGCTGTTCGTCGTGACGGTCGGACGGATCTCGAGCACACCCGGAGCCGTCCGACCGTCACGATCACGGCCGGCGCATCTCAGAGCGCGGCGCGCAGTCCCTCGACGAGGGGCGTCGTCGGGCGGCCCAGCAGGCGCGACAGCGTTCCGTCGGTCTCGGCGAGTGCTCCGTCGCGGATGTTCGCGTCGAGCTCCGTCACGAAACCGATCGTGCCCTCGTCGAGCCCGGCGCCTGCGAGAGCCTCGGCCTGCTCCTCGCGGCTGAGCGACGTGTACTGCACGGGGCGCCCGACGACCTCCGATGCGGCGGCGGCGAGCTCGTCGTAGTTCCAGGCGACATCGCCGGCCAGTTCGTGGACCTGGCCGATATGGCCGTCCTCGGTGAGGACGATGGCGGCGGCTTCGGCGTAGTCGGCGCGGCTCGCGGAGGCGACGCGGCCCTCGCCCGCGCCCGTCGCGATGACCCCGGTCTCCTTCGCTCGCGCGACGTCGGCCAGGTAGTTCTCGGTGTACCAGTTGTTCCGCAGAATCACCGCGG
The DNA here is from genome assembly GCF_902506375.1 of Microbacterium sp. 8M. Lineage (GTDB taxonomy): Bacteria > Actinomycetota > Actinomycetes > Actinomycetales > Microbacteriaceae > Microbacterium. The sequence continues at coordinate 155,375 of NZ_LR733284.1, forward strand.
GCACGCCCGAGGCAGTGATGGCCTCCTCGGTCGCCTTGTGCTCCGGTGCGAGGACGAGGTCGCTCGTGGTGGCCTTCGGGGCGCTCGTGTAGACGAGCTTGGCGACGCCGGCGACACGTGCGGCGTCGATGACGGCCTGGTGCTGCGCAGCGCGCTTGCCGAACTCGTTGCCGGAGATGAGCAGCACCGCGTCGGCGCCGTCGACGGCTGCGGCGACCGTCTCGGGGGCGTTGTAGTCGAGGGGGACGACCTGCACGCCGCGCTCCGCGAGATCGGCGGCCTTGGCGATATCGCGCGCACCGGCACGGATCGTGGAGGGCGCGACGCCGCGGGCGAGCAGGCTGTCGATGACGAGGCGGCCGAGCTGGCCGGTTGCACCGGTGATGAGGATGGTCATCAGGGTCCTTTCTCAGGGGGTTCGCCCGTGACAACGCGCACGCCATCGCTCACCTTCCTTCCAGGAGGTACCCACTTTCAGGTAAGGTACCTACATGGTGGTGAGTTTCGCGCAGATCCGCGCATCCGAGGATCGACTGTTCGACGAAGGATGCGGCACGCGCGTCGTGCTCGATCACGTCATGAGCAAGTGGGGCGTGCTCGTGCTCTCCGCCCTCTCCGACGGCACCCTGCGCTGGGGCGAACTGCGACGGCAGGTCGACGGCATCAGCGAGAAGATGCTCGCCTCGACCCTGCGCACCCTCGCCGCCGACGGCCTCGTGCACCGGGAGTCGTTCCCGAGTGTGCCGCCCCACGTCGAGTACAGCCTGACCCCGCTGGGCCGCGACCTCATGGAGCGGATGCTCCCGCTCGTCGCCTGGGTCGCCGACCACGCCGAGGAGATGGTCGGGCGCCCGTAGGGCGGAGCGAACGGCGGTTCCCGCGACCCGCTTCACGGCAGTGCGCTGACTGTCGTACGTGATGGGTGCTCGCGGCACGAGTCTGGCCCGCCGAAGGCGAGCGCTCAGACGTCGACTCCGGAGCTGCGATCGCCCGTCGGATCCGACACTGCCGAGATCGAACAAGGGCCCCCGCCTGCGGCGGAGACCCTTGCTGGATGGAGGGGCTGACGGGAATCGAACCCGCGCTGTCTGCTTGGGAAGCAGAAGTTCTGCCATTGAACTACAGCCCCGTGCGTCATCGACGCCTGGCCAGCATAACAAACGCGCACGGCAACGACGCCCCGCTCCCGAGCGCTCCCCTCGTGTTCGCCCCCTCCAGGCGACTTCGCCCCCTCGCAGCGACGCGCGTGCGAGGGGGCGAAGATGCTGCGAGGGGGCGAACGTGCGGCGCGGGGGACCGAGAGCCGAGCCGGATCCCGGCACGCCGTCATCGATGGCGGGTTTTCCGTAGTCATCCTCGCGGCTTCCCCGAGTCATCCTCCAGACGGATGCGATGCGCCACAGGCGCCGCATAGCGTCGAAGGCATGATCACCGCAGAGGGCCTCAGCAAGAGATACGGACCCAAGACCGCCGTCGACGACGTGTCCTTCACCGTGCGTCCGGGCACGGTCACGGGCTTCCTCGGCCCGAACGGCGCCGGCAAGTCGACCACGATGCGCATGATCGTGGGTCTCGACCGCCCGAGCGCAGGCCGGGTGACCGTGAACGGCCAGGAGTACCGCGGGCTGCGTGCGCCGCTCACCGAGGTCGGCGTGCTGCTCGACGCGAAGGCCGTGCACACGGGCCGCACCGCCCGCAACCACCTGCGCGCGATGGCGGCGACCCATGGGATCCCCGCGTCCCGCGTGGACGAGGTCATCGAGATCACCGGAATCGGATCGGTCGCCCGCAAGCGCGCGGGCGGCTTCTCCCTCGGCATGGGGCAGCGGCTCGGCATCGCGGCGGCGCTGCTGGGCGACCCGCACACGCTCATCCTCGACGAGCCGGTCAACGGCCTCGACCCGGAGGGCGTGCTCTGGGTGCGCAACTTCGTGCGGCATGCGGCCTCCGAGGGGCGCACGGTGCTGCTGTCGAGCCACCTCATGAGCGAGATGGCGCAGACGGCCGACCACATCATCGTGCTCGGCCGCGGCCGGGTGCTCGCCGACGCGCCGCTGTCGCAGCTTGTGGAGCAGAGGACGACCGCCCAGGTGCGGGTGCGCAGCCCGCGCGCCCTCGAGCTCGGCGAGCTGCTCGTCGCCGCCGGCGCCGTGGTCAACGGATCCGGCCACGACACGATCGAGGTCACCGGCCCCGAGGCATGGTGGATCGGCGATCTCGCCGCCGAGCGCGGCATCGCACTGCACGAGCTGACCCCCACCAGCGGCTCGCTCGAGGACGCCTACCTCGCCCTCACCGGCGACGCCGTCGAGTACCGCACCCGCGCCGTGCCGGAAGCCGGCGCCCCGATCCCGGAGCTGGTCGCATGAGCGCCCTCGCCCCCGCCGCACCCGCTCTTGCGAGTAGCTACCGGCTGTCCCTGCCGCGCACGCTGCGCAGCGAATGGATCAAGCTGACCACGCTGCGCTCCACGTGGTGGTCGATCGCCATCACCGCCGCGCTGACGATCGGCATCGGCGTGCTCATCGCGTTCGCCCTCACTTCGTCGGGTGAAGCGCCGCGCGGCCTGAACGGCATCATGGCGGTGGTCTCGCCGATCCAGTTCACGGCGCTGCTGGCCGGGATCCTGGGTGCGATCGCGGTCACCGGCGAGTACTCCACGGGCATGATCCGCTCCACGCTCACCGCCGATCCGCGGCGCGGCCGGGTGCTGGTGGCCAAGGCCGTCGTGCTCGCCGTCTTCCTGTTCCTCGCCTCGCTGGTCATGTTCGTGATCTCGGCCGTGCTCGTCTCGGCGATCCTCGGCGGGCACGGGCAGGGGCTGGAGTGGGGACAGCCGGACAAGGTGATCCTGCCTGTTCTCTCGGCCGCGGTCACGATGTCGGTGTGCGCGCTGATCGGCGTCTCGTTCGGATTCCTGCTGCGTTCGGGCGCCGGAGCGATCGCGGCCACGGTGGGACTGCTGTTCGTGCTTCCGATCATGTCGACGTTCTTCGCGTTCGCCGGCGAGTCGTGGAAGTGGGTCCTCGACGCCGCGAACTACTTGCCGCTGTCGGCCGCACAGAACGCCATCCTGCCGAGCGACACCGCTCCGCTCTCCGTGGGCGCCGCCTTCCTCACGCTCGCCGCATGGGTCGTCGCAGGACTGCTCGGATCCTGGGTGGTGCTGCGCTTGCGCGACGCCTGATCCGCACCGCCGCCGGATTCGCCCTCTTCGCGCTGCGCGAAGAGGGCGTCTCTGTGTCCGGACCCGGGTCGCCGCGGCGCAATAGGCGATCTTCCTCGTGTTTTCAAGGGGGCTGCGGGAACTCGCCAGGGGGTTGTGGGTCGCCAGGACCGGGAGAAGTCTGGTGTCAATGGTCTGCCTGCGACGGTGCAGGCCACCAAGGCAAGGGAGGGAATCATGCAAGGCACTCTCGGTTCGGTCGACTGGGTGTCGATCGGCTTGAAGGTTCTCATCGCCATCGTGATCCTGCTGATCACCTGGCTGCTCGCACGGATCGTCCGCTGGCTGTTCGCGAAACTCGTCGGCCGGCTCGCCTTCCTCCGCAGACAGGGTGCGGATGGCGTGCAGATCGGCGACTCCATCGGGAAGATCGCATCCCTGATCATCTGGCTCCTCGGCCTGATCGCCGTCCTGCAGGTGTTCTCGCTGGATCAGGTGCTCGCACCGCTGCAGGCCGCGGTGGACGGCGTGCTCGGCGCACTCCCGAACATCATCGGCGCCGGCGTGGTGTTCTTCATCGGCTACGTGCTCGCCAAGATCGCGCGTCAGCTCGTGGTGACCGCGCTCGGCACGGTCGACTTCTCCGCGCTCGGGCGCCGGGTGAACAGGTCCGCGGACACCGCGACCGGCACCGCCGCCGCTGACGCGACCGCATCGGCCGCGCGTCAAGGCCCGAAGCTGGTCCCGCTGATCGGCAACCTGGTGTTCGCGGTCATCATCATCGTCGTGTCGATCTCCGCGCTGCAGATCCTCGGGATCGCGGCGATCTCCCGCCCGGCCGAGCAGATGCTGTCGATGTTCCTCGCCGCGCTTCCGTCGATCATCGCCGCTGCGGTCCTACTGGCGATCGGCTGGGTCATCGCGCGCTTCCTCGGGCAGCTCATCGAGGAGCTGCTGCACGGTGCCGGCACGGATCGAGCGCTCGCCGACGTCGGCGTCGTCCCGGACGGCGCGAGCGCGTCGACGATCATCACCCGCATCGCGCAGACCGCCATCATGGTCTTCTTCGCGATCATGGCGACGCGGCTGCTCGGGTTCCCCGAGATCACCCATCTCCTCGACCAGGTGCTCGTCGTCGCCGGCCGCGTGGTCTTCGGCGGCGCCGTGATCGCGGCCGGGTTCCTCATCGCGTCGATCCTCGGACGGATGCTCGGCACCGGCACCCTGTCGAAGGTGCTGCGCTACACCACCATCGTGCTGTTCGCCGCGATGGGCCTGAAGGCCATGGGGATCGCCGACTCGATCATCAACCTCGCCTTCGGTGCGGTGGTGGTCGGGGCCGGCCTCGCCGCCGCTCTCGCCTTCGGCCTCGGCGGGCGGGAGGCGGCAAGCCGCACTCTGAACCGTCTCGCCGACAGCGCCGAGAATGCGCCGGCCGCCGCAGCGCCCGCCTCCCGCCGCCCCGCTCCGGCCACGAGCACCGGATCCACCGATGCCGGCGGCACCACCGGATCCACTGATGCCGGCGGATCCACCGGATCGGCGGAACCGAGCGGCCCGGCGGTCTGATCCGCACACCGTCGCCCGTCCTTCGGCGTCCCGCGCCCCGGCCCGTCGGTCGAGGCGCGGGACGCCGGCGCGCGGCGTCACCGCGTCGTCACGGGCTCGTCACCGGCCGACCCGCCGGATCCGCACCGGCTACGCTGAGATCGTGCTGCTGAGCGACAGAGACATCAGGGCGGGGCTGGACGCGGGGCGGATCGGGCTGGATCCGCTCGAGCCCAGCATGATCCAGCCGTCGAGCATCGACGTGCGACTCGACCGCTACTTCCGGCTGTTCGACAACCACAAGTACCCGTTCATCGATCCTGCCAAGGACCAGCCCGAGCTGACCCGCCTCATCGAGGTCGATCCGGACGAGCCGTTCGTGCTGCACCCCGGAGAGTTCGCGCTGGGCGCCACATTCGAACAGGTGACGCTGCCCGACGACATCGCCGCCCGCCTCGAGGGCAAGTCGTCGCTCGGCCGCCTGGGCCTCATCACGCACTCCACGGCCGGCTTCATCGACCCCGGATTCACCGGGCACGTCACCCTCGAGCTCGCGAACGTCGCGACGCTGCCGATCAAGCTGTGGCCGGGCATGAAGATCGGTCAGCTGTGCTTCTTCCGCCTGTCGTCGCCGGCGGAGAATCCGTACGGATCCGGCCCGTACGGCAACCGCTACCAGGGTCAGCGGGGCCCGACCGCCTCGCGGTCGTTCCAGAACTTCCACCGCACCGACGTCGGCGTCACCGACGCGGGATCCACCGGGGGCTGACGTGGCGGGCGACGAGAAGGATCCGATCGCGGGCGGCGAGCCGGCGAAGGAGACTTCTGCGCCGCCGCCCCCGGGGGCCCGCTCGGTCGATGAGCCTCCGGCGCCCGCGGTGCCCGCCGATCCGACGACGCAGCCGCCTGCGGGCGATACCGAGCTGGCGCCCGCACCGGTCGAGAGCGAGGGGCTCGCCGACATCCTCGCCGACCCCGAGATCGCCCCGGCCGAGGAGAGCGCCGCGCTCGCGGACCTGCTGGCGACGCCCGAGGAGGCCGCGCCCGCCGAGGAGACCCCCGGCCTCGCCGCGATCCTCGCCGACCCGGATCCGGCCCTGTTCGGCGAGCCGGCGAACGAGCCCGAGACGGATGCGGCGGCAGGTGACGCGGTGCCGACGGGTGACGGCGCGCCCGCGCCGACGGCCGGGGCCGCGCCGACGGCCGGGGCCGTGCCGGCGGCCGAGCCTCCCGCGCCGGCCGCGCCCGGTGCCGTGCCGCCCGCGGCCGGTGCCGCGCCACCCGCGGCCGCCCAGGCTCCCGGCGTCGGATCCGCGTCCCCGGCGTCCCCGACGGCATCATCGACCGGGCTGGCGGCGCTTCCCGCGCTGCCGCCCGAGCGGCCAGGCCCTCCGCCGGTGCCGCAGCGGGGCGGAGGCGGCTATGGCGGGCTGGTGGCGCTGGTGTTCCTCTTCCTCGCGGCGCTGCTCGTCGGCGCGATCGTGCTGATCGCCGTGCTCGTGGGGAACGGCGCCTGGCCGTTCCCCGCCGCCGACGCCGCCCTTCCGCCCGTGGCGCCCCTGCTCTGAGGACCGCAGCGACCGCTGCCCGGCGGCGATCCCGACGATCGGCGGGGTGACGCCTGCAGGATCGTGCGACGTCTGCAGGACGTCTCCGCCGGATCCGCCCTGCATCCGTCGCACCGTCCTGCATCCGTCGCGCGGCAACGGGTCCCGCCGCAGGCCGACCGGCCCCGCCGCAGGCCGACCGGCCCCGTCGCGGGCCGACTCCCGCGGCAACGGGCCCGACCGCGACAGCCGGCGCGATGCACGGCCGCGATCCGGACGATCGGTCGGATCCGCCGGACGCATGGTCGGGCGCGCAGCCGCCGGACACGGAAGGGTGGAACCATGACCACGACCGCCCCTGTGCCCCTCGCCTCAGGCGTCCGCCCGCAGCCGATGCGCTACGGCGCGCTGCTCGTCATGATGGCGACCGCCTTCCTGCTCGTGACCGCCGAGTTCCTCCCCGGCGGGCTGCTCACCGACATCGCCGCCGAGATCGGCGTCACGCCGGGGCAGGCCGGACAGATGGTCACCGTGACGGCACTCGCCGGGCTCGTCGTCGCCCCCACGATCGGGCTCATGCTGCCGCGCCTGGACCGGCGTTCACTGCTGGTGTGGATGGCGATCGGCGCGACGGTGTCGAACATCGTGGTCGCGATCGCTCCGAGCCTGCCCCTGCTGCTGATCGCCCGCGTCCTCCTGGGCGGAGCACTGAGCGGGTTCTGGTCGATGTCGGTGACCGTCGCGGCGCGCATCGCCGGGCCGGAGCGCCTCGGGCGCGCCATGATGTTCACCTCCGCCGGGGTGTCGCTCGCGACCGTCGCCGGTGTGCCGCTCGGGGTGCTGCTCAGCCAGGCGCTGGACTGGCGGGGCGTGTTCGCGATCGCCGCTGCCGGCTCGGGTCTGCTCGCCGTCGCCCTGCGGATCGCTCTGCCGAGCGTCCCCGCCGAAGGCGCGGCGCGACTGTCGACGCTCGTGGAGACGTTCCGCCGCCGGGGCATCGGGCTCGGCATCGTCGGGCACGTGCTGGTGGTGCTCGGGCACTTCCTGGCGTACACCTACATCCGCGTCGCCCTCGAGCGGGTGCACGACGGGGGTTCCGCGATCACGCCGGGCACGATCATCCTGCTGCTCGCGCTGTTCGGCATCGGCGGGTTCATCGGCAACATCGCGATCGGCGTGATCGTCGATCGCAGCTACCGGGTCCTCGCCGTGGTCACCCCGTTCGTGATCGCTGCGATGGCGCTCCTCATGAACGCCTTCACCGGATCCCTCTGGGCGATCGGAGCGGTCGTGTTCGTGTGGGGCTTCTTCTTCGCCTCGTGGCTGCTCATCGTGAACACGTGGATCGGGCACCGGATGCCGGACCGCCTCGAGGCGGGCGGGAGCCTGGTCGTGATGGGGTTCCAGGCGGCGATCATGACGGCGGCGGCCGTCGGCGGCGTCCTGGTCGACGCGATCGGCGTGACCCAGGTCTACGCGATCGGCGCCGCAGTGCTCGTCGTGGGCGCGGTGCTGTTCGGCCTCGCGGATCGGTCCGGCCGGCGCTGAGCCCGCGGTCGCGGCGCCGGGCGCCGGCGCGACGGGAGCCGGGCGTCAGGCGGTGCGGGCCTCGCGCCAGGCGGTTGGGGTCTGCCCGGTGCGGCGGCGGAACGCGCGGCTGAACCCCTCGTCGGAGCTGTAGCCCAGGTCGCGGGAGATCTCGCTCACCAGGCAGCCCAGCACGAGCCGGTCCTGCGCGGCGCGGATCCGCACCTCCGTGACGTAGCTCGCGGGCGAGGTGCCGAAGGCGGCGCGGAACCGCTCCGCGAACACCGTGCGCGACATGGCGCCCACGCTCGCGAGGCCTTCGACGCTCCAGTCCCGCCCGGGGTCGGCGTGGATCGCCTCGACCACCTTCTCCAGGAAGGGGTCGCTCGTGCGCACCGGCCATCCCGCGGGTGCGCAGCCGTGCGCGGCCCACGCCCGGATCACCGAGGCCAGCACGGTGTTGGCCATCATGCGGCAGATCACGGCGTCCCCGGCGCGTCCGGAGGCCTCGATCTGCGCCGCGTCGACCGGCAGCGCCGTGAGGTCGACCCCGACCTGGGAGGCCAGCGCGGCCGCGGCGGGCTCGTGGTGGGCGAAGTCGCGCACGAGCGCCACATCGGGCAGAGCGTTCGCGACATGCGCGGCGTGCGGCATCAGGGTGAGGGTGGACACGAGGATGCGGCTTCCCGGGTCGGTCTTCACCGACATCGGCACCCGCCCCGGCGTCAGCAGGGCGTCGCCGCGGGCGAGCGACGTCGGCTTGTCGCCGCAGCGGGTGTGCGCGGCGCCCTCGATCACGTAGACGATCGTCAGGGCGTCGCGGTCGAGCGCGATGGTCTCGTGCGGATCCGGTGTGATCCGCACCTGCCGCCGCAGCCGCACGTCGACCGCGGAGAGCAGCGCCTCGACGGGGCCGCCGACCGGAGTGACCGTGCCGGCGTGCGCGACCGCGCCCTTCTGCGCGACCGCGCCCGGGACGGCGACATCGGACGATGCCGGGTCGGGGGCGATGAGCGTCATGTGAAGGAGGAACCGCACCCGTCGGAAGCGTATTCCGGGAAAGACGGATCCGACCCCCGCCGCGAAGCGCGGACAGGGGCCGGAGCGTGGGGATCAGCCGTCGCGACGGCCGTGGTGCAGGTGGATGTGGATGTGCTCGGCGGCGCGGCGGTGGTGGCGCCCGCGCGGGCCCATGCCGTGCCAGCGCCCGCCACGCGGGTGCTCGCCGTGCTCGCGGGCGCCGCGGAACGGCGGGCGCTCGCCGCGGCCGTGCGCGCCGTGGAACCGCGGGTGCTCGCCGTGCTCGTGGCCAAACCGCGGGTGCTCGCCGTGCGGCCACTCGCGGTCGAAGCCCGGGTGGCCGGCGAAGCGGTCGTGGTCGCCGTGCCCGAAGGGCTCGCCGTGGGGGAGACCCGCGCGGCGGCGGTGCTCGCCATGGCCGAGACCGTGACGGCGGTGATCGTCGAAGTGACGGTGTCCGCGCCGCCCGTGGACGTCGCCGCGCCGCGCGTCGGGACGGCGGGGAAGGCGCATGCCGTCCTCGTAGCCCAGGCCGCGGGCGAGCTTCTCGAGCGACGCGGCCATCGCGGTGAACTCGTCGGCGCCGAGGATCCCGGCCACTTCGGCGCGGATCTCTTCGACGGCGCCGGCGAGCCGCGCCTTGGCCGCGGTGCCGTCCGGAGTGAGCGCCCAGCCGTCGGCGGTGCGCTCGATCCAGCCGAGGTCGGCGAGACGGTGCAGCTTGCAGTCGGGGAGCTCGCGGCCCGCGGGCACGGTGCCGTCGATGATGTTGAGGATCCGCCAGTCGCGGCGGGTGATCCCCTCGTCTTCGAAGGCGGTGGCGAAGCGGGCGGCCGTCAGGCGGTCGACGGCGGTGATCCAGAAGCCGAACGGGCGGCTCTGGTCGGAGGATGCGTTCTCTGAGGGGTTCTCTGAGGTGTTCATGGTGATTCCTGTTCTGGTCTGGGGGATGACGCCGGATCGGCCCTTCGGTGGCGCCCGCCCCTTGCGGGGGCTCAGGTGCGGCGGGGAGGGATCCGGTTACTTGTCATGTGTCATGTATATGCAGTGTGACATGCATTCCGGATCCATGTCAAGTCGCATGTAAAATCGGCTCGTGCCTCAGAACGCCGACGCCCCGGATCCCCTCGACGCGATCATCGCCGCGCTGAGCCTGCTGCGCGGGCGCGGGCCGCGGCCGCCGCGAGAGCACGGCCACGGCGGCCCTCATGACGGCGAGGCCGCGCACGGCGGCCGGGGTCACCGTGGGCGCGGGCACGGCGGTCCCCACGGCGAGTTCGCCGGGCACGAGAGCATGCCTGGCGCACGCGGGCGGGGCGGCGCGGAGCCCTGGGTGGGGGCCCCTGGGCGGGCCCGCGCGGGGAGGCGCCGGCCCGGGTGCGCATGCTCGAGGCGCTCGCGTCCAGGCCGCTCAGCGTGAGCGCGCTCGGCGAGGCGATCGGCGTGGACCAGCCGCGGGCGTCGCGCCTCGTTCAGCAGGGCGCGGAGCGCGGGTGGCTACGGCGCGAGGCGGATCCGGACGACGCCCGCCGCACCCGCATCGTGCTCACCGACGAGGGGCGGCGTCTCGGGCGCGGCGTCCGGGGCGACCGGCGCGAGGCGCTGCGCCGGGCGATGTCGGCGCTGACCGAGGAGGAGCAGGCCGAGTTCGCGCGCCTGCTCGCCAAGGTCGCGGCGAACTGGCGCTGACCGCTCAGGCGACGCCGGGTCGTCTCAGGGCGCGGTGATCACCTCGGGCGCCGGCGCCACGGCTGCCGCCTGCTCGAGCACGGCGGTGCCGTCGACGAGCACGGGATCCGGCGCGGTGGCCACCTCGGGCGCCGGCGCGGTGGCCACCCGCTCGAGCGCGGGCGCGCCGACCCGCCGCGCGGGCGCGCTCGCGGAAGCGCCCCGGTCGCGCACGAGATCCTGCACCGCGTCGAGCACGGCGTCGTCCTGAAGCACGCGGTTGTGGCCGAGCCCCTCGGTGCGCAGCAGCCGGGATCTGCCGGCGTGCGCCGCATGCAGGCGCAGCGCGTCGGTGTCGGGCATCCGGCGATCGGCGCGGTCGTGCACCACCAGGAGGTCGGTGCCGCGGGGGAGCGGGTCGCGCACCGCGTCGAAGGCGGCGGCGATCCCCTCCGCGTCGAGTCCGAACCGCGCGGCGAACCGGCGCTCGAATCGCGCGGCGACGGCGGGGGTGAGCTGGAGCGACCGCGCGAACTCGGACAGATACGCGGTCGCCGAGCTCGCGCCCGCGATCACGGCGACGTGCGGGGCCGGCACGGTCGTCCGCACCGCCGTGAGTGCGGCGAAGCCGCCGAAGGAGTGCCCGACGAGGGCGTGGAACGGTCCGTCTGTGCGCTGCAGCGTGTCCGCGAGGGCGACCCAGTCGCGCACGTCGGTGCGGCGACCGCCGGAGTCGCCGTGCCCCGGCGCGTCGAACGACACCACGCGGAAGCCGTCGGCGACCAGTTCCCGCACGAGCGGGGCGAACTGCGAGGCGCGTCCCTGCCAGCCGTGCAGCAGCAGGACGCTGCGCTCGCCGCGGCCCCAGCGGTAGACGACGACCTCGGCGTCGCGCACCCGGATCCGCTCGTGCCGGGCATCCTCGTGGGTGGCGCGATCGGCGTCGCGCACCCGGATCCGCTCGCGCCGGGCATCCTCGTGGGTGGCGCGATCGGCGTCGCGCACCGACATGCGCGGCGCTGTCGTGAAGAACAGGCTCAGGGCCAGGCGTGCGGACAGTGCCGGGGCGAGCAGGCCCACCGGGCGGATGGCGGCGGCGACGAGGCGAGCGGAGGCGGGCATCGGTACTCCTTCGGACAAAGAATACGAACGATCATCCGTATAATAACCGTACGATCGTTCGTACACTAGAGCTATGCCGGATCCCCTCACCACCGATCGCCTCCCGGAGCCCGCGCCGCAGTCGATTCCAGACGGACGCCGCCTGCGCGGCGACGCCTCGCGCCGAACGGTGCTGGAGAGCGCGACCGACCTCGCCTCCGTGGAGGGACTCGACGGCCTCACGATCGGCCGCGTGGCCGCCGCGTCCGGCCGGGGCAAGAGCAGCATCGCGACCCTGTTCCAGAGCAAGGAGGGTCTGCAGCTCGCGACGATCGCCGCCGCCCGGGAGATCTTCACCGCGCACATCCTCGAGCGGGCTCGCTCCGAGCCGCGCGGCGTGCGACGGCTGTCGCTGCTGCTGCGCAATGCGCTGGACTACTCCCGTGATCGCGTCTTCACGGGTGGCTGCTTCTTCGCGGCGACCGCCGCCGACGTCGACTCCAAGCCGGGGCCGGTGCGCGATGCCGTGCGCTCCGCCCTCGTCGACTGGTACGGCTACATCGAGGCGCAGTGCCGGTACGCGATCGAGGCGGGGGAGCTCGCGGCGGACGCGGATCCGGAGCTCCTCGCGTTCGAGCTCGTGGCGCTCAACGAAGAGGCGAACTCGCGGTCGCTGCTCCTCCAGGAGGTGCGGCCGTACGAGCTCGCGGCGCGGGCGATGCAGGCTCGGCTGCGCGCGGCAGGGGCGCGGCAAGCCCTGCTGACGGCGCTCGACGCGTAGCGGATCCGTTCAGGTCGCAATTTCTGCGGCTCCGCGGCGTCTTTGAAGCCGAAAGTGCGACCTGAACAAGCAGCGGGGGCTCCGGGATCCGGGCGATCGAAGACTCGGACGACGGACAGGAACGCGGCTACCGCGCCAGGCGGACGCTCTGGCGCGCCTCCTTCACCGGAAGGAGCAGCAGCAGCCCCGCGAGCAGCACCGCGACGATGCCGAGGATCCCGAACTTCGTGTTGCCGGTGAGGACGATGAGCACCGTCCACGCGCCCTGGGCGATCCAGCTGGCGGCGCGGCCGGTGGTGGCGTAGAGGCCGAACACCTCGCCCTCGCGGCCGGCCGGCGTCACCCGGGCGAGGAAGGAGCGCGCGGCCGACTGCGCCGGTCCGACGAAGGCGCACAGGATGAGCCCGCCGACCCAGTAGGCGACCTGACCGGTGTCGACCAGGGCGAACACCGCGACGCCTGCGATCGTCATGCAGGCGAGCGAGATGATGATGAGCCGCTTCGGTCCCCAGCGGTCGTCGAGGCGCCCGGCGAGGATCGTGGAGACGCCCGCGATGAGATTCGCGGCGACGCCGAAGATCACGAGCTGCATGAACTCGAAGCCGAAGACGGTGCTGGCGATGACGGCGCCGAATGTGAAGACGCCGCTCAGCCCGTCGCGGAACACCGCGCTCGCGACGAGGAACCAGAACGTGGTGCGCGTCGCGGGGTTGCGGTACAGACCGATCACGTCCTTCACGAGCAGCGCGTACGACGCGAAGAAGCCGACCTTCCGATCCGGGCGGCCGGTCGACGGCTCCGGCACGTTCAGGAAGATCGGGATCGAGAACACGATCGCCCACACGGCGCAGCCGACCGCGATGAGGCGGAAGGGCAGCCCGCCGTCTTCCGAGAGGCCGAACCAGTTCGCGGCGTAGAACACGATCACCAGCACCAGCGCGATGATGCCGCCGAGGTAGCCGAACCCCCAGCCCAGCCCCGAGATGCGGCCGACCGTCCTCGGGCTCGCGATCGAGATGAGCATCGCGTTCGAGTTCACGGACGCGATCTCGCTGAACACCACACCCGCCGAGATCAGCGCGACCCCGACCCAGAACAGGGCGGGAGTCGGCGTGACGAACCACAGCCCGAGCATGCACAGGATCAGAGCGCCGGTGCCGATGCCCAGCCAGAGCTTCTGCCGGCCCGCCGCGTCGGCGCGCTGGCCGAGCACGGGGGCGAGCAGCAGGATCGCGATGCCGGCGATCGTGCCGCCGAGCCCGAGGCCGCTGGTGAGCTCCGCGATCCCGGCCACGCGGGCCGGATCCGTCTTGCCGAGGTGCGCCAGCTCCGGTGGGAGGAACGAGTTCGTCGTGAGGTACAGGGCCGTGAAGATGAAGGTCAGGATGACCGAGTGGAACGGCTGCGTCGCCCAGTCCCAGAGCGCCCAGGAGTAGATCTGCTTCTTCGGCGCCGGCTGTTCGCCGCGCAGCTCGAGGCCCACCACCGCGACGGCGCCGCTGTTGGCGGTGGCCTGGGGTTCGGGATGATCGCCGTTGCTCATGCAGGAAGTCTCCCGGGTGCCGGTGAACGAGAGGTAGCGGCGCGCCGGGGCGGGATCCGTGACGGCTCCGTGCTCGTCGTGGCGACGCCCGGTACCGTCGGGACATGGTGCTGCCCGTCGTGCTCGTGGAGGGGGAGAGCGACCGCCTCGCTCTCCTGGCCGCCGCCGACGTGCGCCGCGAAGACCTGCGCGCGGAGGTCGTGTCCCTTGGCGGGATCACGAACCTGCGGTCGTGGCTGGAGCGGAGGGATCCGGCGGTGCCGGTGCTCGGGCTGTACGACGCCGCCGAGCGGCGGTACGTCGTCGGCGCGCTCCGCGCAGGCGGGCTGCTGCCGGCGGAGGAGGCCGATCCGGATGCGGTGCGGCGGGCGGGATTCTTCGGCTGCGAGCGGGATCTCGAGGATGAGGTGATCCGCGCGGCCGGTCCGGATCTCGTGCTCCAGACGCTCGCCGACCGCGGGGAGCTCGCGCTGTTCCGCGTCTTCCAGGGGCAGCCCGCGCAGCGGGTGCGCTCGGTCGAGGCGCAGCTGCACCGCTTCGCGGGCACCGCGAGCGGTCGCAAGACCCGCTTCGCCGCCGACGTCGTCGCCGCTCTGCCCGCGGACCGGATCCCGGAGCCGCTCACGGCGGTGCTCGACGCCGTGACGACGGTCGCGCGGGCCTGACCTCGGCCGGGCGTCAGTGCGCCGTCGCGACGCCGATCGAGTCGTGGATCATGACCGCGGCCACGCGGGCTCCCGCGCCGGCGGCGACGATGAGCTGCTGCGGGCCGGGGGATGCCACGTCGCCCGCCGCGTACAGCCCGGGCACGCTGGTGCGGCCGGCGCGGTCGACGGCGAGGTGGCCGTGCGCGTCGAGGTCGGGCGCGAGCGCGGGCAGGAACGACAGGTCGGTCTCCCACTCCGGGCGCACGAAGCCGCCTTCGACGGCGTGCTCCGTGCCGTCGGCGAGGGTGATGCCGGTCAGCGCCCCGCGCTCTCCGTGCAGCTCGGCGATGGGGCTGCGCTCCACGGCGATCCCGGCGGCGGCGAGCTCGGCCTCCTCCGCGGTGTCGACGGTGTCGGCGCCGTTCGTGAACACCGTGAGGCGCGTGGTCCAGCGGGCGATGAGCCGGGCGCGCGCGGCGAGGTCGGGCGTCTCGCCGATGAGCGCGAGCGGGCGGTCCTGCAGCTCCCAGGCGTCGCACGCGGCGCAGCTGAACAGGGTGACGCCGTAGAAGCCGCGCAGGTTCGGCACCTCGGGAAGTGTCTCGCGCAGGCCGGTGGCGAGCAGCACGCGGTGCGCGCGCACGGTCAGCTCCGGGGCGCGACGGCCGATCTCGGCGGCGAAGCCGGATCCGTCCGCCTGCAGCTGGAACACGCGCTCGCGGGAGCGGATGGTGACGTTCGGGTAGGCCGCGAGCTCCGCGCGCGCCAGGCGGCGCAGTTCGTGCGGGGGGATCCCGTCGCGGGTGAGGAAGCCGTGCGAGATCAGGGTCGCGGCGTTGCGCGGCCGGTCCGCATCGACCACGAGCACCCGCGCGAGCGAGCGGGCGAGGTTCAGTGCGGCGGAGAGCCCGGCCGGGCCCCCGCCGACGATCAGCACGTCGTACGGCTCGTCGTCAGTCCCCTCGACAGGCTCAGGGACCGGACTGTGCTCAGTCATGGCCGTCACCCTGCCCTTCGACAGGCTCAGGGACCGGAAGCGCGGCGACGAGCGGGTGGTCGAAGTTGTACGGCCCGACCTTGGCGGCACCGCCCGGGGATCCGATCTCGTCGAAGAAGCCGACGTTCGCGGTGTAGTAGTCGGCCCACTCGTCGGGGAGGTCGTCCTCGTAGTAGATCGCCTCGACCGGGCAGACCGGCTCGCAGGCACCGCAGTCGACGCACTCGTCGGGGTGGATGTAGAGCGAGCGCTCTCCCTCGTAGATGCAGTCCACGGGGCACTCGTCGATGCAGGCCCTGTCCTTGACGTCGACGCAGGGCAGGGCGATCACGTACGTCATCGGGCGAGCGCTCCGCTGTCCGACAGCGCGGAGCTGCGCGAGATCTCGACCTGCTCCTCGCGCGGCACGACCTTCACGCGCTCGCGGGTGTGCACGTGCGCCGCGCCCAGGGCGCGCTCGTGCGCGTCGAGCGCGAGCCAGCCGTCCCACGTGGTCACCTCGACCTCGCGCTCGGCGAGCAGGTCGAGGATGTCGGCGCTTTCGACGGGCGCGCGGAGGCGCCCGGCCTCGGCGTCTTCGAGCAGGTGCGCGATGGTCTCGGTGGCGTCGGACTTGGTGTGCCCGATCAGGCCGACCGGGCCGCGCTTGATCCACCCGGTCGCGTAAACCCCCGGGGCGCCATCGACGCGGCCGCCCTCGTTCGGCACCACGCCGCGGCGCTCGTCGAAGGGCACGTCGACGATGGGCGAGCCGAAGTAGCCGACCGCCCGGTAGACGGCCGTGACCGGGTAGTCGCGGAACTCGCCGGTGCCCGACACGGATCCGTCGGCGTTCGGCGCGGTGCGCTCGAACCGGATCCCCTCGACGCGATCGGATCCGGTGATCTCGACCGGTGCGTGCCAGAAGTGCAGGTGCAGGCGGCGGGGATTGCCGGTGGACTCACCGCGGTTCTCCGGGCGCTCGCGCCAGGCGTTCAGGGTGCGCAGCATGATCTTGAGCTGGTTGGTGGAGGCGGCGGCCGGATCCACGCCCTCGAAGTCGGCGTCGTCGAGGAGGATGTCGACGCCGGCGACCTCGCCGAGCTCGCGCAGCTCGATCGGGGTGAACTTGATGTCGGCGGGACCGCGGCGGCCGAACACGTGCACGTCGGTCACGGCGGAGGCCTCGAGGCCCGCGAGCACGTTGTCGGGCACCTCGGTGCTGCGCAGGTTCTCCGGCAGCTTCGCGAGGATGCGCGCGACGTCGAGCGCCACGTTGCCGTTGCCGATGACGGCGACCTGCTCGTCGACGAGCGGCCAGGTGCGCGGCACATCGGGGTGGCCGTCGAACCAGGAGACGAAGTCGGCGGCGCCGTAGGATCCGGGAAGCTCCACGCCCGGGATGGGCAGGGCGGCGTCGCGGATCGCGCCGGTCGCGAGGACGACCGCGTGGTAGCGGGCCTGCAGCTCGTCGATCGAGACGTCGCGGCCGACCTCGATGTTGCCGAGGAGGCGGATCACGCGGCGGTCGGCGCCCTCGGCCTGGGCGTCGAGCATCTCGTGCAGCGAGTTCACGATGCCCTTGATGCGGGGGTGATCGGGGGCGACGCCGTAGCGGATGAGGCCGTAGGGCGCGGGCAGCGACTCGAAAAGGTCGATCTCGACCGAGGATCCGTCACCACGGGCGGCGACGGCGTTCGCGAGGATGTTGCCGGCGTAGATGCCGGCGGGGCCGGCGCCGACGATCGCGACGCGGAGCGGGGCGGAAGGGTGAAGGTCGGTCACGGCTGCAGGGTCTTTCGGTCGGATCGGGTGAAGGAGAAGAGGGCGGCGTCCTTCGTCTCGTCGCTGCGCTCCTCGCTCAGGAACCGAGTCGGATCCGGTTCCTGAGCGAGCGAAGCGAGACGAAGGACGCTCGGCCAGGAGGGGCTCAGTCGCACCACGTCGCCCACCACGACGACGGCGGGGTTGCGCACCTGGCGCACGGCGGCGAGGCTGGCGATCGTGCCGAGGGTGCCGACGGTGACGCGCTCGGCGGGACCGTAGCCGTCCTCGACGATCGCGACGGGGCAGTCGGCCCCGCGGGCGCCGCGGGCGAGGACCCCGGCGGTGTGCGCGAGGGTGCCGATGCCCATGAGCAGCACGACGGTGTGGTCGGATCCGCCGGGCAGCTGCTCGATCGGGTCGTGCGCGCTGGCGACCGTGAATGCCGTGGCGACACCGCGGTGCGTGAGCGGGATGCCGGCCACGGCGGGCACCGAGATCGCGCTGGTCACGCCGGGGACGACGTGCACGGCGATGCCCTCGGCCTCGCAGTACAGCGCCTCCTCGCGGCCGCGGCCGAGCACGAACGGGTCCCCGCCCTTGAGGCGCACCACCTCGCGGCCGGCGCGGGCGTGCCGCACCAGCAGGGCGTTGATCTCGTGCTGCGGCACGGGGTGGTGGCCGGGGGTCTTGCCCACGTCGATCACCTCGGCGGTGAGCACCACGCCCTCGGCCGCGAGCTGGTCGAGCACGGCGCGGGCGCCGAGACGGTCCGCGACGATGACATCGGCGCGTTCGAGCGCGCGCAGACCCCGCAGCGTGAGCAGGCCGGCGTCGCCGGGGCCGGCGCCGACGAGGGTGACGGTGCCGAAGGCGGACGAGGTCATCGGGCACCTCCCAGCAGGAATCCGCGGCGGCGCAGCACGGCGCGCTCGATCGGCGCGAACAGCACCAGCTCGACGAGGATGCCGATCGCCAGGATGAGGATGATGGTGGCGAGCACACCCGGCAGGTCGGCGAGCTGACGCGAGCCGTCGAGCATCGCGCCGAGGCCGAACCCGATGGATCCGCCGGTCGCGATGATCTCCGCCGCCATGAGCGAGCGCCAGGAGAACGCCCAGCCCTGCTTGAGGCCGGCGAGATAGCCGGGCAGCGCAGCGGGCAGCACGATCGCGGTGGCGGCCTGCCACCGGCTTGCGCCCAGTACCGTGCCGACCCGGCGCAGCTGCGGCGGCACCTGGTCGATGCCTGCGAGGAGCCCGTTCACGATCGAGGGGATCGCGCCCATCAGGATCACGAAGTACACGGTCGCGTCGGACAGGCGGAACCAGATGATCGCTGCGGGCACCCAGGCGACCGAGGGCAGCACCTGCAGCCCCGAGATGAGCGGGCCCGCTGCCCGGCGCAGCAGCTTCCACTCCGCCAGCAGCAGCCCGAGCGGCGTGCCGACGGCGATCGCGATGACGAAGCCGATGCCGCCGCGCTCGAGGCTGGTCAGCACAGCCTCCTGCAGCCGTCCGGCCTGCCACGCGTCGCCGAGCGCGCCGAGCACCTGCAGCGGGCTGGGTGCCAGATCGGGCCGCGGGTGCGCGATGACGATGTAGAGCTGCCAGGCGGCCAGCAGCACGATGAGCAGCCCGATGGGCGGCAGCACCGCGCGCAGGCGCTCCCGCGTGCGGGATCCGGATCCGGATGCGGTCGCGGTCGTCTGCAGACGGTCCAGGCCGGCTTCGAGGCGGGAGAGGTCGTCGTCCGTGCGGCGTCCGCCCTTCGTCTCGTCGCTTCGCTCCTCGCTCAGGGACCGGCCCGTGTCAGCGGTCCCTGAGCGCCCTTCGTCTCGTCGCTTCGCTCCTCGCTCAGGGACCGATGCGCGTTCGGGCGGAGTGGGCAGAGTCTTCTCAGTCGGCATTGCGGCGGATCTCCTTCCGCAGCTCGACGGTGATCTCGGCGGCCAGGGCGGAGACCTCGGGGGATTCGATGCGGCGCCCGCGCGTGCGGGTCACCCGCCATTCGCGCGACACGCGGCCGGGCCGGCTGCCGAGCAGCACCACGCGCTGGCCGAGGCGCGCCGCTTCGCGCACGTTGTGCGTGACGAACACGATCGTGCGGCCGGTCTCGTGCCACACGTTCTCCAGCACCTCGTGCAGCAGGTCGCGGGTGATCGCGTCGAGCGCGGCGAACGGTTCGTCCATGAGCAGCACGGGCCGGTCCTGGGCGAGCGCGCGGGCCAGCGCCACGCGCTGCCGCATGCCTCCGGAGAGCTCGTGCGGGCGCTTGTCGGCGGCGTCGGCGAGGTTCACGATGCCGAGCAGGCGCAGGGCCTCCGGCTTCCGCTCGGCGCGCGGCACGCCCCGCAGGCGCAGCGCCAGCTCGACATTGCGCCGCGCGCTCAGCCACGGCATGAGCGCCGCGTCCTGGAACATCACGGCAGCGCCCTCGGCGGGTGCGGTGAGCGTTCCGGCGGACACGGGCTCGAGCCCGGCGATGAGGTTCAGCAGCGTGGACTTGCCGCAGCCGCTCGCGCCGAGCAGGCACACGAACTCCCCGGGGGCGATGTCGAGCGACACGTCGTCGAGCACGACAGGGCCGGATCCGTACCGCTTCGTGACGTGCGCGAGGCGCACGGCCGGATCCACCGGATCCGAGACCGGCAGGACGGGAGAGATCGAGTCGAAGCTCGGCGCGAGCGGTGCGGTCATTTCTTCGCGCCCAGCCCGCCGTCGCTCACGGTCTTCTCGCCGCGCTCCTTCAGCAGCGCGTTCAGCTCCGTGAGATCGAAGAGACCCTCGATCGAGCCCTTCGTCTGCGTGCCCGCCGTGACGCCGTTCTTGACCAGGGTCGCGAACGCCTTCGCATTCGGATCCGGCGAGAACGACACGTTCGCGAGCGCCTTCGTCAGCACGGCGTCGGCCAGCGGCTTGCCCGTCGCCTTCTGCAGCGCCGCGTTCACCACTCCGCCGACATCCTTGGGGTTCTTGGCGATCCAGTCGAGCGCGTCGAGGTGGCCCGCCAGGAGCTCCTTCACCGCGCCGGGGTGCTTGTCGGCGAAGTCCTTGCTGACCAGCAGCACCGTGGTGGGGAACTTCCCGTCCGGCCAGAGGTCGCGCTCGTCCTGCAGCACGTGCCCGCCGGCCTCGACCACGAGTCGCGAAGCCCAGGGCTCGGGCACCCAGGCGCCGTCGAGCTGTCCGTTCTTGAACAGCGTCAGGGTCTGCGCGTTCTCGGTCGGCGTGATGTTCACGTCGCCGCCGCCGGAGACGCTGGTCTTCAGCCCCTTCGACGACAACCAGGTGCGCAGTGCCACGTCCTGGGTGTTGCCGAGCTGCGGGGTGGCCAGCGTCTTGCCCTTGAGGTCGGACGCGCTGGTGATGCCGTCGCGCACGACGAGCGACGCGCCGCCGCTGGTGGCGCCGGCGATCACGCGCGCCGAGGCGCCGCCCGACTTGATGAACGTGTTGATGGCCGGGTTCGGGCCGATGTACGCGGCGTCGATCGCCCCGGCGGAGAGCGCCTCGATGGCGGCGGGGCCGGCGTTGAACACCTCGGTCTGGAGCTTGGTCTCGCCGAGCTCCTTCTGGATGAAGCCCTTCTCCAGGCCGACGAGCGCCGGCGCGTGCGTCACCGTGGCGAAGTAGCCGAGGTGCAGCGTGTCGAGCTTGTCCGCCGTGGCCGTCGGGGAGGCCGCCTGGGCGGAGGCGCAGCCGGCGAGCATCGCCATCGCGAGTCCGAGGGTCGTGAGGGCCGTGCTGATGCGGGTCTTGCGATTCACTGTCGCCTCCTTAGGCGTTTCTAGGTGGGGGTTCTTGCGGCCGGTCATGGAGCCTTTCGGGATGACCGGGGTTCGGGTCGGTCTCTTGGACGGGCTCAGGGACCGGATTCTCAGGCCGCGGCGACGACGGTCGCGGCGGCCAGGGTCGCACCGTCGACCGGGTGGATCAGCAGCAGCGCGCCGCCCTCCCGGTCCTCGGCGTAGGGCTCCAGGGGCAGGGCTGAGGCGAACCGGATCCGCACGCGGCCGATCTCGTTCACCGCCAGTGCTGCGGCGTCCTCGAGCGCGAGGGTGTCCAGGTCCCGCCGGGAGAGCACCTCGGCCACGATGGCCTGCACGGTCGCGGTGCCGTGCTTGACCAGCACGCGGGCACCCGGCGCGACGGGGCGCTCGTCGAGCTGGAAGAGCTCCACCTCGGCCTCCTGGTGCCCGGCCGGCACCGTGCCCGCCGCCGCGATGACGGCGCCGCGGGCCGCGTCGACCTCGTCGGCGAGGGTGACCGCGATCGACTGCGCGGTGTGCGCGGCCTCCGCGACCCGGCCCGCGACGCGGATCCCGGTCACGGTCGTCTCGTACCCGCCGGGGAACACCTGCACGCGATCGCCGACGCGGACGGATCCGCTCGACACCCGCCCGGCGAACCCGCGGTAGTCGCGCAGGGCGTCGGCCTCGGCCGGGTCGATCAGCGCCGAGAGTCCGCCCTGCGGCCGGATCACGGTCTGCACCGGAAGGCGGAACGCCGCGTCCTCCTCGGCCGCGCGGGCGGGCAGCGTCTCCAGCAGCTCGCGCAGCGTCGGCCCCTCGTACCAGGGGGTGCGCTCGGACGGATCCACGACGTTGTCGCCCTCCAGGGCGGACACCGGGATGACGTGCGTGTCGATCAGGCCGAGCTCGGCGGCGACGGAGAGCGCCTGCTCCTCCACGGCGCGGAAGCGCTCCTCGTCGAAGCCGGTGAGGTCGATCTTGTTCACCGCGACGATAACGTGCGGCACCCGCAGCAGCGACACCACCGCGAGGTGCCGGCGGGTCTGCTCGACGACGCCCTTGCGGGCGTCGATGAGCACGACGACGGCGTCGGCGGTCGCGGATCCGGTGACCATGTTGCGCGTGTACTGCACGTGGCCGGGGCAGTCGGCGAGGATGAAACTGCGCGCGTCGGTGGCGAAGTAGCGGTAGGCGACGTCGATCGTGATGCCCTGCTCGCGCTCGGCGCGCAGGCCGTCGGTGAGCAGGGCGAAGTCGAACTCACCGTGCGCGAAGCCGCGGTCGGCGGAGGTGCGCGCCACCTGCTCGAGCTGGTCGGCGAGGATCGCCTTCGCGTCGTGCAGCAGCCGGCCGACGAGGGTGGACTTGCCGTCGTCGACGGAACCGGCCGTGGCGAACCGGAACAGCGTGGTGTCGCCCAGCAGCGCCTCGGTCCCTGTGGCCGCATCCTCGGCTACTGACCGCGAGACTGCAACAGCGCGACGAGACTGCGACACTGTGCTGCTGTCTCGTCGCTCAGTTGCAGTCTCGCGGATCTCGCTGATCTCGGAGGCCTCGCGGGAGGGGAGGGATCCCACTGTCGTGCTCATCAGAAGTATCCGTTCTTCTTGCGGTCCTCCATGGCGGCCTCGCTGATCCGGTCGTCGGCGCGGGTGGCGCCGCGCTCGGTGAGCGTGGAGCGGGCGACCTCGGCGACCACCTGATCGACCGTCGCCGCGTCGGACTCCACGGCGCCGGTGCAGCTGGCGTCGCCGACCGTGCGATAGCGGACCGTGCGGCGCTCCACCTGCTCGCCCTCGCGGGGCTGGGCGTGCTCGTTCACGGCCCACCACATGCCGTCGCGGCGGAACACCTCGCGCTCGTGCGCCAGGTACAGCGGCGGCAGCGGGATGCGCTCGCGGGCGATGTAGCGCCAGACGTCGAGCTCGGTCCAGTTCGAGATCGGGAACGCGCGCACGTGCTTGCCCGGGGTGTGCCGGCCGTTGTACAGGCTCCACAGCTCGGGGCGCTGGTTGCGCGGATCCCACTGCCCGAACTCGTCGCGCAGCGAGATGATGCGCTCCTTCGCGCGGGCCTTGTCCTCGTCGCGGCGGGCGCCGCCGAAGACCGCGTCGTGCCTGCCGGCCGCGATCGCGTCGAGCAGCGGCTGCGTCTGCAACACGTTGCGGGTGCCGTCGGGGCGCTCGACGAGACGGCCGTCGTCGATGTAGTCCTGCACCCGGGCGACCTCGAGCGTGAGGCCGAGGCGCTCCACGGTCTCGTCGCGGAACCGGATCACCTCGTCGAAGTTGTGCCCGGTGTCCACGTGCAGCACGGGGAAGGGGATCCGGCCCGGCG
Organism: Microbacterium sp. 8M; assembly: GCF_902506375.1. Lineage (GTDB taxonomy): Bacteria > Actinomycetota > Actinomycetes > Actinomycetales > Microbacteriaceae > Microbacterium. Next base: position 178,754 of record NZ_LR733284.1, read on the forward strand.
CGAACGCCCGGGCGGCGAGGTGCAGCACCAGCACGGAGTCCTTGCCGCCGGAGAACAGCAGCACGGGGCGCTCGAACTCGGCGACGACCTCGCGGATGATGTGGATCGCCTCGGCCTCGAGCAGGTCGAGGCCGGTCAGGGATCCGTCTCGTCGTTCGGTTCCCGAGCGAGCGGACCGAGACGAGGGGCGCTCAGGAACCGGGGCGTCGGCGGCCGCGGCAGCGGGCAGCGTGTCGGTGATGCTCATACGTGGAGTCCGCATTCGGTCTTGGCGAGTCCGGCCCAGCGGCCGGAGCGGGGGTCTTCGCCCGGAGCGACGGGCTTGGTGCACGGCGCGCAGCCGATCGAGGGGTACCCGTTCGCGACGAGCGGGTTCACCACGACCTCGTGCGCGGTGGCGTAGGCGATGAGGTCGTCGAAGGACCACGCCGCGACGGGGTTGACCTTGATCAGGCCGTTGCGCTCGTCGAAGGTGACGAGCGGCGTGTTCGTGCGGGTGGGCGCCTCGTCCCTGCGCACGCCGGTGAACCACACCTCGTAGCCGCCGAGCGCCTTGTGCAGGGGTGCGACCTTGCGCATCTCGCAGCACAGCGCAGGGTCGCGCGCGAACAGATCCTTGCCGAACTCGGCGTCCTGCTCGCGCACGGTCTTCTCGGGCTTCACGTCCACGATGCGCACGTCCAGCGTGCGGGCGACCTCGTCGCGGGTGAACGTCGTCTCGAGGAAGTGGTACCCGGTGTCCAGGAACAGCACGTCCACCCCGGGGATGGCCTCGGCAACGAGGTGCGGCAGCGCGGCATCGGCCATGGAGCAGGCCACCGCGGCCAGGCGCGGGGAGACGTTCGCGGCGACCCACGCGACGACCTCGGCGGGGGAGGCCTCGTCGGGCGCTCCGCTGCGCAGCTCGGCGGCGCCGCGCTCGGCCAGCGCGCGCAGCTCGTCGAGCGAACGCTTCCGCACGGTCCCTGAGCCCGTCGAAGGGACATGGTCCGGCGGGGTCACTTCGACAAGCTCAGTGACCGGAGATGTGTGCTCAGTGACCGAACTCTGATCGCTCACTGCAGGGCCTCCTCATCCGCGCGGTGCGCCCAGGTCGCGAAGGTCTCGTCCGCGCTCTCGCGGTCGGCGAGATAGCGGCGGATCACCCGCTCCGCGTAGTCGGCGATGCCGTCGGCGGGCACCTTCAGGCCGCGGACCGTGCGGCCCAGGCCCGCCTCGGCGCGGTCGGAATTCGCGAGCCCGCCGCCCAGGTGCACCTGGTAGCCGGGCACCTGCTCGCCGTCGATCGTGACGAGCTGGCCCTTCAGGCCGATGTCGGCGGTCTGGATCCGGGCGCAGGAGTTCGGGCAGCCGTTCACGTGCAGGGTGATCGGGCGGCCGATCTCGGGCTCGAGCGCGCCCAGCCGCTCCTCGAGCTGCGTGATCGCCTGGGCCGCGTTGGCCTTGGTCTCCACGATCGCGAGCTTGCAGAACTCGATGCCGGTGCAGGCGATCGTGGCGCGGCGGAACAGGCTCGGCCGCGCCTGCAGGCCGATCTTGTCGAGGCCGGCGACGAGGGACTCGACCCGGTCCTCGGCGACGTCGAGCACGAGCACCTTCTGGTACGGGGTCGTGCGGATCCGGCTGGATCCGTGCTGCTCGGCGAGATCGGCCAATGCGGTGAGCGTCGTGCCGGAGACCCGGCCGACCGCGGGGGCGGCGCCGACGTAGAACAGGCCGTCCTTCTGGCGGTGCACGCCGACGTGGTCGCCCTGGCCGACCGGCTTCGGGGCGGCGGGGCCGTCGGGCAGCGGGGTGTCCAGGTACTCGGTCTCGAGCACCTCGCGGAACCTCTCGGTGCCCCAGTCGGCGAGCAGGAACTTCAGCCGCGCCTTGTTGCGCAGGCGCCGGTAGCCGTAGTCGCGGAAGATCCGGGTCACGCCGTGCCACACCTCGGCGACGCGGTCGGGGCTCACGAACACGCCGAGCCGCTCGCCGAGGCGGGGAACCGTCGACAGCGCGCCGCCGACCCACAGGTCGTAGCCGATGCCGAGCGTCGGGTGCTCGAGGGCGACGAACGCGCAGTCGTTGATCTCGTGCACGACGTCCTGGCTGGGGTGGCCGGTGATCGCGGTCTTGTACTTGCGCGGCAGGTTCGCCAGCGACTCGTCGCCGATGAACCGGTCGACGATCTCGCGGATCTGCGGGGTCGGGTCGATGATCTCGTCGGCGGCGATGCCGGCGACGGGCGATCCCAGGATCACGCGCGGCACGTCGCCGCACGCCTCGGTGGTGCTGAGGTCGACCTCCTCGAGGCGGCGCCAGACCTCGGGCACGTCCTCGATGCGGATCCAGTGCAGCTGGATGTTCTGCCGGTCGGTGAGGTCGGCGGTGTCGCGGGCGAACTCGGTCGAGATCCCACCGATCACGCGCAGCTGCTCGGTCGTCAGCTGGCCGCCGTCGACGCGGACGCGCAGCATGAAGTACTCGTCCTCGAGCTCCTCGGGGCTCAGGGTGGCGGTGCGCCCGCCGTCGATGCCCGGCTTGCGCTGCGTGTACAGCCCCCACCAGCGGAACCGGCCGTGCAGGTCGGTCGGGTCGATGCTCGCGAAGCCTCCCGCCGCGTAGGTCGACTCGATCCGCTCGCGCACGTTGAGGCCGTTGTCGGCGAGCTTGAACTCCTCGTTGCCGTTCAGCGGCTCCGTGCCGTCGACGGCCCACTGGCCGTGCGGCTTGGTGGGCACGCGGGCGGTGCGGGTGCGCGCGCCGCGCACCGGAGCGGCGGGCACAGCAGTGGTCGGTTCGGGAGACATGCCGACAAGCTACGTGCGCACCGGCCGGATCCGCCCGTGTGTGTCATCGCCTCCGACACGCAACGTCATTGTTCGACATGGTCCAGTTTCCTCCGGGGAGGATGCGGTTCAATGGAGCGCCCGCCGTGCGGATCCGGCTCTCTCGTCGGCCGTGCGGACCGGCGCCGGACGCGTGAGACGGAAAACGCCGCTCCCGCCGGGCGGTGAGCGACGTTTCCCGCTTCCGATGCCGGGTCAGTGCGCGACGTACGGCACGCGCTCCCAGCTCAGCACGTGCTCGGCGCCGGGCCGGTTGATCGTGACGTGCAGCCAGTCCTTGTTGTTCGAGGATCCGTCGACCGTCAGGCGCGTGAGGTTGTCGGCCGAGCCGGTGACGCCGTAGGTCGCCAGCCACGGGGAGCCCGAGGCGAGCGGCTGGTCGTCGTTGTACACGTGGCTGTCGCCGTTGACGAGGTAGACCTCGCCGTCGAAGGCGCTCGACTCGTCCACGAGGGTCTGCACCAGCGGCTGGAACGCCGAGATGTCGCTCCACGCGGGCGTGTAGGTCGGGTCGAACATGTCGGCCTGCAGCAGCACCATCACGGCGCGGTCGTGCTTCTGCTTCGCGGTCGCGAAGGTGCTCTTCACGAGCGAGACCGCGTTCGCCATCCGCGCCTGCTCAGCCGCGAGCTGCTTCGGACGCGGCGCGGTGTCGCCCAGGCCGGTCCACGGCTGGACGCCGTCGTTGCTGCCCACGACGTGCACCACGGCGAAGTCGACGCCGTTACGGCGCAGCGACACGTTCTCCGGGAATCCGGCGGCGGTCTGCGCGTCGACCTCGACGGGGTTCTGGCCCAGCGAGACGCCCGGGTTCGCGAAGAACACCGAGCGGTCGTACGCGAGGCGCTCCAACGGGTTGTACGCTCCGTTGTTCACGCGGTGGCAGTCCGTCCATTCGTTGTCGCCCGGGGTGTAGATCAGCGGGTTCGCGAACGTGTCGAAGTCGCCCTTGATCTGCTGGTACAGCGCATCGTCGCAGCGACTGGATCCGTTCTTGATGTCGCCGACGTGGAACGTCATCGCGGGATCCGCGGCGTTGATCTCCTGGATCCACTGCGGGAACAGCGCCTGCTGCGCGGCGCCGTAGGGCACGTCGCCGATCACGGCGAACGAGTAGTGGCCGGGCTTGTCCTGGCCGGGCGCGTCCGCAGCGAGAGCGGGCGAGGCGCCGGCGGCGACGAGGGCGAGGGCGGCGGCCGATGCCGCCGCGAGGGTGCGGGGGAGGTGCATGCGGTGTCCTTCGTTCGGGGGCGTCAGGGCGGACGCCGTACCCACCCTCGCGCTCGCCCGGGGGAGGCGGGTGGCCGATGCGTGAACGGACGGCGAACAATGCCGGTGCGGCGCGTGCGCGGTCGCGGCGGACCGGGGTGTGGCGGGCACCGATTGGCTGAGGGCTGCGTCGAACGCGTACTCTCCCTGCACCGGCGCGTGCGCCGGAAGCGATGCGGAGGAGGGGCAGCATGGCGAGCAGGGACGCGAGGTCATTGGGGGAACAGGTCTTCCACCGGATCGCCGAGGCGATCGTGGTGGATGAGCTTCCGCCCGGCATGCGGGTGCGGGATGTGGCCCTCGGCCAGCGCTTCCACGTTTCGCGGTCTCCGGTGCGCGAGGCGCTGCATCGGCTGGAGCGCATCGGGCTCGTCGAGATCCTTCCCAGCCGGACCACCCAGGTGACGATCGTGAACGATCAGACGGTGGCGCAGACGCTGGCATACGCGGGCTATCAGGCCGGGCTCGCCGTGCGACAGAGCCTGCCGAGGCTCACCGCGTCGGAAAGGCGGCAGGCGCTCGACCTGATCGATGAGGTGGCGCAGCAGGCGGACGACCCGGCGCGCGGGTCCGCAGCCCGTCGGGCGCTCTTCTCCTTCTTCTCCGCGCACTCGGGAAACGCGGTGCATCACGCCCACATGCGCGACATGGAGTACGCGTTCGAACGCAACCTCCGCAGCGTCGTGCTCCCGCTGGGGCCGATCGACCGACGGTGCCTCGCTGGTCTGCGGGAGGCGACGAGGCGCGGCGACGGCGACGACGGGGAGCGGTGGGTGCGGGTGCTGCACGGGCTGGCGCCTCTTCCGGCCTCGGAAGAGGATCCCGGAATATCGGACGGAGCGCCGGAACCGCCCGCCGTGCGCCCGTAGCATCGAGTCTGCCGGGGGGTCGCGTCCGCCCTGGGGGACGGATTCACAGGGGAGCCGTCGCGGACGCGGGTGGGGCCATGGGGACGCGCCCCACCCCCGTGCCCGGGCCGTCATATCGCCGGTGGTCGCGCCGTCAGTCGCGCCGGGTGTTCGCGCTGTCAGTCGCGCGCGGCGGCGGCCAGCGCGGCGGCTCCTGCCCGGTAGCGGTCGACCACGACGTCCACGAGCGGCGCCGGGGGCTCGCGGTCGTCCAGCAGGGGCTCGGTGAGCACCGCGGATCCGGCGTCGCGGCGCGCCACGTCGAAGAAGTAGCCGTGCGCGAGCAGGTAGGTCGCGACCGGGGCGCCGGGGCGGGCCCGCACCGCCTCGGCGAGGCTCGGTTCACGCGCGGCGAGGTATGCCGGCACGACCTCCCGCCCGAGCCGCTCGGCCAGCAGTGCCGCCGCATCCTCGGCGTCCGGCAGGGAGCGCGGGTCACGGGATCCGGCGACGGCCAACACGACCGGGGTCGCATCCGCGGGGTCGCCGGCCTCGGCGAGCCGCAGCGCGAGCACCTCCGCGAGCCGGGGATCGGGTCCGAGCGGATCCGTCACCACGGCGTCCGCACGGTCCGCCGCGGCACGACCGAGGTCGACGCGCACGTGGAAGCCCTGCGACAGCAGCAGCGGGACCACCACCACGGGGCCGGACACCGCGGCGAGGGCGGTGGGGGCGTCGGGCTGCTGGACGTCGACGAATCCGGAGTGCACTGCGACGCGCTGGGCCTCGTCTTCGCTGTGCAGCCGGTCGGCGACCCGCTGCACGAGCAGGGCGATCGCTGCGGCTCCGGCATCGTCGCTCGTCCCGTGCGAGACGGCGAGCAGGGCGGGGCGGGTCATGGTCGGAGTGTACGCGGATCCGGCCGGGCGGTCCGGGCGCCGCGTCATCCGCGGAAAGACGACCCTCTCGAGCTCGTGAGAAACCGGATCCAGCATGACACCTCACCGCAGGCGTGGTGTCTCATGCCGAAAGTGGTTTCTCGCGGGCGTTCGCCGACCGTACGACGACGCTGCCGCGTCAGAAGCTCGTGACCAGGTCTCCCAGCACCGCGCCGACCTTGGACGGATCCGTCGCGTCGTAGAAGTGCGCCCCCGAGGCCGAGGAGATCGCCCGCAGCGTGTCGGCATCGGCGTCCGCCCCGTAGGCCAGCGTGAAGATGAGCACCGGCGTCGAGTGGTGCAGCTCCGAGACGTCGTCGAGCATCGTCTGCTTGGGGGTGGTGGGCACGGCGGTCAGGTCGGCCCCGTCGCTGAGCAGCACCACGGTGGTGATGCGGTCGGGGTCGTACGAGGCGGCCATCTGCTTCGCGTAGGTGTCCACGGCGGTGTACAGCGGCGTGTACGCCTGGGGTGTGAGCGCGCGGACCGCGGCCACGAGCGACGTCCGGTTCGTGGCGATGTCGGCGACCGGCGCCACGATGCCCGGGGTGATCGTGCCGTCGCCGGCAGAGGAGAACGCGGCGACGCCGACCTGGTCACCGGGCGTGAAGTGGTCGAGCGCTTGGATCAGGGCGGCCTTCGCGGCGTCGAGCTTGCTCTGCCCGCTGGGGGTCGGATCCGCCATCGAGCCCGACACGTCGATGAGGAACAGCACCGACGCGCGCTTGCGCACCTGCGGGAAGGTCTTGTCGATCGCGGCGATCACGTTCTGGCGCGGGAAGGTCAGCGCGCCCTGCAGCGTCTCGGCGAGATGTCCGGTGGTGCGCACGCCGCCGTCCAGCTGCCCGTTGAGGTCGCGGTAGCCGGTCTCGCGCACGAGTTGCTGGCCCTGAGCAGTGCCCGCGTAGCGGATGAAGTCCGCGCCGGCGGCCTTGATGGCGTCGTCGACCCAGTCGCCCTTGAGCACCACCGCGGGGTTGTCCGCGACGTAGAAGCCGTCCTTCGGATAGACCGGGACCATGGCCTCCTTGGGCGGATCGCCCTGCGTGACGGTGACGCCGTCGCGGCTCACGATGCCGCGGTCGTAGTCCCACACGGCCTTCTCGTCGACGATCACGGCGGAGAAGAACTCCGCGGCGGAGCCGGTCTGCTCGGCCTGGCGCGCGTGCCAGAGGAAGTGCTCGGGGGTCGCCATGTAGTGGCTCGTGGCGAGCTCGTTCTTCTTCACGGCGGCGAGAATCTTCGGATCCGCCATCTCGCTCGCCGTGACGCCTCCGACCGAGCCGGACGCGGCGCCGAACGAGGCGAGCAGCGCCGCCTCGCCGGAGCTCGCGACCTGCGGGCTGGTCTTGCCGAGCTTGAACGCGCCCCACTCCGGATGCCCGAGCTTGGACCACACGTCCTTCTTGGCGGACGCCGCGAAGACCTCGGACCAGGTCGGCGCCTTCTTCGTCCACCCGATCGCGTCGGCGAGCGGCTTCGGCATGGCGAGCACGATCGCGGACTGTCCGAGGCTCGTGCCCGTGGACGGCACGGCGGCGGCGCCATCGGCGCGGGCGGCGGAGAGCCACGAGCTCGCGTCCGGGATCCACACGGCCGGACGGGATACGGCGGGCAGGTCCGCGAAGCCGGCGGCGGCACGGGTCGCGGCGACGCCGGACTTGTCCTTGGTCGCGACCGCGGTCACGCAATGCCCGGCCGCCGCGCGCGGCTGCGCGTTGTAGCCCGCGACGAGCCGCTCGACCATGGCGGCGTTCTCGAGCGAGGACAGCACGGTGAGCGGGGTGCACGGCGCCGGTCCTGCCGCGGCGGCCGGCTCGTCCTGCGGGAACGTCGCGGTCGGCGAGGGAGTCGGCGTGCCGGTCGCGCCCTCGGCGTTCGCGCGAGGCTTCTGCAGGATCGCGAAGCCGACCGAGCCGAGGGCGATCGCGAGCACGGCGATGACCGCACCGAGCACCCAGACCATAGGCCTCCGCCGCCGCGTCCGCGGATCCGGTTCGACCATCACCAGGCCGCCGGCGATCGTGCCGGGCGGATCCGAGGGCACCCGCGCGCCGACCGGTGCCATCGGCTCCGGCGCGGCGCCGGAGGATGGCGGCTGCTCGCTGCGGCGGCGGCGCCGGCCCGGCTCGGGGGTCGTCCCGTCTGCGTCTGTCATCGTCGGCGTCTCCTGGTGTCAGGGGCGGATCCGCGTCGCTGCGGATCCGATGTCGTCATGCGGGCACGTGCGCCGCGGTGTTCATGGTCCCGACCAGCACGGCCGTCCACCACGCGACCTGTGAGAGCGTTCCGCTCGCGATCGACCACATCCGCAGCCGGCGGGGTGCGCGGCGGAAGGGGAGCTCGCCGGGAAGCCGGTCGAGCTCGGTTGCGAGCCTCTGCACCGCCACGCCGTTCATGCCCACCAGCAGCACCGCCGCGAGCTTGACCGCCGTGGCAGGACTGTGCGGATCCGGCGCCAGCAGCGCCCCGGTCACCAGCAGGCCCGCGTAGCCGGCCCATGCAGGCACCGCGAGGCGCCCCTCGGCGTGCAGCAGCGCCTGCAGCGTGCCGCGACCGGTCACCCAGAGCACGCCCGCGTACTCCACCATGACGGCCGCACCCAAGCCGATGGTCAGGGCCATCAGATGCAGGAACAGCACGAAGACGCGTGCCGACGGATCCGCCGGGACCGCGTAGCCGACCAGGAGCGTCGCCCACCAGCCGAGCATGATCAGCGCATAGCCGATCGCCCGCACACGGCGCGCTCGCCGCCTGCGCTCGCGCAACACGAGCATCCCCAGTCACCGTTCTCCCACAGACGCGCGGCTCGGGTGCCGCACAGAACTCGCGGATCCCACTCCGCGCACAGCAAACTCTACCGGGCGCGTCGTCTCGCGCCAGCGCGGCTCGTGCGACGCCGTCCGCGGGAGCAGCGGGACGACGCCGCCCCGGAGAAACCGTCCGAAAGGTGGAGGCCGCGGGCGGGCGGACCGCTGCGCCGGCTCCCTACGCTGAAAGCACCGACCCGAGGAGAGACGTGTTCACCAGCCCCGCCCGCCTGTTCCGCGTGCTCGCGATCGCCGAGGCCATCACCTGGACGCTGCTGATCGGCGCCCTCATCGGCCGCGCCACCGGCCTGCCGCCGGTGCTCGTCACGGTCGCCGGGTCGATCCACGGCTTCGTGTTCCTCTCCTACGCGGCCACGGCGGTGCTGCTCGCGTTCCACCAGCGCTGGGGCGTCGGCGTCGCCGTGCTCGCGATCGCCAGCGCGATCGTGCCCTACGCCACGATCCCCGCCGAGATCTGGCTGCACCGCACCGGCCGCCTCGCGGGAGCGTGGCGCCTCGAGCAGACCGACGACCCGCGGGACGCCGCGTGGTACGACCGCACCATGCGCTGGTTCCTGCGGCGGCCGTGGGTGCTTGCGCTGCTCATCGTCGCGGCGGTCGCCGCCCTGTTCGCGGTGCTGCTGCTGATCGGCCCGCCGGGCGGATCCCACTGAGCGGTCAGTGGACGAGGATCGGATCCTTCTCCACGATCTCGTCCGCGACCGACGACGCGCTGCCGTCGGTGCAGTCGAGGATGAAGTACAGCCCGACGCCTGCCTTCTCGAACACCCGCGCCTGGATGACCCAGGTGGCGGCGTCGTTGTCGCCCTGCACGGCCCGGGAGTCGATGTCGTAGTCGCCCGTGGTGGCGTTCTTGAGCCCGAGGTCGGCGGCCGCCGCCGTGACGTCGTCGATGGCGGCCTGCGTGAGTGTGGCGAGCATGAGATCGCTGGCGCCGCGGTCGTCCTTCGCGCCGCTCGGCGTCGTGGTGCCCTGCCAGAACTGCACGGTGCAGACCCCGTCGACCGTCGCGTACGACCAGTGCCCGTTGCCGTCGTCCGGCTTGTCGACCTTCCAGCCGGCGTCGGCGATGAGGCCGTCCGACCATTCGACGCGGCCTCCCTGCGGCAGTGAGTCGCCGTCGAAGGTGAGGGTGCCGGCACCGGCGGGGTCGTCCGTGGTGGTGTCGGAGTCCGTGTCGCGCGGGGCGGGCGAGGTCGTCCCGTCCCCGGCGTCGACGCGCACCGCGCCGCCCTGGTACGGCGTGAACGGGAATCCGCAGGCGCTCAGCGGCAGCGCGGCGGCGAGGAGCAGGCCGGCGGCGCCGAGGCGGAGTGCCGGGGCAGCGGTGCGGAGGTGTGTGGTCATGAGGCCGATCTTAGGGATCCGCTGAATGCGGCGTCGATGGGGAGCGCGGCCCATGGGCCCGACTGTGGGCGCGATTCCGCCGCAGCCGCGCGCTCACGCGGACGCGGATCAAAGTTGAGCGAAGTCGTATCAACTTTGTTGACAGCGCTTGACACGAGGCGTACTCTTGAGTCATCGCGACTCAGGTTTAGCGGGGGCGTCTCTCCGCAGGCCCTGCGGCCGCGCAGACTTTCCCGTACTTCCGATTGAAGGAGAAACAAATGGCACGTGCTGTCGGTATCGACCTCGGTACGACGAACTCCGTCGTCAGCGTCCTCGAGGGCGGCGAGCCCAAGGTCATCGCCAACGCCGAGGGCTTCCGGACCACCCCGTCGGTGGTCGCGTTCACCAAGGACGGGGAGGTGCTCGTCGGCGAGACCGCGAAGCGCCAGGCCGTCACCAACGTCGACCGCACCATCGCGTCGGTCAAGCGCCACATGGGCACCGACTGGTCGTTCGACGTCGACGGCAAGAAGTGGACGCCGCAGGAGATCTCCGCCCGCATCCTCCAGAAGCTGAAGCGCGACGCCGAGGCGTACCTGGGCGACACCGTGACCGATGCCGTCATCACCGTCCCGGCGTACTTCAACGACGCCGAGCGTCAGGCCACCAAGGAGGCCGGCGAGATCGCAGGCCTGAACGTCCTGCGCATCATCAACGAGCCCACCGCGGCCGCCCTGGCCTACGGTCTCGACAAGGGCAAGGAGGACGAGCTCATCCTCGTCTTCGACCTCGGTGGCGGAACCTTCGACGTGTCGCTGCTCGAGGTGGGCAAGGACGACGACTTCTCCACGATCCAGGTGCGCGCCACCGCCGGCGACAACCGCCTCGGCGGTGACGACTGGGACCAGCGTCTCGTCGACTACCTGATCAAGCAGTTCAAGGACTCCACCGGCGTCGACGTCTCGAACGACAAGATCGCGCTGCAGCGTCTCAAGGAGGCCGCGGAGCAGGCCAAGAAGGAGCTCAGCTCCTCCACTTCGGCGTCCGTCAACCTGCCCTACCTCTCGCTCACCGAGAACGGCCCCGTGTCGCTGAGCGAGACGATCACCCGCGCCAAGTTCGAGGACCTGACCAAGGATCTGCTGGACCGCACCAAGAAGCCGTTCGAGGACGTCATCCGCGAGGCCGGCATCAAGGTCGGCGACATCGCGCACGTCGTGCTCGTGGGCGGTTCGACCCGCATGCCCGCGGTCGCCGAGCTCGTCAAGCGCGAGACCGGCAAGGAGCCCAACAAGGGCGTGAACCCGGACGAGGTCGTCGCCGTCGGCGCCGCCCTGCAGGCCGGTGTCCTCAAGGGTGAGCGCAAGGACGTGCTGCTCATCGACGTCACCCCGCTGAGTCTCGGCATCGAGACCAAGGGCGGCATGATGACCAAGCTCATCGAGCGCAACACGGCCATCCCGACCAAGCGCAGCGAGACCTTCACGACGGCCGACGACAACCAGCCGTCGGTCGCGATCCAGGTCTTCCAGGGCGAGCGCGAGTTCACCCGCGACAACAAGCCGCTGGGCACCTTCGAGCTGACCGGCATCGCGCCGGCCCCGCGCGGCATCCCCCAGATCGAGGTCACCTTCGACATCGACGCGAACGGCATCGTGCACGTGTCCGCCAAGGACAAGGGCACGGGCAAGGAGCAGTCGATGACGATCACCGGCGGATCCTCGCTGTCCAAGGAGGACATCGACCGCATGGTGCGCGAGGCCGAGGAGCACGCGGCCGAGGACAAGAAGCGCCGCGAGTCAGCCGAGACCCGCAACCAGGCAGAGACCCTGTCCTACGGCGTCGAGAAGGTCATCTCGGAGAACGAGGACAAGCTCCCGGAGAACGTCAAGACCGAGGTCAAGGCCGACATCGACGCGCTGAAGAGCGCGCTGGCCGGCGACGACGACGAGGCCGTGAAGACCGCGTTCGACAAGCTGACCCAGTCGCAGACCAAGCTCGGCGAGGCGATCTACGCGTCGCAGCAGGCCGACGCGGCCGCCGATGGCGCCGCGGAGGACGCCGCTCGCGAGTCCGGCTCCGATGAGGACGTCGTGGACGCCGAGGTCGTGGACGACGAGGACGAGAAGAAGTAATGACGGATCCCAAGGACTTCGAGGAGCCCGAAGAGGGCCGCGAGGTCGGCGGTCAGGGGTCGGACGCGCAGGCGTCCGGCCCCGGGCCGGCTCCGACCGGCGGATCCGCTGACGGCGCCGACGACGAGCTCACGGTCGACGACATCCTGAACACCGCGCAGAGCGATGACGCGCTCGCCGAGGACGCCGCGGAGGACGCGGCCCTGGCGGACGCCGAGCACACTCTGCTCGTCGACCTCAAGCGCCTGCAGGCCGAGTACGCGAACTACCGCCGCCGCACCGAGGAGCAGCGCGGCGTCGAGATCCAGCGCGCGAAGGGCGAGGCCGCCAAGGGCCTCATCCCCGTGCTCGACGACCTCGACCGCGCCGCCGCCCACGGCGATCTGGAGGAGGGGACCCCCTTCGCCGCGATCGCCGAGAAGATCCGTGCCGTCGTCGAGCGGCTCGGGGTGGTGTCGTACGGCGAGAAGGGCGAGGATTTCGACCCCCAGCAGCACGAGGCGATCTTCCAGCAGCCCACTCCGGGCGTCGAGAAGGCCGTCGTGCTGGAGGTCGTCGAGGTGGGCTACCGGCTGGGCGGGATCGAGCTGCGCCCGGCGAAGGTCGTCGTCGCCGTCCCCGTGGAATAGGGGGTGATCGATGGCTAGCCAGGACTGGTTCGACAAGGACTTCTACAAGACGCTCGGCGTCGCCAAGGACGTCTCCGAGGCGGATCTGAAGAAGACCTATCGCAAGCTCGCGCGGAAGTACCACCCCGACTCCAACCCCGGTGACGCCAAGGCCGAGGCGAAGTTCAAGGAGATCAGCGAGGCGTACTCGGTGCTCTCCGACAAGGAGCAGCGCGCCGAGTACGACCAGATCCGCGCCATGGGCGCCGGCGGGGCGCGCTTCACCGCGCCCGGCAGCGCCGGGAACGGCGGCTTCGAGGACGTCTTCAGCGCGTTCAGCCGGGGCCGCGGCGGGCAGTCCGCCGACTTCGACGACATCTTCGCGATGTTCAACCAGGGCGGCAGCTCGTTCGGATCCGGCCGGTTTGGCCAGTCGAGCGGCGGGTTCCGCGGCTTCGGCGGGCCGACCAAGGGCGCCGACGTCACGGCGCGTACGACGCTGTCGTTCGCGACCGCGGTCAAGGGGGAGACCGTCACGCTGCAGGGCGACGACGGCCGGCCCCTGAAGGTGAAGATCCCCGCGGGCGTGAAGGACGGTCAGAAGATCCGTCTGCGCGGCCGTGGCCGGCCCTCGCCCGACGGCGGGGAGAACGGCGACATCGTCGTGCAGGTCACGGTGCGGCCGCACCCCGTGTTCACGCGGGACGGGCTCAACCTGCGCGTCACCGTGCCGGTCACCTTCACCGAGGCCGCCCTGGGCGCCACGATCGAGGTGCCGACGCTGGGCGGCGATCCGGTCAAGCTCAGGGTTGCACCGGGCACGCCGTCCGGCCGGGTGCTGCGGGTCAAGGGCCGCGGCGTCACGACCTCGAAGGGCACCGGCGATCTCCTGGCGGAGGTGCAGGTCGCCGTTCCGGGACACCTGGACGAGGCCGCGCGCGAGGCGCTCGAGCGCTTCCGCGAGGTCGAGCCGGCGGAGAACCCGCGCGCCGATCTTCTCGCGAAGGCACGGGGATGATGATGCTCCGTCCGGTCGTCGAACGTCCTTCGTCTCGCTGCGCTCGCTCAGGAACCGAGGAGACGGTTCCTGAGCGAGGAGCGCAGCGACGAGACGAAGGACGCTCCGCCGTTGCTCTCGGCGGGGAGGCGCGCCATGGCCGATGAGCGCATGAGCGCCGACACTCCGGTGTTCGCGATCGCGGTCGCGGCCGAGCTCGCCCGGATGCACCCGCAGACCCTGCGGCAGTACGACCGGCTGGGCCTGGTCGTGCCCGGCCGCACCCGCGGCGGATCCCGCCGCTATTCGATGCGCGACATCGAGAAGCTGCGCGAGGTCGCCCAGCTCTCCAGCGAGGGCATGAGCCTGCCCGCGATCGCGAAACTCCTCGACCTCGAGGACGAAGTGCGCACACTCCGCCGCCGGGTCGTGGAGCTCGAGCACGACCTGCGCGAAGAGCGCGCCAACCGCCCCGGCGTGCGGGTCTTCGCCGCAGGTGCGACCGGATCCATCATGGCCGTCCCGTCCGGGCGCCGGATCCGCCGGTCCACGGAGATCGTGCTGTGGCGGCCGTGGCTGGGCCGCCCAGAGGCGTCCGACGCCGAGCTCGCTGACGATCCCGACGACAGCGAGCGCTGACCCCGCCCGAGGACGGCGCGTTGCACGAGGTCGCGGCGGCGCTGTCAGTCCAGCGGCTCGACGACGAAGCGGAGGACCGCGCCCTGACGGAACGGCTGCACGACCTCGACGTTCTCGAACGCGGGGCCGCCCGGGATCTCCGAGGCGCTCGCCCAGTACGACCAGCGCGCGTTGACCTGCGCGCGCAGCGCCGGATCCGGGTCGTCGACCCGCCAGGTCTGCCGCATCCGCCGTCCCACGAAACGCCAGTGCTCGGCGGTGTCCTGCGCGTAGCCCACCGACCACGGGTCGGCCTCGTCGCCGAGCGCCGTGACGAGCACCGCGTCCCCGTCGCGCACGAGCTCGTCGAGCCCGAACGACGCGTGCTCCGCGAAGTCGGTGCCGGTGAATCCGGGCCACAGCTCCGCCGGCGTCGCCACGCTGTCCGCGAGTTCGAGGCGGCGCAGGCGGGCCCAGTTCCCCATGGTGGCCGTGAGGACCAGCTGCTCCAGGGGCACCGAGCGGGACGTGGCGAATCCGGCCAGCTCGACCTCGTGCGGGCGGTCGGCGTGGAAGCGCACCCGCACCTGCACATCGGCGCCGCTGTCGAACCGCTCCACGCGGACCCACGTCGTCAGGCGTTCGACGCCGTCGACGGTGTCGACGACCCCCGGATCCGGGTCCAGCCGCGCACGCACGGCAGAGGTATCCGGGTCGTCCACGGCCCACATCCTCTTGCCGCGCTCGCCGGGGTCGAGTGTGCTGGGCTCCAGCTCGGAGTACCCGCGGTCCACGGCGCCGACGGGCACCGGCTCCACCGCGACGAAGTTCACGAGCCGATCCCGAGGATGGTCCAGATACGGCGTGAAGATCTGCAGGAGACCGCGCGGGGCCGGGCTGAGACCGAGCTGCATCCCGTCCGGATGGCCCCATCGCGGCTCGCGCGGTGCCGGGCCGGCGGGACGGATCCAGCCCTCGCGGATATCGGCCGGCGAGACCTGGGCGGCAGCGGTGTCGGGGGTCATGGGGCTCCTCATCGGTGGTGGGGCAGGGACTCCTGCGATATGAAATCGATTTCCTACGTCTGAAGCCTAGAAGCAATCGTGACGTGGAGTAAAGAAGGGAAGGCGCCGGCACTGCCGGGAAATTGGCGTACCCTGGCGCCGGACCCTTGGCGCCAAAGATCGCCTTGTATCTGAAATCGATTTCGCCTACGCTGAGGACAACCCGGTCGACGCCGATCTTCAGCGCGACCGCGGACCCGGCGGGAGCGCCGGACCCAGCACCGATTCGACGAGGAAGTCGTGTTCCTGAGGAGGAACCCATGAAGACGGACACACAGCGCACGCGCCGGGTGGTGATGGCCGCTCTGGGCGGCGTCACAGCGGTCGGACTGCTCGCAGGCTGCGGCTCGAGCACCCCCGGCCAGGCGGCCGGCGGCGGAGGCGACTCCTCCGGCAAGACCACCATCGAGTTCTGGCACCGCACCTTCACCCCGCCCGAGAACGCCTGGTACAAGGACATCGTCAAGAAGTTCAACGCGTCCCAGGACGAGATCGTCGTCAAGGACACCGAGATCCCCGCCGACGCCTGGGATCAGAAGATGAAGGCCGCGCAAGCCGCGGGCAAGGCCCCGGACATCTACACGCACTCCGGATCCATCCAGGACGCGGTGAACGCCGGGCAGCTCTACGATCTCGGCAAGGTCGTGGACAAGTCCAAGCTGGACGAGATCATCGACTCGGCGAAGTCCGTCTCGGAGATCGACGGCACCTACTACGCCTATCCGCTGCTGCAGGAGGCGCAGACCGTGCTGTTCTGGAACAAGGACATGCTCTCCAAGGCGGGCGTCGACACCGACAAGGCTCCGGCGACCTGGGACGACCTGCTCGCCGCCTGCGCGAAGATCCAGCCCACGCTCGCCCAGGGGCAGTACTGCATCTCCCCTGCATCGGACGCGATCACCTTCGCCTGGTCGACCGTCGGGCAGCAGTACAACTTCTCCGGCCACACCGCGCTCACCGACGACTGGGCCAAGCCGAACATCGACGACGCCGGATACCGCGACCTGATGGCCAAGTACAAGGAGCTGTGGGACAAGGGGTACATGCCCAAGCAGGCGCTCGCCGCCTACGTCGAGGGCAAGGACTTCGGACAGAAGAAGGTCGCGTTCAAGGTCTCGGGCTCGTGGATGATGTCCGAGATCGGATCCGACTACCCGGATCTGCTCACCAAGACCGGCATCGGCGCCTTCCCGAACGCATCGAACGCCGATGGCCGCACCGCCACCACGCTCGGCAACTTCAAGTGGGTCATCGACGCGAAGAGCAAGCACGCCGAGGCCGCCGGGAAGTTCCTGGAGTGGTCGCTCGCCGGCGACCCGAAGAACCTCGTGCCGTTCTTCGTGAACACCCAGTTCACCAAGGTGCCCGTGCGCAAGAGCGTGCAGGAGGCCGTGGCGAAGGACGAGGCCGCCGCCAAGGCGCCGTGGTCGACGGTGATCGTGAACGACATCGCGCCGGACGCGATCCCCGAGCCGACCTACCCCTGGGACGTCTCGCTGGCCGTGGGCACCGCGATGGAATCGGTCATGAAGGGCGCCAAGTCGCCCGATGACGCGATCGCCACCGCGAACGCCGCGATCGAGAAGGTCATCCAGTCGCAGGGCCTGCCCGGCAAGGCTCCGAAGAAGTGAGCGCGGCGCGGTCGGGGACCGCTGTGCGGCCGTCCCCGGCCGCGCAGGCCGCCCCCGCATCATCACCCCGACGGAGAGCAACCATGACCAGGCCAGCGATCGACGAACGACGCGCCGCGAAACGGAGGGCTGACCGGCATCGGTACCGCGACACCAAGCTCGCCTACCTGCTGCTGGCACCCGTGGTGGTCCTGCTCGGGATCTTCGTGATCTGGCCCGCCGTCTACGCCGGGTTCCTCTCCTTCCAGGACTGGAGCTTCTACAAGGATCCGCAGTTCGTCGGCTGGAAGAACTACGTCGACGTGCTGACGGACCCGCTGTTCGTGGCCACCATCGGACGCGGATTCCTGTTCGTGCTGATGACCGTGCCGGCCATGCTGGTGCTCGCGTTCCTGTTCGCGAGTCTCGTGGTGAGCGTCTCACGGCGCTTCGCGACCGTGCTGAAGGTCAGCATCTACATCCCGACCATCATCTCGTCGGTGATCGCGTCGATCGTGTTCGTGCTGATCTACACCTACGACGGCGGCATCCTGAACGCCGTGCTCGCCGCGTTCCACATCGATGCGGTCGCCTGGATCGGGGATCCGGCGTGGGCGCTGCTCTCGGTGGCCGTGCCCGCGATCTGGCTCGGGATGGGCATCACCTCGCTCATCATGGTCGCGGCCATGGTCGACATCCCGACGGAGTACTACGAGGCGGCGGCGATGGAGGGCGCCGGCTGGTGGCAGCGGACCTTCTACATCACGATGCCGCAGATGAAGAACGTGTTCCTCTATCTGCTCATCACCGGCTTCGTGGCCGCGATCCAGCAGTTCGAGCTGCCCCTCGTCATGACGCAGGGCGGGCCGCTGGACTCGACAACGCTGCCGAACCTGTTCATCTTCAACCACTTCCGCAACGACGTGAACGTGGGCTACTCGATCGCCGCGGCGCTGCTGCTGTTCGTCGTGCTGGGATCCGTCTCCGCTCTCGTCTTCAAGTTCATCAACTCCGAAAGGCTCGTCGACTGATGAGTGCGACCTCCCCGACCACCGCGCTGGAGACCACCCGGATCGTCCTGGCCGGAAAGGATCACCGCCGGTTCAAGGCGCCGCACGGCGCGGGCGGATGGGCGATCCTCGTCGGCAAGGCTCTCGTCGGCCTGCTGTTCCTGCTCGCGGCGCTGTTCCCGCTCGCCTGGATGGTCATCGCCGGGTTCAAGGCGAAGACCGAGGTGCTCAGCACGCCGTTCCAGTTCTTCCCCGAGGTGTGGCACTGGGAGAACTACACGAAGATCCTCGCCGACGAGGCGTTCCTGCGCACGCTCGGCTGGACCTTCCTCGGCGCGATCCTGTTCACGGTGCTGAGCCTCACGGTGAACTCCCTCGCCGCCTATGCGTTCGCGCGGCTCGAGTTCCGGTTCCAGCGCACGCTGTGGGTCGCCGTCATCACGACGATGTTCATTCCCGGCATGACCATCCTGGTGACGAGCTTCATCGTGGTGACGAAGCTCGCGATGCTCGACACCCTCGCGGTGCTGGTCATCCCGGGCGCCGCGAGCGCCGCGTCGGTCTTCTTCATCCGGCAGTTCTATCTGAACATCCCGGCGAGTCTCGAGGAGGCGGCGATGCTCGACGGCTGCGGCCGGTTCGGGATCTTCGTGCGGATCTTCCTGCCCCTGTCCAAGCCGCCGTTCGTCGTCATGGGCATCACCGCGTTCCTGGCCTACTGGAACTCGTACGTGTGGCCGATCATGACCATCACCTCGCCGGAGAAGTTCGTGCTGCAGCAGTACCTCGCGGAGTTCCGCACCGGAAGGGGATCCAGCGAACTCGGGCTTCTGATGGCGGGATCCGTCCTGGCGGCGGCACCGGTCGTGATCCTGTTCCTCATCTTCCAGCGCCAGATCATCGGCAACATCAAGATGGCCGGGCTCAAGTAGCCCGCCGTGTTCTCGAAGGGGAGAATGCCATGTCCGAAGAAGTCGTCCGCTCCGCCCGGCCGTTGACCCGCCGCACCGTGCTCCAGGGTGCGCTCGTCGCCGGAGCCGCGTTCGGGGCATCCGCGCTCGGGTCGAGCCCGGCGGCCGCCGCCGGGCTCACCGTCACGCGCATGAAGGTGCTCGCCGGCACGCAGGCCGGGGTGCAGTACGGGATCGGCGCGACCGACCTCGGCATCCCCGCCCGCACACCCGACGGGCGGCTGCTGTTCGCGTTCGGCGACACCTGGGCCGATGCCGTGGGCGGCACGAACTGGCGGTCGCCGGTCGCGCTCTACTCCTCGACCACGAACCTCGCCGCCGGGGTCGTGTTCAACGGGGCGGCGGGCGCGGGCGCGAACACGCAGGTCACCGCACCGCAGCTCTGGTACTACCCGCATGACGCCTACTACGAGACCGTGATCCCCTCCGACGTCATCACGATCGGATCCCGCATGTACCTGCACGCGATCGTGAACGGCCCGACCTTCGGCACGGTGCGATGGACCGAGCTGTGGCAGTCGGACGACTCCGGCGCGACCTGGCAGCACACCGGGCTGAAGTTCCCCGCGGACATGGCCGACGGGCACTTCCAGTGCATCACGTGGGGGCAGGGGAACGACGGCTACGTGTACATCTACGGGACGGGGTTCCAGCGGGACAAGGGCATCGTGCTGTACCGGGTGCCGCAGAACAGCATGACGAGCCTGTCGGCGTATCAGCCGTGGGGATATGCGAATGGGGGCTGGGCCTGGGGCAACCCCGCCACCGAGGTGCTGCCGGGCAAGTTCGGCGAGATGTGCCTGCGCCCGCTCGGCGGCAAGTGGATCCTGACCTGGTTCAACGCCGACGGCTACCGGATCGACGCGATGGTGCTGAACACCCCGACCGACAACCTCTACACGGCGGCGAAGACGACCCTGCTCTGGGGCGGGAACTGGGGCGCGGAGGACGCGACGCACGTCGCCCAGCTCTACGGCGGGTACATCATCCCCGGCTCGACGCTCTCCGATCTGCACCTCACCGTGAGCCAGTGGAACACGGGGAACAACAGCGTTTACCACGTGGAGCAGTTCCGGATCCAGGGACTCGTCTGATGGCGGGGGTCAGCCTGCCCTGCCGACGCGCACGACGGTCGACTGCCAGCCGGTCGATCCGTTCGGCGCGATCGGGGTGCGTGCCTGCTCCTGCATCCGTCCCTGGCGATCGGTCGCCCGGACGACGAGCGTGTGACTTCCGCTCGTCGCGTTCCAGTCGAGGAACCACTGCACCCAGGTGTCGTCGCTGACGGGGGCGGACAGCGTGGCGGTCTGCCAGGGACCGCCGTCGATCTGCACCTCGACGCGGGCGATCCCCACCGTCTGCGCCCAGGCGACCCCGGCGATCCGGGCGGCCCCCGGCGGGATCTCCTTGTCGATGCGCGGGGTGTCGATGCGGCTGGACAGCTTGATCGGCGCCTGTGCGCTGTATCCGCGGGGCGTCCAGTACGCCTGATCCTTCTCGAACGTCGTGACCGTGAGCCGGGTGAGCCACTTCGTCGCGGAGACGTAGCCGTAGAGTCCCGGCACGACCATCCGCACCGGGAATCCGTGCTCCGGCGGCAGGGGCTCGCCGTTCATCGCCACGGCGAGGATCGCGTCGCGGCCCGGGTCGGTGAGCGCGTCGAGCGGCGTGCTCGCGGTGAACCCGTCGATGCTGCGGGAGAGCACCATGTCGGCGCCCTCCGCGGGACGCGCGCGGGCGAGGATCTCGCGCACGGGAACGCCGAGCCACCGTGCGGTGCCGACGAGGTCGCCGCCGACCTGGTTGGAGACGCACGTCAGGGTCACGGCGTACTCCCGCAGCCCCATCCCCAGCAGCTCGTCGAAGCTCAGCTCGACCTTCCTGCCGACCATGCCGTCGACCGTCAGCCGCCACTCCGCAGGCGCGATCGCCGGCACGGAGAGCGCCGTGTCGACGCGGTAGAAGTCGGCGTTCGGCGTGAAGAGGGGGGACAGGCCGGGGATGTCCAGCTCGGCCCCCGCGGGCACGGTGATCCGCGACAGCGGCTCCGGCAGCCGCAGCGCCTTGCGCGCTGCCGCGATCGAGGCGATCGCCGCGGTGCCGAGGCGCGCACCCACGCCCGCGAGGACGGCGGCGGCCGCCCCCACCGCGGTCAGCAAGAGGAAGCGCCGTCGATCGGTTCCGCGCCCGCTCTCACCGGAGGCGGCCTCGGCCTGCCACCGGTGCAGCGCTCCCATCGAGACGCGCAGGAACGCGCAGCCCGTGACCGCGCCGACGAGCGGAGGCAGCGCGAACGCTCCGCTCGCCCCCGCGCGCGTCACGGTCGCCAACAGCCCGGCGATGCCGGCGATGGCGAACACCGCGAGGCCGGCCCATCGGCGCCGGCGCTCGAGGAGCCCGGCGCCGGCGGCGACCAGGAGCACTCCGACACCGAGAGCCAGCAGGAGGACGAGCTTGTCATTCGCGCCGAAGAGTTCGATCGCCAGCTCCTTAGCCCACTGCGGCACGATGTCGATGACGAACGAGCCCGCCGCCAGCAGCGGACTCGCGTCGCGCGCCGCGAGGAAGGCCATGATCTCGGCAGCGGCGACGAACACCGCGCCGCTCACGACGCCCGCGACGGCGGCCCAGATCCGTGCGCCTGCTTTCCCTGTGCTCTCACCCATGTCCGTGGTTCGTCGCGATCGGCCGATCGGATGGCGATCGAACCGGATCCAATCCGGCGCGGGTGCGGCTCCGAACGCATCGTGTCGGCCGATGAACGGTCGCGATGCACCAGTCAAAGGAGAAAGATCATGCGATCCACTGTTCGCCTGCACGCCAGGGCGTCGCTCGCCGCCGCCGGCCTGTTCGCCGCCGCGGCCCTGGCCCTCACGGGCTGTTCGTCGATGTCGGGCTCGTCGTCCGGCTCGTCGTCGGAGCCCGCCACCAGCGCGCCGGCCGCGTCGCCCAGCCAGACGATGGATCCGGCGGCCGACCTGGTCGGGCCGGGATGCGCCGCCTACGCGCAGCAGGTGCCCTCGGGTGCGGGATCCGTCGCCGGGATGGCGCAGGATCCGGTCGCGACGGCCGCCGGCAACAACCCGCTGCTGACCACGCTGGTCGCGGCGGTCTCGGGCAAGCTCAACCCCAAGGTGAACCTCGTCGACACGCTCAACGGGAGCGAGTTCACGGTGTTCGCGCCCGTCGACGACGCCTTCGCGAAGATCGATCCCGCGACGATCGACACGCTGAAGACGGACGCCGGCGCGGACACCCTCAGCAAGATCCTGACCTACCACGTCGTCGCCGGTCAGATCTCGCCGAAGGACATCGTCGGCACGCACAAGACCGTCGAGGGCGGTGAGGTGACCGTGACCGGTTCGGGCGACAGCCTCAAGGTCAACGACGCGAACGTGATCTGCGGCGGCGTCCACACCGCGAACGCGACCGTGTACCTCGTCGACTCCGTCCTGATGCCGCCGGCCCAGTAAGGACCCGCGGACCGCCACGCTGACCGGACCGCATGATCGACGGCATTGCCCGAGCATGCGGTCCGGTTCGCAGGGGGAGAGCGGGGTGCCGGAAGGACACAGCGCCGCCGCTCGACGCGTTGCCGATGCCGGCCGAGGAGGTGAGGCATGCTGGAAGCCATGGTGATCGACGATCGGGAGCACGCCGAGCAGGACGGCGGCGACGACCTCGCGACCGCGCTGCTGCTGCGCGTCGCGGAGGGCGATCAGTCGGCGTTCGCCGAGCTCTACGACATGCTGTCGTCGCGCGTCTTCGGTCTCATCCTCCGCGTGCTGGTCAACCGGGCGCAGAGCGAGGAGGTGCTGCAGGAGGTCTTCCTGGAGATCTGGCAGACCGCGTCGCGCTTCGCCTCCGATCGAGGACGCGGGAGGACCTGGATCCTGACGATCGCGCATCGTCGTGCGGTCGACCGGGTGCGGGCCTCGCAGGCCAGTGCCGACCGCGACGTGCGCGTCGGGGTGCGCGACCTCGACATCGCGCATGACAGCGTGGCGGAGCAGGCGGAGCTGTCGATCGACGCCGCGCGGGTGGTCGACGCGCTCGCCGCCCTTCCCGACGCGCAGCGCGAGACGCTCGTGCTCGCGTACTACGGCGGCTACTCGCAGAGCGAGATCGCCACGATCACGGGATCACCGCTGGGGACGGTGAAGACCCGCATGAGAGACGGACTCACGCGTCTTCGGACGCACTGGGGGGTGAACGCATGAACGAGTCGGAGTTCGCCGAGCTGGCCGCAGGCCACAGCCTCGGGGCGCTGTCGGCCGAGGACGAGCGGCGGTACCGGGCCGCACTCTCCGCGCACCCCGAGTGGGCCGGGATCGTGGAGGACGACGCCGACACGGCAGCCCTCCTCGCCGAGGGGGCGGCGCCGGTCGCGCCACCGCCGGCGCTGCGCGACGCGCTCCTCGCCCGCATCGCCGCGACGCCCCAGGATCCGAGCGGCGATGCGGCGCCCGCGGATGCGACGCCGGCCGTCTCCGACCGTGACGGCCAGGCCACGGCTCCGCAGGCCTCCGCCGGCGCGCCCGCGCGGCGTCCGCGCAGGCTCCTGTTCGCGCTCGCCGCCTGCCTCGTGCTGATCGTCGGGCTCGGTGCGGGCGCCGCGGTCGTCATCCCGCAGCTGCTCCGTCCCGCGGCGGTCGTGGCGCTGGACCGGATCGAGAACGCTCCTGACGCCGCGCAGAAGACGGTCGTGCTGCCCTCGGGCGGGCGCGCGACCGCCCACTGGTCGGCATCGATCGGCACGGCCGTCCTCGTCTCCGACGGGCTCGAGCCGCTGGACGGGGCGCGCACCTACGAACTGTGGTTCGTCCGCGGCGACACCCCCGTCTCCGCCGGCACCTTCGCGGCGGAGCAGGGGACGACCACGGCGCAGTTGCGCGGGAGCATGCACGCCGGCGATGCGATCGCGGTGACCGTCGAGCCGGCGGGGGGCTCGCCCACCGGCAAGCCGACGACCCAGCCGATCGTCGTCATCCCGACCTCCTGAGATGGGATCCGGCGCGACCACGTCGGCATCGATGACGCATCGGCACCGGATATTGAGCCCGCGTTCAGAAATATGACAGGTGGCGCTCCGTAGCGTGGGAGAACGGGGCGGTCGGCCCCGAGCCGCGCTCGCCGCGGTGTCCTGCCACGAAGGAGCTGTCCGGAATGACGAACACCACGAAGCCCGCCTCCTCCCTCGGACTCCTGGTCCTGCGCCTCGTGATCGGCGGCGTCTTCGCCGCGCACGGTGCGCAGAAGGTCTTCGAGTTCACCCTGCCCGGCACCGTCCAGGCCTTCGCGGGCATGGGCGCGCCCCTGCCCGAGCTCGCCGGTCCGGTGATCGCGTTCCTCGAGCTCGTCGGCGGGATCCTGCTCGTCGCCGGGCTGTTCACCCGCCCCGTGGGCGTGCTGCTCGCGGCCGACATGGTGGGCGCGATCGTGCTCGTCCATCTCCACAACGGGATCTGGGTCGGCGACGGCGGCTGGGAGTTCGCCGCCGTGCTCGGCGCCGGTGCGCTGGCGCTCGCCTTCACCGGCGCGGGCCGCTACGGCCTCGATCGCGCCGTGCTGCGCGGTCCGGTGCGCGGGCTCGCCTGAGCCGGCGTCGCCTGAGCCGCGCTCTGCGCCGAAGATGGAAAACGTCGCTCCCACAGTCCTGGGAGCGACGTTTTCCATCTTTCGGATCCGGCGGCGCCGGCTACGAGAGGGATTTCGCTGCCCCGCTGCAGGTCGGAGCGACGTCTTCCCTCTCGCCGCGCGGGATCCTGTCCTCAGCGGTTCGCGTCAGGGCACCCGGACGAGGGCGACGTCGTCCAGCTGCATCCAGATGTCGCCGCTGTTCGTCCAGACGCCACCGTAGAGCTGCACGGCGTCGCGGTCACCGGAGTCGAACGTCACCGTGAAGCGCGTCCACGCGCCCACCGAGACGAAGTGCGCTTCGGAGATCACGGTGCCGTCGAGCGACCGCGCGCCGAAGTAGCCGGCGTCGCTGTTCACCGACGTGCGCAGGAACCCGGTCAGCCGGTAGGTCGTGTGCGGCTGCACCGCCACGTCCTGCCAGATGTCGCGCCACCCCTGGTTGTACCGGACGAACGCGCGATGGTCGCCGGTGAAGCCTGCGGCCGGGGCGTTGTCGATTCCGGAGTTGGGCTTTCCGCCCCACGTGCCGTTCGTACCGTCGCCGAGTGACGTCGCGCGCTCGAAGCTCGGATCGGACACGAGGTTCGGATCGACGATCGTGCCGTCGCGGTCGATGCGCAGATGCATCAGATACACGTTGTACGGGTTCCACTGCGACATCGTGAAATAGATCTCGCCGTTCTTGTTCCACGGGTGGAAGTAGCCGCCGTACAGCGCCGGATAGTCGGTCGAGCTCGCCACGGTCTGCGCCGGCGTCCACGGCCCCTCCGGGTTCTGCGCCGTGCGCAGGACGATGTCCTCGCCGGACAGCGTCATCATCAGGAACCGCTTGCTGTAGTCGTCCCACTGCACCGACATCTCGCTCATCGGCGCATCCATGACGGGTTTCGCGGCCGCCTCGTCCTTGCTCCAGGCGGAGCCGTCCCAGTACCGGTACGAGTCCTTGTCGAGCAGCTTCTGCGCGGGCACCTTCGCCACCGATGCCGGTCCGTTGCGGCCGTTCTGCGTGCCGAAGACGTAGATCGTGCCGCCCTTCTGCGCATAGGCCTGCATCTGGAAGGGATCGTGCCCGTCCGGGTTGTCCCACCGCGTATCCGACACGGTCCAGGTCTCGCCGTCGTCGTCCGAGTACGCGATGCCGGCATGATTCGTGTCCCACACGCCGGGCGGACCCCACTGCCGCACCGACATGAACCCGAGGTACTGGCGGCCGCCGACGGAGATGCCGGACGTCGGGATCACGGTGATCTCGTCGCCGTTGATCTTCTTCGACGGGATGATCTGCTTCGCGATCCCCGCCGGACCCTGCACCGCGTGATCGAGCAGCATCCCGTCGGACAGATCCGTGTCGCTCGAGCGCAGCAGCACGTTGCTGCGCCAGTTCCCGTTGGGCGGCGCGCCGCCGCCCGGGCCGGTCCAGGAGTTGCCGAACGTGTCGCCGAACGCGGTCAGCACATGGCCGGATCCGTCGTCCCACATGATGCCGAGGTCGGTGGCCTTCACGTCCCACTGCGCCCAGGTGTTGCTGGGCGCGTCGGGGCCGGTCACCTTGGCGACGACGGTCGCCGGCGTGCTCGCCGTCGTCGCGACGGCCGAGGGGGACGCCGCCGCCGCGAAGGCGATCGCGGCGAGGGAGGCGACCGCGGCGCCGGCCGCGATCTTCGTCAGGGGCTTCATCGCCCTCTCCTTTCTTCGCGTCGCCGGCGCTCGCCGCGCGACGGGGTCAGCTGCGCGGTGCGCGCGGGGGAGTGGATCCGAGGTCGGGCACGGGGGCCGTTCCTAGGTGCACCTCCATGTCGTCGGCGGAGGGCGCCTTCGGGCGCCGTGCCGTCGGACGGTCGAGGTAGAACATCGCGGTGGAGGCGATGTCGTCCCGCAGCGGCAGATAGCGCCAGCCGCTGCGCCACCCGAGCGCCTGGATGTCGACCTTGGGCAGCCCGGTGGAGAAGTGGATCGGATCCGCGAGGTGCCAGCGGTACATGCCGAAGCGCTGCTGCGACACATACAGCCCGTCGGGGCGGATCACCTGGGGCATGCCGAGGTAGGGGGTGGAGAACGCCGTGTAGCCCTGCCCCGGGATGTCGAAGTTCCAGGCTCCGCCGAAGTAGTCCTCGGTGCCGGTGCCGCAGATCGTGGGGTGGTCGGTGTCGTCGTCGAGGTAGAACTTGATCTCGCCCTCGCCCCACCAGCCGTTGGAGTTCACGCCCCAGGCGATGTAGGTGCCGACGTACTGGCCCTGGCCCTCGATCCCCTCCAGGATCGTGTGCGGGACGAGCTCCTCGAGCGGGTTCGACCGGCGCCACTGGGCATGGAAGTAGCCGTCGGCCGAGTAGTCGCCGCCGATCTCGTAGGTGACCTGGTAGTAGACCCGTACGTCGACCTCGGAGGTGTTCTCGATCGTGAGGCGCGCTCCCTCGCGGAACGGCATCGGCCAGTAGGAGTTGAACCCGCCGTGCGGGTTGGCGGCGATGACCTGCGAGTTCACCTGGGCGAACACGCCCCAGCCGTTGCAGAAGAAGTCGCCGTAGGGCACCTCGACGGCGGGCTCCTCCGCGCCGTCCCAATAGGCCCGCAGGAGGAGGGTGCGCCAGTTGTCGGTGTGGGTCGTGATCCAGATGTGCGTGATCTTGCCGGGACCGTCGATCGCGGCGAGGTCGAAGGTCTCGCCGGCTGCGATGTCCACGCTCGGCGAGATCTTCCAGCCGGGCCCGAGGTCGCGGGCGCACTCGGCTCCCGTCCCCTCGGTCGCCCGTGCTCCGCCGCCGACCGAGCCGTCGAAGTTCTCCGGGGAGATCGACCGGGTCTGCACGCGCCGGAGAGCGGAGATCGCGTTCAGGTCGGAAAGAGTCATGGCGGGGGCACGTCCTCGAGTCGGGGGTGGTCGGATCCGTGCGGGAGTCCGCGACGGCGTGCGGCCACCCTACCGATTCCCGTCGACTGTTGCAATCGATTTCATCGCGATAGTGTGTCTTCACCGACAACAGAAGGCAGGGCGGGATGGCGACCATCTACGACGTGGCGCGCGTCGCCGGCGTGTCCCCCGCGACCGTGTCACGCGTGTTCAACGGCGTAGGCGTCTCGGAGGAGAAGGTCGTGGCGGTGCGCCAGGCGGCCGCGCAGCTGAAGTTCTTCCCGAACCGCACTGCGCGGACGCTCCGCCGGCAGAGCTCGGAGGTGATCGCGCTGGTGATCCCCGACATCGAGAACCCGTACTTCACCGAGATGGCGCGCGGCGTCGAGGACGTGGCGTCCGAGGCGGGGTACTCGGTGGTGCTGTGCAACACCGACGCCCAGGTCGAGAAGGAGCAGACCTACCTGCGCATCGCGATCGCCGAGCACATGTCGGGGGTGATCCTCGCCGCGGCGTCGGATCGCACCAGTCTCGACGAGATCATGGCGGCAGGCCGCCCTGTGGTCGCGGTCGACCGCACCACGGGCTACGAGATCGACGGCGTGATGATGGCCAACCGCGACGCCGGCCGCAGTGCGACCGAGCAGCTGCTCGCGGCCGGGTATCGCCGGATCGCGCACATCGCCGGGCCGGAGCACATCGAGACGGCGGTCGAGCGCGCCGACGGATGGCGTGCGGCGCTGAAGGCGCATGAACTTCCCGTGGATCCCGATCTGCTGCGCTTCTCGACGTTCCGCGTCGACGGCGGGCGCGAGACCATGGAGGAGCTGCTGGCCCTCCCGGAGCCGCCGGACGCGGTCGTCGCCGGCAACAACCTCATCGGCGTCGGCGCGATCCAGGTGCTCACCGAGCACGGGCTCACCCCGCCCGCAGTGGGCGTGGCCGTCGTCGGCTCGCTGCCGTTCACGACGCTGTCGCCGAGCGTGGTCACCGTCGTGCGCCTGCCCGCCCGTCACATGGGCGTGACCGCCGCCCGGATGCTGCTGGACCGGATCGGCGGCGACGACCAGCCCGCCCGCACCGTCGTGCTGCGCAACGAGATCCAGGCCGCGACCGTCACGCGCTGAACTCGGTTTCACGAAACCGGATCCTTCTCCTCCCGCACCTCGTCGGTGTGCCGCGTCATTTCGGGCGATTGCGCTTGAAATCGATTTCGCGTAGTGTGATCGCCGTCCGGCAAGGACGAGCGATCGAGGAGGATGCGCGTGCAGTGCACCATCGGTGTCGACATCGGCACCTCCAGCAGCAAGGGCGTCCTCGTGGACGCGCGCGGCGAGATCCTCGCCCAGGCGACGCGCACCCACGACGTGAGCCGCCCGCGCACCGGCTGGGTCGAGATGGACGGCGAGATCTGGTGGGACGAGTTCGTCTCCCTCGCCCGGGAGCTGCTCGCGGCGACCTCGTCGGTCCCTGAGCTTGTCGAGGGGCAGGGGCCGGTGGAGGTCGCCGCCGTCGGCGTGAGCGGCATGGGGCCCTGCATCCTCCTCGCCGACGACGCGGGCGAACCGGTGCGACCCGCGATCCTCTACGGCGTCGACACCCGCGCCGGAGCCCAGATCGGCCGGATGACCGCCGAACTCGGCGACGACGAGATCACGCGCGTGGGCGGATCCGTGCTCACCTCTCAGGCCGGAGGGCCGAAGATCCTCTGGATCCGCGACGAGGAGCCGGACGCATGGCAGCGCGCGCGTCGGCTCTTCATGCCCGCGTCGTGGCTCGCCCACCGTCTCACCGGCGCCTACGTGCTCGACCACCAGTCGGCCAGCCAGGTCTCGCCGCTGTACGACATCGAGGGCGAGCGCTGGCACGACGCCTGGTGGGAGCGTTATGCGGCGCCGGTGGAGCAGCCGGCGCTGCTGTGGGCCGGCGACGTCGCCGGCACCGTGACGGCCGAGGCGTCGGCGCTCACCGGGATCCCCGAGGGCACCCCCGTGATCGCCGGGACCATCGACGCGTGGACCGAGGCGGTCAGCGTCGGCGCGCACGGCGTCGGGGATCTCATGCTCATGTACGGGACCACGATGTTCCTCGTCGCGACCGGGGAGGAGACGCTGCGCACCCCGTCGATGTGGACCACGGCGGGCGCCTTCGCCGGCACGCGCAACCTCGCCGGCGGCCTGTCGACCTCCGGCGCCCTCACCGGATGGCTGAAGGACCTCACCGGATCCGACTACCCCGAGCTGCTCGCCGAGGCGGAGGCGTCGGGCGCCGGTGCGCGGGGGCTCGTGATGCTGCCCTACTTCGCGGGCGAGCGCACGCCGATCCAGGATCCGGACGCGCGCGGCGTGATCGCGGGCCTCACCCTCGCGCACGGCCGCGGCGACCTCTACCGCGCCGCGCTCGAGGCCACCGCGCTCGGCGTGCGGCACAACGTGCAGACCATGCGTGACGCGGGCGCGGACATCCGGCGGATCGTCGCGGTGGGCGGGGGGACGCAGGGCCGGCTCTGGCTGCAGATCGTGTCGGACGTCACCGGGCTCGTCCAGGAGGTGCCGCAGGTGACCATCGGCGCGAGCTACGGCGCGGCTTTCCTCGCTGCGGGCGCGGTCGCCGACCCCGCCCCGCGGATCGAGGACTGGAATCCCGTCGTCACGACGATCGCGCCGGATCCGGCCCTCGCCCCGGCCTACGACGCGCTCTTCGACCGTTACCTGCGGCTGTACGCGGGCACCGCCGATGTCGTGCACGAGCTGGCCGCGCAGCAGATGGCCGACGACGCCGGCAACGGAAAGGAGGGGCGCGCATGACGCGCCGTGCCCGCGGAATCCCGCACACCGCCGAGCGAGCCGCGTTCCTGCTCGGCGGCATCGGCACCGGAAACGTGTCCCTCGGTGCGCGCGGCGAGTTGCGCGACTGGGAGCTCGAGAACCACGCCGACAAGGACCGGCGCAACCCCCGCACCTTCTTCGCGATCCACGCCGCGCCCGAGGGGGCGGATCCCGTCACCCGGGTGATCGAGGCGCGGCTGACCGGGCGCCGCGACCTCGACGCGGGCTTCTCGTTCGACGACCTCGCGGGGCTGCCGCGTCTCGACGCCGCGACCATGTACGGCGAGTACCCCGTGGTCGACATCGACTTCACCGACCGCGTGCTGCCCGTCGAGGTGTCGCTGCACGCGTTCACACCGCTCGTGCCGCTCGACGCCGACGCCTCGGGCATCCCCGCGGCGGTGCTGCGCTACCGGGTGGCCAATCCGGGCGCCGCGCCGGTCGTGGTCACCGTCGTCGGCAGCGTCTCGCACACGGCCGGTCGGGGCGAGCCGGGACCGGACGCGCCGTGGGGCATGCGCGGCACGCAGACGGTGCGCTGGCGCGACGACGGCGAGGTGCGCGGGCTCGACTTCGGCATCGACCTGCCCGAGGACGACCCGGGCTACGGCACGCTCAGCCTCACCACCACCGACCGCTCCACGACCGTGAAGCCCCAGTGGGTCACCAGCTACTGGCCCGACGGCGCCCGCATGTTCTGGAGCGACCTCACCGCGGACGGCCTGCTTGAGCCCGAGCCGCGACTGACGCTCGAGGATCGCCCGCGCGGTCTGTTCGCCGAGCGGGACGGCGACCCGCACGCTCGGCCGCTGACCGAGGAGGAGATGCTCGCGAAGCTGCCGCGGCTGCGCACGGGATCCCTGGGCATCGTGCACACGCTCGTGCCCGGCGAGACGCGCGACTTCGAGTTCGTGCTGAGCTGGTCGTTCCCGAACCGCCGTCGCGGCTGGCACGGCCACATCATCATGGACGACGCCCCCGAGGACCGGTCGCTGAGGGACCGCAGCGAGGATCGGTCCCTGAGCGAGCGCAGCGAGGATCGGTCCCTGAGCGAGCGCAGCGAGGATCGGTCCCTGAGCGAGCGCAGCGAGACGAAGGGCGCCCTGTCGCCGATCGTGCGCAACCACTACGCGACGCTCTGGGCCGACGCCTGGGCGGCCGCCGCGCACCTGCACCGCGAGCTGCCGGCGCTCGAGGCCGCGACCGACGCCTTCGTCGAGGCGCTCTACGGCGGAACTCTGGATCCCGTGCTCGCCGACGCGGTCGGAGCGAACATCGCCGCGGCGCGTTCCACCACGTGCTTCGTACTGGAGTCGCCGAACCCGGTCCTGGGGGAGGGGCCGGTGTTCGCCGCATGGGAGGGATCCTTCGA
This sequence comes from Microbacterium sp. 8M, assembly GCF_902506375.1. Lineage (GTDB taxonomy): Bacteria > Actinomycetota > Actinomycetes > Actinomycetales > Microbacteriaceae > Microbacterium. The sequence goes on from NZ_LR733284.1 coordinate 210,504, forward strand.
CCACGGCGGGTCCTGCGAGGGCACCTGCACGCACGTGTGGTCGTACGCGCAGACCGTGGCCTGGCTGTTCCCCTCGCTCGAGCGCAGCGCCCGGCGACCGGAGTTCCTGCTCGAGACCGACGACGCGGGCGCGCAGAAGTTCCGCGGCAACCGGATCTTCGGATCCGCGCCGTGGTTCATCGGCCCCGCCGTCGACGGCCAGCTCGGCACCCTGCTGCGGCTGCACCGCGAGTGGCGCTTCTCGGGAGACGACGCATTCCTGCGCGAGCTCTGGCCCGCGGCCGTGCGCGCGCTCGACTACGCCACGCGCGAGTGGGACCGCGACGGCGACGGCCTGCTCGACGGTGAGCTGCACAACACGTACGACATCGAGTTCCACGGGATCGACCCGCTCGCCAACGGCGTCTACCTCGCCGCCCTGCGCGCCGGATCCCGGATGGCCGCCCATCTCGGCGAGACCGAGCGTGCCCGGTCGTGGGCCGCGCGTGCCGACCACGTCGCCGGCGCGATGGACGACGTGCTGTTCACCGGCGAGTACTACCGGCAGGTCATCGACGACGTCGACGTGCACCGCTACCAGTACGGCGACGGCGTGCTCTCGGATCAGCTGCTGGGGCAGTTCCACGCCTGGGTGAACGGCCTCGGCACGCTGCTGCCGTCCGAGCACGTCGACTCCGCGCTCGCCGCGATCGTCGCGCACAACCACCGCGACGACCTGTCCGCGCACGAGAGCACGCAGCGCGTGTACGCCGTGAACGAGGAGGGCGGTCTGCTGCTCGCCTCGTGGCCGCGCGGCGGCCGGCCGGCGATCCCGTTCGTCTACTCCGACGAGGTGTGGACCGGCGTCGAGCACCAGGTCGCCGCGTCGCTGCTCTACGCGGGGCGGGCCGACGACGCGCTGCGCATCGAGCGCGCGCTGCGCGCCCGCTACGACGGCACGTACCGCAACCCGTGGAACGAGATCGAGTGCGGCAACCATTACGCCCGCTCCCTCGCGTCCTGGGCGCTGCTGCTCGCGGCGACCGGAGCGCAGTGGGACGGCGTCGCCCGGACGCTGTCCTTCTCGCCCGTCCCCGGAGCCTTCGTCCAGGGCGACCGGCAGCGTTTCCTCTTCACGACCTGCACGGGGTGGGGGCGCGTGGACATCCGCGGCGACCGACTCGTGCTCCACGTCGACGGGGGAGCGCTCGACCTCGCCCAGCTGCGACTGCACGACACCGTGCTCGCGCGAGACCTGCGGCTGCACGCGGGCGAGTCGCATGCCCTGCAGATGACCACCCGATCGGCGCCCGCCGATCGCAGACCATCACCCAGTAACCGGAGAATCCCATGAGCTACGCCATCCCCGCACCGACCGAGCGACCGGCCTCGGCACCGAAGACCGCCTACCTGATCGCCTCCGGCGACCTCCGCGAGTCCGCGAACACCGCGGGCTGGGCCACGCAGGTCGAGCTGGAGGCGGGGGTCACCGGCGTGCTGAACGACCTCGGCTGGACGGTGATCCGGGCCAACGACGTGGATCCTGAGACCGGCCACGGATTCATCTCCAGCCAGCGCATGGGCATCGAGGTGTTCAAGAACATCCCGGTCGACGCGCCGCTCATCGTCGCCGAGGCCGTCTGGCAGTACTCGCACCACGTGCTCGCCGGGCTGCGCACCCATCAGGGGCCCATCCTCACCGTCGCGAACTTCGCCGGCGACTGGCCGGGCCTCGTCGGCCTGCTCGGCCTCAACGCGGGCCTGACGAAGATGGGCAAGCCCTACGCCACGATCTGGTCGGTCGACTTCACCGACCCGTGGTTCCGTGAGGGGCTCAAGGAGTGGACCGAGACCGGCCGGATCACGCATGACGCCTCGCACGTCCGCGCGCTGCCCGAGCTCCCCGACAGTCCGGAGAAGCAGCTCGGCGAGGCGCTCGCCGCACAGCTGCTCGCCGACAAGGCCATCATCGGCGTGTTCGACGAGGGCTGCATGGGTATGTACAACGCGATCTTCGACGACGAGCTGCTCAACAAGACCGGCATCTACAAGGAGCGCCTGTCGCAGTCCGCGCTGTACGCGGAGATGCTGAACGTCACCGACGCCGAGGCCGACGCCGCCTACGACTGGCTCGTCGCGCACGGCATGACGTTCCGCTACGGCGAGGACGCGGCCACCGAGCTCACCCGCGAGCAGGTGCAGTGGCAGCTGAAGATGTACATCGCGGCGCTCCGCATCGCCGACGACTTCGGCCTGGACGCGGTCGGGATCCAGTATCAGCAGGGACTCAAGGATCTGGTGCCGGCATCGGATCTCGCCGAGGGCATCCTGAACTCGACCGAGCGGCCGCCGGTCACCTCGCGCGACGGATCCCGGATCCTGCACGAGGGCCGGGCGTTCCCGCATTTCAATGAGGCCGACGAGGGCGTCGCGGTCGACGCGCTCGTGACCGACCGGGTGTGGCGGGCGATGGGCCTCGTGCCCGACAACACGCTGCACGACGTGCGCTGGGGCGAGCAGTTCGGCGACGACTTCGTCTGGGTCTACGAGATCTCCGGATCCGTGCCGGCATCGCACCTGGGCGGCTGGGACAAGGCCGAGGGCTGGCGGCAGGGCCACGTGTTCTTCCCCGCCGGTGGTGCCACGATCAACGGTGTATCGAAGCCGGGCGAGGTCGTGCTCTCGCGCATCTACATCGCCGAGGGCGTGCTGCAGGCCGACGTGTTCCGCGGCACGGTCGTCGAGCTGCCGGCCGAGGAGACCCAGCGCCGCAAGGACGCCACGAACCCCGAGTGGCCGATCGCGCACGTGGTGCTGCACGGCCAGACCCGCGACCAGTTCATGGCCCGGCACAAGGCCAACCACGCCCAGCTGGTCTACGCGCCCGACGCCGAGACGGCCGACAAGGCGCTCATCGCCAAGGCCGCGATGCTGAACGGCATGGGGATCCGGGTGCACCTCGTCGGCGACGTGAACATCTGACCCGAACCGGATCCGGCAGTGATCCGCGGCTGATCCGCGGCCGCGGGTCCGCGTACGAGCGACGCCTGCAGGATGGGGCGACGGATGCACGACGGATCCGGGCTTCCGGTCCTGCATCCGTCGCGGCGTCCTGCATCCGCCGCGGCGTCCCGCATCCGGCCGCCTCTTGAACCGCGTGCCGGGCGGGCGGAGGATCGGACCCATGGCGACGATCGACGATGTGCGCGACCTGGTGCTCGCCCTCCCCGGCGTCGAGGAACGGGTGGGCGGCCACACCGGCGAGCCGGCCTGGCGCTGCAACGGCGGTCAGATCGCGTGGATGCGGGGGCCGCGGAAGACGGATCTGGCCCAGCTCGCCGAACTCGGCCGCACCTGGCCGGACGGGCCCGTGCTCGCGGTGCGCACGGAGAGCGCCGCGCTCGCCGAGGCGCTGATCGCCGCGGATCCGAAGGTCTTCTTCACGATCCCGCATTTCGCCGGCTACCCGGCCGTGCTGATGCGCCTCGACGTCATCGAGCGGGATCACCTCGGCGAACTCCTGGCGGACGCCTGGCTGCTGCGCGCCCCGAAGGCCGTCGCCCTGCAGTGGCTCGACGAGCGCGGGCTCGCGTAGCGCCCGCGCGACTCCGGTTCTCGCGTGAGACCGCACTCCGGGCGAGGAGTCTCATGCCGGATCGGGAGTCTCGCGAAACCGAGCGGCGCCCACGGGCCCAGGCTCAGGCCGGCGGCAGCCGCAGCACCGGCCCGGACTCGCCGACGGACAGGTCGTCGACGGTGCGCAGGGTGCGCGCGATCTCGTCCACCGCGCCGATGACCGTGCCGAAGCGCTCGCGGTCGGCGCACACCGCCTGAAGGGTGATGAGGTGCGTGCCGGTGTCCCAGGTGTAGGTCGCGAACGGCGGTGTGCCCGGCTCGACGGGCAGCGGCACTACGAGCTTCTCGCCCGCGCCGAGGTACGGGTTGCGGAACTCCTCGGTGTCGTCGTACTCCATCGGCATCATGGCGCGGGCGGTGCGCAGCTGCGGGGTGAGCTCCTGCGCGCTCGCCATCGCGACGATGAGCTCGGGCTCTGCCTTCCACGTCCACGCGAGCACGCGCCCATCGGCCTTGCGCATCAGGAACGGCGCGGCCTGGCTGAGCGCCCACGCGCCGAAACCCGAGCCGGGGCGCGGCGTCGCACCGACCGCTCCGCTGAGCTGGCCCAGGAGCATCCCGATCGCCGCTTTGCGATGCCGGCGGCCGCGGAAGCCCAGGGATGCGGTCACGGGGATCCAGCGGGTGGGGTCGGCGTCGGCGGCAAGGCGCATGCTCCGAGCGTACGGTCCCCAGGTGAGCGTGAGCCGTGCGTGCCGTGGCCGTTCCCACCGCGCGGGGGCTTGCGGACGGTTCTCAGGACGGATTCGCGGATCCGCCCGGATCGGTGGCGAAAAGCCGGATCCAGCCTGAGAACGGTCCTTGGAAGGAACGGGCCTCGGCTTCCGGTAAATATGTACACCGCCTCTACTATTCCGGCGGGAAAGCGTATACCGTGTTGCGGGCAACCCCTTTCCCTACCGACCGGAGGCCGAAGATGTTCCCCCTTGAGATGAACCGCCGCACCCTGCTCGGACTGCTCGGAGCAGGCGCGCTCGTCACTCTCGCCGCGCAGCCGGCGACCGCGGGCACGCTGCCCGGCGCCGTGGCGACGGCGAGCGGCGATCCGCTCGCCGCGCTCATCGAGCGCCGTCGCATCATGCTCGCCGGTGACGGCAGCGCCGCATCGGTGCCGGAGCTGGCCGGTGTGCTGAGCGCCATGGGTGAGAAGGCGGCCGCTTCGCGGGGCGCGATGGTGCGGCCCGCGGCGGCACCCGGCATCTGGCCCGACCTGCCGCTTACGGGCGTCAGCGGCACCGTTCTCTCCGGCAACATGGGCGTCACGTTCAACCGCATCTTCGACCTCGCCCTCGCCTATGCCACCGCAGGGTGCGCCTCCTACGGCGATGCGGCGCTCGCCACCGACCTCGTCGACGCGCTGACGTGGCTCAGCGCCAACGTCTACAAGGCCGGCAAGTCGCCCGTCGGCAACTGGTGGTTCTGGGAGATCGGCGTGCCCCGCAAGGCGGCCGACATCTGCATCCTGCTGCACGATGTCGTGCCGGCCGAGGTGCGCACCGCGCTGATGGCCGCCGCCCGCTACTTCACGCCGGATCCCAACTGGCGCGGCCGCGGCACGAGCCTCGCCGAGACCGGCGCGAACCGCACCGACAAGGCGCTGTCCTGCGCGCTCCGGGGAATCCTCGACGGACGGCCCGACGAGATCGCGCTCGCTCGCGACGCCCTGAGCGACACGGTGCGGGCGGGGAGGAACAGCGTCTTCGGCTACGTCACGAGCGGTGACGGGTTCTACGCGGACGGATCCTTCGTGCAGCACAGCTATCTGCCCTACGTCGGCACCTACGGCGTCGTCACCCTGGGCGGCATCGCCGAGATCCTGGGCCTGCTCGGCGGCAGCGAATGGGATGTGACGGATCCGAAGAAGTCGGTGATCCTCGACGCGGTCGAGGCCTCGTACGCGCCGTTCATCTGGAACGGCCGGATGATGGAGACCGTGCGCGGCCGTGCCGTGTCGCGGCAGGCCGAGCCGGACTATGTCGACGGCGCGGCGGCGATCACCGCGATCCTGCTGCTCGCCCAGGGGGCTGGCGAGCCGTATCGGGGCCGCTACCTCTCGCTCGTGAAGGGCTGGCTGCAGCGCTGCACCGACGAGAAGCTGTACGGTCTTCCCACGCAGACCGTGGCCAAGTCCCTCCTGGTGACCTCGGTCCTCGGCGACGACAGCGTGACCCCGGCCGACCCGCCGGTCTCGACGACGGCGTTCGGCGATCAGGACCGCCTGGTGCACCATCGGCCGAACTTCAGCGCCGTGGTCAACGTGTCCTCGAAGCGGATCGGCCGCTACGAGTGGGGCAACCGCGAGAACAACCTGGGCTGGTACCAGGGCGACGGCATGACGTTCTTCTACAGCGCCGCGGATCCGGCCCAGTACAGCGCCGACTTCTGGCCCACGATCGACCCGTACCGGCTGCCGGGAACGACCGTGACCGCGGCGCCTCGCACCAGCGGAGCCGCGGACGGCACCGGCATTCCGCGGGCGTTCCAGGCGTTCGGCGGCGGGCTGGCGCTTGATGGTCGCTGGGGGATCCAGGGCATGGACCACCTCAACTTCGACAAGTCGCTCAGCGCACGCAAGTCGTGGTTCTTCCTGGACGACAAGGTCGTGTGCCTGGGCGCGGCGATCGCGTCGAGCTCCGGCTACGACGTGTTCACGACGATCGACAACCGCTCCTTCGCGCCCGGTACCGTGCCGAACGTGCGCACCGACAACCGCAACCGCGTGCTCACCGCGGCGGACGGTGCGATCACGGTGAAGCGCAACGTGCACATCATGGGTCACGGCGGTTACGTGTTCCTCTCGGGCGAGAACGTGAGCGGCACGATCGACGTGCAGGTCGTGCCGCGCTCGGGCGACTGGCAGAGCATCAACTCCGGATCCGACACGGGTGGTACGACCGAGGTCAAGAACCGGGACTATGTGACGATCACGCATCATCACGGCACGGATCCCACGGGCGGCGGCTACGCGTACCTGGTGCTGCCGAACGTGAAGCACTCGGTGACGTTCACCGAGTCGGACGCGCCGACGGTCGAGGTGGTCGCCAACAACGCGCAGGCACAGCTGATCCGCGTCGCGAGCCAGGGGCTGACGCTCGGCAACTTCTTCCAGGCCACGCCCTCCGACCAGGTGCCCGCCTACGGAGTGACCGTGAGCGGCCCATGCTCTCTCGCGGTCCGCACCGACGCCGGGCGCACCACGGTCGCCGTGTCCGACCCGAGCCGCACGCAGACCACGGCGCGCGTCGTGCTCACCGGTGTCGCGGAGTCGACCGTGGTCGAGGGTGACGACGGGGTGCGGGTGGTCGGGACGGCGCCGCTCGCGCTCGAGTTCGACCTCGACGGGCACGGGCACGCCAAGCGCATCGTCCTCGGCGGCTGACCAGGGGCGCGGGGCGGTGCCGTGCGTGCCGCCCCGCGCCCGCCGCGCGGCCGCCGGATCCGCCTCCGCGGCATCCTCAGCGCGCTCGGGTAGAGTGGCCAGCGCCCGATCCAGGCCATCTCCGCGGGGTTCGAGCGGCCGATGAGGCGCTCGACGGCGCCGCGGCCCAGCAGAAGGCAGCAACCACGTGACCTCCCCCGGCGATCATCGTCCCTCGGACAACCTCGACACCGGCGCGCCCGAATCCGTCTCCGCGCCGGCTGAACCGGCCGCCGCTCCGCGCCCGCTGCGCATCCTCATCGGCGCCGACACGTTCTGGCCGGACGTGAACGGCGCCGCCCGGTTCACCGAGCGCCTCGCCGCGGGTCTGGTGCAGCGCGGCCACGATGTGCACGTGGTCGCGCCGAACCAGGCGTACCGCACGGCGAAGCCGCGCACCGAGGTGATCGAGGGCGAGGCGATGACCCTGCACCGGCTGCCGTCGGTGCGCTGGGCGCCGCACGACTGGCTGCGGTTCGTGTGGCCGTGGCGCGCCAAGCACTACGCCCGCAAGGTGCTCGACGAGGTGCAGCCCGACGTGGTGCACATCCAGTCGCACATCGTCATCGGCCGCGGACTGTCGCGCATCGCGCATCAGCGCGGCATTCCGGTGATCGCCACGAACCACGTGATGGCCGAGAACATCCTCGACCACACCACGATGCCGAAGTTCATCGACGACATCGTGCTGAAGTTCGCCTGGGCCGACGCCGCGCGCACGTTCGCGCTCACCCGCGCCGTGACCACGCCGACCCGTCGTGCCGCCGACTTCCTCGAGCGCACGATCGACGTCGAGGGCGTGATCCCGGTCAGCTGCGGCATCGACCGCACCCAGTACACGCCGGTCATCGGCCCGCGTGAGAAGAACCGCATGGTCTTCGTCGGCCGGCTCACCGCGGAGAAGCAGGTCGAGGTCATCCTCAAGGCGATGGCGAAGCTGGATCCGGCCCTCGACGTGACCTTCGACATCGTCGGCGGCGGTGACCAGCGCAAGCAGCTCGAGGCGCTCGCGCATCAGCTCGGTCTGGGCGACCGTGTCGTGTTCCACGGCCGCACCACCGACGCCGAGCTGCGGGCCCTGCTCAGCCGCGCCTCCCTGTTCGTGATCGCCTCGATCGCGGAGCTGCAGTCGATCGCCACCATGGAGGCGATGGCGTCGGCGCTGCCGATCGTCGCCGCGGACGCGGTGGCGCTGCCGCACCTCGTGCACGACGGCGAGAACGGCTACCTCTTCGAGCCGGGCAACATCAACGAGCTCGCCGCGCGGCTCACCGACGTGCTCACCGCGGATCCCGCCGAGTACGAGCGCATGCAGCGCGCCTCGCTCGAGGGCGTGGTCGTGCACGACATCAACCGCACGCTGGACACCTTCGAGGCGCTGTACCGCGACGAGCCGCTGCCCGAGTAGGCCGGATGCACATCGTCTTCTTCGCCGACCAGCACGCCGAGACGCTGGGCGGTGCCCAGGTCTCGATGCGCCTGCAGCGCAAGTACCTGGAGCGCGCAGGGCACACGGTGACGGTCGTCGCACCGAGGACGCACTCGCCGCGACCCGCCCTGCACGGGGCCGACCTCACGGATCCCGGCTACCTCGACCTGCCGTCGATCCCGATCACGGCCGACCGCGAGTACGCCATGACGTGGCCGGGCCGGAGCACCGACCGGTTCCTCGATCGGGCGCTGACACGGCGGCCCCCGGTCGATCTCGTGCACGTGCAGGCCGACTTCTGGGGCGCGTTCATCGGCCATCGCTTCGCGCACCGTCACGGCATCCCCGCCGTGCACACCATGCACAACCGCGTCGACGTCGGCATCGCCGCGGTCACCCCGCTGCACCGGCCCGCGCTCGCCGCGCTCAACGGCTGGAGGCGCACCGCCCTGCGCGGCATCGGCGCACAGCCCGGCGGTCGCGACGGCTGGGCGTATCTGACCGGGATCGCCGCGGAGTCCCGCGCGGTGACCGCACCATCGGGGCACTTCGCGCGCCGGCTCGAGCAGCACGGGGTGTTCGGATCCGTGGATGTGATCTGGAACGGCATCGACGACGAGGTGCGCACGCGGGTGCTCGCCGGAGCCCCGGCGGATCGCGCGCCGGGTCGGCCCCGCTTCATCTGGCTGGGCCGGATGAGCCCGGAGAAGCGTCTGCTGCCGTTCCTGGAGGCGGTCGTCGCCAGCGACGTGGACGCCGACGTCGAGATCGTCGGGGGAGGGGCGCAGCTGCGCGCCGCCGAGCGGATCGCCGCCCGTGCGCGGCGCCCGGGGATCCGGTTCGCCGGCCGGGTCGGGTATGCGGACGTGCTCGCGCGCATCGCGGCCGCCGACGCCGTCGTGCAGACCTCGATCGGCTTCGAGACCCAGGGGATGACGCCGTTCGAGGCGGCGACCCTGGGCACCCCGACCGTCGTGAGCGATCCCGACATCGCGGGGGAGCTGCGCGGCGGGCTGTGGGCCGTGCCGGAGGCCGGGGCCGACGAGCGACGCCGGATCGCCGCTCTCGCGGACACCCTGCGCATCGCCGCGACGGACATCGCGGCCCGGCGGGCGCCCGAGCCGGATCCGCAGGTCGCCGCCGACTTCCAGCAGTCCTCGCGGACCGCAGCGATGCTCGCCGTGTACGAGCGCGCGCTCGCCCGCTGAACGACGCGAGTGCGGATCCGCCCGCGTGGCGATGGTTTTCTCGGACCCTCGACGACATCGATCGACCTCCGAAACAGCGTGCGGGCAAGGGTTGTCCCGTCATTCCGCTCAACCCAGCGATCCTTTCGCCGGGCTCTGATGGCGCCGCTCGAATGACCAGAAACCTCGAATGACCAGAAACCGAGTTCTGGGGATCACCGGCGGTTCCGAGCGCCGCATCCGTAGCCTCAGTCGTCGGCGGACATCGCGGAGATATGACCTACTGGACGCCACACCCGGGATGATCCGATGGCGTTCCTCGTCGTCAGGTAACGCCATAATCCCCTCATGTCTCCGACCGCCAAGCGCCATCACCACGTCCCGCAGTTCTACCTCCGAGGATTTGCGGACGACGACCAGATCACAACGGTCAGGCTGCCCGGCGACCGCACCTACACCGCCAGCGTGCGCAAGACCGCCGCGGAGAACGGCTTCTACACTGTGCCCGGGCACCAGGCGGGCGACGATGTCTTTGAAAGGCTGTTCAGCGAGGTGGAAGGTGCCGCGGCGCCAGTGTTCAGGAAGCTGGGAGAGGGAGTGTGGCCACTCGAGGTGCAGGACCGCGCAACGCTTGCATCCTTAATCGCCCTGCAGGTAACACGGGGCCCTGAGCAACGCCGCAACATGCAGCACATGAAGGCTCGTCTGACGCAGATCGAACTGTCGATGGTCGGCCGCGACGGCGTGAAGGACTGGGCAAAGAAGCGTTCCGGCCTGGTAATCGACGACGCCACAGCGGAGCTCATCTGGGAACAGGCGATGCGCACCGATGGGCCGCCGGTGAGCGTGACGGCGATTGACCACATCATCCAGATCGGCGAGATGACCGAGGCCCTGATGCCGTACATTGCTGGTCGACCGTGGACTCTCGTGCGGTTCGACAGACGATCGCTCATCACCTCCGACACGCCAGTTGTACTGGTTCCCAATCCCGACGAGACGGAGGACGAGGGCGACGAGGCATTCTTGCCTCAAGGAATCGGGTTTTTGAACGCTTGGGGCATCACCTACCCGCTCACGCGCAAGCTGGGTCTTCTCATGAGCGACCCGATGGTGCTCGCCGACCGCGTCGACGTCAACCGTGTCGCGCGCGGCGAGTTCGATCACGCCGAGCAGGGCACTACGCAGTACGAACGCTTCTTCAACCTGCACACGGCGATGAACGCGAGCATCTCCCTCTTCCACCACCCGGACGATGCACGGTTTGTGCCGGAAGCGCTTCCGGATCCTGATCCGGTGACGATGCGGATGAGCGGCGGCCCCGCCCCATATCACGACGATGATCGGGTGGCTGCTGCGCGAAAGGCTCCTCCGCAGTAGGACTGGGGAACGGATCTCCTACTCCTCGACATCGGCCTGGCTGAGTTCGCCCCGGGCCGCCATCTCCACACGCTGAGCTAGACCAAAGTCACCCGCGGCGCCAAGCTCGTTCAGAAGTTTCGTCGCTCGCGTTTCCAGTTGCGGGTCGCCCGCTTTGATCGCTCGAGCGAGCACCACGGGTACTGCATTCCGTGACAGCTCGTACGCGGCCATTCTGCGAGCGCCGGTAGTGGACAGCAGTTGCGTCAAAGCGTGAAACGCCCCGTGCGGGTCGGAGTCGGCGGCGGCTGCGAGTTCCTTGCCAATCATGAATCTTTCGGCGTCGACGTTAGACCCAAAGGCGAGAATCGTGTTCAGTCGTGGGAGCCACCACTCTGGACAGAACTTGCCGCTTTTGATCACCCAATAGAACTGGCGTAGCTCAGCTACATCAACGGTGTTCAATTTTACGTGATCGATTCGTTCGTCCCACAAGCGGGCGAACTCATCCCGTATTGATTCGGACACCTCGGTCGCGTGCATCATCTCCCAGCCGATATGACCGAGCGCTCCTCCACGGGTGTCAGGGTCGGTGGTTGAGAAGAAGGCGCGGAAGACCGCGTCAGAAGGTGTTGCGTCGCCGAAGATGATGGCTTTGATTGCCCATTCCCCGATGCGCTGGACGGGCGACGAGTTGGGTTGCGGCCATCCGTCGGCAACAGGCTCGGCTGAGTCGAGAGCCGCGACCATGGAGGGGGCCAGCAGGCTGTAGAGCGCTCGATGGTAGTGGTGGATCGCCAGCGCGGTGCTGAGCGCAACCTGCTGATTTCGATCTAGCCCCTCAGCGGAGCCAAATAGGAACGTCAGATTCTGCTCAGTCCAAAGCTCGTCAGCGTTCAGCAGTCTCCCGAGGTGTTCGCCGATCACTGCCCGCGAAGCCCCCCACGGGTCAGGCCGGTCGAGCTCGGTCCGGAGGGCGCTTCGAGAGGCTTCCGACCATGCAGTGGTCCTCCCATGACATACGAGGGCAGCGAGACCGCGAACGATGGTTGGCCACTGCCAGTTCAGCGAGAGTGTGAGCGGGTCCATCCCGCTTTCGCCAGCGCGCGAGGCGTAGTCGTGCCAAGCAGCTTCGTCCGACGCCGCGGAGATCAAAAGCTCGGCAGCGTTCGAAGCCCCTGTTGGCGGGATCTTGGCTTCCGGCTTCACTAGTTCTTCAAGGAGATCGATTGCGGCCCCCTTTGCCCCGCTGAAGTCGGGGTCGTCGTCGAACCTGCCGCCTTGCGGGGGGAAGTCAGATTCGATTGGGTGCGCGAGTACGTCACCGGTTGTCGTGAGTACCTGGTGCCAGTCCAACTCCAGCCCTGCCTTGCTCGCTGCCTCCCACCCGCTGAGGATTGCGCGCAAGTAGATTGGGCGTAGCCGCGTGACGAGGTCGTGAACACCAGCGATTCGCTCAGGGTTTGAGGTGATCAGACTCGTCAGTTCTCGTCGCTGACCCTCGTGAGAAGGCTTGGGTCCCCATCCATCACCCGTGTCTTGCCAACTCTCCAGGTGGCTCATGAGCTCTGCAGGGGCCATCATCCCAAGTTCGTCGTGTGTTCGCGGGCTGCTCGGTCCGGTCCAACTGATTACCTCTATCGGCGGGCGCAGGGGACGCTCAACCATGCCATACTGTGCATCGAGGTCGGCGAGGGCGACGCGAAGCTGTGGTGGGAGCGACTCTGCCCCAATTGCTGAAAGCCAGGCGTGCTTCCAGTGATCGAGAAACTCAGCAACTCGTGTATCCAACTCTCTATCCGTAACGTCGCCGTCGCGTGCGAGTCTCGAACGGAGTTCGGTGGAGCTCATGTCCGGGCCTCGGTCGATCGTTTGCTTGAGCGACTTCAAGGACGAGGGTGACCGCGCGGCCACCGCTTGAGCCAACTGGGCGTACTCGATCCGGCATTGCTCGTTCATGGACGATGGGTCCAGGAGGAGTCGAGTGCCGAGCTCTACCACCGAGCTCTCCTGAGGGGTGCCCGTCGTTGATGTGACTATCGCCTCTCTCACTGCATACATGGCGATGCGCCTCGCGAGCATGATCCGGACGCTAAGGAGGACATCGACTGTGTCGAGCGTTCCCGCCTGCAACCGTTGAACTGAAAGATCGCGTGATGCGTCGATTAGCGCATCTTCGACTGTCTGATGACTATCGGAACTCTCCCCGATCGAGGGTCGCGAAAGCGACCATCCGTCAGGTTGGCTTGTGCCGTTCTCGTACTGCACAAGCCAACCAAGAACCAGGGGTAGCGATTCGGGGCCAAGCGCAGTGACGACACGCGGGAGTTCGGAAGCGTACCAATAGTCCCGGAGTATTGGTTCGTGAGCCGTGGCCCCGAGACTGCCGGGACGAAAAAGGACGTTGGCTACCCACTCGCCAGCCTTTCGCTCACCACCGTTGAGCAGGTTGACCGTGAAGGACGCCATATCCCGAGGGTCAGTACGCCAGCCGAATCCCGTCGCGAGCCACTTCTTGAGGAGTGGCTTGAGCCTCGCGGCCTCTGAGGCGGGAACTTGCGCGCCCACGGCAAATACAGCCCGTCGGATCCAGCTGTTTCGGCTCTCAGAAAGAGTTAGAAGGATGTCGACTGCCGTCTTGGGCGCCGCCGCCGACGAGCGGATCACGTAGTCGATCTCGGGCCAGTAATCATCGGCGCCCACATCGTTACTCGGCGGCTTAGCGAAGGCGCCTTCCCTTGCAAGCGGAGCTAGCCAGAGCGGGTTCCGGAGCCCTTCGAAGAAGGCGCGACGAAGAGCCGGCGTGGGGATCCTGCGAAGTACCGCCGCAACCTGATCCCTCGTTGGAGCAACGTAGCCCGTCAACTTGACTCCTCCCCGATCGCCGCATTTGCAATCGCCAGCAAGTCCTGCACTGCGCTGAGGTTCTCGAAGAAGAGCGCGGTGCGGACTTCGATGACATCCTCAATGACCCGCATTTTCGACCGTATGGCCGCATCGTCGGGGAGCGCCCGCGTGCCATTGGGATTTCGGTCTAGATGTGTCCACTCGAGGAAGAATCGCTGGGCGCTCTTCCACTGTCTAACGAGGGGGTGGGTCTCGTCGTTGTCGTCGGTGAGCAGCGCTGCCGCGTTCGCCACTTGAATGCCTTGTTCCTTAGTTGCGGCGTCGATTATCTCCGCCACCGCGATAGCAAACTCACGTGGAACCGGAACGACGTCCTGGTCGGCGCGCAAATCTAGCCCGGGATGACGCGAGACCAGACCCGGCAGTTTCGACGTCAGACTCGCCGATCCAGGGTTCGGCCGGGTGCGCGTATTGACCGCCATCGCGGACGGCAGTCCGCTCATGATCTCGCGCATGCAGTGACAAATGAGTGAAACCCTGGCGACCTCACGGCCATTCGGTGCAGGGCTTCCAAGTTGCTCCAGCGCCTGGACATACAACCCGGCGAGCGCAACACTCTTGTCCTCCAACGCGGCAAGCACCCGAGCTTCGCGCGCGGCAGAGAGGGACAATCGCGATCCGTCAGACATGCACGCCCTTCCGAGAGGTCGCTGAGGCCGTAGGTTCTTCCTCTCACGCTAGTCGAACGCGGATAGCGGGCTCGGCCGGACAGGTATGTGACCGAGCAAGAGCGCTCGCGTTGGTTACACGGGAGCGAGGGATCGCGTTTCGGTCAAAAAGCACCCCTCCGGGTCGTGCGAGGACATTGAACGTGTAAGAGACCGCCCGCGCGCATTCGGCGGTCCGCCGAGACTGAGGAAGTTTGACCGATGCGGTGGTGCAGACCTCGATCGGCTTCGAGACCCAGGGGATGACCCCGTTCGAGGCGGCGACCCTGGGCACCCCGACCGTCGTGAGCGATCCCGACATCGCGGGGGAGCTGCGCGGCGGGCTGTGGGCGGTGCCGGACGCCGGTGCCGACGAGCGGCGCCGGATCGCTGCTCTCGCGGACACGCTGCGTTTCGCCGCG
>NZ_LR733284.1:225507-1081096 GCF_902506375.1 Microbacterium sp. 8M
CGCGATCGTCGCGCCGGCGGCGCCTGGCTCGCCGCCGATCCGGCGACCCGCCGTCTCGCGGTGCTGCTGAACCGCGCCGACGTGCTCGACCTCCCCGACGACCAGGCGGTGTCTCGCGGCACGCTGGCGCTCGCCTCCGTCGCCGACGCTACTCGCCGCGATGCGACGGCGACATGGGGAGCCCTGCCCATCCGTCCGCCGGTGCGCCGGTTCGCCGATGGGTCGGTTCGCCGTGGGCGGGGTCGTCGGACCCGTCCGCCGCGGGGAGCCGCTGGACATGTCGCTCGACGGCCCGGTCGCTGGTCGCTGAGCCGGTCGCGCGCCGGCCCGGCCCCACGCACGCCAGTCAGGCGATGAGCGCCGCGGCGAGCGCCTCCTCGACGTCCTCGCGCGAGACCGCCGGCGCCTCGACGAGCAGGGATCCGAAGGTCCGCGGATCCCAGTCCAGCCCGAGCGCGGCGTTGGCCTCCGTGAGAACCGCGACGAAGCGGTCCACCTCGCCGAACGCCAGCATGCCGCTGAGCAGCCGGGCGCCGCGCACCCCGCGCTGCGAGGTGCCGACGAGCTTCACGGAGCCGCGGGCGTTGATGCTGTACTCGCCGGGGCAGTACTCGCCCGGCACCGCGCCCAGCCGCGCGTCGACGCCGAGTCCGCGAAGTGCGCCGACGATGGTGCGGCCGGCCTGCGCGAACAGGGCGGAGGGATCCGCATGGGCGTCCTCGCGCTCCACGAGGTCGAAGACGAGGCACGTCTCGTCGTAGGCGACGGCGCGGCCGCCGGTCGGGCGGATCGCCGGCGTGAACCCGAAGCGCCCGGCGGCGGCCACGGCGAGGTCGTAGCCCGGCATCAGGCTCTCCCGCCGGGTGAGGGCGAGCGTCGGCGCCGGCGTGTAGAGGCGCAGCAGTCGTGCGGGGCCGACGCCCGTGGCGACCTCGCGCAACAGCTCGACGGAGCGCCCGAGATCGTCCGGGCGCGGAGACGCCTGCCGGATCAGC
Source organism: Microbacterium sp. 8M (assembly GCF_902506375.1). Classification (GTDB taxonomy): domain Bacteria; phylum Actinomycetota; class Actinomycetes; order Actinomycetales; family Microbacteriaceae; genus Microbacterium. The sequence goes on from NZ_LR733284.1 coordinate 226,503, forward strand.
CGGCCGGGAACGAGGGCGAGGCCGGGGCCGGAGTCGAGGTCGTCGGAGGTGGTACCGGTGCCGGAGTCGAGGCCGTCGGAGGATCGGGTCGGCATCGTCAGCCCCAGTGCGCCGGCGCCGGCAGGGTGTGGTCCCGCAGTTCGACGCCGGCGGTGTCGACCGCGGCGGTCGCATACAGCAGGGACTGCGTGGGGTAGCCGTGCGGCCGGTTGTCCCGGATGATCGCGCGGTCGTCGGAGGGATCCAGTGCGGTGGTCTCGGCGAGCAGCCGGATCCAGGACTCCGGCCAGTCGTCGCCGTCCGCGGGACGGGCGCGGAACTCCGGCAGCCAGCGGGCGATGCGCGCCGTGCCGGGATCGTCGAGGTCGTCGTGCGCGATCATGTGCACCCCGGCGGGCACGGGCGTCTCCCGCAGCGTCGCCCCGTCCCAGGACAGCACGCGCGCGCCGGCGGGGGAGACCTCGAGCAGGTTGAACCCGTTCATGCGCGGCGAACCCGACGGCGAGACGCCGGCGACGGAGGCGAGCGCCAGCGTGCCGCGAGACACCGCCTGGTCGTCGGGGAGGTCGAGCACGTCGGCGCGGTTCAGCAGCACCGCGAGACGGCGGGTCGCCGGATCGGCGGCGAGCCAGGCGCCGCCGGCGCGACGATCGCGGATCCCGACGACTCCGGGCTGATCGGGCCACCACTCGCCGAGCGCATCCCACTCGCGCTGCGGATCCTCGTCCCGCACCGCCAGCAGCCGCGGCCCGAGGCCCTCGGCCCGCTCGGCGGCATCGACCTGGATCACGACCGTGCACACGCGCCTCAGTCTAGGCACGCGCGGCGCGTCGAGGCGCGTGCGGGGCGCATCCCCGCCGGGCGGACGGCCGCGTCGGGTCCCGGCGGAGCAGCGGCCGGCACGCGGGACCCGAATGGCAGAATCGAGGGATGGACATCGTGGTGGGGGTCTCCGGCGGCATCGCGGCATACAAGTCGGTGCACCTGGTCCGGATCCTGGTGAAGGCGGGCCACGACGTCACCGTCGTCCCGACCGAGGACGCGCTGCGCTTCGTCGGCGCGCCGACCTGGGAGGCGATCAGCCGCAACCCGGTCACCACGAGCGTGCACGACGACGTCGCGAAGGTGCGCCACGTCGCCCTCGGCCAGGGCGCGGACCTCGTCGTCGTCGCTCCGGCGACCGCGAACACGCTCGCCCGCATGGCGGCCGGCATCGCCGACAACCTGCTCGGCACCACCCTGCTCGCCGCGACCGCCCCGGTGCTCGTCGCCCCCGCCATGCACGCGGAGATGTGGGCGCATCCGGCGACGCAGGCGAACGTCCGCACACTCGTCGAGCGCGGGGTGCACGTGATCGGCCCCGACGACGGCGAGCTCGCCGGCGGCGACACGGGGCCCGGGCGCATGAGCGAGCCCGAGGCGGTGGCCGAGGCGGCGCTGCGCCTGCTCGCACCGCAGGATCTGGCGGGCCTGCGGGTCGCGGTCTCCGCAGGCGGCACGCGGGAGCCGATCGATCCCGTGCGCTACCTCGGCAACCGCTCCAGCGGCCGCCAGGGCGTGGCCCTCGCGGTCGAGGCCGCCACCCGCGGTGCCGCGGTCGACCTGATCGCCGCGAACCTGGCCGGCGACGTGCTCGCCCTGGCGGCGCGTCCGCGCATCCGGATCCGCCCGGTCGCGACGGCGGCCGAGCTCTCGGCGGCGATGAAGGAGGCGGCCGTAACGGCGGACGCGGTGATCATGGCGGCGGCGGTCGCCGACTACCGCCCGGCCCAGGCCGCGCCGCACAAGCTCACCAAGGAGGACGGGATCCTCGACCGGATCGACCTCGTCGAGAACGAGGACGTGCTCGCCGCGCTCGGTGCCGCCCGTCGCGACGGGGCGGGCCCGGACGGTCAGATCCTCGTCGGTTTCGCCGCCGAGACCTCGGCCGATCCCGAGGCGCGCCGCGAGCGCGCGCGCCGCAAGCGCGAGCGCAAGGGCGCCGACCTGCTCGCGGTGAACCTCGCCGACGCCGAGCACGGGTTCGAGAAGCCCGACAACGCCGTGGAGCTCATCGGACCCGACGGCGAGGTGGTCGCCGAGGTCGCCGGATCCAAGCGCCGCGTCGCCGCCGCCGTGTGGGACGCGGTGCTCTCCTTGCGACGCTGACGCGCGGCGGTGCCGCTCCAGGCTGGCGACCGCGTGCCCGCAACCGTTACTCTTTTCATATCGCAAGAATCAAGTTTCATAGGATGGAATGAAATGAACGCTCCGCTTCCCCAGGCCGGCCCGCGCGAGATCGCGCCGGAGCTGGCGCGCTCGTGGCTCCTCGTCGCCGCGACCAAGCCGGAGACGTTCGACGATGCCGCGCGCTCCCACGCCGACGCGATCGTGCTCGACGTGGAGGACGCGGTCGACGCGAGCAAGAAGGACTCCGCCCGCGACGACGTCGTGCGCTGGCTGCACGGCTCCGCCGCGGACGGACGGCCGAACCGCGCCTGGGTGCGCATCAACGATGCGACCAGCGAGCACTGGTCGCCCGATCTGGACGGGCTGCGCGACGCCCCGGGCCTCCAGGGCGTGATGCTCGCCAAGGCCGAGTTCGGCGGACAGGTCATGGACACCTACAACCGCCTCGGCGCGAAGGTGCCCGTGGTGGCGCTCGTCGAGTCGGCGGTGGGGATCGAGAACGCCACCGAGATCGCCCGCGCCAAGGGCGTGTTCCGGCTCGCGTTCGGCAGCGGCGACTTCCGCCGCGACACCGGCATGTCGGCCGACCGCGAGGCCATGGCCTACCCGCGGGCGCGCCTGGTGATCTCCAGCCGAGCCGGGGGACTCCCCGGCCCCATCGACGGCCCCACGGTCGGATCCAGCCACCCGATCCTGCGCGAGCAGTCGGCGATCACCGTGTCCATGGGCATGACCGGCAAGCTCTGCCTCTCCGCCGACCAGACGCCTGTGGTCAACGAGGTCATCAGTCCCACCCGCACCGACGTCGACTGGGCGTACGAGTTCCTCGCCGACTTCGACGCGCGCGGCCGCATCGTCCGCGACGGCAGCGACCTGCCCCGCCTCGGCCGCGCCCGCAAGATCATGCAGCTCGCCGAGGCCTTCGGCGTGCTGCCCGTCGTCCCCTGAGCCCGGCATCCGAGCTCTCGAAGCACGGATCCGCCGTTCCGGGCCCTTCGACAGGCTCAGGGACCGGATCCCGACCCCCATCCGAACGGAGACATCATGACCACTCGCCTGAACCCCGGTGACACCGCCCCCGCCTTCGCCCTCGAGGACGCCGACGGCGCCCGCGTCGCCCTCGACGACTACCGCGGCCGCAACGTCGTCGTGTACTTCTACCCGAAGGCGGCCACCCCCGGCTGCACCACCGAGGCCTGCGACTTCCGCGACAACCTCTCGTCGCTCGACGCCGCCGGCTACTCCGTGATCGGCATCTCGCCCGACGAGGTCGCCGACATCCGCGCGTTCTCCGACGCCGAGGGGCTGACGTTCCCGCTGCTCGCCGACAGCGACGCCGCCGTCGCGAAGGCGTGGGGCGTGTGGGGCGAGAAGACGGTCGGCGACCGCACGTTCGACGGCGTCATCCGCTCCACCTTCGTGCTGGACGGCGACGGCGTCGTGCAGCGCGCCGAGTACGGCGTCGACGCGACCGGCCACGTGGCGCGCCTGCGCGAAGAGCTCGGCGTCTGAGCCCGCTCCGGGATCCGACGCCTGCGCCTCCCGCTCGGGTCGGATCCGTCGCTGCGGCTCCCGCTCGGGTCGATCCCTTTCGCCGAAGATGGAAAACGCACCTCCGGGCCGTCCGGCAGGTGCGTTTTCCCTCTCGCCCGGGCGGTGATCGGCTTCAGAAGATGGAAAAGGTCGCTCCAGGGCGGCTGCCAGGTGCGTTTTCCCTCTCCCCGGAGCCGGGCAGGGCGTGACACAGGGGAACGTCTTTCGGATCCGCTTGACAACGCCGGATCCGGTCCGCAGAATGGTTGCACATGCTGAAATAACAGTTCCGGACTGCGGAAATCTCCTGGAAACAGGAGAAGAGATCCTCTCGATAGGATCCGTCCGTAAGCACGACACGCCGGATGCCAGCATGGCTTGAGGATCAAGATGTTGCTCGAGGAGTTCAACACGGCCGACCGCGCCGCCGCGGTCACCACCGTGAAGCCCGCACTGGACATCCCCCGCTGGATCGACGCAATCGTGGACGGCCGGCCCTACGCCTCGGTCGACGCGCTCTCCGTCGCCGCCCTCGAGGTCGCCGCTCCGCTGAGCGAGGCCGAGCTCGACGGCGCGCTGGCGCACCACCCGCGCATCGGGGCGAGGGTCGACGGCACCAGCGCCGAGGCCGCGCACTCGCGCCGCGAGCAGCCGAGCGTCGACGACGTCACGGCCGCCGCGCTGGCCGAAGGCAACCGCGCCTATGAGGAGCGGTTCGACCGCGTCTTCCTCGTGCGGGCCGCCGGTCGCACCGCCGAGGAGATCCTGGGCCTGCTGCAGCAGCGGCTCGGGCACACCCCCGAGCAGGAGCTCGCCGTCGTCGACCAGCAGCTGCGGGAGATCGCGGCCCTGCGCCTGGCGGCGGCCATCCAGACCGAAGGAGCGAGCGCATGAGCGTCTCCCACGTGACCACCCACATCCTGGACACCACTCTCGGGCGCCCCGCGCCCGGCGTCGCCGTCGTGCTCGAAGCCCGCGACGGCGACGCGTGGACTGGGATCGGTTCGGGCTTCACCGATGCTGACGGGCGGGTGAAAGAGCTGGGCCCGGAGCGGCTGGAGAGCGGGATCTACCGCCTCCGGTTCGATACCGCGGCCTACTTCGCCGGCATCTCCACGGACTCCTTCTTCCCGGAGGTGGTGCTGACCTTCCAGGTCGACGCCGGGCAGGCGCACTATCACGTGCCGCTCCTGCTCAGTCCGTTCGCCTATTCCACCTACCGAGGAAGCTAAGAGGAACCCGAGATGACCACCATCACCCTGGGCAAGAACCAGTACGGCAAGGCCGAGAACCGCGTCGTCCGCATCACGCGCGACACCGCCCGTCACGAGATCGAGGACCTGAACGTCACCTCGCAGCTGCGCGGCGACTTCGCCTCGGCGCACTTCGACGGAAACAACGAGCACGTCGTCGCCACCGACACCCAGAAGAACACCGTCTACGCCTTCGCGAAGGACGGCATCGGCAGCCCGGAGGAGTTCCTCCTGCGCCTCGGCCGGCACTTCACCGGCGAGTTCGACTGGGTCACCGGCGGACGCTGGGCGGCCGAGCAGTACACCTGGCTGCGCATCGACGGCGACAACGGCGAGCACGACCACGCGTTCGTGCGCGGCGGCACCGAGACCCGCACCGCGGTCGTGCAGATCGACGGCGACGACACCACGATCATCGCGGGTCTGCAGGACCTCACGGTTCTCAAGTCGACGGCGAGCGGCTTCGTCGGCTACCCGCGCGACAAGTACACGACCCTCCCCGAGACGGAGGACCGGATCCTCGCGACCTCGGTGACGGCCAAGTGGCGCTACAACCGCAACGACCTCGACTTCAACGAGGTCTACGCGGACGTGCGCCGTCTGCTCCTCGCCGGCTTCTCGCGCAACTACTCCTACGCGCTGCAGCACACGCTGAAGGAGATGGCCGAGGCGGTGCTCGAGGCTCACCCCGAGATCGACGAGATCCGCTTCTCGACCCCGAACAAGCACCACTTCGTCGTGGACCTGTCGCCGTTCGGCCTGGAGAACCCGAACGAGGTGTTCTACGCCGCCGACCGTCCGTACGGACTCATCGAGGCGTCGTTCCTGCGTGAGGGCGCCGACGGCGACCACTGGTCGTGGGACGGCATCGCCGGCTTCTGCTGAGCGTCAGCCGCCATCGATTCGAGAATGCGGGGTCCGGTTCGCCGGGCCCCGCATTCGTCGTCTCCGCAGGATCCGCGAGCCCGCGCAACCTTGACAAGCGGCCCGCGCCGGAGGAGACTAGTTACGTAATCTGAAAGAAAACTTCCATGATCTGGAATGAACCGGATCTGGAATCGAGCAGGAGTCCCACGGCCTCGGCAGAGGGGACGCGGGGACGAGGAGGTCCGCCGATGATCGCGAACCCCCGCGATCCCTCAGCCGCGCCCACCGAACGGCATCCCGCTCGCGGTGATCGTGAGGGCGCCGATGTTGGCCTCCGGCGGCAGGTCCGCCATGAACAGCACGGCGCGCGCGGCCTCGTCGACGGAGAACGTGGGCTCGACCTTGCGGGTGCCGTCGGCCTGCAGGGCCCCGGATCCGACGCCGAGCTCGTCCATGATCTCGGTGCGGGTGTTGCCGATGTCGATCTGGCCGCAGGAGATGCGGAACGGGCGTCCGTCCAGGTCGATGGACCGGGTCAGTCCCGTCAGCGCGTGCTTGCTCACCGCGTACGCCACGGACAGCGGGCGCGGCGCCTGAGCCGAGATGGATCCGTTGTTGATGATGCGGCCGCCCTGCGGGGTCTGCGCGCGCATCACGCGCATCGCCGCCCGCGCGCAGAGCAGGGCGCCGGTGACGTTCACCGCGAGCGTCTGCTCCCAGTCGGCGAGCTCGATGTCCGCCGCGGACACGGCGGGTCCGAACGCGCCGGCGTTGTTGAACAGCACGTCCACGCGGCCCCACTCGCGCACCACGCGGTCGAACAGGGCGTCCACCTCCGCCTCCGCCGTCACATCGGTCGGCACCACGAGCGCGTTCGCGGGCACGCCTCCGCCGGCGTCCGCCCGCCCGCGCGCCGTCTCGGCCAGCGCATCCTCGCGCCGCCCGGCCAGCGCCACGCGGTAGCCGGCGTCCAGCATGGCGCGCGCCACGGCGCGCCCGATCCCGGAACCCGCGCCCGTCACCACGGCGATGCGTCCGTCCATCGTCCCTCCTCGAGACTCGACCCCGCTGCCGAACCGGCAGCCACCTACATCTAGCAGATCCACCCCGCTGCCGGACCGGCAGCCGCCCCCCATCTCACAGAAAGGCCGAAGATGCGCGAACAGAGCACCTCCGCCGCCCTCGGATCCGACACCCTGGATCACGACCCCGAAGAGACCGCAGAGTGGCTCGAGTCGCTGGACGCGCTCGTCGCGCAGCGCGGACCCGAGCGCGGCGAGCACATCGTGCGCTCGCTCGCGGCCCGCGCCGGCTACACGCCGGAACCGACGGCCACGACCGACTACGTCAACACGATCTCCGCTGCCGACGAGCCGGCCTACCCCGGCGACGAGGAGCTCGAGCGCCGCTACCGCGCGTGGATGCGCTGGAACGCCGCGATCCTGGTGCACCGCGCCCAGCGGCCCGGCATCGGCGTCGGCGGCCACATCTCCACCTACGCGGGCGCCGCGACACTGTACGAGGTCGGGTTCAACCACTTCTTCCGCGGCAAGGACCACCCCGGGGGCGGCGACCAGGTGTATTTCCAGGGCCACGCCTCGCCGGGCATGTACGCCCGCGCGTTCCTGGAGGGGCGCCTCAGCGAGGAGGACCTCGACGGCTTCCGCCAGGAGAAGTCGCGCGAGGGCCACGCGCTGAGCTCCTACCCGCACCCGCGGCTCATGCCGGAGTTCTGGGAGTTCCCGACCGTGTCGATGGGCATCGGCCCGATGAACGCGATCTACCAGGCCCAGTCCAACCGCTACCTGCTGGGCCGAGGCCTCAAGGACACCAGCGACCAGCACGTCTGGGCGTTCCTCGGCGACGGCGAGATGGACGAGCCGGAGAGCCGCGGTCTGCTGCAGCTCGCCGCGAACGACGGCCTCGACAACCTCACCTTCGTCGTGAACTGCAACCTGCAGCGCCTCGACGGGCCCGTCCGCGGCAACGGCAAGATCATCCAGGAGCTCGAGGGCTTCTTCCGCGGCGCGGGCTGGAACGTCATCAAGGTGGTGTGGGGCCGGGAGTGGGACGATCTGCTCGCCCGCGACGACTCCGGCGCCCTGCTGGACATCATGAACACCACCCGCGACGGCGACTACCAGACGTACAAGGCCGAGTCGGGCGGGTTCATCCGCGAGCACTTCTTCGGCAAGGATCCGCGGGCGCTCGCCCTCGTCGAGAACCTCACCGACGATCAGATCTGGGGCCTCAAGCGCGGCGGCCACGACTACCACAAGGTGTTCGCGGCGTACCAGAAGTCGCTCGAGCACAACGGCAAGCCCACGGTGATCCTGGTCAAGACGGTCAAGGGCTACGGGCTCGGCCCGCGCTTCGAGGCGCGCAACGCGACGCACCAGATGAAGAAGCTCACGCTGCAGGACCTCAAGGACTTCCGCGACCACCTGCGGGTGCCGATCACCGACGCACAGCTCGAGGCCGACCCGTACCAGCCGCCGTACTACCACCCCGGCCAGGATGCGCCCGAGATCCGGTACATGCAGGAGCGCCGGCGTGCTCTGGGCGGCTACCTGCCCGAGCGGCGTCCGAACGCGTCCGGCCAGATCGCCCTGCCCGACGCGAAGGCGTACGAGGTGGCCGCACGCGGATCCGGCAAGCAGCAGGCCGCGACCACGATGGCGTTCGTGCGGGTGCTGAAGGACCTCATGCGCGACCCGGAGTTCGGCAAGCGCATCGTGCCGATCATCCCGGACGAGGCCCGCACCTTCGGCATGGACGCGTTCTTCCCGACCGCGAAGATCTACAACCCGAACGGGCAGAACTACCTCGCCGTCGACCGCGACATCGTGCTCTCGTACAAGGAATCCACGGCCGGACAGATCCTGCACGTGGGCATCAACGAGGCCGGATCCATCGCCGCCTTCACCGCCGCGGGCACCGCGTACGCGACGCACGGCGTGCCGCTCGTGCCGGTGTACGTCTTCTATTCGATGTTCGGCTTCCAGCGCACCGGCGACTCGCTGTGGGCGGCCGCCGACCAGATGGCGCGCGGCTTCCTCATCTCGGCCACCGCGGGGCGCACGACGCTGACCGGCGAGGGGCTGCAGCACGCCGACGGGCACTCGCCGCTGCTCGCCGCGACGAACGCCGCCGTGGTGACCTACGACCCGGCGTTCGGCTACGAGATCGGCCACATCGTGCGCGCGGGCATCGAGCGCATGTACGGGCCGGACTCGACCGACCGCAACGTCATCTACAACCTCATGGTCTACAACGAGCCGATCGTGCAGCCGGCCGAACCCGAGGGCGTCGACGTCGCGGGGATCCTGGGCGGCATCCACCGGATCGCTCCGGTCGACGCGCCCCGGGCCCACCTGCTGGCGTCGGGCATCGGGGTGACGTGGGCGCAGGAAGCGCAGCAGCTGCTGGCCTCCGACTGGGGCGTGCAGGCCGACGTCTGGTCGGTGACCTCATGGACCGAGCTGCGCCGTGACGCGGTCGCCGCCGAGGAGGACGAGTTCCTCGGGCGCGGCTCGCGGGTGCCGTTCGTCGCGTCGCAGTTGGCCGGATCCACCGGCCCGATCGTCGCCGTCAGCGACTACGCCAAGGACCTGCCCGACCAGGTGCGCCAGTTCGTGCCGAACGACTGGGCGACCCTGGGTGCGGACGGCTTCGGCTTCTCGGACACCCGGGCCGCGGCCCGCCGGTACTTCAAGATCGACGGCCCCTCGGTCGTGGTGCGCACGCTGCAGCTGCTCGCCAAGCGCGGCGAGGTGGATCCGTCCGTCCCCGCGGCGGCTGCGGAGAAGTACCGCCTGCTCGACGTCAACGCCGGCACGAGCGGCACCGACGCGGAGTAGCCCGCGGGCTACCCCCGGGGGTCGTTGAGCGAGCACCGACGCAGTCGGAGCGAGACGAAACGCGGTTTCCTGCAGGGGACGGCGTTTCGTCTCGGTCGCTGCGCGTCCTCGCTCAACGACCCCGGGGAGAAGCCGGGAGCCGTGCCGATTGACTCCATCCGCGGATCGCTTCGAGTCCGCCTTCGATGAACGCCGCTCGCTTCGCATGGCTCCATCCCTGGATCCGCTTCTCCCACGCGAAGGCCTCGTCGACCCGATCGAACTCGGCCGGCCAGACGAGCTGGACAGGAAGACGCCGCTGCGTGTAGGCCGCGCCTTCCCCGGCCGCATGCTCCTCCAGGCGGCGGTCCAGGTCATTGGTGCTGCCGGCATAGAAGGTGCCGTCACTGCAGCGCAGGATGTACGCGTATCCGATCATGCCCGGATGCTAATCCGCGTCGAGGACACTCCACGGCCGTCGCGCCTGGCGCGCCCCGGGGTCGTTGAGCGAGCACCGACGCAGTCGGAGCGGGACGAAACGCGGTTTCCTGCAGGGGACGGCGTTTCGTCTCGGTCGCTTCGCTTCCTCGCTCAACGACCCCGGGGAGCGCGGGCCTACGCCTCGAGGTCGGCGGCGATGGCGGCGGCGGCGTCGCGCAGCAGCGGCACGGCGCGCTGGCCGAACTCCTCGGTGACGCGCGCGATCGGGCCGGAGACCGAGACCGCGGTCGGGGTGGGCGCGCCGGGGACGGCCATCGCGTAGCAGCGGACGCCGATCTCCTGCTCCTGCTCGTCGATCGAGTAGCCGCGCTCGCGGATGACGTCCAGCTCCTTCAGCAGGGCGTCGACGGTGCCGATGCTGTACGGCGTCGGGGTCGACATGCCGGTGCGGCCGACGATGCCGCGCACGGTGTCGTCGTCGAGCTGGGCGAGGATCGCCTTGCCGACGCCCGTGTCGTGCACGTTGGCGCGGCGGCCGACCTCGGTGAACATGCGCATGGAGTGCTGCGAGGGCACCTGGGCGACGTAGACGACCATGTCGCCGTCGAGCACCGCCATATTGGCGCTCTCGCCGAGTGCATCCACGAGCGTCTTCAGCTGCGGGCGTGCGAGCGCGCCGAACTGGCGGGATGCGCCCTCGCCGATGCGGATCAGGCGCGGGCCGAGCGCGTACCGCCGATTGGGCAGCTGGCGTGCGTAGCCCAGGGAGACCAGGGTGCGCAGCAGGCGATGGATGGTCGGGAGGGGCAGGTCCGTCGAGGCGGACAGCTCGCTGAGCGTCACGTCGCCGCCGGCGTCGGTCACGAGCTCGAGCAGCTCGAACACGCGCTCGACCGACTGCACCCCGGATCCTGCGCTCTTGCCCGCCTTCTGACCGGCGTCCTTCGCCTGTGAATTGTCGGTCATCTCTGCTCCCGTCGTCGTGATTATTCCATCATGCGAGAGCCGCGCGCCGGAAATCCGAGCGGATCCGGACCTCGCCTTGCGCAAGACTTCCACGATAGAGATAATAGTGTCCACAATACGAAAGTTGTAAAGAAGTTCATCACCGCAACCAGCGCCCGCGGCTCCGCCCGGGACGCCTCGATGAGGAGGAATCATGGCGAACCCGGGTCCCGGCAATTCGATCACGCTGCGCATCGACGCGCCGTCCAACTTCCACGTGACCAGCGAGCTCGCCGCGGCGGCCGCGGCGGCCGGCGCGGCCGTCACCGCACTCGACGTCGTCGAGTCGCACCCGGCCACGATCGTGGTCGACCTCACCTGCAACACCGCGGGCGAGGAGCACGCCGAGCAGATCCGCGCCGCGATCGAGTCGCTCGAGGGCGTCACCGTGCGCGCCGTCAGCGACCGCACCTTCCTGATGCACCTCGGCGGCAAGCTCGAGGTCGTCCCCAGCGTGCCGCTGCGCAACCGCGACGACCTGTCCCGCGCCTACACGCCGGGCGTCGCGCGCGTCTGCATGGCGATCGCCGAGGACAAGAGCAAGGCCCGAAACCTCACCGTCAAGCGCAACACCATCGCAGTGGTCACCGACGGCACCGCGGTGCTGGGCCTCGGCGATATCGGCCCCGAGGCGGCACTCCCGGTGATGGAGGGCAAGGCGGCGCTGTTCAAGCAGTTCGCCAACGTCGACGCGTGGCCCGTGTGCCTGGACACCAAGGACACCGAGGAGATCATCAAGATCGTCAAGGCCATCGCCCCGGTCTACGGCGGCGTGAACCTCGAGGACATCGCCGCACCCCGCTGCTTCGAGATCGAGGCGCGCCTGCGCGACGAACTCGACATCCCCGTCTTCCACGACGACCAGCACGGCACGGCGATCGTCACGCTCGCGGCGCTGCAGAACGCGCTCAAGGTCGTCGGCAAGACGATCGGCGACGTCAAGATCGTGGTCTCGGGCGTGGGCGCCGCGGGCAACGCGATCGTGCAGCTGCTGCTCGCCGAGGGTGCCGTCGACATCGTCGCCTGCGGTCGCAACGGCGCGATCCACCCCGACGAGGAGTACACCGACGCGCATCGGATCCAGCTCGCGGCGACCACCAACCCGCGCGGCGTGAAGGGCACGCTCAAGGAGGTGCTCGTGGGCGCCGACGTGTTCATCGGCGTGAGCGCGCCGAACATCCTGGACGAGGCCGACATCGCGGGCATGGCCGACGGCGCGATCGTGTTCGCGATGGCGAACCCGACCCCCGAGGTCGACCCGATCGTCGCCTCCAAGCACGCCGCCGTCGTGGCGACCGGGCGCAGCGACTTCCCCAACCAGATCAACAACGTCCTCGCGTTCCCCGGCTTCTTCCGGGGCCTGCTCGACGCCGGCGTGTCGGACATCACCCCGCCTATGCTGGTCGCAGCCGCGCAGGCGATCGCGGACCGCGTCGGCGACGACGAGCTCAACGCGAGCTTCATCATCCCGAGCGTGTTCGACCCGCTCGTGGCCGGTGCCGTCGCCGAGGCGATCGTGCGCGTCGTCGAGTCGTCGAAGGAGTGAGCCTCTTGTCCGCAGGCACCCTGGGCGAGGACGACCTCGCCGCCGTCGACGCCCGCCTCGCGGGCACCGACACGCTGCTGAAGACCGAGTACCCCGGCGATGACGGATCCCGCCAGCCGGTGCACACGCTGTACGTGCCGGCCGACCGGTTCCGCCCCGACCTGCCCGCCGCGTTCGGGCGCACCGCGGTGGAGGCCGTCGCCGCGTTCGGCGGCACGACCGCGCTCGCCCAAGCCGTCGGCCTCGGCGCGCTCGCCGGGGAGCTCGCGCCGCTCGTGGACGCGAAGCTCGAGCGCGAGCCCATCGAGGACCTCCGCCTGGACTTCGAGGACGGATACGGCGCCCGCCCGGACGGCGAGGAGGACGCGGATGCCGTGCTCGCCGCCGAGCGCGTCGCCGCCGCCGTGGCCGCGGGCGTCGCACCGCCGTTCATCGGCATCCGGTTCAAGTGCTTCGAGGCGCCCACGCGCCGCCGCGGGATCCGCACGCTCGACCTGTTCCTCACGACGCTGGCGAACAACGGCGGGCTCCCGGACGGCCTCGTGCTGACGCTGCCCAAGGTGACCACGGTCGAGCAGGTCGAGGCCATGGTCGCCCTGTGCGAGGTGTTCGAGGAGCGCCTGGGCCTGGCCCACGGGCGTCTGCGCTTCGAGGTGCAGATGGAGACGCCGCAGCTGATCGTGGCGGCGGATGGATCCGTCCCGGTCGCGACGCTGCTGCATCGGGCGGACGGCCGGGTGAGCGCGCTGCACTACGGCACCTACGACTACAGCGCTTCGCTGCAGATCGCCGCCGCGTACCAGTCCATGGAGCACCCGGCGGCCGACTTCGCCAAGCAGGTCATGCAGGTCGCCGTCGCCGAGACCGGCGTGCGCCTCTCGGACGGATCCACGAACGTGATCCCCGTCGGAGAGCCGGACCATGTCGAGGCGGCGTGGAAGCTGCACGCCCGCCTGGTGCGCCGCTCGCTCGAGCGCGGCTACTACCAAGGCTGGGACCTGCACGCCGCGCAGCTGCCGACCCGGTACCTGGCGACCTACGCGTTCTACCGCGAGGGCTTCGCGGCCGCCGCGAAGCGCCTCGACAACTACCTGCACGGCAGCGACGCCACGATCATGGACGAGCCGGCGACGGCGCGCGCCCTGGCGCGGTTCGTCGTGCGCGGCCTGGAGTGCGGCGCGCTCACGGCCGATGAGGTCCGCTCCGCGACCGGATCCGAGCCTGCAGAGCTCGTCCGGCTCGCCCACCCCAAACTCGCAACCAAGGAGGCCGTCTCTTGAGCACCCGCACCTACTACACGCCCGCCGGCGGGCTGCCCCCGCAGACCGACCTGCTGACCGACCGCGCGGTCGTCAAGCTGGCCTACACCTTCATCCCGAAGGGCGTGCTGCGCGACATCGTCACGAGCAGCCTGCCCGGGTTCACCAACACCCGCGCCTGGATCATCGCCCGCCCGACGCCGAGCTCGGCGACCACGTTCTCGCAGCTCATCGTCGAGATCTCGCCCGGCGGGGGAGCGGCCAAGCCCGAGCCCGAGGCCGGCGTCGAGGGCGTCGTCTTCGTCACCACAGGGAAGCTCACGCTGACGCTCGAGGGCGAGACGCATGTGCTCGAGGAGGGCGGCTACGCGTTCCTCGCGCCGGGGGCGAACTGGTCGCTCGCGAACGAGGGCGACGAGATCACCAGCTTCCACTGGATCCGCAAGGCCTACGAGTGGCTCGAGGGCGTCGACGCCCCCGCGTCGTTCGTCACCCGCGACCAGGACATCGAGCCCGTCCCGATGGTGGGCACCGACGCGTGGGCGACGACCCGGTTCGCCGACTCGAATGACATGGCGCACGACATGCAGGTGAACATCGTCACCTTCAAGCCGGGCGGATCCATCCCCTTCGCGGAGACCCACGTCATGGAGCACGGCCTGTTCGTGCTGCAGGGCAAGGCCGTGTACCGCCTCAACGACGACTGGGTGGAGTGCGAGGCCGGCGATTACATGCTGCTGCGCTCGTTCTGCCCGCAGGCCTGCTACGCCGGCGGCCCGGAGGACTTCCGCTACCTGCTGTACAAGGACATGAACCGGCAGATCAAGCTCACCTGATCCGGATCCGGATACGACGAACGCCGCTCCCGGTCGGGGCGGCGTTCGTCGTTCCTGTTCGCTCCCGTGCAGTGGGCTGTCGAGCGCACGCGGCTCGGACCCGGTGGAGATGGAAAACGTCTCTCCCCGCGGTCGTGGAGCAGCGAAAACCATCTCTTGCCAGACGTGCGCAGGCGAGCGGGATGGAAAACGTCTCTCCCATCGCTCCGGGAACGACGAAATCCATCTCCAGGGCCAGGGGCGTCGAGAGGGACCGGCGGGGTCGGGATCCGGACCCGTTGACATCCCGCCACCCCTCCGCGTAAACTTTCATCAATCAAGATTTTCTTTCCATAATTCGGAAGAACCCAAGACAGACATCAAGGACGATCTCATGAGTTACACCGTCAACGCCTCGATCCTGCTGACCGAGCTGCCGCTCCTCGAGCGCCCGGCCGCCGTGAAGGCTGCGGGTTTCGACGCTGTGGAGTTCTGGTGGCCGTTCTCGGTTGCCGTGCCTGCTCAGGACGAGGTCGACGCGTTCGTCGCGGCGATCCAGGATGCCGGCGTGCAGCTCACCGGACTCAACTTCTTCGCCGGGGACATGCCGGGCGGCGACCGCGGCCTGGTGTCGTGGGTCGGCCGCGAGGACGAGTTCGCCGCCAACGTCGACGTCGTCGTCGAGATCGGCCGCCGCCTCGGCACCAAGGCCTTCAACGCCCTGTACGGCAACCGCCTCGAGGGCGTCGACGCGCAGGCGCAGGACGACCTCGCCGTGCGCAACCTCGCTGCAGCGGGCCGTGCGGTGGCCGAGCTCGGCGGTGTCGTGCTGCTCGAGCCCGTTTCTGGCATGGAGACCTACCCGCTGAAGACGGCGGCCGACGCGCTCGCGATCATCGAGCGGGTGCAGCAGGAGGAGGGCGTCGACAACGTCAAGCTCCTCGCCGACTTCTACCACCTCGCCGTCAACGGCGACGACGTGCCCGCGGTCATCGCCGGCCACGCCGCCGAGTTCGGCCACATCCAGATCGCCGACGCCCCCGGCCGCGGCGAGCCCGGCACCGGCGAGCTGCCGCTCGCGCAGTGGATCGCCGACGCCCAGGCCGGCGGCTACGACGGCGTCATCGGCCTCGAGTACAAGGCCACCCAGGCGGATCCCTTCGCCTGGGTCACCACCGCGGCCGCTCAGGCCTGACCCGCACCGACTTCCCGCGAAGGAGCGAAGACATGACCCGCATCGCATTCATCGGCCTCGGCATCATGGGCCTGCCCATGGCCAAGAACCTCGTCACCGCCGGCTACGACGTCGTCGGCTACAACCGCAGCCGGGAGGCGATCGACGAGCTCGTCGCCGCCGGCGGCACCGGCGCGACCGGCATCGCCGACGCCGTGAAGGACGCCGACGTCATCATCACGATGGTTCCGGACTCGCCCGACGTGGCCGGCGTAGTGCAGGGCCCGGACGGCGTCTTCGCGAACGCCAAGGCCGGCGCGCTGTGGATCGACAACTCCTCGATCCGGCCCGACGTGGCCAAGGAACTCGCGGAGGAGGCCGTGGCCGCCGGCCTCGGTGCCGTCGACGCCCCTGTCTCCGGCGGGGAGCAGGGCGCGATCGACGCCGTGCTGTCGATCATGGTCGGCGGGTCTCCGGAGGACTTCGCCAAGGCCGAGCCCGTGCTGAACGCGATCGGCAAGACCATCGTGCACGTCGGCCCCTCCGGCGCCGGACAGACCGTGAAGGCCGCCAACCAGCTCATCGTGGCCGTCAACATCCAGGCCCTGGCCGAGGCGGTCGTCTTCCTCGAGGCGTTCGGCGTCGACACCGACGCGGCGCTGAAGGTTCTCGGCGGCGGCCTGGCCGGATCCAAGGTCCTCGACCAGAAGGGGCAGAAGATGCTGAACCGCGACTTCGCGCCCGGCTTCCGTCTCGCCCTCCACAACAAGGATCTGGGCATCGTCACCTCGGCGGCGCGTTCGGCGGGGGTCACCGTCCCCCTCGGCGCCGCCGTCGCGCAGCTCGTGAACGCCCTCGTCGCCCGTGGCGACGGCGGCCTCGACCACTCCGGTCTGTTCAAGCTCACCACCGAGCTCTCCGGCCGCGACTGACCCACACTTTTCGGGGTCGCCCAGGCGTCCTTCGTCTCGCTCCGCTCGCTCAGGAACCGACCCAAGGCCGGTCCCTGAGCGAGAAGCGAAGCGACGAGACGAAGGGCGCGAGCGACCCCACGGAACCTAAGGAAACTCCCATGACCCGCATGCGCGCAGTGGACGCGATCGTCCAGATCCTCATCAAGGAGGGGGCGGACGAGGCGTTCGGCCTCCCCGGTGCCGCCATCAACCCGCTCTACTCCGCGATGCGCGCCAACGGCGGCATCCGGCACACCCTCGCTCGCCACGTCGAGGGCGCGAGCCACATGGCCGACGGCTACAGCCGCACGGCCGACGGCCGCATCGGCGTGTGCCTGGGCACCTCCGGCCCCGCCGGCACCGACATGATCACCGGCCTGTACGCCGCGATCGCCGACTCCATCCCGATGCTCTGCATCACCGGCCAGGCGCCGGTGGCGAAGCTCGACAAGGAGGACTTCCAGGCCGTCGACATCGCATCGATCGCGAAGCCCGTCACCAAGTTCGCCAAGACCGTGCTCGAGGGCGCCCAGGTGCCCGGCGTCTTCCAGACCGCGTTCCAGATCATGCGCTCCGGCCGCCCCGGACCCGTGCTCATCGATCTGCCGTTCGACGTGCAGATGACCGAGATCGAGTTCGACATCGACACCTACGAGCCGCTGCCGGTGGCCAAGCCCGCCGCGACCCGCGCGCAGGCCGAGAAGGTGCTCGACATGCTCGTCGCCGCCCAGCACCCCGCGATCATCGCGGGCGGCGGCGTCGTGAACTCCGGCGCCTCGGAGAAGCTCGTCGAGCTCGCCGAGACCCTCGGCGTGCCCGTGTTCCCGACCCTGATGGGCTGGGGCGTGCTGCCCGACGACCACCCGCTGGCCGCCGGCCTCGTCGGGATCCAGACCTCGCAGCGCTACGGCAACGCGAGCTTCCTGGAGAGCGACTTCGTGCTCGGCATCGGCAACCGCTGGGCGAACCGTCACACCGGCGGCCTGGACACCTACCGCAAGGGCCGCACCTTCGTGCACGTCGACATCGAGCCCACCCAGATCGGCCGCGTGTTCGCGCCCGACTACGGCGTGGTCTCCGACGCGGGCGCGTTCATCGACGCGCTGCTCGAGGCGGCCCGCGACCGCGTCGCCGAGCTGCCCGACTACAACGGCTGGGCGCAGGAGTGCCGGGATCGCAAGGCGCGCCTGCAGCGCAAGACGAACTTCGACAACGTGCCGATGAAGCCGCACCGTGTGTACCAGGAGATGCTCTCGGCGTTCGATCGCGACACCACGTACGTCACCACGATCGGCCTGTCGCAGATCGCCGGCGCGCAGCTGCTGCACGCCTACGGCCCGCGCAAGTGGATCAACGCCGGCCAGGCCGGCCCGCTGGGCTGGACGGGCCCCGCCGCCCTCGGCGTCGTGCGCGGCAAGCCGGGCGAGCAGGTCGTCGCGCTCTCGGGCGACTACGACTTCCAGTTCATGATCGAGGAGCTCGCCGTGGGTGCGCAGCACAAGCTGCCGTACATCCACGTCGTGGTGAACAACAGCTACCTCGGCCTGATCCGCCAGTCCCAGCGCGGCTTCGAGATGGACTACGAGGTCTCGCTCGCGTTCGACAACGTGAACACCCCGCAGGACGCGTCGTCCATCGCCACCGGCTACGGCGTGGACCACGTCAAGGTCGCCGAGGGCCTGGGCTGCAAGGCGCTGCGCGTCGAGCGTCCCGAGGACCTCGCCGCGGGCTTCGCCGAGGCGCAGCGCCTGCGCGACGAGTTCCAGGTGCCGGTGGTGGTCGAGGTCATCCTCGAGCGCGTCACCAACATCGCCATGGGTGCGGATCTCGACACCGTGAACGAGTTCGAGGACCTCGCCACGTCGCCCGCCGACGCCCCCGAGGCGATCTACGCGCTGCTCGACTGAACCCTGCCAAGGTAGACGCATGCGCATCCTGATCGCCTCGGACAAGTTCAAGGGCTCCGCCACGGGGCCGGAGGTCGCCGCCGCGCTCGCCGCGGGGATCTCGGAGGCCGCGCCAGGGACCGTCATCGACGCGGTCCCCGTCGCGGACGGCGGCGAGGGCACGGTCGATGCCGCGCTCGCCGCCGGGTTCGAGGCGGTTACCGCGACAGTGACGGGGCCCACGGGGCAGCCGGTCGAGGCGCGCTTCGGGGTGCGCGGCACGCAGGCGATCATCGAGATGGCCGCCGCCAGCGGGCTCGACCTGCTCCCCGGCGGCGTCAAGGATGCGCTCGGCGCCACGAGCCGCGGCACGGGGGAGCTCATCCGGGCGGCGCTCGATCACGGGGCTGTGAGCATCGTGCTCGGGATCGGCGGCAGCGCCAACACCGACGGCGGCGCAGGCATGCTGCAGGCGCTCGGGGTCTCGCTCCGCGACGCCGACGGCGACGAGCTGCCGGGAGGCGGCGGCGCGCTCGCCCGCATCGCAGCGGTCGATGTCTCGGATCTGGATCCGCGGCTCGCCGACGTCGAGATCGTGCTCGCGAGCGACGTGGACAACCCGCTGCTCGGCGAGCGCGGTGCGGCCGCGGTGTTCGGGCCGCAGAAGGGCGCGAGCCCGGACGACGTCGCCGCCCTCGACGCGGCTCTCGCCCGCTACGTCGCACTGCTCGAGCAGCAGCCCGGTATCCGCCCCGCCGCCGAGCTGCCCGGGGCGGGAGGTGCGGGGGGCGTCGGCTATGCGGCGCTCGCAGCGCTCGGTGCCCGGCGCGAGCCCGGCGTCGAGGTCGTACAGCGCCTCACCGGCCTCGCCGACGCGCTCGGCGCCGACGACACCAGGGCCGACCTCGTGATCACCGGCGAGGGCAGCCTCGACGACCAGAGCCTGGGCGGCAAGACCCCGCTCGGCGTCGCCGCGGCGGCGCGCGAGGCGGGAATCCCCGTCATCGCGGTGTGCGGCCGATCCACCCTGACCCCCGAGGCTGCGGCCGCAGCGGGCTTCGAGCGGGTCTACGCGCTCAGCGAGCTCGAGCCGGATCCGGCCCGCAGTATGGCCGAGGCGGTCCGCCTGCTCACCGAGGTGGGCCGCCGCATCGGCGCCGAGATCGGGCAGCTCGCCGCGCGGGCCTGAGTCGTCCCGAACGCTGAGCCTGTCGAAGCGCCGGGACCGCACGCACCGGCTGACATGCTCGCCGCCGCCGCCGCCGCCGTCGTCGTCGCGCGTAGGATCGGAGGTCGGTGAACGATCTCGAGGATGCGGTGGAAGATCTCACGGTCGAGGTGCACGCATGACGGAGCGCCCGCGCCTGCGTGATGTGGCGGCCCTTGCTGGAGTCTCCCCGACGACCGCGTCGCACGCGTTCAGCGGGCGCCGCCCGGTGTCGGCCGCGACCAAGGCGGCGGTGCTCAAGGCCGCCTTCGACCTCGGCTTCACGATGGAGCGCGACACCGGTCAGCGCACCGTCGGCCTTCTGCTGCGCCCGCCGGAGGCGATCCCCGGGTTCGCGTCCGGCTCCGATGCGTTCACGTCTGTCGCCGGGGCGGTTCTGGTGGCCCTGCTGAGTGCCGGCTTCTCCGTCTCCTCGTTCCTCTCGCTCGATGACATCGGCGCGCAGATCGGCAGGCTGGATGCCTTCGTGCTGCTGCACCCGCGCCGCGGGGACGAGGTGCTCCGCGCCCTCATCCAGCGCGGCATCCCGACCGTGACCCTGGATCGGGATCCCGACGACGATGAGTTCCCGTGGTGGATCAGCGCCGACCACGTCGCCAATGCGCGAGCGCTCCTCACCCATCTGCTGGAGCGCGGGGCGCGGCGTCCGGCGCTGATCGTGGGGTCGACGCACAACACGTACCTGGACTCGATCGCGGGCGTCTACGTTCAGGAGATGCGCTCGCGGGGCCTCCCCGTACTGGTGAGGGAGCTGGAACCCGTCCGCGGGCAGAACGGCGGTGCGGCGGCGGCCGACTCGCTGCTGGGCACGCCGACGCCGCCCGATGCCTTCCTCACCTCATCGGATGTGTTCGCGGTGGGGGCGATCGAGACGGTTCGGGCGCGAGGGCTCCGCGTGCCAGAAGACGTGCTGGTCGCCAACATGATGGACAGCGTCATCGCGGAGCGCGCCACGGTGCCGGTCACGGCGATGAAGGCGAACCTTCAGGTCTGGGCGTCGCAGCTGACGCGGCTGCTGGAGCGCCGGCTGAGCAGCGCCGCACCGCTCACGTCGCACCTGCGGCTCGAGTTCGAACTGGTGGAGCGTGCCTCGACGGCGCGGCCGAGGCACGCGTCTGAGCCCGCAATGTGATCCGCGGCGGCGGGTCCGGCGCCGTCGAGCGCCCGAAGCCGATCCAAATTCCGCAAACGATGTTGTCCCCTTCGGATCCTGGCGCGACCATATCTTCATCCGAAACCTTGATTCCGGATTGTGAAATCGAGTGTCGACGGCACTGTCGCCGCCGAGAGGGGTTCAAATCACGATGACGTCCAACGATTACGTCCATGTACCGAGCCGCAGCTCCGAGGGGCTCGATGAGGCGCCCTCAGCCGTGTTCGCGGTGCAGGCGGGCATCAGCCCCCGTCTGTACAACCGGGATCTCGCTCCCACCAATCGGCCGAGCCGCCACTGGAGCGCGTACAGCATCTTCACCCTCTGGGCGAACGACGTGCACAGTCTCGGGAACTACGCGTTCGCGATCGGCCTCTTCACGCTCGGCCTCTCGGGCGGGCAGATCCTCGGCGCGCTCGGTTTCGGCGCACTGTTCCTCTTCCTGCTCCTGAGTCTCTCCGGGTTCATGGGCGAGAAGACCGGCGTGCCCTTCCCGGTCATGAGCCGGATCGCGTTCGGCGTCCACGGCGCGCAGATCCCGGGCCTGCTCCGCGGCTGCGTCGCGATCGCCTGGTTCGGCATCCAGACCTACCTCGCGTCCCAGGTGCTGCAGGTCGTCCTGATCGCCATCGCCCCCGGCATGAAGGATCTGCAGGGCGGATCCTTCCTCGGTCTGTCGCCGCTGGGCTGGATCACCTTCGCCGCGCTGTGGATCGTCCAGGTGATCATCGTCAGCTACGGCATGGAGATGATCCGCAAGTACGAGGCGTTCGCCGGCCCGATCATCCTCGCCACATTCGTGGTCCTCGCGGTCTGGGTGCTCGTGCAGTCCGGCTTCCAGGTCGACTGGGCGCCGACGAAGACGGCCGCGGGCGACGAGAGCTGGATCCGGATGCTCGGCGCCGCGTCGCTGTGGGTCTCGATCTACGGCACCTTCGTGCTCAACTTCTGCGACTTCACCCGCGGCGCCAAGTCGCGCAGGGCGATCGTCAAGGGCAACTTCTGGGGAATCCCGATCAACATGCTGTTCTTCGGCGTCATCGTCGTGATCCTCACCGGCGGCAGCTTCACGATCAACGGCACGCTCATCACTTCGCCCTCCGAGATCGTCGCGGCCATCCCGAACACGTTCCTGCTCGTGCTCGCGTCGCTGGCCCTGATCGCCCTGACCGTCGCGGTCAACCTGATGGCCAACTTCGTGGCACCGACCTACGCCCTGAACAATCTGTTCCCGCGGCACCTGAACTTCCGGCGTGCGGCCCTGATCTCCGCCGTGATCGGCCTCGTGATCACGCCCTGGAACATGTACAACTCCCCGGTCGTGATCGGCGTGTTCCTGGGCGGCCTCGGAGCCCTGCTCGGCCCGCTGTTCGGCATCATCATGGTCGACTACTGGCTGATCAAGAAGCAGCGGATCAACGTGCCCCAGCTGTACTCCGACTCTCCGGTCGGCGAGTACGCCTACGTGAAGGGCTTCAACCCCCGCGCCGTGATCGCGCTGATCATCGCGGGCGCCCTGTCCCTGCTGTTCACGTTCCTGCCGGTCTTCCAGGCGATCAGCGACTTCTCCTGGTTCGTCGCCGCCGGATCCGCCGCGATCATCTACGCGATCATCGCCGACCGGCGCGGTCCCTTCCACGACGTCGACGGCACCGCGATCGCGGTGGACGTCAGCCACTGAGATCAGGAGAGGAGCGTCATGCGCATTCTCGTCGCGAACGTCAACACCACCGAGGCGATGACCGACGCCATCGCCGAGGCGGCACGCGCGGCGGCATCGCCGGGGACCGAGATCGTCGGACTGACACCCGACTTCGGCGCCGACAGCTGCGAAGGCAATTTCGAGAGCTATCTCGCCGCGATCGCGGTGATGGACAAGGTTCTCCGATACGAGGGTCCGTACGACGCCGTCATCCAGGCCGGGTACGGCGAGCACGGCCGGGAAGGCCTTCAGGAGCTGCTCACGGTCCCCGTGGTCGACATCACAGACGCCGCGGCCTCCACGGCGATGTTCCTGGGTCGCTCGTACTCGGTGGTGACCACCCTCGACCGCACCGTGCCGCTCATCGAGGATCGGCTGATCCTCGGCGGTCTTCACGACCGCTGCGCGTCGGTGCGCTCTTCGGGGCTCGGCGTGCTCGAGCTCGAGTCCGATCCGGAGCGTGCGATCGAGGCGATCGCCGCCGAGGCGCAGAAGGCCGTGGAGATCGACCGCGCCGAGGTCATCGTGCTCGGCTGCGGCGGCATGGCCGAGCTCAAGGACCGCGTCGTCGAGCGCTGCGGCGTACCGGTCGTGGACGGCGTGCAGGCCGCGGTCGCCGTGGCTGAGAGCCTCGTCCGTCTCGGGCTCTCGACGTCCAAGATCCGCACCTACGCGGCGCCGCGGCCGAAGCGCATCACCGGATTCCCGGTGCCCGCGCGCTGAATCCAGAGCACAATCGATTCATCTCAGAGACCAGTCAGACGAGGCCGGCGGCGGCGCCGGCAGAAGGGAACTCCGCAACATGGCGCAGGAGACCGAAAACAACGCCGAGGGAACGTCGCAGGACCACTCGGGTTCGCACTTCGACCTGGTGATCCGCGGGGAGCGGGTCCTCACCAGCTCCGGGATCCGGTCCCGCGAGGTGGGCGTCCGCGACGGCGTCATCCTCGCGATGGAGCCGCTCGGCAACGGCCTTCAGGGCGACCGGATCATCGAGCTCGCCGACGACGAGACGCTGATCCCCGGTCTCGTCGACACCCATGTGCACGTGAACGAGCCGGGCCGCACCGAGTGGGAGGGCTTCGCATCCGCGACGAAGGCGGCCGCGGCCGGTGGCGTCACCACGATCCTGGACATGCCGCTGAACAGCATCCCCCCGACGATCGACGTGGAGGCGCTGGACATCAAGCGCGACGTCGCCCGCGACCAGGTGCACGTCGACGTGGGCTTCTGGGGCGGCGCGGTTCCGGGCAACCGCGATAAGCTGCGCGGGCTGCACGACGCGGGCGCATTCGGGTTCAAGTGCTTCCTGCTGCACAGCGGCGTCGACGAGTTCCCGCCGCTGGATCCGGATGAGCTCGAGGAGGACATGCGCGAGCTCGCCACCTTCGACTCGGTCATGATTGTGCACGCCGAGGACTCCCGCGCCATCGACCGCGCCCCCAAGCCCGACGGCGACGACTACGCCAAGTTCCTCGCCTCGCGTCCGCGCGGTGCGGAGAACCTCGCGATCGCCGAGGTGATCGAGCGCGCCCGCTGGACCGGCGCTCGGGCGCACATCCTGCACCTGTCCTCGTCGGACGCGCTGCCCATGCTGCGCTCGGCCAAGCACGACGGCATCAAGCTGACCGTCGAGACCTGCCCGCACTATCTCACCCTCACCGCGGAGGAGATCCCGCACGGCGCGACCGCGTTCAAGTGCTGTCCGCCGATCCGCGAGGCCGGCAACCGCGAGCTGCTCTGGCAGGGGCTGGAGGACGGCACGATCGACTTCATCGTGTCCGACCACTCGCCGTCGACGCTGGATCTCAAGGACCTGGAGAACGGCGACTTCGCGGTGGCCTGGGGCGGCGTCGCGTCGCTGCAGCTCGGCCTGTCGCTGATCTGGACCGAGGCGCGCCAGCGCGGGCTGTCGCTGGAGACCGTGGTCTCGTGGATGAGCGAGAAGCCGGCGCAGTTCGCCGGTCTCACCGGCAAGGGGCGCATCGCGCCCGGCTACGACGCCGACTTCTCGATCTTCGCGGCCGACGACGCCTACATCGTGGACGTCACGAAGCTTCACCACAAGAACCCGCTCACGCCGTACAACGGCAAGCCGCTCGCCGGTCGCGTCCGCAAGACCTACCTGCACGGCGAGGAGATCGACTTCACCACGCCGCGCGGCCGACTGCTGCGCCGCGGCATGGCGGAGGTCGGCTGACTCCACGGCACTCGGCTCGCCGACGATGCGCGGACAACGGCGTCCCCATCGGCGGCGGATCCGCTGCCGACCCTCTCCCTCGCAGAAGCCGGCCCGATCGTCTGATCGGGCCGGCTTTTTGCACGTCCCCGGACCCTTGTCTCCGTGACCCCCATCCGCTAAACTTGAGTCGTATCAACTCAACTTTGAAGGGCGGACCGGATCCGACTCTTCCGCACCACACGCAAGGAGACTTCAGGAGGACGAATGGCCACCCCTCAGACGGCACAGCAGGACGAGCAGCAATCGGCGCTCGAGCAGTTCGGCATCAACCTCACCGATCGCGCCCGGCAGGGCAAGCTCGACCCGGTGATCGGACGCGACACGGAGATCCGGCGGGTGAGCCAGGTGCTCACCCGACGCACCAAGAACAACCCGGTGCTCATCGGTGAGCCGGGCGTCGGCAAGACCGCGGTCGTGGAGGGGCTCGCGCAGCGCATCGTCGCGGGGGACGTGGCCGAGTCGCTGAAGGACAAGGAGCTCGTCGCCCTGGACATCTCCGCCCTCGTGGCCGGCGCGATGTACCGCGGCCAGTTCGAGGAGCGCCTGAAGAGCGTGCTCAAGGAGATCACCGAGTCCGACGGCCGCATCATCACCTTCATCGACGAGCTGCACGTGCTCATGGGCGCGGGCGGGGGAGAGGGATCCGTCGCCGCCTCCAACATGCTCAAGCCCATGCTGGCCCGTGGTGAGCTGCGCCTCATCGGCGCCACCACGCTCAACGAGTACCGCGAGTTCATCGAGAAGGACGCCGCCCTCGAGCGCCGCTTCCAGCAGGTCTACGTCGGCGAGCCGTCGGTCGAGGACACCATCGCGATCCTGCGCGGACTCAAGGGCCGCTACGAGGCGCACCACGGGGTGACCATCTCCGACAACGCGCTGGTCGCGGCGGCGGCGCTCTCGAACCGCTACATCCCCAGCCGTCAGCTGCCGGACAAGGCGATCGACCTGATCGACGAGTCGATGTCGCGGCTGAAGATGGAGATCGACTCCAGTCCGGTCGAGGTCGACCAGCTCAAGCGCCAGGTCGACCGCATGAAGATCGAAGAGCTGGCCCTGAAGAAGGAGAAGGATCCGGCGTCGAAGGAGCGTCTCGGGCACCTGCGCGAGCAGCTCGCCGACATGGAGAAGGAGCTCGCCGACCTCGAGGCTCGCTGGGCGCGAGAGCGGCAGGGGCTGAACCGCGTCGGCGAGCTCAAGAAGCAGCTCGACGACGCCATCACGCAGCGCGACCTGGCCATGCGCCAGGCCGATTACGCGCGCGCGTCGAAGCTGGAGTACGAGACCATCAAGCGCCTCGAGCGCGACATCGCCGAAGCCGAGCAGGCCGAGGCCACCGTCGACGCCCAGCAGGGCCGGATGGTCAACGAGCAGGTCACCGACGAGGACATCGCCGCCGTGATCGCCGCCTGGACCGGGATCCCGGTGGGCCGGCTCCTGCAGGGCGAGACCGAGAAGCTGCTGCACCTGGAGAGCGAGCTCGGCAAGCGCCTGATCGGCCAGAAGGACGCCGTGCGCGCCGTCTCCGACGCCGTGCGCCGCTCCCGCGCCGGGATCAGCGACCCGGGCCGCCCCACCGGCTCGTTCCTGTTCCTCGGTCCCACCGGTGTGGGCAAGACCGAGCTCGCCAAGGCACTCGCCGAATTCCTCTTCGACGACGAGCGCGCCATGGTGCGCATCGACATGTCGGAGTACGGGGAGAAGCACACCGTCTCGCGCCTCGTCGGCGCCCCTCCGGGGTACGTCGGCTACGAGCAGGGCGGTCAGCTCACCGAGGCCGTGCGCCGGCGCCCGTACAGCGTGGTGCTGCTCGACGAGATCGAGAAGGCGCATCCCGAGGTGTTCGACGTGCTGCTGCAGGTGCTCGACGACGGCCGCCTGACCGACGGCCAGGGGCGCACGGTCGACTTCTCGAACGTCATCCTCATCCTCACCAGCAACATCGGATCCCCGATCCTCATCGACCCGGTGATGTCGCCCGAGGACAAGCGCGAGGCGGTGATGGCGCTGGTGCGGCAGTCGTTCCGCCCGGAGTTCCTGAACCGGCTCGACGACATCGTGATGTTCGCGGCTCTCAGCGAGGACGACCTGGCGCAGATCGTGGAGCTCGCGGTGGACCAGCTGCAGCGCCGACTGCACGAGCGCCGGCTCACGCTCGGCGTCACGCCGGACGCGCGGTCGTGGCTCGCCGAGCGCGGCTACGACCCGGTGTTCGGTGCGCGGCCGCTGCGCCGCCTCATCCAGACCGAGGTGCAGAACAAGCTCGCCACGGCGCTGCTCAGCGGTCGCGTACGCGACGGCGACATCGTGCGGGTGGATGTCGCCGCGGACGGATCCGGCCTCGTGCTCACCAGCGAGGGGCCCGCGGATCCGGTGGCGCCGCCGGCGGATGCCGACGACGTGATCGAGGCCGAGCTGCTCGACGACTGACGCCGGCGCTGGTTCCTGAGCGCCCTTCGTCTCGCTTCGCTGTCAGGATCCGCGCAGCGAGACGAAGGACGCAGGGGCCCGGATCTTCCTGATCCGGGCCCCTTTCCTGTGTCTCCAGGCGCTGATGCACGTCATCAGGATATCCGCATTGCGGAAACCACGATCCGAGATTCGGAAAAAGTTCTTGACTCCTGCGGGAGTGCCGCCGTAGCCTGAGGAAGTCTCCAGAGCCGGAGACGCACCTGGACCAACAGCAGTCCGTCCCGTACGTCGCGACGGACGGAGCGCCCGCACCGTATCGCCGCACTGGCGCTGCATGCCGGCCGGCGCTCGGCTCACCCGGTGCTCTGCCCCACGACGAAGAGGTCGAATTGACTACCAAGCAGAAGAAGGAGGTCGCCCGTCCCGAGGACGAGCGGCTGTCGATCGGCGCGACCATCGGCTACGGAATCCAGCACGTGCTCACGATGTACGGCGGCATCATCGCGCCGCCGCTCATCATCGGGCAGATCGCGGGCCTCGAGCCGGGCGACATCGGCGTGCTCATCGCCGCCTGCCTGTTCATGGGCGGTCTGGCCACCATCCTGCAGACCGTGGGCATCCCGTTCTTCGGATCCCAGCTCCCGCTCGTGCAGGGCGTCTCGTTCGCCGGAGTCGCCACCATGGGTGCGATCGTCACGAACGGCGGCGGACTGCCGGCCGTGTTCGGATCCGTGATCGCCGCCTCGGTCATCGGCCTGCTCATCGCCCCGGTGTTCGCGACCATCATCCGCTTCTTCCCGCCGGTCGTGACGGGCACCGTGATCACCACGATCGGCCTCAGCCTGCTGCCGGTCGCGGCCGGCTGGATCTACGGCCCCGGCGCGAAGCCGGAGAACGGCGCGCTGCCGGAGAACCTCATGCTCGCCGGCATCACCCTGGTGATCGTGCTCATCCTCAGCAAGATCCCGGTGGGGGCGATCTCCCGTCTTGCGATCCTGCTCGCGATCGTGCTCGGCACCATCGTCGCGGTCATCCTCGGGAAGGCGGACTTCAGCAAGGTCGGCGAGGGGCCGATCTTCGCCCTTCCGCAGGTCTTCGGCTTCGGCCTGCCGACCTTCAACATCGCCGCCATCATCTCGATGCTCATCGTCATCCTGGTGACGCTCACCGAGACCACGGCCGACATCCTCGCCGTGAGCGAGATCGTCGGCACGAAGGTCGACTCCAAGCGCATCGCCGCGGGCCTGCGGGCCGACATGCTCTCCAGCGCCGTGTCGCCGGTCTTCGGCACCTTCACGCAGTCCGCGTTCGCGCAGAACGTCGGCCTGGTCGCGATCACCGGCGTGAAGAGCCGCTTCGTGGTGACCGCCGGTGGTGGCGTTCTCGTCATCCTGGGCCTGCTGCCCGTGCTCGGGCGGGTCGTGGGAGCCATCCCGCAGCCCGTGCTCGGCGGGGCCGGCCTCGTCCTGTTCGGATCGGTCGCCGCGTCGGGCATCCGCACCCTCGCGCGCGTCGAGTACAAGGACAACATGAACCTCGTGATCGTCGCGACCTCGCTCGCCGTGGGCATGCTCCCGATCGCGAAGCCCGACATCTACCACGCGATGCCGGCCTGGTTCGTGACGATCTTCCACTCGGGCATCAGCTCGGCGGCGGTCACCGCGATCCTGCTGAACCTGCTGTTCAACCACCTCGGCAGCGTCAAGCGCAAGAACGCGTTCGTGTCCGCGCCGACGCGCAGCATCCCGGTCGCCTACCTGGACGCGTTCGAGGACGGCGACTCGATCGTGGACGGTAAGATCGTCGACCGCGACGGCAACGAGGTCCCGGTGGAGCATCCGGCGCACTGACACCGCCCACCCCGCGGGGGCAACCTGGATCAGCAGACAGGTCAACACTGAGCTGGCCCCCGCGGGGCCACCCGGCTCCGCTCATCCCGTTGAAGGAGCCGCACCGATGTCCGAACCCACCCGCACCCTCTGGCTGAAGAACCCGCTGGGGATCCACACCGGCGACAGCGCCGACGCCCGGGGCGGCCTCGTCGTCTCGGGGTCGCGCATCCTCGAGGCCGTGCCCGCCGGAGGCACTCCCTCGGCGCCCGTCGACGAGACCGTCGACGCGTCGCGGCACGTGATCATCCCGGGTCTCATCAACACGCACCACCACTTCTATCAGACCCTCACCCGGGCCTGGACGCCCGTGGTCAGCGCCGAACTGTTCCCCTGGCTGAAGGGTCTGTACGGGGTCTGGGCGGGGCTCACCCCGCGCGACCTCGAGCTCGCGACCACCGCCGCGCTCGCCGAGCTGCTGCTGAGCGGCTGCACCACGGCGGCCGACCACCACTACCTCTTCCCCGACGGGCTCGAGGACGGCATCGACGTGCAGGTCGAGGTCGTGAAGCGCCTCGGGATGCGGGCGACGCTGACGCGCGGATCCATGTCGCTGGGTGAGGAGGACGGCGGGCTGCCGCCGCAGAGCACCGTGCAGGACGCGGACGTCATCCTCGCCGACAGCGAGCGGCTGGTGGGCGCGTATCACGAGCGCGGCGACGGCGCCTTCGTGCAGATCGGGCTCGCACCGTGCTCGCCCTTCTCCGTCACCACCGGAGTGATGCGCGACACCGCCGCGCTCGCCGAGCGCCTCGACGTGCGGATGCACACCCACCTCGCGGAGACCATCGACGAGGAGGACTTCTGCCGGGAGCGGTTCGGGCTGCGCACGGTGGACTACCTCGACAGCGTCGGCTGGCTGGGAGGGCGCACCTGGCTCGCGCACGGGATCCACTTCGACGACGCCGAGATCGCGCGGCTCGGTGCGGCCGGCACCGCCGTCTCGCACTGCGCCACCTCGAACATGCGCCTGGCTTCCGGCATCGCGCGGGCCGTCGAGCTCGAGGCCGCCGGCGTCCCGGTCGGGCTGGGCGTGGACGGATCCGCGTCGAACGACGGCTCCAACATGATGATGGAGGTGCGCCAGGCGCTGTACCTGCAGCGGCTCCGCTACGGCGCCGCGGCGGTCACCCCGGAGCGGGCGCTGGACTGGGCGACGCAGGGGTCGGCGCGTGCCCTGGGCCGCAGCGACATCGGCGTGCTCGCCCCGGGCAAGCAGGCGGACCTCGCCATGTTCACGCTCGACGAGCTGCGGTTCTCCGGCAGCCACGACCCGGTGGCCGCGCTGCTGCTGTGCGGCGCCGACCGCGCCGACCGGGTCATGGTGGGCGGCGTCTGGCGCGTGCTCGACGGGCAGATCGTGGGACTGGACGTGCCGCAGCTCATCGCCGAGCACAGCGCGGCCGCGCGGCGCCTGCTCGCCCGGCACGCCTGACCGGTGTTGCCGAGGAGGCGTCCTTCGTCTCATCGCTGCGCTCCTCGCTCAGGAGCCGGTGCGCGCGGGTTCCTGAGCGAGCGCAGCGAGACGAAGCACGTGGGTTGCCCGGCTCAGCGCGCCAGGCGGGCCGCGATCCAGGCGGCGGTGTGCCGCGGGGCGTGCCGGGCGCGCATCGTCCCGGAGTGGTGCGACGGCCACCAGCGGGCCGTCAGGTCGACCCCGGCCTGCCGATAGGCCCGCAGCAGCCGGGCGGTGAGGGGCGCGGGCGCGACCTCGTCGAACCACCCGGCGTCGATGCGCACAGGGACTCGGAACCCCGTCAGGGCGGCGACGTCGTTCTCCCGGAACGACGCGTACAGGCGCGCGAACAGCGCCCTGCCCTCAGGTCCGCCGATGCGGCCGGGCGCGATGCCGCCCCAGGAACCGGCGGCCGCCAGTTCGCTGAGGCAGAGGCGGTCCAGGTCGTCCCATCGTTCCCGCGCGGCGGGATCGAGGCCGTCGCCGTCGATCAGCGCCCCGAGGATCGGATCCGCCGTGGCCGCGCCGCGCAGCATGAGTCCGATGAGCGCCGAGACCACTCCCGAGCCCGGCGCGGTGCCGGGGAGTGCGAGCGAGGTGCGGATGCTGAGATCCATCCGGGTGACGGGAGTCACGGCCGCCACGCCGCGCAGGCGGCTGCGCTCGTCGGGTTCGGCAGATGTGCCGGCGAACAGCGCGGCGACGGCGCCCTCGGAATGACCGGCGGCGACCCAGTCGTCGCCGAGCCGGTCGTCGAGGGTGCGGCGGGCGCGCATCATCGCGCGTAGGGATCCGGCCAGCGGAGCCCCCAGGAGGTAGGGATGCACTCCGCCGCTGCCGATCCCGGGGTAGTCCGGCCGCATCACGGCGATGCCGCGCCGCAGCAGCAGGTCGCACAGGGCATCGCCCTGCGACATGCGCCGCCACTCCGGGTGCCCCGGATGGCCGAGGCTCGGGGCGGAGCGCCGCGAGCCTCCCGTCGTCATGTGCCCGAGCACCACGATCGGATGGCCGCCGAGCGGTGCCTCCGCGAGGGGGAGATGCAGGATCCCCGTCTCCGGTCCGTCCTCGCCCGGGAAGCGCACGATGCGCGTGGATCCGTGACGGATACCGGATCCGCTGGCCGGGCCGTACGCCGTCGCGTCGCTCACCAGCGCCCCCGCGGGAGGAGGCGGCGCAGGCCCGCGGGGAGCGTGCCCAGGAGCGAGCCGCGGTGCCGGTCGGCGTCGTCCACGACGTCGGCGAAGAACCGGGCCACCGGCTCGAGCTGGGCGACGTCGATCCGGTCGATCGTGTCGGCGTCGTCGTACAGGTAGAGCGGGCCGGAGATCAGGCTCACCGTGGGCACCCCCGAGACGAACGTGAACGAGGCGTCGGTGGGGATGCCGCCCGCGAAGAACTCCAGCAGCCCCGATCCCAGGATGCTGGTCGCATGCAGCCGGTGGCGGCGGATCAGTCCCGCGATGCGGGCGGTGAACGCCGGGCTCACGTTGAGGAAGATGCCTCGCGGCTCGGTCTCCCCGGTGCTCTCGAACCCTCCGTCGGCGCCCTCCACGGCGCGCAGCCCGATGTGCTCGATCGTGGCGTTGAGCACGATCCGCCAGCGTGCGTCCGGCGCGAGCACGTGGCGGCGGGCGAATTCCCGGTGCGCCTGATAGCCGGTGAAGTGGGTGTCGAAGCTCGTGAAGAGCAGCGTCTTGCGCGGCGGCCGCCCCGCGCGGGACTCGGCCGCGTATTGCTCGGCGAGCGCGATCACCTCGGCGGCGCCCGACGCGTCCTCCACTGCTCCGTCGCCGACCGAGTCGTGATGCGACTGGATCATGATCGCCTCGTCGCGGGTTCCGCGATCACTGCCCGGCAGCACGCCGATGACGGTGCGCGAGACCACCTCCGAGCGCTCGACGCCCAGGGTGATCGTCGCCCGGGGCGAGCGGCGCAGCGCCGCGCGCAGCCGCGCGCCTCCCGCGCGCGTGACCCAGGCGCCGGGCAGGCGGAACAGCGTGCGCCGGTAGTACTCGTTGTGGTAGCCGAGCGAGTCCGGGTAGTCGCGCAGTACGCCGATGACACCCACGGCACCCGCCGCCGCGGCGTCGCGCATCGTGCGGGCGAGCGAGGTGACGTAGGGGTTGCGGCTGCGCAGCACGTCGCGGCGCAGCACGCGCCGGCCCGGATCGTGCAGGAACAGCGTGAGCGGCAGGGTGTGCGCGAGCGTCATGTCGAATGTGAGGTCGAACAGCACGATCGTGCCGCGCACGTCGTGCCGGCGCACCCGGTCGGCGCCGATGTCGACGACCGGCGCTTCGACGACGTGACGCACCTCCCCGGTCCAATCGTGCGCCGGGAGGGCGGAGTGCAGGATCGGCGAGCAGGGCACCGCGAGGGCGTCGCCGGCCTCGACGCGGCATTCGGTCGCCCGCCACGCGAACGACGGCACCTCGAGGATCTCGGTCGCAAGGCCCGCGCGGGAGAAGCGCTCCTCGACGTACGCGGCTGCCGCGGCTCCCCCGGGGGAGCCGGTGGCGCGCGGGGCGAGCGCGACGAGATCCTCGATCGTGGCCAGGATCTGCGTGGTCGTCAA
Organism: Microbacterium sp. 8M; assembly: GCF_902506375.1. Lineage (GTDB taxonomy): Bacteria > Actinomycetota > Actinomycetes > Actinomycetales > Microbacteriaceae > Microbacterium. Next base: position 259,900 of record NZ_LR733284.1, read on the forward strand.
GCTCATGAGGCGAGCGTAGGATTTCGCTCTGATTTCGGCTCCGGATCACGGCGAAACGCCATTCAGCTCGGCATCCTGCGTAGTCTTCGTCACATGGACGCGACGGATCCCCGGCCCCTGGACGAGATCGACCTCGCCGTGGTGCATGCCCTGCAGCTCGACGCGCGGGCGCCCTGGACCCGCATCGCCGCCGCGGTCGGCGTGGACGCCGCCACGGTGGTGCGGCACTGGAGCGCTCTGAACGACGAGGGCCTGGCCTGGCTCACCGCGTGGCCCACGGCGGAGCGCTGGGCGTCCAGCACCGACCTCGCCCTCGTGCTGGTGCATCCCGGGATCACCACCGATGCGCAGGCCGCGGCCGTCCGGCGGCCCTGGGTGCTCGGCGTCGACGAGACCTCGGCGGGGCTCCTGCTGCTCGTCGCCGCCTCCGAGGGGCTGGCGCAGCTGGGGGAGCGGGTGCGCGCCCTCGAGACCGACGCCGCGGTGCTGCGGATGGACGTCGCCGCGAGCGTGTCCGCGGAGGACTCCACGTGGCGGCTGCCCGTGCTCTCCGCCACGCAGCAGCGCCTCCTCCGTCCCGCGCCCCGCGGCGCCCGTCCGTCCGCGGCCGACGCGCCCCGGCCGCCCAAGCCGCACATCGTCGCGGAGATCGCCGACGTGCTGGACGAGGATCCTCGCATGCCGTCGGCGGCGCTCGCCGTGCGCCTCGGCGTGTCCGAGGCGACCGCGCGCCGCGCCGTGGAGCGGGCGACCGCGGCGGGGTTGCTGCGTTTCGGCTGCGACCTGGCGATGCCCGCGGCGGGCTACCGCCGGGGCGCCGTGCTCTGGGCGCGCTCCACAGACCCCGAGTCGGCCGCAGCGCGCGCGGCGCGGCTGCCCGAAGCGCACCGCGCCGGGGTGGCGGTGGGCCCGGCGCCCCTGTTCGCATGCGTGCGGGCGCGGTCGCTCACGGCCCTGCCCGCGATCGAGCGGTCCTGGGGGCCGGACGTCGAGATCGTCGACCGCTGGACCGTGCTGCGCACGGTCAAGCGCAACGGGCACGAGCTCGACGCGTTCGGCCGGTCGATCGCCCGTATCCCTCCGCGGTGGTGACGGGACCCGATCAGGGCAGGTCGGCGGACGCCCGTGCCGCCTCCGCGCGCAGGCGGCCGTCCAGGCGGTAGCGCGACAGCGGGATCAGGCTGACCAGGCAGAGCGCGGCCGGCACGATCGACACCCCGAGCACGATCGCCCACTGCGCGCTGTCGGACTGCACTGTCGTGTCGCCGGTGCCGGGGCGGTAGCCGCCGAGCGTCAGCACGAGCCCGAGCAGGGCGGGTCCCAGGGCGTAGCCGAGCAGCTCGAACCCCGACCACATCCCCGAGATCATCCCGATCCGGTTGGTGCCACTGCGCCGGGCGTCCTCGGCGGCGAGGTCGGGGAGCATCGCCAGCGGGAACAGCTGCGCACCCGCGTAGCCGACGCCGACCACCCCGGAGGCGACGAGCAGCGGCACCGCGTCGCCCGCGCGTGCGGCCACCAGCGCGACCAGGCCGGCTGCCATCGTGACGGTGGCGACCACGAACCCCGACCTCTTGCCGATCCGGGATCCGAGCCGGCTCCATGCGGGCGTGAGCACGATCGCGGGGGCGACGAAGCACACGAAGCTGTAGGTGGCGACCGATGGATCGTGCACGACGTGCCGCGCCACGTACACGACGCCGCCGAGCACCATGCCGATCGCGACCGCCTGCAGGACGAAGGCGACGATGAGCGTGCGCGCGTCCGCGTCCCGCAGCACGATCGCGAGCTGGGCGAACAGCCGCCCCTCGGCCTGCTCGCCACGCGTCAGCGGCACCGAGCGGGTGCCGAACCAGACGCCCGCGGTGCCTACGAGGATGAGCACCGCCATGGCGAGCGCCATGATCCGGTAGCCGGTCACGCCGCCGAAGGCCTCGACGAGGGCCGGGGCCGCCGCGCCGGAGACCAGGATGGCGAGCGTGAAGACGATCACGCGCCAGCTGATCATCCGCGTGCGCTCGGTGTAGTCGTCGGTGATCTCGGCCGACATCGCGAGATACGGCACCTGGAAGAACGCGTAGACCGTGGCCGAGGCGAGGAACGCCACGAGCACCCACAGTGCGGCCGCGACCGGTGGGGCCGTCGGACCGAAGAACATCGCGGAGAAGGCGAGGGCGAGCAGGATCCCGGCGCGCAGCATGAACGGACGCCGGCGGTCGCGCGTGTTGCGGGAGCGGTCGCTGAGCCGGCCGGCGATCGGGTTGAGGAAGAAGTCCCATGCCTTCGGGGCGAAGACGATCATGCCGGCGATCGCCGCCTGCACGCCGAGGAGGTCTGTGAGGAACGGCATCAGGATGAGGCCCGGCACGGTGCCGTAGGTGCCCGACGAGATGCCGCACAGGGCGTAGCCGATACGGACGCGGCGGGGGAGCGCGGTCATGCGCCGATCGTAGGGTCGGTCGGGCGGATCCGCCGATCCGATGGGCGGGATCCGTCATTCCCGTCGGCGCCGTGCTGCGGATCTGCCTTCGCCGCCTGCCCTCCCCGGTTCCTGAGCGCGCGCAGCGTCCCCGGGTTCCTGAGCGAGCGCAGCGTTCCCCGGTTCCTGAGCGACCGCAGCGTTCCCCGGTTCCTGAGCGAGCGCAGCGAGACGAAGGACGCCCGCGCGCCCCCGTCAGGACGCGGTCTGCGGAACGCAGGAGGTGGCCCAGTCCTCCGGGCCGCGCGATCCGGCCGCGTACTCGTCCATCGGCACGGCCCCCGACCTCCAGGCGTCCAGGGCCGGCTGGATGATGCGCCAGCACTGCTCAGCGGCGTCGCCGCGCACCGAGAGCGCCACGTCGCCGTCCAGGATCTCGCTGAGCACCTCGGTGTAGGCGAGCAGCGTGCCCTTGCCCAGCTCGGTGGACAGCACGTCGCGGCGCAGGGCGAACGGATCGTCGCCGCCGTTCACGTTCAGCTCCAGCTCGATCCGGTCGGGTCCGAGGGAGAAGCGCAGCACCCCGCCGTCGTTCGGCCGCCCCGTGAGTCCGCCGGGGATGTGCCGCACCGGCCGGAACGTGACCACGATCTCCGCGCAGCGCTCGCCGAGCGCCTTGCCGCTGCGCAGCGTGAACGGAACACCCGCCCAGCGCGCGGTGTCGACTTCGCAGGTGATCTCCGCGAGCGTCTCGGTGTTGCGGGAGGGGTCGACGCCCTGCTCGTCGGTGTACGAGGGGATCGACCGGTCACCGATCGTACCGGCGGTGTACCGGGCGCGGCGGGTGGATCGGACAGGGTCGCCGTCGACGATCCGGGTGGCCCGGAGCGCGGCGGCCATCGCGTCGCGCAGGTCGATCTCGTCCAGATCCGCGGGCTGCTCCATCGCGAGGATCGCGAGCACCTGCAGCAGGTGGCTCTGGATCATGTCGACCAGCGCGCCCGCCTTGTCGTAGTAGCGCGCCCGGTTCTCCAGCGCGAGCGCCTCGTCGTAGCGCACCAGCACGGACTCCACGTGATCGGCCGACCACACCGGTTCCACGAGGCGGTTCGCGAACCGCACGCCCATGATGTTGAGGATCGTCGACCGGCCCAGGAAGTGGTCGACGCGGAACACCTGGTTCTCCGGCACGATCCGCGTGACGAGGGCGTTCAGCGCGGCCGCGCTCTTCTCATCGCTGCCGAACGGCTTCTCCAGCGCCAGCACGGTGCCGGCCGGCAGCGGGATGTCGACGAGCTCCTCGCATGCGGCCTCGGTGACCGCGGGGGGAAGCGCGAAGTAGATGACGAGGGATCCCTCGATGCCGGCGATGAGCCCGGCCAGGGCATCCTTGTCGGTGACGTCGGCCTTCGTATAAGTGGTGCCGGCGATCCGGGGCAGCTGGTCCTCGGCGTCGACCGTGGCGAACGCCGTGCGCACGGCCTCCTGCCAGCGTTCGTCCGACCAGTCGTCGGATCCGGCGCCGCGCAGCACGAGCGCGCGGTCGGGCTGCCGGCGCAGCAGCTGGGCGATCGCGGGCAGGAGCAGGCGCGACGTGAGGTCGCCGGAAGCACCGAGGATGAGCAGCGTCGTCGGGGTGGTCATGCGCCCACGATACGTTCCGAATGCGGATCCGTCCCGGATCTTGACGCGCCGCGCACGGTTGCGGTCCCTGGGCCTGTCGAAGGGTCCGTGCCGCGCACGGTTGCGGTCCCTGAGCCTGTCGAAGGGTCCGTGACGGTGCGGACGATGCGAGACTGCGGAGGTGCCCAACCCCCCGATCGAGGACTATGCGCTGCTGAGCGACGGCCGCACGGCGGCGCTCGTGTCGCGCGCCGGCAGCGTGGACTGGCTCTGCGCCCCGCGACTGGATTCCGCCTCGCTGTTCGGCGCGCTGCTCGGCGGACGGGAGCAGGGGCACTGGAGCCTGCGCCCGGACGACCCCGAGGCGACCGCGACCCGCCGCTACGACGAGGACACGTTCTGCCTCGTCACGCGCTGGGAGACGGCCGGCGGCGTCGCAGAGGTGCGCGAGTGGATGCCGATCGTCCCGAGCGGTCCCGACCGGCCGGGCACGGGTCAGCCCGCGCCGGAGCCCGCGAAGCAGGACCGGACCGAACAGGATCCGTCCGAACACGATCCGTCCGAACAGGATCCGCCCGAACAGGGTCCGCACGAGCAGGAGTCCGCGGGCATGGCGGAGACCGCGCCGGGCGAGCGCACCGACGTGGTGCGCCGCATCTCGGGGATCCGCGGCACGGTGCGGTTCGTGCAGGAACTGCGGATCCGGTTCGACTACGCCCGCGCCATGCCCTGGATCCACCAGACCGGCACCGCGCCGGCTCCGGAGATCACGGCGACGGCGGGACCCGATGCGGTCGTGGTCCGCGGGGCGGCGCTGCGGCCCGCCGGTCACAGTCATACGGGCGAGATCGCGGTGGCGGAGGGCGACACGGTCGACCTCGTGCTCACCTGGTTCCCGTCGTACCGTCGTACGCCGGAGCGCTTCGACGTCGACGACTCGCTGCGCCGCACCACGGGCTGGTGGCGGGACTGGGCGTCCGGCATCGCGCACACCGGTCCCCACCAGGACGCGGTGCGGCGGTCGCTGCTGATCCTGCGGGCGCTCACGAACCGCGACACCGGCGGCATCGCGGCGGCGGCGACCACTTCGCTGCCCGAGGACTTCGGCGGGGTGCGCAACTGGGACTATCGCTACGTGTGGCTGCGCGACGCCGCGCTGACGCTCGAGGCGCTGCTCGCGCACGGGCTCGCCGACGAGGCGCGCGCATGGCGGGACTGGCTCGTGCGTGCGGTCGCCGGGGATCCCGCCGACGTGCAGATCATGTACGGGCTCGCGGGCGAGCGGGAGCTCATCGAACGCGTGATGCCCTCGCTGCCGGGCTACGAGGGATCCGTGCCTGTGCGGATCGGCAACGACGCCGCCCGCCAGTACCAGGCCGACGTGATCGGCGAGGTGATGGTGACGCTCGCCGCGGCGCGCCGTGCGGGGCTCGCCGAGTCCACACGGTCGTGGTCGCTGCAGCGTCTGCTGCTGGGGCACGTCGAGGAGCTGCTGGACCGGCCCGACAACGGCATGTGGGAGATCCGCGGGGATCCGCAGTTCTTCACGCACTCCCGGGTGATGCTCTGGGCGGCGTTCGATCGCGGTGTGCGCGCGGTCGAGGAGGAGGGGGCCAGCGGACCCGTCGAGCGCTGGAGGCAGGTGCGCGACCGGCTGCGGGCGGAGATCGACGAGCTCGGCGTACACCACGGCTGGTTCGTCCAGCACCGCGCCACGGACGAGGTCGACGCCTCGCTGCTGCTCATCCCGCGCACCGGCTTCTGCGCCCCCGACGACCCGCGGATGCTCGCGACCGTCGAGCGCATCGAGCAGACCCTGATCCACGACGGGCTCGTGAACCGGTACCGCACCGGGACCGGGGTCGACGGGCTGCCCGGCGACGAGCACACGTTCCTCGCGTGCTCGTTCTGGCTCGTCGAGCAGTACGCCGCGACGGGCCGGCGGGGCGAGGCGCAGGAGCTGATGGACCGCCTGTGCGGGCTGCGCAACGACGTCGGCATGCTCAGCGAGGAGTACGACCCGGTCGGCCGCCGCCACGCCGGCAACACCCCGCAGGCGTTCTCGCACCTCTCCCTGATCCGCGCCGCCGACGCACTCGCCTCGGGGCGCCCCCGCAAGCGCTGACGGCTGCGGCTGCGGCCCGTGCGGTGCTTGGCGGGGAACGACGAACGCCCCCTCCGTGAGCGGAGAGGGCGTTCGGATCCGAGTGATCAGTCGTTGACGATGACGGTCTCGGCGATCGGGCGGCGGGTGCGCGGCGCGTTCTCGCGCTGCTGCAGCTCCTCGCTCGCCGTGCGGATGTCGCCGAGCTCACCGACGGCCATGACCGAGATCGGGGTGAAGTCGCTGCTCAGGTCGAACGCCGCGGCGAGGGCGTCGCGGTCGAAGCCGCCCATCTGGTGGGTGGAAAGGCCGTTGGCGTGCGCCTGCACGGTGAAGTGCGCGGCGGCCTGGCCGGTGTCGTAGAGCGCCCAGGCCATGGGCTCCCCGTCACGGGTGGTCTCGGCGATGAACACGACGAGAGCCGCGGCGTCGGCGGCCCAGGTGCTGTTGAAGCCGGCCAGGGTGGCGACGACCTTCGCGTGCGACGCGGACCCGCGGCGAGCCACGATCGCGCGCCAGGGCTGGAAGTTCACGGCGGTCGGAGCCCAGCGGGCGGCCTCGAGCGCGCTGGCGAGGGCGTCCTCGTCGATGGCGGCGGTGGTGTCGAAGATGCGGGTGCTCCAGCGCTCGGCGAGGACGTCGAGGATCGGGGCGTCGGTGACTGCGGTGCGGTCGATGGCAGGCGTGCTCATGCGATGAGGCCTTTCGGGTCGATGGTTCGGATGTCGGACCCCGTCGTCCGCCTGCAAGACCTCAACGATCCATGCGCGTGAATATTCCCGGATGCCTGGATCCGGATCCGTCATCGCCCTCCCGCGTCCGCGAGACTGCAACCCCGCGACGAGACTGCAGCAGAGTGGTGCAGTCTCGTCGCTCGGTTGCAGTCTCGCGGCTGTGGTTGCGGCGTCCAGGATCGCTCAGCGTCCTGAGAGCGCCTCCGCGAGCTTCACCCGCGCGCCCATGCGCAGCAGCGAGTTCTCGTAGATCTTCGCGGCGACGAGGATGGCGGCCACGCAGGTCGCGAGCAGGATCACGAGCGACAGCAGCGGCTCCCACCACTGCGCCTCGCCGACGAACAGCCGCACCGGCATCGCCACCGGCGCCGAGAACGGCACGTACGACAGGATCGTCATCACCACGGGGTTGTCGTTGAAGATGATCACGAGGATGTAGGGCGCCATCACGAGCATCGTGATCGGCATGGTCGTGGATCCGATGTCCTCCTGCCGCGACACGAGGGCGGCCGCTGCGGCGAACAGCGATGCCAGCAGCACGAACCCGAACAGGAAGAACACGGCGAACCACACCAGGGGCGCCCCGAGCCCCTCCAGCACCGTGTTCTGCCCGGTGACGATGAGGCCGACCACCGCGATCGCCGCGAGTGCGAGGATCTGCGCCATGGCCAGCACGGTGTTGCCGAGCACCTTGCCCGCCAGCAGCACCCGGGCCGGGATCGCCGCGAGCAGCAGCTCCACGACGCGCGTGGACTTCTCCTCCACGACGCTCTGCGCCATGGTCGCGCCGAACGTCGATGCCGCCATCAGGAACACCACGCCGAAGCCGATCGCCACCAGATAGCGCAGCAGCGGGTTGGTCGTGTCCGGCTCGAGGACCGTGACCTTCGGCGTCTTGGCGAGCAGGGCCTCCAGGCTGCTCGGGGTGTCCTTGAGCACGACGACTTTGTAGCCGAACGGGGCGTCGCCGGGGTCGGGGACGAGCGCGGCCTCGACCGTCCCGTCCCGCACGAGCCGCTCGGCGGCGGTCGCGTCGGCCACCTCCGTCGGCTTCAGCCCGGGCAGACCGTGCACCGCCTGCGCGGTCTCGGCGGTCACCGCGATCTTCGTGTCGGAGGTGTTCTTGCTCATGAACCCGCCGATCAGCACGCCGGCGAGGGCGATGAGCAGCAGGATCCCGGTCGAGATCAGGAAGGCCTTGCTGCGCAGCTTGGATCCGATCTCGCGCTCGGCGACGAGGAGGATGCCGTTGCCGGTCGAGAGGGCGCTCGTGCTCGGCGCGGTCGCGGTGCTCACTGGATGACCTCCTTGAAGATCTGGGCGAGGGACGGATGCTGCGGCGTGAAGGCGTGCACGGCGCCGTGGTCGAGGGCGGTGCGCAGCACACGCTGAGCGTCGGCCGGGGTGTCCGCGTCGAAGACGGCCGTGCCGCGCTCGAAGTCGACGACCGTGATGCCCGGTTCGGACCGGATCCAGCCGGCATCGGCGTCGGAGACGAGCTCGTAGCGCGGGGCGGAGTGCTGGGCGCGCAGCTCCTCGCGGGAGCCGGCCGCGCGGATCGTGCCGCCGGCGATGATCACGAGGTCGTCGCACAGCCGCTCCACGACGTCGAGCTGGTGCGAGGAGAACAGGATCGACGCACCCTGCGCCGCTCGCGACTGCAGTACGCCGGCGACCACGTCGACGGCGAGCGGATCCAGTCCGGAGAAGGGCTCGTCGAGGATGAGCACCTCGGGGTCGTGCACGAGCGCGGCGGCGATCTGCGCCCGCTGCTGGTTGCCGAGGGAGAGTGACTCGATCGTGTCGTGCAGGCGCTCGCCGAGGCCGAGTTCGGCGAGCAGCGCCTCGGCGCGTGCGGTGGCATCGGCCTTGGCGAAGCCGTGCAGCCGGGCGAGGTAGGCCACCTGCTCGAGCACCTTCATCTTGGGGTAGAGGCCCCGCTCCTCGGGCATGTAGCCGAAGCGGCGGCGGTCGGCGGCGCCCACATCGTGCCCGCCGAGCCGCACCGTGCCGGCGTCCGCGCCGAGCACGCCCAGCACGATCCGCATGGTCGTGGTCTTGCCCGCCCCGTTGCCGCCGACGAAGCCGGTGAGCCGGCCGGGCGCGACATGGAACGAGACGTCGTCGAGCACGCGCCGGGATCCGTAGCTCTTGGTGAGGCCCTGCAGCTCCAGCAGGCCGGATGTCCCGATCCTGCTCTCGGGAAGCACGGTGGTCACTTCGTCTCACTCCGTTCGCTCAGTACGACGTTCGCTCGGTGCGGCGTTCGCTCGGTGCGGCGCATGCCTTCACCGTATTCAGCGCGATGCCGCGGGGGCATCCCCCCGGGGGCGGATGCTCGGCGACGCTGCGATCCGGCGCGCGGGGGAGCCGGTCGGAAAACGGAGGAGGCCATGTGCGGCAACGGCGTGTCTCAGCCTGCGGAGGCGCGACACGCGGAACCCCTCCGCCGTTTTCCGACGACCGGCCCGGCGTCCGCTCAGCGCCTGCCGAGGTGCAGCGCGCCGCGCACGAGCAGGCCGGCGAGGAGCGCCCAGAACGCGGCGCTCACGCCCCAGAACGCCATCCCGCTCGCGGCGACGAGGAAGGTGACGACGGCCGGGGTGCGCTCGCCGGGGTCGTCGATCGCCTGTTGCACCGCCGATCCGAACGCCCCGAACAGGGCGAGCCCGGCGACCGCCGGGATGACGGCGACCGGCGCCAGCACCACGAGCGCGGCGAACGCGGCCGAGAACACGCCGAGCACCAGGTAGGACACCCCGGTGGAGACGCCGGCGATCCATCGGCGCTTCGGATCCGGTTCGGCGTCCGGTGCGGCGGCGAGGGCGGCGCTGATCGCGGCGAGGTTGATCGCGTGTCCGCCGGCAGGGGCGCCGAGGGCGCTGCCGAGCCCGGTCACGAGCATCGCGGGGCGCCACGGCACCTCGTAGCCGAAGCTGCGCATCACGGCCACGCCGGGCACGTTCTGCGACGCCATCGTCACGATGAACAGCGGCAGGGCGATGCCGACCAGGGATCCGATCGTGAACGTCGGCATGGTCAGCTCGACGCGCGGCAGCAGCACGGCGGGATCCACGACGGTCCCCGAGCCGGTCCCCGCCCCTGAGCTGGTCGAGGCGCCGGTCGCGATCCCCACGACGATCACCACGGTCGCCGTGAGGAACGCCAGCGGCACCGCCCAGCGCGGAGCCAGCCGAGCGAACACCAGCCAGGTCAGGACGACGGGGATCACACCCCACGGGTTCTTCGCGAGCCCCGCTACCGGGGCGAGGCAGAGCGGGAGCAGCACGCCGGCGAGCATCGCCTGGGCGATGGAGGGCGGGATCGCGGCGATGAGGGATCCGAGTTGCGGCACGAGGGCCGTGAGCAGGATCAGGCCTGCCGTGATGAGGAACGCCCCGACCGCCGCCGGCCACCCTCCGTCGATCGCGCCGCCCGCGCCTGCCGCACCGCCGCCCGCCGCCCCGGTGGCTGCGAGCAGCGCCGCGCCGGGCGTGGACCAGGCGGAGGTGATGGGCATGCGGTAGCGCCAGGCGAGCACGATGCACGCGATCCCCATCGTGAGGCTGAGGGCGAGCAGCCCGCTCGCGGCCTGCGCGTGGGTCGCTCCGACGGCGGCGAGGCCGGTGAGCACGACCGCGAACGAGCTCGTGAACCCGACGAGCGCGGTGACCACTCCGGCCATGATCGGGCGGGACAGCGGCGTGCGGGGGATCGGCGGGCTCGCGGTTTCGGCCATGAGGAGAGGCTATCGGGCGCATCGCGTGCGGCCGGCCGGGGGTGCCGTGGCGACGGGCGGGCCTGAGGAGCTGGCACGCCCGAAGGCTCAGGCGAGGCCGAGCCGGTGCGCGAGCACGACCGCCTGCACGCGGTCGCGCGCGCCGAGCTTCTGCAGGATCCGCGACACGTGCGTCTTCACCGTCGCCTCGCCGATGAACAGCTCGGCCGCGATCTCGGCGTTGCTCCAGGCCTCGGCGACCAGGCGCAGCACCTCGGACTCGCGGTCGGTCAGCGGCTCCGGCAGTGCGGCGCTGGGCAGGGCGACGCTGGGCAGGGCCGGCAGGGCAGACCCGGACGCTGAGCTCGTCGAAGCGCCCGAGGCAGACAGGGTCCCTTCGACGGGCTCAGGGACCGATCCGGAGGCGTGCGTGCCTCCGACGGGCTCAGGCGCCGGCACGGCGGCGAAGCGCTGCAGCACGCGCCGGGTCACCTCGGGAGCGAGCATGCCGTCGCCCGCGGCCAGCGCCCGCACGGCGGCCACGAGCTCCTCCGGGCCGGCGTTCTTGAGCAGGAATCCGCTCGCCCCGGCGTCGAGGGCGTCGAAAAGGTAGTCGTCACGGTCGAACGTCGTCACGATCGCGATGGATGCGCGGATCCGATCGTCCGCGCGGATCCGCCGCGTCGCCTCGATCCCGTCCATGTCGGGCATCTGCACGTCCATGGTGATCACGTCGGGCAGCAGGGATCCCGCGAGCGCCACGGCCTCGGATCCGGTCGCCGCCTCGCCGACGACGGCGATGTCGGGCTGCAGGTCGAGGATGGTGCGGAATCCGGCTCGGAGCATGGCGTGGTCGTCGACGAGCAGCACGCGGATCGGCGCGGTCATGCGGTCTCCCTCCGTTCTCTCGGCGCTTCCGGGGCGGATGACGGGACGGGCAGCGTCGTGCGCACGCGGAATCCGCCGGCGGGGCGCGGGACGAGCTCGATCGTCCCGCCCGACGCGGTCGCCCGCTCGCGCATGCCGAGCTGGCCGAGCCCGGGGCGCAGCCCGGTGACCAGCCGGCCCGTGTTGACGACCTCTAGTTCGACGGATCCCGGCTCGTACCGGATCCGCACATCCGCCTCCGCGTCGGGGCCTGCGTGCCGCCGCGCGTTCGTGAGCGACTCCTGAGCGATGCGGTACAGGTTCACGGCGGTCACGGGCGGCAGCGGAAACGGGTCGCCGATCACCTGCAGGCGCGTGGGCAGGCCGGCTGCCGTGCTGGCCTCGGCGAGTTCGGCGATGTCGTCGACGTCGACCGTGGAGGCGGCCTCCTCGCTGTCGCCGGGCGCACGCAGCGTGTCGAGCAGCTGGTGGAGATCGCGGATCGCGTCGCGGGCGGAGTCCTCGATGCCGGCGACGATCCCGGTGGCGGCCTCGGGATCCTGCGGGATCATCATCCGGGCCGCTCCCGCCTGCACGCCCATGACGGAGACGTGGTGCGCGACCACATCGTGCAGCTCGCGGGCGATGCGCACCCGATCGAGGGCGACGGCCTGGGCGGCGCTCAGGGCGCGCTCATGCTCGAGCTCGGCGGTGCGCTGCTCGAGCGCGGCGCGTTGGCGGGCGGCGTTCCAGCTGCGCTCGCCGAAGTAGTAGGCGCCGCCGAAGTACAGCACATTCAGCAGCACCTGCAGCATGAGGAACGCCACGAGGGGCGAGAACATCCCGGCGCTGACATCGGCCTTCGCGGCCTGCTCGATCGCCTGGCGGTACATCTCGATGACGAGCCACGCCGCCATCACGAGCATGATGCCCGCGCGCACGAAGAACGCCCTGCGGCGGGAGTCCGTCCAGGCACCCACCGTGTAGAGGGCGATGAACATCGCGATGTTGCCGCCGTAGATCTCGGGCACGCGCAGCGTGGTGGCCACGACGAACGCGAGCGACACCACGACGGCCACGACCGCGGGCCGGCGGCGGCGCACGGCGAGAGCCGCGGAGAACACGGCGACGTACGGGATCGCCGTCCACAGCGGGGCCTGCTCTGCGCCGTAGACCTTCGCGATCGACGACAGTGCGGCGCTGAGGATCCCGCCGACGAAGAGGATCGCCGCGAGGAGCACATCCTGCCGGAGCTCGCGCGGCGAGGGCGTGCGGGTGAACGGCATCCTTCCACCGTAGGACCGGCGGCCGGCCGCCGGCATCCCCCGCACGGCGGACCCCTCCTGTCTGGATCGTTACTTGCTCTTGACAAGCTTGCTTGTTAAAAGCAAGCTGGATCCATCGGGGCCGCCCAGGATCCCGGGACAAAGGAGTCATCATGACCGACGTCTTCATCAGCCTGCCCACCTCGGATCTCGAGCGCGCGAAGACCTTCTACACCGCGCTCGGCTTCCCGATCCGCCCCGAGTTCTCCGACGAGAACGGCACCTGCTTCGTCGCGCAGGAGAACGTCCTCCTCATGCTGATCACGCGCGAGTTCTTCGCGACCTTCACCGACAAGCCGATCGTGGATCCGGCCGCGGCGGCGCAGGTGTCGATCAACTTCTCCCGCGACTCGCGCGAGGAGGTGGACGAGATCGTCGCCAAGGGCGTGGCCGCGGGCGGCGCCGAGCCGAAGCCCGCCCAGGACTACGGCTTCATGTACATGCGCGACCTCGACGACCCCGACGGCAACTCGCTCGGCTTCCTGTACGCCGTGCCGGAGGACGCAGCCGAAGCCGGCGGCGCAGCGGAGGGCGCCGAGGCTGAGCCGTCGGTGCAGCCGGCCGGGGCCTGATGCAGGCGAGGGCCTGACGTGGCCGCGCGCAGTTACGGCCAGTACTGCGGCGTGACGACCGCGGTCGAGCTGATCGGGGAGCGCTGGGCGCTGCTCATCGTGCGCGACCTGCTCGTCGGTCCGCGCCGGTACACCGACCTGAAGCAGGGCCTTCCGCGGATCCCGACGAACATCCTGTCGTCACGACTCAAGGAGTTGCAGGACGGCGGGGTGGTGCGACGCGTGCCGCTGCGCAGCTGCGGGCTCGTGTACGAGCTCACGCCGTACGGGCGTGCACTCGAGCCGATCGTGCTCGCGCTCGGGCGCTGGGGCTTCCAGGCGATGGGCGACCCCGACGACGGCGACGTGGTCACGCCCGACTCGCTCACCATGGCGCTGCGCACCTCGTTCCGGCCGGATCAGGCCCGCGACCTCGACATCGAGCTGCACGTCGGCGACGTCGCCCTGCGGGTGATCGTCCGCGACGCGGCGCTTCAGGTGGCGCAGCTCGCCCCGCCTGCTCCGCCCATCGGGGGCGTGCTCCCCGCCGGCGAACCGGAGGCCGTCGTCGTAGCCGGGCCCGGGATCCGGCACCTCATCGCGGGCGACGTCACCCCCGCCGAGGCGATCGCGCAGGATCTGGTCGCGGTCGCGCGCGGCGAGGAGCGGATCCTGGACGCCTTCGCGCAGGCCTTCCACATCGACCCGATCGCGGCGTAGCGTCGCGAGCGGGCGCCCACCGCCGGTCCCTGAGTCTGTCGAAGGGCCCCGCCTACGCACCACCGCCGGTCCCTGAGCCTGTCGAGGGGCCCGGCCTACCGTGACCGCGAGACTGCAACCACGCGACGAGACGGCAACAGAATTCGTCTGTCTCGTCGCTCAGTTGCAGTCTCGCGGACAGTTGCAGTCTCGCGGATAGGGAGCCGCTGCAGGGCGGATCCGGAACGCATCGAACAAGGAGCAGACATCATGACCGGACGTATCATCATCGACCTGTTCACCACGCTCGACGGCGTCGCCCAGGCGCCGGGCGGTCCCGAGGAGGATCCCTCCAACGGCTTCCGCTTCGGCGGCTGGCAGGCGCCGCTGCCGAGCGAGGCCGTCATGCGCAGCGTCATGGCGGGGATGGAGACCCTCGACGCGCTGCTGCTCGGACGCCGCACCTACGACATCTTCGCGGGCTACTGGCCGCAGCACACCACGGGCCCAGAAGGGCCGATCGGGCAGCTGTTCGACCGGGTGCCGAAGTACGTGGCGTCGCGGAACGCCGACACCGAGCTCGACTGGCAGGGCAGCAGCAGGGTCGGTGCGGATCTGCCGGCCGAACTCGCCGCGCTGCGGGAGCGGCACGAGGACGTGCACGTCATCGGCAGCGTCGACTTCGTGCACACCCTGCTGGACGAACAGCTCTACGACGTGCTGCAGCTGTGGGTGTATCCGATCGTGCTCGGCCAGGGCAAGAAGGTCTTCCCCGACGGCGCGGCTCCGCACAACCTGCACCTGCTGCATGCCGAATCCGGCGACGGCGGCACGCTGCTGCTGCGCTATGCGCCGGCTCCGGGTGACGTGCAGACCGGCACCATGTGACCGCAGTCCGCGTCCGTTTCCCATTCGTGACCGGAATATTGCGGATCCCTCTGGTCGCAGGTGCGCGGTGAAACTACAGTCCTGCTAACGCGTGGGGACGTTGAACGGACAGCCGCACTCTGGGGAGTGCGGCTGTCCCCATGTGTCTGGGTGATATTCCTGCGATTTGCTCTTTCCTGAGAGAACCCTGTGACGGTAGATTGCATCGACGCCTGATCCTCAGGCTCCGGCCGCGTCCGACGAAGGAGCGCGACCGCTGACCCGTCGGGGGGACCAGGATGTCTGCACGTGTGCCCATGCGCCGAGGCTGGAAGGCGGCATTGACCGCACTGCTGGCCGCGGTGCTGATGTTCGCCGGAGTGGGAACGGCCTCGGCCGCCCCGACGGCCGGAACCAGCACGATCAGCGGGACCGTGACCCGCGCCTCGGATGGATCGCCGGCGGCTGGCATTTCGGTGACCGTGCGCGGCGACAACGGCTACTTCTTCGCGTCCACGGATGAAACGGGCGCCTACCGGATCACCGCGGTCGCGGCAGGTCAGTACACGGCATCGTTCAGCGACCCGTATCTGAACCTTGCTCCGCAGTGGTGGGACGGTGCGGCGAATCCCCAGGACGCCACGCCCATCACCGTCGTCGACGGCTCGGACGTCACAGGGATCGATGCGAGCCTTGAAGCGACCGTGTCCATCCGGGGGTCGGTGCTCATCGATGGCTCGACCGATCTGCGCGGACGCTCCGCGAGCCTTGCTGTGATCGCCGAGGCCGGCGGACAGAACGTCGGGATGACGTATGTCCACGCCGACGGGACGTATGCGATCAAGGTCGGTCCCGGCGCGTACACGGTTCGGGTCGAGCCCACTGAGGGACTCGCGTGGGCGGTTGCGCCTCAGTACTACTCGCACGCCGCGTCGGCCGCGGACGCGACGCCGGTCGTCGTCTCGAGCTCGGGCGACACCACGGCTGTCGACTTCGATCTCGCGTCGCTCAGCGCGGAGGTCACGCTGTCCACCGCCGCCGTCCAGCCCGGAGGGTCGGTGCACGTGACCGGGTCGGGCTTCGTTCCCGGTGAGCCGGTGGGCATCGAGCTGCACTCCACGCCCGTCGTGCTCGCGTCCGTGGCAGCCAACGGTGACGGCGTCGTGGACACGACCGTCACGATCCCGACGGATGCGCCTGTCGGCGATCATCAGATCGTGCTCACAGGTGCGATGTCGACCCTCAGCGGCAGCGCGCCCCTCACCGTTTCCGCGCCGCCTGCGCAGGGGGGATCGGACGGGTCCGGCTCGGGGAGCGGCTCAACTGCGGCCGGTGCGGGCGCTTCGGGTTCGACGGGCTCGAGCGCACAGCTTGCTGCGACGGGATCCGAGATTCCGCTCGGGGTGGTCGGCCTCGGCGCAGTCCTGCTGGTGGCCGGCGTCGTGCTCACGCGCGTGCGGCGTCAGCGGGCCTGAATCATCGGTGCGGGATTCGCGTCGCGTCGAATCCCGCACTGGGCTCGGCTCAGCCTGCCGTGCGAGGGGCTGGTTGGTGGGAGAGCGATGGCGGTGATCGTCCGATCGGTGACCGCTGAGACGAGGGTGAGATGACGGATTTCCAGCCCGAGAAGGGCGTGACGTTCACGGACGTGCTGTTTCGAGGCGGGTGGAGAGGGAAGGAGAAGAAGCTCATCCTCACCCTCGCTCTCGGTGCGGTCGTCGCTCTCGGCGCGTCTGTGGCGACCCCGATGCTGTTGAAGTACGCGGATCAGTCGGTGTCCGCTGCCCAGGGGGTCGAGTATTCGGGCGACGGTTATCGGGTGCTGTTCCCGGGGGAGCCGACGGTCACATCGTCGACTGTTCCGGGCGCCTCGGTGAAGGCCACCCTGGCCCAGTGGAGCAACAAGCAGAAGGAATATGGGGCTTACAGCCTTCCGGAAGTCGGCGAGTCGGCGACGGTGCAGTCGATCCTGCAAGCTGCAGTGGCTGCAAGCGGGGCGACCGTGGTCGAATCGCATCCGGTGGCGGTCAAGGGCGGAAGCGCACTCGCAGCTCGCATGACTATGAACGGGTCCGGTGCATGGGCGCTGATGGTGATCACGGACGACCGCAGTTACGGACTCGGGCTCTTGCAGACCGGAGAACAGCGCGACGATGCGTTCTTCGATTCGCTGGAGCTGAAGTAGCCGGTACGGCGCCGGCGGACGACTACTCAGAAACGGAGCGCGAGATGGATCACGCGGATGAGCTCAGCGATCACGGACGATCGGAGACGCAGGGTCGCCTCGTCGTCGACGCGCACACTCAGGAGCGCCTCATTGCGGATCTGCGCAACAGGCTGACTGAGGACGCGATGCTGATCCTGGTCCTGCTCGGGGTAGCAGGAGGTGTCGCTCTCATCGCGTTGATCAGCACCTGGCACGCCTTCGCCGAGGGATCAGGGGACTGGATGCTCGTTCTCGCGGTCGTGTTCCTCGGGCTGTCGTTGAGCGCGATCCTCTACCGGCTGCGGAGGGGGCCGCGGACGGCCGTGCTCACTTCATATCCGATCGGATCGGTCGTGGAAGCGGGATCCGACGGCAACCATCTCTGGCAAACAGCAGCGCTCGGGAGCACGCGGGTCACTCTCGATGTCTACAGTCGTATGTGGCTCACGGCCGACAGCGTGATGCTGCGGCCGAAGTCTTCGCCCGTGACCTCGATCCTGCCTCGCAGTGCCCTCACGGAGAAGGCGGTGCACGCCCTCGAGGCACGCTTCAACCAGAAGAGCGGCGGGTGACATGTCCGCACCGCGAGGCGATGAGCTGAGCCGGGTCGGTCACGGCAGCGTCCCTTCGGCAGACGGGAATCGCACCAGAAAGCCGTGGCTTCGCATCGCGGCGGTGATGATTGCATGGGTCGCCGCGCAGCAGCTGACGCCGGCCCTCTCCTCGTTTGGCGGTGAGCTCGCGCAAACAGAGGCGCTACTGTTCCAGGGGTGCATCGCAGCGGGGATGGCCCTGGCTCTCACGCTCGCCTACCCGAACGATGCGCGGGCACTGTTCGCCTACTCGCGAGCGATGTGGCTGTACTTGCTCGTGCCGATCGCAGTCGTGGTGCTCGTCATCCGTGTGGGGCCCGGCGTCGACGTTCTCGAGCCGCTCGGCTGGGTGGCAGCGGCGGTCGTATGGCGCTGGTTCCTGTTCGGGATGCTGCAGCGCCGGCTGAGCGAATGGTTCCCGCCCGGCACGGTACTGCTGACAAGCGCCGCGCTGCTCGCCTCCTGGCTGTACTTCGGTGCGGGGATGATCAGCGCCGACGTCCTCCGTTTCCCATTCGCGATACTCATCGCGCTGCTGGTCGGCACACTGATCACGAGCATCCCCTCCGGGATCATGCTGGTCCAGAAGAACGTGCACGTGCTCGTCGCCCTGAATCTCGTCGCATCGACTCTCATCGTGTGACGACGCGAGGCGACCCGCGCAGAGGTCGCCGCGAGCGTTCAGCCTGCCAGGATCCGCTCCAGCGCCGCCGCCACGCCGTCGTCGGCGTTCGATGCGGTGACCTCGTCGGCCGCCGCAATCGCCTCGGGCTCGGCGTTCGCCATCGCGATGCCGCGGCCGGCCCAGCGCAGCATCTCGACGTCGTTCAGCGCATCGCCCAAGGCGAGCACCTCGGTGCGGTCGATGCCGAGCGCCGCGCAGAGCTGCGCGAGTCCCGTGGCCTTGGTGACGCCTTCGGCCATGACCTCCACGAAGGGCGCGCCGGAGAGCGTCGCGGCGAAGCCCGCCGGATCCAGGGTGCCCAGCACCGCGAAGATCTCCGCGGGCGTCAGGGAGCGGTGCCGGATCACGAGCTTCAGGCTGGGCGCGCCCAGCACCTCGGCGAGCGGCACGGCGCCCATCGTCCGCGGATCCCGCTTGTGGTCGCTGAGCGTCGCGACCTCGGCGTACCCCTCCTGCGCGACGAACACCTCGCCGGCCTCGCGCACGCTGGCGAACAGCAGATCCGGGATCCGCTCGCCCAGCTCCTGTGCGATCCGCTGCTGCACCGGCACGGCGATCTCCGAGGCGAACAGCTGCTCCCGTGTGCCGAGGTGGATCCCGTACGCGCCGTTGCCGCACAGCGCCCAGCCGTCGAAGCCGGCCTCGGCCGCGATCGCGCGCAACCCGATCGGCTGCCGTGCGGTGACGGGGACCACGACGGTGCCGGCGGCGCGCGCCGCGTCGAGCGCCGCGCGGGTGCGGCTGGTGACGCGCCCGGACGGGTCGAGGAGGGTGCCGTCGAGGTCGGTGGCGATGAGGCGGATCCGGGATCCGGTCGCGGAGCCTGTCGAAGCGAGCGCCCCTCGACCGAGCGTCCCTTCGACAGGCTCAGGGGCCGGGGCGGGGGCTGGCTCACGGACCGGTGCGGGGACAGGCTCAGGGGCCGGGGCGCCCTTCGTCTCGTCGCTGCGCTCCTCGCTCAGGGACCGATGGGCGGCGGGTTCCTCGTCCTCGCTCAACGACCCCTGTGGGGCGGCGTCGGCCGGATCCGCGACCGTGCTCATCAGGCGAAGATCATCGGCAGATCGTCGTCCTCGGGGGCACCGGCCAGATCGAGGTCGACGACCACCGGCACGTGGTCGCTGGGCTGCTCGCCCTTGCGCTCCTCGCGGTGGATGGAGGCGCCCTTGACCGCGTCGGCGAACGCCGGGGAGCCCAGCACGAAGTCGATGCGGATCCCCTCGTTGCGCGGGAACTTCAGGCGCTGGTAGTCCCAATAGGTGTAGCCCTCGGGCAGCAGCGGTCGCACCACGTCCTGCACGCCCGCCGTCTCGAGCGCGAAGAACGCAGCCCGCTCCTCGGGGGAGACGTGCGTGGAGCGGCCGACCACGATGTCCGGATCCCCGTTGTCGTGGTCGAAGGGGATGATGTTGAAGTCGCCGACCAGGGCGAGCGGCAGGTCGGGCTTGGCGGCGAGCTCGGCCTCGGTCGCGGTGCGCAGGGCGTCGAGCCAGTGCAGCTTGTAATCGAGGTGCGGATCGCCGAGCGCGCGCCCGTTGGGCACGTACAGGCTCCACACCCGCACGCCGTTCACGATCGCGCCGAGCGCGCGTGCCTCCTGCGGCGCGTCCGGTCCCTCGTGGCCCTTGGCGAAGCCCGGCATGCCGTCGAACGCGGTGCGCACGTCGGTCATCGGCTCGCGGCTCGCGATCGCGACACCATTCCACTGGTTGAAGCCGTGCACCTCGACGTGGTAGCCGGCCTCCTCGAACGGCGCGTAGGGGAACTGCTCCGGCTTGCACTTGATCTCCTGCATCGCGAGCACGTCGATGTCCTCGCGCACGGCGAACTCGACCGTGCGGGCGACGCGGGTGCGGATGGAGTTGACGTTCCAGGTGGCCAGGCGCATGGATCCAGCCTACGGGCGGGCGGGGACACCGATGGTCGCCCGCGGAGGCGTTCGGGAAACGCAGGGATCCGGCTCGGAGCCGTTCGGATTCCGTGGGGACCGGCGTCGGGGGCGCCGGTGGCGGCGCAGGGTGGATCCATGGTCATCGAACAGCGATCCACGCCTTCACCGCGCCAGCCCGTTCCGCCGGCCGGGCGGCGGGCGCGCCCGCACTGGGGCTATCTGTCGCGCTCGGTCAGTCGCTACGGCGTCGTGTCCAGCACGCTCGTCATCTACTCCCCGGACGCCTCCGAACGCGACCGGCGGCGGGCCGACGTCGCGCGCGGATACGGCGTCCTGGCGTTCGGCGGTGGACTGCTCCTCTGGATCGGCTGCGCGGCGGCCGGCATCCCGCCGCTGTGGGCGTTGGCAGCGATCGCCGCGGCCGCGATTCCGCTCGGCGCCGTCCTTGCGCGCCGCACGCGCGGGGTGCGCCGGGCGGCCGCCGTGGTCACGTCGTGCAGCTCGGGGCTGAGGGTGGACGGCGAGGACCGCGACGCACAGCGCAGGCTGGACGCGATCGCCGACTCGATCCAGGGCGCGAGCGCCGCCTATCGCGCAGGCGCCCTGGATCCCCAGGCCTTCGACCGCATCTGGCGTGCCGCCTACGCGCACGCCAGATCCTGACCGGCCCGCGGTCACCTTTGAGAGCGCGCAAATGGCTCCATCCGAGGGGCGGATGGAGCCATTTGCGCGCTTCGAAACGGGACAGGTCAGGCCTGCTCGGCCTTCTTCTCGCGACGCAGGCCGTGCAGCAGCGGCTCGGTGTAGCCGCTGGGCTGTGCGGCCCCCTCGGTGATCAGGCGGCGCGCCGCGGTGTACGCGATCCCGGGCTCCGAACCCTCGGCGAAGGCGAGCGGCTCGTAGTTCGGGTCGCCGGCGTTCTGCGCGTCCACGACCACCGCGAGGCGGCGCAGGCTGTCGTCCACCTGTTCCTCGGTGATCACGCCGTGCTGCAGCCAGTTCGCGAGCAGCTGGCTCGAGATGCGCAGCGTGGCGCGGTCCTCCATGAGGCCCACGTCGTGGATGTCCGGCACCTTGGAGACGCCGATGCCCTGGTCGATCCAGCGCACCACGTAGCCGAGGATCGACTGCACATTGTTGTCGACCTCGGTCGCGACGACCTCGGGCGTGAGCGCAGCGGGATCCGCGAGCGGCGGCACCAGCAGCCGTTCCAGGGCGCTGTCGTCGACGGGAGGCAGCGCCTCACGCGCGGCGAACGCATCGACCTGGTGATAGTGCAGGGCGTGCAGAGTGGCGGCCGTGGGCGACGGGACCCAGGCCGTCGACGCGCCGGACAGCGGATGCGCGAGCTTCTTCTGCAGCATGTCGTGCATGAGGTCGGGCTCGGCCCACATGCCCTTGCCGATCTGCGCGCGTCCGCTGAGGCCGCTCGCGACGCCGATGGCGACGTTGCGGTCCTCGTACGCCTTCATGAACGGCTGCGCCTTGATCTCGGCCTTCGGCAGGAACGGCCCCGCGTGCAGCGAGGTGTGGATCTCGTCGCCGGTGCGGTCGAGGAACCCGGTGTTGATGAACACGACCCGGTCGCTCGCGGCGGCGATCGCGGCGGCGAGGTTCGCCGAGGTGCGGCGCTCCTCGTCCATGATTCCAACCTTCATGGTGCGGGCGGGCAGGCCCAGCAGCTCCTCGACCCGGCCGAACAGCTCGACGGCGAAAGCGACCTCGTCCGGTCCGTGCATCTTCGGCTTCACGATGTACATGGATCCGGTGCGCGAGTTGGATCCCTTGTTCGCGCCCTCCAGCTCTGGCAGGGATCCGAGCGCAGTCATGATCGCGTCCAGGATCCCCTCGAAGACCTCCTCGCCGTCGCGGTCGAGCACGGCGGGGGTGCGCATGAGGTGGCCGACGTTGCGGACGAACAGCACAGCGCGGCCGGGCAGGGTCACCTCGCCGCCGTCGGCGGTGCGGTAGGTGCGGTCGGGGTTGAGCGCGCGCGTGAAGGTCTTGCCGCCCTTGGTGACGCTCTCGGTGAGCGTGCCGTCCATGAAGCCGCGCCAGTTGCGGTAGCCGAGGGCCTTGTCGTCGCCGTCGACCGCGGCCACGGAGTCCTCGAGGTCGAGGATCGCGGTGAGCGCCGATTCCAGGACGATGTCCTGCACGCCCGCAGCGTCGGTGCGGCCGATCGCGCCGTCACGGTCGATGAGGATCTCCGCGTGCAGGCCGTGGTGCACCAGCAGCACGGTCGCCGGGGCATCGGCCTCGCCGGTGTAGCCGACGAAGGCGGAAGGGTCGGCGAGACGGCGGTCGCCTGCGGCGGTCGCCACGACGAGGCCGCCAGCGTCGACGCGGTACCCGGTGGCGTCGCGGTGCGAGCCCTCCACGAGCGGGGCGATCTCGTCGAGCAGTTCGCGGCCGAACGCGACCACCGCCGCGGCGCGCTTCGGGTTGAACTCCTTGCCCGGGGCCAGCTCGCCGGTGCGCTCGATGGCGTCGGTGCCGTACAGGGCGTCGTACAGCGAGCCCCAGCGGGCGTTCGCGGCGTTCAGGGCGAAGCGCGCGTTCAGCAGGGGGACGACCAGCTGGGGGCCGGCCATCGTCGCGATCTCCGGGTCGACGTCCTCGGTGGTGACGGCGACCTGTTCGGGAGCGGGCACGAGATAGCCGATCTCGGTGAGGAACGCACGGTACGCGGCAGGATCCGGCTGTCCCGGGTGCTGGCGGTGGTACTCGTCGATCTGCTGCTGCAGCTCATCGCGGCGGGCGAGCAGCGCGGCGTTGCGCGGCACCAGGTCGTGCACGATCTCGCTCACGCCCGCCCAGAACGCCGTGGCGTCGCGACCGGAATCGGCAAGCGACGCTTCAGCGAACTCGACGATCGGCGCGGCGACCGACAGGTCTGCGCGGGAGAGGTACGAGGTCATAGTTCCATTCCTTCTGTGCGAGCGCCGAGGCGCTTCAGGGTTTCCAGGGCGATCTCCGCGTCGAGCGCGGGTGGACCGCCGGCGATGCCGAGCCCGCCGACGTGATGCTCGCCGAAGAAGATCGGCACGCCCCCGTCGATCGTGGTCATGGTGCCGCCCGTTCCGAGCGGCAGGGTCGCGGCCAGAGCCGCAGGGATCTGCCCCGTGCGGCGGCGGATCGAGGCGCTGCTGAAGGCCTTGCGCTGAGAGGTGTCGGCGCTGTGCGGGGTCGACCCGTCGGCCATGCCGTAGGCGATGAGGGTCATCGACGGATCCGCCACGGCGGCGACCGTGGGCAGGCCGCGCTCCGCGCCGATCTCGAGCGCCAGCGCCACGGCGCGCGCAGCCGTCTCGTACGTGATCGTGACGGTCTGTCGGTGCGTGGACATCGGCGTCTCCTCGGCGTGATTTATCTCGATGTCGAGATTACCTCTCACGAGGAGATTATCACAATGTGAATCTTGGATTCCACATCTCGAAAGAAGCGAGATCCGGCTGCTTTCCGGATCCGGATCCGGTCAGCGTTCGGCCGGATCCGCCGTCCCGACCAGGATCCCGCGCGCCAGCACGTGGAAGTGCCTGTTGAAGCCCAGATACGCCGGCGTCTCGTCGCCACGCAGGTCGATCTCGTCGATGTCGAGCGCGTCGACCGTGATGACGTAGCGGTGCACGCCCGTGCCCGCGGGCGGGGCCGCCCCGATGTAGCGCTGCAGGCGCGCCTCGTTGGGCAGGGTGACCGCCTGCGCGGGCAGGGAGCCGGGCTCGCCGTCGCCCGCACCCGCGGGGAGCGAGCGCACATCGGCGGGGAGGTTGGCGACCGCCCAGTGCCAGAAACCCGATCCGGTCGGGGCGTCGGGGTCGTACACGGACAGGGCGAAGCTCTTCGTGCCGGCCGGCGGCTCGCCCCACACCAGGCCGGGGGAGCGGTCGTCGCCCCCGCGGGACTCGGACCACGCCCACACCGGCAGCGGTCCGTCCGGGTCGAAGTCGGGGCTGGAGAGCTCCAGCGGCGGCACCGGCTTCAGCCGGGCGAGGGCGGCGTACGTGTCGACGTCGAGCATGCGGGATCCTCCTCGTGTGCACGGATACGGAAACTCTAGACTTGAGCCGTGACGCTCAGCACCCCCGAACTCGAAGCCGACCGACAGGCGCTCATCGCCCTCATCAAGGACGAGGCGGTGTTCCACGGCGACTTCACGCTGGCCAGCGGCAAGAAGGCGAGCTACTACGTCGACATGCGGCGCCTCACGCTCGACCACCGTGCCGCGCCGGCGATCGGCCGCATCGTGCTGGATCTCATGCAGGGTCTCGACGGCATCGCCGCGGTAGGCGGACTCACGCTGGGCGCCGACCCGATCGCGAACGCGGTGATGCACGAGTCGGTGCGCGCCGGGAAGCCGGTCGACGCGTTCGTGGTGCGCAAGGAGCCCAAGGACCACGGCCGCGGCCGCCAGATCGAGGGCGCCGACGTCGCCGGCAAGCGCGTGGTCGTCGTCGAGGACACGTCGACCACGGGCGGCTCCCCGCTCAAGGCCGTCGAGGTGCTCCGCGCCGCCGGCGCAGAGCCGGTCGCCGTGATCTCGATCGTCGACCGCAAGACCGGCGCCCAGGCCGCGGTCGAGGCGGCAGGTCTGCAGTGGCTCGCCGCGATCGACCTCGACGACCTCGGGCTCGACCCGCAGTGACCGCGGCTGTCTCGCCCCTTGCGCTTCGCCTGCAGGATCTGGCGACGCCTGCAGGGCCGGTCCGCGGATCCGGTCGTGCAGCCGTCGCGAGATCGTGCATCCGTCGCCGGCGCGTGAGCCTGCTGTCCCCCGCCGTTCCATCCGCTGAGATGAGGAGTGCCGCATGACCGGATCCGCTTCCGAGGACCGCCGCGTCGCGCTCGCCGTCGACGTGGGCGGCACCAAGCTCGAGGCCGCCCTGGTCCGCGCCGACGGGACCGTCGTCGACGGCACCCGCAGCCGCCGCCCGACCGGGCCCGACGCCACGTTCGCCTCGCTGAGCGCCGCGATCGAGGAGGTCGTGGCGCACGCCGTCGCCGGCCGCAGCCCCGAGGACGAGCTCGTCGGCGCGGGCATCGGCAGCGCCGGCCCAGTCGACCGCGAGCAGGGCACGATCAGCCCCGTGAACATGCCGGAGGCGCGTGGGTTCGACCTGCGGGGCGCGGTGCGCGATGCCGCGGCCGCGGCGCTCGGTGCGCCGGTGCCGACCGTCCTGGCGCACGACGGCGGCTGCCTCGCGCTCGCCGAGTCGTGGCTGGGTGCCACGCGGGGCGCCGCGGCGTCGCTGTCGATCGTGGTGTCGACCGGGGTCGGCGGAGGGTTCGTCGTGGACGGGCGGTACCTCCCCGGGTCGTCGGGCAACGCCGGCCACCTGGGTCAGGTGCACGCGACGCCCGAGCTCACGGTCGAGCAGGTCGCGTCGGGACCGGCGAGCGTGGCCTGGGCCCGCACGCAGGGCTGGACCGGCGCGCAGGGCGAGGACCTCGCCCGGGACGCCGCCGCCGGGGACCCCATCGCACGCGCCGCGATCGAGCGCTCCGCGCGCACGGTCGGCGCCGCTCTCGCCGACGCGTCGACGCTGGTGGACCTGGAGGTCGTCGCGATCGGGGGAGGCTTCTCCCGGGTCTCCGCCGACTACGTCGAGCTCGTGCAGTCCGCGCTCTCGGCGACCGCCGCGCACGACTACTCCCGCCGCACCCGCGTGGTGCGCTCGGGGCTCGGCGACGAGGGCCCGCTCATCGGCGCGGCCGCGCTCGTGCTGCGGGCGTAGGGGCCGCTCTTCGGCTCGCCCTCCGCTCGCCGGGATCCGGTGCGGCGGACGTTCGCGCGAGAACAGGCCGTCACGCGAGGACAGGGGATCGCTCGAGTGCAGGCGATCACGTGAGGACAGGCGATCACGCGAGAACAGGTGGATGCGGATCCGCTGTGCCTGTTGCGACGTGTTCGCCTGTTTCGGCGCGGGCGCGGTCCGGCCTGCGCCGCGGCGGGGTCCGGCGGACGCTCGCGCGAGAACAGGCGGATCCGCATCCGCAGTGCCTGTTGCGACGCGTTCGCCTGTTTCGGCGCGGTCGCGGGCGCGGTCTCGTGCGGGCGCGGGCGCGTGCCGGCGCGGTTCGGCCAGCGGCCGGCGCAGCGGGTCCGGCCTGCGCCGAGGCGGGGTCCGGCGGACGCTCGCGCGAGGACAGGCGATCACGCGAGAACAGGCGGATGCGGACCCGCTGTGCCTGTTGCGACGCGTTCGCCTGTTTCGGCGCGGTCGCGGGCGCGGTCTCGTGCGGGCGCGGGCGCGGGCGCGTGCCGGCGCGGCACGGCGGGCACGGCCAGAAGGGCTCAGCGCTCCCGCGGCGGATCGTCCTCGTCCCAGGGGCCTTCCCACCACGCACCGCGGTCGCGGGCCGAGCCGCCGCGGCGGTTGCGCACGAGCTGCACGATCCACGCCGTGAGCGTGCCGAGCGCGATCACCAGGGCGACCCACAGGATCGGATTCGTGCTCATGGCCGCTTCCCCTCGGCCGCGTCGGCCACGATCTTCGCGATCCGCGCGGCCCTCGTCTCAGGGCGCTTCGCCATCGCGATCTGCGTGAGGCCGAGCTTCTTCGCCGACGGCGGGAACGCGTCCCACCCCGCGCGGCTCAGGGGCGACGCGTCGAGGGCCGCCGCGAGGTCGTCCGGCTCGATGCCGGCCTCGGGCCCGTCGAGCACGGTCCAGGCGCCGTTCGCCTTGGCGACCTCGATCGCCCGGATCCCGGCGGCCTCGAGCAGGCCCGCTTCCTCCAGCAGCGCCACGCGGGCCTTGTTCGTCGCGGCCCAGCCGCTCGAGGGCCGGCGCGGCGCGAACCAGAGCCCGCCGATGCGGTCGTCGAAGGTGCGCACGGGTCCGTCGATCCAGCCGAAGCACAGCGCCTGCAGGATCGCGTCCTCGTAGCCGACGTGCACATCGTCGTTGCCGGGGCGCGGGCGCACCAGCCACGCGCCGGTCGACGTCGCGTGGTTCTCGACGAGCCAGGCCCGCCAGGCGGCGACGTCCTCCGCCACCACCCTCACACCGTCGTCGAGGGCGCCCATGCTCAGCCCTTCGCGGCCTTAGCCGCCTTCGACGGGATCGTGCGGATCGTGTCCGTGATGCGCGGGATCAGGTCGGCCACCGACTGCACGACCTCGTCCGGCCGGAACGGGTACTTCTCGATCTCCGCGGTGTCACTGATGCCGGTGAGCACGAGCACGGTGTGCAGTCCCGCCTCGATGCCCGCGACGACGTCGGTGTCCATGCGGTCGCCGATCATGCCGGTGCGCTTGGAGTGGGCGCCGATCTTGTTGAGCGCGGAGCGGAACATCATCGGATTCGGCTTGCCGACGACATACGGATCCTTGCCGGTCGCCTTGGTGATGAGGGCGGCGATCGCGCCGGTGGCGGGCAGCGGTCCGTCGGCGCTCGGGCCGGTGGCATCGGGGTTGGTGACGATGAACCGTGCGCCGTCGTTGATGAGACGGATCGCCTTGGTGATCGCCTCGAAGGAGTAGTTGCGGGTCTCGCCGACCACCACGAAGTCCGGGCTCGTCTCGGTCATGATGAAGCCCGCGTCGTGCAGGGCGGTGAGGATCCCGGCCTCGCCGATCACGAATGCGGATCCACCGGGGACCTGCTGCTGGAGGAAGTCGGCCGTGGCCAGCGCGGAGGTCCAGATCCGCTCCTCCGGAACATTCAGCCCGCTGGTGCGCAGGCGTGCCGACAGGTCGCGGGCGGTGAAGATCGAGTTGTTGGTGAGCACCAGGTAGGGGATGCCGTTGCTCTCCCAGCTGGCGAGCAGTTCGGAGGCGCCGGGGATGGCGTCGTTCTCGTGCACGAGCACACCGTCCATGTCGGTGAGCCAGCATTCGATGTCGTCGCGTTGTGCCATGCGCCCAGCCTAGAGGTGCCGGGGTTACGAGCGGATGACGAGGCCGGATCGCTACGCGGGCGGCACCTGACTCATGAGCGCGAGCGTGTGGCCGTCGGGATCCGCGAAGAACGACATCCACTCCTCGACACCGGAGTCGTGCCGGTGGATCAGGTGCGGCGGATGGGTGAAGACCACCCCGCGGGAGGTGAGCGACGCGCTCGCCGCATGGATGTCATCGACGCGGAAGTACAGGATGGACTCGCCCTTGTCCCCGGCGCCTTCGTCGACTGCACTGAGGAACAGCCGCGTGCCGCCGGCGTCGAAGAACGCGAGATCGCCGAAGGTGTAGAGGTGCGGGAGCCCCAGCACGTCGCGGTACCAGGCGACCGCGGCATCGATGTCGTTCACGCGGCGCGAGATCTGTCCGATCGGTCCGAGCGTCGTGCCCGTCATGTCCTCTCCCTCCACCGCCTTCCGGGCGCCGTTGTCAGGCCTCGGGCAGGAACCAGCCCGAGGGCCCGACGGGCTGACCCGCGCGGGTGAGGTACTGGTCCAGCCAGACGCGTGTGATGAGCTCGCGTCGGCTGCGCACGCCGACCTTGTCGAAGATCGCCTTCAGATGGTCCTGCACCGTGTAGGCCGACACGTGCAGCGCTGCGGCGATCTCCTTCGTCTCCGCGCCGCGCAGCACCATCGCCGTCACATCCCGCTCGCGCGGGGTGAGGGCGACGGCCGCGACGACCAGATCGACGACCTCGGAGGGGCGCGCCTCCTCGATCGTCACCACCACCTCGCCGTGGTCGTCGTCGCGGGCCGCCAGCGGCGACGCATGCAGGATCAACCACACCCCGGAGCGGGTCCGCACCCGCGCCCGAGGCACCTGTTCGCCCGGCATTCCGCGCAGGCGGCGGGCGGCGGTCACCAGAGCGTACACGGTGCCGAGCGGGTCCGTGCTGTCTGCGGCGGCGCCGAGCTGCAGCAGGCGCTGCTGCGCGCCGATGCTCATGCGCACGACCTCGTCGGCTGCGTCGATCACGACGACCGCGGGCCCGCTCGCGGTCGTGTCCCGCAGGGATCGAGAGGTCAGCTGCGCCAGGATCCCGATCCGCACTCCGCGCGCGAACGCACCCGACAGAGCCGCGGCCCACTCGACCTCCTCCGCGTCGTACGCGGGGTCGTCCGGGCCGCGGAACAGGGCGATCCCGCCCCACAGCCCGGCGTCGTCGCGGAACGCGAGGCGCAGCTCGTCGCCGTAGCCGAAGAGAGGCCGGATCAGGCGGTCCATCCGGACGGAGGCGCCCGGTGCCCCGAGCCCGGCCGCACGCATCGCCACCGCGGGCGTCGCGGAGCGGATGATCTCGCTGAACGCCGTGCTCTCCTCCCCGCCGTACTCGAGGATCGCGAAGAGCGGATCCTCGGCGTCGCGGCGGGCGAGGTCGCCGAACTTGCGTCCGCTCGTGAGCATCTCCGTGACCGGGTCGTGCGTGCCGACGCAGACGGCGATGTTCGGCAGCACGCGCCCCAGGGCCGCGATCGACTCGTTCAGGAAGTCGTCGACGGCGAGGCCCGCGCGGGAGAGCACCTCGATGTCGGTGCGCACCCGTTCAGCGGTGAGGGCGCTGATCATGCCACCAGTATCGTGCGCCGCCGCCCGCGGGGGAATCCCAGCGTTCTGGGGGTCGGGATTCCCGGGCGGGCTGGGATGGCCGGTCGACGCGCTGATGCCGAGAGTGGTCTCCTGCCCGGCAGTCCGCCGGCCGCACCGGAACGGAGAAGACCATGCACACCCTCACCCGCGACCTCTCGATGCTGCAGGGCGTCGACGGCATCGCCCTGGCCGGCGAGGCGGCTTACGAGCGCGGCCGCCTCGCCTGGAACCTCGCCGCCGACCAGCGTCCGGCCGCGATCGCCGCGCCCCGCACCGTGGCCGAGGTCGTCGCGGCCGTGCGTGCCGCGGCGTCGGCCGGCCTGCGGGTCGCCCCGCAGTCGACGGGGCACGGGGCCCTTCCGCTCGCCGCGCGCGGTCTCGACGATGCGATGCTGCTGCGCTTGGACGGCCTCACCGGGGTGCAGGTCGATCCCGGGCGCCGCATCGCCCGCGTCCTCGGGGGCACCCTCTGGCGCGATGTCGTCGTCGCCGCCGCTCCGCACGGGCTCACTGCCTTGCACGGCAGCGCGGGCGATGTGGCCGTGGCCGGCTATGTGCTGGGCGGCGGCCTGTCGTTCTACGGCCGCGCGCACGGTCTCGCGGCGCACCACGTGCGGGCGTTCGAGGTCGTCACGTCCGGCGGCGACGTCGTGCGTGCGAGTGCCGACTCGCACCCGGCGCTGTTCTGGGCGCTGCGCGGCGGGGGCGGCAGCTTCGGCGTGGTGACGGCGATCGAGCTCGAGCTGCTGCCGATCGCCGATGTGTACGCGGGTTTCCTGCTCTGGGACATCAGCGCAGCGCCGGCTGTGCTGCGCGCCTGGCGCGACTGGACCGGTTCGGACGCCGCGGGGCAGGAAGGGCCGGGCCGTGACCGCGCCGTCACCACCAGCCTGCGCCTGTTGCGGTTCCCTCCCGTGCCGGAGCTGCCGCCGTTCCTGAGCGGCCGCTCGCTCGTGGTCGTCGACGGTGCTGTCCTGGCAGAGGACGACCGGGCAGTCGAACTGCTCGCGCCCCTGCGCGCGCTTGCACCGGAGCTGGACACCTTCGCGCGGATCCCGGCCGTGGGGCTGCTGGACGTGCACATGGATCCGCCCGCCCCGACGCCGGGCGTGGGCGACCACGCGATGCTGGGTGCGCTCGACGACACCGCGCTCACCGCGCTGCTCGACGCGGCCGGCCCGGGGGTCGCCGAGGCGCCGATGATCGTAGAGCTGCGCCAGCTCGGCGGGGCCCTGGCCGAGCCCGGGGACGCGGCGGTCAGCCGGCTCGCGGGAGAGTACGCGCTGCTCGCCATCGACGTGGCGCCCGCTCCCGAGTTCGTGGAGCCTGCCTTCGCGCGCACGGGGGCGATCGTGGGCGCGATGTCGAACTGGCGGGACGGTGCGCCGTACCTGAACTTCGTGGAACGCGCGTCCGGGGCCGAGGGCGCCTTCACCCCCGAGGTCGCCGAGCGGCTGCGCCGCGCCAGGGCGATCTACGACCCGCTGCGCACCTTCGTCGCGGCGCACCCCGTCCCGACGGCCTGAGCCCGGCAGCGTCTGGCTCAGCGCGGACAATCCCGCGCGGGTGTTCGCCGCGTGGAACCCGAGCGCGTGCTGCAGACGCGCGGTGCACCTCCGACATCCGCGGCGCCGGCTTCCGCCGGGACGGGCCACCGATCCCGGCGGAACCGCCGCGGATCCGCCTGCACCCTCAGGCCGACAGCCACACCACGTCGGTCGCACCCTCGGGCAGGGCCACTGCGGCGCCGTCGATGCGCAGGCCGCCGGGGATGACGACGACCTCGCCGCCGATCACGAGGCCCGCCGACTCCAGGGTGCGCAGCAGCTCGGGGTCCCGGTCGTCCACGCGCAGCACGCGACCCGTGTGGCCGGCATCGGCGTCGGCGAGCAGCACGAACGGCACGCGCTCGACGCGGCCGAAGGCGTCGGGGATGGCGTCGCCGTGCGGGTCGAAGCGGGGCCGGCCCAGGCGCGCGTCGATCCCCTCGAGCAGGCGGTCGCTGATGGTGTGCTCGAGCACCTCGGCCTCGTCGTGCACCTCGTCCCAGGCGTACCCGAATTCGCGCACGAGCCAGGTCTCGATGAGGCGGTGCCGCCGGACGATCCCGAGAGCGCGCTGCTCCCCGTCCTCGGTGAGACGCACGGCGCCGTAGGGCACGTGCGACACCAGGCCGGCGGCCGCCAGCTTCTTCACCATCTCGGTGACGCTCGACGGGGCGATGCCGAGCTTGGCGGCGAGCTGTGACGGAGTGATCGGCGCCGGCTGCCACTCGGTGTGCGCGTACACCGTCTTCAGGTAGTCGTCGGCCGCGGGGGATTCCACGGATCCACCTTAGGGCGTGCGTCGGCCGCCGGCCGCTGAGCCTCTCGAAGCGTCCGGGCCGCGGGTTACGGGCCCTTCGACAAGCTCAGGGATCGTCTGCGCTGTTCCTACCCGAGCGAGGACAGCACGGCGAAGGCGGCCTGCCCGGCGAAGAACATGATCGCGAACCCTGCGAGGGCGCCCAGCAAAGAGAGCCGGCCGTCGAAGCCCTCGATGCCGCGCATCCCGATCGACCGCGCGCGGAACGCCAGGATCAGGGTGAGCGCGCCGAGCGCGAGCTGCACCCATGGACTGCCGACCGGCATGAGCTTCGGCACGGCGACCAGGAGGATCCCGAGCACGGCGGTGACAAGCGACGCCCAGGTGCAGATCCGCACGGCGCGGCGGGCGGCGGCCTGCGCTTCCGCCTTCTCGGCGGCGCGCTGCGCGGCGGACGGGCGGCGGGATCGGGCCATCCCTCGAGCCTACCCGCGGCGCCCGTCCGTCCGATCCGGCCGGGGTCCTCCGTTCGGTGGATCCGGACCTGGATCCGCCACCCATCCGGACCTGGACCCGGGATCCGGCCGGATCTGGATCCTGGATCCGTCACCCATCCGTACCTGGATCCGCCACCCAGCCGGATCTGGATACGGGATCCGGGTGGCGCGATGCGGCTCAGGCTCCCGTCAGCAGCAGCCAGAGCAGCACGGCGTTGAGCGCGATGAGCAGGGCTGCGGCGACGATGCCGGCGATGGTCGTCCAGGGCCGGTTCGCGTAGCGTCCGAGTGTTCGCCGACGGGCGGTGAGCGCCACCAGCGGGATGAGCGCGAACGGGATCCCGAACGACAGCGCCACCTGGCTGAGAACGAGCGCGAACGTGGGGTCGACGCCGAGGCCCAGGATGAGCAGGGCGGGGATCAGCGTGATCAGCCGCCGCACCGGCATCGGGATGCGCACCCGCAGCAGGCCGTGCATGATCTCGGCGCCCGCGTACGCCCCGACGGCGGTCGACGCGAGGCCGGAGGCCAGCAGACCGATCCCGAACAGGGTGCCGATGAGCGGGCCGAGCTGGGTGGTGATCGCGGCGTGCGCGCCCTCGAGTGAGTCGGTGCCCTCCACTCCTGGGAGCGTGGCGGCGGCGAGCAGCAGCATGCCCAGGTTCACCGCGCCGGCCACGACCATCGCAAGGGTGACGTCCCAGCGGGTGACGATGAGCAGGCGCGCCACCGGCGTGCGCCGCAGAGGCTCGGGGTCGCCGCCCGGGTGCACGGGCGCCGCGCCGAACCGGTCGCGCGCCAGGGCGGAGTGGGCGTAGATCGCGTGCGGCATGATCGTCGCGCCGAGGATCGACGCCGCCAGCAGCACCGAGCCGGAGTCGGCGAAGCGTGGCACGAGCCCGCCGACCGCGGCGGACGGATCCGGCGGGGCGACCAGCAACCCGGCGAGGAAGCCGACCGTGACGACGGCGAGCAGCCCGATGACGACGAACTCGAAGGGGCGCGCGCCGCGCCGGCCCTGCACGGCCAGCAGCACCATCGACACGGCCCCGGTGATGAGCCCGCCCAGGAGCAGGGGGAGGCCGAACAGCAGCTGCAGGGCGACCGCGCCGCCGATGACCTCGGCGATGTCGGTCGCCATCGCGACGAGCTCGGCCTGCAGCCAGTAGGCGCGGCGGGCGAAGCGGTGGTGCAGGCGGTCGCCCAGCAGCTCTGGCAGGCTGCGACCGGTGACGACGCCGAGCTTCGCGGAGAGGTACTGCACGAGCCAGGCGATCACGTTCGCGACGACGACCACCCACACCAGGAGATAGCCGTAGCCGGCGCCGGCTGTCATGTTGCTCGCGACGTTGCCCGGATCCACGTACGCGACCCCGGCGACGAGGGCGGGGCCCAGCAGAGCCACGCCGCGTACGGGCGCGGGCGCTCCCGTGCCTGGCGCTGCGACGGTCACGGACGTTTTCGGCATACCGAAAAGCTACCTCATTTTTAGGGTCGCCGAAATATCTGGATCGGCCCGCCAGAGGTTTGCGCGGCCCTCGGTTCTTGAGAAGGCGCAGTGCGACGCGGTGTGGACTCCCCGTCGCTGAGCGAGCGACGCGCGACGTGGTGTGCCCTCCCCGTCGCTGAGCGAGCGCAGCGCGACGTGGTGCGCCCCCGGTCCCTGAGTGAGCGAAGCGCGACGTGGTGCGCCCCCGGTCCCTGAGTGAGCGAAGCGCGACCTGGTGCGCCCCGTCCCAGGGCGAGCGAGGCGCGACGTGGTGCGCCCCCGGTCCCTGAGCGAGCGCAGCGAGACGAAGGGCGGCCGCCGCTCGTGGTGCACCGCCGCCGGATACGCTGGCGTGATGCAGGATCCTGAGCCCGCCGCCGCATCCGACCCCGAGTCCGCGGCGGCGCCGGAGTCGGGCGCTCAGCCCACCGCACTGCCCGAGGCGGCACCGGATCCTGTGCCGGAGGCCGAGGCGGCGCACGGTGTCGGCCCGTGGCCGGGTGGGCCTGCGGAGTGGCCCTCCGATGAGCGCCTCGACCCCGAGCTGCTCGCCCACGGCGACCGTCGCAACGTCGTCGACCGCTACCGCTACTGGCGTATGGAGGCGATCGTCGCCGACCTCGACTCCCGCCGGCACGCGTTCCACGTGGCGATCGAGAACTGGCAGCACGACATGAACATCGGCTCGATCGTGCGCAGCGCCAACGCGTTCCTCGCCGAGACGGTGCACATCATCGGCCGACGGCGGTGGAACCGGCGGGGCGCGATGGTCACGGACCGGTACCAGCACGTCGTGCACCACGAGACGGTGGCCGACTTCGCGGCCTGGGCCGCGGCCGAGCGGATCCCCATCATCGCCGTCGACAACCTCGACGGCGCCGTGCCGGTCGACCGGGCGGAGCTGCCCGAGCGCTGCGTGCTGCTGTTCGGCGCGGAAGGACCGGGGCTCTCCGAGGAGGCGCTCGCTGCGGCCTCCGGGCACGTCGAGATCACGCAGTACGGATCCACGCGCTCGATCAACGCCGGCGCCGCGGCGGCCGTGATCATGTACGAGTGGTGCCGGCGGCACGGGGGCTGACGAGGTGGCCCTGAGGCCGACCGACGCAGGTCAGCGGCGCTCGAGGTGGTCGATTCGTCGCTCCAGGCGGGAGATCTCCCGGAGCAACTCCGTGCGTCGTACGCGCGGATCCATCGGATATGTCGCAGCGATCACGGCGAAGCCGCTCGCAAGCAGCATGGCGACCGCGAGGCCGAGCGCGGCGATCGCGATCCACCATTGATCCACTTCGGACATCTCGCTCTCCTTCGCGCTCGTATCCAGCATGCGCGCTGATCGGGCTCCACGGCAGAGCGCTGCGAACCCCGTGGGCAAGATCACACGGGCCCGGCCTGTGCGGACCGGAGACGAATTCAGGCCTCGATCGCCAGCCACCGCCCGGTGCGCACGCGGAGCCCGAGAGTGGTCAGGCGTGCTCCGAGGTACACGATGAAGAACGCGACCGCGAGCCAGATCAGGCCGGCCACGCCCGCCACGCCGGTGGCAACGATGATCGCGAGCGCGGGCAGGAACGGCACGAGGTTGAGGCCTCCCGCGAGGGCCAGGTAGCGGGCGTCCCCGGCACCCATGAGCACGCCGTCGAGCACGAACACGACGCCGGCAATCGGCTGGGCGACGGCGAGCACGATGAGCGCCGGCTGGATCAGGGCCGCGAGCGCCGCGTCGCCCGTGAAGGCGAGGCCGATGACCGCGGACAGGGCAGCGATGAGCACCCCGACGATCACGCCGAACCACGCGCCCCAGGCGACGGTGCGGGCGAGCACGTGCCGTGCGCCGTTCGGATCCCCTGCTCCCAGGCTCTTGCCGATGAGGGCCTGCGCGGCGATCGCCAGTGCGTCGAGCGCGAAGGCGGCTGCCGAGAACACGGTGAACACCACCTGCCAGCCGGCGAGCTCGCGCGTGCCGATGTCCGTCGCCACGGCCACTGTCGCGAGCAGGGCCACGCGCAGGCTCACGGTGCGCAGGAACAGCCACCCGCCGGAGCGGGCGGATCCGCGGATCCCGCCCAGCTCGGGCGAGATCGACGCGTCGTGCCGGCGGGCGAGGCGACCGATCACCACGACATAGGCGCCGACCATGCCCCACTGGGCCACGACGGTGCCGAATGCGGATCCGGCGATGCCCCAGCCGAAGCCGTAGATGAAGAGGGCGTTCAGGAGCGCGTTCGCCGCGAACCCGATGCCGGCGATCCACAGCGGCGTCATGGTGTCCTGCATGCCGCGCAGCAGCCCCGTCGCGGCATAGACGACGAGCATCGCGGGCAGGCCCCACATCGAGGGGGTGAGGTAGGCGACGGCTTGTTCGGCGACCGCGGGGGTCGCCCCGAACAGGGGGATCACGGCGGGGGTCAGCAGGGATCCCAGCACCGCGAGCACGGCGCCGAGTCCGAGTGCCAGCCACATGCCGTCGATGCCGACGGACACGGCGTCGCCGTGCTCGCCGGCGCCGAACCGCCGCGCCACGGCGGGCGTCGTCGAGTACGCCAGGAAGACCATCAGCCCGACGATCGTCTGCAGGACCGCCGATGCGATGCCGAGCCCCGCGAGGGGCGTCGTGCCGAGGTGCCCGACGAGTGCCGCGTCGACCATGAGGAACGCCGGCTCGGCCACGAGGGCGCCGAGCGCGGGAACCGCGAGCCGGATGATCTCGCGGTTCAGCGTCGACGCCGACCTCGGGGTCGAGGTTTCGCCCGGGAGCCGGCGCGACGGTCGGCTCGGGGTTCCGT
Source organism: Microbacterium sp. 8M (assembly GCF_902506375.1). Lineage (GTDB taxonomy): Bacteria > Actinomycetota > Actinomycetes > Actinomycetales > Microbacteriaceae > Microbacterium. Next base: position 296,747 of record NZ_LR733284.1, read on the forward strand.
GAGGGCTGTCGTTCGGGGTCGGCGAGGGCACCGTTCGAGCCTAGGGGCGAGGACGGACACAGGCTCGCGCGTGGAAAAGCGTCGTGCTCGAGTCGGGCAGTGTTTACGCTCGGCGGGTATGGGAAGCAACTGGATCGTTGTTGCCGCAGCGGCGGTGACGGGTGTCTTCGTCCTGATTTCGGCATTGCTCTCGTTCTCGGCCTCGCGGGGCGAGCCGCGTCCGGCCAAGGAACTCCTCGCACTGAATGAGATCCTCAAGGACATGCCGCCCAGCGCAGGGCGCCATGCGCTCGCAACGCGTCGAGAGGCCATCGCGCTGAAATACGGCAAGTCCGGGGTCGAGATCTTCTCGGACCTGGAGCGCTCATTTCTCATGGGCGGTGTGTTTCTCATTGCGGGCGTGGTGCTTGCCTCGGTCGCGACAGGAAACGTTGTGCCGACACTCTCGGCGCTCGCCAGTGGCGTAGGTGTCACACTGTTCGCCGGGGGCGCGGTGATCGTCCTGACCGTCGTGATCGCCGCAGTCTGGCGTGTGATTCGTTGGTGGAAGACGCGGAAGGGCGACCGCTAGCCCTGCGCCGAGACGGCCTGATGTTCCGAACCTAAAGTGCGCGATCGCGCTAGGGGTCATCCGGGTGGTGTTCCGGCGTGGGTGAGCTCTCGGTGGATCCTCTCGGGGTCGCCGGTGCGGGTGCGGGGTCTGTGCCAGTCCCGGTAGGGGTCCCACCACGCCGGGCCTCGGATTTCGGGGACTCCGTGCCGCATCCGGACCTCCCAGCCGGAGGTGTCGAGGGTGCGGTGGTGATGCCAGCAGAGGGCGACGCCGTTGCTGGTGTGAGTGGGGCCGCCGTTCGCCCATTCCTGGACGTGGTGGATCTCGCACCACGTCGCGGGGATGTGGCAGCCGGGGATGATGCATTCCCGGTCGCGGAGCTGGATGGCGCGGCGTTGCAGGGCGGTGAAGATCCGCGCGGTGGTCCCGATGGACACGATCTGTCCGCGCTCGTCGAACAGGACCCGCTGGATCCCACCGGCGCAGGCGGTGTGGTGTGCTACGGACAGGGGGACGTCATCGCCGGTGCCTTCGATGAACGCCCGCCCGTTTCCGGACGCGTATGCCTCCGCCGTGACCGACACCACGAGCGTCGGGGCGGCACCACCCAGGTCCGGCATGCCGCCGCTCGCGGCGGCGGTGAGGATCATGGCGAGGTTGTCGTGGTCGCGTTGGGTGCGGGTCCGGCGATCCTCCGGGGCCGGCAAGCCGTCGATCCCGCCCGGGTCCTCACCGTCGGGGTCGCCGTCAGGTTCGAAGCGCACACCGCCGACATTCGGGGAACGTTCCGGGCGATCCGCGTCGCTGCCGGGATTCACCGTGTCGGATCCAAGGTCGGGCGATCGGCCCGCCGCGGGGTTGTTCAACCCGTCCAGCAGTCGTTGCAGCAGCCCGGCGACCTCGGGGATCAGCCCACCACCGATGGGGTGGACTCCGCCGCGGAGGGGTCCCATCCAGAAGGACCGGTTGCGGTCGGCTTTCGCGTCGTCGGGTTCGGCGCCGTCCGGGTCCAACGCGAGCATGATCGCCCGGGCGTACTCCGCCAGCTCGTCCGTCGACGGCGCGGGGCCTGGACGACCATGCTCGTCGGGGAGGTCCTCCCCATGCGCGGTCGCGGCGAGCAGTCCGTCCACCGCTTCCCGCTCCTCGGGACGGATCCGGTTACCCGCGCGCTCCACCGGCCCGATCGCGGCCAACAGCCCCGGAACCGACACGACCCCGTCCCGCAACGTCTCGGCCATGGCGGGGTAGGGGCCGGCAGCAGGTCACCCGTGGACAGCACCACATCCCGGTGCGTCAATCGGGCGGCCCGCACGAACTGCCGGGCGGTTGCCACGTCGGTGCGCAGGGAGCGTCGCAGCAGTTCGGTCACGTCTCGGCAGCCCACCGTCGAGGAGACGCGTTCGGCGGAAAGGCGCCGGTCCCGGTCCTCGACCTGCCCCACCAACCCCGTGACCACCGCGTCCAGGCGGCGCCGGGCCGCCCCGGCTGTCTGCAGCGCCGACACGAGCTCCGGACCCGTCGGCCCGTCGAAGCAGGCTTCCATTTCGGGTGACGCGCACAGGTCGCGGAGCAGCCCGTCCAGCTGCTCGAGAACCTGGGTCGCGGTCGATGTCATGCCCCCATTCAACCCGTGGCCACCGACATTCGAACACCAGATCAGAGGGATAAACGCAATCTGTGCACAACTCGTTCGGATGTTCACTTGTGGGGGACGATGGGCAACCATGCCCGGGTCGCGGTCAATCCCTGCACCGGACCGTGCCGTCCCTTCGACAAGCTCAGGGATCGTGGAGGCCGCGACCAGTCGGTGCGCGACCCGGGCCCCGGCTATCCCGTCTCGCCGTACGCTGGAACCACCCGAGGTCCGACGAGAACCGGAGGAGCGCGATGGCCGACGACGAACAGCGGCGCCGCTCGCACGCCGAGCGACTGCTGGGCCGCAGAGCGGAGGACGCGGCGCCACCGCCGTCCACACTGAACGCGGAGACCATGCCGGCGATCGTCGAGACGGCGATCCAGGTCGCGATGCGCCAGGGCAAGTTCGACGATCTGCCCGGTGCAGGCAAGCCCATCCCGGGGCTCGGCGATCACCATGATCCGGACTGGTGGATCCGGCGCAAGATCGAGCGCGAGAACCTCACCGGCCTCGGCCCGCCGGCGCTTATGCTGCGTGTGGAGGACCGCGAGCTCGCGACGCAGCTGGACTCGCTGCATCGGGAGGCGGACGTCCGCGCGGTGCTGGAGGACTTCAACCGCCGCGTGATCGAGGCGCGCCGTCAGCTCCTCGGCGGTCCGCCCGTGGTGACCAAGCCGCGAGACGTGGACGCCGAGGTCGCCGCCTGGCGGGAGCGTCGTGAGGCCGCCGCGAAGAACGAGCCGGCCCCCGCGGTCGAGCCGAAGAAGCGCTGGTTCCGCAGAGGCTGAGGTCGAGCAGCGGAGCAGACGTGGCGCGCTGCGCGGTCTGTGGACCGGGCCCTTCGACGGGGCCCCTTCGACGGGCTCAGGGACCGGCGCGGTCTGCGGAGCCGGGCCCTTCGACAGGCTCAGGGACCGGATCCGCCTCGCCCCCATCATCGCCCAGCGCGCCGCCTGCGCTCCCACAGCCATGCCACCCCGACGCGACCGGACCACGGCAGCGCCAGCACGATCGCCGACAGCAGCACCATCACCGGATACTGGGCGATGAGCTGATCCGACGACCAGTACAGCATCAGCGTCGCGACGGATCCGAGCGCCACCACCGTCGTCGCCACCCGGCCGAGGCCGAGCACGAGCAGCACGCCGATCGCGACCTCGAGAGCCGGGATCGCGACACCGAACAGCCCCGGCGCGGCCTGCATGAGCGCCCCCAGCGGGCGGAAGTAGAACGGCACCCGGCTGTTGCCGGAGGCGCCCTGCGCGACGAGCAGGATGTCGGCGGCTCCGAATCCGGCGCGGTACTTCAGCGTCCCCTCGCCGAGCCACAGCACGCCCGCGGCGACCCGCGCCAGCGCGCCGACCACGGACGTCCCGGTGAGCCAGCGCGCTCCGCGGCGCGTCGCCGAGCCGCCCCGAGCCGGCTCCCCGAACCGCGACGGCGCAGCCGCCCCGACGCCGGTCATGACAGCGCGGCGGCCCCGAACACTGCCTTGGCCTTGTCGCAGTGGATGACGACGTCCGTGTACATCGACGCGTCGACCCCGTTCAGCATGAACGACTGCGACTCCTTGTCGAACGCGACCGGGTCAATCTGCTTGCCGGCGCTGACCGCGGCCTCGTCGGTTCCGTTCGTGAGATAGATGTGCAGGTCGGGACCCTCGTCCGAGGAGAACCCGGTGAGGGTCAGATCGGATCCCGAGATCGTCACCGTTCCCTTGACGGACTTGCCGTTGAGCCCCATGAACGTGCCGGTCTTCGACATGTGATCCGCGGTCGACATCGGCGACTCCGACGGCATCGCCGAGGAGCTGGACATCGTGTCGGCGGAGGGCGAGGATGCGGTCGGCGTAGAGCTGCAGCCCGCGAGCGTCAGGCCGAGGGCGAGCACCGCCACGCCGAGCGACGCGGGGACGAATGTGGTCTTGCGCATGGTTTTCTCCATTCCGGGGAAGCGCCGACGACGGATCCGCCGGCAGTCGAGAACGGATCCGACGCTAGGCAGCCCGGCGCAGCGGCGGGGGAGTTCTTTCGAGGCCGTAAGGAACTCGGATCCCGTCATCGCGACAGGTCTAATCTCGGCGTATGGAGACGCCCGGAACCTCCGTGCCCCGGGCGGTGCTCGTCGAGGACGACCCGACCGTGCGGGTCGCGGTCGAGCGCTACCTCGGGGCGAACGGCTACCTCGTCGACGCGTTCGGCGACGGGGTGTCGGCGCGGCGTGCCGTGCGCGCGGATCCGCCCGACGTGCTCATCGTCGACCGCATGCTCCCGGGGATCAGCGGCGACGAGCTGGCGCGCGATGCGCGGGAGCGTTCCGCTGTGCCGATCATCATGCTCACCGCGCTCGGCGAGGTCGAGCAGCGCATCGAGGGGCTGGAGAACGGGGCCGACGACTACCTGGTGAAGCCGTTCGCCCTGCGCGAGCTGCTGCTGCGGGTCGACGCGCTGCTGCGCCGGTCGCGCGCCGCGGCCGCGCCGACCCGCGAGATCGTGCGGGGCGACTTCCGGCTGGATCCCGGCCGTCGGCGCGTCTACGTGCGTGGGCAGGAGGTGCTGCTCGCGGCGCGGGAGTACGAGCTGCTCGCGTTCCTCGTGCAGCACGACGGCGAGGTGCTCTCGCGCGACGACATCCTGCGCGAGGTGTGGGGCTGGTCGTTCGGCGAGGGCTCCACCGTCACGGTGCACGTGCGTCGGCTGCGGGAGAAGATCGAGCAGGATCCGCAGCATCCGGTGCACCTGCTCACGGAGTGGGGCGCCGGGTACCGGTTCTCGGCGGACGGATCCGGCTCGTTCCGGCCCGCGAATGACTGACGGGTGGGGGTGAAGATGGATTTCGTCGTTCGTGGAGCGCGCGCCGGAGCGTTTTCCATCTTCAGCGCGAGCACCGAGCGCCCTGGAGATGGATTTCGCTGCTCTGACGCCGTGCGGGGCGACGTTTTCCATCTCGTCTTCCATCTCGTCGCCGGCGTGGGCGTAGGCAGCGGCGCAGACAGGGCCGGCTCCTCCCGCAGCGCGCACGGAGTGAGCTCATGATGCCGCTCAGCGCGCTCGACGTGCTGCTCATCGTGCTGACCGCCCTGGGCTGCGCCGCCGTGGTGACGCTCGCCGCCGTGCTCGTGCTGCGCCGCGCGCGGCGGGCAGGGCTGACGTTCCGGCTCGTCGTGGTGGGCGTCGCGTCGGTGCTCGCCCTGGCGACCGGCGTGCTGGCGATCTCGGCCGAGATGTACCTGTCCCCGCACGATTTCACCGTGCTGGTCTGGGTGCTCGGCGCGGCTCTGCTGTCCGCGCTCGCGACGGCCTGGATCACCGCGCGTGCCGCGCGCAGCTCGGTGCAGCACCTGGCGGCCGCGGTGCGCCGGGTGGGCGCGGGCGACGTCGTCGACGGCGACTCGAGCGGGTGGCGCGAGTTCGACGACCTGTCCGCCGAGCTCGCCGAGGTGTCCGCCAGGCTCAACGACGCCCGGGCCGAACTGGAGCGCCTCGACTCCGACCGCCGCCGGTTCCTCGCGTGGATCTCGCACGACCTGCGCACCCCGCTCACGGCGATCCGCGCGCTCGCCGAGTCCGCCGAGGCAGGGCTTGCGGATCCGGCCGCGTTCCCGGCGCAGGTGCGCGCGCAGGTCGACACGATGGGGCGCATGGTCGACGATCTCTTCGAGCTGTCGCGCATCACCTCGGGGTCGCTGCGGCTGCGCCCCGAGCAGGTGGAGTTGCTCGACGTGGTCTCCGATGCGGTCGCCGATGTGAGCGCCGCCGCAGGGCAGCACGGGGTGCGGATCGTGCAGCAGGGGATCGAGGGGCACGTGCTCTGGGCGGATCCGCACCAGCTGACCCGCGTGATCGTCAACCTGCTGACCAACGCCGTGCGGCACGCGCCGGACGGATCCGAGATCCTCGTCTTCGCCGAGTCGCCGTCGCCGCACCGGCTCGTGCTCGCCGTGCTCGACCACGGCAGCGGCGTGGCCGTCGAGGATCTGGATCGGATGTTCGAGGTCGGCTGGCGGTCGGATCCGTCCCGCACAGCGGGCACCGCTCCCGACGCGGTCGCCTCGGGAGCAGGGCTCGGCCTCGCGATCGCGCGGGGTCTCGCGCGGGCGCACGGCGGCGACGTGTTCGCAGAGCACACCGACGACGGCTTCTGCCTGAAGGTGGAGCTGCCCGTCGGGGCGCCCGCGGCCTGACGCCTGAGCGTCCGGTCCCTGAGCCTGTCGAAGGGGCCGGACGACGCATCTCGGGCTTTGACGAACCCGGATCGCTCCCTGAGCCTGTCGAAGGGCCGGAGCCCGCCGGCCGGACGCTTCGACGAGCTCAGCGGCCGGCACCCGCGAGCCGGCGAGCGGCCGGCACCCGCTTCAGCGCGTCAGCGGCTCCGCGGTGATCCGCACCGAGGCTTCGGCGGCGAGCCGCGTGGTGGAGCGCAGGGTCACGGTGTGCTCGCCCGGCTCGACCCGCAGCGTGGCGATGCGCCCGCGGCCGAAGACCCTCCCGTCGACCTCCCAACGCAGCAGCTCGTCGTCGACCGGATCCCCGCCCTGGTCCACAGCGCTGCCGTGCACCTCCACCTCCACGTCGGCCGGCACGACGGAGCCGTCGGATGGGAACAGGATCGCCGGGAAGGGCTCGAGCTCGGGCACGAGGATCGGCGCCGCGTCGGAGACGGCCGTGCTGAACCCGTCGTGTGCGAGCAGCCGCACGTGCGCCTCCCCGGCCGGCAGACCGGTGAGGTCCAGATCCGCGACGCGGCCTGCGAGGCCCACCGCCAGCCCGCGCCACGTGCGGCCGCCGTCTGTGCTGACCTGCGCCCACACGTCCGACGCGGGCTCGCCGGCGGTGTCCCAGCGCGGTCGTACGGCGCGTCCTTCGACGGTCTCGGCCGTGACCCGGGTGAACCGCGCCGGATCCGCTGGGGCCTTCTTGACCCACACCTCCTCGCCGCGTCCGTCGACGATGCGCAGCGCGGATCCGAGTTCGGTGTCGGGCACGAGTGCGCGGAACCGCAGGGGAAGCCGGTCGGGGTCGTCTGCCGGTGAGGGCGCGCAACCGCAGTCCTCGCCGCCGAACGGCACCTCCCGCGCCAGAGTCACGCGGGAGGCGATCTCTCCCGACGCGCCGACGAGCTGGGCGGTCCAGCTGATCGGCGGCCCGACCAGGGCGGAGTTCGCCTCGACACGGGCGACCGAATCGACGGTCACCACACCGGCCTCGTCGATGACGCCGCTCATGACGATCATCCGTTCGGTGGCGTACTTCTCGATCTGGCCCTTGCGCCACGGCGGGTCCGGCCACCAGAGGTTCTTGGGATCGAACTCCACGGCGGTGCGGTCGAAGGGGTTCGGCTCCGGAATCCAGGTGGGAGCGAGTCGGTCATGCTCGAGCAGCCCCTTGTGGTGGTAGAGCGACATCCAGCGGTTGGCGCCGTAGCTCATGTAGTCGGTCGAGGTCGCGGGGGTGAAGACGGCGCCGGTCTGGATGTCGGTGCCGTATTCGCCGATGGATCCCGACATGTTCGGCTCGTAGACGGGGTAGTCCGGATCCGTGGTTCCCGCGTTGCCGGCGGGGGCATGGGGGAAGCCGTAGCCGTGCCCGATCTCGTGAACGAACGTCGCCGTGTCGCCCGCGGCGCCCGCCCCGAGTCCGTCGTTGCCGCAGCCGGGAACGTTCAGTGGGATCCCTGACGGCAGGATCCCGTAGTAGACGACGTCGGCTCGGTTGCCGTCGTTGGTGCGGATGTTGCCCAGGGCGGTGAGCAGCGCACCCCAGTTCGTGGAGCAGGCGCCGGGGGAGCTGCGCACGTCGTCGAGGGGCTGCGTCCAGGCGAGGGTTCCGGCGGTCATGAAAGACCCGGTCTGCTGCACGGGCATCATCCGGAACGCGAGTGCCGCGGTGGTCTGCACATCGGCGAGCGTCGGCGCCGCGACGGTGATGGTCGCCGCCGTCGTTCCCGCCGGCGGGTTCGACGTGCTCGGGCCCTGGTAGCTCACGAGGATCGCGCGTACGCGCAAGGTCTGCACGAGGCGTGCCGACACCGTGGTGCTGAGCAACTGCCCATCGTCCAGCGTCACCGTCAGTCGCATGCTCCCGAAGAACTGCTCCGCCGGGATCCGGAAGTTCAGGGTCCGGTCGAAGCGGCTGCGCTCGTCGTCGTAACCGTCGTCGACGGGCGTCACGGTGGGCAGAAGCCAGGGTGAGAGGGTGATGACCTCGTGCCAGGGCCCGAACAGGCCCGATCGCCGTTCGAGGAGCAGGGTGCCGCCGATCGGATCGCCCGTCCGCACGAGCGCCGAAGGCGCGACGTACACGCGCACCACGGCGGGCTTGTAGGCGACCAGCAGTGCCGCGTTGTCGGCCTTGCGATCCGCGGGATCGGTCAGGTGCTCCGCCGCGTGGTAGTACTGCACCGCCTGGGTCACCTCGATGCCGACGGGGCGCTGCGTGAACAGCGGGGAGCGCACGTCGATCGCATCGCGCAGGCGCTCGAGTGTCTGGACGAGATCGCTGAGGTCGGGCATGGCAGCCTCCATCTGTGGCGGTGTGTGCCGGTGAAGAGGCGGCGAACGGCGCGGTGATACATCTCGACATCCCGTCGGCCGCTCATCATGTCGCTCTTCGGTCCCTGCGCTGTCGAAAGGACGTTCCGTGATCCGCTCCCGGAGCCTCCCCGAAAGGTATGCGCGCAGCCCTTCTTGGAATTCCGAAATAGCGGTTTCGTCTCAGGTCTTGCATCCGGGCTTCGAAGGGTCCATCCTGTGTGCAGGATGAGAGCTTTGGGACAGCTCGACTCCGAATCTGGGGACCGGAACCATCCGGGCTAATGGCGTAGGGGACGCGCCGGTTCGCAGAGTTCGTTCTACCCAAAAACGACACTCTGAAATGGGGACAAGCAATGCTCACTATTCGTCGCGCCCTCGAGGCAAAGAAAGCGGCACGAGAGAACGGCGAAGAAGCCGGCTTCTCACTCATCGAGTTGATCATCGTCGTTGTGATCATCGGAATCCTGGTCGCGATTGCGCTGCCGCTGTTCGGCTTCATCCAGAAGACCTCGGTGGATGGGGCGACCCAGTCGAACACCAAGAACGCATCCACTACGGCGGTCGCTCAGGTCGCCTCCGGAGCCACCGTCGATGTGTCGGCGCAAGCCGTGAACGGCACGGTTCTGGCAGTTTCGGGAACCACGGCATCGACCATCTGCGTCAGCGGATACAACCCGGACGGCCAGAACTACATCAGCGTCGCGACGGCGTTCAAGTCTGGGCCCGGCTGCTGACTGTCCGCGAACTACGGCCGGGACCGGCTCCCGGTCCCGGCCGAGTCTGCTCTGGGGGTAATGAGCGTGTCCATGGATCCTCGCGCGGATGAGGGAGGCTTCGGCCTTGTCGAACTCATCGTTGCGATGTTCTTGCTTGCGATCATCACGATCGCTCTTATTCCCGCGCTTTACAACGGGCTGATCTACGCAGCGCGTCAGTCCACCACGGCGACCGCAACCCGGCAGCTGAACACTCTCGTCGAGCAGGCGCGGCAGACCCACACGTGCAATTCGGTGATGAGCGCGGCGTCGACGCAGAGCTTCACCGATGGCGCGAAGCAGGTGTTCACGACCTCGGGAACTTACAGCTGCACGACAGGAAGCGTCGCGAGCCTCAACCTCACGGCCAAAGACTCCGACAATCGCACGCTGGCGTCCGTGAAGGCACTGGTGTACATCCCATGAACCAAGACCGCGACTCGGCAGACGATGAGGGCTTCTCCCTCGTCGAGCTGATCTTCTACGTGGTGATCCTCGGACTGATCACCACGGGGATCGCCGTCGTGTTCTTCAACACGTGGAAAGCCCAAGCGAGCGTCAGTGACCAGGTAGACGCGGCCGAGCGTGGTCAGCTCGTGGCTTCCCAGATCGAGAAGGCCATGCGCAACGCCGTGGCCTACGAGATCACTGATCCCACGCTGGCGTCCAGTCTGTCCTCAGGTCCGACGCTCGTCGTGGCGACCGCGATGTCGGGATCGAACGCCTGCATGGCGTTCAACCTCAACGGCGGAACCGCCCAGTTGACCACGACGTCGGGCGCCCGCGTCGGGGCGGCGCCTTGGCCCACATGGCAGTCCGGCATCACTCAGCACAAGAACTCCGGCGGAGTGCTCGTGCCTTTCTTCACGCAGGTCGGCAGCGATGTCGCATACTCCTTCGACGCGACCAGCGCGAACGGGCCAACAGTGCATTTCGAAGGCACGGCCTACCTGCGGAACTCAAGCTGGGGCACGTTGCCCGGCGGAGGTACGCAGACATGCTTCTGATCCACGAGTTGTCCGACCGATGGCGCAGAAGCCAGCACAAGAACGACGAAGGCGTCGCTCTTGTGCTGGTCGTGTTCGTGATGCTGATCGGACTCATCGCGACGGCGACGATCGCTGCGGCGATCTTCTTCGTGACGAACGGCAACATCACCAACCGCAGCAACACGCAGGCCTTCGTGGCGGCCGAATCCGGCAGGGACACGGTCGTCGCCGCGCTGGTCGCGGCCAACGCCGCGGGCACCTGCTCAACCGCCACCATGTCGGCCAGCTCTGTCGGGCAGCCGAGCGGCCCATACTTCTCGACGAAAGCTCAGTCCATCACCGGTGCAGCGCCGTCAGCCTGGAACAACGGCGTCGCCCCGGCATGTCCGACTCAGAATACGAACTACATCGTCATCCAGTCGACCGGCTACGGCACCAACAGTGTGTCGGCCGAGAAGACCACAACGCTCTCGGTGTACCAGTGGCAGGTCGTCTCTCACACTTCTCAGAGCGGCACGATGGCAGGAACGAACGGATCATTCCACGGCGTCGGCGGCGGCTCGTCGAGCAACACGCTCAAGGGCGATCTCGTGGTGCGTACGAGCAACTACACCTGCAGCGGATCGAGCGTCATCGACGGCGACCTCTGGGTGCTCGGCGGATCCGACGGGACGAACGGCGGCAACGTCACGATCACGGGTGGATGCGACATCACCGGGAACATCTTCGCGAACGGGTCCGTGACGTCCAACGGTGGCAATGCTGGATCCAACCCGATCACGATCGGGAAGAGCATCATCGCAGGTGGCCTCGTCTCGATGGATTCGAACGGTGTGACGGTGGGCGCGAACTGCGTTGCCGCCGACGGGGCCAATTGCGGACAGATCGCCTCGGGCGGCACAGTGACACTGAGCGGAACGGGGCCGAACGTCGGCACCGTCCTCACGACGGTAACCGGCCGTCCGACGGCTCCTGTGATCTCCGCATCCAACTGGAAGCACCCAGATGGCACCGCGCTCACTGGAAGCGTAGGGGCGGCGCCGGCGTTCTCGCCGCCACTGAACTCCTCCCAGAACGGCGGCTCGACGGCGGGCACGGTATACGCCATGACGAGCTGGATCGAGTTCGGCACGGGCACGGCATGGCAAGGGGCGCCCGCGGTGGCGACGAAACTCACCTGCCCGGCCAACCCCGACACCGCACTCAGCACCGCGACCGGTCCTGTGATCTTGGACTACTCAGGCTCGAGTTGTTTCGCCACGTCCGGAAACACGACAACCATCACGTTGACGGGCGGAAATGTGCCGACCGATGCAGTCTTCCTCATCGCCCCCGGGAAATCGATGAAGGTGCAGATCAACGGCAACCTGGGCGGGCCGTCCAGCCCGACCTCGCAGATCTTCTTCGTGCATCAGAGCTTGAACACCGGGAACGTGGCCACGGACTGCGGGCGCCCTTCAGGCGACAGCTTCACGACTGGCGCCGTCACGATCGCGCCGCGCATCATGGTCTACACTCCCTGCGGTTTGAACGGCACCTGGACGGGAACGCTGACGGGCCAGTTCTACGTCGGCGGATCTATGACCTACAACGGCAACTTCACCTGCACGCCGATGTCATGGAACCCCAGTCCGTCGCCGATGCCGAACATGGATTGCAAGATCCTCGGATCCGGTGGCGCTGCCGGCAGCACCACCTACACGCTGTCGCTCGGAAGCATGGTGTCGCAGGCGGAGATACCATGACCGCCTTCCTGCTTGTCTGCGCCGGGCTGTTCGGGCTCGTGATCGGATCCTTCCTCAACGTCGTCGCCTATCGCGTGCCCGCCGGGATCTCGCTGCTGCGCGAGAGCCGTTGCCCCGAGTGCGACGCTCCGATCCGGTGGTGGCAGAACGTGCCGGTGGTGTCGTGGCTGGCGCTGCGGGGGCAGTGCGCGAATTGCCGCGCTCCGATCAGCGCGCAGTACCCGCTGATCGAGGCATTCACGGGGGTCGTGTTCGTGGGCGTGACGTGGTGGGTCCTGAGCGGGGTGCGCTCCGTGCGGGTCGGCTCCGAGACGCCGGCACCGCTCAGCACGCGCGTCTGGAACCTGGTCGAGAATCCCGTCTTCTGGATCGTGCTCGTCGCGTTCCTCTTCTTCGCTGCGGTCTCCATCGTGCTGACCGTCATCGATCTCGACACGAAGCGGCTGCCGAACGCGATCGTGCTGCCGAGCATCGTCGTCGGGGTCGTGCTGCTGAGCATCGCGGCGGCGATGGGTGCGTGGATGCGTCCGGCGCCCGACGCGGCAGAATCGGCGATCGGCTGGGACGACCTCCTGCGTGCGGTAGCCGGGGCGGCGATCCTCTATGCGTTCTACGCGATCGTGCGCTTCATCAGCCCGCGCGGCATGGGCGGCGGAGACGTGAAGCTCGCCGCCCTCGTGGGGCTGTTCCTGGGCTGGACCGGCTGGGCAGCTCTCGCCGTCGGCGCCTTCGCCGCGTTCGTGCTCGGTGGCCTGTACGGCCTCACTCTGATCCTGCTGCGCCGAGCGAAACGCAGGACGGCGATCCCGTTCGGGCCGTGGATGATCGCGGGTGCTTGGGCTGGGATCGCGGTGGGTGAGCCGGTTGGACGCTGGTATGTCGGAATGCTGGGACTGAGCTGAGCCTGAGGGGCAGGCACGGCGCATGGGGACTTGGGGAAGAACATGACGAGATCGCATGTCGGTGTTGAGATCACCGAAGAGAGCGTGCGCGCCGTGGAGGTGTCGACAGAGCGCCAACCGCAGGTGCTCGCGTACGGAGAGATCGCTCTGCCGCCCGATTCCGCGCACGACTCGGAGGTGCTCGACCAGGGCGCTGTCGCCACGGCGATCCGGGAACTGTGGAGCACGGCGCGGATCCGGGCTAAGACGGCGACCCTCGGCATCGCCAACCGGAGAGTGCTCGTGCGTGAGCACAGCACCGCAGCGATCGCACCTGAAATGTTGCGTCAGGCACTGCCTTTCCAGGTGCAGGATCTGCTGCCTGTGCCCGTGGCGCAGGCAGTGCTCGACTATTACCCGACGTCACAGCAAGGAGATCAGCTGCACGGCCTGCTGGTGGCCGCGGTGGCTTCGACGATCGAGGACATGATCACCGCGTTCTCACGGGCCAAGATCCGGATCGACGGCGTCGACCTCGCCACTTTCGGGCTCGCGCGCGCCGCCGCGCGCATCGCCCCTGAAGGCACGGCTGCAGCGGTCCACATCGGCGACCACACCACGCAGATCGTCATCCTGCGTGACGGCATCCCCGACTTCGTGCGGATCACGCCGGTCGACTTGGAAACCCTCGCCGTGCGTCGCCGGAACGCCCAGATCGCCCCGGAGGACGGCACGTTCGTTGCGGCGACTCGGGTGGATCCGACGCGTGTAGCCGCGTCAGAACTTGTCGGCGCGGCGGGCATCGTGCCGATGGGAGCGCTGCGCTCCGACACGGGCAACAAACCAGTGGCCGAGGTCATCGGGAGAATCCGCAGCACCCTGGCCTTCTACCTGAACAAGGACGGGGTACCCCCTATCGGTCAAGTGCTGATCACCGGAGCAGGCGCCGCTGTCGACGGCGTCGCGCAGGGGCTTGCCGCAACTCTCGACGCACCGATGCGCACCGCTGTTCTGCATGACGTGCTGCCGCTCCAGATCACAGAGCCCACCGGGGACCTCGCCCTCAACCTTGTGAGCACCGCTGGGCTCGCTCTCGGAAAGGACCGCTGATGGCACGCATCACTGTTGTAACCCCGGGTGGCCCGCCCCGAGTGGACCTGCTGCCGCGCTCGGAGGTCGAGCGACGCGAACGTGATGCGCTCGGTCGCACCTGGGTGCGTGTGGGCCTGCTCGCGATACTGCTCGCCGTCGTACTCATCGCCGGAGCTTTCGCGGTGAACCTGTTCACGCAGCAGCGGCTCGCCGCCGAGCAGGCCCGCTCGGCGCAATTGATCGGACAGATCGCCGCCCTTTCCGACGTCAGCAACGCGCTGAAGACCGAAGCCGATCTCACCCAGCTCCGCGCCGAGGCGATGGGCTCCGACTTGTCGTGGGCCGGGATCTTCGACCGGATCCGTGGGTCGTTGCCGGCTGACACCAATCTCACCGGTTTCGAACTCACCCCAGGCGCAGCGCCGGTGACGAGCAAGGACGCGAAGGCCGACGAGAAGGCGGCCAAGACGGGCGTCGGACTCACCGGCACCTTGACTCTCGACAGCGGCACGGCGCTCGATCTCGGAGCCTACGTGCGGAGTCTGCGGACCGTCGAGGGCGTCCTCACCGCCGACGCGAACTCCACCACATCCGGCGCGAGCGCGGCCGGCAGGTTCACGTACAAAGTGGACGTCACTTTCGATCAGACGGTCTATTCGGGCAATTACGCCAAGGCGGTGACGAAGTGACCAAGTCGCTCATCAATCTCGTCGGCGCCCTCGTCGCCGCGGCGATCCTCGTACTCGCCGCCATCGTCGGGGTCATGCCCCTTCTCGGTCAGGCGTTCGGTGCGTTCGGTGACGCCGTTCAGACGGGAGCGACGAACGCCACTTACGAAGCTCAGATCTCGGCATTGCAGAAGCAGAAGGCGCGCAAGGGCGAGATCGACGCGGCTGTGCAGGATCTGCGCACGCAGATCCCCGCGGTTCCCGACCTCGATCGCGCATTCGACGTCATCGCCGGATCCGCCGAGCGGTCCGGCGCGGTGATCACGGCGATCACTCGCGGAGACCTCGCGAGTTACGCTCCGAGGAAGGCCCCTGTCCCTGCCGGTCCCGGCGCGGACGCCGCGGCCAAGGC
This sequence comes from Microbacterium sp. 8M, assembly GCF_902506375.1. Taxonomy (GTDB): domain Bacteria; phylum Actinomycetota; class Actinomycetes; order Actinomycetales; family Microbacteriaceae; genus Microbacterium. The sequence continues at coordinate 312,013 of NZ_LR733284.1, forward strand.
GCAGACCGCGCCGCAGCCGACGCCTCAGCCCACCGGCGGATCGGATCCCGTGGCGCAGGCGAAGAGCACCGCTGCTCAGGCGAGCAGCGCCGCGGATCAGACCTCCCAGGCTGCAGGCGCGAGCGCGCCCGCAGCGGGCGGCAGCACTGCTGCAACGGCGGCCACGGCCGATGTGCGACAGCAGATCCCGCTCACGGTCACCGCCACAGCACCCGACATGACTGCCGCGCAGAACTTCCTCGACGGGCTTCGTGGATCCGGCAGGCTCCTGGGCGTCGACAAGGCGACCGTCCAGGGAGGGGACGGGAACCTGAGCATCACGCTCGACCTGGTCGCGTTCGTCGCACCCGCCACAGGCCCGCAAGGAGGGGCGAAATGACCGCCGCGGCCCTGACCCGGCTTCTGACCGTCGGCGCCCGCGCCGGCGCCAGCGACGTACACCTCACGGCCGGAGCGCCGCCGCTCATGCGAGTGGACGGAGACCTCGTCGCGGTAACGGGGCATGAGGAGCGGCTCAGCCACGACTGGGTCGAACAGGCGGCGTACGACCTCATGACCGATTCGCAGAGGGAGGAGTTCGCCACCCGTCGAGAGGTCGATCTCGCCCACGCCGCCGAGGGGGTCGGACGCTTTCGCGTGAACGTCTTCCGCCAGCTCGGCGAGATCGCGATGGCGCTGCGGTACATCCCCGACCGGGTGTTCACGCTCGAGGAGCTCGGCGCCCCAGCGATCGCGGCGGATCTCGCGCTGCGCCCACGGGGCCTCGTGCTGCTCACCGGTCCGACCGGATCCGGCAAGTCCACCACTCTCACCGCGATGGTCGACATCATCAACAACACGCGTCCGGTGCACGTCGTGACCATCGAGGACCCGATCGAGTTCCACCACACCAGCAACAAGGCGCTCATCCACCAGCGCGAAGTCGGGTCGGATACGGAGTCGTTCGCCGAAGCGCTGCGCCGCGTGCTGCGGCAGGATCCCGACGTGATCCTCGTCGGCGAGCTGCGCGATCCCGAGTCGATCTCGACCGCCCTGTCGGCCGCGGAGACCGGGCACCTCGTGCTGTCCACGCTCCACACCCAGGGAGCGGCCAAGTCGGTCAACCGCATCGTCGACGTGTTCCCGGCCGATCAGCAGCACCAGATCCGCACCCAGCTCGGCGACACCCTGCAGGGCATCATCAGCCAGACGCTGCTGCCGCGCGCGCAGACCGCGGGCCGCACGATCGCGACCGAGGTGCTGATCAACACCCCCGCAGTCGCCAACCTCATCCGCGAGGGGCAGGTGTCGCAACTGTACTCGACGATGCAAGCGAGCCAGGCCGTCGGCATGCACACTCTCGATCAGGATCTGCGCCGCCTCGTCGGCGAGGGGCTGATCGCTGCGCATGTGGCCCGCACCTTCGCGGTGGATCCGAAATCGATCGATGGCGTGCATGTGCAGCCGGCTGACATCGACGCGGAGTCGTGGTCGACGTTCGCTGGTGGTTCGCAGCTCAAGGAGTGGGGTTCCTGATGGCCGGTGTACGAGAGTACGAGTACCAGGCGCTCGACGTCGCGGCCGCTCGCACCGTCAAGGGCTCGATGGACGCATCGAGTGACAGCGTCGTCGCCGCCAAGCTGCGCGCGCAGGGTCTCACACCGCTGCATGTGGCGCCGGTCGCGAAGACGGGTCTGCACCGGGAGATCACGCTGCCGTCGTTCCGTCGGGGCGTCTCAGCCAAGACCCTGGCGATCTTCTCGCGGCAGATGGCGGCGCTCATCAACGCGGGTCTTCCTCTTCTGCGCACGCTCACGGTGCTGGCCGAACAGGCCGACGACAAGAAGCTGCAGCAGGTGCTGATCACCGTGCAGACCGATGTGGAGTCGGGATCCTCGCTGTCCGCCTCGATGGCGCGTCATCCGCAGGTGTTCCCGCCGCTCATGGTGTCGATCATCCGGGTCGGAGAGGCCGGCGGATTCCTCAGCAAGGCCCTCACCTCGATCGCCGAGACCTACCAGAAGCAGGCCGACCTGCATGCGAAGATCCGGGCCGCGACCACGTACCCGCTCGTCGTGCTCGTCATTGCGATCCTGGGCGTGACGGCGATGCTGATCTTCGTCGTTCCCGTGTTCAAGAACATGTTCGAAGGCCTCGGCACGGGCCTGCCGCTGCCGACGCAGATACTGGTGACCGTGTCCGAGAACATGAAATGGATCGCGCCGGTCGTCGCTGTGATCGCGATCATCGTGTGGATCTGGTGGGCGCGCAACCGCTACACCGACGCGTACCGCAAAGTCGTGGATCCGTTCCTGCTGAAGCTGCCGATCTTCGGCAAGCTGCTCACCAAGATGGCCGTGGCCCGGTTCACGCGGAACCTCTCGATGATGCTCGATGCGGGAGTGCCGATCATCCAGGCGCTGTCGATCGTCGGCCAAGCGTCGAACAATTGGAAGGTCGAGCAGACCGTGCGCGACATCCAGGAGTCCATCCGGGGCGGCCGCTCGTTCTCCGCACCGCTCGCCAAGGCCGAGGTGTTCCCGCCGATGGTGTCGCAGATGGTCGCGGTCGGCGAGGAGTCGGGCACCCTCGCCGAGATGCTCGCTAGCATCGCGGACTTCTACGAGGACGAGGTGGAGACGGCCACCGAGCAGCTGTCGTCGCTCATCGAGCCCGTGCTGATCGTCGGCCTCGGCATCGTCATCGGCGGCATGGTGATCTCGCTGTATCTGCCGATCTTCACCCTCTACGGAGACCTGGCCAAGCAGCACTGAGCGCCGCCCGGTGCGTCTTGCCGGCACACCGGCGCGGGCGCACGCGCGTTACACCGAGACGCGGAGGACTTCCTCGATCGTCGTGATGCCCTGGGCGACCTTGGCCCAGCCGTCATCGCGCAGCGGGATCATGCCCTGCTCCAGGGCGATCTCGCGCAGCTCGCCGCCGGTGGCGCGGCCGACGAGCGCCTGCTCGATGCGATCGGTGACCTCCATCGCCTCGTGCAGGGCGACGCGGCCACGGTAACCCGTGTTGGAGCAGGCCGGGCAACCCACCGCGCGGTGGACGGTCGCGCCGTCGATCAGGTCGAGCGGCATCCCGACGGCCTCGAGCATGGCGCGGTCGTCGTCGATCGGCTGGCGGCACTTGGTGCAGAGCAGGCGGGCCAGCCGCTGGGCGACGACGGCGCTCAACGCGGTGGCGACGAGGAACGGCTCGGTGCCGATCTCCACGAGGCGGGTGAGCGCGCTCGGTGCATCGTTGGTGTGCAGCGTCGACAGCACGAGGTGGCCGGTCAGCGCGGCCTCGACCGAGATCGCCGCCGTCTCGCGGTCGCGGATCTCCCCGACGAGCACGACGTCCGGATCCGCGCGCAGGATCGACCGCAGCGCCGTGGCGAAGGTGAGCCCGGCGCGGGGATTGACCTGGATCTGGTTGATGTCCGGGATCCGGTACTCGACCGGATCCTCGACGGTGATCACGTTCACCCGCGGGTTCGCGACCGCGCGCAGCGCCGTGTACAGGGTGGTGGACTTGCCGGATCCGGTCGGTCCGGTGACGAGCACCATGCCGTGCGGGCGCGAGATCGCCTGCGTGAAGCGCTCCTCGTTGCGCTCCGAGAAGAGCAGATCCGACATGAGCATGACCTGGCCGCTGTTGTCGAGGATGCGCATCACGATCTTCTCGCCCCATACCGTCGGCAGGGTCGCCACGCGCAGGTCGACGCTGCGCCCCTCGTGCAGCACCGAGATGCGGCCGTCCTGCGGCACGCGCTTCTCGGCGATGTCGATCGACGACATGATCTTCAGGCGCGAGATCACGCCGTCCTGGATGCTGCGGTCGGCGCGCTGCATCTCGTGCAGCACGCCGTCGATGCGGAACCGCACGGTGAGCCGGTGCTCGCCGGGCTCGATGTGGATGTCGCTCGCCCGGTCGTTGATGGCTTGCGTGATCAGCAGGTTCACGAACCGCACCACGGGCGCATCCGCATCCTGGTCGTCGAGCTGCTCCGTGAAGACGACGTTCGACGCCCCCGACGCCTCGCCGATCTGCTCGGAGAGGTCGGTGAGCTCCTCGTCGGAGCGCAGGAAGCGCTCGAACGCCTGATTCAGCGCCTCATCGGTGACCACCACGGGGCTCACCCGCAGGTCGGTGAGGCTGGCGACGTCGTCGAGGGCGATGATGTCGGTCGGATCCACCATCGCGACGGTGAGCTGGTCGCGGTTGTGGCGCAGCGGGATCATGCGGTAGCGGCGGCAGAGCTGCCCCGGCACGAGCGCGATGACCTCGGGATCCAGCGGGTAGGTGGAGAGGTCGACGTACGGCGTGCTCGTCGCCACCGACACCGCCTCGGCGAGCTGCACCTCGTTGACGAGGCCGTGCCGCAGCAGGTAGCCGGGCAGTGCGTCTCCGTCGCCGACAGCGGACACGGCGGCGTTCACGTCCTCGGCGCGCGCCGCGCCGGTGAGCACGAGCATCTGTCCCAGACCGCGCATGGGATCCCCAATCCGGGCGACTCCCCAAAGCCGCTCTCCGCTCATCCTAGAGCGGCGCGGGCCGCTGCGGCAGAGCGATATTCCGGTTGGCTCTGCCGAGCCGTGCGGGCCGCTTCCGCGGGGCGTCGACGACCCGTCCCGACGTCTTCCCGCGGCTGCCGCGAGGCAGGATAATCGCCTCATGCCCGCCGCATCCCGGACGATCGAGATCGCCGCCCCTATCGAGACCGTCTTCGCGTTCTTCACCGACCCGAGCAAAGATCCGACGTGGCGCCGCGGCGTGAAGGAGATGCGCGCGGAGGGCGCTCCTGCCGGGGGCGCGATCGTGCACCAGGTGGTCGCCGGCCCCGGCGGACGCGCGATCACCGCCGACATCCGGATCACCGAGTACGTCGTGCCGAGGCGCTACGCGTTCGTAACGATCGCAGGCCCCGTGCGACCGGTGGGCAGCTACACCTTCGCCGGGACACCGGCCGGCACGAGCGTCACGTTCACGCTGTCGGCCGAGGTAACCGGTGTGAAGAAGCTGCTCATGGGTGGCGCCGTGCAGAAGAGTATGGACGCGGAGATGGCGGCACTCGACAAGGCGAAGGCGCTGCTCGAGTCCTGACGTTTCGCGAATCGCGATGGCGCCCCTGCGATGTCGACCGCGCCGCATAGGCTGATCGTCATGACCGACGTTCTTCCCTCCGGGCTCGCCATCGGCGACTTCGACCCCGCGATCCGTCCCCAGGACGACCTCTACCGGCACGTCAACCACACGTTCCTCGAGAACACCGAGATCCCCGCCGACAAGGCCCGCTGGGGATCCTTCCACATGCTGGCCGACCAGTCCGAGAAGGACGTCCGCGCCATCATCGAGGAGGCACAGACGGCCGAACCCGGAACCGAGGCGCGCAAGATCGGCGACCTCTACGCGAGCTTCATGGACACCGAGCGCATCGCGGCCCTCGGCACGGCACCGCTGGCCGAGCCGCTCGCCGCCGTCGACGCGATCACCACGATCGGCGAGTTCCTCGCGACTGTCGGCTCCTTCGACCGCCAGGGCGTCGCGGCGCTCATCGGCGTCTTCGTGGAGCCGGATCCGGGCGACCCCGAGCGCTACGTCCCGTTCCTCGTGCAGGCGGGGCTGTCGCTGCCCGACGAGAGCTACTACCGTCTGGACAACTTCGAGGGCACCCGCACCGCGTACCGGGCGCACCTGGAGCGGATCCTCACCCTCGCGGGCGTCGCCGACGCCGGGAACCAGGCCGAGCGGGCGTTCGCGCTGGAGCACGAGATCGCCGCGCACCACTGGGACAACGTGGAGAGCCGCGACGCGGTCAAGACCTACAACCTCAAGAGCTGGGACGAGCTCCAGGAGCTCGTGGGCGTGGATCTCGCCCCGTGGCGCGACGCCGTCGCCGGCCCTGCCGGATCCGCCGCCTTCGACGAGGTCGTCGTCTATCAGCCGAGCTTCTTCGCCGGCCTCGGATCCCTGCTCACCGCCGAGCGTCTCGACGACTGGAAGGCCTGGCTGCGCGCGAAGGTCGTGCACGGCCTCGCCGCCTACCTCACCGACGACATCGTGCAGGAGAACTTCTCCTTCTACGGCACCGAGCTCACCGGCGTCCCCACGATCCGGGAGCGGTGGAAGCGCGGCGTCTCGCTCGTCGAGGGCTCGCTCGGCGACGCCGTCGGCAAGGTCTATGTCGAGCGGCACTACCCGCCGTCCGCCAAGGCCGCCATGGACGAGCTCATCGCGAACCTGCTCGAGGCTTACCGGCAGTCGATCACGACGCTGGAGTGGATGAGCCCGGCAACCCGCGAGAAGGCGCTCGCGAAGCTCGACACGTTCACGCCGAAGATCGGCCACCCCAAGACCTGGCGCGACTACTCGAGCGTCACGATCGACGCCGGCGACCTGGTCGGCAACGCCCGCCGCGCCGCGCAGTTCGAGCACGACCGCCAGATCGGCAAGGTGGGCAAGCCCATCGACCGCGACGAGTGGTTCATGCCGCCGCAGATGGTGAACGCGTACTACAACCCGCTCATGAACGAGATCGTGTTCCCGGCGGCCATCCTGCAGTACCCGTTCTTCGACGCGGGCCGCGACGCGGCCGCGAACTACGGCGGGATCGGATCCGTGATCGGCCACGAGATCGGCCACGGCTTCGACGACCAGGGCAGCCGCTACGACGGCGACGGCAAGCTGCAGGACTGGTGGACCGACGAGGACCGCGCCGCGTTCGAGCAGCGCACGGCATCGCTCATCGCGCAGTACGACGCGCTCGTGCCGGAGGGTCTCGCCGCGGAGCACCACGTGAACGGCGCCCTCACGATCGGCGAGAACATCGGCGACCTCGGCGGCCTGGGCATCGCGCTCAAGGCCTACGAGATCGCGCTCGGCGGCCAGGAGGCGCCCGTGATCGACGGGTACTCCGGCGTGCAGCGCCTGCTGCTGAGCTGGGGTCAGGTCTGGCAGCAGAAGAGCCGCGAGGCCGAGACGATCCGCCTGCTCACGATCGACCCGCACTCGCCGAACGAGTTCCGCTGCAACCAGATCCTCCGCAACATCGACGCGTTCTACGACGCGTTCGACGTGACCGAGTCGGACAAGCTGTGGCTCGCCCCCGAGGAGCGCGTCACGATCTGGTGACCCTGCGTTCCGCGCCGAGCGCCCGTCCCGACTGCGGGGCGGGCGTTCGCGCGTCGGGTGAGGCCGGAGCGGGCGCCCCGCGCAGAGATGGATTTCGTTGCTCAGGGGGGCCGGGGAACGACGTTTTCCATCTCGCGGGGAAGGGCAGCCGGGCGGCGAGATGGATTCCGCTGCTCGGAGAGACCGGGGAGCGACCTTTTCCATCTTTCGGCGACGGGGAGTCTTTCAGGGACGGGCCCGGATCCCGCCGGGCTAGGCTCGGCGCATGATCCCCGCAGACTGGATACCGCACCGCCGTGAGGACGGCGAGCTGCTCGGATGGATCCGGCCCGAGGGCACGGACTGGCTCGCAGTCGACGTGCTCGGGCGCGAGGTGACCGGGCCGATCGACTGGCTGGACGCCGAGGCAGCGCTCGAGGAGCACGGGATCGGCTGGCTCGCGGATCCGTGGATCCTGGAGGGCGAGAGCCCCTCGACCGGCTCAGAGACCGAGCTGCTGCGCGTGCGGATCGTGGAGGTCGTTCCCGAGGGCGACGGCCGGATCACGGTCAAGGTCGACGACTTCGGCGACATGCAGCGCCCGCCCACGCAGCGCTACGTCCTGGAATGGCCGCTTCCGCCCCGGCTGCGGCCGCACCGCCCCGGCGACCCCGACGGCCGCACCCTCGCCCGCTGACCGAGGGTCGCTGCGCCGGCTGATGGGTGGGCGCGCCGCTGACTCCGCCAGCGCAGGCCTCGTGCGCCCCCGGCGCGCGGGATCTCGTCGAGCGCACGGCATGCCTGCGTCGACAGGCCGTGCAGTCGGCCGCAACCCGTGCACCGGCCCGCGCCCGCGCACCGACGCCACGCCCGCGCCCGCTCGCCGGCGCCGCGCCCGTGCCCGGCCGGAATGACCGGCGGGAATAGGATCCGGCGCGGCGGGCGTTCGCGAAAGGCATGAAGGTACTTCTCACCGGCGCGACCGGCTACATCGGATCCTCTGTCCTCGCCCGCCTGCTCGAGCAGGGGCACACCGTGACCGCTCTCGTCCGCGACGCGGCCAAGGCGCGCACTGCGGAGGCGGCCGGCGCCGTCGCCCTCATCGGCGACGTGGCAGACGCCGCCCTCGTGGCCGAGGCGGCGGCCGCGGCCGAGGGTGTCATCCACACGGCCTCCACCGCGGAGCACGACGCCGCGTTCATCGATGCCGTGCTCGGCGCGATCGAGGGCACCGGCAAGCCGTTCGTGCACACCGGCGGCATCTGGAGCTACGGCTCCGGCGACGACATCACCGAGGAGACGCCCCTCGACCGCCCTGCCCTCACTGCCTGGCGCGGCGCGGGCGAGGAGCGGGTCCTGAGCGCCGCGGGCGTGCGCGGGATCGTCGTCGCCCCGGCTCTGGTGTACGGGCGCGGCGGCGGGCTGATCCGGCTGCTCACCGATGAGACCGACGGCGGAGTGCGCCTGATCGGCGACGGCAGCCAGCACTGGACCACGGTGGACGTCGACGACCTGGGTGCGCTGTACGTGCTCGCGCTCGAGAACGGCCGCGCGGGGGAGACCTACATCGGCGCGTCCGGACAGAACCCCACCGTCCGCGAGCTCGGTGAGGCCATCGCCGCCGGGTACGACGTGGCCGAGGGCGTGCGCCCGGAGAGCGCCGCCGACACCCGCGCCCGGCTGGGCGAGGCGTTCGCGGATGCGCTCCTCCTCGACGAGCAGGCGTCCGGCGCCAAGGCGCGCACCGAGCTCGGCTGGACCCCGGCCGCGCGCCCGCTCCTGGAGCAGCTCGCCGCGGGCGAGTACCTCGGCGAGCGCGTCGCCGCGCATTGATGCGACGGCGGGCGGGCCAGCGCGTCACCGCACGCTGCGCACCACGGCGGGCCGGGCTGCGATCGCCCGGCCCGCCGCACGTTCAGCGCAGGCCGCCGCCCGGCGTCAGGTCAGCGCACGCCCTTCATGAGCGCGAGCACCGGCCTGGCGGACACCAGCAGCCCGACGCCGACCAGCACCGCGATGGCGCCGAGGATCGAGAAGTACGGCACCTCGTTCTTCGGGTCGTAGAACCCCACCAGCCAGCCGGAGATCGCCGTGCCGAGTGAGACCGACAGGAAGAACAGCGCCACCATCTGGGTGTGGAACGCGGCGGGCGCGAGCTTGGTCGCCGCCGACAGCCCGATCGGCGAGAGCAGCAGCTCCGCGATCGTGAACACCAGCAGGATCCCGATGATCGCCAGCAGCGGCGTCGAGTTCGCCGGGCCGTTCGCGAACGGCAGGAACAGCAGGAACGCGGCGCCCATCACGATCGCCCCCAGCGCGAACTTCACGGGCGTGGAGGGCTGGCGCGCGCCGAGCTTCGTCCAGACCGCGGCGAACACGCCGGAGAGCACGATGATGAACACCGGGTTGATCGACTGCACCCACGACACCGGCATCTCCCACCCGAACAGGTCGCGGTTCAGCCGCTCATCCGAATAGACCGTGAGCACGGTGAACTGCTGCTGGTACAGCGACCAGAACGCGACGCTCGTGATCAACAGCGGCAGGAACGCCCACACCCGCGAGCGCTCGGTGGCGTCGATGCGGCGGCTGGTGAGGATCACCGCGAAATAGGCGATGGCGGCGACCGCGGCGGCGATGATGACGACCGTCGACAGGTTGTCCGCCCGGATCACGCCGGTGAGCACGAGCACCACGAGCAGCACGATGGCGCCGGCCGCGATGGCCGCGGCGACGCCGTAGCGGCCCCGGGGCAGCGGGTTCGCGACCCGGTGCGCCTCCTCGGGGAGGCCGCGCCGCCCGAACGAGTACTGCGCGAGGCCCGCCGCCATGCCGACCGCGGCGAGACCGAAGCCGAAGTGGAAGCCGATCGTCGACTGCAGCAGGCCGGTGAGGATCGGACCGAGGAACGCACCGAGGTTGATGCCGAGGTAGAAGAGGGAGAACCCGCCGTCGCGCCGCGGGTCGTCGGCGCTGTAGAGGGTGCCGACCACCGAGGTCGCGTTCGCCTTGAGCCCTCCGGATCCGATCGCGACGAGCACGAGTCCGACGCCGACGCCCGCGACGCCGGGCAACAGGGCGAGGGCGATGTGGCCGGCCATGATGACGATCGCGCTGAAGAACAGGGTGCGTTCGGATCCCAGGATCCGGTCCGCGATCCAGGCGCCCAGGATCGTCGACAGGTAGACGGATCCGCCGTACGCGCCGACGATGCCGCCGGCGACGGCCTTGTCGAGTCCGAGACCGCCGTCGGTCGCCGAGTAGTACAGGTAGATCAGCAGGATCCCCTGCATGCCGTAGAAGCTGAACCGCTCCCACATCTCCACCCCGAACAGGTGCGCGAGCGCCCAGGGCTGCCCGAAGAATCGGGTGTCGTGCTCGCCGTGCTTCGCCTTCTCCGGTGCGGTGCTCATCCTTCGACCGTACGCGCCTCGACCGCGGAGGGCATGCCCGCGGCCCCGGGGAAGGGATCGCGGAGCGGCCCGGATAGGATTGGAATGCGCCTCTTCGTGCGCATTCCCCGCCTCATCGCGACCATTGGAGCCACCGTGGCCGAACAGTCCCGTCTTGACAAGGTCATCGCCCTCGCCCGCCACCGCGGGTTCGTCTTCCAAGCGGGTGAGATCTACGGCGGTTCCCGGTCGGCATGGGACTACGGACCCCTCGGCACCGAGCTCAAGGAGAACATCCGCCGCCAGTGGTGGCAGACGTTCGTGCGCGGCCGCGGCGACATGGTCGGCCTGGACTCGTCGATCATCCTGCCCAAGCGCGTGTGGGAGGCCTCGGGCCACGTCGAGACGTTCACGGATCCGCTCGTCGAGTGCCTGCACTGCCACAAGCGCTTCCGCGCCGACAACCTCATCGAGGACTTCGAGGCCCGCAAGGGGCGCCCGGCCGAGAACGGCCTCGCGGACGTGCCCTGCCCGAACTGCGGCACCAAGGGGCAGTACACCGAGCCGAAGGCGTTCTCCGGTCTGGTGAAGACCTACCTCGGCGTCGTCGACGACGAGTCCGGCCTCTACTACCTGCGCCCGGAGACGGCGCAGGGCATCTTCGTGAACTTCTCGAACGTGCTCACCGCGAGCCGCAAGAAGCCGCCGTTCGGCATCGGCCAGGTGGGCAAGGCGTTCCGCAACGAGATCACCCCCGGCAACTTCATCTTCCGCACCCGCGAGTTCGAGCAGATGGAGATCGAGTACTTCGTGCCTCCGGCGGAGGCGCAGGAGTGGTTCGAGCACTGGGTGCAGGCGTGCTGGGACTGGTTCGTCGACCTCGGGATCGACCCGGAGAACATGCGCCAGTTCGACGTCCCCGAGGAGGATCGCGCGCACTACTCCGCCGGCACCATCGACGTCGAGTACCGCTTCGGTTTCGCGGGCAAGGAGTGGGGAGAGCTCATGGGCGTCGCCAACCGCACCGACTACGACCTCTCCAGCCACAGCGAGGCCTCCGGATCCTCGCTCAGCTACTTCGACCAGGCCTCGGGCGAGAAGTACGTGCCGTACGTGATCGAGCCGTCGTTCGGCCTCACCCGCTCGATGATGGCGTTCCTCGTGGACGCCTACGTCGAGGAGGAGGTGCCCAACGCCAAGGGCGGCACCGACGTGCGTACCGTGCTGAAGCTCGACCCGCGCCTGGCTCCGGTCAAGGTGGCCGTGCTGCCGCTGAGCCGCAACGAGCGCCTCTCGCCGCTCGCGCGCGAGGTCGCCGACACGCTGCGCGGCCACTGGGCGATCGACTTCGACGACGCCGGCGCGATCGGCCGCCGCTACCGCCGCCAGGACGAGATCGGCACCCCGTACTGCGTCACCATCGACTTCGACTCGCTCGAGGACGACGCGGTGACGGTGCGCGACCGCGACACCATGGCCCAGGAGCGCGTGCCACTCGCCGGCCTCGACGCCTACCTGTCGGAGCGCCTGAAGGGCGCCTGAGCGTGACTTCGCCGATGCCCTCGCCGGACGTCTCGGCGGGGGCATCGTCGCGCGGTCGTCGCGCGGTCGACGCGGTCATCGCGGTCGGGATCCTGCTCGTGCTCGGATGCGCCGTCGTCGTGTTCGCGATGCGGGGCATCGAGGATCCGGAGTCGGCGCGGCTGATGGCTCTCGGCGGGCTGCCCGCGGCGCTCGTCTCCGCGGTGGTCACGGCCCTCGCCCTGACCGGAGCTCCGGTTGCGTCCCGGGCGGCGTGGTGGGGCGCCGGGGGCATGGTGCCGGCCGCGGGGCTGCCCTGCGGGGCCGCGATCGCGCTGCCGGACGGATACGGCGAGGGGCCGGGATCCGCCCTGCTGTTCGCCCTGCTGCTCGTGCCGCTCGCCGAGCTCCTCGGGATCCTCGTCGGGATGATCGTGCTGTGGCCCGTGGTGGTCCTGCTGCAGGCGCTGACCCGACGCGGCGATCGGGCGCCGCGCACGATCCTCACCATGGTGCTGCTACTTCTCGTCGCGATCTCCGGCGCCACGGCGACCGCGGCACTCGACACACACGGCTGGTCGCCGTCACGCGGCTCCGGTCTGGCGATGTTCGCCGTGGTGTTCGGGGTGCCGATCGACGCCGTCACGGTGAGGTCGGAGCCGATGCTATGGGTCACCCGCGTCCTCGTGGCGGTGATGGTGGCGTGCGTGCTCGCCTACTTCCGCGTCGAACGCCGCGAGGAGCGTGCCCGCCGTGCGCCGCGCACGGGCGGGCAGAGGCCGCGCACGGGCGGGCAGAGGAAAGGCCGCGAATCACAGAAGTGAATCGCGGCCTCGTCCGTGCCGATCGGCGCGCGGTCAGAAGTCCTCGCCCTCGGCCTGCGAGGGGTGCTTCTCGAACCAGACCGGGCGGCCGATGTGCAGCAGCGCGTCGGTGTCGAACAGTTCGGGGTCGCGTTCCATGCGGGTGCTCCTTTGCGTGCGGGAGGGGGTCTGGAACCAGTTTCACGCGTATTCGCCGGCTCTTATCGGCGATCTGCCTGGAAAGAAGCGCAGATCCTTCGCAATATGCAAGGAACGAGCTGGGCGATGAACCCCGGGATCCGCCCCGCCTGCGCCAGCGGGTTGCGCACCGCGGGCGGATCAATCATCCAGGCCCCCTCAGGCTGCCGACGCCCCTCCGGGCGGACACGATCCGGAGGGGGCGTCGGCGCGCGGAGGGGGCTTCGGCGCGCGAAGCCTGAAGAGCCGAGCGCCGCCGTCAGCGGGCGAGGGGCGCCGCCGCGTCGAGGGCGGACAGCTTGCCCGGGTTCGCGACGGAGAACACCTGCGTGATGCGGCCGTCCTCGACCGTGAAGCTCACGGCCGCGAGCAGCTCGCCGCCGACCCGGATGCCCGCGGCGAGCATGCCGTTGACCCGGAGCGGCACGACGGTGAAGGCCATGTCGAGCTTGGCGATGCTGCCCTGCAGGAACGCCACCACCCGGTCCGCGCCGTGCAGCGGGCGGCGTGCCGCGTGCCGCACGAGACCGCCGCTGTCGGTGACCGACACCACGTCGGGTGCCAGCACGTCCATGAGCCCCTGCACGTCGCCGGAGTTCATCACCGCGATGAACCGCTGCACCGCGAGGTCGTGCTCGGAGGCGTCCACCGCGACCCGCGGGCGCCGGGCGGCGACGTGGCTGCGGGCCCGGTGCGCGATCTGGCGCACCGCCGCCGGGGTCTTGCCGACGGCCTCCGCGATCTCGTCGAACGGCACGTCGAACACCTCACGCAGCACGAACACGGCGCGCTCGGTCGGCCCGAGCGTCTCCAGCACCGTGAGCATGGCCACGGACACGCTCTCGGCGAGCACCACGTCCTCGGCCACATCCGCGGTGGTCAGCAGCGGCTCCGGCAGCCACGGGCCGACGTACTCCTCGCGTCGGCGGGACGCCGCCCTGAGCAGGTTCAGCGCCTGCCGCGTGACGATCCGCACAAGGTACGCGCGCGGATCCTGGATCCGCTCCCGATCCACCTCGTCCCAGCGCAGCCACGACTCCTGCAGCACGTCCTCCGCGTCGGCCGCGGATCCGAGGATCTCGTACGCCACCGTGAACAGCAGCCCGCGGTGGGTGACGAACGGATCCTCGGACTCGGCTCCCGGCGCGCTGGTCATGACTGCGACGCTACGCCGGTCCGGGCGGCCGTCGCCAGCGGCGCCAGCCCGCATGCATCCGCGAAGCCGTCGGAGTGGATGCCCAGCGCGATGTTCGTGCGGGCGGTCGCGTTGAGGTAGCCGACCTTCGCGGCGAGCTCGAGCAGCGCCGGTGCGCCGATCTCCGCCAGCAGGGCGTCGGACAGCTCGTCGGTGACCGCCGGCGGCGTCTGGCTCATGGCCTCCGCGTACTCCATCACGAGGCGCTCCAGGGGCGTGAACCGCGTCGACTCGCGCCAGATCGGCACCTCGCGGGCCTTGTCCTCGTCGAGGCCGTGGTCGTGCGCCATGAAGTAGTGCAGGTCGAGGCAGAAGCTGCAGCCGACGGTCGCGGCCGCCGCCATGGTCGCCAGCGTCGAGAGCCCCTTGTCGAGCTCGTGCCACTTCTCGGTCTTGCCGCCGAAGCTCATCATGTCCATCATCACCGGCCGGTGCTGCCACATCACCCCGAGCGAGTCGGGCACGAGGCCGAGCTTGCGTCGCGCGATGGTCTTCACCAGCGCACCGAACGGGCCGGTCACCTCGACGGCCGGGATCCTGGTCGTGTTCGTCATGATCTGCTCCTTCCGTGGCGCGTTCCTCGCGCCTTCGATCATGGAGACACCGCCGGGCGCCGAAGTGTGACATCCGGATCCGGATCCGCCTCATGGGACGATGGATCCCGTGGAGACGACGACCTTCGCCGCGACCGACGGCTTCCCGCATCCGGCCCTCGTCGGGGTCACGGGCCCCGAGCGCACGCTCGCCGTGCAGGGGGACCCCCAGGCCGTCCTGCCCCTGGCCTCGGTGACGAAGCCGCTCACCGCCTGGGGCGCGCTCGTCGCCGTCGATCGCGGGCTCGTCGATCTGGACGAGCCGGCCGGCCCCGCGGGCGCGACCGTGCTGAACCTGCTCGACCACACCAGCGGCCTGCCCATGGAGGGGGAGGAGCCCCTGCGTCCGGTCGGCGAGCGCCGCATCTACTCGAACGCGGGGTTCGACGCGCTTGCCGCGCACATCGGCGACGCGGCGGGGATGGACTTCGCCGACTGGATGCTCCGTGAGGTGGTCCTGCCCCTCGGCATGGAGCGCACGGACGTCACCGGCCGGCCGTCGGCGGGAGCGCTCGCACCGATCGAGGATCTGCTGGCCTTCGGCCGCGAGGTGCTGCGCCCCACGCTGATCCCCGTGGCCCTGCGCGACCTCGCTCTCACCGTCTCCCACCCGGGACTGCGCGGCATCGTGCCCGGCTACGGCTCGTACGCCGACAACCAGTGGGGCCTGGGCTTCGAGCTCAAGGGCGTCAAGTCGCCGCACTGGCTGGCCGACACGTTCCCGCCCGAGACCGCGGGGCACTTCGGCGCGCTCGGCAGCTTCCTGTTCATCGACCGCTCCCGCGACATCGCGGCGGCGTTCCTCTCCGGCGTGCCGTTCGGCGAGGAGCACAAGCGGATCTGGCCCGCGCTCACCGAGGAGATCGCCGACCGCTATGGCGACTGAGGACAGTGCGCCTGCGCACGCTGATCTCCAGCGTCGGCGCACTTGGGTGATCGGCGGGAGTCTCTTGGTGCTGTCCGCCGTATTCGGCCTGGTCGCACGAGGTCCACTGGCCGGGATCGCGTACGCGAAGGACGCGCTGTGGGCGCTCGGCGTCCTGATCCTCGTGATCGGCTGGGGCTCGGCCGGGAGCGTGACCGGACGACGCCCTTTCGCGACGATCGTGGTCATTCTGCAGCTCGCAGTGGCGAACCCGCTGGCGGAGCGACTCGTATCCGGTCTCATCCCGAAAGATGAAGGGAATCCCTACGCGGAGGAAGACGCCTGGGCGGCCGTCTACCTCCCGTACCAGGCCGTGGTGGTGGTGCTGACCGTGCTCGCCGTCGTCCTGATCGGCGTCGTACGCACTGTTCCCTCGCCGTGGAACTGGGCTCCGGCGTGGGTGCTCGCCTTCTCGTGGGTCATCGGCGCAGTGGGGCTCGGCTTGTTCTCGTCAGGGTCGCTCGGTACGCCTGTCTCGACGATCGGAGCATGGGCCGGCATGATCGCAGCGGTGCTGGGTGAGGCGTTCCTCGGTGCCGTAGCGATCGTGCTGGGTACGCGAGCCACGACCGCGTCCGGCGTGCTGCCGCCGCCGCTCCGGCAGTAGAACGGTCGTCGCGGGCCGGATTCGCGCGCCGTGGATGCGGGCGGGCCGCTTGCCAGGCTAGCGTCTGGATATGGTCATCGTCGACAGCGGATCCGGGGCGGTCCAGCGCCGGCGCACGTGGATCCTCGGCGGAGCGCTTCTGGTCGCCTCTGCGCTCGTGCAGCTCGCACAGGGAGCGCTCGCCCCGCTGTACCGCGCCTCCGACTGGCTGTTCGCCGCCGGGGCGCTCCTGCTGGTGATCGGGATCGGGCGCGCCGGCAGCGTGACGGCGCGGCGACCGCTCGGCACCGGAGCGGTGATCGCACTCGTGGTGGTCCAGTTGGTCGCGCCCTATGTCGCGTCCGTTGTGCTCCCCGCCACCGAGGGAAGGGTCGTTCCGCTCCGCAGCCAGGTGTCCATCGGCGAGATCTTCTTCTGGACCCAGCTGACAGTGGTCTTCATGCTGGCGATGATCGGAGCGACGCAAATCGCGCGCGTCGGGGTCGTTCCGCGACCATGGAACTGGGCGCCCCTCTGGGCGCTGGGGACGGTGACGCTGGCGTTCCTGATTCCGAACGCGCCGTTCTGGTCGCCGCTGTTCTCATCCGGTGAGGACGTATCCGGCTTGCTCGCCGTGTTCCGTGCGTTCGGACTCGTGCGGCCGCTCGCCGTCGTCTTCTTGGGCATCCTCGCGATCGTGCTGGGAGTGCGGTCCGAGTCGGGATCCGTGCCCGTGTACTCCTCGGCGAACTCCTGACCCGTCATCGTGTTGCGGGCCGTGGCCCTCGCCCGCAGGGGGCGGGGTAGCCTCGGATCCGGACCGGATCCGGTTCCGTCACCTGTCGCCACCGAAGGAGAACCGCCATGGCCGAGGTCGAGAGCTTCACCCTGGACCACACCGCCGTCAAGGCGCCCTACATCCGCCTCATCGGCGTCGAGCAGGGTCCGCACGGCGACGAGATCTCCAACTTCGACGTGCGCTTCGTGCAGCCGAACGAGGGCGAGATCCCCACCGCCGCACTGCACACGATCGAGCACACCCTTGCATCCCTCCTGCGGGACCGCGTCGAGGGCGTCATCGACATCTCGCCGTTCGGCTGCCGCACCGGCTTCCACCTCATCACCTGGGGGCGCCCCGAGGTTCCGGCGCTGGTCGCCGCCATCACCGACAGCCTGCGCTTCATCGCCGAGGAGGCCGAGTGGAGCGACGTGCCCGGTGTCAGCGCGATCGAGTGCGGCAACTACCGCGACCACAGCCTGCACGGCGCCCGGGAGTGGTCGGCCAGGATCCTGGAGCAAGGGATCAGCCGCGATGCGTTCACGCGCATCCTGGCCTGACGGCGCTGCGCTCGGCGTCGGTCCCTGAGCGAGGAGCGCAGCGACGAGACGAAGGGCGGAGTGCCCGGGGTCGGTCCCTGAGCGAGGAGCGGAGCGACGAGACGAAGGGCGGGGTCCGGGGTCCTTCGTCTCGCTGCGCTCGCTCAGGAACCAGGGGGTGGGGTCCTTCGTCTCGCTGCGCTCGCTCGGGAACCAGGGGGTCGGGTCCTTCGCCTCGCTGCTCCTCGCTCAGGAACCAGGGGGTCGGGTCCTTCGTCTCGCTGCGCTCGCTCAGGAACCGGGGCCGGTCCCTGAGCGAGGAGCGCAGCGACGAGACGAAGGGCGTCAGGCGCGGGCGATGCGCAGAGTGCGCACCTCGAAGGGGCGCAGCGACAGCGCCTCGCCGGTGCGCGGGGCCTCCAGCTCGTCCTCGATGAGCGACACCTCCCGGATCCCGCCGTGCTCGAAGCCGACCGACAGGGATCCGCTCGCGCGCCGGCCGAGCGCCTCGTATACGCGCACGATGACGTCGCCGGAACGGTCGTCGGCGAGCTTCACGCTCGACACCACGATTCCCTCACCGTCGACGGACACCAGCGGCTCGACCTCGTTCGCACCGCGGACGATGGTCGCCGGCGCGTTCAGGGCGATGCCCTCGGCGGTCGCGATCGCGGCGTCCGCGCCGATCACGAGGCCCACCCGGATCTCGTGCCGGCCGTGGTCGGTGTCCGGGTCGGGGAAGCGCGGAGCGCGCAGCAGCGACAGCCGCACCGTGGTGGTGACGTCGTCGCCGTCGACGTCGCGCGTGGTGTCGTACCCGTAGATCGAGTCGTTCACCAGCGCGGCGCCGAACCCGCCGTCCTCCTGCACCAGCACGAAGCGGTGCATCGAGGTCTCGAACTTCGCGGCCTCCCAGCTCGTGTTCACGTGCGTGACGCGGCGCTGGAAGCCGAACTGCGTCTCAGCGGCCGTCTCCCGCGCGAACACGTCCAGCGGGAACGCCAGCTTTAGCAGCTTCTCGGTCTCGTGCCAGTCGATCTCGTTGCGCAGGTGCACGGTGCGGGATCCGGGAGCCAGCGTGATCGTCTGCCGCAGCGACGACGCGGAGAACGGGCGCTCCACGACGACGGTCGCGACGCCGTCCTCGACTGACGCGGTGATCGACGCCACCTCGGTGAGGTCGTCCACGCGGTTGCGGTAGTACTTGTCGATGTCCCACGCGTCCCACATGTTGGGGAAGTCCTGGTGCAGCTGGAACAGGTTCGCCGGACGGCCCGCGGGGATCGTCTCGCGCCCCGACGCCTTGTCGATCGCGGAGGTGATGAGACCCTCCGGCGAGACCGTGACGATCACCATCCCGTTCTCGAGACGGTAGCCGTCGGGGGTCTCTGTGAGGGTGACGGGCAGGGGCACGTAACGGATCTGCGCGGGATCGGCGTCGGACGGCGTTTCGTCTCGGCCGGCTTCGCCGTCCTCGCTCAACGACCCCGTGGGGAGGGCCGCGGCGCCCAGCGCACGGGCGCCGGATCCGACGCCGACGGACGTGGGCGTGAACACCAGCTCCACCTCGCCGGATCCCGCGAGCGCCGTGCGCGCGGCGTCGGACAGCGCGCGCGCATCGGTGAGCACGCCGGACAGCACGGAGACGGCCTCCCGGTGCACCCAGGCGATCGACGTGCCAGGCAGGATGTCGTGGAACTCGTGCAGCAGCACGGTCTGCCACAGCCGGTCGAGCTCGTCATGCGGATAGGCCGCGCCGAGGCGCACCGCGGCGGTCGACGCCCACAGCTCCGCCTCGATGAGCGCCTGCTCGGCCCAGCGGTGCAGCGCCTTGGTGGCGTGCTGGCTGGTGAGGGTGCCGCGGTGCAGCTCGAGGTAGAGCTCTCCGACCCACACGGACGGATCCGGCAGCTCCGCCTTGGCGGCGTCGAAGAACTCGTCGGGATGGATCCACTCCACCCGCGCGCTGCCCTCGAGGTCGGCGAGGCGCGAGGCCTTGCCGGTCATCTCGCGGGTCGTGCCGCCGCCGCCGTCGCCCCAGCCGACCGGAGCGATCGAGCGGGTCGCGACCCGGTTCTCCTTGAACTGGCGGGACGCCTTGGCGACCTCCATGCCGCTGAGCTGCGAGTTGTAGGTGTCCATCGGCGGGAAGTGCGTGAAGATCCGGGATCCGTCGATGCCCTCCCACTCGAACGTGTGGTGCGGGAACACGTTGCGCTGGTTCCAGGAGATCTTCTGCGTGAAGAACCACTCGAAACCGGCCCGGCGCATGAGCTGCGGCAGGGCGGGGGAGTAGCCGAAGCTGTCGGGAAGCCAGACGCCCTTCGATCGGATCCCGAACTCCCGCTCGAAGAACCGCTGCCCGTGCGAGAACTGCCGCACGAGCGACTCGCCCGTCGGCATCACCGTGTCGGACTCCACCCACATGCCGCCGAGCGGCAGGAACCGGCCCTCGGCGACGGCGGCCCTGATCCGCTGCCACACCTCGGGGCGGTGCTCCTTCATCCACGCGTACTGCTGCGCGCTGGACATGCCGTAGCGGAACTGCGGCTGCTCCTCGAGCAGGCTCGTCATCGACGACGTGGTGCGGGCGACCTTGCGCACCGTCTCGCGCAGCGGCCACAGCCAGGCGGAGTCGATGTGCGCGTGTCCGATGGCGGCGATGCGGTGGGCGCTCGCGTCGGCCGGCGCGGCCAGCACCTCCGCCAGCTGCGCGCGGGCGTCGCCGGCGGTCTCCACGATGCGCTGCAGGTCGAGCACGTCGAGGGCGTTGTCGAGCGCCTGCAGGATCCGCATGCGGCGGGGGCTGGTCTCGGGCAGCTCCGCCTGCAGCTCGAGCAGCACCTCGAGGTCGAGGGAGAGCTCGAACACCTCGGTCTCGAACACGGCGAGATCCATGTGCCGGACGCGGTAGAGCGGATCCGGCGAGGAGGTGAGGATGTCGCCCTCCTGGGTCGGCAGGAAGGGGTGGTAGTCCAGCAGCACGGGGTTGGACGCTCCCTCGAGGAACAGCTCGACGGTCTCGCCGCCCTCGGCCGTCTCGGCGATCGGCAGCCACTGGTTGCGCGGGTTGAGGCTCTTCACCGGCACGGGCTCGCCATCGGGTCCGACGCGATAGGCCAGCGCCTCGCACTGGAAGCCGGTCATGTTGATGTCGAAGCCGAGGTCGACGAGCGCCTCGACGCGCTTGCCCGCCCACTCCGCGGGCACCGTGCCGCGGAGCCGGAACCACGTGGTGCCCCATGCGGGCCCCCACTGCTGACCCGCGCTGAAGGGCGCGTAGTCGAGGGCCAGGCCGTCGGCGGGCGCGATGGGCTCGCCGGGCAAGGCGTGCGCGGCGATCTCCAGCGGGACGCGGGTGGAGTGGACGGCGGGGCGCACCCGCTCGGTGAGCACGCGGATGACGCGGCCGACGGTGAGCGAGGTCTCTTCGTGCACGGGGGGTGCTCCTTTGCGGTGCGAGAATGGGGACGCCGGGGATCCTGGTCCCGTAGCCCAACTAAAACGATCTAGTACGGTGAGTCTATGTCACAGGCGAAGCGCATCACCATCGCCGATATCGCGCGCCTCGCCGGTGTGTCGCCGGGCGCCGTCTCGTTCGCGCTGAACGGGCGCCCTGGTGTCAGCGAGCAGACGCGCCGGCGCATCCTCGAGATCGCGGAGCAGCACCAGTGGCAGCCCAGCTCGGCCGCCCGCGCGCTGGTCGGATCCCGCGCCGACGTCGTCGGCTTCGCCGTGAACCGCCCTGCGCGCACCCTCGGCACCGAGGCGTTCTTCACCGACCTCATCGCCGGCGTGCAGTCCGCGCTCGCCCTGCACGGCATCGCGCTGCAGCTCGTCGTGGTCTCCTCGATCGAGGAGGAGATGGCGACCTACCGGCGCTGGCACAGTGCGAACCAGGTCGACGGCGTGATCGTCATCGACCCGCGCGACGACGACCCGCGTCTGGCGCTGCTGCCGTCCCTGCCGCTGCCCGCCGTGGTGATCGGCAGCAGTGACTCCGCCGGTGATCCGCCGACGATCTGGCTCGACGACGAAGCGGCCGCGCATGCGCTGTTCGACTACCTCGCCGCGCTCGGGCACCGCCAGATCGCCTACGTCTCGGGCCCCGCGGAGTTCCAGCACACCCGGATCCGCTCCGACGTGCTCGCCGCGCTCGCCGGCCGCGGAGCGACGGGGGAGACCCTCGTCACCGACTTCTCGCCGGCGGCGGCGACCGCGGCCACGCGCACGCTGCTGAGCCGCGCCGCCCGACCCAGTGCCATCGTCTACGACAACGACGTGATGGCGATCGCGGGCCTCAGGGTCGCCCAGGAGATGGGCGTCGCTGTGCCGCGCGCGCTGTCGGTGGCATCCTTCGACGACTCCGTGGTCACCGGGCTGGTGCACCCGTCCATCACCTGCCTCACCCGCGACACCTTCGCCCTCGGCGAGCAGGCGGCGACCTTCCTGCTGGAGCGGATCGGATCCGCCGAGCCGCTGCCCTCGCGCCGCGGCACGGCGCCCGCGCTGACGATCCGCGAGAGCACGGCCGCGCCTGCGCACTGACACGGTCGCTCGCTGACCCGCCCGGCGCGGGCGGCGAGCCTGGGCCGTTGAGCGGCTTGCCGAGGGCCTTCCGGAGGCGGCCCCTCCCAGAGCCCGTGCGGGCCGGTCCGATAGGATCTCCCTACGCCCGACGAGAGGAACCGCAGATGACGCCGGACGCCGCGAAGAAGCACCAGGACTACAACCCGGGGCCGCGCGTGGGGATCACCTTCTCCACCTTCGACCTGCTGCACGCAGGCCACATCATGATGCTCGCCGAGGCCAAGCGGCAGTGCGACTACCTGATCTGCGGTCTGCAGATGGATCCCACGCTCGACCGCCCGGAGAAGAACGCCCCCACGCAGACCGTGGTCGAGCGCTACATCCAGCTGCGCGGCTGCGAGTACGTCGACGAGATCGTGCCGTACTCCACCGAGCAGGATCTGGAGGACATCCTCCGCTCCTTCAAGCTCGACGTGCGCATCGTCGGCGACGAGTACCAGGACCGCGACTTCACCGGCCGCGCCTACTGCGAAGAGGCCGGCATCGAGCTGTACTTCAACCGTCGCGACCACCGCTTCTCGAGCTCCGGTCTGCGCAAGATCGTCGCGGCCAAGGAGGCCGAGCGGGTCAACGGATCCGCCGGGGCCTGACCGCAGGACCTCGTCCGGATCCGGGTCAGGCCTCCACGACGGTGTTGTTTGAGGAGTAGGTGCCGGATCCGGTGCTCAGGTCGGGGCGGATGAGGCCGCTGATCCCGCGCGCGGCGAGGGCCGCGGGATCGGATGCGTCGCGGGATGTCACGAAGGCGGGGTCGAGGCCCGATTCGCACGCGTCGACCCAGGCCTGGAAGATCGCGCCGCCGGGGCTCATCGCGGCGCGGCTGACCGGGATCTCCTGCTCGTCGATCTCGATCTCGATCGCGGTCGGCCGTGCGGGCGCCGGACGCCGTTCCCGCAGCTCGGGGATGATCTCGGCGAAGCGGCGCCCGATCGGCTTGGCCGCGCCGCTCTGGTCGATGAGCCCGAGGGAGTACTCCAGCTCGGGGTAGTCGGCCAGCTGGCGGCTCACATCGTGCGAGCACCACCACGTGACGCCCCAGAGGTTCTCCGTGCGCGCCGCGGCCCGCACCGTCGCTTCGAGGAAGCCCGGCATCTCGTCGGCGGAGAGGCAGTTCGACGGGGCGCCCACCTCCTGCAGCCAGACGGGACGCCGCGGATCGGTCGCGAACGCCCGGGAGAGCTCGATCATGTATTCGGCGTGCCGGTCGCTGGCGACGCTGCGCCCGCCGTAGCGCTGCGCGGTGCCGTTGAAGATCCAGGAGTGCACGGTGGTCATCGCGCCGATGCGGCTCGCGTGGCTCGGCACGAAGCCGTGCCCATCCATGTACCAGGCCGCGTCGTACTCGCTGTGCACGTGCGGCAGCCCCGGGGCGGAGCGCTCCGCCGCGTCGAGCAGCGTGGTGAGCCAGCCCGCCGCCTCATCGGGGGTGACCGGCCAGGGGTGCGGGTGCACGGCGGCGGAGAACTGGTTCACCTCGTTGCCGAGCGTGAAGCCGAGGAAGCCCGGCGCGTCGCGCAGCGCTTCGCCGAGTCGCTCGACGAGGGCGACCTGGCCGCTCAGCGCCTGCGGGTGCGTGAACATGTTCTTGTCGTGCCAGGTGAACAGCCACGACGGGATGAAGTCGAAGCTCGACAAGTGGCCCTGGATCACGTCGACGCTCGCGTCGAGGCCGAACTCGGCAGCTGCGTCGACCACTGCTCGGACGTCGGCGATCGCCTTCTCGCGGATGAGGGTGCGGTTGGGTTGCAGCACGGTCCACAGCGGGAAGATCCGCACGTGGTCCAGACCGAGCGCTGCGAGTCCGGCGAAGTCGCGGCGCACGGCGTCGAGGTCGAGGTCGAGCCAGGCGTGCATCCAGTCCTGTGACGGCGTGTAGTTCGCACCGAACCGCACGGGGGTATCGGCAGTGGCGGGCGTGGTCACGCGGGGTCCTCTCGGAGACGTCCAGGCCTGTGAGCGTCGTGCAACGGCGCGGGGGCGGAGATCCATCAACTATAGGGGTTTAGTCCCCGTGTAGGTCAAATGACTCAGAGCCAGGGGTCCCGCGCTGGCCCGAAGCGGCCAGCAGAATGCGGAAAATCAGGGATTGTTCGACAGGGTCCAAACTGCGACTGGACGACGCCTTCCGGATATGGCAGGGTTTCGGCTATAGCGTTTCAGTATCTGCGTCGTCCTCCCGGGCGACGGCCCTTGGCCATTTCGAAGGAGAAAGTCCATGAAGTTCCGAGCATCCCTCGCGGTCGGCCTGACCGCGATCGCCGCGCTGACGCTGAGCGCCTGCACGGGCGGATCCGCTGCCTCGAGCGGCAGCGACGGGCCGATCGACACGAGCGGTGAGCTGAGCGGCAGCATCAGCTTCCAGACCTGGTCCCTCAAGAACGAGAAGTTCACCCCGTACTTCAACGACCTCATCGCCGCCTTCGAGAAGGCGCACCCGAAGGTCAAGGTGGAATGGCTCGACCAGCCCGGTGACGGCTACCAGGAGAAGATCCTGAGTCAGGCGAAGGCGGGCGATCTGCCCGATGTGCTCAACCTGCCGCCCGACATCGCCTTCCCCCTCGTGAAGGCCGGGCAGCTGGTGGATCTCGCGAAGGCCGATCCGAAGATCAAGGACGTCTACAACGCGGGCGGGCTGAGCGCCTACAGCAACTACTCCGGCGTCACCGGCACATACGGTCTGCCCTGGTACCTCGGCACGGACGCGTCCTGGTGGAACCTCGACATGCTCAAGCCGTACGGCGTGACGGCGGACAACCTGCCGACCTCGACCACCGACTGGCTGGAGCTCGCCAAGAAGGTCGCGGCCGAGTCTCAGGGCAAGGTGCAGCTGGTCTCGTCCATGCCGGGTCTGGACACCTTCATCGCCGCGAAGATCCCGGTCATGAAGGACGACGGCACCTTCGTGTTCGACTCTCCCGAGGCGGAGAAGCTCGTGCAGCAGTACGCCGACGCCTACAAGGCCGGCGCGATGCCGCCCGAGGCGCTGACGGCGGCATACGGCGGGAACGCCGAGGCGTATCTGCAGGGCAAGGTCGCGTACACGACCGGCGGCTCCGGGTTCGCGGGCGACCTGAAGGCCAAGGCGCCGACGCTCGTCGCAGGCACGGTCGCCACCGCTCGGCCCGGCGTCCCGCCCCTGTTCGTGCAGGGCTTGAACGTGGCGAAGTCCTCGAAGAACAAGGCGGCGGCCCTCGCGTTCGCAGAGTTCGCGACCAACGAGGAGAACCAGGTGAAGTTCGTCTCGCTTGCCGTCGGCTTCGCGCCCGGCACGGCCGAGGGATCCGATCAGGTCGTCGAGAACGTCGCGAAGGGCACGACCGATCCCGCGCAGGTGCAGGCGATGAAGATCATGTTCGGTGCGATCAAGGACGCGAAGGCCTCGCCCTTCCAGTGGACCGATGACATGAAGAAGTACTTCGACCAGCAGATGGCACTGGCGGTCAAGGGCGACATCACGCCGAAGGAGGCCTTGAAGAAGGCCGTCGACTACGCCAACCAGAACCGCATCGACAAGTAGGACCGGGAGAACAGACATGCAGGACGCCAGCACCCGGAGGCACTCGTGAGATCCCATCGGTGGTTCACGCCGTGGCTGCTCGTGGGACCCGCCCTTCTCTGGGTGCTGGCGTTCTCGGTGTGGCCGTTCATCAACACCGTCATCCTCAGCTTCACGAACGCGCGACCGCTGCGCCCGGCGGAGCCTGTGGGCCTCGCCAACTACGAGCGGCTGTTCACGGACGAGCGGTTCAGCTACGCGCTGATCACGTGCGCCGTCTTCGTGGTGGCGTGCGTGCCGCTGCTCACGATCCTGCCGCTGCTTCTCGCCCTGCTGGTGGAGAAGAACATCCCGGGGATCTCGTTCTTCCGCACCACCTACTACTTCCCGGTCATCGCCTCCGCCGTCGTCGTCGCCCTGATGTGGAGCTGGCTCTTCGACAGCAAGGGCATCATCAACCAGGCCCTGCAGTTCATGGGGATCGCGGACAAGCCGATCGCCTTTCTCGTCGACCGGTGGTGGCTGCTGGCCTGCGCGATCCTGCTGACCGTGTGGAAGGGCCTCGGGTACTACATGGTCGTCTACCTCGCGGCGCTCGGCAACGTCGGCAAGGACCTGCACGAGGCGGCGATGCTCGATGGCGCCGGCGCCCTCCGCCGTTTCGTCAGCGTGACGATCCCGAGCGTCCGCGGGGCCATGCTGCTCATCTCGGTGCTCATCGCGGTCTCGGCGATGCGCGTGTTCACCGAGCTCGACGTGCTCTCCAAGGGGCGCGGCGGGCCCGGCGGCTACGACATGTCGATCGTGATGCTGATCCGCCAGGTCGGATCCGGGCTGAACGGCAACCTCGGCTACGCAGCCGCGATCAGCGTCGCGCTGTTCTTCCTCACGCTCCTGCCGCTCATCGCGATCGCCTGGATGAACCGGGAGAAGAAGGCCAAGGGGGCGCTGGTATGACCACGACCGCACCGAACCTGCGAGAGCAGACCGTCGTCGAGGTCGCACGCAAGGACCGGCCGTTCCGGCGCCGCGGCTCCGGAGATTTCACCAAGCCGACCCTGGGCGGGCTGATCCTCCGCTACGTGCTGCTCGTCGTGATGCTGCTCATCGTGATCGGGCCCTTCGTGTGGCAGCTGTCCACGTCGTTCAAGGGGCTGACCGAGGACATCTACACGTTCCCGCCGAACCTCATCCCGGCGCAGCCGACCGTGGACAACTACCGCAAGGTCACCGACATCGTCCCGGTCTACGCGTACGCGTGGAACTCGCTGCTCATCGCCACCGGCCAGGTCGTCACGAACGTGCTGTTCTCGCTGTGCGCCGGCTACGCGCTCGCTCTCATGAAGTTCCGCGGCAAGCGGATCGTGATGGCGATACTGCTGTCCACGATGCTCTTCCCGGGTGAGGTGACGGTCACGAGCAACCTGACCACGATCACCTCGCTCGGCCTCGCGGACACGCTCTGGGGCGTCTTCCTGCCGGGCGCGGTCGGCGCCATGAACGTGCTGCTCATCGCGACGGCGTGCCGGATGATCCCGGGCGACGTCATCGACGCGGCGACGGTGGACGGCGCGACCACCTGGCAGCGGATCCGACACATCGTGTGGCCGAACGTCCGCGGCATGGCGAGCGTGGTGGCGATCTTCACGTTCATCGGCGCATGGGACGACTACCTCTGGCCGCTGCTCGTGCTGAGCGACCCGCAGAAGTACACGCTGACCGTCGGCATGGCCTACCTGAACGGCAACTTCTCCGTGGATCCCCGGCTCATCGCGGCAGGCACGATGATCGCGCTCGTGCCGATCCTGCTGCTGTTCTCGGTCATGCAGAAGCACTTCTTCCGAGGAGTGCAGGAGGGCGGGGTCAAGGGATGACGCCGCTCAGCGTCGCCGACGGGCCCGAGGCGCCGCCCTCCTCCCGTCCGCGCGCCGGGGTCTGGGGCGACACGATCGTCCATTCGTACCGGTTCGATCCCGCGGATGGCGTGCAGCGGATGGCGCTGCCCGGCGAGCACCTGCTCGGGTGCGGCACGGTGCTGCACTGGGCGTTCTACGCCGACGGCCCGGGAGCGACGGCGGCCCCGCACGCGTCGCTCGCGGTGACGGTGGATGTGCTGCTGTCCGACGGTACCCGGATCGGCGAGGACGCGAGCATGCGCGACCGATACGGCTTCGCGCTCGGTCCCGACGCCCAGTTCCGTGCCGCGTGGTCGATGCCGGAGCAGTGGAACGCGAACTCCGTCGCACTCGGCGCGTGGGCCGGCAGCACCGCGCAGATCGAGGTCGTGCTGGGCGCCGAGGCGGCGCGGACCGGCGCACCCGCGGCCGGGTACCTCCAGGTGCGGCTCGAGTACGACGCCGTGCATGAGGGGGCGGCATCGGCGCCGTCCGACCGCGTGGACACCCGCCGCGGCAGTCACGCGGGACCGCAGTTCTCCCGTGGCAACACCATCCCGATCACGGCGGCCCCGCACGGCTTCTGCTTCCTCACCCCTGCCACCGACGCGGGCGATGTGCGCTGGCCATACCGGCCGTTCCTGCACGACGACGTCGCCTCGGATGGCATCCCCTCGGTCGGCGCCCCCTCGGTCGGCAGCCCCTCAGTCGGAGAGGGGCTCCGCCGCCTCGAGGCCGTGCAGTTCTCGCACCAGCCGAGCCCCTGGATCGGCGACCACGGCGTGCTGCAGCTGATGCCGTTCATCGGCGAGCCGCACTCCGATCGCGCGGCTCGGCGGCGAGGGATCCTGCCGGGCACCGAGCGGGCGCGCCCGTACCTGTACGCCGTCGAGCTCACCGGCGGTCTGACCGTGGAGGTCACCGCGACCGATCACGGCGGCGCGTTCCGGGTGACGGCCGCGGAGCCCGGCGCGGCCGTAGGGTTCGTGCTCGACCAGGTCGGCCCTGAGGGCCGGCTGACCTTCTCCGCCGACGGTGGCGCCTTCACGGGCTGGGTGCCCGAGGGTGATCCGGCCTGGGGGAACCCGCCGCGCACCTACTTCGCCGGACGGATCGTGGCGGAGCCCGGTGCGGACGGATCCGTCCCGCACGGCGCACTCGCCGACGCAGGCCACGAGCGGGTCGCGGGCTACGTCGCCGGCCGGGGCACGGTCGAGGTTCGCATCGCCCTCTCATACCTCTCGGTCGTGCAGGCCGAGCGCACGCTCGCGCTCGAACTGCCGGCAGAGGTGTCGTTCGACCGGCTCCGCGATGCTCTGCAGGCGCGCTGGGACGAGCTGCTCGGTGCGGTGCAGATCCCGCCGCTGCCCGCCGATGCGCATCCGGGCCGTGCCCTCGCGCACGAGGAGGATGCGGCGCGGATCGCTTCGGCCCTGTACCGGCTGCACCTGTATCCGTGCCGGGTGGACGAGAACACCGGCACCGCCGAGCGCCCCCTGCCGCGCTACGCCGACGCGACCGCGCCGGCAGCACCGCACGGCGAGGACGAGACCGGAGCGGTCGTGCGCGACGGTGAGGCCTTCGTCACGAACGGATACTGGGACACGTACCGCACGGCCTGGCCGATGCTGGGCATGCTGGATCCGGCCGCCACCGGCGCGATGCTCGACGGCCTGCTGCGGCAGTGGCGGGACGGCGGCTGGATGGCGCGCTGGAGCGCGCCCGGGTACGTCGACTGCATGGTCGGCACCTCCAGCGACCAGATCTTCGCCGACGCCGCCGTCCGCGGCGTGCCGTTCGCCGCGGCCGACGCGTTCGAGAGCGCCTGGCGCAACGCCTCCGAGCCGTCCGCGGATCCGCGGCAGGGGCGAAAGGGGATCGGTGCAGGACGCTTCCTGGGCTGGATCCCTTCGTCCGTGCAGGAGGGGATGAGCTGGAGCATCGAGAACGCGATCAGCGACGCTGGCATCGCGCAGCTGGCCGATGAGCTCGCCGCGGATCCCGCTGCCGACGCCTCGGCGCGCGCACGCTGGCGCGCCTTCTCCCGCGCGTTCCGCAACCGCGCTCTCTCGTACCGCGCCCTCTTCGACCCCGAATCGGGGTTCTTCCGTGGGCGCGACGCGACCGGATCCTTCTCCACCGCGTCGTTCGACCCGCGGGTGTGGGGCGGCGACTACGTCGAGACCAACGCATGGGGGATGTCGGTCAGCGCGGTGCACGACGGCGCCGGACTCGCCGCGCTGCACGGTGGCCCGGCCGGCCTGCGCGCGCACCTGAACCAGCTGTTCGCCGAACCCGAGACCGCGGAACCGGCGTTCGGCGGCGCGTACGGCACCGTGATCCACGAGCAGCGCGAGGCCAGGGCGCTGCGGTCGGGGATGTGCGCGATCTCCAACCAGCCGGCGCATCACATCCCGTGGATGCACGTGTTCGGCGACGAGCCGTGGCGCGCCGGCGCGACCGTGCACGCGCTCGCGCGCCGGCTCTTCACGGGCGCGATGATCGCGCAGGGATTCCCCGGCGACGAGGACAACGGCGAGATGAGCGCGTGGTGGCTGTGGGCCGCGCTCGGCCTGTACCCCCTCGAACTCGGCGCGGGTGTGCTGCGCATCGGGGCGCCGCTGCTCGACGACGTCGCGGTGCGCCGCGCCGACGGGCGGACGCTGCGGATCCGCACCCGGAGGGAGACCCCGGAGGCCGCGCTGCTCGTCGATGCGCGCCTCGATGGCGCCCCGCTGGCGCAGCCGCTGCTCGATGTCCGGGTGCTGGATCGGGGCGCCGACGCGGTGCTCGACCTCGTGCTGACCGCCGACCCGGCGCGTGCCGCGGCGTCGCCGCTGTGGGCGCCCGCCCTTTCCACCGCGGCGACCCTTTCCGGCGCTCGCGGCTGGCGCGCCGACCTCACCGGGCCCGTCGAGGTCCCGGGCGCCGAGCGCGCCGGATCACCGGGCGCGCCGTTCGGATCCGGCGATGTCGCGGCCCTCTTCGCCGACGACGCCGATGCCGCAGTCCCGCTCGCGGCGGGCGAGGTCGCCGGCTGGCGCTTCGCCGCGCCGACCACGGTCACCGACGCCACCTTGACCGCCGTCGCGGCGACGGCCGCCGAGGCGCTGGTGTGGGAGTGCAGCGCCGACGGCGAGACCTGGGTCCCGGTCGCGACCACGCATCGCGAGGACCTTCCCGCCGACCGCACGGTGCCCTTCACGTTCGCCGCCCCCGTGACCGCCGGGATGCTGCGCGTGCGCGCGACCCGGCCGGTGGTGCTGCGGCAGATCGAGCTGTTCGACCTCGGCGACCTCGAGTTCGACGCCCGGGAGGATCCGGGTCCAGCGCGCTGATCCGTGCCGGCCTGGATCCTCCCACCCCATGCAACGAAGCAGAGACGGAGAAAGACCATGAGCATTCCCCGATCCCTCCGGCGCGCTGCCGCCGGCACCGCCGTCGGCGCGATCCTCGCCGCAGCAGTGCTGGCCGCCGTGCCCGCCGCCGCATCGAGCGCGCAGTCCGGCAAGCCGATTCCGCCCGCCCCCGCCGACACGGATCCGAAGCGGGTCGTGTACGTCGAGGTGAACAGCAACGACATGGCGAACGTCGCCGACTACACGCTCGAAGGCTCCCAGCGGCCCGCGTTCGACATGGCGATGATCTTCGCCGCGAACATCAACTACGACCAGGCGAAGGGCGAGGCATACCTGTTCCTCAACGACCGCGTCACGCAGACCCTGCAGGACGCGGAGCACCAGATCCGCCCGCTGCAGCAGCGCGGCACCAAGGTGCTGCTGTCGATCCTGGGCAACCACGAAGGGGCCGGATTCGCGAACTTCCCGTCGCAGGCGGCGGCGAGCGCATTCGCGGACCAGGTCGCGCAGGTCGTGCAGCAGTACGGCCTGGACGGCGTCGACTTCGATGACGAGTGGGCCGAGTACGGCAAGAACGGCACGGGCCAGCCCAATGATGCCTCGTTCGTGCAGCTGGTCACGGCGCTGCGCGCTAAGCTCGGCCCCGACAAGCTCCTCACGCTCTACAACATCGGCCCGTCGGCCGAGCGCACCGTGTACGACGGTGTGCAGGCGGGATCGCTGCTGGACTACGCGTGGAACCCGTACTACGGCGCCTGGGAGCCGCCGCAGATCCCCGGCATCGCTCCCGACCGTGCCGGCGCCGCCGCGATCGATCTCACTCAGCCGTCGCAGCAGGATCTCGCGGCGGAGTACGCGCAGCGCACGGTGGACGAGGGCTTCGGGGTCTTCGTGACGTACAACCTCACCGCCGGTGACCACTCCGCGTTCCTCTCCGGCATCACCCGCCCGCTGACGGGGCACGACACCGCCTACCGCGCCCCCTGGTTCGACGTGAAGGGCGCGGCCGCCGCCACCTGCGCCGGCGGTCGGATCAAGCTCACGCTGACCGCGCGCAACGACGAGTCTTTCCCGCTCGGGATCGAGGCGCAGTCGCAGGCCGGATCCCGCGGTTTCGCGGCGGTCGAACCCGGGGCGAGCCGCACGGTCGTGCAGCAGCCGGCCGCGGGCACAGCGCTGGACGGCACGGCGACGCTGCGGGTGACCGCGGCGGACGGGCGCACTAGCACGATCGAGCTGCCGTACACGGTCCCCGCCTGCTCGTGACCCATCCGGAGCGGAACGACGGGGGCTGGCGGGCGATCCCGCAGCCCACGTCGTTCCGCTCGTCCGGCGGGAGCTGGGCACCGCAGCGGGTGCGGGTCGTGGCGGGCACCACGGCGCTGCGTCGAGAGGCGGCCCGGATCGAGGTCGAACTGGCGGACCTGGGCATCGGGCCGGCGCACGCCGCCGCGGATCCCGCTCTGCGTCTGAAGCTCACGCCGCTGGGCGCTCCCCGGTTCCTGAGTGCCCCTCGGTCCCTGAGCGAGCGCAGCGAGACGAAGGACGCTCGGGAACTGCGCAGCGAGACGAAGGGCCCCCATCCCGACGAGTCGTTCCGGATCCACATCGCCGACGACGTCACGATCACGGCCGCGTCCCCAGCGGGCGTGTTCCGGGCGACCCGGCAGCTGCTGCACAACCTGCGCGCGCAGGGCGCCGTGCCGCGCGGGCACGTGCGGTCCACGCCCGCCGTCGCCAAGCGCGGCCTGCATCTCGACACGGGCCGCAAGCACTACCCGGCGGACTGGATCCTGCAGCAGCTGCACGCGGCGGCCGATGTCGGCGTCAACGTCTTCCAGTGGCACTTCTCCGAGAACGAGGGGTTCCGGCTCGAGTCCGAAGCCTTCCCCGAGATCGTCTCCGCCGAGCACATCGGGCGCACCGAGGCGGCAGAGATCGTGGCCGCCGCGCACGATCTGCACATCGATCTCGTCCCGTCCCTGGACATGCCCGGGCATCTGCGGCACGTGCTGACCGCGCACCCCGAGCAGTGCCTGCCGGAGGTGCCCGGCCTCCCCACCGACCACGCGCTCGACATCACCCGCGAAGAACCGATCCGCTTCGCGCTCGCGCTCATCGACGATCTGAGCGCCGTGTTCCCGCGCAGCGCCCGCTGGAACCTCGGCGGAGACGAGTTCGTCGACTTCGACCGCATGCGGGAGTTCCCCGGGCTCGCGGCCGCCGCGCGGGAGCGGTACGGGCCCGCGGGGACCGGCTTCGACCTTCTCACCGCCTTCGCGAACCGCGTCGCGGCCCATCTGCGCGACCGCGGCCTCGAGGCGCGCGCCTGGAACGACGGCCTGCTGCGCAGCGAGGTCGAGCTCCTGGATCCGGAGATCGTGCTGACGTGGTGGACGAACTGGCACGCGCACATGCGCCCGGTCGCCGATGCGCTCGCCGCGGGGCACCGGATCGTCAACGTCAACGACGCCCTGTTCTACTACGTCCTCGGCGAGAACGCCGGCTACCGATACCCGACCGCCGCGCGGATCTGGGAGGCGGACTGGCATCCGGGGATGTTCCCCGCGCTCTGGGGCCCCGCGGGCCAGAGCACGGTGCCGCAGCAGTTCCCGCGGCCGTACCCGGACTGGCTGCTGGGCGTCTCGTTCGCGGTCTGGTCCGACCGCCCCGAGGCGCAGACCCCCGCCGAGGTCGCCACGGGCATCCGAGCGCCGCTGCGGGCGATGGCGGAGCGGGCGTGGAACGCCGGATCCGCACTGTCCCTCACCGAATTCGAGCAGCTGGACGCCGCGATCGGGGAAGTCCGGGCCTGAACTGCCGTGATCGTATTCAGGTGGATGATGAGAAGCGCCTCGGCAGCGCGATTCGAGGCGCTTCCGCGGAATCCCGCCTGAATCGCGAGCTGTCGGATCCGGTGACCCGATCAGCCCTTGGCGGCGGCCTTCATCGCGCGCTTGTGCTCGCGGACCTTCGCGAGCGACTCCGGCGAGACGATGTCGGCGACCGAGCGGAAGGATCCGGCTTCACCATAGGGTGCCGAGGCCTCCCGCCAGCCCTCTCCGGTGAAGCCGTACTGCTTGCCCAGCAGGGCGAGGAAGATCTTCGCCTTCTGCTCGCCGAAGCCCGGGAGCGTCTTCAGTCGGCGCAGGACCTCGGGTCCGTCCGGCCCGGTCTCCGAGCCTGTCGAAGGACGGGTCCACAGGTTCGCGGCATCGCCGCCCCAGTCGTCCACGAGCGTCTGGCACAGCGTCTGCACGCGCGCCGCCATCGAACCGGGGAAGCGGTGCACCGACGGCGACTGCTTGAACGCCGCGAGGAACTCGTCCGGGTCGTAGGACGCGATCGTCGCCGCGTCGGTCGCGCCGGTGCGCTGCTCGATCTTGAGCGGGCCGGCGAACGCGGTCTCCATGGCGACCTGCTGGTCCAGCAGCATCCCCACGAGCAGGGCGAGCGGGTTCTCGGTGAGCAGGGCGTCGGCGGCGGTGTCTCCGGTGATGTGAAGGGCCATGGATCCAGTCTCCCATCGCGGCAGGATCCGCGAAGAAGAAGTGCTTGACATATTCGTCTAGACGAATGCATCATGGACCCATGAACGAGATCATCGAACGCACCGTCTCCGCCACTCCCGAGCGCGTCTGGGAGCTCTGGACCACTCCCGAGGGCATCTCGCGCTGGTGGGCGCCGGACGGCTTCCGCACCGACGTGACCACTCTCGACCTGCGTCCCGGGGGCGCGCTCGAGTACACCATGACGGCCGTCGCGCCGGAGCAGGTGGCTTTCATGGAGCAGAACGGGATGCCGCTGTCCACGCCGTCGCGCAAGCGCTTCACCGAGATCGAGGAGCCGGACCGGCTCGGCTACGTCTCGATCATCGACTTCGTGCCGGGCCACGACGAGTACGAGCAGCTCACCGAGATCGAGCTGCATCCGACCGACGACGGCGGCACCCGCATCGTCATGCACGTCGAGCCGCTGCACGACGAGGTGTGGACGCAGCGCCTGCTCGCCGGCCGGGCGAACGAGCTCGAGAACCTCGCCGCCCTCGTCGCTGCGGAGTGACCGTGGCCCGATCGTCGTCCGAAGCCGCGGGGCCGCCGGAGCCTGCGGCCGGGCCCGCCGCTGGGCTGGAGCCTGCGGCCGGGTCCGTCGCCGGGTCGGATCCGGCGTCCGCTGCCGGGGTGGAGCGCGAGGGCAGGCCCGCGGCCGGGGCGGATCCGGCGCCCGCTGCGAGCCGCCGGGCCGGATCCCCCGACCCGCAGCGCGCCTTCGCGGCGATGGGGGAACCGACCCGCTACCGCATCCTCGAAGTGCTCGCGCAGGACGCGAGCACCGTCGGCGGGGTCGCGGAGGCGATCGGCGCGCTGCAGCCGCAGACGACCAAGCACCTGCAGGCGCTCGAGGCGGCCGGCCTGATCACGGTGCACAAGCTGGGGCGGCGCCGTGTCGCCCGGCTGGACCGCGCGGCGTTCGCGGCGCTGTCCGCGCACCTGGGCACGTGGGCCCGGGCGCACTCCGACGACGACGCACTGGCCGCCTACGAGCAGGCCATCGCCCGTGAGGACGCGGATCCCGATCGCGCTCGCACGCTGACCCTCCGCGCGGAGGTCCCCGCATCCATCGACGCCGTGTGGCAGGCCTGGACGGATCAGCACCAGGCCGCGCGGTGGTGGGCGCCGTCGCACTTCGAGGTGCGGGAGCTCGCGATCGCGCCGGAGTCCGGTGCGCCCATCCGGTTCGCCCTCGGCGAGCCCGGCGGGGCGACCTACCGCTCTCAGGGGCGCGTGCTCGAGGTCGAGCCGGGCCGGCGCCTGGTGTTCGCGCTCGCGCCGCTCGAGGAGACAGGGAAGGCGCTGTTCGACGCCGTACACACGGTCGAGCTGGACGGCGACGACGCTGTGACGACGGTCGCGCTGCGGATCGACGTCGACGGCATCCGTCCGGGTGCTGCGGCAGCGGTCGCGGGGCTCGAACCCGGATGGACGCAGCTGCTCTCCGGCCTCACGGCGCTCTTCGCCAGCGGATCCGAGGGCTGACAGTCAGTTGATGATCTCGCCGCGCTCGTCGGCGAGGACGGCGGCGAGCCGGTCGCGCCAGGCCTGCAGCGCCTCGGGGCTCAGGCGGGGCCAGTCGTGTACCTCGGCCACCACCCGCAACGGCTCGGTGCTGCGGTAGGAGCGGGTCGGATTGCCGGGGAACTTCTTGTCGGTGACGTTGGGGTCGTCCTCGAACGGACCGGTCGGCTCGACGAGATACACCCGCGGCTCGCCGTCGCCCGCGGCGAGCTCGGCGGCGAGGCCGGCGCCGTCGCGCAGGGCGGTGAAGTAGATGTGGTTCATCACGATCTCGGGGCGGTAGTTCGAGCGGAACCCCGCCGTGAGGAGATCGCCCGGCTGCAGATCCGCCTTGGTGCCGTGGAAGAACGGTCCCTCGT
Source organism: Microbacterium sp. 8M (assembly GCF_902506375.1). Classification (GTDB taxonomy): domain Bacteria; phylum Actinomycetota; class Actinomycetes; order Actinomycetales; family Microbacteriaceae; genus Microbacterium. The sequence goes on from NZ_LR733284.1 coordinate 348,403, forward strand.
CTGTCACGTCGCTCACCGTCCCAGGCTAACCGGGCGGGGTGCGGTGCGGGCCGGGGGCGGCGCGCCCGGTGCGCCATAGGCCTGGTTGCGCGTTGCGCGGCCGTCGGCCAGAGGGAAAACGTCGCTCCAAGTGGCTCCGGAGCGACGGGATCCATCTCCCCGATCCGCGGGCAGGGCGCTGAAGAGGAAAAACGTCGCTCCGAGCCGTCCGGGAGCAGCGAGATCCATCTCCCCGCTGCGGCCACCGGCGCTGGCCCAGCGCCGAGGGCCTGATCAGGCCGTGGCGGCGTCGTCCTGCGCGGAGTCGCGCTGTGCCGCAGGCTCAGCGGTCAGCCCGTACAGCGTCTCGACGGCCGCGATGAACTCGGCTCCGCGTCCCTGGGCGGCGAGCTCGTGCGCGCGGCTCGTGGGCGTGTGCAGCAGCACGCCCGCGAGGTGGCGCATCGCCTGCTCCACGCGGCCGTCCTCGTCGCCGCGGCGCCGCGCGCGCTCGATCTCCGCCTCCAGCAGGTCGAAGATGTGGCCGCGGAGGGCGACGACGGCCGGGGTGACGCTCTCGCGGGCGCCCACCTCGTGGAACGTCGCGGCCGCGGCGCGCACGATCGACCGTGCGGCGTCGGTGGCCTGGAGCTCCTCGAGCGGCGCGTGCAGACGGATGGTCTCGAGGTCGAGCAGGGCCACGCCCTCCACCTCGGCGACGTCGGGGGAGACATTGCGCGGCATGCCGAGGTCCACGATGAGCTGCGACGGCGCGGATCCGGCAGAGCCATGACCGGGAACCGGGCACTCGGCAGCGGTGGCCTCGGGGGGCAGTGCTGCGAGGGCGGGGCCGCGACCCGCGCGCAGGATCGCGGCGTCGAGCACCGGATGCTCGGCGCTGGTGCACGTGATGACGATCGTGGCGTGCGCCGCGGCGCGGGCGTACTCGGCCTTCGGCAGCGCGCGGATCCCGTGCTTGGCGGCGAAGGCAGCGCCGCGCCCCGAGGGGGAGTGCACGCTGATGTCGGTCGCACCGCGCTCGCGCAGCGTCGCCAGGGTCACCGCGGCGTAGGCGCCGGTGCCGACGAGCAGAACGCGGGCGGCGCTCCAGTCGGCGATGCGGCTGTCGGCGAGCTCGAGAGCGAGGCGGACGAGCGAGCGCCCGGCGCGGCCGAGGGCCGTGTCGTTCTTGACCTTGCGCTGCGCCTCGCTGGCGCGCTGGAACAGCCGCTCCAGTTCGGGGGAGGTCGTGCCGTGCTTGCGGGCGGAGGTGAGCGCCCGGCGCACCTGACCGGCGATCTCGCCCTCGCCTGAGACGACCGACTCCAGGCCCGACGCCACGGCGAACAGGTGCTCCACGACGCGCGGGCCGGAGTGCACCGACGACGACGCGGTGAGGGTGTCGGCGGGGATCCCGCTGCGGTCCGAGACGGTGCTCAGGATCCGGGCCACGTCGTGCTCGTCCGCCGTGCCCTCGACGTCGACATAGGCCTCGAAGCGGTTGCAGGTCGCGAGCACGACGGCGCCCTTGGACCCCTCGGCGAGGGATCCGGCCAGGTCATCCGGGGTGCGACTGAGTCGTTCGAGGAGGTCGAAGGGGGCCGTCTTGTGATTGGCCGTGACGCAGAGCAGCACCCTGTGAGTTTACGCGCCGTGGGCTTTGCGGATCCTGGAAGCGGTCCCGGGACGACAGGCACGGAGGGAGCGTCGTCGGAAAACGGCGGGGGGTCACGGCGTGTCGCCCGACGCGGGCGACGTCGGCATGCGCGACACGCGACCCCGCCCCCGTTTTCCGACCAGCAGCGCCTCGAAGGCAGGACCGGATCCGCGTCCATCCGCCGCTAAGCAGGCGTCGGGGAGAATGGATCCATGCCCCTCGACGACGCCCCGCTGCTGCGCGCCCTTGCCGGAACCCGCCCGGAGACGACCCCGGTGTGGTTCATGCGGCAGGCAGGGCGCTCGCTGCCCGAGTACCGCGACCTGCGCGTGGGCACCCGCATGTTGGACGCGTGCCTCACCCCCGACCTGGCGGCGGAGATCACGCTGCAGCCGGTGCGCCGGCACGGCGTCGACGCCGGCATCTTCTTCAGCGACATCGTGGTGCCGCTGCGCCTCGCCGGCGTCGAGGTCGAGATCGAGCCCGGTCGCGGCCCGGTGTTCGCCGACCCGGTGCGCACGGCGGCCGACGTCGCCCGGATCACGGCGATCGATCCCGCATCGCTCGACACGACGCAGATCGAGGAGGCCGTGCGGCTCGTCGTCGCCGAACTCGGCGACCGCACGCCGCTGATCGGCTTCGCCGGCGCGCCGTTCACCCTCGCGGCGTACCTCGTCGAGGGAGGCCCGTCGAAGGAGCACCTCCGCGCGCGGGCGATGATGCACACGGATCCGGAGTCGTGGAACCGGCTCGCGGGCTGGCTCGCCCGGGTGTCGCAGACCTTCCTCGCGGCGCAGCGTGCGGCCGGGGCGAGCGCCGTGCAGCTGTTCGACTCGTGGGCGGGATCTCTCAGCCCCGCCGACTACCGCACCTTCGTCGCGCCGCACTCGGCGGCCGCGGTGGAGGGCATCGGCGCTCCGGTGATCCACTTCGGCGTCGGCACAGGGCCTTTCCTCGCCGACATGCGCCTGGGCGGGCGCGCCGACGCGGTCGGTGTCGACTGGCGCCTGCCGCTGGACGAGGCTGCGGCGCTGCTCGGCCGCGACGTCACCGTGCAGGGCAACATCGACCCGGCGCTGCTGACGGCGCCGTGGGCCGTGCTGGAGGCGCACGTGCGCGACGTGCTGCAACGCGGCACGGCGGCGCGCGCGCACATCCTGAACCTCGGGCACGGCGTGCCGCCGGAGACGGATCCCGCCGTGCTCACCCGCATCGTGGAGCTCGTTCACGCCGTGCGCGCCGAGCCCGTCGGGGCGCTGTGATGACCGACCCGCGTGAGGTGCCCGGCGACGCGCGCGCGGTGCCCGGCGACTCGATGGCGGTGTCCGGCGAGCCCTCCCTGGGCGGCGCGCCCGCCGAGCCCGACGGGGACATGCCCTCCCGGGCCGGTGCGCCCGCCCCCGAGCTGGCCGAGCGCGCCGCACGGCTGCGGGTCGCCGTGATCGGCGGGGGCATCGCCGGCCTCGTCGCGGCCGAGTCCATCGCGGCGATCGGCGCGCATGCGACCGTGTTCGAGGCGCAGGGCCGCGCCGGTGGCGCCGTGCAGGCGGGCGAAGCCGACGGGCTCGTGTTCGACGCCGGGGCGGAGAGCTTCGCGGTGCGCGGCGGCCACGTGCGCGCGCTCATCGAGGACCTCGGCCTCGGCGGCCGCGTGGTGTCGCCCGAGCCCGGCGGCGCGTGGGTCGCGGGCATCCCTGGCGGCGCGGCGCCGCTGCCCAAGGGCGGGCTGCTCGGCATCCCCGCCAACCCCTTCGCGGAGGACGTGCGCCGGGTCATCGGCTGGCGCGGCACCTGGCGCGCATGGGTCGACCGGCTGCGGCCGCCGCTCACGATCGGACACGACCACAGCCTCGGCCGGCTCGTGCGCAAGCGCATGGGCGCCCGCGTGCTCGACCGCCTCGTGGCGCCCGTCAGCACCGGCGTCTACTCGGCGCACCCCGACGACATCGACGTCGACGTCGCCGCGCCAGCGCTGAATGCAGCGCTGACCCGTGCCGGCTCGCTCTCCGGTGCCGTCGCCGAGCTCACCGGCGGATCAGGGCGCGCCCCGGGGGCGGCGGTGCAGGGGATCGACGGCGGCATGGCGGGGCTCGTGGACGCGCTCATCGCGCGCATCGAGCTGCTCGGATCCGAGCTGCGCACGGCCGCCCCGGTCGAGCGCCTCGACCGCGACGGCGAGGGATGGTGCGTGCACCTCGACCCGTCGGCGACGCCGATCGAGAACGACGATGACCGGGACGACGCGCGCTCGAACGCCGGATCCGAGGAGCCCGCACGCTTCGATGCCGTGATCGTCGCCGCCGACGAGGCCACAGCCCGTCGCCTGCTCGCGCCGCACGTGCCGGAGCTCGCCTCCGTGGCGGCCGGATCCTCTCCGCGCATCGAGATCGTCACCCTCGTGCTCGACGCCCCGGAGCTCGACGCCGCCCCCCGCGGATCCGGTGTGCTGACCGTTCCCGGGACCCACACCGCCAAGGCCCTCACGCACAGCACCGCGAAGTGGGCGTGGCTGCGGGAACGGGCCGGATCCCGGCACGTCGTGCGGGTGTCGTTCGGATCCCAGGGTGAGGAGCCGGCGACCGCTGGGCTCGACGACGAGGCCGCGGCGGCGCTCGCGCTGGCCGAGGCGTCCGCGCTGCTCGGCGTCGCGCTGCGCCCGGAGCAGTTGCGCGGCAGCCACCGCTCCCGCTTCGTCCAGGCGCAGCCCTCCGCGGTGCTCGGGGCCGCCGAGCGGAGGGCGGCTGCGGCTGCGGCCATCGCCGCGGTGCCCGGCATCGCCGCGACCGGGGCGTGGCTGAGCGGCACCGGGCTCGCGCAGGTCGTCCCGCACGCGCGCACCGAGGCGGAGCGGATCCGGCACGCGCTGCTCTGGGGCTGAGCCCACCCCAGCACGTGTTCAGGTCGCGATTTCGGCTCCAACCGGTGCCGGGAAGCGCAGATTTCGCGACCGGAAGCCCGGATCCGGGACGGTGAGACGCGGATCTGGAGCGGGCGGCGCCGGAAATCGCGGGATAGATGCCGAGAACGGCATACAGGGTTACGCTGGAGGTCCGGAAAGACCGACCACAACGTGAGGGGACCCCATGAAGGGGAAGATCGGACTCGTCGTCGGACTCGGCGTCGGCTATGTGCTGGGCACCCGTGCAGGGCGGGAGCGGTACGAGCAGATCAAGAAGCAGTGGCTCAAGGTGTGGCACCTCGACCCGGTGCAGGCGCAGGTGCACAAGGTGCAGGACTTCGCGAAGTCGCAGGCCGCGGCCGTGCCGCAGGCGCTGTGGACCGGCGCGGTCAAGATCGTCAAGGCCGCGACCTCCGACGGCACGCCCGGCCAGCGCGTGGACTCGACGATCGCCAGCGGCAAGACGGTGGCAGCCGAGGTCAAGCAGGCCGCGGAGGAGACCGTCGCCGCCGCGGAGGCGACGGTGGCCGCGGCCGAGGGGAAGCCGCGTTCGACCGCTCGCAAGAGCGCGCCGAAGAAGCCCGCCGCAGGGGCCTGACATGGTCAAGGACTACCGGGACCGGGCCGACGACAGCCTGCTGACTCTGCTCGGCGATCTGCCCGAACTCGTCACCAACCTCGTCAAGGCGGAGATCGACGCGGCGAAGACCTGGGTCGCGCGCACCTCGAAGGACGCCGGGATCGGCAGCGTCTGGTTCCTCGTGGCGCTGTTCTTCCTGTTCTGGGCCGTGCCGGTCGTGCTGGTGTTCGCGATCGCCGGGCTCTCGTCCTGGTTCCCGGTCTGGCTCTCCGCGATCATCACGTTCGGGATCCTGCTGCTCGCGGTGCTCGTGTTCGCATTGCTCGGGATCCTGAAGTTCCGCAAGGTGCTGCGCCGGGAGAACCCCGCGCAGGCCGTGGCCACCGACGTTCGCATCGTGAAGGAGGCCGGCGATGGCCGTTGATCCCGTGAACATCCCGCGCACCGCGGTGCCCGCAGGCATCGTCGACCCCGTCGCCTCGGCGCGCGCCGAGCTGAAGGCGGCCCTGCTCGCCATCGAGGACAAGACCAACGTGCCGCGTCAGCTGCAGAAGGCCGGTGGCAGGGCGCGCACGTTCGCGCAGCGCAACCCGGTCGGAGCCGTCGCGGCGGCCGTCGGCGTCGCCGCGGTGGTCGGCGGACTCGTCTGGGCGATCGCCCGCAGCATCGCGCGCTGACCCGACGGCGGTCCAGGCTGCGCTCCGCGCGCTGACCCGATAGCGGGTCCGCCCCGCTCTCCGCGCGACGATCTGCACATCCCGTGACGCTGTGCACAGGGGTCCTGCGCGATCCTGTGCCGATCGTCGCACCGTGTGCTGATCGTCGCGCGGAGTGCTGATCGTCGCGCGCGGATCCGGGATCGTCGCGCGCGGATCCCGCCCGGATCCGTCATCCGCTCCTGCCGCATAGGCGGAGGGGGCAGACTGGTAGCCATGGCTGAAGCTGCAGAAACACCCGTGCTCGCCGCCGACTCCGACGCCTCGCCGCAGGGCTACACCCTGTGGGCTGTCTGGCGTCGCGACCCCGCCGCACCCGTTCTCGAGACCGACTCCACCGAGCTGGAGGACATCGTCCGCCACATCGAGGACGGCGGCATCAGCGTCCGCGGCTTCTACGACGTGTCCGGCCTGAAGGCCGACGCCGACCTCATGGTCTGGCTGCACGGCCCGAGCCCGGAGGAGCTGCAGAAGGCGCTGCGGCGTCTGCGCCGCACCGAGCTGCTGCGCACCCTCCTGCCCACCTGGAACGTGATGGGCGTGCACCGCGACGCCGAGTTCAACCGCGCGCACGTGCCCGGATTCCTCCGCGGCGTCGAACCCAAGGGCTGGCTGTGCCTGTACCCGTTCGTGCGCACCCCGGAGTGGTACCTCATCGAGGAGGACGAGCGCCGCCGCATGCTGGCGGAGCACGGACGCAAGGGCGCCGCGTTCCGCGGGGTCATCGCCAACACCGTCGCCGCGTTCGCGCTGGGCGACTACGAATGGCTGCTGCCGCTCGAGGCCGACGACCCCACCGAGCTGGTCGACCTCATGCGCGACCTCCGCTACACCGATGCACGTCGGTACGTGAAGGAGGAGGTGCCGTTCTACACCGGCCGCCGGCTGCGCCTCGATGAGGTCGCCGAGGTGCTGCAGTGACCTCTGCCGCCGGCACGATCCGTCTCGGCACCCGCCGCAGCGCGCTCGCCCAGGCGCAGTCCGGGCAGGTGGCCCGGGCCCTGGAGGAGGTCTCCGGCCGCCGCGTCGAACTCGTCCCCATCACGAGCGAGGGCGACACGAACCGCGCATCGCTCAGCGAGATCGGGGGCCGCGGGGTGTTCGCCACCGCGCTCCGCGAGGCGCTGCTGCGCGGCGAGTGCGATTTCCTGGTGCACTCCCTGAAGGACCTCCCCACCGCCGTGCCCGAGGGGCTCGTCATCGCGGCCACCCCTGCCCGCGCCGACGCTCGGGACGTCGCGATCACTCGCGACGGGACGCCGCTGCACGAGCTGAAGAGCGGATCCGCGATCGGCACCGGCTCGCCGCGCCGCATCGCCCAGGTGCACGTGCGCAACCCGCACCTGCACACCGTGGACCTGCGCGGCAACGTCGACTCCCGCGTGCAGCGGGTGGCGAAGGGCGAGCTCGACGCGGTGATCCTCGCCGCCGCCGGCCTGTACCGGCTGGGCGACGCCCATGAGGAGAGCGGTGTGCTCGGCGACCTCAGGGCAGAGCCTCTCGGCCTCGCCGAGTGGCCCACCGCGCCGGGGCAGGGCGCGCTGGCCGTGGAGACCACGGCCGATGCGCCGGCCGAACTGAGGGCGGCGCTGGCCGCGCTCGACGACGAGGCGACGCGCATCGCGGTGACCGCGGAGCGGGCCGTGCTGGAGGGACTGGACTCGGGGTGCCAGGCGCCGATGGCCGCGCATGCCGAGCTGTCCGGCGGCGACCTGCGGGTGCGCGCCGTCGTGTACGCACCGCACGACGGCTGGCGCATCGGCATCGACGTCACCGAGGCCCTGCGTCCAGGAAGCGTTGAGGCGGCGGGCCTGGCCGAGGAGTATATTCATCGGGACGGCAGGGGCAACGGTGCGGACTCTGCCGATGGTGCAGACCCGATCTCCGCAGCTCGTGAGATCGGGTTGTCTGTTGCCCGTCGGCTGCTCGAACGCGGAGCAGCGGACCTTCTTCCGCGCCCCTGAACCCGATGATGATGACTGAATCGAAGCAAGAGGCCAAGCCGCTCACCGGCTGGCGCGTGCTCGTACCGCGCGGCGGTCCCTGGGGCGACGGCGTCGCCGCGAGCCTGCGGGCCCAGGGAGCGGTGCCCGTTGTCGCGCCGCTGATCAACTTCGCGCCCACCAATGACCAGGCGGCGCTCGACGACGCGCTCGTGAAGCTCGGGGCCGGCGAGTTCGACTGGCTCACCGTCACCAGCGCCACCACCGTGGACGTGCTCTTCGCGCACCGCGCCGAGATCCCCGCGTCCACCAAGATCGCCGCCGTCGGCGAGACCACGGCCGCCGCCCTGATGGCGGTGGGCTACCACGTCGACCTGGTGCCGGAGGACGACAACTCCGCCGAGGGGATGGCCAGGCAGCTCATCGCCCTCGAGCCGGAGCCCAAGCGGATCCTGACCCTGCGCAGCGAGATCGCGAAGCCCCTGCTGACCAAGTCGCTCAAGAAGGCCGGGCATCACGTGTCCAGCGTGGTGGCCTACCGCACGGTGGGTGTGCCGGTCACCGAGCGGATCATGCGCGACGTGCAGAACGGGCGCATCAACGCGATCCTCGTCACCAGCGGCTCCGTGGCACAGCAGGTGCGCGAGCAGTTCCCGGACATCCCGGACACGACGCTGCTCGCGGCGATCGGTCCGCGCACCGCGAAGGACGCGAAGAAGGCGGGCCTGCCGATCACGGTCGTCGCCGACGCGCAGACCGTGGACGCGCTCATCGACGCGGTCTCGCACTTCACCCTTCCGCACGCGGCAGACGAGTTCGCGCCGTGACCGGCGGACTCCGCCCGGCGGCAGCCGGGCTGGGCGCGTCGGCCGGCTACCCCGACGTCCGTCCCCGCCGGCTGCGCCAGTCGGCCGCGGTGCGCTCGCTCGCCCGCGAGACGGACGTGCTCCCGCGGCACCTCGTGCTCCCCGCCTTCGTGCGCGAGGGGATCACCGAGCCCACGCCGATCGGATCCATGCCCGGCGTGCAGCATCACACGGTCGACTCGCTGCGCCGCGCCGCCGTGGAGGCGGCCGAGGCGGGCGTCACCGGGATCATGCTGTTCGGCGTGCCCGCCGTGCACGACGCGATCGGATCCGGGGCGGATGACCCCGACGGGATCCTGAACGTCGCGACCGCCGCGGTCGCCGCAGAGGTGGGCGACGCGCTCGTCGTGCAGACCGACCTGTGTCTGGACGAGTTCACCGATCACGGTCACTGCGGCGTGCTGGCCGCCGACGGCTCGGTCGACAACGACGCCACCCTGGAGCGGTACGTCGCCATGGCACTCGCCCAGGCGCGTGCCGGATCCCAGCTGCTCGGCCTGTCGGGCATGATGGACGGCCAGGTCTCCGTGGTGCGCCGCGCGCTGGACGCCGAGGGCTTCCAGGACGTGCTGCTGCTCGGCTACGCCGCGAAGTTCGCGAGCGCCTTCTACGGCCCCTTCCGCGAGGCCGTCGACTCCCAGCTGACCGGCGACCGCCGCGCCTATCAGATCGACCCGGGCAACCGGCGCGAGGGCGTGCGCGAGGCGCTGCTGGACGAGGCCGAGGGCGCCGACGTCGTCATGGTGAAGCCGGCGATGGCGTTCCTGGACGTGCTGCGCGAGGTGCGCGACGCCGTCCACGTGCCGGTGTGGGCGTACCAGGTCTCCGGCGAGTACGCGATGATCGAGGCCGCCGCCCGCAACGGCTGGCTCGACCGGGAGCGCACGATCCTGGAGTCGCTGCTGTCGATCCGCCGCGCCGGAGCCGACGCCGTGCTGACCTACTGGGCGACCGAGGCCGCCCGCTGGATCGCCCGCGGCTGAGCCGGCCGTCGTGCTTTCGAAGCGCGCAAATGGTTGGATCCGGGGCCCGGATGGAGCCGATTGCGCGCTCTGAAACGATGAGGAGCGGCACAGGCTCCCTAGGAAGAATGGATCCATGACCGACCGCAATGACGACCTGTTCGACGCCGCCCGTGCCGTGATCCCCGGCGGGGTGAACTCGCCCGTGCGCGCCTACGGCTCGGTCGGCGGCACGCCGCGGTTCCTGGCGAGCGCCGAGGGCGCCGCGGTCACCGACGCCGCGGGCAACCGCTACCTCGACCTCGTCGCCTCCTGGGGGCCGGCCCTGCTCGGGCACGCTCACCCCGAGGTCGTCGCCGCGGTGCAGGAGGCGGCGACCCGCGGCCTGTCGTTCGGAGCGCCGACCGAGGGCGAGGTCGAGCTCGCCGCGCTCATCGCCGACCGCGTGCGGCACGGCGATCAGCGCCCCGTCGAGCGCGTGCGGCTCGTCTCCACCGGTACCGAGGCCACCATGACGGCGATCCGGCTCGCCCGCGGCGTGACCGGGCGCGACCTCCTGGTCAAGTTCGCGGGGCACTACCACGGCCACTCCGATGGGCTGCTGGCCGCGGCCGGATCCGGCGTCGCCACGCTCGCCCTGCCCGGATCCGCGGGCGTCCCGGCGCCGATCGCGGCGCAGACGCTCGTCATCGACTACAACTCCCCGGAGGCGCTCGAGGCGGTGTTCGCCGAGCACGGCGACCGCATCGCGGCGGTGATCGTCGAGGCCTCCGCGGCGAACATGGGCGTGGTCGCCCCGGAGCCGGGCTTCAACCGCCTCATCGCGGAGAGCGCGCACGCGCACGGCGCCCTCATGATCCTGGACGAGGTGCTCACCGGTTTCCGCGTGCACTCCGCGGGCTTCTGGGGTCTGCAGCAGCAGGCCGGCGAGCAGTACCTGCCCGACATCATCACGTTCGGCAAGGTCGTGGGCGGCGGGATGCCGCTCGCGGCCCTGGGCGGCCGCGCCGAGGTCATGGACCAGCTCGCGCCGACCGGGCCCGTCTACCAGGCCGGCACCCTGAGCGGGAACCCGCTCTCGGTCGCCGCGGGCCTGGCGACCCTGCGGCTCGCGACGCCCGAGGTGTACGCCGGGATCGACGCCGCGGCCGCGCGCCTGTCCGCGGCGCTCGACAGCGCGCTCACCGCGGCGGGCGTCGTGCACGCGGTGCCCCGCGCCGGCAACCTGTTCGGGGTGGCGTTCGCCGAGGCGGCGCCGCGCGACTACGCCGAGGCGCAGGCGCAGCAGGCGTTCCGCTACGCCCCGTTCTTCCACGCCATGCGCGAGCAGGGTGTGGCACTGCCGCCCAGCGTGTTCGAGGCGTGGTTCCTCACCGCGGCGCACGGCGACGCCGAGCTCGCTGCGATCGAGGCGGCGCTCCCGGTGGCCGCCGAGGCCGCGGCCGGCGCGACCGCCTGACAGACGCCTCTGCCGGGCTGGTGCAGCGGGCCGCCGGGCACGATTCAGGCCGGAAGGTACCGGAGACGCAGATTCCGGCACCGTCGGTGCCGACCGATACGACTCGGCCTGAGTTGTGGACGCGGTCCTGGACATTGCGGATCCTCACCAGGCGATCGTTGCCGTCCTGTGAGATGCCTCGCGGGCGAATCCGGGACGACGCTGGCAGACTGGAGGAATGGTGACGTTGCTGCTGGACCGGACCCGCCTCGAGGTGGAGCTGTCTCCGCTCGAGCGCGCCGTCTCGTTCCGCCGCGACAACCTGCACATCGACCGCGAGGCGATCGTCAAGGTGCAGCTCACGGATGACGCCTGGACCTGGTTGCGCGGCGTAGGCAGCCCCGGTACCCATGTGCCGCTCGTTCTGGCGGCGGGCACCTGGAAGTCCGCGAACGGCAATGACTTCGTTCTGATCCGGCGGCACAAGCCGAGTGTGGTGATCGATCTCGAGGGTGCGGAGTTCCAGCGGCTGATCCTCACCACCCGGCACGGTCTGGCGCTGGCGCAGGCGCTGCGCCTCGACGCGACGAGCGAGCTCGCCGAGGTCACCGATATCGCCGCCACGGGCGCGATCCCCGTCGTCGAACCGGCGCCTCCGGCCCGCAAGCGCAAGCCCGCGGTCCGCCCGGCCTGAGCCCGCGTCGGGCGCGCCGCGTGGCGCGCTCTCGTCGTGCGTGGCCGCCTGGGTACGGTGCGCCGCGCCCCGCGTGCGTGCGGCCCCTGCCCGCGTGCGCGCGGTCCGCGGGGTGCCGACCCCGGCCGCCCGGAGAACGCCGAAGCGGCGACCGTCCTCAGACGATCGCCGCTGCGCACGCTGGTCCCGGGTCAGCCCCCGTGGTGCTCGTGGTGCTGGTCGCCGTCGTGGTGCTCGCCGTGATGGTGCTCGTCGCCGTCGTGACGATCGCCGTCGCGCCGCTCGTCGCCGTGCCCGTCGTCACCGTGCCCGTCGTCGCCGTGCTGCTCGTCACCGTGCTGCTCGTCACCGTGCTGCTCTGCGCTCGGCTGTTCCTCGGCGTCCTCATCGCGGGTGGGCCCGGGGGTGTACGAGGGAGCCTCGTCGGTGAAGAACGCCCGCGCGGCCGCGGCCAGCGACGCACTGACGGCGGCGGCACGCGGATCCTCGTCGTGGTGGATCTCGCCCTGCGTCACGTCGTCCTCGAGGTCATCGTCCTCCGCGGGGGTGTCGCCGAGGACGACCTGGATCTCCTGGGTGCGCCCCTCCTCGAGCGCTGCGAAGATCTCGATGCCCGCGATCTCGGTGGTCTCTGTGGTCGGCTCGGGCGTGACGAACTCGTCCTCGGCGGGCGGGGTGGTGATCACCGTGGTCGCGGCGGTCGGGGCGTCGTCCCGCCCGCCGTCGTCGACGGCGTCGCGCGGCGCCTCGTCGCCCTGCGCCTGGTCGCCCTGCGCGGCATCGTCCTGCACCTGGTCGCCCGGCGCGGCGTCGCTCTCGCCGTCCTCGCCCTCCGTCTCGCCATTCGGCTGCACAGCGGACGGCACGCCCGTGATGAGCTCGTCGAACGACACCGGGGTCGCGGCGGACGGGATGGTCAGCGCGGCGGTCTCGAAGGAGCCGAGCGCAACGCCCTGCTCGTCCGTTCCCTCGGCGGCGTGCGCGAGCGGAGCGTCGGGACCCTCGCCGGAGCCGTCCTGCTGATCGTCGGCACCCTCAGCCTCGGCGGCGTCGGCGTGCGGCTCGCCGGGCGTGTAGTCGGCCACGATCGGAGCGGTGAGCGCGACCCCCGCCGCGATCGCGCTGTTCTCGTCCGTCGGCTCGGCGCCGCGGTCGTCCGCGTCAGCCTCCTCGATCTCGCCGGTGTCGTCGCCACCGGTCTCGTCGCTCTCGGATCCGTGCGACTCGTCTGAGTCGTCCGACTCGGGCTGCGCGCCTTCGACATCGGGCCCCGCGGCCGTCGCGCCGGCAGCGCTCTCGGCCTCGTCGGAGGAGCGCTCGCTGATCTCGTCCGAGGCCCCGGCCTCGTCGGAGGATCGCTCGCCCGCCTGGTCGGCGGCACCCTCGGGTGCCTCGCCCGCCGGCGCCTCGGAGACCTCATCCGCAGGCGTCTCGGACGCCTCGGTGGCGGAACCCTCGGGCCCCTCGTCCACCGGCGCCTCCGAGTCACCTTCGGAATCCGCGCCCTCGCCCGCGGCAGCCTCCTCGCCGGCGGCGCTTTCCGCGGCGATCGCGTCGCCGGCGGAGTCCTCACCCTCAGCGGCGCCTTCGCCCGTTCCCTCGGCCTCGGCGCGCTCCGCGTCCTGGGCGCTCTGCGCGGCGGCGAACTCGGCCGCCTCACGGCGCGTGGTCGGGATCGCGACGGTGCCGGCATCGGCCGGGGCCGACCCGAACAGGCCTGCGACCCCGGCGCCCGCGGCGGCGACCACCGGTGCGGCGGTAGCAGTGCCGAACAGCCCGGCCGCGGGTGCGTCACCCTCGGCGGTAGCGGGCTCGTCGGCGCCCTGGGCGGAAGGGGCTCCGTCCGCGCCGCCGCCGACGGTCGAGCCTTCGGAAGCGGCGCCCCCGTCGGAAACGTCGGCAGAGCCCTCGGAAGCAGCGCCCCCGTCAGAGCCGTCCGCGGCGCCCGCGTCGGCCGCGGTCAGCACGGGGATCGACCCGGTGAGCGGGTCGCGGCGGCCGTGCACCAGATCGAGGAAGACCTCCTCGAGGCTCGGTCCGCGCTGCTGCAGCGTGGTGAGTGCGAGCCCGGCCGTGGCGGCGATCGCACCCACGGCGGCCGCGTCCGTGTTGTGCACAGTGAGGCCCGAGCGCAGCACGTCGAAGCTCAGTCCGGCATCGCGCAGAGCGGCCGTGAGGGCGGCGCGGTCCTCGGCATCGACGATGACGGAGCCCGTGGTCGGATCCGACAGCTTGCCGATGCTGTCGGCGTACACCAGGCGGCCCTTGGAGAGCACGAGCACGTTGTCCGCGATCTGCTCGATCTCGCTCAGCACGTGCGAGGACACCAGCACCGTGCGGCCCTCGTCGGCCAGACGGCGCATGAGCAGGCGCATCCAGCGGATGCCCTCGGGGTCGAGGCCGTTCGCCGGCTCGTCGAGCACGAGCGCGCCCGGGTCGCCGAGGAGGGCGCCGGCCACGCTCAGGCGCTGCCGCATGCCGAGGGAGTAGGCGCCGATGCGGGTCTCGGTCTCGTTCTGGAGCCCGACGAGGGCGAGCACCTCGTCCACGCGGGAGAGCGGGATGCCGTTCGCCTTCGCGGCGATGGTCAGCTGGCGGGGCGCGGTGCGCCGAGGGCGGTAGACCGCCTCCTCGAGCACGGATCCGATGGTGCGCAGCGGGTGGCGCAGTTCGGAGTGCGGCACGCCGCCGATGGTCGCGGTGCCGGAGGAGGGGCGGATCTGCCCGAGCAGCATCCGCAGCGAGGTCGTCTTGCCGGCGCCGTTCGGTCCGAGGAACGCGGTCACCGCACCCGGCTCGATGCGGGCGGAGAGGTCGTCGACGGCGGTGAGTACGCCGAAGCGCTTCGTCGCATGCGAGAACTCGAGCACTTGTCCGTCGGTCATCCGCGGCCTCTCATAGATACAGCAGTACCCCTCTATCCTGCCGGATGGGGAGTGAAAACGCAGGTTGATCCGGGCCATTCCGGCTGATTGCGCGGGGTAACGTGGCATCCGTGAGCACTGTCGAAGACGCCCCGTCCGCCGCCGTCGAACCCGAGGTGCTCGTGCGCACCGAGGGGGCGCTGGGCCGGATCACGCTGAACCGGCCGCGCGCCCTGAACGCGCTCAACGTCGGGATGATCCGCGCCGTGCACGCGGCCCTCGACGCCTGGCGCGACGACAGTGATGTGGAGATCGTCCTCATCGACGGCGCGGGGGAGCGCGGCCTGTGCGCCGGCGGTGACGTGCGCGCGCTGCGGGAGCAGATCCTCGCCGGCCACAGCGAAGACACCGTGGAGTTCTTCCGCGAGGAGTACGCGATGAACGCGGCCATCGCGGAGTACCCCAAGCCGATCGTCGCGATCGCCGACGGCATCACCATGGGCGGCGGCATCGGCGTCGCCGGTCACGCCGCGATCCGCGTCGTCACGGAGCGCTCGCAGCTCGCGATGCCCGAGGTGCGCATCGGATTCACGCCCGACGTCGGCGGCACCTGGCTGCTCGCCCACGCGCCCGGCCGCCTCGGCGAGTACCTGGCGCTGACCGCCGGCACGATGGACGGCTCCGACGCGCTCTACGCCGGGTTCGCCGACTTCTTCGTGCCGTCAGAGCGCCTCGACGCGCTCCGCGACGCCCTCGCGCATCGGGCGGATCCCACTGGGCCGAGCGAGATCGTGATGCTGTTCGACGAGACGCCGGACCCCTCGCCGCTCGCGGCCGCGCGGGCCTGGATCGACGAGGCGTTCGCCGCCGGAACCGTGCCGGAGATCATCGCCCGGCTGCGGGCGACGCCGGCCCCGGAGCCGGGCCCACGCGCCCCGGAGGGGGGCGTGGGGCGCGAAGGGGTCGGCTCGGCGCCCACGCCCGCTGCCATCGCCGACCTCCTCGACTCCCTGGCGCCCACGGCGCTCGTGGTGACGCTCGACGCCGTCCGCGAGGCCCGCGCGATGGGCTCGGTGCGGGAGGCGCTGGCCGGCGAGTACCGCCGGGTGCTGTGGTTCGTGCACCACCACCCGGATCTCGTCGAGGGGATCCGCGCGCAGCTCGTCGACAAGGACCGCAATCCGAGGTGGGATCCGCAGACCCTCGCGGACCTCGCCCCGGACGCCGCGGACGCCGCCCGCGACTACGTGCCGCCGGTTCCGCTCTGGGGCTGATCCGGTCCGCATCGCCACCCGGTCCGGCGAGTTGTACACGGATCCTGGGACCGTCACCGCGGCACGACCGCGGGCTCCTATCGTTGCTGGCGGCGCGACCACGATGCGCGCAGAATGGGGGAGTGCACATGTCGGTGGAACTCGTGGGAGTCGTGATCGCGGCGTCCGCCGTGCTCGTCACACTCGGGATCGGCCTTTTCGCGGGGTTCGCCTGGGTCGTGCGCAGGATCGACAGGGTTGAGGACAAGCTGTCCGCGCGTTTCGACGGCGTGTCCGCGCGTTTCGACGGCGTGTCCGCGCGTTTCGACGGCGTCGAAGCCGAGCTCACCGAGGTCAAGATCGCGATCGCTCGCCTCGAAGGCCCGCGGCCGCACCTCATCCTCGGGCGCTGAGGCCGAAACCGCCAGTTCTTCGCCCGGATCCGGAAATAGCACCCGAGCAGGGATTCGTTCGCCCTCAGCGAAGATCGTCGCGGATCCTCCTCATGGGGGATGTGAATGTCCGAGCCGCGTGGCAGGGTGTGTCGTGGCCGATTTTCGGCTCATCCCTCTTCTTCCCTCCGGGAAGTCCGCTCCCACAAGGAAAGTGCGCCTGTGCTCGGAAAGATCCTGTTCCGCTACCTGTCGCGGTACAAGTGGCTGCTGCTCGGCGTGCTGGTGTTCCAGTTCGCCAGCGCGCTCGCCTCGCTGTACCTGCCACGGCTCAACGCCGACATCATCGACAAGGGCGTCGCGCGCGCCGACACCGGGTTCATCTGGTCGCACGGCGTCCTGATGCTCGCCGTGTCGCTCGGCCAGATCGTCGCCTCGATCATCGCCACCTACTTCGCGGCGCGCGCCGCGATGGGCGCCGGCCGCGACATCCGCGCCGACGTGTTCTCCCGCGTCAGCGGCTTCTCCGAGCGCGAGGTGTCGCAGTTCGGCGCCGGATCCCTGATCACCCGCAACACGAACGACGTGCAGCAGGTGCAGATGCTGGCGATGATGGGCTCCACGATGTTCGTCACGGCTCCGCTGCTCGCCATCGGCGGCATCGTCATGGCGGTGCAGACGAACCTGCAGCTGAGCTGGCTCATCGCGGTCTCGGTGCCCGTGCTGCTGATCGTCGCCGGCATCATCATCGGCCGCATGGTCCCGCTGTTCCGCAGCTACCAGGGCAAGCTCGACAACGTCAACCGCATCATGCGCGAGCAGCTCACGGGCGTCCGCGTGGTGCGGGCGTTCGTGCGCGAGCGCATCGAGGAGGAGCGCTTCCGCGGCGCGAACACCGACATCATGGTCGTCGGCCGCAACGTCGGATCCCTGTTCGTGCTGCTGTTCCCGCTGTTCATGCTGATCCTCAACGTCACCATCGTGGGCGTGATCTGGTTCGGCGGCATCGAGGTCGACAACGGAAACGTCGAGGTCGGCACGCTGTTCGCGTTCATGCAGTACATCGGCCAGATCATGATGGGCGTGATCATGTCCAGCTTCATGGCCATGATGATCCCGCGTGCGGCGGTCTCCGCCGAGCGCGTGGGCGAGGTGCTCGACGCGGAGCAGACGATGGCGCGGCCGGTCGACGGCGTGGTCCGCTTCCCGGCCCCGGGGGCGGTCGCGTTCGACGACGTCGAGTTCACCTACCCGGGCGCGGAGTCGCCGGTGCTGACCGGCATCAGCTTCGGCGCGGAGCCCGGCGAGACCGTCGCGATCGTCGGATCCACCGGTGCGGGCAAGACGACGCTCGTCTCGCTCATCCCTCGCCTGTTCGACGTGACCGGCGGCGCCGTGTCCGTCGGCGGCACGGACGTGCGGGAGGCCGACGTCGACGCGCTGTGGCAGAGCATCGGGCTCGTGCCGCAGCGGCCGTTCCTGTTCAGCGGCACCGTCGCCTCCAACCTGCGTTTCGGCCGGGAGGACGCGACGGACGACGAGCTGTGGGCCGCGCTGGAGATCGCCCAGGCGAAGGACTTCGTCTCGGAGATGCCGAAGGGGCTCGACTCGCCGATCGCGCAGGGCGGTACGAACGTGTCCGGCGGACAGCGTCAGCGCCTGGCGATCGCCCGTGCGATCGTGCACCAGCCGGAGATCCTCGTGTTCGACGACTCGTTCTCGGCGCTCGACCTCACCACCGACGCGCGGCTGCGCCAGGCGCTGTGGCGCGAGCTGCCGCACGTGACGAAGATCGTCGTCGCGCAGCGCGTGTCGACCATCACCGACGCCGACCGCATCGTCGTGCTCGAGGGCGGCACCATGGTCGCCGTCGGCACGCACGAGCAGCTGCTCGAGACCAGCGAGACCTATCGGGAGATCGTCGAGTCGCAGCTGGGGGTGGACGCATGAGCGACAACGTGGACAAGAAGGCGGCGCGCGCTGCCCGCATGGAGGCGCGCCGCGCCAAGTACGCCGGCGCCGCGACGGCGACCGCCGAGATGACCGACGAGGAGCGCGAGGAGCACGAGCGCGCCGAGAAGGCGCGCCTGCAGGGCGGCGGCATGTTCGACGGCCCCGCACCGGGCAAGGCGAACCAGTTCGGGCCCAGCTTCAAGCGCATGATCGGGCTGCTCAAGCCGAGCGCCGTGTGGTTCGTGCTGGTCTCGGTGTTCGGCGCCATCGGCGTCGTGCTCTCGGTCGCCGCGCCCAAGGTGCTCGGCAACGCCACGAACATCATCTACGAGGGCGTGATCTCCAAGACGCTCGGGCAGCCCAACGGCGACTTCCCCGGGTTCCCGGAGGGCACGCCGAAGAGCCAGGTGGTCGAGACGCTGCGCCAGGCCGGCCAGAACCAGTTCGCCGACATGGTGGCCGCCTTCGGCGACTTCCGGGTCGGCGACGGCATCCACTTCGAGCAGTTGCGCTGGGTCATCACCGCGGTGCTGGCGATCTATGTCGGCTCCGCACTGCTGAGCTGGATCCAGGGCTACGTGATCAACGTGATCATGGTGCGCACGATGTGGCGTCTGCGCGAGCAGGTCGAGGCGAAGATCAACCGCCTGCCGCTGTCGTACTTCGACAAGGTGCAGCGCGGTGAGCTGATCTCGCGCGTCACCAACGACATCGACAACATCACGCAGACGATGCAGCAGTCGCTGTCCGGGGCCCTCACGTCGGTGCTCACCGTGATCGGCGTGCTGATCATGATGTTCTCGATCTCGTGGCAGCTGGCGCTCGTGGCGCTCGTCGCATTGCCCCTGATGGGCGTGATCTTCGGTGTCGTCGGCCCGCGCTCGCAGAAGGCGTTCGGGATCCAGTGGAAGAAGGTCGGCCGCCTGAACGCCCGCGTCGAGGAGGCCTTCTCGGGTCACGCGCTCGTCAAGGTGTTCGGCCGCGAAAAGGATGCGCTGGAGAAGTTCCAGAGCGAGAACGAGGAGCTGTACCAGGCCGCGTTCAAGGCGCAGTTCCTGTCCGGCATCATCATGCCCGCGATGACGTTCGTCGGCAGCCTGACCTACGTGGGCCTGGCCGTCCTCGGCGGACTCATGGTCGCCAGCGGTCAGATCCGACTCGGTGACGTGCAGGCGTTCATCCAGTACTCGCAGCAGTTCAGCCAGCCGCTCAGCGAGCTGGGCGGCATGGCGGCGGTCGTGCAGTCGGGCACCGCCTCGGCCGAGCGGGTCTTCGAGCTGCTGGACGCGGAGGAGCAGGATCCTGATGCCGAGGACGCACCCACCGTCAGCGACGGCCAGGGCGTCATCGAGTTCCAGCACGTCGCGTTCTCGTACACCGAGGACCGCCCGCTGATCACGGATCTGTCGTTCCGGGTGGAGCCGGGCCAGACGGTCGCGATCGTCGGCCCGACGGGTGCCGGTAAGACCACGCTGGTGAACCTCATCATGCGGTTCTACGAGCTCAGCGGCGGCCGGATCCTCCTGGATGGACAGGACATCGCCGAGATGACCCGTGAGGACCTGCGCGCGCGCACCGGCATGGTGCTGCAGGATCCGTGGCTGTTCGCCGGCACCATCCGGGAGAACATCCGGTACGGCAAGTCGACGGCCACCGACGAGGAGATCATCGAGGCGGCCAAGGCGACCTATGTCGACCGGTTCGTGCACGCGCTTCCGGAGGGCTACGAGACGACCCTCGACGAGGACGCGTCGAACGTGTCCGCCGGTGAGCGCCAGCTGATCACGATTGCCCGCGCGTTCGTCGCTCAGCCGTCGATCCTCATCCTGGACGAGGCCACGTCGGCCGTCGACACCCGCACGGAGCTGCTGCTGCAGCACGCCATGGCGGCGCTGCGGCACGGTCGCACGTCGTTCGTGATCGCGCACCGCCTGTCCACGATCCGCGACGCCGACCTGATCCTGGTGATGGAGCACGGCGACATCGTGGAGAAGGGCACGCACGAGGAGCTCATCGCGGCCGAGGGCGCGTACTGGCGGCTGTACCAGTCGCAGTTCGAGCAGGCCGCGAGCGACGCCGACGCGGAGGCTGCGCTGGTCACCGGGACCGTCACGGTTCCGGTCGAGGGCGCGTCGGGCCCCGACCTCGCCGAAGGGGCAGCGGCCGGTGCGGCTGCGGTCCCCGGTGCCGGCTCTGCTCCGGTCGCCGTCGCCGAGCGCATCGCCGAGTCGGCGGAGGCGCCGGACGCCCCGGCGGCCGAGTCCGGCGACGACAAGGTCTGACCCGCGGTCCCACGACCGAGCGCCGTCGTCCTGAATCCAGGGCGGCGGCGCTTCGTCGTTGTGCCGTCCAGTGGGCGCGAGGTGCCTGGATCGATGCCGCTCAGTCGCACTTTCTGCGCTTCCCGGCGGTTCTTGCCGCAGAAAATGCGACCTGAACCGGGCAGGCCTCTCGGCGCCGGAGGGATCCGAGTCCTATCTGGCCAGGCCGAACAGCTCCAGGGGATGGGTCAGCCGCCACCACAGGCTCGGGCCCTTGAGCGCGGTGCGCAGCTCGAGCGGCACGGTGGTCGCGTCCAGGGGGCCTTTGAGGGCGAGAGTCCCGGCCTTGGCGCCGGCCTTCCAGTTCTCGCCGATCGCGAACTTCGTCGTGGCCGAGGCGGAGGCGCCGTTCCACAGCGTCACGCGGCCGTCCGCGCCGGCGACGATCTGCGACGTCTCGCCCCAGGCGGTGTCGACCGTGCCGAGGATGGCGCCCTCGGGCACCGTCTGCGGCTGGTTCTTCAGCGCCGCCTCGACGTCCGCGTAGAGCGTGCGCGACGCGTCCACCCGGCCCTCGTCGCTGTCCTGGCCGAGGGCGGCGACATAGATCCGCACCGTGGTGTCCCCATCGGCCACGTCCTTGGCGGAGAGCAGGTTGTAGCGTGTGGCGTCGCCGTCGCCGATCGTGCCGGTCTTGATGCCGACGATCCCGGCGTCGTTGATCAGGCCGTTCGTGTTCTCCACGGTGCCGGCGCCCGGCAGCTCCACGCTCTTCTGCTTCACGATCCCGGCGATCACCGGATTCTTCTCCGCGATCTCGCCGAGCTTGATGAGCGCACGCGGGGTGGCCACGTTTCCGAAGTCGAACCCGGACGGGGTCACCACCCGGATCTCGCCCAGGTCGTGCTGGCTCAGCCACTGGTTCGCAGCGGCGGCGTAGTTCTCGTCCGAACCCCACACCTCGCGCGCGAGACGGTCGGCGTAGTTGTTCGCCGAGCCCAGCAGGATCCCCTCGAACAGCTGATACTGCGTGAGGGATCCGTCCACGGGGACGTCCAGCGCCGACTGATCCTGCCGCAGGTAGTTCCAGTAGTCATCGCTGTCGGCCTGCGTGAACGCGAACGAGGGACCCTGCTCGCCCGGCTTCAGGGGCAGCTTTTCGAGGGCGGTGAGCACGGTCACGAGCTTCGTGATGCTCGCCATGGGCACCTGCTGCTCCGCGGAGGCCACGGTGCCGATGCCCTGCACGCTCACCGCGGCGCTGCCCGTGCTGGGCCACGCGACGGCGGCGGCCGGTGCGGCTGCCGGCTGGAACACGGCGGCGGTGGTCACGGGCTGGACGGCGTTGAGCGGCCAGAGCGCGGTGGTGGCGCCGTACGCGAGGGCGACGACCAGCAGGCCCGCGGGCGGCAGCAGCACGGCGGGCCGGGCGAGGCTGCGCCGTGGTGCGTCGTCGAGCAGCGCGCGCGCCGCCGCCGGCTCGATCGTGAACGACACCGCGCTGACGGCGGGCAGGCGGCGGCCGGCATAGCACCAGCCCCACCCGTCCGCGACGACGCGGGCCGCACCCGCGGTCATGTCAGACCTCGCGGCGCAGCTCGCCCGACGGACAAGTGCTCGAGTTCTCGCATGCGACGAAGCGCTTCGGCGTACTCACCGCCGTCGACGACCTCTCCGCCCGCATCGAGCCGGGTGCGGTGACCGCGTTCCTCGGACCGAACGGCGCCGGGAACAGCGGATGCTCGACCGGGCTGTCCTGCCGCGGGAACAGGGGGCCCGGCTCCGCGGCAGGCTTCGATGCCGGGAAGAGCCCCGCCGATCCGATGGCGCCCTCGGGCGTCGCGTCCGGCGCCGTGTCCGTGTCTGCGTCGTCCGGGGCGCCATTCTTGGGCGCCGTGTCGGGGATGGCGTCCTCGGCGGTCGCGTCCGACGCCGCGTCCGGGTCCGCGCCGTCAGGGGTGGCGTCGACGACGGTCGCGACATCCGCGTCGGAGGCCTCTGGCGCATCGAGCGTGGCGACGGCCGGTCCGGCCTCGCCGCCGAGCGCGTCGACCGGCGCGTCGACGCGCTCCGGCACGCCCGGAGCGGCCGCCGGGCCGTCGTCTTCGTTCACCCTCCTACCGTATCGGGCGGTCCGGCGGTTCGGCCGTATCCCGAGCGCCCGCTCACGGGCCGAGCGGCAGTGCGCGCCCGCGGCGCATGCGGCGTCATCTCGGCGACGCACGGTCGCGGTGCACCCCTGGCAGGGCTAAAATGGGCGGATCACCACGGGAGTCCGGCGAGCCGGGCTGAGAGGGAGCGAATCGCGCTTCGACCGTCGAACCTGATCCGGATCATGCCGGCGCAGGGAGGAGTTTCCATGATGCATTCAACGGCAACCGCACATAACGCGAACAGCGGGGCGGTCGCACCAAGGCTCACCTGGCGGGTCGTCGACATCGTCGTCGCCGCTGTGCTGGGCGTCGTGATCGGCCTGGTCTTCTGGGTCTGGAACACGATCGGGTACGCCTGGTTCACCGCGGCCGACGGGCTCACCCCGGGGCTCGGCGGCATCGCCGTCGGGATCTGGCTGCTGGGCGGCGTGGTCGGCGGACTCGTCATCCGCAAGCCCGGTGCGGCCCTCGTGGTGGAGGTCGTGGCGGCGATCGTCTCGATGCTGATCGGCAACATCTGGGGCGTCTCGACGGTGCTCGAGGGCATCGCCCAGGGTCTCGGCGCCGAGCTCGTCTTCGCCCTCTTCCTGTACCGCCGGTTCTCGCTGCCGGTCGCGGCTCTCGCCGGCGTCGGCGCCGCGGCCGGGGCCTGGCTGTTCGAGCTCTTCTACGGCAGCTCGCCGAACATCCTGAAGTCGGCCGTCTTCAACGGGATCTACCTCGGCACCCTCGTCGTCTCGGGTGCCGTGCTGGCCGGCGTGCTCGGCTGGCTGCTGGTGCGTGCGCTCGCCGCGACGGGCGCGCTCAGCCGCTTCGCCGCCGGACGCGAGCTGCGCCGCGAGGTCTGACATGACCGCGGGTGCGGCCCGCGTCGTCGCGGACGGGTGGGGCTGGTGCTATGCCGGCCGCCGCCTGCCCGCCGTCAGCGCGGTGTCGTTCACGATCGAGCCGGGGGAGCGCGTGCTGCTGCTCGGCGCATCCGGCGCCGGAAAGTCCACGCTGCTGACCGGGATGGCGGGTCTGCTCGGCGACGCCGAAGAGGGGGAGCGCACGGGCACGCTCCTCGTCGACGGCGCCACTCCGGAGAGCCGTCGCGGCCGGATCGGCCTCGTGCTGCAGGATCCGGATGCCGGCGTCGTGCTGAGCCGGGTCGGCGACGACGTCGCGTTCGGCTGCGAGAACCTCGGCGTCCCCGCAGAGCGGATCCCGGAGCGCGTGCGCGAGGCGCTCGACGCGGTCGGCCTCGAGGTGCCCCTGGACCACCGCACGGCCGCGCTGTCGGGCGGTCAGAAGCAGCGGCTCGCCCTCGCCGGCGCCCTCGCGATGCGCCCGGGCCTGCTGCTGCTCGACGAGCCGACCGCCAACCTGGATCCGGACGGGGTGCGCGAGGTCCGCGCCGCCGTCGAACGGGCCGTCGAGGCGACGGGCGCCACGCTCGTGGTCATCGAGCACCGCACCGCGGTCTGGGCCGACCTGATGACCCGCGTGATCGTGGTCAGCGCCGACGGCGGCCTGCTCGCCGATGGCACCCCGGACGAGGTCTTCGGCGTGCACGGCGATGCTCTCGCGGATGCCGGCGTGTGGGTTCCCGGGCATCCCGTCGACCTGCCCGTGCTGCCACCGGTCGACGAACTCTCCGCCGATCACGAGGGTGCCGTCCTCACCACCCGCGACCTCGCGATCACGCGCGACCGCCGCACGGCCGTGCAGACCGGGCTCGACCTCTCGGTGCCGGACGCCTCGGCGACCGTGATCGTCGGCCCCAACGGCGCCGGGAAGTCCACGCTCGCGCTCACGCTCGCCGGCCTCCTGGATCCGCTGCACGGCGCGGTGGAGGCGGCCGAACGGCTGCGCGGGCGGCGCGGGCTGGATCCGGTCCGCTGGACGTCGCGCGAGCTGCTCACCCGCATCGGGACGGTGTTCCAGGATCCCGAGCACCAGTTCCTCACGCAGACCGTGCGGGACGAGCTCGCCGTCGGTCCCCGCGCGCTCGGGCGGGACGCCGCCCGGGTCGACGCCGTGGTGGACGCGCTGCTCGAGCGGCTCGGCCTGACCGCGCTCGCCGCGGCGAACCCGTTCACGTTGTCGGGCGGGCAGAAGCGGCGGCTGTCGGTGGCGACGGTGCTCGCCGCCGCTCCCGCCGTCGTGGTGCTGGACGAGCCCACCTTCGGCCAGGACCGCCTGGGCTGGATCGGCATCGTGGGTCTGCTGCAGGAGGAGATCGCCCGGGGCACCGCGGTCGTAGCGGTGACCCACGACGCCGAGGTGATCCGTCACCTCGGCGGGCACCGCATCGAACTGGTGCCCGCCGTGGCCGGATCCGCGGAGCTGACGGCATGAGCACCGGGTTCGAAGAGCGCAGAACGCTCGATATGTCGGCCGGAAGCAGCCGATTGCGCGCTTCGGAACCGGATCCGGCCTCGCCGGCCTGGGTCGACGGCGTGAACCCGGTCACGCGGGTCGGCCTCTCGCTGCTGTTGTCGATCCCGCTGTTCGCGTCGATCGATGTCACGAGCGGACTCGTCGCGATCGGGCTGCAGCTGCTGTGCCTCCCGCTCACCGGCCTGCGCCTGGGAACCGTGCTGCGCCGGCTGGCGCTGCTGCTCGCCGTGGCTCCGGTCGCGGGCGTGAGCATGCTGCTCTACGCGGCGCCGGGCGGGCACGTCTTCTTCAGCGTCGGGGTCGCCCACATCAGCGAGGCGTCGATCCAGCTCGCGATCGCGGTGTCGATCCGCGTCGTGGCGCTCGGCCTTCCGACCATCCTGCTGTTCGCCCGCATGGATCCGACCGCGCTCGCGGATGCCCTCGCCCAGGTCGCGCACCTGCCCAGCCGGTTCGTGCTCGGCGTGCTCGCGGGCACCCGCATGCTGGGGCTGTTCCTCGACGACTGGCGCACGATGTCGCTCGCGCGCCGGGCGCGGGGAGTGGGCGACCGCGGGGTGCTGCGCCGGTTCTTCACGATGTCGTTCGTGCTGCTCGTCTTCGCCGTGCGCCGCGGGACCAAGCTCGCCCTCGCGATGGAGGCGCGCGGATTCGGATCCGCCATCCCGCGCACCTGGGCGCGCCCGTCTCGGCTGAGCGGCAGGGACGCGGTCGCGCTCGCCGGGGGTGCGGCCATCATGGCGCTGTCGATCGCGGCAGCCGTGTTGGCGGGCACCTTCGGGTTCGTCTGGTCTTAGCCCCTTCGTCTCGCGCCGCTCGTTCAGGGGGGCGGGGCGTGCTCGCTCCGCTGGTTCAGGGGGGCTGTCTTCACTCTTTTTTTTTTTCAAGCAGAAGACGGCATACGAGATGAGCGCTAGTCTCGTGGGCTCGGAGATGTGGATAAGGGACAGGGCTGGAGGGATCAGCGGGCGGGGTCGAGGGGCACCACGAGCAGCTCCTGGATGCGGCGGCGCACGGTCTCGGCCATGTCAACCGAGGTGGGATCCAGCAGCCATTGCAGTTGCAGCCCGTCCATGAGTGCGGTGAGCTCGGCCGCGGCGCGCTCCTCGTCCACGTTCGCAGCGAGATAGCCGGCCTCGCGGGCGTCGCGCAGGGCCTTCGCGGTGCCGGAGCGGATCCGCTGATAGCGGCGGACGAAGTACTCGTGCGCGGGGTGCGAGGGATCCGCCGCCTCAGCTGACAGCACGGCGTACAGGGCGATGATGCCGCCGACCTCCGTGTTGTGCCGGGCGAGGTCCACCATGCCGCGCAGCACGCCGATGCCGTCCGGCCCCTGCGAGCCATTGCGCCGGAACCGCTCGCGGTCCTCGCGGTCCCTGGTCTCCAGTACCGCCTCCATCAGCGATTCCTTGGTGGGGAAGTGGTGCGCGAGGCCGGCGCGCGAGATCTCGCAGACCTGCGCGATCTCGAGCATCGTGGCGCTGTTGAAGCCGACGCGCCCGAACAGCGCGGTCGCGGCGGCGATGATCCGCTCCCGCCGGGCCCTGCCCGTCGTGTATCCGCGTTCGGTCGTCATCGGTGTCCCATCGTATGCGTCCCCAGGGCGCCGGAGGGGATCGCGACCGCGGTGGGATCCACGGCCGGAATGCCGCTCAGGGCAAAAACCTACACTTGTGCCGGTTTTCATGCTAGCGTGCGAACAGCCGGTTCCGAGGGCGCGTCGAGCGCCTTCGTCGGCTCGACCCGAACCCACCGCTCGCCCCCAAGGACTGACAATGACGTCGACATCATCCGACACGCCCGAAGAGCTGCGTCCGCCCATCACGGAGACCACGTTCGTGGCCACCGCCTCCGGCGAGGACGACCCACCCGCTCCGGTCAAGGGCGTTCGACGCCTGCTGGCATGGATCATCCCGGCGAACTTCGCGATCTTCGTGATCTGGGGCGCGGTCCCCGGCATCCTGCTGCAGGCGCAGCTCATCGCGATGTTCCCCGACGAGAAGACCCAGGTCGCGAACATCGCGATCGTGTCCACGATCGGTGCCCTCGGCGCGATGATCGCCCAGCCCGCCGCCGGACAGCTGTCCGACCGCACCCGTTCGCGGTTCGGCCGCCGCGCCCCGTGGATCATCGCGGGCGCGATCGTGGGCGGCGCCGCGCTCATCGCCCTCGGGTTCATGAACAGCCTCGCGGGCATCATCGTCGCGTGGACGCTGATCCAGGTCGCCTACAACTTCGCGCAGGGTCCTCTCTCCGCGATCCTCCCGGACCGGGTTCCGGTCGCGCGCCGCGGCACGTTCGCCGCTCTCTCCGGCATCGGACTCATGTTCGGCGCGCTCGGCGGCCAGATCATCGGATCCCAGCTCGCGCACGCGATCACGCTCGGCTACATCATCTTCGCGGTGTTCGCGGTCGTCGTGCTGCTCGGGTTCGTCCTCGCGAACCCGGACCACTCCAGCCTCAACTTCCGGAACGAGCCGTTCAGCTTCGGCGAGTTCCTGCGCACGTTCTGGGTCAGCCCGATCAAGCACCCCGACTTCTTCTGGGCGTTCACGGGCCGCCTGCTGC
This sequence comes from Microbacterium sp. 8M, assembly GCF_902506375.1. GTDB lineage: Bacteria > Actinomycetota > Actinomycetes > Actinomycetales > Microbacteriaceae > Microbacterium. Next base: position 375,963 of record NZ_LR733284.1, read on the forward strand.
TCTACACCGGATACTTCGCCGTCACCGGGTTCCAGCTGCTGATCCTGAAGAACTACCTCGGGGTGAAGGACCCGTTCTCCGTGATCCCGTTGCTCGGCATACTCAGTCTCGTCGGAATCCTCGTCGCCACGGTGATCTCCGGGCCGCTCTCCGACAAGGTCGGTCGGCGCAAGCCGTTCGTCTTCGGATCCTCCCTGCTCATGGCGGTCGCGCTGGTGTTCCCGATGATCGCTCCCTCCTACATGTCGTGGATGATCATGACCGTGATCAGCGGCTTCGGATTCGGCATGTTCCAGGCGGTCGACACCGCACTGATGAGCCAGGTGCTGCCGTCCGCGAAGAACTTCGCCAAGGACCTCGGCGTCGTGAACATCGCCGCGACGCTGCCGCAGACGTTCGCCCCCGGTGTCGCCGGCGCGATCGTGCTGGCATTCGGATACGGTGCGCTCTTTCCGATCGCGATCGTGCTGAGCGTGCTCGGCGCGGTCAGCGTCTGGTTCATCAAGTCGGTCAAGTAACCCCAGGAGAAGATGAGATGACGGACACCGTGAACGAGGCCGTGCTGCCCTACCGCGACGCCTCCCTGCCGATCGACGCGCGGGTCGAGGATCTGCTCGGCCGTATGGAGCTCGCCGACAAGGTGGGGATGCTGTTCCACACCATGGCGGCCTTCGCCGACTTCGAGGAGAGCAACCCGACGTTCGGCCTGCCCTCCCTCGCCTCCATGGTGCGCAAGCGCCGGATGAGTCACTTCAACCTGCTCGGCGCGGCTCCGGGCGGACGCGAGTTCGCCGCGTGGCACAACGCCCTGCAGCGCATGGCGCTGGACACCCCGCTCGGGATCCCGATCACGCTCTCGACCGACCCGCGGCACTCGTTCAGCGACAACCCCCTCACCTCCCTCATGGCGGGGCCCTTCTCGCAGTGGCCGGAGACGCTGGGCTTCGCCGCCCTCGGATCCCCCGAGCGCCTCGAGCGCTTCGCCGACATCGCGCGGCAGGAGTACATCGCGGTCGGGCTGCGCGTCGCGCTGCACCCGCAGATCGATCTGGCCACCGAGCCGCGCTGGTCGCGGATCGCGGGCACGTTCGGCGAGGACGCGGACCTCACGTCGCGCCTCGTCGTGGGCTACATCCGCGGATTCCAGGGCGCCGAGCTCGGCCCCGAGTCCGTGGCGACCATGGTCAAGCACTTCCCGGGCGGCGGTCCTCAGCTCGACGGCGAGGATCCGCATTTCGAATGGGGCAAGGAGCAGGTCTACCCGGGTGGTCAGCAGGAGTACCATCTGCGCCCCTTCATCGCGGCGATCGGCGCCGGCGCGACCCAGATGATGCCGTACTACGGTCAGCCGATCGGCACCGACTGGGAGGAGGTCGGCTTCGGATTCAACAAGGACGTGCTCACGGATCTGCTGCGCGACCGGCTCGGCTTCGACGGGATCGTCTGCACCGACTGGGGCCTGCTGACCGACGTCGTGGTGTTCGGTGCCGACATGCCCGCTCGCGCGTGGGGCGTCGAGCACCTCACCCGGCCGGAGCGCATGGTCAAGGCACTCGACGCGGGGATCGACCAGTTCGGCGGCGAGCTCTGCACCGAGGAGCTCCTCGGGCTCGTCCAACGGGGCGAGGTCTCGGAGGCGCGCCTGGACGTGTCGGTGCGACGCCTGCTGCGCGAGAAGTTCCGGCTGGGACTGTTCGAGAACCCGTTCGTCGACGAGGAGCACGCGGCCGCCGTCGTCGGTCGTGCCGACTTCGTCCAGGAGGGCCTGGACGCGCAGAGCGACTCGCTCACCCTGCTCACGAGCACGTCGGTCGACGGCGGATCCCCGATCCTGCCGCTGACGCGCGGCGTGAAGGTCTACGCCGAGGGCGTGGCCGCCGAGGTGCTCGCGCGTTACGCCGAGGTCGTCGCCGCCCCGGAGGAGGCGGACGTCGCGATCCTGCGGATCAAGGCTCCCTACGAGGACCGGGACCGCGGCGGGTTCAGCGACCTCTTCCACTCCGGCTCCCTGGAGTTCCCGGCCGAGGAGCATGCGCGACTGACGGCGATCGCCGAGGCCGTTCCCACGGTGATCGACATCTACCTCGACCGTCCCGCCGTGCTCGGCGGCCTGGAGGAGTCGGCGCGCGCCGCGCTCGCCGACTACGGAGCGTCGGACGAGGCCGTGCTGCGGGTGCTGTTCGGTGAGCGCGGTCCGCAGGGCTCGCTCCCGTTCGATCTGCCGCGCTCGGATGCGGCTGTCGCCGCGAGCCGCACCGATGTCGCGTTCGACACCGAGAACCCGACGTTCCGGTTCGGCCACGGCCTGCGGTACTGACGCCCTCATTCCCCGGGCGCCCCGAGATCTCGGGGCGCCCGGCACCACGAACGCCGTCTCCGGAGGGGGTGCGTTCGGGCTCAGGATGCAGGCAGCCAGAGCGTCATCCGCACGCCGTCCTCGGGCAGGTGCATCACCTCGTAGCGCCGCGCGGTGACCGTGCCGTCGGCGCTGCGCACGTGCGTGATGTCGCCACGCCGCCGCTGCACGAGGTGGCCGCTCCACCAGGTGCGGAACAGCGGGCTGGCAGCGCTCAGCTCCTCGACGAGGGCGACGAGCTGCGGATCCTGCAGGTCGTCCACGTTGGCCGCGCGCAGGTGCGCGACCGCGCCGCGGGCCAGCTCCTCCCACTCCACGAAGGTCTCCCGGGCGCGGGGGTCGAGCAGCAGCGACCGGCAGGTGTTGCGCTGCGCCGGCGGGAGGTCGGCGAGGCCCTCGTGCAGGGCGAGTCCCTCGGGGTTCGCGGCGACGACCGTGCTGAGCCGGTCCAGCACGTACGCCGGATTCGGCCGCACCGCGTCGACCAGCATCGTCATCCGGGCCACGAGAGCCTCGTCCTCCGCCGGGCTGACCGCGGCCTCGGGCCGGGGCGTGCCGGGATGGGCGTCGCGCAGGCGCCGCAGGTGATCGGCGGCGTCCCGGTCGAGCTGCAGGGCGCGCGCCAGGGCGTCGAGCACGGCGTCGCTGGGGTGCGCCTCCCGGCCCTGCTCCAGGCGCGTGTAGTAGTCGGCGCTGATGCCGGCGGCGGTCGCGACCTCCTCGCGGCGCAGGCCCGTGGTGCGGCGCCGGCCGCCCGACCGCGCCGCCCCGGCCTGCAGACGGGCGTCGGTGCGCCGGGCGCGCAGGAAGTCGCCGAGTGCGTTCGACATCCACAGCCTCCGGTGCTCAGCAGGACGGGATCCGCGCCGCGGGGGAGGGTGCGGCGCTCCTAGGAAGACTACGGTCTTCCCGCGCCCTGGATCGAACCGGAACGCTGGGGGGGAACACCCGACCCGGAGGAGAACCGATGGCCGCCTACACGCACGGACACCACGATTCGGTGCTGCGATCGCACCGCTGGCGCACCGCGCAGAACTCGGCCGCGTACCTGCTGCCGCACCTGCGCGCGACCGACCGTCTGCTCGACGTCGGCGCCGGACCGGGCACGATCACCGCGGACCTCGCCGAGCTCGTGTCCGAGGTCGTGGCGACCGAGATCGGCGAGGCCGAACTGCAGTTGAGCCGCACCACCGCCGCGGACCGGGGCCTGAGCAACATCGAGTTCCGCGTCGCCGACGTGCACGCCCTCGATTTCCCGGACGACAGCTTCGACGTGACGCACGCGCACCAGGTGCTGCAGCATGTCGCGGATCCCGTGCGGGCGCTGCGCGAGCTCGCCCGGGTGACGAAGCCGGGCGGGATCATCGCCGTGCGCGACAGCGACTACGGCGGCTTCCGGTGGTGGCCCGCCGTGCCGGCGCTGGACGACTGGCTCGATCTCTACTACCGCGCCGCCCACGCGAACGGCGGCGAGCCCGACGCCGGGCGGCGGCTGCTGGCCTGGGCGCACGCGGCAGGTCTCACCGACGTCGTCGCGACCTCGAGCACCTGGTGCTACGCGACCGCGGAGGACCGCGCGTGGTGGGGCGGCATGTGGGCGGACCGGATCCTCAACTCCGCGATCGCACCCCAGCTGCTGGAGTCCGGCGCCGCGACGCCCGCCGACCTGCAGCGCATCAGCGACGGCTGGCGCGAGTGGGCCGCGTCGGACGACGGCTGGATCTCGCTGCTGCACGGCGAGATCCTGTGCGGGGTGGGCTGAGCCGGATCCGGGGTTGTTCGTCGGCCGGGAAGATGGAAAACGTCGCTCCGGACGGGATCGGAGCGGCGAAAAGCATCTTCAGCGCGGCGCGCGTCGTCGCCGAAGATGGAAAACCTCGCTGCAAGGCGCTCTGGAGCAGCGAAAAGCATCTCCGGGCAGATACGGGTCAGCCCCCGCCCCCGGCGCCGGGTCAGTCGTCAGCCGCAGCGGCGGCGGAGCGCTCGTCGTCGTGCGTCGCCGCCCAGGACGCCAGCAGCCGGAGACGCTCGGCCGAAGGGGATCCGGGTTCGGCGGTGTAGACGAGCATCACGTTGCCGGGCTCGGCGGTGAGGGCGAGCTCCTCGTACGCGAGCGTCACCTCGCCCACGATCGGATGGTGGAAACGCTTCGTTCCCGCGCCGTGACGGCGCACGTCGTGCGCGGCCCACAGTCGGCGGAACACCTCGCTGCGGGTCGACAGCTCGCCGACGAGCTCCTGCAGTGCCGTGTCGTGCGGATCCCGCCCGGCCTCGGCACGCATCACCCCGACGCACATGTGCGCGAACAGATCCCAGTCGGGATAGAAGTCGCGCGACGCCGGATCCAGGAACTGGAAGCGGGCGAGATTGGGCGTGCGCCCGCCGTCGCCGATCACGGGCGCGTAGAAGGCGCGTCCGAGAGTGTTGGTCGCGAGCAGGTTCTGGCGCGGGTCGCGGACGAATGCGACGCCGTCGGTGATCGACGACAGCGCCCATTGCAGGCTCGGCCGCAGCGGCCCAGGCCGGGCTACGCGCCGACGCGCCCGCCCACTGGCGGGGATGCCGTCGGCGGCACGGGCCAGATCGAGCAGGTGGGCCCGCTCGGCGTCGTCGAGCTGCAGGGCGGCGGCGAGCGCATCGAGCACCGCGGCCGAAGCGCCGGCGATCGCGCCGCGCTCGAGCTTCGCGTAATACTCCACGCTCACGCCCGCGAGCGCCGCGACCTCACTGCGCCGCAGCCCGGCGACCCGTCGATTCGGGCCCGCCGGGATCCCGGCCGCGTCCGGAGAGACCCGCGCGCGACGCGTCATCAGGAACTCGCGCACCTCGGCCCTGTTGTCCATGCACAGCAGGCTATGCCGATCCGGCGCCGCCTGGGGTGCCCTTTCGGTACACCTCTCGTCAGGGACTCCCGCGCCCACGTACCGGCGAGGACAGTGGAAGCCATGACCGCTCCCGACACCACCCGCGCCGCACCCGCAACGGCCTCTCGGCTGCTGCCGCCGCTCCTGCTCCTGCTCACGGTGTTCGGCCCGATCTCGATGGATCTCTACCTCCCGGCGCTGCCCGCGCTCACCCGTGAGTTGGACGCGGCGACCTCGGTCGCGCAGCTCACCGTCACGGCGTGCCTGATCGGGTTGGCCCTGGGGCAACTGGTGGCTGGCCCGCTCTCCGACCGGTTCGGGCGGCGCGGGATCCTGTTGATCGGCATCGTCGCGTACGTCGCGACCTCCGTGCTCTGTGCGGCTTCGCCCACGATCGGCCTGCTGATCGCCGCCCGGCTGGTGCAGGGGCTGACCGGCGGCGTCGGGATCGTGATCGCGCAGGCCGCGGGCCGCGACGTCTACTCGGGAGGGGCGCTGATCCGCTTCTACGGTCGGCTGACCGTGATCGGTGGTTTCGCCGCCATCGTCGGGCCGCTGCTCGGCGGCATCCTGAACGCGGTCGCCGACTGGCGCGGGCTGTTCCTGTTCCTCGCCGGGATCGGCGCCGCGATCCTCGCGATCACCCTGGTCGTGTTCCGCGAGACGCTGCCGCGCGAACTCCGCACGACGGGCGGCCTCGGCCGCACCCTGCACGACTACCGCACGCTGCTCACCGACCGGGTCTTCCTCGGCGCGGTGCTCAACCAGGGCTTCCTCTACGCGGCGCTGTTCGCCTATCTGGCCGGTGCGACCTACGTGCTGCAGGACATCTACGGCCTCTCGCCGCTCGGCTACGCCATCGCGTTCGGCGCGAACTCGGCGGGCTACATGGTCTTCGGCTACCTCGCGGGCCGGGCCGCCGAGCGCTGGAGCGTGCGCGGCATCCTCTCGGTCGGGATCGCGATCGCCGGTCTCGGCGCCCTCGGGCTGCTGACTGCCGGGATCGCCCCGATGCCGCTCTGGGTCGTGATCGCGTCGCTGTTCGCGCTCGCGAGCGGGGTCGCGGTCGCCTCCCCGCCTGCGACGGCCCTCGCGCTCGTCGAGTACCCCCAGATCGCGGGCACGGCCTCGTCGCTGCTCGGCATGGTGCGCTTCGGCTTCGGCGGCGTCGCCGCACCCCTCGTCGGGATCGCCGGGGCGGCCAGCATCCTGCCCCTCGGCGTGGTCACCGTCGTCTCGACCGTCCTGGCCGCGGTCGCCTTCGCCGCTCTCGTCCGTCCGCGCCGCCGCTACGACCACAGCGGTGCTATCCCCATCCCCAACCTCTGAAGGAGAACACCATGCGTGGAGTCGTCCTGCACGCCGCCGGCGATGTCCGGACCGAGGAACTCGAGATGCCCGTCATCGTCGAACCGGCCGACGCGATCATCCGCGTCACCGCCACCTGCATCTGCGGATCCGATCTGTGGCCCTACCGGGGTGCCGAGCCGATCCATGCCGGAGGGCAGCGGATGGGACACGAGTACATCGGCGTCGTCGAGAGCGTCGGCGAGGAGGTGACGCGGATCCGCCCGGGTGATCATGTCGTCGGATCCTTCGTCGCCAGCGACAACACCTGCGAGATCTGCGCGGCGGGCTATCAGTCCCGCTGCGTCCACCAGGTGATGATGGGCTCGATCGGCACGCAGGCGCAGTACGCCCGTATCCCGCTGGCTGACGGCACGCTCGTCGTGACGCCGGGAGAGCCGCCGGCGGACCTCGTGCCCTCGCTGCTCGCCGCCTCCGACGTGCTCGGCACCGGATGGTTCGCCGCGGTGGCCGCCGAGGCAGGAGCGGGCAAGACGGTCGCCGTAGTCGGCGATGGTGCGGTCGGCCTGCTCGGCGTGCTCGCGGCGAAGCAGTTCGGTGCGGAGCGGATCATCGTGATGTCGCGCCATGCCGACCGCCAGGCGCTCGCCCGGAGCTTCGGCGCCACCGACATCGTCGAGGAGCGCGGTGAGGCCGGGGTCGCGCGCATCAAGGAGCTCACGGAAGGGCTCGGCGCGCACTCCACGATCGAGGCCGTCGGCACCCAGGAGGCGATGGACCAGGCGATCCGCGCCACCCGACCCGGCGGTCACATCGGGTTCGTCGGGGTCTCGCACGACGTAGCGCTCGACGGGTCGGAGCTGTTCTTCTCGAGCGTGCACGTGCACGGCGGTCCCGCGCCGGTCCGCCGGTTCCTGCCTGAGCTCATCGCGCTGATCTGGGAGCGCCGGATCGATCCCGGCGCCGTCTTCGACCTCACGCTCTCGATCGAGGACGCTGCGGAGGGCTACCGCGCCATGGACGAACGGCGTGCCACCAAGGTGCTGCTCACCACCGACTGATCGACGAACCGAAGGAGGATCCGCCGTGCAGATCGAACCCACCAGTCCCACCGTCAAGAACCCGCCGGAGCAGTTCCACGGCGACGTCTGGCTCGAGCGCATCGCGGCGCCGCATACCGCGGATCAGCGGATGACCGTCGCTCTCGTACGCTTCGCCCCAGGCGCGCGCACCGCATGGCACTCCCACGCCCGGGGGCAGTACCTGCGCGTCGTCAGCGGCGTCGCCCTCGTCGGCACTCGCGACGGCGTGGTGGTCGAGGTGCGTCCGGGACAGACGCTGTACACGCCGCCGGGGGAGGAGCACTGGCACGGCGCCACCGCGGACTGTTTCATGGAGCACCTCGCCATGCTCGAGGCCGGAGACGATCCGGCGACGACGACCGTGTGGAAGGAGCACGTGACAGACGCCGAGTACGCAGCGGTGCGCTCCTGACCAGCGGCGGGCGCTTCGTCGGTGACGTGCCGCCCCTCGTCGTCGGAAATGGAAAACGTCGCTGCGGGGCGCTCTGGAGCAGCGAAAAGCATCTCCGGGGCGTCGGTGTCCGGCCGGGAGCAGCCCGCCCGGCGATTCAGCCCTGCTCCGCAGGCAGCCACAGCAACCGGTCGTCGCCGTCGCGGGGCGCGCCCCGGCCGTCGGTGTTGTTCGTGAGCACCCACAGCCCGCCGCCCGGGGCGGCCACGACGTCGCGCAGCCGACCGAACTCCCCGGCGTAGACCGCGCGCGGTGCCGGATCCGCCGCGGCGAGGTCGACCGTCCAGAGGCGCTCGCCCCGCAGGGCCGCGATGTACGCCACGTCCGACACGATCGCGATGCCGCTCGGGCTGGCGTCGGCGGGGCGCCACACCGCGACCGGGTCGACGGCGTCGGGCGCGCTCGCCCGGCCCTCGTGGTCCGGCCAGCCGTAGTCGCCGCCCGGCTGGATCCGGTTCAGCTCGTCCCAGGTGTCCTGCCCGAACTCGCTCGCCCACAGCACCCCGTGGCTGTCCCAGGCGAGGCCCTGCACGTTTCGGTGGCCGAGGCTGTACACCGCGGTGCCGAACGGGTTCCCGGGCGCCGGTGCTCCCTCGGGGGTGAGCCGGAGGATCTTCCCGCCGAGGTAGTCGCGGTCCCGGGCGCGGTCGCGGTCGCCGGCGTCACCCGTGCCCACGTACAGCATCCCGTCCGGCCCGAAGGCGATGCGGCCGCCGTCGTGGTTCTGCGCCCGAGGGATCCCGGCGAAGATGACCTCGGTGGTGGCGGGATCCAGTCGCAGCGCGCCGGGGGAGCCCTCCAGACGCATCCGCACGACGCGGTTGTCGTCGCGGGTGGCGTGATAGGCGTACAGCCAGCGTGCGCCGTCATCGGCGCGCACCGCGATGCCGTTCAGACCCGCCTCGCCTCCGGAGACCACGCCCGGCACGGTGCCCGCATCGCGGAGGCCGCCGTCGGGGGTCCACTCCCGCACGCGCCCGTCCCCGCGCTCGGAGATGAGGGCGCCGGACCCCACGGGGGCGATGGACCACGGAGCGTTCAGGCCGGCGGCGAGCGTGGCTGGAACGGTCTGCGCGGGTGACGGCGAGGTCTGGTCGGCCGCGGTGCGCGTCGGGGCCGTGGTGGTGTCCGGGGACGACGGCGTGCAGGCCGCCAGGGCCAGAAGGACGAGGACCGCACCGAGTGCGGTGGGTAGGGATCCGAGGATCCGGGTGCAGCACATGATCGCCTCCCGACTTCCCTCTCCAGAATCCCTGCCGAACAGGGTTCTCGCCAGAGGTGGTCGGGAGGCGATCATGCCGCGGGGGCGTCAGGCCTTCTCGCCCTGGTCATCGTCGATCAGCGCGAGAAGATGCTTCAGCGCGTCCTCGATGCTGCGGTGGTGATACTGGCCGGCGCGGCTCTCGCCGGAGATCACGGCGCAGCGGTGCACGTCGGTGAAGTCGCCGTACGGGAAGAGATGGCGGCCCTTCGTGCCCTCGTTCTCGTCGGTGTCCTCACCGAGGAACCAGAGCGCGTACTCGTCCATGCCGTGCGCATCGATGTACTCATTGCCGTCATCGGCGCTGGGCGCGTGCTCGCTCCAGTCGTCCCGCTGATCGTGCACCACGTGCTTGTCCCGCACGAGCGATTGCGCGTGGTGCAGAGCCTTCTCGTTGAGCTTCACGGTCATCGGCGGCTCCTTCCGCTCTCATCGGATGCCGGTCAGGGCGTGCGGCTCCCGGTGATGGAGCGGATCAGCCACGCGATCACGGCGAGGACGAGCAGCACGAGTCCCACCCAGAGCAGGAAGTTCAGGGACTGCACGAGGCCACCCGTGATGGCCAGGATGATGGCGACGACGATGATGATGATGAAGAGGATGTTCATGACGGACTCCTTCCACGGGCCGCGGGTGCGACCGACGATTCACCGTAGGCGGCAGCCGCCTCGCTCGCCCAGGGGCTTGACGGCGGGGGTCTCGCGGTGGCAAGGGCCCCGATCAGGCGGGCTCGCCCGCCAGATCGGCCGAAGACGGGGCGCTGCGCACCGCTTCCAGCACATCGGCGACCGTCGCATAGCGGCGTCGGGCCGTGACGGGCCGGAGCCAGACCACCTCGACCTGATCGGCTGAGACCCGGCTCACGCACGCGACGGTGTGCCGTGCATCCGTGCGGTCGAACCGGTCGTCCAGGATCAGCCACTCGCTCTCGGTCAGGCGGCGCATCTCGAATCGGGGGCTTGTCATCGTCGACATGTCGTTCCCATCTGTTGCGCCCAGCCTGGACCGGCAGGCCGCCGGAGTCACGCCACTTGACAGCGCTCCCCGCCGGGGGTTACCGCTGCACGCACCGGGGCGACGGACCGCTCAGCCGCCCATCTCGTCCTCCTCGTCGTCGGCCGCCTGATCCGCCGCTTCGAGTGCCTTGTCGATCGCGCGCTCCCGCTTCGCCCGCTCCTCCTCATCGGCGCCACGGGCCTCCAGATCCTCATCGCCGAGCACCCTGCCGATCTCGCGCTTGGTCCTGCCGGACAGCTCCTCCACCCGGTGCCGGGCCTCATCACGCAGTGCCATGTCGCTCCTCTCCTCTCCTGGGCGACGCTCGCACCCCCCTGTCCGCCGTGCGAACGGGTTGACAGGATCCGGGCACGTGTCCTCCGTCCCCCCTACGCATCGCCCGCGCGGGCGTCAACCCCCTCGTAGAGCGCCGCCCGCGCGCTTAACGTGCCGGGCATGAGCCACAGGACCATCGATTCGCGCACCATGACCGATCCACGAACGAAGTACGCCCCGCTCCAGGATCCACTCGAGCCGGGCAACAACCAGCCGGGTCTGCTGGACGAGACGCATCCGCGGCCCGACCACGGCGAGGACAGCTATGTCGGATCCGGCCGGCTGCCCGGGCGCCGTGCACTGATCACCGGGGGCGACTCCGGGATCGGACGGGCGGTGGCCATCGCCTTCGCTCGCGAGGGAGCGGATGTCGCTCTCAGCTATCTGCCCGAGGAGCAGGAGGACGCGGAGGAGACCGCCGAGTGGATCCGCAAAGCGGGACGCCAGGCCGTCCTGCTTCCGGGCGACCTCACCGAGGAGCAGCAATGCCAGGAGGTGATCGCCGACGCCGCGGAGAGCCTCGACGGGCTCGACATCCTCGTGCTGAACGCCGGGTACCAGCGCAGCCGCGGCGAGGTCGACGAGATCCCCACGCCGGAGTTCGACCGCGTGATGCGCACCAACCTCTATGCGCCGTTCTGGCTCGCCCGGTCCGCCCTGCCGCACCTGCCCGCCGGCGCGTCCATCATCGTGACCACTTCCATCCAGGGGTACGACCCGTCGCCCGGGCTGTTCGACTATGCGCTGACGAAGGCGGCACTCGTCGCGTTCGTGCAGATGCTCGCCGAGCAGCAGGGCCCGCACGGCATCCGGGTGAACGGCGTCGCACCCGGCCCGATCTGGACGCCGCTGATCCCTGCGACGGGGTGGCCGAAGAAGCTGCCCACGTTCGGGGAGGACACCCCGCTGGGGCGAGCCGGACAGCCCGCCGAACTCGCCGGCGCCTACGTGTACCTCGCCTCGGAGGAGGCGTCGTACGTCTCCGGCGGCATCATCCCCGTCACGGGAGGACGGCATCTCTGAGCCCGCGCCGGCCCCCGGCGATCCACGCACCCGTCTCGGCGATCCACGGAAGGAAGACGACATGAACGACACCCAGGAGCAGACCGGACCGACGACGCACGCGGGATGGGGCGCGGGGCACCCGCGCCTGCTGGTCTCGTCGCAGGACAGCCGCCTCGTGTTCGAGATCCCCGACGACGGGGCGCGGATCGGCTCGGCGCAGGACTGCGATCTCCGTCTTCCCGGCACGGATCCGGTGCACGCCTCGATCCGGCACGACTCGAACGACGAGTACGTGCTCTCCATGCACGGAGAGGGCGAGACGAGCGCGAACCTCGAGAAGGCGCAGGATGAGGAGCTCCGCAGCGACGAGATCCTGCGCACCGGGGCCCGGTTCACGCTGGGACCGTGGCGCCTCGTGTTCATGCGCGACGAGTTCGCCGATCACGGCCGGCCCTTCGGCGGGCGGCTGGGCGGCGAGTACTCCGACCAGACGATCCAGCCGCCGCGCCCCGATTACCGGGAGCAGTCGCCCGGTGCCCGTGCCGCGTCGCGCGAGGAGCAGGGCGAGGCGGTGGACGGAGAAGGCCACGCCGACCCGGACGCGGGCCAGCCGTAGTCGAACGGCCGGTCGTCGTCAGCAGTCGCAGGTGATCGCGTCCAGCGGCGCGGTCAGCGGGTCCTTGGCGCGGAGGACCGGACCGTGGTCGTCCTCCACCGGATAGCCTTCCCTGGCCCAGTACTCGAAACCGCCGATCATCTCCTTGACCCGATATCCGAGCTTCGCGAACTCCAGGGCGGCGCGGGTGGAGCCGTTGCAGCCGGGACCCCAGCAGTACGTCACGACCGGCACATGCAGCGGGATCTCGCGCGGTGCGCGGTCAGCGATCTCCGCCGTCGGCATGTGCATCGCGCCCACTATCCGCCCCTGACTCCACGCGGCCTGGCCGCGGGAGTCGACGAGCACGAACGCGGCGCCGCTCTCCTGGTCGGCGTGCACGTCGGAAGCGTCGGTCTCGAAGGACAGCTTGCCGGCGAAGTGGGAGATGAGCAGGTCCGTGGGGAGCGCGGTGATCGTCATGGCTGAAACGCTATTCACGCACCAGCCGGATCTGAAGGCCCGATCCACGGCAGACGGAGCGGATCGGCGTGGATTTGATGGCAGTCTTTCCTCATGGCCGTGAATCTCCCGTTCGAGCCCGACAAGGTCGACACCGCGATCCTGAAGGCCCTGCAGACCAACGGCCGGCAGAGCATCGCGGACCTCGCCCGCGGCATCAACATGAGCCACAGCGCTGCCGCGGAGCGGGTGCGCCGGCTCGAGGAGGCCGGGGTCATCAGCGGCTACGCGGCACAGATCGACCCCGAACGGCTCGGCTTCACGATCCTCGCCTACCTGAGGCTGCGCTATCCCAGCAGCGTCTACGAGCCGCTGCACACGCTGCTCGCCGGGATCCCGGAGGTCGTCGAGGCGCACCACGTCACCGGCGACGACTGCTTCATCATGAAGGTCGTCGCGACCGGCATGAAGCACCTCGAGCAGATCAGCGGCCGGATCGGCACGCTCGGCAGCGTCACCACGAGCGTGGTCTACTCGTCACCGCTCCCGCCGCGCCCCTTGCTCCCGCCCGGTTGAGCGCTCGGGGCGTCCGCAACGTCGCGGCACCCGCTAGTCGACCATCTCCTGCTGAGTGCGGATGAACCGGCGGTCGCCGTCGCTGAGCCGCGCGGACGGATCGACGGTCGCATCCGTGATCCGCTCGATCTCCTCGCGGACCTCGTCGGGCACGACGCCCTCGTCCGCGTCCTCGAGCAGCTGCTTGGATCGCGCGGACAGCCGCGGCCACCACTGGTGGATCTCCGGCAGCATCGGGATCTCTGGCTGGGACATGGTGTGCTCCTCTCGTGGCGGGACCGGGCCGTTCACAGCGGGACCGGTGGCTCGGACTCCTGGCCGTCCTCGACGCGATGCTTGAACTCCAGCAGGTCGCGCTCCGCGATCTGCCGATCGATGCCGAGCCGGGCGCCGGTGCGCTCCAGGAAGGACTCCGGAACCCACACCAGGCGCAGCTCCAGGCGGGTGCGATCAGGGCCCAGGGGCGTGAACATCACGATGCCGTTGTGCTGCTTGCCGGCGTCGCTCGTCCAGCTGATCTGCTGGTTCGGGACGTCCTCCACGGTCGTGGCGTAGAAGGAGCGGCGCAGCCCGCCGACCCGGGCATCCCAGTGCGTGACGTCGTCGTCCACGCGCTCGACGCGCTCGACGCTGGGCAGAAGAGCGGGGAGATCCTCGAAGTCGGTCCAGCGGCGGTACACCTCGTCCGCCGGCTTCGCGATCTCCACCGCGGCATCCATCGTGCTGATCATGATGCTCTTCATGGCGCCACGCTAGGCGCCGACGCCGCTTCGCGCGCAGGGGTTCCGGTCGGCGGCGGGGCGACGTATCATCGCCAGTCCCCAGGTCTAGCCCGAAGCGCTTCTCAGATCAACCCCCTGTCCGGCGGCCCGCAGTCCTGCCATCGTGCGGTGCACACCCCAATGGAAGGACGGATCATGAGAGCTCGGGCAGGGCGGAAGGCAGGTGCCGTCGCGGTGCTGGCGCTGGCGATGATCGCGAGCGGCTGCGCCGTCGGAACGGGCGGCGGCTCAGGCGCCGACGTGAAGTACTCGCGGGATGAGGCGCTGCACGGCGACCTCACGATCATGGGGTTCTCCGGGGTCGACGAGATCGCGACGACGCGCATGGACGACGCCAAGAAGGGCCTCGGCGGCGTGACCGTCAAAGCGGCTGAGGGCGACTTCGACCTTCAGCAGTTCCTCTCGTCCGTCGCGGCCGGGAAGCCGCCGTCCCTCATCTACGTGAGCCGGAACCAGGTCGGATCCCTCGCGGCCCGTGGTGCGATCCTGCCACTGGACGCGTGTGTCGACGGGGAGAAGATCCCGAAGGACGACTTCATCCCCTCCGCGCTCGCGCAGGTCACCCTGGACGGGCACGTGTACGGGATCCCGGAGTTCGACTCGGTGCAGATCGTGATGGCCAACCGCTCCCTGCTCGACAAGGCGGGCAAGAAGCTCTCCGACGTGAACGGCAGCGACTGGGAGGCGATGAGCAAGGCGGCCACGGCGCTCACCGCGCACGCCGGATCCGGGCTGTCCGTGATCGGCGTCGACACCAAGCTCCCCGAGTTCCTGCCGCTGTGGGCGAAGGCCAACGGCGCCGACCTGATCTCGGCGGACGGCCGCAAGGCCCAGCTCGACGATCCGAAGGTGGTCGAAGCCCTCACCTGGGCGGCCTCGATCTACAAGGACGAGGGCGGGTTCGGCGCGGTCAAGGCGTTCCGTGACTCGGCCGACTTCTTCGGGGCCGGCAACCAGTTCGCGACCGGCACGCTCGGCGCGATGCCGATGGAGCAGTGGTACGTGAACGTGCTCAACGAAGTCTCGCCGGACGCCCCGATGGCCTTCGACACGGTGCACGAGCGCAAGGGCGGCCCGATCGCCTTCGCCTCCGGATCCGCCTGGGCCATTCCCGCCAAGAGCGCGAATCCTCAGGCCGCGTGCCGCTTCGCCCGCATCATGACCTCGACGCAGGCGTGGATGGACGCGGCGAAGGCGCGTGCGGACGCCAGGACGAAGGACGGCAAGGCCTTCACCGGCGTGCTGACCGGCAACCGCGCCGTCGACGAGAAGATCAAGCCCATGACCGAGGGGGCGGCCGAGCCCTGGGCGTCGGCGATCTCCGCGATGTACACGGCGGACCAGCACACCTTCTCGCTCCCGGCGAACCCGGCGGACGCGGAGTTCACGGCCGCGATGAACGACGCCGTCAACGCCGTCCTGAACGGCCAGAAGTCGCCGAAGGACGCGCTCGCCGCGGCCCAGAAGCAGGCGCAGCAGGCCCTCGACAAGGGCTGGGCGGCGCTGGAGAAGAAGAAGTGACCACGGGTGCCTCCGCGCGCGTCGCGGCGCCGCCACGATCCGCCGGACGCCGCACGTCGCGCGAAAGCCGTGGCCGCCGTGGCCGCGGCCGGCGCCGCGACACCGCTGCGGCGTTCCTGTTCCTGTCCCCCTGGCTGGTCGGGTTCTGCGTGTTCACCGCCTGGCCGCTGCTGTACAGCGTGGTGCTCTCGTTCACCGACTACGACGTCATCCAGGATCCGTCGTTCGTCGGCGGGGCGAACTACGCGCAGCTGGTGGCGGATCCGAAGGTGCTGACCTCGCTGGGCAACACGTTCGTCTACACGGCGCTCATGGTGCCGCTGCACGTGCTCACCGCGCTCGCGCTGGCGCTGCTGCTGAACCGCGCGGGCCGGAGCGCGGGCTTCTTCCGCACCGCGTTCTTCCTGCCGAAGATGACACCGCCGGTCGCCGTCGGGGTGCTCTTCCTGCTGCTGTTCAACGGGCAGAAGGGCGTCATCAACGGGGTGCTGTCCTGGTTCGGGATCCAGGGACCCGCGTGGACGACGGATCCGGCGTGGGTCAAACCGGGGCTCGTGCTGATGAGCCTGTGGAGCGTGGCGGCCTCGGTCGTCATCCTGCTCGCCGCACTGCAGGCGGTGCCGCAGGAGGTGCTCGACGCCGCGGCCGTCGACGGCGCCGGGTTCTGGCGCCGCACGTTCGGGGTGGTCGTGCCGATGATCAGCCCGGCGCTGTTCTTCGTCATCGTGGTCAGCACGATCGCGGGCCTGCAGACGTTCGACGAGGCCTACGCCGCGTTCTTCGGCGCGGGCAACACCACCTACGGCAACGACGCGGCGCTGTTCTACGTCATCTACCTCTTCCAGCAGGCGTTCCAGTTCCTGGACATGGGATACGCCTCCGCCATGGCCTGGCTGCTGTTCCTGCTCATCATGGCGGTCACCGTGGTGCAGGTCGTGCTGTCGCGGCGGTTGGTGCATTACGAGGGGCGCGAGTCATGGTGAGCACGACAGCCGCACCCCGGGTGGGGCCGGAGACCCCGTCGGAGCCCGCCGCCACGAGCCTGGCGCCGGGGGCGCGACGGCCGCGCCTGCGCCGCCTCGTCGGGCGCGTCCTCACGCTGACCGCGCTCACCGTGCTCGCGGTCGTCTTCATCTACCCGTTCCTCTGGCTGATCAGCGCCTCGCTGAAGCCGCGCGGCGACGTGTTCGACAACCGGCTCATCCCGCGCACGCTCACGCTGGACAACTACGTGCGCGTCTGGCAGGAGGCGCCGGTCGGGCTGTGGCTGCTCAACACGGTAATCGTGACGGTGCTCGCCGCGACGACTGTGACGTTGAGCAGCGCGATGGTCGCGTGGGCCTTCGCCTACTACCGGTTCCCCGGGCGAAACGTGCTGTTCGGCCTGGTCCTGGCGACCATGATGCTTCCCGGCGCGGTCACGATGATCCCGACCTTCCTGATCTGGAACGCCGTGGGCGCCGTCGGCACCCTCGTGCCGCTATGGGCGCAGAACCTCTTCGGCAGCGCGTTCTACATCTTCCTGCTGCGGCAGTTCCTGCTCGGGATCCCGCGCGACTACTTCGACGCCGCGCGTGTGGACGGCGCCGGCCATCTCACGGTGTTCTGGCGCATCGTGCTGCCGCTGGCGCGCCCGGCCCTCGCAGTCACCGCCGTCTTCGAGGTGCAGGCGGCGTGGACCGATCTCATGCGCGGGCTCATCTACCTGCGCGATTCCTCGACGTACACGATCCCGCGGGGGTTGAAGGCCCTTATCGACGCGTTCGGATTCGGCGGAGAATGGCATTGGGAGATCATCGTGACCGCCAGCGTCATCACCACCGTGCCGCTGCTCGTCCTCTTCGCCGTGGCGCAGCGGCAGATCGTGCAGGGGCTCAGCGCGGGCGGTCTGAAAGGCTAGAAGGAAGGATCCGACATGAGCATGAACAACCTCGACGACGAGCGTCCGGCCGACCCGGATGCGGATCTCCGGCCCGCCGATGAGCGCGAAGCCTTCGTGGACGACGAGCGCCGGGACGGGTTGCCGGATCAGGACCCGGCCGACGTGCCGCCGCTCGACGAGTCGGAGTCGCCCGACGACCTCTGAGCGGAGGTCTTGCCGCGGAGCACGTGCTCGGGCTTGAGCGCGATGCCCCCGGAGGTGTTCGCCGACGCGGCGAGATCGCGGATCAGCGCCGCGTCCAGCTCCGGCGCGACGGGCTCATCGAAGACGAAGCGGAGCGGGATCGACGGGTGCAGCCAGATCGTGGTGCGGCCCCTGGGCTCGCCTTCGCCGTGCTGGAAGGAGAGGGTGAAGCTCTCGTTCCGGCGCAGCTTCGTGGCGATCACGATCTTGAGGTGCGCGAGCACGCCGTCCTCGATGTGGATGGGCGACTCTGCGCCGCCGTAATAGATGACTCCCACCACGACCTCCTGTCGCGTCTGCGGTTCTCGTTTCCCATCTGGGGTTCTCATATTCTCGCTCGGATCGCGCCTCCGCGCGCGCATAGCACGGGGGCGTGGAGGCCGTCGAGGGGCTGTCGGGCCGACGGCGGCCGGACCAAGATAGAAGGCGGGGATCGCGGCCGGTGCGTGGGTGAGTGAGGAGACAGAGAACGACAATGGGCAGATTCAGTTATGAGGGGCAGACGCACGTCGATCTCGACGATCGGGCACTCGCACATCTGCAGATGGTCGTCGCCAACAAGCTCCGCCGTGGTGAGCCGTTCTACTTCACCTGGAAGGACGACCCCAGCATCGGCCACGGCCGCACCTCGGTGTGGGTGCACCCCGGCTGCAACATGGTGTTCACGTACCACGGAGGCCGCCGCCCGCCGCTCAACCGGGTGTGGATCGAGGCGCTCAGCCAGCTCGCGAACACGCCTGCCGGGCTGCGTCTGATCCCCGAGCCCGCCCAGGTCGACGAGATGCAGTTCGACGACAGCGGCCACATCCAGTGACCCGCGGGCTCCGGGGCGGTCAGTCCGGCGGCTCCGCCGTTCCGGCCGTCCCGGTGCCCGAGGCGCCGGTTCCCACGGCGCCCGTCGCGTCCGTTCCGCCTTCGCCCGTTCCGCCTTCGCCTGCTCCGCCTTCGCCTGCTCCGCCCGCTTCCGAGTCATCGCTGGAGCGCTCGGGCTTCGGGGCGGTCGTGGCCGGCTGGGCGGGCTCGGCGGGCTCGGCATAGGGGTCGTCGCCCTCGGTGGCGTACGGGTCGTCCGTACCGCCCTGGCCCCCGCGTCGTGCATCGGCCGGAGGCTCCGTCCTCGCATCCTGCCGGCGCGGATCCTCCTGAGGCTCGGTGTCCTCGGTGCCCTCCTCGACGCGTTCGCGGTCCGCCTCCTCATCGGGGCGGTCCGGCTTCTCGGGCCGCGCGTGGTGCACGTTCGAGGGCAGCAGCCCCTCGTCGTAGATCTCGCTCATGATCTGTCCTCCCTCGTGTCGTCCGTCTCAACGCGCTCGCGCCAGGATCCGTGATCGTCGCCATCACCGCGAGGACCTTGACAACGGGGCGCGTTCCGTGACGGCCGTCTCGCGCCCGTGCTTCGAACGCCAGACGTGCGCATGCGCCGGGAGCACCCAGATGAGGATCCCCGCGATCAGCGCGACCACCCCCGCGACGAGGGCGGCGATGCCGCCGAGCACCACGTCGAAGATGAACACCGCCACGCCGATGGCGAGCAGGGTGACCAGCAGCAGCAGGGCGATGAGGATCCGCGAGCACGTCGCGACGAGCCGACGGTCGGGGTCGCGCTCCGGCCGCTTGCGGTGCTGCACGACCGGGAGCAGGCCCAGCAGCGTCGCCACGCACGCGAGCACCACGAGCACGAGGTAGATCGCCCTGGCGTGCCCGGGGAGCTTCGTGAACATCTGCTGGAACGCCACGGAGAGCAGGAAGCCCGAGATGATCTGGGTGCCGGTCTGCGTGACCCGCAGCTCTTGCAGGATCTGCTCCCAGCGCCGCGAGACGTCCTCCTGCGACGCTCCCGCCAGGGCGGTGACGCGCGGGCGGATCATGATCCCGTCACCAGCGCGTAGATGCCGAACGCGCCCGCGATGCACATGATGACCGCGGTCGCCCAGCCGAGCGTGCGTGCGAGGGGCCCGTTGCGGTGCTCGCCCATGAGCTGCCGGCTGCCGGTGACGAGCATCAGCACGATCACGAAAGGCCCCGCCGCGATGGCGTTGATGACGGCCGCGACCACGAG
Organism: Microbacterium sp. 8M; assembly: GCF_902506375.1. Lineage (GTDB taxonomy): Bacteria > Actinomycetota > Actinomycetes > Actinomycetales > Microbacteriaceae > Microbacterium. The sequence continues at coordinate 395,742 of NZ_LR733284.1, forward strand.
AAGGCTGATCGGATCCACCCCGATGAGCGCCAGCACGATGGCCGCGACGAGGCTCACCAGCAGGAGCGCGTAGAACGTCTTCGCCTTGTGCGGAGGGCGGTCCAGGCTCCACGGCTTGTCGAGGAGCGCGGCGAACCCCGCCGACCCCGAGGCGGCGAGCACCGGCACGGCGAGCATGCCGGATCCGATGAACCCCAGCGCGAAGAGGATCGAGGCGTAGTCGCCGGCGATGGGCTGCAGCGCCTTGGCGGCCTCCGCCGCCGAGGTCACCGTCTTGTGATGCGCTCCCAGCGTGGCCGCCGAGCCGACGATGATGGCGAACATGATCGCCACCGAGAACAGCATCCCCGTGATGACGTCGAGGCGGCCGAGGAGCAGCATGCGACGCGCCTTGGCGGGCGGGCGCTCGTCGAGCCGGGGCGGATCGTCGCCCTTGGCGCCCTTGCGCAGCATCTCCTCGCGCTCCTCGCTCTGCCAGAAGAACATGTAGGGGCTGATCGTGGTGCCCAGCACCGCCGCGACGAGGGCGAGATACCCCGTGTCCCAGCGGAACCCGGTGCCGAGAAGGCCTGCGCCGACGGCCCCCCAGTCGACATGCGCCACGGCGAGGACGGCCACATAGGCGAAGAGCACGAGGCAGAGCCACTTGAAGATCCGCGCGATCCACTCGAACGATCCGCGCACCACGACGAAGCCGATGACGATGCCCAGGATGAGCGACCACAGCGGCGCGGGTCCGGCGTGCAGCAGCTGCATGCCCTGGCCGATCGCGACGAGATCCGCGGCGGCGTTCACGGTGTTCGAGACCAGCAGCGCCGCCACCAGCACGGTGACCCAGGTGCGCGTGCCGCGGCGGAAGCGCTTGCGGATGAGGGCGCCGAACGAGTCGCCCGTGGCGAGGGTCATCCGCTCGCACGCCTCCTGCACCACGATCATCAGCGGCAGGGTGAGCGGCACGGTCCACAGCAGGGCCGAGCCGTACTTCGCGCCCGCCTGCGCATAGGTCGCGATGCCCGAGGGGTCGTCATCGGCCGCGCCCGTGACGATGCCCGGTCCGAGGCTCCGCAGCACCCGTGAGATGCGCCCCGGCTTCCCGGCCTCGTCGGCGTTCTCGGCGTTCTCGTCGTGGCCGCTGGTGCCGGCGTCGTCCGGGCGGTCCGCGGGCGGGCGCTCTGTCGCAGTGGGGTCTTCCATGGCGTCAGGCTGGCCCGCGACGCCGCGCTCCACCACCGTCTTGACGCGCGCGGCGCGACGTGGCAAAGGGGTGCCCGCGTTTGTCAACCCCGTCGCAGCCCCGAAGACGCCTCCGTAGCGTGGCGTGCTCACGAGAGGAAGGAGATCGGCATGCCCCGTCAACCAGAGCTCAAGGACCCCGAGCTCTACGAGAAGCTGCGCGACGAGGGGAACTCCAAGCAGAAGGCGGCCCGCATCTCGAACGCCGCTGCCAAGGAGGGCCGAGGCACCGTCGGCCGACGCGGCGGCGAGTCCGGCTCGTACGACGACTGGACCGTCGAGGAGCTGAAGCACCGCGCCAAGGAGCTCGGCCTGCACGGCTATTCCGACAAGAGGAAGCAGGAGCTCATCCACCTGCTGCGCGATCACTGAGGGCACACGCCGGATCCGCCGATTCGGTTCAGGAGAACGAGAACGCGAGAAGGAGAATCAGCATGACCACCGCTCAGGACATCATGACGCCCGCGCCGCAGTGCGTCCGTCACGACCAGACCCTCGTCGACGCCGCCCGGATGATGGCGACCATGGATGTGGGCTCGCTGCCCATCTGCGGCCCCGAGGGCAAGCTCGTCGGCATGCTCACCGACCGCGACATCGTGGTCCGGTGCCTCGCCGCCGGCGACGATCCGAGCGCCGTCACGGCCGGAGAGCTCGCCGAGGGGAAGCCGACCTACGTCGCCGCGGACGCCGACATCAGCGAGGTGCTCCGGGTCATGCAGGAGCAGCAGATCCGCAGGGTGCCCGTCATCGAGGACCACGAGCTCGTCGGCATCATCAGCCAGGGCGACATCTCGCTGAGCGCCGCGCCGTCGGCGACCGGGGAGACCGTCGCCCAGATCTCGCAGTGACGCGAGCGCCGGGCGCGACGGGCCGGAACGCGATCGGGCGGATCCGTCAGGTCGCGTTCCAGAGGTCGCGGTAGTAGGCGAGGCGCTCGCGGTCCGGCTCCACGTCGTACGCCTCGATGAGCAGGTCCTCGTACCCGGGGCCGTAATTCCAGCCCGTGCTCATCGCGGCGACGGCGATGTCGGCCCAGCGATCGGCGACGCCGAGCGCGGCGAGGTCGACGTGCGCGACAGGGCGCCCCTCGTCGTCGAGCAGGGTGTTCGGAGCGCACGCGTCGCCGTGGCAGACCACGAGGCGGTCGATCGGGGGTGCGTCGTGCAGCCGCGTCGGGACGACGACGCCGCGCCGTGCCGCGTTCTCGAGCCGGTCCGCCACCTGCCAGCTCCAGCGGCATTCCGCGACGGGCAGGGCGTCGTGCAGGGCGCGCAGTGCCGCGCCGAGCGCGCGCACCGCGGTCTCGGGGCGGGCGATCCAGTACGGATCCACCGCGGAGCGCCCCGGCAGCGCCGCCGTGATGAGGTACTCCTCGTCGGCGGTCTCGCCGTGGTCGAGCACCTCCGGGACCGCCGTCCACGCCGCGGCCCAGCGCATCCGCTCCGCCTCGGCGGCCATCGAGGCCTCGAGGTTGCGCGGCCCCCATTTGATGATGCGGCCGTCGTCGGTGCGGAAGGTGAGACCGCCGATCGCGTTCTCCCACACCGGAGTGAGCGCGGCGGATCCCGCCAGGCTCCTCACCCGGTGGGGCACGGGCATCGAGGCGGTGGGGATGGTCATGGATCCATCCTGCCCTCCCGGTGTCCGGCTCAGCCGTCGAGCGCGGTGCGCAGCGCCTGCTCGAGCACGACCGCGTGGCTGTGCACGGGGTCGTGCGCGGCATACACCAGGGTGACCACCGGGTGCGGGCGGAGGGTGTCCGCGAGCGCGGCGAGGGCAGGCGCCGACTCGTGCGCGAGCTCGTCGCGGTAGCGGTCCGCGTACGCCTGCCACTGGGCCGGCGGCGCGTGGTGCCACTCGGTGCGCAGCTGCGGCGAGGGCGCCGTGTCCTTGGCCCAGAGGTCGATCTCCGCGCGCTCCTTGGAGATGCCGCGCGGCCACAGCCGGTCCACCAGCACCCGGAAGCCGTCGTCGGGGGCGGCGGGGTCGTAGGCTCGTTTGCGACGCAGATCCATGTGCTCAGCAAACACCCGATTCACCGTCCGCGCGAGCGCGGATCCCGGTCGGGGGTGAGACCCAGACTCACGTAAGCTGAGACTCAGTTGCAGGTTCGAAGGAGAACAGACATGCAGATCCAGGGATCCGGAGCACTCGTCACGGGCGGTGCCTCGGGACTCGGCCTCGCCACCGCGCGCCGCTTGGCGGCCGCCGGGGCGACCGTCACGATCGTCGATCTGGCGAGCTCGCAGGGCGCCGAGGTCGCGGCCGAGCTCGGCGGTGTGTTCGCGCCGGCCGATGTCACGAGCGTCGAGGAGGTGGCCGCGGCCGTCGCCGCCGCGCAGGATGCGGCACCGCTGCGCATCGTCGTCAACTGCGCGGGCATCGCCCCGCCCGCCAAGGTGCTGGACCGCGACGGCAACCCCGCCGATGTGGCGGCGTTCGAGCGGATCATCCGGATCAACCTCATCGGCACGTTCACCGTCATCGCCCAGGCCTCCGCCGTCATCGCGAAGAACGACCCGACCGAGAGCGGCGATCGAGGCGTCATCGTGAACACCGCGAGCGTCGCCGCATTCGACGGCCAGATCGGCCAGCCCGCGTACTCGGCCTCGAAGGGCGGCGTGCACGCGATGACCCTGCCGATCGCCCGCGAGCTCGCCCGCCACGCGATCCGCGTGTGCACGATCGCTCCCGGCATCATGGAGACCCCGATGCTCGCCGGGCTGCCGCAGGCCGCGCAGGACTCCCTGGGCGAGCAGGTGCCCTACCCGGCGCGCCTCGGCCGCCCCGACGAGTACGCGTCGCTGGTGCAGCAGATCGTCGAGAACGGCTACCTCAACGGCGAGACGATCCGCCTCGACGGCGCGATCCGGATGGCGCCGAAGTAAGCCGCTCCTCTCGTTCAGGTCGCAGAATCTGCTGTTCCCGCCGCGGGTTGGAGCAGAAAGTGCGACCTCAACGGAGGTGGGGGAGCCGCCGGCGCAGAGACGAACACCACGAATCCGAGGAAGACATGACCGAGAACAAGCCCCTCGCGGGCAAGACCATGCTGATGTCGGGCGGCAGCCGCGGCATCGGCCTCGCGATCGCCCTGCGCGCCGCTGCAGACGGCGCCAACATCGCGCTGCTCGCGAAGACGGACACCCCGCACCCCAAGCTCGAGGGCACCGTGCACTCCGCGGCGGAGCAGATCCGCGCCGCCGGCGGCAAGGCGCTCCCGATCGTGGGCGACGTGCGCGACGACGAGAGCGTGATCGACGCGGTCCTGAAGACCCAGGGCGAGTTCGGCGGCATCGACATCGTCGTCAACAACGCCAGCGTGATCGACCTGTCCGGATCCCTCGACCTCGCCGCGAAGAAGTACGACCTCATGCAGGACGTCAATGTCCGCGGTACGTTCATGCTCTCGCGCGCGGCGGTGCCCGTGCTCAAGGAGGCGCCGAACCCGCACATCCTCTCGCTGTCGCCGCCGCTGAACATCACGCCCCGCTGGCTCGGCGCGCACACCGGCTACACGCTCGCGAAGTACGGCATGACGATGGCGACGCTCGGGCTCGCGGCGGAGTTCGCGACCGACGGCATCGCCGCGAACACCCTGTGGCCGCGCACCACGATCGCCACGGCCGCGGTGCAGTTCGCGCTCGGTGGCGACCGCATGATGAAGGTCAGCCGCACGCCGGAGATCTACGCCGACGCCGCCTACGCCGTGCTCACCAAACCGGCGCGCGAGTACACCGGGCAGACGCTCATCGTGGAGGACGTGCTCGAGGCCGACGGCGTCACCGACTTCTCCGGATACGCGGCCGTGCCCGGCACCCCGGACGACCAGTTGTTCCCGGACATCTTCCTGGACTGAGGAACCGGTCCAGGCTCAGCGTCCGACCGCTCGCTCAGGAACCGGGCCGTCCTCAAGCCTTGTCGATCTCGGCGACGATCGCGCGGTAGCCGCGGGCTGCGGCGAGGTCGCGCGGCAGCACGCCGTCGCCGTCGCGGATCGTGATGTCGGCGCCGCCCGCGATGAGCGTGCGCACGATGTCGACGTAGGTCCGCGAGCCGTCGCCGAGCACGATCGCCTCGTGCAGGGCGGTCCAGTGCAGGTTGTTGATGTGGTTCGGATCCACGCCCGCGGCGAGCAGGATCTGCACGGTGCTGAGGTGCCCGCGCTCGGAGGCGGGGATGAGTGCGGTGCCGCCGTAGCGGTTCGTGCTGCGCAGGTCTGCGCCGTGCGCGAGCGTCGCCCGCAGGATCTCATCGTGCCCGCGCGCTCCCGCGTACAGGTAGGCCGAGTCGACGATGTCGTCCTTGGCGTTCACGTCGGCGCCGGCGTCGATGAGCGCGAGCGCGGCCTCGACCCGGTTGCCCTTGGTGGCGGCGATGAGCGGCGTCATCCCGCCCGCGCCGCGCGCCTCGAGGTCGGCGCCTTCGGCGATGGCGGCGCGGACGGCGGCGGCGTCGCCGTCCGACGCGGCGGCGAACAGGCGGGAGTTCAGGGCGGTCATCTCGGCCTCGGTTCTCGGTGCGGTGGAGGAGGGGTTCGCGATCGCGGGCGACGTGCCGGTGACGGTCGGAGTGGCCGCGGGTGCCGTGGAGCTGCACCCGGCGAGCAGCAGCGCCGCGGTGAGCGCCGCCGCCGCTACGCCGATGGCGCGCGTCCGGGTCAGCGGGAGGAACGTCATGCAGAATGGTATACCACTTGGGATCCGGGAACCCGCTGAGCGGTCGGATCCGTAGAATCGAGCGGATCCGGCGAGGACGCCGAACGCGACCCGACGAAGGAACCCGCATGCGCAACGGCGACGTCTCGCACTGGTGGCATCAGCTCGGCGCTCCGGAGCCGCGCCCGGAGCTGCCCGGAGACCTCACGGTCGATGTGGCGATCGTCGGCGCCGGCTACACCGGACTGTGGTCGGCGTACTACCTGAAGCAGGCGCAACCCGCGCTGCGGATCGCGATCGTCGAGCAGCGGCACGCCGGCTACGGCGCATCCGGCCGCAACGGCGGCTGGCTCACGAACTCGGTCACCGGTGGGCGGGAGCAGTACGAGCCCACGCACGGACGCGACGCGGCTGAACGGTTCCAGCGTGCGCTCAACGACACCGTCGACGAGGTGATCCGCGTCGCCGCGACGGAGGGCATCGACGCCGACATCGCCAAGGGCGGGGAGTTCACCGTCGCCCGGACGCCGGCCCAGGAGGCGCGGCTGCGGGCGTTCGCCGCGGCCGAGCAGTCCTGGCGATACACCGACGTCGCCCTGCTCGAGGCGGCGGAGGCCACGGCGAAGATCGACGTGCGCGGCACCAGGGCCGCGGTGTGGCATCCGCACGCCGCCCGGATCCAGCCCGCGAAGCTCGTCGCAGGGCTCGCCCACGTCGTGGAGCGGCTCGGCGTGGAGATCTACGAGCGCACCACCGTGCACGAGATCGCGCCGCACCGGCTGCACACGGATCACGGCACCGTCACCGCCGAGCACATCGTGCGCGCCACGGAGGGTTTCACCGCGAACCTTGCGGGGCTGCACCGGTTGTGGCTGCCGATGAACTCGTCGCTCATCGCGACCGAGCCGCTGCCGGCCGCCGTGTGGGACGAGCTGCACTGGAGCGCGGCCGAGGTGCTCGGCGACTTCGCGCACGTGTACATGTACGCCCAGCGCACCGCCGACGACCGGATCGCGATCGGCGGCCGCGGCAAGCCCTACCGCTACGGCTCCCGCACCGACACCGACGGACAGACGCCGGCGTCCACCGTGCGCACGCTGCAGGGCATCCTGCATCGATTCTTCCCCGCGACCGCGGGCGCCGAGATCGCGCACACGTGGTCGGGCGTGCTCGGCGTCCCCCGCGACTGGGCGGCCACCGTCGGGCTGGACCGGCGCACAGGCATCGCCTGGGGCGGCGGATACGTGGGCACCGGCGTGACGGCGACGAACCTCGCCGGCCGCACGATCACCGACCTCATCCTGGAGCGCGACACAGAGCTCGTGAGCCTGCCGTGGGTGAACCACCGGGTGCGTCGGTGGGAGCCCGAACCGCTGCGCTGGATCGCGACGACGGGCCTGTATGCCGCGTACGGCATGGCGGATCGGGCCGAGGCGGCCGGCAGGGCGACGACCTCGCCGATCGCGCGCGTCGCCGACGTCATCACCGGGCGGCACTGAACCGCGGCTCTCCGCACGCGAGCGGATGTGCACGGGACCGGATGACGCGCCGGTGCCCGTCCGTCGCGGACGGGGGCTGGATCCCCTCCGGTCGCGAAACGAAATGGATCCCGCGTCAGCGCCAGGATTCGATGGCGTCCTTCGCATCCTTGAGGCTGAGGCCGGTCGCCTGGCGCAGCGCCTTGATCGCGAGGATCTTCTGTTCCGCGGCCACCAGCCGGTCGATCTCCGCGCGCTCGGCGGGGGAGAGGTGCGTGAGCGCATCCGCGGCGGGCATCCCCTGGGCGTACGTGGGTGCGCCCGCGGGCCGGGACGTGGAGCCGACGAGCGACACCGGCACGGCCTCTGACGTGCCGGATGCCGACGGCACCCACGCGTCGATCTGGTCCTTGGCCTCGCGCAGAGAGAGGCCGGAGTGCTCGCGCAGCACCTTGATCGCGGAGATCTTCTGCTCGTGCGCGACCAGCGCATCGATCTCGGCGATGACGGCCGGGCTCAGCGGATCCGACGGGGTCGGGGCCGGGCTCCGCGGCGGCTGGACCCTTGCGGATGCCCGTGACGGCGGCGCGAAGGCGGTGTCGAGCGGCTCCGGCGCCTTCGGGCGGACCGCGCGCAGGGTCGCGACGATCACGACGCCCAGGACGACGATCACCGCGACCAGGAGGATCCAGATCCACAGCTCCATGCCGCCAGCGTACGGGGTCGTCGCGCCCGGGTCCGCCGCAGGCAAGGCGCCCAGGACCTTCGCAACCGCGAGGCCCTACCCTGGAAGACATGTCCGACACTCCTGCGTCCGTGCGCTCCGGCGCCCCCTCGAAGCGCGCCCAGGTGCGCCCCGCCACCGAAGGATGGACGCAGAAGAAGGACGCCGAGGGGCGCCCGCTGCTGCAGTTCGCCAGCCCGCGCCGCGGCAAGCCCCCGGTGCACCTCGCCGACCTCACGCCTGCCGAGCGCATCGAGAAGGTGAAGGAGCTCGGTCTGCCCGGCTTCCGCGCCAAGCAGCTCGCCACGCACTACTTCACGCACTACACCTCGGATCCGGCGCACATGACCGATCTGCCGGCCGGCCAGCGCGACGAGCTCGTCGCCGGCATGCTGCCGCCGCTGCTCACCGAGGTGCGGCGACTGGAGACCGACCGCGGCGACACCATCAAGTTCCTCTGGCGCCTGCACGACGGCGCGCTCGTCGAATCGGTGCTCATGCGCTACCCCGGCCGCATCACGCTGTGCGTGTCGAGCCAGGCCGGCTGCGGCATGAACTGCCCCTTCTGCGCGACCGGGCAGGCGGGTCTCACCCGCAACATGTCGACCGCCGAGATCGTCGAGCAGATCGTGCGCGCCAACCGCCTCATCGCCGAGGGTGGACTCGGCGGCAAGAAGGCCGGCGACCACTCCATGGAGCGTGTGAGCAACATCGTGTTCATGGGCATGGGCGAGCCGCTCGCGAACTACAAGCGGGTCATGGACGCGGTGCGCGTCATGATCGCCCCGCAGCCCGAGGGGCTCGGGATGAGCGCCCGCGGCATCACCGTGTCGACGGTGGGCCTGGTGCCGGCGATCAACAAGCTCGCGGATGAGGACATCCCCGTCACGTTCGCGCTGTCGCTGCACGCGCCGGACGACCAGCTCCGCGACGAGCTCATCCCGGTGAACTCGCGGTGGAAGGTCGACGAGGCGCTCGACGCGGCCCGCGGCTACTTCGAGAAGACCGGACGCCGCGTCTCGATCGAGTACGCGCTCATCAAGGACATGAACGACCACGCCTGGCGCGCCGACCTGCTCGCGGAGAAGCTCAACGCCCGCGGGCGCGGCTGGGTGCACGTGAATCCGATCCCGCTGAACCCGACGCCCGGATCCATCTGGACCGCGTCGGAGAAGCACGTGCAGGACGAGTTCGTCCGGCGCCTGAACGACGCCGGGATCCCGACCACCCTGCGCGACACCCGCGGCAAGGAGATCGACGGCGCGTGCGGCCAGCTGGTCGCCACGACCGAGGACGAGGCCGCCGCGGCCGCGATGGCCTGAGCCGCGCCTCCCGGTCCCTGAGCCGGGCCCACGCGCCGCGGAGGCTCCGGGCAGCGCGGAGCGCTGGCTGGAGAGCGGCGTGGGGAGCGAGGGGGCCCGCGCCTCCGGGTCCCTGAGCCTGTCGAAGGGACCGCGCGTGCGTCGGGGCGCTTCGACGAGCTCAGCGTCCGGTCCGTTGATTCGACGAGCTCAGCGACCGGTTGGGTCCCGCGCCTCCCTGTCCCTGAGCCTGTCGAAGGGACCGCGCGTGCGTCGGGGCGCTTCGACGAGCTCAGCGACCGGTCCGTCAGATCCGACGAGCTCAGCGGTCGGTGGATCCGTCGAGCTCAGTGACCGGTTCTCAGTCGTGCGGGGTGCGCAGGAGGCGCAGCCGCCCGGATCCCTCGATCAGCTCCGTCCAGGAGTCCACGTCGACCGCGCATTCGGCGACCGCGCAGGTCGGGAACTCGACGTACGAGCCGGTGAGCTCGGCGACCGCGTCGGTCATGCCGGGGTTGTGACCCACGAGCATGGCGATCCCGATCTCGTCGGGCAGGCCGCTCGCGACCTGCAGGATCGTCGAGGCCGTCGCCCCGTAGAGCTCCGGCTCCTGGATCACCGAGAGCCCGAACGCCACGGCGTACGCCTCCGCCGTGCGGCGCGCTCGGACGGCGGTGCTCGACACGACCCGCTGCAGCGCGACCCCCTCGTCGCGCAGGCGCAGGGCCATCGCGGGGGCGTCGCGGAGTCCGCGCGCGTTCAGCGGCCGTTCGTGGTCGCGCAGGCCCACGACGTCCCAATCGGACTTGGCGTGCCGGCCCAGGAGCAGCGTCTTCATGATCACCAGAGTGCCACCGGGACGGCGCTCGCGCACGCGCTCCCGCGCACGGTCACGACCGCTGCCCGAGCAGCCGCGGGCGCACCTCGCCCAGCCGTGCCTGCAGCGCCTCCAGGAACGCCGCGATCGCCGGCTGGTTCAGGGCCTCGGGCCGCGCGATGAGCCAGTACGGCAGCCGCTCGTCGATGCGGTCGGGGAGCACACGCACGAGGTCGTCGTGCTGGTCGGCGAGGAAGGCAGGCAGCAGACCGTATCCGGCGCCGCCCCGGGTCGCGTCGACGTGCACGTACACGTTGGTGCTCGCGACCGAGTCGACCATCCCCGGCACCGCCCGGCGGGCGTCGTCGAGGGAGTCGACGTGCAGCATCGATTCGATGAAGTAGACGAGCGGCTGCCCGGCCAGCTCCTCGGGATCCTGCGGGGCGGGATTCCGCTCCAGCCAGTCGCGGCTCGCGTACAGGCCCAGGGCGTAGTCGGCCAGGTGGATGGCCCTGGCGCGACGCACCTGCGGCCGCCCCACCACGACCTCAAGGTCGGCGCCCGTGCGCTGCTGCGACGCCTGCCGGGTGGAGGTGATGATCTCCAGCGACACGTCGGGGTGGACGCGGCGCAGCGCCGCCATTGCGGGGGCCGCGACGAACCCGCTGAAGCCGTCGGTCGCCGACAGCCGGATGAGGCCGCCGATGCGTCCTCCGTCACGGTCGTCCAGGCGGCCGAGTGCGCGCTCCACGCCCTCGGCGGCCGCGAGGGCGCGCGACCCGAGCGGGGTGAGCTCCCAGCCCGCGCCCTCGCGGGAGAGCACGCGCCCGCCGAGCTGCGTCTCGAGGGCCGCGATGCGCCGGGCCACCGTCGTGTGGTTGAGCCCGAGCTGCTGACCGGCGGTGGTGAACCGGCCGCTGCGCGCCACGGCGAGGAGCACGAGCAGGTCGTCGGCGCTCAGCGGCGGTGCGGGGAAGTGCGCGTCCATCTGTGCAGTTTTGCATAGCCGGAGTCCTTTCCGGCGTGCGCTTGCGTGAAGTACCGTGCTGAGCATGGCGGAACAGCGAGGCCTCGGCAACACCACGGATCTGACGGGGCGCACCGCCCTGGTCACCGGCGGCGGAAGCGGGATCGGCGCCGCGTGCGCCAGGGCCCTCGCAGGCGGCGGCGCTCACGTCGTGGTGATCGACCGTGACGCGGAGGCGGCGGAGGCCGTCGCCATCGAGATCGGCGGGGAGAGTCTCGCGCTCGACCTCGGCGACCTGGACGCCCTTGCCGCACGCAGCTTCGATGCCGACATCCTGCTGAACAACGCGGGGATCCAGACCGTCGCCCCGATCGTGGACTTCGACCCGGCGACGTTCCGCCGCATGCTCGACATCATGGTGACCGCGCCGTTCCTGCTGACCCGCGCCGTCCTGCCGGGGATGTACCAGCGGCGCTGGGGGAGGATCGTCAACATCAGTTCGGTGCACGGCCTGCGCGCGAGCGAGTACAAGTCCGCCTACGTGACCGCCAAGCACGCGCTGGAGGGGTTGTCCAAGGTCACCGCGCTCGAGGGCGGCCCGCGCGGCGTGACGAGCAACTGCCTCAACCCGGGCTACGTGAACACGCCGCTCGTGCAGAAGCAGATCGCGGACCAGGCGCGCACCCACGGCATCCCCGAATCCGAGGTCATCGAGAAGGTCATGCTCGCCGAGTCGGCGATCAAGCGACTGCTCGAGCCGGAGGAGGTGGCCGATCTGGCGCTCTGGCTGTGCGGGCCCATGGCCGGATCCGTCACGGGCTCGTCGTACACGATGGACGGCGGGTGGAGCGCGCGCTGACGCTCCGTCCGCCGTCCCCGGCTCCGCCCGCCATCGCCCTCTTCCCGGATTCGCGCGCACGGTTCTGTTCGACCGTGACCGGGTCGCCGGGAGGTCTTGTCGAAGGAATCAGTGATTGATACTGTCGTTAACCAGCTCGAATCGAGCAGGTTCAATCACTCGCTGCGATGACGCCGGCGTCGTCGCCCCACCGAGAGGTCAGTGATGACGACGACGAGGTCCACCCTTCCCACTTCCGAACACCCGTCGCCGCGACGATGGTGGGGGGCGCTCACCGCCGCTGCCTGCGTCCTCGGTGCGTTGATCGCGCTCCCCGCGGCTCCGGCGAACGCGGCCGGTGATCAGACCCTCGGCGAGGCCACCGCGGTGCAGCAGGACGGCGACGCCTACACCTTCACGGCGGGCACGGCGCGCCTGCGCGTGACCTTCGAGAGCGCCGACGCGGTCCGCGTCGAGCTCGCGCCGGACGGCACGTTCACGGATCCGGCGAACGACGTGCCCAGCAAGCCGGGCGACCCCGCGGCGAAGATCGTCGTCGGCGATCTCGGTGGACACGCCGGAAGCACACTCAGCGCGACCACGGACGGCTGGAGCATCGCGACGTCGAAGGCGACGCTGACGGTCGCGCGCTCGCCGCTGACCATGAGCCTGAAGGACTCAGCGGGCAGGACGCTCTGGGCGGAGACGGCCCCGCTGAGCTGGAACGGATCCGGGACGACGCAGCACCTGACCCGCGGCGCCACCGAGCAGTTCTTCGGCGGCGGCATGCAGAACGGCCGCTTCTCGCACCGCGACCAGACCATCTCCATCTCCCGCGACTACAACTGGAACGACGGCGGCAATCCGAACGCCGCCCCGTTCTACCTGTCCAGCAACGGCTACGGCGTGCTGCGCGACACGTTCGCGGCGGGGAGTTACAGCTTCGGGGATCCGGTGACCACGACGCACGGGGAGCAGCGCTTCGACGCGTACTACTTCGTCGGGGACACCCGCGCGGTGCTCGACGACTACACGAAGCTGACCGGACGTCCTGCGATGCTGCCGATGTACAGCATGGAGATCGGCGACGCCGACTGCTATCTGCACAACGCCAATCGGGGCGAACGTCACACGCTGCCCGGCGCCACGGCGATCGCGGACGGCTACCGTCAGAACGACCTGCCGCTCGGTTGGATGCTCGTCAACGACGGCTACGGATGCGGCTACGAGCAGCTGCCGCAGGTGCACGAGATGCTGCAGGATCACGGCTCGGAGCTGGGGCTGTGGACGCAGAGCGACCTCACGAACCAGCAGGAGGAGGTGCAGGCCGGCGTCCGCGTCCGCAAGACCGACGTGGCCTGGGTCGGTCCGGGCTACCGGTTCGCCCTGTCCGCGTGCGAGAAGGCGAAGAACGGCATCGAGGACAACACCTCCGACCGGTCGACGGTGCTCACGATCGAGGGCTGGGCGGGAACCCAGCGCTGCGGTGCCGTGTGGAGCGGTGACCAGTCCGGCAGCTGGGACTACATCCGCTGGCAGATCCCGACCTATGCAGGCACGACGATGTCGGGCCAGCCGAACTCGACGGGCGACATCGACGGCATCTTCGGCGGCAGCGCCGACACCTACACGCGCGATCTGCAGTGGAAGATGTTCCTTCCCACGACCTATGCGATGAGCGGCTGGGCCGGATCCGACAAGCAGCCGTACCGCTACGGCGAGCCGTACACGAGCATCAACCGCGACTACCTGATGCTGCACGAGCGCCTGCTGCCGTACCTGTACACCTACCAGGCGCAGGCGCACGAGACCGGCCTCGGCTCGACCCGGCCGCTGTACGTCGACTACCCCGACGACCCCGCCACCTGGGGCGACCAGGCGAAGTACGAGTTCCTCGCCGGCGACAGCTTCCTCGTCGCCCCGGTCTATTCGGACACGACCGTGCGCGACGGCATCTACCTGCCTGCGGGCACCTGGGTGGACTACTGGAGCGGACGCACCTTCACCGGCCCGACCACGGTCGACGGGTACGCCGCACCGCTGAACCGCCTGCCGTTGTTCGTCAAGGCCGGCGCGGTCGTGCCGATGTTCCCGCAGGGCACGCTCGACTGGGCCGCGGGCAAGAAGGCCGGGCGCCTCGACGTCGACGTCTACCCGAAGGGCGCGTCGTCGTTCACGCTGTACGAGGACGACGGCAGGTCGCAGGCCGCCGAGGACGGGAAGAACGCCACCCAGAAGCTCGCCGTGACGGCGCCCGACGAGGGCAGCGGACGGATCCGGGTCTCCCTCGGCGCACTCGCCGGGGACTACCCGGGCAAGCCCGGCGCGCGCAGCTACCGGCTGTCGGTGCACACCGACACGGCGCCCTCGACCGTGCGCGTCGAGGGTGCCAAGCTGACGGCGGCCGACTCCGCCGCCGCGCTCGACAAGGGCGCGGGTTACGTCTACGACGCCTCGGCCGGCGTGCTCACGGTGCAGACCGGCACCCTGTCCACCGGATCCGAGCACGCCGTGGAGATCACGGGCTCGACCGCCGTGGGCGGCGTGCACCCGGAGAACCGCGCAGTGGACGCGACGGTCACCACGGATGCGCTGAGCCTCGCGGGCGGCACGACGAAGGCGACCGTGACGGCCACGAACCGCACCGGCGCCGACCTGAAGATCACCGCCACCGCGCTCGCGCTCCCGGAGGGTTGGACGGCGACCGCGACGGACGCGACGACCAGCACCCTGGTGCCGGACGGGGCGACGTTCACCGTGCCGTTCACGATCGCGGTGCCCGAGTCGGCCGCGCCGGGTGCGCAGACGATCTCCGCGCAGGTCGGCTACACGGTGCGGTCGGCGGCCTGGACGGCCGGTGCGCAGGCCCAGACCACGGTCGCGTTCGCGAGCCTGGCGGCGGCCTTCAACAACACCGGCATCAGTGCGCAGTCCGCGCCCGGTGCCGCGAACATCGACGGAGGCGGGTCCAGCTTCATCGCCGAGCGGCTGGCGGCGGCGGGTGCCGGCCGAGGCTCGGCCGTCACGGCGAACGGGTTCTCGTTCGCGATGCCCGATGTCGCACCCGGTACGCCGGACAACGTCGCGGGCGGCGCGCGCACCGTGCCGGTGACCGGGCAGGGCAACGCGCTGGCGGTGCTCGGCACGGGTACGAGCGGGTCGGCGACCGACGCCGTGACCGTGCATTACGCAGACGGATCCACGAGCACCGGAACCCTCGGCATGCCGAACTGGTGCTGCCTGGCGGCCAACGCGTACGGCGCGAAGATCGCGGTCGTCACCAAGGGCAAGAACACCCCGACCGGGCCCGCCTACCCGACCACGGAGTACCGCCTCTACACGAACACCGTGGCGGTCGATCCGGACAAGCAGGTCATCGCGGTGACGCTGCCCGGCAACGCGGCGGTGCACGTGTTCGCGCTGACGGTCGGCACGCAGGTCGTCGTGCCGCCGCCGCTCGCCGATGGACAGTACGCGCTCGCGGTCGGCTCAGGCGCGGGCCTGCTCACCGCGCCCGGCAGCAACGCGACGCAGCTGACGGTGGCTCCGGCGGCCGCGGGCGATGCGAGCCAGAAGTGGGTCGTCACGCGCCTCGGCGGCAGCGAGTACACGGTGAAGAACGCGGCGAGCGGCTACTGCGTCGACGTGTTCTCGTCGTCGAAGTCCGAAGGCGCGCTGGTCGGCCAGTATCCCTGCGGCGGCACGGACAACCAGACCTGGATCCTGTCCAAGGACGCGAACGGGGCGGTGAAGCTCTCGAACAAGAACTCGGGGCTCAGCCTGACCGCGGATGCGGACGGGAAGGTGGTGCAGCGCGCCGACACCGGGGCCACGAGCCAGCGGTGGGCCGCGAGCGCGAACTGACCTCGACGCACGAGGGGCGGGGGATCCGGAGAACGGATCTCCCGCCCCTTCGGCTCGGGCGTCGTGCAGGGCTTCCCGTCGTGAGGCGGCATAGCCGGCGCCTCGGATCCGCTGGGCTCCTGTCCAGGGTTCGCCCATCGGTTCCCCAGGCGGCTTTTCGTACTGTGGGGGGATGTCCTATTCCGCTCATCGACCCGGCCGCATGGATTCCCAGGGCCGGATCGCCTTCGACGTCGACGGACAGACCGACCCCTCCGACCCCGCCGACCCGACGGCCGAGGACCCGTTCATCTTCGTGCGCGACTACACCCCGACCGGCTCGGATCCGGCCCAGGCGGCGTCCGAGCCCGCGGCCGCGACGACCCCGATCGAGCCCGTCGTGCCGACGCGCCCGGCCGCCCCGGAGCCCGCCGTCGAGCCCGCTCCGGTCGTCGCGGAGCCCGCAGCGGAGCCCGCTCCGGTCGTCGCGGAGCCCGCGTCCGAGGCGCCCGTCGCCGCACCGAAGCCCGTGAAGCCCCGCAAGCAGCCCAGGCCGCCGCGCGCGCCGCGGCCGCAAGGGTGGTTCTGGCGCCGGCTGGCGATCCTGGGCGGCGCCGACGGCGCGATCCTCGACCGCGTGCCGAGCGAGCAGCCCCGGTTCGTGCAGATGTTCTTCGTGCTCGCGGGCACGGCGCTCGTCTCGGCGCTCTCGATGCTGTTCGCGCTCACCACGGGCGTGCAGGTGCTGGTATGGATCGCGGTTCCGCTCGCCGTGGTGTGGGCGCTGCTGATCTTCAACCTCGACCGCTTCCTCACGTCCACCATGCGCTCCACGCGCAGCGTCTGGCGGCTGCTCGGGCTCGCGATCCCGCGTGTGCTGATGGCGGCCATCATCGGATTCGTCGTGGCCGAGCCCATCGTGCTGCAGGCGTTCCACAACGACATCGCCCGCGAGGTCACCGCCACGAACCTCGTGCAGGCCCAGAGCGACCAGAAGGCCGTCACCAGCGGCCCCGAGAAGAAGGCGCTGGACGCCGCATCCCAGCGCCTCGCCGACCTGCAGAACCAGGCATCCACCGGAATCGTGAAGGGCACCTCGAGCGACTCCGCCTCGCAGAAGGCGGCGCAGGACACGGTCACCAAGATCACCGCGCAGATGGCCGACCAGCAGAAGGTCATCGATCAGGCGCGCGCTCTCTACCAGTGCGAACTGACGGGGGAGGGCGCCGGCACGGTGCCCGGCTGCACCGGTGTGCAGGGTGACGGCGCGAGCTCGGACGCGGCGAAGTCGCAGCTCGACCAGGCGCAGCAGACCTACGACGCGCTCGCCGCGCAGCTGCGCCAGGCCAATACCGACCTCGAATCGGCCGACGCCTCGTCGAAGTCGGCGACCTCGGCCTCCGAGGCGCAGAACCGGCAGCAGGCGAAGGACCAGCTCCCCGCCGCCGAGCAGGCGTACAGGACCGCGCTCGACGCCTACAACGCCCGCGCGGCGGAGGTCGCCGGGACGAACGCCGGCGCGGTGGGCCTGCTCAGTCAGATCTCCGCGCTGGACCGCCTCTCCGCCAAGGAGCCCGTGCTCGGCTTCGCGCACTGGCTCATCGCCGCGCTGTTCTTCATGATCGAGCTGCTGCCGGTGATCGTGAAGGTGCTCACCAGCTGGGGCGACCCGTCGCTGTACGAGAAGGCCGAGGCGATCGCCAAGCAGGTCGAGCTCGACCGCGTCACCTCGAAGGGCTACCGCGACCGCGCCGCGATCATCGCCGAGGAGGCGAAGGATCGCGCTTTCGCAGACGCGCACGAGGCCGAGGTGGCGGCGGCATCCGTCGCGGAATCCGCGCCTGCGCCGGACGCAGGCCTGTCCACGGCGCCCGCGGCCTCCGACGACGGCACGCGGTCGCACGTTCCCGGTGCACCGTCCGCGCCGTCGGGTGCGCCGTCGTGGCCCGTGCCCGCGCATCCGGGCGTCGCCTCGGCGCATCCCGCGCCGGGTTCCGCGCACCCGACCGCACCCGTCGGGCACGCCTCCCCGGCAGAAGCCGCCCGGGTCTGAGCCGAGACGACGGCGCCCCTTCCGAACGACCGGAAGGGGCGCCGTCGTGCATCCGCGCTACTCCTTCACCGCGCCTGCCGTGAGACCGGCCACGATCCAGCGGCTCGCGATCGCGAACAGCACCATGGTGGGCAGGATCGTGAGCACCGCCGCTGCCGACATCGATCCCCAGTCCACGTTGAACGTGGAGATGAAGGCGTTCAGCGCCGCGGGCACCGTGCGGTTCTCCTCCGACTGCATGAGCACGACCGAGAGGAACAGCTCGTTCCAGCAGTTCACGAAGTTGAAGATGAACGCCGCGATGATCCCCGGGGTCATGACCGGGACCAGGATCCGGAACAGCGCCCCCAGCCGGGAGCAGCCGTCGATCATCGCCGACTCCTCGAGCGCGTCGGGCACGTTCTCGAAGAACCCCCGCAGCATCACGGTAGAGAACGGGATGCAGACGGCGACGTAGACGAGGATCAGGCCGAACTTGCCGTCGACGAGGCCGAGATCGGTCATCATCGTGTACAGCGGGCCGAGGGCGATGAAGGCCGGGATCATCTGGGTCAGCAGGAAAGCGATCAGCACCGCGCCCTTGCCGCGGAACTCGAAGCGTGCGATCACGTAGGAGCTGAGCAGCGCGATCAGCGTCGAGGTGGCGCCGGCGACGAGCGAGACCAGAGCGGAGTTGCCCAGGAAGACGCCGAAGTTCGCGTCGGAGAAGAGCCGCGTGTAGTTCTCGATCGACGGCTCGGAGGGCCAGTACTCGATCGGATAGCGGTTCACGGTCTGCGGCGACTTGAACGACGTCAGCACGATCCAGTACAGCGGGAAGAGCGTGATGATCAGCCACAGCGCGAGCGCGACGGCCTTGACCACTCCGCCCGCCGTGATCCGCGACCGAGAGCGCCGCACCGGCCGCGACGCGTGAGAGCGCCCGGTCGTCAGGGTCATCGTCGCGGTCATCGGGTGGCCCTCCTCATCGCGAACAGGTAGAACGCGCAGAACACGAACAGCACCGCGACGACGATGAGGCCGATCGCGCTGGCGGTGCCGTAGTCGCCCTGCTGGGTGAAGTTGATCATCCAGGTCGTGATGATGTGCGTGCGGTTCGCCGGCCCGCCGCCCGTCATCGCCCAGATGATGTCCGGGAAGTTGAAGATCCAGATGACGCGCAGGAGCACCGTGAGGAACAGCGTCGTGGCGATGTACGGGATCACGATCGAGAACAGCTGCCGCGCCTTGCCGGCGCCGTCGAGGCTGGCGGCCTCGAGCACCTCGTCCGGCACGGACTGGAGCGCGGCGAGGATCATGATCGCGAAGAAGGTGACGCCGTACCAGACGTTCGCGACGATCACGGCGAACATCGCGAGCTTCGGATCAGCCAGCCACGGCAGCGGCGCGGAGATGAGATGCGCCTTCATGAGCAGGTCGTTGATGACGCCGAACTCCGCGTTGAACATCCAGCGGAACAGCATGCCGATCAGGAACCCCGAGACAGCCCACGGGAAGAAGACGAGCGCCTGGTAGACCCCGCGGAACCGGAAGCGCTGCCGCAGGGCGAGCGCGATCAGGAATCCCAGCACGAACTGCGGCACGAGAGACCCGACGACCCAGAGAAGGGTGTTGCCCGCGACGGTCGGGAAGACCGGATCGGAGAGGACCTTGGCGAAGTTGTCGAGCCCGACGAACGGCGTCGAGGTCAGATCCCACAGCTTGTAGTCGAGGAACGCCATGCGCGCGCCCTGCAGCATCGGGAGATAGGTGAACCAGCACACGAAGACGATCGCGGGGGCGAGGAACGCGAGGATCGTCAGTGCGTGGCGTGCGCGGAAGGTGCGCCGCCGCCCCGCCGTCGGCGGCGTGGCGCGATTCTCGGACCGAGCGGCCCGGCCGGTGGGACCGGCCGGGCGCTCGGCGGCGGAGGTCGAGGTCACGACATCAGCCCTTCTTGTACTTCGCGGTCCAGTACTCGTCCCATGACTTCAGCAGCTCCTTGGTCGTCATGTTGCCCAGGAGCACGCTCTGGACGTCCTGGTCGGACTTCTGGATCCACTCGGTCCACCAGGCGACGCCGCGCGGCTGCTGCACGTTGACGTAGGTGTCGGGGTGCTCGGTCATCGTGACGTAGCTCGTCCACGGGCCGGTCGAGTAGAACGGATCCTTCGCGGCCGCGGCGATGATCGGCACGAGGCTGTTCTTCTGCGCGAACGTCGTCGCGGGCTTGGCGGAGGAGAGGTACTCGACGAGCTTGACCGCCGCGTCCTTGTGCTTGCTCGACTGGGCGATGCCCCAGCCGGCCACGGCGAGAGGCTGCGCGGCCTTGCCGCTGGGGCCGACGAGCAGCGGGGCCGTGTTCCACTGGTCCTTCTTCAGGCTCGATGCCGACACGGTCGCGATGACCTCGGGATCCTGCAGCAGGAACGCCGTCGTGCCGTTCGTGAATCCGGCGACCATCTCCGGGTAGCCCCAGGAGACGGCCGACGGCGGCGAGGCCTTCTTGAACAGCGCGAAGTAGTCGTCGACCGCCTTCTGCGCGTCCGGCGAGGAGAAGATCGTCTTGCCGTCCTTGAGCAGGAACGCGTTCGAGGTGTCCAGGTCGTCGATCGTGTACGCCTCGATGGCGGCGACGACGTTCGAGTTCGCGTTCTTGCCGCCCCGGAAGGCGTAGCCGTACTGGTTCTTCGCCGGATCCTGGATCTTCGACGCCTGCTCGAGAAGGTCCTCCCACGACTTCGGCGGACCGTCGAAGCCCGCCTGCTCGACCAGGTCGGTGCGGTAGAAGAGCGAGAGCCCGTAGAAGCCGTAGGGCACGAACCAGGTCTTGCCGTCGGAGTCGGCCGCCTTCTTCGCGTTGTCGGTGAGCTCGCCCCAGCCGTCCCAGCTCTTCAGGTCCTTGGACATGTCGTAGAGCCAGTGGTTGTTGGAGAACGGCCCGACCGTGATGTCGCGGGTCTCGAGCACGTCGATGCCCTTGCCGGACTGCAGCATCTGCTGGATGGTGGTGTCGGCCTGCTCGGTGGGCGGCGACACCAGCTTGACCGTGATGTCGGGGTTGGCCTTCTGGAAGTCGTCGAGCAGCCCGCGGATGAGCTTGGTGCGATCGGGATTGGTCAGGCTCTCCACCATCTGGAGGGTGACCTTGCCGCCCGCGGATCCACCTCCGCCCGATGCTCCGCCGGAACACGCGGTGAGGGCCAGGAGGGCGACGATGCCCACGCCGGCGATCGAGGCGAGTCGGGTGCGCTTCACCATGGAACGTCCTTTCGTTGGGGTCTTGCAGGTTCGGTCTCGGGCGCGGGCCGCTCAGGTCCGCGCGAGCTCGAGGATCCGGGGAACGCAGCGCTCCACGAATGCCTCGAAATCGGCCATCTCGGTGTAGAGGTGCACGGACAGGCGGAAGTAGCCGGCGCCGGCGAAGCTCGTGAACGCCGTCTCCACGCCCACCTCGTCGAACAGGCGCATGCGCAGGGCGTCGGCCTCCTCACGTGAACGGCCGATCCCGTGCGGCAGCCGGATCAGCCGCATCGACGGCACCGGCATGGGCTGGTCCACGAGCGCCGGCTCGTCCGAGGCCGCCTCGAAGGCGTCCGCGATGACGCGTGCACCGGCGTCGGCGAGTTCGGTCATCGTGCGCCGGGTGCGCTCCCACCCGTGCTCGTGCTCGATGAAGTCGATCGCGGCGGGAGAGGCGAGGTACGTGGTGGCGTCGATGGTGCCCTGGGTGTCGAAGCGGCCGGGGAACGGATCCGCAGCCGCCCAGGAGTCGATCAGGGGCCACAGCTCGTCGCGGTCGGACGCGCGGGTGACGAGCAGGGCCGAGCCCCGGGGCGCGCACGGCCACTTGTGCAGGTTGCCGAACCACCAGTCGCCACCGCCGACCGTCGCGGCATCGGCGATGAGGCCGGGCGCGTGCGCTCCGTCGACGAGCACGCGCACGCCGCGGGCGTGCGCGAGGGCCGTGATCTCCGCGGTGGGGAAGCGCCGTGCGGTGGAGGAGGTGATCTGATCGACCACGATGACGCGGGTGCGCGGGCCGATCTCCTCGGCGAAGCGCGCGAGGACCGCCTCGGCGTCGTCGACGAGTCCGAGGGCGACGGTGCGCAGTCGGGCGCCGAAGCGCCGCGCGAGGCGGGCAGCGCCCATCGTGACGGCGCCGTAGCCGTGGTCGGTGACGAGGATCTCGTCGTCACCGGTCAGCTGCAGCGCGTTGTAGACGACGGTCGCCGCGGCCGAGGCGTTGGGCACGAAGGCGGTGTCGGCCGGATCCGCGCCGACGAAGGGCGCCGTCGCGGCACGCGCCGCCTCGACCTTCTCCGCGATCCGCGGGAACCAGCCGATGGGGCTGAGGTCGGCCTCACGGCGCAGCTCGTCCTGGAGGGCGACGACCTCGCGCGGGACGGCGCCGAAGGATCCATGGTTCAGGTGCACGATCGCCGGATCCAGCGGCCACGCATCGCGTGCGCGCTCGAAGGTGGCCAGGCGCACGGGGGAGGTGCGGACGGTCGTTTCGGCGTCGGGCATGGTCGGCGTGGATCCTCACGGTCGGGAGTCAGGCAACTTGTCGCACAACTTTGGCATGAAAGCCCAGAAAATGCCACTGTTACGATCTTGTTTCCGTAAGTCGTAGAACAACTATCCTCTGAAGATGCGAACCGGCACACTCAAGGGGAACGGATCGAAGGAGAAGGATGAGCGCTCGGGAGACCGCCCTGCACGGACTGCGGGCCCTCATCGCCGACGGCGAGCTGAAGCCGGGCGACAAGCTGCCGAGCGAAGGCGAGCTCGGCGAGCAGCTCGGCGTCTCGCGCGGATCGGTGCGGGAGGCCATCCGCACGCTCTCCGCCCTCGGCGTGCTGGAGACGCGACACGGATCCGGCAGCTATGTCAGCAGCCTGCGCCCGGCCGATCTGATCCGCGGACTCTCGCTCACCGTGGACGTGCTGCCCCTGGACGCGATCCTGGAGCTCGTCGAGATCCGGCGTCCCCTCGAAGCGCACGCGGCGTCGATCGCGGCGGCCCGCGGCGACGACGCCCTGCTGGCCGGGCTGACCGACCTGGTCGAGCGGATCGCGGAATGCTCCGACCACGACGAGGCCTCGCGCCTGGACCACGAGTTCCACATGCGGATCGCCGAGCTCGCCGGGAACGCGGCGCTCACCAGCCTGCTCGAGGTGCTGCGCTCGCGCACCCGCCAGTACCGGATCTTCGACGACGACGATGCGGCGCAGCTCAAGGTCCTCTCGGACGCCGGGCACCGGGCGATCGTCCGCGGCCTCATCGCCCGCGATCCGGCCGCGGCGTCGGCGGCGGCCGCAGGGCACGTCGCCCAGACCGAGTTCTGGCTGCGCAAGCAGATGTCGGAGTGAACGTCGCAGGGCGGGCCCGGGTCGTGTGACCTCCTGGGGCGGATCCGGCCCGGGCTGTGACCGGACACGCCTACGCTGGAGCCATGGTCAACTACCGATACCTGGGTAACAGCGGTCTGAAGGTCTCCGAGATCACCTACGGCAACTGGGTCACGCACGCCTCGCAGGTCGACGACGCAGCCGCCGTCAAGACGGTGCACGCTGCACTCGACGCCGGCATCACGACGTTCGACACGGCCGACACCTACGCGAACACGGCCGCCGAGGTCGTGCTGGGCAAGGCGCTCGAAGGCCAGCGCAGGGAGAGCCTGGAGATCTTCACCAAGGTCTACTTCCCGACCGGCCCGAAGGGCCCGAACGACACCGGGCTCAGCCGCAAGCACATCCTCGAGTCGATCAACGGATCCCTCAAGCGCCTCGGCACCGACTACGTCGACCTCTACCAGGCGCACCGGTTCGACTACGAGACGCCGCTCGAGGAGACGTTCCAGGCGTTCGCCGATGTCGTGCGGCAGGGCAAGGCGCTCTACATCGGCGTCTCCGAGTGGACCGCCGAGCAGCTCCGCGAGGGGCACGCCCTGGCGAAGCAGCTCGGCGTGCAGCTCATCTCGAACCAGCCGCAGTACTCGATGCTGCACCGGGTCATCGAGGGCAAGGTCATCCCGGCGTCGGAGGAGCTCGGGATCTCGCAGATCGTCTGGTCGCCGATGGCGCAGGGCGTGCTGAGCGGCAAGTACCTGCCCGGCCAGCCGGTGCCCGAGGGGTCCCGCGCGACGGATCCGCACTCGGGTGCGCACTTCATCCAGCGTCTGCTGCAGGACGACATCCTCACCGCGGTGCAGCGGCTCAAGCCCATCGCCGCGCAGGCGGGGCTCACGATGCCCCAGCTCGCGATCGCGTGGGTGCTGCAGAACAAGAACGTGGCCGCGGCGCTCGTGGGCGCCTCCCGTCCTGAGCAGCTCGCCGACACCGTCAAGGCCTCGGGCGTGGTGCTCGATGCGGACACCCTGGCAGCGATCGACGAGGCGCTCGCGGGAGTCGTGAACGACGATCCCGCCGACACCTACGACGTGTCGCCCAAGGAGCGCCTGGTCTGACGAGCCCGCGCCCTTCGTCTCGTCGCTGCGCTCCTCGCTCAGGGACCGGTTGTCCGGTTCCTGAGCGAGCGCAGCGACGAGACGAAGGACCCGTGCCTCAGCCGACGGTGATGTCGACCTGGAGGTCGTGCGCGATCCGCTCCAGAGCGCTGCGCAGGGCCTCCGGGTCCGCGTCGGCCGGCACACGGGCGAGGATCGACGCCTCGAAGAGCCGCCCGCCGGCCATCGCGGCGTCCCGGGTCTCCGTGGTCATGCTCTCGATGCTCAGCGCGCTCGCGTTCAGCACCGACGAGATCTCGCGCACGATCCCCGGCTGGTCGTTGCCGAGCACGCGGATCGTCAGCTCCTGCGGCGTCTCGGCCGGCTCGGAACCGGATCCGGGATGCACCGCGATGGTGAGCAGACCCTCGAGGCCGCTCAGCGACGCGCGCAGCTCCTCGACGCGGTCGACGGGCACCGACACCTGGATGACGCCGGCGAACGTGCCGGCGAGCTCGGCCAGGCGGCTGTTCTCCCAGTTGCCGCCGTGCTCGTCGACGATGTGCGCGACGGTGGCGACGAGGCCGGGACGGTCGGATCCGACGACGGTGAGGATGAGCGTGGTCATGTCGTCAGCGTAGCGACGAGGATCCGCGCGGTCACGCCCGGATCCCTGGTCGCCGCGCCCCCCGTCGGACGCGCCAGATTCCGCGAGACTGCAACGGCACGACGAGACTGCAGCACTCTGTTGCAGTCTCGTCGCGTGGTTGCAGTCTCGCGGTGAGGGGGCGCCGCACGAGGGGGCGCCGCACGAGAGGGCGCCTACCGAGGGCGGGCTCAGTCCTCGGCCCACTCGCCGGTGGTGAGGAAGCGCTCCATCCGCTCCCGGTGCGGCGCGAGGTCCCAGCCGCGGCCGGCGACCCAGTCGTCGGAGTAGTACGTGTCGAGGTAGCGGGCGCCGCCGTCGCAGATGAGGGTGACGACGCTGCCGCGCTCGCCGTCGCGCAGCATCCGGGCGATCAGCTGGAAGGCGCCGACGAGGTTGGTGCCGGTGGAGCCGCCCGCCCAGTGCAGGGTGCGCTGCTTGAGCAGCCGGATCGCGGCGATCGACGCGGCATCGGGCACGGGGATCATCTCGTCGATGACGCCGATGACGAACGACGGTTCCACGCGGGGCCGCCCGATGCCTTCGATGCGGCTCGGGGTGCCGGTGGTGTGCGTGCGGTCGTCGTCGCGCCAGCCGCCGTAGAACGCGGAGCCCTCCGGATCCACGACGGCGATGCGGGTGGGGTGGCGACGGTAGCGCACGTACCGTCCGAAGGTGGCGCTCGTGCCGCCGGTGCCCGCGCCGACGACGATCCAGGCCGGGATCGGATGGCGCTCGCGCGAGAGCTGGCTGAACACGCTCTCGGCGATGTTGTTGTTGCCCCGCCAGTCGGTCGCGCGCTCCGCGAACGTGAACTGGTCGAGGTAGTGCCCGTTGCACTCGGACGCCAGGCGCTCCGCCTCCGCGTACATGTCCTCGGCCCTGTCCACGAAGTGGCAGCGTCCGCCGTAGAACTCGATGAGGTCGATCTTCTCCTGGCTCGTCGTGCGGGGCACGACGGTCACGAACGACAGGCCGAGCATCCGCGCGAAGTAGGCCTCGGACACAGCGGTCGAGCCGCTGGACGCCTCCACCAGCGTGGTGTCCTCCCCGATGCAGCCGTTGACCAGCCCGTACAGGATCAGCGAACGGGCGAGCCGGTGCTTCAGCGATCCGGTCGGGTGCACCGACTCGTCCTTGAGGTAGAGGTCGATGCCCCACTCGGCGGGCAGCGGGAAGACGTGCAGATGCGTGTCGGCGCTGCGGTTCGCATCCGCCTCGAGCAGGGCGATGGCGGATCCGGTCCAGTCGGAGGTCATGTCTCGAGGGTAGCCGGAGGGGGAACGGGCGACGGCTCGGTCGTCCGCGGGCTGACTCGGATCAGGCGCCCGGGGGCAGGCTCACCAGACGTGCCTGCGAGTGCTCCTCGCCGAGCGAGAACTCGAAGCGCGACCGGTCGCCGCGGTGGAGTGCGATGAAGAACTCGATCGGGCGGTCGTCGGCGCCCCGGCTCACGCTGCGCAGCCGCAACAGCGCGGATCCGGCGCTGACGCCGAGGAGCAGGGCCTGATCGTGCGTCGCGACGGTCGCTTCGGCCGACCGCACGCCATGGGTCGCACGGATGCCGTGCTGCTCGAGCAGCCCGTACAGCGAGATGTCGCCGAGGTCGGCACCGAGCGTGACCCGGCCGACCTCCTCCGGCATCCAGGTCGTCGACAGCGACCACGGCTCGCCGTCGACGAGGCGCAGGCGCTCCAGCAGGACGACCGGGCTGCCGACGGGGACGGCGAGCGCGTCCGCGACCTCCTCATCCGCGGAGACGACCTCATGACGGCGCACATCGCTGTGCACATGTCCACCGCGGCGTGCGACGTCGTCGTACAGTCCGATGAGCGTGTGGACGAGCGATTCGCTGGTGCGAGGGCGCGCGACGAACGTGCCCTTGCCCTTCACCCGTTCCACGATCCCCTCGTGCTCGAGCTGCGCCAGAGCCTGGCGCACGACGGTGCGCGAGATCCCGTACTGCTCGCACAGTCGGTGCTCGCCGGGCAGCGGGTCGCCGGGCTGCAGCCCGTCTCGCGCGATGCCGTCGATGATCAGTCGGCGCAGCTGGTCGTACATCGGAGCCGCAGAGCGGCGGTCGATCGCGTCGTCGAGTGCCGCGGACATCAGTATGCCACCCCGGCGTGCAGGATGACGTTGGCGTAGGGCGTGAACTCGCCCGAGCGCACGAACGCCCTGGCGGATGCCGTGCGCCTCTTGAACTCGGCGTGCGGGACGAGCTCGATCTCGAAGCCCTGCCCGGCGAACCGCTCGCGGAGGGCGGCCAGGATCTCGGGGCTCGCGTCGGCGACCTCGGCGGAGACGGTCGCGCCTTCGACGACGAGTTCGGCCAGCACGGTGTCGAGCACGTCGAGGAACGCGGGCGCCCCGGGGCGGTAGGCGAGGTCGATCCGTTCGGATCCCGGAGGGATCGGCAGGCCGGCGTCGGTCACGACGATGAGGTCGGTGTGGCCTGTCTCGCTGATCACGCGGGACAGGGCGGGATTGATCGTGGTGGCGGTCTTTCGCATGGCGGATCCTTCTCGGACGGCTCAGGAGACGGCGGCGCGGAGTGCGCGGCTCTCGGGGTGTTCGGCGCGGAGTGCGTCGACCTCGGCGCGGGAGGGGATGCTCGGCGACGCGCCCTGGCGGGTGACGGCGAGGGCTCCGGCTGCCGCGGCGATGCCCGTGGCCTCCGCGAGGTTCCGGCCCTCCGCGAGCGCCGCGCCGAGGTAGCCGGCATAGGCGTCGCCCGCCGCCGTCGTGTCCACGGCCTCGACCGGGATGGGCTCGACGAGCTCGGATCCCTCGGGCGTGACCACGACGGATCCACGCTCCGCGAGGGTGATCACGGCTGCGCCGACGCCCTGGTCGAGGAACCAGCGTCCGGCCTGCTCGGCCGAGGCGGGGTCGGTCACGGCGATGCCGGACAGCAGGCTCGCCTCGGTCTCGTTCGGGGTGACGATGTCGACGTTGCGCCACACCTCGGCGTCCAGCGGAGCGGCCGGGGCGGGGTCCAGCACGACGGTCATGCCGAGCTCCCGGCCTCGCGCGGCGATGTGCCTGGTGAGCGCCGACGGGGTCTCGAGCTGGGTGAGCAGCACCGAGGTGGACGGGGCGAGCGCCTCGAGCGCGGCGTCGACCTGTGCCTCGTCGAGGAAGGCGTTGGCGAGCGGGACCATCACGATGTCGTTCTGCGCCGAGGCGTCCACGCGGATGTGGGCGATGCCGGTGGGGCCGGGAACCGTGCGCAGGTGCGCCAGGTCGACGCCCGCGGCGGAGAGCCCGTCCACGATCAGGTCGTGGAAGAGGTCGTCGCCGACGCAGCCGACGAAGCTCGTGCGCGCTCCGGCGAGGCCGGCGGCGACCGCCTGATTGGCGCCCTTCCCGCCGAGCAGCAGCGTGAACTGCTCGCCGAGGATGGTCTCGCCGCGCGCGGGGAGCCGCTGCGAGAAGGTCGTGACGTCCGCCGTCACGCTCCCGACGATGACGACGCCGGAGCGATCCTGGGTCTCGGCCATGGGCACGTGTCCTCCGATCGGACGAGGGAGTGCGCTCCGTCGCCTTTGACGTGGACGGAGCCCTGTCATTACATTATCCGAATCGCGACCTGTAACGACAGGTTGCCGGAGGGAGATCCCGCTCATGTCCGCTCACGCCGTGGGAGCCCCGCGCCTGTATGTCGACAGCGCCGACACGGAGCGCGTCGGCGCCCTGCTGCGCTCCGGCCTGGTGCACGGGGTGACCACCAACCCGACGATCCTCGAAAGACACGGTCATCGCGCCGCCGACCTGCCGGAGCTGTACCGGCGCTGGGTGGAGGAGGGCGCGCGCGAGGTGTTCTTCCAGGCCTGGGGAGAGGACGCCGCCGAACTGCGCGCCTGCGCCGAGCGGATCGCCGGGCTGGGGGAGCGCGTCGCCGTCAAGATCCCCGCCACGCCGGACGGTTTCGCAGCTGCCGCGGCGGTCGTCGCCGGCGGCACGCCCGTGCTGCTGACCGCGGTGTACTCGGTGGCACAGGCGCTCGCCGCCGCGAGCATCGGCGTGGCGTACATCGCGCCCTACCTGGGAAGGATGCGGGATGCGGGCATGGATGCCGATGCGATGATCCCCGCCATGCAGGCGGTGTGTGCGGGGAGTGGCACGAACGTGCTGCTCGCCAGCCTGCGCACGCCCGACGACGTCGTCGCCATGCGCCTGGCCGGCATCGGTCTGTTCACGGCCGCGCCGGACGTGCTCGATGAGATGCTGCGGCACGAGGTGAGCGCCTCATCGGCCGCAGAGTTCGAGGCGGCGATGCGGCGCATCGGCGGCTGAGCCGACTTTCTCCGTGGGCTCCGGTGGCTCGCCGGCACGTGGACTCGCGGGCGCCGCGGCCGCGCTTCGTCACAGCGCCGGCGCGGGCCCGACGGTCGACTCGCGCACCACGAGCGCGGGGGCGAACGGAGTCACCGATGGCGGGGGAGCGGCGGGGTTCGCGAGCTGCTCCAGCAGCGAGCGCGCCGCAGCGGCGCCGATCTCGTACCCGGGTTGGCGGATCGTCGTGAGCGGGACCACGGCCTGGTGCGCCTGGTCGACGTCGTCGAATCCGACGATCGCGATGTCCTCGGGGACCCGCACGCCGGCGCGCAGGAAGGCGGTGAGCGCGCCGATCGCGAGCATGTCGTTGGCGGCGAAGACCGCATCCGGGCGCTCCCGAGGTGCGCGGGCCACGATCTCCTGCCCCGCGGCGATGCCTGCTTCGATCGTGAGACCACCGGCGCGCACCGTCGACACCGCCGGTCCGGCGGCCTCCAGGAGGCCGGCGAGGCGGTCCGCCGTCTGGCTCACCGTGCCGGGGTCGCCGAGGAACGCGATGCGTCGGCGCCCGATCTCGCGCAGGTGGGCGCCCGCGAGTCGCCCGCCCGCACGGTCATCGAAGCGCACGGATCCGACTCGGTCGGACGCTGTCGCCGGTCCGACCACGACCGACCGGACGCCCTTGTCCGCCAGGCGCTCGAGCGCCGGCACGACGTCCCCGAGCGGGTAGATCACGATGCCCTGAACCCGATGGGCCTCGAACATCTCGAGATTGCGGGCCTGGATCGACTCGTCGCGCGCGCTGTTGCTGAAGAACAGCGACCAGCCGCCGGCGCGCAGCACATCCTCCACGCCGCGGGAGAGCTCGTTGAAGTACGGCAGCCAGGCGTCCAGGAGGATCAGCGCGATCGCCTTCCCTGCGCCCGCGCGCAGCTGGCGGGCGGATTCGTTCGGCACGAACCCGAGTCGTTCGATCGCGGCGCGGACGCGCTCGCTGGTGGCGGGGCTCAGCACGTGCGGGTGGTTCAGGTAGTTCGACACCGTCGAGGCGGACACGCCGGCGAGAGCGGCGACGTCCTTGACGCTGGCGGACATTGCGGTGGACTCCCCGGGTGCTGAAGCGGACCCGCTCAGACTAGCCCACAGCGGGACGCGTTCCGTGCGTTCGGATTTCCCGGAACGACGGCTATTGACACGTTGCAAAACCGCGCCCTATGGTGTCCGATGTTGCGATTGCAACGTGCCAAATGCGCGAACGAGCAAGGGAGCTCCCTCATGAACATCGGATGTCACGCCCTCGTCTGGACCGGGGAGTTCGATGCGTCCGGCATCCGCTCCGCGGCCGCCCGTACACGCGCCGCCGGCTTCGATCTGATCGAGTACCCGCTGATGGACCCGTTCGTCTTCGATGCGGCTGTCGCGGCGTCCGCGGTCGCCGAGCACGGTCTTGCGGTCACCGCGTCGCTCGGGCTCGGTGAGGCCACCGACGTGACGAGCGAGGACCCTGTGGTCGTCGCGGCGGGCGAAGCACTGCTGCTGCGCGCGGTCGACGTGGTCGCGGAGATGGGGGGCGTGCACTTCTGCGGCGTGCTGTACAGCGCCATGAAGAAGTACATGCAGCCGGTCACGGCACGAGGACTGGAGAACAGTCGACGCGCGATCTCACGTGTCGCCGATCATGCGGCCGATCGGGGGATCCGCGTCTCCCTGGAGGTCGTCAACCGGTACGAGACCAATGTGCTGAACACGGCCCGCCAGGCGCTCGCCTATCTCGAGGAGATCGACCGGCCGAATCTCGGGATCCATCTCGACACGTACCACATGAACATCGAGGAGTCCGGCATGTTCGCGCCCGTCCTCGATGCGGCGCCGCACCTGCAGTACGTGCATATCGGCGAGAGCCACCGCGGCTATCTCGGCACGGGGTCCGTGGACTTCGACACGTTCTTCGCGGCACTCGGACGCGTCGGCTACGACGGCCCGATCGTGTTCGAGTCGTTCTCCTCGGCGGTCGTCGCCCCGGATCTCAGTCGCATGCTGGGGATCTGGCGCAACCTCTGGGCGGACGGCGACGAGTTGGGTGCGCATGCGAACGCCTTCATCCGCGGGAAGCTCCTCGCGATCGACTCCCTCCGGCTGCACTGAGGCGGCGGGACCCGGGAGGTGCGCGGTGAGCGGTGTCCTCCGGCCGATACCGAACCGTGATCAACCTGTTATTACAGGTTGTCGCGGACTCGCGTGCCGGTAGATACATTTAGATACAACTTGCAACGACCGTCAACGGTCGTCAAGATTGATCCGACGTTTGAAAAGGATTTCACACGTTTCGGATCCGACCTTCAAGGAAGCAGGTGAGTGATGAGCGACCCCATCCTCGTGGTGGAGGGCATCAGCAAGGGGTTCCCCGGCGTGCAGGCGCTCAAGGGCGTGAACCTGGAGGTGCGCGCGGGCGAGGTGCTCGTCCTCGTCGGTGAGAACGGCGCGGGCAAGTCGACCCTCATGAAGATCCTCTCGGGCATCTACGCCAAGGACGAGGGCACGATCACGTTCGAGGGGCGGGAGGTCGAGCTGACCAGCCCGCTGCAGGCGCAGCATCTGGGGATCACGATCATCCACCAGGAGCTCAACATGATGCCCGACCTCACGGTCGCGCAGAACATCTACGTCGGTCGCGAGCCGCGCACCGGGCCGTTCCTGTCGGAACGGCGCCTGAACGAGCAGGCCGCCGAGTTGCTGAAGCGACTCGGCATCGACCTCGACGCGAAGCGCCGCGTCGGCGACCTCACCGTCGCGGAGCAGCAGATGGTCGAGATCGCCAAGGCGCTCTCGTTCAACGCCAAGGTGCTCATCATGGACGAGCCGACATCTGCGCTCACCGACGCCGAGGTCGAGACGCTGTTCCAGCTCATCGAGCAGCTCAAGGCCAAGGGCACCGGCATTGTCTACATCTCGCACCGCATGGACGAGCTGCGCCGGCTCGCGGACCGGGTCACCGTGTTGCGCGACGGCGCCTACATCGGCTCGCTCGACAAGGCCGAGATCGACATCGCCAAGGTCATCGAGATGATGGTCGGTCGCCACGTCGACGAGTCCACCCGGCCCGCGGTCAAGGACTTCAGCGCGGCGCCGGTCGTGCTCGACGTCGAGGGGCTCAGCACGAAGAGCCTGCTCTCGGACGTCTCCTTCGAACTGCGCCGAGGTGAGATCCTGGGCTTCGCCGGGCTGATGGGAGCCGGGCGCACCGAGACCGCGCGGGCGGTGATCGGCGCCGACCACAGGGACGGCGGCACGATCCGCATCGCGGGCCGCAACGCCCGGATCCGCCAGCCCGAGGACGCCGTCAAGCACGGCGTGGGCTACCTGTCCGAGGACCGCAAGCTCCTCGGGCTCATGCTCGACCAGGACGTCACGTTCAACACCGTGCTCGCCTCGCTCAGCTCCTACACGAACGCGCTGGGGTGGATGGGGGACCGCAGGGCGAAGAACCAGACGAAGCAGTACGTCCAGCAGCTGCGGGTGAAGACGCCCTCCGTCAACCAGGTCGTCAAGCTCCTCTCGGGAGGCAACCAGCAGAAGGTCGTCATCGCCCGGTGGCTGATGCGCGACTGCGACATCCTCATCTTCGACGAGCCGACCCGAGGGATCGACATCGGCGCGAAGGAGGAGATCTACCGGCTCATGCAGCAGCTCGCGGACGCCGGAAAGTCCATCATCGTCATCTCGTCGGAGCTCCCGGAGATCCTCCGCGTCGCGAACCGCATCGTCGTGTTCGCGAACGGCCGGATCAAGGGGACGCTGCGCAACGAGGAAGCAACCCAGGAGAAGATCATGCACCTCGCAGCCCACGGGGAGGAGAACCGATGAGCGCCCCCGAACCCTCCGGATCCACGACCAGCGTCATCCAGCAGGCCGTGAACGAGAACACCGACAAGCGCGACCTCGGCGCGGCGCTCAAGCGTCAGCTGCAGCAGTCCCTGGCATTCGGCACGCTCATCGTGCTGGTGGTGTTCTTCTCGCTCGCCAGCGGTCACTTCTTCGAGTGGTCCAACCTTTCCGGGATCCTGCTGTCCACCGCGGTCATCGGCATCCTGGCCCTCGGCACCACCTTCGTCATCATCACGGGAGGCATCGACCTGTCGATCGGCACGGGTATGGCCCTGTGCGCGGTCATGGTCGGCGTGTTCGTGCAGAACCTGGGGCTCCCGGTCTGGCTCGGGGTGATCGGCGGCATCCTGACCGGTGTGCTGATGGGCCTCATCAACGGCCTGAACGTGACGTTCCTGCGACTGCCTCCCTTCATCGCCACGCTGGCGATGATGATGGTCGCCGGCGGCCTGGCGCTGATCGTGTCGGGCGTCCGCCCGATCTACTTCACCAAGGCGCCGGGGTTCCAGAAGATCGCCCTCGGCACCCTCATCCCTGGCCTGCCCAACGGCGTGCTCATCACGGCGAGCCTTGCGGTGTTCGCCGCGATCGTGCTGTCGAAGACCCTCCTCGGCCGCTACACGTTCGCGATCGGCTCCAACGAGGAGGCCACCCGGCTCAGCGGCGTGAACACCCGGCGCTGGACGATCTTCATCTACATGTTCGCGGGAGCCTTCACCGGCGTCGCGGGCGTGGTCATCGCCTCCCGTCTCGGCTCCGCCCAGCCCCAGATCGGCACCGGCTACGAGCTGCAGGCCATCGCCGCCGTCATCATCGGCGGGACCTCGCTGCTCGGCGGCCGCGGATCGATCCTCGGGACCGTGATCGGTGCGCTCATCATGAGCGTGCTCGTCAACGGCCTGCGGATCCTGTCCATCCAGCCGGAGTGGCAGAACGTCGTCGTCGGCATCGTGATCCTCATCGCGGTGTTCTTCGACTCGCTGCGCAACCGGCAGCGGACCTGATGCGTCGGTCCGGTCGGATGCTCACCCGTCCGGTCGGACTGCTCGGCCCCGGCCGAACCGCGGAGCGATCCGCAAAACCCCTCACCCGAATGTCCACAAACAACGGAGTTCTCATGAAATTCGGCAAGAAGACCGCTTTCGCGGCCGTCCTGGCCGCCACGGCGATCGCGATCGCCGGGTGCTCGAGCAGCGGATCCACCGGCGGCTCGTCGTCCGGGGGCGGCAGCGGCAAGATGACGATCGCGCTCGTCTCCAAGGGCTTCCAGCACCAGTTCTGGCAGGCCGTGAAGAAGGGCGCCGACGAGGAGGGTCAGAAGCTCGGCGTCGACGTCACCTTCGACGGACCGCCGGCGGAGACCGACATCGACCAGCAGCTGCAGATGCTGCAGACCGCGATCGACAAGAGCCCGGCCGCCATCGGGTACGCCGCGCTCGACCCCGAGGCGTGCGTGGCGCCGCTGCAGCAGGCCAAGGAGAAGAAGATCCCCGTGGTCTACTTCGACGCCCCCTGCAACGGCGACGCAGGCCTGAGCCTCGCAGCGACCGACAGCAAGAAGGCGGGCGCGCTGGCCGCGGAGCACATGGCCGAGCTGATCGGCAAGAAGGGCGAGGTCGCGATCGTCGGGCACTCGCAGATCAACTCGACGGGCGTGGAGCGGCGCGACGGCTTCGTCGACAAGATCAAGAAGGACTACCCCGACATCAAGATCGTCGACATCCAGTACGGCGACGGCGACCACCTGAAGTCGGCCGACATCGCCAAGGCCATGATCGCCGCCCACCCGAACCTCAAGGGACTGTACGGCACCAACGAGGGCTCGGCGATCGGCATCGTCGACGCGGTCAACGAGCTGGGCCTCGCCAAGGGCAAGATCACGATCGTCGGTTTCGACTCCGGCGCCGCGCAGATCAACGCCATCAAGGACGGCACGATGGCCGGGGCCATCACTCAGGACCCGATCGGCATCGGCAAGCGCACGGTCCAGTCGGCGGTCGCCGCTGCGAAGGGCGAGAAGATCGACGAGTTCTACGACACCGGTTCCTACTGGTACGACAAGAGCAACATCGACGACCCGAAGATCGCCGCGGTGCTCTACCAGTGATCTGACGGATGCGGAACGGCCCCCTCTCCCGAGAGGGGGCCGTTCTCGTGTCCGCCTCGCTCACATCTGATGTGGGGCCTCAGATCCGGCGCAGGAAGGTGAGCTGAGAGGAGGGCTCGACGATGAGCTCCTGCAGCGCGGCGTTGAACGGGCCGCCCGCGGGGTTGACGAGGTGCGTCTGGAACGCCGCCTCGTCGCGGTAGACCTCGTACACGAAGAACCGGTCGGTGTCGTCGACGAGGCGGGTGGCGTCGAAGACGACGCAGCCCTCCTCGCGGCGCACTTCCTCGGCGAAGCCGGCGAGCAGAGCGGCGACCCGCTCGGCCTGACCGGGGCGGGCGGTGAACGTGGCGTGCAGGATCGTGGGGTCGGTCATGGGTTCTCTCCTTCGAACGGGACCCCGGGTGGTGCCGGGGCCGCTGCGGCGACGACCTGCCCGATCGCCACGGGCAGGGCGAGATCGGGCGGGAAGCCGGATCAGCCGGCGCGGGAGGCGGCCAGTGCCGAGGCGAAGCGCCGAGCCCGCGCTTCGAGGTCGTCCCAGTCGCCCGCGGCGATCGAGGCGCCGTTGGCCAGGTCGCCGCCGGCGCCGACCGCAACCGCGCCGGCCCGGAACCAGTCGGCGAGGTTGTCCGGCGTCACCCCGCCGGTGGGCATGAGCGGGGCCTGCGGGAACGGGCCGCGCAGCGCGCCCAGATACGCGGGGCCTCCGAGGGAGGCGGGGAAGAGCTTCACCACGTCGACGTCGAGCCGCAGCGCCGTCATCACCTCGGTCGGGGTGAGCGCGCCGGTCATCACGACGGCCCCGGTCGCGCGCATCGCCGCGGCGAGATCGGGGAGCGTGCCGGGGCTCACCAGGAAGGCCGCACCCGCGTCCGCCGCCGCCTCGGCCTCCGCGGTCGTGGTCACGGTGCCTGCGCCGACGTAGACGCCGTCGCCGTGTCGCGCGATCAGCTCGCGGATCACGGCGGGCGCATCCGGGGTCGAATAGGTCACCTCGATGCCCGTGACGCCGCCGCGGATGAGGGCGTCGGCGGCGTGCAGCGCCGCGTCGGCCGAGGGGGCGCGGAGCACGGCGAGCACTCCGGTGGCGCGGGCGCGGGCGAGACGGTCGGACATGGGATCCTCCTCGGGTCGGGTCGGGTCGGGTCGGGTCGGGATGCGCGCTGTCAGCGCGACAGGGTCAGCAGGCGCGCCGGATTGGCCACGAGCATCGTGTCGACGGCGGCGTCGCCGATCTCGGCGCGCAGGCGGGGCAGGTAGCGGTCCCCGAGGTAGGCGAGGCCCGGCATCCCGCCGTAGGCGATGTAGCGGGTGCGGCGGGCGACGTCGCCGCCGAGGAGCACCCGGTCGCCCGCGCCGGCGGCGACGACCGCGGCGGTGAGTGCGAGCAACTCGGCGTCGCTGCGGGTGCGCGGCCGCGCGAACCCGTCGTAGCCGAGGTAGGCGCCGCGCTGGGCGAGTGCCACGTGGAGCCCCGGATCCGGGTCACGGTCCGCGTGCGCGAGCACGACCCGGTCGGACGCGACGCCCTCCGCTGCGAGCAGGTCGAGCACCTCGTGCGCGGCGGTGCAGAACTCCAGGTGCACCATGACCGCCGCCCCGGTGGCGCGGTGCGCGGCGGCCAGGGCGAGCAGTGTGACGCGCTCGAACGCACTGATCCGCCAGTAGTCGGCGCCGCCCTTGAGGATCCCTGCGCGCACCGGAGAGCCGTCCGGGGAGAGCGCGCGGGGGCCGTCCGGATCCGCATCGTCGCGGGGCTGGCCGTACGCGATCTCGGCGATGAAGCGCCGTTTCAGCGTCGCGGCGTCGTCGGCGTGGGCGGGGTGTCCTGGCTCGTAGTGCGCCTCGCGATGGCGGCCCGCGGTCGCCACGATGCGCACACCGGTGGCCTCGGCGATCCGCGCCACGCCGGCCGGGTCGCGGCCGAGTCCGGACGGGGTTGCGTCGATCATCGCCGCGAACCCGCTGTCCCGCAGCAGCTCGGCCTCTCGCGTCGAGGCGCGTTCGTCGTCGAGCTCGTCGCCGGGCAGCAGGGGCGTGACCTGGAAGAGGTGCTCGTGGTAATCGGTCGGTCCCCAGCCGGCGGCGTCGACATCGCCGAGCACCGTGCGGATGACGCCGCCTGTGCTCATCGCCGCACCGACTCCGCCGCCTCGGCGAGCCGCTCGACGGTGGGGCCGTCGAGGTCGAGCTCGAACACGTCGGCGACGACCTGCGTCCAGCCGTGGATGAAGTAGCGCCAGCCGTCCACGACGGTCAGCCCGCGCGATCGCTGCTGTGCCTCGGCCTGGTGCAGGAACTCGAGAGATCCGCGGTAGTTGAACTCCCACGCCACCGCCCGCTCCGGGAACACGACGGCGTCGGTCAGCGGGGATCCGGGGCGGTCCTTGCCGAGCCCGGTGGCGTTCACGATCACGGACCCGGCCGGGGCTGCGGCGACGATCGCGTCGGCCTCCTCCGGTGCGGCGGTGCGCACGTATCGGATCAGGCCCTCGGGAGTGCCGTGCTGGCGGTGCACCTCACGCAGGTGGTCGAGCTTGTCCTCGCTGCGGGCCGTGACCGTGATCAGCGCCGGTGCGTCGGCGCGCTCGGCCAGCGCCCAGCTCAGCGCCGTGCCGGAGCCGCCGGCGCCGAGGATGACGACCTCCGCGCCGGTGCGGGCGAAGTAGTCGTCGGGGATGATCTCGCGCAGGGCGAGATCCACGGTGAGCGGATCCTTCGCGCGACCGATCAGCCGATCCGTGCCGTCCGGGCCGGGGCGCTTGGAGATGCTGGAGATCTCCGAGCAGGACACCGCGAACGGATCGAGCTCGTCGAAGAGATCGGAGGCCGCCGCGAACACGTTCATCTTGTGCGTGGTCACCAGCGCGCCGCGGTGATGCGGGTCGTCGCGGATCTGCTCGACGAGCTCGCGGTACTGGTCGGGCGCGGCATCCATGGGCAGGTCGTGGCCGACGAGGGTGCGCGTGGGCAGCCCGAGCACGTCGGCCCACAGCGGGAACACGGTCATGATCGAGGAGGATCCGGTGGTCACGCCGACGAAGCCCATGCGGTCGGCGGCGGGGGTCACGGCNCCCGGATCACCGGAACGGCACGCTGCGCATCGGTCCGGTGCGGATCGGTGGGGCGCATGACGGGCCTCCTCGCGGTCGTGCGTCGCGCCGGGAGCGATCGCCCGGCGCCCCTCACGTTAGCGCCGTCGGTCACGACTGCACCCGGAACGCGATCACGCGGGCCTCCGGCGCGGGTCAGCGGACCGGGTGGATCGGGCCCTCGCCGCGCAGGACGGCGAGGGCGTTGTCGAGAGCCATCCGGCCCATGTTGTCGACGGCCTGGGTGGTCTGCGCCCCGAGATGCGGGGTCACCGTGACCCGGTCGCCGAGGTCTGCGGCGAGGAGGGGGCTCGCGCTCGCCGCGGTGTCGCCGTCCAGGGTGTCCGCAGCGTAGGCGGCGAGCCCGCCCGTGCGCAGGGCCGTGGCGAGGGCCGCCTCGTCCACGAGGTCGGGGCGGGCGGTGTTGACGATCACGGCGCCGGGGCGGATCGTCGCGAGCCGTTCCGCGTCGACGAGGCGCTGTCCGCCGGGGGCGTGCAGCGTGATCACGTCGGCGGTGCGGAACAGGGCGTCGAGGGTGGCGGGCTCGGCGCCGGCAGCGCGCACGGCATCGTCGGGCAGGAACGGATCCGAGGCGAGGATCCGGGATCCGAATCCGCTCAACCGCTTCGCGACGCCCTGGCCGATGCGGCCGAAGCCGACGATCCCGACGGTCGCGGCGCCGAGCTCGCGCCCGCGGCGCACGGCCCAGTCGCCCGCACGCACGCGGCGGTCGCCGTCGGCGATGCCGCGCAGGGCCGCGAGCATGAGACCCACGGCGTGGTCGGCGACGGCATCCGCGTTGGCGCCGGGGGTGTTGGTGACCGGGATGCCGCGGCTGCGTGCGGCGGCGAGGTCGACGGCTTCGGTGCCGACGCCGTAGCGTGCGATCACCGCGAGCCGAGGTGCGGCGGCCAGGTGCTCGGCGGTGACCGGGCCGGTGCCGGCGATCCACGCGTCCGCGTCGCGCAGCAGGGGGCGCAGCTCGGCGAGGTCGTGGTGCGCGGGTCCGCGCACCACGACGTGGCCCGCTGACTCGGCGCGGGAGACGAGGTCGAGGTCGCCGTCGGAGAACGAACGGCTGGTGGCGAGGATCACGCCCATCAGGCCGCCCCGTCCGGGGTGCGACCGGCGAACCAGGGGGCGAGCGCCGTGTACGCCTCCGTGAATCGACGGTGCCGTCGCAGGTGCTCGGCGTGCCGGGCCGGATCCGGAAGGAACTCGGCGGTGACCTCGCTGAGGCTCCGGGCGACGGAGAACTCGGCAAGGCCCAGCCCGACCGCACCGGTGACGGCGGCGCCCAGGCTGTTGGCCTCCTCCACGATCGTGCGCCGGCGCACGGGCACGCCCCAGACGTCCGCCAGCACGGCCAGCCAGGCGTCGCTCTGCGCTCCGCCGCCGACCGCGTCGATGCGGTCGATCACGGCGCCGGACGCGCGGAACGCATCGATGCAGGTGAGGAGGTTGTAGGCCACGCCCTCGAGCACCGCCCGCACGAGGTGCTCCCGGCGGTGGTGACGGCCGATGCCGACGAAGGCGCCGCGCGCGTGCGGATCCCACAGGGGCGAGCGCTCGCCGAGCAGATAGGGCAGGAAGTACAGCCCTTCGGTGTCGAGGTCGCCTCCGGCGTCGGCCGTGAGGCGCGCGGTCTCGGGACGTGACGGATCCGGGCTGAGCGCCTCGGCGATCCACTGCACCGAGGCGCCGCCGGCCTGCATGGTCGCGGTGGGCACGAAGCTGCGCGGCACCACATTGTCGAACGTCATGGTGCGCATGCCCGGGTCGTGCAGCGGTGCGTCGGCGGCGAAGGAGATCCACGAAGACGTCCCCAGGCACACGTACGCACCATCCTCGGGTGCGACGACACCGGATCCGACGGCGGCCAGCGGACCGTCGCCGCCACCTGTCACGACGCGGGTCGATGCGGGCAGGCCGAGCGCGACGGCCGCGTCCGGGGTGAGCGTGCCCACAATGGATGTCGACTCGAGGATCTCCGGGAACAGGGCGGGATCCAGGCGGGCGGCGGCGAGCACCTCACCCGACCATGCGCCCGCGATCTGGTCGTAGGCGTTGGTGCCGCTCGCATCGGAGCGGTCCGTGGCGAGTCGCCCGGTCAGACGCAGCACGATGAAGTCCTTCGCGACGCACACCCGACGCACGCGTTCCCAGTTCTCGGGTTCGTTGTCGCGCACCCACATGACCTTCTCCACGGAGTAGGTGGGGTTCAGGCGGTGCCCGAGGATCCGGTACGCGTGTTCCCTGCCGAGAGCGGACTCGAGCTCGCGCTGCTGCGCGCCGGAGCGGGTGTCGGCCCAGATGATCGCGGGACGGACCGGCGCGCCCTCGCCATCGAGCAGCACGGCGCCCATCATCTGGCCGCTGACCACGACGCCCGCCACGTCGGACGGCGTGGTGCCGGTGCGGGCGAGCAGGTCGCGGGTGGCGGCGACGACGGCGTTCCACCAGTCCTCGGGGTTCTGCTCGGCGACGCCCCCGTCGGCGAAGTGCGCCGGATAGGCCACGGTGACGGCGGCGACGAGGCGCCCGTCATCGTGGTGCAGGGACGCCTTGTTCCCCGTGGTGCCGAGGTCGTGTGCGATGAGCATGGCGCGGTCTCCGGTCAGGCGCCGGCGTAGGGGCGCAGCTCCACGCCCTCCGCCGTGCGATGCGCGCGGGACCCCATGCCGTGCTCGAGCACCCAGCCGTAGTCGTGACCGGCTCCGCCAGGGTAGACGGCGAGAAAGGCGTACGGCTCGTCGCCCGTGTTCACGGAACGGTGCGCCCAGCCCGGAGGGATGTACCCGATCGTGCCGGGCTGCATGTCGAGCCACTCGGTGCGCTCGCCGTCGAACATGAGGAGGCCGCCGGTGCCTTTCAGCGCGAGGTAGATCTCGCCCTGATGGTCGGGGTGCTGGTGCCCCTTCGTCATCCACAGCTCGCCGGCGGTGGCGCCGGGCATGATCGTGGTGATCGACTGCGGCAGTTCGCGATCGATCTCGGGGACAGGGGAGCTGGTCACGGTGTAGACGACGGGATTCTCGCCCTCGGCGGCCTCGC
Organism: Microbacterium sp. 8M; assembly: GCF_902506375.1. GTDB lineage: Bacteria > Actinomycetota > Actinomycetes > Actinomycetales > Microbacteriaceae > Microbacterium. The sequence continues at coordinate 437,152 of NZ_LR733284.1, forward strand.
GCCACGCCTGCTCATCGAGGAACAGCCCCTCCAGATCGGACATGCGACGGGTGAGCGTCGGCCCCTCGGGTGCGAGCGTCAGTCTCTCTGCGTCGAAGGCGATCGCGAACGGCGCGATCGGTGGGGTGCGGAACGCGGGCATCGTTACCTCCGGGCCGGGCGCGGCGCGCCTCCTGTCATTACAAGTTGGAGCATACCTGTTATTACAGGTTGGTGTCCAGCGTTCTGCCGGCCCCGGCCCGCATCGGTCGCGCCGGGCGCGCGGGGTGAGCGGCGAGGCATCCGCGTCAGCGCTGCGCGAGATCCGCATCCCGAGAACGCTCCTGCCGATCCCGACTGCGCGCCCGGTCCAGGTGCGCCCGCCCTGCGTCCTCGAACGCGCGCGTCAGCTGCTCGCGCCCGGGGTACGCGGCGTGGCCGGCCGGCAGCACGGCGAGCTCGAGCACGCCCGCGGACCGGGCCACGGCGTTCGCGATCGCGAACTGGCCCTGTGGCGGGACGTTCGCATCCCAGAGGGCCGCTTCCACGCGCACCGGGATCCGGTTCAGCAGCATCGCGGTGGAGGCGTCGAACAGCCGCAGCACGTCGCGGGCCGCAGGGTGGGCCTGCACGTGTCGGCGCAGGGCCTCGCCGCTGCCCAGGCATCGCACGGCGAGCCGTTCGTCGTGCTGCCCGAAGCTCGGCACGACGAGCGTCGCCGCGATGTAGCGGTCGTCCCAGGGCAGCGCCAGTGCGCCGATCCCGCCGCCGAAGCTCTCGCCGACGTACGCGAGAGGCAGCGGGCCGGCGAGCGTGCACAGCGCATCGGCGGCGAGCCACAGGTCGCGCGCGCACAGCCCCAGCACGGACCGGTCGGGATCCTCGAGTCCGGCGACGACGTGGTCGTCCCGCGTCGAGGGGGCGCCCACGCCGGTGTTGAGCGCGCCGAGACCGCGTGCCACGGGGAAGATCACCGCCGCGTCGTCGGGCACCCGGGCGAAGTCGGGTGCCGCCCGCCCGCCGTAGCCGTGCCCGTGCACGATGCCGATCCTTGCGGGGCCGCCGAGCGGCTCCGCAAGCCACGCACGCAGCCGGGTGCCGTCGGCGCCGGTGTGCTCCACGATCGACAGCCGACGACCGTCCTGCGCGCCGAGCGGGGTGCGCTCCGGTGAGACGTCGATGCGTTCCGCGTCCGCGCGCCAGGCCCGCCAGCGCTCGGTGAAGCCGTCCGGCACGGGCACGGGCTCCACGCGTCGCAGCGCGGGCGGATCGAAGCCGTAGGTGCCGTCGAGCTGCGCTTCGGGGAACCAGTCGCGATACGGGGCCGGGATCGTCATGGGCGGGTCCTCTCGGGCGGTGCCACGGCAGGCGACCGCACGCGACGGCCGCCGGTGCCTGCTCGACGGGGCGCCGGACCGCGGGGCGGGCGCATGGCAGACTGGAGCCGCGATCGGAAGGAGCGCAGGTGCTGGTATCGGAGCGTCGTGAGCGCATCCTCGCGCACGTCCGCGAGCGCGGCACTGCGACGATCCCCGAACTGGCCGGGATCCTGGGCGTGAGCCCGATGACGATCCGCCGTGACATCGACCTGCTGGCCGACGAGGGCGCCGTGCGCAAGGTGCGCGGCGGGGTCAGGGCCGCGCCGCTCGCCGGATCGCTGCGTGCGGCGGCAGGAACGGTCAGCGCGGAGCACCGGGCCGTGGCGGCGCTCGCCGCGGGTCTCGTCGAGCCGGGCATGGCCATCGGGATCTCGGGCGGGACGATCTCGCTCGCGCTCGCCGAGGCGCTCGCCGGGGTGCCCGAGCTGACCGTGGTGACCAACTCCCTGCCCGTGTCGGAGCTGTTCGCCGGGCCGGAGCGCGCCGACGAGCCCTACACCCAGACCGTCGTGCTGACGGGCGGAGTCCGCACGCCGGCGCAGGCGATGGTGGGTCCCGTGGCCGTCCGCGCGCTCGAGCAGCTGCACTGCGACGTCGTGTTCCTCGACGTGCACGGCCTGGACGTGCAGGCCGGGATGACGACGATGAACCTGCTCGAGGCGGAGACGGATCGGGCTTTCATGGCCGCAGGGCGCGAGGTCGTCGTGCTCGCCGACCATGGGCGCTGGGGAACCGTGGGACTCACGACCATCGCCGACCTGGACGAGATCGACCGCCTGGTGATCGACGCCCGGCTCGAGGAGAGCGCACGGGTGCAGCTCGCCGAGCACGTGGGGGAGCTGCTCATCGCAGACCTCGGCGAGGGCTGAGCGCGCGGAGGTCATCCTCGGCGGGAGCCGGAGCCGGACTGCGAGCCGGAGCCTGGGCGCGCGTCCGGTTCGGCATGCGCACCCGAGCCGGTGCGTGCGCGTCGACGGCCCGGCTCGGATCCCCCGACCGTGCTCCGGCGCTCGATCAGCCGGAAGCCGACGGTGACGTGCCGCACGGGCAGGTCCGCACCGGGCGGAGCGGTCAGCTGACGCTCCAGCTCCGTGAACGCGGCGTTCACGAGCTGCTCGTGATCGGGGGCGACCGTGGTGAGGGCCGGGATCGCGAAGCGCGCCGCGCGGATGTCGTCGATGCCGGTCACGGCGACGTCGTCGGGCACGGTGCGCCCCGCGGCGTGCAGTGCGGCCAGCGCGCCGAGCGCCACCGAGTCGTTCGCGCAGACGATGCCGTCGAGGTCGCCGATCATGCCCAGCATCTCGGCCGTCGCCCGTTCGCCCTCCTCGGCCGAGAACGCGGACACCTGCGCGACGGCTGCCGGATCCACGCGCACCCCGGCTGCCTGCATGCCCTCCATGTACCCGGCGTGGCGGCGATCGGCGGCGTCGGAGGGGCGCGCGTCGCGGCGCCCGATGAACGCGATCCTGCGGCGGCCGAGGCCGAGCAGGTGCTCCGTGGCGAGGCGGGCGGCGGCGCGGTTGTCGATCGTGACGTGCGTGAACGGGCTCGCCTGGATGTGCTCGCCGAGCAGGACCAGGGGGCCCGGGGCCGTGCGCCGGGTGAGGTCGCCGACCGTCAGCGACCGGGGGATGTGGATGAGACCGTCGATCGGGGGCAGGCCCACGCCGTCGGCCACGGCGATCTCTCGGGCGTGGTCGCCCTCGGTCTGCACGATGAGCACGGCGAGCCCGCGCTCATCGGCGCGGCGCACGAGCAGCGACGTCAGCTCCGCGAAGTACGGTTCCTCGAGGTCGGGCACCGCGAGCGCGACGAGCCCGGTGCGCGGAGCCCGGATCACCGGAACGGCACGCTGCGCATCGGTCCGGTGCGGATCGGTGGGGCGCATGACGGGCCTCCTCGCGGTCGTGCGTCGCGCCGGGAGCGATCGCCCGGCGCCCCTCACGTTAGCGCCGTCGGTCACGACTGCACCCGGAACGCGATCACGCGGGCCTCCGGCGCGCCGTTCGTGGACGTCACCACGAGCCGTGCCGCGACGAAGGGACCGGTCCCTTCGGGGATCGCGTGCACGCGCAGCCGGTGCCGGTTCGCCGTCTCCTCGGCGATGAGCGTCCAGTCGTCGGATCCGGCCCGCAGCACCTCGACGCGGTAGTCGCGCACGAGCTGCGGCAGGATCTCGTCCGGGCTGCGGTGGTGGTGCAGCGTGTTCAGCTCGAGGTCGACGTCGTCGTCGAAGACGAGGCGCACCTCGCGCGCGGTCACCGGATCCGGCCAGTCCAGCCGCAGCCAGGCCGGCTCGCCGGGCGAGAGCGGTGCGGACGCCCACATGTTCGGGCCGCCGAACGGGCGGTTGAAGCCCGACACGGCGCGGGCGGGCGCCAGCGCCTCGCTCTCCGGCTCGGCGCGGAACACGACCGCGCGCCCGCGCAGCGGCTTCGTCGGCCACTGCACGAGCAGCTCGTCCTGGCTGATCTGCACGTTCTGGTCGTCGTTGTCGGGCCGGTGCACGAGCGTGAGCACGCCCGGCGCGAGCGGGACGCCCTGCGGCGTGAGGTGGACCCGCACGGCCGGGTTCGCGCGCAGCACCACCACGGCGTTCTCGGGCGTGGCCGGGGCGAACGGCGTCTCCACCCGGATCCAGCCGGGTCCCCCCGCCGGCACCCGCACCGTCGTGGCGTGCTCGAGCCGCGCAGGGATCACGTTCTGCTTGCGTCCCGTGGAGTGCACCTCGACGGCGAGCTCGGTCTCCTCGTCCGCGGCGAGCAGCAGCTGCACCGCGTCCAGCCGCGGGTGGGCCGGGACCACGAGCCCGAGATCGTCGACGAGGGGGTGCTCCTGGGGATCCATCGTCTCCGCCGCGATGACCGAGCGGGTGGAGGACGCTGTGACCGCGGCGGTGCGCGCGAGATCCTCCGGATCCTCGTTCGCCACTCCGATGAGGCTCGCATCGGCGCGCAGCAGCAGCTGCCGCAGCTCGCCGCGGCGGGTGGCGTGCAGCTCGCGCGGCGTGAGGGCGTGCTCGACGCACATCGCCGCGGCCGTGCCGGCAGCCTCGCCCATCGCTGCGCAGGTCGCCATCACCCGCGCGGCGCCGAACGCGATGTGCGTCGCGGACACGTTGCGCCCTGCCATGAGCAGGTTCTCCACGTTCACCGAGTACAGCGAGCGGAACGGGATCTCGAAGACGCCCTCGCTGAAGCGCTGCAGAGCCCCGGCGCCGGTGGCGTACATGCCGTCAGCGGGGTGCAGGTCGATCGACCAGCCGCCGAAAGCCACGCCGTCGTCGAAGGAGGTCTGGCCGAGCACGTCGTTCTGGGTGAGCGTGTGGTCGCCGATGAAGCGCCGGTACTCGCGCTTGCCGGGCAGGTTCCCGATCCACTCCAGGGTGAGGTTGTCGGCGTCGAACTCGCCGGAGTTCTTGATGTGATCCCAGATCCCCAGGATCACCGAGCGCAGCTCGTCCCGGATCCGCTCGTTGTCGTGGACGATGTCGAGGCGCCCGCCCCACTCGATCCACCAGTAGTGCGCGCCGCTGTCGCCGGAGCGGATGATGCGCGACGACGGGATGGGGGTCGTCGTGATGTCCTTCGCGGATTCCGGGGCGACGTACTTCACCGGATGCCCGACGTCCTTCGTGTAGAAGAGCAGGGTCGATCCGAGGAACTCGCGCTCCGGCTCCTCGGGCGCCCACTCCTCGCCGAACTCGTCCCGGCCCTCCTTGCCTAGGCGGTGCCGCGCGCCCACGAGCGCGCCGACGAGACCGTCTCCGGTGCAGTCCAGGAAGATCGGCGCGGTGAAGGTCGTGCGGATCTCGGATCCGAGCGTCCAGCCGGTCACGGAGCGCACCCGCCGGGCGTCGTCGGGGCCCTCGGCGCTCGCCTCGATCACCTCCGTGTTCAGGAAGAGGTCGATGCCGGGCTCCCGGCGCACGGCGTCGAGCACCACGTCGTCCCAGTAGACGGGGTTGCCGTCGGGGTTGCGGTACTGGTTCTCCCGGTACAGCTCGCCGATGATCCCGGTCTCGCGCGCCCAGCGCTGGTTGCCGTGCGCGGTCGCACCGCACACCCACACCCGCACCTCCGACGACGAGTTGCCGCCCAGCACGGGGCGGTTGTTGATCAGCGCCACGCGGCGTCCGAGCCGGGCCGCGGCCACCGCCGCGCTGACGCCGGCGAGTCCTCCTCCGACGACGACGATGTCGGCATCGACGGTCTGCGTGCGCATGGGTTGTGCTCCTGAAGGGTCTGGTTCGCGTAGGGGAGGGGGAGCGCGGGCGCCGGTGGGCGGCGCCCGCGCTCGGGGTCAGGGCGCCACGGCGATGGCCTCGACCTCGTAGACGCGCGCCACGTTCGTGGTCGACGCGGAGGGGGTCTGGATCACCAGGCGCACCGCGTCGGCGACGACGCCGCCGGCGTTCGCGGTGACGGTGCCGGCGGTGTTCCCGGTGAACGATCCGATCTGGGTCCAGCCCGCCGCGGTGCGCGCCTCGACGGCGAAGTCCCTGAGCACGGACAGCGCGGGGTCGCCAACGGAGTAGCCGCTGCGCACCCGTACGAGCTCGAGGGGCTGCGCCTGCGCCCAGGTGACCGTGAAGGTCGGGTGCGCGTCGCCGGTCGCGGAGATCCACCGGCTCGCGTCGGTGCAGACGCCGTCGATCGCGCGCTCCGGGCCGGTGTCGGTGCGCAGCTGGGAGGACGCCGTCGCCGTGCCGGTGCGGGCGAGGTTCACGCCGCCGGAGTCGCCGCGGATCCCGGCCACGACGTCCGCCACGGTCGCGGACGACGACGGGGTGCCGGTGCGCGGCACGCGAGCGTAGGTCAGCGTGCCTTTCTCCGGCGCGGAGAGGTAAAGCACGTCGCTGCCGTCGGCGGCGGTGGCGGCACGCAGGCGCTGCTGGCCGGACACCGGGGCGCCGATCGCCGTCGCCGACCATGCCGACCCCGTCGAGGACAGCATCACGACCTGGCTGCGGGCCGTGCCGCAGTCCGGCATCGACAGGACGGCGTAGACGCGGGTCTCGGAGCCGGAGCGGGTGGCGTCCACGGCGGCGATGGTGTCGATCCCGCCGCCGAGGGCGTGGGTGTCGATCAGCGTCTGGTCCGTCCAGCCCGCGCCGCTCCACGTCGCCCAGTGCACGTCGAACGCCGTGGAGCCCTGCTGCGCGTAGCGATACGAGACGCCGACGAGCTGTCCGTCGGCGACGGCCATCTTCGCCGTCTGCACCGCGGGCGCATCCGGAGAGACGGTGTTCACGGTCTCTCCGGGCGCGAACGTCCGCCACACCGTCGCGCCCGGATCCGTCGGCCGCACGGGCGCGGTGAGCGTCGTGCCGGCGACGTCGCGGAAGACCTTGGTCGCCGGGTCGTAGACGACGTACGAGCCGAGGTGGCGATAGGGGCCGGCGGGCCACGGGCCCCACTCCCAGAGGATGTGCACGCGGCCGCTGTCGTCGACGGTGAGGTCGTCGGCGTAGAACGAGTAGCCCACGGCGGACGCGATCATGGTCTCCCTGGTCCACGTGCCGGTGGCGAGCGAGTAGTGGTACAGCACGCCGTCGCGGCGCCCCTGCGGGTCGGCTCCGACGCGCACCATGAGCCAGGCGTCGCCGTTCGCGCCGGGCGCGGTGACCGGATAGGAGATCGCGGCGCCCTGGTCGGGCATCTCGGCGCTCACGTCGACGAGCGAGGTCACGTCGCCGCGACCGTCGAGCGGAAGTAGTGCCATGGCTCGTGGTGCATCGAGACGAACGCGTGGATCCGGCCGGATCCGTCCACGACGATCGAAGGCTGATTGTGCCCGTTGTCGTCGAGGAAGTCCGCGCAGGCGCCCGCGGTCGTGCGCAGGCATCCGGTCGTCCAGGTGCCGTCGGCGGCGCGGGCCGCCAGATGCACCTGGTGCCGGCCGGTCGTGGCCGTGACGTTGTACGCGAAGTACGTGGTGTCGCCGACCACGGCGAGCGGGTTCCACCAGCCGGACTGGTTCGAGGCGTCGACGGTGACGGGCACGGTCTCCAGGGACGGGGAGGACGGATCGGCGACCGCCGCGGGAGCGGCGAGCACGGAGAGAGCCACGACGGCAGCGGCCGCGATGCCGCCCCAGGTGCGCAGAGTCATCGCGAGCCTCAGCCGATCAGCTTCTGGGCTGCCTCGCCCGCCTGCGCCATCGCGTCCTTCGGGCTCTGCTGGCCGATCAGCACCGCCTGCACCCGCTCGGCGACGGCCGTCTCGACCTGTGCGTACTGCGGGTACACCCAGAACGGGTTGGTGGTGGCCGTCTTCGTGATCCGGTCGGCGAACTGCTTGCCGAACGTGTCGGCGGTCACGGTGGGCGACGACTGCGCCTCTTTCGTGACCGGCGGCAGGCCCCGCATCTTGTAGTCGCCGAGCACGGCGTCGAGGTCGCTCGTCGACCACTGGCCGAAGTCGGCCGCCGTGCGGGTGCCCTTGTCGTCGCCGACGATCACGACCGCTCCGCCCCAGACGAGGGCGCGCGGCGTGTCGCCCTTCTTCAGCACCGGACGCGACTGCGCGACCAGCTTGCTCGCCAGGTCCTTGTCCGGGGAGTCCTTGGTGACGGCCGCGCGCCCGACCGGGGCATCGTCGTAGATCGCGGTGCGGCCCTGGGCGAACAGCGAGCGGGCGTCGAAGCGATCGACGTCCGCCGCGATGAGGCCCTGGTCGTACAGCGCCTTGTACCAGGTCACGGCCTCGACGCTCTCGTCGTCGCCGATCGTGACCTTGCCGTCCTTGACGAGGGGGCTGCCGAAGGTCTGCATCCAGATCAGGATGTCCTTGAGCTGCGCCGCCTTGGTCGAGGCCGCATAGGGGATCAGCCCGTTGCCGAGCGCCTTGAGCTTCTTCAGCGCCGCCTCGTAGTCGTCGACGGTGACGGGGAACTCGTCGACGCCCGCCTTGGCGAGCAGCTCGGAGTTCGTGACCAGGCCGATCGCGCCGATCGTCCACGGGAACCCGTACTGCACGCCGTCGAACTGCGCCGCCTTGAGGGCGGCCTCGGTGTAGCCGCGCCCCTTCGTCAGCCCGGACACGTCCTGCAGCTTGCCGAGGGCGGCGAGCGAGGCGAGCCATGCCACGTCCACATGGGCGGCGCCGGTGAACTGCCCGCCGCGCACCTGCAGCATGAGCTGCTTGAAGTACTCGTTGTAGGGGAACGAGACCTCGGTGATGGAGACCTTGTGCGTGGCCTTGTAGCCGTCCAGCAGCGCCTTGATCGCCGGCGCGGCGGCCTCTTCCGTGAGCGACCAGCTTGCGAAGGAGAAGTCGGCGGGGGTGAAGGATCCGGCGGCGAGGCCCGACGGGGCCGCGCTCGGGCCGGCCGCGGCGCCGCCGCTCGGCATGCAGCCGGCGAGTGCGATGCCGGCTGCGCCGAGCCCGGCGAGGGAGAGCAGCTGGCGGCGTGAGATCGGGGTGGAGGACATGCGTTTCTCTCTTCTTCGAGGGGGCGGGTCGGTCAGCCCTTGACGGCGCCGGCGGTGAGGCCGCCGACGAGGTACCGCTGCAGGGCGATGAAGGCGATGGCGACCGGGAGGGACACCACCAGGGAGGCGGCCATCAGTTCGGGCCAGGCGGTGGCGGCCTCTCCGATGAACGTGTTCACGAGCCCCGGCGGCAGGGTCTGCTTGTCGGGACCGGCGAGGGTGAGGGCGAAGATGAAGTCGTTCCAGCCGCGGACGAACGCGAACAGCCCTGCGGCGACGAGCCCGGGCGCGGCCAGAGGCATCACGACGGAATGGATGATCCGCAGACGCGAGGCGCCGTCCATCCGGGCGGCCTCGATGAGCTCGTCCGGGATGGTGTCGAAGAAGCCCTTGAGCATCCACACGCACAACGGGAGCGTGAAGGTCGTGAACGACAGCACGAGCGCCGTGTACGTGTTCAGCAGGCCGTACGCGGAGAACACGGCGTACAGGGTGATCAGCAGCAGTGCCTGGGGGAACATCTGCGACGCCAGCACGAAGTACATCAGGCTGCGCCGGCCGCGGTAGCGGAATTTCGAGAAGGCATAGCCCATGTACGCGGACACGATCACCGAGAGCACCGTGGTGATCACCGACACCACGACGCTGTTGCGCAGGTAGCCGAACAGCGCGGGGTTCGCGGCGAGGGCGGCGTAGGCGTCGAACGTGATCTCGGCCGGGAACGGCTTCGGCGGATAGGAGAACACCTGCCCGCGGGGCGTGAGCGACGTCGCGAGCAGCCAGTACACCGGCAGCAGGGCGAACCCGCCGAAGACGACGATCGCGATCCAGGCGCTGACCGTGACGGCGCGGCGGTCGCTGCGGCCGCGGCGACGGCGGGGCGCGGGGGCGGTGGGCGCGGCGGCAGGAGCGTGCTGCTCGAGGACGGCGGTCATCGCTTCTCCCCTCTCTCCGAGAAGCGGACGTAGACGACGACGAGGCCGAGGAGCAGGATCATCCAGAGCAGGCCGATGGCGCCCGCGTGCCCGAGATCGAATCCCGTGAACGCGGTCTCGTAGACGGCGGTGGCGAACGTCTGGGTGGCGCCGGCGGGGCCGCCGCCGGTGAGCACGTAGATGATGTCGAAGTGCTGGAAGTTCCAGATGAACTCCAGGAGCAGGACGAGGCCGATGATGCCCCGCATCTGCGGCACGGTGATGGAGAAGAAGCGGCGGATCGTGCCGGCGCCGTCGATCTCGGCCGCCTCGTGCAGCTCGTGCGGCACGGTCTGCAGGCCGGCCAGCAGCATGACCATCATCCAGGGGAACGACTGCCACGTCTTCGCGACGATGACCGCGATCATGGCGGTCGCGGGATGCGCGAGCCACGCCTGCGGCTTGTCGATGAGCCCGACGCCCTCGAGCAGCGCGTTCATCACGCCGTAGTTGGCGTTGAAGATCCACATCCACAGGAACGACACGACGACGCCCGGGATGAGCCACGGGATGAGCATGACGCCGCGCAGCACCTTGGTGCCGCGGATCTTCGTGCTGAGGGCCAGGGCCAGGCCGAATCCGATCACGAACGGTGCGAGCGTCGTGCCCACGGTGAACACGAGCGTCTGCCCGAGCAGGCGCAGGAAGTCTCCCTGCAGCACGTCGACGATGTTCTGCACTCCGACGAACTCGCGGCCCGGCGTGACGAGGCTCTGCTTGAAGAACGCGGTCACCAGGGCCGTGATCAGCGGATAGACCACGACGGCGAGAAGCAGCGCGAGGCCGGGGACCGTGAGCAGGAACGCGAACATCCCATCGCTGAGGCGACGAGGCTTTGCGCGTGATGCAGAGTGTGAAGAAATGGTTGCTTCTGTCATCGAGGACATCCTTGGCCGGGAGAGAGATGGGCGGCGGTTCGGGTGCCGCTGCTCGGTTTCCTCAGTATTTCCGCCCCTGCTTGTTCACGTCAACATGGAATGGTCACGATAAGGTAACGAGCAAAAGTGGTAACTCAGTTGTGAAGTCTGTGATTTTCTGTGGCGATGTGTCGCGCTGACGGACGATTCCGCGCCGGATGCGCTCAGACGATTCAGATCGATGCTTGATCGTCGATTATCGATTGCGCTAAGGTCCTGAACGTCGCGAAGATGCCACGACCGGCGGGCCGGATCCTGGCGCGGAGCGACGGCAGTCCCTCCCAGACCGGTACCGCCCCCAGACATCGGAGACGCGATGAAGCGTGCACTGACCACCCTCGCCCTCGCCGCCCTGCTCGGCACCGCCCTCGTCACCGGCGGCACGGCCGCCGCGGCCGCCGCCGCAGACGGCGCCCTGTACATCGCGCCGGGCGGGGACGACACCGCCAGCGGCGCGATCGATGCCCCGCTCGCGACCCTCGAGGGCGCGCGCGACCGGATCCGCACGCTCAAGGCGTCCGGATCCCTGCCCGCCGGAGGCACCACCGTCTACCTCCGCCAGGGCACGTATCAGCGCGACGCGTCGTTCCAGCTCGACGCGCAGGACTCCGGCACCGCGGATGCGCCGATCACCTATCGCTCCTATCCGGGCGAGCGCGCGACGCTCAGCGGCGGCAGGACGCTGCCCCGGGACGCCTTCACCGGTGTGACGGATGCGGCCGTGCGCGACCGCATCGTCGAGGCGTCGGCGCGCGACAAGGTGCAGCAGATCGACCTGCGCGCCCTGGGCATCACCGACTACGGGCAGCTCAGCCGGCACGGCTACTGGAAGGCGAACGACGTCAGCACCACCCCGCCGATGGAGCTCTACATCGAGGGACAGGGGATGACGCTCGCGCGCTGGCCGAACGCCGACGCCGTCAAGCCCACGGTGCAGATGGGCGACATCGTCGACCCCGGCCCCACCAGGAAGGACGCCGACCTGCAGGATCGCGGCGGCACCTTCACCTACGGCTACGACCGGCCGAAGTACTGGACCCAGGCCACGGACGTGTGGCTGGACGGGATCTTCGGCTACAGCTGGGAGTGGTCGTACAACAAGATCCAGGCGATCGACACCGAGAAGAAGACGATCACGCTCCGCTACGGGGAGATGAGCGGACTGCTGAAGAGCTGGTTCCCCGACTTCCACTTCGCGCAGAACCTGCTCGAGGAGCTGGACGCGCCCGGCGAGTACTACATCGACCGGGACAAGGGCGTGCTGTACCTCATGCCCAACGCGGCCTTCGCCGCCGGTCGCGGAGACATCACGGTCACCACGCTGAAGGATCCGATGCTGCGCACCGACGGCGCCTCGTACGTGACCTTCGACGACCTCGTCCTCGAGTACGGGCGCGCCACGGCCGCCGTGATCCTCGGCGGGTCGCACGTGACCGTGTCGCACAGCGACATCCGCAACTTCTCCGACGGCGGCGTGCTCATCAACTCGCCCGGCCGCTACACCTACGACGGCATCCCGGTGAACCGCGGCGGCGTCGACCACGCGGTGACCGACAGCCGGCTCACGCACATCGGCGGCATCGGCGTGGTGCTGCAGGGCGGCGACAAGACGACGCTCGCGCCCGGCCGCAACCGCGTGGAGAACTCCGAGATCGCCGACTTCGCGTACTACCACAAGGCCTACAACCCGGGTGTGATGTTCGACGGCGTCGGGAACATCGCGAAGAACAACAAGATCCACGACGCGCCGCACCCGGGCATCATCGTGTACGGCAACGACCACCTGTTCGAGCGCAACGAGGTCTACGACGTCTGCAAGCAGTTCCACGACCTCGGGGCGATCTACATGAACTCGGGCAAGACGCCCCAGCAGCGCGGCCACGTCTTCCGGGAGAACTACTTCCACGACATCGGCGTCGGCATGGCCGGCGTGGAGGGCATCTACGCCGACAACTTCACCTGGGATCTGGAGATCACGAAGAACATCTTCGTGAACATGGGCAACTCGGGGATCAAGAGCGGCTCCGCCGACTACATCGAGGCGCGCAACAACATCTTCATCGACAACCTCGTGCCCTACGACAACTACGAGCAGTGGATGGGCGACCAGGAGGGCAACGTGGTCGACCGAGACTACATGCCCGCGTGGAAGCAGGTCTTCGCCGACAACAACGACTTCGTCGGCACTCCGTATCTGGAGAAGTACCCCGAGCTCGGGCACTTCTTCGAGGACAACCACTACTACCCCGACCACAGCACGTTCGCGCACAACGTGGTGTGGAACCCGCACCGCACGCCTTCTGGGCTGAACGCCCAGGGCGCCAAGGACGGCAAGAACCTGCTGAACTACGACACCAACATGGTCGCCGCCTCCGACCCCGGCTTCGTCGACGCCGCGCACGGCGACTACCGGCTCAAGCCGGACGCGGCGGTGTTCACGCAGATCCCGGGGTTCCAGGACATCGCCTTCGACAAGATCGGGCTGCAGGGGAGGGTCGGGCAGTCGCAGTCCCCGGAGCGGGTCGCGCTCGAGGGGATCGCATTCCAGACCGACGCGGTGCGCGTCGACGTCGGGCACGACGTGCGCGCGGCGGCCGTGCCGCTGCCCTGGAACGCCGCCGACGCCGCGGTGACCTACGCCTCCGCCGATACCACGATCGCGACCGTGCGCGCCGACGGCACGATCACCGGGGCCGCTCCGGGGAACACGACCGTCACGGCGACGTCCGTCGCGAACCCGTCGCTCACGGCGACCATCGCGGTGACCGTGGACGAGGGCGACGGCGTACTGCACTTCACCGACTTCGAATCGGGCGCGAACGGCTGGCCGACCGACCCGAACCGCAAGATCGTCGATGACGGCACGGGCGATCACGTGTACCGGATCGTGAAGGGCGCCAATGCGCAGCTGCCCAGGGACTTCACCTCCTTCGTCCTGGACGTCGACGTGACCACGCCCGCCGGAGCCGCACCGGCCGGGTCCGGCTTCGTGATCTACGACCGCAACGGCAAGGGCGGCGGATACATCCGGTACCGCAACGCCGCCGCGGGCCCGACCTGGACGATCTTCGACGACGCCTGGAAGGTCGTCGCCGAGAAGGTGCTCCCGGCCGATCAGGCGCTGCCCGGCGGGAAGACCTCGCACGTGCGGGTGGCGGTCCAGGACGGCCGGATCCGCGTCTCCGTCGGCGGCGCGCTCGTGATCGACGGTGCGGACCCCGCCCGCGGTGCCGCCGGACGGGTCGGCTTCTACGTGGAGGGGTACCCGTCGCTCGACTTCGACGACATCGGCTTCTCGATCTCCGCGGTGCCGGTGACGGGGCTGACCGTCGACGTCGCCTCCGCCGCGATGAACGTCGGGGAGCGCCGCACGGTGACCGCCAAGATCGCTCCGGAGGACGCGAGCGACCTGCGCGTGGCCTGGAGCAGCGCCGACCCGTCGATCGCGACGGTCGACGCGGCCGGCCGCATCACCGCGGTCGGGCCGGGCTCGACGACGATCACGGCCGCGTCGGTCGCGGAGCCCAGCGCCACGGCCTCGGTCGCGGTGACGGTCGTGGACGCGGTCTATCCGACGACGCGGCTGGACGCGCAGCTCAAGGACGCGGCGAACTGGAGCGCCTCCAGCGTCATCTCGGTGACCGATGCCGGCGTCTCGATCACCGGCCAGGGCGTGCACGGCTACAAGGCCGAGCGCTTCGGTGACACGCTCCTGCAGTTCGACGCCGACTTCGGCGCCTTCGACGGCGGCTGGTACGGGTTCCAGGTGCGATCGGACCAGACCGGGATCCCGGCGTGGCAGAACTCGAACACGGGCTACCTGTTCCTCATCAAGCAGGACACCTTCGAGTTCCAGAGCTGGACGCCGGGTCAGACGATGCTCGACGTGATCCCGAACACCGTCATCGCGCCGAACAGCACGCACCGGATCGAGGTCGGCGCCCTCAAGGAGGACGCGGGCACCCGCCTGGTGCTGCGGGTCGACGGCAAGACCGTGTGGAACACGCTCGACGCCCGCCAGAACCTGCGCATCGGAGCGGACGGCTTCTTCAACCTGTACCACTACGCCAAGACGAACACCCTCACCGTGCGGCCGACGCCGGTCATCACGGGCATCTGCTGGGCGGCCGAGGCGGATCCGAAGACCCGCTACGCGGTCGGCGATCCGATCGACGTCACCGGCATGGTGCTGGGCGTGCGCTGGAGCGACGGCAGCCTCACGACCGCGCAGGTCGCGGAGGATATGGTGAGCGGATTCGACAGCAGCAAGGTCCACCCGCGCCAGACGCTCACGATCGCCTACGAGGGGCAGTCGACCACGCTGGACATCTCGGTGCGACCCAAGGTCAAGCAGGACGAAGAGGAGGTGCCCCGATGCGGGTGACGTTCATCGGAGACTCGATCACGGACGCGGGCCGCGACAGGACGGATCCGTATTCCTTCGGGGACGGCTACGTGTCGCTGCTGGCGCCGGAGCTGATGGCGGGCGGCGCGATCGTGCGCAACCTCGGCATCGCCGGTGACCGGGTGGCCGACCTCGCCGCGCGGTGGGATGAGGAGCTCATGCCGACCGCTCCGGAGCTGCTCACCGTCTACGTCGGGGTCAACGAGGTCTGGCGGCGCTTCGACAGCGACGACCCCACGCCCACGGCGGTGTTCGAGCAGACGTACCGCGGGCTGCTCCGGCGAACGGCCGAGGCGCACGCCCCGAGGCTCATCCTCATGGAGCCGTACCTGCTCCCGGTGCGGGCGGAGCAGGAGGGCTGGCTGGACGAGCTCGCGGAGAAGCGGGCGGCCGTCGCCCGGCTCGCCGCGGAGTTCGGCGCGGCGCGCGTGCCGCTGCACGACGTGCTCACCGCTGCGGCCGAGGGGCGCGATCCGGCCGAGCTCGCGCCCGACGGGGTGCATCCGACGCCGGCCGGATCCCGTCTCATCGCGGACGCCTGGACAGCCGCGTGGGGCATTAGCGATAGTCGATAATGGATCTAGAATGAGCAGCATGACGGATGCGCTGGCCTCGACGACCCTGCAGCGGGGGCTGCTGTCGGATCAGATCTACTCGATGATCAAGGGGATGATCAAAGACTCCACCCTGGCCCCGGGGGAGCAGCTCGTGGAGTCGCAGCTGGCGCGCCAGCTGCAGGTGAGCCAGGCGCCCGTGCGCGACGCGCTGAAGCGGCTCACGCACGAGGGCCTGGTGTCGCAGGTGCGGCACCTCGGCAGCTTCGTCGCGAGCTACTCGCCGGAGGAGGCGGCGCAGGCCAAGGTCGCCCGGGTCGAGCTGGAGGCGCTCGCGGGCCGGCTGGCCTGCGGGGCGCTGGACGAGGAGCGGCGCGGCACGCTCGCCGCACTCATCGCCGCGATGCACGAGGCCGCCGAGGTCGCCGACCTGTCGCGCTTCCGCGAGCTGGACTTCGTGTTCCACCGCACCGTGATCGAGGCCAGCGGCAACGTGTACCTGCCGCGCATGTGGGATCTGCTGGAGCCGAGCCTGCGCGTCATGCACGTGCTCGGCGACCCGGCCTTCACCGGCGATTGGCACGAGGTCGCCGACTGGCACAAGGGGCTGCTGGACGTGCTCGACGGCGGCGACGCCGAGGCGGCCTCCGCGCTGTTCCGCGCCCACGCAGCCGGCACCCTGCTGAACGACTGACCGCCGCGCCCCGGCGGCCCTGCGCCCCGCGGGGGCGCGCCGTCGGAGCGTTCGGCTGCCGGCGCGGGAGCGTCAGAGTCGGTACAGCCGGGTGGCCGTGCCGGACCAGAGCGCCGCGGCGTCGGCGGAGGAGAGCGGCGGCAGCGCGTCCGCGATCCGCGCCGTGAGCTCGGCGTAGGGCGTGTGCCTCGCCGAGATCGGCCAGTCGCTGCCGTGCAGGAGACGGTCCGGGCCGAACGCGTCGACGGCCGCGGCGAGGAGGCGCCCGAGCTCCGCCGGACCGCGTCCGGGGTGGACGAGACCCGAGGTCTTGGCGTGCGCGTTCGGCTCCGCCGCGACGACGGCGAGATCGCGGAACCACGCGGCGCCCGGATCCGCCGTCCCGAGCCCCAGATGGCACACGACGAACGTCGTGGCGGGGTGGCGGTGCGCGAGCGCGGCGGCACCGGGGAGCTGCTCCGGACGCAGCAGGAGCTCCAGCACGAGACCGGCCTCCCCGGCCGCCGTGGCGAGGGCGTCGAGCCCGGCGACATCGGACAGGTCCGCCGCGAACTGCGGGACGGCCGCACGGAGGCCGGCGACGGCGGGAGCGCCGGGGTGGCGCGCGGCGGGCGCGAGCATCGCGGCCGTGCGCCCGAGGGGCAGGTCCGGCGCGGGCTCGTACTGCAGCACGGCGCGGCGCACGAGCGGATGCGCGACGGCGATCCCGGTCAGCCACTCGGCCTCGGCCACGGAGTCGGCGGCCTGCACGGCGACCGCGGCCGAGACGCCCGATGCGCTCAGCAGCGCGCCGAGGGTCTCCGCCAGGGCGCGGCGGGGGAGCCCCAGGTCCTCACGGAACCACGGCAGCGGGACGACGCCGACGTCCCAGAGGTGCACGTGCGCGTCGATGATCCGCATCAGGCCGCGGCGGTCCCATCCTGCCCGAGCCGGTCGAGCTCGGGCCACAGGGCCTCGGGGATCGGGACATCGCGCCCGCGGACGAAGGCCGCCACCTCCGCGGGGGTGCGCGCGCCGATGACGACGCCCTCCGCGCCGCGCCGCAGCGGGAACCGGGCGGCCGCGTCGGCCAGTTCGACGCCGTGGGCGCGGCACGCCTCCTGCAGGGCCAGGGCCCGGTCGACGAGGGCGGGCGGCGCGGGCTTGTACTCGTAGTACGGCGCGGTCTGCGGGGCGACGAGGATCCCGGTGTTGTACACGCCGGCGGCGATGATGCCGACCCCGCGGTCGGCGGCGAGGGGCATGAGCTCGTCCTCTGCGGTGCGGTCGAGCAGCGTGAGCCGGCCCGCCTCCATGATCACGTCGACCGGCGCCTCCGCGGTGAAGCGGATCAGCGGGGGGAGCTTGCCCATGCCGACGCCGATCGCGCGCACCACGCCCTGATCGCGCAGCTCGACGAGTGCGGCCATCGCTCCGGCGAGTCCCGCGTCGACGTCGAGCGGGTCGTGCAGATGCAGCAGGTCGATCCGGTCGGTGCGCAGGCGCGCCAGGCTCGCCTCGAGGCTGCGGAGCACTCCGTCGCGGCTCAGGTCCGCGATCGTGTCGTGACCGGTCGCCGACCCGGGGACGGGATCCCCGGACGCGTCGACGATCCTGCGGCCCACCTTCGTGGCGACCACGTAGTCGTCGCGCGGCACGCCCTGAAGGGCGAGCCCGAGCCGGCGCTCGCTCTCGCCGGCGCCGTAGTGCGGGGCCGTGTCGAAGTAGCGGACCCCGGCGTCGAGCGCCGCGCGCACCGTCGCCACCGCGTCGTCGTCCGCGACCGGCGTGTAGAGGTTGCCGATCGGCGCGCAGCCGAGGCCGAGGTCTTCCCGCAGCGGGACGCCCCCGGCCGGGCCGGGATTCAGCGGACGGAGCTCTGCACGGAACGCC
This sequence comes from Microbacterium sp. 8M, assembly GCF_902506375.1. Taxonomy (GTDB): domain Bacteria; phylum Actinomycetota; class Actinomycetes; order Actinomycetales; family Microbacteriaceae; genus Microbacterium. Next base: position 455,364 of record NZ_LR733284.1, read on the forward strand.
ATGCCTCGTACTCCTCGCGGGTGTCGGGGGTGAGCGGGTAGTAGTCGCTCAGCCGGGCGCCGTCGTCGAGGCGTGCGCGGCTGAACACCTCCCACTCCTCATGATCGCGCGCGGAGTCGATCACCTGGGGCGCCATCGCCTGCGGCACCACCACCGGGCCGTCGTCGTCTGCCACGACCAGGTCGCCCGGCATGCACAGCGCGCCGCCGACGGCCACCGGCACATCGTAGGCCCAGGGCACGAGCTCCGACTGCGAGGCGTAGTGCGGCGTCGTGCCGGTGGACCACACCGGGATCCCCAGCTCGCGGATCCGGCCGGCGTCGCGGATGCGGCCGTCCACGACGATCCCGGCACCGCCCTTGCGCGCGAAGTAGCGCGCGAGGATGTCGCCGATGCAGCCGGAGAAGCGGCTGCCGTACGCCTGGATCACGAGCACGTCGCCCGGCTGCACGGCCTCCAGAACGTGCCAGAGCGCGGTGTGCCGCTCCGCGTACTCCTGCCCCTGTCCGGAGGCCATGTCCTCGCGCTGCGGCATGAACTGCAGGGTCAGGGCGGATCCGACCACGCGGCTGCCCGCCGTGAGCGGCTCCGGTCCGTCGATGTAGCTGCGACGGATGCCGAGACCGTGCAGCTTGGCGCACGCGGTGGCGGAGGAGATGCCTTCGAAGTCGTCGAGCAGTTCACGACCGGGACGGGCGTACGCCGCCCCGCGGACGGGCAGGGCGAAGTCGGGGCGGATCAGGTCGGTGCTCATGCGGCTCCTCCGGAGGGGTGCAGGCGGGGCGTTCCGGCCCCGCGGGCGATGGTCAGGTCGAGGTCGGCGCCGTGCGCCGGGGGCAGCTCGACGACGACGTCGTCGTCGCAGTCCCAGGTGACGGTGCGCGGCGGGTTCTCCGGGGCGCGGTACGAGCCGGACGGGCCGGGGAAGGTTCCCGGGGTCTCGGCGGTCGCGGACACGCGCACGATGCGGTCCGCGCCGAAGCGGCCGCCGCGGATCCGCACCGTGCGGGTGTGCACGACGGACGTGTTGACCAGGCGCACGCCGAGCCCGGCGTCGTGGACGGTGTGCACGAGCGCGGCCACGTCGCGGGGGAGGCCGGGGCGGCCGCGCTCGACATCCTCGTAGCGCAGCGCCGTGAAGGGCAGGCCGCCGTTGTAGAGCATCTGTGGCGCGCCGCCGACGAGCTGCGTGAGCACCTCGGTCACCACGGGGTTCACGCGCTGCCAGAAGTGCAGGTGCGCGGCGTCGGGATCCGCGTCGTCGCCGAGCATCATCGCCACGCGGCGCGACACCTGGCCGAGCGCCATCTCGAGCGCCCGCTCCGGGTACTCCGGAAGCTCGCCGCTCAGATACGCGATCCACCCGGCCTCGTGGCCGGCCTCCTCCTTGTCGCGGAACGGCGCCACGAGGTCGGTGCCCTGGGGCAGGCCCGCCCGCGCGCGGTCGAGCAGCGCGCGATCCTGGCCGCTGCGGCTCCACCACCACAGCCACACCGGCACGTCCAGCTGCAGCGGGCCGAAGTCGAACCAGCCGTCGATGCCGTGGCGGTACGGCACCAGCACACCGGGGGTCGCCGCGGCGGCTCCGAGACGGGCGCGCCAGCCGCCGCGCAGGCTGTAGGTGGACTCCTCGACGGATCCGATCTCGGCGTGCGCCAGCACGGTGTCGAGCGCGGGGCGCACCAGGTCGAGGGCGTCGTCGCGCCCGGTGACGAGGGAGTGGTTGATCGCGCCGATCAGGGCGCTCATGGCGACGGAGTGGAAGCCGTGCGGCCAGGCCCACCCGTAGTGGCCGCCCCACCAGCGGCCGTCCTGCAGTGCGCCCACCGTCCCGTCCGGGCCGACGTTGTCGGGCACGACGCCGCCGTTCGCACGGGCGCGGGCGAGCCAGCCCTCGACGTAGCGACGGATCCACGCGGCGGACTCCTCGTCGCCGTCGTCGAGCCAGCGCAGGGCGGGCAGCGAGGTCGCGGCGAGGTTCACCGGCACGTCGCCCGCCGCGCGGCGCTGCATCTCGTCCGCCATGCGCTGCGCCTTCTCCGGGTCCGCGAGGTCCTCCCACACGGCGATCCCGTCGAGGCCGTGGACGGGCAGCCCGTAGGGGCGCATCTCGGCGCGGTCGGCGGAGTAGGGGCGAACTCGTCCGGCGAGCGGGGTGCCCTCCGGCTGCGGATCCTCGAGACCCTCTCTGGCGCCCAGCGCGCCGTTGTGCGGCGCGCGGATGATGTTGCGCTCGGCGTCGTAGTTGCCGTGCGCGGGGTCGGTGAACAGTGCGGCGAACCGGCGCGCGCGCTCGGCGAACGCGGCGTCGCCGGGGTCCGCGGCCCTGATGCCGGCGAACAGCAGCACCGACTCGCCCTGATGGAACCAGTCGTAGCCGTTCTCGTACTCGTCGGTGAGCATGCCCGCCTCGGCGAGCTGGGCCGTCACGCCCTCCCAGCAGCGCTTGGCGTCGGCGAGCGCTGCGTCGTCGCCGCCCAGCGCGTAGAACGCCGGCCAGTTGAAGAACGGCTCGTAGAGGTCGTCCACGCCGTCGCGGTCCTCGAACTCCGCGACGCCGCGGAGCCGGCCGTCGGGCAGCGTGTAGCGCTCCGCGAACAGCCGCCGCGCGGCCTCGACCTCGTCGAACAGGCGGCGCTGCAGCACGGCCCAGGCGGGGATGGCGCGCAGCGGCGTGGTGATCGGATCCGTCATCGTCAGCCCTTCGTGGCTCCGGCGGCGAGCCCGCCGATGATGTGCTTCTGCATGAGGACGAAGAAGATCAGGGCGGGAGCGATGGCGAGCAGCAGTGTGGGGAACACCTGGGTGTAGTCCGTGGAGAACTCGCCGACCGCCGCGTACACGCCGGTCGTCACCGTGTAGATGCCCGAGCTCGGTCCGAGGATGATCTGCGGGCTCACGAAGTCGTTCCACACGCCGATCGAGTTCAGCACGACGACGGTGGCGACGACGGGCCGCATGATCGGGAAGATGCAGGTCCAGAACGCGCGGATCCGGCCGGCGCCGTCGAGCGCCGCGGCCTCGTCGATGTCGCGGGGAACCGAACGCAGATAGGCGGAGAACAGGAAGATCGTCACCGGAAGCGTGGCTGCCGTCTCGAACAGGATGAACCCCGGGATGGTGTTGATGAGCCCGAGCACGCGCAGCACGAACACCACGGGGATCAGGGTGACCTGCCCGGGGATGAAAAGACCCGAGACGAACAGCAGCAGCAGGCCCATGTGCCACTTCGAGCGGCCGCGGGCGATCACGTAGGCGACCGGCGCCGACAGCAGGATGCAGCACAGGTTGACGAGCGCCACGAACAGCAGGGTCACGCCGTACGCGGCGATCACGTTGAACTTGCTGCTCGTGATGGCGGCCCAGAGGAACTCCGGCGTGAAGCTCTGCGGCGTGATCAGCAGCGGGTTCTCGATGATCTCCTTCTGCGGCTTGAACGCGTTGATCACCATCGTGTACAGCGGCACGACCATGACGACCGCGACCACGGTCAGCACGATCCAGCGGGCGAGTCGGGCGACGAGCGGCGCCCTCGTGCGGCCGCCGGAGCGACGGGATCCGGTCCGCTGCCGAGAACCCTGCGGGCGCACGGCGGGGTTGAGGCTGGTGGCGGTGCTCATCAGTCGTCCACGACCTTCTGCTCTGCGCGGCGGCGCACGAGGGTGACCGCCAGGCCCACCGCCGCGGTGACGATGAGCAGGATGACGGACTGCGCGGCGCCCATGCCCAGGGCCGAGCGCGCGAAGGAGTCCTTGAGGATCTGGTACACGATCGTCTGCGTGGATCCTGCCGGCCCGCCGTCGGTGAGGGCCAGCACGACGTCGTACGCCTTGAGCAGGCCGACGAGCGTCAGCACCAGGTTGACCGTGAACACCGGTGCGATGAGCGGGAACGTGATGCTGCGGAACTGCTCGCCGCGCCCTGCGCCGTCGACCGTCGCGGCCTCGTAGTACTCCGCCGGCACCGACTTGATGCCGGCGAGGAACAGGATCATGTTGAAGCCGAAGTGCGACCACACGATCGTGAGGATGACGCTCGCCTTGGCGAAGGCGGGATCGGTGAGGAACGGCAGCGGGCCGAGGCCGATCGCCCCGAGGACGCCGTTGACCGCGCCCTGCGGAGCGAGCATCGCCGACCACAGGAAGCCGATGATCAGGCCGCTGATCACGTAGGGATAGAAGAACACGGTGCGCAGGAGCGCGTTCGCGCGACCGGATCCCGAGATCAGCGCGGCGATCGCGAGCCCGACGCCGTTGCACAGGATCGTTCCGGTGATCGCGATCACCCCGGTGAACAGCGCCGCCTGCGCGGAGCGCGGGTTGCGGAACGCGTGGACGTAGTTCTCCCAGCCGATGAAGGTGAAGCGCAGGCTGTAGCCGTTCCAGTTGGTGAAGCTCAGCACGCAGGCCAGGATCATCGGGATCACGAACATGGCGATGAACACGGCCACCGCCGGGGCGCTCATGAGGAACCCGGGCAGGGCGCGCTGCAGACGGCGTGCCGTGCTCACCTGTCGGTGCGCCGGGGCGGTCGCGGGGGTGCGTGCAGCGCTGCTCATGGGCTCCTCCTCGGGTGCGGTGGCCCGGGGGCGGGCGGCCGTGGCCGTCCCGCCCCCGGATGAACGTGTCATCGTCACGATCTCATCGCTTCCCGGTGTCAGTTCGCGTTGGCGGCGAACCAGTCGTCCATGCTCTTGAGCACGTCGGCCGCAGGCGCACCGCCCAGCAGCGCCTGGGTCTGCGTGTTGATCTCACCGGAGTAGCCGGTCGGCATGGTGCGCTCGCCGTAGCCGCCGCCGGTCGGGGTGTACGACGACGCCTTCGTGTCGGAGACGATCTTCTGCAGCTCCTCGCCGAGCGGGGTCATCTCGTAGGTGTAGCCGTCGCGGTAGTTGCCGTCGACCTTGAGCTGGGAGACCACGGCCTCCTTGTCGGTCGTGAGGTACTCGATGAGCTTCGCCGCGGCGTCCTGGTGCTTGCTGGTGTTCAGGATGGAGTACGGGCTCGCGATGTTCGCCCCCATCGCGGGCGTCTCCGAGCTCTTCTCCGCCGGCGCGCGGAACACCCCGATCTCCGCCGAGTCGGCGGCCTTCGCCTGCGTGCCGACGAACCAGCTGCCCATCGGGTAGATCGCGCTCTTGCCGCTGAGGAAGGCCTGCTCGGCATCCGGGTACTTGATGCCCAGAGCCTCCTTGGGGATGTATCCCTTGGACACCCACTCGGCGTAGGTCTCGACCGCCGGTCCGTACGCCTTGCTGAACGTGGTCTTGCCGCTGGAGATGTTCTGGAAGAATTTCGGATCCTTCGACACGATCGTCGGCAGCCCGAGCACTTGGAGCGTGTGGCTGGTCATCCAGTCGCCGCCCGTCTGCACCGGCACGTCCCAGCCGGCGGCCTTGATCTTGCCGAGGTCCTCGGTGAGCTCGTCGACCGTCTTGGGCGGGGCGGAGATGCCGGCGTCGGCGAACGCCTTCTTGTTGTAGAAGATGAGGCTCTGCAGCTGGACGCCGATGCCCGCCATGTAGTTCTTGCCGTCGATCGAGTACTGGTCGGCGAGCGGGCTCTTCTTCGCCCACGCGTACTTGGAGAGGTCGACCAGCTCGGGGGCGAGCTCGCTCGTGGGCACGAGCGACTGCACCACGTCGGGGGCGTCGCCCGACGCGAGCAGACGCGGGACCGCCGCGGCGACGCCCTCCGCGCCCGGGTTCTGGATGACGACGTCGATGTTCGGGTTCTTCTTCTCGAAGGGCTTGACGAGGGAGTTCCAGTACTCCTCGGTGAGGTTCGGGGTGACGTTCACGAGCATGTGCAGCGACACCTTCTCGGTGCCGGACGCGTCCGAGCTCGAGGGCGCGGCGGCGCCGCTGCAGCCGGCGAGCGCGACGGCGGCGACGGTGGCGATGCCGGCGGCGGGGATGAGGCGGCCCTTGATCATCGTTGATCCTTCCTGATGCGGGTGGTGGGACACCGGCGACGATACACTAATCGATAATCGTTTGTGAAGAGCTGCACCGACATTTGGCAAGCGTTTTCCCGCAGCGTCCTGCGCGCCGCCTCGGCACCTGTCGCTGCGCGGGGCCTTCCGGGGCGGTCGTGTCTGATGCGCGAGCCGGCCGAACCTCGGGGCGTGCGGTCCGGATCAGGCCTCGGCGCGACGTGCGCGATATGCGGCGACGGCGTTGCGGTTGGCGCAGGCCGTGGAGCAGTAGCGCTTGGAGCGGTTGCGCGACAGGTCGAGCGCGATCGCCTCGCAGGTCTCGTCGGCGCACACCGAGATGCGCGAGCCCTCCTCGGCGCGGATCACGTCGATGAGCGCCATCGCCGTCTCGGCGAGCACGCGCTCGGGCAGGGGGCGGTCGTCCGCCACCGCGTGCAGGTGCCAGTCCGTGTCGCCATGGCGGGTGAGGCGGAGCGCCAGCGGGATGTCGGCCAGGGCGGCATTGGCGGCGACGGCCATGTCGTCGCGCGGGGCGAGCAGCATTGCGCGAAGGCGCGGTCGCAGGTCGCGCAGCCCCGCCACCTCGGCCTCGTCGCGGTCGATCCGGCCGGTGTAGCCGAACTGGCTCAGGAAGGCCTCCTCATCGTCCGTGGTGATGAGGCCGTCGGGATCCTCGGCCGAGTTGACGAGCCAGACGGCGGCCCGCAGCGACTCCTCGGTGTCATCGGTGAAGATCATGTTGACATCTTACAGGCGGCGCGAGTAGCGTCACATGTCATGAGCACTATGGCGAATGACGCGCGTACGGCCGGCGGACGTTCCGGCCTCGTCTTCGCGATCGGGGCCGCCCTCTCCTTCGGGATGAGCGGGGCCTGGGCGCGCGGGCTCATGGATGCCGGGTGGAGCCCCGGCGCCGCCGTGACCGCGCGCATGTGGGTCGCGGCTCTGGTGCTGCTCGTGCCGACGCTGCTCGCCCTGCGCGGACGCTGGGGCGCGGTGCGCAGGAACGCCGGGATGATCCTCGGCTACGGGTTGCTCGCCGTCACCGCGGCCCAGCTGTGCTTCTTCCAGGCCGTCGCCGTGCTGGACGTCGGCATCGCGCTGCTCATCGAGTACACGGCGCCGATCGCGGTGGTGCTCTGGCTCTGGCTGCGGCGCGGAGAGCGGCCCGGCGCCCGCGGCATCGTCGGCGCCGTGATCGCGTTCGTGGGCCTGGTGCTCATGCTGGAGATCTTCACCGGATCGCGGGTCGACCCGATCGGGATCCTGTGGGCGCTCGGCGCGATGGTCGGCGCGGCCACCTACTTCCTGCTGTCCGGGCGCGGCGACACCGGGCTGCCGCCGATCGCCCTGGCCGGGCTCGGCCTGCTGATCGGCGCGACCGGCCTGAGCATCGCCGGCGCGATCGGGGTGCTGCCGATGGCGTGGAACACCCACGACGTCGCGTACCGCTTCGGCACACTGCCGTGGTTCGTGCCCGTGCTCGCCGTCGGCGTGATCGCGACCGCCCTGGCCTACGTGCTCGGCATCGTGTCGACCCGCCTGCTGGGTTCGCGCGTGGCGTCGTTCGTGGCGCTGTCCGAGGTGATCGCGGCGCTGCTGTTCGGCTGGCTGTTCCTGGGGCAGCTGCCGGATCTGCTGCAGGCGTTCGGGGGAGCGCTCGTGCTGGTCGGCGTCGTGCTCGTCAAGCTCGGCGAGCCGGTCGTCGACGAGGTGGATCCGGACGCGGTACCCGAGCCGGCAGAGGCGCTGCGCTGACGCGCAATGTATACGAAGGCAGGGCGGATTCGGATCCCGCGGCGCCGTCGAGGGAAATTGTGTATACACTGACGGCGTGACCATCATCGCCGAAGGCATGCGCGCGGGGGAGTTCGCCTATCGCGCCCTGCTGGAGGAGATCCAGTCCGGATCCCTCGCCGCCGGCACCGTCCTCGGCGAGGTGGAGCAGGCGGAGCGGCTCGGCGTCAGCCGCACGCCGCTGCGCGAGGCGCTGCGCCGGCTCACCGCGGACGGTCTCGTGGAGCAGGTGTCGCCGCGCGTCACCGTGGTCGCGGCGATCGACGCCGCCGACATCCGCGACCTGTTCGTGCTGCGCCGGGCGCTCGAGGAGACCACCGCGCGCGCCGCGGCCGCGGCTCCCGACAGGACGGAGTTCACCGCGCTCGCCGGACGCTTCGACGACGCCGCTCGCGCGCTCGACGACGAGGACGGGCGGGCGCGCTACTACGCCCTCATCGCCCGTTTCGACGAGGCGCTCGACGCCGCCGTGGCGAACGACTACCTCACGGCCGCGCTGCGCACCGTCCGCACGCACCTCGTGCGCGTGCGCCGCATGGCGAAGGACAAGCCCGACCGCCTCGCCGCGAGCGCCGGCGAGCACCGGCTCATCGCCGAGGCGATCGGCGCCGGCGACGCCGACCTCGCCGCGCACGCCACGCACGTCCACCTGCACAACGCGCTCGCGAGCATCCTCGACTCGCTCGGCCACCCCGGTGCCGGGCGCCCTCCGACGGGTTCGGGCGATGCACAGCGCGACGAAGGAACCCCCACGACCGAAGGAAAGAAGGCCGGAGCATGACCGTCATCCACCACCTCCGCGTGCACCGCAGCGACGAGCAGCTCGCCCGCGAGGGGCAGCTCGCCTGGCGCATCGCGGAGGTCGCCGCCGACCCCGTGGAGGTCGACGCGGACGTCGTCGACATGATCATCAACCGGGTCATCGACAACGCCGCCGTCGCAGCCGCCTCGCTCACCCGCGCCCCCGTGAGCGCCGCCCGCCAGCAGGCGCTCGACCACCCCGTCTCGGTCAACGGATCCGGATCCACCGTCTTCGGCTGCGCGATCGAGCGCCGCACCAGCCCGGAGTGGGCGGCCTGGGCGAACGGCGTGGCGGTGCGCGAGCTCGACTACCACGACACGTTCCTGGCCGCCGAGTACTCGCACCCGGGCGACAACATCCCGCCGATCCTCGCGGTCGCGCAGCACGTCGGCGCGGACGGACGGGCGCTGGTGCGGGGCATCGCCACGGGGTACGAGATCCAGGTCGACCTGGTCAAGGCGATCAGCCTGCATGCGCACAAGATCGACCACGTCGCGCACCTCGGCCCGTCGGCCGCGGCCGGCATCGGCACGCTGCTCGGGCTGAACGTCGAGACGATCTACCAGGCCGTCGGCCAGGCGCTGCACACCACCACGGCCACCCGGCAGAGCCGCAAGGGCGAGATCTCCACCTGGAAGGCGCACGCTCCCGCGTTCGCCGGGAAGATGGCGGTCGAGGCCGTCGACCGGGCGATGCGCGGCGAGACCTCGCCGAGCCCGATCTACGAGGGCGAGGACGGCGTGATCGCCTGGATGCTGGACGGGCCCGACGCGGCGTACGAGGTGCCGCTGCCCGCGGACGGCGAGCCGAAGCGCGCGATCCTCGACACGTACACGAAGGAGCACTCGGCGGAGTACCAGGCGCAGGCGTGGATCGACCTCGCCCGCAAGCTGCACAACGAGCGCCCCGAGCTGGCCGACCCGGCGAACGTGGAGTCGATCGTCATCCACACCAGCCACCACACGCACTACGTGATCGGATCCGGCGCGAACGACCCGCAGAAGTACGACCCGCACGCCTCGCGGGAGACGCTGGACCACTCGATCCCGTACATCTTCGCGGTGGCGCTGCAGGACGGCACCTGGCACCACGTCGACTCCTACGCGCCCGAGCGCGCGCAGCGCGAGGACACCGTGGCCCTCTGGCGGAAGATCACCACGGCGGAGGATGAGGAGTGGACCCGCCGCTACCACTCGATCGACCCGGCGGAGAAGGCGTTCGGCGGACGCGTGGAGATCCGCCTCACCAACGGCGAGACCGTGACCGACGAGATTGCCGTGGCCGACGCCCACCCGCTCGGGGCACGTCCGTTCGCGCGCGAGGACTACATCCGCAAGTTCCGGATCCTCGCGGAGCCCGTGCTCGAGCCCGCTGAGATCGACCGCTTCCTCGAACTCGCGCAGCGCCTGCCCGAGCTCACCGCCGACGAGGTCGCGCAGCTGTCGATCGTCGCGAAGCCGGGCGTGCTCGCGGCCGCCCCGGCTCCGAAGGGGCTGTTCTGATGCTGTACTCCACCACGCCCGCCGCCGAGAAGCGGCGAATCTTGCGCGAGCGGCTCGCGGCGGGCGAGCTGCTGCGCTTCCCCGGCGCGTTCAACCCGCTGAGCGCCCGGCTCATCGAGCGCAAGGGCTTCGACGGGGTCTACATCTCCGGCGCCGTGCTGTCCGCCGATCTGGGGCTCCCCGACATCGGCCTCACCACGCTCACCGAGGTCGCCGGGCGCGGGCAGCAGATCGCCCGGATGACCGAGCTGCCCGCGATCATCGACGCCGACACCGGCTTCGGCGAGCCGATGAACGTTGCCCGCACGATCCAGACCCTGGAGGACGCGGGCCTGGCCGGCACGCACATCGAGGACCAGATCAACCCGAAGCGCTGCGGCCACCTCGACGGCAAGGCGGTGGTGGACGAGTCGACCGCGACCAAGCGGATCCGCGCCGCCGTGGACGCCCGGCGGGATCCGAACTTCCTCATCATGGCGCGCACCGACATCCGCGCCGTGGAGGGCATGGATGCGGCCGTCGACCGGGCCAAGGCGCTCGTGGACGCCGGGGCGGACGCGATCTTCCCCGAGGCGATGCGCACGCTTGACGAGTTCGAGCGGATGGCCGCGGAGCTCGACGTGCCGATCCTCGCCAACATGACCGAGTTCGGCAAGAGCGAGCTGTTCATGACGCAGCAGCTGAAGGATGCGGGCGTGAGCATCGTGATCTGGCCGGTCTCGATGCTGCGGATCGCGATGGGTGCGACCGGACGCGCGCTGGATACGCTGAACGAGGAGGGGCACCTGACCCCCAAGCTCGGCGAGATGCAGCACCGGGCCGACCTGTACGACCTCATCGACTACGAGTCCTACAACCACTTCGACACGAACGTCTTCAACTTCACCATCGACAAGTGACTGGTCGAACAGCGACCCCCAGGCATTGCGAAGGAGCAGCATCATGAGCGACCCCGACATCAAGAAGGGCCTCGCGGGCGTCGTCGTCGACACGACGGCGATCTCGAAGGTCAACCCCGAGACGAACAGCCTGCTCTACCGCGGTTACCCGGTGCAGGAGCTCGCGGCGACCCAGCCCTTCGAGGCCGTCGCCTACCTGCTCTGGAACGGCGAGCTGCCCACCGCGGAGCAGCTGGCCGAGCTGCGCGCCACCGAACGGCAGCACCGAGCGCTCGCCGAGAATGTCAAGGCCGCGATCGACCTCGTGCCCGTCGAGGCGCACCCGATGGACGAGATCCGCACGGCGGTCAGCCTGGTCGGCGCCTCGGATGCGGCGGGATCCGGATCCGTCCTCGACGCGAGCGGCACGCCGGAGCAGAACCTCGAGCGCAGCATCCGCCTGTTCGCGGCGCTGCCGGCGATGGTCGCCTACGGTCAGCGCCGCCGTCGCGGCGAGGAGCTCGTACCGCCGCGCGACGACCTGGACTACTCCGCGAACTTCCTCTGGATGACGTTCGGCACCGAGCCGGATCCGGTGGTCGTCGACGCGTTCAACCGCTCCATGATCCTCTACGCGGAGCACTCCTTCAACGCCTCCACGTTCACGGCGCGCGTGATCACCTCGACCCTGAGCGACCTGTACTCGGCGGTGGTGGGCGCGATCGGGGCGCTCAAGGGACCGCTGCACGGCGGCGCCAACGAGGCCGTGCTGCACATCTTCGACGAGATCGGCGAGGCGTCGAACGTGAACGCGTGGCTGGACACCGCGCTCGCGGAGAAGCGCAAGATCATGGGCTTCGGGCACCGGGTGTACAAGAACGGCGACTCGCGGGTGCCCACCATGAAGGCCGCGTTGGACACGCTCGTGGAGCACTACGACCGCCCCGACGTCGAGGAGCTCTACACGACGCTCGCCGACGAGTTCGTGGCGCGCAAGGGGATCCACCCCAACCTCGACTACCCGTCGGGGCCGGCGTACAACCTCATCGGCTTCGACACGCTGACCTTCACGCCGCTGTTCGTGGCCTCGCGCGTCACGGGCTGGACCGCGCACGTCATGGAGCAGGCCGCATCCAACGCGCTGATCCGCCCGCTGTCCGCGTACGACGGGCCCGCCGAGCGCCACGTCCAGGTCTGACGGTCCGAGCCGAAACCGAGACCCTGCGGGGTCGCCCCGTTTCGCGTCTCGGCCGGCGACGTGATCCACCCTTGCTCAGGTCGCACTTTCGGCTCCAAAACCCGGGATCTTGGCGCCGAAAATGCGACCTGAACGGGAAGGATCCGACAACGGGCGATCCGGCGACGACCGGCCGGTCAGCGGCTGAGCCAGCGGCGCAGCGAGCGCGTCACGAAGGGGAGCACCCAGTAGGTCATGATCGGGGTGAGCACGACGGTGGTCGCGAGCACCCGCAGCCAGATCGGCAGGCCGTTCCAGCCCGGCACGGGGCTCATCAGGTAGGTGAAGACGAGGTTCACGGGGAAGAACCCCAGCCAGATCGACACGGCCTGCTTCCAGCGCGGCGGCGACGGCGCCACCATGACCGTGGTCGTGCCGGTCGTCGTCGGCAGGGAGATCGTCTCGGTGGACGGCTCGTCGAACCATCCCTCGATGCCCGTGCGGCGACGCACGTGGGCGCTGCGCACGAAGGGTTCGCCCATCGACAGCCACCAGGCGCGCTCGCTCGACGCCTCCCACGCGTCGAGCGCCTGCTCATCGGCGAAGCGGTAGAGCATGTGCCAGTGATGCGAGTCCTCGCCGTCGCGCACCCAGCCGGATCCGAGGAAGCCCGGGTGAGCGCTGGCGAGGTTCACCCCGGTCTGCACCCAGGCCGTGGCCTCGGCGATGCGGGTGGGGTCGACCTCGCGGCGGATCGACACGGTGATGGGCGCGGATGACGGCGTACCGGACATGGGTGGGTCCTTCGGGGGAATTGCGTGCTTGTGGCGTCCCCGAGTGTACGCACCCCGTGTTTCCCGGATGTTGCCGACCGGTCGCCCCGTCCCTCGCCCGGTTCGCCCCGTCCCGTCCCGCCCCGTCCCGGTTAGGTCGCAGTTCCCGGTTCGGCCGCAGTCCCCGGTTCAGTCGCCCTTCCCGGTTCAGGTCGCAATTTCTGCTCCAAAACCGGGATCTTGGCGCAGAAACTGCGACCTGAACGGCAGGAGGGCGGTCAGAAGCGCTCGGCGAGCCAGGCGGTCTGCCGCAGCCACTGGGCGAAGCCGCCGCCCTCGTGCCCGTTGAACTCGTAGACCTCGATCGTCGCGTCGTCGGTCGCGAGGTGGTTGTATGCGGCGAAGACGCTCGACGGCAGCACGATGTCGTCCATGAGCCCCACCGAGAAGAGTGCAGGTTGCAGGATCCGGCGGGCGAAGTTCACGCCGTCGAAGTACGACAGCGTCTGGAAGACCTGCTCGACGCGGTCGCGGTGCACCGAGAGGTAGCGCTCGATCTCGCGGAACGGATGCTCCGGGGTCAGCAGCACCGACCGGCGGAAGTCGCACAGGAACGGCACGTCGGGCATGACGGCGGCGACGCCGGGGTGCAGGGCCGCGGCGGCGAGGCTGATGCCGCCGCCCTGACTGCCGCCGGTCACCGCGATCCGCGCGGGGTCGGCGAAGGCGAAGCCCTGCACGGCGTCGACGAGCAGCACCGCGTCGGTGAACACCCGGCGGTAGTAGTAGTCCTCGGGGCGCGCGATGCCGCGGGTCATGAAGCCGGGCGTCGCTCCGTCCGATCCGTGCGGATCCGGCGTGGCGCCTCCCGACCCCCAGCCGGCGCCCTGGCCGCGCGTGTCCATGAGCACGTGCGCGTAGCCCGAGGCCGCCCACTGCAGGCGCTCGCCGGGGATGCCGCGGCCTCCGCCGTAGCCGAGGTACTCGACGACGACCGGCAGACGCCCCTCGCGGCGCGGCCGGGTGACCCAGCCGCGGACCCGCTCCCCGCCGAACCCGGAGAACTCGAGATCCTCGACGATGAGCTCGCCGATCGGGGTCGATGCCGGGGAGAGCGCGGGAGCGGCGGCGAGCCCGCGGGATGCGGCCAGCGTGTCGCGCCAGAACGCATCGAAGTCGGCGGGGTCGGCGATCTCGGGGCGGTAGGCGCGGAGGTCGGCGAGGGGGAGGTCGGTCAGCGGCATGCCCGACAGCCTAGGGTCGATCCGCGCCGAGGAGCCGGAGCGACGGGGTCGCCGCGGCGGCGGCCTGCCGGGCGGCGCCGAGCGCCACGTACTCGCCGGGCTCGGGCACCTCGACCGGCACGCCGAGGATCTCCGGCGCGATCCGCCGCACCGCCTCGGACTGCGCGCCTCCGCCGATGAGCAGCGCGCGCTCCAGCGGGATCCCCAGGCCGCGGAGGGCGTCGAGCCCCGCGCCGAGTCCGCGCAGCATCCCCTCGACGGCGGCGCGGGCGAGGTTCGCGCGCGTGGTCGAGGCGAGCGTCATGCCGGTCAGCGACGCGGTGGCGTCGGGGAGGTTCGGGGTGCGCTCGCCCTCGAAGTACGGCAGCAGGGTGAGCCCGTCGGCGCCGGACGGTGCCTGCAGGGCGAGGTCGCTGAGCTCGTCGTGCCCGACCGCCAGCAGGGCCGCGGTGACGTCCAGCACACGGGCCGCGTTCAGCGTGGCGACGAGCGGCAGGAAGTTCCCCGTGGCGTCCGCGAAGCCCGCGACCGTGCCGGAGGGATCCGCGATCGGGGTGCGGCTGACCGCGCACACGGTGCCGGAGGTGCCGATCGACACGACCACGTCGCCGGGCTGCGCGCCCAGGCCGAGCGCGGCGGCGGCGTTGTCCCCGGCCCCCGGCGCGACCCGGCGCCCGGCCGCATCCGCGACCCACTCGGCCGGGCCGAGCACCCGCGGCAGCACGGCGTCGTGGCCGAGCGCGGCGACCAGCAGGGCGCGGTCGTAGGCGCCGTCGACGGGGCTCCAGTAGCCGGTGCCGCTCGCATCGGAGCGGTCGGTGACGAGCTCCTCCAGCACGGGGCCGAGCGGCGACGCCCCGGTCGGTCCGTAGCCGCGCAGCCGCCAGGTGAGCCAGTCGTGCGGCAGCGCGACGGCGGCCACGCGACTGGCGTTGTCCGGCTCGGCGTCGCGCAGCCAGCGCAGCTTCGTGATGGTGAACGACGCGACCGGAACGAGGCCCGTGCGGGCGGCGAGATCCTGAGCGCCGAACTCGGCGATGAGGTCGTCCGCAGCCCCGGCCGAGCGGGTGTCGTTCCACAGCAGCGCATCGCGGATGACGGATCCCGACGCGTCGAGGGCGACCAGACCGTGCTGCTGGCCGCCGATCGACCACGCCGCCACATCGTCCAGACCGCCCGCGTCGGCGATCGCCGCGTTGAGTGCCTGCCACCACGCCTCCGGGTCGACCGCCGTGCCGACCGGATGCGCCGCCCGTCCGGTGCGGACGACGGATCCGGTCGCCGTGTCGACGACGACGACCTTGCATGACTGCGTGGACGAGTCCACGCCCAGCACGAGCGGCATGTCGCCTTCCTTTCGCTTCGGTGGGATGTGTCGGCGCCCCTCCGCAGCGTCGAGGCCCCCTCAGCGATGCGCAGCTGAGACGGGGCCTCGACGCTCGGAGGGGGCGCCGGCGATAACGGTGGACTCAGCGGGCGCCGAGCAGGTGCTCGGTGGCCAGCTGCTGCAGGCGCACGAAGCCGAAGCCCTTGCCGCCGAAGTAGGCGTTCGCGTCGAAGTCCTCGTACGCCGAGCGGTCGGCGAGGAAGTCGTCGTAGCTCTCGCCCTGCGCGAGGGTCGGGGTGGACAGCTCGTCGACGCGGGCGGCCGCCAGCGCCTCCTGCACCTCGGGGTCCGCGCGGAAGGCCGCGGCGCGCTCCTTGAGCAGCAGGTAGGTGCGCATGTTCGCGCTCGCCGAGTCCCAGACGCCGTTCTCGTCCTCGGTGCGGGAGGGCTTGTAGTCGAAGTGGCGCGGGCCGTCGTAGGCGGGGACGCCGCCGGGGCCGCCGTTCTCGAGCAGGTCGACGAGCGCGAACGCGTTGTGCAGGTCGCCGTGACCGAACACCAGATCCTGGTCGTACTTGATGCCGCGCTGGCCGTTCAGGTCGATGTGGAAGAGCTTGCCGTGGTACAGCGCCTGCGCGATGCCGGCGGCGAAGTTGAGCCCGGCCATCTGCTCGTGGCCGACCTCGGGGTTCAGGCCGACGAGCTCGGGGCGCTCGAGCGAGTCGATGAACGCGAGCGCGTGCCCGAGGGTCGGCAGCAGGATGTCGCCGCGGGGCTCGTTCGGCTTCGGCTCGATCGCGAAGCGGATGTCGTAGCCCTTGTCGGTGACGTAGTCGCCGAGCAGGTTCACCGCCTCGCGGTAGCGCTCCAGTGCCGCGCGGATGTCCTTCGCGGAGTCGTACTCGGCGCCTTCGCGGCCGCCCCACATGACGAAGGTCTTGGCGCCCAGCTCTGCGCCGAGGTCGAGCTGACGCAGCACCTTGCGCAGCGCGTAGCGACGCACGGCCCGGTCGTTCGAGGTGAAGCCGCCGTCCTTGAAGACGGGCGCGCTGAACAGGTTCGTGGTGACCATGGGCACGACGAGGCCGGTGTCGGCCAGCGCGTCCTTGAGGCGGTCGATCTGGGTCTGCCGCGCGGCCTCGGTGGATCCGAACGCGAACAGGTCGTCGTCGTGGAAGGTCAGGCCGTAAGCGCCCAGCTCGGCGAGCTTCTCGACGACGTGCACCACGTCGAGCGCCGGCCGGGTCGGTCCGCCGAACGGGTCGGCGCCGTTGTATCCGACGGTCCAGAGTCCGAACGAGAACTTGTCCTCGTGCGTGGGGGTGAGTGCCATGATGATCCGCCTTCAGCGTCCTCGATGAAAAGTTGTAGATGAGAACATATCAGAGGATCCGGTCACCCGCAACGCGCTCCCGCAACTCCTGCAACGCGCTCCTGCAACGCGCTCCCGCAACCCGTCCGACCGCGAGACTGCATCTGTGCGACGAGACTGCGGTCGGCTGTTGCAGTCTCGTCGCGTCGTTGCAGTCTCGCGGCCTGTGGAGGCGGGGCCGGACGGTCGGCGAAGGCGGGAGCGGGACCGGGCGAAGCGTCAGCGCGCAGGGGTGGCGGTCGAGCCGCGCACGATGAGCTCGGCCGGCATCCGCACCTGCTCGTTCGGCTCGCCGCCGAGCATCGCCAGCAGCAGGCGCACCGCCTCGGCGCCCATGGCGGCGAGAGGCTGGCGCACCGTGGTGAGCTGCGGCGTGTGCGCGGTCGCCTCTGGCACATCGTCGAAGCCCACCACGGACAGGTCCTCCGGGACGCGCAGCCCGCGCTCCCCGGCGACGCGGATCATCTCCATGGCGGACAGGTCGTTGGCGGCGAACACCGCGGTGGGCGCATCGGGCAGCTCGAGAAGGGCGTGTGCGCCTGCCGTCGTGGCGGCGGCGCGATAGCCGCCGTCGACGATGAGGGTCGGATCCACGGGGATCCCCGCCGCCTCGAGGGCGCGTCGGTAGCCGTGTTCGCGCTGGTGCGCCGAGGCGAGGTCGGTGCGCCCGCGCACATGCGCGATCCGGCGGTGCCCCAGCGCGATGAGGTGCTCGGTCGCCGCGAACCCGCCCTCCTCGTTGCGCACGCTGACCGTCGCCGGGCCCTCGTCCGTGCCTGCGGACGGGTCGATGGCCACGAACGGCACCGGGGTCTCGGTCGGCATCGTGGTCGGGGTGACCAGGATGGCGCCGTCGATGAGCGTGCCGCCGAGCCGGGACAGCGAGCGACGCTCCCATCCGAGGTGCTCTCCCGCGGAGACGCTGCCCGCGTACGCGAGCACGTCGAACCGGGTGCCGTGCAGTGCGGAGGAGACGCCCTGGAGCAGTTGGACGGCGAAGGGCTCGAACTCCGCGACCAGCACGCCGATGACGTCCGTCCGGCGCCGTCGCATGGACGTCGCCACGAGCGAGCTCTCATAGCCCAGGCGCGCGACGACCTCCTGCACGTGCTCCAGCGTCGCGGGGGAGACGCCGTCGCGGCCGTTGATCGCCTTCGAGACGGTCGCCACCGAGACGCCCGCGGCCTGGGCGACGTCGTGAATGGTGATGCGTCGGCTCATGGATCCCAACTTACCGATGGAAAACGTTATCGATATCGTTTGACATGCGCCGGATCCCGGTGTCAGAGTAGGTCCACGGCACATTCGCTGTAGCTGACAACAAATTGTCGGCCGCGGTGCTGGAACTCGACGATGAGGAGAAACACAGCATGAAGATCCGCAAGGTGCTGACCGCCGCCGTGGCGCTCGCGGCCGTGGGGGCGATCACCCTCACCGGCTGCTCCGGAGGCTCCGGCAGCGGCAACGAGGGCGGTAAGCAGACGCTGACCCTGTGGCAGAACTCGACCACGGGCGACGGCAAGAAGTTCTGGACGGACGCGGCCGAGGCGTTCCACAAGGCCAACCCCGACGTGACGATCAAGGTCACCTCGATCCAGAACGAGGACATGGACGGCAAGCTGCAGACCGCCGTCAACTCGGGTGACATGCCCGACATCTTCATGGCGCGCGGCGGAAGCAAGCTCGCCGACGTCGTGGCCGCCGGCAAGGTCAAGGATCTGACGGACAAGATCGACCCCGAGGTCAAGAAGGGGGTCGGCGACGCGGCCTTCAGCGCCTTCACGGTCGACGGCAAGATCTACGGCGTTCCCACCGCGGTGCTGCCGGGTGGCATCTTCTACAGCAAGGATCTGTTCGCGCAGGCCGGCATCACCGAGACCCCGAAGACCCTGGACGACCTCGAGGCCGACATCACCAAGCTCAAGGCGGCCGGCATCGCGCCGATCGCGCTGGGGGCGAAGGACGCCTGGCCGGCGGCGCACTGGTACTACTTCTTCGCGGTGCGCGCGTGCGGCAAGGACCTCATCACCAACCTCGCCACGAAGAAGGACTTCAAGGACGGCTGCTGGCTGACCGCGGCGAACAACCTGCAGAAGTTCGCGCAGGTCGAGCCCTTCAACGAGGGCTTCCTCACCACGTCGGCCCAGCAGGGCGCCAACTCCTCGGCCGGCCTGGTCGCGAACCACAAGGCGGCGATGGAGCTCATGGGCGCGTGGGATCCGGGCGTGATCGCCAGCCTGACTCCCGACCAGAAGCCGCTCGCGGATCTGGACTGGTTCCCGTTCCCGGAGGTCTCCGGCGGCAAGGGCGAGGCCGGCGCGATGATGGGCGGCCTCGACGGCTACTCGTGCTCCGAGAAGTCGCCGTCATCCTGCGAGAAGTTCCTCAACTTCGTCTCGTCAAAGGAATGGCAGGAGAAGTACGCGGTCGCCTTCCAGACCATCCCGGCCAACCAGGACGCCAAGGGCGCCGTCGACAACGCATCGCTGAAGCCCCTGATGGCGGCCTACAGCGACGCGCCGTACGTCGCGCTCTGGCTCGACACCGCCCTGGGACAGAACGTCGGCAACGCGCTGAACACCGGCGTGGTCGAGATGCTCGCAGGGCAGGGCGACCCGAAGACCCTCATCCAGAAGATCACCGACGCTGCGGCGAGGGGCTGAGTAACAGAGATGACTGGCACCCAGGCGATGGCCGGGGTCGTGCCGGAGAGCGGCCGCCGCACCGGGACGGGGACCTCCCCGGCTCCGGTGCGGCGGGCCCGCGCCGACTGGCGCAAGCGCGGGGAGATCGCGCTGCTGTCCGGACCCGCCCTGCTGATGTTCGTCGGATTCGTCATCCTCCCTGTGGTGATGGCGTCCGTCTACGGGTTCTTCAAGTGGAACGGGTTCGGCTGGCCGACGCAGTTCGTCGGCTTCGACAACTACCTCCACATGTGGCAGGACCACACGTTCCGCGATGCGGTGGCGCACAACTTCCTGATCGTCGTGCTCTCGCTCGTGCTGCAGGGGCCGATCGCGATCCTGTTCGCGCTGCTGCTGAACCAGAAGTTCCGCGGGCGTTCGCTGATCCGGGTGCTGATCTTCGTGCCCTACGTCATCTCCGAGGTCATCGTCGGAACCGGCTGGAGCCTGATGATGCAGGATGCCGGCGCCGTGAACTCGCTGCTGGGAAAGCTCGGCCTCGGGTTCCTCAAGCACTCCTGGCTCGCGGATCCGAAGCTCGCCCTGTGGACGCTGATGATCATCATCACCTGGAAGTACATCGGCTTCGCGGTCATCCTCATGCTCGCCGGGATGCAGTCGATCCCCGAGGAGCTGTACGAGGCGGCGGCCATCGACGGCGCCGGGTTCTGGAAGATCCAGTGGCACATCACGGTGCCGCTGCTCGGGCCGACGATCCGGATCTGGGCCTTCCTGTCGATCATCGGCGCGCTGCAGCTCTTCGACCTGGTCAACATCATCTGGGGCCAGTACATCGCGGCCACGGCCGGCACCTCGACGATGGCGACCTACATGTACCAGAACGGGCATCTCGCCGGCAGCTACGGCTACGGCAACGCGGTCGCCGTGATGCTGTTCCTGATCACCCTCGTCGTCGCGCTGATCTATCAGCGGTTCGTGCTGCGGCGCGACACCGAGGGCGCCCTCACGGGCGACAGCCGAAAGGGCCGCAGATGACCACCGACACCCTCCGCACCACGGCGATCGTGCAGCCGCGCGACCGCAAGGGCGCCCGCCGCTCGCCCAAGGCCCCCTGGGGCAGCCCCGGGCTGTACCTGATCGCGATCGTGCTCGTGACGATCTGCATCACGCCGGTGCTCTACATCATCATCGGCGGCTTCCGCACCAACTCGCAGATCACCAAGGATCCGTCCGGCTTCCCGGCACCGTGGCAGTTCGGCAACTACTCCGACGTGCTCGCCGGATCCGAGTTCTGGACCGCCCTGGTCAACTCGACCATCGTCGCGATCGGCACGACCCTCGGCGCGGTGCTGCTCGGCGTCATGGCGGCGTACGTGCTCGCCCGGTACGAGTTCGCCGCCAAGCCGGTCATGTACGCGCTGTTCGCGGCGGGGCTGATGTTCCCCGTCACGGTCGCGATCACCCCGCTGTACCTGCTGATCCGCAACCTCGGCCTGGTGAACAGCCTCGCCGGGATCATCGTGCCGCAGATCGCCTTCGCCCTTCCCGGCACGATCGTCATCCTCGTGCCGTTCCTGCGCGCGATCCCGAAGGAGCTCGAGGAGGCGGCGGCGATCGACGGCGCCTCCCGCCTCGGCTTCTTCTGGCGGATGGTGATCCCGCTCAGCCTGCCGGGCGTCATCACGGTCGGCATCCTCGCGTTCGTCGGGTCCTGGAACGGCTACATGCTGCCGCTGTTCATCCTCAACGACCCGAGCCTGTTCACCCTGCCGCTCGGCGTGCAGAACTTCTCCTCGCAGTACTCGGTCGACACCGCCCGCGTGCTCGCCTACACCTCGCTGTCGATGCTGCCCGCGCTCATCTTCTTCAGCCTCTTCGAACGCCGCATCGTGGGCGGCCTGACCGGCGCGGTGAAGGGCTGAGCATGACTTCGGACACGTCCCTGGAGACCGTCGCCGCGGGCGCGGAGCTGCCCGCCTTCCCGATCGCCAGTGAGCGGGTCGGCGAGCTGCTCGCCCGGATGACCCTCGAGGAGAAGGCTGCGCAGCTCGTCGGATACTGGCTCGACCAGGGCGGCGAGGTCGTGGCTCCGCTGCAGAACGAGATGGCGGCGGCGGGTCGACACGACACGCTCGCCGAGGTCACCCGCGACGGCATCGGCCACTACACCCGCGTGTACGGCACCCGGCCCGTCGAGCCGGCGGAGCGCGCGGCGTGGCTCTGGTCCGAGCAGCGGCGGCTGAAGCGCGAGACGCGGCTCGGCATCCCCGCGCTCGTGCACGAGGAGTGCCTGACCGGACTCGCCGCGTGGAAGGCCGCGACCTTCCCGACGCCGCTGGCGTGGGGCGCCTCGTTCGACCCCGAGCTGGTCGCCGAGATGGGTGCGCTCATCGGGGAGTCGATGCGCGGTCTCGGCATCCACCAGGGGCTGGCGCCGGTGCTGGACGTCGTGCGCGACCCGCGCTGGGGGCGCGTCGACGAGTGCATCGGCGAGGATCCGTATCTCGTCGGCACCATCGGCACCGCGTACGTCCAAGGCCTGCAGTCGGCAGGGGTGCACGCCACCCTGAAGCACTTCCTCGGGTACTCCGGCTCGGGCGCCGGCCGCAACCACGCTCCGGTGCACGCCGGGCCGCGCGAGGTGGCCGACGTGTTCCTGCCGCCGTTCGAGATGGCGATCCGCGACGGCGGCGTGCGCAGTGTAATGAACAGCTACGCCGAGATCGACGGCGTGCCCGTGGCGTCGGATCCCGCGCTGCTCACCGATCTGCTCCGGGAGCGGCTCGGCTTCGACGGGGTCGTCGTCGCCGACTACTTCGCCGTGGCCTTCCTCGAGGTCATGCACGCCGTCGCCGCCGACCGGGGCGAAGCCGCCGCGCTCGCGCTGCGCGCCGGGATCGACGTCGAGCTGCCGTCGGGCGACGCCTACCTCGAACCGCTTCTGGAGCGGGTGCGCGGCGGCGCGCTCGCCGAGGCGTACCTCGACCGCGCCGTGATCCGCGTGCTGACGCAGAAGGAGCAGCTCGGGCTCCTCGATCCCGGCGCCTTCGACGGCGAGCCCCCCGCGGAGATCGACCTCGATACGCCTCGGCACCGAGACGTCGCCCGTCGCCTGGCGGCGGAGTCGCTCGTCCTGCTGTCGAACGACGGCGTACTGCCCCTGGCGGCATCCGCGCGGCGCATCGCGCTGATCGGTCCGAACGCCGACCGCTCCGACGCCCTGCAGGGCTGCTACTCCTTCGCGAACCACGTGCTCGCGCACCACCCCGAGTTCGAGACGGGCATCGCCATCCCGACGGTGCGTGAGGCGCTCGCCGCCGCCGTGCCCGAGGCGGAGCTCGTGCACGTGCGCGGCGCCGACGTCGAGGGCGGCGACACCTCGGGCTTCGCCGAGGCGGAGCGCGCCGCCGCGGACGCCGATGTCGCGATCGTCGTGGTCGGCGACCAGGCCGGTCTCTTCGGCCGGGGCACCGTGGGCGAGGGCAACGACGCGGAGTCCCTCGACCTCCCCGGCGTGCAGCGCGAGCTGGTCGAGCGCGTCGTGGCGACGGGAACGCCGGTCGTCATGGTCGTGCTCTCCGGCCGGCCCTACGCCATCGGCTGGGCGCTCGACGACGGCGCGGCGCGCCCCGGCGCCGTGCTGCAGGCCTTCTTCCCCGGCGAGGAGGGCGGCACCGCGATCGCCGACGTGATCACCGGTGCGGTCTCGCCGTCCGGACGGCTGCCGCTGAGCCTGCCGAGGTCCTCGGGGGCGCAGCCGTACAGCTATCTGCATCCGATCCTCGGCGGTCCGTCCGAGGTGACCTCGGCGGATCCGACGCCGCTGCGGCCGTTTGGGTTCGGGCTGTCGTACACGAGCTTCGCCTACGAGGAGTTCGCGGTCTCGGTCGAGGCCCGCACCGACGGCGCCTTCACGGCGACCGTGACCGTCGCGAACACCGGGGCGCGGCGCGGCGCCGAGGTGGTGCAGCTGTACGGACGTGACGTCGTCGCGAGCGTCACCCGCCCGGTGGCGCAGCTGCTCGGCTACGCCCGCGTGGAGCTCGACCCCGGTGAGCGTCGCACGGTGCGCTTCGACGTGCCGGCTGCGCGGTTCGCGTTCAGCGACCGCACCCTGACCCGGGTCGTCGAGTCCGGCGAGGTGCGCGTCTGGGCGGCGGCGCACGCCGAGGTCTCGGCGCCCGCCCCGGGGACAGAGAGCGCCGAGGCCGGCGATGTCACCGGAGGCGCGATCTCCAACGAGCGGACGCAGGCGCGCCGGGTGCTCCCCGGCGCGGCCACGGCTCCGCAGCCGGTGCGGCTGATCGGCGACGTGCACGAGGTCGGCGCGGCGGACGCCCGGCAGGTGGCGGTGTCGATCGCGTGATCCAGGCTGCGAACCCGATCCTTCCCGGCTGCCATCCGGATCCGTCGATCTGCCGGGTGGGCGAGTGGTACTACCTGGTCACCTCGACCTTCGAGTACCTGCCGGGTCTGCCGGTGCTGCGCTCGCGGGATCTGGTGCGCTGGGAGACCGTCGGGCACGTGATCGACCGCCCCGGGATGCTGGACTTCGACGGGATCGGATCCTCCGGCGGCCTCTACGCGCCGACGATCCGGCACGGGCGGGGACTGTTCTGGGTCGCCTGCACGCTCGTCGACCGGGAGGATCCGTCCCGAGGCGGGAACTTCCTCGTGACGGCGACCGACCCGGCGGGGCCGTGGAGCGATCCCGTGATGCTCGACGCCGTCGGCATCGATCCGTCGATCGCCTTCGACGACGAGGGGCGCGTCTGGGTGCACGGCACCCGCCTCGCCGCCGAGCCCGAGTGGCACGACCAGACCGAGGTCTGGGTGCGCGAGTACTCGCCGGAGCAGCGGGCCCTCATCGGTGACGAACACGTGATCTGGCGCGGCGCCGTGCGCGGCGCGGTGTGGGCCGAGGGTCCGCACCTGTACCGGGTCGACGACGGCTGGCTGCTGCTCGCGGCCGAGGGCGGCACCGAGTTCCACCACGCGGTGAGCGTGGCGCGCGCCGACGAGATCACCGGCCCGTACGTCGGCAACCGGGCGAACCCGGTGTTCACGCACCGCCATCTGGGGCGGAGAAGCCCCGTGATCGGCGCCGGCCACGCCGACCTGGTGCAGGCGCCGGACGGATCCTGGTCCGCCGTGATGCTCGCGATGCGCGCGGCGGACGGCCGGCACTACCCGCTCGGCCGGGAGACCTTCCTCTGCCCGGTGGTGTGGGAGGACGGCTGGCCCGTGTTCGCGCCGGGGGAGGGGAGGCTGCCCGCGACGGTGCCGACCCCCTGGGCGACCGATCCCGCGCCGCCCGGATCCTGGCAGCCCGACGACCGCGTGGCGGGGGTCGTCTCCCCGTCCGATCCCCGGTGGACGGCTCTGCGCGTGCTGCCCGGGGAGGTCGCGGTGGCGGAGGGCGATGTGTGGCGGATGCCTGTGCGCGCGGAGACCCTGCACGACGCGTCGTCGCCGGCGTTCCTCGGGGTGCGCCAGCAGCACGCGGACGTCGACGTGCGCTGCGTGCTGGACGTGCGCGGTCTCGCCGAGGGCGAGAGCGCGGGCCTCGTGCTGCGGCAGTCGGAGCAGGACCACGTCGCGGTCGCCGTCACCCGCACGCCGGACGGACTGCGTCTCTCGTCCGACCGCTGCCACGGCGGGGAGACGGAGCGACGGGACGTCGGTGCGCTGCCCGAGGCGGACGAGGTGGAGCTGGCACTGCGGGGCCGCGGGTTCGACTACGCGCTGCGCAGCGGAGACGTCGAGGTGATCGGCGCCGACGGGCGCGAGCTGGACGCCTCGTCGACGGGCGGGTTCCTCGGACTGTGGATCGGGGTCTGCGCGACGAGCGCGGGCGCGGAGCCGCGGGGCGAGGTGCGCGTCACGCGATTCGAGTACGCGCCTGCGCGCGCGGGGAGCGGTGATCGATAGCCTGGAGTCCCACCGCGTGCAGGAAGCGAGACGACGCATGAACCAACGCGCCACGACCGTCGAAGGGGTGCGGCGCACCAATCTCGCCGAGGTCCTGCGCCTCGTGCACCACGCAGGTCCGCGGTCGCGCGCCGTCATCACCGGGGAGACCGGGCTGAACCGCTCCACCGTGTCCGATCTGGTCGGGCGTCTGGTGGAGGCGGGGCTCGTCGAGGAGCACGAGCCCGACCCGACGCGGCGGGTCGGGCGTCCGTCGCCGGTCGTCGTGCCGAGCCCCGATGTGGTCGCGATCGGCGTCAACCCCGAGATCGACGCCGTCGAGATCGGCGCGGTCTCGCTGGGCGGTGCGGTGCGGGAGCGCGTGCGGATCCCGGTCGAGCAGCCGGAGGTCGCAGACGTCGTCGAGATCGTCGCCGGCGTCGTGGGCGGGTGGCGCGACGGTGCGCTGCGCGAGTGCCGCCTCGAGGGCGTCGGCGTCGCCGTGCCCGGCCTCGTGCGCGCGTCGGACGGCCTGGTGCGGTTCGCCCCGCACCTGCTGTGGCGCGACGCCGACATCGCGGGGCCGCTCCGCGCCGCTCTGGGCGTGGCCGTCGTCGTGGGCAACGACGCCTCGTTCGGTGCCCGTGCCGAGCGGCTGTTCGGGGCGGCCAGGGAGCACGAGGACGTGGTGTATCTGAACGGCGGCGCGAGCGGCATCGGCGGCGGCCTCATCCTGCACGGCACGCTCATCGGCGGTGTCGGCGGCTACGCGGGGGAGTGGGGCCAGACCGCCGCGAGCGTCGCGGACGCGGCGGACCGGCGCGCGGAGGGCGGCGTGCTGGAGGACGAGGTGAACCGTGCGCGCCTCGTGCAGGCCACGGGTCTCGGCGCACCGGACGACGAGGAGCTGCGGGCGACGCTGGCCGGCTCCGGCGCGACGGCGGCGGCCGCCGAGGTCGCGCGGCAGCGCCGCATCCTCACCGCCACGCTCGGCAACGCGGTGAACGTGCTCAACCCAGCGATGATCGTGCTGGGCGGCTTCCTCGCGATCCTGCGGGACCTGGATCCGGAGGCCTTCGACGACGAGGTGCGGCGTCGCGCGCTCGCCCCATCGGCCGAGGGTCTGCAGATCTCCGCCGCCGCTCTCGGCGCGGACCGGCTGCTGATCGGCGCCGCGGACGCGGCCTTCGAGCGGCTGCTCGCGGATCCGCTCGGCTGAGTCGGGCCCGCGTCGCGGGCACTAGCGTGGAGAACGTGGATCTCGCACAGGCGCATCAGTTCGTACAGCAATGGGTCGATGCCTGGAATGCTCACGACCTCGACGCGGTGCTCTCGCACTTCGCCGACGACGCGGAGTTCTCCTCGCCGATCGCCGCTCAGCTGCTCCCCGAGAGCGGCGGCATCCTGCGCGGCAAGGAAGCGATCCGCGCCTACTGGGCGGTCGGTCTCGAGCGCATTCCGGATCTGCGGTTCGAGGTCGTCGACGTGTACGCCGGGGTCGGCGTCATCGTCATCCACTACCGCAATCACGTCGGCGGGCTGGTCGCCGAGGTCCTGCATCTCGGCGAGGACGGGCTCGTCCGTCGCGGCGCCGGGACGTACCGCGCGACGGACGCGGCCGCCGACAGCGGCGTGCAGAGCGCCTGAGGGGGACGGTCCAGCACCCGTCATCCAGGGTGTCCGGCCGAGGAAGCCGCGGTGCGCGACGACGCTATGGTGATGGCAGTGG
Source organism: Microbacterium sp. 8M (assembly GCF_902506375.1). Taxonomy (GTDB): domain Bacteria; phylum Actinomycetota; class Actinomycetes; order Actinomycetales; family Microbacteriaceae; genus Microbacterium. The sequence continues at coordinate 482,457 of NZ_LR733284.1, forward strand.
CAAGCAAGCGTCTGCAACGTTGTAGACTCGCCGTGGACAGGGGGTGCGCATGGCGGTGACGCTGCATGACGTGGCGCGGGTGGCCGGCGTGTCCATCAAGACGGTGTCCAACGTCATCAACGACTACCCGCACATCCGTCCGGCGACGAAGCAGCGCGTGGAGGACGCGATCGCGGAGCTCGGATACACGCCGAACCTCACCGCCCGCAGTCTTCGTTCCGGGCGCACCGGCGCCATCGCCCTGGCCCTGCCCGATCTGGGGCTGGCGTACTTCGCCGAGCTCGCCGCCTCCGTGATCGCGGCGGCGGAGGCGTCCGGGGTCTCGGTGCTCGTGGAGCAGACCGGCGCGGATCCGGGTCGCGAGCGGGAGCTGCTGCGCAGCCCGCGGCTCAAGCTCACCGACGGGCTCATCTTCAGCCCGCTCGGAATGGGGCAGGAGGACGCTGCCGCCCTCGCGGTGCCGTATCCGCTGGTGCTGCTCGGCGAGCGCATCTTCGACGGGCCCACCGACCACGTCACCATGCGCAACGTCGAGGCCGCCCGCGCGGCGACCGCATACCTGCTCGCCTCCGGCCGGCGCAGGATCGCCGTGGTCGGTGCGCACGAGGGCGAGATCATCGGATCCGCTGCGCTCCGTCTGCAGGGCTACCGGGAGGCGCTGGAAGAGGCCGGCATCCCCTTCGACGAGGACCTGATCGGCTACACGACCTTCTGGCACCGGGCGAACGGTGCGCTGTCGATGCGTGAGCTGCTCGCCCGCGGCGTCGAACTCGATGCGGTGTTCGGCCTCAACGACACGCTCGCGCTCGGCGCCATGCGCGTGCTCCAGGAGGCGGGGCGGCGCGTGCCTGAGGACGTCGCCGTGATCGGCTTCGACGGACTCGACGAGGCGGAGTACTCCATCCCGTCGTTGACCACGGTCGACCCCGGCCGGGATTGGATCGCGAAGACGGCGGTGAAGACGCTGCTCGAGCGGATCGGCGGCGAGGTCGACGTCCCCCCGCGCACGCTGCTCGCCGACTTCCGCATCCTCGAGCGGGAGTCCGCGCCCGCCGCACGCTGACCCGTGAGGCCCGCGGAACTCGAGACCGGCCCGAGCGCAACGTGAGGTGGGCGACGGCGAACGCACGCCGCCCACCTCAGGTCCACCTGCTACTGGATGCCCTCGCGGAGCAGGCGCCACTGCTGCTGAGCCGATCCGTCAGCCGTCCGCTGCTGCGCGAAGGCGCCGTCCGCAGTGGATCCTCCCGCGATCTCCAGCGGCTTTCTGGAATTGGCGTTGGTCAGTGTCCAGTAGCCGCCCGACGTGTTCGGCGTCCAGACCTGCGTGGCGTTCCCGGTCGGGCCCCATTGCGCGGCGCGGACGCCGTCCGCGGTCTGCGCGCCGGGGATCTCGAGCAGCTTGCCGCTGTTGGCGTTGAGGAGCTGGAGCCCGTTGGCCACCGTGCGCACATTCCAGACCTGCGTGGCGTTGCCGGTGTCGCCCCACTGGCCCGCCCCTGCCCCGTCGGTCGTCAGCGCGCTGGCGATCTCGAGGTATTTGCCGCTGGTGCGGCTCGCGATCCGGAACTGCGGGTCCAGTCCGCCGGCCTGTGCGAGCTGGATCGCATCGAGCTCGGCGTACGAGGTGCCCTTGGCGAACGCGATGGTGTTGGCGCCGGCGTTCAGCGTGACGGACATCTGCGCCCATCCGTACCGGCCCCAGTTGACGGTCGGCGGGTAGTTCAGCGTGGCCGACGATCCGCCGTTCACGCGCACCCCGTGCGTCGATGCCGCGCCGGTGCCGTTGTCGTAGCGCACGTTCATGACGTACGAGCCCGCGTTCGGCACGTGCACGGTGAAGGTCACGGTGCTGCCGGCGTTGTTGATGTTGCCGACCTTGCCGCCGTTCGAGGCGTCGGGGTCGGTCACGAGCGACGTGTCCGAGGTGCGCGCGGCCTTCTCCGCCTCGTACTGCTGCGCATCGAGCGGGATGGATCCCACACGGATGTCGTTGTAGGTGGTCGCGGGGTTCTCCACGTTCGTCGCCTGATAGAGCGTGCGCCCGTCGACCGAGGAGTCGATGCTCTGCGCGAACCCGCTGAACGTGCCTCCCTCGGCATCGGGGCCGTCGTAGGTGACCGCCATCGGAAGCCGCTCCCAGGGGCCGTCGCCCAGGTTGTAGTTGACGTAGAAGTTCTGGCCGCCGTCGATGGTCCCCGTCGCATCGAGAGACCATTTCGACGCCACGACGACCATGCCCTTCGGGCCTCCCGCAGGCACCCACTTGACATAGGGCGAGGATCCGATCCCTCGGCCGTTCGCGAGCGCGATCTGCGTGCCGATGCTCGTCGTCGGAGACCAGTTCAGTCCGTCCGGCGAGGTCTTGAAGTACACGGGAGCCGTGTTCTTCGTCTGCGAGGGGCGGTTCACGACCTCGTAGGTGGCGAGGTAGCGGCCATCCGGCAGCTTGGTGACGGTGATCATGCCGGGGCGATCCGACTGATTCGTCGGCGCGGAGACGTTGACGAGGGCTCCCCAGGTCTGGCCGCCGTCGGTCGAGCGACGGTACGAGACGGCCTGCAGGACGCCGCTGGACTTCTGCCGCTCGTCCGAGAAGTAGGCGGCGAGACCGCCCTGCCCGTCGACGATGAGTGACGGCTCCCACACCGTGCTGGTCGTGGACGACGGCGAGGGGTCGTAGACGGCGGGACCACCCGAGTCGATCGTGCTGAGGTAAGACCAGGAGAGACCGTGATCGGTGCTCTTGTACACGACGAGGCGACTGCTCGACCGGTCTTCGGGCATGATCATGCCCGCGAGCAGCAGCGTGCCTGCGGCGAGCGACCCGGTCGTCTGCGGGACCTCGTAGAGGAACGGCTGCGCCGTCCTCGTCAGCGTCGGGAACGTCGCGCTGGGCGCGACGTCCGTCACGTGGGTCCACGTGGCGCCGTCATCGGTGCTGCGGTAGATCGGATAGACCTGCTTGCCTCCGACCAGCACCAGCTGGTCGAACGTCACGATCTGCGTGCCGTTCGCGCTCCCGCTGTTCTTCAGCACGACGTTCTTCGCGTAGGTGGTGCCGGCTGCGCGACCTCCTTCCGGGTTGAAGGAGGTTCCCGCGGCCGGCGCGTATACGAGAGACCCGTTCCCCGTCGTCACCGCCTGTGCGGGTGCGGCGGTGAGCGCACCGACGATGAGGGCGGCGCTCGCCGCGATCAACGCGATGCGTCCTCGTCGCGCGCGGGACCAGTCCCCGAGGGGGGAGATGCTCATGCTCTTTCCTCTCTCCAGATGACCCGGCCGCGGGCGCGGGCGGGCACGACGATGACCCGCAGGGGCGGGCTCAGCCGATCAGGATCTCGGTCCAGGACACGGCCGGAAGCGTGAGCCGCAGGATCGAGTCCTCCCGGGTGAACGGCAATGCGGTCAGCGTGACGCGATCGGGGTCGTCGAGCGTGTTCGCCGCGTCGAGGTCGGCGTCGGCGAGCACTCGGGCGCTCACCTCGAGCGCGGACGCGTCGCCGAGCTCCGACAGGTCGATCGCGAGCTCCGTGGGCGCGTCCATGGCGCGGTTCACGGCGTAGACCGCGAACCGGCCCGCTCGCGCATCGTGCGTGGCGACCGCGTCGACGAGGGCGACCTCCCCGAACCTCTCCGTCGTGTACGTGCCGCTCGTGACGTCGACGTCGAGCGCGACGCCGCGACCGTGCGCCGAGGTGGCGGCGAAAGGGAAGAACGTCGTCTGCCGCCAGGCGGGACCTCCGGGCTCGGTCATGATCGGCGCGATCACGTTCACGAGCTGGGCGAGCGAGGCGCTCGTGACCCGGTCGGCGTGCTTGAGCAGGGTGATGAGGAGGCTGCCGAACACGACCGCGTCCGACACCGTATACACGTCCTCGAGCAGCCGCGGCGCGATCGGCCAGTTGTCGACGCCGGCGATCCGATCGACCTGCTCGAACCGGGTGTTGTACCAGATGTTCCACTCGTCGAACGAGATGTCGATGCTCTTCTCGCTGCCCTTCACGGCCTTCACGTGGTCCGCGGTGGCCACGACGCTGCGGATGAAGTGGTCCATGTCGACGCCCGAGGCGAGGAAGCTGCCCAGATCGCCGGTGTTCTCGTAATAGGCGTGGCACGAGATGTAGTCGACGTCGTCGTAGGCGTGGGTGAGGGTGACCCTCTCCCATTCGCCGAAAGTGGGCATCGACGAACTGGACGATCCGCACACCACGAGCTCGAGATCCGGATCGACCATCTTCATGGCCTGGGCGGTCTTGGCCGCGAGCGTCCCGTAGGCGTCTGCGGTGCTGTGACCGACCTGCCACGGGCCGTCCATCTCGTTGCCGAGGCACCACATGCGCACGTCGAACGGCTGCGTGCGGCCGTTGGCGATGCGCTGCTCGGCGAGCGCGGTTCCGCTGCGGTGGTTGGCGTACTCGAGGAGCTCGAGGGCCTCGGCGGTGCCGCGGGTACCCAGGTTGACCGCGAGCATCAGCTCGCTGCCGACCTTGTCGAGCCAGCTCTGGAACTCGTGCAGGCCGATCTCGTTCGTCTCGGTCGAGTGCCACGCGAGGTCGAGGCGGCGTGGGCGCTCCGCGCGTGGGCCGACCGAGTCCTCCCATTTGAAGCCGGAGACGAAGTTGCCGCCCGGGTACCGGATGGCGGAGACGCCGAGCTCCTTCACCAGCTCGATCACATCCGTGCGGAATCCGTCGGCGTCCGCACTCGGGTGGCCGGGCTCGTAGATGCCGTCGTACACGGCGCGGCCGAGGTGTTCCACGAAGGATCCGTAGAGGCGGGGAGCCACGGCGCCGATCACGGCGGAGGGACGGAGGGAGAGGCTTGCCTTGTTCATGCGTGCTTCCGTGAGAGGGGTGAGAGGGTCAGAACGAGGCCGCGTCGGCGGCGAAGCGGCGGAATCGGTCGGCGACCGGGTTGGGCACACGCAGGAGTCCTGCGGGCGACTCGACGAGATCGTGCAGGCCCATGGTCAACAGGTGGTCGGCTCGAGGCGCATCGGAGTGGCGCCAGGTCCACTCGTACATGTCGAAGAGCGGCCACCAGATGTAGCCGACGACGTCGGCGCCCTCCGCCCGCATGCGAGCGACGAGTCCCAGGGAGTCTTCGAGCCAGGCGATGCGCTCCTCGACGGTTCCCGTCACACAGGTCTCGGTGACCATCACGGGGACCTGATAGCGCCGGGCGAAGGTCTCGAGCGCTTCGCGCAGCCCGAGCACGCCGCGGTCGACGCTGGGGCGAGGATCGGCGAAGCCGCCGCCGTGGTGCACCCCCGCCTCGAAGAGCTCGGTCGAATGGCGCGGGTAGTAGTTGACGCCCATGACATCGGGCTGCACCGCGTGCCCGCGGAACCAGTCGAGTTCGGCATCCGTCACGGCCGGCGAGAGCCGGCCTCGGAGGGGATGATCCTGGTCGACGCGCCCGGTCACGAGATCCTCGACGAGGTGCACCTGGTGACGCAGGCGCTCCGCCTCGGCGCGATGCTCCGGAGCCTCGTCGTCGCCGACGAAGTTCATCGCGGCGTCCACGTGCACGAACGTCGCGCGATCGCCGATGGTATCGGCCACGGCCCTCTGGGTGCGCACGAAGCCGCGCGCGAGGTTCGCCGCGATCTGGGCGAACCCCTCGGCTCCGCGCAGATACGGCGGCCAGTATCCGTATTCGCCGCAGAACAGGGCGTGGATCACCGGCTCGTTGACGGGCGTGTAGTCGAACACCCGATCTCCGTAGCGCTCGGCGAACCGTCGCGCGTACTCCTCGACGTGGCGCGGATACTCGGGATTGGCGAACTGGCCGTCGAGCCAGAGCGGCGTGCCGTAGTGCAGCAGATCGACGATGGGGCGCAGCCCCTGCGCGAGCAGCGCCTCGATCGCACGATCCGTCCAGGACCAGTCCCACTCGCCTTCGGCGGGGGCGATCCGATACCAGGGGACGCCCCAGCGCAGCACCGACGCTCCGACGCCCGCGGCGAGCGCGAAGTCCTCCGCGAAGCGCTCATAGTGCTCGGTGAGCTCGTATTCGTCGATCGCACGCTCACCGGGGCGGCTCTGCGGCACGAACGTGTCCTCGATGCCAAGGCCGAGATGGAAGCGCCCGTCCTGGAACCAGCGGCGCGGTTGCGTCGTCGTCATTTGAGTCCTGTCGTCGCGACGCTCTCGATGAAGCGCCTCTGCATGATGAGGAACATGACGGCCAGCGGGAGCACGGCGATGAGCGCGCCGGCCATCATCGTGCCGTAGGGGATGATCCCGCTCGGGCCGGTGAGGAGAGTGAGTCCCGAGGTGATGGTCCCCATCTCGGGGGATGTCGTGAACACCAGGGGCCACAGCAGGTCGTTCCAGTTGTTCACGAACGTGAAGATGGCGAGCGTCAGCATCGCCGGAACGGCGTTCGGCAGCACGATGCTCAGGAAGATCCGGAACTCGCCGGCGCCGTCGATGCGGGCCGCATTGTCGAGATCGCGCGGCAGCGAGACGAAGAACTGGCGCAGGAAGAAGATCCCGAAGGCATCGGCGGCGCGCGGGATGATGAGCCCGGCGAAAGTGTTCACCCAGCCCAGTTGGGCGACCAGCTGGTAGACCGGGATGAGCGTCGCCTGGAACGGGATCATCAGACTCGCCACGATCACGACCAGCAGCACCCGGTTGCCGCGGAAGTCGAGACGTGCGAGCGCGTAGGCGGCGAGCGCGTCGAAGACGAGTGCGAGCAGGGTCACCCCGCCTGCGAAGAGCAGGCTGTTCAGGAACAGACGGCCGAACGGCAGGTCGCGGAAGATCCGGGCGAAGTTGTCGAGTGTCCACGCCTCGGGGAGCAGCGTCGGCGGGTAGGCGTTGATCTCCGCGGCCGGCTTGAACGCGGTGAAGACGATGATCAGCACCGGCAGGAGAACGAGCGCCGCGAGCACCAGCACGGACAGGAACAGCAGCCAGCGCTTGGCGATACGGCCCACCCGGCGGCGGGGAGCACGTGTCAGCGCTGCGGTTGCGGGGGCGACGCGGGATGCGGATGCGGTGGGGGCGGTCATCAGAGGTTGTCCTTCTCTCGGCGCCCGAAGAAGCGGAACTGCACCAGGCTGAGGATCAGGGTCGCCGCGAGGAGCACGTAGGACAGCGCGGTCGCGCCGCCGAGGTCGAGCTTCTTGAAGCCCTCCTGGTAGATCTCCATCACGACCGTCTGCGTCGAGCGGTAGGGGCCTCCCCCGGTCATCACGTAGATCTGGTCGAAGGCCTGGAGCGCGGCGATCATGGCGAACGTCACGACGAACGCGAGGGTGTTGCTGAGCTGCGGAAGGGTCACGTTCGTGAACCGTCGCCATGCGCCTGCGCCGTCGATCTTGGCGGCCTCGTAGAGCGATTCCGGGATCTCCTGCAGGCCGGCGATGAAGATCACCATGTAGAACCCGAAGCTCTTCCAGATCGCCACGAGCACGACGGCGGGCATCGCGAGGGCGGGATCCTGAAGGACGTTTCCGAGCTGGACGCCGATCGAGCGCAGCCAGTAGTTGAGCAGACCGACCTGCGGATCCAGCAGGTACGTCCATGCGAACGCCGCAACTGCCAGGGAGACGATGAACGGGAGGAAGAAGGCGGTGCGGAAGAACCCGCGGCCGAGGAGCCGCCTGTTGCCGAGGAGCAGGGCGAGCAGGAGCGCGGCGACCAGCGCCGTCGGAGTGAACAGCACGGCGTAGAGCGCAGTGTTGCCCAGTGTCGACAGGATCCGCGGATCCGTGAAGACACGCGCGTAGTTCTCGAGGCCGACCCACTCCTCGACTCCGAAGCCGCTGGCGTTCGTGAACGAGAGACGCAGCGCCGAGAGCATCGGCCAGCCGACGAACGCGATGAGGACGACGAGGGCGGGGAGCAGGAAGAGGAGTGCGATCGGGCTGCGCCGCGCAGTCCGGGGGCGGCCGCCGAGCGGAGCCGGGGGTCGGTATGCGCGTCGGGGTGCGACGGGGAGGGTGGGAGAGGTCATGATCGCTTTCGTGGGCCGGACGGCCGTCGCGGCGGACGGCCGTCCGGGTGGGTCATTTGCCGAGCGTCTGAGCCACCTGTGCGGAGGCGGACTTGAGGAGGGCTGCGGGGTCGCCGCCGGTCAGAGACTTCTGCGTGGCTTCGTCGACCGCGGCGAGCACGTCCGTGCTGTCGGCCACGCCGGGCAGAAGCGGGCGGGCTGTGCCTGCGAGCTCGGTGAGGGATGCGACCACGGGGTTCGACGAGACGGCCGAGGCAGGGATGTCGCTGCGCAGCGGCGGCCAGCCGGATCCCAGCGACCACTTGGTCGCCACGTCCTTCGTGAAGAAGTAGGCGAAGAACTTCTCGGCTGCTGCCTTCTTCGCGGAGTCCGCCTGCGCCGTCACGGCGGCGGAGATGCCGATCGCCGACACGGCGTCGGACTTCGGACCCGCGGGGACGCCGGCGATGCCGTAGTCGATCTTGTTCTCCGTGGCCACGGACGCCATCCAGGGGCCGCCGATCTCCATGGCCGCCTTGCCGGACGAGAACAGCTTGTCGGCGGCGACGCCATCGAGGCCGGTCGGAGAGATCTTGCCGTCCTTCACCGCGGTCGCCCAGTAGGAGAGCGTCTCGGCGTTCGCGCTCGAGTCGAGCACCGATTTGCCGCCATCCACGATCCCGCCGCCGTTGCCGTAGAACAGCGTGGGCCACACGCCGTTCGCGACGGTGGCGTGATCGGGGAGCGCGAGGCCGTACTGCTCGGGCGTGCCGTCGCCGTCGGCGTCGATGGTGAGCTTCTTCGCGTCGGCGACCCATTCCTCCCACGACTTCGGGAAGGACGTGATGCCCGCCTTGTCGAAGAGTGCCTTGTTGTAGATGACCGAGAGCGGCACGAAGCCCGTGGGGATTCCGAAGTACGAGCCGTCGATCTTCTCCATCTCGACCGCGCTCTTGTTGAGCGAGGCGCCCGTGACGGCGTCGCTGGCGTAGAAGTCGTCGAGCTTGGCGAAGGCTCCCTTCTCCGCGTAGACCGGCAGGTTCTCCGCGGGCAGGGCGACGATGTCCGGACCCGTCTTGGCGGAAAGCGCAGGCAGCAGAGTGTCGCCGATGACCGCCCAGGTCTTGGTCTCGGTCTTGATCGTGATGCCCTTCTGCGACTTGTTGAAGTCCTGGACGATCTGGTCGAGCACCTTGCCGTCGGCTTCGGTGTATCCGTGCCAGAAGGTGAGCGTCACCGGTCCGGAGGAATCGGCCCCGGTGGACCCGGAGCATCCGGTCAGCGCCGCGGTGACGCCGGCGGCGGCCACGGCGGCCGCAAGCAGTTTCTTCATTGAATGCCTCTCGTGATTCCGATCGCCTCTGATCGGTCGGGTTTACAACGTTGTACTTCAACGTTGTAAACCGAGTATAGACACGCCGATCGAGTACGTCAACGCTCGGGGCTCCCGGCTTCGGCAAAGGGTTCCGCGGACGCCCGGGGTGTCGCCCGAGCGCCCTCGGCGGGGAGAGCCCGCCCCGACCGGAAGCACGAAGACGGCCGCCCCCGTGAAGGGAGCGGCCGTATTCGTCCGGGGGCCGTGCGCCTACGCCACCGTCACGTCGAACTCCACCGCCGACCACGACAGCGCAGGCAGGGTCAGGCGCACCGCGCCGTCATCGAGGGCGACGCCGTCGAGCGACCGCAGGCCGACCGCGTCCGGCGTCTCCTCGAGGTTCGCGGTGAACCGGTCGCCGCCCTCCGGCACCGTGAGCACCTCCGCCGAGCGGACCGCCGTCGCGCGCAGGCCCTGCAGATCGAGGTCGACGGTCGCCTCCGAGTCCAGCGAGCGGTTCGCGATGAACAGGGCGAGCCGGCCCGACGCCTCGTCCCACGTCGCGACGGCATCCACCTCGTCCACGTCGCCGTACTTCTCCGTCGCGCCCTTCGAGGACGAGGCCGCAAGCCGCATGATCCGGCCCTGCGCCATCCGGGCCATCCGGGCGAACGGCCAGAACGTCGTCTGCCGCCAGGCGGGCCCGCCCTCCTCGGAGCGGATCGGCGCGATGACGTTGACGAGCTGCGCCTGGTTCGCGATCTTCACCCGGTCGCCGTGCCGCAGCAGGCTGTGCAGGAACGTGCCCACCACCACGGCATCGGTGACGTTGTACGTGTCCTCGATGAGGCGGGGATGCTCGCGCCAGCCGGCAGCGGCCACCTCGCCCTCCTCGACGTCGTTGAACCGATCGAAGTCCCACACGTTCCACTCGTCGAAGGAGATGTTCACCTGCTTCGAGTGCTTGCCGGCCGCCTTGACCGCGTCGATCGTGGAGACGACGCCATCGATGAACGCGTCCATGTCGACGGCCTCGGCGAGGAACGACGCCGCATCTCCGCTCTGCTCCCGGTAGTACGCGTGCATCGAGATGTAGTCCACCTGGTCGTAGGCGTGCGTGAGCACGGTGTGCTCCCAGGTGCCGAAGGTGGGCATCTGCCGGTTCGAGGATCCGACCGCGACCAGCTCGATCTCAGGGTCCACGAGCCGCATCGCCTTCGCGGTCTCCTGCGCGAGCCGGCCGTACTCGTGCGCGGTCTTGTGGCCGATCTGCCACGGGCCGTCCAGCTCGTTGCCGAGGCACCACAGCTTGATGCCGAACGGATCCTCGGCGCCGTTGCGACGGCGCAGGTCCGACCAGTACGTGCCGCCGGGATGGTTCGCGTACTCGACGAGCGAACGCGCCTCCTCGACGCCGCGGGTGCCGAGGTTGATGGCCTCCATGACCTCGACCTCGGCCTCGCGGGACCACTCCATGAACTCGTGCAGGCCGAACGCGTTCGTCTCGATGGTGTGCCAGGCGCCGTCCATGCGCACCGGGCGGTCGGCGACGGGGCCGACGCCGTCCTCCCAGCGATAGCCCGAGACGAAGTTGCCTCCGGGGTAGCGGACCACCGTCGGGCCCAGCTCGCGCACGAGCTCGAGCACATCGGTGCGGAACCCGCGCGCGTCCGCCGCCGGATGCCCGGGCTCGTAGATGCCGGTGTACACGCAGCGGCCCATGTGCTCGACGAACTGGCCGAACAGGCGGCGGGGGACCTCGGCGATCGTGAAGTCGCGGGCGATGGTGATGCGGGCGTGGGCCATGGGGATCCTTTCGGGTCGGGTCACTGACCGCCGAAGCCGCTGGTCGCGACTCCCTTGACGATCTGCTTCTGGAAGATGAGGAACACGATGATCAGCGGCAGCGCGGCCAGCACGGCCTGGGCCATGACCTGCGCGTACTGCACGCCGTAGGCGCTGATGACGGTCTGCAGGCCGACCGGCAGCGTCATCAGGCTGGTGTCGTTGATCACGAGGAACGGCCACAGGAAGTTGTTCCATGCGCCGATGAACACGAAGATCGCGACCGAGGCGAGGATGGGGCGGCTGAGCGGCAGCACGATCGACCAGAACACCCGCAGCCTGCTGGCCCCGTCGACGCGTGCCGCATCCTCGAGCTCGATCGGGATCGCGTCGAAGAACCGCTTCAGGATGAACACCATCGCCGGCGCCACGACCTGCGGCAGGATGAGGCCCCAGTGCGTGTCGACGAGGTTGAAGGCGAGCATCTCGTAGAACAGCGGGATGATCAGCACCTGCGGTGGCACCACGATCGCGGCGATGATGACGACGAACAGCCACCTCCGCCCGCGGAAGTCGAGCCGGGAGAACGCGTAGGCGGCCAGGGCCGAGATCGTCAACGTGAGGACGGTCACGGCGGTCGCGGTCCACAGGCTGTTCCACGCCCACAGGTACACGTTGCCCTGCGCGAGGATCGCGGAGAACGCCTGCACGGTCGGGCCGCTCGCGCCGATCCAGCCGGGGTCGCCGGAGGCGGCGTCGGTCTCGGTCTTGAACGCCGTCGCGACCGCCCACAGGAACGGCAGCAGCCAGCCGATCGCGAGGATCAGCAGCACCGCGAACGCGAGCACGGTCAGGACGGTGAAGCGGCGGCCGATCGGCCGGCGGGTGCGGGTGCGCGCGGCGCCCGGGGCGACGAGGGTGCGGGTCGCAGTGGTCATCGGGCGTCCTTCCGCCGACGGGTGATCAGCGCCTGCGCGACGCCGAGGATGATGATGATCGCGAAGAACACGTAGGAGATCGCGGCGGAATAGCCGAAGCGGTAGCCGACGAAGCCGGTCTCGTAGATGTACTGCACGATCGAGCGGGTGGTGTCGCTGGAGAGGCCGCCGAGCATCTGGTACGCCTGGTCGAACAGCTTGAGCGACGCGAGGATCTGCAGCAGCGCGATGAGCGTCGTGGCAGGGCCCAGCTGGGGGAGCGTGATCGACCAGAACTGCCGCCAGCCGCCGGCTCCGTCCAGTGACGCCGCCTCGTACTGCTGCTGCGGGATGTTCTGCAGCGCCGCGAGGTAGAGCAGGAAGTTGAAGCCCACCGTCCACCACACCGTGGCGATGACGATCGCGAGCATGTTGACCTTCGGATCCTGCAGCCAGGCGATCGGCTCCAGACCGAAGGCCTTCAGCACGTTGTTCGCCGCGCCGATCTGCGGGTTGAAGATCCAGATCCAGATCTGCGAGATGACCGTGGAGGCCAGCAGATACGGCATGAAGAACGACAGTCGCCACAGCCACTGGCCAGGAAGACCCCGGTCGACGAGCACCGCCATGAGCAGCGCGATCACGACGAGCGGGATCGTCGACAGCAGGGTGAACCACACCGTGTTGCCGAACGCGCCCCACATCACGGGATCGCCGAGGGCCTCGACGTAGTTCGCGACGCCGACGAAGCCGCCGCCGGATCCGGTGAGGGACTGATCGGTGAAGCTCAGATACAGGCCGTGCAGGATGGGCCAGACGAGGAACAGGGCGAACGCGATCAGGAACGGCGCGAGGAACGCCCAGCCGATCAGCTGCTCGCCGCGCTGGCCGCCGCCGGCGTGCCGACGGGTGGCCCGGGTCGCCGCGCGCCCGGTGACGATGGTCGTGGTGGTGGGAGCCGTCGTGGTCATCTCCGTGCTCCTTCCGGGTCGGCGGGGTTGGGTTGGGAGAGGAAGCGCTTCACGGCGTCCTCGAAGCGGGACACGGCGTCGGCGGCGCTGCCTCCGCCGAGAAGGGCGGGCTGCGCGGCGGCGCCGAACTGGCCCTGGAAGTTGGATCCGGATCCGGTGAACCACGCGGGCGGGTCGTAGCGGACGAATTTCGCGGCTTCCGCGTAGTGCGCCTGGGGCAGCAGGTCCGCGTACTTCGGCGCCTCCGTGACCGGCAGGTACGCGGGGATGTGCCCCGCCTCCGCCCAGCCGTAGGACCCCTTGAGCAGGTCGGCCACGAAGCGGTAGACGAGGTCGCGGCTCGCGGCATCCGGGTGCGACTGATGCGGCAGCACGAACGAGTGCGAGTCGGCGTAGGCGGTGCGGGTGCCGAACACGGGCGGGATCATCGCGATGTCGAGGGGGATCTTCGCGGCCTGCATCGTGCGCAGCTCCCACACGCCGCTGAGGAACATGCCGCTCTTGCCGCCGGCGAACTCCGCCACGGCCGTGCCGTAATCGGCCTGCTTCGCCGCGCGCTTGCCGTCGAGGAGCTTCTGCATGAACTCCAGCGACGCGACGGCCGCATCCTTGTCGATCACCGCAGGACCGCCCTGCGGCATCTCCATCTCGATGCCGTGCTGCGAGTAGAACGTGTAGAACAGGCGCCACATCTGGGCGCCGTCGCCGAGGTATCCGTAGGAGAGGCCGTGTCCGCCGGTCACGCCGGCGACCGCGTCGACCATGGCGAGGAACTCGTCGGGGCTCGTCGCCTCCTTCAGCCGGCCGTCGGCGTCGAGCACGCCGGCCTTGCGGCAGATGTCGGTGTTGTACATGAGCACGAAGGGGTGCGCGTCGAGCGCGATGCTCAGGCGCTTCCCGTCGACCTCGCCCTTCTTCCAGATCGGGTCCGGGAACGTCGACCCGTCCACGCCGAGATCCGCCAGCCGCGTCGTGTCCCAGGTGTCCAGCAGGCCGCCCGGCGCCCAGCCCAGCACGCGCGTGGCGTGCATGATCGCGACGTCGGGCGCCCGGCCGCCGGCCGCGGCCATGGCGAGCTTCGTGTAGTAGGGCGTGCCCCAGGCGAGCACCGTGGGGCGGATCTTGTAGGTGGACTGCTTGCCGTTCGCCGCGTCGAGCAGGCCCGACATGGTGACGCCGTCGCCGCCGGACAGCAGATGCCAGAACTGCAGCGTGCGCGGCCCGGTGGCGGCCGCGGCGGGTGCGCAGCCGGCGAGCAGCGCCGCGCCGGCGGCGAGTCCGGCGGCGCCGAGGAACTGCCGCCGGTTCAGATCGAGAGGTGGGGTCATCGTCACTCCTTCGTGGACGATCGGGGGAACCCCGACATCATTACATCGATGAAATGAACGGCGCAACACCCCTTCCGAGACCGGTCACGGGCCCGTGTCGCCCGGGCGGCCTTCCCCAGGGACGGTCCGGATCCGTTCAGGTCGCGAAATCTGCGGTTCCTGGCGAGGTTTGCCGCCGAAAGTGCGACCTGAGCCGGGGGATCCCGCTGGTCAGTGCTCCGGGCTCCAGCCGCGCGGCGAGGCGGAAGTGCTGTCGCGGATGAGGAGCTGGTGCGGCACGGTGACGGAACGGGGCGTGCCGGTCGGATCCGCGATCCGCTCGACGAGCAGGTCCACCGCGGCAGCGGCGAACTGGGCGCGGTCGATCTGCACGGTCGACAGTGCAGGCCCGGTGAAGCGCGAGAGCTCCACGTCGTCGAAGCCCGTCACCAGCACGTCGTCCGGGACGCGGATCCCGCGCTCCTGCAGCACGTGCAGGGCGCCCGCGGCGAGGGTGTCGGTGAAGCCGATGACGGCGTCGAACGGGATGCCGCGATCAAGCAGCTCGGTCATCGCCGCCGCGCCGCCGCTCATGGTCCAGTCGGCGTGGTTCGCCGTGAGCCGGGCATCCGCGGGGAGCCCCGCCTCGGCGAGCGCCTGGCGGACGCCCTGCAGTCGCAGCCGGCTCGTGGCGGTCGCGATCGCGTGCTGGTCGTCACCGCCGACGACCGCGATCCGGCGGGCGCCCCGGGCGATCACGTGCCGGGTCATCTCCGCGGCTCCCGTGACGCTGTCGATGCCGACGTGGTCGGCGAGCTGGTGCTCGACCTCGCCGATGAGCACCACGGGCAGCTGGCGGTCGGCGTCGGTGAGGGCGCTGTCCTCCAGCCGGATCGGGTTCAGGATCAGGCCGTCGACCAGGTGCGCACGGGCGCGGGAGAGCAACTCGCGTTCGCGACGCGGCTCGGATCCGGTCTGCTCGACCTGCACCGCGAGCCCTTTGACGCGCGCGGCCTGCACGATGTGGTCGAGCAGCTCCGCGGAGAACGAGGTCGCCAGGTAGGGGAGCGCGAGGGCGATCACGCCGGAGCGCCCGTTCCGCAGGCTCCGTGCGCTCAGATTGGGGACGAAGTCGAGCTTGCGCATCGCCTGCTCGACGCGCTCCCGGGTGTCCTCGCGCACGAAGGCGGCGCCGGTGACGACGTTCGACACGGTCTTCGCCGAGACGCCGGCCAGCGATGCGACGTCGCGCATGGTCGCGCGCGTGCTGCCTCCCATGCGCTCAGCCTATGCCCGCGGGCCAAGCGGCCTCGGCCGCGCGGGTTCTATCGATGTAACGCGGAAGTGGCATCAGGGGCATTGAGCCCTAGGATGTGGCGATGGGCATCGAGACGAACTGGGCCGGGAACGTGTCGTACCGCGCGGCGGCGGTGGTGCGCCCGCGCACCCGCGACGAACTGGATCGCGCACTCGCGACACCGGGCCCGCTGCGCCCGCTCGGATCCCGGCACAGCTTCAGCACCATCGCCGACACCACGGGCACCCTCATCGACCTCGGCGCGATGCCCGCCGTCGTGGAGCAGACGGCGCCCGACGCGGTGCGCGTGTCCGGCGGGATCCGCTACGGCGAGCTCGGCGCGGAACTGCACCGCCGCGGGCTCGCTCTGTCGAACCTCGCCTCGCTGCCGCACATCTCGGTGGCCGGCGCCGTCTCCACCGGCACGCACGGATCCGGCGACGCGATCGGTTCGCTCGCCACGGCGGTCCGCGCGGTCACCCTCGCGGGGCCCGACGGCGAGCGCACACTGCGCCGCGGCGACCCGGACTTCGCCGGGGCCGTGGTCTCGCTCGGCGCGCTCGGGCTCATGGTCGAGCTGGAGCTCGACGTGGAGCCGACGTACGACGTCGCGCAGACCGTGCACGAGGGGCCGGCGTGGGATGCGCTCCTCGCCGAGTTCGACCGGGTCACCGCGCTCGGCACCAGCGTGAGCGTCTTCAGCCGCTGGACCGACCGCGACCGCGCCGACCAGCTGTGGATCAAGAACCGCGCCGACGGCGCCGCTCTCGATGAGGCGCTGCTGGCACGGCTCGGCACCACCCCGGCCACGGTCGCGCGGCATCCGATCCTCGGTGCTCCGGCGGAGGCGTGCACCCGGCAGCTGGGCGAGGCCGGGCCGTGGCACGAGCGGCTGCCGCACTTCCGGTTCGCGTTCACGCCGTCGGCGGGGGAGGAGCTGCAGAGCGAGTACCTGGTGCCGCGGCGCGACGCGGTGCGCGCGATCGAGGCCGTGCGCCGACTGTCCGACCGGATCGCGCCGCTGCTTCTCGTGAACGAGATCCGCACCGTCGCCGCCGACGACCTGTGGCTGAGCTCGTCCTACGGAGAGCCCGCGGTCGGTCTGCACTTCACCTGGCGCCGCGATCAGCCGGCCGTCGAAGCGCTGCTGCCGGCGATCGAGGCGGCGCTGCCCGACACCGCCCGCCCGCATTGGGGCAAGGTCTCGACGCTGGATCCGGCCGAGCTCCGCCGCCGCTATCCGCGCTGGGACGACTTCGCCGCTCTCGTGGGCCGCATGGATCCCGCGGGCCGCTTCCGCAACGCCTACCTGGAGCGGCTCGGGCTCTGACGCCGCTCGGGCCGGCGGACGCTCTCGGGTCCGGTGGGTGCGGTGGGTCCGGTGGGTCCGGTGGATCCGTTCAGGTCGCAATTTCTGCTCTTCCGGCAGGTGGTTTTGCGCAGAAAGTGCGACCTGAACCGACGGGCGATCGGGCGATCCGGTGTTCCGGCGACCGGATCCATGCCGGCGACCGGATCCATGACACCGTGTGCCGGCCCGTCGGCAGGGCGGGGCGCCGGGCCCGTACACTCACAGGCGTGAGTGAGTCGAAGCCGCAGCGCGCCGTCGGGGTGCGCGATGTCGCGGCACGCGCGGGCGTCTCACGGCAGACGGTGTCGCGCGTGCTCAACGATCATCCGGATGTGGCGCCCAGCACGCACGCCCGCGTCGTGGCGGCGATGGAGGAGCTCGGCTACCGCATGAACAACGCGGCGCGCGCGCTCGGCACGCACCGCACCCGCACGATCGGCGTGCTCGCGTCGGACGCGCTGCAGTACGGACCGTCGCGCAGCATGGCCGCGATCGAGGCCTCCGCACGCGCGGCCGGCTACTGGATCACGGCGGCGTTCGCGGACTCCGGCGACGAGGAGTCGGTGACCGCGGCGATCGAGCACCTGAGGGCGCAGTCCGTGGATGGGCTGATCGTGTTCGCGCCGCACGCGCGAACCCTGGACGTCCTGGACGCCCTGCGCATCGGGATCCCCACGGTGATCCTGCACGCCGCCGAGCGCGCGGACTTCACCGTGGACCAGCGGGCCGGCGCGCGCCTGGCGGTCGCGACGCTGGCGGATGCCGGCCACGAGCGGATCGCGCACCTCGCCGGTCCCGCGGACTGGCTCGAGGCGGAGGCCCGGGCGGCCGGGTTCGCGGAGGAGCTCGCCGGTCGGGGCCTGCCCGCCGGAGCGGTGTTCGACGGCGACTGGAGCCCGCGCTCCGCGCACGAGGCGGCATCCGCCGTGATCGCGTCGGGCGCGACCGCGGTGTTCGCCGCGAACGACCAGATGGCGCTCGGGCTGATCGGCGGCCTGCGTGCCGCCGGCGTCGCGGTGCCCGAGCGGATCAGCATCGTCGGCTTCGACGATGTGCCCGAGGCCGCCTACGCCTGGCCGCCGCTGACCACTGTGCGGCAGGACTTCGAGGAGCTCGCACGGCGCGCGGTCGCGCGCGTCATCGCCGAGAGCGGATCCGGCTCGTCGTCCGCGGCCACCGCGGCTGAGGCGGATGCCGCCGCGATCGCAGCGGTGGCGGATCCGATCGCTCCCGTGCTGATCCCGCGCGACTCGGTGGTCCCGCCCTCGGCCTGAGTGCCCCTCCCGACGCTCAGGTCGCATTTTCGGCTGTTCCCGACCGCCGTTGGAGCCGAAATTGCGACCTGAAGGCGGCGGTGGACGAGTTTCTGTGGACAACCCGCACGGGCCCGCCGGAACTGCCACGGTGGAGGGATGCCGCGCCGTATCCCCCTCCCCGATGATCTGGGGCCGAGCTTCACGATCCGTGATGCTCGGGCGGCCGACATCAAGCCGGGGCGGCTGCGCAGCGCCGACCTGACTCGGCCGTTCTCGGGAGTGCGCGCACGTCCCACCTCGACGGGGCTCCTGAGCGACGAGGATCCTTACGCCGCCCAGCGCGGTGCGCGCGTGGAGCGGGCGCTGCTCTATGCGCCGCGCCTCCGGCCGGGGCAGTACTTCAGCCACGACACGGCGGCCGCGATCTACGGGGCGCCCCTTCCCCTCGAGCGGACGAGCGACGGCGGGATCGCGCGCGGCGACGACCTCGCCCTGCACGTGAGCACGCTGGGCGGCGGGCCGCTGGTGCGGACGGCCGGGGTGGTGCATCACCGCGGCGACCCGCGTCTGGTCGCCGTCACGGCGCACGCCGGCCTCGCCGTCCCGACCGCTCCGTCGACCTGGGCGCAATCGGGGGCGCATTCGGTGTCGGCGCTCATCGCGCTCGGCGACTACTTCTGCCGGGCCTGGCGGGCTGGGGCGGGGCGCCGTGATGTGGGTCGCGCGCCGTTCGCGACGGTCAGCGAACTGAGCGCTGCGATGTCGGCAGGGCGCAGGATCGGCGCCGCGCGGCTTCGGGAAGCGATCAGCTGGATCCGCGAGGACGCCTGGTCGCCCCGCGAGTCGGAGCTGAGATATCTGCTGGTGAGTTCCGGGCTCCCCGAGCCGGCGCTCAACGTCGACCTCTTCGATGAGGACGGCGGGTTCCTCGGCTGCTGGGACATGGTGTTCTTCGCACAGAGGGTCGCGGTGGAGTATCACGGGCGGCAGCACGCCGACTCCTGGGGTGCGGACGTCGAACGGGCGGCGCGACTGCGCGCCGCCGGATGGATCATCATCGACGTGACGGCGGAGTCGCTGAGGTCGCCTGAGGTGCTGGTCCGGCGGATCCGCCTGGCGCTCAGCCGCTGATTCGACGGGTCTCGTCGCACCGTCCGTGGCCCCGTTTCGGCGGTTCGTCGGGCTTCAGGTCGCAATTTCTGCTCTTCCTCGGAAGCGGGAACCGCAGTTATTGCGACCTGAACCGACGAAGAGCCGACCCCAGCGCCCGCCGACTCCAGCGCCCCGCCGATGCCAGCGCCCCGACGCCGCGGTCTTGACGCATCCGCCTGTGGGGTGTCACAATGACCGTGACCGGTCACAGTCGCCCAGGACGAGCCTCGGGCGCCACGAGAGGATCCGCATGACCACCTTCGCCCCCGAGGTCGAGCAGGCCATCGCCGCCGTGCGCGCCGACGTCGCCCGGCTGCACGCCGAGCTGGTCCGCTACGGGCTGGTGGTGTGGACCGGCGGCAACGTATCGGGGCGGGTCCGTGTCGGCGACGACCCGAGTCAGGACCTGTTCGTCATCAAGCCCTCCGGCGTGAACTACGACGACCTGGCGCCGGAGAACATGATCCTCTGCGACCTCGACGGCACCGCGATCCCCGGCACCCCGGGCAGCGACCGCAGCCCGTCGAGCGACACCGCCGCGCACGCCTACGTCTACCGGCACATGCCCGAGGTCGGCGGCGTCGTGCACACCCACTCCACCTATGCCGTGGCCTGGGCGGCGCGCGGCGAGGAGATCCCCTGCGTGATCACCGCGATGGCCGACGAGTTCGGCGGACCGATCCCGGTCGGCCCGTTCGCGATCATCGGCGACGACTCGATCGGCCGCGGGATCGTACAGACTCTGCGTGGGCACCGCAGCCGTGCGGTGCTCATGCAGAACCACGGACCGTTCACGATCGGCGTGGACGCGAAGGACGCGGTCAAGGCCGCCGTCATGGTCGAGGACGTCGCGCGCACGGTGCACCATGCGCGCGAAGCCGGGCCGCTCATCCCGCTGCCGCAGGACGCGATCGACAGCCTCTTCGACCGTTACCAGAACGTGTACGGCCAGAGCACGGATGCCCGCCGATGACCCCGCGACGCAGCTCAGGGTCCGCCCGCGAGGACATCCTGGCAGGACGCACGAGCCTCGGGATCGAACTCGGATCCACGCGGATCAAGGCGTGCCTGATCGGATCCGATCCCGCCGTCGTGCTGGCGACCGGATCCTCCGCCTGGGAGAACCGGCTCGAGGACGGGCTGTGGACCTACGGGCTCGATGAGGTCTGGGCCGGGTTGCAGGAGGCGTACGCCGCGCTCGTCGCCGATGCCCACGACCGCTACGGCGTGCGGCCGACGACGTTCGGCGCGCTCGGGATCTCCGCCATGATGCACGGCTATCTCGCCTTCGACGCGGCCGGCGAGCTGCTCGTGCCGTTCCGCACCTGGCGCAACACCAACACGCCGGTCGCCGCGGCCGAGCTCACCGACCTGCTCGGCGTCAACATCCCGCTGCGCTGGTCGATCGCGCACCTGCACCAGGCCGTCGTCGACGGCGAAGCGCACGTGCCGCAGATCGCGAGCGTGAACACCCTCGCCGGCTACGTGCATGAGCGCCTGACCGGTCGGCGGGTGCTCGGCGTCGGCGACGCATCCGGCATGTTCCCGATCGACGCGGCGACCGGCGATTACGACGCCACCATGGTCGCCGCCTACGACGCGCTCGCCGGGGACCGGCTGTCCGCCCCGCTCGTCGAGCTGCTGCCCGAGGTGCGGCCGGCGGGAGCCGACGCCGGCGCGCTCACCGCCGAGGGCGCGCTGCTGCTGGACCCGTCCGGATCCCTCGCCCCCGGCATCCCGCTGTGCCCGCCCGAGGGCGATGCCGGCACGGGCATGGTCGCCACGAATGCGGTCGCCCCGCGCACCGGCAACGTCAGCGCCGGCACGAGCATCTTCGCCATGGTCGTGCTGGAGCGGCCGCTGTCCGGGGTGCACCACGAGATCGACCTCGTCACCACGCCGTCCGGCGACGCCGTCGCCATGGTGCACTGCAACAACGGCGCCAGCGAGCTCGCCGCCTGGGCGGGGCTGTTCACGCGCTTCGCCGCAGCGGCCGGCGCCCCCGTGAGCGACGACGCCGCCTTCGAGGCGCTGTTCCGCGAGGCGCTCTCCGGCGAGGCGGACGCCGGCGGCCTGCTCGCCTACAACCACCTCGCGGGGGAGCCGATCGCCGGCCTCACCGAGGGGCGACCGCTTGTCGTGCGCACGCCCGGCAGCGCCTTCACCCTCGCGAACTTCATGCGCGCGCAGCTCTACGGCGTGTTCGGCACGCTCGCGCTCGGCATGCGCACGCTCGCCGACGAGGGCGTGCGGCTCGACCGCATGTTCGCGCACGGGGGCATGTTCCGCACGGCGGGGGTGGCCCAGCGGTTCCTCGCCGGAGCCCTGGGCGCTCCGGTCGCCGTCGGCGAGGCCGCATCCGAGGGAGGAGCGTGGGGGATCGCCGTGCTCGCGTCGTACCTCGCCCACGCCGACGCCGTGAGCCTCGGCGACTACCTCGACCGGCAGGTGTTCGCGTCGGCGGACATCGCCGTCGCGGATCCGGATCCGGTCGACGTCGCCGGGTTCGCCGCCTACCTCGACCGCTACCGGGCGGGCCTCGCCATCGAGGCCGCCGCGGTGGGCGCCCTCTGAACCACCCACGACGACCACTCACGACACGATCGATGATCATGCGGATCCGATGATCCGCGTCCCATGAACGGAAGAACCTCGATGACCCGCACCCCGCTCACCACCTCCCTCGACGGCTACGAGGTCTGGTTCCTCACCGGAAGCCAGCACCTGTACGGCCCCGAGACGCTCGCGCAGGTCGCCGAGCAGTCGCAGCAGATCGCCGGGATCCTGGATGCTGCCGGGGATGTCCCGGTGCGCATCGTCTGGAAGCCAGTGCTCACCGACTCCGCCGCGATCCGGCGCACCGCGCTCGAGGCCAACGCCGACGACCGCGTGATCGGCCTGATCGCCTGGATGCACACCTTCAGCCCCGCGAAGATGTGGATCGCGGGCCTCGACGCGCTGCAGAAGCCGCTCGCGCACCTGCACACGCAGGCCAACGTCGAGCTGCCCTGGGCGGACATCGACTTCGACTTCATGAACTTGAACCAGGCCGCGCACGGCGACCGCGAGTTCGGCTACATCCAGACGCGGCTCGGGGTGCCGCGGAAGACGATCGTCGGCCACGCGTCCGACCCGCGCGTGCAGCGCGAGCTCGGCACCTGGCAGCGGGCGGCAGCCGGCCTCGCCGCGAGCCGCGACCTGAAGCTCGCCCGCTTCGGCGACAACATGCGCTACGTCGCCGTCACCGAGGGCGACAAGACCGAGGCCGAGCTGCGCTTCGGCGTGCAGGTGAACACGTGGGGCGTGAACGAGCTCGCCGAGGCGGTCGCCGCAGCGGGCGAGGCCGACATCGACGCGCTCGTCGCCGAGTACGAGGAGCTCTACGACGTCGTGCCCGAGCTGCGCAAGGGCGGCGAGCGGCACCAGGCGCTGCGCGACGGCGCGGCGATCGAGCTGGGTCTGCGCTCGTTCCTCGAGGAGGGCGGGTTCAGCGCCTTCACCACGTCGTTCGAGGACCTGGGCGCCCTGAAGCAGCTCCCGGGCCTCGCCGTGCAGCGGCTCATGGCCGAGGGGTACGGCTTCGGCGCCGAGGGCGACTGGAAGACCGCGGTGCTCGTGCGCATCGCGAACGTCATGGGCGCGGGCCTGCCCGGCGGCGCGAGCCTCATGGAGGACTACACCTACGACCTCACGCCAGGGGACGAGCTCATCCTGGGTGCGCACATGCTCGAGGTCTCTCCGTCGCTGACCACGCAGAAGCCGACGCTGGAGATCCACCCGCTCGGCATCGGCGGCAAGGACGACCCGGTGCGGCTGGTGTTCACCGCGGATCCGGGATCCGCCGTCGTCGTCGCGCTCAGCGACATGCGCGACCGCTTCCGCCTCACCGCGAACGTCGTGGAGAACGTCGCCCCGCGCGCCGCCCTGCCGAAGCTGCCGGTCGGCCGCGCGGTGTGGAAGCCGCAGCCCGACTTCACCACGTCGGCGGCCGCCTGGCTGACCGCGGGCGCCGCGCACCACACCGTGATGTCCACGGCCCTGGGGATCGAGGCGTTCCGCGACTTCGCGGAGATGGCCGAGGTCGAGCTGCTCGTGATCGACGAGAGCACCACGCTGCCGGCGTTCCAGCAGCAGGTGCGCTGGAACCAGGCGTACTACCGCCTGGCCCAGGGGCTGTGACGATGACGGATCCGGCACTTCCTGTCTCCGAGCCTGCGCTCCCGGTCCCCGAGCCTGCGCTCCCGGTCCCTGAGTCTGCACTTCCGGTCCCTGAGCCTGCACTTCCGGTCCCTGAGCCTGTCGAAGGGACGCTCGTCGCGACCGAGGCGCTGCCGGTCCCTGAGCCCGTCGAAGGGACGCCGCGCGCTGCCGACGCCTCGGCGGATGCAGCCTCGGAGACCATGCTCCCGCGCTCCGGCCGGCAGTTCCGGATCGCCGCGCACGGCTACGAGGCCGACATCGCCTCGGTGGGCGCGACGCTGCGGGCGCTGAGGTTCGAGGGACGCGATCTCGTCGTGCCGTTCGCGGCGGACGAAGTGCGGCCGAACTACCGCGGAGCCACGCTCGCGCCGTGGCCGAACCGCATCGTGGACGGACGCTATCGCTTCGCCGGCGTCGAGCATCAGCTGCCGCTCACCGAGCCGGAGCGGGGTCAGGCGCTGCACGGGCTGGTCGCCTGGAGCGCGTTCGAGGACCGCATCGTGGAGCCGGATCGTGTGGTGCTCGCGACGACCATCGAGCCGCAGAGCGGGTACCCGTTCCGCGTCGAGGTCGTCGTGGAGTACCGTCTGGCCTCGGACGGTCTCATGCAGACCGTGACCGGGCGCAACCTCGGTGCCGATGCCGCCCCCTGGGGCACCGGCCCGCATCCGTACCTGGTGGCAGGGTCCGCCGGCGACGACTCCGCTCCCGCGGACGGGTGGACGCTCCTGCTACCCGCATCGGCCGTGCTGACGGTCAGCCCCGACCGGCTGAGCCCGGTCGCGCTCGAACCGGTCGACGCGCATCCGGAGTGGGACTTCCGTGCAACGCGGCCCATCGGCGACACCTTCATCGACCACGCGTTCACCGCCCTGGCGAGCCTCGACGGCGTCACGACCGTCGAGGTGCGCGACGGCGAAGGCCGCGGCGTCGCCCTGCACTGGGACGCGTCCTGCCCGTGGGTGCAGATCCACACCGCCGACACGCCCGCCGACGCCGCGATGCACCGGATCGGGCTCGCGGTCGAGCCGATGACCTGCGCGCCCGACGCGTTCAACTCGGGCGCTGGACTCGTGGTGCTGTCCCCAGGCTCCGCGCACCGCGCCTCCTGGCGCATCCAGTCCCTCCAGCGGTGAGGCGACGAGGCGACGGCGGCTCCGCTCGATGGGCACCTCTGCCCATCGAGCCGCCTCGCCGCGCTGAGTATCGTGTATCCCATGGCAACTGAGGGGGAACCGCTGCAGGGCGGGCATGAACTCGATTTCGGATCCGCATCGCACGAGCAGACGCCGCCGCAGCCCGAAGCTCCGCAGGTTCCGTCCGCGGACGCACAGGTGCCGGCCGAAGCGACGCCGCAGGCCGGCGCCGGCGAGGAGGCTGCGGCTGCGGAGCCTGCCGCTGCGGAGCCTGCCGCAGAAGCTGCTGCCGTTCCTGAAGCCGTAGGGGAGGGCGCGCCCGCCACGGCGCCGGAGAACCCGACCGAGGCCTATCCCACGCAGGCGTTCCCGCCGCCCGAGGCGCACCCGGGCCAGGCGCACCCGGGACAGACGGACCCGGGGCCGGCGTACCCGGGGCCGGCGTACCCGGGGCCGGCGTACCCGGGGCAGCCCGCTCAGCCGTACCCCGGCGCGCCGTACGGAGCTCAGCCGGGCCAGCCCGCGCAGCAGTACCCGGGCCAGCAGTACCCGGGGCAGGCGTACCCCGGGCAGCCCACCGGCGCGGGCCAGACGTACCCGGGGCAGCCCTACGGAGCCCAGCCCGGCCAGCCCTACGGAGCCCAGCCCGGCCAGCCCTACGGCGCCCAGCCCGGCCAGCCGGTTCCGGGCCAGCCCTACGGGGTGCAGCCCGGCCAGGGGTACGGCGGACAGCCGCCGAAGAAGACCTCGAAGGGCCTCATCTGGGGCCTCGTCGGCGGTGGCGTGGTGGTGCTGCTCGCCATGATCCTCGTCGTCGCCCTGCTCGTGGTGCCGGCGATCACCCGCTCCTCGGTCTCTGCAGCCGACACGGTGAAGGCCTATCTGACGGCCGTCTCCAAGGGCGACGCGAAGACCGCGCTCGGCTACCTGGAGGGCGTGCCCGACAAGAAGCTGCTCACCGACGCGGTGCTCAAGGAGTCCGGCACGCTCGGCGGCGTCAGTCACATCTCCGTGAAGAAGGGCGGCGACGGCAAGTACACGAGCTCCGTCGAGGCGACCTTCCGCGTCGGCGACCGTACGGTCACCCGGTCGTACGACGTGTACAAGGTCAAGGACGCCTGGAAGATCACGAACGGCGTGATCCCGGTCGCGATGGGCTCTCTCCAGGGCCTCGACGCCACGTTCAACGGCGTGCCCGTCGCGGAGATCGGCAACCCCTACGTGTTCCCCGGCACCTATCGGGTCGAGATGGACTCCAAGTACTTCTCGATCGACGGTGACTCGACGTTCACGATCGCGACCGAAGACGACGCCGCAGCGCTCTACGACATGCACGCCGAGCTCAACGACGCGGGCGTGTCCGAGTTCCGCTCGCTGGTGCGCTCCGCGGTCGAGGCCTGCGTCGCCATGAAGACGCTCTCGACCCCGTGCGGCATGGACATCACCGGAATCGACCTCTCCGGTGCGACGGCTGTGGAGGGCACCGTCACGCGCACGCTCACCGCCGACGGGAACGCGACACTCGACTCCCTGGAGCCGGAGAGCAACGGCTCCTCGCCGACGGTGGTGTCGGCCTACGACTACGTCTCGGTCGACATGGAGCTCCAGGGCAGCGACGGGCAGACCTACACGGTCACGTTCGGCGGCTCCCTCGACACCCCGACGGTCGACTTCGGCGCGTCGAATCCGCAGGTCACCTGGGAGTAGCCCCGGCCGAGCGCCGTGAACGAGAGGACCCCCGCCGACCCGATTCGGCGGGGGTCCTGGCGGTTCGTGACCGCTGGACGCCCGGCGAGACGGCCGGGCGGATCCCATCGTGCGCGGGAAGACGAGCCCCCGATCCGGTCAGCGTCTGCGTCCTGCGCAGCATCCGTTGTACGTGCCCAAGGTGACGGGCAGGTGAACTCGCCGTCAGATCTCGATGAATTACATGGATGCCCTACTAACTACATGGACGGCCATGTAATCTGGATCCAGCGTCGACGACGACGCAGAACCAGGAGCACACGATGGTCCGCGACATCACCCACTTCATCGGAGGATCCGCGATCCCCGGCAGCCCGGAGGCGAACGGAGGGCGCTGGGGCGACGTGTTCGATCCGTCGACCGGAGCCGTGCAGGCGCGTGTCCCGTTGGCCGGTGCGCACGAGGTGCGGGCGGCGATCGCCGACGCCGAGGCCGCGCAGCCCGAGTGGGCGGCGACGAATCCGCAGAAGCGCGCCCGCGTGCTCATGCGGTTCCTGGAGCTGCTCCGCGACGAGACCGAGGAACTGGCGGCGCTGCTCTCCAGTGAGCACGGCAAGACGCTCGACGACGCCAAGGGCGACATCCAGCGCGGGGTCGAGGTGATCGAGTTCTGCATCGGCGCTCCGCACCTGCTGAAGGGGGAGTACTCCACGGGGGTCGGCACGGGCATCGACGTGTACTCGCTGCGCCAGCCCCTGGGCGTGGTCGCCGGCATCACGCCGTTCAACTTCCCCGCGATGATCCCGCTGTGGCAGATGGGCCCGGCGATCGCGGCAGGCAACGCATTCATCCTCAAGCCGAGCGAGCGCGACCCGTCCGTGCCGGTGCGGATCGCCGAGCTGTTCCTGAGGGCGGGGCTTCCGGCCGGGATCCTCAACGTCGTGCACGGCGACAGGGAGGCCGTCGACGTGCTGCTCACCGATGAGCGGGTGCGGGCGATCGGCTTCGTCGGATCCACTCCGATCGCGGAGTACATCTACACGACGGCGACCGCGCACGGAAAGCGCGCGCAGTGCTTCGGCGGCGCCAAGAACCACCTCGTCGTGATGCCAGACGCCGACCTGGATCAGGCGGCGGATGCGCTCATCGGCGCCGGCTACGGCTCGGCGGGGGAGCGCTGCATGGCGATCTCGGTCGCCGTGCCGGTGGGCGAGGAGACCGCCGACGCGCTCACCGAGAAGCTCGTGGAGCGGATCTCGAAGCTGAAAGTCGGCCCGCCGCGCGAGCCGGGGATCGACTACGGCCCGCTGGTGAACGCCGCCGCCGTCGAGCGTGTCACCGGCTACATCCAGCAGGGGATCGACGCCGGCGCCGAGCTGGTCGTCGACGGGCGGGGGTTCTCCGTCCCCGGCCACGAGGAGGGCTTCTACCTCGGCCCGACCCTGTTCGACCGCGTGACCACGGACATGTCGATCTACCGCGAGGAGATCTTCGGGCCGGTGCTCGTGATCGCCCGCGCGGCGGACTACGAAGAGGCGCTGCGGATGGCGTCCGAGCATGAGTACGGCAACGGCGTGGGCATCTTCACCCGCGACGGCGACGCCGCGCGCGACTTCGTGGCCCGCGTGAACGTGGGCATGGTGGGCGTGAACGTGCCGATCCCCGTGCCGATCGCGTACTACACCTTCGGCGGCTGGAAGCGCAGCGGATTCGGCGACCTGAACCAGCACGGCGCCGACGC
Source organism: Microbacterium sp. 8M (assembly GCF_902506375.1). Classification (GTDB taxonomy): domain Bacteria; phylum Actinomycetota; class Actinomycetes; order Actinomycetales; family Microbacteriaceae; genus Microbacterium. The sequence goes on from NZ_LR733284.1 coordinate 510,521, forward strand.
CTTCCGCTTCTACACGAAGACCAAGACCGTGACGAGCCGCTGGCCCGCGGCGGGTGTCCGCGAGGGCGCCAGCTTCGTCATCCCCACGATGCACTGACCACTGGTCGCTGGGCCTGTCGACGCGACCCATCCCTTCGACAGGCCCAAGGCCGAACAGCCCCCACAAGGAGCAGACGATGACCACCGTCACCACCCCGATCACGATGACCGCCGAGGAGCGCGCCGCCGTCCTCGGCGCCGTGCGCGAGTTCGCGGAGACCGAGCTCGCCCCGTTCGCGGCCGAGCGCGATGAGAAGCACATCTTCCCCCGCGACACGCTGCGCCGTGCCGGCGAGCTCGGCCTCGGCGGCATCTACGTGCGCGAGGAGTCCGGCGGCACGGGCCTGCCGCGCGTCGACACCGTCGCGATCTTCGAGGAGCTCGCCAAGGGCGACCCCACGATCGCCGCGTACATCTCCATCCACAACATGGTCACCTGGATGATCGACACCTACGGCACGCAGGCCCAGCACGAGCGCTGGCTGCCCGAGCTGATCGGGATGGAGGGGGTCGGCAGCTACTGCCTCACCGAACCGGGAGCCGGATCCGACGCCGCAGCCCTCGCGACGAGCGCGACCCGCGACGGCGACGAGTACGTGCTCACCGGCGTGAAGCAGTTCATCTCCGGCGCCGGCGAAGCGGCGGTCTACATCGTGATGGCCCGCTCGGGCGGGCCCGGCCCGCACGGCATCTCTGCGTTCCTCGTGCCCGGCGATGCCCCGGGGCTGAGCTTCGGGGCGCCGGAGAAGAAGATGGGCTGGCACGCGCAGCCCACCCGCCAGGTGATCCTGGACGGCGTGCGCGTTCCTGCGACGAGCATGCTCGGATCCGAGGGGCAGGGCTTCGCGATCGCGATGAGCGCGCTCAACGGGGGCCGGCTGAACATCGCCGCCTGCTCGCTCGGCGGCGCGCAGTGGGCGCTGGACCGGGCCGTGCAGTACGTGCACGAGCGCGAGGCGTTCGGCGAGCCGCTCGCCGAGAAGCAGTCGATCCTGTTCGCGGTCGCCGACATGCGCACCGACCTGCAGGCCGCGCGGCTCATGGTGCGCGACGGCGCGCAGGCCGTCGACGACAAGGCCCCGGACGCCACGATGCGCTGCGCGATGGCCAAGCGCTTCGCGACCGACGCCGGATTCGACGTCGCCAACCGGGCCCTTCAGCTGCACGGCGGCTACGGGTACCTTCAGGACTACGGGATCGAGAGGGTCGTCCGTGATCTGCGGGTGCATCAGATCCTGGAAGGGACGAACGAGATCATGCGACTCATCGTCGGGCGCGAGATGCTGCGTCCTGCCGGATCCGCGTCCATGCGATCCTCGGCGCCGGTCGAGGCGCGGAGCGCATCATGACGCGCATCGCCTTCCTCGGCCTCGGCCACATGGGCCTTCCCATGGCGAAGAACCTGCTCGCGGCGGGGCACGACGTCGTCGGCTTCGACGTGGTCCCGGCCGCGGTCGATGCCGCCTCGGACGCGGGCGTCCCCGTCGCCCAGTTCGGGGTGGATGCGGTCGCGGGCGCCGAGGTCGTCATCACGATGTTCCCGGCCGGCAAGCACGTGATCGCGGCGTATCAGGACGGTCTGCTGGCCGCCGCGGAACCCGGCACGCTGTTCATCGAGAGCTCCACGATCGCCGTCGATGAGGCCCGCACCGCGCACGCTCTCGCGATCGAGGCGGGCCACCGCAACATCGACGCGCCGGTGTCGGGCGGCGTCGTGGGCGCGGAGAACGGCACGCTCGCCTTCATGGTGGGCGGATCCGACGAGGACTTCGCCGAGGCGCTGCCCCTGCTGGAGGTGATGGGCAAGCGCATCGTGCACTGCGGCGGACCCGGGCTCGGGCAGGCCGCCAAGGTGTGCAACAACATGATCCTGGGCGTCTCACAGATCGCGGTCGCCGAGGCGTTCGTGCTCGGCGAGCGGCTGGGGCTCGAGCACCAGGCGCTGTTCGACGTGGTGTCGCAGGCGTCCGGCCAGTGCTGGGCGCTCACGACGAACTGTCCCGTGCCCGGTCCGGTGCCGACGAGCCCGGCGAACCGCGACTACAAGCCCGGTTTCGCGGGTGCGCTGATGGCGAAGGACCTGGGACTCGCGCTGCAGGCGATCGAGGGCACGGGCACCGAGGCGCGGATGGGGCGCCTCGCGCAGGAGATCTACGCGGCGTTCGCCGCCGGGCCGGGCGCCGCCCGCGATTTCTCCGGCATCATCACCGACATCCGCGACGCGTCCTGATCTGTGGCGGATCCGGGCGCCCCTCGATCCGCGAGACTGCACCTGGGCGACGAGACAGCAGCAGAGTGCAGCAGTCTCGTCGCGTGGTTGCAGTCTCGCGGTCCGTGCCGGGCAGAGGGACGGGCGGCGCGGACACCGTCCGTTCACCGTCATCGGGGATACTGGAAGCGCCACGAAGAAGCGGCGAAGGGATGGACATGGCCGAGTACGAGACGATCCTCACGGAACAGCGCGGACGAGTCGGCTGGATCACCCTGAACCGTCCGCAGGCGCTGAACGCGCTGAACTCGCAGATCGCCGAGGAGGTCACCGCGGCCGCCACCGCGTTCGATGCGGATGAGGGCGTCGGCGCGATCGTGGTGACCGGCTCGGAGAAGGCGTTCGCCGCGGGGGCCGACATCAAGGAGATGGAGTCGATGTCGGCCGCCGAGATGGTGGAGACCGACCACTTCGGCATCTGGCGCGAATTCGCCGCGGTGCGCACGCCCGTGATCGCCGCCGTGTCGGGCTTCGCCCTGGGCGGCGGGTGCGAGCTCGCCATGATGTGCGACATCATCCTGGCCGCGGACACCGCGAAGTTCGGGCAGCCGGAGGTGAACCTCGGCGTGATCCCGGGCATGGGCGGCACGCAGCGCCTGATCCGAGCGGTCGGCTACTACAAGGCCGCCGAGCTCGTGCTGTCCGGCCGCATCATGGGCGCCGAGGAGGCCGAGCGGGCGGGTCTGGTCTCACGGGTCGTGCCCGCGGCGGAGCTGCTGACCGAGGCGTCGGCGCTGGCCGAGACGATCGCGTCGAAGTCGCTGCCGTCGATCCTCGCCGCCAAGGCCGCCCTCGACGCGGCCATGGAGACCCCGCTCGCGGCCGGGCTCGACATCGAGCGGGAGGCCTTCGCCTCGCTGTTCGACACCGTCGATCAGAAGGAGGGCATGGCCGCCTTCCGTGAGAAGCGTCCGCCCCAGTTCGTGAATCGGTGACCGATATGGCCGACATCCGCGCACTCGGATCCTCTCCGGATCCGCGCCAGAGCGCATCCCTCGACGCGTTCGGTGAGGCGTCGAACGTGGTGCCGCTGTTCGCCGACGGCGCGCTGCCGGACGTCACCGACCTGCGCCTCAGCGAGGACGACCGGCGCGAGCTGGTCGGCTGGACCATCGCCTGCGCCGAGCGGCTGCTGCCGCTGTTCCAGGCGGAGCGGCCCGACGACGACCGTCCGCGCGAGGCGCTCGCCGCGGCGGAGGCGTTCCTGCGCGGCGAACTGGACATCGACGCCGTTCGCGAGAAGGCGTTCGCCTGCCACGAGGCGGCCCGGCAGGCGCGGGATCCCAGCGCCGTGGCCGCTGCCCGCGTGTGCGGGCAGGCCGTCGCCGTCGCTCATCTCGCCGGGCACAGTCGCCAGGTGCCGCGGCACACGGCGCGCGCGTTCCCCGGCGACCGCTCCCGCCGCGACGAGGAGCTCGCGTGGCAGCGGATGAACATCCCGGCGCGGTTCGACGCGTACGTCTACGAAGGCGACTGAACAGGATCCGCTTCCTCTCCGCCCTGTGTCGGAAAACGGAGACGCTCTTGGCGTGTCGGGGCGCGTCACGCCGCACCGGGCGACACGCCGGTGCATGCGCGCGCCCCTCTTCGTTTTCCGACGGAGAGGGGGCGCGTGGACCTGGCTACGGGACTCGGATCAGTCCTCGGAGACGACCACCGTCACCTCGATGTTGCCGCGGGTCGCATTCGAGTAGGGGCACACCTGGTGCGCGGCGTCGGCGAGCGCCTGCGCTTGCGCCTGCTCGAGCCCGGGGATGACGACGTCGAGGCGCACCGCGAGCTGGTAGCCGCCCTGACCGTTCGGGCCGATCTGCACGCGGCCGGCGACGGAGGAGTCGGCGATGGAGACCTTCTGTGCGCGGGCCACCGACTGCAGCGCCGAGTGGAAGCAGGCGCTGTACCCCGCGGCGAAGAGCTGCTCGGGGTTCGCGCCGTTGCCGGATCCGCCCATCTCCCGAGGGATGGCGAGGTCGAGGTCGACCCGGCGGTCGGTGGTCACGACGCGTCCGTTGCGGCCGGCTCCCGTCGCGATGGCTTCGGCGGTGTAGAGGACGTCAATGGGTGATCTCCTTCTGATCGAGGTGCGGATGCGACGATTCAGTCCTCGGCCACGCGTGCGGCGACCGCGTGCATGGAGGAGGAGATGTCGTGCAGCCGGCGGATGAGGTCTTCGGCGCTGGTGCGGTCGGGGAGCGCGAACCCCTCGGCGATCTGCCGGGGGATGTCGCGGAGTTCGTCGCGGAGGCGGCGGCCGCGATCGGTCAGCGCGATCGAGACGACGCGCTCATCGGGGGAGCGCCGTTCGCGCACGATCAGGTCGCTCTGCTCCATGCGCCGCAGCAGCGGCGACAGCGTGCCCGAGTCGAGCTGCAGGCGCTCGCCGAGCGATGACACGGTCTGCTCGCCGTCGAGCCATAGCGTCACCAGCACCAGGTACTGCGGGTAGGTGAGGCCCCAGGGGGCGAGCAGCGTCCGATACGCCTGGGTCGTCGCGCGCGTCGCGGCGTAGAGCGCGAAGCACACCATCTCGTCGGTTGCGGCCATGCAGAAAGCATTGCACACAAGTGAGTTGTGCACAACTTAAGCGAGATGCGAGTGCGCCGATGCGATGCGCGGTGGCGGTGCGGCCTCAGCCGCGGAGCTCGTCCAGCGCCTTCTCAATGCGGCGCTCGCGGGTCGCCTCCTGCTTGGCATCGGCGACGGAGCGCGCGATCTCCTTGCGCCGCGTGTAGTTCAGCGCCTCGTAGGCCGCGGTCAGCCCGGCGTCGGCGAGGGCGGTCGCGAGCTCGTCGGGGACGTCCACGGTGCGCTCCGCAGTGTCGGCCGTGATCACGGCGTCGAACTCGTCGCCGAGCTCGAGCCCCACCGCGGCGCGGTTGGCCTTGCTGAACCCGATGAGGTTCTTCCCGCCCATCCGCGCCAGACGCAGTCGTGCCGTCTTCTCGCGGATCGTGACCGCGACCGGGAACGCCTTCCTGCTGCTCAGTTCGGCGACCTGGGCGTCGGTGAGCACGATGGCTCCAGCAGGGCCCATGGGCTCGAGGGTGGTGCGGATCCGGAGCTCGCTCATGCCGGCCAGCCTACGGCTGCTCCGCCTGGCGGGCGAGGGTGTCGTTGCGCTGCTCGATGAGCCGGATGAGGTGCTGCCGCATCACGAGCGCGTCGACGAGTCGTCCGAGCGGGCCGAGCGGCGACCGGAAGTCGATCTCGTCGCGCATCAGGGTGCCACCGGGTGCGGGCGTGAACGTGTGCTGGTGCCGGAAGGCGGCGAACGGGCCGCGGATCTGGCGATCGGAGAAGGCGTGCGGTGCATCGATGTCGAACACCAGGGACGTCATCCGGAACCGGATCCCGAAGTGCCGGGCCGACCAGGTCACCGTGTCGCCCTCCGCCATGAGCCCCGCGTCGACCCCGCCGACGATGCGCTCGGCGTGCGCCGACATCGACGCGACGTGCACGCCGACGTCGAGGGAGAGCGCGAACACCCGCTCCACGGGTGCGGCGATCGTCCGCTCGAGGACGAACGACCCCATCAGAGCGGATCCGGCTGCGGGCGAGGGTCGGCGAAGTCGCCCGCCGCCTTGCGCATGCGCGCCACGATCGCCACCAGGTCCGCGGTGTCCTGCGCGGAGATGCCCGGATCGGCGAACACCTCGTCGTTGAGCGCTGCGGTCGCGCGCTCGACCAGGTCGCGCCCGGTCTCGGTGAGCTCGAGCAGGGCGGCGCGTCCGTCGTGGGGATCGCGGTGCCGGGCGATGAGGCCGTCGCGCACGAGCCGGTCCGCGGTGCTGGAGACGCTGGTCGCGTGCACCTGCAGGCGCGCCACGACGCTGGACAGCGGGAGGGTGCCGGTGCGGCTGAACGCGAGCAGGCGCAGCACCTCGTACCGGGCGAACGACAGCGTGAACGGCCGCAGCGCCGCATCGACGCGAGCCAGCAGCAATTGCTGCGCGCGCATCACCGACGTGACGAGCGACATGCCGTCGGCGGCCTCGGTCCAGCCGTGCGCCAGCCACTGCCGCTTCGCCTCGGCGAGCGGGTCGATGGGCAGCGGGTGCGGGCGGGCCATGCCCCTACGTTACCGGGGTCGGCGCCGGTTCCCCGTTGCCTCGCGGAGGTGCTGCGCGCGGTCGCGAAAGGGTGCTTCGGATCCGAGCCGATGAGACTGGATGTCATCGGTCATGAGATCGAATGTCACCGACGATGCCCGCTAGACTCATCACAAGCGCAACGGAGGTTCGATGAAGATCTACGTCCTGGTGAAAGAGGTGCCCGACACGTACGGGGACCGCAAGCTCGACCTGGAGACGGGTCTGGCCGACCGCGGCGCGGGCGAGGTGGTGCTCGACGAGATCACCGAACGCGCGCTCGAGGTGGCGCTGAGCTACGCCGACGCGAACCCCGGCACCGAGGTGGTGGCGCTGACCATGGCGCCCGAGTCGGCGACCGCATCGATCCGACGGGCTCTCGCGATCGGCGCCGGATCGGCCGTGCACGTCGTCGACGACGCGCTGCGGGGCGCCGACCTCGGGCTCACGGCCGCGGTGCTCGCAGCGGCGATCCGGCGCGGCGAGCCCGACCTCGTGATCACGGGCAACCTCTCGACCGACGGCTCCGGCGGCGTGATCCCCGCGATGCTCGCGGAGCACCTCCGGTTCGCGCAGGCCACCGCGCTGAGCGCCGTCACGATCGGCGCCGACGCTGTCACCGCGACGCGGGCGACCGATTTCGGATCCCAGCAGGTGACGGTTCCGCTGCCCGCGGTGATCTCGATCACGGAGGCGCTGCCCGATGCCCGCTTCCCGAACTTCAAGGGCATCATGGCCGCCAAGAAGAAGCCGCTGGAGGTGCTCTCCCTCGCCGACCTCGGCGTGAGCGCGGACCCGGCCGAAGCGCCGCAGACCATCCTCACGGCGGTGGCGGAGAAGCCGCCGCGCGCGGCGGGCGTGAAGATCACCGACGAGGGAGACGCGGCCGCGCAGCTCGTCGAGTTCCTGGTGCAGAACAGGCTGGTGTGACCATGGCGTACCCCGACAACGCGATCCTCGTCCTCGTCGACGTGTCGCCCTCCGGCGCCGCGTCGCCCTCGACCGCGGGCCTGCTCGGCGCCGCCGCACAGCTCGGCGCCCCGGTGGCCCTGGTGGCCGCCCCCGCCGGGACCGCTCAGGCCGCCGTGGACGCGGCCGTCGCCGCCGGCGCGGAGGTCGTGCTGACCGCCGACATCGACGGCAGCGCGGTGACCGTGCCCGTCGTCGACGCACTGCAGGCGGCGTACCGCGCGGTGCGCCCGGATGCCGTGCTCGTGGCGAACTCGATCGCCGGGCGCGACGCCGCGGGGCGGCTCGCCGTGCGCGAGCACCTGGCGCTGTCCGTCGACGCGATCGGCGTCTCCCGCGACGACGAGGGCGTGGTGGCGCACCACTCGGTCTACGGCGGGGCGTTCCTCACCGACTCGGCGCCCACCTTCGGCGCTCCCGTCATCACGGTGCGCCAGGGGGCGATCGACGCCAGGGCCGAGGCCGTCGCCGATGCCCGCGTGGAAGCGCTCGCCGTGGAGCCCTCGGGCGCACCGGCGGCGACGGGTGAGGCGATCGAGGCCGTCGAGGCGACGTCGTCCCGCCCCGAGCTGCGCGGCGCCAAGGTCGTCGTCTCGGGCGGGCGCGGACTCGGGTCCAAGGAGAACTTCGCGCTCGTCGAGGAGCTCGCCGACGAGCTGGGCGGCGCGGTCGGCGCCTCCCGGGCGGCCGTGGACGCGGGGTACATCCCCTACGCGCACCAGGTCGGGCAGACCGGCGTCTCCGTCTCGCCGCAGCTCTACATCGCGCTCGGCATCTCCGGCGCGATCCAGCACCGCGCCGGCATGCAGACCGCGAAGACGATCGTCGCGATCAACAAGGATCCCGAGTCGCCGATCTTCGACGTCGCGGACTTCGGCATCGTGGGCGATCTGTTCACGGTCGTGCCGCAGGTGATCGAGCAGCTGCGCGCGCGGAAGAAGTAGCCATGACGACCTTGCGCAGGGGACTGCCGCGCACCCGCGGCGGCGAGCCGTGGCCCCCGGCCGTCGAGGTCGCGTTCGGCGAGGCAGCTCCTGGCGAGGAGCGCGCCGTCGAGATGGAAAACGTCGCTCCGGGCGTTCCCGCAGCAGCGGAATCCATCTCCCCGGTGCTGGCCTCGGCGCCCGGGATGGAAACCGTCGCTCCGAGCGTCGGAGAAGGAGCGAAGAGCATCTCGGCGCCAGTGGACACTGCTCGCGATGCTCCCGCCGCGCCAGCCATCGGATCCGCGCTGCGCCGCGGCCTGCCGCGGGTCGCGGGTGGAGAGCCCTGGCCCCCCGCCGGTGCGGCGGCTGGTGCGAGCTCTCCGACCGAGATGCCCATCCCGGTCCCTGAGCGTGTCGAAGGGACACAGTGGCAACCCGAGCCGACGCCCGCCGCGGCTCCGGCCATAGCCTCTGGTGCTTCAGCAAGCTCAGCGACCGGGGGCGGCTCCGCAGTCGCGTCCGGATCCCCGCTGCGGCGCGGCCTTCCTCGCGTCGCGGGCGGTGAGCCGTGGCCCCCCGCCGGCACGGTGACGACGCGAGCAGCCGAACCGGCCCCTGAGCTCGTCGAAGGGACCGAGCCGCGACCCGAGCCGACGCCTGCTGCGGCTTCGGCCGTGGCCTCGGGCGCTTCGACACGCTCCGCGACCGAAGCGGCGAGCCCGGCGACCGCTGTCGCGCGCCGCCCCGACGTGTCGACGCCGCTGCCGTTCACCCGCACGGTGTGGAACGGATCCGCTCCGCGTCACGTAACGGCCGAGGCGGCGCCCTCGAAGCTCCGGCCGACCTGGCCGCAGGCGCTGAGCGGGCTGTTCGCGGCGGCGGGCCTCGCCGTGCTCGCGGGCGCGGCGATCGCGATCGTGCGCGCGTTCCTCAGTCTTCCGTTCATGCAGGACTTCCTCGCGACGTATCCGGGGGAGTACCACCTGCCTGCGGGCGCCCCGGTGGGGCTTCCCGCGTGGGTCGGCTGGCAGCACTTCTTCAACGTGTTCCTGATGACCCTGATCATCCGGTCGGGGCTGCGGGTGCGCACGGAGAAGCGCCCGACCGCGTTCTGGACGCCGCGCGGAAACCCGAAGGGCAAGATCAGCCTCACGCTCTGGTTCCACCAGGCGCTCGATCTGCTCTGGATCCTCAACGGCGTGATCTTCATCGTGCTGCTGTTCGTCACCGGGCAGTGGATGCGGCTCGTGCCGACGAGCTGGGAGGTGTTCCCGAACGCCCTCTCGGCGGCGCTGCAGTACGTCTCGTTCGACTGGCCCACCGAGAACGGCTGGGTGAACTACAACAGCCTGCAGCAGCTCGCCTACTTCACCGTCGTGTTCCTCGCCGCGCCGGTCGCCATCGCCACAGGCTTCCGCATGTCGGGGCTGTGGCCGAAGAAGGCCGAGGGGCTGTCGAAGGCGTACCCGATCGAGCTCGCCCGCGCCGTGCACTTCCCGACGATGCTCTTCTTCGTGGCGTTCATCGTGGTGCACGTCGCTCTCGTGCTGTTGACGGGGATGCTGCGCAACCTGAACCACATGTTCGCCGCGCAGGACGCGGTGACCTGGACCGGGTTCTGGGTGTTCCTGCTGTCGCTCGCGGTGATCGCGGGCGGCTGGATCGCCGCGCGTCCGCTCGTGCTCGCCCCGATCGCGAAGCTGTTCGGGCAGGTCTCCGGGCGCTGACCTCGGCACCCTGGCGGTGGATGCCGGGTCGGTCCGCGTCGACGCCCCCTCGCAGCATCGAGGCCCCCTCGCAGGGCCGCATCCCAGAGGGGGGCGCGGATGCTCCGGAGGGGCCTCGATGCAGAGGCGTGAAGAGGGCAGTCGTCAGCGGACGAAGCGGACTTCCTTGATCGTCTCGCCGAGGAACGGCTCCTGCTGCGATGCACCGTCCAGCGTGAACCCGTTGCGGGCGTAGAAGCGGTGCGCGCGGGGGTTGTCCTCGGCGACCCAGAGGTAGCAGTGCTCGTCGGCGGCCACCGCGGCGTCGAACAGGCGCTGGCCGATGCCGGTTCCGTGCCAGGCGTCCAGCAGGTAGATGAAGAACAGTTCGCGCTCGGCCGGCGGGTTCTCGTCGCGGGCAGGTCCGGATCCGACGAATCCGACGATCTCACCGTCGACGAGAGCCGCACTCATGCGGTACTCGGGGCCCTGCGACGCCCAGTGCGTCCACAGCTCCGCGAGGCGCTTCGGCGACACCGCTTCGAGCGTCGCCGTGCTGATCAGGTGGTCGTAGGTCTCGTGCCAGCACTTCGCGTGCACGCGGCCGAGCGCTTCGGCATCCACATCGCGAACGGGCCGGACGGTGACGTTGGGAAGGGCTTCGGCGCTCATGATCGTGACTCTACGCGCGCGGTGCGCTGACGCGAAATCGAGGGTGGCGCTCTGTTTCGAGGCGGTTTCCGGCCCTGGCGGGACTGTGCGGATCCGACAAACGTTTCCCGGGATCCGTGCCGGATTCACTACGCTCCCCGTGTGAACGTGATCTGGCGCACCCTCCTCGTCATCCTGTCCGCCCGCCGCCGCGTCCGTCGTGGCCAGAGCCTCGCGCCGACCGCGGTCGGCCGCATCCACCTCACGACGCTGCCGACCGACATCGACATCCTCCGGCACATGAACAACGGCCGGTATCTGTCGCTCTTCGATCTGGGCCGATGGGATCTGCTGATCCGGACGGGACTGTTCGACGCCATGAAGCAGCGCGGGTGGTACGCGGTGGTGTCGAGCGAGACGATCACGTTCCGCAAGTCGCTCGAACTCTGGCAGCGCTTCGACGTCGAGTCGCGCTTCATCGGTCACGACGAGAAGGCGCTGTTCCTGGAGCACCGCGCCGTGGTCGACGGCGAGGTGTACGCGAAGGTGATCGTGCGGGCCCGGATGCTGCGACGCACCGGCGGAACCGTCTCCCACGAGGAGTTCTTCGGGGCCCTGGGCCGCCCCGAGGACGTCCCCGGCGTCGAGGACTGGATCCACGACTGGGCGGCGGCCTCCGCGCTGCCTCCGACCAAGGCTCCCGCGCCCAGCGTCTGGGACGACTGAGGCCGGGAACAGGGCGGTGACCAGAAGCCGCCTCGGTTTCTCCCGGCCGGAAGCAGGAAGGAATGTCGGCGCTCGCTTGGTACCGTTCCGAGACGTCCTCGCAATGAGGACGAAGACAAGGAGGGTACGAATGAGTAAGACGAAGAAGGGCATCACGAGAGCCACCATCATGGTGGTGCCCGCAATCGCGGGCCTGCTGCTCGCTGGGGCGCCCGCAGTGGCCGCGGAGGCGGCTCCGCATGCTGCCGTTGGAATTGCAAGAGCCGCTTCGATCAGGGTCGACACGAACGCGTGGAGGGCCTGCGCTCAGAATTTCAGAAGCGCTGCCTACGCGGCAGGTTCTCGCAATTTCAGCAGCGCGAGCAGCTATGCGAGTGCCGGCACGGCGTGTGGGCGAGCGATTTTCACCGGTTCGGCGAACACGCTCTTCGCGCAGGCGGTGACTGACCTCCAGACGTATATCCGGCAGGGGAATTCGTCAGCGGCCGTCAGCAAAGCCAACAGGATCGCGCAGGCCATCGAGGACTGCGCGTATCTCTACGAGAGAGGCGATGCCAGCGCGCGCGGACGCTTCTAGACAGGTGAACCTCGCGGTAACGGCGAGGACGTGAAGCCGGTGGCCCGTCGAAACAACTCGATGGGCCACCCGTCTTCGAGCGTCATCGCCGGGGTAGTCCCGCCGCGTCCTGCGGCTGGTCCCGTTCCCCCACGCGTACAGCATATTCAGGGCGCCCAGGCGGGCGTGCCGCCCCTTTCCGCGGTCCGGGGAGCGCCATGCTGGAGGTGAGCACTCGCGCGCCCGACCCGACAGCGCGAGGAGGGAGGACCGCAGCACATGCCGCAGTGGCTGAACGCCGCGCAGACCGAGCGCGCCCGCCGGGCCGTGGCCCTCGCCCAGCGCTGGATCGACGAGGCCGCAGAGGCGCATGCCGATCCAGCCGCGGAGCGCCTGTCCGGAGTGCTGCGGGATCCGCACGGACTGCCGTTCACGCTGGGATTCGTGGACGACGTGATGCGTCCAGAGAGCCTGGGGGCGGCGGCCTCGGGGCTGCACCGCGTGGCGCCGCTCGTGCCGGGATTCCTGCCCTGGTACCTGCGGGCCGCGGTGCGCGCCGGCGGCCTGGTGGCGCCGGGGCTGCCCGCGCCGACGGTCCCCATCGCCCGCACCGTGCTGCGCGAGCTTGTCGGTCACCTCATCGCCGACGCGCGCGCCGCCAAGCTGGGCCCGGCGATCGCGAAGCTGCGCGCCGGGGGCGCCCGGCTCAACCTCAACCTGCTCGGCGAGGCGGTGCTCGGCGAGGAGGAGGCGCAGCGCCGGCTGGACGGGATCCACGAGCTGATCCGCCGTGACGACGTCGACTACGTGTCGGTCAAGGTGTCGTCCGTGATGAGCAGGATCTCGATGTGGGCCTTCGACGAGGTCGTCGAACGGGTCGCCGAGAGGCTGATGCCGCTGTACCTGTCGGCCGCGGGGGATCTGTGGTCGTCGACGAGCCCGAAGAGTGCGCAGACCTTCATCAACCTCGACATGGAGGAGTACCGGGACCTCGACCTGACCATCGCGGTGTTCACCCGGATCCTGGAGGATCCGCGGCTGAAGCACCTCGAAGCGGGGATCGTGCTGCAGACCTACCTGCCCGATGCGCTGCCCGCGCTGCGCGAGCTCACCGCCTGGGCGAAGGACCGCGTCGACCACGGCGGCGCCCCGATCAAGGTGCGCCTGGTCAAGGGCGCCAACCTCGCCATGGAGCGGGTGGAGGCGGCACTGCATGGCTGGACGCCCGCGCCCTACGACACCAAGATCGACACGGACGCCAACTATCTGCGCTGCCTGGACGCGGCCCTCACCCCGGAGGCCGTGCGCGCGGTGCGCATCGGCATCGCCGGACACAACCTCTTCGACATCGCGTACGCCTGGCTGCTCGCCGGCGACCGCGGCGTGCGGCCGGATCCGGCCCCGGAGCTGGCGCCTCCGGTCTCTGAGCCGACGTCCCCGGACCCTGAGCTCGTCGAACGGCCCGGAGACCCTGCTGTCCCTTCGACAGGCTCAGGGACCGGAACTGCGGCGTCCCCGCCGATCGAGTTCGAGATGCTGCTCGGCATGGCGCAGGGGCAGGTCGAGGCGGTGAGCCGGGAGGTCGGTCACGTCCTCCTGTACGTGCCGGTCGTGAAGCCGAGCGAGTTCGACGTGGCGATCAGCTATCTCGTGCGCCGGCTCGAGGAGAACGCGTCGAAGGAGAACTTCCTCTCGTCGGCCTTCCGGTTGCATGAGGATCCGGACGCGCTGGACCGCGAGATCAACCGGTTCGCGCTCTCCCTGGAGCGCTCGGCCGATCCGGCGCTGCCAACAGGTCCGCGGCGCAAGCAGGACCGGCTGGCCCCGGTGCACGAGTCCGCCGCGCTCACCACGGATCCCGACACCGAGGCGGCGGCGCTCACGCAGGCCGTGCTGGGGATCGCCGAGTCGGCCGACCCCGGCGACACGTTCGTCGAGACCGCAGTCTTCGCCGCACGGGAGGACGACTCGACCGTCGCCACCGGCGCTCCCGGCTTCCGCAACACCCCCGACACCGACCCCGCACTCCCGGCGAACCGGGAATGGGCGCGGGGCATCATCGCGCGCATCCCCGGCAGCGCCGCGGGGGCGGGCCTCGTCCAGAGCGCTCAGGTCACCGACCCGGCCGAGCTCGACCGCATCATCGCCCGGGTGCGCGCGGCGGCTCTGGCCTGGGGCAGCCGCCCGGCTGCCGAGCGCGGCGAGGTGCTGCTCCGCGTCGCCGCCGTGCTCGAGTCGCGCCGTGCGGAGCTCATCGAGGTCGCCGCCGCGGAGACGGGCAAGGTGCTCTCCGAGGGTGACGTCGAGGTGAGCGAGGCCGTCGACTTCGCCCGGTATTACGCGGCGCGGGCCAGGGAGCTCGACGCCGTGCCCGGGGCGGCCTTCGTGCCGTCGCGGCTCACCGTCGTGGCACCGCCGTGGAACTTCCCGCTGTCCATCCCCGCCGGAGGGGTGCTGGCCGCGCTCGCCGCGGGATCCGGTGTCGTGTTCAAGCCGGCCCCGCAGGCGCGGCGGTCGGCGGCGGTGATCGCCGCGGCGCTGTGGGACGCGGGGATCCCGCGGGATCTGCTGGCATTCATCGACATCGCCGAGGGCGAGCTGGGCCGGGAGCTCATCGCCCACCCCGATGTGGACCGCGTGATCCTCACCGGATCCTTCGAGACCGCGGCCCTGTTCCGCAGCTGGCGGCACGACCTGCCGCTGCACGCCGAGACCAGCGGCAAGAACGCGATCGTGATCGCGCCCTCCGCCGACCTGGACCTCGCCGTCGCAGACCTCGTCAAGAGCGCGTTCGCCCACGCCGGGCAGAAGTGCTCGGCAGCGTCGCTGGCCATCCTGGTGGGGCCGGTCGGGCGCTCCAAGCGGTTCGCGCGGCAGCTTCTCGACGCCACCCGCACCCTGCACGTGGGCTGGCCCGAGGATCCGCTCGCCGAGGTCGGCCCCGTGATCGAGCCGCCGCAGGGCAAGCTGCGCTGGGCGCTCACCGAACTCGACGCCGACGAGAAGTGGCTGCTGAAGCCGCGGGAGATCCCCGGATCCGACGGCAGACTGTGGACTCCGGGGATCCGCCTCGGCGTGCAGCCGGGATCGCGTTTCCACCGCGAGGAGTTCTTCGGGCCTGTGCTCGGCATCATGCACGCCCCCACGCTGGCGCGCGCGGTCGAGCTCCAGAACGCCGTCGAGTACGGCCTGACCGCGGGGCTGCACACGCAGGATCCCGACGACCTCGCCCTCTGGCTCGACCGCGTGCAGGCGGGGAACCTGTACGTGAACCGCAGCATCACCGGCGCGATCGTGCAGCGCCAGCCGTTCGGCGGGTGGAAGCGCTCCGCGGTCGGGGGCGGCGCCAAGGCCGGCGGCCCGAACCATCTCATCGGGCTGGGCTCGTGGCGCGACACCGGCGGCGCCGGATCGAGCACCCTGCACCTGCGCGGTCTCGACTCGCGCATCACCGCGCTGATCGAGGCGGCCCAGCCGTCGCTGGACTACACGGCGTTCGAGTGGCTGCGGCGCGCGGCGCTGTCGGACGCCCTCGCCTGGGACCGCGAGTTCGGGCGGGTGCGCGACGTGTCGCGCCTGGGCGTGGAGCGCAACCTGTTCCGCTACCGCCCGGTGCCGGTCGCCGTGCGCGCGACCGGCGAGGCGCCCCTGCGCGTTCTGCTGCGGGTGGCGATCGCGGCGATCCGCAGCGGCGGCGCGTTCACGCTCTCCTCCCCGGTGGGGCTGCCGGCCGCGGTGCGGCGCGTGCTGGGCGAGGCCGGGGTCACCGTCTTCGTGGAGAGCGACGAGGAGTGGATCCAGCGGTTCACCGCGCCCCGGGCGGCCGAGCCGGCGGGCGCGTCCGGCCCGCTCCCGTGGCAGCGGGTGCGGGACTCCGACGCGCAGGCCGGCGGGGATCATGACGGGGACGCCGAGGCCCCGCAGCGCCCCGAGCGGGTGCGCATCGTGGGGGCCGCGGAGGACGTCGCCGCACTGCACGCGGCGCTCGCCCAGGCGGTGCAGGGCGATCCGGATCTGGCGATCTTCGCCGGCGAGGTGACCACCGCCGGGCGCATCGAGCTGCTGCCGTTCCTGCACGAGCAGGCGATCGCGATCACCGCGCACCGCTACGGCAACCCCGACGACTGGAGTGCCGGGGTGATCTGAGAGACCGAGAACGCACCGAGCTGGCCACGCTCAGACTCGGGTGCGAGAATGGACGACGGCGTGCCCGTGTCGCATCTTCTCCGCACAGCGGATCGAAGGACCGCCGGGCCTGAGGACAGCGTCCGCCGCATCCAGGATTCCGAGGAGCCTCATGTCGACGCCCGACACCGCCACCACGACCACCCCGGCCCGCACCGCGCACCACCGCCGGTACCTGATGTGCAAGCCGGAGCACTTCACGGTGAACTACAGCATCAACCCGTGGATGGAGCCGGCGAACCCGACCGACACGGCGAAGGCTGTCGCGCAGTGGCAGAAGCTGTACGACCTCTACCTCGAGCTGGGCCACGAGGTCGAGCTCATCGAGCCGCTCCCCGGCTACCCCGACATGGTCTACACCGCCAACGGCGGCTTCGTGATCGACGGCCGCGCCTACGTGCCGTCGTTCTACTACGAACAGCGTCAGGGCGAGGCTCCCGCGTTCGCCGAGTGGTTCCGCACGCACGGCTTCGACACCGTGCTGCCCGAGGAGATCAACGAGGGAGAGGGCGACTTCCTGCTGGCGGGCGATGTGATCCTCGCCGGCACCGGCTTCCGCTCCGCGGGCGACAGCCACCGCGAGGTGAGCGAGGTCTTCGGTCGCGAGGTCGTGACGCTCAAGCTCGTCGACCCGCGCTTCTACCACCTCGACACGGCGCTGACGGTGCTCGATCCCGTCGTCGGCGAGGAGAACGGCGGCCCCGCCACGGCGAACATCGCCTACCTGCCGCACGCGTTCGACGACGCCAGCCGCGCGATCCTCGAGGAGCGCTTCCCCGACGCGATCCTCGTCTCGGACGAGGATGGCGCCGTGTTCGGTCTGAACTCGGCGAGCGACGGCTACAACGTGATCATCTCGCCGCGCGCCAAGGGCTTCGAGAAGCAGCTGCGCGAGCGCGGCTACAACCCGATCACGGTCGACCTCAGCGAGCTGCTCCTCGGTGGCGGCGGCATCAAGTGCTGCACGCTGGAACTGCGCGGTGCCAAGTGACGGCCGCCGAACTCGTGACCGACGCGACGAAGGCGGGGGCTGAACCGCACGTCGCGCGCAACTACGCGCCGCTCGACGTGACGATCGCCCGCGGCGAGGGCGCCTGGGTGACCGACGTCGAGGGCAAGCGGTACCTCGATCTGCTCGCGGCGTACTCGGCCGTGAACTTCGGCCACCGCCACCCTGCGCTCGTCGCCGCGCTCGAGGAGCAACTGGGCCGCGTGGCGCTCACCAGCCGTGCGTTCCGCAGCGACCGCCTGGAGCCGTTCGCCGCAGCGCTCGCAGAGCTGTGCGGCAAGGATCTGGTTCTGCCGATGAACACCGGCGCCGAGGCGGTCGAGACCGGCATCAAGGTCGCCCGTGCCTGGGGGTACCGCGTCAAGGGCGTGCGCCCGGACGCGGCCCGCATCATCGTGGCGCACGGCAACTTCCACGGCCGCACCACGACGATCGTCGGCTTCAGCGACGACGAGTCCGCACGCGACGGCTTCGGGCCGTTCACACCCGGCTTCGATGCCGTGCCCTATGGCGACGCCGAGGCCATCGCGGCCGCGATCACCGACGACACCGTCGCCGTGCTCATCGAGCCGATCCAGGGCGAGGGCGGCGTGATCATCCCGCCCGACGGGTATCTGCGCCGGATCCGCGAGATCTGCGACGAGCGCAACGTGCTGTTCGTCGCCGACGAGATCCAGTCGGGCCTCGGCCGCGTGGGCGAGACCTTCGCGTGCGACCGTGAGGGCGTCGTTCCCGACCTGTACCTGCTCGGGAAGGCGCTCGGCGGCGGGATCCTGCCCGTCTCCGCGGTCGTCGGCAACGAGGACGTGCTGGGCGTGATCCGCCCCGGCGAGCACGGATCCACGTTCGGCGGCAACCCGCTTGCGGCAGCGGTCGGGCTGCGGGCGGTCGAGATGCTGGCCTCGGGGGAGTTCCAGGAGCGCGCGAAGGCGCTCGGCGCGCACCTGCGCGCGGGCCTCGACGCGCTCATCGGGCACGGGGTCACCGCGGTGCGCTCCGCCGGCCTGTGGGCGGGCGTCGACATCGACCCGTCGCGGGGGACCGGCCGCGACATCGCGGAGAGGCTCCTCGACCGCGGCGTGCTCGTGAAGGACACGCACGGTCAGACCATCCGCATCGCGCCGCCCATCGTGGTGCGCGCGACCGAGCTGGACTGGGCGCTGGAGCAGCTCCGCCTCGTGCTCGAGGGCTGAGCCGCGAGTCCCCAGGGAAGCGCCGGCCTCACTCGGTCAGGCGGCGCTCCGCGCGGTACGACTCCCACTCGTCCACGAGCTCGGGCATCCGGCGCGCCATGAACCGGAAGAACTCCGCCATCTCCGAGGCGCGGTCGCGCGCCGCGTGGTCCTCGTCGTGCTCCGCCCCGATCGCCTCGATGTGGGCGGCGAGACGCTCGTAGATCGGACCGTTGTTCGTCATCAGTCCGTACCAGGTGTCGGGGATGATGACGTAGTGGTCGCGGCGGCGATCCGGCCGCGAGATGCGGCGGATGACCTGGATCGTCTGCAGGTAGCGCACGGCGCCCGAGACGGCTGCGGCGCTCACGCCGAGCCGGTCGGCGAGCTCCGCCGCGCTGTATCCCTCAGCGGGGGCGGCGATGAGCGCCATCAGCACGCGGCCGGGCATGCGGGGGAAGCCGACGGCGGTGATCATCGCCGCGGCCTCCTCCGCCGCGTCCACGCCGTGGTGCACGGGCGGATCCGGTTCCTGCGCGCTCATGACTCCATCATCCCGCGGGCTGCAGCTCACGGCGGCGCATGAGGGCCAGCGACGCGGCGGCCCCCGCCACGACCACGAGCACCAGCCACAGGGCGCCGCGCAGGTCGGTGTCGCCGTTCGAGACGATCGGGGTGACCGAGAACGGCGAGAACCGCGTGGTCCATTCCGGCAGCCCGAACAGGGGTCCGAAGAGCCCGAACACCGTGGCGAGGAGCACAAGGGCCCAGGCGATCCCGATCGTGCCGCGGGGCAGCAGCACGAACACGAGCCCCGTGAGCACCGTGAACACGCAGGCGGCCAGTCCCTGACCGAGCCCGACGACGGCGACCACCTGGGCGAGCGACGACGCGTGCGCATTGCCGGCGAGCCCGGCGAAGGCCGCGAGCATCGCCGCGGCCACGATGATCGCGATCGCGAACGTCGCCACGAGCAGGTAGTCGGCGAGCCAGCGCACCCGCCCGACCGGGAGCGCCAGCACGTTCTCCGCCGTGCCGTGCGCCTCCTCCTGCCGGGCGCGCACGACGATCTGCACGGCCGCGCAGGCGGCGAGGATCCCCAGCATCGTGAAGAACACCGAGACCACGGTCTCCTCGAGATTGCCCGCCTTGCCGATCTTGTCGAGGATCTGCTGCACCGCCGGGTTCTGTCCGGAGATCTCGCCCGCCAGGCCGGAGAGCTTCGTCGCGAGCAGTCCGGTGAGCGCGCCGCCGACGGCCCAGCCGACGATGGCGCCGTTGGTCAGCCGCCACACCAGTGCGTGCGGGCTCGACAGCGCGGGCCGGGCGTGGATGCGGGCGGGCCGCGCCGGGATGAAGCCCTCGCCGATGTCGCGCGCGGACTGCAGCGCCACCGCCGCGATCGCGAGGATCAGGCCGAAGGCGACGCCGAGCAGCGCCGGCCAGCCGTCATCCGTGTCGTAGGGGCGCGCCTGCTCCGCCCAGCCGAACGGCGACACCCACACCAGGCCGGAGCTGCTGATGCGGGTGAGGTCGTCGCTCGGGGTTCCCGCGACGTTGCCGATCCCGTTGATCAGGAACGTGCCGACCAGGATCCACACAGTGAGCGCGTTCGCCCCGCGCGAGGTGCGCATGAGCTGCGCGGCGATGAGGCCGATGCCGAGGAACGCGATCCCGGTCGTCGCCGAGGTGGCGCCCATGAGCCAGGATCCGGTGGCGTCGAGCTTCGAGCCGATCAGCGCGAGCGCCACCAGCACCCCGAGCACGAGGTTCGCCGCGATGCCGTGGATGATCGTCGCGATCGTCGGCAGGGCGCGACCCACCGCGGTCGCGGCGACGAGCTCGGTGCGGCCCGCCTCCTCGTCGCCGCGGGTGTGCCGCACAGCGAGGAACGTGCTCATGAGTGCAGCCAGCATCGTCAGCCATGGCAGGACCTCGAAGGAGAGGAACTGCCCTTCGGAGGCCCCCGACGGGAGGCCGCGGAACATCATGATGACGGGGTTCGCCATCACCGCGGCGAGCACCTCGACGCGGTCCTTGACGGTCGCGTACGACTGGGTGACGCCCGCGAAGCCCGAATACGCCATGAGCACGGTCGCGAGGATCCAGAGCAGCAGCTGCAGCCAGTCGCGGCGCAGGCGCTGCCGCAGCAGGGTGGCCAGCATCATGACTCCCTCGCGGCGACCCGGCGGGACGCGCGGGTGCCCGCACCTGTCGAGTCGTCGTCCTCGGCGGCCCGGAGCGCGGCGAGGTCGTCGCCGTAGTGCCGCAGGAACAGCTCCTCGAGGGAGGGCGGCTCGATGCGCAGCCCGGCCACGCTGCGCTGGGCGAGCACCGGCAGCACCGCGGAGACGGCGTCGCTGTCGACGGTGAACCGTGCCCGCCCGTCGTCCAGGACGCCGTCGTGCGCGCCGGGGATCCCGGCGAGGGCGGAGGCGTCCGTCGCCTCGAACGACACCTCGGTGCGGGTGAGGTGGCGCAGCTCCTGGAGCGTGCCCGATTCGACGATGCGTCCGGCCCGGATGATGCTCACCCGATCGCACAGCAGCTCCACCTCGGAGAGGATGTGGCTGGAGAGCAGCACGGTCGCTCCGCCGCGGCGGATCCGCTGCACCTCGTCGCGGAAGACGACCTCCATGAGCGGATCCAGTCCGCTCGTCGGCTCGTCGAGGATGTACAGATCCGCGGGCACGGCGAACGCCGCGATGAGCGCGACCTTCTGCCGGTTGCCCTTGGAATACGCGCGGCCCTTCTTGCGGGGGTCGAACTGGAACGCCGTCATCAGCCGCTCCCGCTCGGCGCGGTAGCCGGGATCCTTGGTCCTCGCACCGCGCAGCCGCGCCAGGAAGTCGATGGCCTCGCCGCCGGACAGGTTCGGCCAGACGCTGACGTCGCCCGGCACGTAGGCCACACGGCGGTGGATCTGCACGGCGTCGCGCCAGGGGTCCTGCCCGAAGACCGTCGCGGATCCGCCGGTCTTGCGGGCGAGGCCCAGCAGGATCCGGATGGTGGTGGACTTGCCGGCCCCGTTCGGGCCGAGGAAGCCGTGCACCTGGCCCTCGTCGACGCTGAGGTCCAGTCCGTCGAGCGCATGCACGCGGCCGTAGTGCTTGGTCAGGCCGTCGGTGCGGATGATCGTGTTCATGGCGGCGATGCTACGCCGAATTCACAAATTCGTGAAGGAAGTGAAGCGCATGGATTCCGTGAGGATCACGTCCAGGGTCAGGATCCGACGGTGACGGCGATCGTGTGCCAGCCCGTCGCGCCGTCGGGTGCCGGGGGAGCGGTGTCGGCGGTCTGCACGGTGCCGTCGGCACTCGTCGCGCGGCAGCGGATCGTGTGCTGTCCCGCTGTCGCACGCCAGTGCAGCCGCCACTGCACCCAGGTGTCGGCGGAGATCGCGGGCGCGAGCTCGGCGCGCTGCCACGGCCCGCCGTCGACCTGCACCTCGACTGCGGAGACGCCGACGTGCGGCTGCCAGGCGATGCCGGCGATGACGGTGTCGCCGGCGGGGACCGTGCGGCCGGAGCGGGGCACGTCGATGCGCGACTCCAGCTTGATCGGGCCCCGGGCGGACCAGCCGCGCGAGGTCCAGTAGGCCGTGGCGCGGTCGAACCGGGTGACCTCGAGGTCGGTGACCCACTTCGTCGCCGAGACGTAGCCGTACAGCCCCGGCACCACCATGCGCACGGGGAAGCCGTGCTCGACCGGGAGCGGCTCGCCGTTCATGCCGATCGCGAGCAGCGCGTTGCGGTCGTCGGTGAGCGCGTCGAGAGGAGTGCCCGCGGTGAACCCGTCGGCGGAGGTGGAGAGCACCATGTCGGCGTCGGCCGCGGGCCGCGCCTTCGCGAGCAGCTCGCGGATCGGATACCCGAGCCACATCGCGTTGCCGATGAGGTCGCCGCCGACCTCGTTCGACACGCAGGACAGCGTGGCAGGGGCCTCCACGAGGGGGAGCGCGAGCAGCTCGTCCCAGGTGAGCGTGACCTCGTGCGCGACCAGGCCGTGGATCCGCAGCCGCCAGCGCGTCGGATCCACCTGGGGCACGACGAGCGCCGTGTCGATGCGGTAGAAGTCTGCGTTGGGGGTGATCAGCGGGCTGAGCCCGTCGACCTTCAGCGCCGCGCCGGCGGGGATCGGCGCCGCGGGCACGGCCGGCTTCGGCAGACGCAGGGCGCTGCGCACCGTGGTGACCGCGACGGATCCGGCCCGCCCGGCGGTGGCCGCGACGGTCGCGAGGATCCCGAGGGCGGCCGTCGCGCCGGTCCACGCGAGGAAGCGCCGGCGGGACGGTCCGTCCGGCTCGGTCGATGGAGCGGCGTCGACGGACGGTGAGACTGCATCTGCGCGACGAGACTGCAGCAGAGGACGGCTGTCTCGTCGCGCAGGTGCAGTCTCGCGGTCGGGGAGGATTCCGCGAACTTCTTACGAATCCGTGATCTCCGCGCCGCCCGCCCCCGCGCGGTTCCTACGCTGAGGTCATGATCGGATCCGCGTGGCGCGGCGACGACGCCGGCCACGAGCGCGGGCAGCCACGAGAGCGCCACGGCGCCGGCGCGCAGCGGCGCCAGCAGGGCGACCGCCGCGCCGAGCACCACGAGACCGGCGACGCCGACACGGCGCCAGCGCCGTTCGCACACGCCGAGCGCGCCCGCGACGACGACGAGCACCACGGCGATCCCGGTGAGCAGCGCCGCCTTGTCCCCCGTGCCGAACAGGGCGATCGCGGTGTCCTTCGCCCACGCCGGCGCGGCGTCGATGAGCACGCCGCCGACGACCGCGAACGGGCTGGACTGCGGCGCCACCAGCGTCGCGACGAGCTCGCCCGCACCGATGCCGAGCAGCGCGGCGGCGAGCCCTGCGGCGGCCGCTCGCGCCCTGCCGCGCCACGCGGATCCGATCATGACCTCAGCGTAGGAACCGCGCGGGGGCGGGCGGCGCGGAGATCACGGATTCGTAAGAAGTTCGCGGAATCGGATCCGGTTCACTCGTCATCCGCGCCGCGGCGGCGCTCCGGCAGGGTGTCGCGCGGCGACGTCGCCTCCTCCGTGCGGATCGGCGTGGTCGCGCTGGTGATCGGCGGTGTGGCGGCGCGCTCCATCGCATCCACGACGCGCAGGGGGCGGGTCTCGTCGAGGGTGAGCAGGAAGCGCGCGTTCTCACGGCGGTGCAGGCGGCCGGAGTACATCATCCAGCCCGCACCGATGGCGAAGGCGAGCAGGCCCGCCGCCGCGCCGACCGTGATCGCGGCGCGCGGTCCGAAGGCGTCGGCCACCCGGCCGGCGATCGGAGCGCCGATCGGGGTCGCGCCCATCACGACCGCCATGTACAGCGCGAGCACCCGCCCGCGCAGGGCAGGATCCGTCGTGGTCTGCACGTAGCCGTTCGCGGTGGTGAGCATCGTGACGGTGGAGAAGCCGACGAAGACCAGGGTGATCGCGTAGGCGACGTAGGTCGGCATCTGCGCCGAGATGAGCGACGCGACCCCGAACCCGCCCGCGGCGAGCATGAGCACGCGCACGCGCGCGCGGTCGCGTCGCGCGGCCAGCAGGGCGCCGGTGAGGGATCCGATCGCGAGCACAGAGCTGAGCACGCCGTAGCCGTCCGCCTGCCGGTGGAACTCCAGCGCCATCGTGGAGGCGAAGATCGGGAAGTTCATGCCGAACGCGCCGATGAGGAACACCATGACGAACACGACCATCAGATCCGGCCGGCTGCGCACGTAGCGCAGGCCCACGAGGAGCCCGCCCGCCCGCCGGTTCTTCGGACGCGGGATGAGCTCGCGGGTGCGGATGAGCAGCAGCGCCACGATCATCGCGAGGAACGTCGCCGCGTTCGCGACGAACACCCACCCGGATCCGAGCGCGACGATCGCGAGCCCGCCGACCGCGGGCCCGATCAGCCGGGCCATGTTGAAGGAGGCCGAGTTCAGGGCGACGGCGTTCGACGCGTTCTCCATCGAGACCATGTCGGACACGAAGGCCTGCCGCGCAGGGGCATCGAACGCGTTCGCGATGCCGAAGCAGGCCGCGAAGGCCAGCATCAGCGGGAGCGTCATCACGTGCGTGAGCAGCAGCACGGCGACGCACAGCGCGAGCACCATGAGCGTCGACTGCGTGACGAGCAGGATCCGCCTCCGGTCGAACCGGTCGGCGACGCGGCCGGTGAGCCCGACCAGCACCAGGGGAGGGCCGAACTGCAGCGCCATCGTGGCGCCCATCGCGGTGGCGTCGTTGTGGGTGAGCTCGGTCAGCACCACCCAGTCCTGCGCGGTGGACTGCATCCAGCCGCCGATGTTCGAGATGATCGCGCCGAAGAACCAGATCCGGTAGTTGAACGCCGAGAAAGAGCGGAACATCTGGCTCACAGCTCGGCCAGCTTCCGCATCAGGATGCTCGCCCGGTGCAGCAGGTCCAGCTCGTCGACGGTGAAGTCGAGCTCGGTGATCTCGGCCATGAGCAGGCGGGTGCGACGCTCGAAGGTCTCCGCCACCACTTGCTCGCCGGCCGGGGTGATCTCGACGTGCACGCGGCGCCGGTCCTGGTCGTCCGGGATCCGAGTGACGTAGCCCTGCTCCTCGAGCCCTGTCACGAGCGAGCTCATCGTGGGGGCGGTCACGCGCTCGCGATCGGCGAGGGCGGTGAGGGAGTGCCTCCCGTGCGCGCGCAGTGCCGCCAGCGCGCCGAGCTGGGCGTCGCTCATCGCGATGTTGCGGCTGTCCACGGCGCGCACCGAGCGCAGGCGGCGGGCGAGACGGAACGTGGCGAGGCGCAGTTCGGTCGCGGTCTCGTGCAGTCTCTCGTCATCCATCGCTTAGATAGCCTAACTAAGTTTCTGGAGAATCGGATCCGGATCCGCCCACGCCGCACGCACGTCATCCGCCGACGCCGAACCGCGGGCGCGGCGCCGGATCCGTAGACTCGGGGGCATGGCTGAGTCCCGCACCGCCGAGTTCACCGACGCACACGGCATCGCGATCGTCTACGACGTGCATCCGGTCCCCGACGGCGTGACCCCGAGAGGCGTCGTGCAGCTGCTGCACGGCGTGGGGGAGCACGCGGGGCGCTACGGCGCGCTGATCGCCGATCTCACCGCCGCCGGCTTCATCGTGTACGCGGACGATCACCGCGGTCACGGCCGGACCGGCATGAAGCAGCACGGCGACGCGTCCCGGCTCGGCAGGCTCGGCCCCGGGGGACTGCGCGCGGTCGTCGCCGACGAGTGGCAGCTCACCGAGCTGATCCGCACGGAGAACCCCGGGCTCCCGCTCGTGCTGCTGGGGCACTCCTGGGGATCGTTCCTGTCGCAGATGGTGCTCGATGCCCACCCCGACGCGTACGACGCGGTGATCCTCACGGGGACCGCGCACCGCACGCCGCGCGACCTGAACTCCCTGCCGTTGAACGCCCGCTGGAAGGGGCCGGACGCTCACGGACTGGAGTGGCTGTCCCGCGATCCCGCGGTGTGGGCCGACTTCCGCGCCGACCCGCTCACCACCGAGGTGCCGCTGCTCAAGCTCTTCGGTCCGATCGAGGCCGCGCGCCTGTACGGCCGCCCGGGCAAGGACTACCCGAGGGACGTGCCGGTGCTGCTCATGGTCGGGCGCGACGACCCGGTCGGCGGACCGCGCAGCGTGCACCGCCTGGCCGACGACTACCGCAACCGCTCCGGCCTCAGCGACGTCACGACGCTGGTGTATCCGGACGCGCGCCACGAGATCTTCAACGAGCTGCAGCAGTCCGAGGTGCGGGCGGACCTGCTCGCCTGGCTCGACAAGCACGTCCCCGCGCGCGTCTGAGCGGGCGGGCGGATCCCGGCGCGCACCGCCGTGCGGATACGTGCACAGGGGCCGGCCTGCGGATCCGTGCGCGCACGCTGCCGCGTAGGCTGGAGCGGTGCACGGTGAGTACAAGGTTCCTGGCGGCAAGCTGGTCGTCGTCGACTTCGAGGTGACCGACGGTGCGATCGCCGATTTCCGGCTCGCGGGCGACTTCTTCCTCGAGCCGGACGACGCACTCGACGACATCAACGCCGCGGTGACCGGCCTCCCCGTCGAGACCGACGCCGCCGCCATCGCCGCCGCCGTGCGCGCGGCGCTCCCCGAGGGCGCCCAGCTCCTGGGACTCACCCCCGAGGCGGTCGGCACCGCCGTGCGCCGGGCCCTCGTGACCGCGCCCGGCTGGCGCGATTTCGACTGGGAGATCCTGCACGAGAAGGCGGTCTCCCCGCGCATGAACCTCGCCCTCGACGAGGTGCTCACCACCCGGGTCGGCGAGGGGCGGCGCCGTCCCACCCTGCGGATCTGGGAGTGGGACGAGTCGGCGGTCGTGATCGGATCCTTCCAGTCCTACCGCAACGAGGTGGATCCGGCCGGTGCCGCCAAGCACGGGTTCGACGTCGTCCGGCGGATCTCCGGCGGCGGAGCGATGATGATGGCCGCGGGCCAGATCATCACCTACTCGCTGTACGTGCCCGCGTCGCTCGTGCAGGGCATGACCTTCGCAGACTCCTACGCGTTCCTCGACGACTGGGTGCTGCAGGCGCTGCGCTCGCTCGGGATCGACGCCACCTACCAGCCGCTCAACGACATTGCCGGCCCGAGCGGCAAGATCGGCGGCGCCGCACAGAAGCGGCTCGCCAACGGCGGGGTGTTGCACCACGCCACGCTCTCCTACGACATCGACGGCCAGATGATGACCGAGGTGCTGCGGATCGGCCGCGAGAAGCTCAGCGACAAGGGCACCGCCTCGGCAGCCAAGCGCGTGGATCCGCTGCGCAGCCAGACCGGCCTCAGCCGCGCCGAGATCATCGAGCGCTTCAAGGACACCTTCCGGTCGCTCACGAGCGCGGAGAACGGCACGATCGCGGACGACGAGTACGCGGCGGCCGAGGAGCTGGTGCGCACCAAGTTCGGCACCGAGGCGTGGCTGCACAGGGTTCCGTGAGCGGCTCGTCGGAGCCGGTCGCCGCGCCCGCGGGTCCCCCGGTCGCTGAGCCTGTCGAAGCGACCACGGCGGGTTCCCCGGTCGCTGAGCCTGTCGAAGCGCCCGCGGCGGGTTCCCCGGTCGCTGAGCCTGTCGAAGCGACCACGGCCCGCACGGCTGCTTCGACCCAGCCGGCGCTCGGCGCCGTCGAGATCGTGCACGGGGAGGCGCTCGACGTCGCCCGCACCCTGCCCGACGCATCCTTCACCCTCGTCTACCTGGATCCGCCGTTCAACACCGGCCGCACGCAGGAGCGGCATGCCGTCTCCAGCCGTCGTGCCGACAGGCCTGCCGGCACGATTCAGGCTGACCGGGCCGGGGCCGGATCTGGGCCGGAATCGGCCGACGCGAGCGACTCCAGCCTGAACAGTGCCGTCGGGAAGGCGGCGACCGGGGCGCGCGAGATCAACCACGGCTTCCACGGGCACCGCTACGAGCGGGTGCGTGAGCTGCTGCACGCCTACGACGACCGCTTCGACGACTACGGCGACTTCCTCATGCCACGGCTGGAGGAGGCCTGGCGGCTGCTCGCCGACGACGGCACGCTGTACCTGCACCTCGACTACCGCGAGGCGCACTACGCCAAGGTCATGCTCGACGCCGTGTTCGGCCGCGACTGCTTCCTGAACGAGATCATCTGGGCCTACGACTACGGAGCGAAGCCGCGCACCCGCTGGCCCACGAAGCACGACACGATCCTCGTCTACGTGAAGACCCCCGGCGGGCACGTGTTCAACGTCGACGACGTCGAGCGCGAGCCCTACATGGCGCCGAGCCTGGTCAGCGCCGCCAAGCGCGAGCGCGGCAAGCTCCCCACCGATGTGTGGTGGCACACGATCGTGCCCACCACGGGGCGTGAGAAGACCGGTTACCCGACGCAGAAGCCCGAGGGGATCCTGCGCCGGATCGTGCAGGCGTCCAGCCGCCCCGGCGACCGGGTGCTCGACCTCTTCGCCGGATCCGGCACGACGGGCGCCGTCGCCGCGGCGCTCGGCCGCGACGCCCTGCTCGTCGACGTCAGCCCCGAGGCCGTACGCGTGATGCGGCAGCGGCTCCCGCACGCGACCGTGCGCGAGGGCTGAGCTACCGCGTCGGGCGGCGCGAGACGCACCGCCCGACGCCGCGGAGTCGGTCGGTGATGTCGCCGCCGTTCAGGTCGCGATTTCTGCGGTTCCCGGCGCTGGTTGGCGCACTTTCTGCGACCTGAGCGTGGGGTGCGGCGGCTGGAGGCAAAGGGGCCGGGCGGCGCGGGGGCGCACCGCCCGCCGACGCTGTGTCAGCGCACGTCGACGAACACCGGGTTGGCGTAGAACCACGTGTCGGTCCACGGGTCGCCCTCGCCGTCGCCGTGACGCTGGGGGCCGGCCGGGTCGACGGAGGCGCCGTAGTAGCCGGCGCCGTGCCGATTGCCGTCGCTGCCCCGCAGCCGCAGGTAGAACGGCTGGTCGACCTGCTCGAACACGTGCGTCAGGGTGAACGTGCCACGACGGCCCGTGGTGTCGAACTGCCGCACCACGCGCGTCCCGGGGGCCCGCATCGCGTCGGCGTCGGCCGTGGAGCCGGTGACGGGGCCCGCGATCACGTCGACGTGCGCGAGCTGCGGCAGGATCCCGGCCGCGTTCTCGTAGTCCGTCGCGGTCACGGTGATCGTGACGACCACGTCCTGCCCGCGCTTCGCCGTGAGCCGGCCGCCGAGCGTGACCGTCGTGCCGGCCGCATTGCCCCAGCCGCCGCCATTGCCGTTGCCGCGGCCGTTGCCCTTGCCGGGCATCGTGGCCCCGACACGGACGTCGAGCCCGTTCAGGAGGTGGCCGTGGTCGACCCACATGCGGCCCCGACGCATCGCCTCGAGCACCCCGGCGTAGGACCGCGTGGTGACGCCGGTGTGCAGTCGCGAGAACTGACCGGGCCAGAAGTCGCTGCCGCCCTGGGGCAGGCCGGTGTCGACCGGATCCGGCCGCATTCCGCGCACCGCCCAGCGGTCGAACTCGCTCGGCAGGCTGGCGTACGGCTCGCCGCTGGGGTAGTCGCCGATCCGCCAGGTGTCCTTCACCGTGAGGTGGTTGTCGGAGTTGGACGTGATCCAGAAGGGCAGACCCTCGGCGAGCAGCGCGTCCCAGAGCCCGCCGACGGTGGCGGTCGCCCAGTCGAAACCGCCGTACGGCCGGTAGGCGTCGGCGGGGTAGCCCGCCCAGCTGTCCGGACGCGGGGCGTTCACGTACTCACCGCGCTGGTCGCCGGGTCGGGCGTTCTGGCTGATCGCAGAACCCTGGGCGCCCGGCGCCCCCTCCATGCCGATGAAGATGTCCGGATCCGCGTCGCGCCAGATGCGCAGCTCATGCGGGGAGTCGATGCCGAGACGCATGGGGTGGTTCGCGAGCACCACGGCGTCGCCGATCGTGCCGGCTGCCTTCTGTGCGCCCAGCCAGGCGACCGCTTCGGCGGCTCGGCGGGCGAACTCGGCGGCCTCGGCGTCGGTCTGCGGCTTGTCCCACGCGTTGAGCTTGCCGTCCCAGGCGAGTTCGAATGCGCGGAGGATCCGGATGTCGTCGGAACCCGGCGTGATGAGCACGGACGCATGCTCGGCAGCGGGGATGTACCACTCCAGGCCCTGGAAGATCAGCATGCCGCGAGCGTCGCGCTCTTGCTGGATGAGTTCGCGGGCCGTCGGCAGTCCGCGCTCGGCGTGGGCGAAGTTGCTGTGCTCGGTGAACGCGAGCCAGTCGACCCCGTAGTGCTGAGCGGCGTCGAGCTGCTGCGCCATCCGGTACTTCGCGTCGTGGCTGAACTGCGTGTGCACGTGGTGGTCGCCCACGAGCCAGGACAGCTGCGGGTCGGCGGTCGGCCGCGAGGACGCCGTGCGCGCCATCGCCGCGCCCGCCCCGCCGAAGGCGGACAGGCCGCCCGCGGCGAGGGCGATTCCCGCGGTGCGGAGGATGTCGCGGCGGGAGAACCCGAGGGCGCGGAGCTCGGCGTCGGCGTCGAGGGCGTGGGAGTGCGGGGCGTCATGGGCGTGCATCGGGCGCTTCCTTCGGAGTCGGGGACGCTCGGGACCATAAACATCCGAGATGGACGGCGGGGAAACATCCGATGTCCCGTCCGTAGCCGGTGGGCGCTGCCGCGCGCACCCGGGCCGGCCGGCGCGGCTCGGGACCTCGGGTTCAGCGACCCCGCCCCGGCCGTCGGTGCTGCGCGAACGCCTCCGCCAGTGCGGCGCGGACGGCGCCGATCGCCTCGGAGCCGCGCGCCGACTCCCGCACGGCCGTGAACACCTCGCGCACGGGGGATCCGGGAAGCTCCGCCAGGGTGACGCCGGCAGGGGCGTCGCCCCAGATGAGGTCGGGCAGCATGCCGACGGCGTGGCCCGCCTCGATGAGGCGCACGTGCGCGGTGAGGTCGGCGGCCTCGAAGCGCACATCGGGCTCGAACCCGGCCGCCCGGCACTGCTGCACCGCCCACTGCCGTGCCGCGGATCCGGTCGGCTCCATGACCCACGGACGGTCCCGCAGCCGGTCGAGCGAGAGCGCGGGCTCCCCGGGCGGCAGGACGAGGCGGATCCGGTCCTCGCCGATGAGCTCGTGCACGCTGCCGGGGTGTCGCTCACGGGTGTGGCCGGGGTACTGCTCGGCGATCACGAGGTCGAAGCGCCGGGCGGTGAGCTCGAACAGGCCCTCCTCGGGCGGTGCTTCGGTCATCTCGACGCGCAGGTGCGGGTGGGTCACCGCGAGGGCGGTCAGGGCGGCCGGCACGATCGTCTCGGCGGCGGTCGGCATGGCGCTGATCCGCACCGCCTCGGCCGGCGCCTGGGTCAGGGCCTGCCGTGCCTGCTCGTCGAGCTCCAGAGCGCGGGCGGCGTGCGCGGCGAGCACTCGGCCCTCGGGGGTCAGCCGGATCCGGCGTCCATCGGGCTCCAGCAGCGCGACCCCGGCCTCGCGTTCGAGGAGCGCGAGCTGCTGCGACACGGTGGACGGGCTGTACGACAGCGACCGCGCCACCTCGGCCACCGTGCCGCGCAGGGCGAACTCATGCAGCAGCCGCAGCCGGCGCAGCTCGAACATGGGTGCTCCTCTCTCCGTGCACCGTTGTCGGCGCCCCCTTGCCGGCGCCACCTGACGGTGAGACGGCACCTCCGCGACGAGACTGCGGCTCTCGGGTGCAGTCTCGTCGTTCAGTTGCCGTCTCGCGGTCAGGGTGGCGACGGGTGGTGAAAGCGTCGAATATAGCGAACATTATCCGTCATAAAACGTCGCTTTTCCTGCAGGGAGATCGGATCCATCCTGGGAGCAGCCCCCGCGCGCGTGCGCGATCCCGAACCCCACGAGGAACCATGACCGCCACCGAAACCGCTGCCGGCGCCGCCGCCGGCATCGACGATCTCTCCGCCCTCGCCGACGACGCCGTCGCGCTCGTGAAGACCTGGCTCGTGGAGAGCCGCGAGGTTCCCGTCGACGCGGCGGGCCAGCGCCTCGCCGGCGTGCTGCGCGACCCGAACGGCCTCGACTTCACGGTCGGCTTCGTCGACGGCGTCGTCCGCCCCGAGGATCTGAAGGTCGCCGCGGCCAAGCTCAAGGAGCTCGTGCCGCTGACCCCCGGGTTCCTGCCTGCGCCGATGAAGGCCGCGATCGGCCTGGGCGGCGCGACCGCCGGCATGGTCCCGGGCGTCGTCGTGCCCGCCGCCCGCGCCGTGCTGCGCCAGATGGTGCGGCACCTCATCGTCGACGCGCGCGACGAGAAGCTCGGCAAGGCCATCGCGCACATCCGCGAGACGCAGGGCGTGAAGCTCAACATCAACCTGCTCGGCGAGGCGATCCTCGGCCGCGAGGAGGCGAAGCGTCGTCTCGAGGGCACCCGCCGTCTGCTCGAGCGCGACGATGTCGACTACGTCTCGATCAAGGTGTCGTCCACCGTCGCCCCGCACAGCCCGTGGGCGTTCGACGCCGCGGTCGCCGACGCCGCCGAGGCGCTGCTGCCGCTGTACCGGATCGCCCTCAAGGGGATGCCGGACGGATCCCCGAAGTTCATCAACCTGGACATGGAGGAGTACAAGGACCTCGACCTCACGATCGCGGTCTTCACCTCGATCCTCGACCGCCCCGAGTTCAAGGGCCTGGAGGCCGGCATCGTGCTCCAGGCGTACCTGCCCGACGCCCTCGGCGCCATGATCCGGCTGCAGGAGTGGGCCGCCCAGCGCGTGGCCGACGGCGGCGCGCCGATTAAGGTGCGCGTCGTCAAGGGCGCGAACCTGCCCATGGAGACCGTCGACGCCGAGTCGCACGGCTGGCCGCTGGCGACCTGGTCGACCAAGCAGGAGTCGGACGCCTCCTACAAGGCCGTGCTCGAGTACGCGCTGCGCCCCGAGCACATCGGCAACCTGCGGATCGGCGTGGCGGGCCACAACCTCTTCGACATCGCTCTGGCCTGGCTGCTCGCGCAGAAGCGCGGCGTCACCGAGGGCGTCGAGTTCGAGATGCTGCTCGGCATGGCCTCCGCGCAGGCGCAGGTCGTCAAGCGCACCGTCGGATCCCTCCTGCTCTACACACCGGTCGTGCACCCGGACGAGTTCGACGTCGCGATCGCGTACCTCATCCGCCGGCTGGAGGAGGGGGCGTCGCAGGAGAACTTCATGTCGGCGGTCTTCGACCTCGACGCGGATCCGAAGCTGTTCGAGCGCGAGAAGGAGCGTTTCCTCGCCTCCGTCCGCACGGTGCCGACCGAGGTTCCCGGCCCGAACCGCGTGCAGGACCGGACCGCTCCGGCGCCCGCGACCGACCCCGCCGGCTACGTGTTCGAGAACACTCCGGACACCGATCCGTCGCTGGCCGCGAACCGCGCCTGGGGCGACGCGATCCGTGCCCGCATGGCCGGCTCCACGCTCGGGAACGACACCGTCGCGGCGAACACGTTCACCACGCCGGAGCAGGTCGACGCGGCCATCGCCACCGCGGTCGCGGCGGGCGAGGCCTGGCGCGCACTGGGCGCCGAAGGGCGGGCCGCGATCCTGCACAAGGCCGGGGACGTGCTCGAGGCCCGCCGCGCCGAGCTGCTCGAGGTCATGGGATCCGAGGCCGGCAAGGTCATCGAGCAGGGCGACCCCGAGGTCTCCGAGGCGATCGACTTCGCGCACTACTACGCGGAGAGCGCCCGCAAGCTCGCGCACGTCGACGGCGCCGTCATGCAGCCCGTGGGGCTCACCGTGGTGACCCCGCCGTGGAACTTCCCCGTCGCGATCCCGGCCGGATCCACGCTGTCGGCGCTCGCGACCGGATCCCCGGTGATCATCAAGCCCGCCCGCCAGGCCCGCCGCTCCGGCGCCGTCATGGTGGAGGCGCTGTGGGAGGCCGGCGTGCCGCGCGAGGTGCTGCAGTACGTGCAGTTCGACGGGCCCGCCCGCAACGACCTCGGCGCGAAGCTCGTGAGCGACACGGCCGTGGGGCGCGTGATCCTCACCGGCGGCTACGAGACCGCCGAGCTGTTCCGCGGCTTCCGCAAGGACCTGCCGCTGCTCGCCGAGACGAGCGGCAAGAACGCGATCATCGTGACGCCGTCGGCCGACCTCGACCTCGCCGCGAAGGACGTCGCCTACGCCGCCTTCGGGCACGCCGGGCAGAAGTGCTCGGCCGCGTCGCTCGTGGTGCTCGTGGGCTCGGCGGCGACCTCGGAGCGGTTCCGCCGCCAGCTCGTCGACGCCGTGCGCGCCTACGACGTGGGCTCGCCCGAGGACGGCTCGAACCGCATCGGCCCGCTCATCGGCCCCGCCGAGGGCAAGCTGCTGAGCGCGCTCACCACGCTGCACCCGGGGGAGAGCTGGCTGCTGAAGCCGGAGAAGCTCGACGACGCCGGGCAGCTGTGGCGCCCCGGCATCCGCGACGGCGTGAAGCGCGGATCCGA
Organism: Microbacterium sp. 8M; assembly: GCF_902506375.1. Classification (GTDB taxonomy): domain Bacteria; phylum Actinomycetota; class Actinomycetes; order Actinomycetales; family Microbacteriaceae; genus Microbacterium. The sequence goes on from NZ_LR733284.1 coordinate 544,689, forward strand.
GTTCCACCGTGTCGAGTACTTCGGCCCCGTGCTCGGCATCATGACGGCCGGATCCCTCGCCGAGGCGATCGACATCGTCAACGACATCGACTACGGCCTGACGAGCGGCCTGCACTCCCTCGACGAGGACGAGATCCAGCAGTGGCTCGCCTCGATCCAGGCGGGCAACGTCTACGTCAACCGCGGCACCACCGGTGCGATCGTGCAGCGGCAGCCGTTCGGCGGCTGGAAGAAGGCCGCGGTCGGCGCCGGTTCCAAGGCCGGAGGCCCGAACTACCTCGTCGGCCTGTCGGAGTGGGTCGACGCGCCCGTGTCCACGACCCGAGAGCTCGACGCGCTCGCGACCTCCGCGGTCGGAGCGCTCGCCGCGTCCGGCACCGCCGACGACGACATCGCCTGGCTGCGCGGCGCGCTGGCCACCGACATGGACGCGTGGGCCGACGAGTTCGGCGTCGTCCGGGACGCCACCGGGCTGGTCACCGAGCAGAACGCGCTGCGCTACCAGGCCGTCCCGGTCACGGTGCGCTTCGAGGGCGCGCGCATCGCGGAGCTCGTGCGCGTGGTCGCCGCCGGACGCCGTGCCCGCGCGCGCGTCACGGTCTCGACGCTCGCGCCGCTGCCCGGTGCCGTGGCCACGTGGCTGGGCACCCAGGACGTGGCGGTGGCCACCGAGGACGCCGCCGCCTGGGCCGCGCACGCGCAGCGCCTCGCCGCGCGCGGGGGCCGGGTGCGCCTGATCGGCGCCGGCCCGGCGTCGACGGCCGAGGCCGTGGACGGATCCCCCAGCCTCGCGCTGTACGCCAACCCGGTCGTCGCGGCGGGCCGTGTGGAGATCCTCCCCTTCCTGCGCGAGCAGGCGGTCTCGGTTACCGCGCACCGCTTCGGCACCCCGCACCGCCACGAGATCCCGATGCTGGATCCGATCGACTGACCGGATCCCCCCGAACCCGAACCCGCCGCCCGGCTCCCATGGGCGGCGGGTTCGTCGTCCGCCGGGGCACACCGGTTCCGGTCCCTGAGCGAGCCCTTCGTCTCGCTTCGCTCGCTCAGGGACCAGCGACGAGACGAAGGGCGCCGGACGGTCAGGCGAGCGGCAGCGCGCCGTCGTAGGCCGTGTTCGACACGGTGGGCTCCGCAGGGCCGGCCCCGAAGACCCGGCTGAGCCCGGGATCCGTCCGCCACTGCGGCCAGCCGGGGTCGCCCTCGGCGACGAACCGCACGGCGGTGGCGTGCATCTCGGTGGCGAGGTGCTGCGGGGGCGTGGGCCCGGCGAGGCGCTCCACGAACGGGTCGTCGAGCACGTCGAACCAGAACGGCACGTCGAGGCAGTGGCACGACCACCCCTTCGTCGGCGACACCCAGGCGAAGCGGTACGCCCAGGTGGGGGCGTCGCCGCGCGCCTGCGCCGTGCGCACCACGAGAGCGCGGAAGACCCGGTCGCTCACGAACCGGCCGAGCAGCGCCGGGGTGCCGCGGCGGCGCTGCGCGCGGTTCGCGGAGAGATAGGAGCGCCGCATCGCGCGGTCGCGGCTGAGGAGCAGCAGGGCGAGCGCGGCCGGCACGAACCGCAGCGCCCGCGGCGCCCGGTCGAGCGTCATGGTGAACTCGTCATCGGTGGCGCCGATCAGCAGCGGCTTGTCGGATCCGACCCCGTCGCGCAGCGCCTGCACGGCCGGGCGCGGCAGGACGTCGCCGTCGATGACGGGGCCCCAGGGCAGGCCGTCGACGAGCGGTGCCAGCAGCGCGCGCAACCGGGTCGCGCCGAGCAGGGCGGCCTTCGGCTGGGCGCGCTGCAGGGTGCGCTCGGGCACGGTGCGGAAGCCGTCCGCGTCGGGAGCGCACTCGAGCAGCTCGCCCAGGGCACGGGTGCGCCGGCGCGCGAGGTCGGGGTCGATGTCGGCGAGCGCGGGGGAGAACGCCATCGCCGCGTGGAACAGGTGCTGGGCGCGCTCGAGGCCGAGGAGCGTGAGCACGGCGCCGCCGCCGGCCGACTGCCCGGCGATCGTGACGCGGCGGGGGTCGCCCCCGAACGCGGCGATGTTGCGCTGCACCCACTCGAGCCCCGCGATCCAGTCCAGCACGCCGCGGTTCGCGGGCGCGCCGTCCATGAGTCCGAAGCCGTCGAAGCCGAGGCGGTAGGAGATCGTCACCGTGACCACGCCGTCGCGGTTGAACGCGGCGCCGTCGTACCAGGGGCTCGCCGGGGAGCCGTCGACGTAGCCGCCGCCGTGGATCCACACCAGGACGGGCAGTCCGGGCTCTTCGATGCGCTCAGGGTCCGGCAGCGCCGGGGTGAAGACGTTCACGTTCAGCGTCGCGGATCCGGGGATGCTGGGCTCGGGGATCAGCGTCTCGCCCTTGTCGCCGCGCTGCGCCGTGGGTCCGTAGGCCGTCGCGTCGCGCACGCCGGCCCAGGGTGCGGGCGGCTGGGGTGCCGCGAAGCGGCGCTCGCCGACGGGCGCCGCCGCGAAGGGGATCCCGAGGAATGCCGCGGACGCCCCCGGCGTTCCCGGCTCGCCCCGCCAGAATCCGCGCACCGCGCCCGCGTCGGTCTGGGCGACGGGCGCGTCGGCGGTCGGTGGATCGGCGGTCACCCGTTCAGCGTATCCGGCCGCCCTGCGGGGTGCCCGCCGCGGCCTTCGTCTCGCTGCGCTCGTACAGGGACCGGCCATCGCGGGACACCCGAACCCGGTCCCTGAGCGAGGAGCGCAGCGACAAGACGAAGGGGGCGACTCAGGGCCGCAGCAGGGCGAAGAACTGCTCGACGTCGGCGGCCATGTCGATGGTCGGATCCAGCATCCACGCGTTCTGCAGCCCGTCGGCGAGGGCGTGCCCGGCGCGGATGATCCACTCGGGATCCAGATCGGCGCGGATGAGCCCGTCCTGCTGCTGCGCGAGGATAGTGGCGCGGGCCGCGGCGTGCACCGTCTCAGTGCGTTCCAGGAAGTACGCGCGGGCGGGGTGGTCGGGGTCGCCGACCTCGGCCTGCAGCTGGGTGTAGAGCTGGACGAGCCCGGGGACGTCGCGGTTGTGCCGCATCACCGCGAGGAACGTGGTGAAGAAGTCGCCGTCGTCCTCGGTCTCGATGTCGTGCCGATCGCGGGCGCGCAGGATCTCGACGAAGAGCTGCTCCTTGGTGCCGAAGTAGTGCAGCAGGCCGGCGGGGCTCAGCCCCACGGCATCGGCGATCTCGCGCACGGAGGCGTTGCGGTAGCCGAGCCTGCCCACGATCTCGAGGGCTGCCTCGAGGATCTCCTCCCGCTTGACGACGCCTTTCGCGTACGCGCCTCGTTTGGCCATGGAGCCAGGGTATCCGCCGCCGAGGAAACGCGAACGCCGATCGGGTTCTTCACGCGAAACCCTTGCGTTGTTCGGTTTTCGGTGCCACAATCGTCCCGATTCAGATTCCAAACACCGTTCGGTATTCGGATCCGCCGCGATCTGCTCACCGCCCCCTCCGTTCCCGATCCGCTCAATGAGGAGCCGTCATGACCATCACCCCGCAGGATCCCGCCGCTGAGATCGCGCCGACGGGCGTCATCCGCACCGCCGCTCCCGCCGCCGGGGAGCCGGCGGCCAGCCCGCCCGCCACCAAGCGTCTGCTGCCCAGCCTGCTCGTCGCCTCGATGACCCTGTTCGCGACCTACGGCGGACTCATCGCGATCCTGCTGCCGACGCAGATCCTGCTGCTCGACGAGAAGAACAAGGTCGCGAACCTCGCGATCGTCACCACGACGTCGTTCGTCTTCACACTGTTCGCGCAGCCGATCGCGGGCGCGCTCAGCGACCGCACCCGCTCGCGGTTCGGCCGGCGCATCCCGTGGATGGTGCTCGGCGCCCTGGTCGGCGGCGTCCTGCTGCTCGGCATGGGCTCGCTGCAGGACCTGATCTGGATCACCGTGTTCTGGGTGGTGATCCAGGTCGCCCTGAACTTCCTGCAGTCGCCGCTCACCACCATCACGGCCGACCGGTTCCCGCGCGCCAAGCGGGGCGGCGCGAGCGCCATGATCGGCCTCGGCACGCAGCTCGGCATGACGGTCGGCGTCATGCTCGCCGTCGGCCTCGGCGCGCAGCTGGGCCTGGGCTATGCGGTCTTCGGCATTGCCGTGATCGTGGTCACGGTCCTCTTCGCGCTGCTGAACAAGGACTGGTCGTCGAAGCACGCGGTCGTCGAGCCGTTCCGCTGGGGTGCGTTCTTCCGCGGGTTCTGGATCGACCCGCGCCGGAACCCCGACTTCTTCTGGGCGTTCACCGGGCGCTTCCTGCTGATCCTCGGCTATTTCGTCGTCTCGGCGTACCAGCTCTACATCCTCACCGACTACATCAAGCTCCCGCTGCAGGAGGCGCAGGGCGCGGTGATGACCCTGACGCTCGTGGCGTTCGTGCCCACGCTCATCGCGATCGCGCTCTCCGGGTGGTGGAGTGACCGGGTCGGTCGCCGCAAGGCGTTCATCTACGTCGCCACCGTGATCATGGCGGCGGGCCTCGCCTTCCCGCTGATCATGCCGACCATAACCGGGATGATCCTGATGAGCATCGTCAACGGCGTCGGCTTCGGCCTGTACATGTCGGTGGACGCCGCGCTGATGACCGAGGTGCTGCCGGACGAGGGCACTTCGGCGGGCAAGGACCTCGGCATCCTCAACGTCGCGACCAACATCCCGCAGGCGCTGAGCGCGCCGATCGCGGCCGTCATCATCGGATCCTTCGGCGGCTATCCGGTGCTGTTCGTCTTCGCGATCGTGTTCGCGGTGCTCGGCGCGGTCGCCATCGCCCCGATCAAGGGCGTCAAGTAGCGCTACCCCCCGCGATCCGCTCCGCGCACCCTCCGCCACGAAAGGACTCCCGATGGAGAACACTCAGACCACCGTCCTGCACGACACGGCGGCCGATGCCCTGACGCACCCCGAGGTGCAGACGCGCGCCGGCCGGGTGCGCGGGCGCTGGCGCGACACCACCGCGCCCGGATCCGGCCCTCGCGGGCACCTGCGCTCCGCGGCGTTCCTCGGGATCCCGTTCGCCGAGGCCCCGGTGGGCGAGCTGCGGTTCGCCGCACCCGTGCCCAAGGCGCCGTGGCAGGGCGTGCTCGACGCCGCCGAGTTCGGGGCGACCGCGCAGCGCGGCGATCCCGGTGTGACGCTCATCCCCGAGCCCAGCATCGAAGGCGACGCCACGCTGAACGTCAACGTGTACACGCCCGCGATCCCCGCGGGACCGGGCGCTTCGACCGGCTCAGCGACCGGCATGCCGGTGCTCGTCGGTCCGGTCCCTGAGCTCGTCGAAGGGCCCGGATCCGATCTCGACGCGGGCGCTTCGACCGGCTCAGCGACCGGCATGCCCGTGCTCGTGTACATCCACGGGGGCGGCTACTTCGCCGGATCGCCGGCCAGCCCCTGGTACGACGGTCGCAACTTCACCCGTGACGGGGTCGTGACGGTCACGATCTCGTACCGGCTGGGCTTCGACGGCTTCGGCTGGATCCAGGACGCCCCGTCGAACCGCGGCGTGCGCGACTGGCTGCTGGCGCTCGAGTGGGTGCAGCAGAACATCGCGGCGTTCGGCGGCGACCCCGCTCGGGTGACCATCGCCGGACAGTCGGCGGGTGGTGGCGCGGTGCTGACCCTGCTCGGCATGGAGCAGGCGCAGCATCTGTTCCATGGCGTGTACGCGATCTCCGGCGCCCTCGCCGATGTGCCGGCCGAGCGCGCGGAGGCGTTCGGCCGATCGCTGGCGGAGGCGGCGGGCGTCGCTCCCACCCGCGCCGGCTGGGCGATGCTGGACGAGGACCGCGTGCTCGCACTGCAGAAGAAGGCGACCGCCTTCGAGGGCGGCGACATGGGCGACATCGTCGAGAACGGCCTGCCGCTCGGCCCGGTCGTCGACGGCGACCTCATCCGGCGGCCCACTCCCGAGTCATTGCGCGCGGGAATCGGATCCGACAAGCCGCTCGTGCTCGGAGCCACCGACGACGAGTTCACGATGGCGATGGGCGACGCCGCGAAGGCGCTGCGCTGGGTGCCGACAAACCTGCTGCTGGGCAAGTTGGGCGTGGCGAAGGCCGCGCGGAAGGCCTACCTCGCCGCGAACGCCGACGTCGTGGCGAAGGGCAAGGCGCGCCTGGCCGGGCGGGTGCTCACCGACAGGATGTTCCGCCGTGCGATCCTGCGCATCACCGCCGACCGCGGCACCGCGCCGACCTGGGTCTACCGCTTCTCCTGGCCGTCCGGAGCCTTCGGCTTCGCCGAGCACTGCCTCGACGTGCCGTTCTTCTTCGACTGCCTGGACGGACCGGCGATCGAGCCGCTCGCCGGGGCCAACCCTCCGCAGGCGCTCGCGGACGAGGTGCACGCCGCTGCGGTCGCCTTCATCGCGGGCCGGGATCCGGGCTGGCCGCGGTACGACCGCGACGGCGTCGCCCGGGTGTTCGACACGCCCTCGCACGATCAGCGCGACGCCTACGCGTCGGTGCGACCGCTCCTGTGAGGATGACGGCGTCCTTCGTCTCGTCGCCGGTCCCTGAGCGACCCGAAGGACGAGGTCCCGGTTCCTGAGCGAGCCGAAGGCGAGACGAAGGACGAGGTCCCGGCTCAGCCGGCGTTGCGGCGGGCCTCCCAGCCGGAGCGCACCATCTCGTCGACGGTGTGGCGCATCTTCCAGTCCAGGTCGCGCGCGGCCAGCTCTCCGGTCGCGACGATCCGGTCGGGGTCGCCGGGTCGGCGCGGGCCGACCTCGGGAGTGAAGTCGATGCCGGTGACGCGCGCCATGGCGTCCATGATCTGGCGCACCGAGAGGCCGTCGCCGGATCCGAGGTTGTAGGCGGGCTCGATCGGCTCGCCCGCGATCATGCGCTGCGCCGCGGCGACGTGAGCCAGCGCGATGTCGCCGACGTGCACGTAGTCGCGCACGTTGGTGCCGTCCGGGGTGGCGTAGTCGTCGCCGTTGATCCGCGGGGTCTCGCCCGCGAGCAGCTTCTCGAACACGATCGGGAACAGGTTGTGCGGGCTCACGTCGTACACCGTCGGATCCGCGGATCCGACGACGTTGAAGTAGCGCAGCGAGGTGTGCACGAGAGGCGTGTCGGATCCGGCCGTCGCGACGGCCTGGTCGCGCAGCAGCCACTCGCCGATGAGCTTCGACTCGCCGTAGGGGCTCGCCGGCCGCTTCTCGGTGTCCTCCACCACGAGCGGCACATCGGGGGTGCCGAAGACGGCGGCGCTCGAGGAGAACACGATGTTCGCGACGCCCGCGGCGGCCATCGCCTCGAGGATGACCCGGGTGCCCTCGACGTTCTGGGCGTAGGTGTGCAGCGGCCGCTGCACCGAGACGCCCGCGTACTTGAACCCGGCGACGTGGATGACGCCCGCTACGGCGTGCTCCCGCAGCGTGCGCTCCACGAGGTCGCGGTCGAGGATGCTGCCCTGCACGAACGCCACGCCCTCGGGCACGAACGACGCCACGCCGCTGGAGAGGTCGTCCAGCACGACCGGGGTGAGGCCGGACTCCGACAGTGCGCGCACGACGTGCGATCCGATGTAGCCGGCGCCGCCGGTGACAAGCCAGGACATGGGTCTCCTTCGTTCGGGAATTCCGCCGATGCTCGTGCGGTCTGCCGTGGGTTCGGGCGTTCCGTCTTCGGTGCGGGCGGTGCGTCCTCAGGGCGTGCCGCCGGTCAATTCTCTCAGTGCGTTCCCTGTGGGAACGCCGGGGCGGATCCGGATTCGAAGAGCGCAAATGGCTGCACTCGGGCGCCGGATACGGCCCTTTGCGCTCTTCGAAACACGGGGAGGTCGGTCAGACGTCGCGTCGCGGGCCGTCGGAGGGGACGACCGTGAACAGGTGCGGCTCCGCGAAGCCGGCCGCGGAGAAGGCCGCGCGCACGGCGTCGGACACCGCGGCGACGCGATCGTGGTCGACGAGGGCGATCGCCGCTCCGCCGAAGCCGCCGCCGGTCATCCGTGCGCCGACCGCCCCGTGCGCGAGCGCGGTGTCGACGGCCGTGTCGAGCTCCGGGATCGAGATCTCGAAGTCGTCCCGCATCGAGGCGTGCGACGCGACCAGGAGATCGCCGATCGCGCGCGGTCCGTCCGCGGCGAGGGCGGCGACCGTGTCGAGCACGCGCTGATCCTCGGTCACCACGTGGCGCACACGGCGGAAGTCGACGTCGTCGAGCAGCTCGGTGGCGCGCGGCAGGTCGGCCGGGGTCACATCACGCAGCGCGGCGACGCCCAGCGCGGCGGCGCCGCGCTCGCACGAGGCGCGGCGCTCGCCGTAGCCGCCGGTGGAGTGCGCGTGCTTCACGCCGGTGTCGATCACGAGCACCTCGAGCCCGGCCTCGGCGAACCCGAGCGGGATCGAGCGGGTCTCCAGCGAACGGCAGTCCAGGAACACCGCAGCGTCGGCGTGTCCGAGCATCGACGCCATCTGGTCCATGATCCCCGTCGGGGCGCCCACCGCCTCGTTCTCGGCGCGACGGCCGACCTGGGCGAGCGTGACCGGATCCAGGCCCAGACCCCAGAGCTCGTTCAGCGCGGACGCCGCGGCTCCCTCGATCGCGGCGGACGACGACAGCCCGGCGCCCACGGGCACATCCGACGCGATCGCGATGTCCACGCCGGGCAGTGTGCCGCCGGCCCAGTCCGGAATCAGCGCGCGCAGCGCCCAGGCCACGCCGAGGGGGTACGCCGCCCACTCCGGAACCGTGGGCGCCGAGGGCGCACCGGTCCCTCGACCCCCGGCGCGGAACAGCGCATCCAGGTCGGCGAGCGCGACCTCGACCGGCTCGGGCGCGAACGTGGACGCGACGCGGATCCGGCCATCGCCGCGCAGCCGGGCGGCGGCGGCGGTGCGGTGCTGGATCGCGAACGGCAGCACGAAGCCGTCGTTGTAGTCGGTGTGCTCGCCGATGAGGTTCGCGCGCCCGGGCGCGGACCAGACGCCCTCGGGCTCGGATCCGGTGAGGGCGTGGAACAGGTCCGTGGCGCCGGCGACGGCCTCGCCGGCGGGGGTGCGGGTGGCGGTGGGGCCGGTCATCGGGTCTCCTCGGCGGGCTCGGGGACGGAGGCGATCGCGTCGCGCAGGCGCGCGGCCGCATCCTCGGGCAGGATCTCGGCGGTCCACGCTGACATGGCGGCCTCGGATCCGGCGAGGAACTTCAGCTTGTCCGCGGCGCGGCGGGGGCTGGTGAGCTCCAGTCGCATGCGGATCGTGTCGCGCCCGACGTGCACGGGGGCCTGGTGCCAGGCCGCGATGTAGGGCGTGGGGGAGTCGTAGAGCGCGTCGACTCCGCGCAGCAGACGGAGGTAGAGCGGCGCGAGCTCGTCACGCTCGGCGTCGTCCAGGGCGGCGAAGTCGGGCACGTGGCGGTGCGGGAGCAGCTGCACCTCCAGCGGCCAGCGCGCCGCGAACGGCACGAACGCGGTCCAGTGCTCGCCCTGCAGCACGACGCGCTCGGATCCCTGCTCGGCGTCGAGGATGCGGGCGAACAGGTCGTCGCCGGCGCGCGCGATGCTCTCGCGCAGCCGCTGCGTGCGCGGGGTGACGTAGGGGTACGCGTAGATCTGGCCGTGCGGGTGGGGCAGGGTCACCCCGATCGCCTCGCCGCGGTTCTCGAACGGGAACACCTGCTCGATGCCGGGCAGTGCGGAGAGGGCCGCCGTGCGGTCGGCCCAGGCCTCGATCACCGTGCGGGCGCGGGTGACCGACTGGGTGCCGAACGAGCCGGAGTGCTCGGGGCTGAAGCAGACGACCTCGCACCGGCCGACGCTGGTGCGGGTGCGTCCGAGCCCGAGCGTCTCGAGGTCGTCGAGGCCCCGCGGCGGGTCGGCCGCCTCCGGAGCGGTCCCCACGGCTGCGGCGAGGGCGGGCCCGAACGACGGGGAGCGGTTCTCGAACACGGCCACGTCGTAGCGCGACGGCACCTCGGACGGGTTCGTCGCCGACTGCGGCGCGAGCGGATCCGCGTCCGCGCTCGGCATCATCACGCGGGTCTGGCGCTTGGTGGCGAAGGTGATCCAGTCGCCGGTGAGCACGTCCTGCCGCATGGTCGCCGTCTCGGGACGCGGATCCAGGATCCGGGCGTCGACGCTCCGCTGGGGGCCGAGGGCGGTGCCAGGGTCGTCGTAGTAGACGAGATCGCGTCCGTCGGCGAGGCGCGTGGAGCGCTTCACGACGCCGGCGCCGAGCGTGGTCACCGCGAGGACGGCGTCAGCCGCCGGAGACCCGGTGGGTGCGCCGTCGTTGCCGGAGGCGGCGGTCGATCCGGGCGCACCGAACTCAGGAGAAGGATCCATGTTCACGTAAACACGATAGGGCATGGCGCGTGATAGCGTCAACACTCCTGAGAACGGTACGCTCGGGACCGGCAGGGGAGAGGCGGGGCGATGGCGAAGCACGACGACGAGCTCGAGGAGCTGCGCCGGATCGCCGATGGCGTTCCCGAGGGCGCCCCCCACGCTCCCGCAGGTCGCTCCCGTCGCGGACCCAAGCCCAGCGGCCGGGTGTCGATGGCGACGGTCGCCGCGCGCGCCGGGGTCTCCGGCCAGACCGTGTCCCGGGTCGTGAACGACAGCCCGCGAGTGGATCCGGCCACGCGGGAACGGGTCGAGGCGGCGATGGCCGAGCTCGGTTACCGCCCGCACCGTGCCGCACGCGCCCTGCGCACCGGGCGGTCGATGACGATCGGCGTGGTGGCGCAGACGCTCGCCACGGTCGGCAACTCCGCACTGCTGCAGGCCGTCGCTCAGTCGGCGGAGGCGCGCGGCTACGCGCTCGCCGTGGTGACGCTCGGGGCGGCCGGCCGCATCGGCGACGCCTTCGACCGGCTCCACGACCAGGGCGTCGACGGTGCCATCGTGCTGAACGAGGCGTCCGCCCTGGCGCGCGACGCGGATCCGGCGGGCCTCGCGCTCGTCGTCGTGGACGCTCCGGCCGATCCCCGGTTCACCGTCATCGGAACCGATCACGCCGCGGGCGCCCGCATCGCGACCGCGCACCTGCTCGACCGCGGCGCGGCGACCGTGCACCATCTGGCCGGCCCGGCCGACTCGTTCGCCGCGGCGGAGCGCGAGCGCGGCTGGCGTGAGGAGCTGGCGGCGCGCGGTGCACGGATCCCGGCGCCGCTGCGCGGGGACTGGAGCGCCGGCTCCGGACACGCCCTGGGCGGTGCGCTCGCCGCGGACCCCGATGTCACGGCGGTCTTCGCCGCGAACGACCAGATGGCGCTCGGGGTGCTGCGCGCCTTTGCCGACGCCGGGCGCCGCATCCCCGAGGATGTGGCGGTACTCGGGTTCGACGACATCGCGGACGCCGCGCAGTTCCGTCCGCCGCTGACGACGATCCGGCAGGACTTCGCCGCCCTGGGCGAGCGTGCCGTGCGGATCCTCATCGACCGCGTCGAGGGCCAGGACGTGTCGGATCCGGCGCTGCTCGTGCCGACTCTGGTCGCGCGCGCGAGCGCTTAGCCCCGTTCGCCCCGCGTCCGGATCCGCGGCTTCCCTTCAGGTCGCACTTTCTGCTCTTCCTGCCGCTCTTTTGGCGCAGATATTGCGACCTGAGCGACAGGGGGTCCCCGATTGGCCGGGGGTGACCTCCGTGGCAGGCGGCCCCCGGGGCGGCCGGGAGCGACGTCCGTGGCAGGCGTGCCCCGGGGCGGCCAGCCGGGCCACCCTTGCGGAAAGCGCATTCCTGTGTCACCATGACCCAAGAGGAAAGCGCTTACCCACCTGGGGCCTGAAGAGCGGGCCGACGGAGCGCACGAGACGGAGGAACCATCGTGGCGGAGAGCACCACCCGCGAGATCGGCATCATCATGAACGGCGTCTCCGGGCGCATGGGCTACCGCCAGCACCTGGTGCGCTCGATCCTCGCGATTCGCGACCAGGCCGGCATCGAGCTGCCCGACGGCTCCCGCGTCACCGTCAAGCCGCTCCTCGTCGGTCGCAGCGAGCAGAAGCTCGCGGAGCTCGCCGCCAAGCACGGCATCGCCGACTACACCACCGACCTCGACGCCGCGCTCGCGGATCCGCAGTGGGAGATCTATGCAGACTTCCTCGTGACCAAGGCGCGTGCGACCGCGATCCGCAAGGCCATCGCCGCCGGCAAGGCGATCTACACCGAGAAGCCCACGGCCGAGTCCCTGGAGGAGGCACTCGAGCTCGCCCGGCTCGCGCGCGAGGCCGGCGTCAAGACCGGCGTCGTGCACGACAAGCTCTACCTGCCCGGCCTGCAGAAGCTGAAGCGGCTCGTCGACTCCGGCTTCTTCGGACGGATCCTGTCGGTGCGGGGAGAGTTCGGCTACTGGGTGTTCGAGGGCGACTGGCAGCCGGCGCAGCGCCCCAGCTGGAACTACCGCGCCGAGGACGGCGGCGGCATCATCAGCGACATGTTCCCGCACTGGAACTACGTGCTGGAGAACCTGTTCGGCGAGGTGAAGAGCGTGTACGCCCAGGCCGCCACGCACATCCCGGAGCGCTGGGACGAGAAGGGCGAGCGCTACACGGCGACGGCCGAGGACGCCGCCTACGGCATCTTCGAACTCGACGGCGGCATCATCGCCGAGATCAACTCGTCGTGGACGGTGCGCGTGAACCGCGACGAGCTCGTCGAGTTCCAGGTCGACGGCACCCACGGATCCGCTGCCGTGGGCCTGTTCGGCGCCAAGATCCAGCACCGCAACGCCACCCCGAAGCCGGTGTGGAACCCCGACCTGGCCGACGAGCACGACTACGACGCCGACTGGGCCGAGGTCCCCACGAACGACGTGTTCCTCAACGGCTTCCGGCAGCAGTGGGAGGAGTACCTGACCTCCTACGTGCTGGGCACCGACTACGCCTTCGACCTGCTTGCCGGGGCCCGCGGGGTGCAGCTCGCCGAAGCCGGCCTGCAGTCCTCCGCCGAGGGGCGCAAGATCGCGCTGCCCGCGCTGAGCCTGGCCGCGGCGAACGCGGACTGAGGCCGCTATGACGACGATCCGCCTCCTCGCCGTCGACGGCGCGACCTCCGATGTCGCGCTCAACGACTCCGGTGCGTATACACGCCCCTCCGCGCCGCTGCAGAGCCGCGTCGCCTACGCCGCCGCGCACGTGGTGCCGAAGGTGCACGCCGACAACACCCCGGGGCAGCCCGCCGACATCGACTGGGACGCCACGCTCGCGTTCCGCCGCAACGTCTACTCCTGGGGCCTGGGCGTCGCCGACGCCATGGACACCGCGCAGCGCAACATGGGCCTCGATGCAGCAGCGACCCGCGAGCTCATCGCCCGCAGCGCCGAGGTCGCACGGGAGGAGGGCGGATCCGTCGTCGTCGGCGTCAACACCGACCACGTCGACGAGGAGCGGATCCCGCTGTCGCAGGTGATCGACGCCTACGTCGAGCAGCTGCACTTCACCGAGGAGCAGGGCGCCGGGCCGGTGCTGATGGCCTCGCGCCATCTCGCCCGGGTGGCGGAGTCGCGCACCGACTACCTCCGCGTGTACGCGGCTGTGCTGCAGCAGGCGACGACCCCTGTCGTTCTGCACTGGCTCGGCACGGCGTTCGACCCGCAGCTGGAGGGCTACTTCGGATCCTCCGACTGGCGCGAAGCCTCGGCCACGCTGCTGCGGATCATCGCCGAGAACCCGGGCAAGGTCGCCGGCGTGAAGATGAGCCTGCTGAACGCCGAGTCCGAGATCGCGGTGCGCGAGCAGCTCCCCGAGGGCGTGCGCATGTTCACCGGCGACGACTTCAACTACGTCGGCCTGATCGGGGATCCGGTCCCTGAGGCTCACGAAGGACCTGAATCGCCGCGTCGCGGCCACTCCGACGCGCTGCTCGGCGCGTTCGCCGCGATCACTCCGGTCGCTTCGGCCGCGATCCAGGCGCTCGACGCCGGGGATCCGGCGCGGTACCTCGAGATCCTCGGGCCGACCGAGGAGCTCAGCCGTCAGGTGTTCGCCGCGCCCACGTTCTACTACAAGACCGGCGTCGCCTTCCTGGCGTGGCTGAACGGCCACCAGCCCGCGTTCCAGATGGTCGGCGGGCTGCACTCCGCGCGCAGCCTGCCGCATCTCAGCCGCATCGTCGAGCTCGCGAACGCGTCGCTCGCGCTGGAGGATCCGGAGCTCGCGCGTGAGCGCTGGCACGGCATGCTGCGACTGAACGGGGTGGACGCATGACCGCCGTGGATCCGCACCTGTCCATCAACCAGGCCACGATCAAGTACGCCGACCTGGCCACCGCGCTCCGCGTGACCGCCGAAGCCGGCGTGCAGGCCATCGGGCTGTGGCGCGAGCCCGTGAACGAGGTCGGTCTCGATGCGGCCGCGCGCATGCTGGCGGATTCCGGCCTGCGGTTCACGACGCACTGCCGCGGCGGGTTCTTCACCCTGCCCGAGGGAGCGGAGCGCGCCGCCGCACTCGACGACAACCGGCGCGCGATCGAGGAGACGGCGACGCTCGCCGCCGCCGGCGCCGAGGGCTCCACGGCCGTGCTCGTGCTCGTCGCCGGCGGGCTACCCGAGGGGTCGCGCGACCTCATCGGCGCACGGGAGCGGGTGCGCGACGCGATCGGCGCGCTGTCCGCCGACGCGCAGGCGGCGGGCGTCACACTCGCGATCGAGCCGCTGCATCCGATGTACGCGTCGGACCGGGCCGTGGTCTCGACGCTGGGCCAGGCGCTCGACATCGCCGCCGACTTCGACCCCGCCGTGGTCGGCGCGGCCGTCGACACCTTCCACATCTGGTGGGATCCCCAGGTGCTCGAGCAGATCGCCCGCGCCGGGCGCGAGGGCCGCATCGCGACCTACCAGGTGTGCGACTGGAAGACGCCGCTGCCCGCAGACGTGCTGCTCAGCCGGCACTACCCGGGCGATGGCGTCATCGACTTCGGATCCCTCACCCGGGCGGTCGTCGCGGCCGGCTACGACCGCGACTTCGAGGTGGAGATCTTCAACGCGGACATCTGGGCCCAGGATCCGGCCGAGGTCGTGCGCCGCACCGCCGAGACCTTCGCAGCGGCGGTCTCGCCGCACCTGGCCTGACGCCTGCTCCGCTGCGCTTCGCGGTTCCTGAGCGAGCGCAGCGAGACGAAGGACGCACCGGGACTGTCGAAGAGCGACGGCGCTCCCTCGTCGCCCCGCCAGAACGCATGAAAGGCTGACCCCATGAGCATCCGACCTGGACTGTGCTCCGTGACCTTCCGGCAGCTGGATCCGGCGGCGATCGCGGCGCTCGCCGCCGACGCCGGACTCGAGGCGATCGAGTGGGGCGGCGACGTGCACGCGCCCGCAGGGGACACGGCGCGCGCGGCCGAGGTCGCGCGCATCACCGCCGACGCCGGCCTCGCCGTCGCCTCCTACGGCTCGTACTTCCGCGGCGACGCGGGGGAGGAGATCGCCCCCGTGCTCGACGCGGCGGAGGCCCTCGGCGCCGACCGGATCCGGGTCTGGGCGGGGCGGATCGGATCCGCCGACGCGACGGCGCAGGAGCGTGCGGCGACGATCGACGCGCTGGCGGCCGCCGCCGACCAGGCCGGCGCGCGCGGGGTCTCGCTCGCGCTCGAGTTCCACGGCGGCACCCTCGCCGACGACGCGGAGCAGACGCTGCGCGTGCTGGACGAGGTCGGCAGCCCGCACCTTTCCACGTACTGGCAGCCCACGGTCGGCGCCTCCGACGACGTCGCCGTAGCCGAGTACCGGCGGCTCGCCGACCGCGTCTCCGCGGTGCACGTGTTCTCGTGGTGGCCCGCCGCGGAGCGCCTCACGCTCACCGCGCGCGACGGGCTGTGGCGGGCGTTCGCCGCGGCCGCGCTCGCCGCCCCGGTGCCTCCGCGCGATGCGCTCCTCGAGTTCGTGCCCGGGGACGAGCCGTCAGCCCTCGCCGCCGAGGCCGCCGCCCTGCGGACTTACCTCGACCGGCGGGGTCTCCCCGGCGCCCCCGCGGGAACTATGCTCGGGGCATGACACCGGAAAGCCCTTCCCTGCGCACCGGATCCGGCGCCCCTCATGCCGTGACGCTGCAGGACGTCGCACGCGAGGCCGGTGTCTCGCTCGCCACGGCCTCGCGCGTGCTGAACGGCTCGGAGCGCAAGGTCGCCGAGGCCTACCGGGAGCGGGTCGAGCGGGTCGCCGAATCGCTCGGATACACGCCCAACATGTCGGCGCAGGCGACCGCCCGCGGGCATTCCCCGATCATCGCGCTCCTCGTGGCGGACATCGCCGACCCCTACTTCGGCCAGATCGCGGCAGGTGTCGCCCGCGGCGCCGACGAGCGCGGCCTGGTCGTGACGATCTCCATCACCGAGCGGGATCCGGAGCGCGAGAACCGGATCCTGCGCGCCCTGCGCGGGCAGCGGCCGCAGGGCATCATCCTCGCCGCATCCCGGGCGGACCGCGGCGCCGAGGAGGGCGCGGCGGACGCCGCCGACGCCGAGCTGGCGGCGTTCGAGCGCTACGGCGGACGCGTGGTCGCGTTCGGGGAGCGCCCCGGGGGCAGCGGCACGCGCGCGATCGTGATCGACAACGCGGGCGGGGCGGAGGAACTCGGCCGGCGCATGGCCGCGCTCGGCTACCGCAGGGCGATCGGCATCGGCGCTGCGGAGGGCGTGCGCACTTCCGACGACCGCCTCAACGGCTTCGCCCGCGGGTTCGCTTCGGGCGGGGGGCGCCTGGACCGGATCCATCGCGGCGACTTCCGCAGGGAGTCGGGGGCCGCGGCGATGGCGGCGGCGCTGGCCGAGGGCGTCGAGCCCGGCACGCTCGTGTTCGGGATGAGCGATGTGGTGGCCCTCGGCGCGATGTCGGCGATCCGCGGGGCGGGCCGCGAGGTCGGCGCGGACATCGCGGTGTGCGGGTTCGACGACGTCTCCGCGAGCGGCGATGTGAGCCCCGCGCTGACGACCGTGCGGGTGCCGCTCAACGACGCCGGATACCAGGCGTTCCGCGCCGTCGTCGACGAGGACTGGACCCAGGCGCCGCTGCCGGTCGAGGTGATCGTGCGCGGCAGCACCCCGCGCATCGCCTAGCCGGCGTCGCTGCGACGTCTTCGCCCGGCATCGCCTAACCGCGTCGCTGATGGTCCCTGAGCGTCCTTGGTCTCGCTGCGCTCGCTCAGGAACCGCGTGGCGAGACGAAGGGCGCTCAGGAACCGCGCGCCGGGGGCGATCGAAACGCCCTTCGTCTCGTCGCTGCGCTCCTCGCTCAGGGACTGGCGAGTCAGGAACCGGGCGGCGAGACCAGGCGCGCTCAGGAACCGCGTGGTGAGACGCGCGTCAGCCGCCGAGCGCGGCGCTGACGACCGAGCGGGCCTCCTCCTGCACCCGGGCGAGGTGCTCCGCGCCGAGCAGCGACTCCGCGTAGAGCTTGTACACGTCCTCCGTGCCCGAGGGGCGCGCGGCGAACCAGGCGTGCTCGGTCTGCACCTTGAGGCCGCCGATCGCCGCGCCGTTGCCGGGCGCGTGCGAGAGCTTCGCGGTGATCGGCTCGCCCGCGAGCTCGGTCGCCGACACCGACTCCGGCGACAGCTTCGACAGCGCCGACTTCTGCTCCGGCGTGGCGGGAGCGTCGACGCGCTGGTAGGCGGAGGCGCCGAACGCCTCCTCGAGCTCGCGGTAGCGCTCGGACGGCGTCTTGCCGGTCACGGCGATGATCTCCGCGGCCAGCAGGCAGAGCAGGATCCCGTCCTTGTCGGTCGACCACACGGATCCGTCCTTGCGCAGGAACGACGCCCCGGCCGACTCCTCGCCGCCGAACGCGACCGAGCCGTCGAGCAGGCCCGGCACGAACCACTTGAACCCGACGGGCACCTCGAGCAGGCGCCGGCCCAGCGACTCCGCCACGCGGTCGATGATCATCGACGAGACCAGGGTCTTGCCGATGGCCGCATTGCGGTCCCAGCCCTCGCGGTGCGAGAAGAGGTAGTCGATCGCGACGGCCAGATAGTGGTTGGGATTCATCAGCCCGGCGTCGGGGGTGACGATGCCGTGCCGGTCGGCGTCGGCGTCGTTGCCGGTGAGCACGTCGTAGTCGCCCTTCTTGGCGACCAGCGAGGCCATCGCCGACGGCGACGACGGATCCATCCGGATCTTCTCGTCCCAGTCCAGCGTCATGAAGCGCCAGGTCGGGTCGACCTCGGGGTTCACGACGGTGAGGTCGAGACCGTGCATCTCGCCGATGAGCGCCCAGTACTCCACCGAGGCCCCGCCGAGCGGATCCGCGCCGATGCGGACGCCGGCCTTCTTGATCGCCTCCACGTCGATGATCGACGGCAGGTCGCGCACGTAGGCGTCGCGGAAGTCGTAGGTGCCGAGGCTGCCGGCGTCGATGTCGGCGAAGCGGGTGCGCTTCACGCCCTCGAGGCCCTGCTCGATGAGCTCGTTCGCACGGTTCGCGATCCAGCCGGTCGCGTCGGTGTCGGCGGGGCCGCCGTGCGGCGGGTTGTACTTGAACCCGCCGTCGCGGGGCGGGTTGTGCGACGGGGTGACCACGATGCCGTCGGCGCGTCCGGGCTCGTCGTCGCTGCGGTCGCGGTTGTAGGTGAGGATCGCGTGGCTGAGCGCGGGGGTCGGCACCCACGCGTCGCGGGAGTCGACGAGCACATCGATGCCGTTCGCCACGAGCACCTCGATCGCGCTGCGCTCCGCCGGACGGCTCAGCGCGTGCGTGTCGCGGCCGAGGAACAGCGGGCCCGTGATGCCCTGCGCCGTGCGGTAGTCGACGATCGCCTGCGTCGTGGCGAGGATGTGCTGCTCGTTGAAGCTGCCGCTCAGCGACGAACCGCGATGTCCGCTCGTGCCGAACACGACTCTCTCCGTGGACACCGCCGGATCGGGGATCCGGTCGTAGTAGGCGGCGATCAGCTCGTCGACGTCGATCAGGTCGCTTTCCTCCGCGGGGAGGCCGGCACGGCTCGTCATGCCGACAGTCTGCCGCGTCGGGACGAGGTTCGCATCTTGATTTCCGTGCGCCTGTGCCGACGCGGATCCGCTCCCGTCCTGGATCCGTGCGGCTCCTGTGCCGGATCCCGCCGAACGGACCCCGCAGGTCACGGACGCCGGCGCGTCCGACGGCGCGGACTAGGCTGAACGCCGTGACCGATGCCGCCCCCGCCCGCCGCACCTACAGCTATCTGGGTCCCGCGGGCACCTTCACCGAGGCTGCGCTGGACCAGGTCCCGGAGGCACGCGGTCAGAACTGGCGCCCGGTGCACAACGTCGGCGAGGCGCTCGCGGACGTGCTGGAGGGGCGCAGCGACGCGGCGATGATCGCGATCGAGAACTCCGTCGAGGGCGGGGTGACCACCACCCTCGACGCGCTGGCGACGCTGCCCGGGCTGCGGATCGTCGGCGAGTACCTCGTGAAGGTGGACTTCGTGCTCGTCGCCGCTCCCGGGACGCGCATCGAGGACGTGACCGTGATCGCCGCACATCCGGTCGCGTACGCACAATGCTACGGCTGGCTGGGCGAGCACCTCCCGCGGCACCAGCACGTGCCCGCCGCGAGCAACGTCGCCTCGGCCCTCGGGATCCTGGACGGATCCCTGCCCGCCGACGCCGCGATCGCTGCGCCCGGCATCGTCCAGCACCACGAGCTGGAGCTGCTCGCCGACGGCATCGGCGACAACGACAACGCCGTCACCCGCTTCGTGCTCGTGGCCCGCACCGTGGCGCCCGCGCCGCCGACGGGCGCCGACAAGACATCGCTCATCGTCGAACTGCCCGAGGACCACGCCGGTGCGCTGCTCGAGCTGCTGGAGCAGTTCTCCACCCGCGGCATCAACCTGTCGCTGCTGCAGTCCCGCCCGATCGGCGACGAGCTGGGCCGGTACCGCTTCGTGCTCGACGCGGACGGGCACATCCAGGACGAGCGCATGGCCGATGCGCTGCTCGGGATCCGCCGGTTCAGCCCGCGCGTCGTCTATCTCGGCTCGTACCCCCGGGCCGACCGCCGCATCGTGAAGTACCCCGAGCGCTACGCGGACGACGTGTTCGTCGAGGCGCGCGACTGGCTGCGGGGTCTCATCGCCGGCGAGCCCGAGGCCTAGGGATCCGCTGCGTTCTGGCGTTCTGGCGTTCTGGCGTTCGGGTGTTCTGGCGTCCGCGCGTTCAGGTCGCAATTTCTGCGGCAAGACGCCGGTTTTGAAGCAGAGATCGCGACCTGAACCCGGGTTCGGGGCCGTGGGACGCCGTCGCCGTCAGCCCACGGGGACGATGAGATCGGCGTGGTCGCGGCGCGCGCGGATCCGCCGCGCATTCGGCTCGTCGACGTACGCCACCCAGGCCTCGGCCTCGGCGGGCGACTTGCCGAACGCGACGTGCCGGGCCACCAGCCGCCGGATCCGCAGGTCCTGCGGGACGTCGGCGTACCAGATCTCCGCGGCGACGTCGCGCACGAGCGGCCACGGCGCGGTCTCGTCGAGCAGGTAGTTGCCCTCGGTGAGCACGAGCGCGGGACCGGGCGGGATCACCCGGTCGGCGGCGATCGGCTGCTCGATCGTGCGCTCGAACCCGGGCACGTAGACCGGATGGTCCACCTCGCTGAGCACGCGCCGCAGCGTCGCCAGGTAGCCCCACCCGTCGAAGGTCTCGACCGCGCCCTTGCGCTGCCGCAGGCCGAGGGCATCGAGGTTGGCGTCGCCGAGGTGGAATCCGTCCATGGGCAGCCACGCCGCCGGCACGCCCCGGGCGGTGAGCGCAGCGAGCAGGGCGGTGGTCAGCGTGGTCTTGCCGGCTCCGGGCTCGCCGGCGATGCCGAGCACGACCCGGTCCGCCCGTCCGGCCAGCACGGCCGCACGGGCGACGAGGGCGGGGTCGAGCTCTGGCACGCTCGCACTCTAGCGGGGTGCGGCCGGGTGTGGCGGCGCGCGGGGTGCGAGGTGCGGGCGGCCTCTCCATCGGGCGCTGGCGCCGGGAGGGGCTTCGCCCACCCCGCGAGAGGGAAAACGCTGCTCGCAGCACGGCCGCAGCGTCGTTTTCCGTCTCTGAGGGGATCCGGATAGGCCCGCGGGATGGAAAACGCTGCTCGCAGCCCCGCCGCAGCGTCGTTTTCCATCTCTGAGGGGATACGGACGGACCCGTGAGCGGGAAACGCCGTCGGCAGCCGGATCCTGGCGCCCCTATTCATCTCGTCCCGGTCGGGCTCACAAAGCGCTGCGCCGTGTCCCCGGTCGCGCGCTCTCCGCCCGCGGCCGCGCCTGCCTCAGTCGGCGAGCAGCTCCAGCGTCTGGATGCGGCCGGGCGTGCGGTGCGGATCCTCGGCGGAGAAGGATCCTGCGACGGGGGAGATCATGATCTCGTCGACGCCGTGCTGCTCGGCGAAGGCCTCCAGCGACGCGCGCACGGAGGCGGCGTCGCCGACGAACCAGTTCGCGAGGGCGGCGGCGTGGATCTGCTCCTCCTGCGGGTCCGGGCTCGCGGCCAGGGCGGCCCGTGCCTGCTCCACGGTCTCGAGCGCGGTGAGCGGACGGTTCAGCCGCAGCCGCGCCATCATCCGCAGCTGCGGGATGGCGCGCTCGGCGGCCTCCTCGGCGGTGGGCGCGGCGACGACGTTCGCGGTGAGGAAGGTTCGCGGCTCGGGGTGCGCCTCGGTGGGGCGGAAGCCGTCGCGGTACAGGGACAGGGCGCGGTCGAGGCCGTGGCCGGAGAAGTGGTTCGCGAAGACGTAGGGGAGGCCGAGCGACGCGGCGAGCTGCGCCGAGTAGTCGCTGGATCCGAGCAGCCACACCTCGGGCGCGCCGGTGGCGGCGGGCGTCGAGCGCACCGCGTACTCGCCGCCCGACGTGAACTGCACGGTGGCGCCGTCGGGCTGCAGCATGAGCGCGATGTCCTGCACGTGGTCGGGGAAGCGCTCCACGTCGCCGGCCGTGCCGGAGGCGCGCAGCAGCTGGGTGATCACGGGGTCGCTGCCCGGGGCGCGGCCGATGCCGAGGTCGATGCGGCCCGGGGCGATCGCCTCCAGCGCGGCGAACTGCTCCGCGACGATGAGCGGCGCGTGGTTGGGCAGCATGACGCCGCCGGATCCCACGCGGATGCGCTGCGTGCGCGCAGCGGCTGCAGCGATGAGCACCGGCGGGGCGGTCGAGGCCACGGCCGGCATGTTGTGGTGCTCGGCGAACCAGTACCGCCGGTAGCCCAGCTCGTCGGCGCGCGCGGCGAGGGCGAGCGACGCCGACACCGCCTGAGCGCTGGTCTGCCCGGTGCGCACCGGGACGAGGTCGAGGACGGAGAGCGCGAGAGAAGACATCCCTCAGGGCAACGCGACCGGATCCCGGGGCATTCCGGATCCGAGTCCCGCGGCATTCCTGATCCAGATCGGTTCCGTCCCGGCACAAATCAGGCTGCGCGCGACTCTGCAACGCTGGAAGTCGCTGGTCCGGTCGGGACGGAGTCGCCCAGCCTGAATTGCGCACGCCGGTGACCCTTGACCCGTCCGCGCCACCGGCGTAGGCCGGAGGCATGGACCGCTTCGTGGATCGCGCCGACGCCGGGCGCCGGCTCGGGATGCGGCTGGCCGCGGACCCGACGGGGAAGGGTGCGAACGCGGTGGTGGCCGCGGATCCCAGCGGGAGGGGCAGCGCGGATGCGAGCCCGGTGGCCGCGGACCCCAGGGGGAAGGGTGCGGGCCCCGGTGCCGATGCCGCGGCAGGCGCGCGCCCGGGCGCCCCGACGCCGGGCGCAGGCGCACGCCCACGCGCCCCGACGCCGGGCGCTGCCGCACCGGATCCGGTCGTGCTCGGCCTGCCCCGCGGTGGGGTGCCCGTCGCGGCCGAGGTGGCGCAGGTGCTCGGCGCTCCGCTCGACGTGCTCGTGGTGCGCAAGGTCGGCGTGCCCTGGCAGCCGGAGGTCGCGATGGGCGCCGTCGGCGAGGAGGGCGCGACCGTCCGCAACCCCGAGGTGGTGCGCGTCGCCCGGGTCGACGAGGAGGCGGTGCGCGCGGGGGAGCGCCGCGAGCGCGCCGAGGTGGAGCGCCGGGCGCTGCTGTTCCGCGGCGGGCGCCCTCCGGTGCCGCTGACGGGACGCACGGCGCTCATCGTCGACGACGGCATCGCGACGGGGGCGACCGTGCGCGCGGCCTGCGCGATCGCGCGCGCCCGGGGCGCCGCGCGGGTCGTGGTGGCGGTGCCGGTCGCCGCACCCGATGCGCTCGCCGCGCTGCGCGCCGGACCGGAACCCGACGCCGATGCCGTGGTGAGTCTCGCGGCCCCCGACGACTTCATGGCTGTCGGCATGCACTACCTCGATTTCCGCCAGACCTCCGACGAGGAGGTCATCCGGATCCTCGCCGCGGAGACCGGCGGCTGAGCCGGAGGCCATCCGGATCCTCGCCGCCCCCACGTCGTCGAGCGCCCTTCGTCTCGCTGCGCTCGCTCAGGAACCGTCCTCCGTCTCGCTGCGCTCGCTCAGGAACCGCCCTTCGTCTCGCTGCGCTCGCTCAGGAACCGGAGCGCTCGACAGCGACCCCGCCGGAGCCGCGCGACCGCGACCCCGACCGCGCGACAGCGACCCGACGGCTCGACAGCGACGCCGGCGACAGCACCGCGACAGCGGTGCGACAGAGCCGCCCCGGTAGCCTGGCGCCATGGACGCCGAGATCTTCTACGTGCTGGTCGGATCCGTCATCGTCGCGGCTGTCGCCCGCTGGCGCGGCTGGCCGGCGCCGCTGCTCGTCACGGTCGTGGCGCTCGCGGTGTCGTTCATCCCCGCGGTGCCGAACCTGCGCATCGACGGGCACGTGCTGCTGACGTTCGTGCTGCCGCCGCTGCTGTACTCCGCGTCGCTCGACGTGTCGGTCGTGAGCTTCCGGCGCAGTCTGCCGCAGATCCGTCGGCTCGGGGTGGGCCTGGTGATCGTCACGACCGCCGCGGTCGGGCTGGTGGCGTGGCTGATCATGCCGTCTCTGACCCTTCCCGGCGCGCTGCTGCTCGGCGCGATCGTGGCGCCGCCCGACGCGGTGTCCGCCGCCGCGATCGGGCGCCGACTCGGGCTGCCCCGCCGGGTGATGACGGTGCTGTCGGGGGAGAGCCTCATCAACGACGCGACTTCGCTGACCCTGTACCGGGTGTTCGCGCTGATCCTCGCCGGCACCACCGTGACGGTGGGCAGCGGCCTGAAGGACTTCGTCGTCGCCGTGGTCGCGGGGGTCGGCATCGGCGTGGTCGCCGGTCTCGGCATGCACCAGCTGCGCATGCGGATCTCGGATCCGGTCGTGATCGGCACGTTCGGGCTGCTCGCCCCGTTCGGCGTGTACGCGATCACGGAGCACCTGGAGGGATCCGGTGTGCTCGCGGTCGTCGCGATGGGGCTGGTCGTCGGCTACAACGCGCCGCGCACGAGCTACGCGACCCGGATGCAGGAGGCGCCGATCTGGTCGTCGGCCGACTTCCTGCTGGAGTCGTTCGTCTTCGCATACATCGGGCTGCAGCTGCCGCCGGTGCTCGCCGAGCTCGGCGCGACGCAGGTGGGCGGCGTCCTCTGGCTCGCCGCGGCGGTGTTCATCGTGGTGCTGCTGGTGCGGCCGATGTTCGTGTACCCGGCGTCGGCGTGGGGCGCGTTCTGGTCGCGGCTGCGGCTGCGCCAGTTCGAGAAGGCGCTGGCGTCGGGGGAACTCCAGAAGCGCGTCGACGCGGTCGCCGAGAAGCAGCGGCGGCTGGGGCGGCCCGGTCGCCGCGCGACGGAGGCGGAGCTGCGCGAGCGCTTCCGGGAGTCGCAGCTGACCTGGCGCGACAACGCGGTGATCTCGTGGGCCGGGATGCGCGGCGTGGTGACCCTGGCCACCGCGCTCGCCGCGGCCGACCTCGCCGGGCTCGACAGCGAGGCGTCGCATGCGATCGTCGTGGTCGCGTTCCTGGTGACGGTGGGCACGCTGCTGCTGCAAGGGCTGACGCTGCCGCTGCTCATCAAGGGGCTCGGCGTGGCCGACGTCACCGACGAAGAGGAGGAGGATCGCCGTCAGCTGGCGCAGGTGCGCGCCCGCACGCGCGAGGCCGGCAAGGTCTTCCTCGACGAGAGGCGCGCCGCGTGGGAGCAGCAGCACGGGGCGGCGTCGCTGGGCTGGTTCGACCGCTTCGCGCAGCGGTTCACCCGGGTGGAGCGTGATACCGAGAACGGGCAGCGCGACGAGGACAGCATGCCGCGCCCGAGCCGCGAGGAGCTCGTCGGCCTGTCGAAGGGGTGGCTGCAGGTGCGTCGCGACGTGCTCATCACCGAGCGCGACGCGGGCACGTTGAACGAGGAGGTCATGCGCGAGCTGGTCCACGCGATGGACGCCGAGGAGCTCGCCCTCGACACCCGGGTAGCGACGGGCCCCGCCGAGCGCTGACGCCGGATCCGGATCCATCCCCGTCCTTCAGGTCGCACTTTCGGCGCCAAACGACGCCGGGAAGCGCAGAAATCGCGACCTGAAGTCATCCGGGGACAGCAGGAGACCCCCGGATCCGGAAGGATCCGAGGGTCGCATGCCGTATGCGCTCAGGCCATCGCGGGGACGCGCTCAGGCCATCGCGGGGACGCGCTCGAACGCGCTCCCGGCGCGGGACAGCGCGTGGCGCACGTGCCAGCGGGCGCTGTAGGTGCCGTCGGGCAGGGTGCTGAGCAGGTCGCGGTCGGCGAGGGCGAGGCCGTCGTGCAGGGCCTCACGCATCAGGTCGTCCCGCGACGCCGGGTACTCCATGCCCGCGAGGAACCGGTCGAGTGTGGATGGAAGCACCATCTCTCTTCTCCTCTCGTGGTGGGCAGATCGCGGTCAGGCGTCGATCTGCTGCTGCTGGTCCAGAGACTGCACCGCGATGCGGCGCGGCTTGGCGCGCTCGCTCACCGGGATGATCACCGTGAGGACGCCGTTGTCGTATGAGGCATTGATCCCGTCGAGGTCGACGCCGTCACCGAGGGCGAACTGCCGGAGGTACGAGCCCGCGTCGCGCTCGCGCGTGAACCAGCGGACATTGTCCTGTCCGCCCATGGTGCGCTGGGCGCGGATCGAGAGCTGCCCGCCGTCGACATCGACGTCGATGGAGCCCGGGTCGACGCCCGGCATGTCGGCGTGCAGCACGTACCGGTCGCCGTCGCGGTACAGGTCCACGGGCATCCGCCGGAGCGCGCGCGGCGAGTCGAACACGCTTGCTGCGAAGCGATCGAGCTGGCTGAGAGGATCGAAACCGAGGGTCATGTCTACTCCTTTCCTGTGCGGCCCGTGAGGGCGTGCGGTCTGTGAGGATGCAGGAGCTGCACGAGGATGCAGGATCTGCATCTGAAGGTGTAGATTTGTTATAGACCAGTGTTTGGAAAGTTGCAAGTGCTGAGGAGACCCCGCATGGCAGAGCGCGATTCCACGACCCCCGTGTACGGCATCGCCGTGGCTGCGGAGCTCGCGGACATGAACGCGGCGAGCCTGCGGCTGCTCGAGCAGAAGGGCCTGCTGACCCCGGCCCGCAGCGACGGGGGCACGCGCCGGTACAGCGACGACGATGTCGCCCGCCTGCAGCGTGTCGCCCGCCTGCGGGACGAGGGCATGAACATCGCGGGGATCGGGAGGGTGCTCGCCCTGGAGGACGAGAACGCCGGCCTGCGGGACGAGCTCGCGGCCGAGCGCGCGGAGAGCGCCGAACTGCGCCGCCGCGCGTCCGAGCAGGCCTGAGGCTTCAGGGCCAGGCGGATCCGCCCCGCCTCGGTCCCTGAGCCTGTCGAAGGGACCGAACGAGGGGCCAAGCCCGGCCCCTGAGCCTGTCGAAGGGACGGGCGTCGCCGGCAGCCATATACAACACGAGGCCCCCGGATCCCGACAGATCCGAGGGCCTCGTATAGGAGAGGAGCGTCAGCGCGCCGCGGACCCGACCGCAGCCTCGTCGGCGGCCGACTCCGCGGCCTCGGGTGCCTCGTCCTCGATGTCCTCGGCGAACGGCAGACCGTTGCGGGGCGCGTTGTAGAGGTCGAGATCGAGGATCCCCTCGCGCTTGGCGACGATCGTCGGCACCAGGGCCTGGCCCGCGACGTTGACCGCGGTGCGGCCCATGTCGAGGATCGGGTCGATGGCGAGCAGCAGGCCGACGCCCTCGAGCGGCAGGCCCAGGGTCGACAGGGTGAGGGTCAGCATCACGATCGCACCGGTGGTGCCGGCGGTCGCGGCGGATCCGACCACCGAGACGATGATGATCAGCGCGTACTGCATGATGCTCAGGTCGATGTGGAAGAACTGCGCGACGAAGATCGCGGCGAGCGCCGGGTAGATCGCGGCGCAGCCGTCCATCTTGGTGGTGGCGCCGAGCGGCACCGCGAACGAGGCGTAGCCGCGGGGCACACCGAGGTTGCGCTCGGTGACGCGCTCGGTGAGGGGCAGCGTGCCGATCGAGCTGCGGCTCACGAACGCGAGCTGCACGGCGGGCCACACACCGGAGAAGTACTGCTTGATGGAGAGGCCGTGGGTCTTCACGAGGATCGGGTAGACCACGAACAGCACCAGGGCCAGGCCGAGGTAGATGGCGCCGGTGAACCAGGCGAGCGAGGTGAGCTTGTCCCAGCCGTAGTTGATGACGGCGGATCCGATCAGGCCGAACGTGCCGATCGGGGCGATGCGGATGATCCACCACAGCACGCGCTGGATGACCTTGAGCAGCGATTCGGTGAAGGCGAGGAACGGCTCGGCCTTACGGCCCGCCTTGAGCGCCGCGATGCCGACGGCGACCGCGACGACGATGACCTGCAGGATGTTGAAGCTCACGCCGGAGACGAACGTGCCCTCGGCAGGGCCGGCGGTGGTGTTCACCGCGAGGCCCAGGAAGTTCTGCGGGATGAGGCCGAGGAGGAAGTTCCACCAGGTGCCGACGGTGGGCGGGGCGCC
Organism: Microbacterium sp. 8M; assembly: GCF_902506375.1. Classification (GTDB taxonomy): domain Bacteria; phylum Actinomycetota; class Actinomycetes; order Actinomycetales; family Microbacteriaceae; genus Microbacterium. The sequence goes on from NZ_LR733284.1 coordinate 572,488, forward strand.
CTTGGCGAGGTCGGTGCCCGCGTGCGCGCCCGGCTGGATGGTGATGCCGAGCACGATGCCGATGGACACGGCGATGAACGCGGTGATCGCGAACCAGAGCAGGGTCTGGCCGGCGAGGCGCGCGGCGTTCTGCACGCGGCGCAGGTTGGAGATGCTCGCGACGATCGCGGTGAAGATGAGGGGCACCACTGCTGCGCGCAGCAGCGTGACGTACGAGCCGCCGATCTTGTCGAGCGTGTCGGACAGCACCGTGTGGTTGTCGTGCGTGGCGCCGAGCTGGCGGCCGATGAGGCCCGCGGCGATGCCGAGCACGAGTGCGGCGATGATCTGGAAGCCGAACGACGTCAGCAGCTTGCGGACGGGTCCGCGCGTGTCCGGCGCCTTCGGGCGCCGTGCGGTGGTGGTGGTGCTCATGAGGACTCCAAGTCGGTGCGCTGGGGTGCGCCGGGGAGGATCGGCGCGGTGCGCGCCGGGACGATGGGCGCCGTAGCGCCGGATGTCTTCAACGCTATGAGTCCGCTGGTATTCCATTCGCGGCTATGACGAAGGATGACGATCCGTGGGTCCCTGAGTGAGCCGCAGGCGAGACGAAGGGCGCTGGCATCGTTACGAACGCGCCGCCCCGATGTCGGCTCGCGCGCCGCCTCTCACGGCGGCCGTGCGAGGCAAGGTGCGGTGCACGCCGGGAGCGATGCGCGACGGCCCTTCGACGGGCTCAGGGACCGGAGTGCGCGGCGGCCGGGCACGGTCCCTTCGACGGGCTCAGGGGCTGGGAGGCTCAGGGTGCCGGAGGGCTCAGTTCACGCAGGGGACATTCCCCGACTGCAGCGGCGTCGACGAATCCGTGTAGACCGGGTGCGGCGCCGGCGTTGAACCGGACGACCCGGAAGACCCAGAACCCGAAGACGGCGAACCGGATCCGGAAGCCGACGGCGTCGGAGAAGCAGTCGGCGTCGCCGTCGGCGGGTTCAGCAGATCGTGCACCTGCGCGCGGATCGCATCCACGTCGACGATGTTCACGTCCTGACCGTCGACCGTGTCGAAGTGATCGATCGGCAGCGTCACGAACGAGATGTTGCCGCCGGCCAGACTCTGCGCCTGCTGAGCGAACGACAGCAGATCCAGATCGTCGTCCATGGCGACATCCTTCTTCGCCACATCGATGAGCTTCTGCAGCTTGCCGAAGTCGGTGAACGTCGACGCCTGCCTGAGCTTCACCGCCAGCGACACGATGAACGCCTGCTGACGACGCGTCCGATCCAGATCCGTCAGCTCGAAATCGCTCGACGTGGTGTCGCGACGCTGCCGCACGAACGCCATCGACTGCGCTGCGTTCAGCTGCTGCACGCCGGCGGGGAAGTCGGCGCCCGAGAACGTGTCGGCGGTCGCGTGGTTCAAGCACACCGTGATCGGCTGCACCGCCTCGGCCACCTCGTAGAACGCGGCCATCGTCACCTCGACGAAATGATCGATCCGCACCCCGCCGAGGAATTCCGACACCGTCTTGATCGTGCTCTGCCGAGCGGCCGTCCGCGCCTGCTGATACGCGTCCGCCTCCGGCACACCCTTGTCGGAGAGCCCTTGCAGCGACGCGTTCATGGCATCGCCGTACGCCTCCTTGATCTTGCCCTTCTCGACGCCGCCCGGCGCATCCGGGAAGTCCACGTAGTCGTCGCGCGGGATCGAGATGCCCACGGCCTTGCCGCCGTTCGCGGGGATGTGGATGAGCATCAGCACGTTGGTGTTGTACCCGCCGACCGACGCGTCCTCCGCGTGGATCTGGTCGTAGATCGCCTGCGGGAACGGCTTGCCGTTCACATCCACGCGGCTGTCCAGCCCCATGATCAGGATGTTCGATTCGCCCGTGTTCTGCTTCGGGCCGGTCACTCCGGCGATGGACGAGCGGCGGATCCCGTTGTTCGCATCCACGTACGTGATCACGGCGAACGCCGCCGCAGCGATGAGCGCGAGCACGATGACCGCGACGATCCCCACGATCCAGCGGCGTCGTCGGTACATGCGGCGCCGGGCGGCGTGCTGCGGGGTCATCGTCATCGTCCGGATCCGTTTCTGTCGGCGGACTTCGAGCCTCTCGCGCCCACCTGTGCGGATTCCGGGAAGAGAGATGCGCCGGATCCACGCGCCGTGTCACGATGAGCGCATGTTCATGGTGACGACCAATGACGTTCCCGGCTACCGCGTGACCCAGGTGCTCGGCGAGGTGATGGGCCTCACCGTGCGATCGACGAACTTCGGGCAGGGGTTCACCGCCGGATTCCGGGCCCTCGGCGGCGGCGAGATCCCCGAGTTCACGAAGCTCATGTACGAGAGCCGCTACGAGGTGATGAACCGGATGTGGGCCGAAGCCGTGCAGCGCGGGGCCAACGCCGTGATCGCCATGCGCTTCGACTCCGGATCCCTCGGCAGCTTCAGCGAGATGTGCGCCTACGGCACCGCGGTGCTGATCGAGCCGATCGCCGCGCCCACCGCGCAGGCGGCCCCGCCGGCACCGGCGCAGCCCGCCCCGCCGGCTCCGCCTGCGGCCTGACCGTTCTCAGGCGGGAACGTCGCGACCGGCCGGCTTCGGTGCCTTTCCGGCCCCGGACGTTCCATCCGGCCTGAGAACGGTGCGAGAGGCGGCTGTCAGTCGGTCGGCGCGAGCACGAGGAGATCGCCGACCTCGCAGTCGAGCGCGGTGCAGATCGCGCGCAACGTGGAGTACCGGATCGCGCGCGCCCGGTCGTTCTTCAGCACGGACAGGTTCACGATGCTCACGCCGACCATCTCGCTCAGCTGCGTGAGGGTCATCCCGCGGGCGGCGAGGAGTTCGTCGAGGCGGCAGTGGATCCCGGCGCCGTCCTCGTCTGCAGCCGCCGGTGTCACACCAGCCCCTCCGTGTCCTTCTGCAGGCGCGAGCCCAGCTGGAAGGCGGTCGCGATGAGGGCGAGCGCGAACCCCCAGCCGACCGGTGCGAGGCCGATCTCCGCAAGGAACGGCCACAGGATCTTGTGCACCCCGGGATCGCCCGCCGCCAGGTGATCGACGGCGATCGAGCGCCCGAGCGCTCCCGACAGCTGGCCCAGCAGCCCCGCCGCCAAAACGAGGATCGCCGCGACACCGATCGCCGTCGACATCGACCGCCGGAACGGGCGCGCCCGGATCAGCGAGACGCCGAGCCACCACGCCACGACGCAGACCCCGACGGTGGCGAGCGCCGGCAGAGCGCCCTCGAGGACCAGCAGCCAGCGCGCGCCCGCGGGCAGGCCGCCGACCGTCACTGAGGCGGCGGAATAGCTCGATGCGAGCACCTCCGGCACGTCGTCGAGCTCGGGCACGGAACCCCCGTCGTGCAAGGGGAGCGGGATCGTGACCGCGGGGCCGAACAGGTCGATCGCCCGCAGCACGATCGCGATGACCGCGGCGATCGCCACGCTGACGGCTCCCGTGGCGATGAGGCCGAGGACGAAGCCCTCGCCGAGTCGCCGACGCCTCGGCCCTGTCGTCGTGTCGTGGATCGTCATGACCGCTCCTTATCGAGGATCGTTGTTATCGATGTTCGTTAACATAACGACAGTCGATAAGGGCGTCAAGGTGGAGGGATCCGCACCCTTCGACAAGCTCCGCGACCGGAACGTGCCATGGGTCCCTACCCTTGGACGGGCTCAGGGCCCGGAGCGGTCCTTTCGACCGGCTCAGGGGCCCGGTCCGTCACGATCCGTCGCAGGGGTCAGCCCACGGCGAACAACGGCGTCCGGCTCTCGTGCGGTCGTTACTCTCGATGTATCCGGCACGAACTGTGCCATCGCCCGCACCACGGGCAACGAACAAGGAGTGACATGTTCGAGAGATTCACAGACCGAGCCCGTCGTGTCGTCGTCCTCGCCCAGGAAGAGGCGAAGATGCTCAACCACAACTACATCGGCACCGAGCACATCCTCCTCGGCCTCATCCACGAGGGCGAGGGAGCCGCGGCAAAGGCACTGGAGTCGCTGGGCATCTCCCTCGAGTCCGTGCGCGAGCAGGTGCAGGACATCATCGGCCAGGGCCAGCAGCAGCCGACCGGCCACATCCCCTTCACGCCGCGCGCGAAGAAGGTGCTCGAGCTGAGCCTGCGCGAAGCGCTGCAGCTCGGCCACAACTACATCGGCACCGAGCACATCCTCCTCGGCCTCATCCGCGAGGGCGAGGGCGTCGCCGCCCAGGTGCTGGTCAAGCTCGGCGCCGACCTGAACAAGGTGCGCCAGCAGGTCATCCAGATGCTCTCCGGATCCCCGGGGCGCGAGCCCGCCGCCGTCTCCGGCGCCGCGCACGACAACGCCCAGCAGGCCGCGCAGGGGTCGCAGGTGCTCGACCAGTTCGGGCGCAACCTCACCCAGGCCGCGCGCGAAGGCAAGCTCGACCCGGTGATCGGGCGCGAGAAGGAGATCGAGCGGGTCATGCAGATCCTGTCCCGCCGCTCCAAGAACAACCCGGTGCTGATCGGCGAGCCCGGCGTCGGCAAGACCGCCGTCGTCGAGGGCCTGGCTCAGGCGATCGTGAAGGGCGACGTGCCCGAGACGCTGAAGGACAAGCAGCTCTACTCGCTCGACCTCGGATCCCTCATCGCCGGATCCCGCTACCGCGGAGACTTCGAGGAGCGCCTGAAGAAGGTCACCAAGGAGATCCGCACGCGCGGCGACATCATCGTCTTCATCGACGAGATCCACACCCTCGTGGGTGCGGGCGCCGCCGAGGGCGCGATCGACGCCGCGTCGATCCTGAAGCCGCTGCTCGCCCGCGGTGAGCTGCAGACGATCGGCGCCACCACGCTCGACGAGTACCGCAAGCACTTCGAGAAGGACGCGGCCCTCGAGCGCCGCTTCCAGCCGATCCAGGTCAACGAGCCGAGCCTGCCCCACGCGATCAACATCCTGAAGGGCCTGCGCGACCGCTACGAGGCGCACCACAAGGTGCAGATCACCGACGGCGCCCTCGTCGCCGCGGCGAACCTCGCCGACCGCTACGTGTCGGATCGGTTCCTTCCGGACAAGGCCATCGACCTGATCGACGAGGCCGGCGCCCGCCTGCGCCTGTCGATCCTGTCGTCGCCGCCGGAGCTGCGCGAGTTCGACGACAAGATCGCGAAGGTGCGCGAGGAGAAGGAGCAGGCCTCCGAGGAGCAGGACTTCGAGAAGGCCGCCGCCCTGCGCGACCAGGAGAAGGAGCTGCTCGCCGAGCGGCTGCGCCTGGAGAAGCAGTGGCGCTCGGGCGACGTTGCGACCAACGCGGTCGTCGACGAGGGCCTGATCGCCGAGGTGCTGGCCCAGGCCACGGGCATCCCGGTGTTCAAACTCACCGAGGAGGAGTCCAGCCGTCTCGTCTTCATGGAGAAGGCGCTGCACCAGCGCGTCATCGGCCAGGAGGAGGCGATCGCCGCCCTGTCCAAGACGATCCGTCGTCAGCGCGCCGGCCTCAAGGACCCGAAGCGCCCCTCGGGCTCGTTCATCTTCGCCGGCCCCACGGGCGTCGGAAAGACCGAGCTCGCCAAGGCGCTCGCCGAGTTCCTGTTCGACGACGAGGGCGCCCTGATCTCCCTCGACATGTCGGAGTTCGGCGAGAAGCACACCGTCTCGCGGCTGTTCGGTGCCCCTCCCGGGTTCGTCGGCTTCGAGGAGGGCGGCCAGCTCACCGAGAAGGTGCGCCGCAAGCCGTTCTCCGTGGTGCTCTTCGACGAGATCGAGAAGGCCCACCCGGACATCTTCAACTCGCTGCTGCAGATCCTCGAGGAGGGTCGTCTCACCGACGGCCAGGGCCGCGTGATCGACTTCAAGAACACCGTGATCATCATGACGACGAACCTCGGTTCGTCGGCGATCGCCGGTGGTCCGGTCGGCTTCCAAATCGAGGGCAACGCGCAGAGCACCTACGAGCGGATGAAGGGCAAGGTCGACGAGGAGCTCAAGCGCAACTTCAAGCCCGAGTTCCTGAACCGTCTCGACGACGTCATCGTGTTCCCGCAGCTGAACAAGGACGAGCTGCGTCAGATCGTGGGCCTGTTCACGAAGCGCCTGAGCGACCGCCTGCTCGACCGCGACATGACGGTGGAGCTGACGGACGCCGCGAAGGACCGCCTCATCGAGCTGGGCTTCGACCCGACGCTCGGCGCCCGGCCGCTGCGCCGTGCGATGCAGCGCGAGGTCGAGGACCAGCTGTCGGAGAAGATCCTGCACGGCGAGCTCAACCCGGGCGACCACGTGCACGTGGATGCCGTGGACGGGAAGTTCGTCTTCACCACCGGTCCGCGCGGGGAGAAGGTCTCGGTCGGCGTGAACACCGCCGGAACCATCCCGACCACGCCGGACCTGGCGGCAGGAGCCTGATCGGATCCTGATCCGGATCGACATTCGGTTCGGATCCGGCTTCGGTTCGGGTCCGGCTTCGGATCGGATCCGGCTTCGGTTCGGATCCGGCTTCGCAGAGAGGGGCGGGTGCTTCGGCACTCGCCCCTCTCGCGTGTCAGGGGGCTTCGTCTCGCTGCGCTCGCCCCAGGCGCCCGCGGGTGGGCGGGGCCGGGCCGTGCTCGCTCCCGGCGGGGCCGGTGAGAGGGAAAACGTCGCTCGCGGCGTCCTCGGGGCGACGTCATTCATCCCGCGAGGCCTAGGAGTGGATCCCGAAGATGGAAAACGTCGCTCGCGCGAGCGCCGGAGCGACGAAATCCATCTTTCGGACGCAGCGGGCCCAACGACTCAGGGACCGGCGGACGCCGGTCGCGCTCAGGGGCCGAGGGGCGCTGCGCTCGCTCAGAGTCCGGGGCTCAGCGGCTCCGCGAGGCGGACGCCGGTCGCGCTCAGGGACCGAGGGACGCTGCGCTCGCTCAGGGACCGAGGGGCGCTGCGCTCGCTCAGGAACGGTATCGGCCTCAGCGGCTCCGCGAGGCGGACGGGCGGCGCCGGTCGCGGGCGGAACGGCGCGGGCGACGTGCCGTCGCCCCGGATCCGGCAGACGTGCCGAAAGGCTCCAACGCGCCGCGGGACGCGCCGAGGGACTCCAGCGCGCTACGCGCGGCGGAGAGGGACGGATAGCTGCCGAGGCGGCGGCTGTGCCGATCGTGCAGGACGTGGCCGGTGCCGTCGACGGCCACGAAGCCGGCGTACTCGCCGTCGGTGGTCGCGACGTACACGTCGTGATCGGCCTGTTTCCAGGTGATGTTCATGGTGATGCTTCTTCAGGTGCTCCGGCCGCAGGGCAGCCGGGAAAACGGGTTCCGGCCCGGACGCGCGACCACGCATCGGTGCGGATCGCGGATGTCACTCCGGGGCGGGCGGTCCTCGAGATCTTCAGGGACCGGGGTGGCGCGGCGCCGAAGAGACGTCGGCGGGCCAGGCGCGCAACCCCTCACGATAGCAGAACCCCGGCCGTGCCGCGAACCGCGAGCAGTCGACGACGCGGCCCGCCACCACTCCGGAACGGCCGCACGCCGTAGGCTGGGGGGATGAGCGACTACCTCGTCCGGCCCGCGAGGGCCGGTGACGTCCAGGGCATCTACACGCTGCTGGAGCCGCTCGTGGAGCGACGGATCCTGCTCGGTAAGGACATCGCCGTGCTCTACGGCGCCGTGCAGGAGTTCGTGGTCGCCGAGGCCGACGGCGAGCTCATCGGCTGCGGCGCCCTGCACGTGATGTGGGAGGACCTCGGAGAGGTGCGCACCCTGCTCGTGAAGGACGAGTGGAAGCATCACGGCGTCGGCCGGGCGATCGTGGATCAGCTCGAGGCGCACGCCAAGATCCTCGGCCTCAGCCGGCTGTTCTGCCTGACGTTCGAGGTCGCCTTCTTCGAGCGCCGCGGCTTCGCGCCGATCGGCGAGCAGGTCGTGGATCCGGACGTGTACACCCAGCTGCTGCGCAGCGGCGACGAGGGCGTCGCGGAGTTCCTCGACCTCGCGCACGTGAAGCCGAACACGCTGGGCAACACCCGGATGCTCAAGCACCTGTGACCCTGCCGTCGCGCGGGGTGCCGTCCAGGATCCGGCAGGGCGCGCCGCATAACCTGGAAGCATGACCCCTCGCCAGTCCGCCGCCGTCTATCGTCGACGCCGGATCGTGGCGCTCGGGATCGTCATCGTCGTGCTGGCGCTGCTGAGCGCGCTCGTGTGGGCGCTGGTGGCCCGCGGCGGATCCGGACCGGCGCCGACGCCGAGCCCGTCGACCTCCGCGCCGAAGGCCGGCACGCCGCCCGCCACCCCGGATCCGACCGCCGACGCGAGCGCGGATCCCAGCGCGACACCCACGCCCACGAGCACGCCCGACGCAGGCCCCGTGCCGTGCACCGCGGGCCAGGTGCAGGTGACGGCGGTCACCGACCACGACACCTACTCGGCCGACGAGAACCCGCAGCTGTCCATCTCACTGACCAACAGCAGCGCCAAGGACTGCACGATGAACGTCGGCACGTCCACGCAGGTGTTCACGATCACCAGCGGCAGCGACACCTGGTGGCGCTCCACCGACTGTCAGCAGACCCCGAGCGACGCGATCCAGACCATCAAGGCGGGCGCGACGATCACCAGCTCGACGCCGGTGGTGTGGGACCGGACGCGATCCAGCGTCGACACCTGCGAGGCGACGGACCGGCAGCGAGCACCGGGTGGTGGCGCGGCCTACCGGCTGACCGTGGAGATCGGCGGGTTCACGAGCACCAACCCGCAGCAGTTCCTGCTCAACTGACTCTCCCGGTGCCGGCGACGCGCGCGGGGCGCGGGAAACCTGCAGAACTGATGAGAAACGGTCGATCCTGACGGCCGTCTGGGATACCATAGAGGAAGTCTTCGACATCGTGACGGGTCGCCATCCCCAGTGGCTCGACATCTCAGCGTCCCCAGCGCATCGTCGTCCGTCCTCGAAGACGCGAGGACCTCTTCGTCATCTGTCCCCAAGCGATGGACGAAGGGGTCCTCCTCTCGTTTCCGGGCGCAGCACTCCCGGTCGGCGCGGTCGCGGCCGTCTCGTAAGCTGGAACGATGGCCGCGAAGAAGTCGAAGAAGAAGGCTCCTGCCGCCTCGGACTTCCGTTCCGAGGCCCTCGCTCAGGCGCTCGAGAAGCAGGACATGGCCGCCGTCGCCCTCGCTCTGCGCAACGGCAACACGGTCGTGCCGCTCATCCGCCCTGGCGCCCGGGACAATCCGCTCGACGGCGGCGAGGTGTGGACCTACCGGGATCCGGCCACGGGTGACGTCGCGCTGCTGCTGTTCAGCGATGCGAAGAACAAGCCCGCCAACCTTCCTCCCGGCGTCGGCATCTACTCGCCCGCGTGGCTGCGCTCGTTCCTCACCGCGCACCGCGAGGTGATCACGACGGTCTTCCTGGACATCGCGGGCCCGCATCCGATGCAGGCCCCGCCGGCCGAGCTGCTGCGCGCCCTGGAAGCGTGACCTTCCGCGACTCCACTTCTCGGCCGAGGCTCCCGCGCAAGGCGTGAGTCGCAGGCGGAACGCGGAGTCTCACGTACGCGGCGGGGCCGGGCGTGCCAGGAGTCGCGGCCCGGCGCGTGCGGTGCCGGACCAGGCGAGAGCGTGGCCGGGCTCGGACGGGGATCCGAGTCAGAACGCGGGAACGTCGTCGAGGCGGTCGACGGGGAACGGGCGTGGAGGAGCGAGGAAGAGCTTGCGCACCTTGTGGAGCGCGTCCTCGAGCTTCGGTGAGCCGTCATCGATCACATGCCGGTAGCCCAGGCGCGCGGCTTCGGCCCGGCGCTGAGCCGCCTGGGACACCGGGCGCACCTCGCCGGCGAGGCTCAGTTCGCCGATCGCCGCGAGCGTGCGCGGGATCGCGCGGTTCAGCACGACTCCGGCCACCGCGAGGGCGATCGCCAGGTCGGCCGCCGGCTCGGTGAACCGCACCCCGCCGACGGTCGACACGTACACGTCCTTGTCGCTGGTCTTGATGTTCAGTCGCCGCTCCAGCACCGCCAGCACCATCGCCACCCGCGAGGAATCGACGCCGTTCACGATGCGACGCGGGTTCGGCGCCTGCGTCGCGATCGTGAGCGCCTGCACCTCCACCGGCATCGCCCGGCGGCCCTCGAGGGCGATCGCCACGCAGGTGCCAGGATCCGGCGCGCCGCGGGAGAGGAACAGTCCCGACGGATCCGGCACCTCCGCGATCCCGGATCCGGTCATCTCGAAGCAGCCCACCTCGTCGGTCGGCCCGAACCGGTTCTTCAGCGCCCGGATGAAACGCAGCGACGTCTGCCGATCGCCCTCGAAGTGGCAGACGACGTCGACGAGGTGCTCCAGGATCCGGGGTCCGGCGACCTGGCCGTCCTTGGTGACGTGGCCGACGATGACGATCGGCAGATCGCGCTCCTTCGCCACCCGGATGAGAGCCGCGGCGACCTCGCGCACCTGCGCGGGCTGCCCGGCGGCTCCGTCGGACAGCGCGGACGCGACCGTCTGCACCGAGTCGACGATCACGAGCTCGGGGGAGACCTCGTCGATGTGGCCGAGGATGGTGCCGAGATCCGTCTCGGCGGCCAGGTACAGCTCGTCGTGCAGCGCGCCGGTGCGCTCGGCGCGCAGCCGCACCTGCGCGGTGGACTCCTCGCCGCTCGCGTACAGCACCCGCCGTCCGGCGCGGGCGGCGGCCGCGGCCACTTCGAGCAGCAGCGTCGACTTGCCCACGCCCGGCTCGCCGCTGAGCAGGATCGCCGCGCCCGGCACGATGCCGCCGCCCAGCACGCGGTCGAACTCGCCCACACCGCTGGAACGCCGCGGCGACTCCTTGGACGTGAGCGCCGTGATCGGGCGCGCCTGCCGCCCCGCCGCGGGAGCCGTCGCCTCGACCCGACGCACGATGCCGGTCTGCGCCGCCTGCTCTACGACCGTGCCCCACTGCTGGCACTCACCGCACCGCCCCACCCACTTCGCCGTCGTCCAGCCGCACTCGGTGCACACGTACGCAGGGGCGGAGGGTTTCCGGGAGGCCATGGAGCAAGGCTAGCCGGGGCCGCGGACAGCGGCGGCGGCGACCGTCCTCGTTGCGTCGCCGCGCCGGCCGGTAGCCTCGGAAGCACAGACGAGGGAGCGCGCATGGGGCACGGCAGCACGTACCGCACGGTCGAGGAGCAGCAGGAGCGGGTGCTCGCCGCAGTGCGTCAGCGCGCCGCGGAGACGGTGCCGGTCGCCGAGGCGGGCGGGCGGGTGCTCGCCGAGGACGCGCGCGCCTCGAACCCCGTGCCGGCGTTCGACAACTCCGCCATGGACGGCTTCGCGGTGCGGTTCGCGGACGTCGCCGATGCGACCGAGGACGCCCCGGTCACCCTGCGCGTCACCGCGGATCTTCCTGCGGGCAGCCCCGACGACCCGGCTGTCGTACCGGGCTGCGCCGTGCGCATCATGACGGGCGCCGCGCTGCCGACCGAGGCGGACACCGTGGTGCCCTTCGAGGACACGGCCGGCGGGCTGGCCGACTCCCTGCAGACCGCTGTGGTGCGGCGCGCTCCGCAGGCCGAGGGCGTGCACGTGCGGCGAGCCGGCGGGGACGCGGCCGCGGGCGCGGTGGTGCTCCCGGCGGGCACGCTGCTCGGCCCGCGGCAGTTGTCTGCGCTCGCGTCGGTCGGCGTCGCCGAGGTGCCGGTCGCGCCCCGCCCGCGCGTGGTGGTCGTCTCGACCGGATCCGAGCTGGTGCCGCCGGGCACGACGCTGGAGCGCGGTCAGATCCCGGAGTCGAACTCGCTGCTGCTGTCGGGGCTCGCCGCCGAGGCCGGTGCGGAGGTCGTGCTGCGCACCGTCGTGCGGGACGAGGGCGACGGTCCCGCGGAGGTCGTCGCGCGGGCCGCGCGGCTCGGCGCCGACGTCGTGATCTTCTCGGGCGGGGTGAGCGCGGGCGCCTACGAGCCGGTGCGGCAGAGCCTCGCCGGCACGATGGAGTTCGGGCCCGTGGCGATGCAGCCGGGCAAGCCTCAGGGCTTCGGGGTGACGCCGGAGGGCGTGCTGCTGTTCGGCCTCCCCGGAAACCCGGTCAGTGCCGCCGTCTCGTTCGAGGTCTTCGTGCGCCCGGCACTGCTGCGGCTGCAGGGGCGCACCGAGGTGTTCCGGCCGCTGCGGCGCGTGCCGGCCGGCGCCGCCTGGCGCACGCCCCCGGGGCGGCGCCAGTACCTGCCCGCCGCGATCGTGGACGGCGCGGTCGTGCCGGCGACGCGCGGCGGATCCGGTTCGCACCTGAGCGTGGGGCTCGGCGCGGCGACGGCGTTCGCCGTGGTGCTGGCCGAGGTCGACGAGGTGCGGGTGGGCGACCTCGTCGACGTGATGGAGCTGGACTGAGCGTCATGGCCGGATCCGGATCCGTGGGTCTCCCGGGACCTGAGTCCTCGGGCATGGCGTCCGCACCCGCGCGCGAGCCTGCACCCGGATCCGCGGGCTCGCCGGCACCCGCGTCCGTGGCCGCGGTCGTGCTCGTAGGCGGCCGCGCCCGCCGGATGGGCGGCGCGGCGAAGCACCTGCTCGCGCTCGGCGGCTCCACGCCGTGGGACCGCACGCGGGCCGCACTCGCCGAGCGGGGGATCACGCCGGTCGTCGCGGTGGGGGACGCCCCGGAGCGCGGGGCGTCCGACGCCGGGCCTGAGGGGGAGGTGCTGTCGTGGGTGCGCGAGGAGCCGCCGTTCGGCGGACCGGTCGCGGCGCTCGCGGCGGCCCTGGCACGCCCCGAGCTCGCCGGCGTGGCGGAGTTCCTGCTCCTCGCCGGGGACCTCGCCCGCCCGGAGGCCGTGATCGCACGCCTCGCGGAAGCGGATCTCACCGCGGATCCCGTCGACGCCGTCGCGTTCCGCGCCGACGGGCAGCCGCAATGGCTCGCCGGGCGTTACCGGGCCGCCGCCGTGCGGGACGCCCTCGCCGCGCTCGACCGTGTCGACGGCGCCTCGTGCCGGGCGCTGCTCGGCGGGCTTCCGATCCGCTGGGTCCCGGACGAGGATGGGACCACGGCCGACATCGACACCCCCGACGACCTGGAACGCGCCCGCGCCGAGGTCGCCGGATCCGCCCCACGATCAGAGGAGTCCTCATGACCGAGAACGATCGCACCCTGCCCCCGGAGGCTCTCGACGGCTGGGCGGCCGAACTGCGCGAACGATTCGGCCTGGCCGAGGAGGACCTGCCGATCGCCCTGATCCTCGACCTCGCCCGCGATGTCGCGAACGGCGTCGCCCGCCCCGCCGCGCCGTTCAGCGCGTTCGTGGCCGGGCTCGTCGCCGGCCGTGCGGGCGGCAGCCCCGGCGATGTGCGCGCCGTCGTGTCGGTGATCTCCGAGCTCGCGCAGGCCCACCGGGCCGACTAGACGACGTCGCGGGACGAGGATCCGCGATCCGCATGGTCGCGATCCGAAGCTCCTATCACGACGGGCATTATTCACGGCCCTGCGACGCATCGGCGTGCACCGCCGATGCCAGTATGGAGCCATGGCCAGCGCCGGGCCCGTCTGCGGGCCGATCTCCAGCTTCTCGCGAGTGCGGATCCTGCATCTCGTGCAGTCGAGGTCCCAGCGCACGATCGGCGAGCTGTGCGAGGCCACCGGGCTGCACCCGAACACCGTACGCGAGCACCTGCAGCGCCTGATCGAGGGCGGTTACGTCGTCCAGGCCACCGAACACCGCACGACCCGGGGGCGGCCCCGCGTGCTGTACAGCGCGGCCACGGGCGCGCCCGGGGCGACCAGCCCCGTCGCGAAGCAGAAGGCGGGCGACGCCGCACGGCGCGGCGACCTGCTGCGCCGTATGCTGCGCACCGACCCGTCCGTACTCGGGCAGAGCGCCACATACCAGCTCGACGCCCTCGTCGAGCATCTCGAGGAGAGCGGCTTCGAGCCGGTGATCGACGAGGAGCGCCTCACGGTCGAGCTGACCCCGTGCCCGCACGCGGCCGCCCGCCCCGAGCACCGGCCGGTGCTGTGCCAGGTGCACCTCGGCCTCATGCAGGGTGTGCTGGCGCAGGCTGGCGGCCCGCTCGCTGCGGGCTGCGTGCGCACGACCGAGCGGCCGGAGGAGTGCACCGTCGAGCTTCTCCGCGTCGGATCGGGCACGGCAGGATCGAGCACGGCCGGATCGAGCACGGCTGGATCCGGCACGGCTGGATCCGACCTGACGGCTGGATCCGGCACGGCTGGATCCACGGCAGGATCTGACACGAACGCAGGATCCGACATGAACGCAGGAGGCGTCGCGCATGGACTGGCTTGATCCCCTCGTCCTCTCCCGATGGCAGTTCGGGCTGACGACCGTCTACCACTACCTCTTCGTGCCGCTCACGATCGGCATGGCGACGGTGACCGCGATCTTCCAGACGGCGTGGGTGCGCACCGGGAAGATCGAGTACCTGCACCTCACCCGGTTCTTCGCGAAGATCTTCCTCATCAACTTCGCCATGGGCGTGGTCACCGGCATCGTGCAGGAGTTCCAGTTCGGCATGAACTGGTCGGACTACTCGCGCTTCGTCGGCGACGTGTTCGGCGCCCCGCTCGCGTTCGAGGGTCTGCTCGCGTTCTTCCTCGAGGCGACCTTCATCGGGCTGTGGATCTTCGGCTGGGACAAGCTCCCCAAGAAGGTACACCTGGCCACGATCTGGGGCACCGCGATCGGGACGATCCTGTCGGCGTACTGCATCATCGCCGCGAACGCCTTCATGCAGAACCCGGTCGGTTACACCTACAACGCCGCGACGAACCGCGCAGAGCTCACCGACTTCTGGGCGCTGCTGACCAACAAGGTCGCGCTCGCCGCGTTCCCGCACACGATCTTCGGCGCGCTCATGTTCGCCACCGGTGTCGTGATCTCGGTCTCGGCCTGGCACATCTCCCGCGGGCAGCACGTCGACACGCTGCGGCCGGCGCTGAAGTTCGGCCTGTGGGGCATGCTCGTCGCGACGGCCGGCGTCGTCCTCTCCGGCGACCAGCTGGGGCTCGCGATGGTGAGCACCCAGCCGATGAAGATGGCCGCCGCCGAGGCGATGTTCAACTCCAGCTGCGGGGCGGACGCCTCGTTCTCCCTGTTCTCCATCGGCACGCCCGACGGCACCGGGGAGATCTGGTCGCTGCGCGTGCCGTATCTGCTCGCGTTCCTGTCGACGCACGAGCTGAACGGCTGCGTCGAGGGCATCAACGACCTCAACGCGCAGTACGCGCAGCAGTTCGCCTCGACGGGGCTCACCGAGTTCACCCCTGTGCTGTGGATCACGTACTGGGCGTTCCGCTGGATGATCGGCCTCGGCCTGCTGCACGCCTTCATCGCCCTCGTCGGCCTGTGGATCACGCGCAAGAGCGCCAAGAAGCCGCCGGCGCCGTGGATGTGGAAGATCGCGATCTGGTCGTTCCCGCTCGCGCTCGGCGCCAACATCGTCGGCTGGGTGTTCACGGAGATGGGCCGGCAGCCCTGGATCGTGTTCAGTCTCATGACGACCAAGAACGGCGTCTCGCCGGGGGTGAGCGGTGTCGAGGTGCTCATCTCGCTCATCGCCTTCACGCTCATCTACGCCTCTCTCGCGGTCGTCGAGGTCGGGCTCATCGTCCGGGCCGCCCAGAAGGGGCCCGACACCACCGAGAAGCATGACGAGGACGCACCGGTCCCGTCGGTCGTGTACTGAGGAAGGAGACGGACATGGATCTCGCCACGCTCTGGTTCTGGATCGTCGCCCTGTTCTTCGTGGGCTACTTCGTCCTCGACGGCTTCGACTTCGGCGTAGGCATGTCGCTGCCGTTCCTCGGCAAGGACGACGTGTCCCGCCGCCAGGTGATCAACACCATCGGCCCCGTCTGGGACCTCAACGAGACCTGGGTGATCGTGGCGGGCGCCTGCCTGTTCGCGTCGTTCCCGGAGTGGTACGCATCCCTGTTCAGCGGCTTCTACCTGCCGCTGCTGCTGATCCTGCTCGCCCTCATCCTGCGCGGCGTCTCGTTCGAGTACCGCCACCAGAAGGACGACCCGCGCTGGCGCCGTCGCTTCGACACGATGATCGTGATCGGATCCGCCGTGCCCGCGCTGCTGTGGGGTGTCGCCTTCGGCAACATCGTGCAGGGCGTGGCGCTCGACGAGCGGCACATCTTCCGGGGGACGGTGTTCGACCTGCTGAACCCGTACGGGCTGCTGGTCGGCGTCACCACGCTGCTGCTGTTCTTCCTGCACGGGCTGTACTTCGTCGCGCTGAAGACCGACGGCGTGGTGCACGAGCGCGCCCGGCGCGTGGCCCGCACGGCGGCCCTTCCGACGGTGCTCGCCGCGGCGGGAACCGTGGTGTGGACGATCGTGATCGCCGCGGGACGGCCCTCGCTGCTGGGCGCGGTGATCGTCCTCGGCGCCGTGGCGGCGGTGTTCCTCATCGCGTCGATCATCCTGTCGCTGCGGAGTCGGGACGGCTGGGCGTTCGCCGCCGGGGTGGTGACGATCCTCACGGCCGTGCTCATGCTGTTCTCGGCGCTGTTCCCGAACGTGCTGCCGTCGACCATGGACCCGGCGAACTCGCTGACCATCCAGAACGCGTCGAGCACGCCGCTCACGCTGCAGATCATGAGCTGGACCGCGCTGATCGCGATGCCGATCGTGCTCGCCTACCAGGCGTGGACGTACTGGGTGTTCCGCAAGCGCGTGCGCCGGTCGACGATCGAGGCCGCGCCCGCGCACGCATGACGCTCCGCCGTTCGTCTCGCCTTCGGCTCGCTCAGGGACCGGTTCGCCGCCGGTCCTTGAGTTCGTCGCGTTGTCGGTCCCTGAGCCTGTCGAAGGGACGTGGCCTTGCTCGGTCCCTGAGCCCGTCGGGTTGTCGGTGCCTGAGCCTGTCGAAGGGACGTGGCCCGGCTCGGTCCCTGAGCCCGACGGTTTCTCGGTCTCTGAGCCTGTCGAAGGGACGTGGCCTTGCTCGGTCCCTGAGCGAGCGCAGCGAGACGAAGGGCGCGGTGCTCCCTTCACGGTCCACGATGTGCGCGGTGATCCGATGAAGCCGATCGATCCGCGGCTGCTGCGCTGGGCGCCCGCCGCCCGTGCGTACCTCGCGGTGTCCGCCGGCATCGCCCTCGTCCAGACCGCGGTCACCCTCGCGTTCGCCGGGCTGCTCGCGGCGGGGATCACCGCGGTCGCCGATGGGCGCTCCCCGCTCCCGCAGCTGCCGTGGCTCGCGCTCGTGGTGCTCGTGCGTGCCGTGCTGCTGTGGGTCTCCGAGGCGTGGGGCGCCCGGGCTGCCGCACAGACGGGGCGCGAGCTCCGGGCCGCGCTGATCGACGCGATCGCCCGTCGCGGCCCTGGCTGGCTGGGCAGCCGCAACCGCGCCGCGCTCGCCGTGACCGCGGGGCACGGGCTGGATGCGCTGGATCCGTACTTCGCCCGCTACATCCCGCAGCTCGTGCTCACCGCGATCGCGACGCCGGTGCTCGTGGCCGTGATGTGGTGGCAGGACTGGCCGAGCGGCCTCGCGGCGACCGTCACCCTGCCGCTGATCCCGCTGTTCCTCGTGCTCATCGGGCTCGCGACCCGCGGCGTGCAGCGCCGGCAGCTCGCCGTGCTGCAGACGCTGGCGGCGCGGTTCGCCGACACCGTGCAGGGGCTGGCGACCCTGCGCTTGTTCGGGCGGGAGCGCCGCGCCGCCGCCCGCATGCGGGAGACCGCGGAGCAGTACCGCCGCGAGACCATGCGCGTGCTGCGGTACTCGTTCCTGTCCGGCTTCGCCCTGGAGCTGCTGTCGTCGCTGGCCGTCGCGATCATCGCAGTGTCGGTCGGTCTGCGGCTGCTGAACGGCGAGCTGGGCCTCGGCGTCGGGCTGTTCGTGCTCCTCCTCGCGCCCGAGGCGTTCCTGCCGTTGCGCCAGGTGGGCGTGCAGTTCCACGCCGCGGCGGAGGGCGTGGCCGCGACCGAGGACGTCTTCGAGATCCTCGACGCGGATCCGGCGGCTCCTTCCCCCGTTCGAAGCGCGCAAATGGCTGCAACTTCGCCCGAGATGCAGCCATTTGCGCGCTTCGAAACAGGATGGATCCGGCTGGCCGTCGACGAGGTCTCGGTGCGGCACGGGGAGAGGGCGCTGCCGCCGGTTTCGTTCACCGCCGAGCCGGGGACCGTCACGCTGATCGAAGGGCGCAGCGGATCCGGCAAGTCCAGTCTGCTCGCCGCGCTGCGGGGCGCCGCGGGCTACGACGGGGCGATCCGCGTCGACCGGGCAGGCGACGGCGTCCGGGAGGCAGGCGACGGGGTCGAGGGGACGGGCGACGGCCTCCGGGGGGCGGGCGGCGCGGATCCGGATCCGGCGTCGTGGCTCGCCTGGGCCGGCCAGCGCCCCGGGCTGATCCGCGGGACGGTCGCCGCGAACGTCGCCCTCGGCGACCCCGCGCCCGACGTCGCCGGCGTGCGCGCCGCCCTCGCCGATGCTGCGGCGGCGGATCTTGACCCGGAGCAGGAGCTCGGCGTGCAGGGCGCGGGGTTGTCCGGTGGGCAGGCGCAGCGCGTCGCGGTGGCCCGCGCGCTGTACCGGCTCGGATCCGGGGCACGTGTGCTCGCGCTCGACGAGCCGTCCAGCGCCCTCGATGCGGCCACCGAGGAGCGCCTCTGGCGGACGATCCGCCGCGTCGCCGACGACGGAGCGACGGTGCTGCTGGTGTCGCACCGGCCTACCGCCCGTGCGATCGCGGACCAGGTGGTGCGGATCGGCGATCCGGGCCCGGTGCTCCCGGCCGCCGCCGTTGGGGCGCCCGCGGCCCATGAAACCGGATCCACCCCCGTTCAGGTCGCACTTTCTGCTCTTCCCGCACGTCCGGAAGAGCAGAAAGTGCGACCTGAACGAGGGGATGACCCGATTCCCGACCTTCCCTCCTCGGCTAGGGGGATCCTGCGGATGGCGATGCCGCGGGCGCGCCGGTTCGCCCCGGCCGTGCTGGCGGGCATCGCGTCGGCCGCGGCGGCCGTGGGCCTGCTGCTCGTGAGCGGCTGGCTCATCGTCACCGCGTCGCTCGTGGACAACCTGGTGCCCCTGTCGGTCGCCATCGTCGGGGTGCGGTTCTTCGCGGTGACCCGTGCGGTCACCCGGTACCTCGAGCGTCTCGCCGGACACGACGCCGCGCTCGGGCGTCTCGCCGACCTGCGTGCCGCCGTGGTCCGCCGGCTCACGCCGCTCGCTCCGGCGGGGCTCGGATCCACCGACCGCGGCGCCGTGCTCGCCGCCCTCGTCGACGACGTGGAGAACCTGCAGAACCTGCCCCTGCGCGTGGTGCAGCCGCTGCTCACCGGCGGCGTGGTCGCGGTCGTGTCGATCGGCGTGCTGGCGCTCATCGCCCCGACGGCCGCCCTCGCCCTCGCCGTCTGCCTCGTGATCGCCGTCGTCGGCGCCGTGGTGCTGGGCGGCGTCGTCGGCGCCCGCGCGGAGGGCACGCTGAGCCGCGACCGGGCGGACCTCGCCGGCGCCCTCGTCGACGAGTTCACCGCCCTCGACGTGCTGCAGGCCTACGGCGCCGAACCTGCGGCGCGCCAGCGGATCCGTGCCGCCGACGACGCCCTCCGGCGCACCGTCACGCGCGCCGCTGCCGCGCAGGCCCTGTCGTCCGCCGTGGTCTCGCTGGCCGCGGGTGCGGCGTCGATCGCGGCCCTCGCCCTCGCGGTCCCGGGGCAGCCCGGCGGCGCCGTGGACGCGCCGTGGTTCGCCGTCGCCGTGCTGCTGCCGATGGCCGTGTTCGACGTGTTCTCCGCGGTGCCGCAGGCGGCCTCGGCCTGGCGCGGGGTGCGCGCGAGCGCCGAGCGGATCCACGCGGTGCTGCCCGCCGCGGTGCCGCCCGAGGTGCGCGACGATGACGGCGAGGGACGGATCCACGACGGAGCTGTGCGGTTGCGTGGCGTGACGGCGACGTGGCCGGGGGCGTCGGGGCCCGCGCTGCAGGGCCTCGACCTCGACGTCGCGCCGGGGGAGCGGATCCTCGTCACCGGATCCAGCGGTGCGGGGAAGTCGACGCTCGCGGCGGTACTCGTCGGCTTCCTGCGCAGCGAGGGCTCCTACCGGATCGGCGAGCAGGACGCGGCGCGCATCGCCGGACCCGAGCTGCGCCGCCACGTGGGGCTGTGCGAGCAGGATCCGATGCTCTTCGACGAGGACATCCGCCAGAACCTGCTCTTCGCGCGCGAGACCGCGACCGATGCGGAGCTGCTCGCGGTGCTCGACCGCGTCGGGCTCGGCGCGTGGGTGCGCGAGCGGGGCGGGCTGGACGCCCGGGTGGGCGAGCGGGGTGCCCTCGTGTCGGGCGGCCAGGCGCAGCGCATCGCACTCGCCCGGGCGGTGCTGCGCGGCTTCCCCGTGCTCGTGCTCGACGAGCCGACCGCAGGGGTGGATCCCGACGCCTCCGACGCGCTGCTGCGCGACCTCCTCGGCGCCACCGAAGGACAGACGGTGATCCTGGTCTCGCACGTGGCGCCGCCCTCCGGCACGGTTGATCGCACGGTGCGGCTCGACGCGGGTCGGATCCTGCCCGTCGCGGGCTAGAGCCGCCTCGCCCGACGCGCGGGTGCGCGTCCCGGGGAGGGCCCGCGCGCCGGGGGAGCCCGGGGCGCTGGAGGGCCTGTGCGCCGGGGAGCCCGGTGCGCCGGGGAGGCCGTGCGCCGGGGGAGGGCGGCACACCGGCGGAGGGACCCGGCGCGGGGAGCGAACCCGCGGGCCGGATCCCGGGCGTCAGGCCGCGATGCCGGGCACCTCGTCGAGGCGCCGGTAGACGGGGATGCCGCGGCCCTCGGCGATCGCGACGTCCTGGTCCGCCCCGCGGGATTCGCCGGGCAGGCGCAGCACGGCGTCGCAGTGCTGCAGCAGTCGTTCTGCGGTCGGGTACATCACGTCGGCGGCGAGCGGATCGCCGGGACCCGTCGCGCCCGCGCTCGACAGCACGGGCAGAGCGACCCACTCGCCGATCATCGGGATGTGGCCGGCGCGGAAGATGGGCCACGCGGCTTCTTCGAGCCGGGCGAGGTTCTTCGCCATGAGTCCGGGGTCGCCTCCGGTGCCCGAAGCGTAGGGGCCGGCGATGAGGATCATCAGTGGTTTCGTCATATCGGGTACAATACAGCAGAAACGTGCATGAATCGGAAGGAATCGGAATGCTTGCTGCGGCCCGCAAGGAGATGCTGCTCGAGCGGCTCCACCGCGACGGACGTCTCGTGGCCAAGGAGATCGCGGCAGAACTCGGCCTGTCCGAGGACAGCATCCGCCGGGATCTGCGTGAGCTCGACGCGGCGGGCCTCGCGGTGCGGGTCTACGGCGGCGCCCTCCCCGCGTCACCCGCCGTCGTCGACTACGGTCGTCGGGGCGCGGTCTCGCCGGCGAGCAAGGAGCGGGTGGCGCGCGCCGCCGCCGCACTCATCGAGCCCGGGGCGACCGTCATCCTGGACGGCGGCACGACGACCCTCGCCGTGGTCGCGGCCCTGCCCCTCGAGAGGCCGTGCACGGTCATCACGCACAGCCCGACGATCGCCGCAGCCCTGCTCGACCACGCGGCGGACGTGTTCCTCATCGGCGGACAGCTGTTCAAGCACTCCGCCGTCGCCTGCGGTGCGGCGGCGATGGAGGCCGCGCAGCGGATCAGCGCCGACCTCTTCCTGCTCGGCGTCACGGGCGTGCATCCGACGGCCGGGCTCACCACGGGTGATCCGGACGAGGCCGCCATGAAGCGCGCGCTCGCCGCTCGGGCCGCCGAGACGTTCGTGCTGGCGAGCGAGGAGAAGCTCGGCGCGGCATCGCGGTTCGGGGTCCTGACGCTGGACGAGGTCGCCGGGGTCGTGACCGACGTGCCTGCCGACGACCCGACCGTCCGCGCGCTCACGGAGGCCGGAGTCCGGCTCATTGCGGCGGACTGACGGACCCGATCAGCGACACCTCGCGGCGTCTGCCTCGGTCTCCGAGGGGTCGTGCATAAGCTGACCGCGACGAACGGAGGCGGCCATGACGGATCGGACCCCCGCGGCGCCGTCACGGACCGGCTCGCGGCGGCGCCGGGTTCTGTGGCTGCTGCTCGGAGCGCCCGCGCTCGTGCTGACCATCGCCGGCGAGTGGGCGCCGTTCCTGCAGGTGCCTCTCGGGGAGGGGATGTCGGGGCCGATCTCCGCCTACGCCGCGGCCGTGGATCCAGCGATTCTCGAGGGCGAGGGTTCGCAGGGGCCGATCATCCGGGCAGGGTTCATCGGGCTCCTGATCGTGGTGGCGCTGCTCGTCCTCACGCTGCTGTTCGCCGTAGGCATGCGACGGATGCCCCGGACGGTGCGCGGGATCGGGCTGCTGCTCGGCGTGCTCGGGGTGCTCGGCGCACTCGCCGTGCTGGTGCTGATGGGGGTCGGCATGCGGAACGTGTCGGCGCATCCGGGATCGGGCGGGATCCTGCTGCTCGTCGGGGCGACCCTGGCGACGGTCGTGTTCGCCGGTGCCGGCCGCCCGCGCGCCTGAGCGCGGCCACGAGCAGCGTCGGTCGCATAAACCCGGGCACGGACGCTCGGGAACCGCCCTACGCTTTCAGCATGACGAACCCCCGCGGAGCGCTGCTCGTCGGCAGCGTGAACTACGACGACGCCGAGACGACGATGCGCACCGCGGCGGAGATCCTCGGACCGCGCCTCAAGCGCATCCCCGACGGCGAAGTCGGGATCCGGTTCCACTGGATCATGTTCCAGCCGGACGTGCTCGGCCAGGCCGAGGGGATCGAGCGGGTCGGCGCGGAGCGGATCCCGTTCGGCGCGGGCCTGGACGCCCGGCCCCTGCGGATCGCCGAGGGCGTGGACGCGGCGACCATCGCGCTGCCTCCGCTCGGCTACGCCGCCGCGGCGCGGGAGTCGTACGAGATCTTCCGGCGGCTCCGCGACGAGGGCGTGATCGCCGAGGGCGTGCGCTTCCAGGTGTCGCTGCCCACGCCGCTCGCCGTGATCGCGTCGTTCTTCTCCGGCGACGACCGCGCGGCGATCGAGCCCGTGTACACGGCTGCGATGCTGCGCGAGCTCGACGAGATCCTCGCCGCGATCCCGCACGCCGACCTCGCGATCCAATGGGACGTGGCGAGCGAGATCGGCATCATCGAGCGCGCCGCCGGGTACGGGAAGGTCATGGAGGCGTGGTGGCCGGGCGACCCGTTCGACGGCCTCGTCTCCCGGCTCGTCGCGCTCATCGACGCGGTGCCTGCCGACGTCGAGGCCGGCGTGCACCTCTGCTACGGCGACGCCGCCGAGCGGCACTTCATCGAGCCGGCCGATGCGGGAACGCTCGTCCGCTACGCGAACGCCGTCATCGCCGCGGTGCACCGCCCGCTCACCTGGCTGCACCTGCCCGTGCCGATCGAACGCGACGACGACGCGTACTTCGCGCCGCTCGATGCGCTCGCGCTGGGGGAGGGCACCGAGCTGTACCTCGGTCTCGTGCACCGCGAGGACGGCCCCGCCGGCACCGCGCGCCGCATCGCCGCCGCCTCGGCGCACGTCGGGGAGTTCGGCGTCGCGACGGAGTGCGGCATCGGCCGCGCGCCCGCCGGATCCACGGAGGCCATCCTCCGCACGCACGCCGAGGTCGCCGCGGCCTGGTGACGGGGCAAGGAACGAAGGGACGAGGGACATGAACGAGGATCCGATCGGCCGGCCGCTCTCCGCGGAGGTCGAGGGACTGCGGCTCCAGGAGTGCTGGGCGGCGCTCTCCTCCCAGACCGTGGGGCGTCTGGCGGTGCTGGGCAAGGACGGAGCGCCGGACATCTTCCCGATCAACTACCTGGTGCACGACGAGCGGATCTATCTGCGCTCGGCTCCTGGGGCGAAGCTCGTCGACATG
Organism: Microbacterium sp. 8M; assembly: GCF_902506375.1. Lineage (GTDB taxonomy): Bacteria > Actinomycetota > Actinomycetes > Actinomycetales > Microbacteriaceae > Microbacterium. The sequence goes on from NZ_LR733284.1 coordinate 596,258, forward strand.
GCGCGCGATGCCCGGGTGGCCTTCGAGGTGGATGCGATCGCGGACGGCATCGCGTGGAGCGTCGTCATCCGCGGCACGGCCGTGCGGCTCGACACCGACGACGAGATCGTCGCCTCGGGCGTGCATGACCTCGTCAGCGCCAACCCCACGGCGAAGTACAACTACATCCGGATCGATCCGCGCGAGGTCATGGGGCGGCGCTTCCGCGTGCGGGCCGACTGATCCACGACGCGCCCGACCGGATCCGCTCGATTCGCGATCGATCCCGGCGTCGCGTAAGCTTGTCCGCGGTGACGTGTCCGAGCGGCCGAAGGTGCAACTCTCGAAAAGTTGTGTAGGGTAACCCCCTACCGTGGGTTCAAATCCCACCGTCACCGCCAGAGGAACCCCCGAGCGATCGGGGGTTTCTTCGTATCTGCGCGAGTCGGGGCGACCGGACCGCGCCGCAGGCGGGAAAGAGCGGAGTGCACGTGGACGCGAAGGGCTCCGCGCGCGCCGTGAGATCGCCTGGGCGCACACTGCTCGTCGGCTGCGGGAAGCTCGGGATCCGGCTCGGCGAAGGGCTACTCGCCGACGGTCACGACGTCCTCGCGATCCGGCGCTCACCGGACGCGCTGCCCGCCGGCTTCGTGCCGATCGCCGCGGATCTGCGGCTCGCCCCGCCGCGGGCCCTGCCCGACTGCGACTCCGTCGTCATCACCCTGCCCCCGGGTGCGGACGGCGCCGAAGACCTCTATGCGACGGCGCTCACCCACCTCGCCGAAGCGCTGCCCTCGCCGCCCTCGCGCGTGGTGTTCGTCTCATCGACCAGGGTGTTCGAGGGGCGACCGGGGCCTCGGCCGCTGACCGAATCGGACGCGCCCGCTCCGGTCGGCCCCCGCGCGCGAGCGCTGCTGCACGGCGAAGAGCTCGCGGCGCAGCTGCTGAGCGCGCACATCGTCCGCCCGGCCGGCATCTACGGCCTGGGCCGGGACTCGGTGATCCGCCGGGTTCGCAGCGGCGCGCCCGTCGACTACTCCCGCCGCACGAACCGCATCCACGAACACGACCTCGTCCGGCTCCTCGACGCGATGCTCCGCGCCGAGGATCCGCCGGCGCTCGTCCACGCGGTCGACCGCGCACCGGTGCCGATGGGCGAGGTCGTGGCGTTCGTCGCCGACCGGCTCGGCGTCGAGAAGCCGCCGCGCGTCGAGCCGGAGAGCCACGGCGGCATCGTGCTCGACGGTGCACTGATGTCCGCGGTCGTCGGCGCGCTCGGCTACCCGTCGTTCCGGGAGGGCTACGCCGAACTGCTGGTGAACGGGGCGTAGCTGCGATATCTCGGTGCGATCACAATCGGGAAGGATCCCCTCTGCGCGGCGGAATCTATGGATCTGCTCGGAATAGGGTGGAAGAGCAATCACGGCTGTCGCGCCCTCCCGGACCGGCAGCCTTTTCCATGGAGAGACCGGAGAGCTCAGATGAACAAGGCAACCCTGACCCGGATCGGCGGCGTGGCCGCAGCGATCGTCCTGACCGCGACGATGACCGCCTGCTCCGGCGGGCAGAGCGTCGCCGACGCGTGCAAGGTCGCGAACACGGAGATGAACAAGGCCACCTCGAGCATCTCGAGCGACGTCAATTCGGCGATGCAGAAGGCGACCGCGGGGGAGAAGGTCGACTTCGCCGGGCTGTTCGCCCCGGTCCTCGAAGGCCTCGACGCCGCGGACAAGAAGATCACGAACGAGTCCGTCAAGAAGCCCCTCGAGGCGTTCTCCGCCGAGTACAAGAACTTCGTCACGGTCTTCGACGGCTTCGAGATGCCCGACCTGAAGAACCTCGACGCGACCGACCCGGCCACGATGGACAAGCTGACCGAGGCGCAGAACAAGATGAAGGACGTCTCGACGAAGGTCCAGGACGCCAGCACGAAGCTGATGGACCAGGCCAAGAAGCTGCAGGACGTCTGCGCCAAGGGCTGAGCCCCGCCGCACGCCGAAGCTCCGCAGGGGCACCGCACCGGATTCCCGGAGCGGTGCCCCTTGCTCGTCCCGGGCAGAGCCAGACGCCGCGACGCCGGGACGATAGCGATGTGGCGGTGCGGTATCAAGCCCCTGCGGCCGGGACCTTCCCGGCGTCACACTGGCGGCACGCGAGGACGCGGCCGCACGGGCCGCAGATCGCTGAGGAGGAGGCTCGGGACATGGCATCGACACCGGAGACACCGACGGGGAACAGCGCGGACGCGGTGCGGCCGCTGCGCGACCGCGACGCCACGGCCGAGGCGGATCCCCGCGACGATCCCGCTGAGGCGGAGTGGGAGCGGACGAACGCGCAGGACGCCGGCGTCGGGGACGACGACCTGGATCCGGCGACGGCGACCGGAGCGGACCCCGATGAGATCCCTGCGCCGGATGACGATGTGCCGGCGGAGGATCAGCCGAGGAGCGGGCTGCAGCCCGAGAGCCAGGGCGACGACCCGCTCATCGCCGAGCTCGGCGAGGACGGCGACGGCGACCTCGCGCCCGAGGACCAATGATGGCGGGGCGGCGGGTGGTGACCCGGTCCAAGAACGGCCAGTGGGTCAACGAGGTCGAGGGCGCCCCCGAGCTCTCGACGAGCTACAGCAGTCGCGATGAGGCCGTTGAGGAGGGGCGCGCGCTGGCCGCCGACCGCGGTCTCGAGCACGTGCTCCTCGACAGCGAGCCGACCGGCACCATCGTCGACGGCGGCGCCCCCGACGAGGACGTGGCGGTCGTCGATGACGCCGTCCCGACCGAGGAACCGCTCGAGCAGACGCGCGACGCGCCGGACGGGAACGGCTCCCCGCGGCAGGACTGAAGCCTCGCCCATCGAGGTGCGATGAGAACGCCATCCGGACACGATCCGGATGGCGTTCTCGCGTCACGGCTCCTGTGCCGTACGCGACAGAACTTTCACTTTCTCAGGCGATTCTGTTCCCCTGCATAGGGGTTTCACGGTAATCCTGAGTCTTGTGCGCCTGACCGGTGCATGACATCCGCACTGTCGCGGGAAACCCCCGCGGTGATGCCTGGAGGGAGAATCAATGTCAGAGAAGAGCGCCCGCGCACGACGACGTGTCGCAGCGACGACATCGGCGTTCGTGCTTGCTGCGGCGGGGGTGGCGACTTTCGGGGCCGTCCCGGCTGTCGCCGCGTCGTCGAGCACGCCATCGAGCCCTGCGACGAGCACGGCCGCGAGTTCCGAAGCCCGCGGCTCCGGTCACTCCGACCAGTACATCAATTACGTCGCGCCCGACGTGGAGGGCATCAACGACGCCAGCGACGACGAGGCCGTCGCGGATGCGAACGGCAACGTCCGCAGCGCGGTCAGCGGCGCAGCCTTCGAGCGCGCCAAGCAGAACGACGAGAAGCACGCCCAGGGCAACCCGGTCGCGGCGCGGCAGCTCGCGAAGACCGAGGCGAAGGCGGTGAAGACGGGCAAGAGCCCGAAGAACCTCAAGCAGTCCAAGAGCACGCAGCAGGCGAAGCTGCTGACCATCCTGGTCGAGTTCAACGGCACCGAGGACTTCTCGGATCTGCAGGTGCCGACCTCGTTCGGCGCCACGGACTGCAAGCCCGGCGACGTGCAGGGCCCGACTCTCCACAACAACATCCCGGATCCTGCGACGGCCGCCCACAAGGACAACAACACGATGTGGGTGCCGGACTTCTCGAGCGACTTCTACAACAAGATGCTCTTCTCGAAGGAGGGCGTCACGCAGCGCGTGCGCACCGATCTCACGGGTGTCGACGGCAAGCCAGGGTTCGACATCTCCGGCAACACCATGAAGAACATGTACGAGGAGATGTCGCGCGGCGCGTACACCGTCACCGGCGAGGCGACGGCGTGGGTGCAGGTGCCGCACTCCGAGGCGTACTACGGCGCGACCGTCTGCCACCTCAACCCCGAGACGGGCGAGTACGAGGCCGGCCCGATGCAGGACATGCAGGGCCACCCGGACAACCCGCTCGGCCCCGGCCAGCTGCCGATCGACGCCGTCGCGGCGCTCGCCCAGGCCGACCCGTCCTTCCCGTGGGCCGACTACGACATCGAGGACCAGGGCGACCAGGACGGCGACGGCGACGTCAACGAGCCCGACGGCATCATCGACCACGTGGTGCTGGTGCACGCCGGTGCAGACAAGTCCGGCGGCGGCGGCAAGGAGGGCACCTACGCGATCTGGGCGCACTCGTCCGATGTCGCGGGCGGCGCGCCGATCCCCGGCACCGACCTGAAGCTGCAGAACTACATCGTCCAGCCGGAGAACTCCGGCGTCGGCGTGTTCGCGCACGAGTACGGCCACGACCTCGGCCTGCCCGACCTGTACGACACCTCGAACGTCGGCAACTCCGACGTCGACTTCTGGGATCTGATGAGCTCCGGCTCGCACTCCGGCCCGATCTTCCAGTCCCAGCCCACGCACATGGGCATCTGGGACAAGTGGGTGCTCGGCTGGGTCGACCCGAAGGTCGTGAACCCCGGCGACGACACCCAGACCATCAAGGTCGGTCAGACCTCGCGTCCCGCGAAGGGGACGCAGGACGGCATCAAGGTCAACCTGCCGGACAAGGTGATCACGCTCGCCGAGCCGCACAGCGGATCCGAGATGTGGTACTCCAGCGCGGATCAGAGCTGGGCGGACACCACGCTGACCCGCACGATCGACAGTGTGCCGGCCGGCGCGACCTTCTCGATGTGGAACAACTACGTCATCGAGGAGGACTGGGACTACGGCTTCGTCGAGGTCTCGACCGACGGCGGATCCACCTGGACCGAGCAGAAGGTCTACGACGAGTCGGGCGCCCTGGTCTCCACGGATGACGGCTACAGCGACCCGAACGGACGCATGGCCGACTTCGGCGGCAAGAAGTACGGGCTGACCGGATCCTCGGGCGGCTGGCGTCACGACCACGTCGACCTGTCGGCGTACCAGGGTCAGAGCATCCAGATCCGCCTGCGCCAGGCGACCGACGCCGCCTTCGAGGAGCGCGGCTGGTTCTCCGACGACTTCGCCCTGGCCGACGGCTCCGGCGCGGTCGTGTGGAGCGACGACGTGGAAGGCGGCGACAACGGCTGGACGGCGCAGGACGGCACCTGGACCGACACCAGCGGAGCCGGCTGGATCCGCGACAGCGGCACCCAGGTCAAGGCGCAGTACTACCTGGTCGAGTGGCGAAACTTCGACGGCTTCGACAACGGCCTCAAGTACGCCTACAACAGCGTGTACAGCGACGACGGCTGGAAGGTCGAGAAGCAGGCCTACAACGCCCCGGGCGCGCTGATCTGGTACCGCGACACCACGTACGGCAGCTCGAACCAGGTCACGGCCAACCTGACCAGCCTGCCCAGTTACGGCGCCAAGGGCGGACTGCTCCTCGTGGACAGCCACTTCGACCCGCTGCGCCGCACCGGTGACGCGGCGGCGCACGACGGCACCACGCTGCACAACCTGCCGAGCCGCGCGCAGACGTCCAACGCCGCGTTCGGCCTGACGCCGACGTACCCGTTCCGGGAGTGCATCGCCGATGCCTCCTTCACCGAGTACTGCACGGACGTCGCCGCCCAGGCGCCGGTGAGCTCGTTCACCGACGACAAGGGCTGGGTGGCCGGGCTCGAGCTGCGCGACGGTCAGCTGTTCAACCGCCTGCGCGACGCCTCCACCGTCGTGCCCTCGGTCGGCAACGCGCCGTACACGACGCGCGTCGTGAACCCCGACGGCACCCCGGCGACCGACGTGTACGGGCTGGACCTCGGGTTCACCACCCTCGGCACCGGCAACCCCGCCGACGCCGGCGTCGGCTTCGGCACGGTCATCACCGTGAAGAAGTCGCTGCAGAACAACACGGCGGCCCTCATCGAGGTGACCGCGCCCCGCAAGGGCTGATCGGGAACCGGAGCGCCGGCCTTCCGACTCTGGTCGGAGGCCGGCGCTTCGGCGTTCCGCGCCCGGCCGTGCGCGTCAGGCCCGGCCATGCGTGTCAGGCCCGACCGCGCGCGTCAGGCCCGACCGTGCGCGTCAGGATCGCGTGAGGAGATGCGCAGCGCACCGCGTGAGGATTCCGTGAGGAGCGCCTGTCCGCGCGGATCCGGGCCCTAGGCTTCGTCTGTGAACAGCCAGGCAGTGATCGACAAGAAGGCTCCCGCCGCGACTCGCAGCCCGCTCCGGATCGCGCTCGTGATCGGCGCCCTCGGGGTGGTGTTCGGGGACATCGGCACGAGCCCGATCTACGCGCTCCAGACCGTGTTCAACCCGGACGACCCGCACCCGGTCCCGCTCACGACGGACAACCTCTACGGAGTCGTCTCGCTCATCGTGTGGTCGGTGATCCTCATCGTCACGGTCACCTACGTGCTGCTGGCGATGCGGATGGACAACGACGGCGAGGGCGGCATCATGGCCCTGCTCACGCTGCTGCGCCGCTGGGCCCCGAAGGGCCGCACCCGCACGGTCGCGATCCTGTCGGGTCTCGCCGTGCTGGGAGCCGCGCTGTTCCTCGGCGACAGCATGATCACCCCGGCGATCTCCGTGCTCTCCGCGGTCGAGGGTCTGAAGACGATCAATCCCGATCTCGACGAGTGGGTGGTCCCGATCACGGCCACGATCCTCCTGATCCTCTTCCTCATCCAGAAGCTCGGAAGCTCCGTGGTCGGCCGGCTCTTCGGGCCGATCATGGCGTTCTGGTTCGTGGTCGTCGGCGTGCTGGGTATCGGCGGCATCCTGCACGATCCCCGGATCCTGCTCGCGCTGCTGCCGACCTATGCGATCAGCTTCATGATCAGCCATTTCCACATCGCCTTCTTCGCGCTCGCCGCGGTGGTCCTCTCGGTCACCGGCGCCGAGGCGCTCTACGCGGACATGGGCCACTTCGGTCGCAAGCCGATCTCGATCGGGTGGCTGTTCCTCGTGTTCCCGGCGCTCGCGCTGACGTACCTCGGGCAGGGCGCGCTGCTCCTGGAGGACAAGGCGAACATGTCGGCGCCGTTCTTCCTGCTCGCGCCCGAGTGGAGCCGCATCGCCCTGGTCGTCCTGGCCACGGCGGCGACCGTGATCGCGTCGCAGGCGGTGATCTCCGGTGCGTTCTCGGTCGCGGCGCAGGCGTCGGGGCTGGGGTATCTGCCGCGGCTGCGGGTGACGCACACCTCGTCCGAGACGCACGGCCAGATCTACGTGCCCTGGATCAACTGGCTGCTCATGGTGTCGGTGATCACCCTGGTGTTCGTCTTCCGCAGCTCCGCGTCGCTCGCCTTCGCCTACGGGATGGCGGTCATCGGCACGATCACGATCACCACCCTGCTGTTCTTCTATCTCGCCCGGCGACGCTGGAAGACGCCGGGATGGATCCTCGCGATCGGTGCGGGGGGATTGCTCGCGATCGACCTGCTGTTCCTCGCCGCCAACGCCACCAAGTTCGTGCACGGCGCCTGGCTGCCGCTGGCGATCGGCCTCGCCGCCTTCATCGTCATGACGACGTGGCAGCGCGGACGCGCGCTGATCACCGCGCGTCGCACCGAGGCGGAGGGTTCGCTGACGGAGTTCGTGAGCAACCTGCGCACGCACCCGGACCTCATCGACCGCGTGCCCGGCACCGCGATCTTCCTCAACCCGGGCGGAACCACGACGCCGCTCGCGCTGCGCGCCAACGTCGAGCACAACCACGTGCGTCACGCCCGGGTGATCATCCTGTCCGTGGACATCCAGAACATCCCCCGGGTGCCGCAGTCGAAGCGCTGCACGGTCGACGATCTCGGGGATCCTACCGATGGGATCCTCTACATCTCGACGAGGTTCGGCTACGCCGAGAACCCGGACATCCCGCGTGCTCTGCGCACGATCCCTCCGCACAAGACGCAGGGATGGCTGGATCTCGACAACGCCACCTACTTCCTGTCCAAGATCGAGCTGCGCGAGGGCCGCAGAGGCGGCATGGCGCGGTGGCGGAAGCGCCTGTTCCTCGCGGCATCGCACATCACCACCGACGCGAGCGACCACTTCGGGCTGCCGCGCGACCGCGTGATCGTGATGGGCTCGCAGATCGAGCTGTAGGAGCCGCGAGGAGAGCGGATCCGCTCGGGTGCGGCGCGCGTCGACCGCGCACCCGAGAGCCGCGAGAGCGGCGGCGCCGCCCGGGGCGCGCGCAGCCTCCCCCATAATGAGCTTGAATCGATGAGCTCGACCGAGATGCGGACGGAGGTGCGCGTGGCTGTGGACAGCGAGCCGCCTCGCGCCCTGAACATCCGGGACGTGGCGCGCGAGGCCGGGGTCTCGTACCAGACCGTCTCGCGGGTGCTGAACGGGAGCGACCGGATCCGCGAGACGACCCGCGAGCACGTGCAGTCGGTGATCGACCGCCTCGGCTACCGCCCCAACCCCGTCGCGCGGGCGCTGTCGACGAACCGTTCGCGCACGATCGGCGTGCTCACGGCGCAGAGCGTGCTGTACGGCCCGGCCACGGCCATCACCGCGATCGAGTTCGCGGCCCGTGACGCGGGCTACCGGCTTTCCATCGCGAACCTGCGCTCGAGCGACCCGACGGCCGTGCGTGCGAGCATCGACGATCTGCTCAGCCACGCCGTCGAGGCGATCATCGTGATCGCGCCGCAGCAGCAGGTGCTCACCGAAGTAGGCGACATGAGCGTGGACGTCCCCATCGTGGCCCTCGGTCCGAGCGGGGAGCGGCACTCGATGGCGATGGATCAGATCGCCGGCGCCAGGGCCGCCGTGGGACACCTCGCCGACCTCGGGCACGAGTTCATCGTGCATCTCGCCGGCCCGCAGGACTGGACCGAGGCGGAGGCGCGCATGGTCGGCTATCTGCGCGAGCTCGACGCCAGGGACCTGCGCGTGCGCGCGCCGTTGCTGGGGGACTGGACGTCGCAGTTCGGCTACGAGGCGGGGCGGAGCCTGCTGCGCATGCCGGACTTCACCGCGGTCTTCGCGGGCAACGACTCGATGGCCCTCGGTTTCCTGCACGCGTGCCGCGAGCTCGGCGTGCGCGTGCCCGAGGACATCAGCGTCGTCGGGTTCGACGACATCCCCGACGCCGCGCACTTCTTCCCGCCGCTGACGACCGTGCGACAGGACTTCGGCGAGCTCGGGCGGCGCACGATCCGCATGCTGCTCGCTCAGCTGCAGGGCGAGGAGTTGGCGCAGGAACCCCTGGTCCCGCAGCTGATCGTGCGCTCGTCTACGGCGGCTCCGCGCGCGTTCTGATTGCTTCCCGGGATCGGGCGCAGGCTCGCGAGCGGAACTCGCGGATGTGTCATCTCGGATCCGGCTCTTGACAAATGTGACCGGTTCGCCAGAAGATCGCTCGTGCGGGTGTGATCGGTCACAGCCGCGGGCGACGAAGAGGTCGGATTCCGATCCTCCTCGTCACCGAGCAGGAGGTCGGCGGCCACCGGCCTCCCGCGAACAGCACCACGAACCGGCGGGCGCAGCGATGCGCGCGCCACCCTCACCCGCGCCCCGCGTCCTCGGGGCGAGGGCCCGGAACGGGCGACCCGATCGTGCCATCGGCGCGCCCGCTGCTGTCCTGAGCGCGCCACGGCGGCGCGTTCGACGAAAGGAATCACATGAAGTTCTCCCGACTGGCTCTCGGCGCCGCTGCCGTGGCCCTCGCCCTGACCGTGACCGCGTGCGCGGGCACCCGCGGAGGCGGATCCTCGACCGCCGAGCCCGGTGCCAACAAGGGCGCGCTCGTCGGCGTCGCCATGCCGACGAAGACCTCCACCCGCTGGATCCACGACGGCGACGCCGTCAAGGAAGGGCTCGAGAAGCTCGGCTACAAGGTCGACCTCGAGTACGCCGACGACGACATCCCCACCCAGGTGCAGCAGATCTCCAACATGCTCACCAAGGGAGCGAAGGTGCTCGTCATCGCCTCGGTGGACGGGACGGCGCTGTCCAGCCAGCTCGACCAGGCCGCGTCCAAGGGCGTCAAGGTCATCGCCTACGACCGACTCATCAACGGCAACAAGAACGTCGACTACTACACGACGTTCGACAACTACAAGGTCGGCGTGCAGCAGGCGACGAGCCTCCTGGAGGGCCTGGGCGTGCTGGACAAGAGCGGCAAGGACACCGGCGCGGCGGGGCCGTTCAACATCGAGCTGTTCGCCGGCAGCCCGGACGACAACAACGCCACGTTCTTCTTCAACGGCGCGATGGACACGCTCAAGCCCTACCTCGACAAGGGCGTGCTGAAGGTGGGCAGCGGCCAGACCGGCTTCACGCAGGTCGCCACGCAGGGCTGGCAGGCCGACGTCGCCAAGAAGCGCATGCAGGACCTCATCGCCTCGACCTACTCGAACGGGCAGACGGTGAACGGCGTGCTCTCGCCGTACGACGGCCTCTCGATCGGCATCATCTCGGCCCTCACCGGCGCCGGCTACGCCACCGACAAGCTCCCGATCATCACGGGCCAGGACGCGGAGATCCCGTCGGTGAAGTCGATCATCGCGGGACAGCAGTACTCGACCATCTACAAGGACACCCGCAAGCTCGCGGGCGAGGCCGTGAAGATGACCGACGACCTGCTCAACGGCAAGAAGCCGGAGGTCAACGACACCAAGTCCTACGACAACAAGACAAAGGTCGTGCCGACGTTCCTGTTCCAGCCCGTGGTCGTCACGAAGGACAACTACAAGGAAGCCGTCATCGACACCGGCTACTACACCGAGGACCAGCTCAAGTAAGGCACTCCCTCGACACAGGGTGGCTGCGGACGCTCCCGCAGCCACCCTCCTCTGACGAAAGGAGAGCGAGATGAGCGACAACATCCTCGAGATGCGCGGGATCACCAAGACGTTCCCGGGCGTGAAGGCGCTGCAGGACGTGTCGATCACCGTGCAGCGCGGCCACGTGCACGCGATCTGCGGCGAGAACGGGGCCGGGAAGTCCACGCTGATGAAGGTGCTCTCGGGCGTCTACCCGCACGGATCCTACGAAGGAGAGATCCTGCTGGACGGCGAGCCGGTCGCGTTCAAGAGCATCAACGAGTCCGAGCATGCCGGAATCGTGATCATCCATCAGGAGCTGGCCCTGAGCCCGTACCTGTCGATCGCGGAGAACATCTTCCTCGGCAACGAGCGCCAGTCCCGCGGCTGGATCGACTGGAACTCCACCAACCAGGAGGCGGCGCGGCTGCTGCGCAGCGTCGGATTGGACGAGAACCCGGCGACGAAGATCGCGGACATCGGGGTGGGCAAGCAGCAGCTGGTGGAGATCGCGAAGGCGCTCTCCAAGAGCGTGCGGCTGCTGATCCTGGACGAGCCCACCGCGGCGCTCAACGACGACGACTCGGCGCACATGCTCGAGCTCATCCGGAGCCTGCGCGACGAGGGCATCACCTCGATCATCATCAGCCACAAGCTCAACGAGATCCGTGCGATCGCCGACGAGGTCACCGTCATCCGCGACGGCCGCAACATCGAGACCCTCGAGATGCGCACGGACGACGTCAGCGAGGACCGGATCATCCGGGGCATGGTCGGCCGCGATCTGGCCAGCCGGTTCCCGGACCGCACGCCGAAGATCGGCGGCGAGCTGCTGCGGATCGAGGACTGGACGGTGCACCACCCGCTCGATCATGAGCGCAAGGTCGTGGACGGCGCGAACCTCTTCGTGCGCGAGGGGGAGATCGTCGGCATCGCCGGGATCATGGGCGCGGGGCGCACCGAGCTCGCGATGAGCGTGTTCGGGCGCAGCTACGGCGTGAACATCTCCGGCAGGGTCTACAAGCGCGGATCCGAGATCTCCACGAAGACCGTCTCCGAGGCCATCGGGCACGGCATCGCCTACGCCACCGAGGACCGCAAGCGATACGGGCTGAACCTCATCGACGACGTCGAGCGGAACATCACCGTCGCCGCCCTCGACCGGATCGCGAAGATCGGATGGGTCAACGAGAGCCGGGAGCGCATCGTCGCGGAGTCGTACCGGAAGAGCATGAACATCAAGACCAGCTCGGTCGAAGCGATCGTCGGCAAGCTCTCCGGCGGCAATCAGCAGAAGGTCGTGCTCTCGAAGTGGATGAACACGTCCCCCGACGTGCTCATCCTCGACGAGCCCACCCGCGGCATCGACGTGGGGGCGAAGTACGAGATCTACGGCATCATCAACAAGCTCGCGAGCGAGGGCAAGGGCGTCATCGTCATCTCCAGCGAGCTTCCCGAGCTGATCGGTCTCTGCGACCGCATCTACACCCTGGCCGAGGGGCGCATCACCGCGGACGTTCCGCGAGCGGAGGCGACGGCCGAGAACCTCATGCGTTACATGACCCAGGAGAAGGAGGTGGGCTCCGCATGAGCGGCTCATCCATCACCCCGACGACGAACTCGATGCGCGGCGCGTTCGAGTTCCTCACCAGCCAGCTGCGTCAGATCGGGCTGTTCATCGCGCTCATCGTGATCGTGATCTTCTTCCAGATCACGACCGGCGGGATCACCCTCGCCCCGATCAACGTGTCGAACCTGATCATCCAGAACAGCTACATCCTGATCCTCGCGATCGGCATGGTGATGGTGATCATCGCCGGCCACATCGACCTGTCGGTCGGATCCGTGGTGGCGTTCATCGGCGCGGCCGCGGGCGTGCTGATCACCAAGATGGGCGTGCCCTGGCCGGTCGCCGTCGTGCTGTGCCTCGTGCTGGGCGCGCTGATCGGAGCCTGGCAGGGCTTCTGGATCGCCTACTTCAAGATCCCGGCGTTCATCGTCACGCTCGCGGGCATGCTCACCTTCCGCGGGCTCACCGAGATCACACTGCAGAACACGGCGATCTCCCCCTTCCCCGACGGGTTCCGGGCGATCGGCGCCGGGTTCCTCCCGGATCTCGGCGGCGGGCAGACGGTGGTCGAGCCGCTCACGGTCATCCTTGCGGTGCTCGTCGTGCTCGGGATGATCGGCTTCGGGATCCGCGGGCGCATGACCCGCCGCAAGTTCGCCGTCGAGGACGAGCCGCTGTGGTGGTTCATCGCGAAGCTCGCGTTCACCAGCCTGCTCATCGCGCTCGTCGCCTACCTGCTCGCCAGCTACAACGGCACCCCGATCGCCCTGGTGATCCTCGGCGTGCTGACCGTCGTGTACTCGGCGATCATGGCCCGCAGCGTATGGGGCCGGCACATCTACGCGATCGGCGGCAACCCGCTCGCGGCGAGCCTGTCGGGTGTGAAGACCCAGCGGGTGACCTTCACCCTGTTCGTCAACATGGGCGTGCTGTCCGCGCTCGCGGGGCTCGTGTTCACCTCGCAGCTGAACCTCGCCAGCCCCCGCAACGGCGACGGGTTCGAGCTCGACGCCATCGCGGCCGTGTTCATCGGCGGTGCGGCGGTCACCGGCGGCATCGGCAAGATCACCGGCGCGATCATCGGCGGTCTGATCATCGGCATCCTGAACAACGGCATGTCGATCCTCGGCGTCGGCACCGAGTTCCAGGCGCTCATCAAGGGCCTGGTGCTGCTCGCCGCCGTCGCGTTCGACGTGTTCAACAAGCGCCGCTCCGGCCGTTGAACCGATCGCGCCCGGCCCCGGTCGCCGTCGGCGGACCGGGGCCGGGCGCGTGCGTGCGCAGGCGCTACGGTCGTCCTATGACCCTCGGCCAGGCACTGCTCTCGTTCGCGCTCGTCGTGGGTCTGCTCACGATCATCCCGGGTCTCGACACGGCGCTGGTGGTCCGAGGCACGGTGACGCGCGGACGCCCGTACGGCGTCGCCGCGCTGCTCGGGATCCAGGTCGGCACGCTGGGGCTGCTGCTCGCGCTCGTGCACTGCGCGCTCGGCGCCGCCTGGCTCGGTGCGCTCATCTTCGGCGCGGACCGGCTGGCGCCGCGGCTGCGTTCCGCCCGTGTGATCCGCTGGATGGACCGCATCACCGGCGGCGTCCTGATGCTGTTCGGCGCACGCCTGGCCGTCGACGTCCGCTGAGGCACCGCGCCGGGGTATCGTTGCGCGCGTGGTGACCAGAGGCACACCGATCGGCACCTCCGGGGTGCGGACCTGGAGCGGTGCGCTTCTCGTGATGATCGCCTGGTGGGTGACGACATACACGTTCGGGTCACTGCCGATGCCCGCGCTGCGACCAGGCTGGTTCCCGCAGCTCGGCGCGACCCTCACGAACGGCCTCAGCCTCGCTGCGGCCTGGCTTGCCGCAGCGCTCGTGCATCGCGCCGGCTGGTGGGGAACGGCGCCGTTGCGGCGGATCGCGGGCTGGAGCGGTGGACACCTCGCCGCACTGGGCTGGCTCGCTCCCGTTCTGGCCGTCCAGCTTTCCTACATCTGGATCGGCCGGCAGGGCATCCCGGGGATCGCGGGATCTGCGGGGACCCTCATCGGCGTCGCGGCCATGATGCTGGCGGTCGGGATCTCCGAAGAGACGGCCGCGCGGGGATTCGCGCTCGGCGCCCTGGGTCCGCGATGGCCCTGGAGCGGAATGATCGTCACTGCTGTGGTGTTCGGTCTCTGGCACCTCGGAAACGGCCTGTTCTTCGGCAAGAGCGTCGACGAGACCTGGTGGCAGGTGCTCAGCGCGACGACCTTCGGCGTCTGCTTCGCCGGAGCCCGCCTTCTGGTCGGATCGGTCTGGCCCCTCGCGCTCCTGCACGGGCTCGGGGACTGGACGCAAGTGCTCTCGCCGGGGGCGGCTCCCGTCTGGTACCAGAGCGCCGTGATGATCTTCGAGGTCCTCTGGGGCGTCACCCTGACCGCACTCGCCGTGCGCCGCGGCCGCCACCGCGAGCAGGGCTAGAGAGAGGAGATGACACGGGGAGTCTCGCCAGGCCGACGTGGGGACCGGCTTCGAGACGACGTCATCCGTGGTGCACGGGCCCCCGGCCGCGCTCAGGAATGATGCAGTGCCGCGGGAGCAAGGGGCTCAAAATCGATGGAGCGAGCGTTCGACTCACCATCGCGTCCTCGAAGCCACTCGAGGGCGGCATGCAGATCACGACCCGCGTAGGTCAGCGAGTTGAACCGAGCCGTGTGGTAGATCGGCAGCTCGCCATCTTGGTCACGTCCGCCGGTGTCCCAGGCAAGGTAGTCGCCGTTCTCGCTCATCGCAAAGATCACCAGCCGTCGCGCGAGCTCCCACGACCCGTCCGGCTCGATCTTCCACCCGTATCCCTGAGCGCGACCGTCATCGAAGTCCTCATGCAGGCTCGCCGTCAGACGCCCGCCTCGGGCCACCACTCCGTCGCCGAATCCCTGGAGGACCGGCGTGTAGATCAGCCAGAGGCCAAACAGTCTGCCCCAGCCGAAGGAGCGCACGAACGAGACATACGATGGTGGAAATCCGGCTCCGTCCGGCAGCCGGTGACTATCGATCGCATCTTCATCGAGCATCGGCCGTGGCGGAGCGCTGACAGACAGGCTCCACCGTTCGTCGGACTTCACCCCTGAACCGTACCGTCTCAGCGCAGCCGTGGGGCGTGCGCATATCGTACCGTTTCAGGGGAATCGCCACGGATCCGGGTGCGCTTCGTTCGATTCGTTCCGGAATCCTCCGCGAAAGCGCGAAACTCTCAGCGGGTGCATAGCTTCAGGGAACATCCGCGAAATCGAGATCTGATCCTCTAGGTGCAAGGATGCCCGGGGTGCTAACGTCCCTCTGTCATCCCCCACACCCGACGATGAGACAGGGGACATAGAGTGACCCGGAATCCACTCGAGACGGACACGTCTCTGCAGCGTGCGATCGACTACCAGGAGCACGCGCTGCAGGCCGGCGGAGTGTCCAAGGCCGGTTCGGCGCTGATGGCCGTGGCGGGCAGCGCGCCCGCCTATTCCATCGCGGCCAGCACGGCCCTTCTGATCGGAGCCGCCGGTGTCGGCGCTCCGGCCGCACTGCTGTGGTGCGGCATCCCAATGCTCGGCATCGCCTTCGCCTTCGGATACCTCGCCAGGGTCGACACGCACGCAGGCGCGTCGTTCTCCTGGGTGGCACGCGGGCTCCACCCGATTCTCGGCTTCCTCGCCGGCTGGGCGGTCGTGATCTCGGCCACGATCTTCATGGTGGCGGGGGCCCTCCCGGCCGGCCAGATGACGGTCGCGCTGTTCGCCGGAGACAAGGTCGCCAACGAGAACACGCTGCTCGTCACGGTCGTGGGAGCCCTGTGGTTCTTGGTGATGGCGGCCGCAGTGATCTTCGGCGTACACACCACGGAGCGCGCGCAGTGGATCATGTCGATCATCGAGGTCGGGATCCTCGTGGTGTTCGCGATCATCGCGATCCCGCGCGCGATCACCACGTACCACCACGGCGAGGCCTTCTCCTGGGACTGGTTCGGCTTCGGTCACCTCACCGGCGCGGGCGTCTTCGTCGCGGCGGCCCTGATCGCAGCTTTCTACTACTGGGGCTGGGACGTCACGGCCAACCTCGGCGAGGAGACCAAGAACGCGCACAAGACCACGGGACTCGCCGGCATCATCGGCATCGTCATCGTGTTCATCCTGTTCGAGATCTACACGACCACGACCCTCGTCATGCTCCCGGGCAAGACGATCGAGGAGAACAGCGGCAACGTGCTGAGCGTGCTCGGCGACGCCATCATGCCGGGCATCGGCGGCAAGATCCTCATCGTCGCCGTGGCGCTTTCCACGATCGCGACGCTGGAGACCACGCTCGTGCAGGTGAGCCGCACCCTGTTCGCGATGGGACGCGACCGCACCATCCCGTTCGCGTTCGGACGGATCAACCGCAGGTGGAAGACGCCCGTCTTCGCGACCCTGGTGGTCGTGGTCGTCTCGCTGCTGCTGTTCGTGCTCGCGAACATCTTCGGCGACAGCGTGGGCCAGATCCTCGGCTGGGCGATCTCGTCGAT
This sequence comes from Microbacterium sp. 8M, assembly GCF_902506375.1. Taxonomy (GTDB): domain Bacteria; phylum Actinomycetota; class Actinomycetes; order Actinomycetales; family Microbacteriaceae; genus Microbacterium. Next base: position 613,074 of record NZ_LR733284.1, read on the forward strand.
CGGCCTGCAGATCGCGTTCTACTACTCGCTCGCGGGCTTCGCCCTGATCATCGGCTTCCGCAAGGTGATCTTCCGGTCCGTGAAGAACTTCCTGCTTATCGGCCTGTGGCCGTTCGCGGGTGCCGTGTTCATGCTGTACATCTTCTTCGCGGCGATCCCGAACAACGAGCCCGTCGTGAACATCCTCGGCCTCGGCCTCATCGCGATCGGCATCGTGCCGCTCGCCCTGTTCTACCGCAAGGCGAAGGATGCGTACTTCTCGCGGCGCCCGCTGGAGGTGCCGGAGGACTTCTCCGCCTGACGCAGGACGGGATCGGGACCGGGGTGGGCGCGCGCCTGCCCCGGTCCTGTCGTCTCCGCGGGCGCCGGTCGTGCGCCGCGGGAGGACGGCCGCAGATCGGTCCGGGCGGCGCCGCCCCCGGCCCGGCTGGCGACGAGCCGGGTGGGACGCTCGCGATTGTCGGGGCAACGGGGGAGGATGGCGCCATGCAGATGAACGGTCGGACCAGCGCGCCCTGGCCCTCGGCGGCAGGGAGGCGCGCATGATCCTCGCGGGGTTCGTGCTTCTCGCCGTCGGACTGACGGACGTGCTGCGCGGGTTCCTGCGTGGCCGCGCGTTCTGGGTCGGAGCCGGGATCGCTGCCGTCCTGCTGCTCGTCGTGGGGGCGCTCGGCGGTGCCTACGTGTACGCCGCGGTGGGCATCGTGATGGCCGCCGTCTGGGCGTGGCTGCTGCCTCTCGAAGGGCGTCCGCGGCTGTCGTTCTGGCCGGCCGTGGTGCTTGCGCTGGTCGCAGTGGCAGGGGTCGCGCTCCTTCCCCGGCGCGCATCGGCAGGGCTTCTCTCCGGCGCACCGCTTCCGACGCCGATCGGCCGGGTCGGGTTCGATCTCGCCGTGCTGGCGGTGGGCGTGTTCGCGGTGCTGCTGGAGACGGGGAATGTCATCGTGCGCGCCGCTCTGGTCAGCGAGAAGGCGGAGCTGCCCGCCGATGTGGAGCCGGGACAAGGGCCGCCGGCGGAGGCCGTGCACGGGCTGGTCCCGGCGCCCGCCCTCGACCCGGGCATCCCGACGGCGCCGACGCCGTCGCTGCATGTGCCGACGGCCGATACGGGGTTCCGCGGCGGCCGGCTGATCGGGCCGCTCGAGCGCGTGATCGTGCTGCTGCTGACGCTCTTCACCGCGTACCCGCTGCTCGCGGCGATGCTGGCGGCGAAGGGCATCGTGCGTTTCCCGGAGATCTCCCGCGACGGCGCGAACGGCGGTCGCGCAGAGTACTTCCTCGTGGGCAGCCTCGTCAGCTGGGTGGTCGCGCTCGGCGGAGCGCTCCTGCTCTGGTGGGCGACGCACACCACGGCCTGAGTGCGCCCCGGCAATGCCGCAGATCCGCATCCGGTTGCCAGGCGAACATGTCGGGCGGGATCCTTGTCGGAGGCGGGCGTGCTCTCTCGCGCCCGCTCCCTTCGAACGCCCGCAGGAGGAGTCATGACCGAGAAGCCCCGGTTCTCGCTGGAAAGCACGCTCGGCGAGATCCTCGACGATCCGCAGGCGCGCGCCGTGCTCGACGAGCTCGTGCCCGGTGTCTCGAACCATTCGCTGGTGTTCCTTGCGCGGGGCATCACCCTGTCCGACGGCGCCGCCCGGCTCGGATCCATCGAGCCGGAGCGCCTCGCCGAACTCGACGCGCGGCTGCGCTCGCTGGGCTGAACTCGCTCCGTCGCACCCGTTCCGGAGGCCGTCGCATCGGATCCCGTGGGCGTCGGCGCCCGCCCCGCGACGACCACAGCGCCCTCCGCCCCGCCTGCCCTGGGCGCCCTTCGTCTCGCTTTCGGCTCGCTCAGGGGCCGCTCCGCGGGACGAAGGGCGCCCGTGGCATCGCGCGGGGACTCAGCCCTCGCTCTTGCGCCCGCGGGCGAGCGCCCATGCGCCCGCACCGACGCCCACGAGCACGACGGCGCCGATTCCAAGCCCGACCCACAGGCCCGCATCCGCCGACGCGCCAGCCGTGGGAGCCTCGGTCTCGGCGGTGGCGGCGGGGCCGCAGACCGGCTTCGCGGATCCGGCGGCCGCCGGAGTCGCCGAGCCGCCCGGGGCGTACGAGAACGTGTAGCTGCCCGAGATCGGGTGCCCGTCCGACGACACCACGCGCCACAGCACCTCATAGCTGCCCGCGGAGCCCAGGGCGACCGGGGACGACACCACGGGACCGTTCAGATCCGGGCACGCCGTCTCGTAGTACCTCTTGTCCGGGCCGATCACCTGGATCACGGCCGCTCCGTCGGTGCCGAGCGGGTCGGCGCTGAACGTGAGCGACACCGCCGAGAGAGCCGTCACGGTCGACCCCTGGGCGGGAGTCGTGCCGTCGAGGGTGTCGTGCGCGCTCGCCGCCGCGGCCCCGGCCGTCGCGAGGACCGCCCCGACCCCGAGAGCCGCCGCGAACGCCGAGAGCCGGTGTCGCGCTCTCATGCGCCGGCCTTCCGGCGTCCCAGGGCGAAGCCGCCGAGCAGCGCACCGCCGGCCGCGACCACGAGCGCGGCGATGCTCAGGCCCAGGGCAAGCCCGCCCTGGGTGTCGCCGGCCGTCGCCGCCGGGTGCGGAGCGGCGGTCGCGGCGGCGCCGCCGTGGTGGTCGGCCGGGGGAGCGTCGTTCACCCACAGAACAGGGGCGGGCTCGAGGGTGTCGTCCTTCTTCACCTGCTCGGGGGTGGCCGACCACTCGACCACCTTGCCGTCGGAGTAGGTCTGCGTCGCCGGGATCACGATGTGCCCGGTGTCCGGTACCGGGCCGAGCGACAGCGTGAACGTCTGGAACTGGCCGGGTGCGACCCCGCCGCCCGCGTCGGCGGTGAAGCTGACCTCGGTCGTGGCCTCGGTGATGGTGTTGCCCTCGACCTTCACCGGCTTCGCGAGAGCGGTCTTCGTCGCGGTGCCGGTCCAGCCCGCGGTGGGCTGGTAACTGACGCTCGTGAACGGGGTGTCGGCCGGCAGGTGGATGTCGAGCTTGACCGTGCTCGCGGTGGCCGACTCGTTCGGCACCCGGAAGGTGACGTACGTCCAGGATCCGGCCTCTGCCTGGTTCGGCGTCGCGGTCACGTGGGCGGATGCGGCGAGCGGCGCCGCGAGAGCGAGGAGAGAGCCGGCGGCGAGTCCCGCGAGCACGCGGGAGAGAGGGGTGTTGCGCATGGTTCGAGTGTCTTTCTAAGGTCGTGTGGGTGCACCGGGGCGCGGAGAACGGCGCCCGTGCGCGGTGCGGGAGGAGGGGAGTTCACGCCGCGAGCGGCGGACCCCTCCTCGACACGACGGTCAGCACGTGGTGCGATCGCAGCACCGGGACGACGACGCCCCGTGCGGAGGGGACGCGGTGCGCGGGCGTCGGCGACGCGGTGAGCAGCCGTGCGACGAGATTCCAGCCGGTGAGCGCGAGGAGCGCGCGCAGCGCGTGCTCGCCGCGGCCCAGCGCCAGCACGGTGAGAACCGCGGCGATCGCGTGCGCGACCCACATCGCCGGCTGCAGGTGCAGGGCATGGCCCGCGTCCACCGCGGTCGAGCCGAGGGCTCCCGCGAGTTCCGTGCCGTGGAGGTGCGCACCGATTCCCGGCGTGACGGATCCCGATCCGGACCCGACGCCGATCAGCAGCAGACCATGGAAGGCGACCTGGCTCAGCCCGACGGCGATCGACAGGCGGATCCAGCTCAGCCGCCGGCCGGCCAGCGCGATGCACACCGGAGCGGCGAATAGCAGCGCCAGCAGGATCCCGATCAGCGGTGCGGGAACCCCGTCGGCCGTGGAGTGCGAGACGGCGGCCACGAACGTCGCGACCAGGGCGGCGATGAGGCCCCGGACCGTGCGACCCGCGCGCGTTCCCAACACGCCTCCAGCCTAGCCGGACGCTTCCGGCGGGCCGAGCGGGCCTATCCGCGCTGATACCCTGATCCGGTGTCGAACCCATCCCTGACGACCGCGGCACCGGCCATCGACCCCACCTTCGAGAACGTGTGGGACGAACTGGTCTGGCGCGGACTCGTCCACGTGTCCACGGATCCGGAGGCGCTGCGCGCCCTTCTCGCAGGACCCGCGATCACGTATTACTGCGGCTTCGACCCGACCGCACCGAGCCTGCATCTGGGCAACCTCGTGCAGCTGCTGACCCTGCGCCGCATCCAGCTCGCGGGGCACAAGCCGCTCGGTCTCGTCGGCGGCTCCACCGGCCTGATCGGCGACCCGCGGCCCACCGCTGAGCGCACGCTGAACACCCGAGAGACGGTCCAGGAGTGGGTCGGACGTCTGCGCGCCCAGGTGGAGCGCTACCTCAGCTTCGAGGGCGAGAACGCCGCCCGGATCGTGAACAACCTCGACTGGACGGCGCCGCTTTCCGCGATCGACTTCCTCCGCGAGATCGGCAAGCACTACCGCGTCGGCACGATGCTGAAGAAGGACGCGGTCGCGGCGCGGCTGAACTCCGAGGCGGGCATCAGCTACACGGAGTTCAGCTACCAGATCCTCCAGGGCCTGGACTTCCTCGAGCTGTACCGCCAATACGGCTGCGTGCTGCAGACGGGCGGATCCGACCAGTGGGGCAACCTCACCAGCGGCACGGACCTCATCCACCGCGTCGAGGGAGTGTCCGTGCACGCGATCGGAACGCCGCTGATCACGAACAGCGACGGCACCAAGTTCGGCAAGAGCGAGGGCAACGCGATCTGGCTCGACGCCGAGATGTGCAGCCCGTACCGGATGTACCAGTTCTGGCTCGGCACGGCGGACGCCGACGTGGTCGACCGGCTCAAGGTCTTCACGTTCCTCACCCGCGCCGAGATCGAGGAGTACGCGGCGCTGGTCGAGGCGGAGCCGTTCCGCCGCGCCGCGCAGAAGCGCCTCGCGCTCGAGGTCGTCGCCACCGTGCACGGCATCGAGGCGGCCTCCGCCGTGATCGCGGCGTCGGAGGCGCTGTTCGGGCAGGGCGACCTGTCCGCGCTCGACGCCGCGACGCTGCGCACCGCGCTGGAGGAGCTGCCGAACGCGGCCGTCGCCGCCGGATCCTCGGTGGTCGACGCGCTCGTCGCGACCGGCCTCGTCTCCAGCGCCTCGGAGGCGCGTCGTGCCATCGCGCAGGGCGGCGTCTCCGTCGACGGCGAGCGGGTGGAGTCCGACGAGGCGACGGTGCCGCTGGGCCTGCCCGGCGGCGTCTCGGTGCTGCGCCGCGGCAAGAAGACCCTCGCGGGGCTGCTCCCCGCCTGACCGCCGGACCCAGGCCCCCCCGGTCGCCAAGCCCCGTCGAAGCGCCCGGATCCGAACCCTCCGGTCGCTGAGCCCGTCGAAGCGCCCGGATCGCGACCTGCGGCCGTCTGCCTGCGACACACGGCGAAACGCAGTTCGCGGGCTCCGGCATGGCATGATCCACTCGGACATGCGGGAGCCCGAATCCCGCATGCACGTCCACTCTGAACGGAGTCCTCCATGTCCCACCGTCGCTTCGCCCGGATCGCCGTCGGCCTCGCCGCGTCCGCCCTCGTCGTCACGCTGGCCGCCTGCTCCGGAGGCGCGTCCTCGAAGCCGTCCGAGACCGCCGCGGGAGACAGCGCGTCCTACGGGCTCGTCAAGCCCGGCACTCTCACCGTCGCCACGGAGGGCACCTACAGCCCGTTCACCTATCACGAGAACGGCGGAGCCGGCGAGCTCGTGGGCTACGACGTCGACGTCGCGCGCGCGGTCGGGAAGGAGCTCGGCCTCAAGGTCGAGTTCCAGGAGACGCAGTGGGACGGCATCTTCGCCGGTCTCGAGGCCGGCCGCTTCGACGTCATCGGCAACCAGGTCTCGATCAACCCCGAGCGCCAGGCGAAGTACCTGTTCTCCACGCCCTACACGGTCTCGCCGAGCGTCGTGGTCGTGAAGAAGGGCGACACCTCGATCAAGAGCTTCGCGGACCTCAAAGGCAAGACCACCGCGCAGTCGCTGACGAGCAACTTCTACAAGCTCGCCCAGGACGCAGGCGCCAACGTCGAGGCCGTGGAGGGCTGGGCGCAGGCCGTCGCGCTCCTCGAGCAGGGCCGCGTGCAGGCGACGGTCAACGACAAGCTCACCTACCTCGACTACGTGAAGCAGCACCCGGACGCGAAGCTGGCCGTGGCCGCGGAGACGGATCCGGCGCAGAGCGCCTTCGCGTTCACGAAGAAGAAGGAAGCGCTCGTGAAGGCGGTCGACAAGGCGCTGGCGAAGCTCGCGTCCGACGGGACTCTCGCCAAGCTCGGCAAGAAGTACTTCGGCGAAGACGTCTCGAAGTAGCACGCCATGCCCGACGGGCTGCACCTCTTCCTGGACTCGCTCTGGCCGATCGTGTGGGGCGGGATCAGCGGAACGATTCCGCTGGCCCTCGCCTCCTTCGCGATCGGCCTGGTGATCGCGCTGATCATCGCGTTGATGCGCCTGTCCGCGTCGCGCCCCCTCGCCGCCATCGCCCGCGGCTACGTGTCGGTGATCCGGGGCACGCCGCTGCTGGTGCAGCTCTTCGTGATCTTCTACGGCCTCGGCGCCGTCGGGATCGTCATCGACCCGTGGCCTTCCGCGATCGCCGCCTTCTCGCTCAACGTCGGCGGCTATGCGGCGGAGATCATCCGCGCCGCGATCCTCTCCGTGCCGGCCGGGCAGTGGGAGGCCGGCTACACGATCGGAATGTCGCGCGGGCAGACCCTGCGCCGGATCATCCTTCCGCAGGCGGCGCGCGTCTCGGTGCCGCCGCTGTCCAACACGTTCATCTCGCTCGTCAAGGACACCTCGCTGGCGTCGCTGATCCTGGTCACCGAGCTGTTCCGCGTCGCTCAGCGCATCTCCGCGGCCACCCAGGAGGTCATGCTGCTGTACCTGGAGGCGGCACTCGTGTACTGGGTGTTCTGCCTCGTGCTCTCTGGCGCGCAGGGGATCGTGGAGAAGAGGCTGGATCGCTATGTCGCCCATTGATGCACCCACGCCTTACGCATCCGCGCCGCTGCTGCGTGCGACGGGTCTGACGAAGGCGTTCGGCGCCCACGAGGTGCTCAAGGGCTTCGACCTGGAGGTGCGGCGCGGCGAGGTCGTGGCGCTCATCGGGCCGAGCGGCTCGGGCAAGACGACGGTGCTGCGGTCGCTGAACGGGCTGGAGACCCCCGATGCGGGGGTGCTCGCCTTCGACGGCGGTCCGGTCGTCGACTTCGCGAACCTCGGCGATCGGCGCTCCGCGGACCGGTCGCGGCGCAAGCTGCGCGATCGGTCCGCCATGGTCTTCCAGCACCACAATCTGTTCCCGCACATGACCGTGCTGCAGAACGTGATGGAAGGCCCGGTGCAGGTGCAGCGCGTGCCGAAGCAGCGCGCGCAGGAGGAGGCCCTGGCCCTGCTCGACCGTGTGGGCCTCGCCGACAAGCGCGACGCCTACCCGTTCCAGCTGTCCGGAGGCCAGCAGCAGCGCGTGGGGATCGTACGCGCGTTAGCGTTGAAGCCGGACCTTCTGCTTTTCGACGAGCCGACCAGCGCCCTGGATCCCGAGCTCGTCGGCGAGGTGCTCAGCGTCATCTCGGAGCTCGTCGCCGAAGGATGGACGATGGTCATCGTCACGCACGAGCTCGCCTTCGCGCGGCAGGTTGCCGACGAGATCCTGTTCATGGACGGCGGGGTCGTCGTGGAGCGAGGCGTTCCATCGCAGGTCTTCACCGCGCCGGTGCACGAGCGCACCCGGCGCTTCCTGGATCGGATCCTCCGACCGTTCGAGTGACGGTGCTCGCGCGGTAGCGTCGGGACATGCCGTTCACCCCCAGCCACGCCGTCGTCGCTCTGCCGTTCCTGCGCACTCCGCTGGTGCCGGCGGCGATCGCGGTGGGTGCGATGACGCCGGATCTGCCGTTGTTCACCCGGGGACTGGTGGTCGACTACGCGGTGACGCACGACCTCCGATGGCTGCCGGTGACCGTGCTCCTCGCCCTGGCGCTGCTGCTGACCTGGCGGATCCTGCTGCGCCCCGCGACCCGCATGCTCGCGCCGCGTCACCTGGGTTCCCGGCTGCCCGAGGAATGGGATCGCGGCGCCCGAGCAGCCCTGCGGGAGACGTTCGGCACACCCGCCCGGACGCTGCTGCTCGTGGTCGCCCTCGCGCTGGGAGTGCTCTCGCACATCCTGTGGGACGCGTTCACGCACGAGGGGCGAGCCGGTCTCTCTCTGATCCCGGCGCTCGAGGCGCACTGGGGCCCGCTGCGCGGATACAAGTGGCTGCAGCACGGTTCGAGCATCGCCGGACTCGTCGTGCTCGCGATCGCCGGTGCGCTCTGGCTGCGCAGGCGCAGGCCGGGCGCCGTCGATCCGGCGCCGCTCGGTCTGCGGGCTGCGTGGTGGCTCTCGCTGCCGGCGGCCCTCGTGGTCGCGGTGGTGATCGGCCTCGCCGTGTACGGTCCCCTCACCGCGGACTTCACGGCACAGCACCTCGCCTACCGCACGCTGCCCGCCGCCTGCGGGGTCTGGGCGCTGCTCACGCTCGTGCTCGTGGTCGTGCTGCGGATCCGCCGCGGTCAGCGCCAGACTGCCTGATCCCCGCCCCATGGGCGCGGGGGAGCGAACCGGGTCGGCCCGCCCGCCCAGGCGACCGCGGGGACGACGGTGCGCACCTCGACGCCGTCGACGTCGAAGGTCTGCGTCTCGGGATCCGCCGGGGGTGCGTCGCTGGACGGTTCCTCGTTGCGGGGGAGTGCGAGCAGCTCTGCGGCGACCCGGCGCAGCGAGGTCTCCACGATCCAGCCGCCGCCCTCGTCCGCGCGACGTCGCAGCGCCGTGGCGATGGCGGCGGCGAGGAGGTAGCCGGCCGTGTGGTCGAGCGCCTGCGCCGGGAGCGCCCCCGGTGTGCTGTTCTCCTCCCGCTCGATGAGCGCGATGCCCGAGGCCGCCTGCACCAGGCTGTCGAAGCCCCGCCGTTCGGGCGCGCCCCACGCGGAGAGCTGCGCGACGACGAGATGCGGGAAGGCTGCCAGCAGCCGAGCGGGCGACAGGCCGAGCCGTTCCAGCCCGGCCGGCCGATAGCCGAGCACCACGACGTCGGCATCGGCGAGCAGGGCGTCGAGCCGGTCGCGCTGCGCGGCGGCGTCCAACAGCGCGGATCGCTTGCCGTGACCCGTGTCGAGGTGCTGCCAGCCGAACTCCGCGAGCCGCGGCGGGTCGATCCGCAGCACGTCGGCGCCCGCGAGCGCGAGCGTCCGCGTGCAGACGGGGCCGGCGATCACGCGGGTGAGGTCGAGGACCCGGATCCCCGCGAGCGGCGCAGCGGCGGTCGGTCCGGGCAGCGGCCGCTTCGCCGGCCCGTATCCCCGCCGCCACCGGATCACCGGATCCACACGCAGCGCCGCGTCCTCGGCGGGGCGCTCCGCGCGGACCGCAACGCACAGTCCGCCCTGCTCGGCGACAGCGGCGACGACCGAGGCCGTGCTGCGCTCGGCGAGGCGGGCATGGAGAGCGGACGCCGTGGGCTCGTGAAGGGAGAGTGCGCGCACGAGCGCGGACGCGTGGGCGGGATAGTTGCCGTGCGTGCGCACCCAGCCGTCGGCGGTGCGCCAGAAGCCGGACAGCGGCGACCACACCGCTGGCGCGGACCCGTCGATGAGCAGGTGACGGTCGCTGCGGTAGGCGGCGGCGATGCGCGCGGGGTCCAGGGCGACCAGGGCGGCGCCGGCGAGGGCACCGAGGGCGAGCGAGGCTGTCTGGACGGCGGCCCACGCGAGCGGGCCGACGGGAAGACGCGCCGGCAGCGGCACAGCAGGGACCGTGGTGCTCTCGGCACCGGGGGACGGCTCGCCGAGGGCGGCCCGGAAGCCGGCCAGGGCAGACTGCGCGGTTGCCTCGCTCATGTCCGCATCGTAGGCGGGAAGAGAGGCGGAGGGCAGCGGAGAGCGGCGGTATCCCGCGACGACACGCCCGAGCGTCGGCCCGGATTTGCCGGGACCCGGGGATCCGCGTAAGTTATTACCTGTTCGCCCCAAGCGGTAGAGCGAAGGGCCGGAAGGCCTGACTCCCCAAGCGGCGAACAACCACCCACCTTCTTCCTCGGAAGCCGGTTCCTCTTCGCGAGTTCTCCTCGCGGCGGGGCTCGAGCGCGTGCGCTTGGGAGGGTGACCGTCCGCCAGGACCGTCGATTTGACAGACTGGCCGGGAGGGCTAAGCTAGAGAAGTTGCCTCGGAAACGAGGGAACGGATCCGGTTCAGAACCTCACGGCGTGTCGATTTGACAGCCTGAGCGACACGGATAAGATAGAGAAGTTGCCCTGAAGGGAAGGCCGAGAGGCCGGAACGCAGGAGCATCCGATCCTTGAGAACTCAACAGCGTGCACTTGTCAAATGCCAATTTATTCCTCGTCCAGTCTTAGGGCTGGTTGAGAAATTCCTTTGGATCAAAGACCAGCCTCTTTTTGGGGTTGGCATTCGGATGAAGTCAGCAATGATGTCATCTCTTTGGTCAGTTTCAAACTCGCTGCGTGCCGGTTTTTCCCCGGTGTGTATGCATTTCTTTTTTACGGAGAGNAGGACCCGCGCGACGTCGTCATCTCGCCGGTCGTCTCGGAGAAGAGCTACGCGCTCATCGACCAGGGCAAGTACACGTTCATCGTGGACCCCCGCTCGAACAAGACCGAGATCAAGCTCGCCATCGAGAAGATCTTCAACGTCAAGGTCGCGAGCATCAACACGCTGAACCGCCCGGGCAAGACCCGTCGCACCAAGTTCGGTCTCGGCAAGCGCAAGGACACCAAGCGCGCCATCGTGACGCTCAAGTCCGGTTCGATCGACATCTTCACGGCTGTCGGCTGAGGACCAGAGGGATAAATCATGGCTATTCGTAACTACAAGCCGACGACCCCCGGTCGTCGCGGCTCGTCGGTCGCCGACTTCGCTGAGATCACCCGTTCGACTCCGGAGAAGTCACTGCTTCGTCCGCTGCCGAAGACCGGTGGTCGCAACAGCTCCGGCCGTATCACCACGCGTCACATCGGTGGTGGNACGTACGGTCGAAAACCAAACAACAACACCACGCACGTGGGTTTGTTTGAGACACGTCAATAGTGTTTCGGCGGCCATAGCGTGAGGGAAACGCCCGGTCACATTCCGAACCCGGAAGCTAAGCCTCACAGCGCCGATGGTACTGCAGGGGGGACCCTGTGGGAGAGTAGGACACCGCCGGACTTCCTTTAACAGAAAGGCCACCCAACGCAGGGTGGCCTTTCTGCATTTCTGCCGCAAGACACGATCCAGGCCGCCCTCCGGGCGGCCTTTTTCGTGCGCGCACGGCCCCGCGACCTCCGCCGCTGCGCGGCGGGATTCGCGTGCCGGCGCGCGCCCGCGCAGCACAGCCGCGCGTCAGGATTCGGCATCGACGCGGACGCACGACGGGTCTACCCTGTCGTCAGACGGGTTGATCGCCCGCCTCCCGGTGAACCGAAGGAGCTCGCGATGGACGCGATGATGATGGATTCGATGAAGAGCATGGACATGATGCCCGGCATGCAGGCCATGGACATGTCGCTCATGCAGGCATGCATGGACGCGTGTTCGGCGTGCGAGCAGGCCTGTACCGTGTGTTCGACCCAGATGATGGACTGCTCGCCCGCGTGCATGAACTGCGCGGACATGTGCAACACGATGATGCGGTCGATGATGCGCATGCAGGGTATGACGCCGGCCGTGATGATGTCGATGCTGGACGCGTGCATGGCGATGTGCCAGCTCTGCATGGACATGTGCATGCAGCACGAAGCCCACAGCGACGTGTGCCGGATGTGCGCCGCGGCGTGCAAGGCATGCATGGACGCCTGCATGGCGATGCGCGACTCCATGATGCAGGCCTGACCCGACGGGCGCCCCGCAGCGCTCTCGGAGGACCGAGGTGTCGTAGGATCGGAGCATGCTGTTCGTTCGTGACGTCCATGTGGCGTCGAAGGAGGTAGCCGGCGCGTTCCGCGCCGGTGACAGAGGCTGACGCCCCCGCCGACGAGTCATCTCGTCGGCCCGTTCGTCGCGCCCGCGTGAGCATTCCGCGGGTTCTTCTCCGGCTGCCATCGGCAGTCGCCTTCTCCGCTGTCCGGCGGACGACACGACATCGCACAGAGAGCACGACATGCTTCCCATCGACGAGCGCGCCATTCGCGCGTCCTTCCGCAACGCCTCCCGCAAGGAGGCATCCTCCCTCACCCTGCCGCCCGGCTTCGCAGACCTGGACTTCTCCGTCCTGGACTACCTGGGCTGGCCCGATCCCAAGCTGCCCCGGCGGTCGTACATCGTGGCGCACCGTGACGACGACACCCCGATGTCGGTTCTGCTGCAGCAGACGGAGCAGCGCACGCTGGCACGCGCCCAGTGCTCGTGGTGCGAGGACGTCACGCTGCGCAACGACGTGCAGTTCTTCGCGGCGCGCAAGGCGGGCGCCTCAGGCCGCAACGGCAACACCCTCGGCGTGCTGATCTGCGCGAACTTCGGCTGCTCCGCCAACGTCCGCCGGCTGCCGCCGCTCGCCTATGAGGGCTTCGACCGCGAGGCCGCCCGGCAGCTGCGGATCCTGCGACTGCAGGAGCACGTGCAGGGCTTCCTCCGCGAGCTCGAGGCCTGAACTCTCGGAGCGGGTGGCGTGATCGCCGCCCGGTCCGAGGCGCGGCCTGCCGTTCGGAGCGTCAGGCGCGCGCGACGTTGTAGCGCAGCGCACCGATCGCGAGCACGTCCCAGCGGGTGTGCACGGCGACGGGCTGTCCGAGCTCGACCTCGAGGGCGGCGCCCCCCGCGTTCCACAGCGATAGCGCCTCGCCGTCGAGGGTGACGACCTCGACGATGCCGGCCGAACGGTCGACATCGCTCACCAGCGCGTCGGTCCACCCGGCGGTCGTCGCGGCGGCGAGACGCGCCTGGATGAGATGCAGCGCGTGCCCCGGGGCGAAGGAGGAGCAGACGTCGCCGTGGTGGCACATGCACGCCGCAGCCTGTCGCGCCGGAACGGGCGAGAGCTGAGCGCGGGGCGTGGTCACGGTGGTCTCCTCACAGGATCGGTCCGATCAGGCTACGTCCGGGCGTGTCGCCGGCGAAACGACCGTGAAATGTGCCGACACACAAGCGGCTCCGCGGGCCTGAGCCCACGGAGCCGCTGAGTCGGCGCCGGCGCAGATCAGAGGCGCGGTGTGCGCGGCGGTGTGGTGCGACGGTCTCCGGTCGCCTCGAAGGCGGCGGCGAGCTGCAGCAGCCGGGTGTCGTCGTAGGCGCGGCCGGAGATCGTCAGCCCCACGGGCATGCCGATGTCCGCCAGCGTGCCCATCGGCACCGTCACAGAGGGGATGCCGAGGTGCCGCGGCACGATGTTGCCGTTGGCGACCCAGACCCCGTTGCGCCAGCCCTGGTCGGCCGAGACGGGGTTGACGTCCATGTCCGCAGGGCCGATGTCCGCCATGGTCGGGTGGATCACGGCATCCAGGCCGAGTCGGTCCATCCACTCCTCGAAGTCGATGCGGCGCGTCTCCTCGAGGCCGCGCAGGCCCTCTTCCATGTGCGGGATGGCCGTCATGTCGGTGACCGGGTGCGCCCGGAACAGGTCGGGCAGCTCGTTGATGTCGTCGTCGAAGCCGGTGTAGCGGTCGGGCAGTGCGCCCGGCGGCGCGGGGAAGATCTGCGCGCCGTCGACCTGCGCCAGCGTGTGGAGCGCGGGATCGCCGTTCGCCTGGAGGAAGTCGTCCCACCCCCACGCGCACAGCTCGATGACCTCGCTGCGCAGGAAATCGGCGGGAACGATGCCTCGGGTCGCGATGGTCGGGGCGCCGGCGCGATCCCCCTCGTAGTTGGTGACGGCGGGGAAGTCGACCTCGACCACCTCGGCGCCGGCGGCTTCGAGGGCGGCGCGCGCGTCGCGCCACAGGTCCATGATCGACGGGCGGGTCTCGATGCGCTGCCCGGTCGGGCCGCCGATCCCGGTGCCGGTGCCGGCCTCCGGGTCCGCGTTGATGTACATCCGGGGGACGCCGAAGCGCTTGCCGCGGAGATCCGCCGGCGGCAGGGCGACATACGACTCGGGCCGCACCTCGGACGCCCGCGGCAGCGGCACCCACGGTTGCGCCCGCCAGAAGTCGCCGCGCGTGGTGTCGTCGTCCGCGACGACGACGTCGAGGATCTCGAGCAGATCCGCGATGGTGCGGGCGTGCGGCACGACGATGTCCTGCGTCGGGACCAGCGGCCAGTTGCCGCGGACCGAGATGACGCCGCGGCTGGGGCAGTAGGCGACGAGCGCGTTGTGGGATGCGGGCGCCCGTCCGCTGGACCAGGTCTCCTCGCCCAGCCCGAAGGCCGCGAAGGACGCGGCGGTCGCCGTGCCGGATCCATTCGACGAGCCGGATCCGAACGCGCTCGTGAGCCAGTCCGCGTTGTAGGGGCTCTCCGCGCGGCCGTAGACCCCGCGCTGCATGCCGCCGTTCGCCATGGGCGGCATGTTCGTGAGGCCGAGGCAGATCGCGCCGCCCGCCCGCAGCCGCTCGATGGTGAACGCGTCGCGCTGGGCGACGAGCTCGGCGAAGGCGGGGGAGCCGGCGGCCGCCGTCAGCCCGCGCACGAGGTAGCTGTCCTTCGCCGTGTACGGGATGCCGTCGAGGGGCCCCAGGGTCTCGCCGCGGGCCCGGCGGGCATCCGAGGCCTCGGCTTCCGCGCGCGCCTCGGGGTTGCGCACGACGACCGCGTTCAGCGCGGTCTCCGTTCCGGGGCCGTCGTAGGCGTCGATGCGGGCGAGGTAGGCCTCGACGAGCTCGACGGCCGTGGTCTCGCCGGCCTCGAGGGCCGCGCGCAGGCGGGCGATGGGGGTCTCGACGACGTCGAACATGGGCGGATCCTTCGAAGGTCAGGCGGTACGAGGGCCTCGGCGGCCGGGTGGGACGGGCGCGCTCAGCGGGCCAGCGTGGGCTGCTGCTGGGTGATGCAGTGGATGCCGCCGCCGCGGTCGAACAGCGGGCGGGCGTCGACGGTGACGACGCGGCGCCCCGGATAGGCGTCGGCGAGGATGTCGCGGGCACGGGCGTCCGCGACATCGTCGTCGAATCCGCAGGCGATGACGCCGTCGTTGGTGACCAGGTGGTTGACGTAGCTCCAGTCGACGAAGCCCTCCTCGTCCCGCAGGGTGGACGGCGCCGGCAGGTCGACGATCTCAAAGGTGCGCCCCGCGGCGTCCGTCTGCCCAGCCAGGTGCTCGCGCAGGGCGGCAGACACCTCGAAATCGGGGTGGGCGGGATCCTGCTGCGCGTGCAGGAGGATCCGGCCGGGGGAGGTGATCGCGGCGACGATGTCGACGTGGCCGTTGGTGCCGAACTCGTCGTAGTCGCGGGTGAGGCCGCGGGGCAGCCACACCGCCTTCGTCGCGCCGATCGTGCGCAGCATCTCGGCCTCGACGCGCTGCCGGTCGAGATACGGGTTGCGGCGGGGGTCGAGCTGCACGGTCTCGGTGAGCAGGACCGTGCCTTCGCCGTCGACGTGGATGCCGCCGCCCTCGTTGACCAGGGCGGAACTGACCAGCTCGGCGCCGACCTCGGAAGCGATGATGCGCGCGTGCTCGCCGGACTTCGTCCACGACGCCCAGGAGTTCGCGCCCCAGCCGTTGAACACCCAGTCCACGGCTCCGAGCACGCCGGGCCGCTCGGCGTCCACGACGAAGGTGGGGCCCGAGTCGCGCATCCAGAACTCGTCGACCGGGGCCTCGAGGATCGTGATGTCCGAGGAGAGCATGCGGCGGGCGCGGTTCAGCTCGGCCGGATCCACCAGCATCGTCACCGGCGTGAACTCCGACACGGCGTGCGCCACCGCGGTCCAGGTCGCATAGCCCTCCTCGCGCAGCGCGTCGGTGTCGCCGAGGGTCTCTCCTTCGGCGGGGAACGCCATCCAGACGCGGTCGTGGCGGGCGGTCTCGCTGGGCATCTGCCAGGGCATCGGTGCTCCTCGGATCGGGTTCGCGGCGCTTATTGAACAAGCGACCAACTAGCGATACGGTATAGCCTCATGAGCACCTCGTCAAGCCCTCGTCCGAAGCGGATGCCGCCGGAGCAGCGTGAGCGGGCGATCCTCGACGCGGCCGTCGCGCTCGCCCGGCAGAACGGGATCGCGGGACTCACGGTGCGCACCGTCGCGGCCGCGGCCGGGGTGACCCCGGCGCTGGTGGCGCACTACCGGCCCAGCATGGACGCGTTCGTGGCCGACGTGTTCGGCACGATCGTGGGGGCCGAACGCGAGGAGGTCATGGCCGCCGGCAGGGTGGCCCAGGGCCTGCGGGAGCGCATCACCCGCATCGTGGAGATGCTCCTGGACGGCGACCGCGACGACGTGACCCTGATCTGGGTGCAGGCGTGGGCAGCCGGTGCGCGCAACGACGAGCTCGCCGCGCGGGTGCGCACCGAGATGGACCGCTGGCAGCAGGACCTCGAGGCCGTCGTGGCCGAGGGCGTGGCCGCGGGTGAGATCTCCGCCGCGCACGCCGAGGGTGCCGCCTGGCTGCTGCTCGCCACGGTGGACGGCATGAACGCGCACTCGCTCGTGAAGTGGGCGCCCGAGGACCGGGCCGGCCTCGCGCGCCGCACCGTCGCCGCCGTCCTCGGCTGAGGGCCGAACGTTCGCAGGAGTCGATGCGCTCAGGTCGCGATATCGGCTCTTCCGGCGACCGTTTTCGCGCCGAAAGTGCGACCTGAGGGCTCAGGGGCGCAGGAGCTGGAGCGCCGTCGCGGTGTCCGACACCTTGAGCTGCGGCGGGTAGAGCCCCATGACTGCGAGCGCGGCGGCGTGGTTCTCCGGCGTCGACCCCGCGCAGGCGTCGGCGGCGACCGTCACCCGCGCGCCCGCATCGGCCGCGGCCAGTGCCGTCGAGATCACGCAGCAGTCGGTGGAGACCCCGGTCAGCACGACGGGCGCGGATCCGATCCGCCGCTCGAGCTCGGCGCCCCATTTGCCGAAGGTGGGGAGGTCGAGCGTCGGGTGCGCCGACAGCTCCCGCACCCCGGGCACGAGGTCGTAGAGCGGGTCATCGGCGGGACGGTCGGCGAACGGCCAGGCCGCGAAGTAGTCCCCCCACGAGGTGCTCCGATCGGCGGTGGGCAGCCAGCGGGTGATGAGCACGCGCCCGTCGGCCGCATCGGCCAGGCGCCGGATGTTCTCCAGAGCCGCGGGGAACATCGGGGATCCCCACGCCGAGTCGGCCGCCGCGAAGATGTTCTGCGGGTCGATGACCACCACCCACGGAGCCTTCGTCTCGCTCCGCTCGCTCAGGGATCGGGCTGCGCGGAGGCCGCCTGACGGTCCTTCGACGGGCTCAGGGAGCGGGGAGCCGGTCACGCCTGTTCCTGCCGCCGGATCCTGCCCGCGCGGGCGAACCAGGTCACGACGAAGCCGAGCACGAGCGCGAAGAACACGCCGAGGTTGGCGTAGGCCCATTCGCCGTCCTTGCCGCCGATGAGGCCGAGGAGGTATCCCTGCCAGTTGTTCCACGGGGCTGCCTCGGCGAACGTGTTGATCACGAAGCCCCAGCCGATCACCGACGCGACGACGAGCGTGAGGATCGAGACGCCGTCCCACGCGCCGTAGCGGCCGCGAGCGTCGAACAGCGCCGCCTCGTCGTAGTCCTTCCTGCGGCGCAGGATGTCGGCGATGAGGATCCCGGCCCACGCCGCCATCGGCACGCCGAGAGTGATGAGGAAGGACTGGAACGGCCCGAGGAAGTCCTGCGCGAAGAACACGACCACGATGGTGCCGATCGTGAGGATCACGCCGTCGACGGCCGCGGCCGCGGGCCGGGGGATCCGGATCCCGAGGCTCAGCAGCGTCAGCCCCGAGGAGTAGATGCCCAGCACGGCGCCGGAGACGAGGGTGAGGATCGCCACGATGAGGAACGGGAACAGCGCCCAGGCCGGCAGCAGCGTCGCGAGCGCGCCGATCGGGTCGGCGGCGACCGCCGCGCTCAGCTTGTCGTCCGAGCCGGCGAGCAGGAGACCGAAGAAGACCAGGACGATGGGGGCGACGGATCCGCCGATCGTGTTCCAGGCCACGATCTGCGTGTCGGAGGCGGTGCGCTTCTGATAGCGGGACCAGTCGGCGGCGATGTTGATCCAGCCGAGCCCGAAGCCGGTCATGACCATGACGAGGGCGCCGATCGTCTGCGCGAGGGTGCCGTCGGGGCGCGCGAACGCCTTCGTCCAGTCGATGCTGTTCACGGTGAGGATGAGGAACAGCACCGTGAACGCGCCGGTGAGCCAGGTGAGCACCGACTGCAGCCTCATGATCGTGTGGTAGCCGAGCACCGAGGCGCCCACGATGAGTGCGGCGACGAGCACCGTGGCGATGAGGTGCACCGCGACGTCGCCGCCGGCGTCCACCCACCCCAGCGCGTGCAGCACCGTCGTGGTGGCGAGGACGGCGGTGATCGTCAGCGACGTCTCCCAGCCGATCGAGGTCAGCCACGAGACGATGCCGGGGATCTTCTGCCCCCGCACGCCGAACGCGGCGCGGGAGAGCACCATCGTCGGTGCGGATCCGCGCTTGCCCGCGATCGCGATGAGCCCGCAGAGGGCGAACGACACCACGATGCCGATGATGGCGACGACCGTCGCCTGCCAGAGCGAGATCCCGAAGCCGAGCAGGAAGGATCCGTACGACATCCCGAACACCGAGACGTTGGCTGCGAACCAGGGCCAGAACAGGTCGCGGGGGCGTGCCGTGCGCTCGGACTCGGGGATGATCTCGATCCCGTTGCGCTCGATCAGCGCGGGAGCTGCGGTGCTGCTTTCGGGTGACATGCTGCCTCCGGGTGAAGCCGCGGTCGTCGCGGATTGCTCCCATCCTGGCACTGCGGACGCCCTTGGTCGCGGAAGCAGTGGTCCGGTACGATATCGCCGACCCGTTGATCCGGCGCGGCATTCTGCTCGTCGCCGGGCGCCCGTAGGCTTCCGGGTCGGAAGGATCCTTCATGGACGCCGCGCGCATGCATGCCGCCTCGCCCGAATCCGCCGCGATCGTCGACGCCGTGCTCGACTACTCCCGTCGGCGGATGCTCGCCACCGATGTGCCGCTGGACAAGCCGCAGCCCGAAGCGGAGCTGCGCCGTCTCGTCGGCACGACCATCACCGACCAGGGCCTCGGCGCGCAGCGCGCGCTGAGCGTGTTCGAGCACATCCTGGCCCCGGCCTGCCTCACCACGAGCCACCCGAACTACCTGTCGTTCATCCCGAACGCGCCCACCGTGGCCGCCATGGCGTTCGACCTCGTCGTCTCCGCCTCCGGCCTCTACGGCGGAAGCTGGCTCGAGGGAGCCGGCGCCGTGCACGCCGAGAACGAGGTGCTCGCCTTCCTCGCCGCCGAGTTCGGGCTGCCCGCCACCGCCGGCGGCGTGTTCGTGCAGGGCGGCACGATCGGCAACCTGTCCGCGCTCGCCGCGGCGCGTGAGACCGCGAAGGAGCGGCTGCTCGCCGCCGGCCGCGAGCTGCCGCCGCGCTGGAAGCTCATCTGCAGCCTGGAGGCGCACTCCTCGAACAAGTCCGCCGCGAAGATCATGGACGTCGACGTCGTGGCCGTCCCCGCGGGGGACGACGGCGTGCTGCGTGCGGACGCCGTGCGCGCCGCGCTCGAGGAGCACGGCGACGCCGCGTTCGCGGTCGTCGCGACGGCCGGATCCACGAACTTCGGCATCCTCGACGACATCGCCGGCATCGCCGCGCTCAAGGACGAGTTCGACTTCTGGCTGCACGTCGACGGCGCCTACGGGCTCACCGCGATGCTCGCACCCGAGGCGCGGGACTGGTTCTCCGGCGTCGAGCGCGCCGACTCGCTCGTCGTGGATCCGCACAAGTGGCTGTTCGCGCCGTTCGACTGCTGCGCGCTGCTGTACCGCGACCCGGAGACCGGTCGCCGTGCGCACACCCAGCACGCCGAGTACCTGGACACCCTCACCGACACGGACGAGTTCAGCCCCTCAGACTACTCGATCCAGCTCACCCGGCGCCCCCGCGGGCTGCCGTTGTGGTTCTCGCTGGCCACCTACGGTGTGGACGCTTACCGCGCCGCCGTCAGCGAGACCCTGGCGCTGACCCGCCGGATCGCGGACGAGATCTCCTCGCGTCCGGAGCTGCGGCTCGTGCGCGATCCGCAGCTCTCGGTGGTCGTGTTCGAGCGCGAGGGCTGGGAGCGCGCCGACTACGACCGCTGGTCGGACGAACTGCTCGAGACGCAGCGCGCCCTGGTGGTGCCGAGCTCGCACGCCGGCCGGGTGAACACGCGGTTCGCGATCCTCAACCCGCTCACCACATTCGAGGACCTCGTCGGGATCCTCGACACGATGCGCTGATCGTTCGCGTCCGGCTGGGCTCAGCCGGCGAAGAACGCCCTCGCCACGGCCGTGAGGTCGTGCAGGTCGCTCACGCCGGCGAGCTCGCGGGCGGAGTGCATCGACAGGATCGGGATCCCCACGTCGACCGTGCGGATCCCGAGCCGGGTGGCGGTGATCGGGCCGATCGTGGAGCCGCAGGGCACGTCGTTGTTCGACACGAACTCCTGCGTCACCACGCCCGCGGCGTCGCACCAGCGGTGCCAGGCGGCCGCGCCCACGGCGTCGGTGGCGTAGCGCTGGTTGGCGTTGATCTTGAGGATCGGACCGGATCCGAGCACGGGCTGCACCACCGGGTCGTGCCTGCCGGCGTAGTTCGGGTGCACCGAGTGCCCGACGTCGCTGGACAGGCACCACGACGCGGCGTACGCACGGTGCACGTCGACCGCGTCGGCGTTGAGGCCCGCGTAGATGCGCTCGAGCACGTCCTCCAGGATGGGGCCGGCCGCGCCGGAGCGGGAACCGGATCCCAGCTCCTCGTGGTCGAAGGCGGCGAGCACGGCGATCGCCTGCGGGTCGCCGTGCGCGGCGACCTCGCCGAGCGCCACGACGCCGGCGTGCACGGAGGCGAGGTCGTCGAGGCGGCCGCTCGCGAAGAAGGCGTCGTCCTTGCCGAACACCGCACCCCGCGCGCTGTCGGCGATGACCACGTCGAAGCCGCGGATCTCGAGCGGATCCACGCCGGCGGCGCCCGCCAGCTCGCCGAGGATGTCGGCCGATTCGGGGTCGCCGAGACCCCAGACGGGCTGCGTCTCGACCTGCTTGTCCAGGGCGAGGCCGTTGTTGACGCCGCGGTCGAGGTGGATCGCGAGCTGCGGCAGCCGCAGCAGCGGTCCGGTCGCGGCGAGCACGACGCGTCCATCGGCCAGCGCGAGCCGGCCGCCCAGGCGCAGTTCGCGGTCGAGCCACGAGTTCAGCAGCGGGCCGCCGTACACCTCGACGCCCGCCTGCAGCCAGCCGCGGGATCCGGTGGTCGGGCGCGGCTTGAGCTTGAAGCCGGGGGAGTCGGTGTGGGCGCCGAGCACGTTCACGGGCGTCGTGGCGGTCGCTCCGGCAGGCACGATCCAGGCGATCGCGGCGCCGTCGCGCACGATGACGAACCGGCCTCCCGGCTGCGCCGGCCAGGCTTCGGACTCGTCCAGGCGCGTGAAGCCCTGCTCCTCGAGGCGCCGGGCGACCTCCTCGGCCGCGTGGTAGCTGGACGGTGAGGCGGCGACGAAGTCGGCGAGGTCCTCGACGTGGGCGCGGGCGGAGGCGGCGTGGGAGCGGGCGGAGGCGGCGTGGGACATCAGGATCCTTCCGAGGCGAGGCGCGACCGTCCAGGCGGTGCAGCAGCACCTTCGATCGTAGCCGCGCGGCCCATGACCCGAGACGGCCCTCCCCGGCGCTCAGGTCGCGATTTCTGCTCTTCCGACGGCCGTTTTGGCGCCGAAAGTGCGACCTGAACGGGGGTGGCATGGCGAAGGGAGCGGGTCCTGGCGGACCGCTCCCTGCACTTCCAGGATACCGGAGGGGGTGGGGCTTGCGGCAAGGCCCCCCTGCCGGGGCAGACTGGGTGGCTTCGCCCAGGAACCGGAGGATCTGTGCGCCCTGAAATCCGCCCCGAAACCCACTCTCAAGCCCACTCCGAAACCCGCTCTGAAGCCCACTCCCAGATCAGCGCCGAGACCGGCATGTCGGCCGGTCCGGCCGATGCCGCCGCCCCGTCGACGGCTGCGCCCCGCGCGTCGGTGTTCGCACTCCCGCCCGCTCTCGCCCGCAAGGCCGCCCCCGCGCTCATCGCCGCAGACGACGCCCACCTCGCCGCCGTGCGCGATCGCCTCGCCGAGGAGATCGCCGCCCTCGAGGAGCGGCTCACCCGTCTGCGCTCGGTCCACGCCCGCCTCGGGCAGGAGGCGCTGGACCGCGACCTGGAGATCCACCGCTCGACCTCCCGCCTGCAGCTGCTGCGGCGGTTCGGGGTGGACCTGTGCCTCGGCCGCATGGTGGTCGCGACGGCGACCGGCACGGAGACGGTGTACATCGGCCGCATCGGCCTGTCGGATGCGACCGGGCGCCGGCTGCTCGTCGACTGGCGCGCGCCCGCGGCAGAGCCGTTCTTCGCGGCGACCCACGCGGATCCTGCAGGCCTGGTGAGCCGGCGCCGTTACCGCTGGTCGTCGGGTCCGGGGAACGAGCGCCGGATCACCGACTACTGGGATGAGGTGTTCGACGCCGCCGCGTACGCGCAGGCGGGGCTCGACGACACCGCCGCGCTCGACGACCAGTCCGCGTTCATCGCAAGCCTCGGAGCCTCGCGCTCACCGCGGATGCGGGATGTGCTCGGCACCATCCAGGCCGACCAGGACGCGATCATCCGCGCCTCGTCGCGAGATGCGCTCGTCGTCGACGGCGGTCCCGGAACCGGGAAGACCGTCGTCGCGCTGCATCGCGCCGCTTACCTCATGCACGCCGAGCAGCGGCTCAGCCACGGCGGGATCCTGTTCGTCGGCCCGCACCGGCCCTATCTGGCGTACGTGGAGGACGTCCTGCCGAGCCTCGGCGAGGACAGCGTGCAGGTGTGCACCCTGCCCGACCTCGTGCGGGAGGGACGCGCTGGCGACCGCATGCCGGAGGAGCGGGATCCGCTCGCCCTCGCGCTGAAGTCGGGTGCGCGCCTGCTCGATGCGGTCACCGCCGCCGTGCGCTATCACGAGCACGCGCCGGTCGAGCCGCTGCTCGTCGAGACGCCGTGGCGCGACGTGATCGTCGAGCCCTCCGCGTGGACCGAGGCGTTCGACGCCCCTGCGCCCGGCACGCCGCACAACGACGCCCGCGACGAGGTGTGGGAGGCGCTGATCGGTGTGCTCGTGGAGGAGAACGCCGACGAGGACGTGCCCCCGCGGCAGCTCGACCGGGCGCTGCGGCAGAGCACGGTGCTGCAGCGCGCCTTCGTGGCCGCCTGGCCGGTGCTGGATCCGGCCGGCGTCGTCGCCGACCTGTGGGCGACCCCCGCCTATCTGCGCATCTGCGCGCCGTGGCTCGGCGATCAGGAGCGGGCCGCGCTGCGGCGCTCTTCGGAGGACGGGGCGGATCCGCGCGCGTGGACCCGGCAGGACCTGCCGATCCTCGACGCGGCGCGTGCCCTCATCGGCGACCCGGAGGGCTCCCGCCAGCGCCGGCGGCGAGAGGCGGTCACCGCGGAGGAGCGCGAGTACCGCGAGCGGGTGCTCGACGAGCTGCTCGCCGCCGACGACGACAAGGAGAGCGCGATCACCGGGTTCTTCTTCGGCGACGACAGTGCGGGGGTGCGCGAGATGCTCCTCGACGAGGATGCGCTTCCGCGCAAGGATCCGGACGTGCTGGCGGGCCCGTTCGCGCACGTGATCGTGGACGAGGCGCAGGAGCTCAGCGATGCGGAATGGGCGATGCTGCTGCGTCGGGTGCCCTCGCACAGCCTGACGATCGTCGGCGACCGTGCGCAGGCCAGGCGCGGCTTCGGCGAGACCTGGGCCGACCGGCTCGGGCGAGTGGGCCTGCGACGCATCGAGCACGCGTCGCTGCGCATCAACTACCGCACACCTGAGGAGGTCATGGCGGTCGCCGAGCCCGTGATCCGCGCCGCGCTGCCCGATGCCAACGTGCCCGTCTCGGTGCGCTCCAGCGGCATCCCGGTGCGATACGGGACCCCTGCAGACCGCGATCGGATCCTCGCCGACTGGCTCGCCCGGCACGAGGAGGGGATCGCCTGCGTGATCGGCGACGACCGTCCGTATCCGGATACCCAGGGCAGGGCGGGTCAGCGGGTGCGGCTGCGCACCCCGGTGACGGCGAAGGGGCTCGAGTTCGACCTCGTCGTGCTCGTGGATCCGGAGCGCTTCGGCGACGGCATCGAGGGGGCCGTGGACCGCTACGTGTCCATGACCCGCGCGACCCAGGAGCTCGTCGTGCTGACGTCGGAGGTCCGCTGAACGTCCTTCGTCTCGCTGCGCTCGCTCAGAAACCGGGAGCGGTCGGTCCCTGAGCGAGGAGCGTCCCGGTCCCTGAGCGAGGAGCGCAGCGACGAGACGAAGGGCGCTGCGCTCGCGCAGGAACCAGGAGACGAAGGGCGCCGCGCTCGCGCAGGAACCACGAGACGAAAGCCCGCGTCAGAGCGTGGCGCCCACCAGCGCCTCGCCGAGCGGGGTGCGCAGGTGCATCATCCGGGCGCCGTCGCGGGTGCTGACCACCAGGCCGGCATCGCGCAGCACGCTGAGGTGGTGGGAGGCGGTGGACAGGGCGATCCCCGCCTCCTCCGCCACGCGGGAGGTGGTGCGCGGCACGTGTGCGGAGAGCAGGATCCCCGCGCGCACCGCGCCGATCAGCGCCTCCAGGGCCCGGGCGGGGTCGCCGCCGTCGCCCGCCCATCCCGCCGTCACGCCGCGGGCGGGGTAGAACAGCGTGGGCTGCGCGGGCGGCTCGGTGATCACCATGCAGCCCCACGACGACATCACCGAGGGCACGAGCACCAGGCCGCTGCCCCGGCAGTCCACGTCCTCGCTGTGCCGGCGCAGACGCACGCGCACCGAGCCGTCGCCCCAGCTCACCTGAGAGTGGATGCCGGAGGCCATGGCGGCGAGGCCCTCGGTCGCGACGGTGCGCGAGCGCACGGCGATGTCGGAGCGCAGGATCCGCTCGAGCTGCGGCCAGACCGGGGCCATCGCGGACTCCCACACCTCGGCCCAGGCGTCGGCGATGACCGAGCGCGCCCGCGCGGGGTGCTCCTGCATGCGGCGCAGCGCGTCCTGTCGCCGACCCGAGGAGCGCACGACCATCTTGTCGAGGTCCACGCGCATGCCCTCGAGGGGCGCCTCACGCAGCGCCGCGAGCTCGTCGTCGGGCCCGAGGTCCCAGCGCGGGGTCGACGTGAGGAAATCCGGCATGTAGCCGTCCGCGCCGATCACGTGCGCGAGCACGCCGAAGGCGTCGCGGGGCAGCCGGTCACGGACGCTCTTGAGCCAGCCCCAGGCCAGCGGGTACTGCTCGGGACGCAGCAGCACGCGCACCGCATGGGCCAGCTCGTGGCCGGGGGAGATGCCGAACCGCACGGCCTGGATGTCGCCGGGGCTGAGCCGGAAGTCCACCCGGTGGTGCTCCCACTCCACGCCCTCCATGTTTCGATCCACATCGAAACTCTACGGACCCGACCGCGCGCTCGCGAGAGTGGGATCACCCCACCGAGAGGACCACGACATGAACACCATCGCACCGGAGGTCACGGTGATCGCCCCTGAGGACATCCGCCTCGGCACCGGAAACGGCCGCCGCTTCGAAGGCGCCGCGCACGGATCCGGCGTCTCCTACTTCTACGTCGACAACCAGCCCGGCCAGGGATCGCTGCTGCACTGGCATCCCTACCCGGAGACCTGGGTCGTGCTGGAGGGCGAGGTGGCGTTCACGGTGGGCGATCGCCTCATCACGGCGACCGCGGGCGACACGGTCACCGGCCCCGCCTTCGTCCCCCATCGGTTCGAGAACGTCGGATCCGGGACCATGCGCCTGATCGGGATCCACGCCTCCGCCGTCATCATCCAGACCGTGGTCGAGTGACCACCACCCCGAGGAGCAGAACATGTCCTTCCAGGCATATCTCGACGCCGTCGAGACCAAGACCGGGCTCACGCCCCGCCAGCTCGTCGACCTCGCCGCCGCGCAGGGCTTCGGGCCCGGCACCAAGGCGACGCCGATCCTCGAGTGGCTGAAGACCGAATACGATCTCGGCCGCGGGCACGGCATGGCCATCGTGCACATCATCACCAAGGGGCCGACGATCAGCACGAAGCACGTCGGAACGGATGGCGCGCATCGCGACGCCACCGATACGCTCTGGCTCGACGGCAAGGACTCCGATCCGCACCGCTCCTGACAGCGTCGGCTCCGCCGCACGTCATCCCTCGATCCATCGTCCCCGACCCGCAAGGAGCTGCTCCATGGCCGTTCGCGCCGACCTCAACATCTCCCTCGACGGCTACGCGTCGACCACCGACCAGACGCCGGAGAACCCCTTCGGCGAGGACTGGGGCCGCCTCGTCGCGGCCTACACCGCGACCCGCACGTTCCGCGAACGGGTGCTCGGAGACCGGTCCGGCGGCGGCACGACCGGCGTCGACGACCGCCACGGCGCCGCGTACTTCGAGAACATCGGCGCCGAGATCATGGGCGCGGGCATGTTCGGCCTGCACGACTTCCCGGACGACCCGGACTGGCGCGGCTGGTGGGGCGAGGAGCCGCCGTTCCACTGCCCCGTCTTCGTTCTCACGCACAGCGCGGACCGGGATCCGATCTCGTTCGCCAACGGCACGGAGTTCCGTTTCCTCGACGCCACTCCGGCCGAGGCCCTGGCGCTCGCGACCGAGGCGGCCGGCGGTGCGGACGTCCGCATCGGCGGCGGCGTCGACACGGTCCGCGAGTTCCTCGCGGCAGGCCTCATCGACCGGCTCCACGTGGGCATCACGCCCATCCTTCTCGGCCGCGGCAAGAATCTCTGGGCCGAGCTGCGCGGGCTGGAGGAGGGGTATACGGTCACCAGCGAGGTCGCCGAGAGCGGCGTCGTGCACGTGACGTTCGCCCGCGGCTGAGGTCGCGGCGCGGCGGAGCCGCGTTCTCCCGCGAGACTCCCATGTCTGCATGAGACAGGTCTGCATGAGACTCCGCGCCCGGCAGCGAGTCTCGTGCGGAGAACGGGGTCTCGCGGTGCGCGATGGGACTCAGGCGGCGTCGCGGGTGCCGTCGGCGTCGTCTCCGCCGGCGGGGCCCTGCGCGTCCTCGACGTCCTCATCGGACGGTGCGGACCCGGTCTTCGCGGCGCGCTTCTCGTAGATCGCGCGCGACGCCTCGGAGAGCGGGTTGCGCAGGAACAGCAGCGAGATGCTGATGCCGATGAGAGCGGCGAACAGCGCGGCGAGCCACCAGAACTCGCGGAAGATGGGGAAGAAGAACCACAGGATCCCCAGCGGCACGAGGAACGCCAGCAGGCGCAGCACCGAGTACACGAGCAGGGGAGGAAGTTTCACGGTTTCAGTCTAGGAGGAGCCGTTCTGGGCGCGCTGTGAGGGACCTATGCCGTCGGTCCCGATCGGGTGGGCAGGAGCCGTGCGATCGTGGCTGACGGATCCCCGTGAGAGCGCACGACTTAGACTGGAAGCGTGGCACGTTTCCTCGTGATCGGCGGTTTCCTGGCCGCGGTCTTCTGGGTGTTCAGCATCGTCGACTGCGTCGTGCAGCCGGCGAGCCGGCACCGCGGCGTGCCCAAGGGCGTGTGGATCGCGATCGTGGTGGTGATCCCCGTGATCGGCGGAGTGCTCTGGTTCGTGATCGGACGCACCCGCCGTGGTCACGATGCCGAGGACGAGCGCTATCTGCCGTTGGACGACGTGGATCCCGATCGCACGGGGGCGAGCCGTCCGGCGCGGCGCATCAGCCCCGCCGAGCAGGAGCGGCTGATCAGGGAGCTCGAGGACGAGCTGTCCCGGCTGGACGACCGCGGCGACACCGATTCCCCCGGCTCGCGCCCGTGACGGCGCCCGCGCACTCGCCCGCCACCGACGCCGCCGTACGGCTGCTGACCGGGCTCGTCGAGCACGGCGTCCGCGACATCGTGCTCTCGCCGGGCTCGCGGTCGCAGGCGCTCGCGCTCGCCGCGATCGCCCTGGCGCGCTCCGGTTCGGTCCGCGTTCATGTGCGCATCGACGAGCGCGTCGCAGGTTTCACCGCCCTCGGCCTCAGCCGCGAGTCCGGCGCCCCTGCGGCCCTGATCTGCACCTCCGGCACCGCGACGGCCGGATATCTTCCGGCGGCGATGGAGGCGTTCCACGCCGGTGTGCCGCTGATCCTGCTCACCGCCGACCGCCCGCCCGAGCTGCGCGGCGTGGGGGCGAACCAGGCGACGATCCAGCCCGGGATGTACCGCCCGTGGGCGCGGCTGAGCGTGGACGCGGCCGTGCCGGGAGACGCGGATCCGAAAGTGTTCGGCGCGCTCGCCGCCGACGCCGTGGCGGCCGCGGTCGGCGCCGCCGGGGAGGGGCTCGACGGCGTCGCCGGCCCCGTGCACCTGAACCTGCCGTTCCGCGAGCCGCTCTCCGGCGCGCTCCCGGATCCGCTGCGCGCCACCCGCGGACCGCTGCCGCAGCCCGCCCCCGGGGAACCGGTGCGGGTGGGAGCTGGCCTCCGCACCCTCGTGGTGGCGGGCGCCGATGCCGGCCCCGACGCCGCGCGGATCGCGCGCGAGGGCGGCTGGCCGTTGATCGCCGAGGTCGTGAGCGGCGCCCGCGTCGGACCGCATCTCGTGCCCGCGTACCGGGAGCGCCTGCACGACGCCGCGCTCGCCGGCCGGATCCAGCGGGTCGTCGTGCTCGGGCACCCCACGCTCAGCCGCGAGATCGCGGCCCTGCTGCGCCGCACAGACCTGGAGATCGTGGCCGTGCGCCGCGGCGGGGAGCGCCTGAACCCGTCCGGCGCCGCCGTGGACGCGCGGACGATCGAGGTCGAGCCCGGGCCCGTGGACGCGGAGTGGCTGGCGGCGTGGACCGCGCCCGCCGGGGACGGTTCGACGGCCGGGGCGGCGGACGGGGGGCGCGCCACGGACGGTCCGGTGGACCGCGCCGTCCTGGTCCGGGCCGTGTGGGCGGCGAGCACGGCGGATGACCGCCTGCTGTTCGGGTCGTCGCGGATCGTGCGCGTGGCGGACCAGCTCCTCGACGGCGGCGACGTGCGGGTGCATGCGAACCGGGGGCTCGCCGGGATCGACGGCACGATCGCCACGGGCGTCGGCATCGCGCTCGCCGCGCAGGCCGGGGGAGAGCCCGGCACCGCCCGGGTCGTCCTCGGCGACCTCTCCTTCCTGCACGACGTCGGATCCCTGCTGCTGCCCGCGGACGAGCCGGCTCCGCGGATCCAGGTCATCGTCGGCAACGACGGCGGCGGCACGATCTTCGACGGGCTCGAGGTGGCGGGCACCGCCCCGGCGGCCGACCTGGACCGGGCCTTCTACACGCCGCAGTCCGTCGCGCTGAAACCCCTCGCCGCCGCGTACGGATGGACGTACGTCCGCGCAGGCACCGTCGCCGAGCTGGAGCAGGCGCTCGCGGCGGAGGTCACCGGCCCGCAGCTCATCGAAGTGCCGCTCGCGCGCTGAGCCGGAGCCCGGCCGCCCGGGCCGGACGCAGCGGGGCCGCAACTCCGTCGATTCCGGCCGCCGTCCGGCGCCTTCGCAGAACACGGGCGGGTTCTGACGGAGTTTCGTACATCGCCCGGCCGGATCCGCCATCATGGGGACCATGAGCCAGCACTCCGCCGGATGGACCGCACCGGCCGCCGATGTCCTCCGTGTCACCTCCGCCGGGCTCGCCGGCGTGGATCCCGACTCCACCCCCGGGTACGAGGGCGGCAAGTCGGACGGTGCGGCGTCGCTCGCCACCGGCCTGGCGGCGCTCGGCGAGCTGCAGGAGCGGCTGTTCGCGCGCTCCGCGGTCGGGGAGGCGCAGGCCAGCGTGCTGCTCGTGCTGCAGGCGATGGACTCCGCGGGCAAAGGCGGGATCGTCCGGCACGTGGTGGGCGGCGTGGATCCGCAGGGCGTCGAGCTCGCCGCGTTCAAGGCGCCGACGGCCGAGGAGCTCCAGCACGACTTCCTGTGGCGGATCGAGAAGCGCCTGCCGGGCGACGGCAAGATCGGCGTGTTCGACCGCTCGCACTACGAGGACGTGCTCATCGCCCGGGTGCGCTCGCTCGCGCCCGCCGAGGAGATCGAGCGGCGCTATGACGCCATCGTCGACTTCGAGCGGCGCGTGGCCGCCGCCGGCACCCGCATCATCAAGGTCATGCTGCACATCTCCCGCGATGAGCAGAAGGCGCGCCTCATGGAGCGGCTGGAGCGACCCGAGAAGCACTGGAAGTTCAACCCGGGCGACACCGACGAGCGCCTGCTCTGGGACGACTACATGGCGGCGTACGACACCGCCTTCGCGCGCACCTCGACGGATGAGGCGCCCTGGTACGTGATCCCGGCGAACCGCAAGTGGTACGCGCGCCTGGCCGTGCAGGAGCTGCTCCTGGCTGCGCTCGAGGACATCGATCCGCAGTGGCCGGTCGCCGACTTCGACGTCGAGGCGGAGAAGAAGCGCCTCGCCGCGAGCTGAGGGCTCTCTCCGTTTCGACGCGCGCACATGGCTGCATTCCAGGGCCGGATCCGGCAATTCGCGCGCTCTGAAACGGAGGATGCGGTCTCGGGTCAGGCGAGCGCGTCGACGATGGGGCGGAACTTGACCCGCGTCTCCAGCAGCTCCGCCTCGGGGTCGCTACCGGCCACGATGCCCGCACCGGCATACGCGGTCAGGGCGATCGGCCGGTCGGATCCGGAGCCGCTCACCTCGAACTGGGCGCAGCGCAGTGCGATCGCCCACTCGCCGTTGCCCGCCGCGTCGATCCAGCCGACCGGGCCGGCGTAGCGCCCGCGGTCGAACGGCTCCAGCTCGCGGATGGCCGCCACCGCCGCCTCGGTCGGAGTGCCCGCCACCGCTGCCGTGGGGTGCAGCGCCGCCGCCAGGTCGAGCGCCGAGGCGCCGTCGCTGAGCTGCGCCCGCACGTCGGTGGCGAGGTGGAACAGGTTCGGCAGCTCCAGGATGAACGGGCCGTCGTCCGCGTCGAGCGCCGTGGTGTGCGGAGCGAGCGCGGCGACCACGCTGCGCACCGCGAACGCGTGCTCGTCGTTGTCCTTGGGGCTGTCGGCCAGGGCCGCCGCGGCACGGGCGTCGGTCACGGCGTCGGCGCCGCGCGCGGTCGTGCCGGCAAGCACCCGGGCCGTCACCACGCCGTCCTGCACCGTGACGAGGGTCTCCGGGCTCGCCCCGATGAGGCCGTCGACGGCGAACGCCCACGTGTCGGGGTACTCCGTGCTGAGCGCCCGCACCAGCCGGCGCAGGTCGGACCCGGCCGGCACGGTGCCGACGAGATCGCGCGCGAGCACGACCTTGCCGTACCGTGCGTCGGCGATCGCGGACAGCGCTGCCCGCACCGACGCCTGGTAGCCCTGCGCCGTCTGCGCGCCGGGGCCCAGGGTGCCCGCCCAGTGCGGTCCGAAGGCGGTGGGCGCGGGGTCGGCGACGTGAGCGGTCGTCGCGGCGGCGTCCCCGGCGGAGGCGCCGGACGCGCTGTCGGCGTCGAGGATGCGGGTGATCCACGTGCGGCCGCCGTGCCGGCCGATCACGGTGCGCGGCACGATCAGCACGCTGTCGGCCGCCGATTGCTCGTCGAACACGAGCGCCGCGAATGCCACGAGGCCGGTGCCGGACAGGCGCAGCGGATCGTCGACGAGGGCATCGGCGCGGATTCCGTCCCAGGCGCGGCTGAGCGCCGCGGTGCGCGGCTCGGAGCCGGTGCCGACGCGCACGACCCGGGCGATGTCGGCGCCGACCGCGACGATCCCGTCGCCGCGGCGCAGCCACGCACGGGGATCCGCGGGATCCGCATAGGCGAGCAGGTCGTCGGCGAGGTCGAACTCTCGCGTCTGAACGACCAGGCCGGCACTCACGGATCCAGCCTATTGCGTGTCCGCAGCCCGCCCCGCCCACGCCAGGGGGCACCCCACCCGCATAGAGTGTGACCGTGACCCCCGCACGTCCCGCAGCCGGAACCGAGATCGTCTTCCAGTGGCGCAAGTGGGACGGATCCCCGCACTGGCGCCACGAGTGCGTGTACCTCGGATCCGACCGGTGGGGCGACTGGGTCGGCCAGCCCGCGGGCTGGGGGAGCGAGCGCCCGGGGCGCACTTTCACGGCGGCCGCGCCCAACGTCACCCTCGTCCCGCCGAGCGGCGACTATGCGCTGACCGTCAACCGCGACCATCCGAAGGGGATGCGCATCTACATCGACCTCGCCTGGGATGTGCGTGCGGTCTCCATTGACGACGCCGCCGACGCGGACGACGTGCCGGTGCTGTTCGCGGGCATCGACATGGATCTCGACGTGGTCCGCGTGGAGGGGGAGCGCGGCACCTGGATCGACGACGAGGACGAGTGGGAGGAGCATCGTCTGCACTACGGCTATCCCGCCGACGTGCAGCGGCACCTCGAGGCGCTCGCCGCCGACCTCGAGCAGCGGGTGCGCGCGCAGGTGCCGCCGTTCGACGACGCCACCGCAGACGTGTGGCTCGACCGGCTCGCCGAGCTCCCGCTGCCTGCGCGTCGTCCGTTCTGACCTGAGGCAGGACGCGGGCCGCACGCGCGTAGGCTGGACGGGTGACCCCGTCTGAGCCCAACCGCGCCGACCTCGGCAAGGATCCGTCCCGCGTCAGCGGCATGTTCGACCAGGTCGCGGCCGGCTACGACCGCACCAACACCGTGATGACGGTCGGCAACGACGCGCTCTGGCGGGCCGCGACGACGCGGGCCGTCGCGCCGAAGAAGGGCGAGCGGATCCTCGATCTCGGTGCGGGCACCGCGTCGTCATCGGCCTCTCTCGCGCGCAGCGGCGCCGACGTCGTCGCCGCCGACTTCTCGCCCGGCATGCTGGCCGAGGGCAAGCGCCGGCACGGACACCTGCCGAACCTCAGCTTCGTCGAGGCCGACGCCACGAACCTCCCCTTCGAGGACGACTCCTTCGACGCCGTCACGATGTCGTACAGCCTGCGGAACGTGCAGGATCCGAAGAAGGCGATCGCCGAGCTGTACCGGGTGACCAAGCCCGGAGGCCGCGTCGTGATCAACGAGTTCTCCACGCCGCCGGCCAAGCTCGTGCGCGCCTTCTACCGGCTCTACAACGCACAGGTGCTGCCGCGGGTTGCGCGCATCGCCGGGACCAACGGCGAGGCGTACGACTACCTCAACGAGTCGATCCGGGAGTGGCCGGACCAGCGCACCCTCGCCGCCTGGCTGCGCGAGGCGGGCTGGATCGACGTCGCCTGGCGAAACCTGTCCTTCGGCATGGTCGCCCTGCACCGCGCCCGCAAGCCGCGGGCCTGACCGGCGCGCTCAACCACCCGGTGATCGCGGGTAGGCTGGATTCCGTGACTTCGAGCTCCGCCGCCACGGGTTCGCGCCTCGCGAGCCGTCTCGGCTTCAGCGACCGCGTCTTCGTCGGCCCCGCCGCGCGCAAGCTCGCCCGCGAGGTCGAAGCGGGGCTCGACCTGGTCGAAGAAGGCCTCGCCGAGGACCTGCACGTCGCGGACTCGCTCGCCGACGCGACCAGCCGCTACCTGTACGAGGCCGGCGGCAAGCGGGTGCGCCCCGTGCTGGCGCTGCTCACCGCGCAGCTCGGCGACGGCAACCTGCCCGCCGTGATCGACATCGCCAAGGCCCTGGAGCTCACCCACCTCGGCTCGCTGTACCACGACGACGTCATGGACGGCGCCGATCGTCGTCGCGGCGTCCCCGCCGCCCACGCGGTGTGGGGCAACAATGTGGCGATCCTCACCGGGGACATCCTGTTCTCCCGGGCGCTCAAGCTCATGAGCGGCCACGGGGATCGCGCGATCCGGCTGCAGGCGGACACCTTCGAGCGCCTCGTGCTCGGGCAGATGCACGAGACCGTGGGCCCGCAGCCCGGCGACGATCCGATCGACTTCTACATCCAGGTGCTCGCGGACAAGACCGGATCCCTCATCGCTGCCGCGACCCAGGCCGGCGCCATCTTCTCCGGTGCTCCCGCCGAGTTCGAGGAGCCGCTGCGCGTCTACGGCGAGAAGGTCGGCGTCGCGTTCCAGCTGCTGGACGACGTGATCGATCTGTCGGCGAAGCCCGAGGACACCGGCAAGGTGCCGGGCACCGACCTCCGCGCCGGGGTGCCGACCATGCCCTCGCTGCTGCTGGGCGTCGAGACGGATCCGGAGTCGGTCGCTCTCGCCGCCGAGATCGACGCCGGCGTGCGGCGGATCGCCGCGGGCGAGGATCCCGCGATCCTCGACGACGCCCTCGCCCGCCTGCGCGATCACGACGTCACCCGCAAGACGCTCGAGCTGGCCCGCAGCTGGACCCGGGGCGCGATCGACGAGCTCGCCGTGCTGCCCAAGGGCGCCGTGCGCGAGGCGCTGACCCGGTTCGCGGAGACGCTCGCGGACCGCAGCAGCTGACCGCTGCCGAAAGGAACACCATGACCAAGCTCAGGCTTGCCATCGTCGGTGCCGGCCCCGCCGGCATCTACGCAGCCGACCTCCTGCTCAAGGCCGAGCGCCGCTTCGACGTGTCGATCGACCTGTTCGAGCAGCTCCCCGCGCCCTACGGCCTGGTCCGCTACGGGGTCGCTCCGGATCACCCGCGCATCAAGGGCATCATCACCGCCCTGCGCGATGTGCTGGACCGCGGCGACATCCGCCTCTTCGGCAACGTGAACTTCGGCACCGACATCACCCTCGACGACCTGAAGCGCCACTACAACGCGGTGATCTTCGCGACCGGTGCCCGCCGCGACACGGATCTGGACATCCCCGGCATCGACGCGATCGGATCCTACGGCGCCGCCGACTACGTGAGCTGGTTCGACGGGCACCCCGACGTGCCGCGGGAGTGGCCGCTGGACGCGCAGTCGGTCGCCGTGATCGGCAACGGCAACGTGGCGCTGGACGTGTCCCGCATGCTCGCCAAGCACGCCGAGGACCTGCTCGTCACCGAGGTGCCGGCCAACGTCTACGAGGGCTTGAAGAGCAGCGCCGTCACCGATGTGCACGTGTTCGGACGCCGCGGGCCCGCGCAGGTGAAGTTCACCCCGCTCGAGCTGCGCGAGCTCGGCGAGTTGCGCGACGTCGACATGGTCGTCTACGACGAGGACTTCGACTACGACGACGCGTCCCGCGACGCGATCGCGAGCAACAAGCAGGTCATGGTCATCGACCGCGTGCTGCAGTCGTGGCGCAAGCGCGACTCCGTCAACAACGCCGGCGGCTCCGCGTCGCGCCGCCTGCACCTGCACTTCTGGGCGCGTCCCGTCGAGATCCGCACCGACGAGAACGGCCGGGTCGCCGCCCTCGTCTACGAGCGCACGAAGCCCGACGGCACCGGCGGCGCGGTGGGCACCGGCGAGCTGCGCGAGGTGCCCATCCAGGCCCTCTACCGCGCGGTCGGCTACTTCGGCTCCCCGCTTCCCGGTGTGCCCTTCGACAAGAAGCACGGCGTGATCCCGAACCGCGAGGGGCAGGTGCTCGCGAAGGACTCGAACCAGCGGGTGCCCGGCATCTACGCGACCGGCTGGATCAAGCGCGGCCCCGTCGGCCTCATCGGCCACACGAAGTCGGACGCGATGGAGACGGTGCGCCACCTCATCAACGACCAGGGATCCTGGTGGCAGCCGGAGGACCCGTCCGAAGAGGCGGTCCCGGCGCTGCTCGCCGAGCGCGGCGTGCGGTGGACCGACCTCGATGGCTGGCACCGCCTGGACGAGCACGAGATCTCTCTGGGTGCCGCCGAGGAGCGGGCCCGCATCAAGGTGGTCCCGCGCGAGGATATGGTGCGCATCTCCCGCGCGGAGTGACGAGCCGGATCCGCGGCGCGCGGTCGCACGGGGCGAGGTCGCCGGCACGCACCGCCACGCCCTGCACGGCGACCACGACGACGAGCACTGAGTCCCGCTCCGAGAGGCCGTGAGAAGGGGGACGCGCCGTCCGAGCGGCGCATCCCCCTTCGTCGTCCCGGCGCCCCCAGCGGCGCCGGGACCCTCTGCCACCCGGCGCCGCTGCCGGGGTGAGGCTCATTCGTGCCGGTCGGTCGCCGTCGTCCACGCCGGGAACGGATCCGCGTAGCCGGCCCAGGAGCTCGGCCCTGCCGCGATCTCGTCATCGCTGAGCGCGGCCTCGTCCAGCGCGGAGGCCAGTCGCGTGTGGTCGAGATCGATCCCGATGAACGCCAGATCCTGTCCGACTGCGAGCAGTTCGTCGTCATCGGCGAGGGCGGCGTCGGCGGCGATCGGACTCAGGGAGATGACGCGGCCGACGTGCTCCCACTGCCCGACGACCCCGGGGCGGGTGGCGAGCCGGCAGAATCCTGCGGACCGGACCACGAGCCCGAACTCGCCGGGCTCGATCCGCTCATCGAGCAGGTGCTGCAGCCGGCCCGGGTGCAGCGGACGGATCTGCTCGTAGCGCACGGCGCTCACCCGCCGGTCGGTCATGTGCGGATCGAAGTCGCCGTTGAGAAGGCAGATCCACCCCGCGCGATCCTGCTCCACGGAATACGGCTCGTCGAACTCGAGATGCGAGGTCCCCTCGCGATGCAGCCGCAACCGCGCCCGGGGACTCAGATGGTTGACCAGCGCCATCGCGACGGCGAGCTCTTCGGGCGGAAGCGCGGCCCAGTTCACCAGGACGATCGTCGAGGCGTATTCGAGCTGCGTCACGGCCAGCTGGGCGCTCGCCTCGAGTCGTGCGGCCACCCCGCTCTCGGCGTCGCGCAGGGCGACGTGGTCATCCCGGAGCAGGTCGTCGAGCAGGTGCGCCGCGTCGGCCACGCACACCAGGCCGAGCAGCCGGGCGCGTGCCTCCTGATCGGCGAACGCGCCGATCAGCTCCGTCACCGGCACCTCGTCGGGCACCTCCAGCACTGCGCCCGTCGCCGGGTCCTTCCAGGATGCGAGGATGACCGCCTCGTGCGCGGGGTCCGGTGATCCGGCTACTCGGGAGGCGGGCAGCAGAGGGCGGCCGGTCGACGCCGCCAGTCGTCGCGCATACCCCTGCCGTTCCGGTCTGCATACGCCGACCACGGCGATCACGCCTATCGATTCCACTCGTCGTCCTTCAGTCCTGCGGGTTGCCGGTATCATCCGTAATGATAATCATTCTCAGTAAGGAGTTCAGCCATGAAGGTTCGCGCCTCGATCAAGTCGTTGAAGAAGCAGCCCGGTGCGCAGGTCGTGCGCCGTCGCGGCAAGGTCTTCGTCATCAACAAGCTCAACCCCCGTTTCAAGGGCCGCCAGGGCTGAACAGACCGCGCACGCCACGACCCCGGGAGACACCATGTCCGACACCTTCGCCACGACCCGCCTCGAGGCGCTGCACCGCTTCGAGACCGGATCCGGATTCCTCGCCGCCCTAGACCAGAGCGGGGGGAGCACTCCGGCGGCGCTGAGCCGATACGGCATCACCGCATCGGAATACGCCGGTGAGGAGGAGATGGCCGACCTCATCCACGCCGCGAGGACGCGCGTCATCGCCAGTCCGGCGTTCACGAGCGACCGGATCCTGGGTGCGATCCTGTTCGCCGGAACCGTCGATCGGCGGATCGAGGGGCGCGGCGTCGTCGACTACCTCTGGGATGTCAAGGGCATCCTGCCGTTCCTGAAGATCGACGTCGGGCTGGATGAGGAGCGCGACGGCGTGCAGCCGATGCGGGAGATCCCCGACCTCGACGCGCTCCTTGCCTGGGCCGCCGAACGCCGGATCTTCGGCACGAAGGAGCGCTCGTTCATCCGTGCCGCCGATCCAGCCGGCATCGAGCTGGTCGTCACTCAGCAGCTCCGGATCGCCGAGCACGTCCTGGCCGCGGGCCTCCTGCCGATCCTGGAACCGGAGATCGACATCTCCGCGCCGGACAAGGCGGAGGCGGAGGAGCAGCTCCTGGCGCAGCTGATCCGCGGGCTCGACGCCCTGCCCGGCGAC
Source organism: Microbacterium sp. 8M (assembly GCF_902506375.1). Taxonomy (GTDB): domain Bacteria; phylum Actinomycetota; class Actinomycetes; order Actinomycetales; family Microbacteriaceae; genus Microbacterium. The sequence goes on from NZ_LR733284.1 coordinate 651,031, forward strand.
GGGAAGGTGGCGGTCAAGGTCACGATCCCGACCGTGGACGGTTTCTACACCGGGCTCATGGCCCACCCCCGCGTGGCCCGGGTCGTGGCGCTCTCGGGCGGCTACCCCCGTGCGGAGGCGAATGCGCGGCTCGCCCGCAATCCCGGGCTCATCGCGAGCTTCAGCCGCGCCCTGCTCGACGGGCTCGCCGCGCAGCAGGTCGAAGAGGAGTTCGACCGGACGCTGGATTCATCGATCGCCTCGATCCACCGGGCGTCGGTGGCCTGATGACCTTCGGAACGCCCTCGCCGGTTCCGAGGGTCCTCGACGCGCTCGTGATCGGCGCCGGGCCCGCCGGGATCGGCACCGCCCTCGCTCTGGCCGCGGTGGAGGACCTCACATTCGGCGTGCTCGAGCGCGGCCGCATCGGCCAGACCTTCCTGGACTGGCCGGCCGAGCAGGCCTTCCTCACCCCGTCGTTCACCGGCAACGGCTTCGGTGCGACCGATCTGAACGCGGTACGCCCGGAGACCTCCCCGGCGTTCAGTCTCGGAGTGGACTATCCGGACGGAGCGCAGTACGCCAGATACCTGCGCAGCGTGGCGAAGCACTTCCGCGTCCCGGTGCTCGATGAGACCGAGGTCACGGCGGTGGCCCGCCACGCGGAAGGGTTCGAAGCGCAGTCGTCGCGGGGGCCCGTCCTCGCCCGAACGATCGTGTGGGCCGGCGGGGAGTTCCACGATCCGCTGCCGCCGCGGCTGGCCGGGGGCGGACTCTGCGATCCCGCGCGCGCGGCCGAGGCGTGGGCGCCGCGCGCGGGGCGCGTCGTCGTGATCGGCGGCTACGAATCAGGACTGGACCTGGCTTGCCACCACGTCGAGCGCGGGGCCGAGGTCACCGTCGTCGACGGCGCCGCGCCCTGGGATGCGGGCAGCGGCTCGGATCCGTCGTTCCGGCTCGCGCCGCGGTCCCGGATCCGGCTGCGGGCGGCGCAGCGCACAGGACGGCTCACACTCACCGGAGCGCACGCCACCGGCATCAAGCGCGACGGCGCCGCATGGCGGGTCGGCCTGGACGACGGCACCCGGGTGCGCGCCGACTCGCGGCCGATCGCCGCGACCGGTTACGGGCCGGGCCTCGGAGCGGTCGGCGACCTGTTCGACCGGCGCCCGGACGGCTGGCCCGAGCTCGATGAGGATGACCAGTCGACGGTCGCCCAGGGCCTGTTCCTCGCGGGACCCGCGATCCGGCACGGCGGCCTGAAGTTCTGCTTCATCTACAAGTTCCGCCAGCGCTTCGCCCACATCGCCCGGGTGATCGGCGAGCGGGCAGGGAAGGACGTCGGTGCGCTGGAGGCCTGGCGGGCGGCGGGCATGCTCACCGATGACCTCTCCTGCTGCGGGGTGGAGTGCGCGTGTTGACGGCACCGCTGCGCGCCGGCGCCATCACGGCGCTGCTCGTCGGCGCGATCCTCGCGGGAAGCCTGCTCGGCGCGTTCGCGCCCGCCACCGGGCAGCATCTCGCCCGGTTCGCGGATCCGCTGATCCTGCTGCTCGTGGGGAGCCTGTTCTTCACCCTGCGCCTGGGCGGGCTGGCGGCGCTGCGCCGCGCGCCGCGCGCGGTGCTGCTCGCGCTGGGGATGAACTTCCTCGCGATCCCGGCCGTCGCGTACGCGCTCACCGCGCTGCTGCCGAGCGAGGCGCTGCGACTCGGCGCGCTCCTGTACTGTCTCGCGCCGTGCACGGACTGGTTCCTCGGCTTCACGCGCCTGGCCGGTGGCGACACCACGATCGGCGCCGCCTTGATCCCGGTGCAGATGACACTGCAGCTGCTGCTGTACCCGCTCTGGCTGGGCCTGTTCGCGCACGGCCGCGGCGACGGGATGCTCGCGGCGGGGGCGACGGCGCTCCCGACGCTGCTGACCTGGTTCGCGCTGCCGGCCGTCCTCGGTCTCGGGATGCGTCTGCTGATGCGGCTCGTGCTGCCCATGACCGTGCGCGCGGGCATCGTCGGCGCGGTCGACAGGGCCGTCCCCGGCATCATCGCCGCGGTGATCGTGGCGATCTTCGCCGGGAACATCGGCACGATCCTCGCGGATCCGGGTGCCTTCGCCGGTGTGCTGGGCGTCGTGTTCCTGTTCTTCGCGGTTGTCTTCGTGCTCGGCGAGGGCGTGTCGCGGCTGTTCCGTCTCCGCTCCCCGGTGCACGCCCTGCTCACCATGACGACCTCGGCGCGCAACGCCCCGCTGATGCTCGCGGTCACCATGGTCGCCCTGCCCGATCAGCCGATCGTGCATGCCGCGATCGTCCTGGGCATGCTCGCCGAGTTCCCGCATCTCACGGTCGTCACGCAGCTGCTGCGGCACCGGGCAGCGCGGTCCTTGCCGATCTCAGTCGCTGAGCCGGCGATAACGCCGTAGCCGACGCAGCCCGGCGGCGTCCGGGCGCTCGGAGGGCACGGCGGCGACCTCCTCCAGGCGCGTCCGGGCCGCGACGGGATCCAGGTGCAGCCCGATGGCGACCAGTTCGCCCTCGTCCGGCGGCTCGGGCAGCGCGGCGACATGGATCATCCGGCCCACCAGGTTGACGAGATAACCGCGCTCGCGGTTCGCGTCGCGCACCCGCACGCGCCCCTTGATCCGGTACGCGCCTGCAGGCGGATCCTCGAGCAGATCCACGAGTGCGCCGGGCGAGACGGGCGCGCTCATCGGCACCGAGGCGGCCTGCGCGTGCTCGTGCGCGCCGTGATGGCTGCGCCCGTGCGCGTCCTCGCGCAGCAGTCGCGCGATCGGCAGCTCGTCCGCGGGCTCCTCGTCCGAGGCGATGTCGAACGCGAGAGCGGGATCGATCCGTCCCCCGCTCGCGACCGCGATCTGCGCGTGCGGATTGCGCGCGAGCACCCGTTCGCGGATCCGCCCGATCGTCTGCGTGCGCGTCTCCGGCGGGAGGAGGTCCGACTTGCCGATCACCACGAGCGTGGACGCGACGTGACGCAGCGGCGGCTCCGGCCAGGTGTCCACCGTGCGGAAGTGCTCCACCGCGTCGATCACCTCGATGACCCCTCCGGGGCGCACCCGCTCGGCGCCGCTGAAGCGGATCAGCCGCGCCAGCGCGATCGGGTCGGCGGCACCACTGGCCTCCACGACGATGGCGTCCAGCCGGAGCCGGGGGTGGCTGAGCTTCTCCAGCGCGTCGTCGAGACCTCCCGCATCGGGCAGGCAGCACAGACAGCCGCCGGAGATCGCCGCGGCCTCGTCGATCTGCCCCGTCACGAGCGCCGCGTCCACGTTGATGGTGCCGAAGTCGTTCACGACCACGCCCAGCCGTGCACCGGGCGCTCGCAGCAGGTGGTTGAGCAGCGAGGTCTTGCCTGCGCCGAGGTGGCCCGCCACGACGATCACCGGAACCCGGGCGTCCGCCGAGAGCCGTGCCGTTGTCAGCGAGGAGTCGGGTTCGCTCATCTGTCTCCGTTCGCCTCCTGGTCATCCCGCCCGGGCGCGGATGGGGTCACGGGAGGGAAACGCGTTCGGATAACGATAATCGTTCGCAACAGGAGTGGGTCCACTGTTGCGGGCATCGACCTCGCCGGCTCACTCGGGCGAGATCACTTCTTCGGCGTCACCTCGACCGTGAAGGCGACGTGCGCGCCGGAAACGCTGTTGCTGAGCGCGACCTTCGTCCTGCCCGTGGTGAGCGGCGAGAGTCCGGGATTGAACTGCGCGGAGCCGTCGTCCTTGCCCGGCGTGAACGACACGATGGTCGGATCCTCGATGGCAGCGGTCCAGCTCTTGTAGTCGGTGCTGTCACCGGTCAGCACGATGACGTTGTCGAGCGGGACGGAGACGGTGGTCCCGTCGACGGTCTTCAGGTCGGCCATGATCGGCGGCAGCTGCTGGGTGCCCGTGCTCGCCGATGCCGAGGCGGACGGCGCGGTCGCGGCGCCGCCGCCGGAGCAGCCGGCGAGACCGATGCCGGCGGGGACGAGAAGGGCGACCAGCACGATCGCGGAGCGGGGGAGTCGTCGGTACATGGGTCCTCCTCGGATATGGGCCCCAGCGTAGGGGACCGACCGCACCTCCGGCAGGGGGATTCGCGGGCTCGAGGAGCGTGCTGCCCTGCGTCTTCCTGCCCGGCGACGTGGATACGCTGTGGTCATGACCGACGCACCGGATCCGCAGGGGTGGATGCCCGACGTGCTCGGCGACGAGTTCGCCCAGCTGACCCTGCCGCTGGGATCCGACGACGAGGGCGAGGTCGTCGCGACCCTGGTGCGCGCGCTGCCCGAGCGCACTCCGTGGCAGCGCCTGTTCGGCGACCGTCGTCAGCTCGCCGACACCGACGTGCTCTACGTGCACGGCTGGTCGGACTACTTCTTCCAGAAGCGGCTCGCCCGGTTCTGGACCGCCCGAGGTGCCCGCTTCTTCGCCCTCGACCTGCGCAAGTACGGGCGCAGCCTGCGCGCGTGGCAGACGCCGGGATACATCTCGGACCTCGCCGAGTACGACGAGGACATCGCTGCCGCGCTCGCCGCGATGCAGGCCGCGCCGTCCGGGCACGGGCCACGGCGCCTGGTGCTGCTGGGCCATTCGACGGGTGGCCTGACCCTGAGCCTGTGGGCGGCGCGACACCCCGGGACGGCGTCGGCGGTGATCCTGAACAGCCCCTGGCTGGAGTTCCAGCTGCCGCGGTTCACACGCGAGACCATCGCACCGCTCGTGGGGCTGCAGGCAAAGCGGCGCCCGCTCGACCGTGCGCCGCAGGTGGATCTCGGCTTCTACACCCGCGCGCAGAACGAGGTCGCCGATCCCGAGGATCCGATGGAGGTGAACCTCGACTGGCGGCCCGCGCAGACGATGGCGGTCCACGCCGGGTGGCTGCACGCGATCCTCGCCGGCCACGCGACCATCGCCGCGGGCATCGACATCGCCGCGCCGGTGTGCGTGCTGCTCTCGGCGCACAGCGCCTACCCCACGACGTGGTCGGAGGATCTGACGCGCGCGGACAGCGTGCTCGTCGTCGACGACATCGCCCGCGCCGCGCTCAAGCTCGGCCGCTCGGTCACGGTCGAGTGGATCGACGGCGCGCTGCACGACGTGTTCCTCTCGCGGCATGAAGCCCGGGAGGAGGCGTACGCCCGGCTGGGCCGCTGGGTCGACGGCTGGGCGGCCGCGGATCGGGCCGCGCGCACCACCGCGTCGCCGACCACGGCGGCACCGACGGCGGGCTGACGGCGGCCGGCAGCATTCGGCGTCCGGGATCGGTTCAACCGCCGGCCGGAGGGCGCGCGCCTCAGTCGACGTGATGCAGCTTGCGCACGAGATGCTCCGCCGTGTGGCCGTCGCCGGCGAGGATCGCGTCGGCGAGCGCGGCGTGGAGCTCCCGCATGCGCGTGCGCTCCGCATCGTCGACCGCCCACGGGCGGAGGTTGCGCGACAGGGGCATGCTCGTCTGATCGAGGACCGCGTCGAGGATCTCGTTGTCCGAGTGCCGGGACAGATAGAGCAGGAGATCGGCGCGGCGCGCGGCGAGCACCGCGGGATCGTCGAGGCCGTCGTCGAGCGCGCGCGCCAGCGCGGCCGCCTCCTCACGCTCCGCGCCGGCCAGCCGGGGCACGGCGATCGCCGCGACCGCGCCGCCGAGGTACCCCGCGTACTCGAGGGTCTTCTCGGTGAGCTGCGGCGGCACCTCGGTGACCTGCGTGTACCGGCTCGGATGCATCTCCACCAGCCCGACCCGTTCCAGGCGCTGCAGCGCCTCGCGGATCGGCATCCTCGAGACGCCGAATTTCTCGGCCAGTTCTGCATCCCTGATCCGGTGGCCGGGAGGCAGGGTGCCGTCGATGATCGACGCCCCGACTCTCTGATACACCTCGTCGGCGAGAAGCTGTTTCGGCGCTCCCAGCAGCGCTCGGCCCACGCCGGATTGCGGACCGCGTTCGTCCATCACTACCCCCAAAGTAGTATCCCCAGAACAGCACTATCCCACCCAGACCGGTCAAACCCAAATATCGGTGCGGAGCGGCGTCTCGAACAGGTGTTCTGCGACATCGGAGGAGCTTTCCTGCGACGCGGAAGGGCGCCGCGGGGCTTTGCCGGCCCGCGACGCCCGAGGGATCAGCTGCGGCGCTGCGTGAGGTGCACCGTCACCTCGTCGCCCTCGTCCCGGCCGATCGCCCGGCGGACGGCGGCCGACACGGGAAGCTTGTGGGTGCCGTCGCCGAGCGCCATGAACGCACCGTCGAACGGGTGGCCGTCGACGGTTCCCGAGACCTTGACCAGGCCCCGGGTGCCGAAGATCCGCGCCGAGTCCGGCAGTTGCACGCAGATCCACGTATCGCCCTCGCGCACGCGCCCCAGGGTGGCGGTGAAGGCGATGTCCAGCAGGCCGACGGCGCTCATGATCCCGCCCCGTCGGCCGCCGGCGTCCGCCCGGTGACGGAGAACTCGTTGCCGTCCGGGTCGCGCCAGGCGAACATCGGGGGCACCCCCGGCCAGCGCAGGATCTCGTCGGCGTCGACCCCCGCCGCGAGCATGGCGGCGTGCGCGGCCTCGACGTCGTCCGACGCGAACCGGATCCCGATCGCCCCGCGGTGCACGCTCGGATCCGCCGGCTCCAGAGTGAGGACGACGTCAGCGCTGCCCGGCGCGAGCTCGATCCAGCGCCCGCCGCCGGGCGTCGGCATGTCCCGCAGCACGTCGAAGCCCAGCCCGCGGTAGAAGCGCAGAGCGTCGTCCTGGTCGTTCACGGGGATGCTCACCGCGCGGATGCCGGTGATGGGGGAGCCGTCCATGATGTGTCCCTTCGGAGGTCGTCGGTTCCGTTCATGGAGGTGACGATCGAGGGGACGTGCGATCGACAGTTCTGCCGGAGAGATCTCCGGCCGGCGTCAGCGGAAGTTGATGAACTGCAGATCCAGGTCGAGGTCGGATCCCTTGAGCAGGGCGATCACGGCCTGCAGGTCGTCGCGGCTCTTGGACTGCACGCGCAGCTCATCGCCCTGGATCTGCGACTTCACCGACTTAGGGCCCTCGTCGCGGATGATCTTGCTGATCTTCTTCGCGTTCTCCGAGCTGATGCCCTCCTTGAGGGTCGACTCGAGGCGGAACTCCTTGCCGCTCGCGGTGGGCTCGCCGGAATCGAGGCTCTTCAGCGAGATGCCGCGCTTGATGAGCTTGGACTGGAACACGTCCAGCACCGCACGCGCACGCTCGTCCGAGTTCGCGAGGATCACGATCTTGTCGCCGCTCCAGGCGATCGACGCGCCAACGCCCTTGAAGTCGTAGCGCTGCTCGATCTCCTTGCGGGCCTGGTTGAGGGCGTTGTCGGCCTCCTGGCGATCCACCTTGGACACGATGTCGAATGAGCTGTCAGCCATACAGGCAGTGTAACGAGCGACGACGTCAGGCGGTTCCGTGCACCGCGCCGCCCGGACGCGCCGTGGAGGAGCGCACCACGAACCGCGGCGTGAGGGTGCGGTGCTCGGGCGCGGCTCCCGGGTTGTCGAGCTGCGCGAGCATCAGGTGCGCGGCGAGGCGGCCCTGACCGGCGGGATCCTGTGCGAGCGTGGTCAGTCCGAAGAACGCGGAGAGCTTGTGGTCGTCGATGCCGACGACGGAGAGGTCGTCGGGCACGCGCAGCCCGAGGTCGCGGGCGGCGAGGATGCAGCCGATCCCGATCTCGTCGCTCGCGGCGAAGATCGCCGTGGGGCGGTCGTGCGCGAGCAGGGCCTTCGCCGCCGCGTACCCGGACGGGATGTCGAAGTCGGCCTCCCAGAACCCCGACTGCTCCCCGTCGAGCCCCGCCGCGCGCATCGCGGACAGCCAGCCGTCGTAGCGGGCGTCGCCGAGCTGGAAGGCGCTGGCGATCGTGCGCCCCGCGCCGACGTACGCGATCCGCGTGTGCCCGAGCGAGATCAGGTGCTCGGTGGCGAGCGTCGCCATCCGCGCGTTGTCGACGTCGACCGCCGTGGCGCCCTCGATGTACCCGCCGACGGTGACCACCGGCTTGCCGAGCGCGCGCAGGGCGCGGATCTCGTCGCCGGTGAGCTCGATGCTCGCGGCGATCAGGCCGTCGATGCTGGCTCGGCGCAGCGAGCTGCCGAAGACCTGATCGCGCTGGGAGTCGTTGCCCTGCAGGTCGTACAGGGTCACGTCGTACCCCTGGCTGAGCAGCACCGACTCGATGCCGGTGAGGAGGTCGGTGAAGAACCAGCGGTCGATGAACGGCACCATGAAGCCGACGTGGCGGGTGCGGCCCGAGGCGAGCCCGGAGGCGTTCGACGAGATGACGTACCCGAGCTCCGCCGCCGCGGCAAGGACCTTCTCGCGGGTGGCCGCCGACGCGGTCTTGCCGTTGAGCGCGCGTGACACCGTCGCGGTGGAAACGCCGGCGAGCCGCGCCACATCGGCGATGTCAGCCACGCTGCCTCCTGGGGGGATCGGATCAGGGAAGGGTATCGGGCCGAAGCGCCGAACGGGGACGCCGGGCATGCAGATGACGCTCGGTTCGCAACATTGTTGTAAACGTTTGCGACAACTGCAAGCCCGAGCTCTGGGCGGAAGTTCCGCGATTTTCCGGAGTCTATGGATCGATGCGCGGAGATCGTCGCCGAAGCGGGCGTTGCGCAGGGGCTCAGTTCATCGCATACTGTAAACGCTTGCAATGCGCAGGCGAAGCGCGCCGCATCCGGGCGGGACGCCGATCGTCGTAGATCCGCGCTTCAACAGCACCGAGAGAGGTACACCGATGAAGGTGAACAGGAAGAGCATCGTCGGCTTCGGCGCGATCCTCGTGGCCGGCGCACTGGCGCTGACCGGCTGCGGCGGCAGCGCGGGTTCCGCAGGTTCCACGTCCGGCAGCGGAAAGAGTGCGGGCTCGCTGACGGTCTGGGTCGACTCGAACCGCGCGGCCGCCATGAAGCAGGTCGCCGCCGACTTCCAGAAGGACAAGGGCATCAAGATCAACCTGGTCGTCAAGGACTTCGGGAAGATCCGCGACGACTTCACCGCCCAGGTCCCCACCGGCAAGGGTCCCGACGTCACGATCGGCGCCCACGACTGGATCGGCTCCTTCGTGAAGGACGGTCTCGTCGCCCCCGTCGAGCTCGGCGACAAGGCCTCCCAGTTCGAGAAGGTCGCGATCTCCGCGGTCACCTACGACAGCAAGGTCTACGGCCTGCCCTACGCGATCGAGAACATCGCGATCCTGCGCAACACCGCCCTCGCCGACTCCACGCCGGCCACCTACGACGAGATGATCGCGAAGGGCAAGGCGGCGGGCACCAAGTATCCGTTCCTGATCGGCTTCGACGCCGCCACGGGTGACGCGTACCACACCTACCCGTTCGAGACGTCGTTCGGCGGCCAGGTCTTCGCGCAGAACGCGGACGGCAGCTACGACGCCAAGAAGCTCACCATCGGGGACGAGGCCGGACAGAAGTTCGCCACCTGGCTCGGCGCGCAGGGTGCCGCGGGCATCTTCAACCCCGGCCTGACCGGCGACCTCGCCAAGGCCGCGTTCAACGCGGGCGAGGCCCCCTACTTCATCAGCGGCCCGTGGAACCTGCCCGACGCTGAGAAGGCGGGCATCAAGGTCTCCGTGGACGCCATCCCGAGCGCCGGCGGCCAGGAGGCCCGTCCGTTCGCCGGCGTGCAGGCGTTCTTCGTGAACGCGAAGTCCAAGAACAGCCTCGCCGCGAACGAGTTCCTGGTGAACTACCTCGCCACCCCGGCGGTGCAGACCGCTCTGTACAAGGCAGGCGGGCGTCCGCCGGCACTGACCGAGTCGTTCAAGGCCGCGCAGTCCGACCCCGCCGTGGCCGGCTTCGCCAAGGTCGGCGCGAACTCCGTGCCGATGCCGTCGGTGCCCGAGATGGGCTCCGTGTGGGACGACTGGGGCAAGTCCGAGGTTGCCATCATCAAGGGCGCCGACCCGGTCAGCACCTGGACCACCATGGCGCAGGCGATCCAGACGAAGATCGGCTGAGCCGCTCGTGAAACCCCGGTGCGGGGAGGCGCGCGCCGTCGCGTCCTCCCCGCACCTCCTCCCGCTGACGACGTTGTGAAGGGGTCGAGATGACGGGTCCTGCCGTGCAGGAGAAGACGGTCGTGTCCGCCGAGGACAGGACCCGCAGCCGCCGCCAGCGGCGCGCGGCCGCGTACGCCGAAGCCGCTGCGGCGGGCTGGAAGGTGTGGGTCGTCAAGATCGTCGCTCTCGCGGTGATCGACGCGCTCGCGCTGTACGCGATCATCGCGCTCGCCGCGAGCGCGCAGTGGATCCCGGCGGTGCTCGTCGCGGCAGGGGTCATCGCGATCAACGTCGTCTACCTCGTCCCCGGCCTGCTGCCGGCGAAGTACTTGACGCCGGGCCTCGTGTTCCTGCTGATCTTCCAGATCTTCGTCGTGCTGTACTCCGGATACGTGGCCTTCACCAACTACGGATCCGGCCACAACTCCACCAAGGAGGACGCGGTCCAGGCGCTGCTGCTGCAGTCGCAGACCCGGGTCGACGACTCGCCGACCTTCCCGGTGAAGATCCTCGAGAAGGACGGGCGGTTCTTCCTGCTCACCGCGGACCCGGACACCGGCAAGCCCGAGCTCGGCGGCGCCGAGCAGCCGCTGGAGAGCGTGCCGGGCATCACCCTCTCCGGGGCCCCTGGTTACACCACCCTCGACTTCGCCGGCATCATCGCCCACCAGGACGACATCGCCAAGCTTGCGGTGCCGATCTCGGAGGACGTCAACAAGGGCTACCTGAAGACCACGGACGGATCGAACGCCTACCTGTTCACGTCGACGCTGAAGTGGGATCCGAAGGCCGACACGATGACCGACACCAAGACGGGCGTCGTGTACAGCGACACCGGTCGCGGCGCGTTCACCGCGGAGGACGGCAAGACGCTGCTGCCCGGCTGGCAGGTGTGGGTCGGCGGCGACAACTTCGTCCGCGCCTTCTCGGACCAGTCCATCCGCGGGCCGTTCTTCGCCGTGCTGCTGTGGACGTTCGCGTTCGCGATCCTCTCGGTCGCGACGACCTTCATCCTCGGTCTGTTCCTCGCGATCGTGTTCAACGACCCGAAGATGCGCAGCCGCAAGTACTACCGCGTGGTCATGATCCTCCCGTACGCCTTCCCGGCGTTCCTGTCCGCGCTGGTGTGGGCGGGACTGTTCAACAAGGACTTCGGCTTCATCAACCAGGTGGTCCTCGGCGGCGCGTCCATCCCGTGGCTCACGGATCCATGGCTCGCCAAGATCGCCATCCTCATCGCGAACCTGTGGCTGGGCTTCCCCTACATGTTCCTCGTCACGACGGGCGCCCTGCAGTCGCTGCCCGACGACGTCGTCGAGGCCGCGCGGGTGGACGGGGCGAGCGTGTGGCAGACGTTCCGGCTCATCAAGTTCCCGCTGCTGCTCGTCGCCGTCGCGCCGCTGCTGATCGCATCGTTCGCGTTCAACTTCAACAACTTCGGGCTCATCTACCTCCTCACCAACGGCGGCCCGCAGTTCTCCGACGCGGGCATCAACGTCGGATCCACGGATCTGCTCATCTCGATGGTCTACAAGGTCGCCTTCGTCGGCTCGGAGCGCGACTACGGCCTCGCCAGCGCCTTCTCGATCATCATCTTCGTGCTCGTCGCCGTGATCTCGCTCATCGGGTTCCGGCAGACCAAGGTGCTGGAGGATCTGAACTGACATGACCGACATCGCATCGACCTCGTCCGGCGCCTCCACGGCGACCGCCGCCCTGCTCTCCGTTCCCGCGCCGCACCCGCGCCGCCCGTTCGGGCGGTGGTTCCGGGAGACCGGCTGGCGGCACATCATCGGCATCGTGATGCTCGTGTTCGCGGGCTTCCCGCTGGTGTACGTGCTGTCCGCGTCGCTGAACCCCGGCGGCACGCTGCTCAGCACCAACGGGCTGTTCTCCAAGGTGAGCCTGGAGAACTACGTGCAGCTGTTCCAGGATCCCTCCCGCCCCTACGGGGCGTGGTTCCTGAACACGATCTTCATCGGCGTGCTCGCATCGGTGTGCAGCGTGTTCCTGTGCGCGCTCGCCGCATACGCCTTCTCCCGGATGCGCTTCCGCGGGCGCCGCGTCGGCCTGATGACCCTCCTGCTCGTGCAGATGTTCCCGCAGCTGCTGGCGATCGTCGCGATCTTCCTGCTGATGTCGGCGATCGGCGACATCTTCCCGGCGCTCGGCCTCAACTCGCAGATCGGCCTGATCCTCGTCTACCTCGGCGGCGCGCTGGGGGCGAACACGTTCCTCATGTACGGGTTCTTCAACACCATCCCCGCCTCGATCGACGAGGCCGCCAAGATCGACGGCGCGGGCCACGCGCGGATCTTCTTCACGATCATCCTGCGTCTGGTCGCGCCAATCCTCGCCGTCGTGGGCCTGCTCGCCTTCATCGGCATCACCGGCGACTTCCTCATCGCCTCCACGGTGCTGATCTCGCCCGAGAAGCAGACGCTCGCCGTGGGCCTGTTCCAGTACGTGTCCACCGACGCGAAGAACTACGCCGTGTTCGCGGCCGGCGCCGTGCTCGCGGCGATCCTGCCGATGGTGCTGTTCCTCTCGCTGCAGAAGTACATCGTCGGCGGGCTCACCGCCGGAAGCGTCAAGTAGCGCGCACTGCTCCCGCCGCGCCGCAGATGCAGCGGCCCGGCGGATCCGCCACAATCGAAGAACAACTCAAGGGCTCTGTCACGGCACCCGGCTGTGCAACCACGTCGACCATCGGCGGGCTGCCGCCGCATCCACAGAAAGGCCCTGACATGACCGCTCTCCTTCCGCACCACGACGGATCCCCGCTGTACGTCTCGGACGACGCGCCCGCGCTCGGCGACGTCGTCCGGGTGCGCCTGCGCGTGCCCGCGGGCTACGGTCCGCTCGCCGCGGTGCGCACCCGCTCCAACCCCGACCACGAGCCGGAGTGGACCGATGCCGTCCGCATCGGCGCCGCCGACGGCTGGGACTGGTGGGAGGCGCCGGTCACGGTGCGCAACCCCCGCCACGGCTACCGCTTCCTGCTGCAGCACGAGGACGGCGGCATCGAGTGGCTGAACCAGACCGGGATCCACCGCCTGGAGACCCTCGACGCCGAGGACTTCGCGCTCGTCGCCGAACCCGCACCGCCGGCGTGGCTGCACGAGTCCGTGATGTACCAGGTCTTCCCCGACCGGTTCGCCCGCTCCGCGCAGGCCGACGAGCACCCGACGCCGGACTGGGCGATCCCCGCCGACTGGGACACCCCGGTGGATCCGGTGATGCCCGGCCGTGCGCTGCAGTTCTACGGCGGCGACCTGCCCGGCGTCATCGAGCACCTCGACCACCTCGTCGAGCTCGGCGTGAATCTGCTCTACCTGACGCCGGTGTTCCCGGCCGCGTCCAATCACCGCTACGACGCCTCGAGCTTCGACCGCATCGATCCGCTGCTGGGCGGCGACGAGGCGTACGCGCGGCTCATCGCGGAGGCGCACGCCCGCGGCATCAAGGTGATCGGCGACCTCACCAGCAACCACTCCGGCGACCGCCACGAGTGGTTCCGCGCGGCCTACGGACACCCCGGCGCTCCGGAGGAGGAGTTCTACTACTTCACCGATGAGGACAACACGGAATACGAGTGCTGGATGGGCGCCGAGAGCCTGCCCAAGTTCGACTGGGCGAGCGAGGAGCTGCGCAAGCGGTTCATCACGGGGGAGGACTCCGCCGTGGCGCACTGGCTCAAGCCCCCGTACGGCGCCGACGGCTGGCGCGTGGACGTGGCGAACATGACCGGGCGCCTGGGGGCGATCGACCTGAACGCCGACGTGCGCCGGCTGCTGCGCGACACCGTGCGGGGGATCAACCCGGAGGCGATCCTGCTCGGCGAGTCCACCAACGACGCCACGAGCGACCTGCAGGGCGACGGGTGGGACGGCGCCATGACGTACCCGTCGTTCACGCGCCCGGTGTGGGCGTGGCTCAGCGAGCCGACCGGCGCGCCGTACCTCGACGCGGAGGGGGAGGAGCGCACCGAGAGCTGGTTCTTCGGGATGCAGATCGGCGGGATCCCGCGCTACACCGCGCGCGACTTCGTGGACTCGATCACCCGGTTCACCGGCGGCATCCCGTGGCGGGTGCGGCTCGGCAACATGCAGCCGCTGGATACCCACGACACGGCGCGGTTCGCGACGAACGCGGCGCCCGGCACGGTGCCCGTCGCCGTGGGCCTGTCGATGACGCTTCCCGGGGTGCCCGTCGTGTTCGCCGGCGATGAGTTCGGCCTCACCGGCGTCGACGGCGAGTCCAGCCGCACCCCGATCCCGTGGGGCACGGAGGGGCAGCCGGAGACGGCGGAGCGCATCGCGCTGTACCGCGACCTCGTGGGGCTGCGCCGTGCGCACCCTGTGCTCGGCACCGGCGGCCTGCGCTGGCTGCACGTGGACGACGCGAGCGTGGTCTTCGTGCGGGAGTCGGCGCAGGAGTCGGTGCTCGTGCTCGCGACGCGCGGCGACGCCGATCTCGCGCTCCCGGCCGGGGCCCTCACGGGGGCCGCCCGGGCGGAGGCGCTGTTCGGCGACGCGACGCTCGCGGTCGCTTCGGACGGCGCTGTCGCGCTGGCCGCGTCAGGCCCCGCGTTCGCCGCCTGGGCGCTGCCGGGGGTGGCGACGCCGGACGCGCGCTGAGCCCTCCCGCGCGTTTCGGAAGGGCGCACGCTCTCGGGCGTACGCCCTTCGCGACGCGTGCGCGCCTTGGGGTGCGCCTTTCTCGGGGCGCCCTCGGGGTGCGCTCCCGTGTGCGCCTCCCGCCGCGTGCCCTCCCGGGTGCGCTTCCTGCCGCGTGCCCTCCCGGCGGAGCCGGGGTGCGCTCGTAGGCTCGGAGCATGGCTCGGATCGGTGGACGCAGCACGCCCCTGGCGTGGTTCGCCGGCGTGGTCTGCGCGGGCGTCGTCGCGGGCCTGGTGTACCTCGCGGCGCCGATGGGGCCCGTGATGCTGAAGTACTTCGGCGACCTCCTCGGACACTGATCCGCGCGGGCGATCCGGCAGCCGGCAGCGCAGCGCGACGCCCGGTGGTGCAGCGCGGCGACGGCCGGTTCCTGGGTTTCCGGCACGCCTTCGCCGTCCCGTCGCGCGCCGGAGTTAACCTCGGAGCACCGCATCCCTATGGAGGAGCCCCATGAGTGACCACGAGGTTTCGAAGCCGGCGCAGGCGCACGACGTCGACGACGCCGTGGCCGCCGCGCCCGAGCAGGACGCCCAGGGCGCCGCCGGGACGCCGGACGCCGAGCGGGCCGCGCAGGACACGTCCGCTGCCGCCGCGGAGGACGCGCCGACGTCGCAGGCCGACGCGGAGACCGTTGCCCCCGATCACGCCGCCGTGGCGCAGAGCGCGAACGCGAGCCTCGCCGAGGCCGAACGCGCCGCCGCCGACGCCACCGCACCCGCGACGGACGCCGCGCCGCAGACCTCCGCCGCCGACCGCAGGCCGGACGCGGATCCCGATCTCGCCGCGTTCGAGGAGGCCGAGGCGGCGTACCCCGGCACCTTCGGCGGCACCTTCACCCCGCCGCCCGCGGGGGCCACCGCCGAGACCACCGTGCTCGAGAACGCGACCACGCGCCCCGAGACCGCCGACGACGCCCGCACCCAGGTGCTCGCCCCGCCGCCCGCCGCCGTGGCCGCGCCGACCGCCGTCGTCGAGGCGCCCCCGATCTTCGTGCAGGCTCCGGAGCCGCCGCGCGAGCGCGGCAACCGCGGCGCGATCTTCGGCATCGGCCTGCTGGCGGCGATCGCGTTCGCGATCCTGTACCTGGGCACCGCTCTCGGGATCGCGGCGATCGAGGGCAACTTCACCACGGCGGACAGCGTCGTCCCGGTGCTGCTCGATCACCTGCGCAGCGCCGGTCTCTGGGTTCCCGTGGCCGCGTTCGCGGTCGGGTTCTGGCTGCTCGGCGGCATCATCAACCGCGGTCGCTGGGGCTTCTGGGTCGTCTTCGGCATCATCGTCGGCGCCTTCGCGTACGGCGGGCACGTGCTCGGCGCGATCGGATCCGTGGAGTTCTGGAAGCTGGGCGGATCCGAGATCGCCGGCCTCGCCAACGCCCAGCTGCTCTCGCCGCTCGCGATCGCCGCGTTCATCTTCGGCCGCGAGCTCACGATCTGGTTCGGCGCCTGGGCCGCGCGCACGGGCGCCCGTCGCACCGCGCAGAACGAGGAGGCGCAGCGCGAGTACGAGCGCGTCCTCGAGGCCGGTCCGCAGCTGCCGTAGCAGCCGGGCCCGTCAGGGCAGGAGATCATCACGAACGACATCACGCCGAACCCCCGCGAGCCTCGGCCCGCGGGGGTTCGGCCTGTCCTCGCCTGGGTCATCGGCGTCGTGTCGTTCTTCGCGCTCACCATCATGGGCCTGGGTTTGCTGAGCCTGTTCGCCGAGCACGACATCATCTCGGTGCCGCGGCTGGGGCAGATCCCCGGCGCCGTGGGCATGGTGCTCGCGGTGCTCGTGTTCGCGCTCGCGCTGTGGGCGGTGCTCGCCGACCGGCGGCCGTCGTTCGTGGCGACGGTGTTCCTCGCCCTCGGCGCCGCGCTCGGCCACCTCGGCGGAGTGTGGGGCGCCGCGGTCGCGGAGGGCGCCGGCGCCGTCGACGCCACCGCCGCGGCCGGCCAGCTGGTGCTCGGCGGGGCGAGCGCGGTGATCGTGGTCGCGGCGCTGATCGCGGCGTGGGTGGCGATCGCCCTGCGCCGCACGGCCGCGCAGGCGCCGCACTGGCCCTGGGAGAAGGGCGACGACGAGCGGCCCTGACCTCATGCCGCGCACGCGGGCGCGGTGCCGGGATCCGGTGAACGCGCCGAGATGAGGAGGATCCGGGCCGATCCGCCTCCTCGGGGTCGATAGACCCGGTCCCGGCGCCGCCCATGCGCCTCCGCAGGCAGCCCGGGCCGGCGCCGCGATCTCGCGCGCCGCTGCCGCCCGGGCGTGTCCGCGCCGTACGCTGGATGTGTGGAGCGCTCGTTGGAGACGCAGGTGGACCAGGCCGTCGAGGCCTGGCTGCGCTGGGTGCCGCGGTGGGAGCCCGCGACGCACCGCGGGCGGGTCGCTCCATGCCGGCGCTGCATGGGATCCCCGGTGCTGTCCGCGGCGGGCATCGGCGCGAACGTCCCGCACGGCGTGCAGCACGGGCTGTCCACCCGGATCAAGACCATCGTCGACCACGCGGTCGCCGAGTACACGGCGCGCAACCTTCCGATGCTGCAGAGCGAGCTCGACCAGCAGGCGGCGCGCAACCGCGCCCGCGCGTACCGGCCGACGGAGGACCTCGAGCCCGAGTACGAGGGCATGCCGCTGGACCCGGATCCGGTGCCGGGCGCGCCGTTCCTGTTCACGCTCGCCGGCATGGCCGACGAGGACGCGGGGGAGCTGCCGCCACTGCCGCCGCTCAGCGATGAGGCGAAGGCGGCGCTGCGTCGCGAGGTGGCGCTGGCCGACGACTACGCGAACGTGGTGGGCCGCGAGATCTGCGGCCTGCTCCTGCGGCACCGGCTGCGCGTGCAGGCGGCGATCAGCGAGTACGTCGAGCCCCAGATCGAGGCGCTGCTCGCCGAGCTCACCGAGGCGCTGGACTCGCCCTTCGACCCCGACACGTTCTGATCCCCGCGCCCCGGCGCGCCGCGTGCCCTCCATTTGACCGGCGTGTTACCGCGCATTACCATAGAGCGGGTATGCGTGTGTCTTGACGCGCGCGTATCGGGCACCGGCACTCGCCGGCTCCGCCCCCACGGCATACCCACCATTCACACGAACGCCGTTCTCGGCGTGCGGGCGGGTCTGATGTGAAACCCATCACGCTGTCACCGTGCAGCACAACAAGGAGAAGCAGTGCCAACTATTCAGCAGTTGGTTCGCAAGGGTCGTTCGCCGAAGGTCTCCAAGACCAAGGCTCCCGCTCTGAAGTCGAACCCGCAGCAGGCCGGCGTGTGCACCCGTGTGTACACCACCACCCCGAAGAAGCCGAACTCGGCGATGCGCAAGGTCGCTCGTGTGAAGCTCCGCAACGGCACCGAGGTCACCGCGTACATCCCCGGTGAGGGCCACAACCTGCAGGAGCACTCGCTGGTGCTCGTGCGCGGTGGTCGTGTCAAGGACCTCCCCGGTGTCCGCTACAAGATCGTCCGTGGCGCCCTGGACACCCAGGCCGTCAAGAACCGTAAGCAGGCTCGTTCCCGCTACGGCGCGAAGAAGGGTTGAGTTAGATGCCTCGTAAGGGCCCCGCCCCCAAGCGCCCCGTCGTCAACGACCCGGTCTACGGCGCTCCGATCGTCAGCCAGCTGGTCAACAAGATCCTCATCGACGGCAAGAAGTCGCTCGCTGAGGCCATCGTCTACGGCGCCCTCCGCGGCGTCGAGGCGAAGAGCGGCCAGGATGCCGTCGCGACCCTGAAGAAGGCGCTCGACAACATCCGCCCGACCCTCGAGGTCAAGAGCCGCCGTGTCGGTGGCTCGACCTACCAGGTCCCGGTCGAGGTGAAGCCGCACCGCGCGAACACCCTCGCCCTCCGCTGGCTCGTCGGCTACGCCAAGAGCCGCCGTGAGAAGACCATGACCGAGCGCCTCCAGAACGAGATCCTGGACGCCTCGAACGGCCTGGGTGCCGCGGTCAAGCGCCGCGAGGACACTCACAAGATGGCCGAGTCGAACCGCGCCTTCGCGCACTACCGCTGGTAATCAGCCAGTCGGGCCGGAGCCGGATCCCGCACGGGATCCGGCTCCGGCACCCCACACTTTCCTTCGTCGCATAACGACAGCAAGAAGATAAGGACACCCCCGTGGCACAAGAAGTGCTCACCGACCTGAGCAAGGTCCGCAACATCGGCATCATGGCGCACATCGATGCCGGTAAGACCACGACGACCGAGCGCATCCTGTTCTACACGGGTGTGAACCACAAGCTCGGCGAGACCCACGACGGTGCGTCGACGACCGACTGGATGGAGCAGGAGAAGGAGCGCGGCATCACGATCACGTCGGCCGCCGTGACCTGCTTCTGGAACAAGAACCAGATCAACATCATCGACACCCCCGGTCACGTGGACTTCACGGTCGAGGTGGAGCGCTCGCTCCGCGTCCTCGACGGCGCGGTCGCCGTGTTCGACGGCAAGGAGGGCGTGGAGCCCCAGTCCGAGACCGTGTGGCGCCAGGCCGACAAGTACAACGTCCCCCGCATCTGCTTCGTCAACAAGATGGACAAGCTCGGCGCGGACTTCTACTACACCGTCGACACCATCGTGAACCGCCTCGGCGCCAAGCCCCTCGTGCTGCAGCTGCCGATCGGCGCCGAGAACGACTTCGTCGGCGTGGTCGACCTCATCGAGATGCGCGCGCTGGTGTGGCCCGGCGACGCCAAGGGTGACGTGACCATGGGCGCCTCGTACGAGGTGCAGGAGATCCCGGCCGACCTCAAGGACAAGGCCGAGGAGTACCGTCACGCGCTGCTCGAGACCGTCGCCGAGTCC
Organism: Microbacterium sp. 8M; assembly: GCF_902506375.1. Taxonomy (GTDB): domain Bacteria; phylum Actinomycetota; class Actinomycetes; order Actinomycetales; family Microbacteriaceae; genus Microbacterium. Next base: position 670,500 of record NZ_LR733284.1, read on the forward strand.
GACGACGTGCTGCTGGAGAAGTACTTCGGCGGCGAGGAGCTGACCGTCGCCGAGATCAAGGGCGCCATCCGCAAGATGGTCATCGCCAGCGAGATCTACCCGGTGCTGTGCGGCTCGGCGTTCAAGAACCGCGGTGTGCAGCCGATGCTGGACGCGGTCGTCGACTTCCTGCCGTCGCCGCTGGACATCCCGGCCATCGAGGCGCACGACCCGAAGGACGAGGAGAAGATCATCGAGCGTCACCCCGACGCCAAGGATCCCTTCGCCGCCCTGGCCTTCAAGGTCGCCGTGCACCCGTTCTTCGGTCGTCTCACCTACGTGCGCGTGTACTCGGGCGAGCTCGAGTCGGGCGCCCAGGTCATCAACTCGACCAAGGGCAAGAAGGAGCGCATCGGGAAGATCTTCCAGATGCACGCCAACAAGGAGAACCCGGTCGACAAGCTGACCGCCGGCAACATCTACGCCGTGATCGGCCTGAAGGACACCACCACCGGTGACACCCTGGCTGCGATCGACGCGCCGGTCGTCCTCGAGTCGATGACGTTCCCGGAGCCGGTCATCGAGGTCGCCATCGAGCCGAAGACCAAGGCCGACCAGGAGAAGCTGGGCACCGCGATCCAGAAGCTCGCCGAAGAGGACCCGACGTTCCGCACGGAGCTCAACCCCGAGACCGGTCAGACGACCATCAAGGGCATGGGCGAGCTGCACCTGGACATCCTCGTGGACCGCATGAAGCGCGAGTTCAAGGTCGAGGCGAACGTCGGCAAGCCGCAGGTGGCCTACCGCGAGACGATCAAGAAGGCCGTCGAGAAGCACGACTACACCCACAAGAAGCAGACGGGTGGATCGGGCCAGTTCGCGAAGATCCAGTTCACGCTCGAGCCCCTCGAGGTGACCGCGGAGCAGAGCTACGAGTTCGTCAACCAGGTCACCGGTGGGCGCATCCCGCGCGAGTACATCGAGCCGACGAACCAGGGCTTCCAGGACGCCATGGCCACCGGTGCCCTCGCGGGCTACCCGATGGTCGGCGTCAAGGCGATCCTGATCGACGGCGCGTCGCACGACGTCGACTCCTCGGAGATGGCGTTCAAGATCGCGGGCTCGATGGGCTTCAAGGAGGCCGTCAAGCGCGCGAACCCGGTGCTGCTCGAGCCGCTGATGGCCGTCGAGGTCCGTACTCCGGAGGAGTACATGGGCGACGTCATCGGCGACCTGAACTCGCGTCGTGGCCAGATCCAGTCGATGGAGGACGCCCAGGGCGTCAAGGTCGTGCGCGCGTCGGTCCCGCTGTCCGAGATGTTCGGCTACATCGGCGACCTGCGCTCGAAGACCTCGGGCCGCGCCGTGTACTCGATGGAGTTCGACAGCTACGCCGAGGTCCCGAAGGCCGTCGCCGACGAGATCATCCAGAAGACCAAGGGCGAGTAAGCCCTAGGAGCCTGGCGGATCCGGTCCCTGCCCGACGAGGGGATCCCAGGGTCCCGGATCCGCCCAGGCACTCAGACAACTTCACATCGCCTCTCTACTAAACTGAGAATCTGAACCCGTAGGAAAGCGGTCACAATCCAGTGCCCGGTGCCCCTACATGACGTCCTGAGGAGGACCCAGTGGCTAAGGCCAAGTTCGAGCGGACCAAGCCGCACGTGAACATCGGAACGATCGGTCACGTCGACCACGGCAAGACCACGCTCACCGCCGCGATCTCGAAGGTGCTCGCCGACAAGTACCCGTCGGCCACCAACGTGCAGCGCGACTTCGCGTCGATCGACTCCGCTCCCGAGGAGCGTCAGCGCGGTATCACGATCAACATCTCGCACGTCGAGTACGAGACCCCGAAGCGTCACTACGCTCACGTCGACGCGCCCGGTCACGCCGACTACATCAAGAACATGATCACCGGTGCGGCGCAGATGGACGGCGCGATCCTCGTGGTCGCCGCCACCGACGGCCCGATGGCCCAGACCCGCGAGCACGTGCTGCTCGCCAAGCAGGTCGGCGTGCCGTACCTGCTCGTCGCACTGAACAAGAGCGACATGGTCGACGACGAGGAGATCCTGGAGCTCGTCGAGCTCGAGGTCCGCGAGCTGCTGTCGTCGCAGGACTTCGACGGTGACAACGCCCCCGTCGTGCGCGTCTCGGGCCTGAAGGCTCTCGAGGGCGACGAGAAGTGGGTTCAGTCGATCGTCGAGCTCATGGAGGCCGTTGACGAGTCCATCCCGGACCCGGTGCGCGACAAGGACAAGCCGTTCCTGATGCCGATCGAGGACGTCTTCACCATCACCGGTCGTGGCACGGTCGTCACGGGTCGCGCCGAGCGCGGTACCCTCGCGATCAACTCCGAGGTCGAGATCGTCGGCATCCGCCCGACGCAGAAGACCACGGTCACCGGTATCGAGATGTTCCACAAGCAGCTCGACGAGGCGTGGGCCGGCGAGAACTGCGGTCTTCTCCTCCGCGGCACCAAGCGCGAGGACGTCGAGCGCGGCCAGGTCGTGGTGAAGCCGGGTTCGATCACCCCGCACACCGAGTTCGAGGGCACCGCGTACATCCTGTCCAAGGACGAGGGTGGCCGCCACAACCCCTTCTACACGAACTACCGTCCGCAGTTCTACTTCCGTACCACGGACGTGACCGGCGTCATCACGCTGCCCGAGGGCACCGAGATGGTCATGCCCGGTGACACCACGGACATGAAGGTCGACCTCATCCAGCCGATCGCCATGGAAGAGGGCCTCGGCTTCGCGATCCGTGAGGGTGGCCGCACCGTCGGCGCCGGCACGGTGACCAAGGTCATCAAGTAAGCACCTGCTTCTGCGCGCAGGGGTCGGGCCTTCGGGTCCGGCCCCTGTGTCGTTCCGTGTCGGATCGGGTCTTGTCGGCGCTGCATCCGGCGGGCAGAATTGCCACGTGCGGGCCGACAGCCGGCTCGATCTAGGGAGGGAGCCCCATGGGTCTCGGAGACGCCATCAACGACGCGGTCAACAAGGGCAAGGAGTTCTTCGAGGAGAACAAGGAGAAGGTCGAGGAGCTGCTGCACAGCGAGCAGGCCGAGGGGATCAGCGACACCGTTCTGGGCGGCGCGGCGGACCTCGCCAAGAAGGTCGCCCCCGGCGCTGCGGAGCAGATCGACGGCGTGCGCGACAACCTGGACAAGCAGGTCGGCACCGAGTGACGCGCTCCGCGCAGCACTGACGTCTTGCGAAGGGCGGAGGGCTTCGGCTCTCCGCCCTTCGTCGTGCCCGGGCGACGCCGTTCGTCGTGCCCGGGAGACGGCCGATATCAAGCCGCACTGCTCGATATCGTCCGTCGCGCTCGCTAGACTGCGACTGTCCTGTGGGAGGACGAGCGGTGACCCGAATGCTGCTGGGGAGCAGATCCGTGTACGTGCAAGTGCGGTCCGCCGGGGGCGGACGATGACGGGCGAAGCGCCTGCGACCGTTTCGGCGCACCCCGCCGCGCACATCGTCGAGCGGGAGTTCGGCGCCGTCCGCATCCGGCTGACGAGGGCGACCGGCGGGGTGCTCTCGCTGTCGGCGGGCAAGGGCGTGCTGGCGGTGCACGGAGTCCGCCGCGGCCGCGTGGCGGTGCGGGGCGCGGTGACGCCGTTCGAGGTGACGCAGCACGGTGCGCTGCTGATGTCGGACTGCACGGCGATGGCGGCGGTGCTGCGTCCGAGCGACCTGATCTCGATCACCGTGCCGTCGGATCAGGCGGCTCCCGGCGTGCGACGCGCAGCAGGCGCGGACGCTCTGCTCAGCGGCGTGATCGCGTTCGCGGCGGAAGTGGTCACCGCGGTGGACCGCGAGGTGCTCGGGATGCCGCATCCGCACATCGAGCTGCTGCTGAAGGACATGGTGTCGCGTCTGCTCGCCGTGGAGTCGGCGAAGGAGGCGCCGGGTCCGCTGCGCCAGGCGCTGGCGGTGATCATGCGCCTGCACGGCGACCCGCGGCTCAGCTCCCGACGGATCGCGGAGGCGGTGAATCTCTCGGTGCGCCAGCTCGAGCGTCAGTTCCAGGCGCAGGGCACGACGATCGCGCGCGAGGTGCGCCGTGCCCGCCTCGACGCGGCGGTGCGGCTGCTCAGCGAGGATCCGACCGGGGCGATGAGCATCGACGAGATCGCGCACCGCGTCGGCTTCTCCGGCGGCTCTCCACTGGCGCGGGCGATGCTGCGCGAGGGCCTGCCGTCGCCGTCGACGATCCGCATGGGCATGCTGCCGCAGGTGGATGACGGCGCGGATGCGCGCGTCGGGACGGACCTCGTGCCGAGAGCGACGCCTCTCCGGCTGAATGCGTCGTCTCTCCCCGAACTCCGGGGCGGGCGCGTCCTCGATGCGCTGTCATGAGTGCGGGACACGACGCGCTGGGGTGCCGGACATCGGCGGAAGCCGGTGTCACGTCGTAACGAAGAGGCGCGCCGCCGCCGGACCGCAGCTGTTCCTGGGTGCGAGCGGCCTCCCGCAGAGGGGCGGGGCATTCATCCGATGCTCCGCCCCTCTTCCGTCCCCGCGCGACCGCGTCCACGCCGCGTCGAGCGCGCGGAAGCCGCGACACGCCGGACACGCCGTCGGCGACACGCCCGAGTTTGCGACACGCCCGGGCTGCACGTAGACTATTGAGGTTCCACATTCCGGCGTGCGTCCCGATGCGCGCCGGGTCACTGCCAGGGCAGTGCACAGACGGCGCCCTTCCGCGGAGAGATCCAGGGAAGCGGGCGCAGGGATCTGGGCCGCGGGCAGCAGAACAGACAACCGACACCTCTTCACCGAGGCCCCGTCATGTGCGGGGGTCGGCTTCCGCGAGTCGCGAGGCTCCGGGCTGACAGCAGAACAGTGGTGCGCCCCTTCGACAGGCTCGGAAACCGGATCCTCGGCTCCGCGACACGGGTCAGGAGGAGGAGTGCGAAGGCGCAGAACGCGCCGTCGCGCGTCCAATGCCCCCGGATCACCCGATCCGGGCAGGTAAGACGCTTAATGAGAGAGAGCAGACAATGGCGGGACAGAAGATCCGCATTCGCCTGAAGTCGTATGACCACGAGGTCATCGACACGTCGGCCCGCAAGATCGTCGACACCGTGACCCGTGCGGGCGCGACCGTCGTCGGCCCGGTGCCGCTTCCGACCGAGAAGAACGTCGTGTGCGTCATCCGGTCGCCCCACAAGTACAAGGACAGCCGCGAGCACTTCGAGATGCGCACCCACAAGCGTCTGATCGACATCGTCGACCCGACGCCGAAGGCCGTCGACTCGCTCATGCGCCTCGACCTTCCTGCCGACGTCAACATCGAGATCAAGCTGTAAGGGGATCACGATGGTCGACATCAACGCAAAGATTTCCAAGGGCCTGCTCGGCACCAAGCTCGGCATGACCCAGGTCTGGAACGAGAACGGCAAGCTGATCCCGGTCACCGTGATCGAGCTAGCCCCGAACGTGGTCACCCAGATCCGCACCCCCGAGAAGGACGGCTACAACGCTGTCCAGATCGCGGCCGGTCAGATCGACCCGCGCAAGGTCACGCAGCCCCTCGCCAAGCACTTCGAGGCCGCCGGGGTCACCCCGCGCCGCCACGTCACCGAGATCCGCACCGCGGACGCCGGCGACTACACGCTCGGCCAGGAGCTCACCGTTGAGGGCACCTTCGAGGCCGGCCAGCTGGTCGACGTCGTCGGCACCAGCAAGGGCAAGGGCTTCGCGGGTGTCATGAAGCGCCACAACTTCAAGGGCGTCTCCGCCTCGCACGGTGCGCACCGCAACCACCGCAAGCCCGGTTCCATCGGTGCTTCGTCGACCCCGAGCCGTGTCTTCAAGGGCATGCGCATGGCCGGTCGCATGGGTGGCGAGCGCGTGACCGTCCTCAACCTCACGGTGCACGCCGTCGACGCCGAGAAGGGTCTGCTGCTCGTCAAGGGCGCCGTCCCCGGTGCGCGCGGTCGCATCGTCTACGTCCGCAACGCAGTGAAGGGTGCCTGAGTCCCATGGCTGACACCACTCTGACGCTCGACGTGTTCGCCGGCGGCAAGAAGACCGGTACGGTCGACGCCCCCGCCGCGATCTTCGACGCCAAGACCAACGTTCCGCTGATCCACCAGGTCGTCGTCGCGCAGCTCGCCGCGGCTCGCCAGGGCACCCACTCGACCAAGCGTCGCGGTGAGGTCTCCGGTGCCGGTCGCAAGCCCTTCAAGCAGAAGGGCACGGGTAACGCCCGTCAGGGCTCCATCCGCGCGCCGCACATGACCGGTGGTGGCATCGTCCACGGCCCGAAGCCGCGCGACTACTCGCAGCGCACCCCCAAGAAGATGATCGCCGCCGCCCTCGCGGGCGCGCTGAGCGACCGCTTCCGCGGTGAGCGCCTGCACGTCGTCGAGTCCTTCGGCGTCGAGGGCAAGCCGTCCACCAAGACGGCCGCCGCCTACCTGAACGCTCTCCCGGGCAAGAAGGTCCTCGTGGTCATCGACCGCGGCGACGACACCAACGCCCTGAGCGTCCGCAACCTGGCCGACGTGCACGTGCTGTACTTCGACCAGCTCAACGCCTACGACGTGGTCAACTCCGACGACATCGTCTTCACCAAGGCGGCCTTCGACGCGTTCGTCGCGCTGAAGTCCGGCGCAACCGAGGAGGTCTCCGCATGAGCGACAACATCCTCGCCGCGGCTGCCAACAAGGACCCGCGCGACATCATCCTGAAGCCGGTCGTCTCCGAGAAGAGCTACGGCCTGATCGACGAGGGCAAGTACACCTTCCTGGTGGACCCCCGCGCCTCCAAGACCGAGATCAAGCTCGCGATCGAGAAGATCTTCGATGTCAAGGTCGCCAGCGTCAACACGATCAACCGCGTCGGCAAGGCTCGTCGCACCCGCTTCGGCACGGGCAAGCGCAAGGACACCAAGCGCGCCATCGTCGCCCTGAAGTCGGGCACCATCGACATCTTCACGGCAGTGAACTGACCGGGGGATAAGGACAGAACATGGCTATTCGCAAGTACAAGCCCACGACCCCGGGTCGCCGCGGCTCGTCGGTGGCCGACTTCGCCGAGATCACCCGATCGACGCCGGAGAAGTCGCTGCTGCGTCCGCTCAGCAAGACCGGTGGCCGCAACAACCAGGGCCGCATCACGACCCGTCACATCGGTGGTGGCCACAAGCGTCAGTACCGCGTCATCGACTTCCGTCGCAATGACAAGGACGGCGTCAACGCCAAGGTCGCTCACATCGAGTACGACCCCAACCGCACCGCGCGCATCGCGCTGCTGCACTACTTCGACGGCGAGAAGCGCTACATCCTCGCGCCGAACAAGCTGAAGCAGGGCGACGTGGTCGAGTCGGGTGCTGCCGCGGACATCAAGCCGGGCAACAACCTCCCGCTGAAGAACATCCCGACGGGTACCGTCATCCACGCGATCGAGCTCCGCCCCGGCGGCGGCGCGAAGATCGCCCGCTCGGCCGGCGCCTCCGTGCGTCTGGTCGCGAAGGACGGCCCCTACGCGCAGCTGCGCATGCCCTCGGGCGAGATCCGCAACGTCGACGCGCGCTGCCGTGCGACGATCGGCGAGGTCGGCAACGCCGAGCAGTCGAACATCAACTGGGGCAAGGCCGGCCGCAAGCGCTGGAAGGGCGTGCGCCCGACCGTCCGCGGTGTCGCGATGAACCCGGTGGACCACCCGCACGGTGGTGGTGAGGGCAAGACGTCCGGTGGACGTCACCCCGTCACCCCTTGGGGCCAGGCTGAGGGACGCACCCGTCACGCCAACAAGGAAAGCGACAAGTACATCGTGCGTCGCCGTAACGCTGGCAAGAAGCGCAAGTAGGAGTAAGAGAAGATGCCTCGCAGTCTCAAGAAGGGCCCCTTCGTCGACGAGCACCTGCTTCGCAAGGTGATCGGTCAGAACGAAGCCGGCACGAAGAACGTCATCAAGACCTGGTCGCGCCGGTCGATGATCATCCCCGCCATGCTGGGACACACCATCGCCGTGCACGACGGACGCAAGCACATCCCCGTGTTCGTGTCCGAGACCATGGTCGGTCACAAGCTGGGCGAGTTCGCGCCCACCCGCACCTTCCGCGGCCACGAGAAGGACGACAAGAAGGGGCGGCGCCGCTAATGGTCGAATCCATCGCACGCGTGAAGCACATCCGCGTGACCCCGCAGAAGGCTCGTCGTGTCGTCGCCCTCATCAAGGGCAAGCAGGCGCAGGAGGCCCTCGCCATCCTGAAGTTCGCGCAGCAGAGCGCCTCCGAGCCGATCTACAAGCTCGTGCACTCCGCGATCGCCAACGCTCAGGTGAAGGCCGACCGCGACGGCGAGTTCCTCGACGAGCAGGACCTGTACGTCAAGAACGCCTTCGTGGACGAGGGGACGACGCTGAAGCGTTTCCAGCCCCGCGCCCAGGGCCGCGCGTTCCAGATCAAGAAGCGCACGAGCCACATCACGGTCGTGCTGGCCACCCCTGAGGTCGCCAAGAACGAGAAGGCGAGCAAGTAATGGGACAGAAGGTAAACCCGTACGGCTTCCGCCTCGGCATCACCACGGACCACGTGTCCCGGTGGTTCTCTGACTCGACCAAGCCGGGTCAGCGCTACGCCGACTACGTCGCCGAGGACATCAAGATCCGCAAGCTCCTGCAAACGCAGCTCGACCGCGCCGGCGTGAGCAACATCGAGATCGAGCGCACCCGCGACCGCGTGCGTGTGGACATCCACACCGCTCGTCCGGGCATCGTCATCGGCCGCCGCGGCGCCGAGGCGGAGCGCATCCGCGGCGACCTCGAGAAGCTCACGGGCAAGCAGATCCAGCTGAACATCCTCGAGGTGAAGAACCCCGAGGCCGACGCTCAGCTCGTCGCCCAGGGCATCGCCGAGCAGCTCTCTGCTCGCGTCGCCTTCCGCCGCGCCATGCGCAAGGGCCTCCAGGGCGCCCAGCGCGCCGGCGCCAAGGGCATCCGGATCCAGGTCTCGGGCCGCCTCGGCGGCGCGGAGATGAGCCGGTCGGAGTTCTACCGCGAGGGTCGTGTGCCGCTGCACACGCTGCGCGCGAACATCGACTACGGCTTCTACGAGGCGAAGACCACCTTCGGCCGCATCGGCGTGAAGGTCTGGATCTACAAGGGCGACCTCACCAACAAGGAGCTTGCTCGCGAGCAGGCCAACGCACCGAAGTCCCGTCGTGACGACCGTGGCGACCGTCGCCGTGGTCCGCGCAACGAGGCTCCCGTCGCAGAAGGAGCGTCTGCCTGATGCTTATCCCTCGCAAGGTCAAGTACCGCAAGCAGCACCACCCCAAGCGTGATGGCCAGGCCACCGGCGGCACGAAGGTCTCCTTCGGCGAGTTCGGCATCCAGGCCCTCACCCCCGCTTACGTGACCAACCGTCAGATCGAGTCCGCTCGTATCGCGATGACCCGTCACATCAAGCGTGGTGGAAAGGTGTGGATCAACATCTACCCCGACCGTCCGCTCACGAAGAAGCCGGCCGAGACCCGCATGGGTTCCGGTAAGGGTTCCCCCGAGTGGTGGGTCGCCAACGTCAAGCCCGGCCGCGTCCTCTTCGAGGTCGCCGGTGTCAACGAGCAGCTCGCCCGTGAGGCGCTGCAGCGGGCAATTCACAAGCTGCCGCTCAAGGCACGCATCATCAAGCGCGAGGAGGGCGACGCGTAATGGCGATCGGCACCAAGGAGCTCGGTGTGACCGAGCTCGACACGTTCGAAGACCAGCGCCTCGTCGAGGAGCTGCGCAAGGCCAAGGAGGAGCTGTTCAACCTCCGTTTCCAGTCGGCCACCGGCCAGCTGGAGAGCCACGGCCGCATTCGCGCCGTCAAGCGCGACATCGCGCGCCTCTACACCGTGATCCGTGAGCGCGAGCTCGGCATCCGTGCGACGCCGGCTCCGGTCGAGGCTCCGGCCAAGAAGGCGTCCAAGGCAAAGGCGAAGAAGGCCGACGAGGCTGAGGCGCCGAAGGAGGAGGCCGAGTAATGGCTGAGAAGAAGGCTGCTGCCGCCGAGGCGGTCGTCGAGCACGCCGCGCACGATGTGCGCGACGCCGACGCCCGTGGCTACCGCAAGTCGCGCCGCGGCTACGTCGTCAGCGACAAGATGGACAAGACCATCGTCGTCGAGGTCGAGGACCGCGTGAAGCACCCGCTGTACGGCAAGGTCATCCGCCGTACGACCAAGGTCAAGGCGCACGACGAGAACAACACCGCCGGCATCGGCGACCTCGTTCTCATCAACGAGACCCGCCCGCTGAGCGCCACCAAGCGCTGGCGTCTGGTGGAGATCCTGGAGAAGGCAAAGTGATCCAGACCGAGTCCCGACTCAAGGTCGCCGACAACACCGGCGCCAAGGAGCTGCTCACCATCCGCGTGCTCGGCGGCTCCAGCCGCCGCTACGCGGGCCTGGGCGACATCATCGTCGCCACGGTCAAGGACGCGATCCCCGGTGGGAACGTCAAGAAGGGTGATGTCGTCAAGGCCGTCATCGTCCGCACCGTGAAGCAGACCCGCCGTCCCGACGGCTCGTACATCAAGTTCGACGAGAACGCCGCCGTGATCCTGAAGAACGACGGGGAGCCCCGCGGCACCCGCATCTTCGGCCCGGTCGGCCGTGAGCTTCGTGACAAGAAGTTCATGAAGATCGTCTCGCTCGCCCCGGAGGTGCTGTAACTCATGGCGAACATCAAGAAGGGTGACCTGGTCCAGGTCATCTCCGGCCGCAAGCAGGACAAGGGCGGCGACCGTGGCAAGCAGGGCAAGGTCCTCGAGGTCCTTCCCGAGTCGAACCGCGTGATCGTGGAAGGCGTGAACTACGCCACCAAGCACACCCGTGTCGGACAGACGCAGCGCGGCACCAAGACGGGCGGCATCGAGACCATCGAGGCCCCCATCCACATCTCGAACGTCGCCCTGGTCGACCCCGAGACGAAGAAGCCGACCCGTGTCGGTCACCGCGTCGAGGAGCAGGTCAAGGACGGCGTGAAGCGCACGGTCCGCGTGCGCTACGCGAAGAAGAGCGGTAAGGACCTCTGATGGCGGCTGCTGACGCCGCGGGCGCTGTCAAGGTGCAGCCCCGCCTGAAGGCGAAGTACAACAACGAGATCAAGAAGGCTCTGCAGGACGAGTTCGGCTACGAGAACGTCATGCAGATCCCCGGCCTGGTCAAGGTCGTCGTCAACACCGGTGTCGGTGAGGCGGCGCGCGACTCCAAGGTGATCGAGGGTGCGGTCGACGACCTCACCAAGATCACCGGCCAGAAGCCGATCGTCACGAAGGCCCGCAAGTCCATCGCGCAGTTCAAGCTGCGCGAGGGTCAGCCCATCGGCGCCCACGTCACCCTCCGCGGTGACCGCGCTTGGGAGTTCGTGGACCGCCTCGTGAACCTCGCGCTGCCCCGTATCCGCGACTTCCGCGGTCTCTCGGACAAGCAGTTCGACGGCAACGGCAACTACACCTTCGGTCTCACGGAGCAGAGCGTGTTCCACGAGATCGACCAGGACAAGATCGACCGCGTCCGCGGTTTCGATATCACTGTCGTCACCACAGCGAAGAACGACGACGAGGGCCGTGCGCTCCTGCGCCACCTCGGCTTCCCGTTCAAGTCGAACGACGTCCAGGCGTAAGTCAGGTTCTGAAGACCGGATCCCGGGAATCCTCCTGGGATCCGGTCTTCGGGCGTGTCCCGCGTGACGTACAATTGAAAATTGCGTGCTCATCGCAGGCCGTCTGCCCTGTAACGGCAGCCGGAACCTCATGAACGAAAGAAGAAAACTATGACGATGACAGACCCGGTCGCAGATCTGCTGACCCGTCTGCGCAACGCGAACTCGGCGCACCACGACTCCGTGACGCTGCCGTCGAGCAAGCTGAAGACCCACATCGCCGAGATCCTCCAGCAGGAGGGCTACATCGCCGGCTGGGAGGTCACCGACGCTCGTGTCGGCAAGAACCTCACCATCTCGCTGAAGTACGGCCCGAACCGCGAGCGGTCGATCGCCGGCATCAAGCGCGTCTCCAAGCCCGGTCTCCGCGTGTACGCGAAGTCGACCGAGCTTCCCAAGGTCCTCGGCGGCCTCGGCGTCGCGATCCTGTCCACCTCCTCGGGGCTCCTCACGGACCGCCAGGCAGAGCAGAAGGGCGTGGGCGGAGAAGTTCTCGCCTACGTGTGGTGATCTGAAAATGTCGCGTATTGGACGACTTCCCATCGAGATCCCCGCGGGTGTGACCGTTACGGTCGACGGCCGCGAGGTGACGGTGAAGGGCCCGAAGGGCGAGCTCTCGCTCACCGTGGCTTCCCCCATCGAGGTGTCGGTCGAGGAGAACCAGGTTCTCGTCACCCGCCCGGACGACGAGCGCGCCTCGCGTTCGCTGCACGGTCTGACCCGCACCCTCATCAACAACGACATCATCGGCGTGACCCAGGGCTACTCCAAGGGCCTCGAGGTCGTCGGCACCGGTTACCGCGTCCAGCAGAAGGGCAGCTCGGTCGAGTTCGCCCTCGGCTTCTCGCACCCGGTCCTGGTCGACCCGCCCGCCGGCATCACCCTGACGGTCGAGGGCACCAACAAGCTCACCGTCAGCGGCATCAGCAAGCAGGCCGTCGGCGAGGCGGCTGCGAACATCCGCAAGATCCGCAAGCCCGAGCCGTACAAGGGCAAGGGTGTGCGCTACGCCGGCGAGGTCGTGCGTCGCAAGGCCGGAAAGGCTGGTAAGTAACCATGGCTGTGAAGTCGAAGTCCGACGCACGTTCGCGTCGTCACGCCCGCCTTCGCAAGAAGATCCAGGGCACCGAGGTGCGTCCGCGCCTGGTCGTCACCCGTTCGGCCCGCCACGTCTTCGTGCAGCTGGTCGACGACAGCAAGGGCCACACCGTGGCCAGCGCCTCCACCCTCGAGACCGACCTGCGCGCGTTCGACGGTGACAAGACCGCCAAGGCCCGCAAGGTTGGCGAGCTCGTCGCCGAGCGCGCGAAGGCCGCCGGTGTCTCGGAGGCCGTGTTCGACCGCGGTGGCAACCGGTACGCCGGTCGCGTCGCGGCCATCGCCGAGGGCGCCCGTGAAGGGGGTCTGGCACTGTGAGTGACATCAAGGAGAACGAAGTGACCGAGACGGCTCCTGCAGCCGAGAACGCGGCCGGTTCCGAGGCCCCGCAGCGCGACGAGCGCCGCGGGGGCCGTGGTGGCCGCGACCGCGGCCAGGGCGGTCGTGACCGCAACTCCCGCGACCGTGGGGACAACCAGTTCCTCGAGCGCGTGGTGACCATCAACCGCGTGTCGAAGGTCGTCAAGGGCGGCCGTCGCTTCAGCTTCACCGCGCTCGTCGTGGTGGGTGACGGCAACGGTCTCGTGGGCGTCGGCTACGGCAAGGCCCGCGAGGTCCCCCTCGCCATCTCGAAGGGTGTCGAGGAGGCCAAGCGCAACTTCTTCCGCGTGCCGCGCTCCGCGAGCACCATCCCGCACCCGGTGCAGGGCGAGGCCGCTGCCGGCGTCGTGCTGCTGCGTCCGGCTGCCGCCGGTACCGGTGTTATCGCCGGTGGTCCGGTCCGCGCCGTGCTCGAGTGCGCCGGTATCCACGACGTGCTGTCCAAGTCGCTCGGCTCGTCGAACACGATCAACATCGTGCACGCGACCGTGGAGGCCCTGAAGCAGCTCGAGGAGCCCCGTGCGGTCGCCGCGCGTCGTGGCCTCGAGTTCGACCAGGTCGCCCCGGCGCGTCTCGTCCGCGCAGAGGCTGACGCCATCGCTGCGCAGAAGGCAGGTGCCTGATGGCTGCGCGTCTGAAGGTCACGCAGGTCAAGTCCAAGGTGAGCGAGAAGCAGAACCAGCGTGACACGCTGCGTTCGCTCGGCCTCAAGCGGATCGGCGACTCGGTCGTCCGTCCCGACGACGCCCAGACCCGCGGCTACGTCCGCGCGGTCGCTCACCTCGTCAAGGTTGAGGAGATCGACTAATGGCTGAGAAGAAGGAAGCGGCCACCAAGACCGCAGCCAAGAAGCCGGCCGCCAAGAAGGCCGAGGAGACCACGGTCTCCCGTCCCGGCGTCCTGAAGGTGCACCACCTGCGTCCGGTCCCCGGCGCCAACACCGCCAAGACCCGCGTGGGTCGCGGTGAGGGCTCCAAGGGCAAGACCGCCGGTCGCGGCACCAAGGGCACCAAGGCCCGCAACACCGTCCGGGTCGGTTTCGAGGGTGGGCAGATGCCGCTGCACATGCGCACCCCGAAGCTGCGCGGCTTCAAGAACCCGTTCCGCGTGGAGTACCAGGTCGTGAACCTGGACAAGCTCGCCGAGCTCTACCCGGCCGGTGGCGACGTGACCGTCGCCGACCTGGTCGCCAAGGGTGCGGTCCGCAAGAACGAGAAGGTCAAGGTCCTGGGCAACGGCGACATCGCCGTGGCGCTGACCGTGTCGGTCGACAAGGTCTCCAGCTCCGCGGAGCAGAAGATCGTCGCCGCCGGCGGATCCGTCAAGTAACACGCGTCGAGAGGGGCCGGAGATTTCTCCGGCCCCTCTTGCGTTACCCTGGGTAATTGACTGTCCCTCGTCGGGCATCATCCCTGTTCAGGAAGGCAAGCTTTTGTTCAGCGCCATCGCGCGGATCTTCCGCACGCCGGATCTTCGACGCAAGATCGGCTTCACGATCGCGATCATCGCGATCTACCGCCTCGGATCCACCGTGCCCGCTCCGTTCGTGAGCTTCCCCAACGTCTCCGAGTGCCTCGCTCAGAACAGCGGCACCGAGGGTCTGCTCGGGCTCGTCAACCTCTTCTCCGGCGGCGCGCTGCTGAAGCTGTCGATCTTCGCGCTCGGCGTCATGCCGTACATCACGGCCTCGATCATCACGCAGCTGCTGCGCGTCGTCATCCCGCACTTCGAGGCTCTGCACAAGGAGGGCCAGGCCGGCCAGGCCAAGCTCACGCAGTACACCCGCTACGTGACGATCGCCCTCGCACTGCTGCAGTCCACGACGCTCGTCACCGTCGCCCGCACCGGTCAGCTGTTCGGCCAGACCGGCGTCGCCGCCTGCAACCAGCTGCTCACCAACGACGTGTGGTGGGCGCAGCTGCTGCTCATCGTCACGCTGACCGCCGGCACCGGCCTCATCATGTGGTTCGCCGAGCTCGTCACCGAGAAGGGCATCGGCAACGGCATGTCGCTGCTCATCTTCACCTCGATCGCCGCGACCTTCCCCGGCGCCATGTGGGCGATCTGGCAGACGAAGGGCTTCGAGGTCTTCCTGCTCGTGCTCCTCATCGGCATCGTCGTGATGACGCTGGTCGTCTTCATCGAGCAGTCCCAGCGTCGCATCCCGGTGCAGTACGCCAAGCGCATGGTCGGCCGTCGCACCTACGGCGGCACGAACACCTACATCCCGATCAAGGTGAACATGGCGGGCGTGATCCCGGTCATCTTCGCCTCGTCGCTGCTGTACATCCCGATGCTGGTGGCGCAGTTCAACATCCCGCAGAACGGCAAGCCCGCGCCGGCCTGGGCGACCTGGATCCTCACGTACTTCGTGAAGGGCGACCACCCGCTGTACATGGCCGTGTACTTCCTGCTGATCATCGGGTTCACCTACTTCTACGTCGCGATCACGTTCAACCCGACCGAGGTCGCGGACAACATGAAGAAATACGGCGGCTTCATCCCCGGCATCCGCGCGGGACGGCCCACGGCCGAGTACCTCGACTACGTGCTCACCCGCATCACCCTGCCGGGATCCCTGTACCTCGGCATCATCGCGCTCATCCCGCTGATCGCCCTGGCCACGGTCGGCGCGAACCAGAACTTCCCGTTCGGCGGCGCCTCGATCCTGATCATCGTCGGTGTCGGTCTGGAGACGGTCAAGCAGATCGACGCGCAGCTGCAGCAGCGACACTACGAAGGGCTTCTCCGATGACGGCATCCGCCACCTCCACCGCACGCCTGCTGATCGTGGGCCCGCAGGGTTCCGGCAAGGGCACGCAGGGAGCGCGGATCGCCGAGGCCTACGGCATCCCCGTGGTCTCCACGGGCGACATCTTCCGCGCCAACATCAAGGAGGGCACGCCCCTCGGCAAGCAGGTCACGGCCATCCTCGACGCCGGCGATCTGGTCTCCGACGAGCTCACCGGTGCGCTGGTGCGCGACCGGCTCTCGCAGCCCGACGCGGAGGCGGGCTTCCTGCTCGACGGCTACCCGCGCAACGCGGCGCAGGTCGAGGACCTCGACGCGTTCCTGGGAGAGCAGGGGGTCGGGCTCGACGCCGTCATCCTCCTCGACGTGCCGCGCGAGGAGAGCATCGCCCGCATCACCGTGCGTGCGGCGGAGCAGGGGCGCGGCGACGACACCCCGGATGCCATCGAGAAGCGCCTGGACATCTACGAGGCGCAGACGGCGCCGATCCTCGAGGTCTACGGCGCCCGCGGCATCGTCGACCGGATCGACGGCGTCGGCAGCCTGGACGAGATCACCGAGCGCATCTTCGCGGCGCTGAGCGCCCGTGGCCTCGTGCGCACGGCTGCGGTCTGACGTGGCGTTCCGCCGCTCCATCTACAAGAGCCGCGCCCAGCTGGAGGCGATGGTCGAGCCAGGGCTCATCACCGCCGCCGCGCTGGCCACGGTGCGTGATGCGGTACGCCCCGGGATCACCACGGGCGAGCTCGACGCCATCGCCGACCGTGTGATCACCGATCGCGGCGCCGAGTCGAACTTCAAGCTCGTGCGCGGATACCGGCACACCACCTGCATCTCCGTGAACGACCAGGTCGTGCACGGGATCCCCGGATCCCGCGTGCTGCAGCCGGGCGACATCGTCTCGATCGACTGCGGGGCGCAGTACCGCGGCTGGAACGGCGACAGCGCCATCACCGTCATCGTCCCGGGTTCCGACGACGCCGCCCTCGCGGGCATCCGCGAGACGCTGTCGGACGTGACCGAGGGATCCATGTGGGCCGGCATCGCCGCGATGGCGACCGCTACGCACCTCGGCGACATCAGCGCGGCCATCGAGGACCACATCCTCGCCGCAGGTCCCTCGCCGGTCTCCGGCAAACCGTACGGGATCCTGCGCGAGTACGTCGGCCACGGCATCGGCCGCAAGATGCACGAGGCACCCAGCCTGTTCAACTACCGCACGTCCGACCGCGGTGCCGAGGTGCGTCCCGGCCTGGTGCTGGCGATCGAGCCCATGGTCACCGCGGGCTCGGAGCGCACCTACGTCGAG
Source organism: Microbacterium sp. 8M (assembly GCF_902506375.1). Classification (GTDB taxonomy): domain Bacteria; phylum Actinomycetota; class Actinomycetes; order Actinomycetales; family Microbacteriaceae; genus Microbacterium. Next base: position 687,683 of record NZ_LR733284.1, read on the forward strand.
GACGACGACTGGACCGTCACCACGACCGACGGCTCGGACGGCTCGCACTGGGAGCACAGCGTCGCGCTGCACGACGACGGCATCTGGGTGCTCACGGCCGCGGACGGCGGTGCGGCGGGCCTCGCCCCGTTCGGGATCACGCCAGCGTCGATCGCGTAGCGCGCTCCGTCGGGCGCCGCATCGGTCGGACCTGAACTTCGCGAGAAACCAGATCCAGCATGAAACCCGTCTTCTGTGCGTAGGTCTCATGCTGGATCTGGTTTCTCGCGGGCGACGGAGCGAAGGCGAGAGACCTCGCGAGGGCGGCGGTGCAAGGTTGCGAGCATTGCGGTCTCGCGGGGACGCACGAGGGGCACGCCGGCGGCACCCAGGGCGCGGCACAGCGGGTCGATTCTCCACGCGTCGGCGAGTTCCCATCTGGCGAACGGGTGGCCATGCCGTCGAAGCCGATCTTCTCGCCGCTTCTCCTCGCGCAGATGCTCGGCAGCCGTCTCCGGGTCCCTCAGCTCGTATTTCCCCCAACCGTCCGATTCACCCACGGCGCCGACCGAGCGAAACAGGAAGTCGACTCGGTCGACGACTCCCTCGTAACGGAACTCGGGCTGCAGCTCCGGGACCTCGTAACCGCACCAGGAGATTACGGCACGGCTGACGCTCTCGGCCGGCGACTCCGAGCGACCGTCGGCCTGCTCCCACAGCCGGCGCAATTGGGCAGAACCACGCGAGGTGGCCTGCGCCGCTGCGTGCGAGCGCAGAATCTCGATCCGCTGCGTGCCGCCCTGCCGTGACGAGATCGCGGCGTCGACGACGGCGAGCGCCTGCGCAGGCGGTAGGACCCGCGCCAGATCCACCGTGGTGTCAAGCAACGACGTGACCAACAGCGAGCCTCGGCGCTCGACGGTCCGGGGATCCGTGCTGGTGTGCACGCAGACGTCGCCGAAGCGCCGTGAATGCGCGCGGCCGGGGTCGAAGACGTGGATGTCCCGCGCCTCGCCGAAACGCGGCAGCCCATGAGCGACCGCCGCGGACTCCAGGCACAGCACGGCGTCCGGATGGGTCCGCGCGAAGGCGTGCACCCGCGCGGCGTAGAGGTCCCAAGGTGCAAGCTCCGCGTAGGGCTTCGTCGGCGCATAGACCCCGGCGCGGATCCGCCGATACGCCGAGGTGTCGAGCTCAATCCCGCGAGCACGCGCCTCGGCCCGCGTCACCAGGGGTATGGGGGAGACCAGCGTGGCGCGGTCGGCAAGCGCAAGCGGCATGTGACCAGAGTGCGTGACGCCGGCCGGGCAGAACGGGCGTCCCCGGTTTCGGTGCACAACGTGGCACGCCGGCACACTGTGTAGGGCGGAGCCGCCACCGCGAGAAACCGAATCCAGCATGAGACCCACGTTCTGCGGGTAGGTCTCATGCTGGATCTGGTTTCTCGCCGGAGGGAGCCGCGAGCACGCGCCTCGGCCCGCGTCACCAGGGGTATGGGGGAGACCAGCGTGGCGCGGTCGGCAAGCGCAAGCGGCATGTGACCAGAGTGCGTGACGCCGGCCGGGCAGAACGGGCGTCCCCGGTCCGCAGGTCGCTGCCGGCGTCGCCAGGCTCGACGATGCGATCGCGAAGATCGAGCCCGTGCTGACCCCGGTGCACAACGCCCTGACGATCCTGCCGAAGGCGCTCACGGCACGGCGCAAACGTCTCCCACGGGCCTCAAAGGCTGCGCACGGCACAATGGGAGGACATAGCTGAGCGGATCCGTCGGGCGGGTCCGGACAAGGAGACACACACATGGCCGCTGCCAAGGGCAGGACCAACGGGTTCGCCATCGGAATCACCGCCGCCGTCGTCGCCGTGCTCATCGCACTGGTCGGCGTCGTCGTCTGGCTGAACAACAAGGCCACGGACGCGGGTCCGGCGCCCAAGAGCTCGATCATCAACTCCGAGACCGGGGCCGTGACCACGGGCACGGGCAAGGAGAAGGTCGCGCTGTATGTCGACTTCCAATGTCCGATCTGCAAACAGTTCGAGACCGAGTACGGCTCCACCCTGCAGTCGCTCGCGAAGGAGGACAAGATCACGCTCGAGTACCACCCGATCGCGATCCTGGACCGCTACTCGCAGGGCACCAACTACTCGTCGCGCGCCGCCGCTGCGGCGTACGCCGTGGCGCAGGAGAACCCGGACAAGTTCCTCGACTACCTCAACATCCTGTTCGAGAACCAGCCGACCGAGAACACTCCGGGACTCACCGACCAGCAGCTGATCGACTACGCCAAGCAGGTCGGCGCCGACAAGGCCGAGGCCACCATCAAGGCGAACACGTTCTTCAAGTTCCCGACGGCGCAGGCCACCGCGCACAAGATTCAGGGGACGCCGACCATCGAGATCAACGGCGAGCGCCTCGACACCAGCAAGCAGGCCGACGTCGCGAAGCTGCAGAAGATCGTCGACCAGAAGTAACTCCCGCATTTTGCGGATCCGCGGATCCGGACTACCATAGATCTTTGGTGCTTTGCGCCTTGATCCGGCGTGTCCGGATCCGCATCCACCACACCACCCACCCACCGCAGATCGACCGGTCTGCACAAGCGTCAGCGAGGCTATGGCTAAGAAAGACGGTGTCATCGAGATCGAGGGCGTCGTGTCCGAGGCGCTGCCCAACGCGATGTTCCGCGTTGAGCTCACGAACGGGCACAAGGTCCTTGCAACGATCTCCGGCAAGATGCGGCAGAACTACATCCGCATCATCCCCGAGGATCGCGTCGTCGTGGAGCTCTCGCCCTACGACCTCACGCGCGGCCGCATCGTCTACCGCTACCGCTAGGCCGGTCGAGAAGTAACACCCCAGGCGCTCGCGCCTGCCCGGTGAAGACAGCGATAAGGAAACAACATGAAGGTCAACCCCAGCGTCAAGCCGATCTGCGACCACTGCAAGGTGATCCGTCGCCACGGCCGCGTCATGGTGATCTGCAAGAGCAACCCGCGCCACAAGCAGCGCCAGGGTTGAGCCTTCGGGCTCCGGCCCGAAGCTCTCGCGATCTCACAACTCAATACGACTACGGCAGGATCAGAACCCTGCACGGACCGGGGCCCCTCGACGGGCGCATCGGACCGGGCAGGGGGACACCTCGGGCGGAGGCCCGGGCACCGATCCTGCTCCACACCTCCACAACACTCCAGGAGTTACCGCATGGCACGTCTTGCCGGCGTCGACATCCCGCGCGACAAGCGCGTGGTGATCGCCCTCACGTACATCTACGGCATCGGCCGTACCCGCTCGGTCGAGATCCTCAAGGCCACCGAGATCGACGAGTCGATCCGCGTCAAGGACCTCACCGACGACCAGCTCGTCGCCCTCCGCGACTACATCGAAGGCACCTACAAGGTGGAGGGTGACCTCCGTCGTGAGGTCGCCGCCGACATCCGCCGCAAGGTCGAGATCGGCTCCTACGAGGGTCTCCGTCACCGCCGTGGCCTGCCGGTCCGCGGTCAGCGCACCAAGACCAACGCGCGCACCCGCAAGGGCCCGAAGCGCACCGTCGCCGGCAAGAAGAAGGCCCGCTAAGCGGCCAGGGATTAGGAGAACACTTTCATGGCTGCACCCAAGGCCGCCGCGCGCAAGCCGCGCCGCAAGGAGAAGAAGAACATCGCGCTGGGCCAGGCCCACATCAAGTCGACGTTCAACAACACCATCGTCTCGATCACCGACCCGTCCGGCGCTGTCATCAGCTGGGCCTCGTCCGGTGGCGTGGGCTTCAAGGGCTCGCGCAAGTCGACGCCGTACGCCGCCGGCATGGCCGCGGAGTCCGCTGCCCGCCAGGCGCAGGAGCACGGCGTCAAGAAGGTCGACGTCTTCGTGAAGGGTCCGGGCTCCGGCCGCGAGACCGCGATCCGCTCGCTGCAGGCCGCCGGCCTCGAGGTGGGTTCGATCCAGGATGTGACGCCGCAGGCGCACAACGGCTGCCGCCCGCCGAAGCGCCGCCGCGTCTGACATCGCTTCGAGGCGTGCTTCGGGCCCTTCGACGAGCTCAGGGACCGGAGCACGCCTCTGCGCGAACTTCTTCACAACTCAAGACCTCACCCACACGTGTCATATAGCGGGCACGTGATCGAAAGGAACACACAGTGCTCATCGCACAGCGTCCCACTCTCACCGAGGAAAAGATCTCCGAGAACCGCAGCCGGTTCGTCATCGAGCCGCTCGAGCCCGGTTTCGGCTACACGATCGGCAACGCGCTGCGCCGCAGCCTGCTCTCGTCGATCCCCGGCGCGGCCGTGACGAGCGTCCGCATCGACGGCGTCCTCCACGAGTTCAGCACCATCCCCGGTGTGAAGGAGGATGTCACCGAGATCATCCTCAACATCAAGCAGCTGGTCGTCTCCTCGGAGCGCGACGAGCCCATCACCGCCTACCTGCGCAAGACGGGCGCCGGTGAGGTCACCGCGGCGGACATCTCCGCTCCGGCTGGCGTCGAGGTGCACAACCCCGAGCTGGTCATCGCGACCCTCAACGACACCGCCAAGTTCGAGCTCGAGCTCACCATCGAGCGCGGCCGTGGCTACGTGTCGGCGGCGCAGAACCGCAGCGAGTACGCCGAGGCGGGCCAGATCCCGATCGACTCGATCTACTCGCCCGTGCTCAAGGTCAGCTACCGCGTCGACGCCACCCGCGCCGGCGAGCGCACCGACTTCGACAAGCTCGTGCTGGACGTCGAGACCAAGAACTCGATCCTCCCGCGCGACGCCGTCGCCTCGGCCGGTCGCACGCTGACCGAGCTGTTCGGTCTCGCCCGCGAGCTGAACGTCGAGGCCGAGGGCATCGAGATCGGCCCCGCGCCGGTCGAGGCCGTGCTCTCCAACGAGCTGTCGATGCCGATCGAGGACCTCGACCTGTCGGTCCGCTCGTACAACTGCCTCAAGCGCGAAGGCATCAACACGGTTTCGGAGCTCGTCGCCCTCTCGGAGACGCAGCTCATGAACATCCGCAATTTCGGACAGAAGTCGGTGGACGAGGTGCGCGACAAGCTCGTCTCGCTCGGCCTGTCGCTGAAGGATTCGGTGCCCGGTTTCGACGGCGCCCACTTCTACGGCGGCTCCGAAGACGAGTCCTTCTGATACCCGAACCTTTCCGATCCAGGAGCTAGAGAACTATGCCCAAGCCCACCAAGGGTCCCCGCCTCGGAGGCGGCCCCGCCCACGAGCGTCTGCTGCTTGCGAACCTGGCTGCCCAGCTGTTCGTGCACAAGTCGATCAAGACCACCGAGACCAAGGCCAAGCGCCTGCGTCCGCTGGCTGAGCGCCTCGTCACCTTCGGCAAGCGCGGCGACCTGCACGCGCGTCGTCGCGTGCTGTCCGTGCTGCGCAACAAGGAGGCGACGCACGTGCTGTTCGCCGAGATCGCGCCGCTCGTCGCCGAGCGTGAGGGCGGCTACACCCGCATCACCAAGGTCGGCAACCGCAAGGGCGACAACGCCCCCATGGCCGTGATCGAGCTCGTGCTCGAGCCGGTCGCGCCGAAGGTCAAGAAGGCTGCTGCGAAGCCCGCCGCCAAGAAGGCGGAGAAGGCTGCTCCGGCCGCCGAGGTCGTGGAGGAGGAGGTCGTCGAGACCCCCGCCGAGACCGAGGTCGTCGAGGAGACCGTCGAGGCTCCCGCCGCTGAGGCCGCTGAGGCTCCGGCCGACGCCGAGGCTCCGGCCGAGGACGCCGCGGAGAAGAAGGCCGAGTAAGGCCCTCGCTCGTTCGAAGCCCGTCGTCCCCCTTGCGGGGCGGCGGGCTTCGTCGTTCCCCGGGGGGCGTGCGGTCTACCCTCCACGGGCCCCAAGGGCGAGACTCCGTTTTCAGCATGAGACGCACCAGCAGCGGGTAGGTCTCATGCAGAAAGTGGAGTTTCACGCGTCCGCGGCGTGGTCAGGCGCGAGCGCCGTCGACGCGTACGCGAGCGCCAGCGGGCGCAGGGTCGGCGCGTCAGGGAGCCGGGCAGATCACGATGCCTGAGGATGCGGCGAGGGGGGATCCGGTCTCACAGGATCCGAAGGTGAGGATCGGGGTGTGCTGCATGGCGGGGGCGTCGAACAGCCCCACGTGGGCGCCGGTCAGCACCACGGCCGAGACCGGCCCGCCCCAGGGCTTCGCCGCCAGCCACCGCACGTCGTGATCGCGCATCCACTCGGCGAGCGGCGCGACGGCGGCCCGCTGCTCGGCGAGGGTCTCGGCTGTCGTCGGCCGCAGCGCGCGCGCGGTGTCGCCGAAGGCTCCCGCAGCCACTACGACGCCCAAGACCGCCGCCGCGACGACCGCGTAGGCGCGCACGGGTCCGCGTCCGGCCGGCGGCGTGCGCCGGCGCCAGAGAGCCGTCACGGCGCGCACCGAGATCGCGGCGAGCACGGGGGAGAACGCGAACACCCCGACCGCCGGGTGCCGCACCCACAGCGGCAGCTGGGCGGCCTGCGCCCACCAGCCGACGAACGCGAGCAGGCCCACGGCGGATCCGAATCCGAGCGCGAGCAGCTGCGGATCGCGCTCCCACCAGCGCTGCGTCTGGGGAGCGGGCGAAGGCGCAGCGTCGGCGGGATCCGGGCCCTTCGACGGGCTCAGGGACCGGACCGACGGCTCCAGGGGCCGGGCCGACGGCTCCAGGGACCGAACCGACGGCTCCAGGGGCCGGGCCGACGGCTCCAGGGACTGAACCGAGCGGCTCAGGGAGCGGGCCGACGGGCTCAGGGGCCGGACGGGGACGGCTGCCCAGGCCACAGCGACCACCGCCAGCACGACTGCGGCGGTCATCAGCCACCACGGCACGAACCACGACCCTGCGAGCGTGCCCAGCTTCTGCGGCACCGTGGTCGGCGCGTAGTGCTGGCCGCCGCTCAGCAGGAAGCCCCCCAGGGCGCGCACATGGCGCACGTATCCGGCTACGCCCAGGGACACTAGGGCGACGAGCTCCAGCAGCAGGGTCGGCGCGGCTGCCAGCACGAGGGGCGCCCAGGCGCGGCGCAGCGCGACGGCGAAGCGCTGCCGGAACGGCGCCGCGGGCGTCAGCAGGAACAGCGCCACCGCGAACGCCGGCAGCGCGAGCAGGGCGATGAGCTTCGCCTGCACCGCCAGCCCGAGGAGGAGGCCCGCGAGCCACGCGCGGCGCGGCAGCGCGATCAGCGCCCACACGATGAACGCGGCCGCGGCGGTCTCCCCGAGCAGGTCCGCCGGGCCCTGGATCGGCGACACGCTCTCGGCGGTGTTGAATGCGAGGGGCAGCGCGACCGCGACCAGGGCCCCGAAGCGGCCGGCCACGCGTCGCCCGAGCACCGCGCAGCCGATGAGCAGCAGCACCCAGTAGGCGAGCGGCACGAGCCGGGCGCCGATCACCGGATCCGCGCCCAGCGCCAGCACCCCGGCGACCGGCAGCAGCACCACGGGACCGGTGGAGATGCGCGGATCGAACGGCGTGAGCGTCGAACCGGACAGCGTGCCGTCGCTCGTGTAGCCGAGACCGGCCAGCAGGTTCCGCGGCACGGTGAGGTTGAACGCCTCGTCCTCCCAGAACCGCAGCACGGTCAGGCTGTGCCACATCACGATCGCGTTCGCGACGACGAGCAGCACGAGCAGGATCCAGAAAGCGGCTCCGGCGAGGCGGTGCATCATGCGGATCCGGATCCGTCGGCAGCTGAGGAGGCGGACGCACGACCCGATCCGGATCCGCCGGCGTGCGGCTCGTCGGTGCGGGCGAACGAGAGCGCCCGCAGGGGCGCGCCGGGGCGCAAGGACCAGTCCCACACCTCGCGCAGCGCATCGAGGGCGAACCGCACGAGCTTGCGCGGCGGCAGCGAGGGGCGCGCAACCCGGCCCCACATGGTGCCGGTGCTCGAGGCGCCGCGGCGCGGGATGGAGCGCACCCGCAGATACCGCACGGTGAGTCCGGCCCGCACCTCGGCGAGCGAGAAATGCACGTGCGGCACGAGCGCGTCGGAGGGCACCGCGTTGACCAGCAGCTGGAGCGCCTCCGGGCGGTACACGCGCAGGGGCGTGTTCACGTCGGGCACGCCCCGCCCGACGAAGGTCGCGATGAGCAGCCGCACGCAGGCGGTGAGCGCGCGCCGGTACCAGGCGTCGGTGCGCGAATGGCGCACGCCGTGCACCACGTCGGCACCGGTGTTGCCGAGGGCCTGCGCGGCTGCCGCGATCTCTGAGCCGAGGAACTGCCCGTCGCCGTCGACGTGCACCACGGCATCGGGGGAGAGGGCGAGGCCGGCGCGGTACGCGGCAAGGGCGGTGGGGCCGTGGCCCCGGTTCACCGGCTGGGTCTGCACGTCGACGTCCGCGATCCCCGAGAGCGCGGCGGCGGTGCCGTCGGTGGAGCGGTCGTCGGCGACGACGAAGGTCACCCGCTCCGCGAGCGGAACGAGGGCCGAGCGGATCTCGTCGATGAACCCGCCGATGCCCTCGGCTTCGTTGTAAGCCGGCATCACGACGGCCAGATGGGCGTACTGCACTCGAACCTCAGATGTCGGCGGATGAGGAGGCGGAAAGCGCCGCGCCTTCCCCCGGGTATTCTAGTAGGGCTATGGATCGCCGCTCCCGGTTGCGCCGTCTGGCGGGAGTCGGCACCCGCTTCCTGATCGTCGGCGGTATCAGCACCCTCATCGAGGTCGGCGCCTTCAACCTCTTCGTCTACGCCTTCGGGTGGGACCTCGTCGTCGCGAAGGTCGGCGCCTCCCTGGTCGCCCTGATCAACGCCTACTTCGGCAATCGCGAGTGGGCGTTCCGGCACCGCGACCGCCGCGGACGCGTGGCCGAGATCGTGCTCTTCCTCGGCGTGAACCTGGTCTGCACCCTGCTCGGCGCGGGCCTGGTGTGGCTCGGTGCCGAGGCGGTCGAGGTGCTCACCGGGCATGCGCCGGGGCCGGCGCTCGTCAACATCGTGAACCTCGGAAGCATCGCGGTGATCGTGGTCGTGCGCTTCCTGCTGTACCACTACGTCGTGTTCCGGCACGCGCCGAAGGCCGCGCCGAGCGACGTCTCGGCCTGAGGGCCGCCCGCTCCTGCTCGCGCGACGCGGCGAACGGATCCGATCCGCTCAGCTCGCGCGGGCGCGCAGGTCCTTGCGGAGGATCTTGCCCGACGCCGACTTCGGGATCACGTCGATGAACTCGACCAGGCGCACCTTCTCGTGCGGGGCGACGTGCGCCGCGACGTGGGCCTTCACGCCGTCCTCGTCCAGGGACGCACCGGACTGCAGCACCACGAACGCCTTCGGCACCTCCTGGCCGTCCTCGTCGGGTGCACCGATCACCGCCGCGTCGGCGATCGCCGGATGCTCCAGGAGCACCGCCTCGAGCACGGCCGGCGCGACCTGGTAGCCCTTGTACTTGATGAGCTCCTTGAGGCGGTCCACGATCCGGAACACGCCCTCGGCCGTCACCGTGGCGACGTCGCCGGTGTGCAGCCAGCCGTGGGCGTCGAGCATCTCGGCGGTCGCGTCGGGGCGGTTCAGGTAGCCCTTCATCACCTGCGGGCCGCGGATCAGCAGCTCGCCGGGTTCGCTCGGGCCCTCGGCGGGCACGGCGACGTCGGATCCGTCCTCGGCGATCAGACGCGCCTCCGTGTTCGGGATGAGCAGGCCCACGGAGGAGAGGTCGATGTCGTCGCGCTCGAGCGGGATGGTGTGGGTCACCGGGCTGGTCTCGGTCATCCCGTAGCCCTGCCGCACGGCGCAGTCGAGGCGTTCGGCGACCGCGTGGGCGAGCGCGCCGTCCAGCGGTGCGGCGCCGGAGAACACCACCTTGACGGAGCTCATGTCGTACTGCCCGACCAGCGGGTGCTTGGCGAGGGCGACCGCGATCGGCGGCGCGATGAACAGCCACGTGGTGCGGTGCTCCGCGATGATGCGCAGGAACTCGACGAGGTCGAACTTGGGCATCGTGACGAGCGTGGCGCGCAGCCGTACCGCGAGGTTCAGCAGCACGGTCATGCCGTAGATGTGGAAGAACGGCAGCACGGCGAGGACCCGGTCGTCATCGTTCAGGTCGATCGAGATCGTGCTCTGCGCGACGTTCGCGATGAGGTTGCGGTGCGTGAGCATGACGCCCTTGGGGCGGCCGGTGGTGCCGGACGAGTACGGCAGCACCGCGACGTGCGTGGCGGGATCGAACGACACCTCCGGCGCGGGGCGGCCCTCGGCGAGCAGGTCGCGCAACGACGGGTGCCCCTCCGCGCCGTCGAGGACGATGAGATGGTCGGCGGGAAGGCCGAGCTGCTCCGCGGCGGCCCGAGCCTGCGGCAGCAGCGGGCTGACCGTGATGAGCCAGGCTGCGGAGGCGTCCCTCAGCTGGTTCGCGATCTCGTCGGCCGTGTACAGCGCGTTGATCGTGGTTGCCGTGGCGCCGGCGCGCAGGATCCCGTGGAACACCGTCGCGAACGCAGGCACGTTCGGGCAGAGCAGGCCCACGGCGTCGCCCACGCCGATCCCGCGCGCGGCGAGAGCGCCGGCGAAGAGGTCGATCTGGCCGACGAGCTGGCGGTACGTCGTCTCCGCTCCGGACATCCCGTCGATGAGCGCGACCCGGTCCAGGTCGTCCTCGGATATGCCGCCGAAGAGGTATTCGTGGATGGAGACCGCGGGGATCTCGACATCCGGGAACGTGCTGCTGACCATGGGATCTCCTTCGATCTCGGTCCTCGCCGCCGGCTCGGGCGCCGACGCTGGCTTCCTGCGATTCAGTGTCGCACATATTGAGACTGAGTCCCAGGGCGGATCCGGATCCGCACCGGTGCCGGAACCGTCCCGGAGCCACATTCTGCCGCACCGCACCACACTCCTGCACTCGCTACCCTGGATCCGTGCGCATCCGTCTCGACATTGCCTATGACGGCACTCATTTCCGGGGCTGGGCGAAGCAGCCGGGGCTGCGCACTGTGCAGGGCACGCTCGAGGAGGCCCTCGCGCGGATCGTCGGCCCGGGCGCCGGCGCAGAGCCCGGCGACCCGCACGCGGGGCCGCGGCTCGTCGTCGCCGGACGCACCGACGCGGGCGTGCACGCCACCGGGCAGGTCGCGCACGTCGACCTGGACGACCGGCAGTGGGCGCGGGTCGTCACGCGCAACGGCAGGGCGGCGATGGATCCCGCCGGCTCGCTCGCATCCCGGATCCGCGGCGTGCTGGGACAGTACCCGGATGTCACGGTCTCGCGCAGTTCGCTCGCGCCGGAGGGCTTCGACGCCCGGTTCTCGGCGGTGTGGCGCCGCTACCGGTACCGGCTCGCGGACGCCCGCGCCGGATACGACCCGCTGCTGCGGCACGACACCACGACCATCCGAGCGGCGCTCGACGAGAGTGCGATGGACGCCGCCGCCCGGACGCTGATCGGCCTGCACGACTTCGCCGCGTACTGCAAGCCGCGCGAGGAGGGCACGACGATCCGCACACTGCTGGACTACCGGTGGACGCGGGATCCGGCCGGCGTGCTCGTCGCCGAGGTGAAGGCCGACGCGTTCTGCCACAGCATGGTGCGCGCGCTCGTGGGCGCCTGCGCGGCCGTGGGGGAGGGGCGCCTCGAGGTCGGCGACCTGGTGCGGCTGCGCGACGAGCTCACCCGCACCAGTGCGTTCAAGGTGCTCGCCGCGCGCGGGCTCACGCTCACCGAGGTGGGCTACCCGGCGGACGAGCTGCTGGCCGCGCGCGCCGAGCAGACCCGCAACCGCCGCGACAACGACGACGACTGACCCGGATCCGCCGGTGGTCGCTGAGCCTGTCGAAGGGACCTCGCGTGCCCGGGCGCTTCGACAAGCTCAGCGACCGTGGATCGGATCCGCCGGTGGTCCCTGAGCCTGTCGAAGGGACCGCGCGTGCCCGGATCCGGATCCGCCCCTGGTCGCTGAGCCTGTCGAAGGGACCTCGCGTGCGCCCGGATCCGGATCCGCCGCTGGTCCCTGAGCCTGTCGAAGGGACCTCGCGTGCCCGGACCCGGATCCGCATCCCAACATCCGATGAACTCCGGCTTCTGCTCAGGAAGGCGACGGCGCGCGCGAGTACCGTGGTGGCGTGCGGATCATCTCCTACAACCTGCGCAAGCACCGGGCGGCGCATGAGCTCGACGACCTCGTCGACGCGCACGACCCGGATGTGCTGTGCCTGCAGGAGGGCGACACGGCGTCGCTGCCGGAGCGCACCGGGGATCTGGTGCTCGCGCACACCACGCAGCGCAATCGGCTGGGTCTCGCGATCTACTACCGCGAGAACCGGTTCCGCCTCGTCGACATGGCGGCCGTCTCGGTGAAGAAGTCGCTGCACGACCACGTGCTGCGCCCCGCGCACGAACGACTGCTGGGTGTGCGGCTGCGCGACATCGACGCCGGGCGCGACTTCCTCGTCGCCTCGCTGCACGCGGCACCGCTCACGGCCCGCAACGCTCTGCGACGGGATCAGATCCGCGCCGCGCTGTCGGAGCTCTCGGAGCTCGGCTGGGGGCTGCCGCAGCTCATCGTCGGCGACTTCAACTACCCGGTGTTCAAGGAGCGGCTCAGCGAGCACATGCGCGACGTCGGCTACGAGCTCGTGATGAGCGACCAGCACACGTACACGCGGTACCGGGTGTTCCGCGGTTTCTACGACTTCGCCGCAGCATCCGGGTTCGTGGTGGAGTCGGTGCGCACGCTGCCGCAGGGGGAGTCGGATCACATGCCGATCCTGGTGACGGCCACCCCGACGTAGCCCGCGCCGCCCGCCGCGACGTAGCCGACCCCGACGTAGCCGACCCCGCCGACCCCGACGTAGCCGACCCCGCCGACCCCGACGTAGCCCGGCGCCGCCCGCACCCGTGTTCAGGTCGCATTTTCGGCTGTTCCCGCCAACGGGAAGCGCAGTTTTCGCGACCTGAACCATAGGGCCAAGGGCCAGGGGCCGGGATACAGGCATCGGACGGCCGGGGATCCCGCATCCGACCCGGGTGTCACGCCAACCGTTCACCGGCTGGTCGCCGGAGAGACGCCTGCCCGACGCACGCCGGTGAGACGGGCGCGGTGTGGTGTCCTCATGCGGATGTCTGTGATCGGCTGCGGGTATCTCGGCGCCGTGCACGCGGCGGCGATGGCGTCGATCGGCCACGACGTGGTGGGTATCGACACGGACCCCGAACGGATCTCCGCGCTCGCCGCGGGTCGGGCGCCGTTCTTCGAGCCCGACCTGGACGCGCTGCTGGCCCAGGGCGTCGCAAGCGGCAGCCTGACGTTCAGCGCCGACATCGCGGACGCCCGTGGCGCCGAGCTGCACTTCCTGGCCGTCGGCACCCCGCAGCAGCCCGACGGATCGGCCGCCGACCTGCGCTACGTGCATGCCGCGGTCAACGCGCTGCTCCCGCACCTGCGCCCGGGCGACGTGGTGGCGGGCAAGTCGACCGTTCCCGTGGGCACCGCCGCGGGCCTCGCCGAGCGCGTGGCGGCCGTGGGGGCGACCCTGGTGTGGAACCCGGAGTTCCTCCGCGAGGGCTGGGCCGTGCGCGACACTCTGCACCCGGACCGCCTCGTGGTCGGCGCGGCCGCCGGTGCGGAGGGCGACCGGGCCGTCGCGGTGCTGCGGGAGGCGTACGCCGATGCGATCGCCGGGGGGAGCCCGTTCCTGGTCACCGACCTGGCCACCGCCGAGCTCGTGAAGGGAGCGGCGAACGCGTTCCTCGCCACGAAGATCTCGTTCATCAACGCGATGGCGGAGATCGCCGAGGCCGCCGGCGCCGACGTCACGCGGCTCGCCGACGCGATCGGGTACGACGAGCGGATCGGGCGGCGCTTCCTCGGCGCCGGGATCGGGTTCGGCGGCGGCTGCCTGCCCAAGGACATCCGCGCCTTCGCCGCGCGGGCAGAGGAGCTGGGCCGCGGAGCGTCGGTCGGGTTCCTCCGCGAGGTCGACGCGATCAACCTGCGCCGGCGCGAGCACGCGGTGCGGCTCGTCGTGGACGCGTTCGGCGGCAGCGTCGTGGGCAAGCGCATCACGATGCTCGGCGCGGCGTTCAAGCCGCACAGCGACGACGTGCGTGACTCGCCGGCGCTGGAGGTCGCGATCCGGCTGCGCGGCATGGGCGCGAAGGTGCGGGTGACGGATCCGGAGGCGCTGCGCAATGCCGCCGCCGTGCACCCGCAGCTGAAGTACGTCGCGGACCGCGACAAGGCCCTGAAGGGCGCGGATGCGGTCGTGCTGGTGACGGAGTGGGATCTGTACCGCCGCGAGTTGACGCCGGAGCACGCCTCCGCTCTCACCCGGGGCCGGATCATCGTCGACGGCCGCAACTGCCTGGATCCGGAGGAATGGCGGGCGGCGGGCTGGACGTACCGGGGCATGGGGCGGCCGTAGGCGCATCCCGGGCATCGCTGTGTCCTGCGTCGGGGAGGCGGCCCAGGAGGAGCCGACGCCTCGCGCCCTGTGGCGGACGAGTCGCGACCAGGATCCCGGGAACGGATCCGCTTCTCGATAGAGTCGGGTACTGCGTCGACCGGGGAAGGCGGGAGCGGATGCCCGACGAGGACCTGCCCATGGATAGGGCAGACACGACAGGGGTTGCACACGGCGACCACCTGGACGGCGCCGACGTGCGCGCGTTCGACCTGTCGTCGCTGTTCGTGCACGATGAGCGCGAGACCGCCGAAGACCTGCGCCACGACTACGTCGGCGAGCTCTTCGGTGCGGTGGGTGCAGATGCCTCGACCGCCGAGGCGGCGATCACTGCGGCCGAGAAGGCGCTGGCAGCGAACGCCGCGGGCACCGCTGGGGACAGCGGGAGCACGGCGTCCGCGCCGACCGGCGGGAGCGCGGCGCCCGCCCCGATGCCCACCTCCGGCACCGCACCGGCCGCCACCCTCCCGGCGCCGACCGACCCCTCGGGTCCCGTCGACACGCTCGATCTGCACGCGCAGTCGCCGACCGCGCCCATCGACACCGCCGAAGCGCACCTGTTCGACGACGCGGCCGCCGAGGCGCATCCGTACACTCACTCGTTCCCGGCGCCCGTTCCGGCCCGGCCCGAGCCACTGCACGCCGCACCGCGGTACGGGCTCGGACGTGCGCAGGCGATCGCGATGGCCGCGGGGCTCGTCGTCACGGCGATCGGCGTCGGGTGGGCGCTGGCGACGCCGACGCCACCCGTCGCCCTGGCGGCCTCCGCGGCGCCGACGGTGGATCCGGCGCGGGTCGCGAAGGTCGACGACTCGATCACAGAGCTGGACGCGGCCATCTCCGCCGCTCGGACGCGGGCGGACTCGTTCACTGCTCCGCTCGCGGCGATGGCCGGATCCAGCGACGAGCCGGCTCGGCTCGCTGCGGACGCCGCACGTCAGGCGTATGTCGCAGCGCTCGCGGCGATCAAGGTCCCCAAGCCCGCCGGCTCGTCCGCCTCGAACGCGGTGCTCGACCAGCGGCAGCGCGAGGTCGCTGCCGGACAGGCCTCGCTCACGGCCGCGACCACGGCGTTCCGCAACGCGATCATCGCGTTCCGCCAGTCGTTCCCTGCCTACGCCGAGGCCGCGCTCGCCGACAACCCCGACGCCGCGGAGCCCTTCCGCACAGCCGTGACCGAGGCCGCTGCCGCGGTCGCCGCCTCGGATCCCTTCGGGCCGACGCCGTTCGCCGCGCTGGACGCATGGCGCAGCGCGCTCGCTGCGCTCATCGCCGATCAGGAACGTGCCGTGGCGGAGGCGGACTCCCGCGACTCCGGCACCACGGACGGCAGCGGCGGCTCCGGCGGCAGCGATGACACGGGCACGAGCACCGGCGGTGGAACCACGAGCGAGCCGACCTCGACCCCGCCTGCGGAGTCCACGCAGCCGCCCGCTGTGACGGACCCGCCGGTCGTCGTCGATTCGACGACGCCGCCCACGCTCTGACGCTCAGCACGCGGCCGACCGAGGCCGACGCGTCGATCCGAGGGCGACGAATCGTGCCGGCCAGCACCGGCCCTGGTCCGGACGCCGGGGCTCAGCGCTTCGCCGGCGTGCAGCCCGGGGCGTCGAGCGTGACCGGCGTCTCCTTCACCATCGGGGTGTGGCGAACCTCGAGCGGGCCGTAGGTGCCGGCCGGCGCGCTGAACGTCGCCACGATGGTCGCGGTCTGGCCGGGGGCCATGAGCACGTTGACCTTCACCGCGGTGCGGCCGAGGTGGGGCTGTCCGGAAGCGCCGACCGGCTGACCGTCGACGGTGATGCCGGTGAGCGTGGATCCGACGGGCCCGTAGAGGTAGACGTCGGTGGCGGCGTGACCCTTGGGGAAGAACAATCCCGGGTCGACGTATGCAGGAAGGTCGGGCACCGCCGCGGGATCCAGCGTGTTGTGCAGCGTGACGGTGCTGGAGAACGCCGGTGCGCCGGGATTCTGGCACTGCGTGCTCGAGGCGGCGATGCTCATCCGCATGTAGTAGTCGAGCTTGCTCGCCGTGATGTCGTCGATGTAGACGCCGAGGTCGGTGGTCTTCGCGTTGTCGGCCGGCATGTTGCCGCCCACGGGGGTGCCGGCGAGCATCTTCGCCTGCGCCTCGTCACTCGGGGAGTACATCAGACGGCCCTCGTTCGCGGCCTGCGTCAGCGCTGCCAGCAGCGCCTTGGGGTCGGCGTGCGTGGTGACGAGCGCGTCGAAGACGGTCTTGGCAGCGGCGGCGAAGAACGCATCCTGCACTGTCGGGTCTTGGTACTTCGCGTAGACCTCGTTGAGCAGAAGCGGCACCGCGTTGTCGGCCGTGAGTGTTTCGCCGAAGGGTTCGGGCATCGCCACGGGCCCGATGGCCCGCAACAGGTAGCTGAGCGCGACCGGATCGATCGACGCGACCGCGTCCACCGGAGTTCCGTAGGTCTTGGCCCACCAGGCGCGCACGATCTGGGCGGTCTCGCTGAAGTCGGGGGAGAGCGTGGAGTCCTGCACGTAGCGGCCGATCTTGTTGCCGTACAGCGCCTCGGTCTCGGGATTCAGCGCGATGACCGGATCCGGCTGGCCGTTGCTGAAGTCGGTGGAATTGGCCTGCTGCGTCAAGGAGATCTTGCCGTTCTCGGCCGTCAGCATCGCGATGGCGGCGGGGTTGCCGCCCGTGCCGCGCGACTCGGCGTTGTTCTGGAACAGGAGCAGGTAGTGCTGCGGACCCTCGGCCCCGAGCGCCTTCGGCAGGATCGTCAGGGCGTTGTGCACCGGGGTCAGCACGGGCTCGATCTTCGCGATCGCATCGTCGAGCCTGGCGACGCCGGCAGCGACCTGCGGGACGAGGGCAGAACGGTCGATCGTCTTCAGGTTCCGCTGCACCAGCTCCATGCGCGTGTTGGCGGTGTCGATGTCGCCCGCCAGCGCCTTCAGGTTGGCGACGTCGATGCCTCCGTCCTTGGGCAGCAGCGCCTTCAGATCAAGAGCGGTGAGGGGGCGCAGAGCGTCGCGCACGAGGCCGTTCACCGAGTCCGCGGTGATGCGCACCGCCTTGAGGTTGGGGCCGGCGACGGGAACCCACTCGGCGTTGCGCCAGAGATCGGTGCTGGTCTTCTCGGCGGCGTCGTTGGTCAGCGAGGCGATCTGCGCGACCGTCGTCTGCGCGCCGGCCGTGTCTCCGGCGAGCATGCTCTTCTGCACCTGATCGACGAGCGGGATCGCCTTCTCGAGGTCGTCCTTCGCGACCATCGCCTGGTCGTAGAGCCGCTTCGCGGTGAGGCCGCCGACGACGCCGACGACGATGAGCACGATCAGCAGCGACACCGGCACCCAGAACCAGGGACTCTTCAGCACGGGCCGACGCTTCTTCTTGCCATGTCTCGCAGGCCGTTCGCTGCTGCCCTGCGGGGGGACAGCAGCGGCCATGTCGTTCCGCTCTGGAACGGAAGCGGCTTCGGCGGCCTGGCGAGCTTCGCGGGCTTCGCGTCGGGAGTTCACGGTCTGAGTCTATGGAACGGGGCTGTGGCTATGCCCCGCCGCCGCACCAGGATGCACACGGCGGGGCCTGGCACCGTCAGGCGGCGGAGCGCCGTACTTCTGCCGATCGACGCAGCACGGTGGGAGCGGAAACCGGGGCGATGCCCACGAACGCTCGGATACGGGAGTCGAAGTCGGCGTCGCTGAACTTCCCCACGACGCTCCGCGGGTCGAACGCAGGCAGCGCCAGGGCTGCGCGGATGGCGACCGCGAAGTCCCGCGGGTTGTCGGACTCGGCCACGATTCCGCTCACGCCGTCGCGGATGGTTTCGAGCTGGCCGCCGATCGGGCCGACGACGACCGGCGTGCCGGCCGCCTGCGCTTCGACCGGCACGATCCCGAAGTCCTCGATCGGCGGGAACGCGAGCACAGACGCGCGTTGGAAGAGTGCGTACATCATCGCGGTCGACGGCTCGACGATCACATACGCGGGGACCTTCGCTGTCGCCGCGAGGGCGCGCAGAGATTCGGTCTCAGGACCGTGCCCGGCGATCACGACGGGCAGACCGACCAGCTCGGCCGCGGCGATCACGCGGTCGAGCCGCTTGTACGGAATGAACCGTGAGGCGCCGAGGATGAAGTTCTCGGGAAGAGCGTCGATGACACGGAGCTCGTCGTCATCGACGACGGCGTTGCGCCAGTCGGCCTGGGCCATGATCTGCTCGACATGCACCGGCGGGTGGATGACGACCGAATCGCGTTCCCATGTGCGGGCGATGCGATCACGGACGAAGCGGCTGTTCGCTGCCAGGGCCATCGGCTCCTGGGCGCGTCGGTGGTCGAGGCTGCGGAACAGCGGCGACACGGCACGCACCAACGGGTTGTCGCCGCGTCCGTCGAGCTCCGGGCTCCAGATGTAGCGGGCCGGCGTGTGCACGTAGACGTACTTCGGCACGTCCTGATTGCGGACATGTGCGTGATGCGCGAACAAGTGCGAGCTGGCGAGCAGCCAGTCGTACTGCGTGCGCGAGGACAGTCCTCGCCACGCCGCAGCCGCGAACGGCGGCGCGAACGCCTTGTGCCGTCGCAAGGGCGTGCGGGCGAGCCAGGTCTCACCGACCGGACGGTGCGAATAACGCGCCGGTGCGTCGTTCCACAAGCAATGCATGTCCGCGTCGGGGAACGAACGGGCGAACCCGTCGAGCACGAGTTCGGCGCCGCCGGTCGGCTCGATCCACTCGTGCACAATGAGGCCGGTCATGCCTCGGCCCCCCAAGTGAGGGCGAGGCCGGCCTCGCAAGCGTTCCGCGCGCACGCGGCAGAAATCAGAGTCGCCCCAGCGACAAAAGTCCCAGACAAAGTCCCCAGCTCCCCAGCTGCTTTTTCGGGGGCGGCTGCAACGCCATCCCCTGCCCCAGAAATTCACGATGCCCCATACATCGAGAACTGGATCGAGTCGACGTCGACGTTTCGGGTACGACGATGCCGGTCGATCCTCACACCCTCCCAGTGGGTGTGAACTCGTTCATCGTACCCCGGGAATGCACGATCGTGCCGAGCAATATTCCGCGAGCGGGGTCCGAGGCACTCAAAACCCCGGAGTTCCGGGGAATTCGGTCAGCTCGCCTGGCGTCGGCGGGCGACCCAATCGATGACTTCGACAGCGAACAGCCCGATACAGGCACCGGCGGTGTTGGCTATGAGGTCGGCGAGGCTGGCGGTGCGTCCGGCGAGCAGCACACCCTGGGCCGACTCGATGGCGAGGGATACCACGAAGCCGATCGGCATGACCAGATAGCGCCGACGCGGCATCAGGATCGCGAGCAGGATCCCGAGCGGCACGAACAGCACGATGTTGGATCCGAACTCGATGCGGTCGTATGTGAGGAGAGGGATGTGGTGCGTGAGCGCCTTCAAGAACCAGCCCATGCCCTTGTCGACGTGCTGCGGCCAGAACGCGATCAGGAGCAGCGCAACGGCGTAGACGATCAGCCACGGCAGCGCCCAGCGCAGCCGAGGCTGACCGGGCGCTGCCGTGGAGGGGTGGTCAGAGCGCGAGTCGCTCACGCACGACCTCGGCGAGCTGGTGCGCGTACTCGTGGGCGGACGCCTCGTCGGCGGCCTCGACCATCACGCGCACGAGCTGCTCGGTGCCGGAGGGGCGCAGCAGCACCCGGCCGGTGTCGCCGAGCTCGGCCTCCACCGCGCGCACGGCCTGCTGCACGTGCTCGTCGTCGGTCTTGGTGCGGTCGACGCCCTTGACGTTCACGAGCTTCTGCGGGTACACGGTCATGATCGAGGCGAGCTCGGCCAGCGTCTTCTTCTGACGCGCCATCTCGGCGACCAGGTGCAGGCCGGTCAGCACGCCGTCGCCGGTGGTGGCGAAGTCGCTCATGATGACGTGGCCGGACTGCTCACCACCGAGGGAGTAGCCACCCGCGTTCATCTCCTCGAGCACGTAGCGGTCGCCGACGGCCGTCTGCAGCACGGTGATGCCGTGCTCCTTCATCGCGACGTGCAGCCCGAGGTTGCTCATCACGGTCGCGACCAGGGTGTCCTGGGCGAGACGGCCGCGCTGCTTCATGGCCACGGCGAGGATCGCCATGATCTGATCGCCGTCGACGGTCTTGCCGTCGGCATCGACCGCGAGGCAGCGGTCGGCGTCGCCGTCGTGAGCGATGCCCACGTCGGCTCCGACGCGCACGACCTCGGCGGCCAGCTTGTCGAGATGCGTGGATCCGACCCCGTCGTTGATGTTGATGCCGTCGGGATCCGCCCCGATCACGGTCACCTTGGCACCGGCGTTGCGGAACGCCTCGGGCGAAGCGCCGGATGCCGCCCCGTTCGCGCAGTCGAGCACGACGTGGATCCCGTCCAGCCGGTGCGGAAGCGACGTCAGCAAGTGCATGACATAGCGGTCTTCGGCGTCGGAGAACCGGCGCACGCGGCCCACGTCGGCGCCGGTGGGGCGCAGCTTCTCGCCGGCCATCGCGGCCTCGATGCGCTCCTCGACGACGTCGGGCAGCTTCACGCCGCCGCGGGCGAAGATCTTGATGCCGTTGTCGGGCGCGGGGTTGTGCGAGGCCGAGATCATCACGCCGAAGTCGGCGTCGATGTCGGCGATGAGGAACGCCGCGGCCGGGGTCGGCAGCGTTCCCGCGTCGAGCACGTCGACGCCGGAGGAGGCGAGGCCCGCCTCGACCGCGGCGCTGAGGAAGTGTCCCGAGATCCGCGGGTCGCGGGCGACCACGGCGGTGAGACGCTTGCCGGCGGCCTTGCGGGCCTCGGCAATACGGCCCTGGCCCAGGACGACGGCAGTCGCCTGGGCCAGGGTGAGCGCGATATCGGCGGTGAGGGGGCCGTTGGCCAGCCCCCGCACCCCGTCCGTACCGAACAGAGCCATAGAGGACTGTTGGGGTTTAGCGCTTCGAGTACTGAGGAGCCTTGCGGGCCTTCTTGAGACCAGCCTTCTTGCGCTCCTTCACGCGAGCGTCGCGCGAGAGGAAGCCGGCCTTCTTCAGGGTCGGGCGGTTGTTCTCGGCGTCGATCTCGTTCAGCGCACGGGCGATGCCCAGGCGCAGGGCGCCGGCCTGGCCCGAGGGGCCACCGCCGGAGATGCGCGCGATGACGTCGTACGCACCGGCGAGGTTCAGCACCGTGAACGGGTCGTTGATCAGCTGCTGGTGCAGCTTGTTCGGGAAGTAGTCCTCGATGGTGCGGCCGTTCACCGTGATGGTGCCGGAGCCCGGGACGAGGCGCACGCGGGCGATGGCCTGCTTGCGGCGGCCCACGGCCGCGCCGGGGACGTTGAGAACGGGACGCGGAGCGGTCTCGACGGCGGCGGCCTCAGGGGTCTCGGTCGAGAAGTTCTGCGGGAATTCGGTGGTGTCGATGTCAGCCACGAGTATGTCCTTATTCGTAACGGCGCTTACTGGGCGACCTGGTCGAGGGTGTACGTCTTCGGCTGCTGAGCGGCGTGCGGGTGCTCGGAGCCGGTGTAGACCTTGAGCTTCGCCAGCTGCTGGCGGCCCAGGCTGTTCTTCGGGAGCATGCCGCGGATCGCCTTCTCGACGGCGCGGACCGGGTTCTTCTCGAGCAGCTCGGAGTAGGCGACGGCCTTGAGCCCGCCCGGGTGACCGGAGTGGCGGTAGGCGATCTTCTTCTCGAGCTTCTGGCCCGTGAGCGCGACCTTGTCGGCGTTCACGATGATGACGAAGTCGCCCGAGTCGATGTGGTTGGCGAAGGTCGCCTTGTGCTTGCCACGCAGGAGCGCGGCGGCGTGCGAGGCGAGACGGCCGAGCACGACGTCGGTGGCGTCGATGACGACCCAGTCACGCTGGACCTGGCCCGCCTTGGGGGTGT
Source organism: Microbacterium sp. 8M (assembly GCF_902506375.1). GTDB lineage: Bacteria > Actinomycetota > Actinomycetes > Actinomycetales > Microbacteriaceae > Microbacterium. Next base: position 709,887 of record NZ_LR733284.1, read on the forward strand.
AAGTGCGCGTCACAATAGTGCTGCTTTCTTGATCGAACGGAGAGGTTCGTGAATCCCACTCCGGGGTGGTTCTCCTCTCCGGTCCCCGAGCCTGTCGAAGGGCCCGGGGGAGCGGATGAGGTGAACACGCCAGTGGAGGGCTCACGTTCGCATGCGCGACCAGCAGTGATCGCACACCAAAGGACAAGCTTACGGCATCGGCGCGGGAACTCCCAAACTCGCGGATCGGCCGCGACCGCGTCGTTCGACCTGCGCCTAAACGGCGCGCACAGAGCGACGCGGGGCGAGGGGCGGCTCTCGCGTGCGACAGAATGTAGGGCATAGGGCGCCTTGCTCCCTCAACCACGTCAGTTCTCAATGGGAGAGGCACACTATGCGGATATCTGTCATCGGCTGCGGCTATCTCGGTGCCGTTCACGCGGCGGCGATGGCGTCGATCGGGCACGACGTGGTCGGCATCGACGTGGACGAGCGGAAGGTCGAGGCTCTTTCCCAGGGGAAGGCACCGTTCTTCGAGCCCGGGCTGGCGGAGATCCTGACCGAGGGTGTCGCGTCTGGCCGGCTCACCTTCACGACCGACATGGCAGCGGCGCGTGGCGCCGAGGTGCACTTCGTCGGGGTGGGCACACCTCAGCAGGCCGACGGATACGCCGCGGACCTGACCTATGTGAATGCGGCCTTCGACGCCCTGGCGGCTTATCTGCAGCCCGGCGACATCGTCGCGGGAAAGTCGACGGTGCCCGTGGGAACCGCTGCGGCCCTTGCGAGCACCGTCAGCGACGCCGGTGCCACCCTGGCGTGGAACCCCGAGTTCCTGCGTGAAGGGTGGGCCGTGCAGGACACCATCGACCCCGATCGGCTGGTCGTGGGTGTCCCCTCGGGGGAGGAGGGCGAACGCGCCGCCGACATCCTCCGCGCGGTGTATCACCCGGCGGTGGCCAAGGGAACGCCCTTCATCGTCACCGATTACGCCACAGCCGAACTCGTCAAGGTGTCTGCGAACGCGTTCCTCGCCACCAAGATCTCGTTCATCAACGCCATGGCCGAGATCGCCGAAGTGACCGGCGCCGACGTGACCCAGCTCGCTGACGCGATCGGTCACGACGTCCGCATCGGCCGGCGGTTCCTCGGAGCAGGGATCGGATTCGGCGGCGGCTGTCTCCCCAAGGACATCCGCGCGTTCTCGGCGCGCGCAGAGGAACTCGGCCGGGGTGAATCCGTCGCCTTCCTCCGCGAGGTCGACGCCATCAACCTGCGCCGGCGCGAGCGTGCGGTGCAGCTCGTGATCGATGGACTCGGCGGGTCGGTCTTCGGCAGGAAGGTCGCCGTCCTGGGCGCGGCATTCAAGCCGCACAGCGACGACGTACGAGACTCGCCGGCGCTGGATGTCGCTGTGCGGCTGCATGGGCTCGGTGCTGAGGTGGTTGTGACCGACCCGCAGGCGGTCGAGAACGCGCGGCGATCGCACCCGCAGCTCACCTATGCGGAGGCCCGCGATGAGGCGCTCACGGGTGCCGATGCGGTCGTCATCGTCACGGAATGGGACGAGTACCGTCGAGAACTCTCCCCGGAGCATGCGGCATCTCTCGCGCGGGGGCGCGTGGTCGTCGATGGGCGCAACTGCCTCAACGCATCCGCGTGGCGCGAGGCAGGCTGGAGTTATCACGGGATGGGGAGGCCATGAACGGCTGCCAGATCCCGCCTCGCGCGATCGTATTGACGCACGCGTGACGGAGAAGCTCGCGTTGGACTGGACCGGAGACAAAGGATGACGAAATGGGTGGCCGTCGCCTATGGGGCGCTCGACGTTGCCGATGACCCGCCGATCCCTGGCGCGGAGGTCCTCGTCGTCCCGACTGTTCCGGCACCTCTGCGTTCGCTGTTCGGCCACGGGGCGGCCCTGTGGCGGCGACTCGCGGAGGACGGACCGCTCGATGAAGCGGACCTCGAAGACTCAGACATCGAGATTCTCGAAGAAATGGCGGACCTCGGGCTCGCGTCCAACGACGTGCACCATGAGGCACGCTTCGGAGACCTGCGCCAGCCCTGGCTCACCTCTGCGTTGCACGAGCTCGTGTACGCCCTCGTCACGGAAGTGATGCGGAGAGCGGATGTCGAGGGCATCTTCATCAAGGGGCCTGTGCTCCATCGGCAAGGTCTACGTACGCAGCCCCATTCGGGCGACGTCGACCTGTGGGTCGCACCAGGAGGACAACACCGAATCGCCGAATCTCTGCGCGCATGGGGGTGGGACGTGATTCCCTTCGATTTTGCGGAAGAGATGTACCACTCCATGACGCTCGAACCCGCCGACTGGGGGTGCGAGATCGATGTGCACTATCGCTTTCCAGGCATCGGTGTTGAGCCGTTGGACGCGTTTCGTGCATTGCTCAGCGAACGTCAGTACATGACGTTCGCCGGTGTCTCATGTCCGGTACCCTCCGTGGAGGCCAACGCGGTGATCTACGCCCTGCACTGCTTGCGTCCCGATCCCAAGGTGACGGTCACGGAGCTGTCGCACGTGGAGAGCCAACGTGCATTGCGTCTTGGTGGGACTGGCGCGCTGGCTCTCGCCGAGAAGTGGAAATCGCTGCCCGTGCTGGGTCCGGAGTTCGCGCAAGCCGTCCCGGGGATCGTTCTGCCTGACTACGCGCCGGAGGCGCCGGAGGACTGGAAGCGAAGGCGAGCGTCAAGCGTTGCGCAGTATCACATCGCTGTGATTCGGAGTCTGCCATGGCGCAGACGGCCGATCGCCGTTTGGCGAGTGCTCTGGCCCAGCGGCCGGACAGCAAAGCTCTCCGCGAGCAGGCAGGGGCATCCTGAGGACAACGCCCTTGTCGCGCATCTGCGCCGCCTCGCGCTCGGCCTCAAGCAGCTCTTCGCACGTCACTGAGCCGTCATCCAGCTCTTCGAACAGGAATGAACGCATGCCTTCTGCAGTCGTGATCGGTACTCGGGGATACCCGAGCTATTACGGCGGATTCGAAACGGCGATCCGTCAACTTGCGCCCTATCTCGCCGATGCGGGCTGGGACGTCACCGTCTATGGCCGCAAAGGCGCCACAGTGGAGGATGATCCAGGTCGTGACCCGCGGGTCGCTACCCGGTCGACTTTCGGAATCGAATCGAAATCGCTCTCCACCCTCTCCTACGGCCTCGGGGCAACGATCGATGCGATGCGGCACAAGCCGGATGTCGCGCTCGTGATGAATGTCGCAAACGGGTACTGGCTGCCGCTGCTTCGTGCGCGAGGCATCCCCACGGTGACGAACGTTGACGGGATGGAATGGGAGCGAGACAAGTGGGGGAAGGCTGCGCGCGCCGTCTTCAAGACCGGGGCGCGGCTGACCGCACGGTATTCCGACTTTCTCGTCTTCGATTCGCTCGCGATCGGTCGGCGCTGGGAAGAAGAATTCGGGCGAGACGGATCCTTCATCCCTTACGGTGGCTCGCCGCACGACGACCTGCCCGTCGAGCCCGGCCTGAGCACGCGCGGCTACGTCCTTGTGGTCGCACGCTTCGTGCCGGAAAACACCATTCCGGAGTTCTTCCAGGCGGTGGACCGGCTCGCGGAGAGCACTCATGTGGTCATCGTCGGCTCCTCCGGCTATGGCGGTGAACTCGACCAAGCGGCTCAGCGCCTCTCCGAGCGGCACCGTTCCGTGCACTGGCTGGGGCACGTGAAGGACGATCGCCGTCTCTTCGCTCTGTGGCAGCACGCGGGGGCGTATTTCCACGGTCACAGTGTCGGCGGTACCAACCCCGCGCTCGTTCAGGCGATGGCGCTCGGCGCCCCCATCGTCGCGCGCGACACGGTGTTCAACCGGGAAGTGCTCGGAGAGCATGCGGGCCACTTGGTCGAGCCGAAGCCGGAGGCGATCGCGGGTCGGATCCTGAAGCTGCTGAGCGATCCGGCGGAGCAGGAACGCCTGGCCGACGCCGCCAAGCGGCGGGGGGCGGCGCAATACACCTGGGATGGCGTGAACGCGGAGTACGAGCGCGTGCTGCGGCTCGCTATTGAAGGCAGACCATGACCTCACGACCGATCGACTCCGTGGCAGGGGCCATCCGGCCAGGGATCGCCTCGAATTCCCGCGCTGCGCGCCTGGTTGCTGGACTCCGCGCCGCGGGAGTCATCGACCCGAAGGCGCGCTACTACTTCCACGGGCGCTCAGAAGGCGCTGATGCACGCATCGATACAGGCCGACGAGTTCCGAGAATCGAGGCGAGCGACAGGTCGACCGCAGTGCTGTCTCCTGTGTTCGACCCTTCTGTCACTCCAGGCGCTTCGTGGGTGGACTTCTGCGATGACTGGTCGATCGCTCCGGACGTCAACCGGGTGCACCGGTGGCGTGCCGCGCGATCCTATCGGCGAGCAGCTCGGCTCGGCGAGGACGTGGTGGTCACGGTAAACAGCCCGTACATGGCGGCACGAGTGAGTGCGCCGAACGCCATCGTCGTGCCGAATGGAGTCGACCAGAGCGTGGCCGATATCCGGCCCGAGGGGGACTCGCGGCTGCGGCTCGTCATGCTCGGCAGCTTCTTCGACGGAGGAACGGATGCGCGGCTCATCCTGGACGTCGCTCGTTCCACCCGGTTCGACGAGATCGTGATCGCCGGCGCCGGGTCGAGCAGGTCTCTGCGGGCCGTCGTCGCGTCCTTGCGGGCTGACTACGGCTCGCGCCTCACGGTCTCTGAGTGGATCGACGACGCTCACCTCGCTCGGCTGTCGGGTGCGCGTACGGTCGCACTGATCCCGCATACGGTGAGCGACTACGCCCTCAGTCAGGACCTGATGCACGTGTATCGGTTGATCGGTCTCGGTATCCGCGTGATGTGCCCTCGGATGCTGTGGCCCGCGCACCTGCCGATCGACCACGCGTTCCTGGTCGACTTCGGGGCGAGCTACTCTTTCATCACGGACTGGATCGAGTCCACCTCGATGTCCGAGATCGAGCGCCAGGATTTCATCCAGGCGAATTCCTGGGCTGCGAGGGCGCTGACCATCCAACGTCTCCTCGAGGGGATCCACGCGTGACCGTCGACATCTCGATCGTTGTGTTCCGGCCGGACTTCGAGGAATTGGGTCGCACGTTCCAGGCGATCGCGGCGGTTCGGACCGAGTTCGACCGGTTGCGCCTTCTTGTCTCCGGGGATTCTGAGGTGCATCGTCGAACTCGGGAGCTTCTCGCGGAGGCGGGTGTCGACGCCGTCGTCAGCGAGAGATTCGACAACCTCGGATTCTCGACGGGGCACAACCGGCTTCTGGCAGAGAGCTTCCGTGCAGGTGCGGATGCGTGCCTCGTCCTCAACCCCGATGCGCGTATCGAGCCGGGTGCGCTGACTGCGCTGGTTGCGGCGGTGTCTTCGGACGGCGCAGAAGGCCTTTACGGACCGGCTTTGAGACGTGCGGACACCGCGAAGGTCGACAGCCTCGGCATCGAGTGGACCCGCGACGCGCGACACTTCGACCGGGCGATGGGTGAGCCGTTTCTGATCACGCCGGGCCGTATCGACGACGTGGAGGGCCTCACCGGCGCATGCCTGTTCGTCACGCGAAGCGCCCACGAGCGCATCGTGCGCCGAAGCGGATGGTTCTTCGACGACGCGTTCCTGGCCTACCGCGAAGACGCAGAACTCGGCGTGCGGGCACGCGCTCTGGGGGTGCCGTCCCGCCTGGTGCACATCGAAGGGTTCTCGCATGTGCGGGCCGTGCGCGGCTATCAGCGAGGGCGGGTGCTTCCCGACCTCCTGGGTGTGCGGAATCGGTTCCTCCTGAAGTACCGCCTGGGCGTGCTGCGGCCGGGCTCGCGCGTGATTTCGGCAGTCCGGGATCTGGCTGTCATCGGCGCCGTGCACACCATCGAGCGGCGGAGCAAGCCGGGATGGGATTCGGCACGGCGCATCAGGCGTTTCGTTCGCGGGACCAGCACGGTGCTCCCTGGTGGAGCCGTGTCGGCCAGCGGCGGAGCGCCGCTGAAAGTCGTGTACCTGGGAGTCGAGTCACTCGATTATCCGCGGAACGCTCGGATCCGCGACTACCTCGAGCGCGAGCTCGGCGCACGGGTGAGTGTGGTGCCGATCGACAAGAACCCGGGCGCCCTGCGCAAGGCCCGGGTGCTGTTGCGCGATGGACGCGCGGCGCTCCGCGGCGGCGCGGACGTGCTCATCCTGGCCGAGTTCCAGAACAAGTACGCGCTGGTCGCCAGATACTTGGCGTGGCGGGCGCGCGCACTGCTGATCACCGACTGGTTCGTGGGATTGCACGAGACTCGCGTCGGCGATTGGAAACTGCATGCACCGACGTCGATGCGGGCAAGACTCTTGGACCTTACCGATCGGATCGCCGCGCGCGCGGGCGACCTCGTCATCACCGACACGGATGCCAGGGCCAACGACTTGACGGAACGGTATGGCACGCCCGAGTCCTCGCTGCTCACGCTCCCCGTGGGAGCCCCCGGCTGGGCCGGTGCCGCGAGTGCGAGGGAGGTCGCGTCCAGGCCGCGGCTCAAGGTCTTGTATTACGGCGGCTACTTGCCGTTGCACGGCGTCGACTACGTTCTCGACGCTGTGAAGCTCGTGGATTCCGCAGAACGAGTCGAGGTGGTCCTCCTGGGTGCGGGACAGCTGCGCGACGGGATCGAGCGGCGCGTCGCCCAAGAGCGCATTCCGAATGTGACCTTCCTCGATCCTGTCCCGGAGGAATCGCTGGCTGGGCTCATCGCGGATGCTGATGTCGTGCTCGGCGTGTTCGGGCGCTCGCGGAAGGCCGAGACGGTCATTGCCAACAAGGTCTGGCAAGGTCTGGCAAGCGGCAAGACCGTCGTGACCAGAACCTCGCCTGCCCTTGATGAGATCTCCGCGATCGTCGGTGACCTTCTCGTCACCGTCGATCCGGAAGACCCCGCTTCGCTGGCGGCCTTTCTGAACGATGCGATGCGGCGTCCCCCGACGCCGACAGCCGGAAATGTCGCTGAGCGCCTCGAGGAGTATGTGCGGAAGCGATACGTGGAGTTCGGGACTCGCCTGAGCGAGGAGGCGCGGAAGTGAATGTCAAGCAGATTCAGTACCGCGCAGCGAAGATGCTTGCTCAGCTGCAGGATTCTACGCGGCGGCGGAAGCTCGTGACAGGGATCATTGCGGGGGCTCCGACAGAAGAGTCCCGGCTGCGGATGGCGGTCGAGGCGCAACTGCATTGGTCAGGCGTGATGCTGTGTGCCGTGGCAGTCACGGAGCGCGCTCCGGTGCGCGTCAATCTTGTGCTACCCGAGCTGCGGTCCTCTGCACTGTTCGCAGGCATAGATACGGCGCTGCGGGCTTCGGGATTCCTCGCGAATGAGCGAAAAGCCCCCTTGCGCGTCGTGAGCCTGGGCAACGAGATGGACGCCAAAGGTCGCAGGATCCTCGAAACGGAGGTACGGCGACGGGCCGGACTGGATCCCATGAACGCCCTCGAATTGGTCGGGCGGGAAGCGCTGGTCGGTCTCGAGGTCAACGAAGCCGACATCTGGGTCCCCACGCACTGGACAACGGCCCATGCGGTCGGCACGGCGGCTGGTCTGACTGGCGCACTTCAGGTCCAGAACGTCGTCTACCTCATTCAAGATTACGAGCCCGGCTTCACTCCCTGGTCGACCGACTATGCCTTGGCCCGAGCCACGTACCACGCCGGGTTCCACTCTGTGATCAACTCCATGCCATTGGCGCGGTATCTCGAAAGCGCAGAGAAGCTGGAGGTCCCGGACGAAGAAGTGTTCCGGCCGGGAGTGCACGTGCCGCAGGGGACTCCGGCCGACCGCAGGCCGGAGAAGGCTCTCCGCGTCGCCTTCTACGGACGTCCGAGCAAACCGCGCAACCTCTTCGGTCTTGGCGTAGCCGTCCTGCAGAGAGTTGCGCAGGAAGTCGAGCAATGGGACGTCGAGGTCGAGTTCGTATCCGCAGGTGAAGCGCACGCGCCGATTGCACTGACCGAAGCGCTCGTGCTCCGGCCCGTGGGCCGCTTGTCGTGGGACGACTACTTCCGGCTCATCGCTGATTCGGATGTGCTCCTCTCGCTGCAGCACAGCCCGCACCCGTCGCATCCGCCCTTCGACGCTGTCGTGCGCGGCTGTTACGCCGTGACGAATGAGTTCGGCGGCATCCGGAACACGCTGAGTCCACTCATCTACGCGCGGGAACCGCGTGTCGACGAGCTCGCGGGAGCGATCGTCGCTGCGTTGAGGCGCGTGCGCGAGGACGGCCGGCCAGCGCCGGACAAGGACATCGTCTCCAAGCTCGGACAGCCGCTCGAGAACGTCATGCTGATGGCGTCGCAGCGTGTAGGGATGCGCCCATCGTGAAACAGAATCGGCGAATGAAGCGCGCCGGCAACTTCTCGCTCTATCTCGTGGCGCCGGTGCTCAGTGCCGTCACCCCGTTGCTGGTCTTTCCTTCGGTCACTCGGGTGTTCGGCGAGTCCGGCCTGGGCGCGATGGGCATCGCGCAGTCAGTGGGCACGGCCGCGAGTGTGGTGGGCGAACTGGGATGGGCGGTCGTCGGCCCGCAGAGGATCGCCGCGCTGTCAGGATCGGAGAGGGCGCGCTACGTGCGTCTTGCGTCGGCCAGTCGGCTTGTCGCCATGGCGGTGCTGCTGCCGGTGTCCGTGCTGATCGTGATGATGTTGTCGCCCGGCTTCAAGCTCGAAGCCGCCGTCATCGGGGTCGGTTCTGCGATGGCCGGTCTTTCGCTGGGGTGGGCGTGGATCGGAGCGAATCGGCCTAGTCGGATGCTCCTGTTCGAGGGGATCCCTAAGCTCATCCTTTCGGTGGGCGCGGCCGCGCTCATCAGCCTGGGCGGGAGTCTTGCGATCTATGGCATCGCGTTGATAGCTGCGGCACTGATTTCCCTCTGCGCGGGCATGATCGACTTCGGTGGGTTCCACAAGGATGCACGTGCGGACAGACACCAGATAGTGCAAGCGCTCAGAGACCAGGCGGTGGTCACCGGCGGGCGTTCGATAACCGCGGGCTTCACCGCGCTTCCGGTGACGCTGATGGCTCTTGTATCGCCGGGAGCCGTACCACTGTTCACCGCGATCGATCGCCTCGCACGGATGTCTCTGAGTGTTCTTGCCGCAGTGCCGAATCGTTTGCAGAGTTGGCTCGGCTCCGCAGGTACTCCCGAGGCCCTCGATCACAGAAACCGTCGGCAGCTGGCCTTGAACGTGAGCATGGGCCTGATCGTCGGCATCACCTACGCGATCCTGGTGCCGTATGTCGCATCGTTCGTGTTCTCGAGCACCGTCCACGTCGACCCGGCGCTCGCCTGGATGTCGGGTCTGATGATCGCAGTGATCTGCGTCTCACGTGGTCTAGGCCTTTCGCTGGTCGCATACGGCCGCGCGAAATGGCTGCTTCCATCCAGTGCTGCTGCGTGCGCCGTCGGCATCTGCGCCGTGCTCGGTCTCGGGTTCTGGTTCGGGGCGGCCGGCGGTGTCGCCGGTGTCGTCAGCGCTGAGGTGACTGGCGCTCTCGTTCAGGTACTCGCACTTCGTCGCCACCAAAAGCTTAGGATTGCGTGATGCGCGCCGCACCGATCCTTTCGGGGCCCGACCGGACCTCTCATCGATTCGAACGAGCGCCTGACCACGAGGTGTCATCCGCCGCGCGCTCGAAGCGGGTGCTCTGGTTCGCGGCTGTTGCCCTTTGGTTGGGCTGCGTAGGCGCCATGACGCTCGATGTCGGAATGCTGGTGTTCTGGATCGCAGCAGGAGTGTCCGCGCTGATCGTGCTCGTGGGCCTTCGCGGAGAACTCCGTTCCGGCGGGATGCTGTTCCTCGCCGTCTCCGTGGGCCTGGCGGCGGGGCCGAACAACACGACCAACGGCAATCAGTTCCAGGCTGCGCTCGTCGTCTCGGCCGGACTGCTTCTTGCGCTGCTGCTCAGCTTCTCGGGAGCCAAACTCCCGCGTCGCCACCGTTCGCCGGCGTTCATCGCGGTCGTCGCGGCGGCCATACTGTTTCTCGCTCTGGAGTACTTCTCGTCGGCAGCCAACGAGTCGGCGAACCTCACGTATGTCTTCGTCAGGTTCGTTCTTCCTTCGCTGTTGGCGCTACTCGTCTGCTTGCGATTGAGAGCGGGCGGTGCCCGCCTCTTCCTCGACGGAGTCATTCTGCTCGGTGTTGCTCAGGCGGTCCTGGCGGTGTTGGAGGTGGCCAAGATCGCCATTCCTCCGTTCGGACCGGCGACGACGAACGGCGCCGAGCTGCCGCATCCCATCAACACGGAGTTGATTCGAGCACAGGGCATGCTCGGCCACCCGATTCTCCTGGGGATGCTGCTCGTCGTGGCCATGCTCATCCTTGCTTTTCGCAGACCGCGCTCATCCCTTTGGGTTCTGATCGCGGGCGAGGCCGTTCTCGCACTCGGGGCGTATCTTTCGGGTTCGCGAAGTGCGTGGGCCATCGGCGCGGTGTGCCTCATCTTCGCCTTGGTCTCCGAGCGGGCGAGCGTAGTGGCCAAGATGTTCCTGGCTATCGCGTTGGTCGCTGTCTTGTCGTTCGCACTTCTGGACCAAAGGGCCTTCTCGCTGATCGCGGGACAATGGGATCGCTTCAGCGAGTCGGGCTCGTACTCGCACCGGGCGGACTTCTGGACGTATGTGGGGCAGCTCGCCAATCTACGATCCTCTTCTGAAGTGCTCTTCGGTTCGGGCGTCGGGTCCGAACTCGAGCTGTTCAACCGCGGACTCCTTCAGCAAGACGGATTCCAGGTCGTCGACAATCAGTTCCTGACGACTCTCGCGACGATCGGGATCACCGGGGCGTTCGCGCTCGTGGTCTTGTCGCTTGTCGGCGCATTCCGGCTTCGGGGAGGTGCGCGTCTTGCATTCATCTCCCTGTGCCTGATGTTCTTCATCTTCGATGAACTTCGTTGGCTGGGCCCCCCGATTCTCTTCTTCTCTCTGCTGGGTCTGGTAGGAATACCCCTCGATGCACGATCCGCGGAAGCTGAGACGGTCGCCGAGTCGGACTTTGCCGAGGTGAGGGCCTGAGAACGGCTTCGGAGATCTGAGCGCCTGGCTCATCGTCAAGGCACGTAGGCCGTTGTGATCTCCAGAGTCGGCGGCCTGCTGCTGTCTTTCCCATAGATCAATGCGAGCAGGGAGGCGCTGGTGCTCGGCTCGGTGAAGGCGACGTTCACGATGCCACCCGAACTGGTCAGAGCATCACGGACAAGGCCGGTCAGGTCGACGACGTACTCTGACGCGGTGCTGTTGATCGCGGCGTTGCCTGCCACGGACCCGAGAGGCGGCTTCGTGGCGTAGCTGACTGACATCTCATCCCAGGGTCCGGCAATGGCCTGCAGGGCGAGAACGGTGTCGGTGCCACCGGAATCGGTCGTGTTGGCGACGAAGCGCAGCTTGGCGGAGACGACCGTCTTCCCGACCAGTCGTGACGCGTCGAAGCGAATGTACGCCTCGCGGTTGACCGTCGTGTAGACCGGGTGCATCTTGACGAACAGTCCTGCGCTGGTCCCGAAGTTGGTGGTGGCCTGGTTCGTCGCGTTGCTGACGTAGGTGTCCGCGGTGGCTTTGAGCGTATTGAGCCAGGGGTTGGTCGTCGTGAGAGCAGCTCCCGCACTGAGATACTCGCGCGTCGGCGCGGTCACGACGGCGCCGATGCGAATCGATCCGGCGGCTTTGACCGTCACAACGCCGCCGGACGTCACGGTCGCGATCGTCGGATCGGCGGACCACCACGCGACGCTCAGTCCTCCGGGGGCCACCGGTGTCCCGTCGGGGGCCGTGACAGAGACGGTGGCCTGAACGGTGTCGCCCACGCGCGCTGTCGGCGCGGACAGCTGAACCGTGGCCTTGCCCAAGCTGAGAGGCACACCGCTCGACTTCGCGCCGGGCTGGGCGAAGAAGCGAACCTCAGACACTCCGGCGTAGGTCGACGGGTTGTTCTGGACGTCTGTCAGCAGTCTTATGAATCTCCCCTTGACCGGGGTCATTGCGTATGTGCTCCAGCCTGAACTCGAGATGCTGGACGAGTACGTCGTGTTCCACGACACTGCGTCGTCGGAGACGGCGATGGCGAAGGTCGCACCCGGAGGGACGGGATCGGCCCAGTAGATCTGCACGGTGGCGACCTGGCTTCCGTCCGGAAGCTGATATTGCAGGCTCTGATTGCCCGACGCGACCCACTTGGTCGCGACATCACCGTCCTTGGTCAGGGGGGCCAGTGTCGTCGAGGCGCTGGCCGTGGCATTTGCCACAGCGAGAGGGGCGACGGTGAAGTAGATCCTGTAGCTCGCACTCGTGCCATCGCCGGCCGTGGCCGTGACTGTTGCGACTCCGGGCACCCCTGTCGCCTGGACCACGCTGACGGAGGAGCCCGAGGTCGCCGTTGCCGCGACGACCGGGACGGCACCGGCGACAACGGGACGCGTGTAGACAGGAGTGTCGGAACGGAAGTCTGAGAGATTCGAACCGTCGACGGCGATCCCTGCAACGGAACCGCCGTTCGTCGTCGCCCAGGCACTCGTGGGTTGCGCGGGCGCAACACCCGGGCGCGCGACTCCCTCATGCAACGGGGTGAATTGCACGGTGAGCATGAGGCGGGTGATGGACGGCGCCAGGATGACGAGGTTCCGGATGCCGTCGTTCGTCGCTTGTCCTGCGGGATTCGGCGACGACCATCGCGGCGTGGACGAGGTCTGCGAAAAGGTCACGTTGCCGGGCGAGACGATTCGGGCCAGCAGCTGTCGGCCATTGCGCGTCAGCACTGCGCTCTTCCCGTCTGCGCTGATGTCGACGGTTGCCTGAGTGTGCATCGACCAGATCGCGTCGATCGGGGACGGTGAGATGATCTCGTCTTCGACGACGGCTTCGGTGCGACCGTTGATGAGCGCGACTCCGCGTTTCCACGTCGTCGCCCCGTTCGTCGCGCTTCCGGTCAGATAGGAGACGACGTAGCCCCCGGAGGGAGACGACCCCGATTGCGCAAAGGTCGAAACGGCTCCCGGAGGCTGGTCGGGGCCGCCCTTTGCGTCACTCAAGACGACCGTGTTATGACCCTCCGCACGGTTGCGGTAGTACGTCCATCGTGCTCCATTGACACCGCCGTCGAAGTAGCCGGGAAGACTGTAGTCATCGGGACCGAGCTCGGTGGCCCACCGTTGACCGAGAGCGTCTAGGACGAAGGTGCCGGCGTCGAGCTGAGGATGCCCGTTGTTGTTCGGATTGGCCGTCTTCGTCGCGACGAAGAGTGCGTCGGGATCCGACCACGACGAGCGGAGCGTGGCCACGCTGTTCCCCGCGAATCGCGCATCGAGGGGCTGGGTTGACTTTGCGAGCGAAGTCTCGGGCTGCCCCGATCTGTACCAGAGGAAGGCGAACTGGTTGGTGGACTGGAGCTGCGCCTGTTCGTAGGCCCATTGACGCAGAACGGGCTGCGAATACTCGTCCGCCAGCACGAACAGAGCCGGCACCCCACCCGTGACCGGCTTCGAATCGCCGAAATCGAAGACCTGACCCGTCGGCCCCTGCATGTTCACACCGAACTTCCCGGTATTCGCCATGCCGGGGAACGAGAAGACCCCCTGATCCGAGCCGGTTGAATAGCGCAGCGCTCGCCCCAGCATCACCAGGTGCTGCATCGCATAAGTCCAGTACTGGTATCCCTCGGAGAATCCGCCGTCCCCTGACAGGGCCGACATGCCTTGCTTCAGGCTGCTCATCGCCGATGTGTAGACGTCTCCCGCGAGTTGTGAGGCTCGGTCGGAGACGGCGAGGGAAGCGAGGGCGTATCCGGAGTTCGTGACGATGTTGTAGTTGCCTGCTTGGAGCGTCCAGGCGCTCTTCGCTTGATAGGCGTTCATCGCCGGGGTCAAGGATTCGCGGATGATCGCGTCGGAGAGTGCGCTCGTGCTGGCAGGATCCCAGTACGTCAGCGCGCTGTCGTACGCGATTGCAGCAGCCTCCGCCAATGTCGCATTCGCCAGGTCATTCCCGCTGCTCCAGCCTGTACGCTGGACGACCGGTGACCACTCCTGCCAGAGGCGCGAAGCGTATGTCTTGTCGCCCGTGACTTGCAGCGCGATCGACAGGGTCGTCGTCCTGTCGTTGATCGTCTGGGCGGCGGAATACACGTCTCCCGAAGCGGGAAGTCCGATGGGGGCCGTGTTCAGCAGTGCCGATGCCTTGGCCTGCGTGCGCTTCCAGAGATCGGCGGAGCGCGCATCTTTGGAAGCCCTCGCAGCCAGATCATCGAACGACGTGCGGCTCCCGAGGAGTCGTGGATGCACGGTGGCATCGAACGTCGGCAGCGCCATTGCGCGTGTGCTGACAGGGACCGCTTCAGCTGGGCGGGGTGCGCCTTGCCAGGCGAGAGCGCCGAGGACGAAGGAACTGGCCAGGAAGATCACCAAGAACTTCATCAGCTTTCCCTTGCTTCAGCGGAAGCCACGGCCGTCGCGTCGGGATGTCGACGGACAGCGGCGCGTCACGGGGCGGGAAGTAAATCGGCCTCGATGATCGCCAGTATATCGGTGATGCAGAGCCTTATCGAGCGATCTGCCCAAAGGGTCGCATGTCTTCAGCGGACGCGCAGATGGGCCGTCTCGATCGAACCCGACCAGCATGGCTGCGCCCTCCAGAGCGAGAGACCGCCCGGACGAAACCTGGGCTCAGGCATCCGATCGCTAACGCTTGTACTCGAGGACATCGTTGCCGACGACGGCACGAAGATAGCCGATTCCTCGGAGCATGGTGCGATACCCGCGCGCGGCTCGACGCGACCGATTGGGGTTGAGCCCGGTCACCATCCCAAGCGTTCCGCCGGCAATACGTAGCGCGCCAGCGAAGACGATCGATAGTCGGCGAATGGAAGAGCCCGGGCGGCCTGCGCCACGATCGGGCCGGAGGAGGGCTACGCGACCGTGGGTGTTTCCGCCGCGGATCGCACGTGTGCGGATCCACTGCGCCGTGCACCGGGAAGAGGGTACTGTCTCCGATACCCAGGCCTCGCTCGCCCAGACGATGACGTTGCCGGCGCTTGTGAATTGACTGGAAAGAAAGATGTCGGAGCCCCCGGACTCGCTGAAACGATCATCGAAACGAGGGGCAGTGCTAGCGTCGAGGGCGCTTCGGCGGATCGCCAGGTTGTTCGTCGCTGCTTCCTTCACGCGCGTACCGTCTGCTATCCGCGGCGACGAGAAGAAGTCGCCGAGTTCTGCCCAGCGGGGAATCCGAACCTCGTAGTCCGAGCGCACCGGGCCGGAGACGGCGTCGGCCTGCGCATTCAGAATCGGACGAATGATCTCGTCGAGCCACTCCGAATCGACGACTTCGTCGTCGTCGATGAAGCAGACGATGTCGTAGTCCTTGGACTCGTCCAGACCACGATTTCGTGCCGCCGCAATGCCGGGTCGAGGCTCGCAGACCCCGCGAACGGGAAAGTCGAATTCACCCCGGTGCTCGTTGACCGCCCGTGCCGAATGCCCGGCGGCATCGTTGTCGACCACGATGACCTCGAATGCGTGCCCTGAACGGAGTTCGTTCAGCGACCGCAGGGTCTGGAACAGCAGCCTTTCACGTCGATATGTCGCGAGGAGAATGGCGATGGTCGGGCTTGTCATGGAACGGCGCCTCTGGACGTCGTGACGGCCACGGCTGTCGGTCTGTGAGTTCGAGCGAGGCGGCATCACTGTCCTTCGGTGATGTGGAGGGCTTCGGCGATGCGATTGAAAAACGCGAGTGACAGTAGTGCCTCCACAGAAGCCTTTCCTCAGGTGACGAGATGGGCAGAGGTGCATGGCGGACCGAGGCTCAGGCGCATATTCGACGCCGAGATGTCAGCCGGTCAAGCTGCGGTCTCTCCCGGCGCGAGCACCACCTTCACCGTCTTGAACAGGATCAGCATGTCATTGGCCAACGACCAGTTTTCCACATAGGAGAGATCGAGACGGACCGACTCCTCCCATGACAGCGTGGAGCGCCCGCCGACCTGCCACGGGCCCGTGATGCCGGGCTTCATCAGGAAGCGACGGTGCACGTGCTCCGCGTACTTCTCCACTTCCGCGGGGAGCGGCGGGCGCGGACCGATGAGAGACATGTTTCCGGCGAAGACGTTGAACAGCTGCGGCAGCTCGTCGAGGCTGAACTTCCGCATGACGCGGCCGACCTTCGTGATCCTGGGATCGTCGCGCATCTTGAACAGCACCTCGTTGCCCAGCTCTGCCTGACGGGCCCGAAGCATTTCGAGCTGATCCTCGGCGCCCTGAACCATCGAGCGGAACTTGAGCATGCGGAAATGCTTGCCGTTGCGCCCCACGCGCTCCTGATAGAACAGAGCGGGCCCGGGGGAGGTGAGGCGCACGATCAGCGCCAGCACGAGCAGCAGCGGGCTCAACACGACGATGCCGATGCCGCTGGCGACGAGATCGACAGCACGCTTCGTGAAGCGCTGACCCTGGCTGAACGTCGGCGTCTCGACGTGGATGAGAGGCAGTCCGGCGACGGGCCGCACATGCATGCGGGGGCCGGCGATGTCCATGATTCCCGGTGCCAGCACGAGGTGCTGCCGTCCGGCTTCGAGCCCCCACGAGATGCGCTTGACCTCGGTCGCGGAGAGGTCGTCGGCCGAAGCGATGACGACGGTGTCGGCGCCGTGCTTGTGCATCGCGTCGATGACCGTGCTGAAGGTGCCGACGATCGGCACCTCGGTGCCGAGGAGGAAGGCCTCGCCGTCGGTGGACGGCACACAGGCGCCGACCGGCGTGAAGCCGGCGCCGGGCGCGCTCTTCAACTCGTGCGCGAGATTCGCGACAGAGGCCCGGGACCCGACGAGCAGCGCGTGCGCGGAGTACGCGCCGACAGCCCGGCGGTGCAGCAGCCAACGACGCCACACTGCCCGGGACAGCAGCAGAGCGGCCAGACCGATCGGGAGAGTGAGGAGGAAGTACCCGCGGGCGAGGTCCACCTTCGCCAGGTACGCCACGATGGCGATGAAGCCGAACAACCGGAAGCTGCCGCCGATGACCCGCAAGTACTCGGTCCAGCCGGTGCCGAGGATGCGATGACTGCGGGAGTCGTTGAGTCCGAGCGTCCACGTCCACAAAGCGGTGATGGCACCGGAGACCAGCCAGTACGGAAGATCCTCACTGAGTCGCGCTCCGAGGCCGAGCCAGAAGTACTGCGTGACGAAGACCGTCGCCGCGACCACGAGGAGGTCGCTGATCAGCAGGTTCGTGGAGATGCTCTGACGCCAGCTCCGAGTTGAAACAGAACGGACGGCGTTGCCCGCAGTTGCAGCGTTCGCAATATCCGCCGTCGCAGCCACCATTGTTTCCCCCAGCATCAGCAAAAGACCCCTCGGCCCCCAAGCCGCCGGTGGCCCGTGCGAGCAGGTCACGGAGTGGTGTTGACAGCATACGGCAGGCAAATTCCCAGGAAAATGCGGCGAGGGATTCTGTCGTCTTTTGGCCGGGGTCGGGTCGCGCAACGCTCGCTGACGCCGCGTGGTCTTCCATCGTGCGCGGTGGCGTGCGGCGAGCATTTCGCGACCGGTCCCTACCGGGTCCGTGCCTCCTGACGTAGTCTGCCCGTAGCGGCCTGTGGGAGGTCGCGGCGCCTGTGGGAGGCGCCTGGGGTGCCAGGGGAGGCACGGGGTGAGCGACGCCGCTCGACCGCTGCGCGCGGTCGAATCATGGGACGCGATCGATGATCGTGCGGAGCCTGACGCCTGGAAAGCAGGGCTCCTCGCCCGCGCGGAGCATACGGTGCCCGCCGGCGGATGGCAGGCGGGCCGTTCGGATGGCGTCCGTCGCATCTACGTCGCGGCAGACCGCACGGTCCTCGGCGGCAGCGAACTGATGCTGCTGCGGATCACGGCCGTTCTGCACGACATCGGCGTCGACGTCACCGCTGTCGTGCCGGCGCCGTCGCCGGTGCTGGTCGAGGCCGTGCGCGCGGGGCTCCCGGTGATCGCTCTGCCCGCTCGCAATCGGCTCGAGTGGATGTACGCGCTTCGGCGGTGGGACCGCACGCGCCCTGCGGGCCTGCTGTGGTGCAACGGACTCGTGTCGTCGGCCGCCACGCTGGCGCGCACCGATCGGCTGGTGCATCTGCATCGGCGCCCCCACGGCTGGCGCAGCCTTCTGGTGCGGCTCGTTCGACGCGGCGCGGTGACCACACTCGTGCCCTCATGCGCCATGCTCGACGCCGTGCCCGACGCTCTGGTGCTGCCGGACTGGACCGATCGGGTCCGCCGAGCGGACCCGGTGCCCGACAAGGACGGCCGGATCCGCATCGGATTCCTCGGATCGCTCGGTCTCGACAGCGGTGTGCACGTCCTCGCGGAAGCCGTCGAACACCTTGAAGAGTGCATGCCCGGCCGATACCGGCTGGTGCTCGGCGGCGAACCCATGTCGGTGCCGGAGGAGGATCTGGCGGCGATGGAGGACGCCCTCGGCCCCGTTGCGCACCTGACGCACCGCACCGGCTGGATCGACGCCGATGACCTGTTCACCGCCATCGATCTGCTCGTGGTGCCCTCGGTCGTCGAGGAGTCGTTCGGGCTCGCCGCGGCCGAGGCGATGGCCGCGCGCATGCCGGTGATCGTGAGCGATGCCGGAGCGCTGCCCGAGGTCGTGGGTCCACGGGGTGAGATCGTTCCCGCCGGGGATCCCATCGCGCTCGCCGAGCGTATCGCCGACCTGACGGCCGGGTCCGACAGCACGCATCGCGGGGCGCTCTTCGAGCGCTGGTTCGCCGAGTACTCGCCGGCGGCGGGTACGGCGCGGATGCGCGCTCTGGTCGACGCGCTGGGCGTGCGCACCAGAGACCCGATGCGGTCCGTCCCGCCGCCCCAGTGACGAGGTCAGGTCCCCAATCCTGACGCCCCGCGCGGCCGGACCGCCGTGGGGAGCACGGATGGCGGGGAGGAGCTCAGCGTTCCCCTGTCAGGAGCGGGGCTCAACCCGCTGACGTCACTTTTCCGTCCGGACTGACCCGTTCTCCTACGTGGGGATGAATCTGGGAGCGCAGCACCGGCATGTGACCTCGGTACGAGAAGTGCATGGGGATCGTCCTTGACCGGTTCGCTGGAGGCGTGCGATCTCGGGGCTGTGACCGTTGCCGTGCATCGGCACGGGCGCCGGTCGGTCCGCTCGATCGCGGTCGGGCGGGGCCGTGTGGTGTTCTTCGTGAGCCATGACGGCGTCGTCGATGTGTCCCTCGAAGGGCGTCGGATCACCGCCGTCGGCGGGCAGGGCGTTGTGGTGACCGGCCCGTCGTTGGCGAGGATCTCGGCGGCAGACGGTGCACAGAGCACGGTGATCGATGCTCCGAGCGTCGCGCTCTCGGCAACGCCGATACCGCACCGCGCCTTGCTGCTCATCGAGAGCTCGACGGTGGTTCGTCCGGCGAACGACTTCGTGCGCGCGCTGCTCGCCGGCCGTCATGCCGTTCCTCAGCGTGCCCGTGCGCACCTCGAGTCGGCCCTGGTCGCCCTGGTCGATGCGGCGATAACGTCGAGCGCGGCCGAGAAGGTCCAGGCCTCATCCTCGCTCGATAGGGCGTTGTCCCTCATCGAGAAGCGGTACTCAGACCCCGCCCTGTCGGCCCAGGCGATCGCAGACGACGTCAACGTCTCCCTGCGTCAGCTCGAGCGCGATTTCGCCGCGTTGGGGCGAACGATCCGGCAGGAGATACGGCGCATGCGGGTGCTCAAGGCGGTGGCGTTGTTGCGGGATCCTGCTGCGGCGCGTCTGAGCGTGTCGTCGATCGCCGAGCAGGTCGGTCTCAGCAACGGGTCGAGCCTGGCGCGGGCGATGGCTGCGGAAGGCCTCGCCTCGCCCCGGCAGCATCGTGCCACGGGAAGCCGCGGGCGACTCGAGACAAATACCCCGCGCGACTCGATTTCACACCGCAATCGCCACAATCGGCCGCTTCGCCGGTTGTCATCGCCGGAGTCGCTTTACATGGCTGAGGCCGCGACGCCTCCCGAATCCCGGGCAGACACATCCGCGGTGTCCCGAATCTAAGGCATCAGGAAGAGCGAAGACAATGACGCAGAGCAGTTTCACCCGAGATGTACCACGGCGCACGATCGTCAAGGGGGCGGCGTGGTCGTTGCCGGTGGTCGCCGCCGCGATCGCGGTACCCGCACACGCAGCGTCCACCAGTCCTGCCTCGCAGGCGCAGCTGTCAGCCCAGGTCGGCGGCTCGATCACGGCGGACGACAACGCCAAGACGGCGACGGGCACGCTCAACGGCGGCGTGGTGATCTCGAACGTCAAGAACGGGCCGTGGGAGACCGGAGCGCTGACCGGGAAGTACATCGGCTCCGGCCAGTGGACGAGCTTCGCGATCACCAAGCCCGACGGTCAGCCCTTCGCGACCGGTGAGACGATCGTCGCCGGCGGCGTGACGTGGACCGTCACGCAGGTCGTGACCGACGCGGACGGCACGTGGGAGATCGACTTCGCGGGCCCCTCGCAGTCGGTCAGCGCCGACACCGTCTTCTCCCTGCCCCCGGCGGTCTTCTCCGGCGCTTGGACGGGCACTCCGACGACCAGGAATCCTGTCGCGGGCACCGTCTCGGTCGCCGCCGCCAACATCAACAACGGCGTGACCGTCAGCGGAGCAGTCAGCCACCCCTGACGGCCCGAGGCGTGGCGAAACCGTGAGACCGCACGGCCGGCGTCACATCCTCGGTCTGCCGCACTCCTTCTCTACAGGGCGATGCAGGGTTCCTCCCCGGCCCTTGCGTAACCCCTGCGTCCTCCCTCCCAAGGTGGGAGAACGCGACGGCCGTACCGGGTCGACGCCCGGTACGGCCTCGTCCTTGCGCCTATGCCGGCGCCATCCACTGGCTCACGATGTCCCTCCCTCGGGAAGGCGCGGCGGCGTGTTGCGCCAGATCCAGGGGACTATTCGCGTGGATGCGCCGCGTCAGCTGCTGGCGTCGTCGTGGGGCGGGTGCGAGTTCTCGATCAATCGCGCCGCTTCTGCGATCGGCGTCATGGTGACGCGCGCGTGTGGGCCCCATCGCGAACATCACCGTGGCGTGACTGGAGGTCGGCCCGTCGGTGAGATCGCAGGCGAACGTGCATGTGTTCGCCGGCGTTTTCTCGCTCGCGCTGGAGTTGCTTCCTCAACTGGGACAGCTGCAGCCCGTGCTCGAGCATGACCGATCTGCGGAGGCTGGCAACGGACCCGAAGCCGCTTTCCCGGGCGACCACGTCGAACAGGAGATCCGGCCGGGATCGCATCAAGGCCACCGCATGGTTGATCCGCGCAACGCGGAGCACCTCAGCAACGCTCTCTCCTCTTGCCGAGAAGACTCGCTCCAGCGTCCGACGCGAGACACACAGTTCCGAGGCGATGTGTTGGATGCCGATGCCGGCATAAGCGTGGTCTCGGTCGATAAGTCGCCGCGCCCGCCCATGAAGGTCGAGATCGCCGGTGCTCGAGGTGTGGAACGCCTGCATCAGGGAACGAGCCGTGTGGCGGGTGAGGTCGGAGAGGGCTTCCTTTGGCGCGCTAGAGGCTGCATCCGTCAACGAAGCCAGAGCCCACAGGTAGCCGAACGCTACCTGGTAGATGGGGGATGAGGTGCCCGATCTTCCGCTCAACAGCGTTTCGTCGAGCATCAGCGGGGCGACGTCGGAGCGGTGGAACGAGAAGAAGACCGCACGGGACCTGCGGCCGATCTCGATGGCGACCGTTGTCTGACCGGGGACGACAACATGCAGTCCGGCACCATGGATCGAACTTCTGCGCGCGTCGTCGGTGATCTCGGTGGATCCGCCTGCGATGAAGCAGAAAAGGTAGCGCTGCTGCCTTTGGGCGTCGATCCGCTTCCACGTCAGGCTCACGGGGCCGCCATCGATGCGGCTCACCGTCAGGGTATCGAGCGTGACGGAGGACACATGCGAATGCCGCAGGTGCCCCGAGACCACACGCAGCTCGCCCAGCTCAGACCCGACCGTCAAGAAGTGGTCATCCCGAACGTCGCGCAGGAGGTGATCCTCCAGCACAGCGCGACTGGTCACTCCGGTCTCCGATCTCACCCCTGCGTCATTCAGAAGGAGCGCGCACAGAGCGAGAAGTGACGTGTGAACGCGAGAAGGCCGGTGCCGTCTCCTTGAAGTGACGGCACCGGCCTTCCTTGCCGACGCTCAGGTCGCCGAGCAGCTTGCAACGCGGGGCGACGTGAGGAAGATGTCGTCCTGCGAGGTCGGCGTCGCCGCAGGCAGGTGGAAGTCATAGGTGAGCGTGTGCGTCCCGGCGGTGGGGAAGAAGTAGCTGAAGTTGTACGTGCCCCACGGATAGCTGTTCGTCGCCGTCCGGATCGGCAGCTGGGTCGCACCCGGAGTCTGATCGGCGTACGTGCTGAACTTCGCCACGAGGTTCCCATCGATCGCGATGTCGACGAACTGCACCGTGCTCGCGCGAGTCGGAACGGGCTGCTGTTGCAGACCGCCGTGCTGTGCGAGACCGTTGAGCACGAACGTGACGGTGGTGTTCGGCTTGCCGATCGTGATCGTCGTCGACGTCCGGACGGTCACCGGCGACGTGGTGGACGCGTTGTCCCGCAGCGAGACGAACACGTTGGACTGCTGTGGCTGAAGGCCTGTGCCGCCCCACCCGTTGAGGTTGGCGGCACCGGTCAGGCCACCGCTCACCGGGCTCTGAGTGATCCAGGTCGACTCCGCCGGGATCTCGGCGCACGGCGTGACGACACTCGCCGCGGCCAGCGGTGTGGCGGCCGCTACCGCGATCACGGGCACCGACCATGCGGCGCCCCGTACGAGCGTGCGTCGGCTCACGCCGCGCGGCTCGCTCGCGTTGTCAACCACGAACTCCGGAATATCAATGCCGTGACCCTGCGTCATGAACGTGTCCTCTTCTCCAGTCGGGGGTGAGCCGGGAGCGTCGGAGTCGGACGCTCCCGGCTGGCCGTCACGATATTCCGGTCCGATGGCGACGAACCGCCCCGCACCTGCGTCCACCCGCCATTTGGCGGATACCGGAACATCCCCGCCGCAATCTGCACCGTGCGACGCCGCACTCCGACACTCCGACGGCGTGGTGCCGCCTTTGGGGTTCTCTGTCCTGCCAAGGTGCGGACAAACGCGGCAGCGATCAGCACGACCACGACTGAGGAGGAACCATGCAAACCCCGACCACCGTCAAGATCTCGTTCTGGATCTTCTTGATCGGTCTCATCCTGGATCTCGTCGCCGGAGTGCTCGTGATCCTCAGCGGCATCGCGCTCCTGGCCAGCGACTCCTCGGCGACGGCTGAAGGCACCACGGCCGGCGGTGCAGTGTTCATCACCGCGGGCGTCGTCGCCCTGATCCTCGCACTGGTGCAGCTGCTGATCCTGTGGAAGATGAAGGCCGGACGCAACTGGGCACGCGTCGTGCTGACCGTGCTCGAGGTGCTCTCGCTCGGGTCGCTGTTCACCGGTACCAGCGGGATGGGGATCATCGCGCTCGTGCTCGGCGTCGTGGCAGTCGTGCTCATGTGGGTGCCGGCGTCCAATGCATACTTCCGAAAGGCCTGACCCGAAGCACTCATGAAGTTCGCACGACGAGAGGCACCAGAACGGCGCCGCTCTGCCCACCAGAGCGGCGCCGTTCTCCTACTTCTGCCGGATCAGGCCGGGACGACCAGTATCTGGCTCTGCGCGTGGCTGCCGCCCGTCGGAGTACCGCAGACCGTCGTGGACTCCGAGGTGATCAGGCCGGTGATGCCGCTCTGCGTGCCGCGCATGCCCGCGTTGATCTGGTCGATGAGGTACCAATACACCGCCGCACTGTTGGGCGTCTGGAAGTTCCAGTTCGCATCGAAGGTCAGGTCGGTGTAGCGCCAGATCGCGTACTGTGTGCCCTCGATCGCGTCGTTCGCGCTGAGCGGCGCCGTGAAGGGACGCCCCGCCGCTGCTGCGTTCGCGGCGACGGCGGTGGTCAATGCGGCGAGGGTCACCGCGGGGTAGCTGTTCTGGATGATCCAGAGCACCTTGCTGTAGATGTCGGCGCTGCCGGTCAAGTAGTTGCTGCCGAGATAAGTGCCGAGGCCTCCGGCGGTCGCCGCCATGTTCGACTTCGCCGAGACGTTGTGCTCGACGCAGTACGAGTAGTAGTCCGGCGTTCCCGGGCTGGCCGGGTCCGCCGGCGTGGTGGTGTAGACGCCGTGGATCCCGGTGCCGGCGTAGCCCTGCTGCTTGGCGCCCATCCACAGCCCCGAGACCATGACCGGGATGCTCGCGGTCGCGCCGTTCGGCGAGATCTGGCCGAGCACCGTGTAGGTGCCGGGGGTCGAGCTGGTGATGATGTGGTTCGTGAGGTCGACGACGCCGTTCGCGTCCGAGACGAACGTCTTCGGCGCGGTGGTGTTGTCGTCCCAGTGGAACGACGACTGCCCGGCGGGGGCCGCAGGCGGAAGCGTCACGATGATCGCCTGGTTCGCGACCGGCGTCCCGTTGTTCGTGATCGTGAAGGCGATGCTGCCGATCGGCGTGCAGACGCCCGTGGGCACCGGCTGGGTGCCGGGCGTGATCACGACGCCGTTCGACGCGGCGTACGCCGGCACCGCGGTCGCCGCTGCGATGACCGGCAGCGACCAGGCTGCGCCCTTGACGATCGTGCGTCGCGTGAAGGCCTTCTTCGGCCCGTGCTCGTTGTCGAGCTGTCCCATGCTGATACTCCCCTTTACAGGCGCTGGCCGGAGTGCCACCGTCCACATGAGAGAAGGAGTGAACACGCGCGTGAAGGTGACGCGACGCGAGGGAGCAGGAGCCTTGACCGAGTCCTGACGGGACACGAATCCACTGGCCCTTGGAAGAACCGACCGTCACCAAATGATCACCGTGGACTCCTTTTCATACGGCGCCGCATGCCCGCGCGCGCCGGATCCTGGGGAGGGAATCTGATGACCGAGGTGCAGAACACGACGGTGAAGAACGCGCTGGGCCGCTTGGCCGCGCTGGACGAGGAGGGTTTCCTCGACGCGTTCGCGCCGAACGGCTTCGTGGACGACTGGGGGTCGATCTACCGCGGTCGGGCGGAGATCGACGCATGGAGCAGCCGGGAGCTCATCGGCGCGCGCGGAGTGCTCACGGTCACGGGCGTCGACGAGGGTGCGATGGCACCAGAGTCGGGCCAGGAGCGCGTCGTCGTCATCGGCGACTGGCGCTCGTCCTTCGCGAACGGCCCGAGCCGGTTCGAGTTCCTCGTCGTGGACGGGCTCATCTCGTCGATGACGATCCGCGCCGCATGAGCGGGCTGTCCGCCGACCGCGGAGCTCGGGCAACAACGGCGTGACCGTCAGCGGAGCAGTCAGACACCCCTCACATCATGATCCCTCGTCGTCTCAGCGCGCACTGGCGCAGAGGCTGCGGAGCTTTCTGAGCGTGTCTCGCGGCGGGCGGTGGCTGTCGACTACGGGACCACGAACCGGTAGGTCATGTCCGCCGGGTCCGGCCCCATCGGGTCGTACGGTGCCGCGGGGTCGTAGACGTCGAGGTTGTGCTCCCAGAGTGGCCCCCAGTAGCCGTCCTTGTCGATATAGCGCATCGTGAACCAGTACCAGCCGTACGAGTCGACGAGCAGGCGACGCTTGGCATACCCGTTGTCATCGAGTGCCACGAATGCGGTGTTGCCCTCCATCGTCGTGACGTAGATCGTCCCGTTGGCAGGCCCACGGAACTCGACGATGAGGCCCGTGGTCTTGGCCTGAGTCACGGTGAGGTCTTCGGAGCCCGTGACGTTCTCGAACCCGAGCACCTCGATGGGGAGGATGGTGAACGTGCCCTCGGTCGCCGGAGACGAGGCCGAGTCGGTGTAGGTCCATGCCTGGTACGTGTAGTCGCCGGCCGGGAGTTCGAGGCCGCGCGGGTCGAAGGACCAGGATCCGTCCGCTCCGACCGTCGGCGTGTACCGCGACGAGTCGAGCTGCACGGCGACCTTGTTGCCCGGCGTCGTCTTCCCTGTGATCACCGGGGCGAGGTATCCGGTGCTCGCAGGGCTGTCGATGCCGGGTGAGGATCCGGGGGTGCCCGGCGCCGGTGTGGACGTTCCCGTCGGATCAGGGGTCGACTGCCCAGGAGCGGGGCCGGGATCCGGCACGCCCTTGGCCGGGTCGGGGCGTGGCTGGTACTCGAGCGTGTACCGGGCGGCGATGCCCTGGTCGGCTGGATCGATCTGCCCAGGAGTCCCCACAGGCACGATCGGCGACGAGGGGTCCAGCGGATCACGGGTCACGGGAGGGGCTGCGGGCCCCGGTGCCACCGGTGCCGTCTGCACCAGGGTCGGTTCCGGTGCCGCCGCCGCCGGACCGACGGTGAAGAGGGGCGCGATGATGAGACCACCGGCGGTGACCGCGGCTATCCCGCCGCCGATCAACCAGGTGAGAGCGCCGGTGCCGGCGACGACGGCAAGGGCGGTCGCCGTGGTCGCGGACGACAGCGACGCCGTCGCCGCACCGATACCCGCAGAGCCCAGAAGGACACCCAGCGTGGTGCCCTGAAGCCGTGCTGCGCCACCGCGGAGGCTGCCCAGAAGCACGCGGCAGTCTGCGCACTCCGCGAGGTGCAGATCGACCTCCGCGATCAAGCCCGCGTTACGCGGCTCGGTGAGGTACTGCGGGAAGAGGCGGGCGACATGGGTGGTGTCGTCGCGCAGCACATCAGGAATCTGTCGGCTCAGCCACTGGAACTTCAGCCCCGTCCGAGCCCGGCGCTGCAGAGCGGATACCGCATTGGGCTTGATCCTCAGCTCACGCGCGATCTCCGGACGCCCTGCCTCGACGACCTCTGCGAGCCAGAGGACCCGTTGCCAGCGCTCGGGCAATGCCTGCAATGCCTCGAGAACGTCGGCCGCATCGCTGTCGGTCTCGGCGAGACTCAGCGCATCGCGCTCGTCGATCGCATCGATCTCATCCGTGAAGGCGAGCTGGTCGGCATCCTTGGACCAGCGGATCGCCGTGTTGCGCATCACTGTCTTCAGGTACGACCGGAACGCGAACTGGGGTCCGGCGTCGGTCGTCGTCACCTGCTGGTAGATCGCGAGGAACGACTCGGAGACCAGATCCTCCGCTCTGGCCGGTGAGAGGCGGTGGGCGTAGCGGTGCGCCGCACCCGAATGCCGTTCCCAGAGCGCGGCATAGGCGGACCGGTCGCCGTCGCGCAGAGCGGCAAGCAGTTCGGCGTCGGAACGAGTATCCAACGATCCCTCCCGGAAGCGAGGAGCGACCGGCTTGCTCGGGCTTGGCGAGATCCAGTCGAAGGCGATGCTGCGCGGGAACGCGCGCGACTAGTGCTGAATCTATCGGAAACCACCGGGCGGGCTCGGACCTGCCTGTCGGCGGGAACGCGAACTGCGGGCGCACCTCGATCGTCGTGACCTGCTGGAAAAGGCGAGGAACGCCTCGGAGACCGGATCCTCCGCGCACGACGGCGGGAGCCGGTGCGCATAGGGCAGGGCGAGGCTCTGCACGACGGCTGCAACCAAGCGAACGGTCCGACGTCGGCGGATCCGGCCCCTGCTCCTGGTGTGACGGACTGGGTGCCGGACGGGTGCGGATGCGCGGAGTCCGTCAGCCCGGGCGGGGGGGGTACACAACGGCTCATACCGAAGGAGTGCGGAAGCGTCGAAAAGTGACGAATCGAGATTTTCCCACCGCACGCTTGCCGGTGTCCTGGTCCGATATTCCGAACCCCACGCGGAATACTGGCGTGGGATAATGACGCCCTGGGGAAAAAGGACCGGGGACATGGGCAGAGTCGCGGGGGTCGTATCGCGCGTTCGTGGCGCCCTGCCCACGGCGTGGGCCGTCACCTGGCAGTGGGTGCTCATCGCCGCCGGCGTGGCGTGCGCGGTCTACCTCCTGCTGGAGCACGCGAACACCGCATCCGTGGTGACGGCTGCGGCGCTCGCCGCGCTCATCGTGGGCGTCGTGCTCACCTGGTCGGTGCCGCTGGCGATCGCCCTGATGGCGGCGCCGATCGCGTTCGTCACCGAGCGGCTCGCGCTCGGCGGCGCAGACCTGACCGTCTCCGATGCGGCGCTGGCCGCCGGCTTCGGGACCGTGGTGCTGCTGGGAAGCCGTCGATTCAGCCCGCCCCTGCGCGCGATGCTCTGGCTCAATGCCATCTATCAATTCAGCACCCTCTTCACGGTGATCGCGAACCCGTACCCGCAGAACACCGTCGAGTGGTTCCACGCCTGGCTGCTGATCTCGGGCGCGCTCGTGGTCGGCTGGGGGCTCGGCCGGGCGGGCTACGCACGGCTGAGCGCGATCCTGCTCCTGGCGATGCTGGCGCTCATCGCGGCAGGAACCTTCGCGACGGCCGCGCTCAACGCTCTGCAGGGGCACGGCCTCGACGCCGTGTATCCCGTGTGGCCATGGCCGATGCACAAGAACGCCGCGGGGGGTGCGCTGGCACTCGGTGTCTTCCTGGCGTACGCGCGGCCCGACTGGCTGGGGCTCGCCCGCCGCTGGACCGTGACGCTCGTGGTCGCGTTCGGCGCGGCGCTGCTGCTCACCCAGTCCCGTCAGGCGATCGCGGGGCTGCTCGCCGCACTGTTCGTCCTGATCGTCCGCCGCGGAGCGGCCGGTCACGCCGTGTTCATCACCATCCTCGCCGTTCCCGCCGTCGTCCTCATCGTGCAGAGCGTGATCGAGCAGTTCGCGTCGGGCAACGAGTTCAACTCCGCGTACGCGCGTCTGGACTGGATGCGCGAGGTCTATGCGCTGTGGAAGCTGTCGCCCATCTTCGGACACGGCCTGCGGTACTGGTACGTGCACCCGTGGGCCCACTTCCAGCCTCCCCAGGCCGAGCTCGAGGTGGCGGCCTCGGCCGGCGTGGTCGGACTCCTCGGATTCGCGATCATGTGGGGCGGGTTCGTCGTCGTACTGTGGCGGGTCGCGCCCCGATACGGCGCCGTTGCGCTGGGGGCGGTCGTGTTGCGCATCACGGCGGCGCAGTTCGACCTGTTCTGGGTCGCCGCGCAGGTCTCGGTGCCCTTCCTCATCGCGGGCATCTGCCTGGGCGCGCAGGCACTCGCGGTCTCGCGGGGAGAAGGCCGGTACTGGGCGCCGCCGAAGGATGCGCGGCAGAGCCCGTCCGAACGCCGGGCCGCGGCCCGGCGCTCGACAGCCGAAGAGCGGCGGGAACGCCGTTTGTATGATCTTGCTCATTCATCGACCCCGAAGGGCTGACATGGACATCCGGGACTACCTCCGGGCGCTGCGGCGCAACTGGATCGCGATCATCCTCATGACCGCGGTCGGCCTCGGTGCGGCCTACGGGTGGGCGAAGATCCAGACGCCGGTCTACGAGGCGTCGGTGAGCGGCCTGGTGAAGAGCCGGGTGCAGCCGACGGACCCGCAGGAGCAGCTCGCGCAGTCGACGGACACGTTCGCACGCGCCAAGGTGCCCACCTACCTGGTGATGGCCGGCTGGCGCAGCGTCGGCGTGGATGCCGCGAAGACGCTGGGGCTCTCCGACAGCCCGGAGGCCCTCGTGAAACGGATCACGGTGACCAACCCCGAGGGCACCAACATCATCAACATCGCTGCCACCGCATCCTCGCCCAAAGCGGCGCAGCAACTCGCGGACGCCTGGATGAAGGGGCTCGTCGCCGTGATCGACGACACGGACGGCATCGACCGCGAACCGGGGACCTCGCCGGTCATGATCTACATCGCCCAGACCGCGGCGCTGCCGGAGGCGCCCATCTTCCCGAGCGTGCCCACGGCGCTGCTGATCGGCGGGCTGCTCGGCCTCGGCGGCGGCATCGCGTTCGCCATGATCCGCGCCATCTCGGATCGTCGGGTGCGGGGCACGGACGATGTCGAGCAGCGCCTGGGCGTGCCCCTCGTCGGGAGCATCCCGAAGGTCGACGCTGTCGCCGGCGAACGGCGGATCGTCAGTGAGGACGAGCCTCACGCCACCTCCCGCACGGAATTCGCGGTGCGCGAGTCGCTGCGTGCGCTGCGCACCAACCTGCAGTTCATGGACGTCGATCATCCGCCGCGCACCATCGTCGTCACCAGCGCCCTGCCCGGCGAAGGCAAGTCGACGGTGGCGGCGAACCTCGCGATGACCCTCGCCGCGGCGGGCACGAACGTGGTGCTCGTCGACGGCGATCTGCGCCGTCCCACGGTCGCCTCGACGCTCGGCCTCGTCGCCGGCGCCGGCCTGACGGACGTGCTCGCCGGCAGGGCGAAGCTCCACGAGGTGGCGCAGACCGCACCGGACATCCCGAATCTGGCCGTGCTGACCGCCGGTACGATTCCGCCGAACCCGAGCGAAGTGCTGGGGTCCGCCCGCATGCACCAGCTCGTGAAGGACCTCACGAAGCACGCGACCGTCATCATCGATGCGCCGCCCGTTCTGGCGGTCACCGACGGGGCGGTGCTCACCAACCAGGCCGACGGCGCGCTCCTCGTCGTCGCGGTCGGCAAGACCACCTACGACGTGGTGGACAAGGCGCTGAACACGCTCGAGAAGGCGCGAGGTCGGGTGCTCGGCCTGGTGCTGAACCGCGTCTCGATGACCGGGCGTCAGGCGGGCTACGCCTACGACTACCGCGAACGGGCCGAGACGAAGCCGAAGGGCGGTGCAGACCAGACAGCCTCCGTCCCCGGCGAGTCGAAGGCCGTCGGGCCGCAGCGGACGGGCGCGGCTTCGGCGCCGATCCCGGATCCGGTGCTGGTCGCACCCGTCGTCCCGGTGCCTGTGCAGCCGCAGGAGGAGGCGTCTCAGAACGTGCCGGTGGCCACGGCGGCCGGCGCCGCCACGAAACCGCGCCGGGCGTCCGCGCGAGCCGCGCGCGCCGCTCGCGCAACCGCGGCTCCGGCGGAGGACGCGGCGGATCCGGCCGCCATCGCGGAACAGCAGGGCACCGACTTCGAGAGCCTCCTGGGCGACTTCGTCGAGGACGGCGCTCCGGCGGCTCCGCGCCGTCAGCGCGGCCGGTCGTGACTGCGCCGCGGGTCGCGCTGATCACGTCGTCGTACGCGCCGCACGTCGGGGGCGTCGAGACGCACGTCGCCGAGGTGGCGCGTGCCCTGACGGCCCGCGGGAGCTCCGTGGAGGTGTGGGCGGTCGACCGCGGGGAGCGGATGGACGCCGAGTCCCCCGAGGGCTTCCCCGTGCGGTATCTGCCGACGCCTCTTCCGGCTCGGCGCGTGGCGTCGCTGGTGCGGTTCGGCCTGCGCGCACCGGGAGCATGGGCGCAGTGGGCGCGGGCTTTCCGGCGGTTCCGCCCGGACGTGCTGCACGTGCACTGCTTCGGACCGAACGGGCTGTACGCCCTCGCCCTGCACCGTCGATTCGGCACACCGCTCGTCGTCACCTCGCACGGCGAGACCACGGGAGACGACGACAACGTCTTCGCCCAGTCGGCGCTGCTGCGGCGCGGGCTCCGCTCCGCGCTCGCCGAGGCCGTCGCAGTCACGGCGCCCTCGGAGCACGTTCTGAGCGACCTGCGCGCGCGGTTCGGACTGACCGGGGGCGTGGTCGTGCCCAACGGGGTGACCCGGGACATGACGCAGGACCCGGGGGTGCGTGCGCGGCTCCCGGCGGGCGCCTATCTCGCCGCGGTCGGTCGGCTCGGCCGGATGAAGGGGTTCGACCTTCTGCTCGAGGCCTTCGCGCGCGTGCGCTCCACCGGCACGGACGTGCGGCTCGTGATCGCCGGTGACGGCCCGGAACGGGCGGCGCTGCAGGACCAGGCCGCCGTGCTCGGGGTCGGGCACGTCGTGGACTTCCTCGGCTGGTGCTCACCCGGTGAAGTGGCCGCGGTGCTGGCCGGATCCTGGGCGCTCGTGGTGCCGAGCCGCTCCGAGGCGTTCGGCATCGCCGCGCTCGAGGCATGGCGGGCGGAGACCGCGCTGGTGATGACGAACCGCGGCGGTGCCGCTGAGTTCGTCCGAGACGGCGAGGACGGGATCCTCGTCGACCCTCAGGACGTTGACGCGCTCGCGGCCGCGATCCGGCGCGTGCTCACCGATCCGCCGCTGCGCGCCCGGCTCGCGAGCGCGGGCGCGGATCGGGTCGCCGAGTTCACCTGGGAGCGGGTGGCGGACCGGTACCTGCCGCTCTACCCGACGGCGGAGGCGGCCGGATGACGCGGACGTGGAGCTACGAGGGACCGCTGCGGCGCCGGCTGCGCCAGGCGCGACGACTGCTGCAGGCGGCGCCGTCGGTGGGCTCGCGGGGCCTGGTCGTACCCGCGTTCTGGTGGGACGGGCATCCGAATTTCGGCGACGCGCTGACCCCGCTCCTGCTGCCGCGGTACGGCATCGTTCCCGTGCACCGCGAGCCCGACCGGGCGCGGTTGACAGGCGTCGGCAGCATCATCCAGTTCCTGCCCGAGCATTACGACGGCGCGATCTGGGGATCCGGCGCGATCGACGACGCCGAACGCGCGCTGCCGGCCGCGCACGTCCTCGCCGTGCGCGGACCGCTCACGGCCGAGCGGATCGGAGCGGGGGATGTCGCCTATGGGGACCCGGGTCTGCTGGTGGGGCGCCACCTGAGCCGGCCCCGCTCCGACGGCCGGGTGGTGCTGGTCGCGCATGGGCACCACCGCGGCGACCAGGAGCTCACCGGGTTCGCGGAACGGGACGGTGCGCGAGCGGTCAACGTGCATCGGTCCGCGCCGACCGTCATCCGGGAGATCGCCGCGGCGGGCGCCGTGCTGACCACGTCGCTGCACGGGCTGGTCACCGCGGACGCATACGGCATCCCTGCCGTCTGGACGACGCGTGAGCCCGCCCTCATCGGCGGTGATTTCAAGTTCCGCGACTACGAGGCGGCCGTCACTCCCGGCCGCAGCCGGTTCTTGCCGTTCGAGGATGTGCGCACGCCCGACGCCGTGGTGCGCCGGGCGACTCCGGCCGACGCTGAACGGATCGCGGAGCTGTGCGAGGGGCTGGAGGCGGCGCTGCGGCGTCTTCCCGGCGTGCTCGGAGCGCTGCCCCGCTACCCGGCCGGGCTGCTGCGGCTCTGACGCGTCGCACCCACGCCGCGGCCACTCCCACGCGGCTGTCGCGGCTGTCGCGCGGGTGCCGCGGCTGTCGCGCGGGTGCCGCGGCAAGGCGACCAGATGAGATCCTGCTTCACCGCAGCGAGCTCCACACGCGGGCATGTCCCTGTGCGGACCGCTCCCAGGTGAACTCCGCGGCGCGGGCCCGGCCGGCCGCGACGAGCCGGTCGACGGCCGGGTCGCCAGAGGTGGCCGCCAGCACGCCGTCGGTCACGCCGTCGGCCGTGGGCTCGACGATCACGGCGGCACCGCCCGCCACCTCGGGGAGACTGCTCGTGTTCGCGGCGATCACGGGCACACGGGCCGCCATCGCCTCGAGCACGGGCAGTCCGAACCCCTCGTACAGCGAGGGCACGACGACCGCGCGGGCGGCCGCGACGAGGCCCGGCATGAGCTCGTCCGACAGTCGTCCGAGCAGGTGCACCCCGGGCAGGCCGGCGAACAGCTCGGTGCGGCGGGGATGCGGCGGGCCGGCGAGAGCGAGGACCATGCCGGGCCGCTCGCGGTGGATCCGGGGCCATGCGGCCGCCAGGGCTTCGAGGTTCTTGCGTCGTGCCGCTCCGCCCGCGTGCAGCAGATAGGGCTGGTCGAGCCCAAGGCCGGCGCGCGCCTCGGTGGAGAGGGGCGCCGCGTCGAAGTAGCGCGGATCCACTCCGTTCGGCACGACATGGGGATCCGAGACCCCGAGGAAATCCACCGCCTCCGACGCGGTGAACGCCGACACGCAGATCACGGCCGCGGCTCGGCGCGCCTCGGCCGCCGCAGCGGCGACCGGCGCCGATTCATCGGGGAACCGCCACGAAACGACATCGTGCAACGTGATCACGTCGGCGTGCGGGGAGGGCGGCAGCTCCAGCGCCATCCGGTGGGACACGGCGTCACCCGCGAAGAGCGCGCGTCCGAGTGCGGCGCGCGCGGACTCCGACGCCCGCGCCACCCGGCCCAGCGGAAGGCGGCGGTTGCCTTCGAGCCGAGACCGCAGCGAGCGGAACACGAGGGACCGCACGGTCCACGGCTCCGACGCCTCGTGCGTGAGCGCGGCCTGCGCGCGTTCGCCGATCTGGCGCTGGTACGCCTGCGCTCCCATCGGGACCTCGGTCGCGATGGTCGCCAGGGACAGTCGCGGAGCGGTCACGTGCTCTCCCGCCCGTGCGCCCGCGCCCGGTCGGCGGCGCCGCGCGCTGCACCGGTGTGCGCCCGCAGCCAGTCGTCCACCGGCGCGACGCACGCGCTCCACGTGCGTTCGGCGAGCACCCGCGCCCGGGCGGCCGCGGGCACGGGCTCGGTGGCCCGGTGCGTGAGGCGCGCGGCGATCCAGGTGGCCCAGGCATCCGGGTCCGCCGAGATCTGGGCCGGCGCGTCGGGGAAGGCGCTCGCGGCGTCCGGCGTCGCGATCACGGCGGCGCCGGTCGCGAGCGCCTCGGTGAACTTCATGGCAGCCCCCACCCCGTCGATGACGGGCACCGCGATCACGGTGGCCTGCGCCGTGAAGTCGGCGAGGCTCGGCACCTTCCCGACGAACGCGACGCCGGCCGGAAGCACCGACGACGTGTCCATGCCGGTGCCGGCGATCCGGCACTCCGCATCCGGGACGAGGGTCGCGAGCCGCGGCCAGACCTCGCCGAGGAACCAGTCCAGCCCCCGCCGGTTGGGCTCCCACGCCCAGCCGCCGAAGAGCGCGACCAGGGGAGCGCTGCGGGAGTACTCACGCTCGGGCCATTCCGCAGGGTCGATGCCCAAGGGCGCGGCGAAGGCGCGCGCCGCCACATCCGGGTGCTGGGCGACCAGGCGGATCTGCTCGGCGTCCGAGCAGGTCATGACGCCATCGGCGCGCGCGATCGCCCGCGCTTCCAGACGCCGGTGCTGATCGGCCTGCTCGGGAAGACCACGGGCGAGGAGCCAGGAGCTCATCGCGTTGTGCACGTCGAGCAGCACCGGTGCTCCGGGATCGTCCGGCAGCAGCCACACCGAGTCCTGATGCGACAGCACGATCGCATCCCAGCCCCCGCTGCGCACCCTGCGCGCGAGCCGTCGTGCCGCGCCGGGGACCGCCCTGCCCTTCACGTGCAGCCGAGGCCGGACGACCTCGGTCAGTTCCGCGATCGAGGCGTCGTCCTGCGGCCCCGCCGGGCTGACGACGACGATCCGCCACCCGCGTTCCCGGAGCGCGGCGATCTGGTGGTACTGGCGGCGCTGCCCGCCCTGCCCGAACCGGTCGGGCACCTCGACGCTCAGCCAGAGCACCGCGCCCTGCGACGGCTGCGCGCCCGATGCCGCGGACGGTGGCGCCTGACGGGCGGCGTGCGGGGTCCGGGCTCGCGCCATATCGCCTCCCGTCGTGTGCGGTTCCAGTATGCCCGCCGAACCGGCGCGCGGTGGCGAGAGGACGGCCGCGTGCTGCTGGCTATCATCGAGTCGGGACGCGCCCACAGGCGCGGCGACGGGCAGGAGCGCACGTGACCGCGGGACGAGCAGGCGAGGCGACGATCGGGGTCGTCATCCCGCTCTACAACGGCGCCCGCCACATCGCCGAGACGCTCCGTTCCGTGCTCGGGCAGACGCACTCCGCGCTGCAGGTGATCGTGCTCGACGACGGATCGTCCGACAAGGGCGCCGACATCGTGCGCACCGGCTTCCCGGATCCGAGGCTGTCCCTGGTGCAGAAGGCCAACGAGGGGATCGCTCGCACCCGCAACACCGGGCTCGCGCTGCTCGGCACGGACGTCGAGTTCGTGGTGTTCATGGATCACGACGACCTCGTGGCGCCCGATCTCTACGAACGGCTGCTGGGCCTGCTGGAGAGGCGTGCCGACGCGGTCGGCGCGTACGCGATCGCGGACTGGATCGACGTCGCGTCCGCCCCGATCGGTGCGGGGGAGTTCGCCCGCTTCATGCGGGAGCGCCAGGCCGTGCGCGGCGGTCGAGTGGTGCCTCTCGCCCCCGACGAGGACGCCACGCTGCCCGAGCTGTTCCTGGAGAATCACCTCTATCCGCCCAGCGGGATCCTGCTGCGGCGTGAGGCGGTCGACGCGATCGGCGGGTTCGACCCGAGGTACCGGGTCGCCGACGACTGGGACGCCCTGGTGCGTCTCTCGCGGCGCGGTCCGCTCGTGCCCCTGGACGAGATCCTGGTCGGCTACCGGCGTCATGGCGCGAACGCCTCGGGGAACACGGCGCTGAACGTGCGCGAGAGCCGCGCCGTGTGGTCGCGCACCTACTTCTCCTCCGACAACTCCGCGGCCGATCGGCGCGCTCTCCGGGCGGCCTGGCGGGGCATGCAGCGGCACAAGTTCCGGGCGAAGTCGGCTGCCGCCGGGCGGGAACTGCGTGCAGGGCGCCCACTGAACGCCTGCCGCGGCCAGCTCGACGCACTGGCGCACCTCGCGCTGGTCCGTCCTCTTCGACGCTGGGGCCGCTGAACCGCTCGGCTCCGACCACAAGGCCGAGTCCCTCGGCGTGCCGGGTCAGCTCTCATCCAGCAGCGCGCGCAGTCGTGCCCATGCCCAGTCCGGGTCCCGCTGCCGTGCGCGGCGGACACCGGCCTCGCCGCGTCGGGCCCTGGCTGCCGGATCCCTGATGAGCTCGCGGAGCGCCGCTGCGAGCGCATCGGGATCGTTCGGCGGCACCAGCACGGCCACATCGCCCACCACACTCGGAATGCCGCCCGTGCGCGAGGCGACGATCGGCAGGCCGCTGGCCATGCCCTCGCCCAGAATCAGGCCGCTGGGCTCGGCCCACACCGACGGCACCGCCAGCACGTCGGCGTCGCGGTAGAGCGCCGGCAGCGCGTCGCGGTCCGCGAACGGCAGGAACGTCACGCGCGCGCGGCTGGTCCGGGCGAGCTCGCGCACCTCGCGCTCGTATGCGCTCGGGTGCGCGTGCCGATCGAACCCGTGACTGCCGACGAACACGAACTCGGCCTCGTCCGGCGCGAATGCCTGCGCCGCGCGGGCCAGGACGTCGGGCCCCTTCGAAGGGATCATCCGTCCCACGAACAGCACGCGCAGGGGACGCGGCCCCTCGGCGCGTCGGGCCGGCGGGCTGAACCGCGTGGTGTCGACAGGGTTCTCCGCCACGACGACCTTCGCGCGCTGGGCGCGCGGCAGCAGGGCGCGGGTCTCCTCGGCGAGCGCGTCGCTCACGCAGATCACGAGATGGGCGCCGCCGACGGTGCGGTCGGCCTCGCGACGTGCGTAGGTGCGGAACAGCTGATTGTGCGCGTAGATCGACACGCGATGTCCTGTGCCGCGCAGCAGCTGCGGCAGGATCGGGGCGTTGTGGGCGAGAACGTCCGCGGGAGGCAGATCGCGCACGGCCTCGGCGACCGGGGAGTACCACCGGGCCAGCCGGGGGCGGGCGAAGCCCAGCCGCCCCGCGATGGCGTCGAGGTAGCGACCGCTGCGCGTGACGCCAGGGGCACGGTCGTACTCGATCAGCTCGACGTTGCCGTAGCGCGGCGTCATGGTGCTGCGATCCAGGATCACGCCGTGCGGGGCGGCGCCGGCACGGACCGCGGCGTCTGCGAGCAGGTGCACGACCGTCGGAACCGCGGATCCGGTGCGTGGAGAGAAGTGGTCGCCGGGCGTGATCGCGTGGATGACCCGGCGCTCGCCCATGCGGTCAGTTTAGGGCTGGGCGTGCAGCAGGGCGCCGGGCGGAGGCCTCACCCTGTGGGGGTCTGCGACGGTCGACGACCGGCAGGCGCTTCACGGCGTCGGGTGTCGAGACGGCTCCGTGTGCGGATCCCCGCCGAGGGCGGGCATCGCCTCGACGAGCCGGCGCGCGTATCGCTGCGTGCCATACCGGGTGCGCGCCCACTGGGTCACCTCGGGATGCGCCGCGGGCACGGCGTGGAGCGCGGCGATCACCGCGGCGGCGAACGCCTGAGGATCGTCGGTGACCGGGTAGGGGAATCGTCCTTCGTCATCCGTGATCCCCTCGGCGCCGACCGTGGTCGAGACGACGGGAAGGCCGCGCAGCAGCGCGTCGATCGTCTTGAACTTCACGCCGGCCCCGGAGTGCAGCGGCACGACGGCCGCCGACGCCATGCGGTACACCTCGTCGAGGTCGTCGACGTACCCTCTCACGGCTACCCCGGCGGTCAGCGCCGCTCGGCGCTGCAGCGACTCCGGCGGATGGGCGCCGACCAGTGCCAGACCCGTCTCGGGCAGTGCCCTGAGAACCGTCGGCCAGACCTCGTCGAGCAGCCACTCGGCCGCCTCCACGTTCTCGCGTCGGTCGAACGCCGCGACGAACACCACCGGCCCGATGCGCGCCGAGGCGGATCCGTCGACCGGAGGCTCTGGGTGCTCGGACGGATCCCACAACGGTGGATCGATCGCGACGACGCGCGGTCGGCGCGATGCGCGGCGCACCTGCGCGGCGTCCTTGTCGCTGAGCGTGATGACGACGTCGGCTCCGCGGAAGGACGCGGGTTGGGTGAGCGCGACGGTGCACACGCGCCACGCCCGCCATGCGACCTTCCGAGGTGCGCGCTGCGCCCGTGCGGCACGCAGCCAGCGCAGTTCGCGCTGCAACGGCACGTCGTGGGCGATCAGGGCCGTGGGGCGGTTCACCCCGTGAAGCAGGAACGCCATCTCCTCCCACTGCGCCTCGACGAACTCGGCGGTCCCCAGCGCGTCCTGCACGGCCGGGCTGCGTCGCAGCGCCCTGCGGCTGCTCGGGGCGAGCCAGTGCGGGACGAGCACCGCGGCGACACGGTCGGCGATCCGCAGCCCGCGGCAGCCCTCACACGGCACGAGGAGCACGCGCCCCGGATCCTCCGTCCGCGCGCGGCCGATGCGGTTGACCTCGGTCTCGGGGGCGACGGTGACGACGTCGTGCCCGAGACTGCGCAGCGCGGCCAGGTGGCGACGGTAGTACTCGCCACCTGCATGGGGGATCCCGACGTAGGGCACGACCAGGGAGAAGCTGACGATCCTCATCGCCGCGGTCCGGTTCCGACGAACGCCGGCGAGGGCGGGTGAACCACGTCACAGATATACCACCGTCCGGATCCCAGGCAATAGCATCGCGACGGAGGCACCCCATGCCGATCTCGAACCGCAGTGGTTCACCGCCCGCGACGCGGGCGGACGGCATGATGCGCCTGCGGCGAGCCCTGTACGGGCATGCCCGCCGCGCGGTGCACTCCGATATCGGGCTGCGCCTCGCGCATGCGGGGGAGCGTCTGCGCGTGCGCGCGTACCTCGGCGTCGGCGCCGGTACCGGCCCGGGCCGCAGGCCGCGCTCGCACGCGGCTCCCCGTGAGCGGCACGTCGTGATGCTCCCCGCGGGCGGCGGCAACATCGGCGATCAGGCCATGTTCGAGGCGTACCTGGCGAACACGCGGGGAGAGGTCGTGGCGGTGATGCGCTCCGCCGACGCCTACGTCGTACCGGATCCCGACGAGG
Organism: Microbacterium sp. 8M; assembly: GCF_902506375.1. Classification (GTDB taxonomy): domain Bacteria; phylum Actinomycetota; class Actinomycetes; order Actinomycetales; family Microbacteriaceae; genus Microbacterium. Next base: position 749,350 of record NZ_LR733284.1, read on the forward strand.
CGCGGGTGCGCGTGCTGCGCGCGCCGCTGCTGAGCGCGGGAACCCTGCGCGGTCGCTGGAGCGAGGTGCGCGCCCTTGCGGATGAGCTGTGCGCGGCGCGGTCGTTCGCGGTCATCGGCGCCGACATCATGGACGGCGGATACAACCGTGCAGAGGCGGTCACCCGAGCGGAGATGCTCCGGCTCGCGCATCGGCTCGGGGCGCCCGCACAGGTGCTGGGCTTCAGCTGGGGTGAGCACGTCGACGCGGCCGCGACGCGCGCCATGGTGCGGGCGGCTCGAGAGGCGCGGCTGTTCGCGCGCGACCCGATCTCGGCCGATCGCCTCGCCCGCGCCGGCATTGCGACGATCGCGTCCGCCGACCTGGTCTTCTCGGCGGGCGGCGAGCAGGAGCCGGCGGATGTCGCGAGCTGGCTCGAGCACGATCGGGATCCGGTGGTCATCATCAACCTCAGCGGGCTCGTCGAACGCCGCGTCGACATCGTTCCCGAGTTCGTGGGGCTCATCGATCGCCTGACGAGCGGCGCGACGCGCGTCCTGCTGCTGCCGCACTGCCTGCGCGACGGCGACGACGACCTCGCCGTGTGCCGGCGCGCGGCGGCCGCGGCGGCGTTCCCTCACCGCGTGCTGCTGATCGAGCGAGCGCTGCGCCCGGCCGAGGTGCGCTGGCTCACGGCGCGGGCACGTGCGGTCATCACGGGCCGCATGCATCTGTCGATCCTCGCCCTGTCCCAGGGCACGCCGGCCGTGGTGCTGCGCACGCGGGGCAAGGTGGAGGGCCTGGCGCGCATGTTCGGACTGGAGGCGTACGCCCTCGAACCAGCGCCCGGGATCGGCGACGAGATCGATCGTGCGCTCGCCGTGCTGCTGGCGGATGCGGCTCTCCGCGAACGGATCCGGGAGACGCTGCCTCAGGTGCGGGAGCTCGCGCGGCGCCCGTTCGCGTCATCGCAGGCGTCTGAGGCCGTGCCGGGCTGAGGCGGGCGGCTCAGCTCCGCGACCGGGTCACTCCAGCCTGCCGAGCTGCACGAGACGCGCGAACTCGGGATCCTGTTCGCGCACCTGCTCGAACGTGCCCTGTGCCGCGATGCCGCCGTCGCGCAGATGCACGAGGTGATCGACGGTCCGGACGGTCGACAGCCGGTGCGCGACGATGATGATGGTCATCGTGCCCTGCAGCGACTGCAGCGTCTGAGCGATCTCGTGTTCGGTGGCGTTGTCGAGTGCGCTGGTCGCCTCGTCGAGCACGAGCACGCGCGGGCGCCGGTAGAGCGCGCGGGCCAGGCCGATGCGCTGGCGCTGTCCGCCCGAGAGGCGAGTGCCGCGGTCTCCGACGACGGTGTCGACGCCGTCGGGCAGGCTGCTGACGAAGTCGGCGAGCTGCGCCTGGGCCAGGGCGCTGTGCACGCGGGCCAGATCGATGTCCGCCGGATCCACCCCGAAGGCGACGTTGCGGGCGATCGTGCCGCTCAGCAGATACACGTCCTGAGGAACGACGCCGATGCCCGAGTACCACGTCGCCGGGTCCTCCGAGATGCTCCGCCCGCCGCAGCGCACCGCTCCCGATGTGGGGGAGAAGAGGCCGAGGATCAGGTCGACGACCGTGGTCTTGCCGGCTCCGCTGCCGCCGGTGAACGCGACGGTGCGGTTCTCCTGGATAGTGAGCGACAGCCCGTCCAGGACCATCGCGTCCGAGTCCGGGTAGCGGAACGTGACGTCGTCGAGCACGATGTCGCCGCGGTACGGCTCGTCGCTGCGGGGCCGCTCGTCGTAGAGCTCGGCCGGGTCCAGTTCGGCGAGGGCGTCGACCATGATCTTCAGGCCCACGCTGCCGACCCGCATCGTGGCGAGGTTCGCCGAGACCCGGGTGAGGGTGGGCAGCGCCCGGAGGGCGGCTGTCGCGAACAGGCCGAGCACCGGGACGACCTGTGCGGCCGATCCGAACGCGAACATCAGGATCGAGATCCCCACGATCGCGATGATGAACGCGATCTCGAGGATGTGGCGGGGGACGTCGCTCATGAAGCTCAGCTCGCGTCCGGCGCGGGCGCTGCGCAGGCGGGACTGGCGGAAGTCGTCGACGAACGCCGAGCCACGCGAGCTCAGCCGGGTCTCGCGGAAGCCCTCGAGTCCCGGCATGAGCGCCTGCCAGGCCTCGAGGCCAGCCTGGGCGATCGTCTCCCCGATGCGCAGCTGGCGTCGGCGCAGGGCGACCTGCACCCCGCCGACGATGCCGCCGAACAGGATGAGCGTGAACACGGTCGCCCCCGGCGCAGCGAGCGCGAGAACGGCCATGATCGCGACCAGCACGAGCGCGTCGGAGCACATCGTGACCACGGCCATGAGGACGCTGGCCGCCTGGGTCGTCGCATCGTTGATGTTGCGGTAGACGAGGCTCAACGTGCGCGCCCGGTGCGCTGCGTACGGCGCCTGGACGTAGCGGTTCATCAGTTCGGTCGCGGCGAGCGCCGTGATCCGCGTGGTGCGCCCCAGCAGCCACCACCGGAACAGCAGCGACCCGGCTGTCTTGATCAGGAACACGAGGGCGATGAAGCCGCCCACGACCGGGATCAGCACGGACAGCGACGAGCTGCCGACCGTTGACGCGACCCACTCCAGGACGGCGCCCTGCGGCTTGCCCGTCGTGATCAGATCCATCAAAGGCAGCATCGCCGCGACCCCGGCCATGTCGAGCAGGGCGAGCACGACGGAGGCGGCCACCGTGGTCAGGATCCACTGGCGCGGACGCGCGCCCGTCACGCGGAGCAGGACCCCGAGCTGACGCAGCAGCGAAAGCCGGGGTGCCGTGCGGGCTGCATCGCGTGCCATCGCGCGTGTCCTCCCGCGAAATCATTGCAATACCGGTATCGGAATGCTCGGGTCATACGCTAACATCGCTCCTATCCGCGTTATGCCGTCATCTGGGGTCGCATAACGCATTGCATCGACTGGGGAACTGCATATGTCTGAGAACGACCTGTCGGCGGGCGTCAGCCGCCGCACTGTGACCAAGGCCATGGCATGGGCCGTGCCTGCTGTGGCCGTCGCCGCGACCGTGCCGTACGTGGCCGCGAGCGCCTGCAACGATTTCAATCCCGAGAACCCGTGTCCGATCACGCTCTCGGGCACGGGCTGCAAGCTGCCGGGCAACTCGCAGTCCCTGTACAAGGGCTACGCCTTCCGGCTCGTGATCGCGAACCCCACCGGCTCGCCGATCACGATCAACGTGATCTCCGCGACGCTCAACGGCCAGTCCCTCGGGTCTGTCCTGGTCGTGAACCTGAACGACGGTTCCAGCCAGACCAACCCGTTCAGCGTGCCGGCGCACACCACCTACACCGCAGCCCTGCTGACGCAGAACGCGACGAACAGCTCGAACGGCTCGCTGAGCATCACCTACACGGTCAACGGCGGAGCTCCGATGGTCGCGAACGCGACCATTCCGTCTGCGCCGCCCATCCAGGGCGGTTCCTGCACGACCTTCAACTCGACGGAGAAGGGCTACATCGCGGCGCAGTGACGCCCTTTGGACCTCGACGAAGGCCCTGCCTCGGCAGGGCCTTCGTCATTCCTCGGCACCCGACCGCTGGATAGCATCGCACCATGCCCATTCCGTTCGCCGTGATGCTGCCGCTGCTGCTCGCGGGAGTGCTCCTGGTCAGCGCGGTGGCGAAGCTGCGCACGCCCGGCGACCTGCGGGAGTGGGAGGACCTGGGCGTCCCTCGCGCCCTGCGCCGCACGGCCCTGCTGCGGTTGCACCCCTGGGCGGAGGGAATCCTCGCCATCGCTGTGGCAGCGCTCGGCGGCTGGCTCGGCGTTCTCGCCGGTGCCGCGGCCGTGGCGCTGATGCTCGCCTACACGGTGCTCGTGGCCCGGGCCGCATCTCGCGGCGGAGCGTCGTGCACGTGCTTCGGGGCTCCGGCGCGCGTCACCCGCGCGACCGTGGTGCGCAACGTCTGGCTGACGTTGCTCGCGATCGGCGCCGCGGTCTGTGCGTCCGGCACGCCGCTCGCGGGTGGTGCGCTCGCGGCCGGGGTCGCGCAGCTGCCCTGGCTGCTCGCGGCGGCGGTCGCCGTCGTCACGACGGCGCTCGTGCTGTGGCGCGACCCGGGGACTGCCTCCGCCGCGCCCGGTGTGCCCGTGGTGGGTGCGGCCGGCGCGCGCTCGGCCGACGCGGACGGATCCGTGCCGGAGGGCGACGGCGACTATGCGCGCCGCCGCACGCCGGCGGTTCCCGTGACCTTCGCCGACGGCACCGAGGTGAACCTCCGCGCGCTCGCGGCGAAGAAGCCGATCCTGCTGCTCGCGCTGTCGTCGATGTGCGGGCACTGCGAGACGATCCGGGATCGCCGCATGCACTACCGCGCACTCCTGCCCGAGGTCGACGTGCGGCTGCTGCTGGTGGAGCCGACGACGAGTCGCTGGGCTGAGCGCGAGGAACCGCAGTCTTTGCACGATCCCGGCGACTACGTCGCCGGCTCGATCGAGGAGTGGTCCACACCGACCGCCGTGCTGCTCGGCGCCGACGGTCTGCTCGCCGGCGGCCCGGTGACCGGAGACGTGGCCATCGAGGAGTTCATCGGCGACGTGTTCGAGGCGCTGCACGGGGAACGCCCGCCGACCGAGCCGGATCCCGCCGCCGCGGCGGCGGAGTGACCGACCCTCCGGTGAGCGTCGACCGGGTTGCGGCCTTCGGATGGACGAAAGGGGCGGCTCGGCCGCTCGAGCCGGCAGTGGCCCGCGCCGTCAGAGCTGCAGCATCGTGCGGTCGGTGACGCCGGCGAGCTGCACACCCGTCCACCCGCACAGCACCACGAGGAGCAGCGCAAGCACGGCGCACGCCACCCACGGCGTGCGCCGCCCACGGAACCACAGTGTCGCCGATCCGAACGCCAGCGCGGCCAGCGGCAGTGCGCCGTAGGCCGTGCGGAACGCGACGTGCCAGCCCAGCGACACCTGCGCCAGCCATGCCGCGACGCTCACCGCGCCGACCACGGCCACCAGTGCGAGCGGGAGGCCCCGGATCGATCGCCGTCCGACGGCGACCAGGGCGACCGCCCCGGCGACCAGCACCACGCCGACGAGCACCGCGAGCGCGTCGACCCAGGACGGCGCCGAGAACACGTTCCGCAGGTACTCGTCGGGCAGCGTCAGGTACGTGAGCGCCTCGCGGGCGAGCGCGAACGGCGTCGTCGCCCCGGCAGCGAAACGGTAGCCGGCGGCATCGACGCCCGCCTGACCGGTGAGGTCGCCGTACAGGGCGAGGTTGCGCAGCACCCACCATCCGCACCCCGCCACCACGACGACCGCCGAGAGGAGCACCTCCCGCCAGCGCCGCCGCAAGAGCAGCATCACGAGCAGGGCGACGACGAGCGGCGCCGTCGTGATCTTCGTCATGATCGCGAGGGCCGAGAGCAGGCCGATGAGCGCACCGCGCAGCCAGGGCCGGTCGCGCGGCACGTCAAGGGCGACGCGCAGTGCCGCGAACCCCGTGACCAGCGACCAGGTGTCGTTCTGCACCGACGCCGACATCACGACGAGCATCGGATTGAGGGCGACGAACGCGGTGCCGGCGACGACCGCCGCGGGGCGGTCGGGAAGCGCACGCTGCAGGATCCGGGCGACCAGCCAGGTCATCAGGATCGCGCCCAGCACGCCGAACAGGCGCACGGCGAAGAACCCCGCGGCGCCGGATCCGAACAGGGTCAGGAGCAGCGCCGCCACCAGGTAGTACGCCGGGGCCTGCTGCGCCTCGTAGCCGACGTCGGGATCGCCGACGACCGGAAGGGCGCGGTGCTCGGCGAGGTACACCGTGTTCGCCCAGTGCGCGGGCTCGTCGTAGGGCAGGCCGGCGGGCAGCGCGACGGCGGCGATCGCGCCGAGGATCGCGGTGGCGACGCAGAGCGCGACGGTGCCGACGGCGACGGTGTCCGGCCCGCGCCTGCCCGGCTGCTGTCGCGTGAACCATTCGGACCCGTCGTGCCGGCTCACACGCGCATCACCCCGTCGAGCACCGCGCGCATCTCGGCGACGCGCTGCGACCAGTCCGCCGTCTCAGACGGATGCGCACCCGACGGCGGAGCCGGCAGCGGGTCGGATCCGGTCGCGCCCGATGTCAGCGCCCGGTGCACGGCCTCGGTGAACTCTTCGGCGGCGGCGATCCGGATGAGCCCTCCGGCGGCCTCCCGGAAGCCGGCGACGGGGGTCGAGACCACCGGTCGCTGCACGGCCTGGTACTCGTAGAGCTTGAGCGGATCCAGGCTCTCCGTGAACGCGCTCACCACATGGGGGACGAGCAGCACGTCGGCGTGCTGCAGATAGCCGATCACCGCCTCGCGCGGCCGGGCGCCGAGCACGAGCGCGCCGGCGTCGCGCAGCCGGGCGGTGTCGGCGTCGTCGAGCGCGTTCGGTCCGACCAGCACCAGCGACGCGGCGGTGCGCGCGCCCTCGCCGGCCCCCGCGGCGCCGGCGACGTCGGCGGAGGACCTCAGCGACGACGCGGTGCGCACGACCAGGTCGACGTCGAGGCGGTCGCGGTGCAGCGTGCCCAGGTACAACGCGACGGGGCCGGAAGGCAGGTCCGCGGGGCGCGGGCGCGGGGAGCGGTAGGCCGCGGTGTCGACGCCGTTGCGCACCACCGCGATATCCGGCCGCTGCCCGCCCTTGCGGCGGGCCAGCTCGGGGGAGCAGGCCACCACCGCCGCCGCGCGCGCCAGCAGCCACTCCTCGCCCTCGCTGATGCGCCGCATCTCGGCGGCCGGCCGCTCGGCGGCGAGCCAGTCGTCGGTGAGGTCGTACAGCGCCGCCCAGCCGGTGCGCCGGGCGAGGCCGGCCGCGCGCGGGTCGTTGATCCACAGAAGCGGATCGGTCATCCCGAGCCGGGCGGCGGCGCGGACGATCGACCGTTCGATCCGCGCGTCCGCTCCAGGATCGAGCCGGCGGGGCAGCCACTTCACCGGGCGAAGCGTGTGCAGCCGCTCGCCGACCGGACGCTCGCCGTGGCCGAACTCCGGGCGGGCCCCGCGCCGCAGGGCGTACAGCGGATCATCCGGCGGCTCCACGAACAGCACTCGGAGGTTCGGGTCCTCGCGCAGCAGTCCGGCGACGAGATGCTGGTTCCGCCGCCACACCTCGTCCCACCGCTCGAGGGAGACAACGATCAGGTCGCTCATCGATGCTCGCCTCCGCCGCGGTCGTCTGCGCCAGTGGTCGATGCCGCGTGCCGGGCGATCGCCGCGCGGTACACCGCATCCGTCCCCGCCACCTGGGCATCGAGGGAGAACTCGGCGCCCTGCCGGTGCTGCGCGGCGGTCGCGAGGCGCTCGCGTGCATCCGGATCCGCAGCGAGCAGCCGCAGGTTCGCGCCGGCGGCTTCGGCATCGCCCGGCGAGAACAGCGCGTCCGGCTCGAGGCCGCCGAGGAGGTCGAGGTGGCCGCCTGCCGCCGCGGCCACCACGGGCAGACCCGCCTGCATCGCCTCCAAGACGGTCAGGCCCAGCCCCTCGCGCGGACACGGCGCGACGAGGATCCCCGCCCGCGCCATCAGGTCGGCCACGTCGGCCCGGTAGCCGAGGAACCGGGTGCTGCCGTCGAGCCCGCGTCGGGTGACCAGCTCCTCGAGGTCGGTGCGCCGTGCGCCCTCGCCGGCGATCCACAGCTGCCAGCCGGCGGCGGCGAGCCCGGAAGCGGCGAACGCCTCGATCGCGACATCGGTCGCCTTCTCCGCCTCGAGGCGCTGCGCGACGAGGACGACCCGCTCCCGCTCCGGCCGCGGGCCGCGAGGAGCGGTGTCGGGCAAGCCGGAGTGCACGATGGTCGAGGGCACGCCGATCTCGGCGGCCACCGCGCGGCTGATCGCGATCTCGGCGTCCACGACGCGCGCCGCGACGGTGTTCATGTGCACCGCCGCCCGGCGCCGCCGTGGCTGCGCGAAATGGCGCGTCGCCACGACCGCGGGGCGATGCCGGCGGCCGAACGCGAGCGCCGCGGCGGCCTCCGCCGCGGTCATGTGCACATTCACCACGTCGGCGTCACCGCGCACGGCGCGCAGCGCGCGGCGCACGCCGAGGCTGCCGCGGGCGGGCAGGAAGCCCACGCCGCTGCCTTCGAGGGCGGCGGACATGCGCTGCGGATCCCCGCCGATCACCCGCACGCGCGCCCCTGCGGCGTGCTGAGCGCCCGCGAGCCGCACGATGAACCGCTCCACGCCGGCGAACCCGTCGGAGCACACGGCGTGGACGATGTCGAGAGGGCCGTCGCCGTGGGCGGGCTCCGGGTTCGTCGCGGCGAGGGCAGCCTTCGGGAGCGGGGCATCCCCGTCCGCCGTATCGCCCTCGGCTGCATCCGGGCGCACGGACGCCAGCAGCTCGAGGTACCGGCGCGCGACACGGTCCCAGCCCAGGTGCTCGACGCTGCGACGGCACGCGTCCCGCCAGGCGGCGACGTCGGTGGCGGCGACCTGCTCCAGTCGCTCGGCGATGCGCTTCGGATCCGGATCCACGAGATAGCCGTTCACGCCGTCCTCGATGAGGTCTGCGGCGCAGCCCTGGCGGGTAGCGATCACCGGGAGCCCGGAGGCGAGCGCCTCGGAGACCACCATGCCGTAGGGCTCGTACAGGGTCGGGAAGACGAACATGTCGGCTGCCGCGAACATCTCCGACAGGTCGGTCTTCACCCCGGCGAAGTGCACGCGATCGGCGACTCCCGCCCGCTCGGCGCGACGCAGCATGAGCGGCACGGTCTGGGTATCCCCGCCGACCACGAGCAACATCACCGTCGGCGCGTGCACGAGCGCGTCGATCGCCCGCGGAACGCCCTTCCAGCGCAGCTCGTGCCCGACGAAGAGGGCGACCCGGTGCTCATCGTCCAGCCGCAGCGCGGCGCGGGCCGCCGTGCGTTCCGCATCCGTAGGCGGGCGGAAGCGCTCCAGGTCGACACCGTTCGGGATCACCTGCACCGGAGGGGTCACCGCGCCGTACCAGTGTTCCAGCGCTGCGACCTCGGCGGAGGTGAGCGCGACGATCGCGCGATGCGTGCGCCCGCGATAGCGGATCCGGTCCACGACGTACGCGAACGGGACCATCGGGTTGCGCAGGATCCGCCAGAGGGCGCGGCCTCGGGCCTGCACCGCGGCGATCGTGATCACGTGGTTCACGAACACGTCGCCGGCCAGCACCATGCCGTGGCACAGGGAGACGGCGTCGGGCCGCTCTGCGAGATAGCGCCGGGCCCGGGCGCTGCCACGCACGGCGAGCCGGAACTGGGTGCCGATCATCGACAGCCGGCGCCGCCACGCCGCCCGCTGGGTGCGCGCCGGAACGCGCACGAGCTGCGGTGAGGTGAGCGTCTCCACGGTGTGCCCCTGTGCCCGGAACGCGCGTTCGAGCTCCCAGGCCACGCCCGAGATGCCGGCACCGGGTGCGACGCTCGGTGCGATCTGCACGATCCTCATCACGGTGTGATCCCCTGCCCGGCCCATCGGCGCGTGTGCCCCGCCGCGCCGCTGACGTCAGCGTAGCGTGCGCATCAGGCCGACAGGGGGCGAGGATCCGCCTCCTGCTCGACGCGCACCGGACCGCGGCGGTACAGCGCGGCCCGCCGCGCCGCCGCACGACCTCGGTCGCCGGGAAGCACGATCCCGCGCGCGGTCGCACCGACCAGCTGCGCGGCGCGGGCGAGAGCCCACCCCGCGGCCCCGAAGTGCTTGCGGTAGTACCGCTCCTGGCTCGCGTGGAAATGCCGCTCGCGGCGGGCCGGATCCGTGCTCGTGCCCGCGCCGGCGTGCGTCGCCACCGCCTCCGGCACCACCGCGTGCCGCCATCCGAGCAGGTGCGCGCGGTAGGCCCAGTCGGTCTCCTCGGCGTACAGGAAGAAGCGCTCGTCGAAGCCGCCCACCTGCGCCAGCGCCTCCGCACGCAGCAGCAGCACCGAGCCGATCACGAAGCGCGGCCCGCGGACGAGCCGCCCCAGGCCGACCGCCTCGACCCACGCCCGGCCGGGGGAGGGGAACACCCAGGCGGCCCGTGCCGGCGCTCCCTGCTCGTCGCGCTGCACCGGGCCCACGCTCGCGAGCGCGGGATCCCCCGCGAGCCCGCGGTGCAGCGCGGCGATGCCGTCCGCGCCGATCACGGCGTCCGGATTGAGCAGGAGCACGTCGGCCCCTGGGCGGAGCCGGTCGGCGAGCGCGCGGTTGACTCCCGCGCCGAAGCCCAGGTTCGTCCCCGGATCCAGGTACCTCACGCCGAGTTCTGCGCAGAGGGCAGCGATCTCGGGCAGCGAGGAGTTGTCGACGACCGTGACGGGAAGGTGCCGGACCGGATCCAGGGCGCGACGCAGCATGTCGGGCGCGCCGTACGCCACGACCACCACCTCCAGGTCGCGGGTGCGCGCATCCGCGGATGGGCCCGCGGAGCGCCGCGGGGCGAGCGCCGCGGCGTACATGAGCTCGTACTCGGCGGCGACCGCGGGCCAGGAGCACTCCGCGGCGCGCGCCAGGCCCCGCGCGACCAGCTCCGCGCGGCGCGGGCCGGCCGCCTCCTGCACGGCGGCGACGAGAGCCAGGGCGTCGCCTCGCGGCACGACGATCCCCGCGCCGCCGACCACATCGGGGAGGGCGCCTGCGTCGCTCGACACCACCGGCACGCCGGCGGCCATCGCCTCGACGGCGACGCGGCCGAACTGCTCGGTCCACCGGCGGGTGGGCAGCGAGGGCACCGCGAGCACGTCGATCGACGCGTAGAAGTCGGCCACGCGGTCGGGGTCGATGCCGCCGAGGAACTGCACGCGGTCGGCGACGCCGCGTCGCGCCGCTTCGTCGACGAGGGAGGCGGCGAGGGGGCCGGTGCCGGCGATCCGGGCGTGCAGCGAGGGCGCGGCGGCGAGCGCATCGAGGAGCAGCAGCACGCCCTTCTCCGGCACCAGCCGGCCGAGCAGCCCGACGAGGATCCGGTCCTGCTCCCGCGCGGGGCGCGCCTGCTGGTGGCTGGATCCGGGAGCGACCGGATCCACGCCGAGGGGGATCACCCGCGCTCTTCCCGGGAAGCCCTTGCGCTCGGTGATCGCGGCAGCCTCCGCGTTGCAGGCGGAGATGCCCGCCGCGCCGCGCAGCGATCGCCGCTCGATCCAGCCGAAGGGGAAGGGGTATCGCTTGAGCAGGTTCTGGGCGGTGTAGAGCGTGTACGGGGCTCGCTGCCGGCGCAGCGCCCGCAGCACGAGCGTCTCGGCGGTGCTGAGGGCGAACGGCTCCTCATGGATGTCGATCACATCCCAGCGCTCGCCCAGCGCCCGCCAGAGCGGACGCGGGTCGTAGAGGAACAGCGCGGGGTGCGTTCCCCAGGTGCGCACGCCGTGCACGTCCTCACCCGGTGCCGTCTCGAGCTCGACGGGCACGCCGCCGGCGTCGCTGCGGTTCGCCGTCAGCAGGCGGACGTCGACCCCGCGATCCCGCAAAGCCTGCTCCCGCCCGCGCCAGGCCCGCACCGTCGCACTGTGGGAGATTCGGAGAACCCGCATCGACACCCCCCTGTATCGTTGGGTCAGTTGACGCGATCCCGCGGGCTCGCGTGCCCGTGGAAGAGCCCGGGCGGTGTCGCAGAGAAGCGAACTCCGAACTCATCATAGGAGAGATCTGCTGTCCGATCCCGAGCTGCCGCCGGCCTCCGCACCGAGGGTCGCGCACCTGGCGCACACGACGGTGGCGGGCGGTGCCGAGCTCGGGCTCGCCCGCATGCTGCGTGCGGATGCGCCGTGGCGGGCGAGTGTGTTGCTCCCGCCGGTTCCGGCCGAGGACGGCGCCTTCGCGGGGCTTCCCGCATCGATCCCGATCCACCGGATCGGCGTCGCCCAGCCCCACGGCGCCAGCGGCGCGTCAGCGATGAGCGCGTTCTCCCTGGGGGTGCGCCTGGTCGCGCAGGCGGTCGCGACGCGACGGCACCCCTCGTTCCGGCAAGCCGATCTGATCGTCGCCAACAGCACGCGGGCGGCCGCCTACGGCGCGCTCGCCGCGTTCGGCTCGCGCAAGCGCTTCCTCGTGCACCTGCACGACATCACCGACCGGGAGACTCTGGGCGGGTTCGGTCTGCGGATGATGACGCGGATCGTGCTGCCCCGCGCGGACGGCGTCATCGCGAACTCGCAGGCCACACTGGCCAGCGCCGAACCCTATCTGCGCCCGGACGCGGTGCGCGAGGTGATCGCAGGGGCGTCCGGCCTCACCGGCGCCGCGCGCGGCGCCCGCGAACCGGGTCCGCTCCGAGTCGGCATGCTGGCACGCATCGACCCGTGGAAGGGCCAGCTGCTCCTCCTGGAGGCGTTCGCGCAGGCGTTCCCCGGGGGCGACGAGATCCTGGAGTTCGCGGGCGGAGCGCCGTTCGGGCACGCGGACTTCGCCGTGGAGCTGCGCGATCGGGCCCGCGCACTCGGGATCGCCGACCGGGTGCACCTGCTCGGGCACGTCGAGGACGTCGATCGTCTGCTGCGGCGCTGGGATGTGGGCGTGCAGGCCTCCCTGCGCGCGGAACCGCTCGGATTCAACGTGCTCGAGTACCTGGATGCGGGGCTGGCCACCGTGGTCGCGGCCGAGGGCGGCCCGGTCGAATGGGTGCGGGACGGCGTGAACGGGCTCGTCGTGGCGCCGCGCGACGTCGGCGCGCTCGCCGCAGCGCTCCGCCGGCTCGGCGCCGACGCCGGCCTGCGCTCACGGCTCGGCGACGCCGCCCGGAGCACCCCCGGGCTCGCCACGGACCACGTGGTGGCCCAACAGCACGCGGCGGCGTATCTCCGGGTGATCGCGCAGCGGCGCTGACCCTCCGGCCCGGGCGGCGAGCTGCACCTTGGGCGCGTCGGAAGGGTGCCGTAGGCTTGCGCCGTGTCAGCGGAGGTCGTCGATCAGATCCCGCCGGGTGTGCGCTTGGAGATGTCGCGCGCCGGGGTGCAGGTGATCGCCGACCGGATCGGCGTGCGGCTGCTGCATATCAAGGGCACCATGACGGATCCGGCTCTGCTGGGCCCGCGTTTCGAAGGCACCGACGTCGACGTGATGGCGGATCCCGCGGCCGTCCCCGCGCTGCACCGCGCGCTGGTCCGGCACGGCTGGAGCATCTACAGCACCTTCCGCAACAACTCCTCGTTCGAACACGCTCAGACGTACTTCCACCCCGACTGGGGGCACCTCGACGTGCATCGGCGCTTCCCGGGCATCGGGATCGCCGATGAGCGGGCGTTCGAACTGCTCTGGGTGGACCGCGCCGAGGCGGCTGCTGCCGGGCGGCCGTGCGCCGTGCCGGCGCTCACCGCGCAGGCGGTGCTTCTGACGCTCAACGCCGCACGCGCCGCCGGAATGGGCGACACCGCCGCCCGGGTCTGGGACGCCCTCGATCCCGCCGGACGCAAGGCCTGTCTCGACCTCGTCGACCGGCTGGACGCGCGGGTGGCGTTCGCGGCCGCGCACGGGGAGCTGGAACGCTACGCCCACCGCCGTGAGTACCTGCTGTGGAAGGTGGCGTCGCAGGGCGGCACCCGTACGCAGGACTGGATCGCACGGGTGCGCGCCGCGCGGACGCTGCGCGACCGGATCCGGTTGGTGCTGAGAGCGCCCCTGGTGAACACGGAGCGCCTCACGCACAAGCTCGGCCGGCGTCCGCGGCCGGCCGACATCGTCCGCGAGTTCGCGGCGCGGTCCGCTCGGGGCATCGGCGAGCTCGTCCATGCGGCGAGAACGCGCCGGAAGCGACGGGCGCCCGTGACCGGCGCGCCCGAGCCGACGAGGGCGCAGGACCAATCGGGCGTCGCCGCACAGGCGGTGCCGCGGGGGCGGAAGCGGGGCGAACCGTGATCCGCTATCGGCCGGCCGCGGACGTCGGCGTGATCGACGACGGCACCGCCGTGTACGCAGCCCGGCTGCCGGAGGGCCCCATCGTGGTGCTGGCCGGCACGGCCGCGGTGATCTGGCGCGCCGCCTGCGAGGACGGGGAGGCCGCGCTGGCGGATCGGGTCGCGAGCAGCGTCGACGAGGACGGCGCGACGATCGTCGGCGCCGTCGACGGCTTCGTCGCGGAACTGGTCGCGCGCGGGCTGCTCGAGCGGGCCCCGGGCGAGGTCATCCCACCCGTCTGAGCGCAGAGCCCGCGCGGCGATATCCCCCGGCCCCGCCTTTTCGCAGCAAGGATCCATCGTCGTGATCGTATGCTCTTGACGCGGGGGTCAGTAACGGGGATGGGTGTCAGATGACGGATATCGCGCGAAGGATCCGCGATGCCGAGGCCGCAGGCGACCACGCCGCGGTCGTCCAGCTGCTCGCCACCCGTCCGGTCGAGGCCTGGTTCACGCTGCCGGTGGACGAGCTGACCGCGATCATCGTCGGGCTGCCGGCCGAGGCCGTCCGCGCGAGCGCCGAGGTCGCGCTCGTGGCGCGGATGCTCGCGCCCGAGGGGGCGGAGTCGCTCACCGAGGACAGGGCGCTCTCGCGTTCGCCGCAGCTGCCCTCCCGTCTGCGCCGCTGGCTCGTCGTGACGGACGCCTGGCATGCACGACTGAACGGCGATGTCGCTCGTGCGTACCAGGTGCTGGTCGAGCTGCCGGAGATCGCGGACGCGATCCCCTCGGTGTTCGATCCCACGAACGGCGTCCGGAGCCTGTTCCTCACCGAAGCGGCGGTCACCGCGCTGCTCCTCGGGCGTTTCAAGGAGGCGCTGGGGCTGTACGGGCGGGTGCTGCGCGTCCCTACGCCGTCGTCCCTGCGGTTCTACCTCCGCCAGGCGCACCTGCGCTCAGCGATCATCCATGCTCTGTACGGCGATCCGGTGGCCGGTCGGGCGCACCTCACCGAGGCGCTGTCCACACCCCGCACCGCGAGCTGGATGGAAGCGGAACTCGATCCGGAGCAGGCGCTCGCGGAATGCCTGCTGGACGACCAGGATCCTGCCGGCTCCTTCACCCGGCTGCTGCAGCTCACGTACGGTCCGATGGGGGAGCTGTGGCCGCTGTATCTGCTGGGGCTGCAGCGGCAGGGCGTGCTCGCCGGGCGTCGAGTCGACGTCCGGGAACGCCTCGAATCGCTGATCGCCGCCGGTGTCGGCACGACGGGCACTGCTCTCAACTCGTCCGTGCCGCACGTGCTGCTCGCATTGGAGTGCCTGCTCAGCGGCAACGTGCCCGGAGCCAAGCAGGAGATGAAGAAGGTGCAGGACCGCAGCTGGCCCGCGCTGATCGTCGCCTGCCTGATCGGCATCGCCGCCGGCGCGCCGAAGACGGCGATCCGTGACCTCAACGCGGCGAGGCCGTTGACGAAGGGGCTGCAGCGGGCGGAACGGCAGCGGCGTCTCGTGCTGGGGCTCGCCCACTACCTCAGCGGCGACAGCGTGTCCGCGATGCGCGCCTTGGACCAGCTCGGCGAGCTCAACCGCCAGTCGGGCCCGCACGAGATCGCGGTGCTGCGCATTCTCGCCCCGAGCGTGCTGGAACTGGTCGCCGAGCACATCCCCGAGCTGCTGCCGGAGGCGATGCGAACAGCGCCCCGGGGCGTTCTCGATTCCCCGTCGCTGACCGAGAGCGAACTCGCGGTGCTGGTGCGCCTCGCACAGGGCGAGACGAGGGAGCAGATCGCGAAGGCCCTGTTCCGCTCGCCGAACACGGTGAAGACCCATCAGGCCTCGCTCTATCGCAAGCTCGGGGTCTCCGCTGCCGCCGACGCCGTGCGTCGCGCGGTGCAGGCCGGCTACCTCTGATCCGGACGCGGCACGGTGCGACGCGGTGGCTGCTGCGCCGAGCGGCGCGGGTGACGCCGTGGGTGATTTCTTCTGCCTCCAGCCGTTTCCTCAGATTCCGAGCGTTGAATGGGATTTGTCGGCGACGACCCGAAAGTCGCCGGCGCCGATGTCATCACGTGCGGCCGCGCCGTCGGCGTGCACGGGTGAGCCCCTGGGGAGGGGATCTGTTGAGGGGAAGCCTGCGTTGCTTATGAAGATGAACAGAGACGACCGTCGTGCCCATGAGCGGGTGCGAGCGGGGGACGACGAGTCCGACCCGGTGGTCGAGGACGAGCAGTCCGACGAGGGCTTCCCTCCGCCGGCGCTCCGGCTCGGTGCCGCGTGGCGCCTGCCGGTGATCCTGGCCGCCGCCGAGCTGGATGACGAGGACCGCCCCGACGCGTCGTGATGGCGCGTCCCAACCGGCGTCGCGCATCGGACTCCGGGGGTGTGGGCGTGGCATCGTCGCGTCATCACACCGCCAGAAGGCCGCGATGGATCGCCTCATCAACCGCTGCCGCACGGGTGTTGACGCCGAGCTTGCGGTAGACGGACGCGGTCTGCGTGCTCACCGTGTTACGCGACACGAAGAGGCGCTCGGCGATCTGAGCGAGGGTGAGATGCGTGTGCAGATGATTCAGGATCCGCAGTTCAGCGGGCGTCAGCCCTATGCGTTCGGCGGCGCGTAGGCGCTGGTCGTCGTCGCTCACCTCGACAGCCGTCCGCTCGAGGTTCGCTTCGAGTGCCGCGAGCGCAGCGTGTGCGTCCGTGAGCTGTCCCTCCTCGATGGCGGCACGCGCGCGGCCGACCCGCTTTCGGGCATCACGGAGGAGCTCAGTCAGGGGCTCCTGACGCGATCCTCTCGCGATCTCCACGTTCATGGTTTGCAGAGTATTGGCGTCGCGCTTCACACAAGGGTCGCGAGGTGTGAAGGCCGTGCACGTCACTCCCGGAGTCGCGCTCACCGGTCAGCGCACCTCCACCGTCACCGTTCCGACGTACGCGCCCGTGGCGACCCGGAGCCGCACCGTCCCCGGACGCGACGCCGTGAGAGACAGGGCGGTGGCGACACCGGTCGTATCCGTCTGCGCGGCCTCGAAGCCGTCGGCAAACTCCGCAGGCCCCGCCTGCACCTCGAAGGTCACCATCGCATTCGTCAGCGGCTTGTCGTTCTCCGTCACCCGGACCACGAGCGGGATCCCGTCGCGACCAGGCGTCACCGGGGTGTCAGGTCCGAGGAGGTCGACGCGGATAGCTGTCGGCGCGCCCGGCGCGGGTGTGGCGACCACCGTGCTGGTCTTGTCAGGGGTCACGGTGGCGGAGGACGCGCCTGCCGCGTGGCCCCGGGAGGGCGTTGCTGAGCAGGATGTCGTTGTCAGGGCCGCCGCGAGCAGGATGGCGAGAACGGCGAAGAGCGCGGGCCCGCGCATCTCAGGCGGCGATGGTGATGGAGAGCACCCAGGACTGCGCCCCCACCACGACTGTGACCGAGAACGTGCCGTACGTGCCGAGCGCGTTGAGAATCAGCGTCGCGGCTCCGTTCACGACGCTCGTGCCGAGACCAGAGGGAGTGACGGTGCCTTCATTGTCGGGGCTCCACTCGGCGATCCCGCCGGCGCCCGTCAGCGAAGACACCAGCCCGTCGGTGACGGGGCCGCTCGCATCGGCCACCGAGATGCCCAGCGGCACAGCGTCTCCCGGGGAGACCCCCTCGAAACGCACGCTCAAGGTTCCGGGTGCCACGTCGCCGCTGGTCACGGAGAGGACCATCGTGCCGGAGGCGGCTGCGAGGGGGAGCGCGGCCGCTGCGGCGATGATCGGCACCGACCAGGCGGTCGCTTGGATCACTCTGCGGCGCGAGATCTCGCGGGGGCGCGGCATGGTGTCGTCGAGGCGGGGCGATGTCATGGCTTCAGAGTCCTTCGTTCGCGTCATCGGTGTTCAGCGCGCGTCGTACGTTCCGGTGACGGTCGCGGTCCCCGCGGCACCGGTCAACGTCGCGGACACGGATCCAGCCGGAATGGTCGTCGCATAGGTCTTGATCGTCGCAGTCACGGTGTCACCGCTGGGAACACCGGTGAACGTCTTCGATCCATACTTCGTCTTGATCTGGACGGATGCGGGCGCGCCCGATTGGTTCCAGGCGATGACCGTGAGCACGATCTTGCCGCTGACGACGCTCGAGGTGGCCTGCACGGCGCCCGCCATCGAGGTTGCCGGGGCGTTCACGGTGATCGTCGGCAGCGTCACGGTACCGAGCGAAGTCGTTGCGGTGATCCGGATGCTGCCTGGCGTGCTCGACGACACCGCCGGTACCACAGCGATGCCCGCCGCATTGGTGCGCACATGCACGCTCGTCTCGCCGGCAGCCGTCTGGCCGCCCACGATCGCGAAGGCCACGTCCTCGCCGAGGACGGCATCGCCCGCGACACTCGTCACTTTCACGCCGAACCCGGACACCGACTCGCCCGTCAGCACGGTCTTCGCCGACCCGAGGGCATCCGCGTGCGCGGCTCCGCCCACGGCCGCCAGGTGCACGGTGGAGGTGGAGACGAGTGCGCCGCCCATCGCTGTCGCCCGCCAGTCCACGTCGGCGGCTCCCGCGCCGGCCACCGTGAATGGCGTCGAATACGCCTGCCAGGATCCGCCGGGCAGCCGGTAGTCGACCGGCAGGGCGTCGGCACCCAGCGATGCGCTGAGGGTGATCGTGCGTCCGTCGGTCTTCGCGCCGAGCTGCGGTGCGAGGAACGACGCGCTCAGAGTGTACGAGCCGATCGAACCGTAGGCGGCGGCGTAGTTCGAGGTGTCCTTGCGGGTCACCGTGCTCACGTCGCCGAACCCCGTGCCTTCGACCTGCACGTAGTAGGTGCCGGCGCCAGGCAGCGCGACGCGTCCCGACGCGCTCTCCCCGGTGACGCCCTGTCGGCGGTCTCCTCCGGTCTGGCTCAGGCCCGGGTCGAATGTGCTGATGACGGTGCCGGAGCCGTCCCGCACCGTCAGTAGCACGTCGAGCATCGACTCAGGCTGTCGCACGGCAGTGCTGACGTCGAGCACCCCGGTGGCTGGAGCCGTGACCGCGTAGACGTCCTTGTCGCCGTTGCGCTCGATCAGCCCATCCACCGGCGAGCCGGCGGTGAGGGTCGTCGCGGTGGCGTCGGTGTCGCCGACAGCGTCGGGCTGGTACTGCAGACGGCCGGTGAAGTACGTGTGCTGGTCGACGTAGCGTCTCTGGCTCTCCGGGACGTCGCAGGAGTCGCCGGAGACCGTGTAGACGTCGACGCCGTCGGTTCCGCAATAGCCGCCGCTGAGGTCGGCGCGGCTGTGGTCGTCACGGTAGAAATAGCTCGTGTGCGAGTCGTTGACCGAGGCGTCCGTCATGACGGCGAGATCGTCCTGGGTCGGGTTGGTGGCGTTCGGATAGCCGCCGTTCGACCACCGCACCATCGCGACGTCGTCGGCAGATCCCATCACCGGTGCCCAGAGGCCGCGGTCGGGCGTGAAGTAGACGTCCTTCTGACCCCCGGCCGCAGAGTCGTCGTAGCCGTGGTGGGCGAGACCGAGCGTGTGGCCGATCTCATGTGCTGCGACGTCCGCGATCTGCTTGGCGTTGTTCGGCACCATGCCGCCGTTTGTGACCCACACGTAGTTGTCCGAGGAATCGCCGAAGGTGCCGGAATGGGCGATGCCGTCGGCGTCGTCGGCGTCGTGCATCGTGAGTCCGGTCGCGCCGAGCGACTCAGAGGTGATGACGACGACATCTCCGTAGGTGTCGTCGGTCGCGGAATCCCGGCTCAGCGCATCCTTGCTCGGCCGGGTCGTCGTGAACGTCACGTCGAACGGTGAGAACAGCTCGGCGAGCCGTGCCGCGACCTCGCTGCGCAAGGCTGCGGAATCGCCCTTGGCCTGGTCGAAGTCGATCGGGGTGCCCTTCAGACTCGCGGGGTCGCGGTCGTCATTCCATGGGGTGCCCGTCAAAGCGCCGCCTTGGAACACGAGCCAGACCGTCTTCTTGGCCCCGGGACGCGTGTCGATTCCTCCGCCGATCGGATCTGATTTCGTCGTGATCGCGGGGGCGTTCGGGTCTGGTGCGTATGCCGCATGAACCGGCGACGCGAACCCCAGGAGGGCGACGGTCGCGGCGCAGATCGTGGCGGCGCGAGCGAGCAGGGGGCGTGACAGCATGAGCGTCTCCTGTGGTTCCGAGGCAGAGAGCCCAGGAGCGGGCAAGGCCATCCCCCTGGACCTCACTCATCGTCATGGAGGGCGTGCCGCGGCCACATCACCTTGATCGGGTGAATCGTCCCATTGCGTCCGCAGGATCACACGGTTGAGGTGATGCGGATGGTGATCGGTCTCCGCACACTGAGAATGACGGTTCGACGCTGGGGAAGCTCGACCGTCGGCGGCACGTCCCCGCGTGCCGGCCAAGTGCGGCACGTCCCAGTGTGCCGTCCAAAGGCGGCTGAACCAGCCGCTTTTCGGCTCCCGGGTTGCCCGGCGCGCACACAGGTGCGTCCCAGACGCCAGGCAACCCGGGGCCAACGCTGCGCAAAGGCGGGCTCACGCGTGTGTGACACGAGCGCGCCCGGGGAGGTGCGCAGAGGCGCCCGGTGGGGCAGAGGGGGAATCTTGGGGATGCTGGGGAAGGCGCATGACACTCAGCGGCACGCCGTCGTTTCCGAGGCCGTGGGATGGGATCTCAGGGGAACCCGCGCGACGCGGGTGCTGACGGAGCGTGTCGGCGATGGCACGACGTTCGCCGCGCGCACGTGGAGCACGGCGTTGAGCGCGCGATGGCCTGCGTCGCCCGGGAATGAAGGCTGGCGGATGCTCCTCGTGCTCGACGGTGAAGCTGAGGTCCGCGACCGATTCCGATCCTCGCCGGTGCGAGAAGGGGACCTGCTTCTTGCGAGCGCGGGAACCCTGGATCTCCTCAGCACGAGTCCGGTGGCTGTGATGTCGGCGGCCGGCCTGTGGACCGGGCGCATCGCGAGGGCGTTCGGCATGGTTTCGGACAGCGGTGCCGGATATCGAATACTGCGCCCCTCGAGAGTCGCAATCGCCAGCTTTGCCGCGATCGTCAACCAGGGGATCGCGGGCGGGTTGCAACCGGGCCAGAACGGGTTCTCCGATTACTGGCGTGCCGTCGAGCATGCGGTCGGTTTGCTCGGCCAGTCCGGCGGCAGCTGGATCCCTGAAGGCCTTTCCGCTGCGAACACCGAACTCTATCGGCGGGCGCTGGTCTTCATGGAGCGCAACTACCAGCGTGCGGACCTCTCGATCGCTGAGATCGGTGAGGGCGCCTTCGCCTCCGCGTCGAGCCTGTTTCGGGCATTCGGTGCGGCGGGGACCACGCCGCTGGGCGTCCTGCGTCACATCCGTCTTGCCGCGGTCGGTGAACTCCTCGACCTGCGCGGGGCCGACATCGACGATGCAGTGCTCGCGAGGATGACCGGCTTTTCCTCGGTGCCCTCGATGCTCAGCGCGCTGGGTGCTTCCCGGATGGACGCTTCGCACCGGTTCGTCATGGCAGGATCGCGTGGTTCGGCCCGGATCGAACATCGCAACACCCATGCTGCTCGAAGGCTTGCGTCGGCGACCGCACGTGCCTGACCCGATCGTGCCGTAACCGCAGCACGAGCTTCGCCGTGAGGCCCTAATCTGGGGGGCCATCGTTCGCAGGAATGGGAGATCCGATGGATGAGTCGATGGGCACAGGAACACGGCGCGGCGGCGCAGAGGTGAACGCATTCGCGGCGGCGATCACGTCTGCCCTGTCCCACGCGGGTGTGGGACTCACTGAGCTCCGCGACCGTCTGACGGCGAAGGGCCACCCGATCTCGTTGACGACGTTGTCGTACTGGAGGTCGGGTCAGCGCCTTCCCGAACGCCCGTCATCGCTCGAAGCGCTGCCGGCAGTGGAAGCGATACTCGGACTGGCGCCGGGGGCGCTCGCCCGTCTGGTGCCGGGCTCTGCGGCCCGCCGGATCGGTCATGTCGAGCGATTCGACCGGATCATGGCGCCTCCCGTGATCGAACCGAAGGACGAGACGACATTCCTCGGAGAGAGCGACGTCTCCCGGGTGTCGACCCAGGTGACCATCGATGTGGGCCGCCACCGCCAGGTCGACAAGTACACCGTCCGCCGGCTGTTCGTCGCCAATCGCGACGGTGCGGACGGGGTGACCGTCTTCCTCGGCACCGATGAAGAATCAGGCGCGGAAGCGTTCCAATTCCGGGCGATTGCGGGTTGCACCATTGAGGAGATGGTGCAACCCGCCAAGAACGTCCGTCGTGTGCGGCTGCTGTTTCCGCGCCCTCTGCGGCTCGGTGAATCGGCGCTCACGGAAGTCGAGATCACGCATTCCGACGAGTACGACCTCGGCCTGGTGGATGACTACTCCATCCTCGCCGAGCAGCGGCTCGAGGAAGCGCTGGTGTGGGTGAACTTCGACCCGGAATCGGTGCCGGCCAAATGCTGGATGTACTTCGAGGAGCGCGGGCTCAAGCACGAATGGCCGGTGGATCTGACCGACACCGCCGGCGTGCACCAGCGCCAGCGTGACTTCGGGCCCGGAGAGGTCGGCATTCGCTGGGAGTGGTGACGCGAGCGTGCTCTCAGCCGGCGGTCGTCGCGGGGGTGTCCGGCTCGCCGGCGCGCAACGAGCGTCGCAGTGCCCGCGCGGTGGCGAAACCCGATGCCGCTGCGGCGTCGGCGATCTCCGTCGGCGTCGGTAGAGGCGGCAGCAGACGCAGCGCGTGGTCTACGCGGACACGCTGCAGCACGCGTTTCGGCGTCGTCCCCTCATTGGCGAATGCTTGATGCAGCCACGGCTTGGAGACGCTCAGGCTCTCGGCGAGGTCTGCGACGGTGAACTCCGGATCCGAGTACTGCTGCTCAATGAGCGCCACTGCCCGTTCATACAGCGTCGCGGGGCTGCGGACGACACGGAGATCGTCCAAGGCGCTGTTGAGCAACGCTGACATCGCGGCGTCGATCGACGCGAGCCACGCGGTGTAGCCGAGGTCCGACTCTCCGATGCGCTCCTGGAAGGCCGTGTTCACGATAGCGGCGAGGACGGCTTGGAAGCGCGCGGGCGGACGGAAGGACAGCGGCACGTCCTCGGCGCGTACGCCGCTGGGAAGGATCGCGTTCCAGGCGCGGCTGAGGTGTATCGCTGCGACGGACACGGGCACGTCCACCTCGGTCTCCAGGCGAGCGTCATGGATCATCAGAACCCCGGGCTCGAAAGGAACCTGAGCCTGACCGATCGAGCGCTGACCATTGCCCTCGACGACGAGCATGGCTGAGAAGCACTCGTCGGTCATGCATGACGCCTCGGTGTGAGCGCGCAAAGGGGTGTGCCACATGCGGGCAAGCACGAATCCGCTGCCCGTGAGCACATCGCCGCCCGCACGAAACGGCGCGTACGCCTCATCGAGCACCCAGCCGAGTTCGGCGAACACCGAGGGAGCGCCCGGATCGTGGGTGTCGAGGTCGAAGTGTGAGCGCATGTCGTGTCGGGCTCGCGCCGCTGCTCCTTGATCGCGGTAGGGGAGAGGGACCACAAGGATGCCATGGAATGCGTGCCAGCACCCGGTAGTCCAGACCGTCGCCGATGCACGTCTGACCGAAAAGTAAAGCCGAGGCTCCGCAGACTCTCGATTCACGATTCTGGTTCGATCGCGCCGCATCGGCGAATGAAGGATTGCCGATGCAGGACGATCAGCCGACCCGAGGCTCCTGCACTGGGGATAGCGCCGTCGTGGCGTTCTTCGACGTGAGTGGATCCACCTCTCACGTCGTCGCCACCCCATTGACGCAAGAAGAGGGGAAAGGAAATGTCGGAGAAACGCCATACCGCGGGAATCAGCCGCCGCACGATCGTCAAGGGGGCTGCCTGGAGCGTGCCGATCATCGCGGCTGCCGCAGCGGTACCGGCCCACGCAGCCTCGACGGCGCAGAAGGCGCAGATGTCGAATGCGCTCTACAGCTGCAATAACGGCACGTGGACGTTCTCGTTCACTCCCAGCGCGGGAGTGAACGTCACCGGCGTCAGTCTGACGACGGAGTGGTCGACGGGCACGGTGGAGGCCGTGCTGAAGGGGAGCAAGGGCAACTACGAGTTCAAGCCCAACGGCAGCCAGCAGCACTATTCGACACCCGGCGGCGCCTGTGCACTGGACACTCTCAAAGCGGAGAACACGATCTTCTCCGTGTCGCTGAGCGACGGGACGACGGAGACGATCTACGCCGCACAGTACTCGGGGCCGTTCAGGGCGAACAACCCCCAGAACTGTGGAACGTGCGCCTGAGTCACCCGCGATGAACGTATCGATCGACAGACGGCGGGAGATCGTCGTTCCCGACGTCGGCACGCTGATCGTCGATCCGGCCTCGGGGGCGCGAGTCGATCGCGCCCCCGGGGCGGTCCCCGCGCAGGTCGACGGCCTGCTGCGCGGCTCCGGGCGTGCGCTGCACCTGCAGCTTCAGGAGGTCCTGCCTCTTCACGTCTCCGCGGTGGTCCGCGCCGGATTCGCCCTCGGTCTGGTCGGCGCTCCTGGCGCAGGCAAGTCGAGCATTGCCGCAGCCATGACGGGGCGCGGATGGAGATACGTATCCGATGACATCGCGGCTCTCACCTGGTCGGACTCAGGAACGCCTCAGTTGGAGCCGGAGCCTGCGATGGTCACGCTGTGGGGCGGCAGCGCACGAGAGCTTGGCTGGGACGCCGACGAGGCGCACCGGATCCTGCCCGGCGCAGACAAGTTCGCTTACGAGCGCCCGCACCTGTTCGTCGCGGAGCCCAGCCCGCTCCGCGCGATCTACATCGTCGACCCTCGACCCGCGACGACGAGCGAGTTCTCGACGCTCGGCGGAAAAGAGCGCTTCGACGCGCTCATGCACGGCGCCACGTACAACAGCGATCTCATCGATACGCCCGCGGGCCGTGCCTGGCATTTCGACGAGATCGTCCGTCTCGCACAGCGTGTGCCGGTGTTCCGCTTTCGCTGGATGCCACAGACGTCGCTCCGTGCGCGCGCGGCTGCCGTTGAGCGCCACTGCATGCGTCTCCGTTGACAAGTCCTCTCACACGGGAGCCCTCTATGGCCTGGACAGAATCGACCACAGTCCGACGCGTGGCGTCGATCCGCTCAGGCACGGTGGATGAGGAGCTCATCCTGTTCTCGATCGAGACGGGAGTCTCCCACGCACTGGCGGGAACCGGGATCTGGATCTGGAATGCGATCGGCACGAGGGCACGAGTCGGGGACGTGATCCGGCGGGCGACCGAGGAGTTCGGCGTGCCTCGCGACGTCTGCGCTCCGGACATCGTCGCCGCGATGGCGTCGCTGGAAGAGCTCGGCTTGATCGCGCAGGATGGTGCCGCCTCGCGCTCCTGATCCCTGTCCATGAGTGGACGCGGCCGACCGCGGTTGCCAGCATCTTCACAATCCTGACCGGCGTCCTGTCTTCCGTCCGCGGCACAGCACTTGACGGTCTGCCCCACCGCTGCCGTCCGGAGTGCGATAGCGTGCACACCGTGACGGGGGGAGCTGCATGACGGTGAACCGAGGTGGGCGCCTGGTGGTGCCCGACGTCCTGCGCGGGATCGCGATCGTGGCCATGCTGCTGGCTCACGCCACTCCGTTCCTGCCGCAGATCCCCGGGCTCGCGCGATTCGTCCTCGGCAACATCAACGACCTGGCCTCACCGCTGTTCGCCCTGGTGATGGGCATGTCGGCGCAGCTCGTGTGGAACGGCTCGCGTCGCGTCCGCACCACGCTGTTGCAGCAGGCGATCCGCGGACTGCTGCTCATCGTGCTCGGGCTGTGGATGGCGACATGGGGCTCGTGGGTCGTGATCGTGCTCTGCCAGCTCGGTCTGCTGCTTCTCATCGGAGCGCCGTTGCTGCTGCTGCCGACGCGGGTGCTGGCGATCGTCCTGGCCGCCGCCGTCGTGATCGGCGCCCCGCTCAACGAGCTCGCCCGCGCCCATGTCGCCGAGATCCTGACGTCGAACGACGTCGTGCGGCACCTCGCGGACTGGACGGTGCTCGGGCACTCGTACCGCGTGTCGAACCTGCTGCCCTTCTTCCTGCTTGGGGCGCTCCTGTTGCGCGGCGGCCTGCAGCGCAACCGCGCGATGTGGCTGATGCTCGCCACTGCGCCCGTCGCGTACGTCGTGAAGCCGCTGCTGGAGAAGGTGCTGCACCTGCCCGCCTTCGTTTCGGGCAGCTACCCGGACACCCTGCACGACATCGGACTCGTGTTCGCGATGTACGCCGTCGTCGTGCTCATCGCGACGACGCGGACGGAACGACGCGCCGTCGGGGCGGTCTTCGCGCCGCTGCGGATCTGGGGGCAGCTCGCTCTCAGCCTCTACCTGCTGCACGTCGGCGTCGTCTCGCTCTGGGCGCGCGCGACCGGCTATCCCAGCGAGAACAACCTCGTGGGCTGGGCGAGCGTCGTCGTGCTGCCGCTGGTCGCCGCCGTGCTGTGGTGGCGATTCGTGGGCACCGGCCCGGTCGAATGGCTGATGGGCGCCGCCTCGGGCCGCCCGAAGCCGCTGCTGCGGCCCGGGGGCACGTCCGTCAGAGTCCCGACCACCGGTTGATCGGCCACAGGATCACGACAGCTCTGCCGACGATCTCGTCGGCGCGGGCCCAGCGCCAGCAGCCGGCGTCCGGTGTCGTCGTCCCCCGGCATCGCACCGCGCCGTCGGACGAGCTGGAGCGGTGGTCGCCCATCACGAGGTAGGAGCCGCTGGGCACGGTTACTTCGGGGAGGCAGCGCGTCGACGCCGGTGTCGTGGTGCAGTCCAGGGAGCCGGGCCGGAACGCGAAGTCCTGGTAGACGTAGGGCTCGTCCAGCGGCTTGTCGTCGACGATCAGCCGTCCGTCCGCCGAACAGCACTTCACGGTCTGCCCGGGCCCCGCGATCACCCGCTTGATCAGTGTGTGCGGGCCCGACGGGCCGAAGCCGGACACCTCGCCGAGCCAGCGCAGTGCCGCCTTGAGCGGGTTCTCCGGTGCGCGGGCACCGCCATCCCACGTCTCGTCCGCATCGAAGACGACGACGTCGCCGGTATGCGGGGTGGCCCCTCCCGTGTACGCCAGCCGGTTCACCAGCACGCGGTCGCCGACCTCCAGGGTCTGCTCCATGGATCCCGACGGCACCCAGTACGGCTTCGCGACGAACGACAGGATGAGCCCGAAGACGACGAACGCCGCGCACAGCTGGAAGAGGAAGCTGCCGGTGATCCGCCGCCAGAGCGGACGCCTCGGCGCGGGGCCCGGTGCCGCCGTGTCGGATGCCATGCGTCCATCATGCCCTGGACGGAGGGCAGAGACCGGAACGAGGGACCGGATCCTTCATCCGGCGCTTTCATCGTTTCGGCGACGCGTTTGCACGTTCTGACGACGTGGACCTGCGAGGACCCGGGACGTGTCGACAGTGTCGGAGTGCGGTCACGAGCCGGTGAACGAAGGGCCTCGGATCGTTCCGAACGTACACGCCACTGCTGGGGGGGACGCATGTCCGAGATCGACACCACCGCGCGGGTCGCCCGCCGCACCGTTCTGAAGGGCGCCGCCTGGTCGGTGCCCGTCGTCGCCGCCGCGGTCGCGACCCCGCTGGCCGCAGCGAGCACGAACCCGCCGTGCCCGACGTGCTACACGTCCGGCATCGTCCAGGTCTTGGGCCTTCCGATCATCGGGGCGTGGACCTCCCAGGCCGTCGTCCTCGGCAACACCGCGGCGATCCTGCTCGCGCCGGCGTTCGGCCTCGACACCTCCGCGTGTTCCAACACCGGGTTCCTCTCCGCGTACACCTACACCTTCACGAGCGCGGCCCTGACGATGAGTGCGGGAAACGGCGTTCCCGTGAAGACCTATACGCAGACCCTGACGAATCTCGTCGGCGCGGGAACGCTGGGTCTCGTCGACGTCCTGACCGCGATCCCCGCGTTCACCGGGGTGTCGATGCCCAACGGAGGCGGGCTCGGCTACACGCCCGCCCCCACGCACCTCCAGATCTGCATGGACGTCTTCCTCACGATCGACCTCGGCGCCGGGGCGCCGGGAAGCTCGGTCACGTGCTCCCTGTGCTTCGACTGGGATCTTCACGGCGTGGGCACGGGCATCGTCACCCTCGGCGCCGGCACGGTCAACTTCACCGGCACCGCCACACCGGCCTGACCTCCCCTGGACAGCACGGGTCGCTCCCGCCCCGGGCGGCCCGTGCTGTCGCGTCCCGGAAGACGCTTCCGGTAGCATCGAAGGGCCGTTGACTGTCGCCCTCGCAGGGTGAGCCGAGCGAGGGGGAACCGCCTACATGGATCTGCGTGAGTATCTTCGGGTCTTCCGGGCGCACTGGCTCGGGATGGTTCTCATCACGCTCCTCGGCGTCGCCGTCGCTTTCGGCTGGACGCTCCTGCAGCCGAAGGTCTACACGGCCGACGCCTCCGCGATCGTCCAGGCGACGACCGCGAACGACACCGGCGACAGCAGCCTGAGCGCCGCGATGCTCGGAAACTCGCTGACCTCGGGGCGCGTCAAGACGTACGTCGCACTGGGCCAGTCCCGTGCGGTGGCCGACGGCGTGATCAAGGACCTGGGGCTCGACACCAGCGCGGATCAGCTCGTGAAGCAGGTGAGCGTCGCCAACACCGTCGACACCACCACGCTCAAGGTCACGGCCGAGGCGTCCTCGCCCGAGAAGGCCCGCGACATCGCCGAGGCCTGGGTGCGCTCCATGGGTGCAGAGGTCAACCGCCTCGAGACCACGGACCCGGCCAAGAAGGGTGCGGTCTTCCTCAGCCCGATCGACTCCGCGCGTCTGCCGGACGCGCCGTCGTCGCCGAACACCAAGCTCGCGCTCGCCCTCGGAGCGCTGATCGGCCTCGCGATCGCCGTCGGCTACGGTCTGCTGCGCTACACCCTCGATCGCCGGATCCGTTCGGTCGAGCAGGTGGAGCGCGAGACCGGCAAGCCGGTCGTCGGCACGATCCCGGAGGAGAAGACGTTCACCGCGGACAACCGGCTGCTGCCGTTCGACGGCGGCACCAGCCGCGGCAGCGACAGTGCGCACCTGTTCGGCATCGGCGAGGCCATGCGCGAGCTGCGCACCAACCTGCAGTACATGGATGTCGACAACCCGCCGCGCATCATCGTGGTCACCAGTCCGCTGCCCGGCGACGGCAAGTCGACGATCTCCTCGAACCTCGCGGTCACGCTGGCTTCCAGCGGTCAGCCCGTCGTGCTCATCGACGGCGACCTGCGCCGCCCCATGATCGACACCGTGTTCGGCCTGCCCAAGGGCGCCGGCATCTCCGACGTGCTCGCCGGGCGTGCGACGATCGCCGAGGTCGCGCAGCGCTTCGGCAACGGGCAGCTGCTGGTGGTCGCGGCGGGCAAGGTGCCGCCGAACCCCAGCGAGGTGCTGGGATCCGCGCGCATGCGCGAACTGCTGAAGTCGATCGCGCGCGAAGCCATCGTCATCGTCGACGCCCCGCCGCTGATCCCCGTCACGGACGCCGCGGTGCTCGCGCACAGCGCCGATGGGGCGATCATCGTCGGCACGGTCGGCAAGACCACCTACGAGGTGCTCGGCAAGGCCATCGGCAACCTCGAGCGCGCCGGGGCCCGTGCCCTCGGCCTCGTGCTGAACAAGGTGCCGCGGCGTGGCAGCGGCGCCGCCTACTACGGCTACCAGTACCACGGCGACTACTACCGCAGCGACGAGCAGGAGCTGCCATCGGGTGCGGTGCGCGAGGGCGGCCCCCGCCGGCGAGGAGAGTCGGAGGCGGCGTGATGACCTCCGACGCGACCGCGCCGGAGGGGACCCGGCACGCTCCGCTCGACGTCAGCGCTCTCGGCGTGCGGATCCGGCTGGCCTTCGCCGACGGCATCGCCGCGGACACGGTCAGCGCGATCCGTGCCTCCTGGGAAGGCGCACGCCTGCCGTACGACGCCGCAAGCGACCCGGCCGCGGTGGTCCCAGTTTCGGCCGGCATCGAGCCGGACGCCCTCGCAGAGTCGCTCACCATGCAGGTCACGCTCGCCGCACTCAACGCGCGCAGCGGCGAGCTGCTCATGTTCCACGCCTGCGGTGTCGCGGATGAGAAGGGCCGGGTCGCGGCCTTCGTCGGCCCGTCCGGCCGCGGGAAGACCACGCTCAGCCGCGCGCTCGGATCCGCCTACGGCTACGTCTCCGACGAGACGATCGCTTTCGATCCGGCGCTCACCGTGCAGCCCTATCGCAAGCCGCTCTCCGTGGTGCGCGACGGCCGGCCGAAGGAACAGGTCTCTCCGTCCGCGGCGAGCCTGCAGCCCCTGCCGGATGCGCCCCTGACCGCGGCCGCCCTGGTCCTGATCACCCGCGACGCGGAGCACGCCGCGCCGAGCATCGAGCAGGTGCCGTTCCCCGAAGCGATCGCCGAGCTGGCCCCGCAGATGAGCTATCTCGCCGAGCTGCCGGCGCCGTTGCAGACCGTGGCCGCGGTCTGCGATCGCCTCGGAGGCGTCGTCCGGCTGACCTATCCCGATGCGTCCACCGTGCCGCCGATCCTGCCGCAGCTGCTGGACCACGCACGCGTGCACGAAGCCTGGGAGCCCGCCATCGCCGCGGGGGAGAACCCGGACTTCGACCTTTCCGAGGTGCGCGATGCCATCCGGTGCGGCGATCGCGTCGTCGTGCTCGCGCAGCGGTGGGTGCATGTGCTGGACGGGATCGCGCCGAGGATCTGGGACTCGCTGCGTGCCGGCCGCTCCGTCGACGGAATCGTCGCCGACGTCGTCGCGGAGTTCGGGGTGCCCGAGCACGGCGATCCGCGGGACCTGGTCGAGGCAGCGGTGTCGGAGCTCGTCGACGCCGGGGTGCTGCGCCGGCGCTGAGCCCAGCGCACAGCGCCGTGAGCCCGTGCGAACCGTGTCGTGAGCCCGTGCGAACAGCGCCGGCCTCGGTCGTCAGCGGACGGGGCGGATCTTCGTCGGCGACGGCAGGCCTTCCGCCCGCAGCGCGCGGCGCAGCTGCAGGCCGCTCGTGAAGCCGGAGTGCGCGGCGATCTCCTCGATCGTCAGCACTTCGTAGTCGGGGTTGCGCAGGAGGGACTCTGCGAGTTCGACGCGCAGCCGTCGCAGCGCGTCCCCCGGGGTGGTGCCGAGCTTGGCGAAGGCCCTCTGCAGGTGGCGCAACGACACATGCAGCTCGCCGGCGAGCTCCGCGATCGTGAACTGCGGATCCTCCCGGTGCAGCAGCATGGTGGAACGCGCGCGATCGGCCAGCGGAGCCTGACCGCGCTCGGGGAGGTCGCCCGCAAGCACCTCCAGCAGGGCGCCGAACACCATCTCGGCGAGCAGACGCTCGATCGCGTACCGCGAGATGGATGTGGTGTCCTCCGCGTTGCGGGCGATCGCCAGTGTGAACGCGCGGAACGCCAGCACCATCGGCGTCGGCTGGAGGATGAGCGGTCGCAGCGGAGTGTCATGGATGAGCTCGCGGAGGGTGTCGACCGGCACCCACACCGCGATCACCTCGCTCGAGCGACTCCACTCGATGCTCTCCGCGTGAGGCGGGACGAATCGTGCGACCGGAGGCGCGGATCCGTCGGAGTTCTCACCGGTCGCGAACAGCACGGCGACGTGGGGATCCTCGGCCACCTCGCGCCATGTCCACCGTTGCTCCTGAGGACGATGCACGGTGACCAGGACCGAGCGGAAGGCACGTGCGCTGACGAGTCCTGCAGAGTGCGATCTGAGCCCGAGGTGGGTCTCCAGCAAGCGGCTGGTCGAAGGGGAGGTCACGGGATGAGGGGGTCCTTTCGGACGTGGACAGGCCGACATACTACCGCCCCCTGCAGACCAGTATGACGGCTGAGGGAGGACGACGCGAACCCGCTACAACAGAGCTGCGCGGATCACGCGCTCGACTTCGACGAGCGCCGGGGCGAGCTGCGCCGCCGACTCCTCGTAGACCGCCGCCGAGCGGCGGTACGGATCGATCACGTCCTCGTCCTTCGGTGCGGACCCGCCACGACGGTTCGCGACCGCCTCGACGACGGCCACCAGGCGATCGCGCGGACGATCACCGGCGCGGTCCGCGACCGCTCGCACCTGAGCGTCGTCGAGGCCCTCGGCGAGGCGCGCGAACTCCCGCACGGGGAAGACACGGTGCAGCCGCCGCGGCAGCAGCTGCAACGCGTAGTCGCGGTGCTCCGATGTCATCGTGAGCACGAGGTCGGCGTCGTCGAGCAGCGCCTCCGTCAGCAGGCGAGCACGGTGCGCCTCGGCGATGGCCGGATCCACTCCGCGGTCCCTCGCGAGCTGTTGCGCGGGATCGGTCATCGCGTGCCCGACCAGGGCGTGCGTGCCCGCGCTGTGAACACGCAGGTCGAGGTCGGCGAGACGGGCGCGCAGCAGCGATTCCGCGAGCGGCGAGCGGCAGATGTTCCCTGTGCACACGGTCAGCACCGTGGGCTGCGCGGAGACCTGCGCCGGCGTGCCGGCGAACATGCCGGCGAGCGAGCCGAAGGAGGCGCCGCCCGGCGGAGGGACGACCGGCTCCGGGGCACCGTGAGTCTGCGCGGGAGCGCCTTGTGCCGGCTCGGCGTCGAGATGCGCTCCGGACGCCTGTGCGATGGCGGCTGCCTCGCGGCGCTGCCGCAGCTCCCGTCGGGTGAGCGGCCTCGGCGATTCGCCGCGCGGTGACCCCAGATCCCTCGCGTCGTTCATGACACCAGGGTAGGGGATGGGGAAACACCCGCGGCGGTCTGTCTCAGTGGTCTGCGTCGTGCGCGCGATCCTCTATGTAGCGCAGCAGCACGCCCTCGCGGAGGGCCCACGGCGACACCTCGAGCTCCTCCACGCGCATCGCCGTCATCGCGGTGTGCAGCACGACCGCTGCTGCGACGATCTGGAAGGTGCGGTCGGGGGTGATCCCGGGCAGCTCCTGCCTCGCCGACGCAGGAAGGCGCGCAAGGCGCGGAATCCAGGATCCGAGCGCCGCGCGCGGCAGCAGCATCCGCTCCGAGCCGGACCAGCCCGGCGCGGGGTAGCCCACGAGCCGCGCCAGCGACCGGATCGCCTTGGAGGAGCCGACCACGTGATCGGGGCGGGGAAGCGCCGAGAAGCGCGCCGCGACCGGGGCGAAGACATCGGCGGCGTGCGCCCGCAGCCGCTCGACCGCTTCCTCGCCCGGCGGATCGTCGGGGAGGAACATCACCGTCGAGCGGCCGGCGCCGAGCGGCACCGAGACCGCGATGTCGGGAAGCTCCTCTGAGCCGGCGGCCACCTCGAACGAACCGCCGCCGATGTCGAACAGCAGGATCTGCCCGGCCGCCCAGCCGAACCAGCGCCGCACGGCGAGGAAGGTGAGCCGGGCCTCGGTCTCGCCATCCAGAACCTGCAGCGGCTGGCCGAGCGCCGCCTCCACGCGCGCGATCACCTCGGCGCCGTTCGCGGCCTCGCGGACCGCGCTCGTCGCGGTGGCGAGCAGGGCGTCGACCCGCTCCCGCTCGGCGATCGCGCGGGCCTGCACGACCGCGGTGAGGAGGGCCTGCACGCCCTCCTCGCTGATCGCCCCCGACGGGGTCAGGAAGCGCATCAGGCGCAGCACCGTGCGGTCGCTCGTGGTCGCGAGCGGTCTGCCGCCCGGATGCACGTCGGCGGCGAGCAGGTGGACGGTGTTGGATCCGATGTCGAGCACTCCGAGACGCACGGGGGAAGGATACTCGCTGCGTGCGAACGGATTCCGCGCGTCGGGGACGGTCAGGCGCGCGCGGAGGGGCAATCCCGGGGGGTGCCGAAAGGGGCCGGGTGCGAGACCCGGCCCCTTGGCCGACGAGGTCGGCAACGGCGAATCGATCAGCTGGCGCTGCAGAGCACCAGGGTCGAGGTGACCGTGCCGCTCTGCTTCGCGCCGCTGCCGGCGACGTAGCCCGAGGGCAGCGTGGTCGACGCGTTCAGCGTGAAGGCGACGCTGAGCGACAGCGTCGTGCGGAGGTCGAGCGTGGCGCCCGCGGCGAGCGGCGCCGTCAGCGTGACCTGACGCGAGGTCGGCGAGAGGACGTTCACGGATGCGGTACCGCCGGTGACGGAGAACACTCCGATGTTCGCGATGCCCGAGCCCGTGATGTTGATGACGGTGCCCGCGGGCAGCGGAGCCGCGCCTGCGGTGAGCGTGAATCCAGGGCCGAGCACGCCCAGGACGCCACAGCTGCCGGCCAGGCTGAAGTCGCCGACGTTGGTCGCGGTCGAGGCGGCGGCGAGCGGGCTGGCAGCGGCGACGGCGATCACGGGGACCGACCACGCGGCGCCCTTGACGAGGGTGCGGCGGCTGACGCTGCGGGTGGACTGTGTGGTGTCTTCCAAGACGTACCTCCGGTGTTGGGGACGGAATCGGACAGCCCTGGGGAGGCGGCCGAAACCGGTGACGTTGCGCACGTCGCGGCTCCAGGGATCCGCGGCGACGCGCTGGTTACTTGGCCAGGCTGACGGTCTGCTGTGAGGCGCAGTGCTCCGTGGTCGCTGCGTGATTGAACTTGGTCTCTTTCTGATCGGCGTGCTCCACGCGGCGACGCTCGGGGCCCGGCCGCGGGCGCAGGAGCGCGGGCGCCGCCGGCGGAAGGACCGCCGATACGATGGAGCCCGTGAGCTCCGAACCCCTCGAGGCGCAGACGCTGCCGTCGCTGTCGCCGTACCGACGCATCGACCGGGCTGATTGGGCGCGCCTGGCCGCGGGCCTCGATCAGCCGCTCAGCGAGACCGAGATCGTCGAGATCCGCGGCATCGGCGACCGGCTCGATCTGGCCGAGGTGCAGGAGGTCTACCTGCCGCTGAGCCGGCTGCTGAGCCTGTACGCCACGTCGACCAAGCGCCTCGGCGAGGCGACCAACCAATTCCTGGGCGAGGACGACGACACCACGCCGTTCGTCGTCGGCGTCGCCGGATCCGTCGCCGTCGGCAAGTCGACGATCGCACGTCTGCTGCGCGAGCTCATGAGCCGCTGGCCCGGCACGCCGCGCGTCGAGCTCGTCACCACCGATGGCTTCCTCTACCCGAACGCCGAACTCGAGCGCCGCGGGATCATGGATCGCAAGGGCTTTCCGGAGTCGTACGACCGACGCGCTCTGATCGAGTTCCTCACGCGCGTGA
Source organism: Microbacterium sp. 8M (assembly GCF_902506375.1). Lineage (GTDB taxonomy): Bacteria > Actinomycetota > Actinomycetes > Actinomycetales > Microbacteriaceae > Microbacterium. The sequence continues at coordinate 784,246 of NZ_LR733284.1, forward strand.
AGAGCGGCGCCGATGAGGTGCGCGCGCCGTTCTACTCTCACATCCGCTACGACATCGTGCCCGATGCGCACGTCGTCGTGCGCCGGCCCGACGTCGTGATCGTGGAGGGGCTGAACGTGCTGCAGCCGCCGCCCGCACCGAACGACGTCGCCGTGAGCGACCTCTTCGATTTCTCCATCTACGTCGACGCCGAGCTCGACCACATCGCGCAGTGGTACGTCGACCGGTTCCTGGCGCTGCGGCAGGGCGCGTTCACCAACCCGTCCTCGTACTTCAACGTGTTCGCGCACCTCACCGACGAGGAGGCCGTCACCACGGCGCTGGGGTACTGGAACGAGATCAACCTGCCGAACCTCATCGAGAACGTGATGCCGACCAAGCACCGCGCGACCCTCGTGCTGAACAAGGGCGCCTCGCACGCGGTGGAGTCGGTGCTGCTGCGCAAGCTCTGATCGCATCCCGACGGCTCGCGCGCCTGGGATACTTGCCGGATGGGGACCGCTCTCTACGTGTTTCTTCTGCCCGCGCTGGCGCTGTCGTCCACGCTCATCCTGGTCGGCGTGCTCGTCGTCAGCGGGGTCGCGAAGCTGCGCACGCCCGATGACGCCGCGGGCTGGGAAGCGCTCGGGATCCCCGCGGTCCTGCGCAGGGAGTGGCTGATCCGCCTGCACCCCGTCGCCGAACTCGTGCTCGCTGCGGCCCTGCTGCTGCTCGGCGGCGCACTCGGCATCGCCGCGGCGGTCGTCGCCGTGCTGCTGTTCGCCGCGTACCTGGTGATGGTCTGGCGCGCGCGGCAGCAGACCCCCGACGCGTCCTGCGCCTGCTTCGGCGAGCGCCGCCCGATCACCGGCCGCACGCTGCTGCGCAACGCCTGGCTGACCCTGCTGGCGGTGGTCTCCGCCCTGACGATCGGCGCACTCCCGATGTTCGGCGGTGTCGCGGTGCTCGCCGCGACCTCTTGGCCGTGGGTGCTGGCGCTCGCCGCCGTCGCGGTGACATTCGTGCTCGTGCAGGAGCACGCGCCCATCGACGAGGGGCAGGCGACGGCCGCGCTCGACACGACGGCGGCCGCCGGATCCGAAGACGATCTCGAGGACTACCTGCGCACGCGAACCCCCGCGGTGCCGGTGCAGCTGGCCGATGGCACGACGGTGACGCTGCGCGACCTCTCCCGGGAGGAGCCGGTGCTCCTTCTCGCGGTCTCGGAGACCTGCGGATCGTGCCTGCCGGTGATCGAGAGCATCGACGCCTATCGCGCGCTGCTGCCCGAGGTGTCGGTGCGCTTCCTGCTGCAGAGTGCACCGGAGAACAGCAAGCTCGCGTCCACGCAGGAGCCGCAGACCCTGCACGATCCGCATCGCTATGTCGGCGCGTCGCTCGCCGACCAGTGGTTCACACCGACCGCCCTGCTGCTCGGCGCGGATGGTCTGCTGGCCGGCGGACCGGTGATGGGGGCGAACTCGATCGCCGAGTTCGTGGACGACGTGTACGAGAGCCTCCACGGAGAGCGCCCGCCGGCCCGGTGAGGACGGGCGCGGGCCGCAACCGGTCGAACCGGTATTCTGGTTGAGCCCGGACGAGTCGAAGCGATGGGGAAATCGCGCTCCCGGGCAGGACATGGGGATGTCTTGCAATGGGGATCATCATCGACTCGCGCGCTGCTCTGGGGCGGCTCGGGTCCGGGCACGAGCTTCCGCTCGCCCTTCTCCGATGCGGCGGCGCGCTGATCAGCCGGCATCGGGTGCAACCGGCGCATGTCTGGCGCTGGCAGGCGCCGGAGCACTGCGGCGACGAGCTGCTCGTGGTGTGCTTCGCCGATGTGCCGCTGCGGCTCCGGCTCGAGGGCGGCCGCGCCCGCGTGATCCCGGCCGGCGCGATGTGCCTGCTGCATCCGCATCACGCTGCCGAGGTGAGTGCGCAGCGACCGGGCGCCGCGACGCTCGCCTGGGTGCGCCACGACACCGTCGCGGACGCGGCAGCCGCCGTCACGACGTCGGGGCAGCTGCTCCCCGACGGCGCCATCGCGCGCAGCCTGCACGCCTTCCTCCTGGGCATGCTCGCCGATGCCGCGGGAGTGGATGAGGGGGTGCTCGCCGAGCGGCTCATCGTGGGGGCGGTCCAGGGCGTGCTCGTGAACGTCGAGCCGGCCGACCGCCGGCCCCGCGCGATCGACCGCGCCCGCGAGATCGTGCGGATGCGATGGACGGATCCCGAGTTCGACGTGGCTGCGCTCGCTCAGGCGCTGCATCTGTCACGACGGCAGCTGCAGCGCATGTTCGCGAAGGAGGGCACCACGCCGCTGGCGGAGCTGCGCGCCCGCCGTGTGGAGCACGCGCGCCGGCTCATCCACACCGGGGTCGAGGGACTGGAAGCGGTCGCCGAACGGGCGGGCTTCCGGGATGTCGCCGGGATGCGGCGCGCCTTCCTCGCCATAGGCCTGCCGACGCCGCGGCACCTGCGTGCCGACGCGGCGGTCTGAGGCACGAGTTCGCCACCGCCACCGCGCCGGCGCGGCGCGAACGTGACAAACGCGCCGTCGTTCGTGATGTTCGCGACGCGGGCGCTCTCGCCAGAACCGGAATATCGGCATAGTCGGGGTCTTGTGCGCCGGGCCGGGGAGCCCGCGCGCCGACCGCAGCCGATGCCCGGGGAGGCACGCATGTCCGAGACGAACACCGACGAGGCGCATGGAGACGAGCCGCGCGCGATCACGCGCCGCACGGTGGTGCGCGGTGCGGCCTGGAGCCTGCCCGTGATCGCCATGGCCGCGGCGGCGCCGCTCGCGAACGCCTCCGGGACCACCGCGCCCGGCGGTGAGACCGGCACGCCGGGTGAGCAGATCCCCGGTGGCGGCACGGGAACTCCGGGCACGGGAACCCCCACGGCCATCGTCCCGACCTACCAGCCGGGCACGTTCTGCAAGCACCCGGGGAACCCGAAGTACTACCACGGCACCTTCGCCTTCGAGAACACGACGTCTGCGCCGATCACGGTCGTCCTGGGGAGCATGGTCGTCAACCGCCTCGCGCGCGGCGCGAAGTTCTCGGTCGGCGGACGCCTGACGTCCTCGTACACCGTGCCGGCGAAGAAGAAGGTGGCGCTCTACGTGGATGCCGGGTTGTTCGACGACTCGGCCAACGGCACGGCCACGCTCTCGTTCGCCTACGTCGACGCGGGCGTCACCAGGAACGGAACGGTGACGGCGCCGCTCGGCTCGCTGCCGCCGTGCTCGGGCGATGCGAAGGCGACGCCAGCCCATTCCCACTCCGGCCCCGGGCTGTGAGCTGCGGTCCGGCGGCGCGTGGTCGCACCCGCGGGCATGTCGTGTAAGCGATGTTCCGCGTGGCGCATTTCACGCGTAGAGTGTGGCGCACGCGGGCTCATGCGACTGGGGAGCCGCACCCGCGGGACCTGTGGGAGGTCGCGTCATGGGGAGCAGCAGGGACGTCGCGGCCGTGATGCGGCTGCTCGGCGCGGGACGCCAGAACCCGCTCGTCGCACAGCGCTACCGCAGTGTGCTGGCGACGCAGCACGCGCTGGATCCGGCTGCGGAGTGGCGCTGGTCCGCGCAGCCGGCCGGCGGCGACGCGTTCGCGGCGGTGCTCCTCTCCGCCGTCCCGCTCCGCGTGGTCGACGGCGACGGTGCGCGTGCCGAAGCGCCTGTGGGGACGCTCTGCTTCCTGCATCCTCATCGCACGGTCACGGTCGCCGCGGCGACGGCCGGCACGACGATGTGCGCCTGGGTGCCGTGGGATGCGCTCGCCGAGATCGAGTCGGGGGTGCGCGCACCGGGTGAGGTGATCGCCTTGAGCACCATCGGCCGGGGTCTGCAGGCCTTCCTGACTTCGCTGCTCACGCAGCACGCGGATCCGACCGTCTACACCGACTACCTCGTGGAGCGTCTCATCGCCGAGATGGTGTTCAGCGTGCTCGTCGAGGCCGCGCCGCGCGTGGCCGTCGAGGGGCGCAAGGGATCCGGGATCGAGCGGGCGCGGTCGCTCATGCTCGTCCGCCGCGGCGATCGGGACTTCGGCGTCGCCGAGCTCGCCCGGGACATGCACCTGTCGGTGCGGCAGCTGCAGCGGATGTTCGCGGCCGAGGGCAGCGCGCCCGCCGAGGAGCTGCGCCGGATCCGCGTCGAGCTCGCGCGCGAGCTCATGAGCGACCCCGACTACGCGCCCCTCGGGATCGCCGAGATCGCGGAGCACGCCGGGTTCACGGACGCCGCAGGGATGCGCCGCGCCTTCGCCCTGTCCGGGCTGCCGTCGCCGCGCGCCGTGCGCCATGGCGCGCGCGCCTGAGCGCGGCAGCCCCTTCGGCTCGGCCCTCGGAGCTCGCCGCTGGAGTTCGTTCGGAACCCGCGCAAAACTCGGCCCGTACCCTGGAAAACATGTGTGGAATCGTCGGATACGTGGGGCCGCGCCCCAGTCAGGACATCCTGCTCGCGGGGCTCGCCCGCCTGGAGTACCGCGGGTACGACTCCGCCGGCATCGCCGTGATCGACGAGACCGGATCCCTCGGCATGCGCAAGAAGGCCGGCAAGCTGCAGGTGCTGCGCGACTCGCTGAGCGACGCCGCGCTCGCCGACGGCACGACCGGCATCGGGCACACCCGCTGGGCCACGCACGGCGGGCCGACCGACGCGAACGCGCACCCGCACCTCGCCGATGACGATCGGCTCGCCCTGATCCACAACGGCATCATCGAGAACTTCGCGCCGCTCAAGGCAGAGCTCGAGGCCGACGGCGTGACCTTCCGGAGCGAGACCGACACCGAGGTCGCCGCAGCGCTGATCGGTCGTGAGTACCGCCGCACGGGCGACCTGCGCGAGGCGTTCCGCACGGTCGTCAACCGCCTCGAGGGCGCTTTCACGCTGCTGGCCGTGCATCAGGACGAGCCGGGGCTCGTCGTGGCGGCACGCCGCAACTCGCCGCTCGTGATCGGTCTCGGCGAGGGGGAGAACTTCCTCGGATCCGACGTCGCTGCGTTCGTGGAGCACACCCGCCGCGCGCTGGCGATCGGCCAGGACGAGATCGTCGCGATCACGCCGTCGTCGGTCGAGGTGACCGATTTCGCCGGCAATGAGGTGGCCCCCGAGCCGTTCGAGGTGTCGTGGGACGCCGCCAGCGCCGAGAAGGGCGGCTGGCCGAGCTTCATGGCCAAGGAGGTCGCCGAGGAGCCCGAGGCGGTCGCGAACACGATCCGCGGCCGGGTGCACGACGGCTCCGTGGTCATCCCCGAACTGGACGGATCCGACGAGCTGTTCCGCGGCATCGACCGCATCATCATCACCGCGTGCGGCACGGCCTCGTACGCCGCCATGGTCGGCAAGTACGCGCTCGAGCAGTGGGCGCGCGTGCCTGTCGACGTCGAGCTCGCCCACGAGTTCCGCTATCGAGACCCGGTGATCGGCCAGAACACGCTCGTGGTGTCGATCAGTCAGTCGGGCGAGACCATGGACACGCTCATGGCGGTCAAGTACGCCCGCGAGCGCGGCGCGCGCACCCTATCGATCTGCAACACCCAGGGCGCGACGATCCCGCGCGAGTCCGACGCCGTGGTGTACACGCACGCCGGGCCCGAGGTCGCCGTCGCCTCGACCAAGGCCTTCGTCGCGCAGATCACGGCGCTGCTGCTGCTCGGTCTGCACGCCGGACGCGTGCGCGAGACGCTGCCCGCCGCGGAGGGCGCGGCCGCGGTCGCCGAGCTCGAGGCGCTCCCGGGCAAGATCGCGGAAGTGCTCGCCGAGGAGCAGGCGCACGTGACCCAGCTCGCGGGGTGGATGGCCGACACCCGCTCGGTGCTGTTCCTGGGGCGCCACGTGGGCTACCCGATCGCGCTGGAGGGCGCGCTCAAGCTCAAGGAGATCTCCTACATCCACGCCGAGGGCTTCGCGGCGGGCGAGCTCAAGCACGGTCCGATCGCGCTGATCGAGCCCGGCCAGCCCGTGTTCGTGCTCGTGCCGTCTCCACGGCACTCCTCGCTGCTGCACGCCAAGGTCGTGTCGAACATCCAGGAGATCCGCGCCCGCGGCGCCCGCGTGATCGTGATCGCCGAGGAGGGCGACGCCGCCGTGCTGCCGTTCGCCGACGAGGTGATCCGGATCCCGCTCGCCGGAGCCCTGTTCGAGCCGATCCTCGCCGTCGTGCCGCTGCAGATCTTCGCCATGGCCCTCGCCACGGCGAAGGGCCTCGACGTCGACCAGCCGCGCAACCTCGCGAAGTCCGTCACCGTGGAGTGAGCTCCGGGGTGCCCGGCCCGGTACTCCGCCCGCGTTCGGCGCCCCGGGCTCAGGGATTCGGGATTCGCGCTCCGGGATTCGCGGCCCTGGATTCGCGGCCCGGGATTCGCCGAGCCGCCCCGTCCACGGCGAGCAGTCCTTCACCTACGACCGTCCGATCGTCGCCGGTGACGAGCTCACCGCGACCCTGACGGTGACCAGCGTGAAGACCCTCGGCGGCAACGCGATGGTCACGGCCCAGAGCACCATGAACGACGCCGAGGGGGAGCACGTCGTCACGGCGACCTCCACCCTCGTGGTCCGAGGAGACGACGCATGACCGCCGCACCCGCCACCGCGCTCGAGGTCGGCACCGTCGTCGCCGAACGTGCCGTGCACCTCACCCGTGATTCGCTCGTCCGGTACGCCGGCGCCTCGGGCGACTTCAACCCGATCCACTACCGCGACGACGTCGCCGCCTCGGTCGGTCTGCCCGGCGTCCTCGCCCACGGCATGCTCACCATGGGGATCGCCGTGCAGCCGGTGGCCGAGTGGCTCGGCGACCGCGGCTGGGTNAACCCGTGGACGCACTCTCAGGTGATCGATAGGATCCGAGAACCCGATGCCGACCGACCCGAACGGCGACTGCGATGCCCGATCTGCCTCCCTCCCCCGCCTGGTACCCCGACCCCCAGGACGCCTCCCTTTTGCGTTGGTGGGACGGCACGTCCTGGACCGCGCACACGACTCCCGCCCACACCCCGTCAGTTCCCCTTGCGACGGCGGGCACCGCGGCGACGGGCACCTCTGCGCCGAGCTCCGTGGCGACGGGCACCTCGGCGGCGGACTCCGGGATCGCTCGGCGGCGACCTTGGTGGGTTACAGCTCTGATCGCCGTGGGCGTGATCCTCCTCGGAGGCGTGCTGGCGCGCACCACGCCGGTGCTGCTCGCTCTCGCAGTCGTGGCCGCGATCGGCGTCGCCGTGTATGTGTTCGTGCGCGGAAGCGCACCTCGGCTGCGGATGCGGTCCCGTGCGTCCGGCCTGCTGGCGCTAGGGACCGCGGCTCTGCTCGTGTTCGGAGGAGGCGCAGCGAACGGCGCCACGCGCCCGGCGAACGAAGCCACGGCCGTCTCAGCCACCACGACGCCGCACGCGTTCGTCGCACCGACGCCCACCCCGACGCCGATTCCGACCACCTTCGAAGACATCGACGTCACGACGACGATCCCCTTCGAGCGCTCCACCGTCGACGATGCCGACCGTGACCTCGGAACGACGGAGGTCGTCACGGCCGGCGTCGACGGCACCAAGGTCACGACGTACCGCGTGACGAAAGTGGGCGGCAAGGAGACCGGCCGGACCGTCGTCAAGGAGGTCATCACCCTGCCTCCGGTCACCGAGGTGACGGCGCACGGCACGCGCGAGCAGCAGGCCGCGCCTCCTGCTCCGTTCACTGCTCAGGAGGAGCCGTCGGGGCAGTGCGACTCGAACTACGCCGACGCGTGCGTGCCCATCGCCAGCGATGTGGACTGCGCGGGCGGCAGCGGGAACGGCCCCGCCTATGTTCAGGGCCCGGTCCGCGTGATCGGCCAGGACATCTACCGTCTCGACAACGACGGCGACGGCATCGGCTGCGAGTAGCCCGCTCGCTGACCTCGCGCACACGCAATTCAGGCTGGAACGCGCTGCCGCGCCGCAATGCCGGCCGAAACCGCCGATCCAGGGGGATCCAGCCTGAGTTGTGCGCACCACGTGCCCGGCGACACCGCCGTACGCCCCCGCCACCGCGGTCACCGAGCTCGCCGATCTCGCTCGGACGCAATTCAGGCTGGATTCCTCGGAACCGACGAAACGGCCGGATGACGGGCTCATGCGGAATCCATCCTGCGTTGCGAAGCGACGGCCGCGCCCCGGATAGCGCCACGCCCGGGCGGCATCCCGCTACGCCCTACGGTGGAGGGATGACGATCACCGCCGCGGCAGACGGATCCGCCCTGGGCAACCCCGGCCCCTGCGGCTGGGCCTGGTACATCGACGATGCGAACTGGGCGGCCGGCGGATCCCCCCACGGCACGAACAACCAGGGCGAGCTGCAGGCCGTGCTCGAGCTGCTGCGCGCCACCTCCGCGGTCGCGGGCGAGAAGCTCGTGATCGAGTGCGACAGCCGGTACGTGATCGACTCGGTGACGAAGTGGATGCCCGGCTGGAAGCGCAAGGGGTGGCGCAAGGCCGACGGCGGTCCCGTGCTCAACCGCGAGCTGCTCGAGGGCATCGACGCCGAGCTGCGCGGACGCGACGTGTCGTTCAGCTGGGTGAAGGGCCACGCCGGGCACCCTCTGAACGAGGCCGCGGATCAGCGCGCGAACGCCGCCGCGACCGCGTATCAGCGCAAGCAGGAGCCCGACCGCGGGCCCGGGTTCACCGCCGCCGCTCCGGTCATCGCCGGGGCCTCGGCGAGCCTCCCCGAACCCGCGGGACCCACGCACTCGACCGCCGCCGGCGGTGGTTCCGGTGCGGCTGCCCCCGCCCCAGCCCGAACAGAGGCCCCCGTGGCCCCGGCCCGAACAGAGGCTCCGGCGCTGTGGGCGGAGGCGTCGGACCTGCTCGACGGGCTCGAGGTGCCCGCGGCGACGCCCCCGATCGACCTGCGCATCGCCCTCAGCGCCGAGGAGCACGCCCGGCTGCGCGACCGCGCCGACGCCCAGGGCGTGAGCCTGGAGGAGGCGCTGCGGCGTCTGATCTGACCGGATCCGGTGCCACACTGTCGGGATGTGGATCGGATGGATCGAGTTCGACATCCTGCTCGGCGACGTGCACTCCCTGAAGGAGAAGCGGAGCGTGATCCGGCCTCTGCTCGCGGACCTCGGCCGGCGCACCGAGGCGGCGGTCGCCGAGGTCGGCGCGCAGGATCTGCACCGCCGCACGATGCTCGGTGTCTCGGTCGTGGCGGCGCATGCGTCGCACGTGCGCGATGTTCTGGATCAGGCGGAGCGTCTGCTCACGGAGCAGCATCCTGAGATCACGGTGCTCTCAGAGCGCCGCGGGCTGCACAGCAGCGAGGACTGACGGCGGCGCCCCGCACGCCAGGGTCAGTGCGACCGCAGCGCGACCCGGGTCTGCGTCTGCGCGGCCCCGCACTCCTTCTTGAGGCGGCGCAGCAGCCGGTCGAGCGACGCGGTGTCGCGCGTGAACGCGCGCACGAGGCCGTCGTACGGGCCGGTCATGTGCACCGCGTCGACGATCTCGCCGATCTCCGCGACGCGCTCGGCGAAGGCGTCGAAGTCGGTGCTGGCGTCGAGCCGCACGTCGATGAACACCTCCAGTCCGCCGTGCGGATCCGGGGCGTCTACGCCGGTGCGGATCGTGTAGCCGAGGATGATGCCGTCGGCCTCGAGGCGCCGGACGCGGGCCGCCGTGGCGTTGGTGCTGAGCCCGACGGCGCGTCCGAGCTCACTGAACGAACGGCGCGCGTTCTCCCGCAACAGGCCGAGAATCTGCTCGTCGATGGCGTCCACGGCGCTCAGAGTAGCCGTTCCACCGACGGATTCGCAGTGCGGATCACCGGGGCGCGCGACACTGGTCCGCATGGACGGCTTCTGGGTGGCGGCGCTGGCCGGCGTGCTGGCCGGGCTCGGTGTCGCGATGCCGCTCGGCGCGATCGGCGCGCTCCTGCTGCGCGAGAGCATCGTGAACGGCTTCCGCGTCGGCGCGGCGGCAGCGGGCGGCGTCGCCACCGTCGATCTGCTCTACTGCGCGGTCGCCACTGCGACGGGCGCGCTCCTCGCCGCAGCGATCGACGGCGTCCGCGGCCCGTTCCTGATCGCCTCCGGGATCCTCGTCATCGCGATCGGGATCCTGCAGCTGTTCCGGATCCGTCGCCCACCCGGATCCGACGGAGCCGCAGTCGACCGCATCTCAGCCCTCCGCGCCTATGCCCGCTTCGTCGGACTGACCGCGATCAACCCGATGACGCTCATCTATTTCATCGCGCTCGGCGGCGCGGTGACCGCGCGCAGCGCCTCACCGGCAGGGCCCGTCGTCTTCGTCGTGGCCGCGGGGCTCGCCTCACTCGCCTGGCAGCTGATGCTCGCGGGCGCCGGCGCGCTGTTCGGCCACCTGATCGGCCGGCGCGCGACGCGGGTGATCGGCGTCCTCGCGTCGCTCATCGTGGTTGCGCTCGGTGCGATCGTGCTGGCGCAGGGCGCGGGTGCGCTTCTGGAACGGTGACCCTGTCGCGGGGCCGTCACCGTGCCGCGAGCAGCTCCCGCAGCCGGGCGGCCTCCTCGGCCGGCATGGAGTAGGTGTGCTCGGGCGCGGGGTACACCCGTTCGCGCACCTCGTCGGCGTAGGCGGTGACGCCCTCGACCGCGGCGGTGCGCAGGTCGGCGTAGCGCTTGACGAACTTGGCGGCGGGGCCGTCGTAGATGCCGAGCAGGTCGTGGAACACGAGCACCTGGCCGTCGGTCGCGGATCCGGCGCCGATCCCGATCACCGGGATGTCGATCAACGGCATGAGGGCGGCCGTCACCTCGCTCGGCACCGCCTCGACGACGAGCAGCGCGCAGCCCGCGTCCTGCAGGGCGAGGGCGTCGTCGATGAGCGACAGCGCGGCATCGGCGGTGCGCCCCTGCGCGCGGTAGCCGCCGAGCGACGTCGCGGTCTGCGGGGTAAGGCCCACGTGCCCGACGACGGGGATGCCGGCCTCGACCAGCGCTCGCGCGCGCTGCACCGAGGTGCCGCCGCGCTCGATCTTGACGAGGTCGCAGCCGGTCTCCTTGATGAAGCGCTGCGCCGTCGCGAGGGCCTGCGCGTCGGAGGTCTCGTAGGAGCCGAACGGCAGGTCGGCGACGAGCAGCGGCGCCGTGAGCCCGCGCCGCACGGCCTTGGTGAGCATGATCATCTCGTCGACCGACACGGGCACCGTGCTGTCGTAGCCGAGCACCGTCATCGCGGCGGAGTCGCCGACGAGCACCATGTCGACGCCCGCGGCCTCGACGATCTGCGCGCCGGGGTGGTCGTACGCGGTGACCATGACGATCGGCTCGCCCGCCGCCTTCTTCGCGGCGAGGTCGCCGAGCCCGAGGCGACGGGTAGGAGCGGCATGCGCACTCATGCGAACGCCTCCACCCCGCCGGTCGCGGAGCCCGTCGAAGCGCCCCCGGTCGCTGAGCCTGTCGAAGCGCCCCCGGTCGCTGAGCCCGTCGAAGCGCCCCCGGTCGCTGAGCCCGTCGAAGCGCCCCCGATCGCTGAGCCTGTCGAAGCGCCCGGCACCCGGGCTTCGGTCAGCAGCACATCCACCGCGTCGTCGACCTGGATGATCGCGTTCGACCGGTCCACGTGCACCACCGTCGGCGCGTAGTCCGCGAGGTCTTCCCGCGAGTAGTCGGCATAGGAGATCACGATCACCGTGTCGCCCGTGTGCACGAGGCGGGCGGCGGCGCCGTTCACCTGGATGACGCCGGATCCGCGCTCTCCCGCGATCGTGTAGGTCTCGAAGCGGGATCCGTTGTCGACGTCGACGACGTGCACCTGCTCGTGCGGGAGGATGTCGGCGGCGTCGAGCAGATCGGGATCGACCGTGATGGATCCGACGTAGTGCAGATCGGATCCGGTGATCGTCGCGCGGTGGATCTTCGACTTCAGCATGGTGCGTCGCATCAGGCGCTCACTCTCAGGAGGCGGTTGTCGATGAGGCGGGCGGCGCCGACGTGCGCGGCGACCGCGAGCAGCGCCTCGCCGTCGAGGCGGGTCACGGGCTGCAGGTCGTCGGCCGTGCGCAGCTCGAGGTACTCGGGGACGATGCCGGCGTCGTCCAGGATCCGCCGGGCCGCGTCTTCGATGGCGGCGCCGTCGCGCTCGCCCTGCTCGACGGCTTCGGCTGCGGCTTCGAGCGCGCGGTTGAGCGCGGTCGCCTGCTGCCGCGCCGCGGGGTCGAGGTAGACATTGCGCGAGCTCATGGCGAGGCCGTCCGGCTCGCGCACGATCGGGCAGGCCACGATCTGCACGTCGAGATTCAGGTCGCGCACGAGCCGGCGCACCACGAGCACCTGCTGGGCGTCCTTCTGCCCGAAGTAGGCGACGTCGGGGGCGACGATGCCGAGGAGCTTGGCGACGACCGTGGCGACGCCGTCGAAGTGGTGCGCGCCGCGGCTCGCGCCGTCGAGGACGTCGGTGATCCCGGAGATGTGGATCGTCGTCGCGAAGCCGTCGGGGTAGATCTCGGCGGGTTCGGGCGCGAACAGGATGTCGACGCCCTCGCCCTCGGCGAGCGCCGCGTCGCGCGCCTCGTCGCGCGGGTAGCGGCTGAGGTCCTCGTTCGGCCCGAACTGGGTGGGGTTCACGAACAGCGACACCACGACGAGGTCGTTGTGCGCGCGGGCCTCGCGCATGAGCGAGAGGTGCCCTTCGTGGAACGCGCCCATGGTCGGGACGAGCCCGACGCTCCGCCGGTCCTGCTTCGCGGCCTTCACGGCTTCGCGGAGCTCGGCGATCGTGCGGATGATCCTCATGCGCGGTCCTTTCGATCGACGGCGTCGCCTGCGCCGGTTCCTGAGCGCCCTTCGTCTCGTCGCTCCGCTCCTCGCTCAGGATCCGCGGAGCGAGACGAAGGACGCTCAGGATCCGCGAAGCGAGACGAAGGACGCCCGCCCGCGCTCTCGGCGAGCACCCGCGTCTGCGCAGTCAGCGCATCGACGAGCGCGAGCATCTCAGAGTTCCCCTCCGCGACGGCAGTGCGCTGGCGTGCGACCGTGCCCTCATCCCCACGGGCGATCGGCCCGGTGAGCGCATCCGCGGCGCCGCGTTCGGCCCAGTTCGTCGCCGTCTGGTGAACGAGCGGAGCGAGGAGCGCACGCGCGTCGTCCGGCGCGATCCCCGCGGATCCCGCCACACGCTCAGCCGCGTCCAGCACGGCGAGGAGCAGGTTCGACGCGATCGATGCGGAGGCGTGGTAGCCCGCACGCTGCGCCTCGTCGACACGGAACGGGCGGGCGCCGAGCGCGCGCGCCAGCCCCTCCGCTGTAGCGCGTGCCTCGGCGGTGCGGCCGTCGATCGCCGCGCCGATGCCGTGGAAGACGGCCGGCGACTCGGATCCGGTGAAGGTCTGGAGCGGGTGGATGTTGAAGTCGACGTCGTCGAGTCCTGTCGCGCCCGACACGTGCCCGACGAGCCGCGCGTGCGGGCGGACCGCAGCCGCGGCGTCGTGGATCGCGGCATCCGGTACGCACAGGAGCGCGACGTCGACGACCGGGACGGAGTCGCCTCGGCGAAGCGGTCCGTGCACCGCGGATCCGGCCTCCTCCAGTGCTCGCGCGAGCACGCTGCCGAGGCGTCCGGCACCGACGACGGCGACGCTGCGAGGGCGCGCAGCAGACACGGGGGAAGAGGATGCATTCATTGTTGGACCCCGGCCGGAATCGGCAGCCGGACTGGGTCGAGTATCCGCCCGCGTCGGGATCCGCACCAAATCGCGGATCAATCTGCAAACGAGACAGGCTGTTCTACTGCGCCAATTGAACCTCAGAAGGCACACTCAGACACCACTTCGACTTCGAGGCTGTCCAACAGCCGAGGCATCCGGCTTGATTCCATACATGGCGCTCCGGCGTCGAGCTTCCCACGGTTCCCGTCCTGACCCACCTCGAAGTCCGCGACGCAGAGCAATGTGGACCGATGGGAATCAGTTACGGCTTGTGCCCGAACGCCGGATGTGCATGCATACTGTAAGCATGCCCAACGTCCTCATTCGCGACCTGGATCCGGCAGTGCATTCGGTGCTGTCGGCGCGCGCCGAGGCGCGTGGACAGTCGCTGCAGCAGTATCTGACGACGGAGCTCACGCAGCTTGCAGGACGGCCGACGCTGACTGAGATGCTGGCGGAGTTGGAGCAACGTGCACCTCGGCGCGTCCCCCGCGAAGCGATCCTGAAGGCGATTCATGACGGCCGACGAGCGCGATGATCGTCGTCGACGCGTCCATCGTCGTCGAGCTGCTGACTGACCTTGGAGCCAGGACTCGCCTGCATGTGCGGCTTGCCGACGAGTCGCTCATCGCCCCCGATCTCCTCCCGGTCGAGGTGGCTTCAGCGTTGCGCGGGCTGAACCTGGGCGGCCATCTCGACGACGCCGCACTCGACCTCGCGGTCGATGACCTCATGCGTCTGCCCGTCGACCTGCACCCGTCCCTGCCGCTCGTGCCACGAATACTGGCCTTGCGGTCGAACATCTCGGCTTACGACGCAAGCTACGTGGCACTGGCCGAGGCCTTCCGGTGCCCGTTGCTCACCCTGGATCAGCGGTTGGCCGGAGCGGCGCGGACATTGTGCTCGGTCGAGACTCTCGAGACCTGACCAGGCCCATTTCGGCGCGCCGGCGATTGCGCTTCGTCGGCGTACGAAATGGCCGAGACGGGCATCAAAGACCGCTGGTCAGGCTCGAGGTGAGCGTCCCCCTCATCATCACCGCGGGCATGCTCACGACCCTTATGCCGGCGGTGCCGGTGCGCCCGCGCGCACGAATTCGAGGTTCGTTCCCATTCGTTCTGCCCCGTTCGCTGCTTAGTGCCCCCGCCCCTACCGCGCGATGAGCCAACGAAGGAGATCGAACGCAGATACGCTGACACGGTGATCAACGAGCGCCGGCGGGTTCGCGTGGTCGGAGCGGCCATCATCGCCGACGGTCGGGTGCTGGCTGCGCGCCGGGGTGCCGAACAGGTGCTTGCCGGCCTTTGGGAGTTCCCTGGCGGGAAGATCGAGGTCGGCGAGAGCCCCGAATCTGCGCTGCGACGTGAAATCGCCGAGGAGCTCGGTTGCACGATCGAGGTCGGGGATCTCATCGAGACCACCGTGCATATCTACGATTTCGCGACCGTCGAACTAACGACCTTCTACGCAACCCTCGTCGCTGGAAACCCCGCGGCTACGGAGCATGCCGAGCTCCGGTGGCTTGACCCATCGCATCTTCCCGACCTCGCCTGGGCTCCGGCGGACGTCCCGGCCGTTCGCAGGATCTCTCAAAGCCCGCACGCCTAGCTTGCTAGGCCTAACCAGAGTCTGAGGTGAACGGGAGTCAAGGTTTGGCCAACTCAAACGAATCACCGACCCGGGACGCGATGACGATCCCGAGATCCGCGGACAGTTCGCGGAGATCTGGCTCAACACGCCCAGGCAACAGAACCATGGGAGTGATATCAGGGCTCAATGAGCGGGCGTTATGGGCATAATCGAGCACCTGTCCAATCGCCATCCGCACGTATTCACGCGCAGTCGATTTCTTCGCCTCAACCACCCACCCTTCGGACTCGACGTACATGTCCGGCTCGATGACCGCGCCCCCGACGGGCAGCCTCAGGCGGCTCGGTGGCGTCCCCCGGCTGTGCAGCCAACTACCGAAATCGGCCTGAAGTTGGAACTCGACGCGAGAAACTACCCTGTCACCCGGCGGAGTTTGTGACGCGTCCGCGATCACAGCGATGTCGGACGCGTCGGGTGGGTCCCAGCGTACGACCTGCGGCTTGAGAAGCCGAAGTTGCCCCGGATCATGCGCGAGCAATTTTGGCCTTGCATCAACGGGCACCAAATTGAAGATGATCGCGCGGCGGAGGTGGCCGTCTTCGCCGGGGATCTCGTGGATTGAGCAAACCGGATCTCCCGTCGTGAATGCCCCCACATACGTCACGTAGGGTGACTCTGCACTAAAGACTCGGATCGTGCGGGCCTCATCAGCCGAATTCAGAATTGCCAAATTGCCACGCGTGAATTCCTGATGACCGGATCGCCCTTCTCCGGTGTAAGCGAAGCTTCCATCCGGCTGCAGCCCTTCAAAGAGGTCATATCCGTAGCGCGCACCCCGCGAAGGGTCCGTGAAGATGAAGATGTCCGACGTTCGCGTTGAAGTTGATATCCCACCTTGCTGCCCACCGCCATATTGCTGGTGCACGAGTCGGCGACGAACGCGATCCCCGATCTCCAGCGCCCAATCCGAACTTCTACTGCCGTCGCGTGCCAATCTCGACCGGACTTCGGCGGCCTGCACGTCGTCCAGCACCCACCGCGTCTGATCCTCGGGCAGGACGCCGTACAGCTCCCTAAGAACTTCGCGAACTCGCTTCTGACTCAGACCCGCCTCCAACGCGAGCAAGGCGGGCGTTACGGGATCCATGGCGCGAGCGTATCGGTCAGATCACCTCGCCGCCAGCACCCCTGCTACCGTCACTCCCATGCCGTCTGCCGCAACTCTCGCCGCCCTCCGCGCCTTCGTCGAGGAGCGGGATTGGGATCAGTTCCACACTCCCGAGAACCTCGCCAAGAGCATCGCGATCGAGTCCGGGGAGCTGCTCGAGTGCTTCCAGTGGGGCGGCGAGTTCGATCAGACGCGCGTCGAGGGGGAGCTCGCCGATGTCGTCACCTACTGCGTCCATCTGGCGAATCGCATCGGCGTCGATCTCGACGACATCGTGCTGCGCAAACTCGAGTCGACGCGCGCCAAGTACCCCGCCGAACAGGCCAAGGGCAGGATGGTGAAGTACACGCAGCTCGCGGCGGAGAGACAAGAACGACCCACGGAATCGGGCTCTGCGGGGAGCTCGGAGCCAGACGCATCGTGATGCGCATCGAACATGTGCCGTTTCGGCGAGACGCCGTCGATGCCAAAGCGCTCGCTGATCCGCAGCTGACGAACTGGCCTGTCGTCTACGTGATCGATGGCGCCCCGCGGAGCCGCGTCGCACCAGATTTATACGTCGGTGAAACAGTCAACGCGCACAAGCGCATGATCCAGCATTTGAAGGGGCCGAAGCGTGGAGCGCGGCTCGACAGGATCCACGTTGTCATCGACGAGCGCTTCAACAAGTCGGCCTGCCTCGATCTCGAGGCACACCTGATCCGGTGGTTCTCGGGCGATGCCCGATTTCAGGTGCTGAACAGCAACGCAGGGCTCGCGTCCGATGCGCAATACTTCGACCGTGCTCGTTATCGCGAGTCGTTCCGCGAGGTCTTCGACAAGCTGCGCGCCGGCGGTCTGTTCGACCAGAGCATCGCGGCCATCGAGAACAGCGACATGTTCAAACTGTCGCCGTTCAAGACGCTCAACCATGATCAGACCATCGCCGTCGACAACATCCTCAAGGCTCTGCTCGCGGATCTACGCGGGGACGAGAGGGGTTCGACGCTCGTCGTGCAGGGCGGACCGGGGACGGGCAAGACGATCGTCGCGATCTTCCTCATGAAGCTGCTCGCGGACATCGCCGCTCACGAGAACGGCGACGAGATCGAACAGGACTCGCTGTTCGCCGATTACTTCTTCGAGGGGAACCGCGAGTTGCTTGCAGGTCTCCGGATAGCGCTCGTCATCCCGCAGCAGTCCTTGCGCAAATCCGTGCAGCGTGTGTTCAGCAAGACACCGAGACTCGATCCGAAGACCGTACTGAGTCCGTTCCAGTTCGCGGAGTCGCACGCCAAGTTCGACCTCGTGTTCGTCGACGAGGCTCACCGGCTCGGGCAGCGCGCCAACCAGGCCTCCGGCGGGCAGAACAAGAAGTTCCGCGACATCAATGAGCGGCTGTTCGGCCGAGACGATCCTTCCCTGACTCAACTCGACTGGATCCGTCAGCGAAGCCGTCACCAGATCCTGCTCGTCGACGAGCTCCAGAGCGTGCGCCCGCACGACCTCGCTCCGGCGACCATGCAGCACGTCGTGCGCACCGCGAAGGAGAGCGATCGCCATTTCCACCTCATGACGCAGATGCGGGTGAGAGCCGGCGCCGACTACGTCGGATTCGTGCGCGCGGCACTGCGCGGCGAGGACCCCGAACGCCCCGACCTCGGCGACTACGATCTGCGCTTCTTCGACGACATCCGTGAGATGCGGGCCGCGATCCGTGCCGCGGAGCAGCGCGTCGGACTGTCCCGCCTGGTCGCGGGGTTCGCCTGGGATTGGGTGACGAAGCCACGGAAGAACAACAAGCGCCTCGCCGACTTCGACATCGAGATCGACGGCGAGCGGATGCTCTGGAACACGACCGATAAGGACTGGATCAACTCCCCGGGTGCACCCGACGAGGTCGGATCGATCCACACAGTGCAGGGCTACGACCTCAACTACGCCGGCGTGATCATGGGCCCAGACCTGCGACTGAATCCGGCTACCGGCGAGATCGCCGCCGATCGCGAGAACTACCGCGACAAGAAAGGCAAGGAGAACACCGGATCCTTCGCCGGCGGCTTCACCGACGAGCAGCTGCTGGTCTTCATCCGGAACATCTACGGCGTGCTGCTCACTCGGGGCATGCTCGGCACGTACGTGTACGTGTGCGATCCGCCTCTCCGGGAGCGGCTTCGGCGGGTATTCGGGACCTGACCAACCGCACTTCGCTCGGTCCGGTCCGCGCCACGCGCGGGCGACGCGCCGGGAAAGTCGGCGGGCGCTGATTGGCTGGGGGGATGGAGATCTCCACCGTCGTCCTGCTCATCGCCGTCGCCCTGCTGCTGGTCGCGTTCGCGGTCACGGTGTGGACGCTGGCCCGGCGCAACCGGCGGGTCCGGGAGGAGCTGCAGCGCCGCTATGCCGAGGACGAGACCTCTCTCATGGAGCGGCAGGAGAGCGCGACGCGCGAGCTGCAGAACGCGCACAGTGAGACCGTCGCGACCCTGACGGCACGCCATGACGCCGAGACCAAGCTGCGGCTCGAGGCGCATGAGGAGCAGGTGCGGGCGCTCGTCGCCGAACGCGACGCCGCGATCGCGAACGAAGAGGGATCACGGTTGCTCGCCGGCCGCGGACTGCGCTGGGAACTGGCGTCACGCGAGGTGCTCGTCGACGCCTGCGAGGCAGCCGGGCTGGACGCGATCATCGCGACGAACATCGTCTTCTCGCCGCGCGACGAGGGATCCACCGCGCCGTACTGCGCACAGCTCGATCATCTGGTCATCACCGAGAAGGCCGTGGTGCTGGTCGACAGCAAGTACTGGAAGGGCCTCATCCTCGACGGCAAGAAGCCGTCGACGCTCGCCGGCGCGCTCGGAGTGCTGTTCGACGAGAGCGCCCTGCCGGCGTCGTTCGCGATCGCGGTGTCGCGCGGTGGCGGGGAGCGCCTCGATGTGCGCACGCTGCTCGGAACGGAATCGCCCGCCGCGCGGGTGCGGCGGCAGGCGCGCCGCTTCCACGCGCACCTCGCCGCGCAGCACGGATCCGCGCCCTACCTTCAGACCTGCGTGTTCTACTCGCACCCCGACGCGCGCGTCTGGACCGGCGGCCTCGACGAGACGGAGCGCGCCCAGCCGACGCACATCGCCTCGGTGCGCACGATCCAGAAGGCGCTCCTCGACGCGCAGTCCGGCGGTCCTGCGGGCCCCACGTCGCACCAGGTGACGCAGCTCGTCGCGACGGTCCGCGACCTCGGCGCCGACCTGCACGGAACGGGCCGCTTCGCCTCGGAGTTCCGCAGCCCCGTGCCGCTGAACTTCCGCATGCCGGCGCATGGGGCGCTGTCAGGGACGGCAACGGACGGCCCGCGGATCCGAGAGCGTCGCAGCGTTCGGGCCTGAGCCGAGGTCTGTCGAACAGGTCAGCAGCCGGGAGCGTCAGGGCGCTCGGTGCAGGTGCCCTGAACGAGGGCGGTGTGCGCCTTCACTACGCGGATCTGCTGGCTCGCAGGCGGGCCGTTCAGCGTGCCGTTGATCGGGATCCAGCCGGCGCCGAGGTCGACATCGGCCGTGTAAGTGACGGTCGCGGTCGCCGTGTACGTGCCGGGTTCCGTGTAGACGTGGCTCGTCTCGGTCGGCGTGAACTGTGCCTGGCCACTCGCGTCCCAGGCGGTGCCGGGCGTGGTCGTCGTGCGGGTCTCTCCGTCGCCGTAGTCGAACGTGTAATTCACCGGGGTGAACCGGACGGTCAGTGCGCGGCCGAGGATCGTGCCCGGGACCGTCTCGGTCTTGGCGCTGCTGAGGAAGTTCGCGGGTAGACCGACGACGGCGATGTTGTCCGGTTCGCCGGCGACGGTCGTCGTGGAGGGGGCGAAGCGGGCGAGGTCGGAGATTGTGACGCTCCAACCGGGGGTGCCGGGCGATGGTTGTCCGACGGGCACGCCTATGGGCGGCAGGGACCGGCAGAAGTCGCTGGGCGGCCCGGGCGTTGCCGCGCAAATCTCCCACGGTGAGGGCTCTGCGGTGCCGACGCCATCCGAGTTGGTCGTTCCCTCCAGGTTGTCTTCTTCGCCTTCTCCTACGGCACCGCTATCTCCAGTGGTCTGACTATCACCGATCGTTACGCTCTCGCCATCCGCTGGGCAAATGCCCTCTTGCACCTGCTTCCAATTGCAACCGGCGTGAACCACGACGGCGGCCAATGCTCGAGTAGGAAGTGTCACCGCGAGCAGCGCCAGACAGGCCAAGAGCGCATAAGTAATCGCCCGGATCCCGCGCCGACTCGGTGCGATCATTTGCACGCGTCGGCGCTCCCGGAGATCTGGAAGATCCGCATCTCATCTCGCACGGGCATCGTCTTGATCGTTAGCGCCGCTATTGGTTGACGGTTGGGCGGAGTAGCGTCAGTGCCGTCTGCTGCGATTAGGCGACTCTTGGATATATCGAGACACGCGACACTCTCGACGGTTCGAGACTCAGCGTCGAACTTCTTTAGAACAAAACTGAGCACCGTCGAGGTTCCTTCAATTCTGGTGCCGCTCTTCTCATCCTCTCGCAGAGACTGAATGTCATCTTCGAGAGCCGCACCAGCAAGGAAATCCTGCGGGTCCTCAGCCTTTTCGCCGTTCTGAGCCGAATTCTTGGCGTCAACGAAACGCCGAAACACCTGCTCCGCGGCCTTGAACGCGTCGGCCTCGCTCGTGAACAGCGGGGTGGGCGTGGGCTTCGGCGCGGGGCCAAGAGTGCACCCGGCGAGACCGACAGCGGCCGCGACAAGCGCGGCCGCGACGACCGCGCGGAGCGCCGGACGGCCGCCACGCGCGGGACGGGCGTGGAGTGCGCTGCGCCGAGGGTTCATCCCCACACCGTAACCGGATCCGCCGCGCCGCAGAGGGAGTTATCCACAGCCCCGGGTCTGGACGGGCGCCGCGTTTCGTCTCGCTCGGCCTCCGGCCGTGCTCGCTCAACGACCCCGAGGTACGCCGCCGTGGCTGGCTAGCTCGTCGCGATGCCGCGCATGAGGAGTTCCACAAGCCCGTCCACGCGGGATCCGGTGAGCGGCCGGCCGAGCAGCGCCGCGTATGACGTCGCCGCCAAGAACTGGTCCGCGACCGCCGCGGGATCCACGTCGGCACGCACTGCGCCCTCCTCCTGCGCACGCGTCACGCGCGCCACGATCCACGACACGATCGGGTCTGCAAGCCGATGGTTCAGGGCCGCACCCAGCTCCGGATCCGTTGCCGTCACCGCGATGAGCGCGCGTGCGAGCGCGACGTTCTCGGGACGCGACAGATGTGCTCCGGCCATCGCGAACCAGCCGCGGAGATCCGCCGCCAAATCGTCGGAGAACGGCAGCACGACCTCGGCGCCCGGGAGCGAGCCCTCCAGCAGAGCCTCACCGAGGATCGCCGCCTTCGACGGCCACCACCGGTAGATCGTCTGCTTCGAAACGCCCGCCTCGGTTGCGAGACCCTCGATGGTCGCCGCCTCGTAGCCGTCCGCGGCGAGAGCGCGCCGCATCGCGGCCAGCACGGACTGGCGGGCGTTCTCGCTGCGTGGACGGGGCATCCTCCGAGCGTATCGAGGTGTACGCTCACCAATAAGTGGACGCACCGTTGCGAAATAGATCGCGGCTCGAGTCCGTCGCGTCGCAGCGGACCGGATCCACAGTGAACGAAGGAGACACCCATGGCCCTGACCGCGAATTCCTCCATCGGAGACTGGCTGGCCGATCCGACCGGCGGAGAGCTCATCCGGGGCCTGCTCGCGCAGTCGGGAGCGAACGTCGACTCGCTCACCCCTGTGCTCGGTCTGCCGCTGCAGCAGCTCGTCGTGATGAGCCAGGGCGCGATGCCGCAGTCCGTGGTCGACGACCTCGTGCGCGCGGCGAACGGCGGCGAGATACCCGAAGACGCCGCACCTCACGGCTCGACCGAGCAGGTCACCCCGGGACGCTTCGCCGGAAAGACCGTCATCGTCACCGGCGCCGCGTCGGGCATCGGCAAGGCCACCGCCTCCCGCATCGCGCGCGAGGGCGGCCGTGTCATCGCGTGCGACATCGCGGCGGACAAGCTCGACGCCCTCGCCGCCGAGTTGCCCGGCATCGTCACCGTGACGGGCGACCTCACACAGCAGGATGCGATCGACCGCGTCGTCGCCGCGGCGGGCGACCGTATCGACGGACTCGCCAACGTCGCGGGCATCAACGACGACTTCTCGCCCGCCGGGGAGACCCCCGACGCTGTCTGGGATCGCGTCATCGCGATCAACCTCACCGCACCGTTCAAGCTCATGCGCGCGGTTCTGCCGATCATGGAGGCGGCCGGACGCGGATCCATCCTCAACGTCTCGAGCGAGGCGGGCCTTCGCGGCAACGCATCGGGCAACGCCTACACGGCCAGCAAGCACGGCATCATCGGCGTGACGAAGTCGGCGGCGTTCATGTACGGCCCGAAGGGGATCCGCGTGAACTCGGTCGCCCCGGGCGGTGTCGCCACGGGGATCCCGATGCCGCCGCACATGTCCGAATACGGATCCGCCCGGCTCGCCCCGTTCCAGCAGGCCATGCCGACGGTCGCGACAGCCGAGCACCTCGCGGCGTCGATCACGTTCCTGCTCTCGGACGACGCGGTGAACATCAATGGCGCGATCCTCGCCTCGGACGGCGGCTGGTCGGTGCAGTAACCCGACCTCGGCAGGGTCGATCCGGCGACGCCTGCAGGACTTCGCGACGCATGCAGGATCCGATCGCCGGTTCGCTCCTGCACGCGTCGCGGGGTCCTGCAGGTGTCACGCAGCGTGCGAAACCGACCCCCTGCGCGGCGACCTCCGGCGCTGCACCACCGGCACGATGAACAGCGCGACGAAGTCTCCGACAGGCGCTCGGGCGGTGGCGTCCATGCCCCCCCCAAGCCCACGCCGCAGAAGGCGCCGGCTTCGATTCCGGCGCACGGTCGACGGTGCGTCAGGGATTCACTCCGCGTGAGCCGGCGCGTACTGCAGCAGCACGTTCGACGACCCCGGGATCGGGGCTGCGCCGAGCGTGCGCAGCCGCACCGGAGCACGGAATGCGGGCACGCCCTCGCCGATCGCGTCAGGCCCCATGATGAGGTCGAGGCGGTCGACGGCGTCGTCCGCCAGCAGGCCGTTCCACAGGGTCGCGCTGGCGAACACGACGATGTCGCCGCCGTCGCCGAGCTTCTCCTGGGCCAGCGTCGCAGCGAGCTCGCCGCTGCCGACGACCCGCGTGGTGTCGTGCCACGGATTGTCCTCCGGCACGACGAACCCGTCGCTGACCACGATCTTCGGGATGTCGCGGTACAGGCGGCTGAACTCGCGGTTGACGGCGCTCAGGGCGGGGTTCGACGGATCCTCCGGCGCATCGGCGATCATCGGCCAGAACGAGCTGAACAGTTCGAACGACGTGCGGCCGAGCAGCACGGTGCCCGCGCCCCGCATGAGCTCGAGGTTGTGCGCGTCGAAGCCCGCGTCGAGGTTCAGAACCATCGGGTTCCCTCCGACACCGGCGAAGAAGCCGTCGAGGGTGATGGCGTTGGAGACGATGAGAGAGCGCATGAGCGTTCCTTTCCTGGCAGAAGAATGCGTACACAGGTGCAGATACGCCGGATCCGCGAAACTCATCGGTCGTCGCGAAAATCCTCGCGCGAATCAGAGGTGTCGCCGATGCCCGCTCAGCGCGCCAGCGACTCCCGGTAGAGCCGGGCGAGCGCCGGGATCCCCGCCCGGTGCGCCTCCCGCTGCCGGACGGCGCCGCTCCGAGGCCGCTCGAGCAGGCCCTCCGCGACACGGACCTCGTCGTCGCCGCGGAGATGAGGCGCGATCCGGTCGTGCAGCGCGGACAGCACCTCGGCCGCGGGTACCAGTCGGCCGGTGTGGGGGTGGACGAGCGTGCCACGCAGGCCGTGCCGGGCCGCGTGCCAGAGCGCCGCGTCCCACGGCGCCCGGTCCAGCGTCGGCGGGGAGTCGGGCTCGAGCGCCGACTCGACGAGCGCGCGGATGACGACCGCCAGCGCGATCGAGCTCTCCGCATCGAGCTGCACGTCGCAGACCCGCACCTCCAGCGTCGGGTACCGGGTGGAGAGGCGCATGTTCCAGTTGACCCCGCGGGGATCGGTGGTCGCGCCGATGCCGACCAGAGCAGCGGCGACCTCGTCGTAGTCGTCGGCGTCCCGGAAGAGCGGCGGGATCCCGTAGGTCGTCCAGCGGCGGGAGTGGATGGCGCGCCAGCTGTCGTATCCCGTGTCCCGGCCGGCCCAGAAGGGCGAGTTGCCGGAGAGCGCGAGCAGGATGGGCAGCCACCCGCGCAGCGCGTTCGACGCGCGGACGCCGGCCTCGCGGTCCACCCCGACGTGCACGTGCAGGCCGCCGATCTGGTGGTCGCCCGTGAGCGCCGTGACCTCGGACGAGATCTCGGCGTACCGCTCGCCCGGGCTGATCGTGGGGAGCGCGTGTCCACGGAACGGCGTGCCGGTGCCCGCGGCGATCACGCCCGCGTCCGCGGCCCAGTCGGCGAGACGACGACGGAAGCCGAGCAGCGCGTCGCGGGCCTCGCTCGTGCTGCCGCACACGGGGGTCGCGTATTCCACCTGGGCGCAGAGGAACTCCCGGGCCACCGAGCCGTCGCACCGGCCGTCGGCGAGCACCGCGACCGCCTGCGCCGCGCATTCGACCGGCGTCAGGGTCTCGGGGTCGAGGAGCACGAACTCCTCTTCGATGCCGAAGGTGGTGACCATTCACTCGGTCCTGAATCCGGCCGCTTTGTGTGTCCCGTCGCAGAACGGCTTGATCGACGACAGTCCGCAGCGGCAGAGCGCGACCGTGCGCCGTCGCGTCGGGATGGGCGTGCCGTCGGCGCTGAGCAGTTCCACATCTCCGCGCACGATCAGCGGCCCGTCGGGGTACGGGCTGATCGTCGCCGGCCGCCCCTTCATCCGACGACCTCCGGCAGCCGCAGCGAGGACTCGCCGCTCTGCCACTTCTCCAGCATGTGGGCGCCGACGAGACCGTCCACGGTCAGGCAGGCGGAGGCGCCGAACATGATGTCAGGGAGCAGCTCGGGCTGGTCCTCGGCGAGCGCGCCCGCGAGATCACGGCCGGCGATCTGCTCGTGCACTGCATCCGCTTCGACGTGCTCGTCGAAGTAGTCGGTCACGTCGTCGCCGAAGCCGAGCCGGCGCAGCCCGTCGCCGTAGAGCCGGTTCGGGATCGACGACGTCATCTCGAACGCCGCCAGGTGCCCGACGATCGCGCCGAGCAGCCGCCGGTTCAGGCCGAACAGCGACATCGCGTTCAGGGAGCACAGCGTGATCGCCGGCACCGCGTCGACGTAGCCGCCGTAGCGGTCGTCGAGGCCCGCGCCGCGCATGGCCTTCGCGAAGATCTCGGCGTGCACCCGGTCCGGACGTCCGCCGCCGTACTCGTCGGCCTGGATCTCCACGAGCGCCGCCTTCGCACGTCCGTGCAGCCGTGGGATCGCCCAGGAATGCGGATCCGCCTCGCGGAGCGTGTAGATCGAGCGCTGCACCAGGAACTCCAGCGCCTGCGCCCGGGTCGCCTTCTTCGCCACGTAGCGGGAAAGGCTCGGGCCGGCGTCGGCGGAGGTGAGCGCGAACAGCGCTGCGGCGACCTCGCCCTGCGAGCACTCGGGCAGCGGATCCACCGGCACGACCTCGCGCAGCGCTGCCTCGAACGCGTCCTCCAGCACGCGCCTCGCCTCGAGCAGCTGCGGATCCCACTCACGATCCGGATCGAACTCGGGGACGGATCCATAGGCCGACGCGTAGAGGAGGAAAAGGGAGAGCTGCACGTCGTCATCGCGGAGGAGGTCGTCAGCCCCCGCGACCGCCTCCTCGGCGAGCGCGACCACGTCCTCGGGGTCCGCGGCGGCGCCGGCTCGGGTGAGGGCGTCCTGCAGCGCACCGCTCAGAGGGCCGCGGACGGCGAAGGTGCTCGCGGTCGGGGATGCGGTGAGCGTCGGGTTCATGGGATCTCCTTGCGGGGTTCGTCGAGAGGGGCGTTGCGGTGCGCGGTCGTCACCGGGCGCGGCTCACGGCGCCACGCGCGGGCGCGGAACGAGCGCCCGGGCGGTGCGAGAGGCCCGGAGCCGGTCGCGCCGCGCGTGAGCGGGCGCGCCGGGCACAACTGCGGGGAATCAGCTCTCCCGCGCCTCGTCGTCGGGGTCGTCGGTCTCGGCGGCGACGCGGTCGGCTTCGGCGCTGTCGATCTGGTCGTCGTTCCGATCCGGGTCGAGCTTCTCGTCGCCGTCGGCGTCCTCCACGAGGGGCGGTTCGAAGAGCTCCTGCTCGGGGTCCTCGGGGCTCAGCGGCATCTGCGGGTTGTTCGTCATGGTGCGCTCCTTCGCGTCCGGCGTCCGGCTCGGGCGTCCGCGTGGGACGCCGCACCGGCCGCACGGCACACGCTAGGCGGCCGACGGCGCCGCGTCTGCGGTCTTGTCACCGCGACGCCGGCGTGCTAGCTCGCGGATCCCGCCCGCTCGAGCAGAGCCGGATCCAGGAACGAGGCGATCCAGGAGATCTCGGATCCGCGGAAGCCGAGCGCCATGATCGCACCGGGCCGCCAGGCGCCCTCAGCGAACTGCTCGGCGATGAGCGCGGGCATGCCGTTGACCACGGCCCGCGCGCGCACGCGCCACGGGGTGACCAGGGAGCGCTCGGCGAAGAACGCCGTGACGTCGGCGATGCCGTCGAACCAGGCCGGCAGGGGCGGCATCGTGAGGCGCACGTCGTCGGCCAGCAGTCGGACGATGCCGGCCACGTCGCCGGCTTCGAACGCCGCGACGAAGGCGTCCACGGCGCGCTGCTGCGCCGCGTCCGGGGCCTCGAGGGGCGGACCCTCGACCGACGGGCCCTCGGCGACCGCGTTCTGCGCGGCGTCCGCCCCGCCGTCCTCCGTCGCCCGGGGCGAGTTCGCCCGGGACCGGCTCGCGCGAGCTCGCTGCAGCGCGCTGTTCACGGACGCGACAGTCGCGTCGAGGACCTCAGCGGTCTCGGCCGCAGAGAAGTCCAGCACGTCGCGCAGGATGAGGGCCGCTCGCTGGCTCGGCGGCAGCTGCTGCAGCGCCGCGAGGAACGCGAGCGAGATCGTGTCGCGGCGCACGGCCGCCTCCGCGGGATCGTCGACTGCGGCGATCCACGGATCCAGCCACGCCGTCGCCTCGTCCGGCGCGCCCAGGTCGCCGAGCGGATCACGCGCGGGGTGCGCGTCCCACGACAGCACCCGGACCGGCCGCCGCTCCGCCACCCGCAGGCTCGTGCGCGTCGCGATGCGGTACAGCCACGTGCGCAGCGAGCTGTGACCGGCGAACCCGGCGATGCCGCGCCACGCGGCGAGCAGCGCGTCCTGCGTCGCATCCTCCGCGTCGGCGAGCGAACCCAGGATCCGGTAGCAGTGCCGCTGCAGCTCGCGGCGGTGCGGGCCGACCAGCGCCGCGAACGCCGACTCGTCGCCGCTCCGAGCGCGATCCAGCAGCAGCGTCGCGTCGGTCATGCGCACTCCCCCGTCATGCCGAGAGGGTACCCCCGGACCCCGATCCGAGGAGCGGTCGTCAGCCGCCGAGGCCGTCGTCGAAGACCTGCAGCGCGGAGGTGTCGTTGGTGGCGTCGGTGCGCGCCAGGCGCTCCCCGCGGAAGAAGCCGGGCGAGGCCTTCGCCTGGAGGAGCATCAGGACCACGCCGAGGCCCAGCACCGTCACGCCGATGATTCCCACCAGACCGACGCCGCCGATGTTGCTGCCGGATCCGGCTTCCGGATCCATGGCGTCGATCGTCGTCTTCACGAACACGATCAGCAGCAGGATCCCGCCGAGCCCGGGCAGCACGATCTTCATCAGGATCGACCCGAGGCCCTCGCGCAGCGCCGACTTGCGGAAGTACCACGGGCTCGCGAGCGCCGTGACGCCGTAGTAGAAGCACACCATCATGCCGAGCGCGGTGATCGTGTCCCACAGCACGTCCTCACTGATGAAGCGCATCACCGCGTAGAACACCGACGCGACGATCGACGACAGCAGCAGCGCGACGTGCGGCGACTTGTACTTCGGGTGCACCTTCTTCAGCGACGCCGGCAGGGCGCCGTAGTGCGACATCGCGAGCAGCGTGCGCGCCGGCGAGATGGCGGTGGAGTTGATCGACGCCATGGCGCTGACCAGGATCGCAAGCGAGAGCAGGATCGCGGCCGGCCCCATCACGGGGTGCGCGAGGGCCGCGAACACGTTCTCGATGATGTCGGAGTTGCCGAGCCCGGTCGGGCCGTCGCCGAGACCCGCGTACGCGACCGTGGCGGTCGCCGTGCCGACGTAGAGGATCACGAGGATCGCGACGAGGATCATCGCCGCCTTGCTCTCGGTGGACAGGCGCCCCTTCGAGGGCTTGGTCTCCTCGCCCATCGTGAGCACGGTGTCCCAGCCCCAGTAGACGAAGATCGACACCGCGATGCCGGCGGCGAACGCACTGAAGCTCGACACCTCGAACGGGTTGAACCAGCTCAGCTCCGGAAGCTTCGCCTCCTTGTTGGCCGGGTCGCCGGCGCCCACGAACATCGCCACGACGAACCACACCATGACCGCCATCTGGAAGATCACGGTGACGTACTGGAACACCTTGGTCGAGGTCATGCCGCGGTAGGAGATGAACGTCGCGAGAGCCATGAACCCGAGGCACACGGCGATGTTGATGAACTTGTTCGCCGCGAGATCGGCGATCGACGGATCCCCGACGAGGATGCTGATCGACTGGAAGAGGAACTCCACCGCGATGCCGGCGAGGTTGGAGAGCACGAGCACGGTCGCGGCGATGAGGCCCCAGCCGGCCATCCAGCCGACCCACGGGCCGAAGGCGCGGGTCGCCCAGGTGAACGACGTGCCGGAGTCGGGCATCGCGGAGTTCAGCGCGCGGTACCCGAGCGCCACGAGGAGCATGGGGATGAAGCCCATGAGGAAGATCGCCGGCGTCTGGTAGCCGACCTCGCTCGCCGCCGGCCCCACGGCGGCGGTCAGCGTGTACGCGGGCGCGCACGTCGAGATCCCGATCACCAGACAGCCGAGCACGCCCACGGTGCCGGTGGGGAGGCCCTTCTTGCTGATGCCCGTGACCGAGTCGAGGGTCCGCGTGGCCGGATCCGGCGCTCCCTGGTCATACGTCACGCTCATGCCGATCCTGCTTCCTGCGCGTCATCGCACGGTCGCCCCGGTGACGACGCTGTGGCCTGGCGACGCTGCGCCCCGCCTTCGATTCTATGCGTGGCCTGAAAGCGGCTCGGACCTGCGGGGTGACCGCCAGGGAGCGGCGAGTGCGACCGGGATTCGGGCGCTTGTTCGCAAAGTAGACTGGATCCGCCCCGACTCCCCTCTCTCCAGGAGCCCGCGTGACCACCCCGAACACCCCCACCGCACACGTTCCCGACTCCGTCGCGAACGCCGCCGCGACCCCGGAGAAGGAGCAGCCGTACGCGGCGCTCGGCCTCAAGGACGACGAGTACGCGCGGATCCGCGAGATCCTCGGCCGCCGCCCCACCTCGGGCGAGCTGGCGATGTACTCGGTGATGTGGAGCGAGCACTGCTCGTACAAGTCCTCCAAGAACTACCTGCGCCGGTTCGGCCAGAAGGTCTCCGACGAGATGCGCAAGCGCCTCATGGTCGGCATGGGCCAGAACGCCGGCGTCATCGACGTGGGCGAGGGCTGGGCCGTCACCTTCAAGGCCGAGTCGCACAACCACCCGTCGTTCATCGAGCCGTTCCAGGGCGCCGCGACCGGGGTCGGCGGCATCGTCCGCGACATCATCTCGATGGGCGCCCGTCCTGTCGCCGTCATGGACGCCCTCCGCTTCGGCGCCATCGACGACCCCGACACGGCCCGCGTGGTGCACGGCGTCACCGCCGGCATCAGCTTCTACGGCAACTGCCTGGGCCTGCCGAACATCGGCGGCGAGACCGTGTTCGACGCGGTCTACCAGGCGAACCCGCTCGTGAACGCCCTCGCGGTCGGCGTGCTCCGCCACGAGGACCTCAAGCTCGCGAACGCCACCGGCGTCGGCAACAAGGTGGTGCTCTTCGGCGCCCGCACCGGCGGCGACGGCATCGGCGGCGCGTCCATCCTCGCCTCCGACACCTTCGCCGATGGCGGCCCCACCAAGCGCCCCGCGGTGCAGGTCGGCGACCCGTTCGCCGAGAAGGTGCTCATCGAGTGCTGCCTCGAGCTGTATCGGGAGGAACTCGTCGAGGCGATCCAGGACCTCGGCGCCGCCGGCATCTCCTGCGCCACGAGCGAGCTCGCCGCGAACGGCAACTCCGGCATGCACGTGTCGCTCGACAACGTGCTGCTGCGCGATCCCAGCCTGACGGCTGAGGAGATCCTCATGTCGGAGTCGCAGGAGCGCATGATGGCGATCGTCGCGCCCGAGAAGCTCGACGCCTTCCTCGCGGTCGTGAAGAAGTGGGACGTGGAGACCTCGGTCCTCGGCGAGGTCACCGGCGACGGCCGCCTCGTCATCGACTGGCAGGGCGAGCGGATCGTCGACGTGGATCCCTCCACGGTCGCGGTCGACGGCCCGGTCTACGACCGCCCGGTCGCCTACCCCGCCTGGATCGACGCGCTGCAGGCCGACGCGGCCGAGCTGCTCCCCCGTGACAACGACCCGGAGGCGCTCAAGCAGCAGTTCCTGGCGCTGCTGGAGAGCCCGAACCTCGCCGACACCCGCTGGATCACGAACCAGTACGACTACTACGTGCTCGGCAACACCGCCCTCGCGTTCCCCGACGATGCCGGCATGATCCGCGTCGACGAGGAGTCGGGGCTCGGCTTCTCGATCTCGACCGACGCGAACGGCCGCTACAGCCAGCTCGACCCGTACGCGGGCGCGCAGCTCGCCCTCGCCGAGGCGTACCGCAACGTCGCCGTCACCGGCGCCGAGCCCACCGCGATCACCGACTGCCTCAACTTCGGCTCCCCGGAGAACCCCGAGGTCATGTGGCAGTTCGGCCAGACCGTCGACGGCCTCGCCGACGGCTGCTACGAGCTGGGCACCCCGGTCACCGGCGGCAACGTCTCGTTCTACAACCAGACCGGCGACGTGCCGATCCACCCGACCCCGCTGGTCGGCGTGCTCGGCATCATCGACGACGTCTCCCGCAGGATCCCGTCCGGCTGGCAGGACGAGGGGCAGAACATCTACCTGCTCGGCACCACCTCGACGGAGCTGTCCGGATCCGCCTGGGCCGACGTCATCCACGACCACCTCGGCGGCCTGCCGCCCAAGGTCGACCTCGCGGCCGAGAAGCGTCTCGCCGGCCTCATCGCCGCCGCCCGCGACGAGTGGCTGATCTCCTCGGCGCACGACCTGAGCGAGGGCGGCCTCGGGCAGGCCCTCGCCGAGGGCGTCATGCGCTTCGGCGTCGGCGCCCGGGTGTGGCTGACCGAGCTCATGGAGCGCGACGGCGTGGACGCCGCGACGGCCCTGTTCTCCGAGTCGACCGGCCGCGTGATCGTGACCGTGCCGCGCGAGGACGACGTGAAGTTCCAGGGCCTCTGCGAGGGCCGCGGCTACCCGGTGCTGCGCATCGGCGTGACCGACAGTGCCCCTCAGCTCGAGGTGCAGGACGTGTTCACGATCTCGGTCGACGAGCTGCGCGCCACGTCGCAGGCCACGCTGCCGGCCGCGTTCGGCCCGACCGTCGCAGAGCCCGTCGGCGCCTGAGACCACGAGCGGACGACATGGACAGCGCACCGGACCCTTCGACGGGCTCAGGTACCGACGAGGATCTGTCGATCTACTCGGCGCGGCGGCAGCGCCGGATCCGCATCACGGCCTGGGTCGTGATCGTCGCCCTCATCCTCGTGGGCGGCGGATCCACGGTGCTCACGGTGCTGCTCGGCTGAGAGCCGGCTGAGAGCCGCGCGCGGGGTGCGCGAGCCCCGGCACCCCGCGGGGATCCACGGCCCTTCGCACCCGGTAGGTTCGACAGCATGCGACCCGAGCGTGCGGTGACACTGCAGGACATCGCCGACCGGCTCGGCGTGTCCCGCTCGACCGCGTCCTTCGCGATCACCGGCCGGGGCCGCGTGTCGGAGGAGATGCGGCGCCGGGTGCACGAGGTCGCCGAAGAGCTCGGGTACCGCCCCAACACCGTCGCGCGTCACCTCAAGGGCTCGCGCACCGGCATGCTCGCGCTGCGACTGCCGCCGGACAGCACCACCATGTCGTACTACATGGAGGCGACGTTCGGCATCGTGGA
Source organism: Microbacterium sp. 8M (assembly GCF_902506375.1). Classification (GTDB taxonomy): domain Bacteria; phylum Actinomycetota; class Actinomycetes; order Actinomycetales; family Microbacteriaceae; genus Microbacterium. Next base: position 816,873 of record NZ_LR733284.1, read on the forward strand.
GGAGGCCAACCGCGCCGGCATGACGGTGATCATGCTGCCCACCGAGCAGAGCGCCGATCGCGCCGACCAGCTCACCGCCGACGCCGTGATCCTGCTCGACCCCGACCTCAACGACCCGGTCGTGCACACGCTGCTCGCCGGACGCCTGCCGGTGATCACCGGCGAGCCCGTGCCCGCCGGCCTGCCGGAGCCCCGCGCCTGGGTCACCAGCGAGCACGCTCCCGCCGTCCGCGAGCTCATGGACCACCTCCTCGAGCGAGGCGTGCGCCGCCCGGCGATGCTCTTCCCCGAGCTCACCGGATACTGGGCGCTCACCGTGCGCGAGGCCTTCGAGACGTGGTGCGCCGAGCACGACATCCGGCCGCGCATCACCCAGGTGGAGCACCCCGCCCCGCCCGAGGTCATCCACGCGGCGGTCGCGGAGCTCCTCACCGGGGACGACGAGGATCCGGTCGACGCGATCGTGTCGGTCTCCGACGGCACCGTGCTCAGCGTGGTCACGAGCGCGCAGCAGCTGGGCCGCCGCGTCGGGGCGGATCTGCTCGTGGCCGCCCTCGTCGACACCGAGGTGCTGTCGCTGACGCGCCCGTCCATCACGGCGATCGACCTGCATGCTCGGGAGTTCGGGCGTCGCTGCGTCCGCGCCGCCATCGCCGTGCTCGATGAGGACGGCGACTCCGCCCCGATCAGCGAGGTCGTGCCGATCACCGTGCACTTCCGGGCGTCCACCCGCGGCGACGTCTGACCCCGCACGGGTCGCCGCTGCGCGGCGTGCATCCCGGGAGTGTCTTGCACTGCTTTATCGATATTGCTATTCTTCTTGAACCCCGAACCATCGACCTCTGCGGCCGACGACGATGTCGCGTCCGCCTTCCAGGAGCATCATGTCCACCTCCGACGAATCCCTCGCCTCACCGACCGAACTCACCGCACAGGTCACCGAAGGGCGGTTCCGGCGCGTGCTCGGCGTGCCCTCGCTCGTGCTGTTCGGCCTCGTCTACATGGTTCCGCTGACCGCGTTCACGACGTACGGCATCGTGACGCAGCTCACCGGAGGCCGCGTCGCGATGACGTACGTCATCACCCTCGTGGCGATGGTGTTCACCGCCCGGTCCTACGCGCGGATGTCCGTCGCCTACCCGTACTCCGGATCCGCCTACGTCTACACGCAGCAGTCCTTCGGCGGCGCCATCGGCTTCCTCGCCGGCTGGGCGCTGCTGCTCGACTACCTGTTCCTGCCGATGATCAACTACCTCATCATCGGGCTGTACATGGGCAGCAGCTTCCCGGGAGTGCCCTCGTGGATCTGGATCCTCCTCGCGATCGCCCTCGTCACGGTGCTCAACATCATCGGCATCGTCTCGGTCGCCCGCGCGAACTTCGTCATCATCGCGGTGCAGGCGGTGTTCATCGTCGCCTTCATCGCGCTGTCGGTGGGCGCAGCGGCCGGCCACGGCGCAGACCCGCTCGCTCCCTTCACCGGCGACGGCACCGTCGGCAGCTTCTTCCCGCTGTTCCAGGGCGCCGCGATCCTCTGCCTGTCGTTCCTGGGCTTCGACTCGGTCTCGACGCTCTCGGAGGAGGCGAAGGACTCCCGGCGCACCGTGCCGCGCGCCATCATGATCGTCACGATCGCCGCCGGCCTGCTCTTCATCCTGCTGACCTACGTGGCGCAGATCGCGTACCCGTCGAACCACTTCACCTCGGCCGACACGGCGAGCATCGAGGTCGTCGCCTCGCTCGGGCAGCAGTGGCTCTCGGTCCTGTTCATCGCCGGCTTCATCGCCGGCAGCATCGGATCCGCGCTCACCTCACAGGCCTCCGTCGCCCGCATCCTCTTCGCCATGGGACGCGACGGCGTACTGCCGCGCGCCGTGTTCGGGCACCTGAACAAGCGCTTCGGCACCCCGGTGATCCCGATCCTCATCGTCTCGGCCGTGTCCCTGTACGCCCTGTTCGCCGATCTGCTCACCGTGTCGAACATGATCAGCTTCGGTGCGCTCATCGCGTTCTCCTGCGTGAACCTGTCCACGATCAAGCACTACTTCGTCGACCGCGGCGAGCGCGGCGGATGGCACGCGGTCGACAACCTGGTGCTGCCCGGCATCGGGTTCGCCCTCACCGTGTGGCTGTGGACCAACCTCACCGGCATGACCTTCCTCGTCGGCCTCTCCTGGCTCGCGGTCGGCTTCGTGCTGCTGCTCATCGTCACGCGGTTCTTCCGCCGCCCCACCCCGACCCTGGATCTGAAGGAGTGACGTTGGTCGACACGATCGTGATCGGGGCGCGCGTGCACGCGCTCGCCCCCGAGACCCCCGAGGGCGCGGACGCCGTCGCGATCACCGCCGGCCGGATCAGCGCCGTAGGGCCGCGATCGGAGATCCTGCCTCTCGCGGACGCCGGGACCGAGCTCATCACCCACCCGACGGCGACGATCATCCCCGGGCTCGTCGACGCGCACAGCCACCCGATCTACAGCCTGGGCATCACCCGGGGGCTGTCGCTGACCGGCGTGCACACCTATGCCGAGCTCGTCGCCGCCCTGGAACGGGGCCGGGACGATCAGTCGGACGAGGAGTGGTTCCTGGCGTGGGGTCTGGATCCGACCGCGTTCGAGGGGCGTCCGATCAGCAACGCCGCGCTGCACGAGGTGCTCGGCGCCGACCGCCCCGCCTACATCACGATGTTCGACGCGCATTCCGGCATCGCCTCGGCGGCCGCCCTCGCGCGTGCCGGCATCGACACCCCGGTGACGCATCCGGACGGATCCGGTGCCGCGGGCGATGAGCAGGGCGAGCTCACCGGGCACCTGATCGAGTTCCCCACCATGGAGATCGTCGAACGGGTGCTCCCTGCGCTCGGCTTCGCCGACCGGGTCGCACAGCTGCAGCGGGTGCTGTCCGACATGGCCGCCGTCGGCATCACCGCGGCGCACGTCATGGATCTGCAGGACGCCGACGCCCTCGACCTGCTCGCGGCCATCGAGGCCACGGGTGAGCTGCCCGTGCGCCTGCGGATCTCCCCGTGGGTCACGCCGGAGACGACGGATGAGGAGGTCGCCGAGCTCATCGCGATGCAGGGCCGTGGCGGCCGCCGCTACCGGATCGAAGGGGTGAAGTTCTTCATCGACGGCACGGTCGAGGGCGGCACCGCGTGGCTGTCGCGCCCCGATGCGGAGGGCGAGGGCCTGGCGTCCGCGTGGACGCCCGCGGAGGCCTACGCGGAACGGGTGCGTCAGTTCGACCACGCCGGGGTGCCCACCGCGACGCACGCCATCGGCGAGCAGGGGATCCGGTTCGTGGCGGAGACGCTGGCGGCCCTGCCGCGCGGCGGGGTGCCGCACCGCATCGAGCACATCGAATCGGTCGAGGACGACGTGATCGCCCTGATCGGCGCGAGCGGGATCGTCGCCAGCATGCAGCCCACGCACTGCACGCATCACGTGCGCCAGGACGGATCCGATGACTGGTCGCGCCGGCTCGGCGCGGAGCGGGCGGCGCGCGCCTGGCGCACCGCCGACGTGCGCCGCAGCGGAGCCGTGCTCGCCCTGGGCTCGGACTGGCCCGTGGCCGCCTTCGACCCGTGGGAGATCATGGCCGACGCTCAGGGGCGCCGGCGCGTCGCCGCTCCCGGGTCCGCGCCCGTCCGGCCGGACCAGGCGCTCACCGCGCGTGAGGCCCTGGAGGGGTACACGACGCACGCCCACCGGGCAGCGGGGTCCGACGGCGGGCGGCTCGTGCCCGGCGCACCGGCGGACCTGGTCGTCGTCGACCGCGACCCGCTGGCGGCCTCGCCCGAGGAGATCCTCGGCGCGCGCGTTCTGCTCACCCTCGTCGACGGCGTGCCGACGCACGGCTGAGACCCGGGGCCGAGGCCCGGGCGCCCTCCGGCCCTCTGCCGCGACGGTGCGCCTAGAGTGGCCCGCATGACGGTCGACAGCCGCACCCTGCTCGAAGAGCTCCGCGCCGACGCCGCAGCGCAGGCCGATGCGGCGAGCGCTGCCCTGCAGGATCTGCTGCACGATCGGGAGGGATCCCACGACGACGACGAGCACGACCCGGAGGGCGTGACGCTCTCGTCCGAGTGGTCCCGCCTCGCCGGGCTCGCCGAGGCCGCCACGGAGAAGCTGCAGCAGGTCGACGACGCGATCGCGCGCCTCGACGCCGGCACCTACGGCATCTGCGCATCCTGCGGCGGGCCCATCCCGCCGGGCCGTCTGGAGGTGCGCCCGTTCGCCGAGTACTGCGTCGCCTGCGCGGAGAAGCTCGGCCGCTGATCCGCTCTGCGGCAGACCGCTCCCAGAACCGTTCCGGACTTTTTTGTGACGAATCCGCTCGCGCCCCCGTCAAAGAGATGACGTCGCAAGAGCGGCGCTCACGGGACGCGCACGGAGGGTGCGCGAGGCCGAAGGGGAGAAGCACATGGCGAACGACATCACCACCGGCAAGCAGGCCGCTCAGGCGACCGGGGCCCAGACCGGCAAGACCACGATCGAGGATGCGGTCGTCGCGAAGATCGCCGGCATCGCGGCGCGCGAGGTCCCGGGTGTGCACGCGCTCGGCGGCGGCGCCGCGCGCGTCGTCGGAGCGATCCGCGATGCCCTGAACTCCACCGATCTCGCCCAGGGCATCGGTGTCGAGGTCGGCGAACGACAGGTCGCGGTCGACGTGACGCTCGTCGCCGAGTATCCGGTCTCGCTGCAGGATCTCGCGTCCGCGGTGCGGGCGGCGGTGTACACCGCGATGGAGCAGCTCGTGGGCCTCGAGGTGACCGAGGTCAACGTCACCGTCAACGACGTGCACATCCCGTCCGACGACGAGGGTGACGACGCCCAGGAGGCGCGAGTCCAGTGACCGCGAGCACCATCGGCGCCGCCGTCGGTGCGGTGCTGGCACTGACCTGGGTCGCCTTCGGCTTCTGGGCCTTCCTGTTCGTGGGTCTGGCGATGCTCGCCGGCCTGGGCGTGGCCCGGGTCGCGAACGGCGAGATCGACCTGCGCGGGCTCGCCCAGGCGCTGCGGGGGCGGCGCACGTCGTCATGACTGCGGAGGCTACGGCGCCCGCCGAGCCTGTCGCGCAGCGGGGACGCACGATCCTGACCGGTCAGGCGCTGCGGCACCTCGCCGTGGCCCTGGTCGCGGAGGCGTCGGGAGCCCCCGCGCGCGAGATCTCCGTGCGCTGGACGGACGACCGGGGCGGTCTGCACGCCGCGGTGTCCGTGCCGCTGATGCTCGGCGATGCCGCGGAGCGAACGCTGGCCGACCGGGGAGCCGATCTCCGCTCGGCCCTGATGGCGGGTATGGCCGAGCGAGCGGGACGCCGGGTGGGCGGGGTCGATCTCCGTTACACGGGAGTCCGCCGCATCCAGAGCAGGAGGGTCCGATGAGCACGCAGCTGGCCACGTCGCGGCGTCTTCTGCGCCGCGAGCTCCGCGCCTCGCGCACGGCGCCTGCGGCCGTGGTCGCGATCGCGCTTCTGACAGCGATCGTCGCGACCGCCGCCGTGTGCCTGTGGACCACGGGGGACCCGCGGGTGGGGGCAGCGGTCGGCGACGCGGTCGCGTTCGCACGGTCGGCATGGGAGGAGCCGGCCGTGCGCGCGGCCGCGGCGCTGGCCGCGGCCGTCGTCGGGCTGATCCTCCTGGGGCTGGCGCTCGTCCCCGGCCGGCGCGCCCGCCATGGACGTGCGGCGGGACGGGTCGAGCTGATCGTCGACGACGGACTGCTCGCCGACTCCGCGGCACACGCGGTGGCGGAGCGCTGCGCGCTGCCTCCGTCGCAGGTCTCGGTGACCGTGACGGCGCGACGCGCGCGCGTGCGGATCCGCCCGATCAGCGGCGTGCCCGTCGACGAGAGCGCGGCCGCGGGCGCGGCGCGGCGCGAGCTGGAACGGCTCGGCTTCGCGCTGCGTCCGATCGTGACCGTGTCGTCGAAGGGGGTGCTGGCATGAGGACGAGATCCCGGATCCTGAACCGGACGCTGCTGCTCCTCGCCGGAGCCCTTGCCCTGGCCGGTGCGCTCCTGGCCGCGCGGCCGCTGCTGCCTCCGCGGCTGATCGCACCGTGGTGGGAGCCTCTGCATCGCACGACCGGCGACCTCGTGGACGCCGCCGGGCGCTGGCGGATCCGCCTCGGCGCCGAGGTGGTCGACGGACGCGCGGTGGTGCTCGGCGCGATCGGCCTGGCGATCGCGGTGCTGCTCGGCGCGTTCCTGGCCACCCGTCGTCGCCGCCGCACCCGCACGGTGCTCGCGTTCGCCGACCGCGACGGCACCACGGCAGTGGACGAGTCGATCGCCGACGCGGTGCTCGCGGACCCGCTGCGCACGCGTGCCGATGTGCTCTCCTCGCGGACCAGGGCGTACCGGATGGCGGGCAGGACCGCACTGCGCGTCGCCGTCGTGCCCCGCTCCGGCGCCGACCTGGCCGGGCTCCTCGCCGACGCGCAGCGCAGGGTGTCGGACTGGGATGCGCTGAGCGGCGCGCAGACGCCCGTGGTGGTGCACCTCGCCGACCGCGGCGGATTCGACCGGCTGCGGTCCGCGGCGAAGGTGCGCTGACGTCCGCGCGACCACGAACGACCGGCGACAGAGCGCGCCGGGTGAGAGAAAGGAACGAACATGAGCCTCAAGGACAAGGCCGAGGCGAAGGGCCAGCAGATCCTCGGATCGGCGCAGGAGAAGGTGGGCGACGCCACGGGGAACGAGCGGATCGCCGAACGGGGCCGCGAGCACCAGGCGGAGGGACGCCTGAAGGAGGCCGTCGCCGACGTCACCGAGACCGTTGCGGATGCGGCGGACAAGGTCAAGGACGTCGCGCAGGACGCGGCCGATCGAGTAGGACGACTCTTCAAGAAGTGAACCCGCTCCGGCAAGGCCGGAGCCGACGAAAGGAAACAACCCATGGGATTCCTCGGATTCCTCCTCCTCGGCCTCATCGCCGGGGCGATCGCCAAGCTGATCCTGCCCGGCAAGCAGGGCGGCGGCTGGTTCGTGACTCTGCTGCTGGGTGTCGTCGGCGCCCTCCTGGGCGGATGGCTCGGCGGGCTGATCTTCCACGTCGGCCTGGAGTCCTTCTTCAGCCTCTCGACCTGGCTGCTGGCGATCGGCGGCTCGGTGGTCGTCCTGCTGATCTACGGCCTCATCGTCGGCCGACGAGGCGACGCCTGACCCGTCGTGTCGTGCCCGCCGCACGAGGCGGGGCGGGTCACCATGGGGTCGGTGCTGCGGCGCCGGCCCCATGGTGACGACAGGAACGTCGCCTCGAAGGGAGAGTGATCGATGACCGGCCCTGATGGCCGACCGGCCCTCGACGGCGCCGACGACCGCACGCTTGCGGGGCGTGCGGCGGACGGGGACGTGGAGGCGTTCGCGGTGCTGGTGCGCCGCTACACCCCGCTCCTGCGCGCATACGCCCGCCGCATCCTCAGCGGGACGGCGAGCCTGGACGACATCGTCCAGGAGAGCTTCGTCACGGCGTGGCAGCGTCTGCCGGAGCTCGACGACCCCGGTCGCGTACGCGGCTGGCTCATGCGGATCGTGAGCAGGAAGGCGATCGACGAGGTGCGCGCGGTGCGCCCGCACCTCGACCTGGACGCGGTGGAAGGCGCCGAGCTCCGCGCCCGTCCCGACGAAGGCCCTGAGCGACGCGCCGAGCACCGCGCCGAGCTGACCGCACTCGCCGACGCCCTGGCCGAGCTGCCCGGTGCGCAGCGCGAGGCCTGGGTGCTGCGCGAGATCGGCGGCTGCTCGTACGACGAGATCGCGGAGCAGCTGGATCAGCCGGTGAGCACGGTGCGCGGCCTGCTCGCCCGCGCCCGCAAGCACATCATCGTGCGAATGGAGGAGTGGCGATGACTCGCGACGACAGCACGGGCGCGAACGCCCTCGGCTTCGAGCCCGAAGACCTCGACGGCCACACCATGGACGAATTGTCGGACTACCTCGACGCCGGCCGGATCCCGGTGGATCCGACGATCGAGGCGTCACCGGGCTGCAGGATCGCGCTCGACGCCCTGGAGCGGCTGCGGCGACTCGGACCGGCGCTGCTCGAACAGGACACCGCGGTGGAACCGCAGCCGGACGACAACTGGGTGCGGTCGATCATCGACGGCATCGCGCGGGACGCGCGCGCGGGACGCCGCATCCCGTTCCCGGTCGCCGAGCCCGACGACGACCTCGCCATCACCGAAGGCGCGGTGCGCGGGCTCATCCGCGCCGCCGGCGACGGGGTCCCCGGGGTGCTCGTGGGACGAAGCCGTCTGGACGGCGAGGTGACCGTTCCGGGCGCCCCCGTCCGGATCGAGGTGGAGGCGAGCGTGGCCTACGGTTTCCCCATCGCCCGCCTCGCCGAGCGTCTGCGCGAAGCGATCGGCGAGCGCCTGCGCACGCACACCGAGCTGAACATCACGGGGATCGACGTCGTGGTGCACGATGTGAGGGATCTTCCGACCCGGGGAGGGGACGCGAGATGACCGAGGACGAGGCCGCAGAGCTGGCGGCGCGGATCGAGCAGGACCTGCTCGCGGAGCCCGGTGTCCGCGCGGTCTATCCGGCGTCGGGCGGGGGGAGGCTGCGCGAGGCCGCGGCCAAGCTGCTGGGCGCCGACGACGGCCCTGCGCGCGTCGTCGTCCGCCCGGGGGAGGTCGCGCAGGTCGAGGTCGCCCTGGGGGTCGACGACGTCCGGCCCGCGCACGAGACGGCGCGGGCGGCGCAGCGGGTCATCCGCCGCGCCGCCTCGGTCCCGGTGCGGATCCGCCTCACGGTGGCGCACCTCGACGCCTCCCCGCACGAGCACGGCACCACGACGGCGATCTGACGCATCACGCCGCGCTCCTGCGGCCCTGCACCGACCGATGACGACGCGGATCCGACCGGCATAGGCTGAGGGGCATCATGAACCCCTTCGACCAAGCCCTGCAGTGGTTCTTCGAGCACTGGTGGATCATCTTCATCATCGGCCCGGTCGTGGGTGGTGCCTTCGGCACCGTGAGCCGCTCGCTGGAGCGCGGGGCCAAGCGGCGGCACGAGCGGCGGATGGAGGCGCTGCGCCTCAAGGGCGAGATCAAGGCGGCGCAGCTCGCCGCACGCGGACGCATCGCGCCGCAGGCGTCGGCGCAGGCCGCGCCTCATCCCCAGGAGAACGCGTCGAAGGAGCTGCTGTTGCGCCTGTTCGCGGAGCACGACGAGATCACGGCGCGCTGGCTGGACTACGAGCTGGACGTCGCGAAGATGATCGCGTTCCCCGCCATGAGCGACGGCCGCCAGCCGCTGACCGCCGCGTTCCTGCGGGCGAAGAAGATCGCCGACGCGCTGCGTCCGAGCTCGGCCGACGCGAAGGTGACGGAGCAGCAGATCTCCGACTACCTCGACGCGGTCGGCGACTACGCGGTGGCGTTCGAGGTCGCGGAGAAGGATGCGCGGCGCCTCCGCGACTCCACGTTCACCGACGACGAGCGCAAGCGCCTCGAGCGCGCACAGCACATGCTGAAGGTCGCGGTCGACCAGTCGGCCACCGCTGCCGAGCGCCAGACCGCCTACCGTCGCGTGCGGGAGGAGCTGGACGGCCTCATCGACCTGTCCGACGCCGCCGTCGCGAACCTCGAGAAGAAGGTCGCGCTGCAGCTGGAGTCGAACCACCCGGCCGCCGCAGAGCCGGATCCGATTCCGAGGGCGGAGCCGGATCCGATTCCGCGAACCGCACAGACCCGGGCGCAGGACCGGCGCGCTGCCTCCGGGCCCGCTGCCCCGCTGCCGCACCCGGAGCCCTGAGCCGATGGCGGCACAGGGAGCGCCGCTGCGCGTCGGCCTCATCGGGGCCGGCGGCATCGCCGCCTCGCACCTCGACGCCTGGCAGGCGATCGGCGCGGAGTGCACGCTCTTCTCCCGAACCCGCCCCGAAGCACTGGCCGCACGGTTCGGCGTGGAGATCGCGGACGACGTGGATGCGCTCATCGGCCTCGTCGACGTGGTGGGGGTGCTCTCGCCGACGCCGACGCACCTCGGATACGCGCTGCAGGCGATCGCGCGGGGGCGGCACGTGGTGTGCGAGAAGCCCCTCGCGATGTCGGCCGTGGAGGCGCAGCGGATCGCGGACGCCTCCGAGGCCGCCGGTGTGGGGCTGTTCCCGGCGCACGTGGTGCGCTACTTCTCCGCGTATCGGCGGATCCAGCAGGAGATCGCGGCGGGCGGCATCGGCGCACTGCAGACCCTGAGGCTGAGCCGGTCGGGCGCGGGCCCTGCGCCGGGGTGGTTCTACGACGAGGGCGCCGGCGGCGGGCTCATCCGCGACCTGCTCATCCACGACATCGACCAGGCGCTCTGGCTCGCGGGCCCCGTGACGTCGGTCGCGGCCCGGCAGGATCCGCCCAGCGTCTCCGGCCGGCTCGCCGCCCCTGTGACCGCGACCGTGGAGCTGCGCCACGAGAACGGCGTCACCACCCGGATCGGCGGCGGCTGGCTGGGCGAGGGCGCGCCGTTCCGCACCGCGATCGAGGCGGTGGGCGCCGACGGGGTGCTCACGCACGACAGCGCCGCGGAGGCCGACACCGCCCGCGGGGTCACCGCCGCCGGCCCCGCCGGAGCTTCCGCCGAGGATCCCGGCTACCTCCCGCCGCCCACGGAAGACCAGCCCTATCGCGCGCAGATCGCCGACTTCGCGGAGGCGCTGCGCACCGGCGGCCCCGCTCGCGTCACGCCCGCCGACGGCGTGGCCGCGGTGGCCGTGGTCGACGCGGCGTATGCGTCCCTCGCCACGGGCGGCTCGGCCGTCCCGGCGCAGTTCGACGCCGGAACGGGCTAGCCGCGGCCGGGGATCAGGATCCGTAGGGGGTGCGGTACGTGAACCACCAGCCGCCGTTCTGCGGGTAGCAGGAGTTCTGCACCTTCGTCCATGACGAGTTGTAGGTCCGCTCGACGGCCTTGCACTTCGTGTAGGTCGAGAACGGTCCGACCCAGGTGAGCGTGTACGCGTTGGCAGGAACGACCGTCCCCAGCACCAGCGCACCCGAGAGCGCCCCGGCGAGGAGCAGCTTCCTGCCGATTCCCATCTTCTTCATGATGTCCTCCGGTCCTCCGAACGGACGCCTTCCGCGTCCTGGCAGGAGCCTGCCGCATCCCGTCGCCGCCGCCAATGGGGAGGACTCCCCATTGGCCAGATCCGCTCCCGCTGCGCGGCCACGCCGCGAACGCGACGGGGGCGCTCCCCGCCGGTTCGAGGAGCGCGCACGTCGAGCATCCCCGCTCAGGGCTGCGGGTAGTACGCCTTGCTGCCGACGGGACCGTCGATCGTGAAGGATCCGTTCTTGTAGAGCACCTTCGTCACCCCGAGGTTCGGCACGCCCGTGGCCGGCATCGCCGGGACGGCGCCCGTGGTGTCGCGCATGTCGGGCGCGCCGGCGAAGCAGGAGATCGAGAGGCCGCTGGAGACGATGAAGACCGTCTTCTCGTTCTTGTCCACGGCCTTCGCGGCGATCTCGGCGAGGGCGTCGGTCATCCGCGCGTCCACGTCCGCGCAGTCCTCCGCGGGCAGGCCCAGCTGCGGCGCGTCGGCGACGGCCTTGATCGCGGCCATCATCCCGTACAGGCCGTGCTGGGCGATCGCGATGCCCTGCATCGTCTGCCAGCCGCCGTTCTGGCCGTTCGCGTCGGCCGGCGCAGTCGGGGCCGCGTCGTGGTCGATCGTGTAGCCGAGGTGCTCGACCGCGGCGCTCCACAGCTCCTCGTTCTCCTTGCCCTCGTACTTGCCGAAGTTCACCTCGCGCAGCCGTGCATCCTGCGTCACCGTGAGGTGCGCCTGGCCCGCGCCCTGCAGGGCGTAGGTCGCCGTCTCGAAGTGCCGCTTGCCGTCGGCCGAGTACGCCGCGGCGAGGGGTCCGACCGCCGCGCCGAGGTTCGCGCCGACGGCCACGGCGAGCGGACGCCCCTCGTCGAGCCTGCCGACCGGTGCGGTCGCGACCGGCTTGGTGCCGACGAGCAGCGGTGAGTCCGACCAGCCCTGCACCGTGTCGGTCTGGTTCAGGATGGTGCGGCCGTGGCGCGTGAGGTAGATCGTGACGGTGCGGTCCGCCTTGCTGTTGCCGGCCGCGACGGTCGTCGGCGTCGGAGCGGCCGCGGCGGAGACGGCGGTGAGGGTGGTCGCCGCGAGCAGTGCGGCGGTGACCGCCGCGACGCGGATGACGTGCTTGTTCATGCTTCTCTCCTTGCGGGGTGGCGTATCGAGGGGATGGGGGATCGAGGGGACGGCGGATCGAGGGCGTGGGGAATCCGGGCGCGACGATGCGCCCCGGTCTCCGGCCGCTGGTTCAGAGGGCGAGCGCGGTCGCCGAGAGGGCGAGGGGTGCGCTCAGACGGATGTCGCGCGACGAGACCCCGACGCGGATCTCCGCGGGACCGGCAGCCGGTCGCCAGTCGTGCGCGACCACGTCGAAGTACGACACCACCCGCCGCGGGATCCGCACGCTCACGCGCTCGGACCGTCCCGGATCCAGCCGCACCTTCGCGAACCCGGCGAGCTGCTGCGGCGGCATGGGCACCGGGGCGGTGACGTCGCCCGCGTAGACCTGGACGACGCAAGCGCCCGGTCGTGCGCCGGTGTTGCGCACGGTGACGGTCGCGATGCCCGCGTCGTCGCCCTCCGCGGGGGCGACGACGAGGTCCTCGAGCTCCCACGTGGTGTAGCCGAGGCCGTGCCCGAACGGATAGGCGGGCTCCAGATCGTGCGCGTCGAAGGCGCGGTAGCCGACGAAGACGCCCTCGTCGTAGTGCACCCGTCCGTCCACGCCCGGGTAGGTGCGGGCGTCGCGCGCCGGCGTCTGCGCGAGCTCCACCGGCAGCGTCAGCGGCAGCCGCCCGCCGGGCTCGGCGGCACCGGTGAGCACCCGGGCGAGCGCGTCGCCCTGGGCCTGCCCGGGGTACCACGCCTGCAGCAGCGCGGCGGGCTCCGCGCCCCATCCGGTGACGTCGACGGGGGCGCCGGTCATCAGCACCACCACCGTGCGCGGGTTCGCCGCGAGCACGGCGCGGATCAGGTCGTCCTGACCGGAGGGCAGCTGCATGCCGGGGCGGTCGTCGGCCTCCGCCTCGTAGCTGCGGACGACGACCACGGCGACATCCGCGGATGCCGCGGCCGTCGCGGCACGCGTCACGTCGGGTGCGACGACGCCGGCCGGCGGCACCCAGCCGAGCCGCAGCTTCGCGCCGATCAGGAAGCCCTGCGAGGGGTGATCGGCGGCGTACGACAGCCGGAGCGCGTAAGTGCGGCCTGCCTGCAGCCGCACGACGACCTCGTCGATCGCGACGTCGGGCTGTCCCCCGTCGCCGCCCCAGCCGTACGGTCGCGGCTCATCGGAGACCGCGGAGCCGCCATCCACGGCCGCGGAGCCGTCGCCATCGACCGCGGAGCCTTTGGCGAGGTCGATCGCGGCAGCCTCGGCCGGGACGCTCGCCTCCGCGGCGGCGTCCGCCCCGGAACGGACCACGACCCGGCCGTCGAGCTCGAAGGTGCAGGATCCGAGGCTCGTGATCACGAACCGGTAGGAGCCCGTGACGGGCACGGTCAGGGTGCCGGTGTACCGCGCGGACATCTGCGCGTTCAGCTCCGTGGGGAGCTTCTCATAGCGGGCTGACGATGCGTTGAACCCGGGGAAGTTGTGGAAGCCGTGCAGCAGCTCGATCTTCCCGTCGACCCGGCTCACCAGCGGATCCCCGTCGAAGGACGGGTTCGCCCAGTACTCGGCGTGCAGCCCGACCTCGCCCGAGGGCGTGCGGAAGAAGCCGGAGCCGATCGGGTCCGCCCCGGGCAGCAGCGCTCCGGGGGTGACCGGATCGACGCCGTACTCCACGACGACCTCGACGTCGTCGCCCAGGGCTCGTCGCAGCCCGTCCGCAGGCGAGACGCCGCGGGTCGGCTTCACCTGGGAGCTGCCCCCGCCCTGCGCGCTCCACGCGTCCACGTCCGGCCCGATCAGCGCGACCCGCCGCACGCCGGTGAGCGGCAGGATCCCGTCGTTGCGCAGCAGCACCATGCCGTCCTCGGCGATCGCCTGGGCGACGGCGTGGTGCTCCTCGACGGCGAGGTCGGCCACCCCGACGGGGTTCTCCCGCTGACCCAGCCCGATCATGGGCCGCAGGATGTTGCGCACCTTCTCATCGATGACCGCCTCGGACACACGCCCCTCGTGCACCGCGGACAGCAGCTGACCGCCCCAGAAGCCCTCGTTCGGCTGCTCCTGGTCCAGGCCCGCGTTCGCCGCCTCCGCAGTGGAGTGGTTTGCGCCGTAGTCGCTCATGATCCAGCCCCGGAACCCGAAGTCGCGGCGCAGGATGTCGTGCAGGAGCTGCGGATTCTCGCACGCGAATGCGCCGTTCACGCGGTTGAACGAGCCCATCATCGAGGCGACCCCGCCCTCCCTGACGAGCGCCTCGAACGGCGGCAGATACAGCTCCCTCATGGTGCGCTCGTCGATCACCGCGTCCACGCTCGACCGGTGGTCCTCCTGGTTGTTGATCGCGTAGTGCTTGGCGCAGGCCTGCACGCCCTGCTCCTGGATGCCGCGCACGACGGCGACCCCGATGGCCGACTGCAGCAGCGGGTCCTCCCCGAACGACTCGAACGTGCGCCCGCCGACAGGCACCCGGGCGATGTCGACGGCGGGGCCCAGCGACACGTTGTGGTCGCTCGCCCGGCACTCCGCGCCGATGACCGAGCCGTAGGCGGCGGCCTGAGCCGGATCCCAGGTGGCGGCGAGTGCGATCGGCGCGGGCAGCGACGTGGCCCTGCCCTCGTGGACGTCGCCCTTGTTGATCCGCACGCCCGCGGGGCCGTCCGCCATCTGGATGTTCGGGATGCCGAGCCGCTCGACGCCGTCGGCGTAGAAGCCGAAGTCCCAGTTCAGATCGCCGGTGACGAACGCCACCTTCTCGTCGAGCGTCAGCTGCGCGAGGAGCTCCTCGACGCGCGCATCGGTGGCCGCGGAATCCCAGTCGGCGCCGGACTTCTCGGACATGCACCCTCCATCGGGCTGGGCGCGCCGCCTCGTTGCGGTGCGCGAGTGCACCGAGTCTGGCCGGAAAACCTTAACGAGTCAAGTATTCGAAACGGCCTGGTCACTCGGCGTGCGAGACCGCCACGATCCCGTCCCAGAGCCGGCGCAGACGCGCCACCATGTCGATCGTGTGGTCGTTGAGCCACTGCAGCTGCAGACCGTCCGCGGCGGCCACGAGCAGATCGACGGCGGCGGAGACGTCGATGGCGCGGCCGATCGCCCCGTCGTCCTGGGCGCGATGGATGACTCCCGTGAGCTGGTCGCGGAGCCACGCGTACCGCTCGAGGAAGAACGCATGCGCAGGGTGCTCGGGGATGCTCGCCTCGGCGGAGAACTCGACGTAGAGCCGCACCAGACCCGGCACCTCGGCGTTGTGCGCGATGACGGCGAAGAACCCCTCGATGGTCGGATCCGGCGCGAAGTAGGTCTCGAGGTCGCGGAGATCGCGGGCGCGCAGCACCTCCTGGTACAGCTCCTCCCGCGACGCGAAGTAGTGCATGAGTCCGGCCTGGGTGAGGCCGACCCGACCTGCGATCTCGCGGTTCGACGCCTTCCGGCAGCCCTTCACGGCCACGACGTCGAGCGCGACGGAGAGGATCTCCTCGCGCTTCGCTGTTCCCTTGGCGTACGGGCCCCGCTTCACGTTTGCCAGACTACGTGGTCGCGTGCCGATCCTCTGCGCGGAAGGATGCCGCGCACAGCGTGCGCCACAGCTGTCGCAGCCGGCCGGCCATGTCGACGTTCCTGTCCATCAGCCATTGCACCTGCAGACCGTCGGCGGCCACGATCATCTGCTCGGCGATGTCCGCCGCGCACGCGTCGGGACTGATCTGACCCGAGCCCTGGGCGATCCGCACATCCCCCGCCAGCGCCTCGCGCAGCGCGTCGTACCTGCGGTGGAAGAACTCCCGGGACGGATGACGCGGATCGCCGGCGACCTCGGCAGCGTACTCCGCGAACAGCTGCACCAGCCCGGGCACGTGCTGGTTGTGCTCGATGACGGCGAGGAACCCGTCGATACCGACCGGGGCGCGCGCGTACCGGGCCTCGTCGCGCTCGTCGCGGGCCTGGATGATCGCGCAGAACAGCTCGTCCCGCGATCGGAAATGATGCATGAGTCCGGCCTGCGTCAGCCCCACGCGCTCGGCGATGTGGCGGATCAGGGCCCCGCGGCTGCCGTTCTCGGCGATCACCTCGAGCGCGGCGTCGAGGATCTCAGCCCGTTTCAGCACGCCCTTGGTGTACCCGCCGCGCGTTCCGCGCGAAGATTCGATCACGGTATCCCCCCGATGGATCCCGAGCGCAGCCTCGGTCGAGGAGCGGGCCGAGGCTCCCGTCCCCGGCCCGCCCTCTGTGCTACTTGACCTTCTTGATCGGGAAGATCACGAGAGCGCCGATCAAAGCCAGCACGCCGCAGACGCTGAACCAGAGCGCGTAGTTGCTTCCGTTCGCGCTCCCGACATAGACCATGATGCCGCCGATCATCGGGGCGAAGGTCTGCGGGAGCGCATTCGCCATGTTGAACACGCCCAGGTCCTTGCCCGAGTTGTCCGGGTTCGGCAGCACATCGACGACCAACGCCAGGTCGACGCCGACGTAAATGCCGTACGCCGCGCCCATCAAGGCCTCGAGCACGAAGAACGACCCAACGTCCTGGATGAAGATCAGTGCCACGGTTCCCACCGCGAATAGTGCCGTCGATCCCCAGACGAAGACCTTGCGCTTGCCGATCCGGTCCGACCACCAGCCGGCGACCATGCTCACCGGGACGAGCACGATCGTGTAGATCAGCACGCTCAGCGAGATCGTCGGGACGACATCCGCTTCCTTCAGACCGACGTGATTCATCAGGTAGAAGTACCGGAACGCCGAGAATCCGAAGCTGGCGAAGGTGATGAGGAAGCGCGACCACCAGGCCAGCGCGTAGTCGGGGAACTTCATCGGGCTGACCCAGAACGTCTCCCACCATTCGCGGAGATCAGCACGCGGCGGCTTGACCGGGAGCACCTGATCCGGCAGCACGAATGCGAACACGATCATGGCCACGATCGCGAGGAGCGAAGGAGCGACGAACATGATGACGAGGTCGTTCATGAACCACTGAGCGACGTAAGTTCCGCCCAGGACGCCCACGTTCTGCGCAATGCCGAGAGCGGCAGTCACCTTGCCGCGCTGGAACCGCGGCACCTGATCGGCGATCGTCGCGATGAACGGCGCGAGCGTCATGTTCGCACCGAGTTGCGCGAGAGCCCAGCCCACCGTGGCAAGGAACAGATTCGGGGCGACCGCCATGATCAGGAACGCGATCGTCATGATCACGGTGCCGAGCACAATCCAAATACGGCGGCGACCCCATTTCGAGGTGGTTCGGTCCGAGAGGCGGCCGAACACGACGTTCGCAATTGTCGCGAAGAGGGCGCCAACACCGCCAAGTACCGCGCCCGCGCCCGTCGCACCGTCCGCCGTGATCGCCCCCGCATGCACGAGGGACGAGATCTTGATGCCGATCCCGACAATGGCGGGTCCGAGGAGCGCGATGAAGAAGAGAAGCTGTGCGATCAGCAACCAGGCGACATAGCCGCCCTTCGCGGGTTCGGTCGGCTCCGGGAACCAATGATGATCCCGGGGCGTTGCGCTGGCGACCGTCATCCCCGAGGGAACTCCCGCGGCGGAACCGCTGACTGAACTCATACCTGCCTCCTTTGGCCGGCCGAGGAGGAGAGCGGACACCACGCTGCGCCGCCAGGGAGCTCCGGGCCTCGTGCGTGAAAACCTATACGGTTCAAGTTTCTGTTGCAAGAACATTTCAGCCGCCCGCGCCGGCGACCACTGGAGCGCTTGTCTGCAAAAACCTACGCCACTATGGTTTTCCCAATGAACCCCGATGGCAAGGAGCCTGCAATGACGGACGCCCCGGATCTGCGCGCCGCAGACCTCACGCTCGAAGAGAAGGCGGCGCTCACAAGCGGGGCCGACTTCTGGACCACGAAGGCGATCGACCGGGTCGGGATCCCCTCGATCATGCTGACCGACGGCCCGCACGGTCTGCGCAAGCAGGCCGCAGGCAACGACCACCTCGGCCTCGCCGGATCCGTGCCGGCCACCTGCTTCCCGCCGGCCGTCGGCCTGAGCGCGACGTTCGACCCGGAGCTCGCGGAACGCGTGGGCGTCGCCCTCGGCGTCGAGTCGGCGATCGAGGACGTCGCGGTCATCCTCGGCCCCGGCATCAACATCAAGCGTTCGCCGCTATGCGGCCGCAACTTCGAGTACATGTCGGAGGATCCGATCGTCTCCGGCGCGATGGGCGCCGGGCTGGTGAAGGGGATCCAGTCACAGGGCGTCGGCAGCTCGCTCAAGCACTTCGCTGCCAACAACCAGGAGACCGATCGCCTGCGGGTATCCAGCGACGTGGATCCGCGGCCGCTGCGGGAGATCTACCTGCGCGGTTTCGAGCGTGTGGTCCGCGATGCGCAGCCGTGGACCGTGATGTGCTCGTACAACCGCATCAACGGCGTGTACGCGTCGGAGGATCCCTGGCTGCTCACAGAGGTGCTGCGCGACGAGTGGGGCTACCAGGGCATCGTCGTCTCCGACTGGGGCGCCGTGAACGACCGCATCGCCGGCATCGTCGCCGGGATGGATCTCGAGATGCCGTCGAGCGGCGGCCGCACCGACGCGGAGATCGTCGCGGCGGTGCGCGAGGGGCGACTCGACGAGAAGGAGCTGGACGTGGTCGTGGACCGCCTCCTCGCCCTGGCCGCCAAGGCGCAGGCCCGCCCCGCCGCCCGCGGACCGCTCGACGTCGACGCCCACCACGCCCTCGCCCGCGAGGTCGCCGGGAGGGCGATCGTGCTGCTCAAGAACGAGGGAGTGCTGCCCCTGGCACGCGACGCTCGCCTCGCGGTGATCGGCGAGTTCGCGCGCACGCCGCGCTACCAGGGCGCCGGTTCCTCGCAGATCAACCCCACCCGGGTGGATGCCGCCCTGGACGCGATCCGCGCGGTCGCCGGCGACGTGCCGTTCGCTGCCGGTTTCGACATCACGCCCGAGGGCGTGCCCGACGCCGACACCGCGCGGCTGCGCGACGAGGCCGTCGCCGTCGCCCGCGACGCGGAGACGGTGCTCCTGTTCCTCGGCGTGCCCTCGCACGAGGAGTCGGAGGGCTACGACCGCGAGCACATCGACCTCCCGGCGGCGCAGCTCGAACTCCTCGACGCCATCGTCGAGGTGAATCCGAACGTCGTCGTCGTGCTCTCCAACGGCGGGGTGGTCGCCCTGCCGTTCGCCGACAAGGTGCCGGCGATCGTGGAGGCGTGGCTGCTCGGCCAGGCCGGCGGATCCGCCACGGCCGACGTGCTGTTCGGCGACGTGAACCCGTCCGGCCGGCTGGCGGAGACCATCCCGCTGCGCCTCGAGGACACCCCGGCGTTCGGCAACTTCCCCGGCGAGCACGGACACGTGCGCTACGGCGAAGGGCTTCTCGTCGGCTACCGCTGGTACGACGAGAAGCGGCTCGCCGTGCGGTATCCGTTCGGACACGGCCTGTCGTACACGACCTTCGCCTACGGGGAGGCGACCGCCGCGGTGCGCGAGGACGGAGACATCGTCGTCCTGGTGCCGGTGACGAACACGGGCACCGTCGCCGGACGTGAGGTCGTGCAGGCGTACACCGCGCTGCCCGGGTCGAGCGTGCAGCGTCCTCCGCGCGAGCTCAAGGCGTTCGCGTCAGTGCAGCTGGCACCGGGCGAGACCGCGTCGGTCGCCCTGCGGATCCGCCGGTCGGAGCTGGCGTACTGGGATGTCCGCCTCGACCGCTGGATCGTGGAGGGCGGCGACTACGTCATCGAGGTGGGTGCGTCCAGCCGCGACCTGCGCACCTCGGCCAGGGTCGCCGTGGAAGGCGATGAGGTCGTGCTGCCGGTGTCGCTGAACTCGTCCTTCGACGAGCTGCTGCAGGATCCGGTCGTGGGCGCCGACCTGCGGGCGCTGATCGAGGAGCGCTACGGCACGGGCGAGAACCAGCTGCTGAAGATGCTCGGCAACTTCCCGGTCGGCCGCCTGGACGGCTTCCCGCTGCCGCGGACCGACCTGGTCGAGCTCGTGGAGCGCGCGCAGCGCGGGTGACGTCCCGCGTCGGTTCGCGGCACGGAGCTTCGCGACACGCAGCTTCGCGGCACGCAGCTTCGCGGCACGGAGGACGGAGGGCGTCGGTCACCTCGGACCGGCGCCCTCGCCGTCGGAGAGCGAGAGCGGCCGCACGACGACGCGTCGGCGGTCGCGCTCCCACACGCGCCCGCTCTCGCGGTGCTCGGCGCGGGTGGCGAACCGGTATCGGTAGGCGACGGCCCGCACCTGGGCCGGCCTCTCGCCCGCGAACGGGTCGTGCCGCAGCAGCCGCAGCGTCGGCGGATCCGCCTCCAGCAGGCGCACGAGGAGCATCGCGAACCAGTCCTCGTACATCCGCCCCAGCGGCAGGAACCACATCAGCCAGTCCAGCCGCAGGTGATACGGCGCGAACTGCCGCGGGACCCGATGAAGGTCGCCCGGCTTGCCCTTGAAGTGGTACTCGCGCCACTCCCCCACGATCGGATCCGGATCCGCGTCGGGCCGCATCGTGCCCTCGATGACGATCTCGATCCGCTCCTTCGTGACCGTGCCGAAGGCCCCGTAGGCGTTGGCGAGCTGCCAGCGGTTGAACGACGCGTTCATCGCCTGGGTGCGCGAGAACAGGTTGCGCACGGCAGGCACGGAGAGCCAGACGTACAGCACGCCCACCGCCGTGGTCACCACGAGCCAGGGCAGCCAGAGCCCATCGACGACCCACGGCAGCACTGTGGGGGCCTGCCGTGGAGCACCGGACGGGATCCCGATCGCCGAGAAGGCGAGCACGATCGTCGCCCAGTTCAGCCACGCGAAGTTGCCCGTGAGCACGAGCCACAGCTGCGTCGCGATGACGACGATCGCACCCGCCGCACCGACGATCGCGGGCCAGGTCGCTGAGCCCGTCGAAGCGCCGGGGATCCACAGCCCCAGGATCGGAGCGAGCAGCAGCCACGGCGCGCCGAGCTGGGCGACGTGGTTGCCGATCACCTCCATCCGGTGGAACCACGCGGGCAGCAGATGCGCCTGCCTGCTGAGCGGACCAGGCATCGGCTGGGTCTCATGGTGGTACATGAGCGCGGTGAGGTCGCGCCACTCGCGCCCGCCCCGGATCTTGATCATGCCGGCGCCGAACTCGAGCCGGATCACGAGCCACCAGAACAGCACGATGATCACGGTGGGCGGCGGCTCGGAGTCGGATCCGAGGAACGCGGCGAGGAACCCGGCCTCCAGCAGCAGCATCTCCCAGCCGAAGCCGTAGAAGGTCTGCCCGATCGACGAGATCGACATGTACCCGAGCCAGAGCAGCAGGAAGCACGCCATCGGCACCCATGGCGGGGCGAGCTGCGGGATCCCGGCGACCAGCGCGACGGAGACGACGATGCCGGCGACGCAGAGCGCCACAAGGCGACGGTCGGAGTACCGGACCCGGCGGAACAACGTCGGGCGCAGGAGCCTGCGGGCGCGGGCGGAGTTGCCGACCCACGCCAGCAGCTCCGGCGCCGGCAGCAGCCCGTGCTCTCCGAGCAGCGCTCGGAACTGGTTCAGGGTGCTGACGAACGCGACGAAGTACAGCGCGGCGATGCCCCTCTGGAGCACCTCTCGCGCGAACCCGAAGTCGACCGCCGCGAAGCCGTCCATGAATCCAGGCTAGGGCCGACGCGACCGCGTGGGAGGGGCCTTGACAGCCGGACGCCGCACCCGGGCGGCATCCGGATGCGGGCCGCCTCAGACCTGGGGCAGCGCCGCGACCACGTCGATCTCGACGAGGATCCCCGCCAGCTGGGAGCCCACCGTCGTGCGCACGGGATACGGAGCCGTGAAGAACTCCTGGTAGGCCTCGTTGAACTCGGCGAAGTCGGCGAGGTCCTGCAGGTGCACCGTCGACTTGACCACGTCGTCCATGGTCAGGCCGTGCACCGCGAGTACCTTCTGGATGTTGCGCAGCACCTGACGGGTCTGGTCGCCCACATTGTCGGCGATGGCGTGGTCGTTCGCCGCGTCCTGCGGGCCGAAGCCGGCCGTGTACAGGAATCCGTTCGCGACGACCCCGTGGCTGTAGGGGCCGGCGGGGGCGGGGGCGCCTTCGGCGTAGAACCCGATCTTGGGCATCTTCTTCTCCTTCTCGGTGCGGTTCATCCCAGCTGGCGGGAGATCTCTGCGGCGGTCTCGCGCAGCATGGGCACGCGCTGCTCGAGCTGCTCGCGGCTCTGGGCGGCGCGCAGCGCCGTGAGCGACAGCGCGCCGACGACGCCGGCGGACGTCACGATCGGCACCGCGACGCACCCGACGAAGTCCTCGAACTCGGCGTCGTCGAGCGCCCACCCGCGTCGTGCGGTGACAGCGAGGTCGGCGTCGAGGGCCGCGCGAGTGGTCAGGGTGTTGGCGGTGTACCGATGCCAGTCGCATCCGGCGAGCACGGCGTCGCGGCGGTCGGTCGGCAGTTCGGCGAGAACCGCCTTGCCGATGCCGCTGCAGTACGGCGGCACCGAGGCGCCGACCCGGGAGTACATCCGCACACCGGCTGCATCCTCGACCTTGTCGACGTACACGATCTCGTCGCCGATCAGCGCACCCAGATGCACGGTGTTGCCGACGATGCGATGCAGCCGGCGCATGTGCGCGAAGGCGGCGCCACGCAGATCGAGCTGCTCGAGGGCGGCGCCGCCGAGCACGGCGAGCTGCATGCCCAGCGCGTAGCGTCCGTCGGCCTGCTTCCGCACGAAGCCGACGTGCTCCAGGCTCTGCAGCTCGCGGAACATCGTCGTGCGGTGGATCCCGAACTCCGCGGCGAGCTCGCTCACCGACGAGGGCTCGCCGGTGAGCGAGGCCAGGATGGCGGCGGCGCGGGTGACGCTCTGCGACATCGGCTCACGCACCTCCTCTGCGCAGGCCGCGGCCGGGAAGCAGGCCGCGGCCGGCGACGTCGACGCGCACGGCACCGGCCGGTGTGACCACCGAACCACCGCGCAGGACTGCACGACCGGACATGACGCTCCTCGAAGTCTTCAGAAGTAAGTGCGGACGAGGCCGATGACCGCACCGGATTCGAGCGAGTCGACGACCGGCATCACGCGCCACTTGTCGAACGCGGTGCAGGGGTGCGAGAGGCCGAATCGCACGACCGAACCGATCGGCAGCGGCTCAGCCGGCCGTACGTATGCGTGCTGGTCGTTCATGGCCGAGACGCCGGCCTCGACCGGCTGCCAGGGCCCGGAGAGGTCGGCCGCGACGGCGCGCGGGATCGGCAGACCCTCGTCGTAGGGGAAGTCGCGCTTGCCGGCGTCGACCAGCGCGAGGCCGGCCTCGGGAGCCGACACGACGCGGGCGATGCCGTGCATCGCGTTGACGAAATGGGGTCCCTCGCCCGCGCCGCCCTCGTCGAACGGCGAGATGCCGCGGTAGAACCCGTCGTCGTGCACGATGTACGCGCCGGAGCGCAGGGTGAAGCGGGTGCGCCCGTCGCGCTCGGCAGCGGACCACACCTCGGCGACGATCTCGAAGTAGGCGCTGCCTCCGGCGGTCACGTACACCTCGCCGTCGTCGTAGAGCGGCGTGATCGCACGGTGCAGCGCGAGCTGGGTCTCGAGGTAGGTGCGCACTGCAGCGAGTCCCTCGGGCGAGCGGTCGTGCGCGAGGCTGCCCTCATAGCCCGCGACGCCGGCCAGACGCAGCACGTCGGATGCCGCGATGCGCTCGGCGAGCGCGACGGCCTCGTCGACGGAACGGGCGCCGGTGCGTCCGCCCTCGGCGCCCAGCTCGACGCACACGTCGATCGGGCGCGGCAGCTCCGTTCCGCTCAACCCGCGCTCCATGGCGTCGACGGTGGCGAGCGAGTCGGCCCAGCAGACGAACCGGAATGCGGGGTCGGCGAGCTCGCCCGCGAGCCACGTCAATGCACGGGCGTCGACGGCGGAGTTGGCGAGCATGATCGAGTCGAGACCGAGGTCGCGGCCGGTGCGCACCTGCCCCATGGTCGCGAGAGTGATGCCCAGGGCGCCGGCGTCGATCTGACGCTTCCACAGCTCCGGCGCCATCGTGGTCTTGCCGTGCGGCATGATCTCCAGGCCGCGCTCGGCGCACCAGGCGGCCATGGTCGCGACATTCGCTCGCATCCCGGCGTCGTCGAGCACGATCAGCGGCGTCCAGAACTCGTCGAGGCGGGGTCCGGTCGCGAGGAACTCGGATACCGCCATGCCGATCGCGCGTTCCGGGATCCCCTTGTCGCGTGCCGTGAGCAGCTCGTCGTCCATGCGGGCCATTCTGCACTCCTTCTCGAGGGGTGTGCAAATAGCACAACACTCGTTGCACCACACGCACATGCTGCTTCACCATGGTGACCATGCCCGACACGCGCGTCCCACGCCTGATCGCCATCGGCGAGACGATGGCCCTCGTCACCCCTGCCCACGCGGAGGCTCTGGCGACGGCGCAGGAGGTGCGGCTGCTCATCGGCGGCGCCGAGTCGAACGTGGCGATCCACGCCGCGCATCTCGGAATCCCGACGGCCTGGATCAGCGCCGTGGGCCGGGACGCCCTCGGCACGCGGGTGCGTGACGAGATCGCCCGCCATGGCGTCGATGTCGACTGGGTCTTCGCCGACCCCGCCGCACCCACCGGCGTGTATTTCAAAGACCCGGGCAACGGCGTGCTCTACTACCGCCGCGGCTCGGCCGCCTCCGCGATGAGCCCGGCGACCATCGCCGCGGTCCCGCTCGAGCAGGCGGATTTCGTGCACGTCTCGGGAATCACCCCGGCTCTTTCACACTCCTGCGCCGCACTCATCGACACCGTGTTCGACCGCGTCGGCGCCGGGTCCGGCATTCTGAGCTTCGACGTCAACCATCGCGCGGCACTGTGGGCGCCCGGCGTGGCCGCCCCCTCCCTGCTCGCGCTCGCGCGCCGCGCCGACCTCGTGTTCGTCGGCCTCGACGAGGCCGAAGGCCTGTGGGGCACGGCCGATGCGGATGCGGTGCGCGCGCTGATTCCGGGACCGCAGCTGCTCGTCGTCAAGGACGGCGACGTCGGAGCCACCGAGTTCCACCGCACGGACGGCGGCGATGAGCGCACGTTCGTGCCGGCGATCGAGACCGAGGTGGTCGAGGCCGTCGGCGCGGGCGACGCGTTCGCCGCCGGCTACCTGGCCGCCCATCTGCAGGGCGCGGGGGCCATGGAGCGCCTCGTCGCCGGCCACCACCGGGCTCACCTCGTGCTGCAGTCCACCGCCGACCTCCTGCCCGGCTGAGAAGACCCTGCTGCGCCGCGCGGCCGCAGCGTGACGAAGCGAAAGGCTCCCGATCATGACCGACAACTCCGCATTCGACGAGATCTTCCATGAAGTGCCGCTCATGGCGATCCTTCGTGGCATGGGCGTCGAGCGCACGCTCGCCACGGCGACCCGCGCCTGGGATCTCGGCATCACGGCCGTCGAGGTCCCCGTGCAGACGCCGACCGACGTCGAGGCGCTGCGAGTGCTCGTCGACGCCGCCCGCGAGCGCGGCCTGACCGTGGGAGCTGGCACCGTCGTGTCGCTCGAGCACGTGCGCCAGGCGGCAGCGGCGGGAGCCGCGTTCACCGTGAGCCCCGGCCTCGACCTCGACGTGGTCCGGGCCTCGCACGAGGCGGGCATGCCGTCCCTGCCGGGCGTCTCGACCGCTTCCGAAGTGCAGCGCGCGCTCGGCGGCGGGCTCACCTGGCTGAAAGCGTTCCCGGCCTCGCTGCTGGGCACCGGCTGGTTCCCCGCGATGCGCGGCCCCTTCCCGCAGGCGAAGTTCGTCGCCACGGGAGGCATGGACTCCACCAACGCCCGGGCGTACCTCGACGCCGGTGTGCGGGTCGTCGCCGTCGGCTCGGCGCTGGAAGACGAGGAGCAGCTGCCCGCGCTGGCGCAGCTGCTCGGCTGAGCGCAGCCGCAGCCGTATCCGCACCGAGGCCGACGACGTCGTCACGCACCGAGGCCGGCGGCGGCGTCACGCACCGAGGCCGGCGGCGGCGTCACGCACCGAGGCCGGCGGCGGCGTCACGCACCGAGGCCGGTGGCGGCGTCACGCACCGCAGACCCCGATCCCCTGGTCACCGCTGAGATCTGAGCTCCCGCCGCACGTGGTGGATCACTTCTCGATCCAGGAGAACTCGTCGCCGTGCTTCCGGATCCAGGCGTCGATCGCCTGAGGCTCCTCGCCCTCGCCGAACTCGTTCACGACCGTGTCCTCGAGCGAGCCGTACTGGTCGTCGTCGAGGACGATCTTCGAGATCAGCTTCGCGGCGTCGGGGTGCTCCTTCGCGAAGCCCTTCGCGCCGAGGAAATGCAGCCCCTCCGGCTTGCCCATCGCGCCCTTCGGATCCTTGAGATCCTTCACGGGGAAGGCGCTGTTGGCCCAGAACGGACGCCACAGGGTGACCGCGATCTCCTGCTTCTTGTCGGTCGCCGACTTCAGCTCGGTGAGCATCGCCGCCGTGGACGAGGTGACGAGCTGGTACTCGTCGCCCAGACCGTACTGCGGCATCATCTTCTGGGTCTGCGCGGTGAGGCCGGCACCGGGCTCGATGCCGATGAGCTTGCCGCCGAACTGCGCGCCCCTGCCCTTGAGCTCGTCGATCGAGTCGATGTCCGAGTAGGTCGGCACCGCGATCGTGAGGCGCGCGTCGTCGTAGTACGTGCCGAGGTCGTCGATCGAGCCCCGGTAGGTGTCCATGTAGGCCTTCTGCGTGAGCTCCGGCCACGCGGACGGGAAGATGTCCACATCGCCCTGCGACAGACCCGCGTACAGCGGGCCGGCGTCGGAGAGAGTCTGCATCTTCACGTCGTAGCCCAGCTTGCCGAGCTGGTCCTGCAGGAGGTACGCCGTGCTGCGGCCGTCGGTCCAGCTGGGAAGGAACCCGATCGTGATCGTGCCCTTGTCGCCGGATCCGGTCGCGTGCGAGGGAGCCTTGCCTGCCATCTCGAGCGTGCCGCCCGCGCCGTCGCTCGCGCAGCCGGTCAGGGCGACGAGAGCGGCGACGCCGAGCGCCACCAGGGTGGACATCGTGCGCTTACGCATGCTGCAGCTCCTTCTCCTCGACGGATCCTTCCGGGGTCGCCTCGATCACGGCGGAGGTCGCCGCGAGGCGTCGCTCGCTGCGTCGGCGCGCCAGCATGCCGAGCAGCGACCCGGGGTGCTCGCCGAGCGAGCCCAGCGATGCCGTCACCCGGTCGAGGAACACCGCGATGAGCACCACGCCGAGTCCGGCCTCGACGCCCTTGGCGATGTTGACGGTCGAGATCGCCTCGACCACGAGCTTGCCGAGTCCGTCGGCGCCGGCCATGCCGGCGATGACCGCCATCGAGAGGGCGAGCATGATCACCTGGTTCACACCGGCGAGGATCGTCGGCATCGCGAGCGGCAGCTGGATCCCGCGCAGGATCTGCGCCGGGGTCGCACCGAACGACTGCCCGGCTTCGACCGTCTCGGAGTCGACGCCGCGGATGCCGAGCTCGGTGAAGCGGACGCCCGGAGGCAGGGCGAAGATGACCGTGGCCACGAGACCCGGCACCACGCCGATGCTGAAGAAGACGATCGCCGGGATCAGGTAGACGAAGGCCGGCATGGTCTGCATGAAGTCCAGCACGGGCTTGAGCACCGCGCGCACGGTGGTGTTGCGGGCCGACCAGATGCCGAGCGGGATCGCGATCAGCACGGCGATCGCGCCCGCGACGAGCACGAGGGCGAGCGTCTGCATCGCGGGGACCCACAGGCCCATCGCCACGATCAGCCCGAACGAGACCACGGTGCCGATCGCGAGCCGCCACGAGCGCACGAGCCACGCGATGAGCGCGGCGACGATGATCACCACGTAGAACCACGGCAGCAGCAGGAGGAAGCTCAGCCCGTCGACGAGGAACGACACGGCGACCGAGATGACGTGCAACAGGCCGTCGAGGTTGTCCTTGATCCAGTCGACGGCGACCGCGACCCAGGATCCGAGGGGAAGGACGTTCATCGGGTGACCTCCTCGGTCGACGAGCCCGGCGCAGTGCGGGTGGTTCCCGTTGCAGGGCCGGCTGTGGGGGCGGTCCAGCCGTCGTCGAGGACGGCGTCGATCTCGGCCTGCGGCAGCGGCAGCACCGGCAGGTTGATCTCGCCGGTGGCGCCGGGTCCGGGACCGAGCGCGGCGAGCAGGGTGATGCGCGGGATGACGCCGACGAGCCGGCCCTCGGCATCGGCCACGGCCAGCGGCAGCGGCGACTCCACGGCCGGGATGAAGAGGTTCATGAGCACCTCGCCCTCGTCCACGACCTGCGTGGCGGGCTTGAGCGCGGAGGTGATCGTGGTGGCGCCGCGGCGGATCAGCTTCACCACGTCGCGATCGGTGACGATGCCGATGAGCTTGCGGTCGCGGCCGACGACGTACGTCGCCGACATGAAGGCGTCGCGCATCTGCTTGAGCGCCGTGCGCGGACCGGCGGTCTCGGAGACGACCGGACGCGGGCGCTCCATGACGTTGGCGGCGGTGAGCACGCGGGCACGGTCGACGTCCTGCACGAACTGCTCGACGTAGCTGTTCGCGGGGTCGGTGAGGATGTCCTCGGGCGTGCCGATCTGCACGATGCGGCCGTCGCGCATGACGGCGATGCGATCGCCGAGGAACATGGCCTCGTTGAGGTCGTGCGTGATGAAGACGATGGTCTTCTGCAGCTTCTGCTGCAGGTCGAGCAGCTGCTCCTGCATCTCGCGGCGGATCAGCGGGTCCAGCGCGCTGAACGCCTCGTCCATGAGCAGGATGTCGGTGTCGGCGGCGAGGGCGCGGGCGATGCCGACGCGCTGCTGCATGCCTCCGGACAGCTCGGACGGCAGCTTCTCCCCCTGCCCTTCCAGGCCCACGAGGGTCAGGATCTCCTCGGCCCGTGCCAGGCGCTCGGTCTTGCCGATCCCCTTCAGCTCGAGCGGATAGGCCACGTTCGCGGCCACCGTGCGGTGCGGCAGCAGGGCGAAGTGCTGGAACACCATGGAGATGCGGTCGCGGCGGATCTCGCGAAGCCGCGACGCCGGGATGCCGGTGATCGGGTCGCCGGCGACGAGGACGGATCCGTCAGTCGCCTCATGCAGCCCGTTCAGCATGCGGATGATGGTGGACTTGCCGGATCCGGACAGGCCCATGATCACGAAGATCTCGCCGCGCTTCACGGTGAAGCTCGCGTCGATGACGGCGGCGGTGCCGGCGTCGGACACATCGGATCGGGTTTCGCCGGCCTTCAGACGGCGGATGGCCTGGTTCGGATTCTTCCCGAACACCTTGAACAGATGACGCGCTTCCAGAGCGGTATCGGACACGTTTCCCCCGCGGCCTCACCCGTGCGGGGAGGCCTGCATCGGTCACGCCCGGGTGACGATCACAGGGCCGCTTCGACAAAGCCGTGCAGGCGGCGCAGGCGCAGGATTTCGGATCCTGCGCAGAGATCATCGACCGTACGCCCACGCCTCTTCGTGCACAGCAGAATCGAAAGAAGGACGCGGCCGCGGACTGGTCTTGGGGCCTCGCGGCCCGCATTCCAACGTAACGAGATCCTGATCCGGTGGCAAATCCGCCCGGGCTGCCGGCGCGTGCGGCACGGCGTAGGGTGGGCGGATGAGCACCGTGCGCGTGTGGCTTTCCGGGTGGGAATGGGCCTGCTGCGGCGAGCCGTTCGCGGTGGGGGATGCGGTCTCGTTCACCTGCCGTCGGCCGCGCGACACCCGGTTCGTCGAGCGGTTCGGAGCGGCGTTCGCCGAGTCGATCGACATGGTCGAGTCACACCACGATGCGGGAGACGATGAGCGCCCGGCGCAGACCATCCAGGGCAGGGTGCGAGCCATCCACGCCGTGATCGTCGACGAGCGAGTGGTACGGGTGCCTCGCCCTCCGCGGCCGGAGCCTGAGCGGCTCGATCTCGGCAACGGCGTCTCCGCGGGCGCGGGGCCCGCCCCGCCGTACGTGCTCACCTCGGCCACCACCTCCGGAACCGTGCGGCTGCGACGTGAGGTGCGCGTGCCGACGGCCGCCGGCCGGGACTTCTCCGGCGCGGCGGATCCCGCTCCGCGGCCGGATTCCGAGGACGGCGCGATCGTTGCCCGGAGCGCTGGCTGGGTCGTCGACGTCGAAGTCCGGTGACGGCGCGCCGACCCGCTCACCTCGCGGGCGCCGGCAGTCCGATTTGCAGGGATTTCCCAGGTCTCCTGATGAAAAGGGGTGTGGATAACTCTAGAACATAGTTTCGATTCTTGGTAGGATCGGAGCATGCCCAGCACCCTCGACCCGCTTCTGGAAGCCACCCGGCTCCTCGAGCGGACGTGGGGTGGAGCGGGGTCGGGTGCGGGCTTGTCGCGGGCTCAGCTGGTCGCGGTGAACGATGCCATCGGTCGGGTGCGGCGGACCCTGGATGCGGTGCACGCGGAGGTCGCAACCGGGATCGCCCGGGAGTCGCGGCGGGAGCTCGGGCCGGAGTCGCTGGCGAAACAGCAGGGGTTCCGGACCGCGGCGCACCTGATCGCCACCACTACGGGTTCGTCGACCGGGGATGCGCACCGGCTGGTGAAGGTCGGGGAGGCGACCGCGCCGCGCACGAACCTGCTCGGCAAGCCGCTGCCGGCAAAGTTCCCTGCCGTCCGCGCCGCCCTGACGGAGGGGCGGATCGGCGCGGCCGCGGCGGACCTGTTGGTCACCTTCCTCGACCGGATGATCGTCAAGGTCGGCCGTGACGCCGCCGCGGAGGCGGAGGAGTTCCTGGTCGCTATGGCGCCCGGGCTGTCGTTGGATGAGGTGCGGAGGATGATCACCCGCCTCGAGGCGCACCTGGACCCGGACGGGGTCGCACCCCGTGAAGAGGAACTGCGGGCGCGGGCGTCGCTGTCGATGTTCGAACGCGACGGGATGCTGCACCTGAACGCGACCCTCGACCCCGCCCGGGGTGCGGCGGTGAAGACCGCGATCGAAGGGTACGTGTCGGCCGAGTTCGCCGCGAAACGCGAGGGACGGGACCCGGCCGCACCGGACGCGGACCGGCGGACCGTGCAGCAGATCCAGGCCGACGCGCTCGTGCACCTCGCGGAGCACGCGCTCACCTGCCTGCGCAACACCACCCTGAACGGCGCGACCGTCGTGGTCCGGGTCAACGCAGCAGATCTAGAGACCGGCACGGGGTTCGGACTCGTCGACGGGATCACCCAGCCGGTCAGCATCGACACCGTCCGCCGCATGGCCGGCGGAGGCCGCGTCACTCGGTGGGTGTGCGGGGACGACGGGGAGATCCTGAACTGGGGGCGCGAACGGCGCCTGTTCACCCGCGCGCAACGCCTCGCGCTCACCGAACGCGACGGCGGGTGCGCGTTCTGCGGACTCCCACCCGGAATGACCAAAGCCCACCACATCGACTGGTGGGCCAGAGACCACGGCACCACCGACCTCACCAACGGGATCCTGCTCTGCGAAACCTGCCACCACCTGGTACACGACAACGGCTGGGACATCCGCATCGACGGGACCGGCATCCACGCCAAAGTCTGGTTCCTCCCGCCACCCGGCACCGGATCCGCACCCCGCCTCGGCGGACGCGCACGCACCGAACACATCGCCTGACCGGACGGGTGGAGCGACGCGGTGCCCGACCGTCCGGGCCCTTCGACAGGCTCAGGGACCGGACTGGACGGCGCGGGTCCCCGACCGTCCGGGCCCATCGACAGACTCAGGGACCGGACCAGGTGACCTGCGACAGGCTCAGGGACTGGATCCGGCTGCTCAGCGCCAGACCGACCTCGTCACGGTGAACTTCGGGGTGCGCGTGAGCTGCTCGGTCTCTCCGACAGCTGCCGCGAGCGCCCGGCGATGATCGAGATGCGAGTTGAACACCGTCCAGACCTCGCCGCCGGGCCGCAGCATCCGGGCCGCGGCGTCGATCAGCCGGCGCCCGGCACCCTCGTGCACGCTCGCACCCAGATGGAACGGGGGATTCAGCAGCACCAGATCGACGGATCCGTCCGGGATCTCGGATCCGGCATCGTCGAGGGTCACGGTCACCCGGTCGGCGACGCCGTTCGCCTCCATCGTGGCCCGCGCCGAGCGCACCGCGGCCGCCGAGCGGTCGGTCGCGATGATGCGCGCTGCGGGAGCGGCGAGAGCCAGGGATGCGGCGAGAGCCCCCGTGCCGCACCCGAGATCGACGGCCGTGAATCCGTCGCGCCCGGCGAGCGCCGTCAGCTCGGCTGCCCGCTCGCGCATCACGCCGAGGAGCACACGTGTGCCGATGTCCACACGGTCCCCGGCGAACGCTCCGCCGTGCGCGCACAACGTGAGACCGAACTCGGCGTGCGTCGACGACACCGGGAACGGCGGATCCGCCCGCACCGCCAGCGGGACCGACGCCACGATCAGCCGCGACTTCCGCTCCGCCCGCTGCGGCTGCACCCGCTCGAAGCACCGGCCGAGCACCTCGTTCTGCGCCAGGGTCATGTGCTTCACCCGGCCGCCGGCGAGGAGCACCACCTCGGGTGCCGCCCAGCGCGCGATGGCGTCGGAGATCTCCTCGAGCTCGGCGAGCCCCTTCGCCAGCTGAAGCAGCACGAGGCGGACGCCGTCGAGCAGACCCGCATCGAGCTCGTGCGGTGCGAATCCGGCAAGTCCCACCTCCTCCGCATTGCGTGCCAGCGCGCGGCGCCCGGTGACCAGGTCCTGGTGCACCCGCACACCCGTGAAGCCCGCGGCGATGAGCGGCAGCGTCAGCGCGCCGTACCCGTCGCCGATCACCGCGATGGCGGATCCGTCGATCCTGCGCTCGCCCGCGTCCGCCAGCGCAGCGGCCACGAGGAGCTCGTCCGTCGCGTCCCACGCCTGCAGGTTCGGCGCCTCGACATCGGGGAACCGGCGCAGGCGCGCGTACGGGAACTCGGGCACCCGCCCAGCGTACGCGGGCGACCGCACCCGCCGCGGCCCGCTCCGCGCCCAGGAACAGGGCGCGGGGAATGCACGGCGCGGGGAACGCCCGGCGCACAGCAGAGGCGAGGATACTGGGGCACGATGAGCGCAACGTTGACCGTCACCGAGGTCGTCCTCCCCACCGCCCCCGTCGGACCGCCGAATCCCCTTCCCGCCGTGGCGACGATGCCGCAGGCGCCCTATGAGGCCACGACGGCCGGGCTGCCCGCCGAGATGGCGGCGAACATCCGGTACGGGCAGGTGTCGTCGATCCACCCCTACCTGATCCAGGACGGCTACGACCGCCGGCGCGCACCCGCCCCCTTGCGCGTCGCCGTGCTCGAGAACGAACGGCTTCGCGCCGAGTTCGCCCTCGATCTCGGCGGGCGGCTCGTGCGCCTCTTCGACAAGCGCACCGGACGCGACCTCGTGTACCGCAACGCCATCTTCCAGCCGGCGAACCTCGCGCTGCGAGACGCGTGGTTCTCCGGCGGCGCCGAGTGGAACATCGGCATGCGCGGGCACTGGCCGCTCACGGTCGATCCGCTCTACGCCGCCGAGATCACGGGATCGGACGGCGAGCCGATCCTGCGCCTGTGGGAGTACGAGCGCGTGCGCGGGCTGATCCTGCAGATCGATGCGACGCTCGACGAGGCCGCCCTGCACGTGCGGGTGCGGGTGCGCAACCCGCGCGAACGCGAGACCGGGATGTACTGGTGGACCAACATCGCGGTCGCGCAGACTCCGGGCAGCCGCGTGTTCGCCCCGGCGACGCACGCCTACATGACCGCCTACGACGGCACCCTGGAGCGGGTCGACCTGAACCAGCGGGATCCCCGCCACCCGGCGACGGCCTCCGCCGCCGCGGACTACTTCTTCGACCTCGCACCCGGCCTCGCGGCGTCGCCGGATCCCGCCGGCACCGCGGCGCGTCCGTGGATCGCGGCCGTCGATGAGGACGGATCCGGGCTCGCTCACGTCTCGACGGCGCCGCTCGTGGGACGCAAGCTGTTCGTCTGGGGCGACACCCCGGGCGGGCGGCACTGGTGCGACTGGCTCGGCGGCGACACCGGCGCGTACTTCGAGATCCAGGCGGGGCTCGCCACCACGCAGTACGAGCACCTGCGCATGCCCGGTGGCGCGACGTGGGAGTGGACCGAGACGTTCCTGCCGCTGCAGCTCGAGGATCCGGCTCTGGACGGATCCTGGAGCGATGACACTGCGATCGTCGGCGGCCGGGTGCTTCAGGCCGCCGACGCGGCGGGATCCGCCGGCGTCGCGCGCCTCGCATCCGCCGCCGATATCGCCCCGGACGCGCTG
The DNA here is from genome assembly GCF_902506375.1 of Microbacterium sp. 8M. Taxonomy (GTDB): domain Bacteria; phylum Actinomycetota; class Actinomycetes; order Actinomycetales; family Microbacteriaceae; genus Microbacterium. The sequence goes on from NZ_LR733284.1 coordinate 851,256, forward strand.
CTGTCGATCGGGTCGCCCTGGGGTGCGCTGGAGCAGGAGCTCGCCGACCGCGCGGGCACCGCGTTCGCCGTGCCGGACGGGGTGCGCTTCGTGCGCGACGGCGCCGAGGGCGCGTACTGGGCGGGCCTGCTCGACGCCCCGGCCGACCGCTCCGCGGGCAGCGCGGCCGGAGGCGGCGGCCACGATGGCGGCGCCGACGAACCGGATCCGCTCGACGCACCCGCCTCGTACGTCACCGGCGATGAGTGGGACCATCTGCTCGCCGAGGCGCCCGCCACCTGGCTCACGCACTACCACCGCGCGGTCGCCGCGCACGCCCGCGGAGAGCACGGCACGGCGATCTCGCACTACGAGGCGTCGCTGCGGCACCGGCGCAGCCCGTGGGCGCTGCGCGGGCTCGGCCTCGCCCTGCGGCAGTCGGCCGGCGGCACCGCCGCGCAGTCGGAGGGGATCAACCGCCTCACCGAAGCACACGCGCTCGTGCCCGGCCTTGCCCCGCTGGCCCTCGAGCTCGCCGACGCCCTGCTCGCCGACGGTCGCGCGGAGGAGACGCGCCGGCTGCTGGAGACCCTGCCCACCGAGGTCCGCGCCCTCGGGCGGTTCCGCGTGGCAGAGATCCGCGCGGCGCTCGGCGTGGGCGACCGGGAAACGGCCGGGCGGATCCTCGAGGAGCGCATCGAGGTGCCGAACCTTCGCGAGGGCGAGCTGAGCATGTCGGCGCTATGGCACGAGGCTTTCCCCGATCGCCCCGTCCCGTCCTGGTACGACTTCGAGATGGCGCCGGGCGACGGCGCGCAGCACTGAGGATCCGACCCGCGGCGATCAGCCGCGGTCGAGGTCGTCGAGCAGCTGCACGGCCGCCGCAGCGTACGCTCCGATCCAGCGGTCGTGGATCCGCTTGATGGGCAGCGGCGCGAGGGTGAGGTGCCGTTCGCGTCCCTCGCGGCGGCCGATCACCAGCTCAGCCCGTTCCAGCACGCGGAGGTGCTGGAGCACCGTCGTGCGGTCGAGCTCGGGGAAGCAGGCGCACAGCTCGCCGGTCGTCCGCGGCGCCTCGCGCAGCGCATCGAGCATGCGGCGGCGGACCGGGGCGGCGAGCGCCTTGAAGACGAGATCGTCGTCGCCGGTTACCTCCGCGGATGACATGTTGTAATCTTACAACATGTCTGAGAGCGAAACCGCTGCGGACATGGCTCCGCTGACAGAACTGTCCTTCTCCGTCTCGGGTCGCGTCTCCCGCCCGCCGGCCGAGGTCTACGAGGCCGTCGCCGATCCGGAGCAGCTCTCCCGCTACTTCACCACCGGCGGTGCGCGCGGCCGCCTCGAGCCGGGCGCCGAGGTGACATGGGACTTCGCAGACTTCCCCGGCCGCTTTCCCGTCGAGGTCGTCGAGGCAGCCGCACCCGAGCGCATCGTGATCGAATGGGCAGCCGCGCCCGGAAGCAACGACACCGGCACCACCCGCACCGTGTTCGAGTTCGCCCCGATCGACGGCGGCACGCGCACCCTCGTCACCATCACGGAGTCGAGCTGGCGTGCGACCGCGGACGGCGCCAAGAGCGCCTTCGGCAACTGCGAGGGCTGGACCGGAATGCTGGCCGCGCTCAAGGCCTGGGTGGAGCACGGCATCAACCTGCGCGACGGCTTCTACAAGTAGGCATCGTCCCGGCTCCTTCAGCCGACCCCGACACGCAGGTCGCCGCCACGACTCCGCCCGTGGGCGGCGACCCGGCTCACCCCTGCATCCGCGGATCCTCGGTGGGGTCGCGGAACATCGCCGGACACCCGGCCTCGACCGCCGACGGGCTCAGCTCGAAGTGCCACGGCTCGTTGTCGTATGTGCGGCACAGCCCGAACTCGGCACCGTGGCGGTGCAGCCAGTCCGCGGCCGCGTAGGGCGCGATGTCGACCGCCTCGCCCTTCACGTGCTGCGAGGTCTCCGGAGTGCCGACCCAGCGTGCGGCCTCCTCGGCGGAGCCGTAGGTGCGCACCGCCTCGCGCAGCAGCCACGACTGATAGGCCTTCGACCGCCAGCCGCTGCCGACCCGCAGGTCGATGCCGTCCTCCTCTGCCGTGTCGTGCGCCCGCTGCAGCGCCTCGCGCAGGGCCGGATCCAGCCTCGCGACGGCAGGCGCCGACATGTCCGAGACGGCGACCGAGTCGCCGTCGGCGATGAAGCCGTCCTCGGCGGTCGGCCGTCCCCCGCCGCGCGCAGCCGCGGATCCCTCATCGTCTCCCGCCACGGCGACGCCACCCGGGTAATCCGGTCGCGACGCGACCGCCGCGGTGACGACGGCCGCAGCCGTGCCTGCCCCGATCGTCCCGACGACGAGCAGCGTCACCAGCAGGCGGAACAGAGGTCGCCGTGAACGGGCTCGCCGGTCGCCGGCGCGGCACTGCCCATCCGCGGGTCCACCCGGATCCAGGATCCATTCCGGTGCGATGCCGGGGCGCAGCGAGGTGCTCGGTCTCGTGGTGGTGTCCATGCGTCCAGCGCATCCGGGCGCACGTTGCCGGGCCGTAAGCGCTTTCGCATACGCTCCCGATACATCCGGGTGCCTAGGCTTTCTGGCATGCGCGTGCTGATCGTGGAGGACGAACCCGCCCTGGCCGGCGCGGTCCGTGACGGACTGCGCCTCGCGGCGATCGCGGCGGACACCGCCGGCGACGGCGACACGGCGCTCGAGCTGCTCGACCTGAACTCCTACGACGTGGCCGTGCTCGACCGCGACATCCCGGGCCCGAGCGGGGACGACATCGCCCGCGCGATCGTCGCGTCCGGATCCGGCCTGCCGATCCTCATGCTCACCGCGGCCGACCGGCTGGACGACAAGGCGACCGGGTTCGAGCTCGGCGCCGACGACTACCTCACCAAGCCCTTCGAGATGCGCGAGCTCATCCTGCGCATCCGCGCGCTGGCCCGGCGTGCACCGCGGTCGGTCCCGCCGGTGCACGAGCTCGCCGGCATCACCGTCGATCCTTTCCGGCGCGAGGTGTACCGCGACGGGCGTTACGTGGCCCTCACCCGCAAGCAGTTCGCCGTGCTGCAGGTGCTCGTCGAGGCCGGCGGCGGCGTCATCAGCGCCGAGGAGCTGCTCGAGCGCGCCTGGGACGAGAATGCGGATCCGTTCACGAACGCCGTCCGCATCACGGTGTCGGCGCTGCGCAAGCGGCTCGGCGAGCCGTGGGTGATCCTCACCGTTCCGGGCGTGGGGTACCGGATCGACGTGGACGGCGACGCGGACCCGCGGCCCGGCGCCGCGCGCGCCGGAGACGCCGTCCGGACGGAGCGCACCCGGCATGCCTGACCGCCCGACGCCCGCACCGTTCGGCCCTCGCGTCGCGCGAGCGCCGGGGCTGTCGGTGCGCTGGCGCCTCACGCTCAGCTACGTGGTGCTGGTCGCGATCGCGGGCGCCGTGCTGCTGGGGGTGGTCGCGCTCTGGCTGCTGCGGTACGTGCCCGACGGCAGCGTGTACAGCACGGGCCCGTTCGACGGCGGAAGCTGGGCACCGAACCGCTCCGACCTCATCCGCGCGTTCGTCCCGGCCGCGACCTGGGCGCTGCTCGCCCTCATCGGCCTGAGCGTGATCGGCGGCTGGCTGCTCGCCGGCCGCGTGCTGCGCCCGCTCGCGATCATGGCCGACACCGCGCGGGCGGTGGGCGACGGCGACCTGACCGCGCGGATCGCGCTGCCCGGGCGCGATGACGAGTTCCGCCGGCTTTCCGACGTGTTCGACGGCATGCTCGACCGGATCCAGGCCGACCTGGAGCGCGAACGCCGATTCGCGGCGAACGCGTCGCACGAGCTGCGCACGCCGCTCGCGATCACCCGCGCGCTGCTCGATGTCGCCCAGGCCGAGCCGGATCCCGACGTGCCGCAGCTGCTGGAGCGGCTGCGCGCGGCGAACGAGCGCGCGATCGCACTCACCGAGGCGCTGCTGCTGCTCGCCCGCCTGGATGCGCGCCCGCCCGAGCGCGCCGAGGTCGACCTCTCGCTCGCGGCGGAGGGCGCAGTGGAGCTGCTGCACGAGGTCGCGGCCGCGCACGACGTGCGGCTCGACGCCGTCGGCGATCCGGTCTTCGTCCGCGGGGATGCGGCGCTGCTCGATCAGCTCGCGCTCAACCTCGTGCAGAACGCGCTGGTGCACAACCTGCCGTCGGGCGGATCGGCGACCGTGCGCACGGTCCGCCTCGGCGGCCATGGCGCTCTCGTCGTGGAGAACACCGGGGAGGTGCTGGATCCGGCGCGCGTCGCGACGCTGGTCGAGCCGTTCCAGCGCGGGGGCGGCCGCGTGCGCGACGGCGGGCATGCCGGATCCGGTCTGGGACTGGCCATCGCCGGCTCGATCGTCGAGGTGCTCGGAGGCTCGCTCGTGCTCACCGCCCGCCGCGAGGGCGGCCTGCGCGTCGAGGCGACCTTCCCGCTGGCCTGACGCGGCATCAGGGCGTCAGCGGCCCGCTCCGGTCAGGACCGCCAGAACCGCTCGGCGATTCAGGACCGGCCGGCGGCGTCGAAGCGCTGCGCGCCGATCACCGCGAGCAGCTGCAGCTTCTGCCACCCTTCGGTGCCCTCGGGGGCGGTCAGCACGAGCAGCGCCTGCGACTGGTCCTCGGTGAACAGCGCCTGGCAGTCCAGCTCGATCGGGCCGATCTCGGGGTGCACGAGCGTCTTGTGGTCCTCGAACCGCGTGGCGACCTCGTGCCGATCCCACAGCTCCGCGAACTCCGGGCTCTGCGCCTGCAGCGCGCGCACGAGCTCGCCCGCCCGCGATCGGGCGCCCATCACGCCGTAAGCCGCACGCAGGCCGGCGACCTGGGCGCGTGCGTGCCGCGCGTGGTCCTCCTCGGGGTAGACCGCCCGCGATGCCGGATCCGTGAACCAGCGGTAGACGTCGCTGCGGGCAAGGCCCGTGCGCTCCGACGGGTCGCCGAGCAGGGCCTGCGCCATCCGGTTCGCCACGAGCGTCTCGCCCAGGTTCGACAGGATCAGGGCCGGAGTGTCGTCGAGGCGGTCGAGCACCCGCAGCAGAGCCGGAGCGACATGCGGCAGGGCGCTGTGGCGGTCCGGAGCCGAGTGGCCCGCGGTGCGGAAGAGATAGTCGCGCTCATCGGCGGTCAGGCGCAGGGCCCGGGCGAGAGCGGCGAGCATCTGCTCGCTGGGCTGCGGTCCGCGCCGCTGCTCGAGCCGGGTGTAATAGTCGACGGACATGCCGGTGAGCTGCGCAACCTCCTCGCGCCGTAGGCCCGGGGCGCGGCGTCGTGCGCCCACGCTCAGGCCGACGTCGCCCGGGCGCAGGGCCTCCCGGCGGCGCCTCAGGAATTCGGCGAGTGCGATGCGGTCCATGGATCCATTCTCGGGTGGCGCCGGGCACGCAGCCAGGGACTGCCGATCCCCCGATCACGGGGTCTCTTATGCCCGCGCCGGATCCCGCGGAGTCTGAGGTCATGAACATCTCCGGAAACACCGTCTTCATCCCCGGCGCGACGAGCGGCATCGGACTCGCTCTCGCCCTCCGCCTGCAGGCAGCCGGCAACACCGTCGTGATCGGCGGGCGCCGCGCCGAAGTGCTCGCGCAGCTCGCCACAGAGCACGGCTTCGCCACCGTGCGCATCGACACCGCCGACCCCGAGAGCATCCGCGCGGCCGCGACGCAGGTGCTCGCCGAGCATCCCGATCTGAACGTGCTGATCGCGATGGCCGGGATCATGCGCGTGGAGGATTGGCGCTCCGACGGCTTCCTCGCCGATGCGGAGGAGATCGTCACGACCAATCTGCTCGGCCCGATCCGGCTCATCGCCGCGTTCACCGCCCATCTGCAGAGCCGGCCCGACGCGACGATCGTCACGGTCTCGAGCGGTCTCGCGCACACGCCACTGCGCGTGACGCCGACCTACAACGCGACCAAGGCAGCGATCCACATGCTGTCGGAGTCGATCCGCCTGCAGTTCGCCGGCACCTCCGTCTCGGTGCTCGAGCTCGTCCCGCCTGCGGTCGCCACCGAGCTCCTGCCCGGCCAGAGCGAGAGCCCGTTCGCGATGCCGCTCGACGCCTTCGTCGATGAGACCATGGCCCTCATCGAGGCGCAGCCCGACGCGCACGAGATCCTCGTGGAGAACGTGAAGCTGCTCCGGTTCGGCGAGGTGCGCGGCGACTACGCCGAGACGGTCGCCACGGTGAACCGCCTCGATCCGCACGGGAACGCCTGACGCACCTCCGGCGGCGGGCTCAGTCGGCCAGCACCACGTCGTATCCGGCCTCGCGCAGGGCGTTCCGATCGTCCGGCGCGAGGCCGTCGTCGGTGAGCAGCGTGGGGAACAGCTCGGATCCACCCACGGCCGCGAAGGCCGTCGCGCCGACCTTCGACGAATCCGCGACGATCACCGCCCGGCGGGCGCGGGTCGCCATCATCCGGTTCACGGCCGCCTCGCGCTCGTCGTGAGTGCTCGCCATGCCGTCGACCGACATCGCGTTCACGCCGATGAACGCGATGTCGAGTGTGATGCCGGAGAGCAGCTGCTCCACGAACGGGCCGACGAGCTCGTAGCTGCGGGAGTGGATCACGCCGCCGGTGACGACGACCTTGATGTCGGGGCGGGTGGCGAGCTGCGCGGCGATGTTCACCGCGTTGGTGACGACGGTCAGGCCGTGCTCGGCGAGGTCCTCGCGGGCGGCGAGGGCCGTCGCGATGGCGGTCGTCGTGGTGCCGCCGGAGAGCCCGACCACGGAACCTGGCGCCACGAGCGCGGACGCCGCCTGGGCGATGCGCTCCTTCTGCGACGTGCGCTGATGGCTCTTGTACCGGATGGGCAGCTCGTAGGCGACGGACTGCGCCACCGCCCCGCCGTGGGTGCGGGTGAGCAGGCGCCGCTCGGAGAGGCTGTCCAGGTCGCGGCGGATCGTTGCGGCGGACGCGTCGAAGCGCTCCACGAGCTCCTCGACGGAGACGTCGCCGCGGGCGGCGAGCAGGTCGAGGATCGCGGTGAGGCGGTTGGCGCGGTTCATGCGCGGATCCCTGTCGCGGTCATCATCGTCACGCCTCCGCCCCGGCGAACAGACGCAGCAGCCGTGCGGCCTCGCCGGCGACGGCGTCCCGCGCGGGGGCCAGGTACTTGCGGGAGTCCACGAGCCGCTGGTCCTCCTCCAGCCGCTCCCGGACGGCGCGGGTGAAGAAACCGTTCAGGTGCGTGGACACGTTGATCTTCGTCATGCCCGCGCGCACCGCCGCGACGATCGCGTCGTCGGGCACCCCGCTCGACCCGTGCAGGACGAGCGGCACGTCGGCGCCGTCCTCGCCCGCCCCTCGCAGCGCCGCGCGCAGCCGCGCGATGAGGTCGACGTCGAGCGCCGCGGTGCGGTCGGTCATCGCGTGCGAGGAGCCGACCGCCACGGCGAGCGCGTCGACGCCCGTCTCCGCGACGAACGCCTTGGCCTCCTGCGGGTCGGTGCGGACGCCGGGCGCGTGCGCGCCGTCCTTGCCGCCGACCTCGCCCAGCTCGCCCTCGACGTACACGTCTGCGGCGTGAGCGCGCTCGACGACCTGCGCCGTGAGCGCCACGTTCTCGGCGTAGTCGAGTTTGCCGCCGTCGAACATGACGGATCCGAATCCGAGCGCGATGGCCTCGTCGACGAGGTCGGTCCGCTCGGCGTGGTCGAGATGCACCGCGACGGGGGTCGCGGCTCTGCGGGCGACCGCGAGCGTGGCGAGAGCGATCGGCTCGAGGCCGCCGTGGTAGTCGGCGCAGTTCTGCGAGATCTGCAGGATCACGGGCAGCTCCGCCCGGGCGGACGCGGCCACGAGCGCCTCGGCCGTCTCCAGATGGATCACGTTGAACGCGCCGACGCCTGTGCCGCGGCGGGCCGCATCATGCACGAGATCGCGCGCGGAGACGAGGGTCATCGGGTGGTCCTTTCGGCAGACGGCCGGCGCAGCGCCGTCAACGACGGGCTGTCAACGATCAAAGCAGATTCCAGCTCCGACCAGGACGCGTGGATCTCGCCGGCCACCGGCATGCGCACGGCGGCCGCCGACCACGCCGTCGCCCGGCGCAGCAGGGCGGTCGGATCCTTGACACCCCGCGCGAGCAGCACGGCGCACGCGGCGACGGCCGCATCGCCCGCGCCGGTCGGGTTGCCCGCCAGGGGTTCCGCGAGGCGGGCGCGCACGATCTCTTCGGAGGTGACGGCGAGCATCCCGTCGGCGCCGCGGGAGAGCAGGATCAGCGACGCGCCGCGGTGCAGCAGTTCGCACGCCCCCTCGATGGGGTCGGCGATGCCGGTCGCCTCGGCGAGCTCTGCGGCGTTGGGCTTGAGCACGGTCGCGCCCGCGTCGGCGGCGGCCAGGAGCGCGGGCCCGGAGGTGTCGGCGATCACCGTTGCCCCGGCGTCGCGACCCAGGCGGATCAGCCCGGGCAGCAGGTCGTCGGGCGCCCCCGGGGGCAGGGATCCGGAGAGCACCAGCACCGGCTTGCGCACGCGGGGACTGCGTGCGGCTGCCGCGCGCGAAGGGGCATCGCTGTTCTCCGCCCGGCGCCTGGGCTCCCCGCCCTCCGCGAGCGCCCGGCGCACCGCGTCCTTCAGCGCCTCCCACTCGACGGGAGCGGGGTTCACGCCACGCTCGTTCACGATCGTGGTGTCGCCGAGGTGCGCGTCGACCAGCGCGATGCTGCGGCGGGTCGCGCCCTGCACGGCGACGAGCTCGTGCGGCACGCCGGATGCGGCCAGCTCCGCCGCGAACTCGGCCCCGGTCGGTCCGCCGGCGGTGGCCAGGGCGCGCACGGCGGCGCCCTGCGCATGGGCGACCCGGGCGACGTTCAGCCCCTTGCCGCCCGCCCGGGCGACGCCGGTGTCGGCGCGATGCGTGCCCCCGGGCACGATCCGGTCGACGTGCCAGGTGAGATCGAGCGCCGGGTTCGGGGTGACGGTGACGATCATCGAAGGCTCCTCGCCCGCAGCGCCGCACCCAGGATCCCCGCGTTGCCGAGCAGCTGCGCGGGCACCAGATCCGGGATGCGGTGGAAGCTCAGCCGCGCCTGCAGGCGTGCGCGCAGCTCGTCGAAGAGAGCGCCGCCGGCACGCGACAGTCCGCCGCCGATCACCACGGCCTGGGGCGCGATCACGGCGGTGAGCTGCGCGATCGACAGGGCGAGCGCGTCAAGCGCCTCGTCCCAGACGGCGGCGGCGTCCTCGTCGCCCGCACCGGCGCGCGCGATGACCTCCTTCGCTCCGTCCACCGCGATCCCGGTGCGAGCGGTGTAGCGCCGCGCGATCGCCCCGGCGGACGCGATCGCCTCGAGGCAGCCGCGGGCGCCGCACGGGCACAGCGGCTCGTCCGCGACCGGCGAGTGCCCGACCTCGCCGGCGTAGCCGCCCGAGGTGAACGGCACTCCGCCCAGCACCAGGGCGCCGGCGATCCCGGTGCCGATGATGAGCACGATCGAATCGGTGTACGGCCGGCCGCCGCCGAGCACGTGCTCGGCCCAGCCGCCGGTGCGCACGTCGTGGTCGAAGGCGACCGGCAGCCCGAACGCCTCCTCGGCGAGGGCGCGGATCGGGGCATTCCGCCAGCCCATGTTGCTCGCGAAGACGCCGACTCCGGCGACCTCGTCGACGATGCCGGGCACGACCAGCCCCACCGCCACCGGATCCACCCCGGGGTGCTCCGCGCGCAGCTCCGTCCCCAGCTCGACCAGTCGCGCGACCAGCCGCTCGGGAAGGTCGGATCCGGGTTCCGGCGTCGGGGTCCGACGCAGGCCGAGCATCACGCCGTCGGCGTCGAACAGGGCCGACTTGATGTCCGTGCCGCCCACGTCGAAGGCCAGCACCGGGGCGCCGGCGCCGAGCTCCGCCGGCTGCGCGAGCGGATCCGCTGCGGGCATGGCGGTTCCCCTCAGTCCTCGAGGATGACGGAGCGGGTGAGGTTGCGCGGCTCGTCGGGGTTCAGACCCGCCGCGAGGGAGCGGTCGAGCGCCACCCGGTGCAGCCGGGCCAGATCGGCCAGCGGGTCGATGGGGTGCTGCACCCAGCGTCCGCCGGTGGCGGCGACCTGGGCGTCCAGCCCCTCGGGAGCCGCGCCGAACTGCCAGGTGATGCGGCCGGGCGCCGCGATGGCGATCGGACCGTGGCGGTAGTCCATCGACGGGTACGACTCGGTCCACGACTGGGAGGACTCGCGCATCTTCAGGGCGGCCTCGTGCGCCAGGCCGATGGTCCAGCCCCGGCCGAGGAAGGTGTACTGCTCGGCGCTCGCGAGCGTCGGGTCGACGTCGGCGAGGGCAGTGCGGGCGTCCGCGATCGCGCCGGTGAGGTCCTCCCCGAGCGACGCGCGGAACAGGGCGAGCGCGGTCGTGGCGAACCGCGTCTGCACCACGGAGCGCTCGTCGGCGAAGGGCAGCACGATCGCGTCATCGACCATGCTCACGAGCGGCGAGGTCTCGTCGCCGATCACGCCGACGACGCGCGGCGCGGATCCGGATCCCTTCACCTGGTCGACGAGCTCGAGCACCTCGGTCGTCGTGCCGGACCGGGTGAGCGCCACCACGGCGTCGTAGTCGCGGTCCAGGAACGCCTCGCTGGCCGCGTAGGCGTCGGTGATGCCGAAGCCGGCGCGCTCGCGCAGCGCGGCGTACGACTGCGCCATGAACCAGGAGGTGCCGCAGCCGATCACCGCCACTCGCTCGCCCTTCTCCGGCAGCAGCGCCTGCTCGGCGGTCATGCCGGCGGCGCGCTCCCACGTCTCGGGCTGAGACTCGAGCTCGGCGCGCATGTGGGCGCCGGGGGCGAGCTTCTCGTTCGGGTCGGTCATGCGTCCTCCTCGGCAGTTCCGGCCGACGCAGCGTGCGCGACCTTGCTTGATCTTACGATAAAACAATCACTTTCCGTCACTCCAATTTTGCGCGTTCTTCTCAGCGGGCACGGCGGAGGCTTCACCGCGCGCACACCGAGGCTTCACGGCGGGCGCGCCGAAGGCGCCGCTGAGCGGCGGAGGCGGCCCGGCTGTCGCGCGTGGCACCGATGTCTCCCGCGCGGCGCACCACCGCCACGCCCCGGCCGTAGCCGTGTCCCACGCCCCGGCCCCAGTCCCGGCCCGCCCCCGAGCAAACGCCTCGAGCACGAGCAGAGGAGCGGACCGGCGACGACGACCTTCGGGAGTCAGCGCGACTCTGCGGCCTCGGTGTGGTGGCGGATCACCTCGGCGACGACGAAGTTGAACCACTTCTCGGCGAACTCCGGATCCAGGTGCGCCTCCTCGGCGAGCGCGCGCAGCCGTGCGACCTGCTGCTCCTCGCGGTTCGGATCCGACGCCGGCATCTGATGCTCGGCCTTGAGCACGCCGACCTGCTGCGTGCAGCGGAACCGCTCGGCGAGCATGAAGATCAGGGCGGCATCGATGTTGTCGATGCTGGCGCGCAGTCTCAGCAGTTCGGTGCGGGGATCGGTGGCGGTCATGAGGGCTCCTCACCGGGCGGCGGACGTGCTGTCGGGGAATTCGCGACCCTCCGACGATAGCGCCGGCTCGCGGCCTGGGCATCCGTCCGAGGGCGATCTGCTCCCCGGCCCCGCAGAACACCGCTCGCGCCCTCTCCCTCGTTCCCGGGCCAGGCGGATCCGGTCACCTACAGTGAAGTCATGACGGCCGACAACTCCCGACGCAGGAACAGCGCCCCCGAGAACGGCAAGCGGCGGCACAGGCTCAAGAGGCACGCCGCGACGCAGCCCGCCGAACAGCCGCCCCGCGTCGTCGAGGCAGCTGCCCCCACCGCCTCCATCTGGACCCGGATCGACCGTCCGTTCGTCTTCGGCTTCCTGGTCACCCTCGGCGGTCTCTCCGCGATCCTCCTGGGCCTGGCGCTGCGCAGCCTGTCCGAGGTGCTCATCTACATCGCGTTCGCCCTGTTCGCCGCGCTCGGGCTCGAGCCCGCCGTGCAGTGGCTGGAGCGCCACAGGATGAAGCGGGCCCTCGCCGTGGTGATCGTGATCCTCGCCTTCGCGGTCGTCCTCGGTCTCATCGTGTGGTCGATCGTGCCCATCGTCGTGAAGCAGATCGCGCAGTTCGCGACCTCGTTCCCGGAGACCATCGCCGCCTTCACCCGCACCGACCTGTACCACTTCATGGAGAAGCAGTTCGGCGCGGGGCTGCACGACCTCATCTCCCAGCTGCAGTCGCAGGCGCAGAAGTTCCTCAGCGACCCCCAGCAGCTCACCCAGCTGGGCGGCGGCGCGCTGCAGGTCGGCGGCGCGATCGCCTCCGGGCTGTCCGGCGTGCTCATCGTCATCGTGCTGACGCTGTACTTCCTCGCCACGCTGCCGTCCATGAAGACCGGCCTCCTCCAGCTCGCGCCGGCCCGCAACCGCGGGGGCATCGACCGCATCAGCACCCAGATCGTGGATGCCGTCGGCGGATACGTCATGGGCATGGTGATCCTCGCGTTCATCAACGCGATGGTCGTGCTGGTGCTCTACCTCGTGCTGGGGCTGCCCTTCCCGCCGCTGATGGCGACCCTGGCTTTCCTCATCACGCTGATCCCGCTCGTCGGCCCGCTGCTGTTCCTCGTGCTCGGATCCGTGGTGGCCCTGTTCGTGAACCCCGTGCTGGCGCTCGTGTTCGCGATCATCTACCTCGTCTACATCCAGATCGAGGCCTACGTCATCACGCCGCGGGTGATGAACCGGGCGATCTCGATCCCGGGTTCGCTCGTGGTCATCGGCGCCCTGGTCGGCGGCACGCTGCTCGGCCTGCTCGGTGCGCTCATCGCCGTTCCGGTGACCGCGTCGATCCTCATCATCATCAAGCAGGTCTGGATCCCCCGGCAGGACGCCCGGATCTGACCGCGGCCGGCGGCGCCGGCCGACCGCCCGGCCGGCTGCCCGCGTCTCCGGATCCCCACTTCCGCTCAGGTCGCATTTTCTGCTCCAAAACGGGTCCGGGAAGAGCAGAAAGTGCGACCTGAACGCGCGGTTCCGGGGTTCCCCACCCGGCGACCGGTGTCGGCCCCCGTCCTAGGCTGAAAGCATGACGCGGATCTGGGTGGTGCGGCACGGGCAGAGCATGCTGAACGCGGCGGAGCGGATGCAGGGCTGGTCCGACGCGCCGCTCACCGAGCTCGGACGCATCCAGGCCACCGAGCGCGGCCATGACTTCGCGGAGGCCGGGATCCGGTTCGACGCGGCGTTCTCGGGCGACGGCATCCGCCATCGCGAGACCGCGACACGGCTGCTCGCGGCGGCCGGATCCGACCTGCAGGCGCAGTCCGATCCCCGCTGGCGCGAGCTGTGCTTCGGCAAGCTCGAGGCCGCCCGGGCGACCACGTTCTTCGAGTTCATGGCGGACCACGTGGCGGCCGACAACCCCTTCATGGAGACCCTCGACACGCTCGCCGAGGTGGATCCGCTCGCCGAGTCCCCCGCCGACGTGGCCCGGCGGGCGACCGAGGCGCTGCACGAGGTGGCGGAGGCCGGATCCGAGGTGCTCGTCGTGACGAGCGGCATCACGATCCTCACCCTGCTCGACGCGCTCGGCGTCGATCTCGCCCACCTCACCTCGGGCCCCGAGAACCTCTCCGTGTCGACCGTGCACCGTGTGGACGACGGCTGGCGGGTCGACCGCATTGCCGCCACGGATCCCGTCGCCGGCTGAGAGCGGCATCCCCGTCGCCCGCTGAGCCGGGTCGACCCGACGCTTTCGGGCTCCGGGATACGCAAGAACACCGGATCCCGTCCCCGAGCGGGACGGGATCCGGCGTTCAGACGCAGGCCGTCAGACGGTGTAGCCGTCGGCGACGTCGAGCGCCTCGTCGAGCACGGCGAGTCCGCGCACGAGCTCGTCCTCCGTGATCACGAGCGGCGGCGCGATGTGGGTGCGGTTGAAGTGCACGAACGGCCAGACGCCGCCCTTCTTCGCCGCGGCGACGAACGCGCCCATGGGGGCCGCGTCCGCCCCGGCCGCGTTGAACGGCACCAGGGGCTCGCGGGTCTCCTTCGAGCGCACGAGCTCGACGGCCCAGAACAGGCCCTGGCCGCGCACCTCGCCGACGCTGGGGTGCTTCTCGGCCCAGGCGCGCAGCGTCGGCTCCACGATGCGGGCGCCGAGGTCGCGCACCCGCTCCAGAATGCCGTCGCGACGGAACACCTCGAAGGTCGCGACGCCGGCGGCGCACGCGAGCGGGTGACCCGAGTAGGTGAGGCCGCCGGCGAACGGCACCGTGTCGAACGCCGCCGCGATGCGGTCGGAGATGACGACGCCGCCGAGCGGCACGTAGCCCGAGTTCACGCCCTTGGCGAAGGTGATGAGGTCGGGCTGCGCGTCGAACGCGTCGATGCCGAACCACTCCCCCAGGCGCCCGAATCCGACCATCACCTCGTCGGCGATGTAGACGATGCCGTAGCGGTCGCACAGCTCACGCACGCCCTGCAGGTAGCCCGGCGGCGGCACGAGCACGCCGTTGGTGCCGACGACGGTCTCGATGATGATCGCCGCGATGGTCCCCGGGCCCTCGAGCTGGATGGTCTGCCCGAGGTGCTCGAGCGCGCGCTGAGACTCCTCGGCGAGCGTCGATGCGTGGAACGCCGACCGGTACAGGTACGGCCCGAAGAAGCGCACCGTGCCGTTGTCGATCCCGTCGTTCGCCCAGCGCCGCGGGTCGCCCGTGAGCGAGATCGCCGTGGCCGTGGAGCCGTGGTAGCTGCGGTACATCGACAGCACCTTGCGGCGTCCCGTGAACGCGCGCGCCATGCGGACGGCGTTCTCATTGGCGTCGGCGCCGCCGTTGGTGAAGAACACCTTGTTCATGCCCTCGGGGGCGACCTCGGCGATCAGCCGGGCGAGCTCGCCGCGCACGTCGTTCGCCATCGACGGCTGGATCGTGGCGAGCCGGCCGGCCTGCTGCTGGATCGCCGCGACGAGGTCGGGGTGCTGGTGGCCCAGGTTGAGGTTCACCAGCTGGCTGGAGAAGTCGAGGTAGGCGTTGCCCTGGTAGTCCCAGAACGTGGATCCCTCGCCGGCGGCGACGGGCACCGGGTCGATGAGCGCCTGCGCGCTCCAGGAGTGGAACACGTGCGCGCGGTCGTCGGCGCGCACCTGCGCATCGGCGGCGGCATCGGGAAGGGCGTGCGGCACTCCGTTGCGGTCGGTGAACGCCGCGGCTTCGGTGGTGACGGTCATGATGCTGATCCTTCCGTCTCAGTGGTTGCTCGGGAAGCCCAGGTCGACCTGCGCCGGGGTGTGGTCGGGCCAGCGCGTGGTGACGACCTTGGAGCGCGTGTAGAAGTGGATCGACTCGGGGCCGTAGATGTGCGAGTCGCCGAACAGCGAGGCCTTCCAGCCGCCGAAGGAGAACGCGCCGACCGGCACGGGGATCGGCACGTTGACGCCGACCATGCCGACCTCGATGTCGAACTCGAACTCGCGGGCGGTGCCGCCGTCGCGGGTGAAGATCGCGGTGCCGTTGCCGAACTGGTGCGCGTTGATGAGCTCGATCGCCTCCGCGTAGCTGGCCACGCGGACGACCGAGAGCACCGGGCCGAAGATCTCGTCCTCGTACACCTTCATCCCGGGCTTCACGTGGTCGATGAGGCTGATGCCGGTGAAGAACCCGTTCTCGTCGAGCCGCTCGCCGGCGGCGATGCGCTGCGTGCCGTCGATGAGCACGGTGGCGCCCTCGGCCGCGGCGCCCGCGACGTAGCTCTCCACGCGGTCGCGGTGCTCGCGGGTGACCAGCGGGCCCATCTCGCTTGCGGCGTCCGTGCCGTCGCCGATGCGCAGGTTCTGCACCTTCTCGGTGATCGACGCGATCAGGGGCTCGGCGACGTCGCCCACGGCCACCAGCACCGAGACGGCCATGCACCGCTCGCCCGCGGAGCCGTAGGCGGCGGAGACCGCGGCGGCCGCTGCGGCGTCGATGTCGGCGTCGGGCATGACAACCATGTGGTTCTTGGCACCGCCGAGGGCCTGCACGCGCTTGCCGTTCGCGGAGGCGCGCTCGTAGATCGACTTCGCGATCGGAGTGGATCCGACGAAGCTGACGGCCTTGACGTCGGGCGAATCGAGCAGGGTGTCGACCGCGGCCTTGTCGCCGTTGACGACGTTGAGCACGCCGTCGGGCAGGCCCGCCTCCTGGAACGCCTTCGCGAGCCAGATCGCCGCGGACGGATCCTTCTCGCTCGGCTTCAGGACGACGGTGTTGCCGCAGGCGATCGCGGAGGCGACCATCCACAGCGGCACCATCACGGGGAAGTTGAACGGGGTGATGCAGGCGACGACGCCGACGGGCTGCTTGACCGAGTGCACGTCGACGCCGCGCGCGACCTGCTCAGCGTGCTCGCCCTTGAGCAGGTGCACGAGGCCGGCGGCGAACTCGACGTTCTCGATGCCCCGCGAGACCTCGCCCGCGGCGTCGGAGAGCACCTTGCCGTGCTCGCTCGTGACGATCGCGGCGATCTCGGGCGTGCGCTCGGCGAGGATCTGACGCAGCCGGAAGAACACGTCCGCGCGCTTGATGAGGCTGGTCGCGCGCCACGCGGGACCGGCGGCCTTCGCGGCGGCGATCGCCTGCTCCACCTCGGCGGCGCTCGCGAAGGCGACGGTGCGGTGGGCCTCACCGGTGGCCGGGTTGTAGACGGGGCCGGTGCGCTCGGCCTCGGCCGTCTCGGCGCCGGCGATGAAGTGCGGGATCAGGGTCACGGGTGGTGCTCCTCGGGTTCGGTGACGGGCAGGTTTCGGACACTCTGATCGACGGCGTCCGAAGGCTTGCTCTCCCATGCTGACGGAGGGGAGGATGGATCCATGCCCGCAGATCGTCCGGACTTCGATGCGGTCCGGACAGATCGTCCGGATCGGTCCCTGAGCGAGCGCAGCGAGACGAAGGGCCCTGACCCCCGACCCCTGAGCGAGGACGCGCGCGGCGCGGCCGAGGCGAAGGGCGACCCGGGTCTGCCGACCGTCGCCGACGCCGTCCAGGTCCCCTCGCTCCAGGCCGGGATCCCCGAGGTGCTGGCCGGATCCCTCGACGTGCCGGTGCGCTGGGTGCACGTCTCCGACAGCGACCGCGTCGCGGCGCTGCTCGACGGCGGAGAGTTGCTGCTCACCACGGGCGCCGGCTGGCCCGGCGACGCCCCAGCGCTCGCCCGCCTCGTCGACGAGCTCGCCGACGCAGGCCTCGCCGGCATCGTGCTGGAGCTGGGGACCCGGTTCGCCGTCGTGCCGCCGCCTCTGGTCGCGGCCTGCCGCGCCCGCGACCTGGCGCTGGTCTCGCTCGACCGCGAGGTGAAGTTCGTCACGGTCACCGAGGAGGTGCACCGCCGCATCATCGCGGGCCAGGTGGAGGCGCTGCAGGAGCGGCAGCGCCTCCACGAGCTGTTCACGGCGCTGACCCTGCGCGGCGCCCCCGTCGAAGTCGTCGTGCGCGAGACCGCCCGGGCGCTGCGCGCGCCCGTGGTCCTGGAAGACCTGGCGCACGAGGTCGTCGCGGCCGACACCGCCGGCCTCTCCGAGGCAGACGTGCTCGCCGGCTGGCCCGGGCGCTCGCGACGACTGCCGCCGGAATGGACCCGGGTGCCCGTCGCCGCGCGCGGCACGCAGTGGGGCGAGCTGATCGCCCTGCCCGGACCGCCGCATCCCGCCGGCCCGGCCACGGTGCTGGAGCAGGCCGCGACCGCGCTCGCGCTCTCCCGGCTCGCCGACGGCGAGGGCGCCTGGTCCCGGCTGCGCGCCGAGGGCCTCATCGCGGCACTGCTCGGCGAGCGCTACACGACCGTCGCCGACATCGAGGCCCGACTGGAGGCGTCGGGCTTCCCTGTGCGCGGCCGGACGCTGCACGTCGCGGCGGGCCCGGCGGCCATCACCCCAGTTCCTGAGCGACCCGTCGACGCGCTCACGCTCGCTCATAGCGGGTCGCCGCGAGACGAAGGGCGAGGCGTCGGCATCCTGTCCGCGGTCGTGGACGGAGAGCGGATCCTTCTCGTCTCCCTGCCCGCCGGATCCCGCCTTCCGGACGCCCTCGTCGCCGATCTCGGATCCGGCGCGGTCAGCGACCCGGCCGATTCCACGACCGAGCTGCTCGCCGCGATCCCGATCGTGCGACGCCTCGCCCGCCAGGCCGAGGCCGGAACGCTGCTGCGCGTGGCCGACCGGCCGCTGGCCCGCCTCGCCGCCGAGCTGAGCGGTGACCATCGCCTGCAGGAGCACAGCGCGCGCCTGCTCGCCCCGCTGATCCGGCACGACGACGCCACGGACGGCGACCTGCTCCGGGTGCTGCGCGCGGTGGTGGCGCATCCCGGCAACCGCACGGCGGCGGCGAGCGCCTCGCACCTGTCCCGCTCGGTGTTCTACCAGCGGCTGGCGCTCATCGCCGACCTGCTCGACGCCGACCTCGACGACGGCGAGACCCTCTCCGCCCTGCACCTGGCCCTGCTCGCGCACGGACGCTGACCTCCGTCAGGCGCGCTCCCCGGAACCCGCTCAGGCGATGTAGACCTTCCGCAGCGTCTGGGTGACCGTCCAGGTCGTCCGCATGCCCTCGGCCAGGCGCACGACGGATCCGGATCCGATCTCGAGATCGGGAAGCGAAGGATCCTCGAAGGCGATCGTCGCGCGCCCGGAGAGCACCACGAACAGCTCGTCGGCCTCGGTGTCGGTCGCGGTGCCGGGCGTCATCTCCCAGACGCCGATCTCGCGGTCGCCGGTGTCGTCGAGCACGGCGATCGCGGTCGTCGGGGCGCCGGCGAGCACCTCGGACGCGGGCAGCGGTACGTGCACGAGGGCGAGATCGGCCACCGCGGTGCCGGCGGCGGGGAGGCGCGTTCCGGGCCCTTCGACAGGCTCAGGGACCGGAGCGGTGCGGGTTCCGGGCCCTTCGACGGGCTCGGGGACCGGAGCAGTCCCGGCAGGCCGGCGGATTCCGGGCCCTTCGACGGGCTCAGGGACCGGAGCGGTCATGAGTCGAACCCCATGCCGACCGCGTCGAGCGCCTTCAGGAACAGGTTGCGCCGGCCCTGGTTGTGATCGGCCTGGTTCATCGCGGCGCGCACCAGGTTCACCCCGATCGACGCGGCGGGCTCCGGCGGGAACGGGATGGGCTTCGTGCGCACCATCTCCAGGCGGGTGCGCTCGGTCTCCAGTCCCGCGAGCTCATCCAACATGACGTCCGCCGCGAACCGGGTGGCGCCGACGCCGAGACCGGTGAACCCCGTCGCGTACGCGACACGGCCGCCCCGAGCCGTGCCGAAGAAGGCGCAGAACCGGCTGCAGGAGTCGATCGCTCCGGCCCAGCGGTGCGTGAACCGCAGCCCCTCGAGCTGCGGGAACGTGGTGAAGAAGTGCGAGGCGAGCCGGCGGAACGTCTCCGGACGGTCCTCGTACTCCTCCCGCACCTTGCCGCCGAAATGGTAGACGGCGTCATAGCCGCCGAACAGGATCCGGTTGTCGGCGCTCAGCCGGTAGTAGTGGAACTGGTTCGCGCTGTCGGCCAGGCCCTGCCGGTTCTTCCAGCCGATGTCGTCGTACTGCTCCGCGGTGAGCGGCTCGGTCATCAGCGCGTAGTCGTACACCGGCACGGTCATCAGCCGGTTGCGCTTGAGCAGCGACGGGAACACGTTCGTGGCGAGCACGACCTGGTCGGCGACCACGGATCCGTGCTCCGCGATCACGGTCTGCACGCCCTTGCCGCGGAGCCCGGTGACGCGGGTGCGCTCGAAGATGCGCACTCCGAGCTCGGCGGCGACGCGGGCGAGCTCGAACGCGAGTTTCGCCGGGTGCACCATGGCGCACCCCTCGCGGTCCCAGGATCCGGCGAGGTAGGTCGGCGAGCGCACCTCGGCCTGCACCGCCGCCTCGTCGAGGAAGCCGTCGCCCGCCATCCACGCCACCTGGTGCGGTTCGACGGCGACCGACAGCTGCCCGGTGCGCTCCCAATCGACGTCCATGCCGTAGCGCGCGACGGTCTCCTCGATCCCGTCGAGGTTCTCCAGCCCCAGGCGCTCGAGCTCGCCCAGCTCCTCGGGCCAGCGGTTGCGGCCGTTCTCCTCGCCGTGGGTGAGACTCGCCTCGCAGAAGCCGCCGTTGCGCCCCGACGCCGCCCAGCCCACGCGATTCGCCTCGAGCAGCACGACCGAGCGCTGCGGGTCGCGCTCCTTGGCGCGGATCGCGGTCCACAGGCCCGCGTACCCCCCTCCGACGATCGCGAGGTCGGCGCGCACCTCGCCCGACAGTGCCGGGTACGCGGTGCGCTCCACGTCGTCGAGCCAGAACACCGCGTGCACGGAGTCCTCGAGAGCGCGCTCGATCACCGAGGCGCTCGGCAGCCGTCGTTCGAAGACGGTCGTTCCCATGGGTCTTCCTTGTCCAGAAGGGTGGATGGTCGGCGCGCCGAGGCGCGACACAGCGCCCCGCCGCGATGCGGCCGGGTGCGAGGGAGCCGGGCTTCAGCGGGTCAGCGCGTGCCCCAGTTGTAGAGGTCCTTGTGGAGCCCCGCGTAGAGGAAGCACTCGGTGTGCGAGACGCCATCGATGGTGCGGATCCGGGTCGCGATGAGCTCGAGCAGATCCTCGTCGCTCTCGCAGATGGCCTCGGCGAGGATGTCGAAGGATCCCAGCGTCACGTTGACATATGCGATCTCCGGAATACTCGTGAGCGCCTCTGCGGCGACACGCGGATCGCCGTCCACGCGGATCCCGAGCATCGCCATGCGGGAGAATCCGAGTTGGCGGGGATCGGTCACAGCGACGATCTGCACCACGCCGCTGTCGGTGAGGCGCTGCACACGCTGACGGACAGCGGCTTCGCTGAGACCGACAGCACGACCGATCTCGGCGTAGGGGCGGCGGCCGTCCTCCTGCAGCAGCTCGATGATCCGCTTCGACACGTCGTCCAGCACGGGCACCTTGGGCTTGTCGCTCATGTGACGATCTTGACATTCAGAAGCTATGGATGCAACTGATTTCGCAGAATCGGATCTCATTTTCTTCCGATTTCGTTGATGGTCGCCTATCCTGATCAGCATGCAGAGCACCCTGTCCGAAACAGCACTGTTGCAGAACTTCATCGGCGGACGATCCGTCGCCGCACACGGCGAGGGCCGGATGGACCTCATCGACCCCGTCACCGAGCAGGTGTACGGGCAGGCGCCCATCTCGGACCAGAGCGACATCGACGCCGCCTACGCTGCAGCGGCCGCCGCGTTCCCCGTCTGGCGCGACACCACCCCCGCGCAGCGTCAGCTCGCGCTCTTCCGGATCGCCGACGCCATGGCGGCCCGCGCCGAGGAGTTCGCCGACCTCGAGTCGCAGGACACCGGCAAGCCCCGGGCGAACCTCGTGGCCGACGAGATCGACCAGTCGGTCGACCAGCTGCGCTTCTTCGCCGGCGCCGCCCGCAGCCTCGAGGGCCGGGCCGCCGCCGAGTACATGGCCGGCCACACGTCGTACGTGCGCCGCGAGCCGATCGGCGTGATCGGCCAGGTCACCCCGTGGAACTACCCGCTGAACATGGCGGTCTGGAAGATCGCGCCGGCCCTCGCCGCGGGCAACACGGTCGTGCTGAAGCCCGCGGAATCGACGCCGCTCACCACGCTGCTTCTCGCCGAGATCGTCGCCGAGCACACGCCCGCCGGCACGCTCAACGTCGTGCTCGGCGACCGCAGCACGGGGGCCGCCCTGGTCGCGCACAAGACGCCGCAGATGGTCGCGATCACCGGATCCGTGCGCGCGGGCATGGCGGTCGCGGAGTCGGCGGCTGCCGACGTGAAGCGCGTGCACCTGGAGCTCGGCGGCAAGGCCCCGGCGATCGTGTTCCCCGACGCCTCGATCGCGAAGGCCGCCGAAGGCATCGTGACGGGCGCGTTCTTCAACGCCGGCCAGGACTGCACCGCGGCCACCCGCGTCATCGTGCACGCGTCGGTGCACGATGAGCTCGTGAAGGCGCTCGTGGAGCGGGTGCGCACGCACGCCCGCACCGGGGCCCCGCACGAGGAGGGCGTGTTCTTCGGCCCGCTGTCCAGCGCCGCGCAGCTGGCGCAGGTGCAGGGCTTCATCGACCGCCTGCCCGCGCACGCCGTGATCCAGACGGGCGGGAAGCGCCAGGGCGACGTGGGGTACTTCTTCGAGCCCACGATCGTCTCCGGCATGCGCCAGGACGACGAGGCCGTGCAGAACGAGATCTTCGGCCCCGTGCTGACCGTGCAGTCGTTCCAGGACGACGACGAGGCGCTCGCGTATGCGAACGATGTGCCCTACGCGCTGGCCGCATCCGTGTGGACGACCGACCACGCCCGGTCGCTGCGGTTCTCCCGCGATCTGGACTTCGGGTGCGTGTGGATCAACACGCACATCCCGTTCGTCTCGGACATGCCGCACGGCGGCTTCAAGCACTCCGGCTACGGCAAGGACCTCTCGCAGTACGGCTTCGACGACTACACGCGCATCAAGCACGTGATGAGCGCGCTGGACTGATCCATCGCGGGGGATGAACCGGTCCCTGAGCGAGCCGAAGGCGAGACGAAGGGCGCCGACGTGTCCCGATTCGCCGACGGTGTCCCCCGATTCCTCGGCGATTCGGGACGGGATCCGCTTAACGGGCCGCGTCGGAGCGTGCTACTGTCGCCTACGCCGTGCTGGCATGAGAACAGGAGGTGGTCCCGATGAACGAATCGACGTGGGCGCTCCTGATCGGAGCCACGGTCGGGCGATAGGTCGTCCGGGAGCGCCGCGCAAGCGCACTCCCGAAAGGCACGACCATGAACATCACCCCTGAACTCAGCTTCACTTCGGCACGACCGCGCGGCGACGGCATCGTCGAACGCGACTTCGTCCTGGGCGTCCCGGGCGGCGACGGCGGCATCCCCGGCACGCTGTGGATGCCCGGATCCGCCTCCGCCGCGGCGCCCGTGCCGCTCATCCTGCTCGGGCACCCGTCCGGGCCGGGCCTCGGCCGCATGCGTCCCCGCCTGGAGGCCCGCGCGCGGGCCGCGGTCGAGCTCGGCTGCGCCGCGGTCGCCCTCGAACTGCCGGGCAACGGCGACCGGACGCCGCTGCCCGAGCTGGAGAGCGCCCGCGCCGCGCTGTGGCAGGCGCTCGACGCCGGCGAACGGCCGGGCGAGGACGTCATCGACCGGCTGGTCCTGCCCCTCGTCGACCGTGCGGTGCCCGAGTGGCAGGCCGCGCTCGACGCGCTGCTCGCGCTCCCGGAGATCGGCGGCCCCGTTGCCTACTCGGGCGGCGTGCTGGCGATCGGGATCCGACTCGCCGCGATCGAGCCGCGCATCATCGCCGCCGGGCTGTTCGCCGGCAGCTATGTGCCGCTGCGGATGTTCGAGGAGGCCCGACGCGTCACGATCCCCGTGCACGTGCTGCTGCAGTGGGACGACGAGGGCAACGACCGGCAGCGCGCGCTCGATGTGTTCGACGCGTTCGGATCCGCGGAGAAGACACTGCAGGCCAACCTCGGCGGCCATACGGGCGTGCCGCCGCACGCCGCGGAGGATGCCGGGCGGTTCTTCGCGCGGCACCTGACGCCGACGCGCTGACCCGCCCTTCGTCTCGCTGCGCTCGCTCAGGGACCGGTGCACATCGGTCCCTGAGCGAGGAGCGCAGCGACGAGACGAAGGGCGCCGCACCACCCGGCGACCGACGACCGGCCGACGACCGACGACCGGCGACCGGCGACGCCCGCTCAGTCGGCGAGCACGTCGAGCAGCGCCTGCGCCACAGCGTGGCTGGACTGCGGGTTCTGACCGGTGATGAGGTTGCCGTCGCGCACGACGTGCGAGGTCCAGGGCTCCCCGCCCTGCACCACTGCACCGCGCTCGCTCAGCGTGGACGCGACGAACCACGGGCTGTTCTCGCCGAGCCCGCCGGTGCGCTCCTCCTCGTCCGTGAACACGGTGAGCGTGCGCCCGGCGAAGGCGAACGAGCCGTCGGCAGCGGTGGCGCTGAGCAGCCCGGCCGGACCGTGGCAGAACGGTGCGATCGGCAGTCCCGCGTCGTCGGCCGCGACGAGGATCCGGCCGAGCTGCTCGTCGACGGCGAGATCGACCATCGGCCCGTGGCCGCCGGGGAGCACCACGGCCGCGTAATCGGCGGCCGAGACCTGGTCCAGAGCGATCGGGTGGTCGAGGTCGGAGCGGATCGCGTCGAGGTACGCGCGGAACTCCGCCGCACGGTCGGCGTCGCCCACGACCTCGGCGTTCAGCGATCCCGGGTCGACGGGAGGGACGCGGCCGCCGGGCGTCGCGATGACGACGTCGTGGCCGGCGCGGGTGAGCTCGCGGTGTGCGACGACGAGCTCCTCCGCCCAGAACCCGGTGGGATGGGCGGAGCCGTCGGCGAGCGTGAGGGAGTCGGCCGCGGTGACGACCATGAGGATCTTCGACATGTGGGTCCTTTCGACCCGTACATGCTCCTCCCCCGGCGGATCCCGGCGACGTCGAGGAATCGAACGCAGCCATCGGATTCCCGAGGTGTGGTCAGGAGATGATCCGCCGCAGCGCCTCCGCGGTGGCGGCGATCGCCGGGAACCGCTCCGCGTCGCCGCTGCGCGTGGCGAGGTAGAGCGTGTTCAGCGGCGGGATCTCCGGCTCCTCGAGCGCGATCAGCGCACCGCTGCGCAGGTCGTCGGCCACCAGGTACTCGGGGAGCACCGACATGCCGATCCCCGCGCGCACCGCGTCGCGGATCCCGCGCAAGTCGGGGATCACGGCCGCGATGCGCAGGGCGGAAGGCGCACGGCCGAACACGCTGCGCCAGTAGCGGCGCACGATCGGGAGGTTCTCCGCATAGGCCACGACCGGCACGTCTTCCGGATCCGCGGCGGCCCACGCCGGTGCGGCGACGAGCACGAACTCCTCGTCGTAGAAGGGGATGGCCGTAATCCCGTCCCGCTGCGGGGACACGGCGCTGACGACCAGATCGAGCGTCCCGGCCGCGAGCGCGTCGAGGAGTTCCTGCGCCAGGCCGAACGCCAAGCGGATCGGCGCGCTCGCGGCATCGATCAGCTCACCGAGCCGCGGGATGACCTTGACCGACAGGATCTCCGCCGCTCCGCCGACGTGGACGGCCGGCGCGGCGCTCTCCGCGAGCCCCGGAAGCAGGGCGTCCTCGATCGCGTCGACGTGCGCGGCCACCCGTCGCGCCAGCTCGACGCCCTTCGGCGTGGTCGTCACCCCTGTACGGCCGCGGTCGAACACCGGGAAGCCGACGGCCGCCTCCACCGCCTGCACGTGCGCGGACACCGTCGCCTGCGACAGGCCGAGCAGCTGGGCGGCCCGGGTGACGGATCCGGTGCGGTGCACGGTGACGAAGGTGCGCAGGTGGTCGAGGCTGGGGGCGCTCACGTCCGCCACTGTACGCGGCGCGGGCGGTGGGGAGCGCCCGGTGCAGCGTCCGCATGCCCCCCGTGCGGCCGTCACCGGCCGTCGCCGCCGAACTGCCGAGACGACAAGACGGCCCCGGGATCGCTCCCGGGGCCGTCTTGATCGGCGTTCGCGTCGGCTCAGCTCAGGCCCTGCTCCTTGAGCCACGCCTTGGCGATGTCGGCCGGCTGCTTCTTGTCGGCCGTGCTCTGCACGTTGAGCTTGACGAGCTCCTCCGTGGTGAGCTTGGCGCTCACGGCGTTGATCGCCTTGGAGACCTTGTCGGCCGCCTTCTCGCTCACGATCGGAACGATGTTGGACGGCAGGATGAGGTTCTTCGGATCCTTCAGCGCGACGAGGTCACCGGTGGCGAAGGCCGGGTCGGCGGAGTAGATGTCCGCGACCTGCACCGTGCCGGCCTTGAGCGCCTCGAGCGTGGTCTGCCCGGTGGCCGAGAACGTCAGGTCGACGCCGTACAGGCTCTTGGCGGCCGCCGGACCGTACGGGCGCTTCTCGAACTCGGGCGCCGCGCCGATCGTGACGGGGGCGGGCACCTTCGACAGGTCGGCGATCGATTCGAGGCTGTACTTGTCGGCGGTCGCCTTGGTCACCGTGTAGGTGTCCTGATCGGCCGCCTTCGCGTAGTCGAGGGCGGCGAGACCCGAGGGCAGCGCCTTCTTCAGCGCGTCGTAGACGTCGTCCGGGTTGTTCGTGTCGGCCTTGCCGCCCAGGTACTCCAGCAGGTTGCCGGTGTACTCGGGGAACAGGGTGATGGCGCCCGACTTCACGTCCGGCATGTACGCGTCACGCTGACCGATGTTGAACTTCCGGTCGACCTTCAGGCCGTCCTTCTCGAGGGCCTGCGCGTAGATCTCCGCGACGATCTCGTTCGAGTAGTACGCCTGGGATCCGATCACGATCGTGTCGGACGAGCCGGATCCGCCGGTCTCGGTGGGCTTGTCGAGCGGGTTGCTGGAGCCGCACGCGCTGAGCGCGAGGGCGACCGCGACCGTGGCGGCGGCCGCGGCGGCGATGCGGGTGATGCGAGCGGTGAACATGGTGTGCCTCTCTTCGGTGGGTCGGTGCAGGTCAGATGCGGGCGGCGGCCTTCGCGCTCCTCGCCCGACTCCGGGGCGCGGGGTCCCCGCTCGGGGCGCCGCCGCGGGGTTCGTGGTCGGAGCGCCCGTCGGCCGCGCGGACGCCGGCCGGGACGGCGGCGCGCTGCGCGATCGCGAACAGCAGGTCGGCGATCAGGGCCAGGGCGGCGACGAGGAGCGCGCCGGCGAGCACCTGGTCGAAGCGACCGAGGGGGATGCCCTGGATGATCGGGTAGCCCAGGCCGCCGAGGTTCACCCAGGCGGCGATCGTCACGGTCGCGATCACCTGCAGGGTCGCCGCGCGCAGCCCGCCGACGAGCAGGGGCAGGCCGAGCGGGAACTCGACCTTCCAGAACACCTGCCACGGCGTCATCCCCATCGCCTTCGCCGCGTCGATCACGCGCGGCTCGATCGCCTCGATCCCCGTGTACGCGCCGGCGAGGACCGAGGGGATCGCGAGCAGCACCAGGGTGACCAGGGCGGCGGTCGGCACCTGCAGCACGCCGAACAGCAGCACGAGCAGGATCAGCAGGCCGAAGGACGGGATCGCGCGGGCGGCGCCCGAGATCGCCACGGCGACCTCCCGCCCACGACCGGTGTGCCCGATCAGCCATCCGGCGGGCACGGCGATCAGGCTCGCCACGAGCACGGAGACGACGGTGTAGAGCAGGTGCTGGCCGAGCAGCACGGGCAGTGCGTAGGATCCGGTCCACTGCGCGGGGTCGAGCAGCCACCGGATGGCGTCGGCGAAGAGGTTCATGCGCGGACCTCCTCGACGGCGGCTCCGTCGATCGCGTCGTCGGCTCCCGGGGCCTGTACCTGCGGGCCGGCGGATCCGCCGCGCCGGCCGCGGCGCTTCGCCGTGGCCCGCTGCCACGGCATCAGCAGGCGCCCGAGCAGCACCAGCAGCACGTCGACCACGACGGCCAGCACGATCACGGCGAGGACGCCCGCGAACACCTCCTCGATGAGGCGGCGGTCTAGCCCGTTCGTGAAGAGGTAGCCGAGGTTCTGCACCCCGACGAGGATGCCGACCGTGGCGAGGGCGATCGTCGAGACCGCCGCGACGCGCACCCCGGCGAGGATCACGGGCCCGGCGAGCGGCAGCTCGACGCTCCAGAACCGGCGCGCGGATCCGTAGCCCATGGCCGTCGCAGCGCGCCGCACGTCGGCGTCGACCGAGTCGAGGCCGTCGGCGACCGCGCGCACGAGGATCGCGACGTTGTAGATGGTCAGCGCTACGACGAGGTTCGGTGCTTCCGTCGCCTGATATCCGATGAGCGCGGGAAGCAGGATGAGCAGCGCGAGCGAGGGGATCGTGTACAGCAGTCCGGTGAGCACGATCAGCGGACCGCGCACCAGGCGGTACCGCCAGGCGACCCATCCCAGCGGCACCGAGACGACGACCCCGAGCACGAGAGCGATCAGGCTCTGCTGCAGATGCACGGCGGCGAGGCCCACGATGAGCCCGAGGTTGTCGAGGATCCAGGTCATGTCAGCCGACCTCGTCCGCCGGCCGAGGGGGATGCGCGTCCAAGAGGTCGGACGGCGTCTGCACGAGGGTTCCCTGAGCGCGGCCGTCGGCGTCGACGACCACCGTGCCGTGAGGGGTCTCGGTCAGGTGCAGCGCTCGGCGGCCCCGATCGGAGCCGATGAACGCGGCGACGAAGTCGTCGGCGGGCGCCGCGAGGATCTCGGCCGGCGTGCCCTGCTGCACGATGCGAGCGCCCTTGCCGAGGATCACGATGCGGTCGCCGAGCAGCAGCGCCTCATCGATGTCGTGCGTGACGAACACCACGGTCTTGCCGAGCTCGCGCTGCAGGCGCAGCAGCTCCTGCTGCAGCTCGGTGCGCACGATGGGGTCGACCGCTCCGAACGGCTCGTCCATGAGCAGGATGTTGGGATCCGCGGCGAGCCCGCGAGCCACGCCGACGCGCTGCTGCTGCCCGCCGGAGAGCTGGCTGGGGTAGCGCTCGGCGAGCGCCTGGTCGAGGCCGACGATGTCGAGCAGCTCGCGCGCCCGCACATGCGCCTCGCGCCGGGACACCCCGTTCAGGCGCAGCACCGTGGCGACGTTGTCGATCACGGTGAAGTGCGGCAGCAGCCCCGAGTTCTGCATCACGTACCCGATGCGGCGGCGGAGGGCGACCGGGTCGCCGTTCAGAACGCTCTCGCCGTCGATCTCGACCGACCCCGAGGTGGGCTCGACCATGCGGTTGATCATGCGCAGCAGCGTGGTCTTGCCGGATCCCGAGGATCCGACCAGCACGGTCGTCTGCCGGGCGGGGATGACCAGGCTGAATTCGTCGACCGCGCGGGTGCCGTCGGGGAACGTCTTCGTGACGGAGCGGAACTCGATCATGCGCGGCGGACCCTCAGGCGAGGGACCCCTCCTGCGGCACGTCGCCCTCGCGGATCTCCACCGTGCGGTCGAACGCGATGTAGCCGGAGAAGTCGACGCCGACGCGCTCGATGGCCGTCGGATAGGGATGCGGGTACGCCCACGCCAGATCCTTGTGGTCCTGCTCGTTCACGCGGAGGGAGTAGTACTGGCACTCGCCCTTCCACGCGCAGGTGTACGGCGTCGGGCTCTCCCGCAGCACCCCCTCGGTGACGGCCGTGGGCGGGAAGTACCGGTTGCCCTCGATCACCACCACGTCGGAGTCGTCCGCGTTCGCGACGACCCGTCCGTCGAATACTGCCTGCATGCTCGTCCGTCCTCTTCGAATCGGTGCGACGCTTCCTCTCGGCGTGCGCCGCCGGGCGCTCTTCCGACAGTAGGCCAAGCCTCCGACATCCCAGAAGCGCCCCACCACATCCGGAAACAGACCGACATCCGCCGGGATTCCCCCGCCGAACCGATCAATCTGGTTTCAAAGCGCGCAAATGGCTGGATCCGGGGCCCCAGTGGAGCCATTTGCGCGCTTTGAACACGGATCCGACGCCCCTCAGGCCGACTGCCGTCCGTACGCCTCGAGCAGCCGCAGCCACACCTCGCTCATCGTCGGGTACGAGGGCACCGCGTGCCACTGCCGGGCCAGCGGCACCTCCCCGGCGATCGCGATCGCGGCCGCGTGGATCAGCTCGGCCACGTCGGGCCCGACCAGGGTCACGCCCAGCAGCACCTGCCGATCCTCGTCGACCACCATGCGTGCGCGCCCGCGGTAGCCGTCGGCGTGCAGTGACGCTCCGGCGACCGAGGAGAACTCCACGTCGACGGCGCGGACGCGGTGCCCGGCCTCCCGCGCCGCCGCCTCGGTGACGCCGACGGCGGCCACCTCCGGCTCGGAGAAAACCACCTGCGGCACCGCGGAGTGGTCGGCGGTCGCGACGTGCCGCCCCCAGCGCTCGTCGTCGACGGTCTCCCCGTTCGCCCGCGCGGCGATCACGTCGCCCGCCGCGCGCGCCTGGTACTTGCCCTCGTGGGTGAGGAGCACGCGGCCGTTCACGTCACCGACCGCATACAGCCAGTCGACGCCGGGCACGCGCAGGGTGTCGTCGGTGCGGATCCAGCGTCCGGGCGGGAGCGCGACGGTCTCCAGGCCGATGTCGCCCGAGCGCGGCGTGCGCCCTGTCGCGACGAGGATCTCGGCGGCGCGCACGTCGCCGTCGTCGGTCGTGACGGTGACCCCGTCGGTGTCGCGGGTGACGCTCTTCGTCGCGACGCCGGTGCGCACGTCGACGCCGAGACCGCGCAGCCCCTCCGCGACGAGCTCGCCGGCGAACGGCTCGACGGATCCGAGCAGCCCGCTGCGGGCGAGCACGGTGACGGCCGATCCGAGCGAGGCGTACGCGGTGGCCATCTCCACGGCGACCACGCCGCCGCCGATCACGACCAGCGACGGCGGGATCTCCTCCGCGCTCGTCGCCTCGCGGCTGGTCCACGGGTTCGCCTCGTGCAGCCCCGGGATCGGCGGGATGGCGGCGTCGGATCCGGTGCTGATCACGACGGCGTGCCGCGCGGTGAGGGTGCGCACGGTGCCGTCGGGCTGGGTGACGGCGACCCTGCGCTCACCGCTGAGCCGGCCGTGTCCTCGGACGAGGTCGATGCCGGCGGAGTCGAGCCAGGCGACCTGCCCGTCGTCCTGCCAGTGGCTCGTGAAGGAGTCGCGGCGGTCGAGCACCGCCCGCACGTCGAGGTCGCCGGTGATCGCCTCGGCCGCGCCGCCCACGTGGCGGGCGGCGCGCAGCGCCTGCGGCGAGCGCAGCAGCGCCTTCGACGGCATGCACGCCCAGTACGAGCACTCGCCGCCGACGAGCTCGCTCTCGACGAGGACGACGGTCAGCCCTCCCTGCACGGCGCGATCGGCCACGTTCTCGCCCACCGGGCCGCCGCCCAGCACGATCAGGTCGTATTCGTCGGTCATCCGTCCGCCTTCCGTGCGCTCGGCGTCGCCGTCGCGCGGCGCCCTGTCCACCCTCGCAGAACGTCGGGCCGACCGCGAGGATTCCGCCGCGAGCCCCGGCAGCGGCCGGATCAGCCGCGAAACCACCGGGAAACCGACCGTGCCTCTCGCCGAAACATGCGGTGCGTACCGTGAGGTTCCTGTCCGCGTCGGCCCGTCGGCGCGGCACCCACCCGACCGCTTCCCGGCAGGAGACCACCCATGACAATCCCCTCCTCTCTCCGGCGCACGCTGGCCGTGGTCGCCGCCGCCGCCGCCACCGCGATCGCGCTGAGCGCGTGCTCCGGCGGGGCCTCTGCCGCGCCGACCGCTTCCGCCGGCGCCTCCGATGGCGGACACCTCAACGTCCAGCTCAGCTGGGTCAAGAACGAGGAGTTCTCCGGCGAGTTCTTCGCCGACTCCAAGGGCTACTACAAGGACGCGGGCCTGACCGTCACCCTCACTCCGGGCCCGTCCACCGGTGCGGCCGAGTTGCTGTCCGGCAAGACCGACATCGCCCTCTCCGACGCCGTCTCGATCGGATCGGTCGTGGCGAGCGAAGGCGCACCGCTGAAGATCATCGGCACCACCTACCAGAAGAACCCGTTCACGGTGCTGTCCCTGAAGAGCAAGGGGAACATCGCGACCCCCGCCGACCTCAAGGGCAAGAAGATCGGCGTCCAGGACTCGAACACGGCCCTGTTCAAGGCGCTGCTCGCCGCGAACGGCCTCACGGACAAGGACGTCACGATCGTGCCCGTGCAGTACGACCCGGCGCCCCTGCTCAGCGGCGACGTCGACGGCTTCATCGCCTACCTGACCAACGAGGCGATCACGGTCAAGGCCAAGGGCGTGGAGACCACGAACCTGCCGTTCGCCGACAACGGGCTGCCCTTCGTCGCGGAGACGGTCACCACCACTGACGACATGATCGCCCAGCACCGCGAGCGGCTGAAGTCGTTCCTGGTGGCCGAGATCAAGGGCTGGACCGACGCGGTCAAGGATCCAGAGGCCGGTGCGAAGCTCGCCGTCGAGAACTACGGCAAGGATCTCAAGCTGGATCCGGCCAACTCCATCGCCGGCCCGAAGGAGCAGGCCGAGAAGCTCGTCGTCTCCGACGAGACCGCGAAGAACGGACTCTTCACCATCTCTGACGCGCTCCAGAAGAGCACGATCAAGAGCCTGGCCGGAGCAGGGATCACGCTGACCGCGAAGGACCTGTTCGACCTGTCGCTGCTCGAAGAGGTCTACAAGGCCCACCCCGAGCTGGTGAAGTACGCCGGCTGATCCCGAGACCGTCATGTCGGATTCCGCGATCACGGTCGAGGCCGGTGCGCAGGGCGCTGCCCTGGGCACCGGCCTGCAGATCACGGCCCTCAACAAGGTGTTCACGAGCGGACGCCGCAGCGTCGTCGCGCTGCAGGACGCCGATCTGCACACCGCACAGGGGACCTTCCTCTCGCTGCTCGGCCCGTCCGGGTGCGGGAAGTCGACGATCCTGCGCATCCTCGCCGGGCTGGAACGGCCCACCAGCGGCACGATCCGCGTCGACGGCCGCAGCCCCGATGAGCTGCGGCGAGCGCACCGGCTCGGCATCGCCTTCCAGGACTCCGCGCTGATGCCCTGGCGCAGCGTGCTGTCGAACGTCCGGCTGCCGTTCGAGATCGCGGGGCAGAGCGTCGACAAGGCGTACGTCTCGGAGCTCATCGACCTCGTGGGGCTGACCGGGTTCGAGAAGGCGAAGCCGGCTCAGCTGTCCGGCGGCATGCGCCAGCGCGTCTCGATCGCGCGGTCGCTGATCCTCAAGCCCGACGTGCTCCTGTTCGACGAGCCGTTCGGCGCCCTCGACGACATGACCCGGCAGAAGCTCAACCTGGAGCTGCTGCGGATCTGGACCGAGAAGCCGGCGACCACGCTCCTGGTCACCCACGGCGTATCCGAGGCGATCTTCCTCTCCGATCAGGTGGCGGTGATGAGCCCCCGCCCCGGTCGCGTCAAGGCCGTGATGACCATCGACCTGCCGCGCCCGCGCACGCCCGAGATGATGCGCACCCCGGAGTTCCACGCCTACGTCGACGAGGCGTCCGAACTGCTCTTCGGCGCCGGGGGAGCCGCAGCCGATGACCACTGAGGCGCGCACCGCGGCGCCCGCAGGCCGACAGCTGCCGCCCTGGGCGATCGGCGTGATCGGCGCCGCGGCGCTGTTCGCGCTCTGGTGGGTCATCGCGGCGGCCTTCGGCAGGAGCGCAGTGGGCACGATCACCGTCCCCACTCCGCCCGAGGTGCTGGCGGGCTTCGCCCGCAGCGGCTGGACCTACTACGCGCAGAACTTCGCGGTGACCCTCGCCGAGGCGGGCATCGGATACCTCTGGGGCAACGGCCTCGCGCTGCTGCTGTCCGCCGTCGTGCTCGTCGTCCCGAAGCTCGAGGGCGTGGCGATGCAGCTCGCGATCACGACCTACTGCGTCCCGATCGTCGCCGTGGGGATGCTCGCCGTCGTGCTCATCGGGCCTCCCGCCGCGGCGGGACAGCCGAGCGGGACCGCGGTCTTCCTCGCCGCCCTGTCGGTGTTCTTCACGACCGTCGTCGGCGCGCTGCTGGGGCTGAAGTCGGCCGACCGCGCCAGCCTCGACGTCGTCACCGTGTACGGCGGATCCGCCTTCACCCAGCTGATCAAGGTGCGGCTGATCGCGGCGCTGCCGGCCGTCCTGAACGCGCTGCAGATCGCCGTCCCCGCCGCGTTCCTCGGCGCCGTGCTCGGCGAGTTCTTCGGCAAGATCGAGCGCGGGGTCGGGCTGGCGATGATCCTCGCGCAGCAGAACTCCGATGCCGCCGTGGTGTGGGGCCTGGCCCTCGCCAGCGGCGCGGTCGCCCTCGCCGGGTTCGCCCTCGTGGGGCTCGTGGCACGAGCTGTCACCCCCTGGTCGAAGGGAGCGGCCCGGTGAGCGACGTGATCACGGCCACGGTGGCGCAGACCATCCCGGATGTCGGCGCCCGGCTGCGTCGCGAGCGGACACGGCGCACGCTCTCCGCGGGCGGCGGGGCGTTGCTGACGTTCCTGCTCACGCTGCTCGCCATCGGCGTGCTGTGGG
Organism: Microbacterium sp. 8M; assembly: GCF_902506375.1. GTDB lineage: Bacteria > Actinomycetota > Actinomycetes > Actinomycetales > Microbacteriaceae > Microbacterium. The sequence continues at coordinate 885,166 of NZ_LR733284.1, forward strand.
TCGGAGTGCTCTGGCTGTCGGGCGTCTCCCCGCTGATCGCGAAGGGGCCTGTCGACGTCTGGAAGTATCTCTTCGTCGTCCCCGCGGCGGCGACCAACCGGGCGCTCATCTTCGGCAACCTCGTCGTGACGCTCGGGCACTCGGTGATCGGGTTCGCGGCAGGGCTCGTGGTCGCGTTGCTGGGCGCCACGGCGTTCCAGCTCAGCCGCGGCGTCGAGCACGCGCTCATGCCGGTGGCGATGCTGCTGCGCTCGGTGCCGCTCATCGCGATGGCTCCGGTGATCATCCTGATCTTCGGACGCGACCTCTGGACCGTCGCCGTGATCGGCGGCATCGTGGTGCTGTTCCCGGCGCTGGTGAACATCTCGTTCGGCCTCAAGTCCGCCTCCGCGCAGATGAACGACCTCGTGGCGGTGTACGGCGGCGGATCCTGGGCCCAGCTGCGCAAGGTCGCGATGCCGTCGTCGCTCCCCGCGTTCTTCGCCGCCGTGCGCATCTCGGTGCCGGGAGCCATCACGGGCGCGCTGCTCGCCGAGTGGCTCGCGGTCGGCGGCGGGATCGGCGGCTCGATCGGCGGCTTCATCCCGCAGGCCCAGTTCACCGCGCTGTGGGCGTCGGTCGTGGTCGTCACCGTGGTCTCGCTCGTGCTCTACAACGTGATCCAGATCGTGGAAGACGTGGTGCTGGCCCGGATGGGCATGCGCCCGCAGGCGACCTAGGAGTCGGTCGGCCTCGCGGCCTTCCCGGGGCCGCCCCCCATCACGGACGCGAACCGGATCCGGCCCTTGTCGCGCGCCGGGCGCGGGAAGATACTGTGCCCATGGCGATCCGGGGCGCGCCGGTCGTGGACTGGACCGGGCGATTCGACGATCTCGTCGCGCGGGAGGCGCTCCTCGACGCGACGGAGCTGGACGAGCTCGGCCAGGCGGCGTGGTTCACGGGCCGCGACGACGTCAGCGCCCGCGCGTGGGAGCGCGCGCACCTCGCGTTCCTCGACGCCGGCGACCTCGCCGCCGCGGTGCGCTGCGTGTTCTGGCTCGGCTTCACGCTCAGCGAGCACGGCGACGAGGTGCGGGCGCGCACCTGGATGGGGCGACTGTTCGAGCTGTGCGGCCGCCCGGATGGGGATGAGCGCACCGAGCCGTTCCAGGCGCTGTGCCGCGCGGTGGCCCGGTTCGCGCAGGGAGACCTGGAGGGATCCGTGCCGCTGTACCGCGAGGCGAGCGCCCTCGCGGCGGCCGTGGGCGACGACGACCTCGACGCGCTCGCCACCATGGGCCTGGGGCGCTCGCTGGTGCGGATCGGTCGGGCTGAGGAGGGCTTCGACTGCCTCGACCGGGTGATGCTCATGATCGGATCCGACCGGGTCAGCGACCGGGCGGCGGGGCCCGCGTTCTGCGCCGTGGTGGCGAGCCTCCTCGCCCGCGGCGACCTGGAGCGCGCCCGGGTGTGGACGCGCGACCTCGGCGACTGGTGCGACAGCCAGCGCGGGCTGGAGCCGTTCCGCGGGGAGTGCACTCTGCACCGCGCGACCGTCATGCAGCTGGGCGGCGAATGGGCCGCGGCCGCACGGGCGGCGGAGCAGGTCTGCGGCACCGAGAAGCGCACCGAGACCCTCGGCAACGCCTGGTACCGGGCAGCGGAACTGCATCGCATCGCGGGTCGCGCCGCCGCCGCGCGGGACGCTTTCCGCCAGGCCGCCGCGCTCGGCCGCGACGTGCAACCCGGGCTCGCGCTGCTGCACCGCGATGCCGGGGAACTCGACTCTGCGTGGGCGGGCCTTGCCCGGGCGCGCGCCACGATGGGAGGTCCGGCGGAGCGCGCCGAGGTGCTCGCCGCCACGGTGGCGGTCGCCCTGGACCGCGGCCGGCTCGCCGACGCCCGGGCCGCCGCCGAGGAGCTCACCGAATGCGCGGCGGCGTTCGACACCCTGTGCCTGCGGGCCCAAGCGGCGCAGGCGCGCGGCGAGGTGGCGCTGCGCGACGGCCATCCGGACGAGGCGCTGCCGCTGCTGCGCGCCGCATGGCTGGACTGGCGGCGCCTGGACGCGCCCCACCAGGCGGCGCTCGTGCGCGTCGACATCGGAGCGGCCGCCCGCGCCGCCGGCGACGAGGAGGGCGCGCTGCTCGAGTTCGACGCCGCCCGCGCGGTGCTCGAGGGGCTCGGCGCCGTGCCCGACCTCGCCCGGCTGGAGCGGCTCGCCGCGGCGTCCGCCCCGGCGTCCACAGATCCGGGCCTCAGCCGCCGCGAGCGCGAGGTGCTCGAGCTCGTCGCGCGGGGATGGTCGAACCGGCGCATCGCGGAGCGGCTCTTCCTCAGCGACCGCACGGTCGCGCGACATGTGGGCAGCATCCTCAGCAAGCTCGGCGTGCCGTCGCGCTCGGCCGCGACCGCCTACGCCTACGCGCACGGCCTCGTCGCCGCGACCTGACGTCGTCGCAGTCCGGCCGCCGCCCGAACCGGATCCGGATCCGATCGCCCGGATCCCTGCCCGCAGCGCTGCCGGATCCGGATCCGAATTGGTCATTTCTGCCGATGCCGGGCCCCGATCCCGAGACCTACCTTTCTCGAAAGCCCGAGGAGGCGATCATGTCCACCACGACACTCGACCTGGCCATCGTCGGCGCGGGAGCGGCGGGGCTGCACACCGCGCGCCGTGCGATGGACCGCGACATGCGGATCCAGGTCTTCGACGCGCACGCCCGCATCGGCGACAGCTGGCGGGAGCGCTACCGCTCCCTGCGCCTGTTCACGCCGCGGCGCTGGGCCCAGCTGCCGGGTCTGCGGCTCGACATCGGCGTGTTCGACTACCCCACGGCGACGCAGCTCGCCGACTACCTGGAGCGGTACGCCGCGACCTTCGAGATCCCGGTGCGCACGGCGACCCGGGTGCAGCGCCTGCACGTGGACGCCGAAGGGCTGTTCCACCTGGCGCTCGACACGGGGGAGGACGTCGTCGCCCAGCGCGTGGTCGTGGCCGTCGGCGTGCACCACCGCGCCGTCGTGCCGACTTTCGCGGCCGACGTGGATCCGTCGATCCGGCAGCTGCACTCCCTCGACTATCACGGCCCCGAGGACTTCGCTCCAGGATCCGTGCTCGTCGTCGGCGCGGCGAACTCCGGCACGGACATCGCGCTCGAAGCGGCCGCGGCGGGTCACGCCACCGTCATCGCGGGGCGGCACCCCGGCCAGGTGCCCGGCAACATCGACACCCCGATCGGCAACCTGATCAGCGACATCTTCATCCGCAAGCTCCGCAACGCGACGAGCGATACCGAGAAGGGGCGCCGCCTCTGGGAGGAGCGCCGCGGTCACGGCGTGAACCTCGTGCGCAACCACCTGTCCGACCTGCGCAAGGCGGGGATCCGGCAGGTCGGACGCGTGGCGGGCGTCGAGGACGGCCGCCCCGTGCTCGAGGACGGCGAGCGCCTCAACCCCGCGACGATCGTGTGGTGCACCGGATCCCGGCCGGTCCTGGACTGGATCGACATCCCCGGATTCGCGGACGAACAGGGCGTGCGCCACGAACGCGGCATGTCCACGGTCGTGCCATGGCTCGCGTTCATGGGCCTGCCGTTCCAATACTCCATCGCCTCGCCCACGCTCATGGGCATGGGCCGCGACGCGGAGTATGTGGTGGAGCACCTGCTGCAGCCGGCCCCGGTCGCGCAGGCGGCGTGACGGCGTCGATGAGCTGCTGTGCATCCCCCTGCTGCAGGCGACTTCGTAGAATCCGGCGCGACGTCGGGCCACCCCGAAGCCCCGATCAGTTGCTCCGCATGACCCTCGTCGTGTCGACGTCGACGCGCTCACCCCGAGAGTCGCTCGGGTGGAGCTGCTCGAGAAGCTGGCCGCGTTCGTCCACCAGAGTGGAGTGCGACTCGTCGTCGGCGAACGCGTGCCGCTCGCCCCACTGGCGCAGAGCGACGATGACGGTGAACAGGTCACGGCCGGCTTCGGTGAGCACGTAGTGCTGGCGGCGGCCGGACGTCGCGGTCTCGCGGGCGAGGATGCCGTGATCGACGAGGCGACGGAGCCGGTCGGCGAGGATGTTGCGCGCCATCCCCGTGCGTTGCTGAAACCCGGTGAAAGACGTCGCCCCGTCCATCGCGTCTCGAACGATCAGCAGACTCCACCGCTCGCCGACGAGGTCGAGCGTGCGCGCGACGGGACAGGCCGGGTCGGTCCAAGCGACGGTATCAACGTTCACATCCGGCTTCATCACACCTCCCGGTGAGTTGCGGAATGAAACCTATTCTGCCACGCTGCAAAAGGTTTCAAACTGCTACTGATTGGAGAAGGTGTGGAACTCACGCACCCCCGGAGGGCCCTGCTTGCGATGGTCTGCTCGGTCGCCGTAGCGACGATCTACGTCGCCCAGCCTGTGCTTGCGCAGATCGGGCGGGACCTGCGCGTGCCCGAGCCTGACCTGGGGTGGGTCGTGGCGTCAGGGCAGCTCGGCTACCTGCTCGGCTTGGTCGTCCTCGTCCCCTTGGGAGAGATGCTGGATCGACGCAAGCTGATCGGCGTCCAACTGCTCCTCGCCGCGGTCGGCATGACGCTCGCCGCGACCGCTCCCGGGCTCTGGGTTCTCCTCGCCGGTCTCGCGGTGACGGGTCTGTTCGCGGTGGTTGTGCAGACCACGGTGGCGTTCGCGGCCGACCTCTCGACGCCGCCGGAACGCGGTCGCACGCTCGGAATCGTCACCTCCGGGGTCATCATCGGAATCCTCGGCGCACGCGTCCTGGCCGGGGCCCTCGCCGACCTGTGGGGGTGGCGGAGCATCTACGGCGCGCTGGTGCTGCTGCTCGTCGCGCTCGCGATCGTGGTCCTGAAGCAACTGCCGACCGACCCTCGGTCGAATCGCGGGTCATACAGCGAGACGCTGAGGTCACTCGGACACCGCTTCCGCGAACCGCTCTTCGTCTCACGCGGGCTGATCGCATTCTTCCTGTTCGCCTCATTCGGGACGTTGTGGAGCGGACTCGCCCTGCCGCTGGCGGCTGAACCGTGGCGGCTGAGCCCGACGCAGATCGGTATGTTCGGCATCGCCGGACTCGCCGGCGCGCTCGGAGCCGCACGAGCCGGCCGATGGGCGGACGCCGGACGCGCCAACTCGGTGATCGGGGCTTCACTCGCCCTGCTGGCCCTGTGCTGGGCGGCATCCGGACAGGCGACCTGGTCGCTCTGGCTGGTGATCCTCGGTGTGATCGTCCTGGACTTCGCGGTCCAGGCGGCGCACGTGAGCAATCAGGCCATTCTCACGGCCGCCCACTCCGACCGGACCAGCAGCACCATCGGCGGGTATATGTTCTTCTACTCGCTGGGCTCGGCCCTCGGTGCGACGGCGACCACCAACATCTATTCCTCTTCGGGGTGGACGGGATGTGCTGTCCTCGGGGCAGGCTTCGCGATCTGCGGGCTGCTCAGCTGGGCGCTCAGTCGGCGCTCGGTCACGGCGGCAGGACGTGACGCCGGAGATCGGATATCGGGTCACACAGCCGCAACCCCGAGGGAAGACCGAGCCTGACCCATCCGAACGCCCGGTTGTAGACCTGCGCATCCGCAGGAGTCAGATCATCTCGCTTGGGAGCATCCCCGGCTGTCCATTCGGCGGCGGATGAGCACCTGGGTAAGGAACTACCTCGCACCGGTCGTTGCCCCACGCGACTGGCCGGGGCAGTGGGTCGATCTCGAGAGCTGGAGCGACGAGGACCTCGCGCGGGCGTTCGGCGTTGCGCTCGAGCAGCTCGACAATCATCTCGCCGCCATCACCGACGCCCGCTCGCTCGCCACGGCGATGGCCGCCAACTCGTCCGGGCTCGACCTGGACCTCTTCGCCTGGTCGTGCGCGAACGACGACCAGGCCGCGATCGCGGAACAGCTCGCGACCGCCAAGGCGAACTCCGGCGCCGAGGAGCGCTGGCCGAGGCTCCGGGCCCAGTTCGATCGCGTCGCCCAGCGGTCCGGGGTCAGCCTCGCAGCCTAGTAGTGAGGGAAGTAACTCGCGTCAGCGGGCGAGCAGCAGGTGGGTCGGCGCGGGCGCCGGGGTGCGGTGCCGCACGCGACCGGGGGCGCCAGTGCGCTCGTCGAGGTCGAGCACGCTGATCTCGTCGGAGCGCTGGCCCGCGACGAGCAGGGCTCCGTCGTGCACGAGGTGGTGGCGGGGCCAGTCGACGCCTGCGTCGGCGAGCGCGAGGGGCTCGACCCGCTCGCCGGATCCGCGCACGCGCAGCGCGGCGATCGTGTTGCTGCCCCGCACCCCGGCGTACAGGGTCTCGCCGTCCCTCGAGCGGCTGAGCTCGGCGGGATAGTCGTGGCCGGGCGTCGCGATCGCCGAAACCGGGGTGCCGGCGATGAGGCCCCAGCGGCCCTCGCGATCGGGCGCGAGGGTGAACAACTCGCAGGAGTACTCGGTGACCACGTGCAGGTGTCCGCTGGGGTGCACGACCATGTGCCGCGGGCCGGATCCGCGCGGCAGCACGACCTCGTGGTCGAGCGTCAGCCCGGTCGGCGCGGGGCGCCAGATCCGCACCAGGTCGTAGCCGAGGTCGGTCGTCGCGATCCGCCCGTCGGCCAGGAACGCCGCGGCATGCGCGTGCGAGACCCGGGGATCGCCGTTCGGATCCCGAGGATTCGGATCCGAGGCGTAGGGATCCACGGCCGCCGTCTTGTTGACGTCGCCGGCCGAGGCCGCCTCCCCGTCACCGTCCCCGCCGCCGAACAGCGCCTCGCGCAGTTCCGCGGCCTTGTCGCGGGCGTTGGGCTGCAGCGAGCCGTCGGCGCCGAGCCCGGTCCGCACCACCCGGCCGTCGCCGTAGCAGCTGGCCACGAGGAAGCGGCCGCGCGGGTCCACGGCGAGGTGGCACACGAACTGCCCGGCCGGCACTGGCCGCCCGAGCGGGCGCAGCGCGCGCTCACCGGTCTGCGTGAAGGCGGCGACCTCGCCCGGGCCCTCGAGCGCCGCATAGACCACGTCGAGCGTCGGATGCTGCGCGAGCCACGACGGAGACGGGGCCGGCGCCACCGCACCGCGGTACCCGAGCGTGGTCGGGCCCTGGCCCTCGGCGACGGCGAGCAACCCGATCCCGTCGGCGGGGCCCTCCATGTCGGCGCCGTAGCCGCCGACCCAGAACCGGGTCATGTCAGTCGACGAGGTCGTGGCGCACGATCACCTGGTCGCGCTCCGGGCCGACGCCGATCACCGAGATGCGAGTGCCGCTCATGGCCTCCAGCGCGAGCACGTAGTCCTGCGCGTTCTTGGGCAGATCGTCGAACGTGCGGGCCGTGGAGATGTCCTCCTGCCAGCCCGGGTAATACTCCAGGATCGGCTTCGCGTGGTGGAAGTCGCTCTGATTCACCGGCACGTCGTCGAAGCGCACGCCATCGACGTCGTAGGCGACGCACACCGGGATCTGCTCGAGACCGCCGAGGATGTCGAGCTTCGTGAGCACGAGGTCGGTGATGCCGTTCACGCGCGTCGCGTAGCGGGTGATCGGCGCGTCGTACCAGCCCACGCGGCGCGGACGCCCGGTGGTGGTGCCGAATTCGAAGCCGCGCGCACGCAGCCACTCGCCCTGCTCGTCGAAGAGCTCGGTGGGGAACGGGCCGGATCCGACCCGCGTCGTGTACGCCTTGACGATGCCGACGATGCGGTCGAGGCGCCCGGGGCCCACACCGGATCCGGTGGAGGCGCCGCCCGCGGTCGCGGAGGACGACGTCACGAACGGGTAGGTGCCGTGGTCGACGTCGAGCATGGTGGCCTGGCCGCCCTCGAACACGACGACCTCGCCGCGCTGCAGCGCGTCGTCGAGCAGGTGCCCGGTGTCGGCGACCATCGGCCGAAGCCGCTCGGCGTAGGAGAGCAGGTCCGCCATGATCTCGTCGACGGTGATGGCGCGGCGGTTGAACACCTTCACGAGGAGGTGGTTCTTCTGGTCGAGCGCACCCTCGACCTTCTGGCGCAGGATGTTCTCGTCGAACAGGTCCTGCACGCGGATCCCGACGCGGTTGATCTTGTCGGCGTAGGCGGGGCCGATGCCGCGGCCGGTGGTGCCGATCATGCGCTTGCCGAGGAAGCGCTCGGTGACCTTGTCGAGCGTGCGGTGGTACTGGGTGATGATGTGCGCGTTGGCGCTCACCTTGAGGCGCGACGTGTCGATGCCCCTGGACCCGAGGGCCTCGAGCTCGTGGAACAGGACCTCGAGGTCGATGACGACGCCGTTGCCGATCACCGGGGTGACGCCGGGCGAGAGGATGCCCGAGGGCAGCAGGTGCAGGGCGTACTTCTCGTCGCCGACGACGACGGTGTGCCCGGCGTTGTTGCCGCCGTTGAACTTCACGACCCAGTCGGTGCGCTCGCCGAGCAGATCCGTGGCCTTGCCCTTGCCCTCGTCGCCCCACTGGACGCCGACGATCACGATTCCTGGCATGGGTGCATCCCCCTTGGGTGCGGCCGGTGGCCGCCGTGCTTTCGCCGGGCTTGCACCGGCAGATGAGCTGGCCCGATCGGGCGGGGCCAGTCTATCGGAGGGGGTCGGACGCGCCGGTGCCGGCGTCCGGCGAAGCCCGCGGGCGGAGGCGCTGCTCCTTCTACTCCTCGGATCCGCACTTCGCAAGCGGGTTCTCCTGCGAGTTCCTCTGCCGTTCAGTGGTACCTACCGACTCCCGGGCACGGCGCCCGGATCCTCCCCCGCAGTCGGCACGACGAGCCCGGACGCGCGAGCGTCGATGCGGTGTTCGGCGTGCCGTCGCACCAGTGAAAGAGGTGAACCATGCGTGCAGCGCCCCTCTCCCCCGGCCGTCCCGCCGAGACCGCGATCCCGGTCAGGATGCCGGAACCGCCGGAGACGGCCGTCCCGGATCCGGACCTCGGCGACCGGGAGCAGCGCAACGCGCGCATGGTCGCTCTGCTCGCGAGCGCGCAGGGCCGCCCGGAACATGAGCGCCGCCGCGCCGAGCAGCGCGTCGTGATGGAGTACCTCGACGTCGCGGACGCCGTCGCGAACCGGTACCGCCTGCGCCCGCAGGAGCACGGAGACGTGCGCCAGGTCGCCTACGTCGGGCTGGTCAAGGCCGTGCAGCGCTTCGACCCCGCTCGCGGCGGCGACATCGTGTCGTTCGCCGTGCCGACGATCGCCGGCGAGATCAAGCGCTACTTCCGCGACTGCAGCTGGGTGGTGCGGCCGCCTCGCTCGCTGCAGGAGCTCGACACCGAACTGCGCACCGCGACCTCGACGCTGCGTCAGCGGCTCGGCCGCGAGCCCTCGCTCGACGAGGTCGCGGAGGAGACCGGGATCCCGCGCCCCCAGGTCGCCGAGGGCCTGCGCTGCGGTCAGGCGCGACAGCCCGTCTCGCTGGATATGCCGTCCCGCCCGCACACGGACGGTGAGAGTCCGACCTTCGGGGAGACGCTGCACGCGCCGGGGGACGACTTCTCCCGCGCCGACCAGCTCGTCGCGATCTCGCACGCCTGCCGCGGCCTCAGCCCGCGCGACCGCAAGATCCTGAAGATGCGGTTCGTGCAGGACTGCACGCAGGACGAGATCGCCCGCGAGTGCCACGTCACCCAGATGCAGATCTCGCGCCTGCTGACCCGGATCCTGCGGGATCTGCGCGCACGCCTGTCGCCCGAGCTGCTGGCGGCCTGAGCGGGCGAAGGCTTCGCGGGGTCGCGCACGTCGCGGCCCCGCGATCGGGGACTCGGCGGCCCCGCGATCGGCGGGAGTCGCGGCCCCGCGATCGGGCGGGTCGGCGGCCCCGCGACCGAGCAGGTCGGGCCGGCTCGGCGGAACGCACGCCCCGGCCGTCGGGCGCGATCAGCGCCCCACGGCGAGGTCAGCGCTGCACGGCGCGGGCGGCCCGGATCACGTCCTCGGATGTGATCGCGAGCAGGGCCGGATCCGGGTCGTCCGCGAAGACGTCGCCGCGCCGCCGCGCCTCGTCGGTGAGCACGAGGTGCGGACCCGGCGGCGGACCCCACTCCGACGCCGGCGCAGGCCCGAAGATCACCACGGACGGCGTGCCGTAGGCCGAGGCCAGGTGCGCGGCGCCGGTGTCGGCGGAGACCACGACTCCGGCGTGCGCGATGAGGGCGGCCAGATCGGCGAGGTCGGAGCGGCCCGCCCGCACGTCGGCGCCGGGGATGCCCGCGCGCTCGGCCAGCGCCTCGGCCCGGGCGCGGTCCGAGGCGCCGCCGGTCACCACCACCCGCGCTCCGTCGCCGCGCAGCGCGCGGGCGACCGCGGCGAAGCGCTCGACGGGCCACTGCCGCGCGCCGTAGAAGGCGCCGACGTGCACGACCGCCGCGCCCTCGACGTGCGGCTCCCGCGAGGGGACCCGGATCCGCACGTCGTCGGGGTCGGCCGGGGCGCCGTGCGCCGTGACCAGACGCGCCCAGCGCACCCGCTCGTGCATGCCGTCCACCCACTCCGGCCCGTCCGGGTTCCCCGGCGAGCGGTGCGCGATGCGGCGGCGCGGGCGGAGGGCGTCGATCAGCGCGCGGCTCTCCGGCCCGTTGCCGTGCAGGTTCGCCGCGACGTCGACCGCTCCGGGCGGCACGGGAAGCGGCTCGTCCAGCCCCGGCGTCGGCAGCAGCGCGTCGATCCCGTCGACGAGCTCCACGATCTGCTCCAGCCACCCGGACACGGCGAGCACGAGCTCGTGGCCGCCGAACGCCCGGCGCAGGCCGTGCAGTGCGGGCACGGCGACCAGGAGGTCGCCGAGTTTGAGGGCCCGCAGCGCGAGCAGGACGGGCCGGTCCTCTGGGCGGTCGAAGCGGCGCATCACCTCACCCTGCCGAGGGATCCGCGCGCACAGAACGGCCTTGCGGATCCCGTCGCGCTCTGCCAGGGGATCCGGAATCGGGGGTCACGAGGCCGGCGACGAGGAAAAGAGGAGCAGAAGCGGAGAAGTCGAGGAGAAGTGCTCGCCGAGGAGTTTGCTTCTCCTCGAGATGGGGAAGTGCTTCTGACATGACCATGCTCCACGATGCGCCGCCGGTGGCGGATGCCGGCCCTCGTCGGCCCGAGGCGATCCTGTTCGATCGCGACGGCACGCTCATCCTCGACGTGCCCTACAACCCCGATCCGGCCCTCGTGCTGCCGGTTCCCGTCGCCGCCGAGGCGCTGCGCCGGGTGCGGGCCGAAGGCGTGCGCACCGGGGTCATCAGCAACCAGTCCGGGATCGCCCGGGGTCTGCTCGTGGAGGAGGCGGTGCGCCGCGTGAACGCCCGGGTGGAGCTGCTGCTCGGCCCGTTCGACGTGTGGCGGATCTGCCCGCACGGGCCCGAGGACGGCTGCGGGTGCCGCAAGCCGCGCCCCGGCATGGTGCTCGACGCCGCCGAGGCCCTGGGGCTCGCCCCGGAGCAGGTCGCGGTCATCGGCGATATCGGGGCCGATGTCGAGGCGGCGCTGGCCGCGGGGGCGCAGGGCGTGCTCGTGCCCACGGCCATGACCCGGCCCGAGGAGATCGCGGCGGCGCCGCTGGTCGCGGCCGACCTCCTCGAGGCCGTCGAGCTGCTGCTGGGCCACGCGGCACGCGCCGGCGGGTCCCTGCCCGCGGTCGCCGGATTCGCCTTCCCGCCGGGCCCGCCCGTGGGGGTGGGCGCGTGACGCCCGCCACGAGCGGGAACACGCGAGCGGCCGTACGCGGCACGCCGCGCCGGAAGGTGCTCGTGGCGCGGCTGGACAGCATGGGCGACGTCATCGTCGCCGGGCCGGCGATCCGCGCGATCGCGGCGCGGGCCGAGGTGACCCTGCTCGCCGGGCCGCAGGGTGCGGAGGCCGGATCCCTGCTGCCCGGCGTCGACGAGGTGGTCGTGTGGGCGTGCCCCTGGATCCTGGATCCGGCTCCGCCGATGACCGGCGAACGCGCCGACGAGCTCCTGCACCTGGTGCGTGCGCGCGGCTTCGACGAGGCGGTGATCCTGACCTCGTTCCACCAGTCGCCGCTGCCCCTCGCGCTGCTGCTGCGCCTCGCCGGCGTACCGCGGATCAGCGGTGCATCCGTCGACCACGCCGGCGCACTGCTCGATGTGCGGCTGCGCCCCGGGGAGGACCTTCCCGAGGACATCCCCGAGCCCGAGCGGGCCGCCGCGATCGCCGCCGCCGCGGGATACCCGCCGGTCGATGACGGGCGGCTACGGCTGCGGCCGCTGCCCGACACCACTGCCCTCACCGGCCCGGATCCGTACCTCGTGCTGCACCCCGGCGCGGCGGTGCCCGCCCGGCGCTGGCCCGTGCAGCGGTTCGCGGCGGCCGCGACACTGCTCGCCGCAGCCGGGCACCGGATCGTCGTCACCGGCGGGCCCGGGGAGCGGGACGACGCCGCGGCGGTCTGCGCGGCCGCTCCCGCGCGGACGCTGGACCTGTCCGGCGCCTGCACCCTCGCGGAGCTGGCCGGAGTGCTCGCCCGCGCGGGCGCCGTGGTGGTCGGCAACACCGGGCCCGCGCACCTGGCGGCGGCCGTCGGGACGCCCATCGTCAGCCTGTTCTCGCCCGTGGTGCCGGCGGTGCGCTGGGCGCCGTACGGGGTGCCCGTGGCGCTCTTCGGCGACGAGCACGCCGCCTGCCGGGGCACTCGCGCCCGGGTCTGCCCGGTGCCGGGTCATCCGTGCCTGTCCGGGGTGCGGGCGGAGGACGTGGCCGCCGCCGCGACGCGGCTCGCCGCTGTGGGGCGCAGAGCGGCGGCGGCCACCTCCCGGGACGACGGAACTCGCGGGGAGAGCGCGCGGGGCGCGGTGTCCTCCGCCGGTCCGCGCACCGAGGAGAGGGCGGTCGCGGTATGAGGATCCTGGTCTGGCCGGTGCACGGCGGATGGATGAACGCGTTCGCCCGCGGTGCGCACGAGTACCTGCTCCCCGCGCCGGGCACAGCCGCGCCGGAAACGGCCGCGCCTCGGGCCACCGTTCCCGGCGACGAGCCCGGCTCTGCGGCGCTCTCCGTGCCTCCCGTGCTGCCGGGCCGCGCCCGCGCCGCCTCTGAGCGGGAGCTGCGCGCCGACGGCGTGGACCTCGTCGTGCTGCAGCGCCTCGAGGAGCTCGACGAGACCGAGCGGATCCTCGGCCTCGTGCCCGGGCGGGATGTGCCCGCCGTCTTCGTGGAGCACAACACCCCGAAGCGCCACCCGGTCGAAGAGCGCCATCCGCTCGCCGACCAGGACCGGATCCCGATCGCTCACGTCACCCACGTGAACCGCCTGCTGTGGGACACCGGAGACGCCGTCACCGTCGTCGTCGAGCACGGCGTGCCCGACCCGGGCCACCTCTACACCGGGGAGCTGCCGGCCCTCGGCGTCGTCGTCAACGAGCCGGTGCGCCGGGGAAGGGTGACCGGCACCGACCTGCTGCCCGCCTTCTCGCGCTCCGCCCCGTTGCACGTGTTCGGCATCGACACCGACCTGCTGCCCGGCGCGCTCGGGCTCGGCTCCGAGCGCCTGCAGGTCGTCGGCGACCTGCCGACGCCGCGGCTGCACGCGGAGCTCGCGCGACGGCGCGCCTATCTGCACCCGATGCTGTGGACCTCGCTCGGGCTGTCGCTGCTCGAGGCGATGACGCTGGGCATGCCCGTACTGACGCTCGCCCTCACCGAAGCCCCGCGCGCCGTGCCGCCGGACGCCGGCGCGATCTCGGCCGACCCGGCGGAGCTGAAGGCGATGGCGCAGCTGCTCCTCGACGACCCGGACGAAGCGCACCGCCGCGGTGCGGTGGCCCGCGCGTTCGCCCGGGAGCACTACGGCCTCGAGCGCTTCCTCACCGACTGGGATGCGGTGCTCGAGGACGTCGTCGCCCGCCACCGTGCGCGGCGCGGCGGATCGGAAGCCGCACCGCGGCGATCCGGATCCTCTCCCCGAGAGACCCGGAAGGAAGGAGTCCCCTCATGAAGATCGCGATGGTCTCGGAGCACGCCAGTCCCCTCGCCGCCCCCGGCAGCGTCGACGCCGGCGGCCAGAACGTGCACGTCGCCGCCCTGTCCACGGCCCTCGCCGCCCGCGGGCACGAGGTGATCGTGTACACGCGCCGCGACGACCCGGCCCTGCCGCGGCGGGTGCCGCTCACCGACGGCGTCGACGTGGTGCACGTGGATGCGGGCCCGGCGCAGCGCATCCCGAAGGACGACCTGCTCCCGCACATGAGCGCCCTCGCGGCCGGGCTCGCGCAGGACTGGGCCGCGGAGCGCCCCGACGTGGTGCACAGTCACTTCTGGATGTCGGGCCTCGCCGCGCTCGAGGCCGCGGAGACGCTCGAGGCGGCGGCGGACGCCCACCCCACCGCCCGCGCCGCGGTGACCGGGGGAGCCCCGCCGGTGCTGCACACCTTCCATGCGCTCGGGGTCGTCAAGCGCCGCCATCAGGGATCCGCCGACACGAGTCCCCCGGAGCGCGCGTGGCTGGAGCCGCAGGTCGGGCGCCGCGTGGACACCGTGATCGCGACCTGCTCGGACGAGGCGTTCGAGCTGCGCTCCCTGGGCGTGCCGTCCCGCAGCATCGCCCTCGCGCCGTGCGGCGTCGACCCCGAGCTGTTCCACCCCGACGGGCCCGCCGAGCAGCGCGGCGCCCGCTATCGGGTGCTCAGCGTCGGCCGGCTCGTGCCGCGCAAGGGCGTCGACCTCGTCGTGCGCGCGCTCGCGCTGCTCGCGGAGCGCGGCATGGACGAGGTGGAGCTCGTCGTCGGCGGCACGGACGGCAGCGCGGCGGATCCGGACCCGGAGATCTCCCGGCTCTCCGGGATCGCCGAGAGCCTCGGGGTCGGCGACCGGGTGCGGTTCCGCGGGCAGGTCGCCCGCGAGGACATGCCGGCGCTGCTGCGCTCCGCCGACGCGGTGGTGTGCACGCCGTGGTACGAGCCGTTCGGCATCGTGCCGCTGGAGAGCATGGCCTGCGGCACGCCCGTGATCGCCGCCTCCGTCGGCGGGCTCATCGACACGGTCGTGGACGGCGCCACCGGCCTGCACGTGCCGCCGCGGGACGCCGAGGCGCTCGCCGACGCGCTCGCCGAGCTGCTGCCGGACGACGACCGCCGGGCCGCCTTCGGTCTGGCGGGCCGGCGCCGCATCGAGGCGCGCTACTCGTGGGCGCGCGTGGCCGCGCAGACCGAACGGATCTATCTCGACGCCCTGGCCCGCGCCCGCCGGGCGCCCGCCTCCCTGGAAGGAGCCGTACTGTGAGCATCGCCGCATCCCGTCCCGTCCCCCTCCCCGCCGCAGGCCCGGTCGTGGAGCACCTGCGCGACCTCGGCGCCGCCCTCGTGGAGGCCGAGCGCCACGCCCGCGCGCTCGAGCGCTGGGGCGACGAGCTGGCCGAGCGGCTGCCGCGCGGGCACCGCCTGCTCGTGGCGGGCAACGGCGGATCCGCGGCCGAGGCGCAGCATCTCACCGCAGAGCTCGTGGGCCGCTACCGCGACGAACGGCCGGCGTTCTCCGCGATCGCGCTGAACGCGGAGACCTCCAGCGTCACCGCCATCGGCAACGACTACGGGTTCGAGGAGGTCTTCGCCCGCCAGGTGCGGGCGCACGCCCGCCCCGGCGACGTCGTGCTGCTGCTGTCCACGAGCGGCGCGAGCGCGAACCTGCTCCGGGCCGTCGAGGCGGCCCGCGAGGCGGGCGCCGAGACGTGGGCGCTGACCGGCCCGGCACCCAACCCGCTCGCGGGAGCCTGCGACGAGGCGATCTGCCTCGACGGCGCGTCCGCGCACGTGCAGGAATGCCAGCTCGCGGCGATCCACGCGGTCTGCAGCGTCTTCGACCAGCGGATCCTGGCCCGTGCGGAACCCGCGCCGGCCGAGACCCGCCGGATCCGTCCGGCGCTGCGGCGCGCGGGCGAGCCCCTGCTGCACGCCGCGAGCGCGGGCAGGGCGGCGGTGCGGAGGGAGCCCCGGTGAGGATCGCGGTCGTCGGCGACACGCTGCTGGACGAGGACATCGAGGGAACCGCCACCCGGCTCAGCCCCGACGCGCCCGTGCCGGTGGTCGACGTCACCCGGCGCTCGCGGCGCGCGGGAGGCGCGGGTCTCGTCGCGACCATGCTCGCGCGGGACGGCCACGAGGTGACGCTCGTGACCGCGCTCTCCGACGACGACAGCTCCGGGCACCTCCGCCGGGCTCTCGCTCACGTGGAACTCGTCGCGGGCCCGTCCCGGGCGCCGACCCCGGTCAAGGCGCGCCTGCGCGCGGGCGGAGCGACCGTCGCGCGGATCGACGAGGGGTGCGGTCCCGCGCCGATCCCCGCCGTCACGCCCGAGATGCGCGCCGCCGTCGCCGCGGCGGACGTGGTCGTGGTGGCCGACTACGGCCGTGGGATCACGGCTGCCGCGGGGCTGCGGGAGGAGCTCGAGCGCCGTGGGAGGGACGTGCCGGTGGTCTGGGATCCGCATCCGCGCGGTGAGGACCCGGTGTCCACCGTGCGCCTCGTCACGCCCAACCTCGCCGAGGCCGCCGCGGCCGCCCAGCGCGCCCCGGTGCCGGAAGCGGCCGAGGAGGCGTGCCGGATCCTGCGCGCCCGGTGGCGGGCCCCGGCGGTGGTCGTCACGCTCGGCGAGCACGGCGCGCTGCTGCTCGAGGAGGACGACGAGCCGTGGCTGGCCCGCGGAGAGGCGGTGGTCGCGGCGGACCCCTGTGGTGCGGGCGACCGCTTCGCCGCGACCGTTGCGACCGTGCTGGCGGAGGGCGGGAACCGCCGCGCCGCGGTGCGCGCCGCGATCGACGCGGCGAGCGCCTATCTCGCGGCAGGCGGGGTCGCCGCACTCGCCGGGTGACCCGCCTCCCCCGGCCGTCGCCACGCGGATCCGCCGACCCGCCGGAACCGCCGACTCGGCACTCGCCGCACGCCCCGCCGCCTCCCCGGCCCTCGTCCCGCAACCATCCCCAGATGCATCTCACCCCCAAAGGAGCACCCATGGACAGCACGTTTCCCCGCCCCCTCGGCCGCGTCATCGTCACCGGTGGCGCATCCGGACTGGGCGCCGCCGTGGCGCGACTCGTCGCCGAGACGGGCGGCACCGCGGCCGTGATCGACCGCGACGTGTCCGGCACGGCGAACATCGCGCTGCGCCGCGAGGCCGACGTCTCCGACCGCGCCCAGGTGGAGCAGGCCGTGGCCGAGCTCGCCGAGGAGCTCGGCGGCGTCGACGCGGTCGTGACCGCTGCCGGGATCGACCGCTGCGGCCGGCTCGAGGACGTGCCCGCCGAGGAGTGGGAGCGCGTGATCGGGGTGAACCTGCTCGGCACCGTGTCGACGGTTCGCGCCGCGCTGCCGCACCTGGAGCGCTCGCACGGGCGGGTCGTCACGGTGGCCTCGTCGCTCGCGCTGCGCCCGCTCTCGGACGCGACGGCGTACAGCGCCTCGAAGTTCGGGGTGCTCGGCTTCTCCCGCGCCCTGACGGCGGAGACCCGGGGCAGGATCGGCGTCACCACACTCATCCCGGCGGGCATGCGCACCCGCTTCTTCGACGACCGCGACGAGCAGTACCGGCCCGGTCCCGACGCGCAGCTGAACGACCCCGTCGACGTCGCGCGCACGGTGCTGTTCGCCCTGCAGCAGCCGCAGGGATGCGAGATCCGCGAGCTGATGGTGTTCCCCGAGGAGGAGCCGTCCTGGCCCTGAGCCCGGCGCGATCCCTGACCGAGCGCAGCGGGCCGGCAGACGGTCCCTGAGCGAGCGCAGCGAGACGAAGGGCGGCGAGCCCAGCAGGCCGACCGACGGTCCCTGAGCGTGCCCGGCGGGCCGACCGACGGTCCCTGAGCGAGCGCAGCGAGACGAAGGGCGGCGAGCCTGGCGAGACGGGGGCACTCAGTCGCCCCGGGCGGCATCGAGGAGCGACTCGACGTCGGAGAGCACCGCCTCGGGATCCACGTCCGCGACGAACGAGTCGTCGTGCGCGCAGCGCTCGGCGGTCCAGCCCACCTGGGTGCAGTCGCGGCCGCACACCGGGCACCGGGTGGTCCAGGACAGCTGCACGCGATGCCGGCCCCGCCCGAGCGGACCGGCGTTGACGAGGTTCCCGAACCAGTACACGGACGCGGTGCGGGTGCCGACGGCCTGCGCCAGGTGGCGGGGCCCGCTGTCGTTGCCGAGCATGACGTCGGCGGCCGCGAGCACGCCCGCGAGGCCGGGCAGGTCGAGCCTCCCCGCGAGGTCGGTCACGCCGGCGGCCCTGTCGGCGAGAAGCCGTGCGAGCCGGTGGCACAGCTGCGCGTCCGCCCCGCCGCCGACGAGGACCACGCGCACGCCGTCGTCCAGCAGCCGCCGGGCGACCGCCGCGAAGCGCTCGAGCGGCCAGCGCCGGCGCGGATCCGTGGCTCCCGGATGCAGCACCACGAACGGCCCGGGCGGGCACGCCTCGCGACCGCGCGCCCGCTCGTCCGCGGAGAGCGCGAGCCGCGGTTCCAGCGCGACGGGCACGGCGCCCGCGAGCCCGGCCACCTCGAGCGCACGCAGCACCTCGTGCTGGTAGTAGACGTAGTCGAGGTTCCGCTCCAGGGGCGCCGCATCGGGCGTCCGCGTGCCGACGGTGTGCCGGGCGCCCAGCTCGAGCAGGAACGGGTTCGAGTGCCGGCCGCCGCCGTGCAGCTGCACCGCCAGATCGAGGTGCTCCGCGCGGAGAGCGCCGACGGACGACGCGACCGGATCCGCCGGTGCCGGGCCCGCCGGTGCGGTGATCCCGGGCACGGCGGGCAGCCGCCGCACCCGATCCACGCCGCCCGGGCGCGCGGCGAGCAGCTCCGCCGACGCGGTGCCGAGCAGGGTGAGCTCCGCCGCGGGGTACGCCGCACGCAGCGCCTGGATGGCGGGCACCGCGAACAGCACGTCGCCGAGGCCGCCCCCGCGCAGCACCGCGATGCGGCGGACGTCCTCGAACAGGGGCTCAGGCGGGGCGATGGCCGGACCGGCGACGGCGGCGGGCGCGGTGTCGAGCGACGTCTGGGGCACGATGGATCCTCCTCCGGTCCTGCATCCCCTTCGCCTCGGCGCGGGGCCCTCCTGTCCGGTTCCCCGCGTGCGGCACCCTCAAACCCACGGCGGACGACACGCGGATCTCGGGGAACACCCTGTGTGAACCCGGCGGAGACCGGGTAGGGGACCGACAGGCGCCCACCGTCGCCGGCACCCCCGCCGCCGGCACGGAGACGGGGCGCCGAGAGGAAGGAGCAGCGCGTGACACTCGACATCCCCGTCACCGGCCGGCACCACGCCGACGAGCGCCCGGCATCGTCCATGGTCATCACGGATCCTCGCGACGGTTCCCCCGTCGGCGAGCTCCCCTCGGCCGACGTCGACGAGGTGCGCGCGGCGATCGACGCCGCCCGCGCCGCCTTCCCCGCCTGGCGGCGCACCCCCGCCGAGGAACGCGCCCAGGCGCTGCGCGCCGCGGCGGACGCGCTCGAGGAGCGGATCGACGAGCTCGCCGAGCTGGAGGGGCGCGAGACCGGCCGCCGGCGCGACGACGCGGTCGGCGGGCTCCGCGCCGCGGTGAGCACGCTCCGCCAGTACGCGGAACTCGGGCCGCTGCACCGAGGCCTCAGCCTGCTGGGCGCGGCCGACGCGACGGACTTCCTGCGGCCCGAGCCGCGCGGCGTCGTGGCCGTGATCACGCCGTGGAACGATCCGGCCGCGATCACGGCGGGGCTCGTCGGCGCCGCCCTGGCCACGGGGAACACGGTGGTGCTCAAGCCCAGCGAGCGCTGCCCGCACCTCGGCCGACGGCTCGGCGAACTCCTCGCGTGCGGCCTTCCGGACGGCGTGCTCTCGACCGTGCTGGGCGCCGCGGAGACCGGTCAGGCGCTCGTCACCTCGGTGGACGTCGATGCGGTGGCGCACGTGGGGTCCAGCCGCACCGGGGAGTGGATCGCCCGCGCGGTCGCCCTGACCGGCGCGCACCTGATCCGCGAGAACGGCGGGAACGACGCGCTCCTCGTGGACGCGGGAGTGGATCCGGCCTGGGCCGCCGCGCAGATCGCGCGCGGCGCGTTCACGAACAGCGGCCAGCTGTGCACCGCGGTCGAGCGTGTGTTCCTGCACCGCGATGTCGCCGCTGAGGTGATCGCGGCGCTCGTCGCGGAGGCCGAGGCGCGGAACGCGGCCGGCCCGGCCCCGCTCGTCGACGAGCGGATGCGCGAGCAGGTGCATGCGCACGTGCTCGACGCGCTCGCCTCCGGCGCCCGGGCCCTCGTCGGCGGCGAGGTGCCGGGCGGACCCGGATCCGGCTACCCGGCGACGGTGCTCGTGGACTGCACGCCGGACATGCTCGTGTTCCGCGAGGAGACGTTCGGCCCCGTCGCCCCGGTCATGGTCGTGGAGAGCTTCGCCGAGGGGCTCGCGCTCGCCGCCGACGACGAGCACGGGCTCGCGGCCACGGTGCTCACCTGCGACCTCGCGCACGCGCATGCCGCGATCGACGCCCTGCCGGTGGGCACCGTGAAGGTCAACGACGTGTTCGGCGGGGCGCCTGGCGGTTCGGCACAGCCCCGCGGGCGCAGCGGATCCGGCTTCGGATACGGCCCCGAGCTTCTCGATGAGCTCACGACGGTGAAGGCCGTGCACCTCGGCGCGGGGGCGCCGCGCCGAGGTGACGCGTCGCCGGATCCAGGCACACCGTACGATCCCGGCACACCTCAGAATCCGGATACACCGCAGGATCCGGATACACCGCAGGATCTGGGCGCTTCTCACGGTGAGGAGGCCCCGCGATGACGCCGCTGGACTACGCGGCGCTGCTGCGCGAGCGCCGTCCGGACGTCGCCGTGCTCGGCGACTTCCTGCTCGACGGCTGGTGGACCGGCAGCATCGACCGGATCGCCCGCGAGGCGCCGGCGCCCGTCGTCGACCTGCAGGAGCACCGCTACGCCCCGGGCGGGGCGGCCAACGCGGCGATGAACGCGGCGGCTCTGGGGGCGCGGGTGCAGGCCGTGGGCGCCATCGGCGCCGACGACGCGGGCGTCCGGCTGCGCACGATGCTGCGTGACGCGGGGATCGACGTGCGCCGGCTGCGTCTGGTCGACGGCATGCGCACCACGACCAAGGTGCGCGTGGCTGCCGCCGGGCAGGTCATGGTGCGCCTGGACGAGGTCGACCACGAGGAGCTGCCCGCCGAAGCGGCGCGACAGCTCGCCCGCGACGCGGTGGAGTCCGTCGCGACGGCCGACGCGCAGCTGATCTGCGACTACGGATCCGCGGCGCTCGGCTCGGCGCTCATCGACGCGGTCGCCCACGGCCGCCGACCCCCGGTGCGGATCGTCGACGCCCATGACCCGAGACGGTGGGCGCCGACCCGACCCGACGTGGTCACCCCGAACGCCGCCGAGACGGAGGCGATCCTCGGCATCCCGCTGGGATCCGGATCCGAACGCGCGCGACGGGTGACCCGGCGGGCGTCGCAGCTGCTGTCCGCGACCGGGGCAGCCGCGGCGGTGGTCACGCTCGACCGCTCCGGCACGCTCCTGCTGCCCGCCGGCGGGCGACCGCACCGCACGTACGCGCACCCCCTGCCCGAGAAGCAGGCGTCCGGCGCGGGCGACGTGTTCTCCGCCGCGCTCGCTGTCGCGCGCGGCGCGGGGGTGCCCCTCGAGGCGGCCACCGACCTCGCACAGCAGGCGGCGGACGTCGCGGTGCGCAAGCCAGGCACCTGCGTGTGCACCCTCGATGAGCTGACCGACTGGCTCGGCCGGCCCGCGGAGTCGGCGCTCGGCGTCGAAGAGCTGGCCGACCGACTCGACGCCCACCGCCGTGCCGGGCACCGCATCGTGTTCACGAACGGCTGCTTCGACGTGCTGCACCGCGGGCACACCACGTATCTGCGGCAGGCGAAGCGCCTCGGCGACGTGCTCGTCGTGGCGGTCAACAGCGACGACTCGGTGCAGCGGCTGAAGGGCCCCGACCGTCCGGTGAACCGGGATCGCGACCGC
Organism: Microbacterium sp. 8M; assembly: GCF_902506375.1. GTDB lineage: Bacteria > Actinomycetota > Actinomycetes > Actinomycetales > Microbacteriaceae > Microbacterium. The sequence continues at coordinate 907,061 of NZ_LR733284.1, forward strand.
GCCGACGTGCTGGCCGAGCTCTCCTGCGTGGACTACGTGACCGTGTTCGCCGAGGACACCCCGCGGGCGCTCATCCGCCGGCTGCGCCCCGATGTCTACGCGAAGGGCGGCGACTACTCGCCCGAGATGCTGCCGGAGACCCCCGACGTGCGGGCGGTCGGCGGCGAGGTGGTCATCCTCGACTACGTCGCAGACCACTCCACGACGCAGATCATCGGCCGGATCCGGTCGACTGCCGAGGGGAGCGACGGCGCGGGCGGCGGGTCGGCACAGGATCCCGCCGCGCGGGAGGGCTCCGCGCGGGACGACGGTGCCCGTGACGACGCCGGGCGGGATGAGCCGGAGCGGGCGGGCGCCGTGCACGGCCAGAGCCCGCGGGGAGTGGCGGCCGGATGATCAGCCGTCGCGGATCCGCGCACTGGGCCGTCCCCTCGCCGCCGGTCCCGGCCGCGGTCGACGTGCTCGTGCCCACCGCCGATCGTCCCGCCGAGCTGGCGGTGACCCTCGCGGGGCTCGCCGCCCAGGACGATCCGCCGTTCCGCGTCGTCGTCAGCGATCAGTCGCACGACCGGCCCGCCGAGGACGCCCCCGCGGTGAGGGCGATGGTGCGGGTGCTGCGCGCCCAGGGCCGCGAGGTCGCCGTCCTCCGGCATCTGCCGCGGCGCGGGCTCGCCGAGCAGCGGCAGTTCCTCCTCGACGCTGCGCGGGCGCCGCGGGTGCTGTTCCTCGACGACGACGTCTGGTTGGAGCCAGGCGCGCTCGCCCGGCTGGACGGAGCGCTCTCCGATGAGCGCTGCGGGTTCGTGGGCTTCGCCGTGCAGGGGCTGTCGTATCTGCCCGACGTGCGCGATGCGGAGCGGGAGCCGTTCCAGCCTTGGGGCGCCGGCGGGGTGCGCCCCGAGCGGCTGGGCCGCGACCGGCCGGCCTTCGGCCGCTGGACGCTGCACAACGCCGCGAACATGGCGCACGAGGCGGCCGCGCGCGGGCTCTCCGATGACGACCGCCTCGCCTACCGGGTGGCGTGGGTCGGCGGATGCGTCCTGTTCGACCGCGAGGAGCTGCTCGCCGCGGGCGGTTTCGGGTTCTGGCGCGACCTCCCGCCGGGGCACGTCGGAGAGGACGTGCTCGCGCAGTGGCGGGTGATGGCGCGGCGCGGCGGGGCCGGGATCCTGCCCAGCGGAGCGGTGCACCTCGAGGCGCCCACGACCATCTCCGACCGCCGGATCGAGGCCGCGGAGGTCGTGGATCCGCTGCCGGCGGATCCGGATCCGCTCAGCACCGAGCCCGCACCCGCCGACGCGGGCGGCGCGCCGGGCCGCACAGCCGACACAACCCCGGGTGGATCCACCCGGGCCGGAGAGAAGAGAGGGAATGATGAACGACAAGCCGAACCCGATCCAGATCCAGAAGTTCCTGGGCGGCGTCGACTACCCCGCGGGCAAGGACGCGATCCTCGACGCCGCGCGCGGGTCGGGCGCCGATGACGCGGTGCTCGACGCCCTCCAGGGCATCCCCGATCGGGAGTACGACGGCCCGACGGCGGTGAGCGAGGCCGTCGCCGGCGCCTGAGGCGCCGCGGCGGGTCCCGACGCGCCGGTGGCGCCTCCGGCCGGCGACGAGACGCGCACCGGGCGGAAAACGGAGGAGCTGGCGCGTGTCGCGGCTCCCAGAGCCGTGCCCCGCGCCGACACGCCGGCGGGCGGCTCCGTTTTCCGACGAGCTCGGGGTCGAAAGCGCCGGGGTGCGCGTGCGTCGGGCCTCCGCCATGGCCAGCGCGGCCACGACGGTATGGCGGGATCTCGGCGAGGGATGGCGGTCGCCGTGCTCGACCGATGTCCGCGGCCCCTGCGACCATCGGAGCATGGCGGAGACCACACGAGGACGAGCACGCCCTGCCGCGGCGACCGGGGCAGCCCCCGATCCGCGGACGAACGGCGCGGCTCCTGTCCCCGGAGGGAACGGCGCGGCCCCGGCGGCCGGAGCAGCCCCCGACCCGCGAGCGGACGGCGCTGCCCCGCGGCGGAACGGCGCGCTCGTCCTGGCGGCAGCCGTGGTCACCGTGGTGCTCTGGGCGTCCGCGTTCATCGGCATCCGCGGCGCCGGCCCGCACTTCGATCCCGGTGCCCTGGCCCTGCTGCGCATGGCCGTCGGCACCGTGGCGCTCACGGTCATCGCGCTGCGGCGCGGGGTGCGGATGCCGTCCCGCCGGCAGTGGCTGCTCGTCGCCGTGTGGGGCGTCGGCTGGTTCTGCGTCTACAACCTCGCGCTGAACGCCGCGGAGCACACGCTCGACGCCGGCACCGCGGCCATGGTGGTCAACCTCGCCCCGCTCATGGTCGTCGTGTTCAGCGGGCTGTTCCTGCGCGAGGGGTTCCCCCGGCCGCTGCTGATCGGCGCGCCCATCGCGTTCGCCGGCGTGGTGCTGATCGGCCTGAACTCCACCACGAAGGCCGGATCCATCGACATCGCGGGCCTGCTGCTCGCCCTGCTCGCCGCGGTCATGTACGCCGGATGCACCCTGCTGCAGAAGCACCTGCTCAGCGCAGGCGCCGACGCCACGACGCTGACCTGGCTCGGCGCCGCCGCGGGCACCGTCGCCCTGCTGCCGTGGTCGGGAGACCTCGTCGGGGCCGTGCAGACCGCGCCGCTCGACGCCACCCTGTGGGTCGTCTACCTCGGTGTCTTCCCGACCGCGATCGCCTTCACCACCTGGGCCTACGTGCTACAGCGCAGCACGGCGGGCCAGACGTCCGCGACCACCTACGTGGTGCCCGCGATCGCGATCCTGCTGTCCTGGATCATCCTCGGAGAGGTGCCGACGCCGCTCATGTTCGTCGGCGGCGCGCTCTGCCTGCTCGGCGTGCTGGTCACCCGCCTGCGGTGGCGACGCGCCGAGCCCACGCGGTGACCGCAGGCGTCTGACCGGCGCGCCCTGAGAACAGGCGCCGGAGAACGGGCGCATGGCCGGCGCGGATCCGAAAGGCGTCAGCCCAGCTGGATCTCGCCCCGGGTCAGCCCGGCGGCGGCGAGCACTTCGGCCGCTGCGGCCCGCTTCATGTCGAGCGACTGTCCGATCTCCGCGGCGAGCCGCGGATGCGCGCGGACGCCGGCCTTGTCCGCCGCCTCGTCGAAGCCCCGCATCAGCGCGTTCAGCTGTGCGATCTCCTCCTCGGCGCTGATCGTGCGGCCGTGCTCCTCGAAGCCTATGAGCTCGGCGAACACCACCGAGACGTCGTCGTGCGCCTCGGTGATCGTCTCATCGCCCTGCTTGTAGCGCTCCGCGACGCTCTGCGGCATGAGCGTGTGCAGGAGCTTCTCGTTCTCGGCGCGCTGCTCGTCGATGAGCTGCTGCTTGATCCGCAGGCTCGACGCCATGTCGTTGAAGGCGCTGCCGAGGTCGCCGAACTCGTCGCGGGATCCGGCCGGCACCTGCACGTCGAGATCGCCCTCGGCGACGCGGTGCACGGCCGCGACCAGGCGGTTGATCGGCCGCGTGAAGACCTGCGCAAGCAGCAGCGACAGCAACGCCACGATCAGCATGATCCCGAGCACCGAGATGAGCACGATCCGGGTGAAGTCGGTGACCGGCGCGAACGCCTCGGCGGAGTCGATGCGTGCGATCACGACCCAGTCCAGATCCTCGACCTCGAGCGGGCCGTAGCTGACCACGCTCGAGCCGCTGATGTAGTCGGCGCCCTCCAGCGTGCCGCTCTTGCCGCTTTGCGCCCGGGTCACCGCGTCGCCCGTGATCGGCTGCAGCAGCACCGTGCCCTTGACCTGCACCGCGCGCTTCGCGACGGACGGAGCCGTGCCGTGGTCGATCACCGCCTGTGCGTACTTCTTCGGATGCTCCACGAGCTCGCGCGAGACGCTGCGCATGAGACCGTCGCGGCCCACGAGGTACACCTCTCCGGTGTCGCCCAGGCCCTGGCCTTTCCATCCGTGCCGGCCCGTCATCACGTCGTTCACGAAGTCCAGGGACACCTGGAGCGCGAGCGCCCCCGTGATCCCTGAGTCGTTGCCAATCGGCGAGACGATCCACATCGACGGCGTGCCCAGAGACGGCGTCCAGCGCTCGAAGTCGGTCAGCACCACCGCATCCACCGAGTTGGTGGCGATGGCCTCGCGGTACGCGTCGGCGAGCTTCGAGTCGCGGAAGGGGCCGGTGTCGAGGTTGGTGCCGAGCTCCACACCCTTGTACGCCGTGAACACGACGTCGCCCTGGAGGTTGAGCAGCAGCGCGTCCTCGTAGCCGGCCTGGTTGATGAGCCGGGCGAAGTAGTCGCCGTAGCGCACGGCGGCCGCGGAGTAGGCGGATCCGTCTCCCGCATCGTCGTCGGTCAGATTCGCCTCATAGCCGGCGTCGTCGAGCGTCGTGTTACGGACCGTGTAGTGCGCCTGCAGCCACTGCCCGGCGGCGGATGCCGGGATGAACGCGCGCTCCCCGTATTCGTCGCCGGTGCGCTTCTCCAGCGCAGGGACGAACGTGTCCGCGTAGTAGCGGCTCAGCGCGGCCGACTGCCCGGCGTCGAGCGCGCTGCCCTGCAGCTGGTCGAAGCCCTCGTTGAGCGCCTTCGACATGCTCTGGGCGCTGAGGTTGCGGGAGTTCAGGGACGCGGTGCGCTTCACGTCCTCGAGCGCGACCTTCATCTCATGGGTGCGCATCTCGCGGATCGTGGTGAGCTGGTCAACCGCGCTCGCATGCAGGGAGCTGCGCCCGTTGACGAAGCCCACCGCGCCGATGATGAGCGCCGAGACCAGGCTCACGCCGAGCAGCATGATCAGCAGCTTCGACTGGATGCTGAGCCCCGGCCGGCGCCGCCTGCCTCGTGATGCACGCTCGGTGCGCGACCCTTCGACGTCCATCCGCCCCCCTGTTCTGAGCACGACTCCTCGAGCAACACTCCGGTGGCCACGCTGTGGCACTCGAACCGTACCGATATACCGGTACGCAGGGAAAGGGATCCGCGTCGGCTCTCGCGCGAAACGTCGGATCTCAGTGCGCGGCGGAACGGTGCCGATCCCGATACTGCGACGGCGTCATGCCGTGCGCGCGACGGAACGCCCGGGCGAACTGATCGTCGCCGCCGAAACCGCTGAGCCGTGCGATGGCGGCGACCGTCAGCTCGCGCGTGCGAGACCCGGTGAGCAGCCCCGCGGCGTGCCGGATCCGCGTGGCGCGCAGCAGCGCCCCCGGGCTCAGCTCCTCGCCCTGGAACAGCGAGTGCAGGTAGCGCGGGCTCACCTTCAGCTCGTCCGCCAGCGCGGCGACGTCGAAGGACGGATCCGTGAAGCGGTCGGCGATCACCGCCTGCGCCCGCTCCCGGTACATGGCCTTCGCGTCATACCCGGCGTGCACGCGATCGGCCGCCTCGTGCAGCACGGCCAGGGCGAGCTCGCGCAGCGCGTGACCGACGTAGGTGGCCGAGGCCTCCGGCACGGGATCCGTGCCGCTCGTCACCGTGCGGAGGATGTCTTGGAGCGCGATCGCGGACGGAGTGCGGTCCCACGTGACGCCCGCCCACCCCTCGGGGGTGTACCCGTGCGCACGCATCAGACGCAGCGGGAGGTACAGCTGCACCGACTCCGCCTCCTCGTCGATGCGGGTGCGGAACGGGAGGCTGCCCACGAGCAGGCTCACCGCACCCGGGGCGATCGCGCTCTCTCGCCCCGCCTGCTCGATCCGCATGGTGCCCGACAGCACGAAGCCGAGCTGGGCGTACCCGGAGTAGGGGTCGTCGAGGCGGTCGGGCGAGCGCTCGGCGTGCAGATGCCGGGACCGGATCCGCGTCGCGAACATCTCGCCGAACGTCGTGGTGGCGACCAGGGTGCGGTGGTGATGCGGCCGCGGGCTCGTCATGCGGGAGGACACCGAGAGCCGGGCGAGCCCCTCGGGACCCGAGAACACCGCGCCGCCCTCGAAGCGGCCGCGCCGTTCGAGCATGGCGTGGTCCACCGCCATCCGCACACCGCCCTCCGTCGTCGCCCTCCCCCTGCTGAAGCGTAACGTCCCCAGGATCCGACCGTCCCCCGTCCGGTTGCCGGCGACGGGGGCGCGGGGGGACAGGCGCGCCTCACGAACCGGTGAGGGCACGGACCCTCTGCAGGCGGAGGGCGGTGAGGACGAGCGCGGCGCCGACGACCCAGCCCGACGGGGAGGATCCGGCGACGAGGATCGTCACGACCCCGGCGACGCCCGTGAGCGCCGACGCGGTCGCCCGTGCGCGGTCCGACGGCGGCATGGCCGAGTCGCGCGCCGCCTCGCGCCGGCCCACCACCGCGACCACGAGCCCCACCGCGGTCAGCACCGCGGCGAACCACAGCGGGCGGCTCGCCCACCAGTCTGCGGTGAGCGGCGCAGGCAGGCCCGCGTGCCAGAGCAGGAGGATCCCGGCCAGCGCGATGACCACGAGCATGTGCCAGGAGTAGATGGTCATCGCCCGGGCGTTGACCCACGAGATCACCGCGGACGTACGCGCACCCGCCGCGGCCGAGCGCAATCGCGGCCGCAGGGCGAGGAACAGCGCGGTCTGCGCGACGCCCGCCACCACGAGGATCGCCATCGGCGGGTTCAGCGCGTCGATGAGGTTCGCCGGCGCCGCGCCGGTGAGGATCAGCACGCCCGCGAGCCCCACGGCCGCCCCGGCGACGGCCAGCAGCGGCCCGCGCCGGAGGCGGTCGAGGGAGCCGTCCGCCAGCGCGAACCCGAGCTGCTGCAGCAGCAGCCACACGAAAGCCATGTTCAGCAGGCCGATCCCCGTGGTCCCGGTCGCACCGCGCACCACGTCGACGGCGACGACCCCGGCGGCGAGCGCGAGGAACGTCGCGGCGCGGTGGCGCTCGTGCAGACGCACCATCGCCGGCACCAGCGCCGAGCAGCCGAGGTACACGCCCAGGAACCAGAGCGGCTGCCCCGTGCGGAACCCCGCTGTGGCGACGATCTCCGCCGGCACGCCTGCGACGACGAGCCCGGCCAGCACGACCGCGGCCGCGACGATCGCGCCGGCAGCGGGCATCAGCAGGCGGCGCACGCGCCCCGCGACGTACGCGTCCGGCGTCACTCCGCGCGCCCGCTGCCGCGTCCACTGGGTGTACGAGGCGAACCCGCCGAGCACGAAGAAGAGAGGCATGATCTGCAGGATCCAGGTCAGCGGGCCGAACCCGTCCCAGCCCTCCATCGCGTTGCGCAGCACAGGGGATCCGTCTGCGGCGACGCTCACGCCCACCATGAGGGCATGCAGGAGCACCACGACGCCGAGGAGCAGGGCGCGCACGGCGTCGACGGACGTGTCCCGGACGGGGCGCGCCGGCGGAGTCGGCGCGGGGGCGAGAGCGGGGGTGATCAGTGCCATGCCCTCACCGTCGCGGGCGGGTCATCGCACGCGCATCCCGCTGCGGAGCCGGATCCGCCCCCTACCGCGGTATGACGGGGTTCACGCTCCTGCTGCCGATCACGGCCCTCGTGCGGGGAATCGTGGGGCTGCGCCGCGAGCCCGCGGGACGAGGGATGGCCGTGGCCGGCGTGATCATCTCGTGCCTGATCCTGCTGGCGTGGGGAATCCTGCTCATCGTGCGCCTCGTCGTCGCAGCGCCGTCTTCGGCGTCGCGGTCTCGCAGACGACCTGAGCGAGCGGCCTCATCCCGCCGGCGCCACGAGTCCGGCGTCGTACGCCAGGATCACCGCCTGCACCCGGTCGCGCAGACCGAGCTTGGCGAAGATCCGGCTGACATGCGTCTTCACCGTCTGCTCGGCGAGGAAGAGCGAGCCCGCGATCTCGCGGTTGGACAGGCCGCGGCCGATCAGCACCAGGATCTCGTGCTCGCGCTCGGTGAGCCCCTTCAACCTCAGCTCCGCGCCCCCGCCCCGCGGCCGGCTCTCGGCGAACCGCTCCAGCAGCCGGCGGGTGATGCGCGGGGCGAGCAGCGCGTCGCCGGCCGCCACCACGCGCACTGCCTGGACGAGCTCCTCCGGCAGCGCATCCTTCAGCAGGAACCCGCTGGCCCCGGCGCGCAGCGCCTCGTGCACGTACTCGTCGGCGTCGAACGTGGTGAGCACGAGCACGGCGGGCGCGGGGCGGCCGTCGCGCTCCGCCGCCGCGAGGATGCGCCGGGTCGCCTCGATGCCGTCGAGATTCGGCATCCGCACATCCATCAGCACCACGTCGGGCCGGAGCCGGCGCGCCTCATCGACGCCCTCGACACCGTCGGCCGCCTGCCCGACCACGTCGATCCCGTCCTGCGCCTGCAGGATCGCGGAGAACCCTGCCCTCAGCATCGCCTGATCGTCGACGATCAGCACCGTCGTCATCCGCGTCCCTCTCTCGGGATCCGCACGTGCAGCGCGAACCCGCCGTCCTCCTGCGCCGCGGTCTGCACCGTACCGCCCATCGTCGCCAGCCTTTCGCGCATGCCGCGCAGGCCGTGCCCGCCCCCATCCGCCCGCGGCGCGGCGGGTCTGGTCGGCACGCCGTTGCGGATGTCGATCCCGAGCTCGCCGGGGGCCTGCGTCCACACCACCTCCGCGGCGGCGCCGGGAGCGTGCCGCGCGACGTTGCTCAGCCCCTCCTGCACCACGCGGTAGGCGGCGAGGCCGAGGATCGGATCCTGCCGCTCGTCCTCGGTGAGCCGCCAGGCACCGCGCTCCGCCACCGGGCCCAGATCCCCCGCGCGCGCCAGGAGCCCGGGAATGTCGGCGAGCCCCGGCTGCGGCGCGTGCTCGACGTCTGCATCCTCGTCGCGGAGCAGACCCAGGATCACGCGCATCTCCTTCATCGCCGACCGTGCGGTCGACGCGACCTCGTCGAACTCCGCGGCGACCTCGTCGTCAAGGCCGGGGATCCGATACCTAGCGCTCGCGGCGCGCACCTGGATCGCCGACATGCCGTGTGCGACCACGTCGTGCAGCTCGCGGGCGATGCGCGCCTTGTCCTCCACGGCTTCGCGGCGGGCGAGCTCCACCGCCGTCGCGGCGCGCTCGGCCCGCAGCTGCGCACGCAGCAGGGACCAGTTGCGGATGCCGAGGCCGACGAGGACGGCCCCGAGGGTGACCGCGGCGAACACGATGAGGTCGGCGATCGCGGCGCCGTCGTCGGAGCGCACCGGCGACTCCACGGCCACCATGACGGCGCAGAGGACACTGAGCGCCCATCCTCCCGCGGGCACCCACCAGCGCGCCCGCTGCGCCACGCCGATCCACACGAGCGTGTTCGCGACGGTCGTCGACGCCGCGACCGGCCAGGGCGCACCCGTCTCGGCCGAGGCCAGGCCGGCGAGCGCGTTCCCGGCGATCAGGGCCACCACGGTCGCCCAGGCGGGCGCGAACAGCGCGAGCACGATGGCCGCCGCCTGCACGAGGGAGAGGATCAGAGCCCCGGCCACCGGGATCCGGTAGAGGGTGACGCCGAGCGGCGCGGCGACGGCGAGCTGGGTGAGGGCGCACGCGATCGCGAGCGCCCAGACCACGAGGTTCGCCCGCCCCGGCGCCACACGCGGCGGCAGGATCCCGAGCCGGCGCCACAGCGCCGACCGCCGAAGATCCTGCTGACCCTCGACAGACATGCCGCCCCTCTCCGCGCTCGTGCGCCGTCGGATCCACGCTACGGCCTCGTGCCGATGCGCACGTCACCCCGCGGTATCACCGTGGGCGGCGCGGGATGGGGAGTCCTCCCCATCCGATCCAGGGAGCAGCGCGATCGACGCCGGTTACGCTGGCAGAGGTGCGCCGCCGCAGCGCGCACCCGAACCAGGGGGAACCGCACGTGAGCCAGAACAACGACGCGCCGACGTTCGCCGCGCAGACGCCGCCTCCGCCCGCGAGCACGGTCGCCCCGCCGCCCGCGATCCCGCCCGCGCCGCCGATGCCGCCCGCACCGAGCACGCGCCGGGAGCAGTCCGCACCGACAGCGGCCGCACCGTCCGCGCCGGGCCCTTCGACAGGCTCAGGGACCGGCAACCCGGCACAACCCTCCACGCCGGGCCCTTCGACAGGCTCAGGGACCGGCAACCCGGCACAACCCCCTGCTGCCCCCGCGCCGACCGCGCCGGCCGCCCCCGCCCAGGCAGCGGCACCGACGAAGCCCGCCCCGACCGAGGCGGAGATGGCGCGCGCCCGCGAGACCCTCGACATCGTCTCGAAGGCGTACTCCGCCCGTATGGTGGGCCAGGAGCGCCTGCGCACGAGCCTGCTGCTCGCGCTCATGGCGGGCGGGCACATCCTGCTCGAATCCGTGCCCGGTCTCGCGAAGACGACCGCCGCGAGCACCCTCGCCGACACGGTCAAGGCCGACTTCAAGCGGATCCAGTGCACACCCGACCTGCTGCCCAGCGACATCACCGGCACGCAGATCTACGACGCGGCGAGCGGATCCTTCCGCACCGTGCTCGGCCCGGTGCACGCGAACTTCGTGCTGCTCGACGAGATCAACCGCTCCAGCGCCAAGACCCAGTCGGCGATGCTCGAGGCGATGCAGGAGCGGCAGACCACGATCGGCGGCGAGATCCACAAGGTGCCGCGCCCGTTCCTCGTGATCGCCACGCAGAACCCGATCGAGCAGGAGGGCACCTACGAGCTGCCCGAGGCCCAGATGGACCGCTTCCTGCTCAAGGAGATCGTGGAGTATCCGAGCCCCGCCGATGAGCTGGAGGTGCTCGCCCGCATCGACTCCGGCGCCCTGGATCCCGACCGGCACGCGACCACGACGATCTCGCTGGCCGACGTCGAGCAGCTGCAGGACATCGCGTCGCGGGTGTACGTGGATCCGGCGATCCGCAACTACATCGTCTCGATCGTCTACGTCACCCGGAACCCGGTGCCGTACATCGGCGAGACCCTCGGCGGGTACATCAAGTACGGCGCCAGCCCTCGTGGATCCATCGCCTTCCTGCAGGCGTCCCGCGCGCTCGCCCTGCTCTCCGGGCGCTCGTATGTGATCCCGGAGGACGTGCGCAACCTCCGCCACCTCGTGCTGCGCCACCGCGTGCTGCTGACGTTCGAGGCGGAGGCCGAGAACGTGCGCAGCGAAGACATCATCGACGCCGTGTTCGGCGCCGTGCCGACCCCCTGACCATGCGCCTCCGCACCCTGGCCCGCCGTCGCGGAGATGGTTTTCGCGTCTCCGCGGCGTTCGGCAGCGACGTTTTTCATCTCGACGACCTCAACCGTGCGGCCAAGAGATGGGTTTCGTCCCTCCAGGGTTCGCCGCAGCGACGTTTTCCATCTCCCACCGGACCCTGACCCAAGCCGAAAAGCCGAACAAGCCGAGTAGCCGAACGAACCGAGGATCCCGCCATGGCCAGCCTGCTGACGCCGGTGAAGGGCAAGCTCTTCATCGACTCGACGCGCAAGTCGACGCATGCGCTCGACGGCGCGTACGCGTCGCTGCTGCGCGGGCACAGCCTCGACTTCGACGACCTGCGCGCCTACGAGTACGGCGACCAGATCCGCGACATCGACTGGAAGGCGACGGCGCGACTCGGATCCCCCGTGGTGCGCCGGTCGCTGGCCACCCGCATGCACACCGTGCTCTTCGTCGTGGACACGGGGCTCTCGATGGCGGCGCTCGCGCACGACGAGAGGCCGAAGAAGGAGCTGGCGATCCTCACGGTCGGCGTGCTGGGCCTGCTCGCGCTCCGGCACGGCGACGACTTCTGCCTGGTCAGCGGCGACTCCTCCGGGGTGCGCCGCCGGGAGATCGGTCGCAGCGAGGCCGCCCTCGAGCACACCCTGCGCCAGATCGACCGCGCGGTCGACGACGCGTCGGTCCCGTCCGACCGCGACGCGCTGCTGTCGTACGTGGCGCGCACGATCTCGCGCCGCATGATCGTGGTCGTGCTCACCGACGAGGCCCCGGTCGGCGCCGAGACGGAGCGGCTGCTGCGGCGCCTGCGCGTACAGCACGACGTGCTGTGGATCACCTTGCGCGACGCCGAGCCGGTGCTCGACGCGGTGCCGCGGCGCACCGCCTCGGCGCGTCGTGCGGGCCGCTCGGGCCGCGCCTCTGAGGTCGAGGCCCCGCCGGCGGCGCCCCAGCGCGCCCGCCGCGACGTCGCGTCGCACTGGGCGATCCCCGAGTTCCTGCAGGGCGACGCCGAGCTCGCCGCCGAGCTGCACGCCGCCGATGCCGCCGCCGCCGCGCACACCGAGGCGCTGCTGCGCCGCCTGGAGATCACGAACGTCGCGCTCGCCGATCAGGACGGCGCCGTCGGCGAGTTGCTCGCGATGCTGGATGCGAGGTCGCATGTCCGGCACGGATGAGCTGTACCCGCCCGCCCAGTACGGCCCGGGCTGGATCCTCCTCGCGATCGGCGTTCTCCTGCTGCTCGCCGGGGCCGCGTGGCTCGTGGTGGTGTTGACCCGGCCGCGGCGCACGCTCGCCGTGGCCGCGCCCCTCCCGGTGCCGACGCTCACCGCCGACGTCGCCACGGTGCTGCGCCAGGAGTACCTCGGCGCGATCGCGCAGATCGAGGCCGACTACCGTGCGGGCCGCATCGACGCCCGCCGCGCCAACCTCGAGCTCAGCCGCACGGTGCGCTCCTTCGTGAACGAGTACAGCGGCATCGAGGCGCCCGTGCTGGCCCTCGACGATCTGGTGCGCCTCGGCGTGCACCCGGCGCTCATCGACGCCATCGGGCGCAACTACTACCCGAGGATCTTCCGGCGCAGCGCGCCGTCTCCTGAGCCTGTCGAAGGGCCGCTCGCCGGCGCCGAGGCCGCCCGCAAGGTGGTGACGACGTGGTACTAGCGAACATCTGGATCCTGCTCGCGGTCATCGGCGTCCTGCTCCTGGCGATCGTCCTCGGCGTGCTGCTCGGGCTGCGCGGGCGCGGGGGCGCGTCCTCCGGCTCCGGTGCGCCGGTCGCCCGCGCCGAGCGGATCCGCGCCCTGCCCGCGTTCCGCCGGGCGGTGCGCCGTCGCCAGGCCGCCCTCGCCGCGATCGTGGCCCTCGGGATCCTCGCGGTCGTGATCGGCGGCGTGGTGGCGGCCCGCCCGATCGCGCAGAAGACGATCCAGCCGGTGGCCACGAACCGCGACATCATGCTCTGCCTCGACGTGAGCGGATCCATGACCGACGTCGACAAGGAGATCGTGTCGATCTTCGACAAGCTCGCCGACGGCTTCAAGGGCGAGCGCGTCGGGCTCACGATCTTCAACAGCTCGGCCGTGCAGGTCTTCCCCCTCACCGACGACTACCCGTTCATCCGCGAGCACCTGCGCAGCCTCATGAAGGGCTTCGACTACGCGACCGACGTGCCCGAGCAGTGGGTCGGCACGATGAACGGCGTGGGCGCCTCCCTCATCGGCGACGGGCTCGCCTCCTGCGTGATGCGCTTCGACCACGCCGACGAGCAGCGCGCCCGTTCGATCATCCTCGCCACCGACAACGAGCTGAACGGATCCCCGATCGTCTCGCTGAAGGAGGCAGCCGACTACTCCGCGTCGAAGAAGATCCGGATCTACACGATCAACCCCGTCGACGGCATCGACCAGCCGAACAGCGAGGATCTCGCGGAGGCCGCCGCGGTGACCGGCGGAAAGGCGTATGCGCTGCGGGAGACCACGACGGTGGGCGACATCATCGCCCAGGTGCAGAAGCAGGAGGCGTCGCAGCTGAAGGGCCAGGCGACGGTCATCTGGACCGACGTGCCGCAGCTGTGGATCGCGGCCCTGATCGTGATCGCACTCGGCTTCGTCGTGTTGCTGTGGAGGGTGCGCCTGTGATCCTCCAGCCCGTCGTCGCGCCGTTCCTGGCGATCCTGCTCGTGCTGCCCGTGCTCGCCGCGGCGGTGTGGATGCTCGTGCGCTCGCTGCGCCGCGCCCCGGCCGCTGAGCCCCCTTCGCGCACCCCGGTTCCTGAGCGAGCGAAGCGAGACGAAGGACGCACGGGCGCCGGCCCCGTGGTGTGGGCACTGCGCGTGCTGCTCGTGCTCGCGTGCGGCATCCTGCTGCTGCGGCCCGGCATCCCCGGCGGCCAGGTGCGCACTCTGGCCTCCGCCACGGACGTGGTGATCGCGATCGACACGACCGCCAGCATGGTCGCCGAGGACTGGGACGGCGCGAAGAGCGGATCCGCCGACCGCACCCGGATGGCCGGCGTCCGCAGCGATGTGCGCCGCATCGCGGAGGCGTACCCGGGCGCGCGGTTCGCGCTCATCACCTTCGACGCGAACGCCGTACTGCGCCTGCCGCTCACCACCGACACCGGCGCCCTGGTCTCGGCCGTGGACGTGCTGCAGCCCGAGGTGACGCGGCAGTCCAAGGGCAGCTCGATCGGCATCGCGAACCAGCTGCTCGCGCAGACCCTGCAGAACGCGCGGAAGGCGTCGCCGGATCGGGCGCGGATGGTGTTCTACCTCGGCGACGGCGAGCAGACGGTCTCCAGCTCCCCGGAGTCGTTCGCCGCGGCGAAGAAGCTCGTGTCCGGCGGGGAGGTGCTCGGCTACGGCACCGCGAAGGGCGGGCCGATGCGCGAGACCACGGGCGCGTTCGAGGGCCAGGGCGACTACATCCAGTACCAGGGATCCGATGCGCTCAGCCGCATCGACGAGAAGAACCTGCAGCAGATCGCGGGCGAGCTCGGCGTGGGCTACGAGCACCGCACCGCCGAGGCGAAGCCGCAGCTGCCGCCCGCGCCGAAGTCGACCCTGGCGTACCGCGAGGACGATCCGCTGACCCAGCCCACGGACCTCAGCTGGATCTTCGCCCTCGTGATCGTCGCCCTGCTGTGCGCCGAGATCACCCGCGCCACGATCCTGATCATGCGCATGCGCCACCTCTCGGCCCCCGAGCGCCCGGCCGCTCACACTGCGGTTCCTGAGCGAGCGCAGCGAGACGAAGGACGCCCGGCCGCCTCGGGAGGTGGCGCATGACCACCACGGCACCTGTCGAAGGACGCGAGTCGGTCCCTGAGCTTGTCGAGGGGCCCGACGCCGCCGCGCACGCCCCCCTCGCCGCGAACCGGCGCCGCCGGGCCGCGCGCCGGTGGATCGCCTGGGGCTCGCTCCCGCTGATCCTCGTGGCGCTGCTGTTCGTCGGCAAGCTGGTGAGCCTGTACGCGTTCGCCTACCAGTCGATCACCGCGTATGTCGCGGGCGACTACACCGGATCCGTGAGCGCCGCGCGCAATCTCGACCCGGCGAACTGGTTCGAGCCGTACAAGGCGCCCTTCGATCAGGGCGTCGGTCTCGCCGAGTCGGGCAAGCTCGCCGCCGGCCAGAAGAAGTTCGAGGAGTCGCTGAAGCTCGCCCACGGGCTCGAGGTATGCGCGGTGCGCTTCAACCTGGCGCTCGTGCTCGAGCGGGAGGGCGATGCCGCCGCGGACAAGCAGGATCACGTGACGGCGCTGGAGTTCTACGCGCGGGCGCTGCAGGTGAACGCCGAGCGTCCGAAGGAATGCGACAGCAAGCAGGCGCAGGAGCAGTCGCCGGATCCGCAGCGCGACATGGGGCAGTCGAACAAGGACCAGAAGGACCGCCTGCAGCAGAAGCAGCAGGATCAGCAACAGCAGCAGAACTCCGACCAGCAGGATCCGCAGAAGCAGGATCCGCAGCAGCCGCCGCAGCCGCAGCAGCCCGACCAGGGCAAACTCGACGAGTTGCAGAAGAAGCTGCAGCAGGGCGAGCAGGAGCGCCAGCAGAACCAGCAGGACGGCACTGACGACGGCGGCAGCAGCGGGACGGACAAGCCATGGTAGACCGCAGCGATCCGCCCCGCTACGTGACCGATTCGGCCGGCGCTCCGCCGGTGCCGCCGCCCGGCGGCTACCGCGGCGCCCGCCGTGCCCTCCTCGGCGTGCCGGTTCCTGAGCGAGCGCAGCGAGACGAAGGACCCGGGCCGGTCCCTGTGCCCGTCGAAGGGACCATTCCGGGCTCTGGCTCCCCGAAGAGCTCAGCGACCGGCCGGCCGCCGAAGAAGCGCAGCCCCCTCGGCTGGATCTCCCTCGCCGCCTCGATCGCCTTCGTGGTCGTCGCGCTGATCCTGCTCGCCGTCGGCGCCGCCGACGCCTTCTTCGGCGCGACCATGCTCGTGCTGCAACTGGCCGTGCTGGGCTTCGCGATCGCGGCCCTCGTGACCCGGTCCGGGCGCATCCTGGGCGCCGTCGCGCTGACCATCGCGCTCGTGCTCAACGTCGGCACGATGGGGGCGCTGAGCGCCGTGCGCGTCGCCGCGACCGGATCCTACGAGGGCCACAAGACCGCGAAGCAGAAGCTGTGGGAGGCGTACCCCGGCATCAAGGACAAGGACGCGAACCAGTTCCTGCATCAGCAGTCGCTCGAGCAGCTCCAGGCTCTGGCCGATGAGACCATGGCCGACGTACGCGCGCGGCTGACCTCCGAGTACGGACTGCAGTGGGTCAAGTCCGCCGACGCCCAGGAGCGCCCCGAGCGCAACGGCTACGGCGGGGAGTCGATGCTGGTGCGGTACACCTCGGAGGTGTGGGCGACGACGACGCCGGTGACCGGCTACGCGCACAAGCTCGACGTGATGCAGACGGTCGAGTCGGTGATCGAGCAGCACGGCTGGCGCAGCATGGTCGCCTTCAACGATCCCGCGAGCGGCGTGGATCCGACGATGATCTCGAAGATGTACGGCGGCGCGACTCCCGAGACGCAGGTGGACTGGGAGTGGTTCAGCGACGACGAGCCGGATCCGGGCTGGTTCTACGCCGACATCACCGACCTGGCCAACGACACGACCGGCGAGTACCGCGCATCGCGCGAACAGACGGCGAAGCGCACCGGCGAGCCGCTGGAGGGTCTGCAGCTCGCGGTGGTGGGTCGCTACATGCTGAGCGAGAAGAAGGTCGACGACTTCAAGAAGGCGCTGACCAAGTATCCGTGAGCGGCCGCGCGCACCGCTATCGTCAAGGCATGCAGATCTCCGCGCCGGAGCGCACCGCCACTCGCCCTGCCCGCTTCGCGATCGACGTCCGGGTCTGGGCGGCCGTACGGCTCGTCGGTGCGGTCGCCATCCTCGCCGCCGTGACGCATCAGCTCGTGGTGACCGTGGGCAATGCGCTCGCGGCGACCACTCCTTACGGCTCGCACGTGCCGACCGTGGTGGCGAACTTCCTCAGCTTCTTCACGATCGAGTCCAACGTGTCGTCGGCGATCATGCTCATCGTCGTCGCGGTCTGGAGCCTTCGGACCACGAGAGCCTCAGGGGCCGGTTCGACGGATCCGGAACCGCGCGCGATCGCGATCCTGCTCGCCTGCGTCTCGACGTACATGATCGTCACGGGCATCGTCTACAACCTGCTGCTGCGCGGGATCGAGCTGCCGCAGGGCTCGACCGTGGCCTGGGCGAACGAGATGATGCACGTCGTGGGACCGCTGCTCCTGCTCGCCGACGTGCTGTTCGCGCCACGCCGGCGGTGCCTCGGCTGGGGCGTGCTGGGGATCATCGCCGCCTTCCCGATCCTGTGGGCGGTGTACACGCTCGTGCGCGCGAACTTCATCATCAACCCGCGCACCGGAGAGGCCGGGTGGTACCCCTACCCCTTCCTGAATCCCGCCAACTTCGACCAGGCGCTGCTCGGCGGATACCTCGGCGTCGCCGGCTACATCGTGGGCATCGCCGTCGCGATCCTCACCGTGGGCGCGGGCGTGATCTGGGTGTCGCGCAAGCGCGGAAGCTGAGACGGCACGCCCCTATCCGGAGCGAGCGGTCACGCTGCGCCCTCAAGGGATGCGGTTGAGGGCGCGCAGCACCACCTGAAGCCGGTCGCGCACCTGCCATTTCGTCATGACCCGGCCGAGATGGGCCTTCACGGTCGCCTCGGACAGGTGGAGCTCCGCCGCGATCTCGCGGTTCGTCATTCCGCGGGTGAGCAGCTGCACGATCTCGCGCTCCCGTGGCGCCAACAGTTCCAGTTCTCGCCCGGCAGCGCCGACCGTGCGGATCGGGCAGCGGATGACGTGCTCGACGAGGCGGTTCAGCACCCGCCGCGAGACGAAGACGTTCTTCTCCACGGTCTCCTTCTTCGCGGTCTCGATGACGGCGCGCACGAGCTCCTCCGGCTCGGCATCCCGCCCGACGATCCCGCGAACGCCGAGTTCGAAGAGGTCCCGGAGCCGCCCGAACGGCTCCGCCGGGGCGACGACGATCACGGGCGCCTGCGCGTTCGCCGCGGCCAGCGCGGCCCGGGTCTCGAAGCCGGGCAGCTCGGAGGGCGAGAGATCGAACACGATGACGGGGGTCTCGCCGGCGCTCGTACGTTTCGCGCAGGCGGCCATCGCGCTCTCGATCGACGCCACCAGCTCCACGGGCCGGCCCGACTCGCCTGACAGGATCATCGAGAGCGCAGACCCCATCAGACCGTCCGATGACACGACGATCGCCGTCGGAAACGCGTCGTCCGATACCGCAGTGATCATGAGCCCCCCAGCCGTTGATCAGAGTCCCCCGGCTCAGCGTACAGCACAGTTTCCTTTACCGTCGTGAGGGGCCCCACGGACACGCTGCCGTCAGTTCCCGCGTGCGATCTCCCTCAACGCGGCCCCGTCCCCGAACGGCAGCGCGAGACCGACGACATGGCCGAGCGCCACCAGCGCGCCCAGCAGCACCGCCGGCGGCGCCAGCTCGAACAGAGGCCACGCGCATGCCGCGACGACGACCGGAGCCACCGGCCCCGCCAGCACGACGGATACGTCCGCCCACCACGGGCCGGAAAGACGCAGCACCCGGCACGACGCGCCCCGCACGATCAGCACAGCGGGTGCCGCAACGCCCATCAGGATCCGGTAGGCGAGCACATGACCGAGCTCGTGCACGAGGATCGATCCGACGAGGACCAGACCGAGGGTTGCCAAGGCGATGAGCGCCGAGAGTCCGAAAACGGCCCCGGTGGCCAGGAGAACAACCAGCGCCGCGAGGATCAGGCCCATGCCCGATCCGAAATGGATCACGCAGGCCAGCGCCGCAGGGACGACACCGCGGGGCAGCAGTCGCGACCTGCTGGTGAACCACGGCGGCAGATGCCAGGAGCGACCTCCCGCACGCAGAAAGAGCTCCTCGCTGCAGAGTCCGTCCGCGACGGCCTCCGGAGCGGACCTGCGACGGCGCAATCCCAGCTCCGTGCAGATCAGAACGCCCTGCTCCTCCTCCACTCCGACCCGCACCACGCGGCGAACTTCAAGCACGAGCGGGTTCTCGCCTGCTCTGCCGAGCCGCGACGGCGGCATAGGCGCCGCCGAGCACGGTGATCGCCGCCAGGATGAGCACGCGGTCCGTGCCGGGAGCCGCGACTGCGGCCACCCACCCGGCCGTGAGCGTGACCGACATGTAGACGAGCGCGAGCAGGAATCCGGCGGCGGACGCCGAGAGCGGCTGCTCCTCGCTGTACGGCACGATCGCGCCGCACAGCAGGCCGGCGGTCAGGCCCAGCAGGCACCGGACGACGATGTCGGGGATCTGCGCCGGGGGGATCAACCCCGTGACGAGCACCGCGACGAGCACCGGCGCCCCGAGAGCCACGCCTGCGGACGCGGCCGCCAGCGCCTTGGGTCCGAGCAACGGCACCCGATCGCCGCCGACCAGACGTGACAGCCACTGCGTGCGCAGCGTGCGCCCCACGGCGTTGACCGCGAGAACGAAGGGGAGGACGGGCAGCGACCCGGCGAGTGTCGGGACGATGAGCGCCGACGCGGGCACGGTCCGGGCGAGCACCCAGACGGCCAGGACTCCGAGTGGCAGCAGCAGCGCGGAGACGACGAACTGCGGTGTGCGCACCGCGATGAGCACCTCCGCCCAGAGCTGCCCCCACCAGGCGGTGCGCCGGAACGGACGCGTACGACGGAGAAGCCGGATCGCTGCGCGCGGCGCGCCCGCGACGTGGTGCCGCGAGACCAGCCACAGCAGCACGACGACCGCGGAGGTCCAGGCCACGGCCACCGCCGCAGCCGCGGGGACCGGCGCCACGGCGATGCGCGCGAACGTGCGCGCGGGCAGAAGCTCGAGCGCCCCGCCACCGTCGGCGGGGGAGGGCTGCGCGAGCAGGTCCGGACCGGTGACGGCGACCACGCCCGCGAAGACGAGCGCGCCCGAGAAGGTCGACGCGTACTGGAGCGGCAGCCGAAGCAGAGCGATCGCGACGGCCTGCAGCGCCGTGAAGACCGCGACGGCCCCCAGGAGGAAGCAAGCGAGCAGCGCGACGTAGGAGGCGAGCCCCCGCAGGGCGTCCGCGACTCCGGCACTGGTCCGCAGCACCACCACGACGGCGGTGCTGGTCAGCGCTGCGCTGTAGACGAGTCCCGCCGCGATGACAGGAACGAGCTGTCCGAGACGGGCCGCCGCGCGACTGACCGGCAGCAGGTCGAGGAGGTTCTGCAGCGCCGTCCGCGGCGGCGCGGAGAGGCACAGGATCACCGCGACGATGCCGGCCGTCATCGCCGCCGCGGAGAAGGACGTGCGCGCGAGGGAGAGATGCAGCTCCGAGGAGATCCCGCCATCGAGCTCAGCACCGGCCAGAAGCGCCAGCCCCAGACCGAACAGCACGAGCAGGACGCCGGAGACGATCGCGGCCGCCGTGATCCTCCGCGTCGTCGTGCCGAGCACCCGGGCGACCTCCCTGACCCACAGGGTCAGCGCGACCGCGGCGACCGCCCTCATCCGGCGGCTTCCGAGTGCGCACTCTCCGATGCCCGGCGGATGCGACGCCCCGCCAACGTGGTCAGCAGCACGTACAGTCCGGCGCACGCGAGCACCGCGATCCCCATGCCCACGAAGTCCGGCACGAAGTTCAGCGCCGTCGCGCCGTTCTCGGTCGAACGCCAGATCCGGATGACGCCGGGGATCGTCACGTCCCCGGCCGTGCTGAAGGCCATGACGAGCGACGCAGCGATGGCGAGGAACACGACGCAGACCCCGAGCACGAGTCCTGCGAAGCAGTGGAGGAGGATCCGGAATCCGGCTGTCATGAGATGTGCCTTTCTCGTTCAGGTGTGTCGGGTGCCGGGCGACGCCCGGCACCCGGTGAGTCAGCGGAAGACCGCCGCGAGGCGATCGGCCCGCACCTCCGCGTCATCGGCTCGCCCGGTGACGCGGAGGAAGACGTCCTCGAGCGATGCGCAGGAGGACGCTTCGGAGATCAGCCGGCCCGGGGCGCCAGCTGCCACGACGGCGCCGTGATCGAGGATGGTCACCTCATCGCAGTCGCGTTCGGCGCGGAGCATGTCATGGGTCGCGACGAGCACGGCGCGGCCGCCGCCGGCGTACGCGAGCAGGAGGCGCCTCACCCCCAGCGCGGCATCGGGATCGAGGCCGCGGAACGGCTCGTCGAGGATGAGGATGGCGGGCTCGTGCATCACGGCGGCCACGAGTTGCAGCTTTCGCTGCATTCCGTGCGAGTACTCGGCGACCGGTGCGTCGAGATCACCGGAGATCCCCAGCATCTCCGTGAGGGTGGCCGCCCGCGCGGAATCGTCGCGCCGGCGCAGCGCGTCGTGGAACAGGAGGAACTCCCGCCCCGTCAACGTGCCGGGAAGAGGCAGGTCGTCGGGGGCGAACCCGACCTCTTCCCGGCTCGCCTTGTCCTGGACGTCGATGCCCAGGACGCGGACGCGTCCTCGATCGGGGCGGACCAACCCGGTGACGATGTGCAACGCCGTCGTCTTGCCGGAGCCGTTCGGTCCGAGCAGTCCGTGGATCCGCCCTCGGCGCACCTCGATCGAGACGTCGTCCAGTACCGTGCGCGCACCGTACCGCTTCGAGAGCGCCTCGGCCCTGAGCACGGCGTCCGTCAGCATCTCCGCTTCCCGTCGGCTCAGGATCTGCAGTACATCTTCCAGGTGCCGCCCGACGACCAGGACGGCATGTCCAGCGCCGGCCAGCCGCCCTGATTACGGCAGTAGATGAACCACGCCGTCATCAGCCCCAGGGCGATGATGACCGCGATCGCGATGATGATGATCCAGACGTAGCTGTCGCGGCGGACGAGGAGCATACGCCGCACGCGCTCCTCGCCCGCTGCCATCGCCCCGACGATCCCGTTCTGCAGTACTGCGGTCGCTTCGATCACTGACATGCGACCCTCCCTTCGTTCCGAGCCCTGGAATGGGCTGTGCCTGCAGGCTAGGGACGGGACGATGGCCACCGCTTCGCCCATAGGTCCCGAACTGCCGAGACCTTCGAACCGCTCTCCCGCTACCTTCGGATAGCCACCCGGTCCGGGCCCGTCGAAACCCGCGAAACGCCGCCGATAGACTGGATCCCATGTCCAAGGTCCTCCAGTCCCTGCCCGTCGGCGAGCGCGTCGGCATCGCTTTCTCGGGAGGGCTCGACACCTCCGTGGCGGTCGCGTGGATGCGCGACAAGGGCGCGGTGCCCTTCACCTACACGGGCGATCTGGGCCAGTACGACGAGGACGACATCGCCTCGATCCCGGGCCGCGCGCTGGAGTACGGCGCCGAGGCATCGCGCCTCATCGACTGCAAGACCGCGCTCGTCGAGGAGGGCTTCGTCGCCCTGAGTTGCGGCGCCTTCCACATCCGTTCCGGCGGCAAGACCTACTTCAACACCACGCCGCTGGGCCGCGCCGTCACCGGCACCCTGCTCGTGCGCGCCATGAAGGAGGACGGCGTCGACATCTGGGGCGACGGCTCCACCTACAAGGGCAACGACATCGAGCGTTTCTACCGCTACGGCCTGCTCGCCAACCCGCGCCTGCGCATCTACAAGCCGTGGCTCGACGCCGACTTCGTCACCGAGCTCGGCGGCCGCAAGGAGATGAGCGAGTGGCTCGTCGCGCACGGCTTCCCCTACCGCGACTCCGCCGAGAAGGCCTACTCCACCGACGCCAACATCTGGGGGGCGACGCACGAGGCGAAGACCCTCGAGCACCTCGACGTCTCGCTCGAGACCGTCGACCCGATCATGGGCGTGAAGTTCTGGGATCCGTCCGTTTCGATCGAGACCGAGGACGTCACGGTCACGTTCGAGGCCGGCCGTCCCGTCGCCCTGAACGGCGTCGAGTACCCGGATCCGGTCGCGCTGGTGCAGGAGGCGAACGCCATCGGCGGCCGCCACGGCCTCGGTATGAGCGACCAGATCGAGAACCGCATCATCGAAGCGAAGTCGCGCGGCATCTACGAGGCTCCGGCCATGGCGCTGCTGTTCATCGCCTACGAGCGCCTCGTCAACGGCATCCTCAACGAGGACACCCTCGCGACGTACCACGAGCAGGGCCGCCGCCTCGGTCGCCTCATGTACGAGGGCCGCTGGCTCGAGCCGCAGTCGCTCATGCTGCGCGAGTCGATCCAGCGCTGGGTCGGATCCACGATCTCCGGCACGGTCACGATCCGCCTGCGCCGCGGCGACGACTGGACGATCCTCGACACCGTCTCCCCCAACCTGTCGTACGGCCCGGAGAAGCTCTCCATGGAGCGCGTCGGCGACGCCGCGTTCGGCCCGGTCGACCGGATCGGCCAGCTCACGATGCGCAACCTCGACATCGCCGACTCGCGCGCCCGCCTCGAGCAGTACGCGGGCCTCGGCCTCGTCGGCGGTGCCACCGGCGAGCTCGTCGGTCGCGTGACGGCGGGCGAAGCGAACGAGATCACGGAGTCGGTCGAGGGCACCACCCTGGCCGAGACCGAGGAGGCTCTCGCGGACGCCGTCGACCTCGCCAGCGAGGGTGCGGCTTTCGACTCCGGCACCGACTGAGCGCAGACGCACGTGAGGGCGTTCCTGGCCGATACCCGGGACCCCCTCGCCGCAGAAGCCCTCCACCCATTACCGGCAGATAAAAGCGTCAGGGTTATCTCTGCGAAAGATCAGTGATACCCTTTTCAGATGATCGCCGTCATCCTCGACATCGTCGGATCCCGCGCGCTCGACGACCGCGCGAGCGCGCAACAGGCCCTCGACGACGCCATCGCGCGGATCGAGAGCGATGGCCCGCTGTCCGCGAGCCCCCTGCGACCCACCGTGGGCGATGAGCAGCAGGGCATCTATCCGACCCTCGACGCGGCGCTCGCGGCGCTGACCCTGCTGCGCCTCGCCCTGCCCGAGGAGCTCGACTGCCGGTTCGGCGTGGGTATCGGCCCCGTCGAGGAGATCGCCTCCGCCGCCGGCGAGATCCCCGAGGGTCCCGGCTGGTGGGCCGCACGCGCGGCGATCGAGCGGGTGCACGCGCTGCAGCGCCGCGCCGCCCCCGGCGCCCGCACCTGGGTGGTCGCGCACGAGGCCCAGCCGGAGCCCGACCACCTCCTCGCGCGCCAGGCGAACATCGGCCTGCTCACCCGCGACCAGCTCATCACCGACATGAGCGCCCGCACGCGCCGGCTCACCTACGGGCGCTGCCTCGGCACGACCCAGCGCGAGCTC
Source organism: Microbacterium sp. 8M (assembly GCF_902506375.1). Classification (GTDB taxonomy): domain Bacteria; phylum Actinomycetota; class Actinomycetes; order Actinomycetales; family Microbacteriaceae; genus Microbacterium. Next base: position 931,380 of record NZ_LR733284.1, read on the forward strand.
GCCGCCGCCGAGGGCATCACCCAGCCCGCGGTCTCGCAGGCGCTCGCCTCATCGGGCGCGGGGGCAGTCATCCAGGCCTTCAGTCTGCTCACGGCATAACTTGCACACCATTGTGCAGGATAGCGCTACACTGGAGGAGTGACCGACACCACTGCACCCCGCCGCCAGCGCAGGGACGCCGCCGAGAACCGCGCGGGCATCCTCGCCGCGGCCTCGCAGACCCTCGCCGCGGATCCGCACGCCTCCGTCGACCAGATCGCCCGCGCGGCCGGCCTCAGCCGACGCGCGCTGTACGGGCACTTCGACGACCGCACGGCGCTGGTGCACGCCCTGGTCTCGGCCGGCGCCGCGCGGTTCAACGCGATCGCGGAGCGCGTCGACGACCCCGACAGCCGCATCGCCCTGGCGCGCCTCACCGCCGACCTCTGGCGCGAGGCCGCGCACGTGCAGGTCGCCGCGGCGATCGCCCTGGACGAGGCGCACGTCGAGGCGACGGCCGCAGCTCTCGCCCCCCTGCGGCGCGTGCTCGCCGCCCTCGTGCGCCGCGGCCAGGAGGACGGCGAGCTGAGGCAGGACATGACCGCGCCGACGCTCGCCCGCCTCATCGAGGAGAGCGCCCGCACCGTGGTCACCCGCACCGACGCCTCCTCCCCCGTCGCCGGCGACATCGCCGTACGGGCCGTGCTCAGCATCGCCGGACTCGGCTGGCGGGAGATCGACGCGCTGCTCGCCGCCCATCCGGAACTCGGCGCAACCGCCGCGGCCGATACGCTGGCCACGATTCCCGCCGAGGAGGGCCGCGCATGAGGATCGCCGTGCACGACGTCAGCAAGGGCAAGAACGGCCGCGCGCTGCCCACCACATCGCTTGAGATCGAGACCGGCCACGCCCGGTTCGTGCTCGCCGAAACCGAACTGCGCCCCACCGTGCTGGGTCTCATCGCCACCGGACGGATGCGCCCCGACACGGGCGAGGTCACGATCGACGGCACCCGCAACGATCGCGAGCTGCGTCGTCGCATGGCGCTCGTCGACGCCCCCGAGGTGAGCGACCCGCATCCCGGCGTCACGCTCGCCGCCGTCGTGGGCGAGGAGCTCATGTTCGCGGGGCTCCCCGCGACCCCGCTGCACGCACGGCGGTGGCTCGAGCAGATCGGCTTCGCCGAGCTCGCCGCACACCCGATCGGCACCATCAAGCCGTCCGTCCGGGTGCGCGTGCTGGCCGAGCTCGCCGTGCTGCGCGACGACGTCGAGGGCTTCGTGCTGGTCTCCCCCGACCGGCACGGCGGCCGCCCGGAGGGGTGGTGGCGCATCGCCTCGGAGTTCGCCGACCGCGGCTTCGCCGTGCTCGTGATCGTCGGCGGTTCCGCTGCGGCGGTCATCGAGCAGCTCCCCGAGGCGCTCGAGACGGACTACCCGACCAACGCGACGGTGCCCGTGCGTCCGCTCGCGGACATCACCGGATCCACCGCCGCGATCGCCGCGGATCCGGCTGAACCCCTCGAGGAGGAGCCTCCGGTCGCCGAACCGGTCGCTGAGCCCGTCGAAGCGACCACCCCCGACAACGTCCCTTCGACAAGCTCAGGGACCAGCACAGGCTCAGCGACCACCCCCGACCAACCGGTCGCTGAGCCCGTCGAAGGGACCACCCCCGACGAGGTCCCTTCGACAAGCTCAGGGACCGATCCCGAAACCACCGACACCGACACCGCGAACGGAGCAGAGCGATGAAGATCCCCGCGATGATCGCCGCCGAGCTGCGCCGGCTGACCGCGACGCCCATGGCCGTGATCGCCCTGATCGCGCTCATGGCGGTGCCGGTGCTGTACGGCGGGCTCTACCTCTGGGCGAACCAGGATCCCTACGGCAAGTTCACCGAGGTGCCCGTAGGGCTCGTCGTCGAGGACGCCGGCGCGACCTCGAACGGCACCACCACGAACTACGGCGAGAAGGTCGCCGACAACCTCGTCGAGGGCAAGGCGTTCGACTGGCAGCGCATGAGCGCGCCGGGCGCGCGGGCGGCCCTCAAGAACGGCGACGTCGACTTCACCGTCACGATCCCGAAGACGTTCTCCGAGGCGCTGCTCTCGTCGTCGGGGACGAATCCGCACCAGGCGCGCATCGAACTCGAGACCAACGACGCCAACAACTATCTGGCGTCGTCGATCGGATCCGGCGCGGTCGAGAAGATCCGCCGCTCCGTCGCCGAGATGGTGGGCCAGGAGGCCGCGGACAAGCTGCTCACGGGCCTGAGCGAGGTGCGCGACAAGCTCGGCGAGGCCGCCGACGGCGCCGGCAAGCTGTACGACGGCGCCCAGACCGCGGTCAGCGGCAGCGGTCAGCTCGCCGACGGGACCGCGCAGCTGGCGGACGGCGCCGCGCAGCTCGCGTCGGGCACGGCGCAGCTCGCCGACGGGTCGCAGCAGCTCGCGAACGGCGCCGCGACTCTGGCAGACGGCGCGCAGCAGGTGAGCGATGGCAACCGGCAGATCGCGCAGTACGCGGACGAGGCCGGATCCCTCGTGCAGCAGGCGACCGACACCCTTCCGCAGGTGCGCAGCGACATCGCCGCGGCCCTCGCGGACCGGGGCATGTCGCAGGCCGACATCGACGCGGTGCTGGCGAAGCTGGATCCGCTCGGCGACCGGCTGCGCAGCGGCAACGACACCGTGCAGGGCGCGGTCGGCAAGATCGACCAGCTCGCGGACGGCGCGGCACAGGTGGCGTCCGGCAGCGCGACGCTCGCCGACAAGTCGCAGCAGCTCGCGAACGGCGCGCAGACCGCGGCGAACGGCGCGGCGGCGCTAAGCACCGGTGCGGCGAGCGCCCGCGACGGCGCGAAGAGCCTGCACGACGGTCTCGGCACCCTCGCCGACGGCATCGGCACGCTGCGCGACGGCCTGAAGGCGGGCGTGGACGCGATCCCCGCCTCCACCCCGGAGCTGCGCGAGCAGCAGGCCAAGACGATCGCGAACCCCGTCGACGTGTCCAGCGACAAGGTCGCGGCGGCCAAGGACTACGGCCAGGGCCTGGCGCCCTTCTTCGCCGCGCTGGCCGGGTGGATCGGCATCTACGCCCTGTTCCTCATCATCAAGCCGATCTCGCGGCGCGCGGTGACCGCGCTGCACTCCCCCATCCGGATCACCCTGGCCGGGTGGCTGACCCCCGCCGGGTTCGGCGCCCTGCAGATGGTGGGGCTGCTGGGCGTGCTGGCCTGGGCGCTCGGCTTCACGTTCCAGAACGGCTGGGGCGCGCTCGGGATCATGGTGCTGGCCTCGGCGACGTACGCGGCGATCATCCTCGCGCTGAACGTGTGGCTGGGTTCCGTGGGGCAGTTCATGGGACTCGTGCTCATGGTGCTGCAGCTGGTGACCGCCGGCGGCACGTTCCCGTGGCAGACGCTTCCGGCGCCGCTCGCCGCGCTGCACCACGTGCTGCCGATGGGATACGTCGTCGACGCCATGCGCCAACTCATGTACGGCGGCCAGGTATCCCGCGCGATGACGGATCTGGGCGTGCTCGGCATCTGGCTGGTCGGCGCCCTGCTGCTCGCGATGGTGGGCGTCACCCGGATGACGCACAAGCGCACCCTGCGCGACCTGCAGCCCAGCCTCATCGGCTGAGCGGCCGCACCTGCTCTCGACGCCGGCCCTTCCGAGGGAGGACCGGCGTCGAGAGCCGCGCAGGTGCTCAGCGTCGCGGCGAGCGGCCCGGCGTCGCGTCCTCCAGTGAACGGAGCATCGCGGTGAACGCGGGCTTCGGCGTGTAGTCGTCCTCGAAGATGGTCGCCCAGCCCTCACCCGGGAAGACCGCGGGCACCCACGAGTTCGCATCCGGGAAGCCCCACACGGTGAACGAGGTGCAGGCCGACACGTTCAGGCACGCCTGCAGCATCGCGTCGTAGCGGTCGGTCTGCGTAGCGACCTGCTCCGCCGTCGGAGCGGTCTCTCCGGGAAGGAGCGGGATGCGGACGTCCGCCTCGGTCACGGCGACCTGCAGGCCGAGGGCCGCGAAGCGCTCGAAGTTCGCCTGCAGCGTGGTGTCGTACCCGTACTGCAGGCTCAGGTGCGCCTGCGCGCCGAAGCCGCCGACCGGTGCGCCGTCGGCGAGCATCCGCTGCACGAGCGCGTAGTATGCGTCGGTCTTGGCATTGATCCCCTCGGCGTTGTAGTCGTTGAGGAACAACACCGCGTCGGGATCCGCCTCATGCGCCCAGCGGAACGCGTCCTCGAGGAGGGCGATCGGGTCGCTCGCACAGGCCTTCAGGAACGGGTTGGCCTCCGTGCGCAGCCGCACCCCGCCGGCATCCCAGGTGTCCTGGAAGATCTCGTTCGCGACGTCCCACTGGTAGATCTCGCCCTTGAAGTGCCCCACCACGGTGCTGATGTGGTCGTGCAGCACCGCGCGGGCGTCGTCGCAGGTCCATGTCTTGCTCGCCTCGGTGACCCAGGCCGGGTTCTGGCTGTGCCAGAGCAGCGTGTGCCCGCGCACCTGCTGGTGATTGTCCTTCGCGTAGGCCACGAGCGCGTCCGCCGAGGCGAAGTCGTAGACGTCGGCGGAGGGGTGGACCGACTCCCATTTCATGTCGTTCTCCGGGGTGAGCGACGAGAACTGGGCGCCCAGCACCTGCTGGTACTCGGTCGGCGCGGCGGGGTCGTATCCCACCAGCTCCTTCTGGCCCCACACTGCTGTGCCGATGGCGAGGTCCTTCGGCGCCTGCGCCCGCAGGGTGGACTTGTCGGAGCGGCTGTGGGACGGCGGCGCGGCTTCGGCGGCCGCCGCGCCGCACACGGGCAGCACGAGGGCTGCGGCGGTCGAGACCGCAAGAAGCAAGCGCGTCGATCGGCGCATGGAGATCTCCTGACTTCATCGTCGGCATGGGCGGCGCGCGCGCCACCCATATGTTGTTGATAACAACGAAAACTAGCGACGGGCGGCAGGAGCGTCAACCTCTCCGCGGATTCCGGAGGGTGCGTTGTCACGCTGATACTGTTCAGGCGGTACGCGAAGCAGGAGCGGTACGGGTTCGACGGTGGGTATGGGTATGGACGACCAGATCGCTCGCTGGCTGAGCTCAGCCCGCTACGCCACGCGTGCAGCGGAGGCGAACGCGGAGTTCGCTCAGCTGGAGGATGCGCTCGACTCCGCGGACGTGACTGTGCGTCTCACCGCCGCTCGGCGACTGAGTTCCCTCGCGAGGGCCGAGCTGGGGTGGTTCCTGCTTCCTGTGCGCGAGTACTTCCTGCGCGCGGAGACGCGGCGGATGCTCGGCGGTGCGCTGCGCGCGGAGGCGGATGTGAAGGTGCGCGACAGCCTACTGAACACGGTGCGGCACGCTGCGGAACGGTGTGTGGCACACCCCATGTGGGAGCCGGTTCGGGCCGCCGCGCAAGAGCGGGAGTGGCGCGACTGGGTGCACTCCCTCGCCGAGACATTCAGCGTCGCTCCGGAGCTGAGTACACGAGCCGAGGCCGCCTACCTGCTCGCGTTCTGCGATGACGGGCGCGCCTGGGAGGTCTATCGGGACGTGATTCCTCGGCGGTCCGGACTCCTGGGGACATTGGAGTTGGCGATCGAGCGCTACCCGCTCAGTATCACCCCGGAGATCGGCGCCACTCTCCTGGATTTGGCTGACACTGTCGGCTCCACGCATCCGCGGCAGAGGTATCCCGCCGCAGGCATCCGCGCCGCGCTCACCGGGCGACATCGCGAGTAGGCGGCGGATCCAGACGGAGTCCCTCTTCGTCGCGGCTGGTAGAGTCGTCGCTGTGGAGATGATCGAGGTCGATAGAGCGTAGCCACCGAACTGCCGGTGGCTACCATTCGTGCGGGCTTCACCCGCATCAGTGGACGATCGTTTCTCAACGCATCCATGTGAAGCCATCCCCTCCTGGGATGCTCACTCCCGTACGGTCATCACCGGCACATTCGCATCGCACCGACTTCGGTCCCGAGTGCACGAGTGCGAACGCGCGGCCCCGTCTCTCAGGTCAGTCTTCTTCTTGACGTGGAGCGACCGCTCCACGTCGTCGAAGCCACTCTTGCGCTGCCCGGTGGCGTGACCTTTCGCTGCATCCACACGGCCCGAAGTCGGTTGTCCTGCCAGCTCCGCTGGCGCCTGCAACCTGCTCACGAAAGGCACCGTCATGCAGCACCGCAAGTCACGTTCTCGCACCCGTCATCGCCGCGCTCACTGGAAGACCACTGCGCCCGCGCTCACCACCTGCAGCAATCCCGCCTGCGGAAAGGTCACGCCATCGCATCGTGCATGCCAGCACTGCGGCTTCTACCGAGGCCGTGAGGTCCTCCCCCTCCAGGGCGGTGACACATGAACACCGCCCTGACCACGAGGAGCCGTTGGATGCGCATTCACGATCACCTCGCTCAGGCTGGCGAGCCGGCGTTCCGGTTCCGGCAACTCATCACCGCTTGGCAGGGCTCGACCGCGGAGACGTTCGGCGACGTCCGCGCCCTTCCGGCGCGACTGCGCGATGAACTGACAGCGCGCTTCGGCCCCCGGCTGCACCCGCTCACGACGCTGGAGGTCCAGCGCGATAAACACGTCGAAAAGGTGCTGTTCTCCTCGGACAGCGGTGTGCGCATCGAGACCGTCGTCTCGCACTACCGGGCCGGCTGGGACTCGATGTGCATCTCGTCGCAGGCCGGCTGCGCCCTCGGATGCACGTTCTGCGCCACCGGCGCGGTCGGACTGATCCGAAATCTCACTGCGGACGAGATCGTCGCGCAGGTGATGCACCCGCGCTGGACACGAGCAGGGCTGCCACGGCCGGCGAGTGTCGCCTTCATGGGCATGGGCGAAGCGCTGGCCAACCCCCACGTGTTCGACGCGCTGACTCTACTGACCGGCCAAGCGTACGCTGGCATGTCGGCGCGGCGGATCACGGTGTCCACTGTCGGGTTCGCGCCGAACCTCGAACGTCTCGTGAATGAGCACCCGCGGGTGACGATCACGCTCTCGGTGCACTCGCCGTTCCCGAACCAGAGGGAGCGGATCATCCCCCTTGAGGAGCGATTCCCGCTCGCACGTAACCTCGACATCCTGGACCGGCACGCCGTCACGAGCCGCAGAAAGGTGTATCTCGCCTATCTGCTGATCGCAGGCGTCAACGACAGCGACGACCATCTCGCGGCACTGTCACAACTGGTCCACGACCGTTCTCGGCCGGAGCTGTTCCATGTCAGCGTCATCCGCTACAACGAGGCCGCCGGAGCCGTTCCTGAGTATCGTGCGCCCTCGTCGAACCGTGTGGACGAGTTCGTGCATGGATTGACCACTCGCGGTATCCACGCGACAAGGCGGCGCCAGTCCGGCACGGGCATCGACGCGGCCTGTGGGCAACTCCATGCGAAGTACCTCACCCAGCCCTCACCGGGGGCTGGGCTCATCGACACAGAAGTGACCCCCGTCACGCCTGCCGGCGGCTGATGGCAGAGAAAGAGAAGCACAGCAATGTCTACGAAATCCGCAATCACCCTGCGGGATGTGACCTTCGAGTGGCCCGATGGCACCATCGGACTCGACAGAGTCAATGGCACCTTCGGTACGGGCCGAACCGGGCTGATCGGCCGCAACGGCGCCGGCAAATCCACCCTGCTCCGCCTCATCGCAGGTGAGCTCCAGCCGTCCTCCGGCCACGTCGACACCGGCGGCGAGGTCGGGTACCTGCCGCAGACACTCACGCTGCGACGCGACACGACGATCGCCGAGTTGCTCGGGATCCAATCGATCCTCGATGCAATGAAGGCGATCGAGTCCGGCGACGTCGACCAACGTCTTTTCGACGTGATCGGCGACGACTGGGACATCGAGTCCCGCGCCGACGAAGCACTGCACCAGATCGGGTTCTCCGCCGGAGACCTCGACCGCCGTGTCGCAGAGGTCTCCGGCGGCGAGGGCATGCTCATCGCGATCACCGGACTGCGCATCCGCCGCACCCCGATCACCCTTCTCGACGAGCCCACCAACAACCTCGACCGCGCGACACGAACGAGGCTGGCCGAGTTCGTCGACCAATGGCCGGGAACCCTCATCGTCGTCAGCCACGACCTCGAGTTGCTGGAACACATGGACAACACCACCGAGCTGTATGCCGGGAGACTGGACACCTTCGGCGGCCCGTACAGCGCGTGGAAGGAATTCCAAGAACAGAAGCAGGCCGCTGCGATGCAGGCTGCACGCTCCGCCCGGCAGGCGCTGAAGGTGGAGAAGAAGCAGCGCGTCGAGGCTGAGACGAAGCTCGCGCGACGCGAACGAACAGGCAGGAAGACTCAGAAGGACGGCGGCATCCCCAAGATCCTTGCCGGGAACCGCGCCAGCAAGGCTCAGGCTTCCGCCGGATCGCTGCGGTCGACCCTCGACGACAAGGTGCAGGCCGCGCAGGCCGCCCTCGACGCGGCCGACGCACGAGTCCGCGACGACGAGCATATTCACCTCGTCCTTCCCGACCCCGACGTCCCTCGCGGGCGACGCCTGGCAGAACTGGAGGACGAAGGGCGAACCATCGTGATCCAAGGGCCGGAACGCGTCGCGCTCATCGGCGCGAACGGAGCCGGAAAGTCGACCCTGCTCGAACAGCTCCTCCAGCAGACCGATCCGGTTCCCGGGCGCCCTCACGGCCGGCTGGTCACCGACCTCGTCGGATTTCTCCCACAGCGGCTCGATGGACTCGACGACGGCGCCAGCGCACTCCAGAACGTGCAGGCCGTCGCGCCCGAGACACCTACCGACACGATCAGGAACCAGCTCGCTCGACTGCTTCTGCGTGGCGACAGCGTCGACCGGCCGGTGCGCACGCTCTCGGGCGGCGAACGGTTCCGCGTGTCCCTCGCACGGCTTCTCCTGGCCGAGCCGCCCGCCCAGCTGCTGATCATGGACGAGCCGACGAACAACCTCGACATCACGAGCGTCGAACAACTCGCGGAAGCTCTCGACGCCTACCGCGGAGCCCTGCTCATCGTCAGCCACGATTTCGCGTTCCTCGAAAGGATCGGCATCGGGACCATCCTCGAACTCGACGACCGCGGGCGGATGCATCAGCGCCGAGGGCTGAGCGTGTAGCCCCGTTGGATCGGCTCCGAGCGCGAGTGCAGGAGGATGCCTATGCCAGTTCGAGGCGTGCGGGGCCCTAGGCTTCGGTCATCTCGACGACGAGCGTGAGCCGGCCGGCTGGCGTCCACGTGCCGACGGCAACGCCTCCGCGGCCGAGAGGGGTGAGACTCTCGATCTCCCCGTCGTCGCCGAAGGCGATCGGAAGCTCGACTCGTTCCGGCGATTCCAGGTCGCCGGCCGCAACCATGAGGGCGTCTTCGGTGGCGTAGAAAGCCACCCGATCATCGTCGATCCAGCACCCGGCGAGACCGAAGCCGTACTCAGCATCGACCTCGCCGCCGTCGACACGCGCAGCCTCGTCCAGTTCGGGCCACGTGAGGATCCGCACCGTCTCGGGACCGCTGGGGTACTGCGCGATGAGGAGCCGATCGCCTGTAGGAGCGAAGCCGGCGACCACCGGGTCGTCTCCCTCGAGGATCGCGCTCAGCCGGAGCGCGGACTCCTCGACGTCGACGCGGTACGCCAGCGTCCCGTCCTGTCCCATCGCGAACTCGAGGATCGCCGACCCATCATGCGGATGGGGATAGATGAACGCGCGCGCGTCGTCCACGTCGACTGTCTGCTCGGCGATGACCACCCCGGCCGTCGGTTCGAGAAGGAGAAGCCGATGGATCGCCTCGCCGGGGACGGCGATCAACGGGAGGCCCTCGAGGATCGCCGCGGCATCGGCGGGCAGGTCGAGCACATCCACTTGTGCGCTGACGCGGACCACGGCTCCTTGCGTGGCGATGATCACGAGGTCCAGAGCGGATGCCGCCAGCACGCGCGCATCGTCCGCCAGCGACACGTCCCTGTGCGCGACCTCGATCAGGCGATCGTCGAGGAGACGCACCGCGCCGTCGCGCCACACAGCGAACACCCGCCGCCCGTCGACCTCACCCGCGGCGACGAGACCCGGAAGCGGATCGAGGATGTCGGTCACCTCAACAGAGAACTGCACGCGTTCACCTTAGGACGTCTTCTCAAGGCATCTGATCGGCAGATCGATGCAACCAGCAGAGAATCAGGACGGCGCCGACCATCGACCCGCACCGGCGGCGGCTGAGCCCATATCCTGACGGGGTGAAGGCCCTGCCACGACGAATCCCCGCCGATGCCGAGCTCGACGCCTTGATGCGGGTGTACGGATACCGCTTCACCCGCACGGGTGGCGTCGCGGGAGCCGAGGCGTCCACGGATCCGGTCCATGTCGCCGAGGCCGAGCGCTTCGGATGGCCCGTCCGCACCGTCGATCGACTCGCACCGATCGACATCCTCGACCGTTCGGTCGCCGCCGCATCCATGCTCGACGAGGACGCCGTGCTCGGCGCCTTCATCGCGGGTCTCGGCAGCGCTCGTCACGGACGGCAGACGGTAATCTCGTTCGCATGGGCGAGGTACCTCGCAACCGCGCCCGTGAAGGACGACGGACTGCCCGATTGCGGACTGACCCCTTCCCGAGGCGACGCCTTCGAGCTCGACGGGACCGAGGTGCTGGTGCGGCTTGCGCTGGGCTGGGCCTGGAACGAGCAGCCGCAGCGCTATCTGCCCGACCTCGAGACCGCTGTCGCTGCCGGCCTCCCCTCCCCTACGGCCGACGACAGGGAGCGGCTGCGGACCTTGCTGGACGTGATCTCGGCCCAACCGGCGGGAACACGCGCCGGTGAGCTGGAGAAGGCGATGGCCCGAGCCAAGATCGTGCCGGAAGCGGACAGATATCAGCGATACGGCATCCTTATCGGACTCGCCGAGTACGGGCTCTTGCCGGGCACGCTCGACCCCGCCTGGGACCGGTTCGTCTCTCGCAGCGAGTTCGCCGCCGCATGGTCGGGCGGCCCGCGATCCGACATCACGCCGCCGCTCTCAGGGTGGCGTGGAGGCATCGACGAGGGCCGGGCGGCCCGCCTGCGGGCCCTATGAGCGCGCCTCGCGATGGCGTTGATGAGCACGCGCGTCGTCCTCGGGCGAGGAGGCTCCGGGCGGGACGTGGCGGGCTGTCGCGAATGACCGCGGTCTTCGCGGTTCTGGTCGCCGCGTCTGCTCTCGGGGCGTGCTCCTCCCCCGCGGATGTCGGAGAAGCGCGACGCGCCGCGGACGCCGCCTGCGCGGCGCTTCGACCGCTGCCCGGCGTCACCTCGGCGTCCTGCGTCGTGGACGACGGCGGTTTCGATGCGGGAATCGCGCGGAACACGGATGTCGAGCTCGAACGCGGGGTCACGGCCGCACAGGCTCACCGCGTGATCACCACGTGGCTGGCTTCGAAGGACGGCGGTCGCGGCGCGGGAACGGTCGGCGGCTCACGCGCGGCACCACTGCAGCTCACACTCGAAGCGGTCCCCGACGTCGCCTTCACCGTCGCCCCCGGCTCACGCTCTCCCGGGGTGGGATTCGTCGACGAGTGGTTGAGCCGAGCAGAACGCGGTATGCGCATCTCGGGATCCATCGGCGACGAACGCGCCTTGCGCATCGCGGATGAGGGGCTCTCACCCGCTCTGCAAGCGGCCCTCCTCGATGAGCTCTCGATGACGACACGCACCGATCGGTTGATCCTCTCGATCGGCAAGGATTCGACCATCGAGTCGCCCGTTCCTCCTTCGCTGGCGGCGACGCTGCGTGGACTCGACGCGGCGTACCTCGGCCTCGCCCGGTACGACTCCGACCGCGAGCGGGAACTCGTCGTCGACGTGTTCCCTGGCCAGCCTCCGCGGCTGTGGCTGCGGGTGCCGACCTCCGTCGCCCCGGCGATCCCGCCGGATCGGGCGCTCACGGACACGGTCGGCTGGGAATCGATCCGTGCCGTGCTCGCTGCCATGGCGCCGGGCGGCGATGCATACGCCGTGGGGCTCCGCGGGCGTCCCGGCCAGGTCATCGGCGCCTTCAGCACGTCGGGCTGTGTGCCGCGGCTTCCGGGGCCGGCACCGCAGTTCGGCACCGAGCTCCAGACGCAATGGGCCGCGATCCACGGCGTCTCCGCCCCGGAGGCATGCCCCGCCGGGTGAGCGGATCCCCCACGGCGGGATGTGGTGAAGTGGAGGGGTGAGCACTCCCGACCTGACTCCCGCACTGGACGGTCACGTCGTGGCGTTCACCGAGGGATCCGCGACGCTCATCGCGGAGCGGACCGGATCCGGATCGGACGTCTTCCTGCTCGTGCACGGGCTCGGCATGGGCCGCAGCGTCTTCGGCGAGCTGGCTCGCCGCCTCGAGGGCACCGTCGTCGCCGTCGACCTGCCCGGTTTCGGGGCCGCGCCGGAGCCGGACCTGCCGCTCACCATGCCGCAGCACGCCGACCTGATCGCCGCGCACCTCGTCGCCGCGGACCTCCCCGCGGTCACGGTGATCGGGCACTCCATGGGCAGTCAGGTCGCAGCCGAGCTCGCGGTGCGCCATCCCGACCGGGTGCGCGCAGTGGTGCTGGCGGCGCCCACCGTCGACGCCGGGGCGCGGCGGGTGGCACGGCAGGCGCTGCGGTTCCTCCAGGACACGGCATCGGTCGACCCGCGCGTGGTGATCCGCGGGGTGCGCGAGTACCTGCGCGCGGGCCCGCACATCGTGCGCAAGATCCGCGCCACGGTCGCGCACCGCCCGGAGGACGTCTATCCGCGGATCTCCGTGCCGACCCTGGTCGTGCGCGGCTCCCGCGACCCGGTTTCGCCGCCGGCGTGGACACGCGCCGTGGCCGACGCGATCCCGCAGGGCGAGTACGCGGAGATCCCGGGGTGCGGTCACGAGACGATGATCCGGGATGCCGGTCCGGCCGCGGACCGGATCCGGGAGTTCCTCGGCGGAATCTGACGCGCCCGACGCGCTCGAACCGGTTCCCGAGCGAGCGCAGCGAGACGAAGGACGAACGCCCGCCCTTCCTCTCGTCGCTCCGCTCCTCGATCAGGGACCGCACACGGCGGCGGGTTCACAGCTCCCAGGTGTGCACGGGCTCTCCCGCGTGCATGTGCTCCAGGTAGTCGGCGAGCATGCCGTGCAGCGCCTCAGACCGGGTGGCTCCGGCGCGCTCGCGGGCGGCGACGTTCTCGCGCTGCCACACCGCCCCGTTGCGCCCGGTCAGGCAGCGCTGCTCGACGACGCCGAGATAGCGATCGCGCTCGGCCGGATCCACCCCGTACCCGTCGAGCCCCTCTGCGGCGAGCGCCAGCAGGCGCCGCAGCACCAGTTCGCGCGGTCCGATCCAGCCGATCTCGGGCCAGTAGAGGCGCGCCTCGATGCCGTCGCGGGCGGCCGAGTGCAGGTTCTCCTCGGCCGCGTCGAAGGTCATCTGGGTCCAGAGCGGGCGGTCGGCCTGCGCGAGCGCGTGCACGAGCCCGTAGTAGACGCGGCGTCGGCGAGCACGTCCACGATGCCGGGTCCCGCCGGCAGCACCCGGTTCTCCAGGCGCAGGTGATAATGCTCGCCTTTGCCGTCGTAGATCGGGCGGTTCCAGCGGTACACCGTGCCGTTGTGCATCCGCAGCTCGGCGAGCGCGGGCGTGCCACCCCCGGCGAGCACCTCGAACGGATCCTCGTCGGTCGTGACCGGCAGCAGCGCGGGGAAGTAGCGGGAGTTCTCCTCGAACAGGTCGAAGATCGACGTCACCCAGCGCTCCCCGAACCACACCCGCGGCCGCACGTGCTGGTTCTTCAGCTCGACCGAACGGGTGTCGGTGGCCTGCTCGAACAGCGGGATCCGGGTCTCGTGCCACAGCGCCTTGCCTGCGAAGAACGGCGAATTGGCGGCGAGCGCGACCTGCACACCCGCGATGGCCTGCGCGGAGTTCCAGTACGCCGCGAACTCCGCCGGATCCACCTGCAGATGCAGCTGCACCGACGTGCAGGCGGCCTCGGGGAGGATCGTGTCGCACACGATGTCGAGGGTCTCCCGCCCGGTGCCGTCGCCGAGGCGGCCATCCGGTCCGTGCGCCTGTCGAAGGGCCGGGCCGTCGAGGCGGAGCTCGATGTCCTCCCCGCGGGCGGCGAGGATCTGCTGGCTGAGCAGGTCGTAGCGCGGATCCGCCGACAGCCACTCCCCGGTGAAGTGGCGCTCGTCGAGGGTGGGCAGCATGCCGATCATGGCGAGGCGGCATCCCGCGCTGCGCGCCTTCTCATCGGCGGCGTTGAGCGAGGCGCGCAGGGAGTGCTCCAGGTCGGTGACGCTGCGGCCGGCGAGCGGGCGGGGCTCGACGTTGATCTCGATGTTGAACTGGCCGAGCTCGGTCTGGAACGCGGGATCGGCGATCGCGTCGAGGGCGGCCTCGTTCGCCATCGCCGGGTCGCCCGCGTCGTCGACCAGGTTGAGCTCGATCTCCAGGCCCAGCCGGGGCTCGGCGACCTCGAACTGGCCGTCGGCGAGCATCACGGCGAGCGCGTCGAGGCAGCGCGCCGTCTTCTCACGGAACAGCGTGCGGTCCTGCCGGGTGAACACCCGCTCGTCGACGTGGTCTCCCATGAGCAGAAGCTACTCGTCAGCGGGGAGCAGGTCGAGGGTGAGATCCTCCGGCTCAGGCGGGCGGGCTCTACCCTCGCGTGGCGCGAGACCGCTCCTCGTCGCGCGGCCCTTCCTCGTCGCGCACCTGCACCTCCTCGCGCTGCTGCTCCCGGGCGGCGCGGAACGCGATCACCGCGATGCCGACGGCCGATCCGAGGAAGACCGCCGCGAGGATCGCCCAGCCCGCGAAGCCGAGCGCGATGGCCGTCGCGTTCACCAGGAGGGGCGCGACCAGCGAGGCGATCGAGAACGTCATCCCGAAGACGCCCTGGTATGCGCCCGCGCGCACCGGATCCGCCAGCTCGAAGCTCAGCCCCCAGCCGCCCGCCTGCGAGAGGATCTCCGCGAACGTGTGCGCGACGAGGGCCAGGAGCAGCACGGACACGGCGGCCGCGACGGGCAGGCCTGCGGCTGCGGCGTAGACGAGGCATGCGCCCGCCATGAGCACGCCCGCGATCAGCGAGACCCTGCCGGCGACGCGGAGGTCGTGGGTGTTGCGGGACAGCCGCACCTGGAAGAGCACGACGAGCACGGTGTTGGAGATGAGCAGCACCGACACCGTGGCGTCGGGCGCGGTGGTGGCATGGGTGATCCACAGCGGCACACCGACCTCCGCCACGCCGAACTGCATGCCGAACATCGCCGAGAACAGGGTCAGCAGCAGGTAGCGCGGGTCCCGCCACGGCGAGCGCGCGCGCCAGTCGCGGCGCAGCTCGCGTTCGGCGGCCGCGGTCGCGGCGGTGTTCACGGATCCGGTCTCGGTCCTGATCGTCTCAGCGACGCGCGCGTCCGCGTCGACGGAGGAGGGCAGGCGCAGCAGCGGGATCGCGCCGAGCGCGCAGACGACGCCGGCGAGCACGATAACCACCCGGTAGGCCACGGGCGTCCCGATCGCGAGCGCGACCGCCGCGATCCCGGAACCGGCGGCGATGGACAGGTTGGTGACCGTTCGCAGCACCGCGCGGGCGTGCACCCGGTTCTCCCCCGTGAACCCGCGTGCGATCACGGCCGAACGGGAGGACTGTGCGAGGGCGTCGAGGAAGCCGCTGGACACCGCGAGCACGATCGCGGCCGCGAACGTGTCGACGAAGGCGTACGCGACGAGGAGCAGCCCCGCGGCGGTCTCGAACGTGAAGGACAGGCGACGCGCGCTCCATCGATCCGCGAGCCAACCGCCGAGGAACGAGGCCACGATGCTGCTGCCGCTGGCCGCCGCCAGCACGATCGCGGCCTGAGCGCCGTTCAGCCCCACGACGCGGATGAAGTACAGCACCGTGATCGAGAGGAACACGCCGCGGCCGATCCGAGCGACGGTCGTGGCGGTGACCAGCGCCCGGAGCACCGGGTCGTCGAGCGCACCGACGATGCGGGCGATCGGACCCGGGCGGCGCATCCTCTGCGTGCCCACCGGATCCGACGTCATAGGGTTCGATCCTATGACGCCGGATGGGCGCGCTGCGTCCTCAGCCCCGCACCTCCGACCGCACCCCGTCCTCGTCCTCGACAGGGATCACGGCGCCCTCCCGGATCCACAGCGGCACCGTGTCGAAGGCGTGCATCTCGCGGCGCCAGCCGCCACCCTGCACCTGCTCACGCGTGAACCAGTTCGTCCAGCGGCCGTCTGGCAGGTAGTACTCGACCTCGCCGGATGCGGTGAACACCGGCGCGACGAGCAGGTCGGCGCCCAGCATGTACTGCCGGTCGAGGTAGCCGGCCGCGGGATCCTCCGGGAACTCCAGCACCATCGGGCGCATGATGGGGCGTCCGCTGCGATGGGCCTCCTCGCCGGCCGCGACGAGGTACGGCCGCAGCGAGCGCTTCAGCTTCGTGAAGGCGCGCGCGACGTCGACCGCGCTCTGCCCCGGCTCCTCCGTGCCGTTGTCGAACGCCCACGGCACCCGGTAGTTCGTGGATCCGTGCAGGCGCGAGTGGCTGGACAGCAGTCCGAACGCCAGCCACCTCTTGAACACGGCCGGATCCGGATCCCCCTCGAAGCCCCCGATGTCGTGGCTCCAGTACCCGAAGCCGCTGAGCGCGAGCGACAGCCCGCCGCGCAGCGACTCCGCCATCGACACGAACGACGAGGAGTTGTCGCCGCCCCAGTGCACGGGCATCGCCTGTCCCCCGGCCGTCGCCGATCGCGCGAAGAGCACGGCCTCGCCCTCGCCGCGCTCCTCGACGAGCACATCGAACACGGCGCGGTTGTACAGCTGCGTGTAGCGGTGGTGCATGGCCTCGGGATCGCTGCCGTCGTGCCATGCCAGGCCCGTCGGGATGCGCTCCCCGAAGTCGGTCTTGACGGCGTCGACGCCCTGACGCAGCAGGCGCCGGATGTACCCCTGGAACCAGGCTGTGGCGTCGGGGTTCGTGAAGTCGACCAGTGCCATGCCCGCCTGCCAGAGGTCCCACTGGAACACCGATCCGTCCGGCCGCCGGACCAGGTAGCCGTGCTCGAGTCCCTCGTCGAACAGCCGCGACCGCTGCGCGATGTACGGGTTCACCCAGGTGCTGACGCGGAGACCCCGCTCGTGCAGGCGCGCGAGCATGCCCTCCGGGTCGGGGAACACCGCCGGATCCCACTCGAAGTCGGTCCAGTGGAACTCCCGCATCCAGAAGCAGTCGAAGTGGAACACCTCGAGCGGGATGTCGCGGTCGGCCATGCCGTCGATGAAGCCGCTGACGGTCTCCTCGTCGTAGTCGGTCGTGAAGCTCGTCGACAGCCACAGGCCGTACGACCAATCCGGCACCCGGGCGGGGCGTCCGGTGAGGCGGGTGTAGCGGTCGAGCACCTCCGCCGGGGTCGGCCCGGCGATCACGAAGAATTCCAGGCTCTGCCCCGCCACTGAGAACTGCACCTGCTCGACGGCTTCGGAGCCGACCTCGAACGAGACGTGGCCGGCGTCGTTCACGAGCACGCCGTAGCCGCGGCTGGAGAGGTAGAACGGGATGCTCTTGTACGACTGCTCGCTCGACGTGCCGCCGTCGGAGTTCCACACGTCGACCGTCTGCCCGTTCTTGACGAGCGGGCCGAACCGCTCTCCGAGACCGTAGATGAGCTCGCCCACGTCGAGGGAGAGCTGGGCGTGGATGTAGTTGTCCGCCTCGGCCCTGCCGCTGACGCTGATGCCGTCGGATCCCACGGGCTCGGCGGTGACCGCGGCGTGCGGCGCGATCGCGATCGAACCGATCGAGCGGTGCCCGCTGGTCGTGTAGACGCCGCCGTCGTGCTCGAAGGTCAGCTCCCACGGCGCCCCGCGGCGGATGCGCGCACGCAGAGAGCCCGCGTCGAGCACGCCGCCGTCGTCATCGAGCCGCGCCTCGGCGCGGTGCTCCGGGTTCGCATCGAACCCGAACCGGCGACCGGTGCCGGCCGCACCGCGGTGGTGCTCGACGCGCACCCGGATCACGCCCTCCGCGGGGCTCGACAGCGACACCGTGAGCAGCGGCCGGTTGAGGGTGTCTCCGCGCGAGGCGATCACCCGCGTCGGCGCCCACACCGTGAGCACGCCGTCCTCGGCGGACAGATCGCGCGCCTCCTGCGCGTACAGGGCGTCGACTCCGGGGCGGAGCTGCCAGAACCCGTCGGTGAACTTCATTACTTGACTGCTCCTGCCGTGATGCCACGCGTCAGCGTGCGCTGGAAGATGAGGAAGAAGACGAGCGTCGGCAGCAGGCCGAGCAGCGCCGAGGCGCTCGTCGTGGTGACGTCCATGAGCCGGTCGCCCTGCAGCGCCGTGATCGCCACGGGCACCGTCTGATTCGCGTTCGACACGAGGAACGTCAAGGGGATGAGGAACTCGTTCCACGTCCAGATGAAGAAGAAGATGAGCAGCACCGACAGCGTCGGGCGGGAGATGGGGAACACCACGCGCCACAGGACCTGCCAGCGCCCGGCGCCGTCGAGCGCGGCCGCCTCGAGCACCTCCTTGGGGAACGTACTGAACACCGAGGACAGCAGATACGTGCCGAAGGCCGACTGGATGACGGTGAAGGTGATGATCACCGACCACGGGTTGTCGTACAGGCCCACCTGCTTGAAGAGGAAGTACAGCGGGTAGAGCAGCACCTCCTGCGGCAGCATGTTCGCCAGCAGGATCACCACGACGATCCACAGCCGCCCCTTGACCCGGCCGATGCCGAGCGCGAAGGCGTTCAGCATCGACAGCCCCACCGCCAGCACGGCGACGGTGCCGGCGATGAAGAAGCTGTTCCACAGCTTCAGCGGGAAGTCGACCCGATTCCAGAACGCGCCGATCCCGTCGAAGTAGAGCTCCTTCGGCAGGGACAGCGGCCCGGACGTGTTGTAGTCGCCGGGCGACTTGAACGAGTTGATCAGGATCAGCAGCAGCGGCACCGCGATGAGCAGGCCCAGCACGATGGCGATGACGAGCACGACCCAGTCGGATGGCCGGCGGCGAGCGATGCCGGAGCGGCTCATCGGGCCTCCTCCTTCTCCATGCGGTTCTGCACGAGGATGAACACCACGCTGACGATCGCGATGACGACGGTCAGCGCGGTCGCGATGGTCGCGCCGTAGCCGACCTGCTGCGACTGGAAGAACTCGCTGTACGCGTAGTACGCGGGCACGATGGTGGACGTTCCGGGCCCGCCGCGGGTCAGCGCATAGACGGGGCCGAACACTTTGAGCGCGGCGATCGTGCAGGTCAGCGTGACGACGAAGATCTCGGGCCGGATGATGCCGACGGTGATCGCGCGGAACCTCTGGAACCAGTCGGCGCCGTCGAGCTCGGCCGCCTCGTAGAGCTCCGGATCCACCCGCTGCAGCGCCGCCATGAAGATCACGACGGGATAGCCCAGCTGCACCCAGACCATGATCACCATGATGCTGACCAGCGCGGTGTCGCCGCTGCCCAGCCAGTTGTGCTGCAGGGCGCCCAGACCGATCGCCTCGAGCACCTGATTGAGCGCTCCGTTCTTCGGGCGCAGGATCCAGCCGATCACGATCGCCGCGATCACGGCGGGGAGGATCTGCGGCAGGTAGTAGGTGGCGCGCAGGAAGCTCGCGATCCTGCCGCCGAACTTCTTGCCGATCAGATCGAACAGCATCGCCGCCAGCAGCAGGCCGAGCAGCGTCGGCACGACGACCATCGCGAGGATCATCGCGACGGAGTTGCCGAACGAGGTCCAGAACACCTGGTCGCCGAACAGCTTCTGCCAGTTGCCCAGCCCGATCCACTGCGGGGGCCGGATCCCCCGATACCTCGTGAACGTGAGGTACACGTTCCAGACCAGCGGGATCACGATGATCACGAGGAGCAGGATCAGGCCCGGAAGCAGATAGGGCCAGAACGCGCGCGGGCGCGACCCGGGGATGAGGCTGCGTACGTCGGACATGCCGTCGTCCTTTCCGAAGAGCGTGGAGGCGGTCGGGGGCCGGGGCGGGTGCCCGCAGCCCCCGGGGCCTCAGCCGACGATGTCCTTCACGCCGGACGCGTACTGGTCGCCCAGCTGCTTGCGCACCTCAGCGGGCGACTTCGTGCCGTTCACGAGCTCCTGAAGGCCTGCGTTGAGCTGGTCGTAGAACGTCGGCGTGGGCCAGTCGGGGTAGAACGCGATGCCGTCGTTCTTGGTGATGGTGTTGAAGTTCTCGATGAGCTCCTTCGACTTCTCGTCCGTGATCGCGGACACATCGGCGGCGACGGGCACGCCTCCGCCGTTGCCGAGGATGGCCTGGATCTCGGGGCGCATCGTGATGTCGATGAACTTCTCGGCCAGCGCCTTGTTCTTCGCACGCTCGGGCACGACCCACATGTTGCCCGCGGATCCGGGGGTGAAGTCGCTGCCCGGGAACAGGAACGTCCCCCACTCGAAGCCCTTGATCTCGGTCATGAACCGGCCGTACCACCAGCTGCCCGAGTAGAACATCGGGGCCTGCCCGTTGATGAACGCGACACCCGCGTCCTCGGCCTTGAGACCGCTGGCGTCCTTGGAGATGTACCCCTTCGCGGTCCAGTCCGCGATGGTCTGCGTGGCGTAGGTGAGCGGCTCGTCGTCCCACTTCACCGGGTGCTTGTAGAGCTGGTAGTCGTCGATGAACGACCGGTCGGCCTTGGTCAGGGCCAGCTGGTACCAGAGCTGGCTCAGCGGGTACTCCACCGCCGACTCGGACAGCGGGGTCTGGCCGGCGTCCTTGAAGGTCTTCATCGCCGCCTCGAACTCGGCGAGCGAGGTCGGCACGGCGACGCCCGCCTTCTCGAACGCGGTCTTGTTGTAGTAGACCTCGACGTACTCGCCGTAGTTCGGCACGCCGTACCAGCTGCCGGAGCCCATGATGCCCTTGTCGTCATACTTCGCGGTGGTCTGCAGGCTGGAGGCGAGCTTCTTGTCCCAGCCGTACTTCTTCACGGCGTCATCGAGCGGGGCGAGCAGACCCTGGCTGGAGAGCAGGCCGGCCGTGCCGTTGCCCTTGGCGTACTCGAGCACGTCGGGCGCCTGGTCGGAGTTAAGCACCTGGCTCGCAGTCGAGCGGATCTGCTCGAAGCTCTTCTCCTCGAACTGCACCTTGGCACCGGTCTCCTTCTCGAAGACCTTGATGGCCTCGGCCCAGGCCTTGCCCATGGCGCTGTCGGCGCCCTCGTAGTGCCACAGCCGCAGGGTCTTGCCCGCGCCATTGGTGTCGTCTTCGCTGCCGCTGCAGCCGGCGAGTGCGGCGCCGATGACCGCTGTCGCGGCGACGGCCGCGAGGATCCTGGTGTGCTTCATTGCTACCTCCGTGGTTGTCGAAGCGTTTCGACGTTGGTGAAAGGGATGAGGGGAGAGATGGTGGGAACAGGTGATGCGAACGGGGTGGATGGGCGGATGACGGGATGCGCCAGGTCAGCGGGGCGGGCTGACCGAGCCGAACGCCTGGTAGTGCGGTGCGGTGAGGCGCACACCGGGCTCGACGTGCTCGCCATCGGCCAGTCGTGAGGCCAGTTCGACGGCGAGTTCGCAGGACGTGTCCGGTTCGAGCGGGATGCGGTCCAGCGGGGTGGAGAACGAGGAGGTGTCGAACGAGGAACCGATCGACACCACCGACATCTGCGCCGGCACCGCGAGCCCGGCCGCGGTGAGCTCGGCGAGGACGGCCGCATGGGCGGCGTCGTCGCAGTGCAGGGCGAGCGCCGTGACGCCCTCGGCGATCATGCGCCGCACAGCCTCGCCGATGTCGCGGCGCCGCTCGTCGCCCTCACCGGGGAACGCCGTGGCGAGGGTGACGCCGCGACGCCGCGCCGCGTCCTCGACGCCGCGACGCACCCGCGGCGGGAAGTTCGAGCGGACGTACGCGGTCTCCGGGTGGCCGATGAAGCCGATGCGGCGATGCCCTGCTTCGGCGAGGCGGTCGACGGCGAGCCCTGCTGCCGCCTCGAAGTCGAGGTCGACGCAGACGAGACCCTCGGCATCGTCGGGCACCCCGATGAAGACCGTCGGAACGTCGATCGCGCGCGACAGTGCGACCCGGTCGTCCTGCGGCGCGACGTCGAGCACGAGGATCCCGTCGACCAGCCCACTGGCGGAGACCCGGCGCATCCCCGCCGACGCCTCGGCGTCGGTGAGCAGCAGGATGTCGTAGTCGTAGCGGCGTGCGGCGATCGACGTCGCGAGGACGAAGCTCATGTGCGTCGGCGCATGCGTGTCCGCACGGAACGGCTCGGTGAGCGCGAAGATGTGCGTGCGGCGCCCGGCGAGCATCCTCGCACCGGCGTTCGGCTCGTAGCCGAGCCGCGCGGCGGCGCGCTCCACGCGCTCCCGCGTGGCCGGCGAGATCGAGCGCTTGCCGCTCAGCGCATAGGAGACGGTGCTGATCGACACGCCGGCGGCCTCGGCCACCTCATGGATCTTCGCCATCGTCGTCTCCGGGCTTCTTCGATCGGTACGGTTGCGCTGGTGAAGCGCTTCGACGATCGACCCTAGCGAGCGTTTCGACGGTGCGCAAGAGTTTTGTTGGCTACTTCAACTTATGGGCGCGCGCGCCGCCGTCCGCGCGTGCGCCCCGCGTCGGGCACGCACCCTACGCTGGTCGGGTGCAGCGGACGACGGTCGAGGGGGTGCGGATCGCCTGGGCGCGCTCCGCCCACGGCTCCCGGCGCGAGACCGCGGACGCGCTGGTCCGCGCACTGGCCGGCGAGCTCGCTCCAGGGTCCGATCTGCGGATCGAACGGCGCTGCCCTGTCTGCGGCGGGCCGCACGGACGCCCGGTGCTGCCCTTCGTCCCCGTGCACGCGAGCATCGCCTATGCCGACCCGTGGGTGGTCGTCGCCGTCGCCCACGCCGAGAACACCGCCGAGATCGGCATCGACGCCGAGCGCGCGGGCGCGCGGCCCGACCTCGCCGCCCTGTTCGCCCCGGCCGATCCGCCGGATCTGCGCGGCTGGACCGCGATCGAGGCGGTGCTCAAGGCCGATGGACGCGGGCTCATGGTTCCGCCGGACGAGGTGCGGCTCTTCCCCGGGGGGACGGCGCTCGGGCCCGATGGCACCGCGTATCTCGTGCTCTCGGTCGTCGCCGCACCGGGCATGGTCGTCTCGCTCGCGCTGCGGAGCTGATCGGCCGGCCGCGAACGGCTCTCAGCGGGTGGCGCCTGCCGCCCACCAGATCAACAGCACCGTGGCGAGGAAGCCGCACAGGTAGTTGAGTGCCAGGAATCGGCGCCACCCTCTGTTCGCCTCGGCCGAGTGCTCGTCGCTGATCGATCGGTAGGGCCACACCGCGAGCAGGTACGGCACCGCGAGCGCCGCGCCGCAGGGTCCTGGCCACGGCGTGAACAGCATGAGCACTCCCGCCAGCATCCACATCGCCATCGCGAACCGCACCGTCCTGGCGGCACCCAGCACGGTCGCGATGGACGCGATACCGCCATCGCGGTCGGGAATCACGTCCTGCACCGCGCCGAAGGCGTGGCTGGCCACTCCCCAGGCGAAGAACGCCATCAGCATGAGCACCAGCCCCGGCGTCGGAGCCGCATGCGCGAGCACGAGACCGTAGACGACGGGTGAGACGAAATGGATGCTGGAGGTCGCCGAGTCCAGGAACGGCACCTCCTTGAACCGGAACGGCGGAGCCGAATAGGCGACCACGGCGAACAGCGCGACCCCGAGCACGACCCACGAAGCCGGGTCTCCGAGCACCATCAGCGCGATCACGAACGGCGCCGACAGCCCGATCGCCGCCGTGAGCATCACCCGATGCCGGCCGGGGTCGAGGACGCCGCCCTCCGCCCCGCCCTTCCGCGGATTGGCCAGATCCGAGGCGTAGTCGAAGACATCGTTGATCCCGTACATGGCGAGGTTGTAGGGGATCAGGAAGAACGTCGTGCCGATCAGCACGGCGGCGTCCACCCGACCGGTCGTGAGCACCATCGCCGCCGCGAACCCGAAAGCGGTGTTGATCCAGCTCAGCGGCCGTGACGTCAGCAGGATCTCGGCCGGGAGAGAGCGGTGAACGGCGGTGCTCACGAGCCGCCTCCCGGCCCGAGGCGGCGGTCGACGACGACGGGCGCGTGCGGCGAGCGCCGGACGCCCCGACGCGCATTCCACAGCGCCGTTCCGAGCAGCGCGGCGGCGAGCGGATAGGCCAGATCCTCGACGGGAGCGAGCCAGAGCCGCACCCCGCTGATCCGATCCTCGGCGTAGCGGAAGAGCCCGGCGGAGATCATGAGCGAGTCGAACACCACGGTCAGGCCCGCCAGCACGAGCAGAGTCATCAGGAGCGCAAGAGCGTGCCGTGGGGGACGACGTCGCCACGTCAGCAGGTGCACCAGCGCGCAGGGCAGCAGGAAAGCGGCGTCGAGCAGGAGATACGCGCTCATGTGCGGTGACCTTCCGTCCACGCGGAGGGGGGCGGTGTCGCAGCGCGCTCGAGCCGACGCGCCCGCGTGTGCGACGAGGTCAGGACCCGCCGCGCTCCGGCATACGTCGTCATGGTCACCTGCACCAGGAACACCAGGAAGACGGGCTCTTCGATCGGCAGGTGCGGCGCGAGCAGGATGCCGGTCGAGAGGGCGTTCGGGTCGCGGAGGAAGATGCCGGCCGCGATCCCCGCGACGTCCCATCCCAGCAGCAGCGCGACGCCCGCCAGCAGGACCAGTGCCGCGCGGCGCGGATCACCCCAGAGGAAGAGCCGCCATCGGGCGTCCGCAAGCCCGACGCCGAGCATCGCCACGATCAGCAGGCCGAGATACGTCACACCCATCGCTGGGTCTCCGCGACCGGCAAGGGGCCCGTACTACGGTCGCCGCGGAACGCCTTGAGCACGAGTTCGGCGCTGATCAGGCACATCGGCAACCCGATGCCCGGAATGGTGGTCGCGCCCGCATAGAACAGGCCTCGCGTCCTGCGCGAGCGCGTCCGCCCGCGCAGGAACGCGCTCTGTCGCAGCGTGTGCGCGGGGCCCAGGGCGGAGCCCCGCCAGGAGTGCAGGTCGCGTTCGAAGTCGGCGGGGCCCACCGTGCGTCGCAGCACGACGCGCTCAGGCAGATCGGGAGCACCGGCGTGCTCGGCGAGCGCGGCGATGGCCCGGTCGACGACCGCCTCCACCTCGGCGGCACCCGCACCCTCCAGGCCACCGGATCCGATGCCGGGGTCCGCCGGGACCGGCACGAGCAGGAACAGGTTCTCGTGTCCCTCCGGAGCGACCGTGGCATCTGTCGCGCTCGGCATGCAGGCGTAGAACGACGCGGGATCCGGCACCCGCGGCACGGCTCCGAAGATGGCATCGAAGTTCGCCTGCCAGTCCCGCGTGAACACGAGGTTGTGGTGACGCAACTCCGGGAGCCGCCCGCGCACTCCCAGCATCGCGAGGACCGCTCCCGTGCCAGGGTTGCTCCGATCCCAGTGCCGGAGCGAGCGCTCCCGCGAGCGGCCCGGCAGCAGCGCCGTATCGCTGTGGTGCATGTCGACCGCGCTCACCACCCGGTCGAACCGCTCCTCGCACAGCGCGCCGTGGCGCTCCACCAGGATGCCCCGGACCGCGCGACCGTCGACGAGGATCCTGCGGACCGGGGTGCGGGTGTGCACGGCGACCCCTGCCTCCGCGGCGAGTCGCGAGAACGCATCCACCACCACGCCGAGCCCCCCGCGCGGGTACAACACGCCGTCATCGAGGTCGAACGTGCTCATCAGATGGAACAGCGCAGGCGCGAGGGCCGGCGAGGCGCCGAGGAAGACCGCGGGATACTGCAGGATCTGACGCAGTCGCGGGTCGGTGAAGGATCCTTCCACCAGGCTCTGCAGCGAGCGGCCGAGCAGCCGCGACAAGGCCGGCAGCTCCCTCAGCGCACGTCCTGGCACGAACGCGCGCGGGTGGGAGAAGTCGGTGTAGAGGAAGCGATCGTTCGCAAGCCGATAGGTGCGCGCCGCCGAGTCGAGATGAGCGGAGAGCCTCGCGCCTGCTCCGGGCTCGATCCCCTCGAACTGCGCGACCGCGGCCGCTCGACCGGAGCGCACGTCGAGCGGATCCGCGCCATCGAAGAACACCCGGTAGGCGGGATCCAGCCGGACCAGGTCGAGCTCGTCGGCCGCGGTCGTTCCGAGCAGCCGGAACGCATGATCGAAGACCTCGGGCATCAGATACCACGACGGGCCGGTGTCGAACCGGAAGCCTCGTGCGTCCCAGCGCCCCGCGCGCCCGCCGAGTTCAGCGGACTTCTCGAACAGCTCGACCTCATGTCCGTCGGCCGCGAGCAGAGCCGCCGAGACGATCCCCGCGATTCCCCCGCCGAGAACCGCGACACGGCTCATCGAGCCACCGCCGGCGACAGCGCCGCTCGCGCCAGGACCCATGCCTTGCGCGCCGCGGGCACCCTCACCCGCCGGCGTACGAGGTCGTGCGCGGGCGTGGACCGCAGCCGGGAGGAGAGCTCGGCGTACAGCAGGTGCGCGGCGGTGACCGCCCGCCGGCTGGACGACGGCAGCTCCCCGATCACGGTGGCCGCCTCCCGCAGCTCCGCGTCGATGCCGTCCAGGATCCGGTTCTTCTGCTCCTCGGAGATCCCCTGAGGATCCACCCCCGGGAAGTAGCTGCGCCCGAGGGAGACCGCGTCCTCGCCGAGATCACGCAGGAAGTTGACCCGCTGGAACGCCGATCCCAGCGCCATCGCGCCCCGCTCCCAGCGCGCCTTTCGCAGCGGATCCGCGGGCAGACCGCGGCAGAACGAGGCCAGGCACATGAGCCCGACCACCTCGGCGGATCCGTGCACGTAGTCGTCGAGCTCGCGCTCCTCGGTGAAGACGAGCGGATCCACGTCGCGCCGCATCGAGGCGAAGAAAGGCCTGGTGAGACGTTCGTCGATCCCGGTCTCGCGCGCCATGTTGGCGAAGGAGTGCACGACGAGGTTCGCGCTGTAGCCGCAGGCGAGGGCCGACTCCACCTCCTGCTCGAGGTGGTCGAGCACGGCGCGGCACTGCTCTCCGGTCAGTCCTGCGTCTGCGGCGCATCCGTCGACCACTTCATCCGCTACGCGCACCAGGGCGTAGATGGCGGCGAGGTCGGCACGCACGGGTCCGCTGCACAGCCGGCTGGCGAGGCGGAACGAGGTCGAGTAGCTCTCCAGGACCTGCGTCGAGCCCCGCGCGGCCGTGCGGTCGTACTGCCGCAGCCCGGCGGGCGCACTCATCGCGAGCGCTCCATCGCACTCGCCATGACCCGCTCCAGGTCCTCGATGATCTCGCGCGGCAGCGCTGCCCGGTACATCGACATGCTCGCCTCGTCGATGAGCTGCGCGGCCACGGCTTCGGCACGGGCTCGAGCACCGCTCCGCTCGATCGCGGAGCGCAGGAGAGCCGCTCCGCGCTCGTCGAGGTCTGGGTCGCCGAAGAGGTGCGCCACCCGCTGCCAGGAAGGATCCATCCGGGCATACGCGACCAGCAGGGTGATCTTGCCTTCGCGCAGGTCGGACAGCACCGACTTCCCGATGCGCCTGGGGTCGCCGAACACCCCGAGCACGTCATCGCGCATCTGGAACGCGATCCCGACCGTGTCTCCGATGAAGCCGAGCGCGTCGACGACGTCGGATGACGCCCCGCCCATCAGCGCGCCGAATCGCAGTGGCGCACTGAACGAGTACCGCGCCGTCTTCAGCGCCATCGTGCGCAAGATCGTGTCCTCGTCGGCTTCGCCGCTCAGGCTGATCCGTAGATCCGCGTGCTCGCCCACGGCCGCGGCGGAAACCGCATCGTCCAGCACGCCCAGCAGCGCGCGCCGCCTTCCCACCGGCTCGTCGAGCTCGCCGATCAGACGATGCGCGGCCGCGAGCAGCAGATCCCCGACGAGGACCGCGCAGCTCTCGCCGTACCGTCGCGCCTCCCGTGGGTTCACGCCTCGGACAAGGGCTGCGTCACGCTGCCGCGAGATGAGGTTCGGTCCGCCCCGCCGCACGAGGTCGCGGTCGAGCACGTCGTCGTGCAGCAGGAACGCCACGTGCAGCAGTTCGATCGCCACCGCTGCCTGCAGCGCGTGCTCGTCCGGAGCACCGCCGAACGCACGCTGAGCGGAGAGCAGGAGACGGGGCCGCAGCAGCTTTCCGCCGGTGGATGCCTGGCGCATCGACTCCCACACCCGATCGAAGCCCTGGAACGTCCCCACGGTCCTCGCCACGTCGTCGAAGCACGCGTCGATCGCGGCCTCGAGCTCGGCGACGGAATGAGCTGCGGAGCCGACATCGCGGACCATCGCGGGTTCGATCACGATGCCAGCTCCTCGAGATCCCGCCCGCCTCCGAGGAACGGCAGCAGCTTCGCCTGCAGCACCAGCCATGGACTGAAGGCCCAGGGCACCCGCTCGATGGAGGCGGCGAGATCGCCGGGATCCACCCAGCGGTGCTCGACCACTTCGTCCGGATGCGGACGCGGCGCACCGTCGGAAGTGGCTACGTAGACCGGGCAGATCTCATTCTCGACCACCCCCGCGGCGTCCACCGCCCGGTAACGGAAGAACGGGAGGACCGGCTCGACGGCGCCGAGCGCAAGGCCGAGTTCGTGCTCGGCGCGCCGCCGGACTGCCGCGACAAGACCCTCGCCCGGTGCCGGGTGGCCGCAGAACGAGTTGCTCCACACCCCCGGCCACGCGGCCTTCGTGAGCGCTCTGCGGGTGACCAGCAACCGCCCGTCGGGATCGAAGACGTGACAGGAGAAGGCGAGGTGCAGGCGCGTGTCCGCACCGTGCACGCTGCTCTTGGGAGCCGTGCCGATCTCGGAGCCGTCCGAACTCAGCAACACGACCCGCTCGCCGTCGTCCACCATCTCGACTCCTTTTGCTAACTTGGTTAAATACATTCTTGGTTAGCAGTAAACCATATGACATAGAGTCCTTCCATGGAAGATCCCCGTCCCGGACCACGCACCGAGCGAGCGATGATCGATCCGCGCCTCATCGACCCCACCTCGGAACTCGTGAACCGAGAGGATCTCAGCGACCAGGACGTCGATGAGATCGTGGAGATGATGGCCGCGCTGAGCGCCTGGCACCGCGCGGCGGAGAGGATGAGCCTCGCCTCGCGTCGCTACATGAGGCTGAACATCAACGACATGCGTGCCGTCCGCTTCCTCATCGCAGCGGAGAATGCCGGCGAACCTGCGACGGCACGCGCACTGGCCGAGCATCTCGGCATCAGCTCCGCTGCAACGACCAAGCTGCTCGACCGACTCGAGCAGGGAGGGCATGTGCTCAGGCTCCCCTACCCCAACGACCGCCGTGCCCTGGCTCTGCGGGTATCCCCGGAGACCCGACTCGCCGCCCGCGAGGGCGTGGGCCGCCTGCACGCGCGGCGCTTCGCCGTGGCAGCACGATTGAGTCCGTCCGACCGCGCGATCGTGACCGGCTTCCTCCAAGCTCTTGCGGCCACGGAGCATCCTGATCCCGACGGGGAGCGGATCGCGGTTGCCGAGCACGCGGACGAATCGCAGGGCGCGCACCCGCGATCCTCGACGTCCGTTCCGCGCGACGCGGAGACCTCCAGCTGATACCGAACGACGGGAGCGCGACGACATGACGCACGTGCTGGTGGCAGGAGCGACCGGGTACATCGGCGGGCGCCTCGTCCCGCAGCTGCTCGAGGCAGGCCACGAGGTGACCTGCCTGGTGCGAGCGGCCTGGAAGCTGACCGACGTGCCGTGGCGGGACCGCGTGCACGTGGCTGAGACCGACCTGGCCGACGCGCGGGGCGTGCGCGCCGCGATGCAGGGTGTCGACGTCGCCTTCTATCTGGTGCATTCGATGACGGCGGGCAGCGGATTCGCCAGGACCGAGAAGGCCCATGCCCAGACGTTCGCCGCCGCGGCGGGCGAATCCGGCGTGCAGCGCATCGTGTACCTCGGCGGACTGCACCCGCAGAAGGCCGCTCTCTCGGAGCACTTGGCATCGCGAGCCGCGGTGGGGCAGGTCTTCCTCGACGGTCCGGTGCCCGCCATCGTGCTGCAGGCCGGCATCGTCATCGGCTCGGGGTCGGCATCTTTCGAGATGATCCGGCACCTGACCGAGGTGCTGCCCTATATGCCGGCACCCCGTTGGGTGCGCAATCACGTGCAGCCGATCGCCGTGCGCGACGTGCTCCGCTATCTCGTGGAATCGGTGACGATCGACCAGGAGCTCAACCGGACGTTCGATCTGGGCGGACCCGACGTGCTGCGGTACGGGCAGATGATGAACGGCTACGCGCTCGAGGCAGGACTGCCGCAGAGACCGATCGCGGCGCTGCCGGTGCTGACTCCCTGGCTGGCCTCGCAGTGGGTCAACCTCGTCACACCCGTTCCGCGCCGGATCGCGGTGCCCATCATCGCCTCGCTGCAGAACGACTGCGTCGCCCATGAGCACGACATCGCACAATGGATCCCGGATCCTCCCGGTGGCCTGCTCCCCTATCGGGTCGCCGTGCGGCTCGCCCTGCGGCGAGAGCGGGCCGGTGAGGTCGAGACGAGCTGGCAGAGCGCCACCGTGCCCGGTGCGCCGAGCGACCCTCTTCCGAGCGACCCCGAGTGGGCCGGGCAACGGGTCTTCACGGATACGAGGGAACGAGACAGCGTCGCGCCACCTGAGGCGGTGTGGAGTGTGATCGAGTCGATCGGCGGCGCCAACGGCTGGTACTCGTCCCCCCTGGCCTGGGCTGCACGTGGCTGGATCGACCGCCTGTCCGGCGGAGTGGGAATGACCAGGGGGCGCCGGCACCCCTCAAGGCTGAACACCGGGGACGTCGTGGACGTCTGGCGGGTGGAGTCGATCCAGCGCGGACGCGCGCTGCGGCTGCGAGCGGAGATGCGCCTGCCCGGCAGGGGCTGGCTCGAGCTTGCCGTCGAGAGCACGGACCGCGGGAGCCGCTACCGGCAGCGCGCAGTCTTCTTTCCCAGGGGTCTATCGGGTCGTCTCTACTGGGCCGCCCTGGTGCCCTTCCACGGCATCATCTTCGCCGGCATGGCGACGAGCATCCTGCGCGCTGCGGAACGGGGTGCCGGTGCGCAGGGTTCCTCGGGCGCGCACGGTTCGCCGGTCGCGCAGGGCTGATCCGGATTCGCTTCCATCCACCATCGCGCTGTCACCGCGCTCGCCCCGGATCTGGACGATCCCTCCTCAGCGGCCGCCCGCGGCGCGGGGATTCACATTCAGCGCCTCCGTGACCGGCGCCGGTTCGACCCGCGCTCCGGCTGCCGGGGCCGCGGGCAGCTCGGGCAGCGGCGGCAGGTCGAGCCAGGCGTCGAAGAACGCTTCCAGGCGACGGCCCGCGACGGAGGCCGCGAGCGTCCGGAAGTCCTCGGTCGTGGCCGTGACGCCGGCGAACCGCTCGGTCCACGCGTGCAGGATCCGGAAGAACACGTCGTCGCCGACGGTCAGCCGCAGCGCGTGCAGCGTCAGAGCGCCGCGCTTGTAGACCCGGTCGTCGAACATGAGCTCGGGGCCGGGATCGGCGAGCACGAGGTCCTGCGGCTGCGCGGCGAGAGCCGCCCAGTGCCCGAGCGCCTTGGCATGCGCGCTGTGCCCGCCGCTGCGCTCGGACCAGATCCACTCCGCATAGCAGGCGAAGCCCTCGTTGAGCCAGATGTCACGCCACCGGGCGACGCCGACGCTGTTGCCGAACCACTGGTGCGCGAGCTCGTGCGCGATGAGGCGCTCCAGAGTCCCCCGGCCATCGATGTGGTTGGCGCCGAACACGCCCATGCCCTGCGCCTCGAGCGGGATCTCCAGGTCGTCGGCGGTCACCACGAGCCGGTAGGAGGGCAGCGGGTACGGCCCGAACGCCTCCGTGAACACCGCCATCATGCGCGGCAGCGGGGCCAGATCCGCCTGCACGCGCGCGGTGAGCGCCGGCGGGTGGAGCACCTGCCCCTCGACGCCGGCGAGATCCATGCCGCGCGAGACATACTTCCCGATCTGCACGGTCGCGAGGTACGTGGGGGTCGGAGTGGAGCGCTCGAACACCCACGTGGAGCGCCCGCCCCTGGTCGACGTCGAGACCGGCTCGGCCGCGGCGACCGTGTAGCCGGGATCCGTCGTTATCGTGAGGCGGTAGCTCGCCTTGTCGCTCGGGTGATCGTTGCAGGGGAACCACGACGGAGCGCCGATGGGCTGCGAGGCGACGATCGCGCCGTCCTCCAGCTCCTCCCATCCGAGCGTGCCCCAGCGGGTGCGGCGGGGCCGGGGAGCGCCGCCGTACGCGATGGAGATCTCGAAGGGCTCGCCGACGGCGAGCTCCCGGCCGAACGCGATCTTGAGCTTGCGGTCGGTCTGGGTGAACCCGATCCGGCCACCCTTCCCTCCTGAAGCTCCCCGTGGCGCCTGGACCTTGGTCGCCCTGAGGCCGACGAGGTCGAGCGACACGCTCTTGGTGGCCTCGAGCACGCGGCCGCGCACCACGGCGACCCCGTCGAGCCGGTTCGTGCTGAGCCGGTAGTCGATGCGGAGGTCGTAGTGCTCGACATGGTAGCGGCGGTCGCCGCTGTGCGGCGTGTAGTCGTCGGGGCTCACCGTTCCATGCTCACAGATCCGAGCCCGTTGGCGGCGCGGCGCTCACCGCGGTCCCGGGTCTCACTCGGCCGCCTGGTAGGTGCGCACCTTCACGGCGCGCCAGGGACCGATCGGGTTGCCGCTCCAGCGGCTGCCGACCGGCACGCTCTCGCCGCGCATCACGAGCGACGCAGGCCCCACGGTCGCGTCGGATCCGATCGTCGCGGCGGGCAGGATCACGCTGTGCGGGCCCAGCGTGGCGCCCGCCTCGAGCGTCACCGTGTCGATGCTCATGACGCGGTCGTGGAACAGGTGCGTCTGCACGACGCAGCCGCGGTTCACGGTCGCGCCGTCGCCGAGGGTAACCAGATCGGGCTCGGGGAGCCAGTAGCTGTCGGTCCACACGCCGCGCCCGATCTTCGCGCCGAGCGTGCGCAGCCACACGGCGAGCGCCGGAGTTCCCGCCGCGGCGTTGGCGAACCACGGCGCCGCCATCATTTCGGTGAACGTGTCGGCCACCTCCGTGCGCCACACGAAGCTCGACCACAGCGGGTGCTCCCCCGCGCGGATCGGCCCGACGAAGGTCCACTTCGCCGCCGTCGCGCAGCCGGCCGCCACCGCGCCGGCGGCGAGCAGCACGAGACCGGACAGCACCACGGTCCAGCCGAGCCCCAGCCATGCGGCGAGCGCGGCCAGCGCCAGCAGGACCGCGAGGCCCAGAGCGCAGGTGAGGATCACGGGGACGAGGCGGCACAGCTCCCACAGCCCCCGGGCGACCCGAAGAGACGCGCGCGGGCGATAGGTGCGCTCCAGATCCGCCTCGTTCACGACGCGGCGCAGACGCACCGGCGGCGACCCCAGCCAGGAGGATCCCGCCTTCGCCTTGTCCGGCGCGACCGAGAGCACAGCGACCAGCCCGTCCTTGGGCACCTTGTGGCCGGCGCCGGCCATGCCGGAGTTGCCGAGGAACGCGCGCTTGCCGATGCGGGCGGCGGCGAGGCGCATCCAGCCCCCGCCGAGCTCGTAAGACGCGACCATCGTGTCGTCGGCGAGGAACGCGCCGTCGTCGATCGTCGTCATCGACGGGATCAGCAGCACCGTCGAGATCTCCACCTCCTTGCCGACCTCCGCGCCGAGCAGCCGCAGCCAGACCGGTGTGAACAGGCTCGCGTAGAGGGGGAACAGCAGCGTGCGCGCGGAGTCGAGCAGGCGCTCGGTGGTCCACGCCTGCCAGGCGACCCGGCCGCGGACGGGATGGATCCCCTCGCGCAGCCCGATCGCGAGCAGCCGCGTGGTCGTCACGACCAGGCCCGCGAACACGATCCCGGTCACGAGGACGGCGGGGACGAGCCAGAGCGCCAGCCCCGGGATCGCCGCGCCGAGCGAGGCGGCTCCGCGGGCGCCCTGCACGAGCACGAGCGCGCCCACGGCGAACGCGATCACGGGAAGCAAGCCGAGGCCCATGCTCGAGGCGGCATATGCCCACAGCCACCGCCGTGGCGTCGGAGGACGCTCGGGCGCGAGCGGGGCCGACTTGCCGCCCACGCGCACCGCCGGCGAGCCCGCCCAGCGCTGCCCGGCGCGCACGCGCCCGAACACCGCGGAGCCGGGAGCGACCTCCGCGCCGCGTCCGATGCGCGTGCCGGGCGCGAGGGTGCTGCGCGCGCCGACGACGGCACCGGCGCCGATCCGGATCCCGCCGATGCGCACGACGTCGCCGTCGATCCAGTAGCCGGAGAGGTCGACCTCGGGCTCGATCGCCGCACCCCGGCCGATGTCGAGCATGCCGGTCACCGGGGGAAGCGTGTGCAGGTCGACGTCCGGTCCGATCTTCGCGCCCAGGGCACGGGCGTAGTAGCTCACCCACGGAGCGCCGGCGAACCCGACCGGGTCGATCTGGTGGCTGACCTGCTCCGCGAGCCAGAGCCGCAGATGCACGCCGCCGCCGCGCGGATAGTCGCCCGCGCGGACCCCCGCGAGCAGCAGCCGGGCAGCGACCGCCGCGATCGCCATCCGGCCGAACGGCGTCGCGAACACCACGAGGCCCGCGACGATGAGCCATACCGGCGCGGTCGGCAGCCAGTCGTACCCGGGCACGAGGTGCAGGATCGCGCTTCCGGTGAGCAGCCACAGCACCCAGCGGATCCCGCCGAGCACGAACAGCGGGACGCCGAGCAGCGTCTGGATCCACTGCATGCGACGCGGCGTCGGCCGCGATTCGTGGAAGTCGCCGGGATCCGGCTCCTCGTCGCCCGCCTCCGCCTCGACCGCGTCGGCCATGCGGCGCAGCCGGGGCAGGTCGTACACATCGGCCATCGTGAACTCGGGCGCACGGGAGCGGATCCGGCTCACGAGCTGCGCGGCCGCGAGGGATCCTCCGCCGAGCTGGAAGAAGTCGGCGTCCTCGTCGAGCGGACGCGTGCCGAGCACGGCGAACCACTGCTCGGCGAGCCACGCCGCGGTGCCCGTGAGCGTGGAGTCGTCGGCGTCGGGATCGGTGAGCGGCCACGGCAGCGCGGCCTTGTCGACCTTGCCCGAGGTGCGCACGGGCAGCTCGTCCATGACCGCCAGCAGCGGGATGAGCGGTGCGGGCAGGGTCTCGGCGAGCTCGGCGCGCGCTGTCTGCCGGTCGAAGCCCTGCGTCGGGACCACGTAGCCGACCAGCAGGGGGATGCCGCCCTCGCTGCGCTGCACGGCGACGGTCGCGGCGGTCACCGCGGTGAGATTCTGCAGCGCGGCCTCCACCTCCCCCAGCTCGATGCGGCGGCCGCCGATCTTGACCTGGTCGTCGGCGCGCCCCTGGAACACGAGCCCCGCCTCCTCGTACCGCACGAGGTCGCCCGAGCGGTAGGCGCGCTCCCAGCCCAGCGACGGCATCGGCGCGTACTTCTCCGCGTCCTTGGCCGGATCCAGGTACCGCGCGAGCCCGACCCCGCCGATCACGAGCTCGCCGACCTCGCCCTCGGCGACGCGGTTGCCCTCGCCGTCGACGACCGCGAGCTCCCACCCGTCCAGGGGCAGGCCGATCCGCACCGGCTCCCCCGCGCGCAGCGCCTCCCCGTTCATCTCGGCCGCGCAGGCGACGACGGTGGCCTCGGTCGGGCCGTAGGTGTTCCAGACCTCGCGCTCCTCCCCCACGAGGCGCGCCGCGAGCTCGGGCGGCAGCGCCTCGCCGCCGAAGATGAGCAGCCGGAGGTTCTCGATCGCGTCCTGCGGCCAGAGCGCCGCCAGCGTCGGCACGGTCGACACCACCGTGATGCCGTGCCCGAGCAGCCAGGGCCCGAGGTCCTCGCCCGACCGCACGAGCGCCCGCGGCGCGGGAACCAGGCACGCGCCGTGGCGCCACGCCAGCCACATCTCCTCGCACGAGGCGTCGAACGCCACGGACAACCCGGCCAGCACGCGGTCGCCCGGTCCGATCGGCGCGTGCTGCAGGAACAGGTTCGCCTCGGCGTCGACGAAGGCGGCGGCGGAGCGGTGCGTGACCGCGACACCCTTGGGCACCCCGGTGGATCCGGACGTGAAGATGATCCACGCGTCATCGAGGGGCAGCGGATGCGGCACGGTCCCGATCGCGACGGAGCTGGGATGCGGGTCGTCGCCGTCGAACAGACCGGGTCCCGGCCCCGCGGTCCCTGCGCCTCCCGCGGTCCCTGAGCCTGTCGAGGGGCCATCGCCGGTCACCGACCCCCCGGTCCCTGAGCCTGTCGAAGGGACCAGCTCGGAGTCGGACGCTTCGACGAGCTCGGCGGCCGGCACTGCGTCCGCCTCCGCGGCGCCCTCCTCGACAGGGGTGAACACCCCGCCGGCACCGATCACGCCGCGCACCTTCGCCTCGCCGAAGACCAGGTCGGCCCGCTCCTGGGGATCGTCGGCGTCGACCGGCACGTACGCGGCCCCCGCGGCCATCGTGCCGAGGATCGCGAGGTACAGCTCGCGGCCGCCCGAGGGCATCCTGATCCCGACCCGGTCGCCGCGCAGCACGCCCTGCTCGCGGAGCCGTGCCGCGGTGCGCCAGACCTGGGCGAGCAGCTCGGCGTAGCTGAGGGCGCCGGCCGCGTCCTCGATCGCGGAGGCGTCCGGGTGCCGCCGCGCGGTGTCGACGAGGATGTCGATCAGCGTGCGCGGCGTCGCCGCGAGTGCGGCGCGATCGAGGATGTCTTGCATCGGGTTCCGTTCCAGCGGCGCACGCCGGGCGCGTGCGCGCTCAGGGTACCGCCCGAGGGGAAACAGCAGGTGAAGCGGATCCGGGCTGCCTGCCCTACCCGGCGGGCGGGGTGCGCTTGGAGTCGGCGAGCTCGTCCACCACCAGCGAGCGCTCGTCGATCGTGCCGTTGCGGTACGCCTGGCGCCCGACCATGTGCGCCGAGAGCGGCGCGGTGGCGAACTGCATGAGGACGACCGGCGCGACGAGCAGCAGCCCCAGCACGATCCCGACCACCGAGCGCTGCGAGAGCGCGATCGCCAGGCAGATCAGCAGCAGACCGAGCACCTGCGGCTTAGTCGCAGCGTGCAGCCGGTTCGGGACGTCCCGCAGGCGCAGCAGCCCGATCGCGGCGGTGAGGCACAGCACCGCGCCGATCAGCACGAGGATCCAGACGGCGATGTCCACCACCGCATCCGGGATCCTCAGCTCGAAGACGTTCATCGCTCCTCCCTCCTGCCTGCGCCGTTCATGAGGGGGTGTTGTCCCTGCGTGCGACGTACCGTGCGACCGAGATGGATCCGAAGACGCCGACCGCGGCCACCACGATGAGCACCGGCAGCGTGCGAGTGTGGTGGTTGATCGCCATGTCGGCTCCGAGCACGCACATGACCTCCGTGAGCAGCACGTCGGCGGCGACCGCGCGGTCCAGGATCGACGGGCCGATGACGATGCGGATCACGGTGAGTATCGCCGCGACGGCGAAGACGACCATGATCACGAGCAGCAGCGGATTCATCGGCGGCCCTCCTTCTCGGCGCGCTCGTCGGCGCGCAGCAGAGCGGCCTGCGTCGGCGAGCCGAGCGCCCGGACGATGCGGCGCTCCCAGCGCAGCACGCCGGCGCGCTGCCGCTCCACGTCGTCGAGCGAGCGCACGCCGATCACGTGCAGGTACAGCGTGCGGGTGTCGCGTTCCGCCTCCACCACGAGGGATCCGGGGATGAGCGACGAGGTCACCGCGACGTGGGTCATGACCAGGTCGTCGGCGTAGCGCAGCGGCACCGCGATGATCGCCGACCGCGGCGCGCGGCGCGGGTTCAGCACCTGCGCGGCGACGCTGAGCGAGCCGTGTACGACCGCGGCGAGGAACTGCACCACCAGCACCGCCGTCCAGACCAGGTTGATCCGCCCGGACAGCTCGATCGTCGGCAGCCGGAACACGCGGGTCACGATGAGCGCCACGATGATGCCGGTCACGGCCGCGAGCACGGTGAACTGGCCCCACAGCAGCATCCACAGCACGACCAGCCAGAGCAGGAACGGCAGCTGCACGCCGATCTCGCGCCAGCGGGTGCGCTTCACGTCGGGGCTCATGACGACGCTCCGTCCCCGTCGAGCATGTCGAGGTGCACCGGCTGCAGCAGGTTGGCGCCGATCCGCTCGCAGAGCCCGTAGATGGGGCCGGCGAAGACCGTGAGCGCCAGGGTCACGGCGACCATGCCGCCGGTGGCGAAGGTCATGATCGTGGGGATCCGGCGCCGCTCCTGCTGCTCATCCGCGGCCGGCGCGCTGCCGAGGTGGGCGATGCGCTCGTTCTCCATCTCCTCGGGCGTCTCGTCCTTGCTGCGCCAGAAGGCGAGGTTCCACGCGCGCATGAGGGCGTACAGCGTGAGCAGCGAGGTGAGCACGCCGCCGACGATGAGCACCCAGATCAGCGGCGTCGCGACCTGCGCCGCCGCCTGGAACAGGGCGAACTTTCCGATGAACCCCGAGAACGGCGGGAGGCCGCCGAGGTTGATCGCCGGTACGAAGTAGAGCACGGCGATCAGCGGCGCGGCCTTCATGAGCCCGCGCACCTTGAGGATCGACGTGCTGCCCGCCCTGCGCTCCACGAGGCCCACCGCCAGGAACAGCGTGGTCTGCACGATGATGTGGTGCACGATGTAGTACACCGTCGCGCCGATCGCCGCCGGCGTCGCGATCGCGAGGCCGAACACCATGTAGCCGACGTGGCTGACCAGCGTGAACGACAGGATCCTCTTCAGCTCGGCCTGCGCCACGGCGCCGAGGATGCCGATCACCATGGTCGCGAGGGCCACGATCATGAGCAGCGTGTTGATGCTCGAGACGTTGAACAGCTGCGTCTCGGTGCGGATCAGCGCGTACACGCCGACCTTCGTGAGCAGGCCCGCGAACACCGCGGTCACCGGCGCGGGTGCGGTCGGGTAGGAGTCGGGCAGCCAGAACGACATCGGGAAGACCGCCGCCTTGATGCCGAACGCCACCACGAGCATGAGGTGCAGCACGAGCTGCGTGCTCGGCGGGATCTCCTCGATGCGCTCGGCGATCTGCGCCATGTTCACCGTGCCGAGCGCGGCGTAGATCAGTGCGATCGCGACGAGGAAGAGCACCGAGGACACGAGCGAGACGACGATGTAGACCGCGCCGGTGCGGATCCGGGATTCGGTGCTGCCGAGGGTGATGAGCACGTAGGACGCCACGAGCAGGATCTCGAAGCCGACGTAGAGGTTGAACAGGTCGCCCGCGATGAACGCGTTGAAGATGCCCGCGGCGAGGATTAGATACGACGGGTTGAAGATGGAGATCGGGGTCTCCTCGGCGCCGTCCGCGGCGCCCTGGCCCACCGAGAAGAGCAGGACCGCGACGAGCACGATGCTCGATACGAGCACCAGCAGCGCCGCGAGCCGGTCGACGTACAGCACGATCCCGAACGGCGCCGGCCAGCCGCCCACCATCACCGCGATCGGCTTGGCCTGATCGACTGCGACGAGCAGCGTGGCGGCGATCACCGAGACGGCGGCGAGCGTGGCGACGGTGACGATCACCTGGATCCGGGTGTTCCGGCCGAAGACGAGGGTGA
Organism: Microbacterium sp. 8M; assembly: GCF_902506375.1. GTDB lineage: Bacteria > Actinomycetota > Actinomycetes > Actinomycetales > Microbacteriaceae > Microbacterium. Next base: position 970,916 of record NZ_LR733284.1, read on the forward strand.
TCGCGGCCCCCAGCAGGGGCAGCGCGACGAGCAGCGGGACGAGGGCGCTCATTGGTCGCCCTCCCCCGGCTCGGTGGCTGAGCCCGTCGACGCGCCCGGGCCTGCCGATCCCGGACCTCCGCCGGGCAGCGGGCCGGGATCCGGCCGGTCCACGGGGGCGTCGTCGACGAGCGCGGCATGGTCCTTGGCGTGCAGCACGCGGATCGGGGCGGTCGCGACGCCCACGAAGTCGGTGGTCGCGTCCTCGTCCTCGAGGTCGACCTCGTCGTCCATGAGGTCTTCCTCGACCTCGGTGCGGCCGCGCACGGCGATGTCGGCCTCGTCGTCCTCGACCGTGTCGGCCTTGCCCAGCTGCCAGGAGCGGTAGATGAGCGCCAGCAGGAACGCCGAGACCGCGAACGTGATCACGATGGCCGTGAGGGTGAGCGCCTGCGGCAGGGGATCGCTCACGTCCTCGGTCGCGGAGCCTATCGAACCGCCGTAGAACGGCGCACGCCCGGGCCGGCCCATCACGATGAGCAGCAGCAGGTTCACGGCGTTGCCGAGCAGCAGGAACCCGATCAGCACCCGGGTGAGGCTGCGCTCGAGCATCGCGTAGACGCCGCATCCGAACAGCACGGCCATGATCACGATGAGCACGAGGGAGACGTCCATCAGACATCCACCCCCCGCGCGCGCATCTCGAGCGTCTGCCGGTCGACCTCGGCCCCGAGGCTGCGCAGCACATCGAGCACCAGCCCGATGACGACGAGGTAGACGCCGATGTCGAAGATCGTCGAACTCACGAACTCGAGGTGCCCGATCACCGGGATCTCCGCCTCCCACACCGCGCTGGACAGCGGGGCGAGTCCGAAGAACAGCGGCACGACGGCCGCGCCGACGGCGAGGATGAGACCGCCTCCGAGCAGGCGCCCGGCATCGGTCGGCGCGGCGGCGCCGAGTTCCCAGCGACCGCCGGCGATGTAGCGCATGACCAGCGCCATGCCGGCGACGAGGCCTCCGGCGAAGCCGCCGCCCGGGGCGTTGTGCCCGGCGAACAGCAGGTAGATCGAGACGACGATGATCGTGTGGAACAGGATCCGCACGATCACCTCGAGCAGGATCGAGCGGTTCTCCGGCTTGACGTTGCCTCCGCCCACGAGCCACGCCCGCGGCGCGGTGTCGCCCGCGGTCTGCACCCGCACGCCCTCGGTCGTCTCGACGAGCGGACGCCGGTGCGCGCGGCGCTGGCCCTCAGGCAGCGCCCGGGTCGCCGAGAGACGGTCGGCGCGGTGCGTGACGAACACGAGCGACGCGACACCCGTGGCGGCGAGCACGAGCACCGAGAGCTCCCCCATCGTGTCCCAGCCGCGCAGGTCCACGAGGGCGACGTTCACGACGTTCTTGCCGTGCCCGAGCTCGTACGCGAGCTTCGGGAACGCCTCGGAGATCGGCTCCGCGACCCGGGATCCGGTGGCGACGATCGCCACGAGCGCCATCATCACGCCCGCCGCCACCCCCAGGATCGCGCGCGGCACCCGGCCCACCGAGGCGTTGTGCTCCCCCATCCGTGCCGGGAGCCGCCGCAGCACGAGCGCGAACGTGACCAGGGTGACCGTCTCGACGAGGATCTGGGTGAGGGCCAGGTCGGGCGCGCCGCTGGTGCCGAACAGCACCACCATGCCGAGCCCGGTGACCGACACCAGCACGACGCCGGTGTAGCGCTTCTTCGCCCGGATCGCGAGCAGCCCCGCACCGATCATGATGGGCGCCACCACCAGCTGCACCGGGGTGTGCCAGGCGCTCAGCTCGGCGTTCGCGGGGCCGCCCGCGATGAGCGCGGTGGCCTCCCCCGCGATCACCACGACGAAGATGGTGCCGACGTAGATCGGCAGCGAACCACGCTGCGTGATCGTGGTGGTGACGACGGAGAGCCGGTCGACATTGCGCATGACGAGGTAGTACGCGTCCTGTGCGGTGAACGGCAGCAGGCGCGGGGCGCTGTCCCAGCCCAGCCGCCGCGTGAGTGGGAACAGCGCCAGGCCGAGCAGCACGGCGGCGAGCGAGAGGAACAGCGCCGGCGCGAGGCCGTGCCACAGCGCGAGATGACCCGGATCCAGCGGAGAGCCGTCGTAGCCGGGGGCCTTCGCGTCGTCCGCATAACCGTGCAGCGCCACGCTCACCGCCGACGCCAGCAGCCCGAGCACGACGGTGCCCGCGGCGAGAACGACCGGCGACACCAGGAATCCGAACGGCGGAGCCGGCCATTCTGTTTCAGGCATATAGGCGCCGGCGGCGTCCTTCTTGCGCCAGAACGCGCCCCAGAGGAAGCGCGCCCCGTATGCCGCCGTGAGGATGGATCCGAGGATCACGCCGACGAGCGCGACGATGCCCCACGGCGATCCGCGCATGGCCTCGTCGAACAGCGCCGCGAGCGTCGACTCCTTCGCGACGAAGCCGATCGTCGGGGGGCTCCCCATCATGGATCCCACAGCGAGGAAGCCGGCGGTGGCGAGCAGCGGGGCCTGCCGCCCCACGCCGCTGATCTCCGTGACGTCGCGCGTGGAGAGCTGGCGGTCGATGACGCCGACGATGAGGAACAGCGACGACTTGAACAGCGCATGGCTGAGCACGAGGGCGAGCCCCGCGAGCATCGCGTCCGGCGTGCCGTAGCCCAGCACGATCGTGAAGAAGCCGAGCTGGCTCACCGTGCCGAAGGCGAGGATGCGCTTCAGGTCGGTCTCCCGCAGCGCCTGCACCCCGCCCAGCAGCATGGTGAAGACGCCGAGCGCGATCGTGATCGGGCGCCACGGACCCGACAGGGCGAACACCGGCGCGAACCGGGCGATGAGGTAGATGCCGGCCTTCACCATCGCGGCCGCGTGCAGATAGGCGCTGACGGGCGTCGGCGCGGCCATCGCGCCGGGCAGCCAGAAGTGGAACGGGAAGATCGCCGACTTGCTGAGGGCGCCGACGAGCAGCAGCACGATCGCCGCATCGACGAGAGGGCCCTTCGGCGCGATCTCCAGGATCCGGGAGATGCTGGAGGTGCCCGCGTCGACGGCGAGGAACACCACGCCGATGAACATGGCGAGCCCGCCGAGGGTCGTCACCAGCAGCGCCTGCAGGGCCGCACGGCGGCTCGCGCCACGGCGGTGGTAGTACCCGATGAGCAGGTACGACAGGATGCTCGTGACCTCCCAGAACATCACCAGCAGCACGAGGTCGTCGGTGGTGACGAGGCCGTACATCGCACCGGCGAACGCCAGCAGCACGGCGGCGAACTGGCCGAGCCCCTCCTTGGAGCCGCGGAAGTACCAGCGGCAGTACAGCAGCACCAGAGCGCCGACGCCGGTGACGATCAGCGCGAGCAGCCAGCTCAGCTCGTCCAGCCGGAAGGAGAGCGCGATGCCGAGCTGGGGGATCCACTCGACCGACTCGTGCGGCAGCACGGCGGGATCCGCGGCGGAACCGGCCAGCACGCGCGGGGTGAGCGCCGCAGTGTGGATGAAGGCCGCGGTCGGGATGAGAGCCGCCACGGCGAACGCGCGCGCCCCGATCCAGGCGACAAGCAGCGGCAGCAGCAGCGAGGCGAGGGCGAACACGGCGAGGAGCGTCAGCATGGCGGTCTCCTCTGGCTCGTCGGTCTCTGCGGTCTCGGCGTGGGCCGGGCAGGTCGACACAGGCGGGCGGGTTCACATCCAGCTTAGAGGCTGAACGTTCCCACGCCCCGGATCCCGGTGTATGCCGGATCCGGAATCTATCCCACGAAGCCGGGCGCCGGACCGGTCGTCGTGCCCTCCCGGAAGGCGCAGGTGAAGCTGATCGACGCCGCGGGCTCCCCGGCCAGCAGCCGTGCGACGGCGTCACCCGCCGCGCGTCCCTTCTCGACGGCGGGCTGCACGGCGGTGGTCAGGATGTGGTCACCGAGCCCGTCCACCGCGATGCCGTCGAAGCCTGCCACGCTGACGTCCTCGGGCACCCGCAGCCCCGCCTCTTCGGCGGCGCGGATGACGCCGGCCGCGAGCAGGTCGCTCTGGGCGATGACGGCGGTGGGTCGATGCTCGGGGTCGGCGAACAGCAGCCGCCCGGCCAGCACGCCCTCGTCGATGAAGCTGCCGCCCGCCGACACCACGCGGGCGTCGGGGAACACCGAGAGCGTGCCGTCGAGGCGGTCCTTGGTGACGGGGGTCGTGATCCCGGCGATGCGCTCGGGCGTCGCGTCGCCGCGGACCCGCTCCCCGTCGAAGGAGAGGGTCACCACACCGATGTCGCGGTGCCCGAGGGCGCGCAGGTGGTGCGCGATCTGGGCCGCGGCCTCGACGTTGTCGAGCTCGATGCGCGGCACGCCCTCCCCCGCATCGCCCTCGATCACCACGACCGGCAGTCCCCGGTTGCGCACGGCCTGGAGCGTCTCCCGCATGCGCCCGCTGCATCCGATGAGCACGGCCGCGTCGATCGGCGCCGTGGCGAGGGTCGGTGCGTCCGGCGCCGCGTCGGGGTCGTCGCGCAGCAGCAGCACACCGGCGCCGAGCGCGGCCAGACCGTCGGTGAGGCCGTCCATGGTCGCGGTCTTGATCGGATCCAGGAACGCGGTGCGCAGGTGCTCCTCGACCGTCACGGCGACGATGCCGCTCCGACCCCGCCGGAGCGAGGCCGCGCGCGGATCGGGACCGGTGTAGCCGAGGTCTGCGGCGACCGCGAGCACACGTTCGCGGGTGCGCTCGGCAACGGGCGCCTTGCCGCTGAAGACGACCGACGCCGTCGACGGGCTCACACCTGCGGCGCGCGCCACATCGGCGATCGTCGCGCGGCGCCGGGGCGCCCCGGCGTCCGGATCCGAGCTCATTCCTCGACAATAACACCCTTGGGATTACAGAGATCGAATCGATTCGATACACTGACCGGATGGACACCGCTCTCACCCGCTCCCAGTTCGTGCGCTGGCGCATCGCCATCTTCGCGATCTTCCTCGCCAGCGGTCTGTCCATCGCCACCTGGGCGTCGCGGGTCCCCGACATCAAGCTCGCGCTGCACATCGACAACGCACAGATGGGCGTCCTGCTGCTCGGGATGGGCATCTCCTCGATCGTCGGCATCTCGACGAGTCCGGCGGTCATGGCGCGCACCGGCGCCCGCCTCGGCATGCTCGTCACCATGCTGACCTTCGCCGTCGGGGTCGGCCTCGTCGGGCTCGGAACCAACGTGCTGAGCTCCCCGGCGGTGGTGATCGCGGGCCTGGTGCTGTTCGGGTTCGGCAACGGATCCCTCGACGTCATGATGAACGTCGAGGCCACGGCGATCGAGCAGCAGATGGGGAAGACCATCCTCCCCGTGTTCCACGCGTTCTTCAGCTTCGGCACGGTCATCGGCGCCGGCATCGGCGCCCTCCTCGTGCAGTCCGGATGGAACGTCACGGCGCACACCACTCTCATCGCGGCCGTGATCGCCCTCGTCGCGGTCGCGTGCTGGGCGAATGTGCCGAACCGCGAGGCGGCGCTCGATCCGCAGCCCGAGGAGAAGCCGCACTGGCGGGATCGGATGCACACCGCGCTGGAGGCGTGGCGCGAGCCCCGCACCTACTTCCTCGGCATCGTGATGCTGGGCATGTCGTTCGCCGAGGGCGGCGCCAACGACTGGCTGGCGCTCGGCGTCTCGGAGGACCACCACGCCGGCCCGGCGCTCGGCGCCGCGGCGCTGGCCACCTTCTCCGTCGCCATGACCGTCGTGCGGCTGTTCGGCGGCCCCCTGGTGGACCGGTTCGGCCGCGTCCTCGTGCTGCGCACCCTCGCGATCACCGCCGCCGCCGGCATCCTGCTGTTCATCCTCGCGCCGAGCACCCCGCTGGTGTTCGTCGCCGCGGCGCTGTGGGGCATCGGTGCGTCCCTCGGCTTCCCGCTGGGCATGTCGGCCGCCGCGGACGACCCGGCGAAGGCCGCCGCACGCGTGAGCGCCGCCGCCACGATCGGCTACATCGCGTTCCTCAGCGGGCCGCCGGTGCTCGGGTTCATCAGCAACCACATCGGCCTGCTCAACACGCTGTACATCCTCGTCGTGCTGGCGGCGCTGTCCGGCCTGTTCTCGGGGGCCGCACGCCCGCTCCGCGTCGACGAGAAGGTCTCGGACGACTGAGCGCCGCATCGCCGTCCCACGGAACCGGCTTCCCCCGCGACGTCTGCAGGACCTGACGACGCGTGCACGACCGGATCCGCGGATCCGTCCCGCAGACGCAGCGTGATCGTGCAGGCGTCGCAGCATCGCGGGCTAGGCTCTTCGGGTGCGTCTCGTCATCGCCCGCTGCGCCGTCGACTACACCGGCCGCCTCAACGCCCACCTGCCCCTCGCCACGCGCCTGCTGGTGCACAAGGGCGACGGCAGCCTGCTCGTGCACTCCGACGGCGGCAGTTACAAGCCGCTGAACTGGATGAGCCCGCCGTGCCGTCTCGAGTCCGAGCAGCCGGGGGAGGAGGAGGCGTCCGCAGGCGTGACCGAGGTGTGGCGCGTCACGCACCAGAAGACCGGCGACGCGCTGCGCGTGCAGATCTACGAGATCCTGCACGACTCCGCCCATGAGCTCGGCGTGGATCCGGGCCTGCAGAAGGACGGCGTCGAGGCGGATCTGCAGCGTCTGCTCGCCGAGCAGGTCGACCGCATCGCCGACGGCGCGACCCTGGTGCGCCGCGAGTATCCGACCGCGATCGGCCCGGTGGATCTCATGGTGCGCGACGCGAACGGCGTCGCCATCGCCGTCGAGGTCAAGCGCCGCGGCGACATCGACGGGGTGGAGCAGCTCACCCGGTACCTGGAGCTGCTCGGCCGGGATCCGCATCTGGCGCCCGTCCAGGGCGTGTTCGCGGCCCAGGAGATCAAGCCGCAGGCGCGTGTGCTCGCCGAGGACCGGGGGATCCGCTGCCTCGTGCTCGACTACGAGGACATGAAGGGCATCTCCTCCGGCGCGCCCCGCTTGTTCTGACCCCTTCATTCCAAGAGAGGCATGGACATGTCCGTTCCCCCGTACACCTGCGTCCTCTGGGACGTCGACGGCACGATCGCCGACGCCTCGGCCGGGATCCTGCCGCGCCTGATCGAGGTCTTCGCGTCGTTCGGGCTCCCCGAGCCGGCGGCGACGGAGCTCTCCCAGTGGATCGGTCCGCCCATGTTCGAGTCGTTCCGCGATCGCGCCGGACTGTCGGTCGAGGACGCCTACATCGCGATGCGGCGGTATCGCGAGCTCGCCGCCCGTGACGGCTACGCCGCAAGCGTGCGGATCTATCCCGGGGTGGCCGAAGCGCTGCGGGCCGTGAAGGCCGCGGGGATCCCACAGGCGACGGCCAGCTCGAAGCCGGAGAACCAGGTGCTCGCGATCCTCGAGCACTACGAGCTCATGGACGACTTCGTCGTGGTCGCGGGCGCCCTGCCCGACGCCGCGGGACTGCACGACGGCAAGGAGGCGGTGCTCCGCCGCGCCCTGCAGCGGCTCACTGAGGCGGGCGTCGACATCAGCCGGCCCGTGCTGATCGGTGACCGCAAGCACGACGTCGAGGGAGCCGCGCCGCTCGGCGTGCCGGTGATCTTTGTGACCTGGGGCTTCGGCGAGCCGGGGGAGTCGGACGGCGCGATCGCCGAGGTCGCCACGCCGGAGCAGCTGCTGCGGATCCTGCTCCCGCAGGCGTGACGGGATCCGTTCCGTTCGAGGTCCCTCGGCGGTCGGAGCCATCCGCGAGACCGAATCCACGTCCCGGAACCGACGATCGGAACGTCGGTCTCGCGACCGGGGTCCGCTCTCGCGACGGGGGAGGGCGCCCCGCACAAAAGAGAACTCCCCCGGAGCCGAAGCCCCGGGGGAGTCAGGAGTCCGTGTCGCTCAGAGCGGACGGATGTTCTCGGCCTGCAGGCCCTTGGGGCCCTGCGCCACATCGAACTCGACGCGCTGGTTCTCGTCGAGCGAGCGGTAACCGGACGTCGCAATGGCGGAGTAGTGCGCGAACACGTCAGCCCCACCGTCATCGGGGGAGATGAAGCCGAAGCCCTTCTCCGAGTTGAACCACTTAACCGTGCCCTGAGTCATGTACTGCCTTCTTGCTTGGGCTTACGTCGGAGCAAACGCGCCGACAAGGCTAACGCTATCCGAGAGGCACCTCATCGCAACACCCCGGGTGACAAGGTGACGCAAATGTTGCACGACGTGACGGGGCCGTATGCGCATGGCGGCGGGCGCATGGCAGCCGCCGCCGGATGCGGACTCCCCGGAAATGGAGCGGGTCCCCACCGCGGGGGGAGCGATGGGGACCCAGGACGACCGGAGGGTGCGTCTGAGAACAGCATAACGCATGTTCAGAGAATTTGTCCCCCAAAAGGGGGACAAATTGTGGTCCGCGGGTCTACCATGCAGTACATCGGAATACTGGGGGCGAAGCGGCCCCCCCGGGGTATCCATTGGGGACTGGATGCGCCGAGGGGGCCCATGCACGCACGAGCCGCCGGTCTCTGGGGAAGACCTACCGCCTTCGCTGGGGACGTCAGGCGGGAGCGACTCTCTTCAGGTGCGCGCGGTCCACATTAGGCGAGGGCATGCACGGGTGTCCAGGCGATTCCGCGCGGCGATCGGAATGCGCTCTCAAACGGTCAACGCGCGCCATTCCGAGGCCAGAAGACCGTAGTTCATGCCGTCCATCCACTCGCCGCTGCGATGCAGCGCGGTCTCGCGGCTGTGCTCCTCACGCCGCATGCCGAGGCGCTCCATCATCCGCCAGGACGCCTCGTTCGCCGCGAAGCAGCCGGCACTGACCCGTCGCAGGCCGAGCTCGGTGAAGCACACGGCGATCACCGCACGCACCGCCTCGGTCGCATATCCCCGCCCCTGATGCGCGGGGTCCATGGCCCAGCCCAGTTCCGCCTGCACGCCCACGGCGCGGTCCCGCACCTCGGCCTGGGACCAGGCGTCCTCGACGCGCAGCATGACGTCGCCGATCACCCCGGTGCCGGGCAGCTCCACGAGCAGCGTGACCGCCAGTCGCTCCGGATCCGCGAAGTGCGCGCGGAACGCGGCGGCGTCCTGCGGGGCGGTCGTGAGCCAGCGGTTCACCTCGTCGAGGCGCCGGTAGCGCCAGACTGCGTCGGCGTCATCCGCCGTGCTCGCGCGGACGATGAGCCGTTCGGTGCGCAGCGGCAGAGCGAGCCGCTCCAGGACGGGGGAGGTCACGCGTCCAGCGTAGGCTCCGGATCCGACATCCGCGCCGACCGGACGTCGACGAGGCCGTCCAGCGCCTGCAGCAGCCGCTCGGCGCCCGGGCGGTCCGGCGTGGTGCGGGTGTGCACGAGCACGTTCATGGCCGCGAGCACGAGGGAGACCGCGCGCATCGCCTCGTCGTGGTCGGCGGCGCGGCGCTCGGCGAGCTCCACGAGCTGCTCGCGGACGGATCCCATCCACTGCGAGAACGCCGGCAGCAGCTCGGGACGCCGCATCAGCAGCTCCTTGATCCGCTGCCGGTCCATGCCGACGTCCATCGAGGATCCGACGACCTCGCAGAGCGCGGGGACGAGTTCCCCCTCGGCCCGCAGGAAGCGCGCCTCCACCTCCGCCTCGACGCCCGACTCGGGCAGCTTGAGCGCGGCGGCGGCCTTGGACGGGAAGTAGTTGAAGAAGGTGCGCGGCGAGACGTCGACGGCCTCGCAGATCTGCTCGATCGTGGTGCCGTCCAGGCCCTGCTCCTCGACGAGGCGCAGGGCCGCTTCGTGCAGCGCCTGCCGGGTCTGCTGCTTCTTGCGCTCGCGCCGGCCTTCACCGACGGTGTTCGCGATGCTCATCTTCTTCTCCTCGTGCGCGGAGCCGGGGCGGGACGTGCCCGCCCCGGCTGCATCGCTCAGGCGCTCTGGACCCTGATCGTACCGGTCTCGCTGACGCCGGCGGCGTCCGCCCGCTCCTGCAGAGCAGAGCGCGTCCGCAGCGGCGGTGCCGTGAAGAACCAGGTCAGCACGAAGGCGAGCATCAGCACACCGAAGCCGACCCAGTAGATGACGTCGATGGCCTTGGTGAAACCGACCATGAACGGCTTGGTGAGGGCCGGGTCCGCCCCGTTCAGGAACGACGTGTCGCTGACCGAGGAGTTGGATCCGCTCGACGCCTTCGACGAACCCTTGTCGATGTCCTTCACGATGTTCGGCACGAGCTGATCGACCCAGTAGCTTCGCTGATCCTTGTCGGACCAGTCCACGACGACCTTGCCGTCCTGCACGGTGCCGTGCGCCTTGTCGGCCACGGTCTGCAGGGCCTTGGCCTCGGCGGCCGGGGTCGCCTCGGCGACCTTCTGATCGATCACGCTCTGCGCGGCGGCTGCGGGCAGCTGCCCGGCGGCGACCGCCTGGTTCACGCCTGCCGTGACCGCGTCGGTGACGGCCTTGCCCGCCGCGGCCTTGGCCTCCGCGGTCCCCTTGTCGAGCTGCGTCTGGATGTTCGCCTCCAGCGGCCCCACGATCGGGTCCCACAGCTGCTTCATCACGGCCTGGTTCTTCTTCTCGCCGGCGACGGCCGGATCCAGAGCCGCGTTCAGGGCGCTCGTCAGCGTGGGCTTGTCGGCCATGCTGTGCACGATGTTCGTCGGCAGCAGCGTGAACAAGATCGAGAGCATGATGGCCGTGCCCAGGGTTCCGCCGATCTGACGGAAGAACGTGGCGGCGCTCGTCGCGACGCCCATGTCCTGGGCCTCGACGGCGTTCTGGCTCGTCATGACCAGCGACTGCATGAGCTGGCCGAGGCCGAGGCCGACCACGAACATGCCGACCATCATGAACCACACCGGGGTGTCGTAGGAGACGAACGTCAGCAGCAGGAAGCCGAGGGCCATGATCAGCGTGCCGGTGCGCGGGAAGATGCCGTACTTGCCGGTGCGCGCGGTGATCTGGCCGGCGGCCATCGAGGATCCCATGAGGCCGAAGACCATGGGCAGCATCGCGAACCCGGACTCGGTCGGGGTGAGCCCGCCGACGATCTGCATGTAGAGGGGGATCGTCATCATCGCGCCGAACATGCCGAAGCCGACGAGCACGCCGATGCCGGTCGCCCAGGAGAACGGGCGCGAGTGGAACAGCCGGATCGGGATGATCGCGTCGTCCTTCATGGCGATCTCGATGAGCACGAACGCGATCGCACCGAGCCCGCCGATGACGTAGCAGGTGATGGCGGCGAACGAGGCCCAGCCCCATTCGCGCCCCTGCTCGGCCACGAGCAGCAGCGGCACGAGCGCCACGATCACGGCCGTCGCCCCCCACCAGTCGATGCGCGGGTTCTTGTGCTTGCCGACCTTGGGCAGGTGCAGGAAGGCGATCACCATGCCGAGCGCGATGAGGCCGATCGGCAGGTTGATGAGGAACACCCAGCGCCAGCCGTTGATCCAGAGGATCTCGTTCGCGCCCGCGAACAGGCCGCCCACGAGCGGGCCGATCAGCGAGGAGATGCCGAACACGGCGAAGAAGTAGCCCTGGTACTTCGCGCGCTCGCGCGGCGCCAGGATGTCGGCCATGATCGCGAGCGGCAGCGACATGAGCGCGCCGGCGCCGATGCCCTGGACACCGCGGAAGGCGGCGAGCATGAGCATCGACGAAGAGAACGTCGCGAGGACCGAGCCGACGATGAACACGGAGATGCCGAAGAGGAACAGCGGACGGCGGCCGAAGATGTCGCTGAGCTTGCCGTAGATCGGCACCGAGATCGTCGAGGTGATCAGGTAGGCCGTGGTCACCCAGGCCTGCTGGTCGAGACCGTGCAGGTCGTCGCCGATGGTGCGGATCGCCGTTCCGACGATGGTCTGGTCGAGCGACGACAGGAACATGCCGGCCATGAGGCCGTAGATGACGAGCAGGATCTGCCTGTGCGTCATGATCGGGGCGTTCTGCGCGTGGTCGGCGCGCGTCGCCCCTGTGGTTGCGGTTGCGGTGGACATGGAGCCCCTTCGAATGGTTCAAGGACGCCGGAGCCCGTCGTCGGCATGCGATGCGCGGGCGCCGACGTTGGCGGCAAGAATGTTGCAGCTCTGCAAGATTACACGATCGGAAAGGTTGCGCAAACGCAGCTTCGCTATGAGGTTGCTGGGTGCGATCCGCCCACTCCACGAACGCCGAGCCACCCCTTTCTCGCCGAGCCGCCCCCTTGCACGCGGTGTGCAAGGGGGCGGCTCGGGGCAAAGGGGGTGGCTCGGCGCAGTCAGGATGAGGGCGGGGAGTGCTCGGGGATGGGGGATCAGGCGCGAGAAGGCGCGGCGACGGGGGAGAGCGCGACCGTGCGGGCCGCGACGAGCTGCTCCACCGCCTCGAGCAGCCGCGCAGCACCCGGACGCTCGCCGCCGGCGGTGCCGTCGTGCACGATCATGCTGAGCGCCGCCATGGTGAGGGCGACCGCGGCCAGGGCTTCGGCGTCGTCGGCGCGCTCACGCACCAGCGCGTAGTACTGCTCGCGCACACTGCCCATCCACTGCGCGAAGGCCGGCATGAGCTCGGGGCGGCGCAGCACCAGCGCCTTCATGCGCTTGCGGTGCTGAGCGTCGTCCATCGAGGCGCCGATGAGCTCGCACAGGGCCGGCACCAGCTCGCCCTCCGCGGCGCGGAAGGCCTCGGCGCCGGCGGGGGAGATGGCGGAGTCGGGCAGATCGAGGGCCGCAGCGGCCTTCGACGGGAAGTAGTTGAAGAACGTCCGCGGCGACACGTCCACCGCCTCGCAGATCTGCTCGACCGTGGTGCCGTCGAGCCCGTTCTCGTCCACCAGCCGCAGCGCGGCCTCGTGCAGCGCCTGCCGGGTCTGCTGCTTCTTGCGCTCCCGGCGCCCGCACGCCTCCGCGTGCACGTCCGTCGCAGCCGGATCCTCGATGTCCGTCATCTCTCCTGCCTCCCGGGAGGCGGGCGGACGCGCGTCCGCCCGACCTCTCACGCCGAATGCGTCCTGATCGTGCCGGTCTCGGTGAGGCCGGCCTTGTCGGCCTGCTCCTGCAGGGCCGAGCGTGCGCGCAGCGGCGGCACCTTGAAGAACCACGTCAGCACGAACGCCAGCAGGATCACGCCGAGCCCGACCCAGTACAGCGTCACGAGGCCCTGGATGAACCCGATCATGAACGGCTTGCTGAGCGTCGCATCCGCGCCGGTGAGGAACGAGGTGTCGTTCACGGCCACCGGGGAGGATCCCGACGCGTCGTCCGCCTTCTTCTGGATCTCGTCCTGCAGAGTCGGCACGATCTGGTCGACCCAGTAGGTGCGCTGGTCGTGGTCGGCCCAGTCCACGGCGACCCGGTCGCCCTGCACCGAGGCGTGCGCCTTCTCGGCGACGGCCTTCAGCACCTGCTGGTGCGCCGTGGCCTCGGCAGCGGGCGTCGCCTCGGCCGCCTTCTGCGCGATCACGGCGGGAGCAGCCGCGGCGGGCAGCTGACCCGCGGCGACCGCCTGGTCCACGGCCTGGGTCACCGCAGCCGTGACGGCGGAGTCTGCCGCCTCCTTCGCCTTCACGTCGCCCTCGGCCACGCCCTTGTCGAGCTGCTCCTGGATGTTCTTCGTCAGCGGGCCGACGATCGGGCTCCACTGCTGCTTCATGATCGCCGCGTTCCCGGCCTTGCCGGCCTGCACCGGATCCAGTGCGGTGTCGAGGGCCGCCGTGAGGTTCGCCTTGTCCGCGGTCGCGTGCAGGATGTTGGCCGGAAGCAGCGAGAACAGCACGGAGAGCATCACGGCCGTGCCCAGGGTTCCGCCGATCTGGCGGAAGAACGTGGCCGCGCTCGAGGCGACCCCCATCTCGTGCGGGTCGACGGAGTTCTGGCTCGCGAGCGTGAGCGGCTGCATGAGCTGGCCGAGCCCGAGGCCGAGCACGAACATGCCGGCGAAGATCTGCCACAGCGGGGTCTCGTACCGGATGAGGGTGAGCGAGAAGAACCCGACTGCGGTGAAGAGCGTGCCCAGCACGGGGAAGATCCGGTATTTGCCGGTGCGCGCGGTGATCTGGCCGGAGGCGAGCGAGGCGAGCATCAGGCCGACGATCAGCGGCAGCATGGACAGACCGGACTCGGTCGGGTTCATGCCGACGACGATCTGCATGTACAGCGGGATCGTCATCATGGCGCCGAACATCGCGAACCCGACGAGGATCCCGAGCACGGTGGCCATCGAGAACGTGCCGGAGCGGAACAGCTTCAGCGGGATGATCGCGTCGTCCTTCATGAGGGCCTCGATCACGATGAACGCGACGAGTCCCAGGCCGCCGATCACGTAACAGGCGATGGCCCCGGCGGAGCCCCAGCCCCAGGCCCGGCCCTGCTCCACCACGATGAGCAGCGGGACGAGGGCCACGATCACCGCAGCGGCCCCCCACCAGTCGATCCGCGGACCCTTGTGCTTTCCGACCTTGGGCAGGTGCAGGAACGTGATCACCATGAAAAGGGCGAACAGGCCGAGCGGGATGTTGATGAGGAAGGTCCAGCGCCAGCCGTCGATCCAGAGGATCTCCTTCGCGCCGGCGAAAAGACCGCCCACGAGCGGGCCGATCACGGTCGCGATGCCGAAGACCGCGAAGAAATAGCCCTGGTACTTGGCGCGCTCGCGCGGGGCGAGGATGTCGCCCATGATCGCGAGCGGCAGCGCCATCAGGGCGCCCGCCCCGATGCCCTGGAACGCGCGGAAGGCGGCGAGCATCATCATCGACGTCGAGAAGGCCGAGAGCGTGGATCCCAGGATGAAGACGACGATCCCGAGGATGAACAGCGGGCGGCGGCCGAAGATGTCGCTGAGCTTGCCGTAGATCGGCACGGCGATGGTCGACGTGATGAGGAACGCGGTGGTGACCCAGGCCTGCTGGTCGAGGCCGTGCAGGTCGTCGCCGATCGTGCGGATCGCGGTGCCGAAGACGGTCTGCGCGAGCGATGACAGGAACATGCCGCTCATCAGGCCGTAGACCACGAGCATGATCTGCTTGTGGGTCATGATGGGCTGCGCCGCGCGCGGGGCGGGCGGGGTGACCGTCGCGATGGTGTCGGTGGCGGTTGCCATGAGGTCCTTCCGGGGGAGCAGGGGATGGAGCGGGGGCGGATCCGCCCGCGGACTCCGTCGATCGACGCGGGCGCCGTCGCCGGCGCTAAAACTTGCAACCCTGCAATCTTACACCTTCGCAAGCTTTCCGTCACGCACGGATGTGGATCCGATCACCGGAGCGTTCGGCCAGGTCGTGACGCATGTCGGCGGCATCGACCACGATGGAGGCATGACCGACGGCTACCTGTCCGGCTTCCTCTCCGTTCCCGTCGCGCTTCCGCGCCCGGCGCGCGAGGTGCGCGAGCTCACGTATCCGCGGTTCACGGTGCTGCTGGATCCGGGCCGCCGGCTCGCCGTGGCGACGGGCGTGAACATCGACGGGTCCGCCCTGCAGGATCTGCCGCGCACCGGCGAGTGGCGGCTGGATCCCCGGATCGACGAGGACGAGCAGACCGGTCCCGCCGTGTACGCGGGCAACGACCTCGATCGCGGCCACCTGGTGCGCCGGCGTGACCCGGGCTGGGGAGAGCCGAGCGAGGCGCGCGCCGCGATGGAGGCCACCTTCGTCTACCCGAACGCGGCCCCGCAGGCGGCCCGGTTCAATCAGGGCCCGGAGCTGTGGCTGGGCCTGGAGGACCACGTGATGGCGTACGCCGAGGCGACCGGGCAGCGGCTGTCGGTGTTCACCGCGCCCGTGCTCGAGGACGACGACCCGCCCTACCGCGGCATCCGGATCCCGCTGCGCTTCTGGAAGATCGCCGCCTGGGTCTCGTCAGGATCCCTCGCCGCGGCCGGGTTCGTGCTCGACCAGTCGGATCTCGTCGACACCCGCAGCGGTCTGCTCGCCGTCGCCCCGCTCGGGGGCTTCCGCACGTTCCAGGTGCCGATCGCGGAGATCGCCGCTCTCGCCGGCGTCGACGTGGGGCCGCTGGCTGCTGCCGACGTGCTTGCGCCGGCCACCGTGCGGGCGGGCGAGTGGCACCTGCTCCGCTCCGCGGACGACATCGTGCTCTGAGCGCGGCGGCAGTCGGGCGGGCGCCCGTCTCGCGCGGCGGCGCCCTTCGTCTCGCTGCGCTCGCTCAGGGACCGATGGATGCCGGTCCCTGAGCGAGGAGCGCAGCGACGAGACGAAGAGCAGGCCGGCCCGGGCGTCAGCCGACCGGCAGGTGGTCGCAGTCGGGCGTCGGCGCCTTGCCGTCCCACCGGTCCAGGGTCCACTGTTCCAGCTGCGGCGTGAGCGGCGAGTCCGGCCCGACGAGTTCCACGTGCCCGAGCCCCGGATAGGTGCGGTAGTCGATCGGGATCCCGGCGTCGCAGCGCCCCTGCACCCAGGCGTGCTGGATCGCGGGCTTCACGAGCGGATCTGCGAGACCCTGCGCGACCAGCAGCGGGGCGGGGAAGGGGCCGGTGGGCTCCTGCTCCTTGAGCTTCTCCCCGAACGGGCCGCCCAGCAGCGTGTTCGGGAAGATCTGATTGGGCACCTGACTGCCGCGCAGGATCGCGGCAAGACCGTCGTGCCCGTTGAAGCACAGCCCGCCGATGCGCTCGACCGGGCCCGCGGATCCGGGCGTCAGGTTCTCCTCCACCTCGAGCTCGGGGAACACCCGATCCCAGGTCGCCGCGATGTACGCCGACACCGTCTTGCCCGCCGTCTCGGTCTTGATCGCCTCGGCGAGCGCGTACAGGTCGGAGGCGGGCGCGAAGGCGGCGATCCCCTTCACCGTGAACTCCGGCGCGTACGACGACGCGATCTGTCCCGTCCACAGGGAGCCCTGCCCGCCCTGCGAGTGCCCCCAGATCACGGTGTCGGTGGAGACCTTCACCGCGTCGAAGCCGAGCACGGCCTTCGACGCATCCCAGACGTTGCGGGCCTCCGCGTCGCCGACGAGGTAGGGATGCGGCCCCTTGGTGCCGAGTCCGATGTAGTCGCTGGTCACGGCGACCCAGCCGTGCTTCGTGACCATGTCGACCATGGCCGTGCCCGCGCCGTCGGCGAACGGCGCGGCGCTGAGCGAGGGCGCGCAGCCCGGCACGACCCCGACCGTGCCGTGCGCGACGGTGAGCAGCGGCAGCGGATCCGGTCCGGGATCGGCGGGTGCGAGCACGGTGCCGCTCGAGACCGCGGGGGATCCGTCGGGGTGCGTCGTCGTATAGAGGATGCGCCACGCCTTCGCCCCCGCAGGGACGCCGATGGTCATCGGCTCGGACCGGATGAGCGTGCCCGGTGCGGACGGCACGGTGGCGGGCGGGGTGTAGAACGCGTCGGGCACCGGCAGCGGCGTCCCGCCGAGCAGCGCACCGCTGCCCGCGGCGAGCGCGACCGCCAGCACGAGGGCGACGGTCGCGCCGATCGTGCGGAGCCAGCGCACACCACGGCGCGGAGCCGCCGCGTGCGGTCGCGGGGAGCGCTGCCAGAGCGCACGCACGACGAGCTGCAGCCCGATGAAGACGAACCACGCGCCGACGCCGAGCCGGAAGACGACCAGGGTCAGCACCGGCCAGAACACCGTGATCGCGGCGACCGCGAGCGTGGCGAGGGCGGCGATGATCCCGGTGACCCGCTGGTCCGCGCCGGGGCGGAGGGCCCGCACGGCCGTCGCCACGGCGAAGACGATCAGCGCCGCGGTGAGGAGTTGCGCCAGCAGTGGCGCGCCCGCGGCCGGCCACAGCGCCATGCCCGCGCCGAGCAGCACCAGCAGCGCGCCGAGGACGCGGCTGATGATCACCGGGAGCGAGCGGGATCCGGATCCCGCCGCCTCCTCACGATCGCCGGGCACGAGCAGCACCGCCACCCCCACGAGGAAGATGCCGATCCCGGTGACGAGGGCGATCGTCTGCACGGTCATCGACACGAGCAGGAAGGCCACGCCCACGGCGGCGATCGCAAGGCCGAGGACGACCCGGATCGGCGCACTCAGGCGGGCGACGGCCTGCGCCGGGCGTCCTGCGCGCGCCGGCCGGATCCCCTCCGGTTCCGGCGCTGTTGCGGTCTCGTCTCCGGTCACGGTGCCCCCTTCGCCTCGCGCCGCATCGGCTGTCGGCGCGACGCGCTTCTCGCGATCGCCCTCTCGTCCCGGACGCTGAGGCCAACATACTGGCGCGCAGATGCCGCTGTGAAGACTCGGCGGGGGACTCCTCCCCGCTTGCGCCGCGCCCGGGATCTGGCCGGTTCCGGACGGAAGCGGCCCTTCACCGCGGATCCCTCCGGCTCTAGAATCAGGCTGTGAAGATCGGGATGGTGCCGGACGCGATGCGCGGCACGACACGGAAGGTTAGCCCGACCGCCCCGTGATCCGCCTGTTCTCCTTCGCCCGATTCAGGGAAGGGAGGTGGATGCATGGACGAGAAGCTCCCCCGCACCGGTGACATGATCACCGCGACGGTGACCAAGACGCTCCCGTTCGGCGTTCTCGTGGAGTTCGCCGACGTGCCAGGTCTCGTACGCGGCACTCAGTGCGAGCCCGGAAGCCGGCTGAGCCTGCGCGTGACCGACGTCGACGACGCACTGCGCCGTTTCGCCGCCGAAGTCGCCTGAGGCCACCCTGATCACCGAAACGACGAAGGCCCCGGACCTTTCGATCCGGGGCCTTCGTCGTTCTGTGCGCGAGGGGGGACTTGAACCCCCACGCCGTTGCCGGCACTGGCACCTGAAGCCAGCGCGTCTACCTATTCCGCCACTCGCGCATGTCGGTCCTCGCGAACCAACCTCCCCAGAATATCACGCCCCGGGGCCGGGTTCGAACCACGGCCGTCCGCGCTCGTCCCGGCACCGGACACCGTCGCGCGCCGCATCCGGTGCTGCCCGGCGCTTCAGCGTTTCCTCCATGTCGCGGCGCCCCAGGGGTTCATTCAGGCCGTGTCGCTAACATGGGCCTACCGATCGGTGAGCCATGGGAGCCCAGTGGGACTACTAGACAGCTTTGAGAAGGGTCTCGAGCGCGCTGTGAACAGCGCGTTCGCGAAGACCTTCCGCAGCGGCATCCAGCCCGTGGAGATCGCTTCGGCTCTGCGCCGTGAGATGGACACGAAGGCCGCGGTCGTCAGCCGCGACCGGATCATCGTTCCGAGCACCTTCCTCGTGCACCTCAGCGGTGACGACGCCACCGCCATGCACGGCCTCGGATCCGCGCTCATCGACGAGCTGCACGTCCTCGTCAAGGACCACGCCCGCGCCCAGGGATACAGCTTCGCGGGCCCCGTGGACATCGCCCTCGAAGCCGACGACAAGCTCGCGACCGGCACCGTGCGCGTGGAGTCCTCATCGACCGCGACCGGCGGCCGCGTCACCTGGCAGGCCGAGATCGCGACGGGCGGATCCCGGTATCCGCTGACCAAGGCCCGCACGGTGATCGGCCGCGGCAGCGACGCCGACATCACGATCAGCGACGCCGGATCCAGCCGCAAGCACGCCGAGGTGCTGTGGGACGGCGACCACGCCATGCTCCGCGACCTGGGCTCCACCAACGGCACGAAGCTGAACGGACAGCGCGTGCGCGAGGCGCAGCTCGAGAGCGGCATGGTCATCACGATCGGCCGCACCGACCTCACCTTCCAGATCGTGCCGGTCTCGGCATCGGCGGGAAGCCGCCGCCATGAGTGAACTGACGCTGCTCCTGCTGCGCATCGGCTTCCTCGTGCTGATGTGGTTCTTCGTGTTCGCCGTGGTCTATTCGCTGCGCGCCGACCTGTTCGGCGTGCGCGTGCGCAAGATGCCCGAGGCGGCCGCGGCGAGCGCTCCCGCGAAGCCGGCCGCCCCTCCGGTCAAGCCGAAGGCCGCCCCGCGCAGCCGGCCCGGCGGACCGGCGACCACCTCCACCGTCAGCAAGCTCGTGATCACCTCGGGCCCCAAGGCAGGCCTCGAGGTGCCGCTCGGATCCGAGCCGATGTCGATCGGCCGTTCCAGCGAGTCCGGGCTGGTGATCCGCGACGACTACACCTCCAGCCACCACGCGCGCCTGATGCTGTGGGGCGACCAGTGGATGCTCCAGGATCTCGACTCCACGAACGGCACCTTCCTCGACGGCGAGCGCGTCGGCGCGCCGGTCGCGGTTCCGGTCGGCGCTCCCATCAAGGTGGGCGCCACGACGTTCGAGCTGCGGGCGTAACCGGCGGCCATGGTCTTCGAGGGCTCGAGCGCCGCGATCTCCCACACCGGGAAGGTCCGCTCCAACAACCAGGACTCCGGCTACGCCGGGGCGAACCTGTTCGTCGTCGCCGACGGCATGGGCGGCCACGCGGGCGGCGACGTCGCCAGCAGCATCGCGATCCACCGGCTGCAGAACCTCGACCACGCCTACCCGTCCACGATGGATGCGGAGGCCTCGCTGCAGGCTGCGGCGACCACGGCGGCCGGCGACATGATCCGCGCCGTCAAGGACCGGCCGGAGCTCGCGGGCCTCGGCACCACACTCGACGCGATCATCATGGTCGACGACTACGCGGTCATCGGCCACATCGGCGATTCGCGCATCTACCTCTACCGCGACGAGACGCTGACGCAGATCACCACGGATCACACGTTCGTGCAGCGGCTCGTCGACTCCGGCCGCATCACACCCGAGGAGGCGCGCTACCACCCGCGCCGCTCCGTGCTCATGCGCGTGCTGAGCGACATGGACGCGGATCCCGAGCTCGACATGTTCGTCATGCCGACCTTCCCGGGCGACCGCTGGCTGCTCTGCTCCGACGGCCTCAGCGGCGTGGTCGACGAGGCGCACATGATGAAGACGCTGCGGCTCGGCATGGCGCCCGGCCGCACCGCGGACGGCCTGCTGAAGTCGGCGCTCGACGGCGGCGCCCCCGACAACGTCACCATCGTGATCGTCGACGTGGGCGGCCAGCATCCGGTCCGCTCCGGATCCGCGACGATCGTGGGCGCCGCGGCGAACCCGCAGGGCGTCGTGGTGCCGGCCGCCCGTCCGGCGCGACCGAGCTGGCTGCATCCCGTGCGTCAGGCGGCGAACGAGCCCACGCACTTCGAGCCCGCCGCGGACTACCTCGAGGAGCTCATCGAGGAGGATCACCGTCGCGCGGTGCGCCGCCGGATCGGCTGGATCACCGGCCTGATCGTGGTGATCGCGCTTATGGCGGCCGCCCTGTTCGGCGGGTACGCGTGGACCCAGACGCGCTACTACGTGGGCATCGCGCCCGAGTCCGGCAATGTCGCGATCTTCCAGGGGATCCAGCAGGATCTCGGGCCGTTCCCGCTCTCGCACGTGTACGAGGACACCGGCATCAAGGTGTCGGATCTGCCCCAGTTCTACCAGTCCGCCGTCGAGGAGACCACGAGCGCCAGCACGCTCGCCGCCGCGCGCGCCACGGTCGAGAGCCTGCGCACCGCCGCGGGGACGGGGAAGACGCCATGACCGCCACCACACCCGCACCCGGCGGCGTCTCGGCCGACACGGCCGTCCTCCGCGCACTGCGCCGGATCCGCGGCCCGCAGACGCAGCGCAACCGCGAGTTCTGGCTGCTGCTGTTCGCGATGGCCGTCGCGGGTGCCGCGCTCACCCTCGTGCAGCTGGGCGCTCTGCACCGCATCGACCCGATGATCCTGATCATCGGCGGAGGCCTCGCAGTGCTGGTCTTCGCGCTGCACGTCGTGCTGCGCTTCGTCGCGAGCGATGCGGATCCGTTCGTCCTCCCGATCGCGACGCTGCTCACCGGCGTCGGCATCGCGGAGATCTACCGGCTCGACATCGCCGCGCACCGCGTCGGCTTCGACGCGTACTCCAACAAGCAGCTCATGTGGATGGCGATCTCGGTGATCGGCGCCATCGCCCTCGTGATCTTCCTCCGCAACTACCGCGTGCTGTACCGCTTCACGTACCTGTCGGGCCTCGCCGGCATCCTGCTGCTGATCCTGCCGTTCGTGCCGGGCCTCGGCGTCGACGATGCGAACGCCGATGTCTGGATCAACATCGGCGGACTCGGGATCCAGCCCGGCGAGCTCGCCAAGATCTTCCTCGCGATCTTCTTCGCGGGGTATCTGGTGCGCACCAGGGAGAGCCTCTCGTCGGTCGGCAAGCGGTTCGCCGGCATCACGTGGCCGCGGATGCGCGAGCTCGGTCCGGTGATCGTGGTGTGGCTGATCTCGCTCGCCATCATCGTCGCCCAGCACGACCTCGGCACCGGTGTGCTCATCTTCGGCATGTTCATCGTGATGCTCTACGTCGCTACCGGCAAGACCAGCTGGGTGCTCATCGGCGTCGCGGGCGTGGTGGTCGGCGTCGCCATCGTGTCGCAGTTCCTCACCTACGTGCAGAACCGCTTCAACACGTGGATCAACGCCTTCGACCCCGACCTCATGGAGGACCAGAGCTACCAGCTCACGCAGGGGATCTTCGGGCTCGCGCACGGCGGCCTGATCGGCACCGGCCTCGGCCAGGGCCGCCCGCAGATCACGCCGGTCGCCGAGAGCGACTTCATCATCACCAGCCTGGGCGAGGAGATCGGCCTGATCGGACTGTTCGCGCTGCTCTGCCTGTACATGGTCTTCGTGAGCCGCGGCCTGCGGATCGGCGTCGCCGGTCAGGACGACTTCGGCAAGCTGCTCGCGGTGGGCGTCTCGTTCACGATCGGCCTGCAGGTGTTCATCATGGTCGGCGGCGTCACCCGGGTGATCCCGCTGACCGGCCTCACCACGCCGTTCCTGGCCGCCGGCGGATCCTCGCTGATCGCCAACTGGCTCATCGTCGGCCTGCTGCTGCGGATCTCCGACGGCGTGCGCCGCCAGCCCAGGGTGGTGATCGGATGACGACCCTTCGTCTCGCTCCGCTCGCTCAGGGACCGGCGAGCACGACACCCCAGGGGGTGTCGCATGACTAAAGAGCTCCGGCGGATCAGCATCCTCGTGCTGGTCATGTTCCTCGCGCTGTTCGGCTCGGTGAGCTGGATCCAGGTCGTGCAGGCCGACGCCCTCGCGCAGAACGACGCGAACCGGCGAACCCGGCTGGACAGCTACGAGATCCAGCGCGGCTCGATCATCGCGGGCGGCGCCCCGATCGCCACCTCCGTACCCTCCGACGACATGTACTCGTTCCAGCGGGTCTACACGGATCCGCAGATGTGGTCCGCCGTCACCGGCTACTACAACCCGGCCCTGGGCAGCGCGACCGGCATCGAGAAGGCGATGAACAGCGAGCTCAGCGGAACGGGCAGTTCGCAGTTCCTGTCCTCGATCGAGCGCATCATCTCCGGCCAGCCGCAGAAGGGCGCGAACGTGATGCTCACGCTCGACCCGGTCGCGCAGAAGGCCGCCTACGACGCACTGCAGGGCTACCAGGGCTCCGTCGTCGCGATCGAGCCGAAGACCGGCCGGATCCTGGCCATGGTCTCCACCCCCGGCTTCGACACGAACAGCCTCGCGGTGCACGACTCCAAGGCCGCGAACGCGACCTACGACGCGCTCGTGGCCGATCCGGGCAAGCCGCTGTCGAACCGCGCCATCGGCGGGAACATGAACCCGCCTGGGTCCACGTTCAAGCTCGTCGTGGCGACCGCGGCGCTCGACTCCGGCCGCTTCACGATGCAGTCCACCTTCCCCAACCCCGCCGCGTACACGCTTCCGGGCACCAGCACCGCCGTGCACAACGCCTGGGGCGGGATCTGCCCCGGCGGCGACGGACAGAACGTGAGCCTCGCCGACGCGATCCGGTACAGCTGCAACATCCCGATGGCCGAGCTCGCGGTGCAGCTCGGCGACGACGCGATCCGCGCGGCGGCCGAGAAGTTCGGCTTCGACCAGGAGTTCTCGCTGCCGCTGCAGTCGTCCGCCTCGACCTACCCGAAGAACCTCTCACCGGACAAGACGGGCCTGACCGGCTTCGGCCAGGGCGACGTGCGGGCGACGCCGCTGCAGATGGCGATGGTCGCGGCCGGGATCGCGAACGGCGGAGTGGTGATGAATCCCCGCATGGTGGACCAGGTGGTCGGCGACGATCTGTCCGTGCAGAAGCAGTTCCCGAACACCGAGTTCCGCCAGGCGGCGACCCGCGAGGAGGCGGCTGCGATCACCGCCGCCATGCAGGCGTCGGTCTCAAGCGGCGCAGCGCAGGGTGCAAGAATAGACGGAGTCGACGTGGCCGGAAAGACGGGCACGGCGGAGAACGGCGACACGGCCCCTTACACGCTGTGGTTCACCGGCTTCGCGCCCGCTTCGAACCCGGAGATCGCCGTTGCGGTCGTCGTCGAAGACGGCGGTGGGCAGGGACAGTCCGGATCCGGTGACACGATTGCGTCACCGATTGCGAAGAAGGTCATGGAGGCGGTGCTGAACAGATGAGGCCGACGCAGGGTGTGCATTTCGGCGGCCGGTACGAGCTGCAGTCTCGGATCGCGATCGGCGGCATGGGCGAGGTGTGGGAAGCGACCGACCACGTCATCGGACGGACCGTCGCGATCAAGATCCTCAAGGACGAGTACATGGGGGATCCGGGCTTCCTCGAGCGCTTCCGCGCCGAGGCCCGCCACGCCGCGCTCGTGAACCACGAGGGCATCGCCAGCGTCTTCGACTACGGCGAGGAGAACGGCTCCGCCTACCTCGTCATGGAGCTCGTGCCCGGCGAGGCGCTCTCGACCATCATCGAACGCGAGGGCGCCCTCAGCGCCGACAAGACCCTCGACATCGTCGCGCAGACCGCGTCGGCGCTGCAGGCCGCGCACGCCGCCGGCCTGGTGCACCGAGACATCAAGCCCGGCAACCTGCTCATCACGCCCGACGGCCGCGTCAAGATCACCGACTTCGGCATCGCCCGCATCGCGGACCAGGTGCCGCTCACCGCCACCGGTCAGGTCATGGGCACCGTCCAGTACCTCTCCCCGGAGCAGGCGTCGGGGCACGCCGCGTCGCCGGCCACGGACATCTACTCGCTGGGCATCGTCGCGTACGAGTGCCTCGCCGGCAAGCGCCCCTTCACGGGTGAGTCGCAGGTCGCGATCGCCATGGCGCAGATCAACGACACCCCGCCGCCGCTGCCCGCCACGGTGCCGCAGCCGGTGCAGAACCTCGTGATGGCGATGATCGCGAAGAAGCCGGCCGACCGGCCGAGCTCTGCCGCCACAGTCGCCCGGGCCGCGCAGGCGCTGCGCCGCGGCGACCTGAACTCCGCCGCGATCGCGGTGCCCGCAGTGATCGCGGGCGTCGTGGGGGGAGCCGGGGCCGCCGGTGCGTCCGGTGATGACGCGATGACGCAGATCCTGGGTGCGACCCAGGGCGCCACCACGATCATGCCGACCACGGCGCAGATCCCGACCGAGGCCGAGCAGGCGCCGGAGAAGAAGAAGCGCAGCCCGTGGACGTGGCCGCTGATCGCGCTCATCGCGCTGCTGCTCATCGTGCTCGGCGGCACGATCTGGGCTCTCCTGGCGAACCAGAAGGCGCCCGACCCGGTGTCCTCCACCACGGCGTCGTCGCAGCCCTCCCCGAGCAAGACGCCGTCGCCCACGACCACGCCGCGCGTCGACGTCGACGCCCTCGGTCTTGTCGGTCTCACCTGTGACGAGGCCACCGCGAAGGCCGTCGACGCCGGCCTGAAGGCCACCTGCGCGACCGGCGATCCGGCACCGGCCGCCGACCAGGTCGGCAAGGTCTACAAGGTCAACCCCCAGGGCAAGGTCCCGCAGGGGTCCTCGATCGCACTCACGGCGTACGCCGACCGCACCCAGCCCCCGAAGCCGGGCGCCGCGCCCACGTTCGCGGGAGAGATGATCGCGGGCGGCACCATCACGGTCTCATGGGGTGCGGACTACGTCTGCCCCAGCGGCACGTCGATCACCGGCTACATCGTCACGATCGACGGCGGATCGTTCATGTCCGGGGGCCCCGAGTTCCCGGCCGGGACGACGAGCACCGAGGTTCGGCTCAGCCAGAGCGGCGACTTCACGGCCAAGTACTCCGTGCGGTGCGGCGACCAGCAGAGCCCCGACTCGGATTCGCGCACGGCGCAGATCCAGTCGCTTCCGACACCGCCGGTGACGCCCACGCCGACGCCCTGAGGCACGGGCACCGCAGCAGAATCACGAGAACGAGGGGGGTCCTCCGTGACGACGACCACGCGCGTCATGGCCGGTCGCTACCGCGTCGATGACCTCATCGGCCGGGGCGGCATGGCCCAGGTGTACCGGGGGTACGACCTGACGCTCGGCCGCGAGGTCGCGATCAAGATCCTGGACCGCGAGCTCGCCAGGGACACGGCGTTCCGCACCCGGTTCCGGATGGAGGCGCAGGCCGCGTCGCGCATGTCGCACCCGTCGATCGTGCGCGTGTTCGACGCGGGGGAGGACTCCACGCCCGAGGCCGGCGGCAGCTCTGCCGAGCCGGTTCCGTTCATCGTGATGGAGCTGGTGCAGGGCGAGCAGCTGAAGGACGTCATCGCCCGCGGTCCCGTGCCGACGGCCGACGCCGTGCGCTACGCCGACGGGATCCTCGAGGCGCTCGAATATTCGCACCGCGCCGGTGTCGTGCACCGCGACATCAAGCCGGGCAACGTCAAGATCACGCCGGG
This sequence comes from Microbacterium sp. 8M, assembly GCF_902506375.1. Classification (GTDB taxonomy): domain Bacteria; phylum Actinomycetota; class Actinomycetes; order Actinomycetales; family Microbacteriaceae; genus Microbacterium. The sequence goes on from NZ_LR733284.1 coordinate 997,399, forward strand.
CGGCACGGTGAAGGTGATGGACTTCGGCATCGCGCGCGCGGTGTCCGATTCGTCGTCCACGGTCGCCGAGACCACACAGATCATCGGCACCGCCGCCTACTTCTCGCCCGAGCAGGCCAAGGGCGAGCAGGTCGACGCGCGCACCGACCTGTACTCCACCGGTGTCGTGCTGTACGAGATGCTCGCGGGCCGCCAGCCGTTCCGCGGGGAGTCGCCGGTCGCGGTCGCCTATCAGCACGTCAGCGAGACGCCGCTGCCGCCGAGCGAGGTGCACGACGAGGCGCACTCCGCCGCCGAGCTCGAGCGCATCCGCGCCCTGGAGCCGATCGTGCTGCGCGCGATGGCGAAGGATCCGTTCCAGCGCTTCCCCGATGCGGCCTCGTTCCGCACCGCACTCGACAATGCGGTGACCGGCGCGGTGCCCACGAAGAAGCAGCTCTCCTCGCTCACCAGCGAGCTGTACGGTCCCAGTCCGCGGCACGCGCAGGAGACCGCGCGCACGCTGCGCCAGCTCTCCTCCGACACCACCATGACGCGCACCCAGTCCGGGCCGCCGGTCGCCTGGGTGTGGGCCGGCATCGCGCTGCTCGTGGTGCTGCTGGCCTCGGTGCTGATCTGGGTGCTGGCGATCAAGCCGACCACAGACGTGCCGGGCGCGGGACGCACGGTGCCGAATGTGGTCGGTCAGAGCTACGACGCCGCGGTGGCGATGCTCGACAAGAACGACCTGCGTGCGATCCGCATCGAGCAGGCGGATGCGACGGTCGAAAAGGGCAAGGTGATCAGCACGGATCCCACCGCCGGCAGCAGCATGGACAAGGGCCAGTCCGTCACCGTCTACGTCTCCTCGGGTGCCGCGGAGATCGCGGTCCCGACGCTCGAGGGCCTCAGCGCCTCGGCCGCCAAGGACGCCCTGACGAAGGCCGGCCTGCAGCTCGGCTCGGTCACCCAGAAGAACGATCCGCGCACTCAGCACGACACCGTGCTGAGTGCGAGCGTTCCGGCCGGCACCAAGGTCGCGCCGGGCACCGTGGTCGATCTCGTGGTGGCCAGCGGCGTGGTGACGGTCAACGACCTCACCGGCTGGACCCTGGACGCAGCGACCCAGGCGCTGCAGGAACTGGGGCTCACCGCGAACCCGGTGGAGAACCCCGGCTGCAAGGCCACGGATCCGAAGAAGGTCGCCGCCATGTCTGTGGCGCCCGGAGACGTGCCCGTGCAGTCGACGATCGACCTCAGTTACTGCACCGGCAAGTGATCCGGTCGTCAGGTCGCCGTCGGCGCCGGCTCGATGCTCACATCACCGGGTGAGATCAGCGGACTCACCCAGGGGAACACCCAGAACGTCAGCGCGTACAGCACCGCGGCGAGCAGGACGAGCAGGATGAGCAGCCGCACCCACCAGGGCCCGGGAAGGATGCGCCACAGCGCCGCGTACATCAGCTCACCGCCTTCAGCGAGGCCGGAGCGCCGAGCGCCCGCGGCTGGAAGCTCTCGAACACCCCGTAGGCCACGATGCGCTCGGCCAGGGAGTACAGCGGCGAGCACGCGGTCAGCGTGATGTAACGACCGCCGGGGGGTGCATCGGGCATCTGCGGCACGGGATCCAGCACGTCGACGCTGTCGGGGGTGACGTACTCGAGCGTGCGGAACCGGTAGGTGTACCACCCTTGCTCCGTCTCGATCACGATGGCGTCGTTCAGGCGCAGCCGGTCGAGCTGGTTGAACGGCTTGCCCCAGGTCGTGCGGTGCGCGGCCATCGAGAAGTTGCCGGTCTGGCCGGGCATCCCCGCGTTCGGGTACACGCCGATCCAGCCGTGGTCGAGCGTGTCCGCTCGGGTGACACCGCCCGCGATCGTCACCGCATAATCCGCGCCGAACCGGGGCACGCGCAGGACGGCTCCCCAGGGCACGCCGTCCTTCGGCGCGGTCATCTCGGGCGGCGCGTACCGCGGGTGCGCGGCGTCGACGCCGCTGCCGTCGTCGAGCACGGGCGGCAACGCAGGTGCAGGCGCCTTCGCCCACTCCTGGGTGAGCTGCTGCCCCTTGTCGTTGGCCTCGGCGCTCATGATGAGATCGCCGATCCACATCTGCCACGCCACGTAGAGCAGCACCACGACGCCCGCGGTGAGCAGCAGTTCGCCGAGCACGCTCAGGGGCGTCGCCCGCCGTCGGCGGTCTCGGATGCGACGGGCGGAGGCTCGCGTCGCATCGGTCATGCCGCGATCCTACTCAGCCGACCTCTACCCTCCCCGTGTGCGGCGCAGGCGTTTGGGTAGACTGTGCGCATGGCACGATCCCGCAAGACCGAAGAGGCCGTCGTAGAGAAGGTCGACGGCGAAGCCGCCCCCAACGCCGTGTGGTTCAAGCCCGTCATGGTGGGCTTCATGCTGCTGGGCCTGGCCTGGATCCTGGTCTTCTACATCACGGGCATGCAGTACCCGATCCCGGGCCTGCAGTCCTGGAACCTGCTGATCGGCCTCGGCATCGCACTCATCGGCTTCCTCATGACGACGCGCTGGCGCTGACGCCGCCGCACCCTCACCGAAACGCCTCCGCCCGCGCGGGGGCGTTTCTGCATTCCGGCCCTCCGACCGGCTCAAGACGGCATTCCGCAGGGTTGTCCACGGATCCAGAGGGTTATCCACATTCTGGGGATGGATATGCACACCCGCTCCCCGGAGTTATCCACAGTTCTATCCCCACTTGGGGAGAATTACACCGGTGTTATTCACACCCCGCGGAGACGACGAAGGCCCCCGCCCGAGGGCGAGGGCCTTGCGTTCCGAGTCGTCCGTGACCGGCGTTCTCCGCAAACGACGTTCTCAGTGACCGGCGGTGATGATCAGCGGCGGCACGATCGCGACCACGACGAGCAGCACCAGCACGAGTGCCGCGACCAGCCCGATCCACCAGAACCGCGCACTGCGGCGCCGGGACGCGTTGATGTAGATGAGCGCGACCAGCGCCCCGACGACGGCACCGCCGACGTGCGCCTCCCAGGCGATCCCCGGAACGATCAACCCGTACACGAAGTTGATCCCGAGCACGACGAGCGCACCGATGATGTTGCCGCCGAGATGGCGGCCGATCACGATCAGGGCGACGAACAGGCCGAAGATCGCCCCGGACGCCCCGACTGTGGGCTGAGTCGGATCGATCAGAGCCATCGCGACCGACCCGCCGAGCCCGCTCACAAGATAGAGCGTGAGGAACTTCGCACGCCCCAGCAGCGGCTCGAGCTGCTGCCCCACCATCCACAACGCGAGCATGTTCAAGCCGAGATGGATGAAGTTTCCGTGCACGAGCAGCGCGGTCAGCATTCGCCACGGCTCGAACGGCAGCCCCGACAGTGACGGGTAGAGATATGCCCCCGCGAACTGCAGCGCGCCGGTGATCGGCCCGAAGAGCCCGGGAAGCTGCTGCAGAAGACTCACAGCGGAGGTGATCCCGAGGATCCAGTACGTGATGAGTGGGCGCCCGCCCACGGCGGTCATGGAACGCGCACCCCAGCGCCGGTCGGCGCGGCGCTGGGCGGGGGTGCGGCTGCGCCGCTGCTCCTGCATGCACTCGGGGCAGATCACCCCGACCGGCGCCTGCGTCTGGCACTCCGGGCAGATCGTCCGCATGCACCGCTGGCACAGCACGAAGCTCTGCCGACCGGGGTGCCGGTAGCAGAAGTTGTCGGGATTCGCGTGGAACTCCGGGGTCGTCATCGGTGCGCTCCGGAGTCCACGTCGACAGGCTCAGTGATCAGGATCGGTCGCGATCAGTTCTCGACGATGTCGACGGAGTGCAGCACGACATCCTCGACGGGGCGGTCGCCCGCGCCCGTGCGCACCGAGGCGATCTCGTCCACGACGGCCTTGGACGCGTCGTCGGCGACCTCGCCGAAGATCGTGTGCTTGCCCTGCAGCCACGGGGTGGGGTCGGTGGTGATGAAGAACTGCGAGCCGTTGGTGCCCTCGACCTGTCCGGTGATGGCGTTGCGGCGCAGACCGGCGTTGGCCATCGCGAGCACGTAGGGCTCGTTGAAGTTCAGTTCGCCGTGGATCTCGTCGTTGAACGTGTAGCCGGGTCCGCCGACGCCCTGGCCGAGCGGGTCGCCGCCCTGGATCATGAAGTTCGGGATGATCCGGTGGAAGATGACGTCCTTGTACAGCGGACCCTCGCCCGGCTTGCCGGTGGCGGGGTGCGTCCAGGATCCGGTGCCGTCGGAAAGACCGACGAAGTTCTTCACCGTGCGGGGTGCGTGGTCGCCGTACAGGTTGACGACGATGTCTCCGTGGTTGGTGTGCAGGGTGGCGACGTGAGTGGCGTGAGGCATGGATCCATTCTCGCATCGGAACCCCGGCACCTTCCGATTCCCCTGTGAACTGGGACGCACACCCGCCGCACAGGAGCATCTCTGGCAAGATGGGGAGTCCGAACCCCGTTTCGATTGGGAGGGCATCGTGAGCCTGAGCCGCAAGCGTCAGAAGGAACTCCGCAAGCTGCAGAGCGAGGCCGCCAAGCTGTGGGCCGCCCAGCAGGTCGTCGCCGGGGATGCGGCGAACTTCGCCCGCGAAGCCGGCCGCCAGCTCGACAACTTCCGTCGTGAGCAGGTCGTCCCCGCCGTTCAGGACGTGTACGAGCACCGTGTGGCCCCCGTCGTCGACAAGGGCCTCAAGATCTCCCGCGACGTCGTCGACCACAAGGTCGTCCCCGCGATCGGCGGAGTGGTCGGCACCGCGCTCACCGCATGGGACATCGCCAACGCCAAGCGCACCGGAACGCCGTACACCCCGCGCACCCTGGTCGCGCCGGCCGCCCGCAAGAGCGGTCCCGGTATCGGCAGCGTGATCGCGATCATCCTGGGCGCCGCCGCTGCGGTCGGCGTGCTGGTCGCGGCCTGGCAGGCCCTCCGCGCCGACGACGAGCTCTGGGTCGCGGACGACCCGCTGAACGCCCCCGAGGCGTGAGCACCGCCCGCCCCGAGCCGGCCGAGGGGCCGTCCGACGTCGCGGATCCTGAGTCCACCGCGGATCCGCACGCCCGCGTGCGCGACGCCGCCGCAGAGCGCGGCCTCGAGATCGAGATCCGTGAGCGCCCGGCAGCCCGCAGCCTCCATGAGGCCGCGGCCCTTCTCGGCCTGGATCCCTCCGGCATCGTGAAGACGCTGGTGGTCAAACGGAGCGACGACACTTTCCTGTTCGCACTGATCCCGGGCGGGCGCAAGATCTCCTGGCCGAAGCTGCGCGCGCTGGTCGGCGTGAACCGGCTGAAGCTCCCGGACCCGGAGGTGGCCCTCGCCGCGACCGGATACGAGCGCGGCACCATCGTCCCGATCGGCAGCACCACGGCCTGGCCGGTCTTCGCCGACGAATCCATCCGCGGGCAGCGCATCGCGATGGGCGCGGGATCCCACGGCTACAGCCTGTTCGTCGACGCCGACGCCCTGATCGACGCGTACGACGCCACCGTCGCCGACATCTCCGAGGCGGAGTAGATCGACGGCTCGCGGATCCGGCGTCAGCCGAGCAGCCCTGCCATGCCCAGGGCGATGTCGACGAGCCGGACGCGCTGGAGGCCGCCGATCTCGTCCAGGCGATACCAGGCGGCCATGTCGGTGGAGCCGTTCTTCTCAAACCGGAGTCGTCCGCCGGTGATGCGCGCGCGGTACACGATCCGCAGGGTGTGCAGGGGATCCGTCGCTCCGGGCGTCACCCGGCGCCGGGGCGGGATCACCCGGGAGTGGATCCCGAGCAGCTCCTCGATGACGACCTTGTAGCCGGTCTCCTCGTGCACTTCCCGCCGCGCCGCCACCTGCGGATCCTCACCCGGCTCGAGTCCTCCGCCGGGCATGGTCCAGGACACCCTGCGTCCTTCGGTCCACCGCGCCAGCAGCACGCGATCGGCGTCGTCGACGATGACCGCGTATGCCGCCACCCGCATGTCCATGAGTCACACCCTAGGCGGTGCACGGCGGTATGGCGCCGCCGGGCCGGATCCGGTGATCGGATCGATCAGTTCTGAAGAAGCGCGGCCGAACACCCGTTCCTAGGCTGGTGAACGTCCCGGAAGCCGGGGCCATCGAACGGAGGATGACATGACCGAGAGCACCGCGCCCGTGCTGAGCGACTTCGAGCGCGCCGCCGTCAAGGAGGCCGCGAAGGAGAGCCGCACCCGTGCCGCACGCAAGAAGGCGAGCCCCGAGGAGCTGCGCGCCGCCGGCGAGGCCGACGTGCGGGCGAAGATCGCGGAGATGGACGACGAGGACGGCCCCCTCGCCACCGCCCTGGCCCAGCTGGTCGCCGAGAACGCGCCGCACCTCGTGCCCAAGACGTACTACGGCATGCCCGCCTGGGCCAACGCCGCCGGCAAGGTCGTCTGCTTCTTCAAGCCCAAGGCGAAGTTCAAGGTGCGCTACGCCACGTTCGAGTTCGAATGGCCCGCGCAGCTCGACGACGGCACGGTGTGGCCCGTCTCCTACGCGGTGACGGCCCTCACGCCCGCCGACCTCGCCTTCCTCGGCGAGCGCATCCGCACCGCCGCGCCCGCCGACTGAGAGAGTTCCCTTCGTTCAGGTCGCACTTTCTGCGCCACCCGCTCCCGGGTGCAGCAGAAAGTGCGACCTGAACGACCGGAGCGGGCCGGACGGATCCGGATCCGTCACTCGCCGCGCAGGTGAGCGGCGGTGAGCTCGGCCATCTCCTCGTCGCTGAGCTCGTCCATGCTGCGCGACTCGCGCCGGTCGGAGCGGATCCATCGCATCATCAGGATGACGAGGATCGGCACGTCGACGATCTCGGCGATGAACCACAGCAGGTCGCCGGAGAGCTGCTGATCGCGCAGCGGGTTCGGGAACCACAGCGGCATCGCCCCGGGCACCGCTCCGGCGTGGTCGAACACCACGGTTCCCAGGCGCAGCAGTACCCCCGGGATCGCGTCGAGCACGAGCTCCACGAACGCGAAGAGGAACTCGGCCACGATGAACAGGCTCGTGCGAGCGACGGTGTGCGCCGCCATCGGCAGCACCATGAGCAGCCCCAGCACGGGCACCACCGCCGAGATCGCCCCCGGCGCGACGGGGGAGAACCGCAGCGTCGCCGAGAGCGGCGTGAAGAAGACGGCGAACACGAGGCACGTGAACACCGGCGCCATGATCGCGTTGCCGAAGAACTTCGCGATCCACGACCGCAGGAAGCCGTTCATTCCGGCGCGCGGGTGTGCCGAGAGCACGGCGCGCGCCAGGGACACCGGCCTCCCGAGCGTCACGAGCATGGGCACCACGAACAGCAGCAGGGCGATCCGGGTGGTGAACGCCCAGCGGAGCTCGGCGCTCCACCTGCCGAGGAACCCGAACGACACCCACGCGTACGAGCCGAGCCCCAGCAGCAGGTAGAGCAGCGTCAGCCGCAGCGGCCAGCGGTGCCCGCGCCGGCGCAGCACGACGACACCGCCCAGGTACAGCCCGGCGGCGACCAGGAGCACGACGAGCGCGGTCGGATCCAGGCTCCAGGTGCGGAGGAAGACGGGGATGGGAGGCGTGGCGGGCTCCGATCTGCTGATGAGGCCGCCGTGAGGCTACGCCCGGCGACTATGCGGACGGTGAGATCGGGGCCCGGCGCCCACGGCTTAACGGCGGGTGAACTCTCGCCGTCGAGTGGGCGAAACCGGCCGTCCCTGCAGGCAGAGCGCGGGATGCTGACGATCATGAGCGCCGAAGTGCTGATCCTCGTCCTGGTGGTCGTGACCGCCCTCGGCTTCGACTTCACCAACGGCTTCCACGACACGGGCAACGCGATGGCGACCTCCATCGCCACGGGCGCGCTCAAGCCCAAGGTCGCTGTCACGCTGTCCGCGATCCTGAACCTCGTCGGCGCCTTCCTCTCGGTCGAGGTCGCCGCGACGATCACGAAGGACGTGCTGACGATCCAGGGCCCGAACGGCGATCTCGTGCCCGGGCTCAACCCGGAGTCCGCGATGATCATCATCTTCGCGGGCCTCGTCGGCGGCATCCTGTGGAACCTGCTCACCTGGCTGCTGGGTCTTCCGTCGAGCTCCTCGCACGCGCTGTTCGGCGGTCTCATCGGTGCGGGCATCGCCGGCGCCGCCACCGTCAACTGGGCCGGCATCCTCGGCAAGATCATCGTGCCCGCCGTGCTCTCGCCGGTCATCGCCGGGGTGGTCGCAGCGGTCGCCACCTGGCTCGTGTACCGGCTCACCCGCACGGTGCACGCCAAGCACCGCGAGGCCGGGTTCCGCTGGGGCCAGATCGGCACGGCGTCGCTGGTCTCGCTCGCGCACGGCACCGGCGACGCCCAGAAGACCATGGGCGTGATCGCCCTCGCCCTCATCGCGCACGGCAGTCTCACCGGCGAGCAGATCCTCAGCGACGGCCTGCCGATCTGGATCATCGTGACCTGCGGCGCGGCCATCGCCCTGGGCACCTACCTCGGCGGCTGGCGGATCATCCGCACCCTCGGCAAGGGCCTGGTCGAGATCGAGTCGCCGCAGGGACTCGCGGCCGAGGCCTCGTCGGCGGCGATCATCCTCACCTCCAGCTCCATGGGCATGGCCCTGTCCACGACGCACGTCGCCACGGGCTCGATCCTCGGATCCGGTGTCGGTCGTCCGGGCGCCCATGTGCGCTGGGGAATCGCGGGGCGCATGGTCACCGCGTGGCTGATCACGATGCCCGCGGCCGGCGTGGTCGGCGCACTCTGCTTCTTCCTCGCGCACGGCATCGGCGGGCTCGCCGGCGCCATCACCGTGTTCGTGCTGCTGGTCGCGGCGGCGACGCTGATGTACCTGCGCAGCCGCCGGCAGAGGGTCGATCACCGCAACGTCAACGCCGACTGGGATGGCAGAGTCGTCCCGAGCACCGCCTCGCAGGGCGCGGCGGCCTGAACCGAAGGACGGACGAGATGAACTTCGACATCGCGCAGATGGCGCTCTCCGCCGGCCGTGTGCTGCTGGTCGGACTGCTGTTCGGCGCCGGCCTGCCCGCGCTGTTCGCGATCGGCATGCGGCTGCAGTCCGCCGGAACCGGCGAGGTCGAGGGCGAGGCGCCCGGCACGAGGCGGCCACTGCTCACCGCCGCAGGGTGGATCCTCTTCGCCATCGTCATCGCGGCGGTGCTCGCCGGGGTGCTCTTCATCACCCGGCTGAGCATCTACCACTACTTCGGCATCTCCCTGTTCGGGGCGGGCAAGTGAACGGCAACGTCCTCACCCGCGTGCTCGACTGGCTGCGCGCCGGCTACCCCGAGGGCGTGCCGCCCAAGGACTACTCGCCGCTGCTCGCCCTGCTGCAGCGCACCCTCACCGCGGAGGAGCTCGCCGCGGTGGTGTCAGCGCTGGCGCAGCAGGAGACGGATCCGGTGCGCGTCTCGCAGATCCGGACCGCCATCGCCGACGTCACCTCGGCCACCCCCGGCGAGGACGAGGTGCGCCGCGTCGCCGCCCACCTGGCCGAGCGCGGTGTGCCGCTGAGCACCAAGGCGCAGCGGATCGCCGGGGATCGGCGCGTCCTCGCCGAGGCCGAGTCTGAGGCCGCCGCGTCAGGGGCCGCCGGGTCCGGCGCCGCCGACGCGGCCGGTTCCGCCGGCACGGGCGTGCCCGATGCGGTCGGCACCGGCGTGGCCCCGGACGCCGACCCGAGCCCGATCGCCCAGGCGCTGCGCTGGCTGGGCGCCGGCTACCCCGACGGCATCCCCGCACAGGACCGCGTGCCCATCCTCGCCCTGCTGCGCCGCCGCCTCACCGACGACGAGGTGCAGGAGGTGTGCGAAGCCGTGGCGGCACAGAGCGGTGCGGATCCCGAGGTCTCCATCGTCGACGCGCAGGTGCTGATGATGAAGGTGCTCGGCGAGCTGCCCGGTGACGACGACGTGGAGCGCGTGCGCGCCCGCCTCGAGGAGTCCGGCTTCACGCTGAGCTGACCGTCCGGTCCCAGAGCCTGTCGAAGGCCCCGGATCACCGGACCGACCGTCCGGCCCCTGAGCCTCGCGAAGGCCCCGGATCACCGGACCGACCGTCCGGTCCCTGAGCCCGTCGAAGGGTCCGGATCACTGAGCGGATCGTCCACCGCAGATCCGGTCGGCAGGCATCCGGGAAGACGAATCATCCCTCCTCCGCACCGGCGGCAGCGGTTCATCTCGATCTCGGAATATGTCCCTCCGCGAGCCTGGCGTACCGCACCGGGTGGCACGTAGCGTGGAGGGGTGAGCACCCCGTTCCCCGCCTCCGTGTACGCCGCCCGCCTCGACCGCGCTCGCGCGCTGACCGCCGAAGCCGGCCTCGACGCGATCGTGGTCGGACCGGGTCCCGACCTGACGTACCTCGCCGGCGTCGAGGGCGACACCATCGAGCGGCTCACGGCGCTCGTGATCCCGGCGAGCGGCGAGCCGACCGTCGTCGTGCCGCGCATGGAGCTCGCCAAGGTGCGCGACACCGCGGTGGGCGCGCTCGGACTCGCGGTGGCCGGCTGGGTGGACGGCCAGGATCCGTACGCCCTGGTCACCGCGGCGATGGGCGGATCCGTGGCGCGCTTCGGCGTCGCCGACGCCCTGCCGGCGCTGCACGTGGTGCCGCTCACGGAGCGCCTGGGGGCGCGGCCCGAGCTCGCGACGCCCGTGCTGCGCGAGAGCCGCATGATCAAGGACGCGGCCGAGATCGCCGAGCTGCGCCGCGCCGGCGACGCCATCGACGCGGTGCACCGCCGGGTGCCCGGGCTGCTGCGCGCGGGCCGCACTGAGCGCGAGGTCGCGGCCGACATCGCCGCCGCGATCCTGGAGGAGGGGCACCGCACGGTCGAGTTCGTGATCGTCGCCTCCGGTCCGAACGGCGCGGATCCGCACCACGAGGTCTCGGACCGGGTGATCCAGGACGGCGACGTCGTGGTGGTGGACATCGGCGGCGCGGTGCCGAGCGGCTACAACTCCGACAGCACGCGCACCTACGCGGTCGGCGCGCCGAATCCCGAGATCGCCCGGCGGATCGCCGTGCTCGTGCGCGCCCAGCAGGCAGCGGTCGACGCGGTGCGCCCCGGGGTGACCGCCGAGCAGGTCGACGCCGCGGCCCGCGACGTGCTCGCCGCCGAGGGCCTGGCCGACGCGTTCCTGCACCGCACCGGCCACGGCATCGGCGTGACCACGCACGAGGAGCCGTACATCGCGCCCGGCAACACGCTGCCGCTGCGCGAAGGCATGGCGTTCAGCATCGAACCCGGGATCTACTTCCCCGGCGAGTGGGGCGCCCGCATCGAGGACATCGTCGTCGTGACCGCCGACGGCTGCACGAACCTCAACACCACCCCGCACGAGCTGACCCCCGCGGGATCCTGAGGGAACCGCCCACGGGGCCTGCGTCGCGTACGGGCCGAGCACTCGGTTGAGGCCGGCAGAACCAATGGCGGTGTCTTCACCTCATGCCCCTTAGGGTGAGCACATGACGGCAGAGCGGACCAGGATCCCTTCACGCGTTCTGCTCGCGGCAGGAGCCGCTCTCGCGCTCGTGGGAGTCTCGGGCTGCGCAGCGGGCACCGTCACGACGGACGGAAAGTCCTCTGCGCGGCCGTCCGTCACAGCCACGTCTCCCGCCCCGAGTCCGACGGCCACTCCTGCAGCGACCGACAAGGTCGCCTGCGACACCTACTCGGACATGCTGACCATCCTGCACAACACCGACTACTCCTTCTATCGCGGTGCGATCAGTCCGCAGGAGCGAACCGGCTGGTACTCCCTCGCCTTCCGCGTCATAGGACGCGCGCCTGTCGTCGGCGACGGGCCGGTCGCCAAGGCGCTGGCGGCGCTGCAGGCGATCCAACCCCCGATGCAGGCCGATCCGACGACCCAGGATCCCACGAGCGTCGCCTGGGGCCAGGCCTCGCTGGCGCTGGCCGCGGCATGCCAGGCCGAGGGCTTTCCGACCGGGTCTCGAGGCTTCGTCGGAGGCTGACCCGACCCGCACGCCCCCTCCAGGCACATCACGGAGAACGCCGCCCCGCCATGGGTCTCCCGGTGCGGGCGCAGGGGGCGGGCCCGCACCGGGAAGTCGGTGTCGTTCCTCAGCGCACCCGGTCGAGCGCCTCGGGGATGTCCGCCCGCCACGACGACGGCGCCTCCGACGCGGGGGCGGCGGGCAGCACGCCCTCGCCGTCGGGGTGCGGGATCGCGTCGAGCAGCGCCTCGGTGTACGGGTGCACGGGGTTCGCCCACACCACCGGCGTCGCGCCCGATTCCACGATGCGACCGCGGTACATCACCGCGACGCGGTCGGCCATCAGCCGCACCACGGACAGGTCGTGCGAGATGAACAGCATCGCCGCGCCCGAGGCCACGCAGAGCTCGCGCATCATCGCGGCGACCGACGCCTGCGCCGAGGCGTCGAGCGCGGAGATCGGCTCGTCGGCGACGATGAGGTCGGGCTTCGCGGCGAGCGCACGGGCGATCGCGACGCGCTGCCGCTGGCCCCCGGAGAGCTGGTACGGGTAGCGGTTCTCCAGCGCGGGGGAGAGGCCGACGGCCTTCAGCCAGTGCGAGGGAGCCTCGGTGTCGGCACCGCGAGCGCGTGCCGCCCGGGATCCCTCCGCGATCTGCTGCGCGACGCGGATCCGCGGGTTCAGCGACGAGTTCGGATCCTGGAACACCATCTGGATGGCGGTGAGCTCCTTCGGCCGCGTGCGCAGCCCGAGCGGCTGCACGGGGCGATCGCGGTACAGCACCGTGCCGCCTGCGGGCTTCTCCATGCCGATCACGGCGCGGGCGGTCGACGACTTGCCGCAGCCGCTCTCGCCGACCAGGGCGAGCACCTCGCCGGCGGCGATGTCGAACGAGATGCCGTCGACGGCGCGGAACGCCGTGCGTCCGCCGTACTCGACGACGAGGGAGTCGACGTGCAGCACCGGCTTCTGATCGCTCATCGGTTCTCCTCGGAGGCTTCGGGGGACGGTGCGCCCTTCGTCTCGTCGCTGCGCTCCTCGCTCAGGGACCGGGGAGCCGCGCCGGGGTCGCTGCGCTCGGCAGCCGGTCCGTCGACGAGCGAGTCCTGCGCGTCGGGCATGGCGTCCAGGAGCTCGCGCGTGTACGGATGCTGCGGATCCTGGAAGATCTGCTGACGGGATCCGGACTCGACGATGAGCCCGCCGCGCATGACGGCCACCTCGTCGGCGATCGCGCTCATCACCCCGAGGTCGTGGGTCACGAGAAGCACCGCGAGGTCGCGTTCGGTGGCGAGGTCGCGCAACAGGTGCAGGATGCCCGCCTGCACGGTCACGTCGAGCGCCGTGGTCGGCTCGTCGGCGAGCAGCACCTCGGGCTCGCAGGCCAGCGCGATCGCGATGGCGATGCGCTGCCGCTGCCCGCCGGAGAACTGGTGCGGATACTTGTGCAGCGCCTCCTCCGGGTTCGGCACCCGGACCAGGGCGAGCAGCTCTGCCGCGCGCGTGCGGGCCTCGGCGCGGGAGAGCCCGAGGTGGGCTCGCATTCCGTCGGCGAGCTGGGATCCGACGGTGATCTGCGGGTGCAGGCTCGCGGACGGATCCTGGAACACCATCCCGACGCGGCGGCCCCGCACGGTCCGGTAGGCCTTCGCCCCGAGGCCGACGAGCTCGGTGTCATCGCCGAGGAGGATGGATCCGGATGCGGTGCCGCCTGCGGGCAGCAGGCCCAGGATCGCCATCGCGGTCATGCTCTTCCCGGATCCGGACTCTCCGGCGAGACCCTGGATCCGGCCCGGCACCAGATCGAGCGAGATGCCTTTGACGACCTCGGTGCGGTTGCGCTTGCTCTGGCCGAGTTCGACGCGCAGGTCGCGGATCGCGAGTGCGGTGCTCACTTCGACTCCCTCCGGTCGCTCAGTGCGGTGGTCATGGCGCCACCTCCCCGGTCGCGGCGGCGGCGGACACCGCGGTGGGCGCCTCGGCCTCGCGCTCGCGCGCGGCGAGCGGGTCGAGGGCGTCGCGCAGCGAGTCGCCGATGAAGTTGAAGGCCATCACGATGCTGAGGATCGCCAGCCCCGGGAACAGGCCGAGCCACCAGGCCGCGGGGTTCTGCATCGCCGCCGCGATCATCGTGCCCCACTCCGGAGTGGGCGGCTGCGCACCGAGACCCAGGAACGACAGACCGGAGAGCAGCAGGATCGCGGTGCCGATGTCGAGCGAGGCGAGCACGAGCACGGGCCCGGCGATGTTCGGCAGCACGTCGCGCACGAGGGAGCGCAGTGGTGAGGATCCGAGCAGCCGGCCGGCGATCACGTAGTTCTGCGTGCGCAGACCCAGCACCAGCGATCGGGTGATGCGGGCGTAGGGCGGCCAGGCCACGATGATGCCCGCGATCACCGCGTTCAGGATCGACGGGCCGAGCGATGCCGCGATGACCATGGCGAGGATCACGGTGGGGAACGCCATCACCATGTCGGTGATGCGCATGAGCACCTCGTCGACCCAGCCGCCGAGGTAGCCGGCGACCGCTCCGACGACCGTGCCGACGATCATGGCGCAGACCACGAGCAGGAGCGCGAGCGGGATCGTGGTCTGAGCGCCCAGCAGCAGCCGGGAGAACAGGTCGCGGCCGTTCACATCGGTGCCCATGATCGCCTCGCCACTGGGCGCCGCCAGGCGCGGGAGGTCCTGCGCGAGGGGGTCGTACGGGGCGATCCACGGCGCGAGGATCGCGACGACGATCCAGGCGAGCGCGATCACGGTGCCGACGAGGGCGAGCGGCGTGCGCCAGGCGCGCGGCAGCCAGGGCTTGCGCCGCTTCGGGGCGACGATCTCGGGGACGACGAGGTTCACGACAGCCTCACTCGCGGGTCCAGGACGCCGTAGAGCACGTCGACGACGAGGTTGATGACGAGGTAGATCACGCCCACGACGAGACCGACGCCGGTGACGGCGAGCAGGTCGAGGTTCTTCGACGCGTTGTAGGCGTAGGTGCCCAGCCCCGGCCAGGCGAAGACGGCCTCGACGAGCACGGTGCCCGAGAGCAGGCTGCCGAAGGCGATGCCGACCAGGGTGAGGATGGGCAGCGCCGCACCGCGCAGCACGTAGCCGATGACGACGCGCCGGCCGCTCAGCCCCTTGGCACGGGCCGCGCGGGCGTAGTCCATGTCCAGCACCTCGAGCACGCTCGTGCGCACGAACCGGGTGAGGGTCGCGATCGTGAACAGGCTCAGCACGAGCACCGGCAGGGCGAGGTGGCCGGCGGCGTCGAAGAAGCCGACGGAATCACCGTTCAGGATGTAGTCGATCGTGTAGAAGCCGGTGATCCGCGGCGGCGGGGTGATCGCCGGCGAGATCCGGCCGGATCCGGACACCCAGTGCAGGTTCATGAAGAACAGCTGGTAGGTGAGGATCGCCATCCAGAACGTCGGGATGCTGAGGCCGATCAGGGTCACCACACGGACCACCTGGTCGGTGGCCTTGCCACGCCGGTACGCGGCCAGCGTGCCGAGCACGATCGCGACGGCGAGACTGACGACGATGGCGTAGAAGGCGATCTCCGCCGTCGCCGGCACGGCCTTGGCGAGATCGGCCGACACGGGCTGCCCCGTCTTCAGCGACGTGCCGAGGTCTCCGCGCAGCAGGTTGCCGACATAGATGCAGAACCGGATCCAGACGGGCTGGTCCAGTCCGAACTTCTGCCGGAACGCGGCCACGGTCGC
The DNA here is from genome assembly GCF_902506375.1 of Microbacterium sp. 8M. Taxonomy (GTDB): domain Bacteria; phylum Actinomycetota; class Actinomycetes; order Actinomycetales; family Microbacteriaceae; genus Microbacterium. The sequence goes on from NZ_LR733284.1 coordinate 1,013,046, forward strand.
GGGGTTCGACGCGGCGCCCTCGCCGAGGGCGGCACGCACGGGGTCGCCCGGCACGATCACGGTCAGGGAGAACGTCACCAGGACGATGCCGAACAGCAGGATCACGCTCGTCACGGCGCGGCGGGCGAGGAAGCGCAGCAGGGTGTGCTGCGACTGCCGCGTCCTGCGGGTGGCGATGGCTTGGGTCTCGGACAAGGTCAGGCTTCCAGGTCTGCGAGGCGGTGGCGGGGGGTGCTGCGGGGTGGTACTGCGGGGCCGGACCGATGCGGGTCCGGCCCCGCAGGGCTCACTTGGCGGGGTGCAGCGTCCGCAGGTCCAGCGTCCAGGTCACGTTGTATTCGAGACCGGCCACCTTGGTGGAGCTGGCGAGGTTGATGCCGGGCACGATCAGCGGCACGAACGGACCGGACTCCTGCATCGCCTTGGCGTAGTCGCTGAACGCGGAGTTGCGGGCGTCGACCGTCGTGGCGTTCTGCGCCTTGGTCACCAGATCCGCGATCGCGGTGTCCGCCTCGGCGGGCCAGCCGGCGCGCAGGCCGACCTTCTGGCCCGGACCGAACGGCAGGAACGAGGACGAGTCGGCGTAGTCGGGGCCCCAGTACCAGAGCGAGAACGCCTCCTGCGCCTTGACGTAGGGCTGCACCTCGGTCGCGAACGGAGCCGGGGCCAGGGTGGCGTTGATGCCGACGGCCTTCAGCTGCTCCTGCACGCGCTCGGCGACCGGGGTGAACTCCACGCCGCCGACCGGGTTGTCGTTGGGGAACTGCAGCTTGACCTCCTGGCCGGTGTAGCCAGAAGCGGCGAGCGCCGCCTTGGCCTTGTCCAGGTCCTGCTTCACGCCGGACTTGTTCGCCCCGGGGAACATCGGCGGGATGACGCCGGTGGCCTGCACGGATCCGGATCCGGCGAGCTCGAGCAGCTTGTCGTAGTCGAGGGCGTAGCGCACCGCCTCGGCGAACTTCGGGTTGGCGGTGACGCCGCCCACGTTCTTGTCCTGGTTGATGAGCAGGAAGAGCGTCTGGGCCGAGGGCGCGGAGTTCACGGTGAAACCGTCGCCGAGGTTCTTCACCTGGTCGCCGGAGAGGTCGACCGCCACGTTCGAGTCGCCGCCCTTGAGGTTGGTCAGCTGCGTCGAGGACTGGGAGATGTTGCGCACCACGATCTTGTCGTAGGCGGGCTTGTCCTCGCCGTCGTACTTGTCGTTCTTCACGAGAACCGCCTGCGTGGTGAGGTCGAGGGACTGCAGCGTGTACGGGCCGGACCCGGCGGAGTGGGCGTCGAGCCAGCTCTTCGCGCCGTCCTTGTCGTCGGTGGTGCCGCCGTTCTTCTTCACGACCTTGGAGTTCAGGATCGCGAGCGACGGGTTGGTCACGATCGCGGGCAGCTGCAGCGACGGCGTCTTGGTCGTCAGCTTCACCGTCTTGTCGTCGACCTTGGCGACGGTGATCCCCGCCATCAGGAAGTTCGCCTTGGAGTCGGTGATGCCGGCGACGCGGTCGAGGGAGAAGACGACGTCATCGGCGGTCACCGGGGTGCCGTCCGAGAACTTCCGGCCGTCTTGGATCGTGAACGTGAACTCGGTCGCGTCCGCGTTCTGCTTCATCGTGGCGAGGTCGGGCTTCGGAGTGCTCGAGTCGGCGCCCTGGAAGGTGAGCAGGGTGTCGTAGACCGCGTGCAGGACGAGGTTGCCCGTCGGCACGTAGTTGCGACCGGGGTCGCCCGTCTCGAGGGAGAACGCGGTGTCGACCACGAGCGTGCCGCCCGAGGAGGATCCGCTCGAGTTGTTGCTCGCGGAGTTGCCGCCGGAGCAGCCGGCGAGCGCGATGGCGGCCGCGGCGATGAGCGCTGCGGCGACGTGGCGGTAGGAACGGGCCACGGCTTTCCTCCTCATTGAAAAATGGACAGGTCAGACGACCGGATCGGGTTTCCCGGCACTATATCCGACAGTTCGCCGCGATTTCGAGCAATCCATTGTCACGCTTGCATCACTACGGCAATATGTCCAGCATGACCGAAGATCAGCCCGCCGCGTCTGGACGATCCGCGCCTGCGATCGACGAAATCGCGTACGACATCCTCCGTGCGCTGCGTCGCAACGGACGGATCTCGATCGCGGCGCTCGCCCAGGAGGTCGGCATCTCCCGGGCCAGTGCCTACTCGCGCGTCGAGTCCCTGACCCGCGCCGGCATCATCACGGGGTACACCGCGGAGGTCGACACCACCCGGCTGGGCCTCGGCGTGAGCGCGCTCGTGTTCTGCACGATCCAGCCGCAGTCATGGACGTCGTTCCTGCAGGCGATCGGCGACATGCCGGACGTCGAGTCGGCGATGGTCATGACCGGCGAGCACGACGTGATGCTGATCGTGCGCAGCGTGGACATGGAGCGCATGCAGTCGCTCGTGATCGGGACGATCGCGGACCGCCCGGAGGTCACCAAGGTCGAGACCGCGATCGTGATGGGCGAGGTGTTCCGCCGCCCGTTCGTGCTGCCGGACGAGATCCCGGAGCGCGCCGCGATCGGGGTGGACAGCGGCCTGATGCGGTTCACCCGCACCGACGGCAGTCGCAGCACCCGGATCTGACCGACACCCTGCACCGGTTCCCAGCGCAGCGCCACCGGTTCCCGAGCGAGCGCAGCGCCACCGGTTCCCGAGCGAGCGCAACGCCACCGGTTCCTGAGCGAGCCGAAGGCGAGACGAAGGACGCCGCCCGCTCAGCGCCGGACGCTCAGACCTGCAGGCAGACGCTGACGTGGTCGACGCCGTCGACGGCGAAGTCCTCGACGAGCCGGATCCGTCCGTCCTCGGCGCGCTCTGCGCGGCTGACCGCATCGCCGCGCACGACGCTGCCATCGCTCGCCAGCGCATGGGCGAACGACACCCGCACTTCCGCGCCGGCGACCTCGCCCACGAAGCGGCCGGCGGTCACGGTGTCGCCGGTGTACTCGCCCCAGATGAGGCTGCCGTCCTGGTGGTAGTCGAAGGTCGTGGGTGCGTCGGCATCGACGGCGCTCGCGGTCGAGGAGACCATGGCGAAGCGCAGTCCATCGAGGGAGAGCGTGGAAGGCATGACGACGAGTATGGACCCGTGCCCGGGTGTCCGCGCAAACCGGCGACGGCGCGGAGCGACCGTGATCGGATCCCATCACGGGCACGATTCGGAGCTCTTCGGCAGCCCAGGAATGACAATCCCGGAGACGCCCGAATCTATTAACAGGTTCATCCACATGTGGATTACTCGGTGAATGCGGAAATGATCCCGTCCCGCCGCAGCCGCGAAGGGCGTGCTCCGGTATACCCGCTGTTCACCGGCTGTTTTCTTGTCAGCGCCCGGAAAGCGTCTGCCCATCCGAGAATTGCCGCATCCGATATTTCGGTGCCCCCTGCAGCCGTGCGCCGATCGACCTCACGCAGTGGCGAGAGCGCGCGTCAGGAAATCCGCCGGAAGAGGGAATTCCCCGCGGTCGCCAACGCGCTGCCCACGGCGAGGATCGCAGCGCTGCCACCCGCGTAAGCGATCTGCAGATGGCTGCCGTGGTTCTCGACGGTGATGAAGATGATGACGAACGCGATCCCCGACGCAAGCGCGCTCGCGCCCGCCAGCCACCACAGCCCCGGCAGCGAGCGGGCCGGGGGAACCGCCTCCGGCACCCGCCACCACACCAGCGCCATCCCTCCGAGGCAACCGCATACCGCGACGAGCATGAATGCCGCGACGACGTCGCTCGGGCGGTGCCACTGCTGGATCACGAGGCCGACGCCCGTCAGCACGGCGAACGCTCCGCCGATGACGGCAGCGAGCGGCCGCCAGCGCGGTGGGCACACGACGAAGACAGCGAACGCAGCGGCTGCGGCGACAGTTGCATGCCCGGATGGGAATGAGTTGTCGAACAGGTCGGTCGCGCCGGTCTCGGCGCGCTCCAGGAACACGTGCTTGGCGAGCTCCGCCGCGATCACCGCGACGACGCCGACGCCGAGCGCCACGAGCAGGTGCCGGAAGCGTCGTGTGGCCAGGCCGATGCCGAGCGAGATCAGGATCCCGCCGCCGACCGCGACGACGGGCACGTTGCCCAGCACCACTCCGGCAAGACGGTAGACGGCGTCGTGCTGCGCAGAGGCGCCGACGAACGCGCGCTCGTCCACGATCTGGCCGACGTAGGTGCGCACGAAGAACCAATACGTCCCCACGAATGCGGCCGCGAGCAGGACGGCGGCAGCAGCGAACGCCCTGGTTCCACGTCTCGCCGCCATGCGTCCATCATGCAGGCTCCACCTGTGCGAGCGCTCATCCGTCGCGATGGCCGCTCACCCGTATCGCTGGGCTCACCAATCGCTGCGGTCGCGGGCGGCGCGCAGGTCGTTGCGGGCGCGCTCGTCGTCGTATGTCGCGAGGCCGCCGCGCTGCAGGATCGGACGGGGGACCAACGTGCCCGCACCGGGTCGCGCAGCCCTCATCCGCCGCTCCGGCGCCGATGTCTCCCTGCGGCGCGCGCGGCGCGTGTCGAACAACGGCAGGGCGATGTGCACCAGCGGACCGATCCCGAGCGCGAACACCACGGTGCCGAGACCGACCGTGCCGCCCAGCAGCCAGCCGATCACGAGCACGGTCAGCTCCACGCTCAAGCGGGAGACCCAGATCGGCCAGCCCAGGCGTGCGTGCATTCCCGTCATCAGACCGTCCCGCGGCCCGGGGCCGAAGTGAGCGCCGATGTACAGACCGCTCGCGATCGCGACGACGACCACGCCCGCGAGGAGCACGAGCACCTGCGCGAAGAGCCCGTGCGCCGGCGGGACCACGGTGACGGTCGCCTGGATCGCGGTGCCGACGAGGAGCACGTTCAGCAGCGTCCCGATCCCAGGCTTCTGGCGCAGCGGGATCCACAGCAGCAGCACCAGCAGGCCAACGATGTTCGTGATCCAGCCCACGCCGATGCCCGTGTGCCGGGCGACCCCCTGGGCGAACACCGTCCACGGGTCGACGCCCAGACCGGCCGTGATCATGAGCCCGTCGCCCACTCCGTAGAGCACGAGTCCGATCAGCAGCTGCAGCACCCTTCGTGTCATGCGTCCATGTTCCCGCACAACTGGACTGTTCTGATCAGTCCAATCCGCCTAAGCTGGCCTCATGGACTCCCGTCTCTCCGCGCGCGCCCTGGTCGAGCTGCTCGGTCTGTGGCGCACCAGCGAACCGGCCTTCGACGCCCTCGCCGACGCCATCCGCCTGCTCTGCCTCGACAACCGCATCGCCCCTGAGACGGCGCTGCCCGCAGAGCGCGAGCTCGCCGCGGCGCTGGGCGTGAGCCGCACCACGGTCGCCGCCGCGTACCGCGCACTGCGCAGCACCGGGCACATCGTCAGCCGACAGGGATCCGGCAGCGTGACCCGTCCGCTGGGGCGCACCACGGCGTCGCGCTGGTTCGACCGCGACGGCATCGACCTGCAGCAGGCCAGCCCGCCCGCCTGGCCGGGACTGCCCGGAGTGGTGGCGGAGGTCGCGGCCGCGGCGACCGCCCTCGCCTCCCGCTCCGGCTACGACATCCTCGGGCACGCGGAGCTGCGAGCGGCCATCGCGGAGCGGTACACCCGGCAGGGCATCCGCACGACGCCGGAGCAGATCATGGTGACCAACGGCGCGCAGCACGCGATCAACCTGCTCGCGGGCACTCTCATCCGCAGGGCGGACCGTGTGCTCATCGAGACGCCCACCTACCCCCACGCCGCCGAGACCTTTCGGCGCACCGGCGCGCGGCTCGTGAGCGTGCCGGTCGACGTCGCCGACGGCTGGGACCTCGATCGCGCCGTGCAGGCGTTCGGCCGGACCCGGCCGATCCTGGCCTATCTGATGCCCGAGTTCCAGAACCCGACGGGCCGTTCCATGACCGAGACGGAGCGCGCTGTGATCGGACGCGCGGCGCACGATGCCGGATCCGTGCTGGTGATCGACGAGACGACGGCCGACCTCGGCATCGACGCGCCGCCGCGCGACGGTCTGTTCGCCGGACATCCGTCGGCGATCCGGGTGGGGTCGCTGGGCAAGTCGGTGTGGGGAGGTCTGCGCGTCGGGTGGATCCGCGCCACCGAGGACATGATCCGGCGGCTCCGCGCCGCCCGCACCTCGTTCGACCTCGGCACGCCCGATCTGGAGCAGGCCATCGCCACCCGCGTGGTCGAGCGGCTCGACGAGATCCTGCCGCAGCGCTCCGCCCTGCTGCGCTCGGGGCGCGACGCGCTCGTCTCGGCGATCGAGCGGGCGCTGCCCGGCTGGTCGGTGCCGCAGGTACGCGGCGGCGTGGCGCTCTGGGTGGGCCTTGGCGCACCGCTCAGCTCAGCACTCGTCATCGACGCCGGACAGCACGGCCTGCACCTGAGCGCGGGCCCGCGCTTCGCGGTCGACGGTGGTCAGGAGCGCCACCTGCGGATCCCGTTCACCGCCGAGCCGCTGGAGCTCGAGCGCGCCGTGGAGATCCTGGCGGAGTCCTGGGCGCGCGTGACCGCGGGCACCTCGGTCGCCGTCACGCAGCCGGCACTGGCGGAGGCCCTGGTGTGACCCGTGGCGGGAAACGACGAAGGAGGGCCCGCGCTCACGCGCCGGCCCTCCTCACACTGTGGAGCCTAGGAGATTCGAACTCCTGACATCCTGCTTGCAAAGCAGGCGCTCTACCAACTGAGCTAAGGCCCCGTGCCTGATACGGCGGGTTTCGACCGAATGAGCGGATCCGATTTCTCGGATCCGCTCATCTCGTCGGTGGGGCTACCAGGACTTGAACCTGGGACCTCTTCATTATCAGTGAAGCGCTCTAACCGCCTGAGCTATAGCCCCGTATCAACCTCCAAGACTTTACCCGACGGCGGCGCGATCACGAAATCGAGGCGGCTCAGCTCCCCTCGCGGATCGTGATGCTGCCCGCGGACAGGTGAGACTCCACCCGGTGCGACGACGACGGGTCCGTCTGGATCCGCGCGTCCAGGTTCCCCGCGGAGGTGTCCTTGGACAGGTCGTACCGTCCGGACGGCACCGTGACGTCCATGGCCCCGGCGCTGACGTCGAGCCGCACGAGGTCGGGCTGGGATCCGGTGAGGACGGCGTTCATGTCACCGGCCGACATCGACAGGTTCGCCGTGGTCACATCCTCCAGGCGCAGTGTGGCGGAGCCCGCGCTGATCCGCGTGGTGACCGAGTCGGCGCCGCCGTCGACCGTCAGCGATCCCGCACTCACCGTCGCCGAGAGCGTGTCGAAGCGCCCCTCGGAGGTCAGGGATCCGGCGTCGAGCGACAGGTCGCCCGTGAGCTCCCCTTCCAGCTCGCGGGGGAGGGTGAGCGTCATCTGCGGATCCGCCCCGAACCAGCCGCCGATCCACCAGCCGAAGGGAGCCCCAGGCCGGTCGACGCGGAGCACGTCGCCCACGCGGCGCAAGGTCCAGTCCCCTCCGCCCTGACCGCTGACGCTCATCTGCGCCTCCGTCACATCGCCGAAGCGGATCGTGGCGTCGCCCCGGCCGACGTCGACCTTCAGGGTGGTGACCCCGTCCGCGTCGGCGGTGCTGCTGCGGAACACCGCGCCGTCGCCCGCCGCGACCTGGTTCATCGCAGCGAAGGCCGAGGTGCCGCCGACGGTGACGAGCGCGCCGCCGCCGATGATCGCCGCGGCGATCGTGATGGCGGTGAGAGCGCCGCGAGCGGGAGGCGCCGCGGCCGCCGACGGCGCGACCGGGGTCTGCGGCGTCGCCGGAGGTGCGTCGTGGTCCGGCGGCACCGCGCCGAGCGGATCCTGTCCGGGGGCAGGAGGAGTGAGGTTCGTCATCGGTTCGTTCCCGTCTGTGCGTGCCCGGCCGGGCCTGCGCCCAGGCCGGTGCTGGAGATGTGGGCGATCGCGGCGAGCACCCGGCGGTTGCCGGACTCGTCGGGTTCGAGCCCGAGCTTCTGGAAGATGGCGGTGATGTGCTTCTCGACGCTGGCCTCGGAGAGGAACAGCGTCCCGGCGATCGCCTGGTTCGACCGGCCCTCGGCGATCATGGCGAGCACGGTGCGCTCGCGCTCGGTGAGGCTGCGCATCCGGTCGTCCTGGTTGCGCCGGGTGAGCAGTTGCGCGACGACCTCGGGATCCAGCACCGTGGATCCGGACGCGATGCGCTCGACCGATTCGATGAACTCGGTCACGTCGGCGACCCGGTCCTTGAGCAGGTAGCCGAGCGGCCCCGCGGAGCCCTGCGCCACGATGAGGTCCGATGCGTACCGCTCCTCGACGTACTGCGAGAGCACGAGCAGCGGAAGCTGGGGGAGGCGCCGGCGCAGGGACAGCGCGGCGCGGATCCCCTCGTCCACGAACGTGGGTGGCAGGCGCACGTCGAGGATGCAGAGCTCGGGGTCGGTGTCGTCGACGGTCTCGTCGAGCGCGGTGGCGTCAGGGAGCGCGGCGACCACGGTGTGGCCCGCGTCCTCGAGGAGGCGGACGAGCCCCTCGCGCAGCAGCACGGAGTCCTCGACGATCAGGATCTTCACGAGCGTTCCTCCTTCTGGGCGGTCCCACGGCGGTCGTGGACGAGTGTGACGATCACGATGCGCACGGGACGCTCACCTCCAGGCTGGTCGGACCGCCCGACGGGCTGTCCAGGCGGATGGTGCCGCCCGCAGCGAGCACGCGGTTGCCGATGCCGTCGAGGCCGCCACCGGGCACGACGGTCGCGCCGCCCACGCCGTTGTCCTCCACGCGCGCCCACAGCGTGCCGCCGTCTCGCACCCGCACGACCACGCGGCACTCGCTCGCGCGGGAGTGCTTGGCCGCGTTCGTCAGCGACTCCGCGATGGCGAAGTACACGGCCGCTTCGGCGTCGCGGGAGCAGCGGCCGTCGAGCCGCACGTCGAGGACGACGGGCACCGGCGACCGGCCGGCCAGCGCCGAGAGGGCGGCGTCGAGTCCGCGGTCGTCGAGCACCGACGCGTGGATCCCGCGAGCGAGTTGACGCAGCTCGGTGATCGCCGCCTTCGTCGAGGTGTGCGCCTCGGCGATGAGCGCCTTCGCCGCCTCCGGATCCGTGTCGATCTTCTGCTGGGCCATGCCGAGGGTCATCCCCACCGAAACCAGCCGCGGCTGAACGCCGTCGTGCAGATCGCGTTCGATCCGGGTGCGCTCCACATCGGCGGCGCGCACGGCGCCGGCTCGCTGCGCGGTGGTGGTGCGCACCTGCTCGCTGAGGTCGAGGTTGCGGTCCGGGGTCGCCACGATCCCGCGGGAGATCACGCGGTGCAGCAGCGCCAGGCCGATCATTCCGGCGACCGCCGCGATCGCACCGGCGCCGCCGATGAGCGGCGCCCAAGCACTCGGGTACCGCGTGCCCCAGCCGGTGTCGACGTCGCCGCCGGTGAACACGGGCGCGAACGCCGTCACGGCCGACCAGCCGAACCAGGTCATGAGGCGCAGGACGAGGGATCCCAGAACGCACGCGATGGCGAAGTTCGCCAGCGCCCGCCACATCCGGCCGTTGTAGGCCTGCCGCCAGAGCGACAGCAGCCAGCCGCCGAATCCCGTACGCTCCCGGGGCCGCCAGCGCAGCGCCGGCAGGTCGAACCCGTACAGCCCGTTCAGGCGGGCGATCTCGAACCAGCCGAGGCCGAACAGGGCGTACACGAGACCGACCAGCACGACCAGGCCGACGCCGAAGATGCTCAGCCCGAACCCGATGCCGAGGGCGCCGCCGAGGATCCCGACCACTCCGGAGCCGACGACGCCGAGGGCGGCGAGCTCCAGGATCGTGAGGGACAGGCGCAGCGGGGTGCGCGCGACGGACGCCGGGGTCGGACCGGCGGGGGTCACCGGGGGCGGGGCGTAGGACGGTGCGGTAGTCACTTCGACTCTCTCCGTTCGCTCAGTGCAAGCATGGCTCCACGCTACGGGCGCGCCTGCGGGCGTGGAACGGAGGCATCCGGAGGAACCGGTTCGGGTTTTCCGTAAGCGGAACCGGCCGCTGAGCCCGTCGAAGCGTCCGCCCCCCGGGATCCCGGCCCTTCGACGATCTCAGCGACCGGATGTCACCGCATTCGTCCGGGGCCCGGCCGGTTATGCATGCCTACCCTCGATGGACGCGGGCGCGCGCACGTGCTTACTTGGATCCATGCATGCACAGGGCGATCGAGAGGAGACCGTGGTGAGCCAGACGCACACCGACGAGCCGCACGGCACCGGACTGGGGCAGCGCCTGAACTGGCTGCGCGCCGGGGTGCTCGGCGCGAACGACGGCATCGTCTCGGTCGCGTCCCTCGTGGTGGGCGTCGCCGGCGCGACGACGGACAACGCCGCCCTGCTGATCGCCGGTCTCGCCGGCCTCATCGGTGGCGCGATCTCGATGGCGCTCGGCGAGTACGTCTCGGTCAGCAGCCAGCGCGACAGCGAGCACGCCCTCATCGCGAAGGAGCGGGAGGAGCTGCGCACGATGCCCGAGCAGGAGCTCGCCGAGCTGACCGAGCTCTACCGGCAGCGCGGGCTGAGCGAGCAGACGGCGCATCAGGTCGCCGTCGAGCTCACCGCCCACGACGCCCTCGCCGCGCACCTCGAGGTCGAGCTGGGCATCGATCAGGACGACCTCGTCAACCCCTGGCACGCCGCGCTCTCCTCGGCGATCGCGTTCACGGCCGGAGCGATCCTGCCGCTGCTGGCGATCCTGCTGCCGCCGCCGGCGTGGCGCGTGCCGGTGACGTTCGCGGCGGTGCTCGTCGCGCTTGCCGCGACCGGGGCCCTCGCGGCGCGGATCGGCGGCTCGAGCCCGGTGCGCTCGTCGATCCGGCTGGTCATCGGCGGGGCGCTCGCCCTCGCCGCGACGTGGCTCATCGGCACGCTGCTCGGCACCACCGGCGTGGTGTGAGGGTGATCCATCCGCCGGCCTGACGCCCGCCGGGAACGACGGAGGTCCGGGCCCTTCGACGAGCTCAGGGACCGGACCTCCGCGACAGGGTCAGTTCGAGGTGAACCCGACCAGCAGCCCGCCGGTGATCTTCACGGCGAAGTTGTAGATGCCGGCGATGACCGCACCCATCACGGTGAAGACGATGAGGTTCAGGATCGCGCAGACGGATCCGAAGGCGAGCACCTGAGGCAGGCCGATCACCGCGCTCAGCTTGGCGCCGTCGGCGATGCCCGCGACGAACTCGTCGGCCTTGCCCATCAGCCCGGTCGCATCCACCACCAGGTAGATCAGCAGGAACGACACGAGCGTGACGATCGCGATCGCGATCGCGCCCAGGAACGACAGCTTCACAGCCGACCAGAAGTCGATGTAGACCAGGCGCAGACGCACCTGCTTGCTGGAGGTCTTCCGGGACGACTTCTTCGCGAGCTTGTCGGCTACCGTGCTCATGCGTCAGTTCCTTCGGGGGCTTCGGGGGTTTCGGTCTCGGGGGCGGCACCGGAGTCCTCGGACTCATCGCTGTCGGCCAGGCCTCGCTCGGTGTTCCGGGCGATCGCAAGGATCCGATCGTCCTCGTCCGTCCGGGCGAAAACCACGCCCATGGTGTTGCGACCCTTCGCCGGCACCTCGGCCACGGCAGAGCGTACCACCTTGCCGCTGGCAAGAACCACAAGGACCTCATCGTCCTCCTGGACGATCAGACCCCCCGCCAGAATGCCCCGGTCGTCGTTCAGTTTCGCGACCTTGATGCCCTGTCCGCCACGGCCCTGCACCCGATACTCGTCGACCGAGGTGCGCTTGGCGTAGCCGCCGTCGGTGACGACGAACACGAACCCGCCCTCGGTGACCAGGGACGCGGACAGCAGGCTGTCGTCACCGTTGAACCGCATGCCCTTGACGCCCTCGGTCGCCCGGCCCATCGGCCGCAGCGCCTCGTCGGTGGCGTGGAACCGCACCGACATGCCGTGCCGGCTGATGAGCAGGATGTCGTCGGTGGCGTCGGCGAGGAACGCACTGACCAGCTCGTCGTCCTCGCGCAGGCGGATCGCGATGACGCCGCCCTGGCGGTTGGTGTCGTAGTCGCCGAGACGGCTCTTCTTCACCAGGCCACCGCGGGTGGCGAGCACCAGGTACTGCGCCGCGTCGTAGTCGCGGATGTCGAGGATCTGCGCGATCTTCTCCTCCGGCTGCAGCGCGAGGAGGTTCGCCACGTGCTGGCCCTTCGCGTCGCGGCCGGCCTCGGGGATCTCGTACGCCTTGGTGCGGTAGACGCGGCCCTTGTCGGTGAAGAACAGCAGCCAGTGGTGCGTGGTCGTCACGAAGAAGTGCTCGACGAGGTCGTCGGCGCGCAGCTGCGCGCCCTTCACGCCCTTGCCGCCGCGGTGCTGCGAGCGGTAGTTGTCGCTGCGGGTGCGCTTGATGTAGCCCTCACGGGTGACCGTGACGACCATCTCCTCCTCGGCGATGAGGTCTTCCATCGACACGTCGCCGTCGAAGCCGTGCAGGATGTGCGTGCGGCGCTCGTCGCCGAAGCGCTCCACGATCGCGGTGAGCTCCTCGCGGATGATCGCGCGCTGGCGGGCCGGGTCCGCGATGATCGCGTTGTACTCGATGATCTGGGCCTCGAGCTCGGTGGCCTCGTCGATGATCTTCTGGCGCTCCAGGGCGGCGAGCCGGCGCAGCTGCATCTGCAGGATGGCGTCGGCCTGGACCTCGTCGATGTCGAGGAGCTTCTGCAGGCCCTCGTTCGCCTCCTGCACGGTGGGCGAACGGCGGATCAGGGCGATGACCTCGTCGAGCGCGTCGAGCGCCTTGAGGTAGCCGCGCAGGATGTGCATGCGCGCCTCGGCCTTGGCCAGGCGGAACTTCGTGCGGCGCACGATGACGTCGATCTGGTGGTCGAGCCAGTGCGTGATGAAGCCGTCGAGCGCGAGGGTGCGGGGCACGCCGTCGACGATCGCCAGCATGTTCGCGCCGAAGTTGTCCTGCAGCTGCGTGTGCTTGTACAGGTTGTTCAGCACGACCTTGGCCACGGCGTCGCGCTTGAGCACGATCACCAGGCGCTGCCCGGTGCGGTCGCTGGACTCGTCGCGGATGTCGGCGATCCCGGTGATCTTGCCCTCGCGGGCCAGGTCGCCGATCTTCACCGCGAGGTTGTCGGGGTTCACCTGGTACGGCAGCTCGGTGATCACCAGGCACGTGCGGCCCTGGATCTCCTCGACGCCGACCACCGCGCGCATCGTGATGGATCCGCGTCCGGTGCGGTAGGCCTCGTGGATCCCCTTGGTCCCGAGGATCTGGGCGCCGGTGGGGAAGTCGGGACCGGGGATGCGCTGGATGAGCCCGTCGAGCAGCTCCTCGCGGGGGAGCCCCGGGTTCTCCAGCGCCCACAGCGCGGCGTCCGCGACCTCGCGCAGGTTGTGCGGCGGGATGTTCGTGGCCATGCCGACGGCGATGCCGATCGAGCCGTTGACGAGCAGGTTCGGGAAGCGCGACGGCAGAACGTCGGGTTCCTCGGTCTGGCCGTCGTAGTTCGGCGAGAAGTCGACGGTCTCCTCTTCGATGTCGCGCACCATCTCCAGCGCGAGCGGGGCCATCTTCGTCTCGGTGTACCGCGGGGCCGCGGCGCCCATGTTGCCGGGGGAGCCGAAGTTGCCCTGACCCAGTGCGAGCGGGTAGCGCAGCGACCACGGTTGCACCAGGCGGACGAGGGTGTCGTAGATCGCCGAGTCGCCGTGCGGGTGGTACTGACCCATGACCTCGCCGACCACGCGGGCACACTTGGAGAACGACTTGTCGGGGCGGAAGCCGCCGTCGTACATGCCGTAGATCACCCGGCGGTGCACGGGCTTGAGGCCGTCGCGCACATCCGGCAGCGCACGCCCGACGATGACCGCCATCGCGTAGTCGAGGTACGACCGCTGCATCTCCGACTGCAGGTCGACCTGGTCGATCTTGCCGTGGTTGTGCTCGGCGTCGGGCTGCTGTTCGTCAGTCATGTCTTCTCTTCGTCCTGCCGGTCATTCATGTCAGGGCCGGGGTGCGATCCGCAGTGCGGTCGTTGTGCGGCCGGGCTCCGGGTGTGTGATCTCCGGGAGCAGAGCGGGTTCCTTCCCGCTTCGCGGGCCCCTCCCTCTGCTCCCGGAGATCACACCCCCTCCGCCCTTCTCTCGTCTGCTTGTCGTTTCCGCGCTGCGCTCCGCGTCGTCCAGAGGGGCGCAACCCGAGTCTTCGCTTGTCGTGGGGTCAGATGTCCAGGAAGCGGACGTCCTTGGCGTTGCGCTGGATGAAGCTGCGGCGCGACTCGACGTCCTCGCCCATCAGCACGCTGAAGATCTCGTCCGCCGCGGCGGCGTCGTCGATCGTGATCTGCCGCAGCGTGCGCGTCGTGTGGTCCATGGTGGTCTCCCACAGCTCCTTGGCGTTCATCTCGCCGAGACCCTTGTAGCGCTGGATGCCCGCCTCCTTGGGGATCCGCTTGCCGTTGGCCAGCCCGTGCTCGAGCAGCGCGTCGCGCTCCGCATCGGAGTACACGTACTCGTGCGGCGAGTTGGTCCACTTCAGGCGGTACAGCGGCGGCATCGCGAGGAACACGTAGCCCGCCTCGATGAGACCGCGCATGTAGCGGAACAGCAGCGTGAGCAGCAGCGTCGTGATGTGCTGGCCGTCGACATCGGCATCCGCCATCAGCACGATCTTGTGATAGCGCGCCTTCTCGAGGTCGAAGTCCTCGCCGATGCCCGTGCCGAAGGCCTGGATCATCGCCTGGACCTCCTTGTTGGCCAGGGCCTTGTCCAGACGTGCGCGCTCGACGTTCAGGATCTTGCCGCGCAGCGCCAGGATCGCCTGCGTGTGCGGGTCGCGGCCCTGCACGGCGGAGCCGCCGGCCGAGTCGCCCTCCACGAGGAAGATCTCGGAGATCGACGGATCCTTGCTCGTGCAGTCCTTGAGCTTGTCGGGCATGGCGGCGGACTCGAAGACGCTCTTGCGCCGGGCCGTCTCACGCGCCTTGCGCGCGGCCAGGCGGGCGGTCGCGGCCTCGACGGCCTTGGTCACCACGTTCCTGGCCTGCTTCGGGTTGCGGTCGAACCAGTCGCCGAGCTGATCGCCGACGACCTTCTGCGTGAACGCCTTCGCCTCGGTGTTGCCGAGCTTGGTCTTGGTCTGTCCCTCGAACTGGGGCTCGCCGAGCTTGATCGAGATGACGGCGGTGAGGCCCTCGCGCACGTCGTCGCCGGTGAGGTTGTCGTCCTTCTCCTTGAGGATGTTGTTCGCGCGCGCGTAGCGGTTGACGAGCGTCGTCAGCGCCGCGCGGAAGCCCTCCTCGTGGGTGCCGCCCTCATGCGTGTTGATCGTGTTCGCGTAGGTGAACACGTTCTCGGTGTATCCGGTGGTCCACTGCATTGCGACCTCGAGGGAGATCTTGCGGGCCGTGTCCTCGGACTCGAAGGCGATGATCTCGTCGTTGACCACATCGGCCTTGCGCACGTGGTTGAGGTATTCGACGTAGTCGACGAGACCGCGCTCGTAGAAGAACACGTCGGAGCGCTGGCGCGTCACGACCGTGCCCTCGACCTCCTCGTCGACCGTCGCGCCCTCGCGCTCGTCGTGCAGCTCGATGCGCAGGCCCTTGTTCAGGAACGCCATCTGCTGGAAGCGGGTGCGCAGGGTGTCGTAGTCGAACTCGACCGTCTCCTGGAAGATGCTCGCGTCCGGCCAGAACGTGATCGCCGTCCCGGTCTCGGTCGTGGCCTCGCCCTTCTCGAGCTGCTGCTGCGGGGCGCCGCCGTCGGCGAAGCTGTGCCGCCAGACGAAGCCCTTCTGCTTGACCTCGACCTCGAAGCGGGTGGAGAGGGCGTTCACCACGGAGGAGCCGACACCGTGCAGGCCACCGGAGACCGCGTACGCGCCTCCGCCGAACTTGCCGCCGGCGTGCAGGATGGTCAGCACCACCTCGACGGTCGACTTGGTCGGGTCGGAGGAGTGCGGATCGACCGGGATGCCGCGGCCGTTGTCGACGACGCGGACGCCGCCGTCGGCGAGCAGGGTGACGAGGATCGTGTCGGCATAGCCGGCGAGTGCCTCGTCGACCGAGTTGTCGACGATCTCGTAGACGAGGTGGTGGAGCCCGCGCGGTCCGGTGGACCCGATGTACATGCCGGGGCGCTTGCGGACGGCCTCCAGACCCTCGAGGATCTGGATCGAGTCGGCCCCGTACTCCGCGGCCTGGCCTGCGGGAGCACCCGAGCTGTTGCCGGTCTTCGCGGATCCGGGTGCTTCAGCCCCCGTCTGGGTCGATTCGTTCGCGTCAGAGGGGGTTTCAGGCGTCATCTGAGGGGTGGCTCCACATCGAAGATCTAGGCGCCCAGTCTATCGGAAAGACCCCTTCCTGTCTCGTTGTACGCGCTTCTGCGCGCCTTAACGGCCATGAAACAGGATGGATCCTGCCTCACCCGTAGGTATCGCGCGGACCGCGCCCTGGAGCGACTCTGGGACCCCATTTCCAGGAAGGGACGTCCGGCCCGACGAAGCGGATGTTCTCGACGCCGGCCTCAGGGTACCGGCGCCCGATCTCGGTGATGATCACCGCGCGCATGTACTGCAGGTTCTTCGCCCAGGCCGTCGAATCGCACTTCACGGTGAGCATCCCGCCCTCGAGCGACACCGGCTCGGAGTGCTTCGCGGTATCGGGACCGGCGAGCTCGGCCCACTGCAGCACCAGGTCCTCGCGGCTCAGTGCGGCCTCCCATCCGGCGTCGCGGGTGAGCTTGGCGAGGACGTCGCCGAGGGATCCCGGATCCCGCCCCGGCGTGAACGGTGCGTTCTCGTCGTCGACGATGCGCTTCTTGCGCTTCCAGTTCTTCGAGCTGGGCTTGAGTCCGCGCAGGCGCAGGTAGGTCGCGACGGTCTCCGGGACGTCGGGCTCGCCCTGCTCAGTCATCGTCCACCTCCCCGTTCTGCGTCCCGTCGACCGCGACCCCGGTCGCTGAGCCCGTCGAAGCGACGGACGGCGGACGCGGCGTCCCTTCGACAGGCTCAGGGACCGGGTTCGCCTCCCGCTCGTCCGTGATGGTGCCGGCAGAGATGCGGACCACATGCCGGTGCAACACCTCGGGGATGTCCTCCTCGACGGCGGCGGTCACGAGCACCTGCTCGTACCCCGACGTGATGCCTGCGAGCCGGCGTCGGCGCTCGGCGTCGAGCTCGGCGAAGACGTCGTCGAGGATGAGCACCGGATCCCCGGCGGGCGACTCCGCGCGCAGCAGCTCCGCGGACGCGAGCCGCAGCGCGAGGGCGATCGACCAGGACTCTCCGTGCGAGGCGTACCCCTTGACCGGGAGGTCGCGCACCCGCAGCACGAGGTCGTCGCGATGCGGGCCGACGAGCGTCAAGCCGCGCTCGAGCTCGGCCGAGCGCTTCGCCGCGAGCGCCGCACGGAACAGGTCGGCCGTGCTGCCGCCGCTGTCCGAGGTCTCGGCGTCGTCGCCCTCCTCGGGGTCGCCGCCGCGGATCGACTGGGCCCAGTGCAGCCGCGGATCGTGGTCGGCGCCGGCGATCGCGGCATAGGCGTCGGTGAGTCCGGGCTGCAGGTCCGCGGCGAGCCGGGAGCGGGCGTCGATGATCTCAGATCCGAGGGCGATGAGCTTGTCGTCCCAGACGTCCAGCGTGCTCAGGGCCTCGGTCTTGATGCCGCGCGCCCGCGCCGATTTCAGTAGCGCCGTGCGCTGTCGGAGCACGCGGTCGTAGTCGCCGAGCACGGCGGACATCCGCGGGGTGCGCTGGATCAGCAGCTGGTCGGCGAAGCGCCGCCGTGCGGATGGATCCCCTCGGACGATCTGCAGATCCTCCGGTGCGAAGAGCACGACGTGGGCGTAGCGGGGGAGATCCGCGGTGCGGCCAGGCGCGCCGTTGATCCGCGCCTTGTTGGACCCCTGCCGGTTGATCTGCACCTCGATCAGCACCTTCCGCTGACCGTGCGCCAGCCGGGCGCGGACGATCGCGGCCTCCTGGCCGTCGCGCACCATCGGCGCATCCGACGAGACGCGGTGCGACCCCAGCGTCGCGAGGAAGACGATGGCCTCGGCGAGGTTGGTCTTGCCCTGGCCGTTGCGGCCGACGAGGACGTTCGGACCGCGATGCAGCGCGAGCTCGGCGGTCGCGTAATTGCGGAAGTCCACGAGGCTGAGGTGCTCCACAATCACCCGAGCAACCTTACCCGCGGCCCCCGACAGCGCGGGGTCCGGTTCCGGCGACCGAGACGGCGGCGATCCTGCCTGCGGAACGGGGTCAGAGCTCGCGGGCGACGTAGACCACGCCGCCCTCGCGGCGCATCTCGGTCATCCCCGCGCGGGTCAGCACGGCGAGCGAGGCCGCGTTGCTCTCCTCGGTGTCGGCGATGGCGCGGACGGCACCGTTCGCGGCGGCGATCCGCAGGCCCTCGGTCACCGCGGCGGTTGCGAGGCCGCGTCCGCGCGCCGAGGGCACGAGGCCGTAGCCGAACTCGACGGTGCCGCTCTCGTCGGGCGGTCCGAAGAAGCCGAATCCGCCGACCGCGAGGCCGTCGTCGTCCCGGATCGCGTACAGCGTGAACACCGGATCCGCGCTGTCACGCGCGGCCAGCGAGCGCAGCGGCACGAGTTCGTCCTCGAACGGGTACTCCGGATGCCAATCGTCGCCGGGGCGCTCCTCGCGCGCGATGATGCGCGCCGCGAGCGCGGGATCTATCGGATCCAGCCGCATCACCGCAGCAGCAGGTTGGGCTGCAGCAGGTACTTGAACGAGTCCAGGCCGGCCTTGTCGACCGAGGTCTGGCTGGTGATCAGCACGGGGCTGAGCTTGTTCGCGTTGTCCGAGGAGGTGAACGTGACGCGCACGAACTCGCTCTTCACAGCGCCCAGCGCCTCCAGCAGGTACTGCGGGTTGAGGCCGAGCGTGACGTCCTCGCCGTTCAGGTGCGCGTCGACCGACTCGGAGGCTCGCGCCTGCTCGCCGCCTGAGGCGTCCATCGTGACCGACGACGTGTCGAACGTGAACCGCAGTGGCGCGGAGCGGTCCAGCACCAGGGCCACGCGGCGGACCGCCTCGGTGAGGTCGGCGGTGTTGACGACGGCGTGGTGGTCGGTCTGCTCGGGGAAGAGACGGCGCACCGGCGGGAAGTTGCCCTTGATGAGCAGCGAGGTGACGGTCTTGTTGCCCGCGGTGAACGCGATGATCTCGCGGTCGCCGGCGCCGGAGAACGAGATCTGGATGGTGCCGGCGTGCCCGAAGGTCTTGCCGACCTCCTGCAGAGTGCGGGCGGGGACGAGCGCGGTCTGCTCGGAGGCCTCGCCGTCCCATGGCACGTCGCGCAGGGACACCCGGTAGCGGTCGGTGGCCACGAGGCTCAGCGTGTTCTCGCTGACCTCGAGCTGCACACCGGTCAGCACGGGGGTGACGTCGTCGCGCGAGGCGGCGAAGGCCACCTGGGCGATCGCGGTGCCGAACTCCTCGGCCGGGACCAGGCCGCTGGTGCCGGACACCTCGGGGATCGACGGGTACTCCTCGACCGGCATGGCGGCGAGGGTGAACCGCGCGGATCCGCATCGCACGGCGACACCGCCGTCCTCCTCGACCGCGATCTCGATCGGCGCGTTGGGCAGGCGGCTCGCGATGTCGGAGAGCAGCCGCCCGTGCACGAGGATCGTGCCGGGCTCGTCGACCGTCGCCTCGATGGTTGTCCGGGCCGAGGCCTCGTAGTCGAACGCGGAGAGGGTGAGGCCGTCGTCGCCGGCCTCGATCAGCACACCGGCCAGGATCGGCTGCGGGTTGCGCTGGGGCAGGAGCTTGACGACGAAGGACACTGCTTCGCTGAAGACATCGCGATTGACCTGGAACCTCACCGGCGCTCCTCCGTCGTCTGATTCCGCAGGGTCGCGTCGAACGCGCCCGCGGTCCGCTGGCACACACCAGGGGATCCCATGCTAATGCCACGGGGCGTCGCGTCCAGATCGCAGCCTTCCGGATTCGGATCCATCCCCAGCCCGGCTCCGGGAGGTGATCGATGGCCGGAGATTCGAAAGGAGTTCTTAACGGTGTTAACGCCTGTGGATACTGTGGATAACTCTGGGGATGCTTTGCGGCCGTAGGGAACTACACGTCTGTGACTTGTGGAGATCGTGCGGAAACACGGGGGTCGTGGGGGAGGGCGAGCGGATCCTGTCCGCCGAGTTATCCACAGATCCGGGTGCTGTGTGGGGAATCCACGCCGTCCGGCCGGGGAGATATCCCCAAGTTATCCACATGTGGACACGCGGAGAGCGCGCATGCCAGAATGCGCCACCCGATCGCCGCTGTTCCGTCCTCGGCGCTCCTGGGGCCGTTCCGGGGCGATCGCTGTGGGAGGGGGACCCCTTCGAGGGGGCAGGACGCCGTGGGATGGGCTCGGTCAGCGCCGGCTGAGCTGAGCGGTGATCTCGGTCACCTGGTTGAAGATCGCGCGGCGCTCCTTCATGAGCTCGCTGATCTTCTTGTACGCGTACATCACGGTGGTGTGATCGCGGTTGCCGAAGAGCTGCCCGATCTTCGGCAGGGAGAGGTTGGTGCGCTCCCGGCACAGGTACATCGCGATCTGACGGGCGGTCGCGATCTGCTGCGACCGGCTGGATCCGTACAGGTCGTCCTCGGTGAGCTTGAAGTAGTTCGCCGTGGTGGTGATGATGTCGGTCGGCGAGACGATGCTGTCCTCGTCCTGGTCCACGATGTCGCGCAGCGCGGTCTGCGCGGTGGCGATGTCGAGGGCGGAGCGGTTCAGGTTCGCGAACGCCGTGGCTCGGATGAGGGCGCCCTCGAGCTCGCGGATGTTCGAGGAGACCTTGGTCGCGATGTACTCGAGCACGTCGTCGGGCACATGCAGCTGCTCGCTCTGCGCCTTCTTGCGCAGGATCGCGATGCGGGTCTCGAGGTCGGGTGCCTGCACGTCGGTGATGAGACCCCACTCGAAGCGGCTGCGCATCCGCTCCTCGAAGCCGGTGAGGTGCTTGGGCGGCACGTCGCTGGTGATCACGACCTGCTTGTTGTGGTCGTGCAGCTGGTTGAAGGTGTGGAAGAACGCCTCCTGGGTCTCCGCACGGCCCTGCAGGAACTGGATGTCGTCGATCATCAGGATGTCGACCTCGCGGTAGCGCGCCTGGAAGGCGGATCCGCGGTTGTTGGCGATCGAGTTGATGAAGTCGTTGGTGAACTCCTCGCTCGACACGTAGCGCACCTTGACCCCGGCGTACAGGGACTGCGCGTAGTCGCCGATCGCGTGCAGCAGGTGCGTCTTGCCGAGGCCCGGCCCGCCGTAGATGAACAGCGGGTTGTAGGCCTTCGCCGGCGCCTCTGCCACGGCGACGGCTGCCGCGTGCGCGAAGCGGTTGGACTGCCCGATGACGAAGTTGTCGAAGGTGTACTTCGGGTTGAGCCGCGACTCGTGGCGGATCGGCGTGGGCTGCTGCTCGATGGGGGACTCGACGCGGGCCGGCTCCTGGCGGGCGGACGCGAAGTCGGCGACGGGGATGGGCACCGTCTGCTGCTCGACCATGTCGTGGTTCACGGTGACGCGGAAGGAGGTGACCTCGTCGCCGATCCGGGCGAGCGCCTCCATGATCGGCAGGCGGAGGCGCTTGTTGATCTGTCCGGCGGTGAGGTCGTTGGGGACCTCGAGGTAGAGCGTCGCAGTCATCACGCCGGCGGGGACGGCGAGGTTGAGGAACCCCTGCAGCGGGGCGGTGACGCGCTCATCGCCGGCCAGCTCGGCGAGCAGCTCGTCCCAGATCGGGACGTCGGACGCTGCGGATGCTGACATGGTTCCCCCGGGTGACTCGGCACAGCGGCGGATTTCGATCTCGCTCCTGTGGATAACTGCTCGTGCCACGGTAGTCAGCGAGGGCCGCGAGGGCAAGCCGTGACGGGGGCTCAGCGGCGGCGTGTCCCTGTGGGGGGATCCGTCCACAGGTGTGGATAATGGTGCTTTCGCCCGCTCAGTTTGCGATGTGGGAAGCGACGTCGTAGCCTTAATCGGTTGACTTATGCCATTTCGGCAGTCTTTGTCCACCCGTCTCCGGCCGCATCGATCCCGGTGACAGCTTCCCTTTCCGGAGAAATCATGAGCAAGCGCACGTTCCAGCCCAACAACCGCCGCCGCGCCAAGAAGCACGGCTTCCGCGCCCGCATGCGCACCCGCGCCGGCCGCGCCATCCTGTCGGCACGCCGCTCGAAGGGCCGTGCCGAGCTCTCGGCGTAATCCGTGCTCGCCCGCCCGCATCGACTCACCCGCGGGTCCGACTACCGCACGGTGGTTCGGCGCGGGCGGCGATACGGCGGGCCCCGGTTGATCGTCTCGGTGCTCGACACCGGTGAGCAGCGCCCCGTGCGCTTCGGTTTCATCGTGAGCAAGCAGGTGGGGAACGCAGTGACCCGCAACACTGTGCGGCGACGCCTGAAGGATGCCTGCGCCCGTCAGCTCCCTCTGCCCGACGGCATCGACGTGGTCATCCGGGCACTCCCCTCCGCAGCCGCGGCGCCCTTCGCCGAGCTGCTGGCCGACGTGGACCGTGCGGTCGCCCGGGGTGTGCGATGAGCGCACTGCCGGCCTACTCACGCGGCACGGCGCATCTGCACGCCGCGGATCTGCTGCGGGCGGCGCCGCTGCTGCCGCGGAACCTGGTGCTGGGCTTCCTCACGGCGTACCGCGCGGTCATCTCGCCGCTCTATGGCGACGTCTGTGCGTATTACCCCAGCTGCTCCGCATACGCTGTAGGTGCGGTGCAACAGCATGGCGCGGTGAAAGGCGCAGGCCTTTCGGCGTGGCGGATCCTGCGCTGCAATCCCTGGAGCCACGGCGGCGTGGACGACGTGCCGCTGCACAAGAACTTCCGACACGCCCTCACGCCTCGAGGATTCGTCGTACCCTCCCGAAAGGACTGATCAGTGGGTTCCGACCTCCTGTTTGCCGCGTCAACGACGCCCGCTGCCTCGAGCGGCGGCTTCGATCTCCTCGGCACCATCATGTGGCCGTTCAAGGCACTGGTCGAGGCGATCCTCGTCGCCTGGCATTGGCTGTTCACCACGATCGGTCTCCCGGGGGCGGCGGGCCTCACCTGGGTCCTGTCGATCGTCGGCCTGGTGCTGGTGATCCGCGCGGCGGTCTTCCCGCTCTTCGTGCGGCAGATCAAGAGCCAGCGCAAGATGATGGAAATCGCTCCTGAACTGCGAAAAGTTCAGGAGAAGTACAAGGGCAAGCGGGATCAGCTGAGTCGCGAGGCGATGAGTCGCGAGACCATGGCCCTGTACAAGAAGCACGGCACGACCCCGATGTCGAGCTGTCTTCCGCTGCTGGTGCAGATGCCCTTCCTGCTCGGCATGTTCTACACCCTGAGCGATGTCAAGAAGCACGCGGAGGCCGGTGTCGGCGGCGTGTGGCTTCTCACGAAGGAGCTCACCAAGCAGTTCTACGACGCGACCCTCTTCGGAGTGGCGCCGCTGCACACCAGCCTCGTCGACGCGGTGCAGCACAAGCCGGCCGGCTGGGAGGCCACGGTCGCGATCCTCATCGTCCTGGTGATCCTCATGATCGGATCCCAGTTCTTCACCCAGCTGCAGATCATCTCGAAGAACCTGTCGCCCGAGGCCAAGACCGGCCAGGCGTATCAGATGCAGAAGATCATGCTGTACATCCTGCCGCTGGGCTTCATCTTCTCGGGTCTGTTCTTCCCGCTCGGCGTGGTCATCTACTGGTTCGTCAGCAACCTGTGGACCATGGGCCAGCAGTTCCTGGTTCTGCGAGAGATGCCGACTCCCGGATCCGACGCCGCCAAGGCACGTGAGGAGCGTCTGGCGCGGAAGGGCAAGGCCATCAACTCCGAGGGCAAGGTCGTCCCGATGGCGGTGTACGAGGCGGAGCAGCAGAAGATGCTCGAGGACGCGGAGCGTCTGCGCGCGCAGCAGCCCAAGAGGCAGCAGCCGAAGAGCGCCAAGCGTGCCAAGAAGGAACAGGGGACCAAGCCCCAGAGCGGAGATCAGTCATGAGCGAGCAGAGCCTGTCTGAGCCGACCGTCTCGGACCTCGAGCATGAGGGCGACGTCGCGGCCGACTTCATCGAGGGGCTGCTGGACATCGCCGACATCGACGGCGATCTGACGCTCGACGTCAAGCAGGGCCGGGCTTACGTGTCGGTCGAGGCCGAGGGTGACGGTCTGCGCCTGCTCTCCGCGCCCGAGACGGTCCAGGCTCTGCAGGAGCTGACGCGCCTCGCGGTGCAGACCAGCACCGGCACGTTCTCCCGCGTGATCCTGGACGTGGCCGGCTCGCGTGATGCACGGCGCTCGCAGCTCGAGCGTCTGGTGGATTCCGCCGTGGCGAAGCTCGACGAGGGCGCGTCCCAGGCGTCGCTGCCGTCGATGTCGAGCTATGAGCGCAAGCTGGTCCACGACATCGTGGCTGAGCGCGGCCTCGTCTCCGAGTCGTACGGCGACGGACCGGCGCGCCACACGGTCATCCGTCGGCACTGACGTTTCACGTGAAACATGGCTGATCTCGCGACCGGTGCCTCGGGGCTCGAACCGGAACCCGCGGCCGCCGCGGCGCTGTTCGGCGACCGCATCGAGCTCGCACGTGCTTTCACCTCGGCGCTCGCGGAGCAGGGTGAAGAGCGCGGGCTGATCGGCCCCCTGGAGGTCCCGCGACTGTGGACCCGCCATATCCTCAACAGCGCGATCGCCGCCCCGCTCTTCCGCGGGGAGGTCGCGGACGTCGGCTCCGGGGCAGGGCTGCCCGGTATCGTCCTCGCGATCGCACGCCCGGACGTGAGCTGGACGCTCATCGAGCCGATGGAGCGCCGCGTCGCGTGGCTCGATGAGCAGGTGGCCGCGCTCGGCCTTTCGAACGTCACGGTGGTGCGTGGCCGGGCTGAGGAGGTCGGCCTTAGCGCGCGTTTCGACATGGTGACCGCCCGCGCGGTGAGTGCACTGCGCACCCTGCTGCCGTGGACCGCGCCCCTGGTCCGCAACGGGGGAGAGTTGGCCCTCCTGAAGGGTGCCAACGCGGAGAACGAGATCAGCGCGGCGCAGAAACAGATCCGCAAGTTCCTGCTCAGCGATGTGCGCGTGGAGACCCTGGGGGAGGGCGTGCTCGCCGAGACGACGCGCGTCTTCCGCGCTACCGTTCGCGCCTGACCCGCGTGTCCCCTGCCGTTCGCGCCTGACCCGCGTGTCCCCGTGTGGGGTACTGCCGTGACCGACGTCGTGTCGGAAGATCGGGCAGTCGCGGGAGCCGCATCGTCGGATCCTGCGGCTACCGGTAGTCCTCGCCGATCCTGTAGACACAACCTCTGGCCGGCGCGATGCGGCTTCGGAGGAGTAGGCGGGTCCGGCCCGCTTCGTGACGCACGGGCAATCGTCTTCTGAGGTCAGACCGCCTTCGTCTTCCTCGTGATTCGCTCTCACTGACGTCGCTGGCGTACTTCCGTGCCGGCTTGCGAGCGCATCCGTGTTCGTCTATGTCGATGAGTCGGGCCCTGCGTCGCGATGTGGGCGCTCAGCACGTGACCTCCCGCGCCTTGCCGAGAGGCTCCCGATGTTCCCGACGTCGTGATGCTGCTACCTTCTGCTGATCCGCGGAGCGGCGGAAAGCTCACGTGTGTCGCGCTAGTGAGCCGTTTGTCGGGCTATCCATTCCGCGCAGCGTCGTTCCAGCGGATGTTTCACGTGAAACGGCGTGTGGCTGGTGCTGGGACTGGCTCACGCTGTGGGTCACGGCTGCCGCTGGTTCTGGTGCTCACGCTGGGTCCTGTTCGCGCGCTGGGTTTGGTGCGCGCGCTGGGTTCTGATGCTAGCGCCCGCAATCGGGTGCTCACGCTGGATCTGGTGGTTGCGCTGGATCTGGTGGTTGCGCTGGATCTGGTGGTTGCGCTGGATCTGGTGGTTGCGCCGGGTCTGGTGCTTCCGCCGTTCTTGGTGCTCACGCTGGGTGGTGTCCGCGCGGGGTGGGTGTCGAGGCTGGATTGATGTCTGCGTTGGCCTGGTGTGGAATGAGTGCTTAGTCGCGGCTTTGGTACGGAGACGCTCGCGCCTTGCGTGAGTGGTCGACCTGATCCGTTCCGCTGGATCGATCGAGTGGCCCGTGTTGCTGCGTCGTGTGGTGGGCGACGGAGGCACGTGGGGATCGCATTCCGTGACTGGTGGAGCGTGAGGCGCGGATGTTTCACGTGAAACGGAGCGCGAGAGCCGAAGGCTGTACCAAGTCGTAAGGATGACTAGGGGTTCCTAGACGACGACGGGTGTTTGACCGATTTGACGAGCACTGCGCGGCTCGAGCGGATCGGCGGAAGACCCGCCATTTGCGACGCCGCACGGGTCCGGATCGCGCCAGTGGCCCGTCGGAGCTCTTGCTCGCTCCAGCGGAGCCGAGCCGAGCTTCGTAGAGCGCAGTCGAGCATCGCAATGCAGCGCCGAGCATCGCAGAGCAGAGTCGAGAATCGCACAGCGCAGCACGGCCGAGCACGGCCGAGCCGAGCATCGCAGAGCACAGCAGCGCCGAGTCGAGTGTGCATCGCAGAACAGAACAGAACGGAGCCGCTTCGGATGCAGGGAGAGCCGATTCACGCGACGGTCGGCGGAAGATACACAGGAGTCAGTGCTCCATCGGTTCTTCGGCGGGCTCCGAGGTTCAGAAGACGCTCTGAGATGAGCTGCGCGGATACGCCGATGGTGAGCCGTTGCCTGTCACGAGGCTGAGCTCGTGCGAGTGTCCCGCGACGGAGTCTACTTGCCGCCTTGTCGCGGGTTGAGCCCCCGCAAGGTGTAGGCGCGAGCTGGGCGGTACCTGCAGGCAGTGTGACAGGCGCAGGGGAGTCCGCACTCGCTGCGGCGACTACGCGCGTACTGTCAAGATCCCTCGGCCACGCGGGTGGAGCCGGGTGCGGCGGCGATGACGGGTGGTTCCGGCGCGCCGAGTCCTCGTTCGTCATCAGCTGGGCGCTCAAAACTCGCGGTCAACCGTGGTCCACCTGCCTACCCATCCCCAACGAGCACTGCACCTCCACCAACGAGCACTGCGCTTCCCCCATGGGCCACCGCACAGGGTGTTTCACGTGAAACATCCGTCGCACGCCAGGCTGAGGGACAAAGGGAGGCAGACCCTGCGGACCGTGTAGTAGCCACCCCTGCGCTTCCGTTGCCTGCGGACGGCGGGTGTGCAGGTGGTAGCGATCGGCGGGATCGCTCGCAGCATGAACGAAGCCGAAGAGGCTCCATTACGGCTCATTCAGTGACGCGCCTGGCAATGCGGAGTGGACAGCCGACGGGAGGGGCACGTTCAGCTCGTTGACGGCGCACCGTCCTGCCGCCCGCGGCAGACGCGCACGGGGGCTCTCCGGGCGCGGGTGGGTGATCGGTCCACACAAGCAGGTTTCACGTGAAACATCACGCAGATCGGGGCATGAGGGACGGGATTGTCAGCCGCGCCGGTTAGAGTGGAGATTCCGTCGTTCCCCCGTCGGAGATCGTCGAAAGGAGTGGATGTTTCACGTGAAACAGTCCTCGAACACCTCGACTGCTGATTACGGCGTGGACACCCCTCTGGCTCGGGAGATCGCGGATCTGGCCGCTCGCCGCAAGGCATTGGAGGCGGTCACTGTCTCCTTCGATGGCCCTACGCGCATCTTCACGATCTCGAACCAGAAGGGCGGCGTCGGTAAGACGACGACGGCGGTGAACGTCGCGTCAGCGATGGCGGAACTCGGCGCGAAGGTCCTCGTGATCGACCTGGATCCGCAGGGAAACGCATCCACAGCTCTCGGGGTACCTCACACGGCGGACCTGCAGAGCATCTACGACGTACTCATCAGCGACGTGCCCCTTGCTGATGTGGTGCAGGTGAGCCCGGAGTCCCCGAATCTCCTGTGCGCACCGAGCACCATCCACCTCGCCGGCGCGGAGATCGAACTGGTCTCCCAAGTCGCTCGGGAGCATCGGCTTCGCACCGCGCTGAACGACTATCTCGCCGCGCACCCCATTGACATCGTCATCATCGACTGCCCACCGTCGCTGGGGCTGCTGACCATCAACGCCTTCACGGCCGCGACCGAGGTGATGATCCCGATCCAGTGCGAGTATTACGCCCTCGAGGGGCTGAGCCAGCTTCTCGGGAACATCCGGATGATCCAGAAGCACCTCAATCCGCAGCTCACGATGTCCACCATCCTCCTGACCATGTTCGACGGTCGGACTCGTCTTGCGCAGCAGGTCGCCGAGGAGGTGCGCGGTCACTTCCCGCGCGAGGTGCTGGACACCGTGATCCCGCGTTCCGTCCGCGTATCGGAGGCGCCCAGCTTCGGCCAGACGGTGATCGCGTATGACGGACAGTCGGTGGGCGCCGTCGCCTACCGCGAAGCAGCAGTGGAGATCGCCCGCCGGGCGACCGACGACAACGAGAAGGGGCACTGATGGCCAAACGCACGGGACTCGGCCGGGGGATCGGGGCGCTCATCCCCACTTCGGATGCAGCGGAGCGTCCCGTCGACGTCTTCTTCCCCGGTGCACGCGTCGCTGAGGCGGTGAAGGAGTCCGCCCCGGCGGTGACCGCCGAGGAAGAAGCGGATCTCGTCGCGGTTCCGGGTGCTCGCCTCATCCGCGTCGATCCGCGGGATATCGTCCCGAACCCGCGCCAGCCGCGCACCCACTTCAACGAGGACGATCTGGCCGAGCTGGTGCACAGCGTGCGGGAGTTCGGCGTGCTGCAGCCCGTCGTGGTGCGCGAGAACGCCGAGGGTCAGTACGAGCTGATCATGGGGGAGCGGCGCACGCGCGCCGCCCGCGAGGCCGGCCTCGACTCCATTCCCGCCATCCTCCGTGAGACCGCCGACGAGGATCTGCTGCGCGACGCGCTTCTCGAGAACCTGCACCGCTCGCAGCTGAACCCGCTGGAGGAGGCATCGGCCTACCAGCAGCTGCTCGAGGACTTCGGGATCACTCAGGAGGCGCTCGCAGCGCGGATCGGGCGTTCACGCCCCCAGGTGAGCAACACCATCCGGCTGCTGC
This sequence comes from Microbacterium sp. 8M, assembly GCF_902506375.1. GTDB lineage: Bacteria > Actinomycetota > Actinomycetes > Actinomycetales > Microbacteriaceae > Microbacterium. The sequence goes on from NZ_LR733284.1 coordinate 1,042,001, forward strand.
GGCTGCCCGTCCCTGTGCAGCAGCGGGTCGCGGCCGGCGTCCTGACCGCCGGTCACGCGCGTGCGATCCTCTCACTCGACGACCCCGAGCTCATGCAGCGGCTCGCGGACAAGGTCGTGAATGAGGACCTCTCCGTGCGGGCCACCGAGGAGGCGGCGAAGACCATCGCCGCCGCGGGCACGGTCACGAAGTCGCCCAAGCCGCAGGCAGGAGCGCGCCGCGCCTACCTCGACGACGTCGCGGGCAAGCTCGGAGACCGCCTCAACACCCGCGTCCAGATCGCTCTCGGGGCAAGGAAAGGCCAGGTCAAGATCGAATTCGCGTCGATTCAGGATCTGAACCGGATCCTCGCGGAGATCGGGCAGGAAGGTTTCGGCGCCTGACGTCCGAGCACCGACGTGCACACCGGCCCGGAAGGCATTCGCTGAAAGCGGATCCCGTCCGGGCCTTCGTGTCCCCGGTCCCGCGTAGGCTTGGCAGGTGAGTGAATCCCCGACGCGACGCGCAAGCCTGGAAGTGCTGCGCGCGGAAGCGGCGGACGAGCTGGCCGTCCTCGTCCAGGAGCGGCTGCTCGGGGGAGAGGATCCCTGGGCGTTCATGGAAGAGCTGCCCAGCGTCGACGAGCTCGTGGTCTTCCTGCTGCGCGCCGACGAGATCGTCGAGAGCGGCGGCGTCCGTCCCGACGACGCCCGCAACTTCGAGGTTCTGCGCCGTATCGCCCTGGACTACCCGGAGCTGACACCGATCGTGTGGGGGCTGCTCGGCGATGGCCCGAAGTACCGTCGCTGGGATCTCCTCGCCGACGAAGCACGTTCCTAGAACGCGCACGTTCCCCAGCGCGTCGTGGTTTCACGTGAAACGTGGTCGGTACCGCGTAGTGCGGCCGGGCTCCGGGGTGCTGTCTTCAGGTGCAGAGCGGGTTCCTTCCCGCTTCAGGGGACCCTCCCGATGCACCCGAAGTAGGCACCCCTCCGCCCTCAGCCCGATGCGCGGCCGCGAGCCACGAGGTGGCACTGCGAGGCTGACTGCAGGGATGTTTCACGTGAAACGGGGGCGTAGAGTGCGAAATGGGGGCGAGAGAAGGATCCTCCATGTTTGGGCCAAAAGGGAGGACGACGACATGCCGGAGCAGGACCGGGTCGTCGTGCCGGACTTCGTCGGTAAGGCAGTCCACGTGGCGAGTGACGAGGCCGCTGAGAAGCGCATCCTCCTCACGAGCGACGACCTCGACGGTCCGAGTCTGCTTGCGCGAACGTGGCCAGGGTTGTTCTGGGTGACATCCCAGGACGCCCCTGCCGGGAGCCTCGTCGAAAGCTGGTCACGGGTCGTGGTGACCTACGTCGCGGAGGGCGGCACGCACAGCGCGGTCGGGACCCCGCCGAGCGACCCGTCTCCGGCCTTGTCCGCGCACGCCGATCCGGAGGATGACGCATCCGAAGCAGGGGAGTAGCAAGCCGGGATGGACTGCAGAGCACGAAAAAGCCCGCCCTCCGTGGCGAGGGCGGGCTTCGTCAGCGTGTCGTCAGCCGAGGAACGCGGCCAGATCCTGCTCGAGCGCGAACTTCGGCTTGGCGCCGATGATCGTGGTCTTGACCTCGCCGCCCTGGAAGACCTTCATGGCCGGAATCGACGTGATCTGGTACTTCATCGCCAGATCCGGATTCTCGTCCACGTTGAGCTTGAGGATGGTGATCTTGTCCGGGTTCTCCGACTGGATCTCGTCCAGCACGGGCGCGACCATGCGACACGGTCCGCACCACGCGGCCCAGAAGTCGACCAGAACGGGGCCTTCGGCCTGAAGCACGTCCTGCTCCCAGGTCGCCTGGCTGGTTGCCTTGGCAGTCATGATTCTCCTTGTTCGTGTGAGCGCGAGACGCTCGGTGAGGTCAACAGCGATGAGGCCTGAACTGTTCCCGCCGATCAGGCGAGGGCAGCTTCCGCCGCGGTTCCGTCCGACAGCGCGGCCAGGAAGTGCTCGACGTCGAGGGCGGCGACGGTCCCGGATCCAGCAGCAGTGACGGCCTGCCGGTACGTCGGGTCGATGACGTCGCCGGCGGCGAAGACTCCGGGCACGGAGGTGCGGGAGCTGCGGCCGTCGACCCAGATCGTGCCCTCGGGCGTGAGGTCGAGCTTGCCGTGCACGAGGTGCGTACGGGGGTCGTTGCCGATCGCGATGAAGAGGCCGTCGACAGGAAGGTCGGTGACGGTGCCGTCGACCGTGTTGCGCAGGCGCACGCCGGTGGTGGCATCCTCGCCGAGGACCTCCTCGACCGCGCTGTTCCAGATGAACTCGATCTTGTCGTTCGCGAACGCGCGCTCCTGCATGATCTTCGAGGCGCGCAGCGTGTCCTTGCGGTGGATGACGTACACCTTGGACGCGAACTTCGTCAGGAAGGTGGCCTCCTCCATGGCCGAGTCGCCGCCCCCGACGACCGCGATCGTGCGGTCGCGGAAGAAGAAGCCGTCACAGGTCGCGCACCACGAGACGCCGTGACCGGAGAGGCGCTCCTCACCGGGGATGCCGAGCGTGCGGTAGGCGGATCCGGTGGCGTAGATGATGGAGGCGGCCTCGAGCACGGTGCCGCTGCCGAGAGTCACCTTCTTGACGTCGCCATCGAGGTCCAGCTCCGTGACGTCGTCGTAGAGCACCTCGGTGCCGAAGCGCTCGGCCTGCTCCTGCATCTTGGCCATCAGGTCGGGGCCCTGGATGCCTTCGGGGAAGCCGGGGAAGTTCTCGACCTCGGTGGTCTTCATCAGCTCGCCGCCGACCTCGACCGAGCTCGCCACGAGCACCGGGTTCAGGTTCGCGCGGGCCGCGTAGATCGCCGCGGTGAACCCCGCAGGTCCCGAACCGATGATGATGACCTGTCGCATTGCTTCTCCTTGCTGTCGCACGCTTCAACACATGGTACCGGCGCGGCATTCCGCGGACCTGGAGGTCGCCGGCGCCTCACGGCGGCAGGCCGGCCCCGCGTCTCAGGCGGGGACGTCGACGACGCGCGTGTTGCCGAAGACGGGCGAGAGGGCGCCGGCCGAGAGGGCGGCGACGTCATCGACCAGCGCGTCCCGGTCGGCGGACGGGATCCACAGGGTGAACGAGGCGGACGCCCCGTAGGCGACGTCGCCGAAGGTCGATCCGTGCGCGGCGGCCCAGTCCCGCAGGGCGTTGTCGATGCGTCCCGCTTCGCCGTGCGGCACCTCGACCCGCGCCTCGAGCAGCTCCCGCCGGTGCAGCAGCGCCGCTTCGTCCAGCGCCTCGGAGACCGCGGTCGAGTACGCGCGGATGAGACCGCCCGCCCCGAGCTTCACGCCGCCGAAGTAGCGGGTCACCACGGCGACGACGTCGGTGAGACCGCGCCGGCGCAGCACCTCCAGCATGGGCATCCCTGCAGTGCCGGACGGCTCGCCGTCGTCCGAGGATCGCGCCTGATCGCCGGCGAGCCCCGTCACCATCGCGGTGCAGTTGTGGCGGGCGTCCCAATACTGGCGCCGCACCGCGGCGATGACGGCTTCGGCCTCGTCGACGGAGCGAACCGGTGCGATGCGAGCGATGAAGCGCGACTTCTTGACGACGAGCTCGCGGACGATCGGCGCGGCGAGGGTGTCGGGGTAGGAACGCGTCATGACGAGGATGCGCTCAGCGGCTCGGCACGAACCGGCGTGCGAGGCCCTTGAGCGCGTCGAGCTCGGGAGCGCGGAAGACGGCGAGGACGCCGATGTAGACGGCGAGAACCACCGTGGCGATGATCAGGCAGCCGATCGCGGCGGGGATCCGGTCGACCGCCGTCCATCCACTTGCGCCGCCGAGCAGCACGAAGACCCCCCAGCCCGCTGCGGATGCGGGAAGCGCGGCACCGAGAAAGCGGAGCAGGGCAGGGATCCAGTCACCGGCCCCGATTCCACCGAGGCGGCGCGACAGCAGCGCGCTCGCGACGATCGTCTGCAGGATGCTCGAGATCGACTGTCCGAGGGCGATGGTGGCCGCGAGCAGGGAGAGCGGCACGACACCGGTGTGGTTCAGCAGCTGCGCGCCGAACGCTGTGGCGACGATGAGCACGCATTGGAAAATCGTGAAGAAGAATGGTGTGCGGGTGTCGCCGAGTGCATAGAACGTGCGCTGGACGATGAACAGCACGGCGAGCGGGACCAGAGCCACGAGGTAGCCGATCAGCACGGGGGCGGCCATCTGCGCTTCGTCGCGGTCATCGGTGAAGATGCGGGACGCAGGCACGGCGGCGGCGAGGACCGCCGCCAGCGCGCCCATGAGGAAGAACCCGAGCGTGCGGATGCTGCGCGCGATGTCGGCGCGCACCTCCGCAATCCGCCCCGCATGGGCGTGCTCGCTGAGCTGGGTGAAGTAGGGCGTGCCGATCGAGAGTACGATCACCGAGTACGGGAGCATGAAGATCAGCCAGGCGTTGTTCATGACCGTGATCGACGGATCGTGGCCCGAGGCGTTGATCGCGATCCGGTGCTGGTAGAAGCCCGCGGCCAGGCTGGAGAGGGCCATCAGCATGGTCCACCCGGCGAGCTTCACGATGTTGCCCAGCCCCACTCCACGCCAGCGGAAATCGATGCGCAGCGCCAGCCGGGTGCGCGGCCAGAACGCGAGCAGGACGGCCGCCTGGAGCGCTATGCCGAGCGTGGCGGTGCCGCCGAGCCAGGCGATGCGATCGGGGGTCCAGTCGGAGATGTCGCTGAGGGGCGAGCCGAACATCGCCCCGATCACCAGGAACCCGGCGATCGAGATGAGGTTGTTCACGACGGGAGCCCAGGTGAACGGGCCGAAGATCCTGCGCGCATTCAGTGTCTCGCCGATGAGCGCGTAAAGGCCGTAGAACAGGATCTGCGGCATGCACCAGTACCCGAACGCGATGGCGAGCGCCTGCTGCGCCTCGGAGAACTCGGGTGGGATGATCAGCGAGACCAGTGCGGGCGTGGCCAGCGTCGCGATCACGGTCGCGCCGACCAGCACGACGGTGCCGGCGGTGAAGATCTTCGAGATGAAGGCGCTGCCGCCGTCCTCGCCGGCGACGGCCCGCACGATCTGCGGGACGAGGACTGCGGTGAGCACGCCGACGGAGATCAGTGAGAAGACGTCGTTCGGCAGCTGATTCGCGATGCTGAACGCGTCCGGAGCCTTGCCGACGGCGCCGATCACGCCCACCAGCACGATCGTGCGGAGCAGACCTGTGATCCGCGACACCATGGTTCCGGCGGCGAGGACGGCGCTCGCGCGGCCGAGACTACTCATGCGCCTCCTCGCGAGACGATTCGGGTTCTGCCGAAGCGGATGACGCCGAAGCGGATCCGGACCTCTCCATCGCCTCGGACGGCGGCGCATCATCCTGTTGCTGACCTCCGACGGACCCTTCCATGCCTTCGGCGGCATGCGTCTTCGCAACGGCCTTCCGGCGGCGGACGGTGCGGAAGATGCCGGCGCCGATCAGGAGCAGCCCGAGGGTGCCGAACACGATGAGACCGATCGTCTCCCACTCGGCGCGGATCGTCAGGCGCGCGGTCTGCTGCGGTCCGATCGCCACGCCGGTCGGGCTCGTCAGCGACATGGACAGGGTGATCTCGGCGTTGGCCACGTGCGACTCCAGCGGGAGGCGCACCGGCGTGGTGCTGGACGGCAGCGCCTCGACGTCCGTCGCCGCCGGCACTTCGATCCGGGAGTCGCTGGGCACGACGTGCAGCCGCACGCGCACGGGGTAGGGCAGATCGTTGCGCACCCACACCGGAACGTTCACCTTGGGACTGATCAGGATCGGGTTGGACGGCTGGATCCCGACCGCCTCCATGGTCTTCTGCGTCGCGGTGCGGTGCCCGTTGAGTGCGGCGGCGAAGTCTTCCGGGGTGGTGTGCACACCGACGCCGAGCAGCCGCATCATCGAGATGCGCTCGCGCACCGTGAGGTCGGCCGGGCGCTCGAGGATCGTCGCGAACTGGGCGAGACGGTCGGCGTCCTGCTGCAGCGCGAGCACGGCAGCGGCGCGGTCCTCGGCGGACTCGGTCGCCACGCTCAGTTCGACGGGCGGGGCGGACAGCACGCGGTCGAGGCGGCCGTCCAGCCCTCCGCTGAACGCGGTCACGGCATCGGCGAGACCCTGCGCGGGACGGCTGTCCGCGCGGGAGAGACCCGCGAGAACGGTCGAGCCGGGGGCGTCGAACCAGAGCATCGCGTTCGCCGCCGTGAGCGCGCTCCCACGGGCGTTCGCATCGGACTGCGCGGCGACGTCGCTGAGGGCGGCCGACACGGCCTCGTCCGAGACGAGCACGGCGGATCCGCCGACCGTGCCGCGCGTCGCGACCGCGCCACCCTCCGCGCCCGCGGTGAAGGCGGTCGAGGGGAGGATCGGGATAGTGGTGGATCCGGCCTCACCGTAGTGCGACATCGTCGCGATCTGCGCCGGCGTCACCTCGCCCCGCGGCCACAGGATGTCGGAGCGCGCTCCGGTGATCGCATCGGGCGAAGGCTCGGCGGGCGCCGTCGTGGTCGCCGTCGCGGTCGGGGTCGGCGTGGGGGTGGACGGCGGGCTGCCGGCGGGGCCCAGGAACGGGGCGAAGTCGTCGACGGTGAGTGGTGCGGTCAGCCCTGCTGCGGCCTGGGCGGTCGCGTCTGCATCGCCGAACTGCAGCGTGAAGCGCTCGTTGGGCAGGGCCTCGAGGCGCGCAAGCCATGCGGTCGCGGTGGCGGGCGCCGCCGTGCCCAGAACCCGGATCGCCGTGGGGATCGACGGGTCGATCGCGAGCACGGCTGGCGTGCCGGCCACGCCGTCCAACTGCGCGGTGAGAGCGCCCTCCGGCGCGGTCAGGGCGGTGAGCTCCGCGGCGCTCAGCAGGTCGCCCTTGGGCGCGGCCGTGATCGGCACCACCGTGATGACGGTCGCGGGTGCGCCCTGGGCCACGACCAGCACGGTGCGCGAGTCGGCCGCGGGGGCGGGGGCGCCGGCCGCGGCGGGCGCCTCGAAGCGCGCGCGCAGCGGGTACACGCCGGGGGCGAGCGCGCCGACGTCACCGGCGGGCACGACGACTTGCGTGCGGGACGTGCCCTCGGCGCCGACGGCCGTGGTGCGGACATCCCCGATCGGGCTGAGTGCCGGCGTATCCGCGGAACCGTCCAGCCACGCGCTCACGGCGTGCCGGTCGCCCAGGGCGGTGCGGCCCAGTTCCAGGTGGACGGTGCCGACGCCGAGGCCCGTGGTGGCGTCGTTGCGCAGCGCCAGAGTGGCGCTCAGCGGAGTGCCGGAGATGTAGGAGCCTTTCGCGTCGGGAAGCAGCGCGACCTGCACTCCCTCGTGCTCGGGCGTCTGCGTAGGGCTCGGGGTGGGGGTGCTCTCCGCGGCGGCCGGCGTCGGCACCGCGAGCGGCAGCGCCAGCCCCAGGGCGACGGCGACGGCCCCTGCGGCGCGGCGGAGGCGCAGTCGGAGGGGGGAGTTCGCTGTCGTGGTCGCAGTCATGGGGATCCGTCGGGCGCACGAGGCGCGGCGAGTGCTGGCCCTGAGATTCTAGGCGGCGCGCACCGCCGATCCCTGGAGGCGGGCAGGGTGCGCATCGGTAGGAGGGGCGCGCTCACCGGCGGAGCCTGCTCTCTCGCACGCTCTCTCGCACGCGTAGGCTGACGCCGTGGTCCGACACCTCACGCCCCGCCCCGACCCGCTGCTCTGCGCGGCGCTCGCCGCCGACCTGGACGCCGCCGATCTCCGTTCGGAGCCGCTGCGCGCCGCCTGGGGTGCGGAGGCCGACGACGCGCTCGCCCGCGGTGTCCGGTCCCCGCTGCTGCGGGCGATCGCCGGACGCACCGACGCCCTGGCGACGCTCGGGCGGCTGTTCGTCCTCGGGATGCCGCAGCCGGAGGCCGAGGTCGCCGCAGCCCTCGCCCGCACCGGCGTGGACGGCATCGAGGCACTGGGGCTGGCGTACCGCGACGGCGGACTCGTCGTCCCCGCGGCGCTCATCCGTCCGCAGTCCTTCGTGGATGCCGATGGCGTGGGGGAGTGGTGGATCGCGAGCGACCTCGACGAGCTGGCGCTGCACCACCTCGACGCCGACGGCGTGCTTCCGCCCGACCACGTCCTCGGCGTGGGCGGTGCCTCGCGCACGCTCGCGTCGCTCGTGATGCCGATCGAGGTCGAGCGCGCCCTGGATCTCGGCACGGGCTGCGGGATCCAGGCGCTGCTCGTGTCGCGGCATGCCGGATCCGTCATCGCGACGGACATCTCGGCCCGGGCGCTCGCATACGCCGAGCTGAACGCGATGCTCGCCGGCGTGCAGAACATCGAGTTCCGCTGCGGGAGCCTGTTCGAGCCCGTGGCGGGCGAGAGCTTCGGTCTGATCGTCTCGAATCCGCCGTTCGTGATCACGCCGCGGGGCGCCGATGTGCCCGAGTACGAGTATCGCGACGGCGGTCTCATCGGGGATGCGCTCGTCGAGGCGTTCGTGCGCACGGCGCCCGCGCATCTCGTCCCCGGCGGGGCGGCGCAGCTGCTCGGCAATTGGGAGTCGATCGGCGCCGAGCTCGGCATGCGCCGGATGGAGTCGTGGATCGACCCGGCGCTCGACGCCTGGGTCGTGCAGCGCGAGACGCTCTCGCCGCTCGCCTACGCGGAGCTCTGGATCCGCGACGGCGGCACCACGCCCCGCGATGCCGGCTTCGAGCCGCTGCTGGACGCGTGGCTCGACGACTTCGCCGTGCGCGGGGTCACCGAGATCGGGTTCGGGTACGTGCTGATCCGGCGCCCGGACGTGGCGGAGCCGGAGGGGGCGCCGCCTGCGCCGCTGCGTCGCTTCGAGACGCTCACCCAGCCCGTGACCAGCGTCGGCCGGGCGTTCCGCGACGGGCTCGCCGGACATGACGCGCTCGCCGACGGCCTGCCCGACGTGCTGCTCGTGGCCCCCGATGTCACCGAGGCCCGTCACCACCTGCCGGGTCAGGACGCGCCGAGCGTGATCGAGCTGCGCCAGGGCGGCGGCTTCGGCCGCACCGTATCGGTGGATCCCGCGCTCGCCGGATTCGTCGGCGCCTGCGACGGCGAGCTCACGGTCACCCAGATCGCCGCAGCACTCGCCGACCTGTTCGAGGTGCCGCTCGCCGACCTCTGGGCCGATCTCGAACCGAGGCTGCGCGGTCTGGTGACCGACGGCTTCCTGATCCCGGCGGGAGGCGGAACGGAATAGATCCAAGATCTATGCGTTCGAATACATCATGAAGGCTTTCGGATTCCTCTCCTTCGGGCACTACGGCGACGTGCCCGGATCCGCCACGCGCACGGCCGGCGACATGCTGCGCCAGACCATCGAGCTGGCCGAGGGGGCCGACGAGATCGGCGTCAACGGCGCGTACGTGCGCGTGCACCACTGGGCGCGCCAGGCCGCGTCGCCGATGCCGCTGCTCTCGGCGATGGCGGCGCGCACCCGACGCATCGAGGTGGGCACCGGCGTCATCGACATGCGCTACGAGAACCCGTTCCAGTTCGCCGAGGAGGCCGCCGCGCTCGACTGGATCGCCGATGGTCGCATCGCGCTCGGCGTGAGCCGGGGCTCACCCGAGACGGCGCTGCGCGGCTACGAGACGTTCGGCTTCCACGACGAGGAGGATCCGGAGCGCGGCGGCGCGATGGCCCGCGAGAAGTTCGACCTGTTCCTCCAGGTGATCGACGGGGCCCGCGTGGCTCCCGGTGACCCGCGGATGGTAGGCGCGGGGCAGTACCTGGCGATCGAGCCGCAGTCGCCGACGCTGCGAGACCACATCTGGTGGGGAGCCGGTTCCCGCGCCACGGCGGAGGAGACCGGGCGCAAGGGCCTGAACCTGATGAGCTCGACGCTGCTCACCGAGGCCACGGGTCAGCCGTTCCACGAGCTGCAGCGGGAGCAGATCGACCTGTTCCGCGCCGCATACAAGGAGGCGGGCCACACCGGCGCGCCCCGGGTCTCGGTGAGCCGCAGCGTGTTCCCCCTCGTCTCGGATCGGGATCGCGCGTACTTCGGGCTGCGCTCGGAGGAGAACCACGACCAGATCGGCGTGATCGACGGCTTCCGCTCCACGTTCGGCAAGACCTATGCCGCCGAGCCGGACGTGCTCATCTCGCAGCTGAAGCAGGACGAGGCCGTGATGGCGGCTGACACCCTCATGCTGACGATCCCGAATCAGCTGGGTCCGGAGTACAACCTGCACGTGCTGCAGGCCTTCGCCGAGCACGTCGCGCCGGCCCTGGGCTGGAAGCCGAACACCGAAGGACCCGTGCAGGGCGACCCGGTCTGACACGTCGCCGCCGCGGACGCAACCCGCGACGAATGCAGGATCCGGCGACGCCGGCAGGATCAGATCCGTGGTTCAGTCGTGCAGATGTCGCGCGGTCCCGCAGACGTCGCGTGGTCCTGCAGACGTCGCGTGGTCCTGCAGGCGCCGCGCGGTCCTGCAGACGTCGCGCGGAGGGGGCGACCGGGCGGCGTCAGTCCTCGTCGGGCGGGCCGAACAGGCCTTTGCCGTGCTTGTGCAGCAGGTTGTACGCGTCCATGAACGTCTGCGGCTGCTTGTCCTCCGGGAGCCCGTAGCGCGCCAGCAGCAGGCCGAGCAGCCCCTGCGCGGGCGGGGTCAGCGGCTTGTTCGCGTGCGCGTGCGCGGGATGCGGCGGCTTCGCCTCCGGGTTCGGCGGCGTGTACAGCGAGGTCGTCACCGGCCAATCGGCCGGGTGCCGCGGCTTGTCCAGGTTGATGATCTGGAACAGGTCGTTCGCGGTCGCGTCGCGGCGGGTGAGCGGCTTGAGCCCGTGCAGCCGGGTGAGCGTCGCGATCACGGATCCGTGATGCATCTCATCGTTGACGATCGTGCCCTTGCGCGTGTAGGCCGAGACGGCGATCGCCGGCACACGGCAGCCGAGCCGGTCGAACTCGAACCCCATCTCACCGGCGCCGGAGTCATCGGGCGGCGAAGCCTTCGGCGGGACGACGTGGTCGTAGGTGCCCCCGTGCTCGTCGAAGGTGATCAGCAGTAGCGTGTTGATCGCATTGGATCCCTTCGTCGACTTGCTGGTGCGGATCGCGTCGTAGATGTCGTGGATGAGGTCGTCGCCGGCGCGAACGTCCGAGAACGCGCTGTTGATGATGTCGGATCCGTCCACGTCGCTCTCCCGGCGCGCCCCGAACGGCGGGTGGAAGTCGTTGTGGTTGTAGATCATGCGCGGCTCGATGAACGCGTATGCGGGCAGTTCGCCGTGCTCGACGTCGGCGTAGAAGTCGTCCATGGTGCCGAAGTGCTCGGTGCGCCAGAACTTCTCCAGCACCGGCGCGTGCAGCACCCCTGTGAACGAGACCATCTGCAGCTCGTCGAAGTAGACCTTCCAGGTCAGGCCGGCCTCTTCCAGGCGGTTGAAGATCGTGGGCGCCTTCGGCGCGTTCAGCCACTTGTCGTAGTCGCCGCCCTCGTGGTTGGTGACGAAGCCGTGCGAGGTCGACGCGTTGAAGAAGGTGCGGTTGCAGAACGTCTGCGACGGCACCGCGCAGAACCAGTGGTCGAACACGGCGAACTCGCGCGCCAGGGTCGACACGGTGGGCAGCATCTCCGGCGAGAAGGAGCCCATGATGCGCTTGCGCTCGGCGTCGGTGGGCTCGATGCCGTGCTTGAGGCGCATGAGGTTCACCTGGTAGTCCGTGACGAAGCCGCTCATGGTCGGCTCCTCGCCCGGTCCCGGGTGGTTGTACGGCGGGTGGAAGCCGCCCTCGTAGAGGAACGCGTTCTCGGCCGGGTTGATCGTGTTGTACAGCTGCGTGTTGACGTGCGGATACATCTCGCCCGGATCCGGATCCGGCCACGTCATGATCTGGTCCGTCGGCCCGTCGTAGACATGGGCGTCGTAGCGCACGCCGTCGAGCTCGTTGTAGTACTCGCCGAAGTCGAGTCCCTCGAACTCCTTGCCCTCGGGCAGGTTCTCCTTGGTGTACAGGTAGCCGAGCAGGTTGTCGAAGGAGCGGTTCTCGCCCATCACCACCACGATGTGGTCGAAGCCCGGAGCGTGCCGCGGTGCGAGCGCGCCGTAGTCCTCCAGCGCCTCGGCGAACCCGGTGCGCTGGCCCAGCGCGTAGCCGGCCGCCGCCCCGGCCCCACCGCCCACGACCGCGCCGGCGGCCGTCAGCCCGCCGATGCGGAGGAAGTCGCGACGGGAGCGCCCCTCGGTCTTCGGTGCATCGCTGCCGTTCACGTCGCCGGGTCCAGGGGAGCTCTGTCGTCTGGCCATGCCGCGATCCTACTGAGGCGCCGAAGGGCGACCCGCGCAGCCGCCCGGATCGTCGGAGTGCCGGCGGGATCACGCAGAACCATCTGCGGCCCCTCGATAGGGTCGGGGACATGACGGATCCCACCGACTACTCGACCGAGGCGCAGGTGCGTCGCATCTCCGCCGACTTCGCGCGCCGGCGGGCTCGGATGTTCCTCGCCTTCGCGTGCGTCGAGGGACCCGTGCTGCTCGGCGCGATCGTGGTCGTGTACGTGCTGAAGCTGGTGGATCCGCAGTTCGGTCTGTGGATCATCCTCGCTGTGGCCCTGCTCAGCGGGCTCTGCCTGAGTGCTCTGATCATCGGCCACGCCAAGGCCGAGCAGCAGGCCATCCGCGATGTCGGCGGGACGCCCTTCCCGCCTTCGAGCGGCCCGACCTTCTGACTCTCGGGCGGCCTCCGCCGGTGCCCCCGCCCCGACGCGGGCCCGGACGCCCCGGTACCCTGGAACCCATGCTCAACATGGCCGATTCCCTTGCGCGCCTGGGCGCCCTCGCCGAGGATCCGGTCGTCCGGATCCTGGCCGACGCCTTCGCCGATGCGGGGTTCGACCTCGCGGTGGTCGGCGGTCCGGTGCGCGACGCGCTGCTCGGCCGCGCCACGCACGACCTCGACTTCACCACGAACGCCCGCCCCGACGACATCCTGCGCATCGTCATGCCGATCTCGACCGCGCACTGGGACATCGGGCGCGAGTTCGGCACGATCGGCGCCCGGGTGCAGGGCGAGCAGGTCGAGATCACGACCTACCGTGCCGACGCGTACGACGGCATGACCCGCAAGCCCGTGGTCTCCTTCGGCGACGACATCGACGGCGACCTGGTGCGCCGCGATTTCAGCGTGAACGCGATGGCGTTCCTGGTTCCACAGCAGAAGCTCGTGGATCCGACCGGAGGCGTGGAGGATCTGCTCGCCGGGCTCCTGCGCACCCCGACCGATCCGCACGTGAGCTTCGGCGACGACCCGCTGCGCATGCTGCGGGCGGCCCGGTTCAGCGCGCAGCTGGGCTTCGGGATCGAGGAGCGAACCCTCGCCGCGATCGCCGAGCTGCGGCAGACCCTGTCGATCGTGAGCCCCGAGCGGATCCAGGCCGAGCTCATCCGCCTGCTCCAGTCGGACGACCCGGTGCGCGGCATCCGCGTGCTGGTCGACACCGGGCTCATCGACGAGTTCCTGCCCGAGGTGAGCGCGCTGAAGCTCGAGATCGACGAGCACCATCACCACAAGGACGTCTACGAGCACTCGCTTACCGCGCTGGAGCAGGCCATCGCCCTGGAGCACGCGCGGCATCCCGGTGAGCCGGCCGACGCGGTCCTGCGCCTCGCGGTGCTGCTGCACGACATCGGCAAGCCGCGCACCCGCAAGCTCGAGCCCGGGGGTGCGGTGAGCTTCCACCACCACGACGTGGTCGGATCCCGCCTCGCCCGCAAGCGACTGCAGGCCCTGCGGTTCGACAAGGAGACCACCGACGCCGTGGCGAAGCTCATCGAGCTGCACCTGCGCTTCTTCGGCTATGCGGAGGGAGCGTGGACGGACTCCGCCGTGCGCCGCTACGTGCGCGACGCCGGCGACCAGCTCGAGCGCCTGCACATCCTCACCCGTGCCGACGTCACCACGCGCAACAAGCGCAAGGCAGCCCGGCTCGCCGCGGCGTACGACGACATCGAGCAGCGCATCACCGCCCTGCGCGAGCAGGAGGAGATCGACGCGATCCGTCCGGAGCTCGACGGCAACGACGTGCAGCGGATCCTCGGCATCACGCCCGGGCGCGAGGTCGGCGAGGCGTACCGGTTCCTGCTCGAGCTGCGCCTCGACGAGGGCGTCATCGGACGTGAGGCCGCCGAGCAGCGCCTGCGCGACTGGTGGGCCGCGCGCGGCTGAGACCGGGAGACGGCGTGTCTAGCGCCCTGCCTGCAGGCGGAGTCCGGCGAGCAGCAGGTCGAGCCCGCCGAGGAACTGGTCGCGGTCGTCGTGACCGTCGAACTCGTCGACGATGTGATGGATGAAGGGGTACTCGGCCGCGTCGAGCGCGCGCCACTGCTCGGCGGCCGCGGCCATGTACTGCTCACGGCTCACCTCGCCCGACACGACAGCGGCCGGCGGCTCCTGGCCGAGATCCGCGGCTGTGCCGATCACATAGCCCACCACGGCCGAGGTCGCGTGGAAGGTCTGGCGCGCGGTGAGGTCGAGCCGCATCACGTGCTCGCCGATCCGCTCGTAGAGCCGCAGCGAATGGATCTGGCTCGCCGTGTCTCGCAGCGCGTACGCACCGAGCCAGGGGCGGTCGACGATCGCATCGAACATGGCGAGCGCGATCGTGCGGATGTCCTCGATCGGATCCGGGCCGCCCACGTCCGCGGTCGCCTCGAGCACGCCGCCGAGCACGGAGTCGGCGGCGAGATCGAGCAGCTCGTCGCGCCCCGACACGTACCAGTACACGCTCGCGACCCCGCCGCCGAGCCGGGCGGCCAGGGCGCGGATCGTCAGGCCCTGCGCGCCCGATTCGTCGAGGATCTCCACCGCGCCGGCGAGGACGGACTCGAGCGAGTGGGAGGCGCGAGAGCGGCCCCGCGGACCGCGTGACCTCGAGGGCTCGTCGCTCCGCTGCGGTGTGGTTGCCATGGCTCCATCCCACCATGCGAATCGGGCCGCGGGCGGAGGCGCTTGCGCATCATCGAACATCGTTCTATTCTATCGAACGGCGTTCGATCATCGAACGTTGTTCGATTCGCTCGTCGACCAGAGGAATCACCATGACCGGCACACCCGTTCTCGCCCCCTCACGCACCTACTCCTCCCTGCGGGCTGCCTGGATCCCGCTCGCCGCGCTCTGTCTCGCCTTCTTCGTCGAGATGGTCGACAACACGCTGCTGTCGATCGCGCTGCCGACGATCGGACGGGAGCTGGGCGGTGACACGACGTCACTGCAGTGGATCACCGGGGCGTACTCGCTCACCTTCGGCGGCCTGCTGCTGACGGCCGGGTCGATCGCCGACCGATTCGGCCGCCGACGTGTGCTGCAGATCGGCCTGGGCCTGTTCGGGCTGATCAGCCTCGCGGTGCTGCTCGTCGGCAACACCGGCGAGCTGATCGCGCTGCGTGCTCTGCTCGGCATCGCCGCCGCCGCGATGGCCCCCATCACCAACTCCCTGGTCTTCCGCCTGTTCGACGACGAGAAGCTGCGGATGCGGGCCATCACGCTCATGATGGTCGTCGGGATGTCGGGCCTCGTCCTGGGTCCGCTCCTGGGCGGAACCATGCTCGCCCACCTGCCCTGGCAATGGCTGCTGCTCGTGAACGCGCCCATCGCGCTCATCGCCGCCGCGGGCGTGCACTTCGGCGTGCCCGCCGACGCGCCGGACGGCCTCACCAAGGACCGGCTGGATCTGCCCGGTGCGGCCCTCAGCATCCTCACGATCGGCCTCGCCTGCTACCTCCTCACGAGCGGCATCCAGAACGGCTGGACCTCTCCGATCACCCTGGCGGTGGGTGTCGGCGCCGTCATCGCGCTCATGCTCTTCGTCCTCCGGGAATGGCGGGCGGCCGCGCCGATGCTCGATCTGTCCCTGTTCCGCAGCGGGACCGTGCGCGGAGCTGCCATCGCCCAGATCGGCACCTCCGTCGCGATGGCAGGCGTGATGTTCGCGCTGATCCTGCATTTCCAGTACGCGTGGGGCTGGTCTCCACTCCAGGCGGGCCTCGCCAATCTGCCGCTCATCGCGACGATGATCCTCGCCACGCCCCTCACCGAGTGGCTGGTCCGCAGATTCGGGCACCGTGTCGCGTGCCTCATCGGCGCGGGGATGCTCGCCACGGGACTCGGCCTGATGGCCTGGGCGGTCGAGCAGGCCTACCTCGCGATCGCGCTCGCGATGGTGGTGATGACCGCAGGCCTGCGCACGGTCATGACGATCTGCGCGGTCGCGCTCGTCGGCGCGATGCCGGAGAACCGCACCTCTATGGGTGCGGCGATGAACGACACCGCGCAGGAGCTCGGCGCCAGCATCGGCACCGCCGTCGTCGGCACGCTCATCGCCGCGCTCGTCACGGTGATTCTTCCCGTGGGCGCGTGGGGTCCTGCGCTCGTGGCATCCTTCTTCCACGGAGAGCAGGTCGTGTTCGCGGTGCTCGCGGTGGCGGTCGGGATCATCGCGGGCATCGGCGCCTTCAGCCTGACCGACGCGCGCACCGTCGACGAGCACGAGGCTCCGGCCTGACGCGGCCAGAGGAGCGCGGCGCCGCGGCGCGGGGCGCGTACCTCTGGAGGCGCGGGGCTGAGCTCCCGCTGCCCCTGCCCGCGGTACGGCGACAGCCCGATCCGGTCGCCGTACACTGGATCCACTCCGTCGCCGACGATCGGAGGCCTCGTGTCCTCGCCCTGGCAGTCCTCCCGGGAACCCTCCCCGGCTGCGTCGCGCCTGCTCATCGAGCGCGCCCACGAGGAGCTCGTGGCCGGCAACATCGACGACAGCCGGCTGCAGAGCGTGCGGTCGCTCGTGCGCGAGTCGTGGGAGCGCTCGTGGCGGCAGCGCGTCGGAGCCGAAGGCCTGCCTCCGCTCGACTTCACGCAGGAGGCGCTCGACGCGTACCGGCTGGCGCACCCGCTCGCGGGCGCGATGGACACGATCCGCGCGCTGCTGCTGCCGGGATCCGCGGAGGACTCGGGCGTCATCGTCGCCGTCGGCGACCACGCCGGGCGGCTGCTGTGGGTGGAGGGAGACCTGAACCAGCGGATCCTGTCCGGCGAGATGGGCTTCGTCGAGGGCGCGAACTGGTCGGAGCGGTCGGTCGGCACCTCCGCACCCGGCACTGCGCTCGAGCTCGGCGCCTCCGTGCAGATCCACGGGGCCGAGCACTACAACCGGCTCGTCCAGCCGTGGTCGTGCACGGCCGCGCCGGTGTTCGACCCCGAGGACCGCCGCATCCTCGGGGTGATCGACGTGACGGGCGGATCCGAGGCGGCGAGCCCGCACGCCCGCATGCTCGTGGACGCCACCGCGCGGGCGGTCGAGGCGGAACTGCTCGTCGCCCGGCTGCGTGCCAGGGCGGAGCCGGCGGCTCCCGCGTCGGTCCCGCGGCGACGGCAGACCCCGGACCGGGCGGCGCTGCGGGTGCTGGGCCGTGACCGGGCGCGGCTCGAGGTGACCGGCGACGGCGGCGAGCGGTCCGTGGAGCTCAGCGCGCGGCACGCCGAGATCCTGCTGCTGCTCGCCGTGCACCGACAGGGGCTGTCCGCCGAGCGGCTCGCGGAGCTCGTGTACGGCGAAGGCTCGTCGGCCGACACGCTGCGGCCGGAGATGGTGCGCCTGCGCAAGGTGCTGGAGCGGATCTGGCCCGCACTCGTGCCGGAGTCGCGCCCCTACCGGCTGACCGTGCCGCTGGAGACCGACGCGCAGGACGTGCTGTCGCTGCTCGACCGGGGCGCGCACCGTGTGGCGCTGAGCGCCTACCGCGGCCCCGTGCTGCCGGACTCGATGGCCCCGGGGGTGGAGGAGTACCGCGAGTCGGTCCGCTCGACTCTGCGCGAGACCATGCGCACCGAGGCCAGCATCGACGTGCTGCTGAGCTATGCGGAGATCCCCGAGGGCGCCGATGACACCGAGATCCTGCGGCTCTGCCTGGAGCTGCTGCCGGCGCGCTCGCCGAAGCGGGCGGGGCTGGTGAGCCGGATCGAGCGGCTCGGGCAGGTCTGACCGCCCTTCGTCTCGCGTCGCTCGCTCTGGGACCGGGAGTGCGGCGCGCCGCCCGCCGGGGTGCGGCCCGGTGCAACCCGATGCAACGTGACGCACCGGCGTGCAACGGGCGGGCGCCTACCTTCGAGTCACATCAACCCGCGCGGCATCGCAGCCGCGGTACGTCGAAGGAGACGCGATGACCATCATCGAGGAGAGCGTGTCGACCGCCTACGCGGCGCCGGGGCAGCCGGGCGCGCTCGCGAACTACCGCCCGCGCTACGGGCACTACATCGGAGGCGAGTTCGTCGAACCCGTCAAGGGGCAGTACTTCGAGAACGTCAGCCCCGTGAACGGCAAGCCGTTCACCGAGGTCGGCCGCGGCACGAGCGAGGACATCGACCGTGCCGTCGACGTGGCCTGGAAGGCCTTCGCTAGCTGGGGCAAGACCAGTCCGACCGAGCGCGCGAACATCCTGAACAAGATCGCCGACCGCATCGAGGAGAACCTCGAGATCATCGCGATCGCCGAGACCTGGGAGAACGGCAAGCCGATCCGCGAGACGCTCGCGGCCGACATCCCGCTCGCGGTCGACCACTTCCGCTACTTCGCGGGCGTCCTGCGCGCGCAGGAGGGCGGTATCAGCCAGCTCGACGACAACACCGTCGCCTATCACTTCCACGAGCCGCTCGGCGTGGTCGGGCAGATCATCCCGTGGAACTTCCCCCTCCTCATGGCGACGTGGAAGCTCGCTCCCGCACTCGCCGCGGGCAACTGCGTCGTCATCAAGCCGGCGGAGCAGACCCCTGCGTCGATCCTGTTCCTGTTCGAGATCATCGGCGACCTGCTGCCGGCCGGCGTCGTGAACATCGTGAACGGCTTCGGCATCGAGGCGGGCGCGCCGCTCGCGCAGCACAAGCGGATCCGCAAGGTCGCCTTCACGGGAGAGACCACCACGGGGCGCCTCATCATGCAGTACGCGTCGCAGAACCTCATCCCGGTGACCCTCGAGCTCGGCGGCAAGAGCCCGAACGTCTTCTTCGAGGACGTCGCCTCCGCGAAGGACTCGTTCTACGACAAGGCGCTCGAGGGCTTCACGATGTTCGCGCTGAACCAGGGCGAGGTCTGCACCTGCCCCTCGCGCGCACTCATCCAGCGCTCGATCTACGACGGCTTCCTCGCCGACGGCCTGGAGCGGGTGAAGAAGGTCGTGCAGGGCAACCCGCTCGACCTGAACACCATGATCGGCGCCCAGGCCTCGAACGATCAGCTCGAGAAGATCCTCAGCTACATCGACATCGGCAAGCAGGGCGGTGCGCGCCTGCTCACCGGCGGTGAGCGGGTCGACCTGGGCGGCGACCTCAGCGAGGGCTACTACATCGCGCCGACGGTGTTCGAGGGCACCAACGACATGCGGATCTTCCAGGAGGAGATCTTCGGCCCGGTGCTGTCGGTGACGAGCTTCTCCGACTTCGACGACGCCATCTCGATCGCGAACGACACCCTCTACGGGCTCGGCGCCGGCGTGTGGAGCCGCATCGGCGACACCGCGTACCGCGCGGGCCGGGCGATCGAGGCCGGCCGGGTCTGGACGAACACCTACCACCAGTACCCGGCGCACGCGGCGTTCGGCGGCTACAAGCAGTCGGGCGTCGGACGCGAGAACCACCGGATGATGCTCGACCACTACCAGCAGACGAAGAACCTCCTCGTCTCCTACGCCGAGGGGCCGATGGGCTTCTTCTGATCCGGATCCCAGGGAACGGGCGGGCGCTCTGCGAAAGGGCGCCCGCCCGGAATCACGAGAGGAGCGGGCGATGCCCGAGTTCCACCGGGTCGACGTCACCGCGGAGGCGGCGGCGCTGCTGCGCGAGCTGACCGCGCAGCACGGACCCCTGATGTTCCACCAGTCCGGCGGCTGCTGCGACGGATCCGCACCCATGTGCTACCCGGTGGGGATGTTCCTCACCGGGCCGGGGGACGTGCTCCTCGGCGCTCTGGACATCGGACTGGACGACGCCGTGCCGGTGTACATGTCCGAGTCGCAGTTCGAGTACTGGAAGTACACGCACCTCACGATCGACGTCGTGGACGGACGCGGATCCGGGTTCAGCGTCGAGTCGCCGACGGGGAAGAGGTTCCTGACCCGCTCCCGGATGCTCGATCAGGCCGAGCTCGAGCACTTCGCCCTGGCCTGATCGAGCCCGGTGATTCAGCGGTCGCGGTCGATCTGCATCGCCAGGAGCGTGATGAGCTCGTAGACCACGTGGCTCGCGGCGATGCCGGTCATCTGCGCGTGGTCGTAGGCGGGGGAGACCTCGACGACGTCCGCGCCGACGATGTTCGTGTCGCGCAGGCTCCGCAGGATCCGCAGCAGCTCCCGGCTGGTGAGGCCACCGGCCTCCGGGGTGCCGGTGCCCGGCGCGTGGGCCGGGTCGAGCACGTCGATGTCGATCGACACGTAGAGGGGCGCGTCGCCGATGCGGGTGAGGATCCGCTCGATCGCGGCCTCGACGCCGTGCTCCTCGATCGCCTCGCTGGTGACGATGGAGAAGCCCAGGCGCGCGTCGTCCTCGAGGTCGCTCTTGTCGTAGAGCGGGCCGCGCGTGCCGACGTGGCAGCTGGCGGTCATGTCGATGAGGCCCTCCTCGCTCGCGCGGCGGAAGGGCGTGCCGTGCGTGATCGGGGCGCCGAAGTAGGTGTCCCAGGTGTCGAGGTGCGCGTCGAAGTGCAGCACCGCGACCGGACCGTGCTTACGGGCGACCGAGCGCAGCAGCGGCAGCGCGAGGGTGTGATCGCCCCCGATCGTGACGAGGCGGGACGCGCGCTCGCCGAGGGCGGTGGCGGCGCGGTCCGTCTCCTCCACCGCCGCCGTGATGTCGAACGGATTGAGGGCGATGTCCCCGGCGTCCACGACCTGGGCGCGGGCGAACGGCGAGAAGTCCTGGGCGGGGTTGTACGGGCGCAGCAGGCGCGAGGACTCGCGCACGTGCGACGGTCCGAACCGCGTGCCGGGACGGTAGCTCACGCCGGAGTCGAAGGGCGCGCCGACCACGGCGATGTCGGCGTGCTCGACCTCCTCCAGACGAGGCAGGCGCGCGAACGTCGCGAATCCGGAGTACCGCGGGTTCACGGAGGCGTCGACGGGGCCGATCGGAGTCGTCATGGTCAGTCCTTGTCTTCGGGGTTCGGTCGGTCGGAGGTCTCCGGGGCGACGTGCACGAGCTGCACGCCCCCGGCCGAGATCGCGGCGCGGAGGGCGGGCACGAGGTCGTCGGCGTCGTCGACACGGACTCCGTGCGCGCCGAAGGCACGGGCGAGGGCGGCCCAATCGGGCTGCACCAGGTCGACGCCGATGGGCGGCATCCCGCGATCGAGCTCGTTCTGCCGGATCTCGGCATAGCCGCCGTTGTCGACGCAGACGATGGTCAGGTCGAGGCGCTGCTCGACCGCGGTCGCGATCTCGTTGACGGCGAACATGAGCGCACCGTCGCCGACGACGGCGACCACCGGGCGGTCCGGCAGGGCGACCTTCGCGCCGATCGCGGCGGGCAGACCGTACCCCAGCGTCGCGTACGTGGGGGTGTACAGCAGGGCGTGCGGACGGGAGCGACGCAGCACGTTCGCGAGCGCCAGATAGACGATCTGCGAGGAGTCGCCGGCCACGACCGCGTCCTCCGGGATGGCGGCGGCGATCGTCTCCGCGAGCGCGACGGTCGACGGCGCGGTGTCGCGGATCTCCTGGAGGATGCGCTCCCGGGCCGTGTCGAGGACCGGTGGTGCCGCAGCGTCGCCCGGCAGCGCGGTGCGGATCCGCGCGAGCACGGCGGCCGCGTCGCCCACGATGCCGATCCGCGGCTCGAGGTTCTTGGCGAGCTGGGCGGGGGAGATGTCGACGCGCACGACGCCGCCCTTCGCCGCCAGCCGCGGCGCCCAGAGCTCCGCCTCGCCGAGCTTGGATCCCACCACGAGGAGCACGTCGGCGTCCTCCGCGACCTCCCGGGCAGCGGCAAGACGCAGATTCGCCCCGAGCGAAAGCGGATGGTGCTCGTCGACCGCGCCCTTGCCGTTCAGCGTGGTCAGCACCGGTGCACCGAGCCGCTCCGCGAGCGCGGTCAGCTCGGCGCTCGCGCGGGTGGCACCGCCACCGGCCACGATGACGGGTCGCTGCGCCGTCCTGAGCACGGCGGCCGCCTCGGCGATCAGGGGGTCCTCCCCGTCGGCCGGTGCGGGCAGCGGACGGGCGGCGCGGTCCGCCGCGGGGACATCGGCCGCACTCTCGAGCACGTCGAGGGGCACCTCGATGTGCACGGGGCGCGGTCGGCCGCTCCGGAACAGCGCGAACGCGTCGTGCACGGCGGCGACCGCCTCCGCGGCGGAGCCGACGCGCCGCGACCATTCGGCGATCGCGGCGACCATGGCCGATGCGTCCTTGGTCTCGTGCAGCGTCCCCACGTCGGCGAACTCGGCGCCGCGGGCGACCCCGGGCGAGAGCACGATCATCGGGCGGGACTCGCAGAAGGCCGTGCCGACCGCGCTCATCGCGTTCTGCAGGCCCGGACCCGAGGTCGTGATGACCACGCCGGGCAGGCCGGTCTGCTGGGACCAGCCGTCGGCGCCGTAGCCCGAGCCCTGTTCGTGCCGGTTCGTCACGACGCGGAAGCCGAGGTCGGCGAGGGGGCGGTAGAACTCGAGGTTGTGCGTGCCGGGGATCCCGAACACGGCCGAGACGCCGTAGTTCCGGATCGTCTCCAGAACGGCGCGACCCGTGGTGTCCGCGTAGGCGTCCGTGGTCGTCATCTCCTGCCCTCTCTCACTCGGCACGGTGACGGGGTTCCCCGTCCACCCAGGTCTGCAGCACGCGGATGGATCCGATCCGCTCAGGATCCGCCTCGAGCACGTCGTCGTCCAGCACGACGAAGTCGGCGAGCTTGCCGACCTCGAGGCTGCCGAGGTCGTCCTCGCGGCCGAGCGAGACGGCGCCCTCGATCGTGTGCGCGCGCAGAGCGGACAGCGCGGAGATGCGCAGGTCGTCCGGACCGAGTCGGTGCCCACGTCGGGTCACCCGGGTCACGGCCGCCTGGATCGCCTCGAGCGGGATCGGCTCGGCGACGGGTGCATCGGACGAGATCGTGACCGGCACCCCGGCGCGCTCGAACTCGCCGAGGGGGTTGAAGCGCTCACCGGGCGTGCCGATCGCCTCCTCGACCCCCTCGCCCCAGTTGTAGTAGTGCTGGGGCTGGTTCACCGGGCGGATGCCCGCGGCCGCCATGCGCTCGATCTGCGCGGGGGTGGGCAGGCCGCAGTGCTCGATGCGGTGGCGTGCGTCGTCGTCGGGGTTCTCCGCGAGGGCGCTCTCGATCGCCGACACGACCATCTCGATCGCCGTGGGGGACTGCGCGTGCGTCGCGGTCTGCAGGCCCGCGGCGTGCGCGCGGCGGATGAGCTCCGCGTACTCGGCGGGCTCGTGGTACAGCTGGCCGGTGCGGCAGGGGTCCCCGACGTAGCCGTCGGGGAAGTACGCCGTCCACCCGCCCAGGGTGCCGTCCGCGTAGAACTTGATGCCCGCGAAGCTCAGGTGCGCGTTGCCGAACTGCCCGACGAGCCCCATCTCCAGCGCCTCGTCGAGCAGGTGCGAGAGCAGGTACATCGACACCCGCAGCTGCAGGCGCCCCGCCTGCGCGAGGCGGAGGTACATGTCGAACTCGCGACGGCTCACCTGCGCGTCGCCGATCGTCGTCACGCCCCCGGCGAGGAAGCGCGAGGTCGCCGCGTCGAGCTGACGCAGGTGCTCCTCCGGCTCGTCGCCGAGGTGGAAGTTCGGCCCGTGGTGCCCCACCTTCACGCCGTGCACGCCGGTGAGGATGTTGCAGGCCGCGTCCGACAGTTCGCCGGTCAGTTCGCCGTCGGCGTCGCGGAAGAACTCTCCGCCCGGCGGATTCGGCGTCTCCCGGTCGATCCCGTTGATCTCGAGCGTGTAGGAGTTCACGACGCCGCCGTGCCCGGAGGCGTTCATGAGGTAGACCTCGCGGTCGGTCGCGACCTGGTCGAGCTCGAAGCGGGTGGGGTGGCGCTGCTCCACGAGGTTGCGGTGCTCGTAGCCGTAGCCGCGCACCGGCCGCCCCGGCGGGAGCGACGCGGACGCCTCCTGCAGCAGCGCCACGATTTCGGGGATGCTCGTCGCCCTGTCCGGCCCGCAGTCCACCCACGTCATCATCTGCCCGAACATGAGCGGATGGGCGTGCGCGTCGACGAAGCCCGGCACCACCGTCGCGTCGCCGAGGTCGACGCGGACGGGGCTCAGGCCCGCCGCGTCAGCGGCCGCCTCGCACTCGGCGGGCGTGCCCGTCGCGAGGACGCGGCCCTCGGCGACGAGCATCGCCGTCGCGGTCGTCGAGGCCGCGTCGAGGAGGTGGATCGCCCGGGCGAGGACGAGGCGGGGGACGGTCTGCGGGGACCGGTCGAAGGGGACGAGCTTTCTCATGGCAGCCTGTTCGCAGTCGTGTCGGTGCGGGGGGTGAAGGATTCGGTGACGGGGGCCGCGTCGGAGTGCTGCGGCGCGAGCCGGGTGCAGATCGCGGCGAGCACGGCCATGCCGAGGAACATCGCGATGACGGACCAGACGCTCCCCGTCCAGGCGATCAGCTGGGTCGCGAACCACGGCGAGAAGCCGGCCCAGACCGCGGCGCCGACGCCGTAGGAGAGGGCGATCGAGGTGTAGCGGGCCTGCGGGCGGAACATCTGCGCGAGGATCGCCGCGATCGGGGCGTACGTCGCGCTCATCGCGACGCGGACCAGCGACGCGAACAGGAAGATCATCGGCTCGACGCGGCCGGGCATGAGCAGCAGGAACGGCGTGAAGGTGAGCACCGAGGTGATCAGGCCGATGTACATGACGTTCTTGCGGCCCCACTTGTCGCCCAGCCAGGCGACCGGCAGGGTGACGAGGAACTCCACGAACGAGGCGATGGTCATCGCGTCGAGGATCACCTGCTCGCTGATCGCGATCGGCGCACCCGTCGCGTAGGCGGTGGCGAAGGTGGTCGCCAGGTAGTAGCCGCCGGTGGAGATCGGCAGGATGCCGATGCCGAGCAGGATCGGACGCCAGTTGGCGCGCAGGGCGAAGGCGAGCGGCATCGACTGCTTGCGGCCCTCGATCTTCTCCTCGAAGACGGGGGACTCCTCGACGCGGTAGCGCACCCAGAGGCCGACGGCGATGAGCACGATCGAGAGCAGGAACGGGATCCTCCAGCCGCCGTTGCGGATGAAGTCGTCGCCGCCGCGCGACATGATCGCGAAGATGCCGGACGCGAGCAGCGCGCCGGCCGGGTTGCCGAGCTGGGTGAAGCCGCCGTAGAAGGTCTTGGACTTCTCGGGGGCGTGCTCGACGCTCATCAGCACCGCGCCGCCCCACTCGCCGCCGACGGCGAGGCCCTGGAGCGCGCGGAGCAGGATCAGCAGCACCGGCGCGAGCAGGCCGACGTTCTCGTAGGTGGGCAGGCAGCCGACCAGGACCGTCGAGACCCCCATCAGCAGCAGGGTGATGACGAGAGAGACCCGGCGGCCGAGCTTGTCGCCGATGTGTCCGAAGAGGATGCCGCCGATGGGCCGGACGAGGAACGCCACGGCGAACGTGGCGAAGGCGGCCGACGTCTCCGCGAGGGGATCCTTGCTCGGGAAGAAGAGAGGACCGAAGACGAGGGCGGCCGCGGTCGCGTAGACGTAGAAGTCGTACCACTCGATGGTGGTGCCGACGAAGGCGGCGAGGCCGGCGCGTCGCGCCTTTGCGTGGGTGGAGGTCATGCCCGCTCCTTTGCGGTGTCAGGGATGCGAAGGATGCTAGGGCGGCGGAGCCCTGGCTGCAACGTCATTTGTTCAGTGTGAGCGTTGATGAACTGGACTTTTGATCGTGGATCTTGCAATACGGATCCCATATCCTCATGAGCGAGGGGTCCTGGATGTGGTTTTGACGCGTGCGGATTCCAAACGAGGAAAAACGGGAGATCCCATGGCGTCCGCTGATTTCGATGCAGAGCTCATCCGCGCGCTGCGCGAGGACGGCCGTGCCAGCGTGCGCGCGCTCGCCGCAGAGCTGGGCCAGTCGAGGGCCGCGGTCGCCGCGCGACTGCGCCTGCTCCTCGAGGACCGCACGATCCGCATCATCGGGGCGGTCGATCCGTCGTTCCTGGGGCAGCACGTCATCGCGCACGTGTCCGTCCGCACCAGCGGCGCCATCCGGGACGTGGCCGCCGTGCTGCAGGGGATGGAGGAGACCGTGTTCGTCTCGGCCGTCGCCGGCGTGCACGACCTGGTCACCGAGGTGCGCCTGGGCACGATGTCCGAGCTGCACGCCGTCATCGAATCGGTGCGGTCGATCCCACAGGTGCTCGACGTCAACACCCTCGTGTACACCTCGGTCGTGAAGGGACCGTTCGTCTCGAGCTACCGGGGCCAGATCACGATCGACGAGATCGACGCCGCCCTCATCGAGCAGCTCCAGGCCGACGGCCGCGCCAGCTTCCGGGCGCTCGGGGAGGTCGTCCGGCTGTCCCCGAGCGCGGTCGCCACCAGGGTGCAGCGCCTGCGGGCCGCGCACGTGATCCAGATCGGGGCGGTCGAGGCGCGCGGGCCCGCGCATCGGCGTCAGTCGATGGGCGTCGGGGTCAACCTCCGCGGCGACGACGACGGCGCCCTGGCGTTGATCCGCTCCTGGCCCGGAGTCGATTTCGTGGCGCGCACCATCGGGCGCTTCGACGCCGTGATCACGTTCGTGGAGCCGTCGCCCGGCGCGCTCCACGAGGGCCTGGAGCGGCTGCGCGCCCTGCCGAGCGTCTCGCACACCGAGGCCTGGCTGCATCTCGCGGTGCTCAAGGAGGACTACGCCCGCCAGTTCCCGCACGCTCCGGAGTAGCCCGCCGGCAGGAACTTCTCCGGCCCAGGTCACGTCTCGGCGACGGAACTCACGCGAATCGCGCGGTCGTGCCTACAATCGGGTGTCCCGTGCGCCGTGTACCCCGACGGCCATGGATGTGTGGCCGCGACCAAGCGCGGCCTGGAACCGATACAGAGGTGTATATGTCATTCCACAGCACTCGAGGCCGCCTGGGCCTCGCCATCGGAGCGCTCGGAGCCACCGCCCTCGTCCTCGCGGGCTGTGCGACGAGCAGCACGGGCGGCGGCGGCTCGACCGGCGGATCCGGCGGCAGCACGATCACCGTCGGCACCACCGACAAGATCACGTTCCTCGACCCGGCCGGTTCGTACGACAACGGATCCTTCGCCGTGATGAACCAGATCTACCCGTTCCTCATGAACAGCAAGTACGGCACCGGTGAGGTCACCCCCGACATCGCCGAGTCGGCCGAGTTCACCTCGCCGACCGAGTACACGGTCAAGCTCAAGAAGGGCCTGAAGTTCGCCAACGGCGACCCGCTCACCTCGGCCTCCGTGAAGTTCTCCTTCGACCGCATGGTCAAGATCAACGACCCCAACGGCCCCGCGTCGCTGCTCGGCAACCTCGACAGCACCGAGGCGCCGGATCCGACCACGGTCGTGTTCAAGCTCAAGAACGGCAACGACCAGATCTTCCCGCAGATCCTGTCCAGCCCCGCCGGCCCCATCGTCGACGAGAAGGTGTTCTCCGCCGACAAGGTGACCGACGACGACACGATCATCAAGGGCAAGGCGTTCGCCGGCCAGTACGAGATCACCGACTACAAGAAGAACCAGCTCATCGCCTACAAGCCGTACGCCGGCTACCAGGGCGAGCTGGGCAAGCCGGCCAACTCCGCGGTCAACGTGAAGTACTACGCCGACGCCTCCAACCTGAAGCTCGCGATCGGCAACGGCGACATCGACGTGGCGTTCCGCAGCCTCTCCGCGACCGACGCCGACGACCTGAGCAAGAACAAGAAGGTCAAGATCGTCGACGGCCCCGGTGGCGAGATCCGCTACATCGTGTTCAACTTCAACACGATGCCCTACGGCGCGACCACCGCTGAGGCCGACCCGGCCAAGGCACAGGCCGTGCGCCAGGCCGCAGCCGACCTGGTCGACCGCGCGGCGATCGCGAAGGACGTCTACAAGGACACCTACAGCCCGCTGTACTCGTTCGTGCCGGAGGGCGTCGCCGGCGCCACCCAGCCGCTGAAGTCCATGTACGGCGATGGCAACGGCAAGCCCTCCCTCGAGAAGGCCAAGAAGGTCCTCGCCGACGCCGGCGTGACCACCCCGGTCGCGCTGAACCTGCAGTACAACGGCGAGCACTACGGCCCGTCCTCCGGCGACGAGTACGCCGCCATCAAGGCTCAGCTCGAGGAGGGCGGCCTGTTCACGGTCAACCTGCAGAGCACCGAGTGGACGCAGTACTCGAAGGACCGCACGGCCGACGTGTACCCGGCGTACCAGCTCGGCTGGTTCCCGGACTACTCCGACGCGGACAACTACCTGTCGCCGTTCTTCCTCACGAAGAACTTCCTCGGCAACCACTACGACAACATGGCGGTCAACGACCTGATCGTGAAGTCGCAGACCGAGACCGACAAGGACAAGCGCATGGCCGACCTGGCCCAGATCCAGGACATGGTCGCGAAGGACCTGTCGACCCTCCCGCTGCTGCAGGGCAAGCAGGTCGCGTTCACGGGCACGGACGTCAAGGGCACCACCCTCGACGCCTCGTTCAAGTTCCGCTACGCGCCGCTGACCAAGTAACGCATCCGCAGAGACGGGGCACCGCCGCACACGCGACGGTGCCCCGTCCTCGTCCGGGCCCGCGGGTCCGGAGATCTCGACCCCTCCTCACAAAGGCTGTCCATGTCTGTTGACACCCTCGCCGCAGATCCCGTGGCGACGCGTCCCCGGTCCTCCGGAGGGGGACTGTGGCGCTACATCCTGATCCGCCTGGTGCTGATCATCCCCACCGTCCTCATCCTCGTGACGATGGTCTTCTTCCTGATGCGGATCACCGGCGATCCCATCACCGCCGCCCTCGGCGGCCGCCTCCCGGCGGCTCAGCTCGCCCAGCGCGTGCACGAGGCCGGATACGACCGTCCCGTCCTCATCCAGTACTTCGAATACCTCGGCAAGATCGTCCGCGGCGACTTCGGCACGACCATCACCGACGGCCAGCCCGTCACCAAGGTGCTGCTGACCTACGGATCGGCCACGCTGGAGCTCGCGATCTACGCGCTCATCGTCGCGTTCGCGGTCTCGATCCCGCTCGGCCTCGTGGCCGCGCACCGCCGCGACAAGTGGCAGGATGCGTCGCTGCGGATCATGGCGATCCTCGCCTACGCCACTCCGATCTTCTTCGTCGGCCTGCTCCTGAAGCTCGTCTTCTCGGTGTGGCTGGGCTGGATGCCCGTCTCCGGCCGCGCCGGCACGCAGACCGAGCTGCTGATGAGCGGGGTGAGCACCCCCACCGGGATCTACCTGCTCGACGCGATCCGGCTCGGCAACGGCCCCGCGATCGGCGACGTGCTGTGGCACGCGATCCTGCCCGCCCTCGCGCTCGGCCTGCTCACCGCCGGCATCTTCCTGCGGCTCATCCGCACGAACGTGATCGGCACCCTCGGCCAGCAGTACGTGACCTCGGGGCGCTCCCGCGGCGTGAGCGAGTACCGCCTGGTCACCAAGCACGCCTTCCGGCCCGCCCTCATCCCGATCATCACCGTGATGGGACTGCAGATCGCCCTGCTGCTCTCCGGCGCGATCCTCACCGAGACGACCTTCGAATGGAAGGGCATCGGCTTCATGCTGAGCGAGTACCTCAAGGCGCGCGACTTCGTGGCGGTGCAGGGCATCGTCGTGATGATCGCGGTGATCGTCGCGGTGACCAACTTCATCGTCGACATCGTCGCCGCCATGATCGACCCGAGGGTGAGGTACTGACGATGACCATCGACAACACCTCCGAGCCCGTGGTCGACCGCGACCTCCCCACCCCCGAGACCGCGGTGCTCGCCGCCCAGGCTCCGCGCAAGCGGCGCTGGAGCGAGCGGCTCCCCGTGGTCTCCCATCTGCGTCAGAGCGTCGGCCTGCAGCGCGGCATGCTCGTCGTCGGCCTCGTCATCACCGGCGTGTTCGTGCTGACCGCGATCCTCGCCCCCGTCATCGCGCCCTACTCGTGGGCGCAGCAGTCGGTGAACGGGGTGAAGTTCGGCACGCAGCAGCCGCCGAGCGCCACCAACATCCTCGGCACCACCGTCAGCGGCTTCGACGTGTTCTCGCGGGTGATCTGGGGATCCCAGACGGCGCTGCTGGTCATCCTCGCCGCGATCGCGTGCTCGATCTTCATCGGCATCGCGCTCGGCCTGCTCTCCGGCTACTTCGGCGGCTGGCTGGACCGCACGCTCGTCGTGATCGCCGACGCGATCTACGCGTTCCCGTCGCTGCTGCTCGCGATCGTCATGTCGATCGTGATCAGCCACGGCCAGTCCAACCTGTGGTCGGGCATCATGGCGACCTCGCTGTCGATCACCGTGGTGTTCGTGCCGCAGTACTTCCGCGTCATCCGCGCAGAGGTGGTGCGGGTGCGGGCCGAGCCGTTCGTCGAGTCGGCGAAGGTGATCGGCGTGCCCACCGGCCGGATCCTGATCCGCCACGTGCTGCGCAACTCCACGCGCTCGCTCCCGGTCGTGATCACGCTGAACGCCTCCGAGGCGCTGCTGACCCTCGCGGGTCTCGGCTTCCTCGGCTTCGGCATCGAGGCGACCTCCGCAGCGGAGTGGGGCTACGACCTGAACCGCGCCATCGCCGACGTCACCAGCGGGATCTGGTGGACGTCGATCTTCCCCGGCCTCGCGATCGTGCTGGTGGTGCTCGGCATCACCCTCGTCGGCGAGAGCCTGAACGACCTGAGCGATCCGCGACTGCGCACCCGCCGTCGCGCGGGAGGTGCGGCATGACCGGCACGATCAACACGACCGGCCTGCCCGACGTGGCGGAGATCCGGAACCTCAAGGTGCGCTTCGCCACCGACGGCGACCCCGTCGACGCGGTCAAGGGCATCGACATCCAGGCGCACGCGGGCGAGGTGCTCGCGATCGTCGGGGAGTCCGGATCGGGCAAGACGGTCACAGCCAACGCGCTGCTCGGCCTGCTGCCCGAGACGGCCACCATGTCGGGTGCGGTGATCGTGCGCGGCCGCGGCGGCGAGACCGACGTGGTGCACGCGTCGCCCGCCAAGCTGCGGGCCATGCGCGGCCGCGACGCGGCGATGGTGTTCCAGGAGCCGTCCACCGCGCTGAATCCCGTGTACACCGTGGGCTGGCAGATCGCGGAGGGCCTGCGGGCGCACGCCGACGGCCGGCTGTCGAAGAAGGAGGCCAAGGCGAAGGCCGTCGAGATCCTCCGCAAGGTGGGCATCCCGGATCCGAACAGGCGCGTCGACGACTACCCGCACCAGTTCTCCGGCGGGCAGAAGCAGCGCATCGTGATCGCGATGGCGCTCGTGCTGAACGCCGGGCTCATCATCGCGGACGAGCCGACCACCGCGCTCGACGTCACGGTGCAGGCCGAGATCCTCGAGCTGCTGCGCGCGTGCCGCGACGAGTTCGGCGCGACGATCGTGCTCATCACGCACAACATGGGCGTGGTCGCCGACCTCGCCGACCGCGTCGTGGTGATGCTGCGGGGCGACATCGTCGAGCAGGCGCCCGTGCGGGAGCTCTTCGCGAACCCGCAGCAGGACTACACCCGCGAGCTCCTCGCCGCTGTGCCGCACGTCGGCCAGGGCAAGTCGGCGCTCGCGGCCGCCTCGATCCCCGAGCCCCTCACCCCGGGCCCTGAGCCTGTCGAAGGGACGCCGGGCGCTTCGACGAGCTCGGCGGCCGCCGACGAGGCGCCCGCGGGCAGCCTCATCGTGGCGCGGTCCTGCGAGATCGGCTACCCCGGGCGGTTCGGCCGTGGCGGCGTCGTGGCCGTGAAGGGGGTCGACTTCCACGTCGGTCCCGGCGAGGTCGTGGGCCTGGTGGGCGAGTCGGGATCCGGCAAGACCACGATCGGGCGCGCGGTCGTCGGCCTCACCACGGTCGTCGGCGGATCCCTGACCGTGCTGGGCCAGGAGATGAAGGGCGTGAAGCAGCGCCAGCTCGCCCCCCTGCGCCCCGAGATCGGCTTCGTGTTCCAGGATCCGGCGACGAGCTTCAACCCGCTGCTGTCGATCGCGGAGTGCATCGCGGAGCCGCTGATCGTGCACGGCCGTGCCTCCAGCGTCGCCGCAGCCCGCGCCCGCGTGGACGAGCTGCTCGACGCGGTGCGCCTGCCGGCGAACTTCGGCGACCGCTTCCCGCACGAGCTCTCCGGCGGGCAGCGGCAGCGGGCCTCGCTCGCGCGTGCGCTGGCACTGGATCCGAAGCTGCTCATCGCCGACGAGCCCACCAGCGCGCTCGATGTCTCGGTGCAGGCCAAGGTGCTCGACCTGTTCGTGCAGTTGCAGGCCGAGCTCGGCTTCGCGTCGCTGTTCATCAGCCACGACCTCGCCGTCATCGACGCCGTCGCCGACCGCATCATCGTGCTGCAGCGGGGACGGATCCAGGAGCAGGGGACGACCGCCCAGGTGCTGAACGATCCGTCGAACGCCTACACGCGGGAGCTGCTGACGGCGCTGCCCGTGCCCGACCCCGTGGAGCAGGCGGAGCGCCGCGCGCTCTGGCAGGCGGTGCGGCGGGGCTGATCCCGCCGACAGGTCGGGATCCGGTCTACGAGACGGAAAACGCCGCTGCGATGCGCTTCGCAGCGGCGTTTTCCATCTCGAAGGGGTGCGTCGTCGATGACCGAGATGGATTTCGTCGCCAGGGGAGCGCTCGCGGCGGCGTTTTCCCTCTCTCACATCTCTTGCGTCCCCTCGCCGGCGCCGGATCACCGATCCTCGGCGCCGCCCGCGCGACGAGTCAGCGTGCGAACAGGATGCCCAGGAGCGGGCCGACGAAGTGAAGGAGGTACCAGAGCAGGGCGATCACGAGCACGACCACCACGCTCCACGAGAAGCCGCGCTTGAGCCGGCGCCCTCCCGGGGCCACGCCGGGCGGGGGAGACCACGCCTGCTGGCCGGGTGCGGGCGTGGGAGCCGCGAACCCCGACGCCAGGAACCCGGCCGGGGCACCGGGCGCGCCGTGAAGACCGGGCGCGCCGGGAACGGGCCCGGCGGCGAACCCCTGCCCCTGCGCTGCGGCCTGGCCGAGCCGCTCGTCGCGCCAGCGGGCCCACTGCGCGAGCTTGTCGATCACGGCGCCGACCGTCGCGAACATGCGCGCCCACGTCGCCGGATCCAGCGTCGACACCTGCCGCCGCTGCGCGTACAGGAACAGCCAGTCGTCCACGATCTCGACGTCGAACGCCGCCGCGCTGTCCATGAACCGCGCCATGATGTCGGGCGTGAACAGATACAGCGCGTCCCGCTCGTACCCCTCGGGGCAGTACAGCGCGAAGTACCGGTCGAAGTCGCCCTCGAGCGACAGCCGCTGGTGCTTCGCGTAGCGCGCGGGGAGGTTGGATCCGAAGAGCCCGTTGTTGCCGACGGCGTCGAGCACGATGTTCGGCAGGGGCACGTCGAGGTGGATCGCGATGTAGCCCCACGGATGGGTCTGGCGGTCCTTGCCGGATCCGGTCGTGTACTGGTAGTTCGCGAATTCGACGAAGCGCGGAGAGGATCCGCGGACGAGGTCGGTGGAGACACGGCCGCTGCCGAGGCCGAAGATCATCCCGGGCAGGGCCGGTTCGCTCAGCGAGGGCGTGTAGGTCATGCCGTTCGCGGCGGCGAAGGAGGCGAGCCGGAACTGCCTGATGCGCCGGGAGCGCAGCCAGAAGACGATCGCCACGACGACGACGGCGACCGCGATCAGGATCAGCAGCACGGGGATGAGCCCGCTCGCGACGCCCAGCCTCGACGCCAGCATCGCGGCGCCGACCGTGCCGAACATGCCGAGCATCATCACGACGACCACCCCGGCGAAGACGGCGCCGAAGATCTGCGCCCCGCTCACGCCGGAGCCGGCGGCCGCCGCTGAGCGCGTGTACGCCGCCAGCGCTGCGCGATCCACCGGATCCGTCAACGGCCTCGCATCGAACGGATAAGGGCTCTCGGGTCGGCTGATCGGGGCGGTCACGCGTCCACGCTAACCCGCGGATCCCGCCGGGCGATGCGCGGGATCAGCGGTTCACGTCGTCGGCGTCCCACGGCAGGAACGTCAAGCGGCCGGAACAGGCGATCACGGGCGGACAGGCGGATCCCGGATCCGAAAGCCTGTTCTCGCGTGACCGCCTGTTCCCGCGCCCGTTCCCGCGCGGAGTCGCGTGCCCTGTGGACCCCGTCAGTCCTTGACCGCGACGATCGTGAACGTGCACGGAACCAGGTCGCGCTCCTCAGCCGGCCACACGTACTCGCCGTCGACCTCGAGCATGCGCGGGGAGAACCGCCACGGCAGGGTCCGGCCCTCGTCCATGTGCACGATCCGCAGGCCCGCCCCGAGCAGCGCGTTCACGACCGACGAGATCGGATGCGGCCACTCGTAGGTGCGCGGGTGGGCCACTGTGCCGTCCCCGGCATACGTGCCCTCGTCGTCCCACGCCAGCGCTCGCCCGTTCTCGAAGTAGCGGAAGCGGTGCACGAGCTCGTCGCGGGTCTCGTCCAGGCCGTACAGCACCGGATGCCCGTCGCGGATGTAGAACGTGCCGCCGGGGCGCAGCAGCTGCGCGACCTGCGCGGCCCAGCGGTTCAGGTCCTCGAGCCAGGTGATGGTGCCGATGCTCGTGTAGACGAGGTCGAACTCGGATCCGACGGCCGCCGCGGCGTCGAGCACGTCGGTCTCGACCCAGTCCGCATCCAGCCCCATCCGGGCGGCGAGGGCCGCAGCCGCTTCGAGGGCCGGGGCGGAGAAGTCGACGCCGGTGACGTGCGCGCCCAGGCGGGCGAACGAGAGCGTGTCGGTGCCGATGTGGCACTGCAGATGGCACACGTCGAGCCCCGCGAACCCCTGTGGCAGGAACGGGGCGAGGGCGGCCGCGTCGGTGCGGACGACGTCAGAGAGGTGCGCGGGGTCATCGAACGCGTCGAGGCCGTATGCCTCGACGTGCAGCGGAACGCGGTCGTCCCAGTTCTCCCGGTTGGCGTCACGCGCCTTCTGCCAATCGATGCGGACATCGCCGGACGACGTGGGTTCGCTCATGACCGTCACGCTAGCGGGCGTTCCGCCGCGGCACGAATGCAGGACGCGGTCACGGATGCGGGACGGATCCGCGGTTTGGAACCTGCATCCGCGCGGGGATCGTGCATACGGCGTGCAGGCGCCGCGGACGATCCGATTCGGCGCATCCAGGCGGATCCGCTAAGCTGTTCAGGTTGCCTGGGCGGATTCTGCCCTGGCACGTGCAACACACCCTCCTGCTTCCGGGAAAGTCCCGGAAGCCGTTCTAGTCCGAAGGAGGTGGGTAAGTGACGCACCAGTACGAGCTCATGGTCATTCTGACCCCCGAGCTGGACGAGCGCCAGGTTGCCCCCAACCTCGACAAGTTCCTGAAGGTCATCACCGCTGATGGTGGCTCGATTGACAAGGTCGACATCTGGGGCAAGCGCCGTTTCGCCTACGAGATCAACAAGAAGACCGAGGGCATCTACGCCGTCGTGAACTTCACCGCGACCAGCGAGGCCACCAACGAACTCGACCGCCAGCTGAACCTCAGCGAGCTCGTGTTCCGCACCAAGGTGCTGCGTGCCGAGGAAGCGATCGCCCAGGTCGCCGCCGAGGCCAAGCGCGCCGAGGAGAAGGCCGCTCGCAAGCCCAAGGTCGCGAAGGCCTAAGGCATCATGGCCGGCGAGACCGTCATCACCGTGGTGGGGAACCTCACCGCCGACCCCGAACTGCGCTACACGCAGAACGGGCTGCCGGTGGCGAACTTCACCATCGCTTCGACGCCGCGCACCTTCGACCGCCAGGCGAACGAGTGGAAGGACGGCGAAGCGCTGTTCCTCCGCGCGTCCGTGTGGCGCGAGTTCGCCGAGCACGTGGCGGGATCCCTGACGAAGGGCATGCGGGTCATCGCATCCGGACGCCTGCGTCAGCGCTCCTACCAGGACCGCGACGGCAACAACCGCACCGCGATCGAGCTGGAGGTCGACGAGATCGGCCCCTCGCTCCGCTACGCGACCGCCCAGGTCACCCGTGCCGCCTCGAGCGGCGGCGGGAACTTCTCCGGCGGGCAGCAGGGCGGGCGCTCGCAGCAGCGCGACAACGACGAGCCGTGGTCGACCCCCGGCTCCTCGAGCGCGGATGCGTGGAGCACTCCCGGCAGCTTCGGCGACGACACCCCGTTCTGAGCCGAAGCAACACAAGATTCCGGATCCTGACGGATCCGAAAACCATTTCTCGTAAGGAAGACTCATGGCTGGAAAGTCGAGCGGCGACCGCCGCAAGCCGCGGAAGGGCGCGAAGAACGCCGCCCCCGCGAAGTCCATCCGCGTGGGTGTCATCGACTACAAGGACGTCGCGACCCTCCGCAAGTTCATCTCGGAGCGCGGCAAGATCCGCGCCCGTCGCATCACCGGTGTGTCCGTGCAGGAGCAGCGCCTGATCGCGAAGGCGATCAAGAACGCGCGCGAGATGGCTCTCCTGCCCTACGCCGGCGCCGGCCGTTAAGGAGCACCGACATGGCAAAGCTGATTCTCACGAATGAGGTCGCCGGGCTCGGTAGCGCCGGTGACGTGGTCGAGGTCAAGAACGGGTACGCCCGCAACTATCTCGTGCCGCAGGGTTTCGCTGTCGCGTGGACGCGCGGTGGCGAGAAGCAGGTCGAGCAGATCCAGGCCGCCCGCAAGGCGCGCGCGATCCACGACCTCGACGACGCGGTGGCGCTGAAGAACGCCATCGAGGCCAACAAGATCCGTCTCGCCGTCAAGGCGGGCGCCGAGGGTCGTCTGTTCGGCTCGGTCAAGACCGCCGACGTCGCCGCCGCCGTCGAGGCCGCGGGCATCGGCGCGATCGACAAGCGCAAGGTGCACATCACCTCGCCGATCAAGTCGGTCGGCGACCACGAGGCCACCGTCCGTCTGCACGACGACGTGACCGCTGTGATCACGCTGCAGGTCGTCGCCGCCAAGTAAGCGCGCACGCCCTGTCAGGGGCCGTCTCCTTCGGGAGGCGGCCCCTTTCGCGTGTGCGGGAATGGACGGATCCCTTGCCCTCATATCGGAAGATCGGTATCGTTCGGCTCAAAGGTTGCACGGGCTGGGGCGTGGGCAACCGTCGACGGGGTGGGACCCGGCGATCTTGGGGATCGGCGCGTTGATGTGCACTCCGTGGACTTCCGCGCACCCGGATGCGTGTGATCACACATCGATCACGAATCTGGGGGTACTGGGGACATGTCTCCGAACAGCAAGAGCGCCGGGGCGCTCCGCAAGGCCGCGTACGCGGCGGGCGCGATGTCGCTCGCGGTCGCGGGAATCCTGATCACGGTGCCGGGGGCGTC
This sequence comes from Microbacterium sp. 8M, assembly GCF_902506375.1. Classification (GTDB taxonomy): domain Bacteria; phylum Actinomycetota; class Actinomycetes; order Actinomycetales; family Microbacteriaceae; genus Microbacterium. The sequence goes on from NZ_LR733284.1 coordinate 1,079,410, forward strand.
TGCGGACGACGGCACCTGTACGCCGATGGCGGCGTACGACGAGCAGGTGCTCGTCACGCCGGCCGTCCCGGGGACGCCGGGCACGCCCGCCGTCACCCACCTCGAACCGCTGCAGCGCTACGCGTGGACGGGAGGCCCCGACGGACCCGGGGACGGCGACGTCCCGCCGAGCGACAACTGGCAGGCGAACACCGAGCACTACAAGGACGGGGATCCGCTCGGCGCTCCGTACCAGGCCGGCACACCGGGCAACAGCGACTGGTTCTACTGGACGACGGAAGAGGTCGTCGACACTCCGGCCGTGCCTGGGACGCCCGAGATCCCGGCCGTGTACAAGACCGTGCACCACGACGCCGTGACCTGCCCGGCCACCGTCGTGACTCCGCCGACCGAGGTCACCCCGCCCGCGCCGGTCGAGGAGCCGACGCACACGGTGCCCACGACGGTGCAGACCGACGGTGACACGTCGTGGATGCCGGTCGCCGCAGGCGGTCTCGGTGCGCTCGCCGCAGCCTCGCTCGGCGGTGCCGGACTGCTCATGCGCGGCCGTCGCAGCTGAGCGGTCCCAGAGGAGAGGAAGGGTCATCGTGATGCGCCGACGCCTCGCGATGGCCCTTCTCGCCGTCGCGGTGCTCGCCGGCGGCGGCGCGGTCGCCCTCGCCGGAGCGACGCGCGGCATCGGCGCCGTGCCGATGAAGCCCGCGCCGCAGGTGAGCGCCTCGGCCTCGTCCGGGTCGTCGTCCGGGCCGCTGCTGGCCCCGGCGACCGCTTCGGCGGGGCCAGAGCCGACGGCGCCACCGAGTCCCGCCCCGCTGCAGGACATCGACGGCACGCCGGTGCACATCACCGTGCTGGACCAGGGGACGCCGCTCATCGACGCGGACGTCAACCTGATCCAGCTGAACGAGGACGGCTGGCTGAACCCGGATCCCGGGCTGGCCGGCTGGTACGGCCCGCCGCAGTGGCAGACGATCCCGGGGAATCTGTCGGGCTATCGCGCCGTGATCGTGGGACACAACGTCACCGGCGAGGGCATGAAGGACGTCTTCTTCGACCTGGGCCGGGTGCGCGCGGGCGACAGCGTCGTGATCACCTACGCGCTGCGCACCGGCGGGCTGACCACCGCCCAGTTCGCCGTGGCCGCCGACGCGGTCAGCGCACCCAAGCAGGATGTGATCGCCCAGGCGGCGACCGCGTACCGATGGGTCTGGCAGTCGGACGGTCCGCAGCGCACCCTCGCGCTGTTCTCCTGCGATCTCGACGCGCCACATGTCGACGGTCATTCCGTCGACAACTGGATCGTGACCGCGACTCGCGTGTCGTGACCCGCAGCGGCAGGCGTGCCGGGCGCGTAGATGTCCGCATGCACCGCGGCCGGGCACCCCGATGGGGGCCGCCTCCCCGCCAGGGGGAGACGACCCCCTTTCTTCGCCGGGCCCGGTGCTGGGGACCTCGGGCCGGCGGGGGGTCCGGCGCCGCGGGCGGATCACCCTCCATCGACGCGCCGCGCCACCGCCCCGGTCACCGTCGGCGGCAACGCGATCTCCGTCCTCGGCGAAAGCACCGCCACCACCGGATCCGGCACCGCCAGCGGAGGCACCGGCAGCGGCACCACCGGCCCGTCCGGCCCGTCCACCAGCGGCGACGACGGCGTGCTCTCGGGCACCCAGATCGTGGCGCCCGTCAC
>NZ_LR733284.1:1081146-2173584 GCF_902506375.1 Microbacterium sp. 8M
GGAAGGGGGCGCGGCTTGGGCGGGGACGAGCGTGCCGGGCCGGACACGGACCGGAGGCCGACGCCGAGCCACCCCTTTGTAGTCGAGCCACCCCCTTGCAGACCGTGTGCAGGGGGTAGCTCGCGTCGAAGGGGGTGGCTCGGCGGGTCTGGAGCTGGACTGGCCGGGGCGCGGGCCGGGCGCGGGCCGGATGGGCACGGGCGCGGGGCGGATGGGCCCGCGGATCCGGCCCGGTAGGCTGAATCAGTGATCATCGGCACCGGAATCGACCTCGTGGACATCCCGCGGTTCGAACGGACCGTCGCCCGCACGCCGCGGCTGATGCAGCGCCTGTTCGCGCCGTCGGAGCAGGCGCTCCGGCTCGCGTCGCTGGCCGCGCGCTACGCCGCGAAGGAGGCGCTCATCAAGGCGCTCGGCGGATCCGACGGCGTGCACTGGACCGAGATCGAGATCGCGTCGGAGCCCTCGGGCCGGCCGTACTTCGTGCTGAGCGGCAGCACCGCCGCCGTCGTCGCGGAGCGCGGCATCGCGACCCTGCACCTCTCGCTCACCCACGACGCCGGCCTCGCCGCCGCCTACGTCGTCGCGGAGGGCTCTGCGGACAACGCGGCCCGGCCCGACACGGCCCTGCCCGCCGGATCCGCCGAGACCCCCTCAGAGCGTCGAGACCCCCTCGCAACGACGCCGACAGAGGGGGGCCTGGACGGCGGCGGGGGGCGTCGGATCGGAGCGGCGGCCTCGGGCGCCGGGGGATCCGGGGCCGTGGCGGAGGGCGCCGCATGACCGCGCCGTTCCGCGAGGCGACGATCGACCTCGACGCGATCAGCGACAACACCCGGCACCTGCGCCGGCTCACCGGCGTCGACGTCATCGGGGTCGTCAAGGCGAACGCGTACGGGCACGGGGCCGCCGCAGCCGCGGTCGCCGCGCTCGCCGGGGGAGCGACCCGGCTCGGGGTCGCCACGATCGACGAGGGGCTCGAGCTGCGTCGCGACGGCGTGAACGCGCCGATCCTGGCGTGGCTGCACGCGCCGGGCCGCCGGTTCGACGACGCGGCCGAGGCCGGCATCGAGGTGGGCATCTCGAGCTTCGAGCAGCTGACCGCGGCCGCGGAGGCGGGCCGGGGCTCGGATCCGCTCCGCGTGCACCTCAAGTTCGAGACAGGGCTGAGCCGCAACGGCATCGCCCCCGCCGACCGCGGCCGGCTGCTCGCCGAGGCCGCGCGCCTGGAGCGCATCGGGCGGATCCGCATCGTCGGCCTGTTCAGCCACGTCTCCAACACCTCGCCCGAGGACGACCGCGTCGCGCTCGCCGCCTTCGAGACGGCGTGCGCGGAGGCGTCCGCATCCGGCATCGTCCCGGAGATCCGCCACCTCGCCGCGACCGCCGCGGCCATCGACCTTCCCGAGACGCGGCTGGACGCGGTGCGCATCGGCATCGGGCTCTACGGCGTCAGCCCGTTCGACGACCGCACCTCGAGCGACCTCGGCCTGCGGCCCGCGATGACGCTGCGCGGCGCGGTGGCCGCGGTGCGCCGGGTGCCCGCGGGCACGGGCGTCTCCTACGGCTACACGCATCGCACGGCGACCGAGACCACGCTCGCGCTCATCCCGCTGGGCTACGCCGACGGCGTGCCGCGCCAGGCGTCCGGACGCGGGCCGGTGCAGATCGGCGGCCGCCGCTACACGGTCGCCGGCCGGATCGCCATGGATCAGTTCCTCGTCGACGTGGGCGACGACCCGGTCGCCGTGGGCGATGAGGTGGTGCTGTTCGGCGACCCCACGCTCGGGGTGCCCTCGGCGCGCGACTGGGCGGACGTCGCCGACACCATCGACTACGAGATCGTGACGCGGGTCGGTCCCCGGGTGCCGCGGCGGAGCGTGTCATGACCGCGCTCGAGGACCTCGCGGGGCGCCACGAGATCCGTACGGCCGAGGCCATGGAGGAGCTCGGGCGGCGGATCGGATCCGACCTCGTCGCGGGCGACGTGCTGATCCTCACCGGCCCGCTCGGCGCCGGAAAGACGACGTTCACCCGGGGTCTCGCGGAAGGCCTCGGCGTGCGCGGGCCGGTGCAGAGCCCCACCTTCGTGATCGCGCGCACCCACCCGTCGCTCACCGGCGGTGCGCCGCTCGTGCACATGGACGCGTACCGGCTCGGATCCGCGGCGGAGCTCGACGACCTGGACGTCGACGTGCCCGGATCCGTCGTCGTGGTGGAGTGGGGGCGCGGGATGGCGGAGGAGCTCGCCGACGCCTGGTGGGACATCGAGCTCGAGCGTCCCGTGGGCGCGGGCTCCGATGACCTCGACGCCGAAGACCTCGACGCGGATGCGCCGCGCGTCGTCACGATCACCCGCGCCGGACGCGGCTGAGGGCCGACGTCCTTCGTCTCGCTGCGCTCGCCCTGGAACCCAGGACGGCTCCTGGTCCCGGAGCGAGGAGCGCCGCGACGAGACGAGGGCGCTGCGCTCGCCCTGGAACCGGGCCACGCTGCGCTCGCTCTGGAACCGGGCCACGCTGCGCTCGCCCTGGAACCGGGCCACGCTGCGCCCGCTCTGGAACCGGGCCGGATCCGGCATGCCGATATGATGCTCACGACCGACGCGCAGGGATGAGCATGACCGAAGACGCCACGAAGACCGCCGTGATCATCGAGGATGATCCGGACGTCCGATCCCTCCTCGACGAGGTCTTCCGCGCCGCCGGTTTCCGCACGGTGCTCGCCGGTACCGGGCTCGAGGGCGTCGCCGCGGTCGCCGAGCACCGCCCCGTGATCACCACGCTCGACATCAACCTGCCGGGCATCGACGGCTTCGAGGCCGCGCGCCGGATCCGGGCCGTGAGCGGGACGTTCATCATCATGCTGTCCGCGCTCGGGGAGGAGTCCGACGTCGTGCTCGGCCTCACCTCCGGCGCCGACGAGTACCTGGTCAAGCCGTTCCGGCCGCGCGAGCTGCGAGCGCGCATCGAGGCGCTGCTGCGCCGTCCTCGCAACCCGGACCCGGCAACCGCGTCCGTGGGGGCCGCTCCGGCGGCGCCTGCGGGCGCTCCGGCGGCCGTTCCCGCCGTCGCCCGCAACCCCTCCGAGGCCGCGGCCATCCCTTCGCACACCACAGCGGGACAATGGCATTCGCATCGCGACATCAGCCTCGACCTCGACTCGCACACGGTGCTGGTGGCGCAGCGGGAGGTCGAGCTGACCCCGACGGAGTTCGACCTGCTCGCGACCCTGCTCGAGTCCAAGCGCCGCGTGCGCAGCAAGGCCGACCTCGCCCTGGTGCTGCGCGGGGAGGCCTTCGGATCGGCGTCCTACGTCGGCGAGCCGGACAAGCGCGCCATCGAGGCGCACATGGCAAACCTGCGGCGCAAGATCGGCGACAGCACCGCGGCGCCCCGCTACATCGAGACGGTGCGCGGGGTGGGCTACCGCCTCACCGCCCACACCGACGGGACCGCAGCCGAGGACTGAGCGCCCTGTGGCGCGGATCCCGAGGCCGGCTCTCCCTGCCGCGCGACCTCGAGACCCGCGTCACCTGAGCGGCGGGGCTCCCCAGCCCGCGCCGAGGCGGTCCCGGGAGCCGGTCCCCGCGGCTCCCGGAACCACGGCCGGATCCCGATATCCCGATCGAGGTCCGGCATCCGCGCCCGGGCAGGGTCCCGGGGCGGAGAGGCGCCTCCCGAAGGCGCCCGCCGCGGCAGATCCGGTCACGGGTCCGGCTCCGCCGCGGATGTCGAAGGCGATGGCGTCGGAGCTGAGGCGAGCCGCGGCGGAGCGCCCCTGCCCGCCTCGCCTGCTCCCCATCCCCGTCCCAGCACGGAGGCGAAGGCGCCGTCCTGCTGCGGGATCCCGCTGCAGCCCCCGGAGGCCGGGTCCGCGGAATCCTCGGCCGCGCAGGCGTGATCGCGGTTCACCGACCACATCGACAGCCGGGCCAGCCGCTGCCTCTGCGCGAACGCGTTCACCGTCGCCGCATCGTCGAGACCGAACACCTCGTCGTGCCCGCCGGTGCGCCCGATCGTCGGGGTCGCGCCCATGATCGCCCAGGCGCCGTCCGCGGGCAGCGCGACGTTCAGCTCGTCGTACAGGCGCCCGAGCTGATCGTGCACGGCCGTGAGGGCGCTGACCGCCGCATCCCCCGGGGACGGTCCGCCGGGGGATGCGGCGTCGTCCCCGGTCATCGCGTTGACGCCGGTGAGCTGCACGCCGGCCTGCTGCATCTGACGGATCGACCGCAGACCGTCGGTGTCGAGGCCGTCCCGTCCGGCGGGCAGCGTGATCCAGACGGCCAGGTCGATCCCGCGGGCGCGATGGCCGGCCTGCAGCTGCGCCACGGCGTGCGCCCGACGCTCGCCGGCGGTGGCGTCGTCGAGCGCGGGGCCGCTCAGATCGAGGTCCATCGTCGTCACCGCGTAGCGGTCGAGCACCGCGCCGTAGGCGTCGGCCAGCGCGCCGACCGAGACGCACGCGCCGGCGAGCTCCGTGCCGCGGGGGCCGCCGAACGAGATCGCCACCGGACCGCCGCCCTGGCGCGCGCGCTCGACGAGGTGGTCCAGATCGAGCGCATGCCCGGCCTCGGCGAGCGAGTAGGCGCCGCCCCAGGTCGGTGCGCACGTCTGCGGAGCTGCGGCGACCACGAACGCCAGGACTTCCGCGTCGCCGGCCGAGTCTGTCGTGCCGGCCGTCCCGACGCCCGCGGTGACGTCGACGTAGCCGCCGAACCAGCGCGGGCCGGCGGGCGGGGCAGGCGCTGCCCGGTCCTGCAGCAGGAACCACGGCACCGCGACGATTCCGGTGGCGACCGTGAGGGCCACGAGTGCGCCGATCAGCACGGTCCAGCCCCGGGGGCGGTCCGCGCGGGCCGACGAGGGAGCGGTCATCTCAGATGCTCCTTCGGCGAGTGGCGACGGATCCGATGCGGCGCGAGGTGCGGCGCGGGAGAGGAGGTGCCGGATCCGCGTTCGGGCCGCGGATCCGGCGACGGAGGGGGGTCCGTCTGCCAGCGATGCTAGGCGCCGCGATATCCCGGTTGAACCGCCTTCGGCGCTTCTTTGGATAACCTTGCGGAAGCGTTGAGCGGCCCGGATCCGGATCCTGGCCCTCGGACGCATCCGGAGGCGGCGCGGCGCCGCGCAGGGGAGAGGATCGGCATGTCCCGCAGGGCGTCGATCTGGCGTTGGCAGCTCATCTTCGTGGGCACCACGGTGGCGATCGCGGTGCTCGTCGCGGCCCTCAAGCCGACCGTCTTCGCCACGCCCGGGTTCACCGCGGGTCTGGCCCTCTCGGTGCTGACCACCGTCGCGGTGCTCGTGCTGCCGTGGGACCGGGTGCCGCCCGCGGGCATCCTCGTGGTGCCGATGGTCGACATCGCCGCGATCGGCCTCACCACGCAGGCCCCCGACATCCGGCTCGGCTTCCTCTGGGTGATCCCGATCACCTGGATCGCCACCTATTACTCGATGCTCGCCGTCGTCGGCGGCATCGCACTCATCACCGCGTTCCTGTTCACCATCGCCAACCAGACCGGGCTCTTCTCCGATGTCGTGCTGCGGGTGCTGATCACGGCCTTCGCGCTCGGGTTCCTCGGCACCACGATCCGGGTCGGGGTGCGCCGCTCGCGCGCGTCGAGCCGGCTGCTCCGGCGCCGCTCCGAGCAGATCGACCGGATCGCGCGCCGCGCCGAGACGCACGAACGCCGGGTCACGCAGATCATCGACGCGCTCGACACCGCGCTCGTCGCGATCGGGGACGACGGCGTGATCCTGAAGATGAACGATGCGTACCGGCGGCTGTACGGGGTCGACGCCGACGGCGTCGCGCTGCCGGCGGCGGCCGTGGAGTACGACGACCGGGAGGGCGAGCCGGTGCCGGTGCGGCGCACGGTGCTCGCCCGGGCCGCGCGCGGGGAGCACCTCGACGGGGAGCGGGTGTGGCTGTACGACGCGGAGGGCACCTGGCGGGCGCTGGAGGTGCACACCCAGCCCATGGCGAGCGACCCCGAGCAGGGTGCCGTCGTGCTCGTCAAGATCGACGACGTGACCGCGCGGCTGCAGGCGGCCGAGGAGCGCCGCCTGATGTCCGCGATCCTGACGCACGAGTTGCGCAACCCGCTCACCGCGATCGTCGGGCATGTGGATCTGCTGCTGGAGCGGGAGGACCTCCCGCCACGGGCGGCCGACCAGCTCACCGTGGTCGCGGGCGCGGCCGAGCGCATGCAGGACCTCGTCACCACGGCCCTCGACGCGTCGCGGCCGGCGCCCCGCGTCCTGTCCGAGCCCGTCGAGCTGCACGCCCTCGCGCGCGCATCCGTCGCCTCCTTCCTGCCGACGGCTGCGGCGAGCCGGCTCCGCGTCGAGGTCATGGGGGCGGCCACGCTCCTCATCTACGGTGACGCGTTCCGGCTGCGCCAGGTGATCGACAATCTGCTGAGCAACGCCGTCAAATACACCGCGCCCGGCGGATCCATCGTGGTCTCGCTCGGCGTGGCCGACGACGCGCACGCAGAGCTCGTCGTCGCCGACACCGGGGCGGGAATGGCGCCCGCCGATGTCGAGCGGCTGTTCCAGCCCTACTTCCGCAGCGAGCAGGCCGCGCGCAGCGGCGTGCCGGGCACCGGTCTCGGCCTGGTCGCCGTCCGCGACATCGTGACCGCGCACGGCGGCACCGTCGACGTGCAGAGCCGGCTCGGCGAGGGCACGCGCGTGCGTGTGCGCCTGCCCCGTCGCCCCGAGAGGAACGACGCATGATCACCATCACCGCCCCCATCGGCATCACCGTCAACACGTCGGCCACACTGGTGGCCCTCGTGACGCTCTCCACCGCGCTGGTGTTCGGGCTCGCCCTCATGCCGCGCCCGAGCAGAGCCACCATCACGTGGTCGGTCGGCTTCGGGATCGCCATGCTGGCGACGTACCTGTGGGTGGCGGCGAACCAGTTCGACAGTGCGCCGCTGCGCGCCCTGTCATCGGGCCTCATCGTGTGCTTCGAGCCGCTGCTGTGGGTCGGCATCCGCTTCTATGCCGGACGGCGCGCCTTCTGGCCCGCTGCGGTCGCGTACATCGCGGTCGGGCCCGCGCTGCTCACCCTCACCTCCACCACCGACGCGTATCCGCTCATGTTCCGCATCGTGTTCACGGCGGGGGCGGTCTTCGCCGGGATGTCGGCCTGGGAGCTGTTCCGGCTGCGGATCAGCGCGCGCGACGTGGTGCTGCCTCTGGCGCTCATCTCCGCGGCGTTCGTCGTGGTGGCCGTGCTCGGGGTGGCCGCGGGGATCGCCGGCATCGGCTCCGCCCCCGGGGACGAGCTGCGGATGCTCCGCGACGTGAACGGGGTCGGGATCCTGCTGACCAGCCAGTGCGCCGCGATCACCATCGTGCTGCTCGCCCGGGGAGAGACGCTGCTGCGCGGCGGGAGCAGGAGCGGCGAAGAGGAGCATGCGGCGCTGCGCGGCCGCCTCGCCCGCGCGCAGGAGCACCAGGATCCGGCCTGGTCGCTGCTGGACATCCGCCTCGACGATCCGGCCGACCTCCAGGAGGCTGTGGGGCCGGCCGCGTTCGCGAGCATCGCGCAGGCGTTCCAGGCGCATGTGCGGGACGCGCTGCCGGTCGTCGCCGACGTGGAGCGCACGGCGGAGGGGAGGGCGCTCGCGCTGCTGCCCGGGTCGGACGAGGAGGTGCGTCGGCATCTGCGGGCGCTGCTCGCGCGGGTCTCGACGATCGAGGACTCCGGACCCGGCGCCGCGCTGCGGGTGTCGGCGAGCGTCGGCTGGGCGAAGGCGCTCGACGCCGGCTACGACCTGGACGCGCTGATTGCGGCCGCCGGGGCCGCCGGAGCCCGCGCGCAGAGCCGCGGCGGGGACCGCTGGGAGAGGGCCGAGGCGGCGATGCGGTGATGCGGGCGGCGCCCTCGCCGCGCAATAGCTAACCTGGAAACGTGATTCTCGGCGTGGACACCTCACTCGGCTCGGCCGTCGGCCTGATCGGCCGCGATGGTCGCACCCTGGCCGAGGTCGCCCAGGCGGGCCACCTCGGGCACGCGGAGGCGATCGGCGCGCTGCTGGAGCAGGTGCTCGCCGCGGTGCCCGCTGAGGCCTCGGCGGGGTCGCGGTCGTCCTCTCCGTCCGGGTCGGCCGGGGAGGCCGCGGGGCGGGGCGCCGAGGAGCTCACGCATGTCGCCGCCGGGATGGGGCCGGGCCCGTTCACCGGGCTGCGGATCGGGATCGCCGCCGCGCGCGCCTTCGCGCTCGGCCGGGGCGTGCCCGTCGTCGCGGTGCCCAGCCACCACGCCGCCGCGCTCGCCGTGATCGAGGGCGAGCACCCGCCGCAGCACCCGTTCGCGATCCTCACCGACGCCCGGCGGCGCGAGACCGCGGTGACGGTGTACGAGGGGATCGACGTCGACGGCATCCCGCACGTCGTCGTCGACACCGTCCTCGTGCCGCAGGCCGACGTCGACCGCAAGCTCGGCGCGCTCCGCCGTTTCGAGGTGACCGAGATCTCCGGTGCGGCCATCGCGCGCGTGGCTCGCCGTGCTGTCGCCGCGGGGCGCACCCTGACCGGATCCGAGCCGCTCTACCTGCGTCCGCCGGACGCCCGCGTGCCCGCCGCGCCCAAGAAGGTGGGCCCGTGATCCGCGCCGCGACACCCGACGACCTCGACGCGATCATGCTCATCGAACGGCGCTCCTTCCCGACGGACGCGTGGAGCGAGGAGATGATGGCGGCCGAGCTCGCCGGCCCGCACGGACGCTACTTCGTCGACGTGGAGCCCGGAGGCGACAGCGAGCTCGTGGTCGGCTACGGGGGAGTGCGCGCCCTGCGCGGATCGCCCGACGCCGACATCCAGACCATCGCCCTCGACGCCGCATACCGCGGATCCGGCCGCGGCCGGGCGCTGCTGCGCGCGCTGCTCGCGGAGGCGGCGGAGCGCGGTGCCCGCGAGGTGTTCCTCGAGGTGCGCGCGGACAACCCGGTGGCGGAGGGGCTGTACCTCGCCGAGGGGTTCGTCGAGATCGGACGCCGCGCGGGCTACTACCAGCCCGACGACGTGGATGCGATCGTGATGCGGCTCATCCTGCCCGGCCGCGAGACGACCGTTCTCAGGACCGATTCTGCGGATCCGCGGGAATCCGGCCACCCGGAGCCGAGAACACCACTTCATCCTGAGAACGAGAACGAGAACGAGAACGAGGAGGGATCCCATGACTGAACCCCTCGTGCTCGGGATCGAGACGAGCTGCGACGAGACCGGCATCGGCATCGTGCGCGGGCGGACGCTGCTGTCCAACACGATCGCGTCGAGCATGGACGAGCACGCCCGCTACGGCGGCGTCGTGCCGGAGGTCGCCGCGCGAGCGCACCTCGAAGCGCTGCAGCCGGCGATCGAGCGGGCGCTCGCCGAGGCACGGGTGCGGCTGCAGGATCTCGACGCCGTCGCCGTCACCAGCGGGCCGGGGCTCGCCGGGGCGCTCATGGTCGGCATCGGGGCGGCGAAGGGGCTCGCGGTGTCGCTCGGCACGCCGCTGTACGCCGTCAACCACCTCGTCGGCCACATCGCCGCCGACATCCTCACTCCGGACTCGGTGCCGCTGGAATATCCGACGATCGCGCTGCTGGTGTCCGGCGGGCACACCTCGCTGCTGCACGTGCGCGACCTCACCACCGACGTGGAATTGCTCGGCGAGACCGTCGACGACGCCGCGGGCGAAGCGTTCGACAAGGTCGCCCGGATCCTCGGACTGCCCTACCCGGGCGGACCGGAGATCGACCGCGCGGCTGCCGGCGGAGATCCGGATGCGATCCGGTTCCCGCGCGGGCTCTCCCGTGCCTCGGATCTGGAGAAGCATCGGTACGACTTCTCCTTCTCGGGGTTGAAGACCGCGGTCGCGCGCTGGATCGAGCGCGAAGAGGCGGCCGGGAATCCGATCCCCGTCGCCGATGTGGCGGCGAGCTTCCGTGAGGCGGTCGTGGACGTGCTGGTGACGAAGGCGCTCGCCGCCTGCGCCGACCGCGGTGTGCCGCGGCTGCTGCTCGGCGGGGGAGTGATCGCGAACCGCCGGCTGCGCGAGGTCGCGCTCGCCCGCGCCGCCGAGGCCGGCGTCACCGTGCGCATCCCGCCGCTGTCGCTGTGCACCGACAACGGCGCCATGATCGCCGGGCTCGCGGCCGAGCTGATCGCCTCGGGCCGGCGCCCGTCCACGCTCGCCTTCGGAGCGGACTCGACGCTGCCGGTGACCGAGATCCAGGTCGCCGAGCGCGACGGCGCCGGCGGCGAGACCGAGGTCGGATGATGACGCACACGGGCGGGAAGGATCCGGAGCGGTACACCCGGCTGCCGACCGCGCCCGTGCCCGCCGTCGTGGAGAGCGGGCCCCTGCTCGACGCGCCGGCGCCCGAGCCGGTGGAGCTGGAGCGCGACGGCGAGACCGTGCACGAGGAGCACTGGCATCCGAGCGACGGCACGGAGCTCCCTGCCCACCCCGCGCCGGAGCCGCGGCTCGCCCCGTGGGCGCTGCTGTCGGCAGTCGTGGCCCTGTTCGCCTCGCTGTTCGTCGGATGGGGGATCCCCGTGGCGATCGTGTCGGTCGCCGCGGCGATCATGTCGCTGCGACGCCCCGAGGAGAGCCGCGGGATGGCGGTGTGGGCGCTCGTGCTCGGGATCGTCGCCACGCTGTACAGCGCGGGCTGGCTGCTCTGGGCCGCCTACCGGTTCGGCTGGTTCGGGTAGCCGCATGTCGGATCCGGCGGATGATCGCGAACGTCGCGAGCTGGAGCGGCGCGCGTTCGCCCGGGACGGATCCGGCCTGAGCGAGGCCGAGGCCGCGCGTCTCGCGGAGCTGCGGCGGACCGACCTGCCGTCACCCCTGGTTCCTGAGCGCCCTTCGTCTCGTCGGTTCCTGAGCGAGCGCAGCGAGACGAAGGACGCTCCTCGCTCAGGAACCGCGCAGCGAGACGAAGGACCCCCGTCCGAAGGAGCCCTGGTTCCGGAGCGGGCGCAGCGGGATGAGGAGAGCACCCCGCCCGTGCCCGACCCGCCGACGACGTCGCGTCCCGCTGACGGATCCGGTCGGATCCTCGGCGATCCAGGACGCGCTCGGCTGTTCGGGGCAGCCTGGTCCCGGGTCCGGACGTGGATCGCCGGCGGAGACTGGAAGCGGCCGCGCTACCTCGTCGGCGGTCTCGGCGCGCTCCTGCTCGTCGGCGTGCTGATCGGGTGGGCGATCCCGCGGCCGCCGGATGTCGGACTCGCCCTGCGCGACGGCGAGTCCGACCGGGCATCGGTCGTGCTGAAGCATCACGACGACCTGGATCCCGGATCCCTGCTCCTGCTCGCCCGCGAACGCGACGGCCTGCTCTGGTACGCGACCCAGGCGAACGGTCGGCTGCACTGCGCGATCCTCGACGTGCGCGGTGCCGACCTGCAGCAGCAGTGCGGGACGCGCGATCAGCTGAGCGACCGGCCCCTCTACGTCAATGCGGAGGATCCCGGCGCCGCGCCGCCGTCGGGATATGCGGGATCGCTCCTGCTCGCAGGGGCCGGCGTGCCTGCGGGGGTGCTGCAGCGCTACCAGGCCACGTTCACCGACGGCGGGACGGCGACGTCCCGCGAGCGAGCCGACATGCGCCGTATCGTCGCGGACAATCGCCTCGTCTACGCGAGCGTCGTCGGCCGCGTGGGCGACACTCCGGTGTGGCTCGGCGACGACGGCAGCGGGCGGCGGTGCCTGATCGTGGAGGATCCGGACCCGCGAAAGACCTGTGACGTGAACACCGCGGCGCTGGACTTCGCCGGGAGCGGCGACTCGGGGCAGGACGGGCCGGCGCTCACGCTGCGGCTGCCGGAGACCGGCGCGCACCCCGCCATGCGGATCGACTTCTGGGCGCCGCAGAACGGCGGACAGTATCTCGTCATCACTCAGGACGACGCCCTGTTCCACCTCGACCACGTGGCGGCGGACTGATCAGACCCGGTCCGCGAGGATCGCGTGGCGCTTGTCGCCGATGCGCACCAGGATGAGCGTCGCCTCCTCGGAGCCGCGCAGATTCAGCTTCTTGCGGAAGACCGCCGGATCAACGTCCACTCCGCGCTTCTTGATCTCCAGCCGCCCGATGCCGGCCTTCTTCAACGCCGCCGCGATCGTCTTCGGGTTCACCGGCAGCACCTCGCGCACCCGGAACGACGCGGCGAAGGGGCTCTCGGCCGGTGTATCCGAGGTGAGGTACGCGATGTGCGGATCCAGCATCCCGGCGTCGAGCGTGCGGGCCAGATCGCCGATGAGGCGCGCGCGGATCACCGCTCCGTCGGGCTCGTGCACATAGGCGCCGAGCTCGCGGACCTCGGCGTCCTCCGCGTCGGCGGGCGCGGTCAGCTCGTACCCGCGGTCGCCGCGGATCACGAGCGCCGCCCGGCGCACCCCGTCCCGCGCCAGCGGACCCGACCACAGCACGAGCTCGACCACGTCGCCGTCCGCGCTGACCCACTGCGCCTCCACATCGGCGGGGATCGCCTCCCGGTCGTGCGCGGGGCCGAGCTTGATCCCGGTCGGCACGCGCTCGGCGAGGGCGAAGGCCCAGTCCAGCGAGGGGGAGTAGTCGTCGGCGGACACGCGCCGGGTCTCGGAGTGCCCCGCCGTCCGCCGGGCCGGATCCAGCCACACCGCCTCGACCCCGGCGCCTCCGGCTCCGGTCCCCGAGCCTGTGCTTCCGGTCCCTGAGCCCGTCGAAGGGCCGGGCGCGTGCTCCTCCGCGAACCCGTGCCGCACCTCGGCGTCGGAGCCGAACGGTGCGAGGTTGTACGCGGCCAGGGCGGCGGTGACCTCGTCGGCGTCGACCGCCGTCACCGTCAGCCCGGCGCCCGCGAAGGCGAGCGCGTCCCCGCCGATCCCGCAGCCGAGGTCGGACACGTGCGTCACCCCGGCGGCGCGCATGCGTCCCGCGTGCCGTGCGGCGACGCCGAGCCGTGTGGCCTGCTCCAGCCCGGCGCGCGTGAACAGCATGCGTCCCGCGAACTCGCCGAACTTCGCGGTCGCTCTGGTGCGCAGCCGTGCCTGTCCCACCACGGCGGACACGAATTCGGGGGAGTGCCCCTCGGCGCGCAGCCGCATGACGGCGCGCGCGGCTGCGTCCGTGGATCCCACCTCGCCGAGGGCGTCGAGCATGCGCAGCGCCTCGGGCGTCAGCAGGATCCGCAGTTCGCTCATGTCCACGCGCTCCAGGCTATCCGCGGATCTGCTGCCGGCCCGCTGTGTGCTGGCTGCCCCTCACCGCGCCCTACTGTCCGCGAGACTGCAATCACGCGACGAGACAGCAACAGAGTGCTGCAGTCTCGTCGTCTGGTTGCGGTCTCGCGGGTGAGGATACCGGTGCGGGCCGGGACCGGATCCGCGGATGTCGTCCGATTGGCACTCTGATTGCGTGAGTGCCAACGATGCGCCTAGACTGTCGTTAGCACTCTCGGGTCGAGGGTGCTAACAACGTCTTGAACCGTCAAGAAAGAGGTAGACCGTGTCGGTTTCCATCAAGCCGCTCGAGGACCGCATCGTCATCAAGCAGGTCGAGGCCGAGCAGACCACCGCGAGTGGCCTGGTCATCCCCGACACCGCCAAGGAGAAGCCCCAGGAGGGCGAGGTCGTGGCGGTGGGCCCCGGCCGCATCGACGACAACGGCAACCGCGTTCCGCTCGACGTCAACGTCGGCGACCGCGTGCTCTACAGCAAGTACGGCGGCACCGAGGTGAAGTTCGGCGCCGAGGAGTACCTCGTGCTCTCCGCGCGCGACGTGCTCGCCGTCGTGGTGCGCTGAGCCAGCACTGACGTTCCGAAGGCCCGGATGCCCCGCGCATCCGGGCCTTCGCCGTCCCCCGCGCCGACGCGGGAAAACGGAGGAGCTCCCGGCGCGTCGGTGTCGGATCCGGTCCGCGGAAGCGGGACACGCCGACTGCCGCCTCCGTTCTCCGACGGATCCTCATCGGCCCTGCTTGTCCGCTCCCGGTCATAGGGTTGATCGGTGACCACCACCCGCAGCGCACAGACCGTCGGCGTCGCGTCCGCGATCGGCGCATACCTGCTGTGGGGCGTGCTGCCCCTGTACTTCCTGCTGCTCGCGCCCACCGGCCCGTGGGAGCTCGTGGCCTGGCGGGTCGCCCTCTCCCTGGTGTTCTGCGTGATCCTGCTGGCGATCACCCGGGGCTGGAAGCCGCTGCTCGCGATCATCCGGCAGCCACGACTGCTGGCGCTCACCGCACTCGCCGGCGCACTGATCTACATCAACTGGCAGGTGTTCGTCCTCGCCACGTTGAACGGCGAGATCGTAGAGACGAGCCTCGGCTACTTCATCAACCCCATCGGCACCATGCTGCTCGGCGTCTTCGTGCTGAAGGAGAAGCTGCGCCGGCTGCAATGGGTCGCCGTGGGCATCGCCACGATCGCGGTGCTCGTGATCGTGTTCGCCCACGGGACGTTCCCGTGGATCGCGCTGTCGCTCACCGCCTCCTTCGGGATCTACGGCCTCGTCAAGAAGAAGATCGGCCCCTCCGTCGACGCGATCAGCGGCCTCACCCTGGAGTCGTTCTGGCTGCTGCCGGTCGCGATCGTGCAGCTCATCGCGGTGGGGCTCACCACAGGCATCACCATGGGCCAGAACGGCCCGCTGCACGCGAGCCTGCTCGCCTTCGCCGGCGTCGCGACCGCGGTTCCGCTGCTGCTGTTCGCCGCCGGGACGCGCCGGATCGGGCTGACCGTGATCGGGATGATCCAGTTCATCACCCCGATCATGCAGTTCCTCGTGGGCGTGCTCGTCATGCACGAGCCGATGCCGCTCGAACGGTGGATCGGCTTCGCCATCGTGTGGGTGGCGATCGCGGTCTTCCTCGTCGATCTCGGCCTCGCCGCACGACGGCTGCGGGCCGACCGCGGCAGCGTCGACGAACCGCCCGTCAGCACCGACTCGATCCCCGTGCCCTGACGCCCGGCGACCGTTCCCGCCCCCGCCGTTCCTGGGAATACCACCCCCCTGCGGACGTTTAGACTCGATACACGCGCGCGAGAAAGAGGAGCCCCGCAACCCATGGAGCAGCACGACCCGTTCGGTTTTGTCGGATTGACCTACGATGACGTCCTGCTCCTGCCCGGGCACACCGACGTCATCCCGAGTGAGGCGGACACGTCGTCCCGTGTGACACGCCGCATCTCGGTCGCCACGCCCCTGCTCTCCAGCGCCATGGACACCGTCACCGAGGCGCGCATGGCCATCGCCATCGCCCGTGAGGGCGGCCTGGGCATCCTGCACCGCAACCTCTCCATCGCCGACCAGGCCGCGCAGGTCGACCGCGTCAAGCGCAGCGAGTCGGGCATGATCACGGATCCGATCACGACCACCCCCGAGGCGACCATCGCCGAGGTCGACGCGCTGTGCGCGAAGTACCGGATCTCCGGGCTCCCGGTGGTCGACCCCGAGGGTCACCTCGTCGGCATCGTCACGAACCGCGACATGCGCTTCATCTCCGGATCCGCGAAGCAGACCACGCTGGCCCGCGACGTGATGACGAGCGAGAACCTCGTCACCGCCCCCGTCGGCGTCCCCGCCGAGAAGGTCATCGAGCTGTTCGCCAAGCACCGCGTGGAGAAGCTGCCCCTCATCGACGAGGACGGCAAGCTCGCCGGCCTCATCACGATCAAGGACTTCGACAAGAGCGAGAAGTACCCCCTCGCCACCAAGGACGAGCAGGGCCGGCTGCGCGTCGGTGCGGCGATCGGCTTCTTCGGCGACGCCTGGGAGCGCGCCGAGGCGCTGCGCGACAAGGGCGTGGACGTGCTCGTCGTCGACACCGCCAACGGCCAGTCCCAGGGCGTGATCGACCTCGTCAAGCGGCTCAAGGCGGATCCGTCGTTCGCGCACATCGACATCATCGGCGGCAACGTCGCGACCCGGGAGGGCGCGCAGGCCCTCGTGGACGCGGGCGTCGACGCCGTCAAGGTGGGCGTCGGACCGGGCTCCATCTGCACCACCCGCGTCGTCGCGGGCGTCGGCGTGCCGCAGGTCACCGCCGTGTACGAGGCGTCGCTCGCCGCGGGCCCGGCCGGCATCCCGGTCATCGCCGACGGCGGTCTGCAGTACTCCGGCGACATCGCGAAGGCCCTCGTCGCCGGCGCCGACGCCGTGATGCTCGGCTCGCTGCTCGCCGGCACCGACGAGGCGCCGGGTGAGATCGTGTTCCAGGGCGGCAAGCAGTTCAAGCAGTACCGCGGGATGGGATCCCTCGGCGCGATGCAGACCCGCGGCAAGCAGACCTCGTACTCGAAGGACCGCTACTTCCAGGCCGACGTGCCCAGCGACGACAAGCTGATCCCCGAGGGCATCGAGGGCCAGGTGCCCTACCGCGGGCCGCTCTCGGCCGTCGCGTACCAGCTCGTCGGAGGCCTGCGCCAGTCGATGTTCTACGTCGGCGCGCGCACCATCGAGGAGCTGAAGGCGCGCGGCAAGTTCGTGCGCATCACCCCGGCGGGCCTCAAGGAGTCGCACCCGCACGACGTGCAGATCGTGGTCGAGGCGCCCAACTACAAGCGTTGAGTCGAGTCGGGTCACGACCGCGCCGCGGACTCGACGCGATCTCGACTCAAGGTTGAGCGAGGACGCGCGCAGCGCGCCCGCGCCGAAACCCCGCACGAAGACCTCGGTCGACGACGAAGGCCTCGGATCCCGCGATCGGATCCGAGGCCTTCGTCATGTCGCTCAGGCCGGGACGGGTTCGGCGGCGCCCGCGTTCGTCTCGCCGGCGCCCGCGTTCGTCTCGGCCGAGCGCGCCTTCGTCTCGGCGGCGACCTCCCCGGCGCCGTGTCCGCCCCGCCCAACCGGCAGCCAGAGCGCCACGAGCGTCGCAGCCAGCAGCACCACGGCCCCGGTGAACACGGCCGGCCGCGCGGCGTCCACGTAGTGGTCGGGGCGCAGCTGCCCGCCGGCGCCGACGAAGATCGCCGTCATCACGGCGGTGCCCAGCGCCACGCCGAGCTCGCGCACGGTCGAGTTCACGCCCGACGCCTTGGCGTGGTCGACGAGGCCCAGGGTGGCCAGCAGCGCCGTGGCGGACGGCGCGAACACGAGCCCCATGCCGACGCCCGCGAGGACGAACGGTGCCACGAGCGCCGCGTAGGGCACGTCGGCGGAGAGCAGCGCGGCGAGCCAGCCCAGGGCGACGCCCTGCAGCAGCAGGCCCGCGACCAGCAGCGCCCGGGTGCCGACCCGCGGGGCGATGATGCCGGCGATCGGGGCCACGAACATCGGAGCGAGGGTCCAGGGCGTGGTCTGCACGGCGGCCTCGAGCGGGCTCGCGCCCTGCACGACCTGCAGGAACTGGATGAGGATGAACACGGATCCGAACGTGCCGAAGCTGAACGCGAATCCGACGACATTGGTGACCGAGAACGAGCGATCGCGGAACAGCCGGAGCGGCACGAGCGGCGCCGCTGCGCGCAGCTGCCAGAGGAGGAAGGCGATCACGAGCGCGCCGCCGAGAGCGAGCTCCGAGATCACGCCGATCGTGTCCCAGCCGTCGTCGTTGCCGCGGACGATCGCGTGCACGAGCGCGAGCACTCCGGCGGCGGCCAGGAGCGCTCCGGGCACGTCGATGCGCACACGGGCGCCGAAGTCGTTGTTCAGCACGAGCAGCGCGAAGGGGATGGCGATCATGGCCACCGGCAGGTTGATCCAGAAGATCGCCTGCCAGTTCCAGCCCTCCATGATCGCGCCGCCGATCAGCGGACCCACGGCCACTCCCAGTCCGGACACGCCGCCCCAGATGCCGATCGCCAGGGCGCGCCGTGCAGCGGGCACGGCCCCGGTGAGCAGGGCGAGGGAGAGCGGCATGACGGCGGCCGCGCCGAGCCCCTGCACCGCCCGGGCGGCGATGAGCTGACCGGGATCGGAGCTGAGCGCGGCGAACAGGGATCCGGCGCCGAACAGCGCGATCCCGAGCGCGAACACGGTGCGGCGCCCGAACCGGTCGCCGAGCGCCGAGGCCACGAGGATCGCACCGGCGAAGGCCAGGGTGTACGCGTTCACGAACCACTGCAGCTGCTCGATGGTCGCGCCCATCTCGCGATGCAGTACGGGCAGGGCGTTGGTCATGACCAGGTTGTCGAGCGTGGCCATGAACATCGGCAGCGACGCTGCGGCGATCACGAGCGCCACGGGGCGAGGACGGCGCGGCGAGAGGCCGGTGCGTTCGCGACGCACCGGCGTGGGGGAGGAGGTGTCGGTCATGGTGGACTCCAGTTGTAATTGGATGATCACAAGCGCTGAGCACAATGTAGTAATCGCATGATTACAAAGTCAAGTCATTCGCTGATAACCTTTCGGCATGACTTCCGCAGCGACCTCCGCCACCGACGCGACCGAGGATCCGGGTCGTCGCCTGTCCTCCGACGAGCGACGCGCGCAGATCATCCTCGCTGCGCTCACGATCTTCGGATCGCGGGGATACGAAGGTGCCACCACCGATCAGGTGGCCCGCGCCGCCGGGGTCAGCCAGCCCTACGTCGTGCGCCTGTTCGGCACCAAGGAGAACCTCTTCCTCGCGACCATCGAGTTCGCCCTCGAGCGTCTGCTCGCCGCCTTCCGCGCAGCGCTCGCGGCCTCCGACGAGGGCGGCGAACGCCCCGTCGGCCGGCGCATCGGCGAGGCCTACGTCGACCTCATCGAGGTGCGCGGACTGCACCAGACCCTCGCGCACGCCTACCTGCTCGGCAGCAACCCGGCCATCGGCGCGGCCGCACGACGCGGCTTCGCCACAGTGTGGCGCTTCTTCCGTGACGAGATGGGCCTCGACGCCGACGAGGCGCGCGAGTTCCTCGCCGAGGGCATGCTGATCAGCACCATGATCGGCCTGCGGATCGTGGACGATTACGGATCCGACCCGCAGATCACCGAGCTGTTCCGCGCCTGCTTCCCGAACAAGCTGCCCCACGTACTCGAGGTGCTCCCGCGCAGCGAGCACCGGCTCTGACGCCCGGCGACAGCGGGCGGAGCGTGCTTCCGCACGTCGGCGGTGCGGCGTAGCCTGGCGGGCATGTGCCGGAGCATCCACACCCTTCACAACTTCGAACCCGCGGCGACCTCAGACGAGGTGCATGCCGCCGCGCTGCAGTACGTGCGCAAGATCGCGGGGACGACGAAGCCGTCCAAGGCGAACCAGGAGGCGTTCGACCACGCCGTCGCCGAGATCGCGCACGTCACCCAGCACCTGCTCGACGCCCTCGTCGCGACCACCCCGCCGAAGAACCGCGAGGAGGAGGCGGAGAAGAAGCGCGCTCGGGCGATCGCCTCGGGCCGCTACGCCGCCTGATCCCCGGTGACGCGCCTCGTCGGGCGCCCGAGCCCGCGGAGAGCCGGGGGCAACCCGGGTAGTCTGAGGGGGTGACCCAGGAGATCGAGCTCGGCCGAGGCAAGCGCGCGCGCCGCGCATACACGTTCGACGACATCGCGGTGGTGCCGTCGCGGCGCACCCGCAACCCGGAGGACGTGTCCACCGCGTGGACGATCGACGCCTTCCCGTTCGAGATCCCGGTGCTCGGCGCCCCCATGGACTCCGTGATCAGCCCGCGCACCGCGATCATGCTGGGCCAGCTCGGCGGCCTGGGCGTGCTGGACCTCGAGGGGCTGTGGACCCGGTACGAGGATCCGGAGCCGCTGCTCGCCGAGATCGCGGGCCTCGACGAGGGCACCGCGACGACCCGCATGCAGCAGCTCTACGCCGAGCCGATCAAGCCGGAGCTCATCAAGACGCGCCTGGCCGAGATCCGTGAGGCCGGCGTCACCGTCGCCGGATCCCTCACGCCGCAGCGCACCCAGGAGCTCTACCAGACCGTCGTCGAGGCCGGCGTCGACCTGTTCGTCATCCGCGGCACGACCGTCTCCGCAGAGCACGTCTCGAGCGTCGCCGAGCCGCTGAACCTCAAGAAGTTCATCTACGACCTCGACGTCCCCGTGATCGTCGGCGGCGCCGCCACGTACACCGCAGCCCTGCACCTCATGCGCACGGGCGCCGCGGGGGTGCTCGTCGGGTTCGGCGGGGGAGCGGCGTCCACCACGCGTGCCACCCTGGGCATCCATGCGCCGATGGCCACCGCCGTGTCCGACGTCGCCGCGGCGCGCCGCGACTACCTCGACGAGTCGGGCGGGCGCTACGTGCACGTGATCGCCGACGGCGGCGTGGGCACCTCCGGCGACATCGTGAAGGCGCTCGCCATGGGCGCCGACGCGGTGATGCTCGGCGTCGCCCTCGCGCGCGCCACCGACGCACCCGGCCAGGGCTTCCACTGGGGTCCGGAGGCGCACCACCCGAAGCTGCCGCGCGGCCGCCGGGTCCGCGTCGACGGCGTCGCCACGCTCGAGGAGATCCTGTACGGTCCGGCTCCGGTCGCCGACGGCACCGCCAACCTCATCGGCGCGCTGCGCAAGTCGATGGCCACCACGGGCTACTCCGACCTCAAGGAGTTCCAGCGCGTCGAGGTCGTGCTGGCCCCGTACCAGTCCTGAGCCCGCAGCCGTTGAACCATCCCGTGTCGTCCCCGCAGCGCCCCGCAGCCCCTGCCCCGGAGTTCCCGCCGACCCTGCGCGAGGTGATGCTGCGCGGCCGGTGGATCGGGATGCTGCTGCTGTGCCTCGTCGTGGCCGGCGTGTTCGCCTGGCTCGGCCAGTGGCAGCTCGGGCGTGCCATCGACACCAGCCCGCCGCCTCCGGGCGCGACCGAGAAGGTGCTGCCGATCGATCAGGTGGTAAAGCCCGGCGCCTATCTCGACGCGCCGCTCGTCGGGCAGCGGACCGAGGCCAGCGGATCCTGGATCCCCGGTGACTTCCTCATCGTCTCCTCGCGGTTCAATGACGGCGTGGAGGGGTACTGGATCACCGGCCAGCTGCGCATCGCGGGGACGGCAGAGCCCACCTCGCTCGCCGTCGCGATCGGCTGGGCCGCGGATGAGAAGGCGGCCAAGGCGGCGGCGCAGCGTCTGGAGAAGATCGCGGACGGGTCCGTCATCACCGTGAAGGGCCGGCTGATCTCCGACGAGGGCCCGGTCGCGCCGCCCAAGGACCAGCCCGCGCGCATGGACCGGATGTCGCCCGCCGCGCTGCTCGGATTCTGGCACGACACCGCCGGGCTCGACGTGTACCGCCCGTATCTGGCCTCGGCGGCCCCGCTGGGCGGGCTCGCGGCGATCTCGTCGCCCGCGCCGGAGGAGCACTCCTCGGTCAACTGGCTGAACATCTTCTACGCCGTGGAGTGGGTGATCTTCGCCGGCTTCGCGTTCTACCTCTGGTACCGGCTCGCCAAGGACGCCTGGGAGCGCGAGGTCGAAGAGTTCGAGGAACGCGGCGGCGCCGCCGACCCGGGTCCGCGCGCCGCCTGAGCGTGTTGAAGGGATCCGGTCGTTCGCCCCGTCACCGAGCCCGTCCCGACGAACCATGGCAGCTCAGTGCTCTTTCGAGCGCAGATCGCGGTCGTCATGCACCTTCGCGCGCGAGCCGGTGAAGATCCGTTGTCCTGACAGTGAACTCCTCTCAGCGCCTCCCTAAGCTCCTTGAAGCCCGCGCACAGCCTCGCTTAGTGTCGGGTCGTATGCGCCGTCCCCAGACGGCGCCGTCGGCCATCCCACGAGGAGGCCGGCGCCGACCTCCGGAGGAGACAGCACCGTGACGAACGCCCCTGCCGACGAGAGCCGCGCGGTTCCCGTCGCGAATCGCAGAAGGCGGGTGCGCCTGTGCGCCCTCGCCGTCACCACCGTCAGCGCCGTGGGCGCGGGAGCCCTGATCGCGCTCCCCGCCTTCGCCAACACCTCGGGAACGGGGGTGGTGATCAACGAGGCGTACCTCTCCGGCGGCAGCACCGGCGCGGCGTTCACGAACAAGTTCGTCGAGCTCTACAACCCGACCGGATCCGCGATCGCGCTCGACGGCACCTCGATCCAGTACCGCTCGGCCAGCGGGACCGGCGCGTCCAACGGCGTCGTCCCTCTCGCCGGATCCATCCCCGCGCACGGCTACTACCTCGTCCAGGGCGGCAGCAACGGCGCGAACGGGGCGGCCCTGCCCGCCGCCGACGCCACGGGAGGCCTGAACCCCAGCGGCTCCGCGGGCACGATCGCCCTCGTCAAGGGCACCACGGCGATCACCCTGCCGACCGGATCCGTCACCGGCGACGCCAACGTGATCGATCTGCTCGGCTACGGCACGTCCAACACGTTCGAAGGTGCGGCAGCCGGCGCTCCCGCGGGCAACACCGACGTCAAGTCACTGAACCGCGCACAGGGCGCCGACTCCGACGCGAACGCCGCGGACTTCGCGCTCTCCGCGACCATCACGCCGACGAACACGAAGAACAACGGCACCGATCCCGGTCCGGAGCCCACGCCCACGCCCACGCCGACCCCGACGGACACGCCGGCGCCGGTCGAGACCAAGAGCATCGCCGAAGTGCAGGGCACCACGGACGTCTCGCCGTTCGTCGACCAGACCGTCACCGTCCAGGGCGTCGTCACGGGCGACTACCGCACCGGCGGATACAAGGGCGTCACGATCCAGACCCAGGGCACCGGCGGCGAGACCAAGACCGCGGGCGCCTCGGACGGCATCTTCGTCTACCTGAACGCGCTGGCCCCGGCCGTCGCACGCGGCGACCTCGTCTCCGTCACCGGCAAGGTGTCGGAGTACTTCGGGCAGACCCAGATCACGCCGGCATCCCTCGGCGACGTCACCGTGGTGACCGCCGGTGCGGGCGTCCCGCAGCCGGTCGCGCTCCCCGACAGCGTGCGCGGCGGCGACCGCGAGGCGTACGAGAACATGCTCGTCGCGCCCAGCGGCACCTACAAGCTCGCCTCCAGCCACCAGCTGTACAACTACGGCACGCTGTGGCTCAACGCCGGCGAGGCTCTGAACGTCAAGGCGACCGAGGTGGTCCGCCCGGGCCCCGAGGCCGACGCGATCACCGCGGCGAACCGCGCCAACCGGATGCTGCTCGACGACGGCTGGTCGTCGCAGATCGGCAAGAGCGGTCACACCGGCGGTCAGCCGTACTTCACGAAGGAGACGGTCGTCCGCAACGGCGACGTCGTGCACTTCCCCGCAGAGGGCGAGATCCTGCAGTACGGCTTCGACGACTGGCGCCTGCAGCCGGTGGTGCCGATCTCGGGCACGAGCGACGCCTCGCACAAGCCCACGTTCGGCAACGAGAACCCGCGCACGGATGCGCCTCCGGCGGTGGGCGGGGACGTGAAGGTGGCGTCGTTCAACGTCTACAACTTCTTCACGACCCTCTCGAGCCAGGATCCGAACGCCCGCGGCGCCAAGACCGACGAGCAGTTCCAGATCCAGCGCTCGAAGATCGTCTCGGCCATCAACGGCCTGGGCGCGGATGTGGTGGGCCTCATGGAGGTCGAGAACGGGCCGAAGTTCGGACTCCCGCTCGACGCCCCGCTGCAGAACCTCGTGCAGGGGCTCAACGACGCTGCCGGCTCCGACGTGTGGGACTACGTCCGCACGCCGGCGGTGCTGAACGACACCTCGATCACCGACGTCATCACGACGGCGATCATCTACAAGAAGGCGTCCGTGACCCTCAAGGGTGACGCGTCGACCATCGTGGACGAGACCGTGTTCGGCAACGCCCGCGAGCCCATCGCTCAGACGTTCCAGACGGCGCAGGGGCGCGTGCTCTCGGTCATCACCACGCACCTCAAGTCCAAGTCGCCGCCGCAGAACGCCGGTCCGGAGCCGGCCGACGGGCAGGGGCTTCTTCAACGCCGACCGCGTCGCCCAGGCCAAGGCCGAGCTCGCGTTCGCGCAGCAGGTGCAGAAGAGCTCGGGCAGCGACGATGTGTTCCTCGTGGGCGACTTCAACGCCTACGGCAAGGAGGACCCGATCGACGTCTTCGCCCAGGCCGGGTGGACCGACGTGGAGCCGACCTTCGCGCACGGGCAGTACACCTACTCCTTCGACGGTGAGCTGGGATCCCTCGACCACGTGATCGCGTCGCCGTCCGCGGCGAAGGCGATCACCGGCGCGGGCGTGTGGAACATCAACTCGCCGGAGTGGAGCGACCGCGGGTACGCGTTCGCGGCCACCGAGCCGGGCACGCCGTACCGCTCCAGCGACCACGACCCGATCGTCGTCGGCCTGAAGGGCGCAGCGGATCCGATCGACATCAACATCGCGACGATCAACGACTTCCACGGACGCATCGAGGCCGACGGCGCCGCCGCCGGTGCCGCGGTGGTGGCCGGTGCGGTCGAGCAGTTCCGGAAGCAGAACCCGAACACGATCTTCGCGGCCGCGGGCGACCTCATCGGCGCCTCCACGTTCACGTCCTTCATCCAGCAGGACAATCCCACGATCGACGCGCTCAACGCGGCCGGTCTCGAGGTGAGCGCGGCGGGCAACCACGAGTTCGACCAGGGCTACGCCGACCTCCGCGACCGGGTGATCCCGCGCGCGGACTGGACCTACCTGAGCTCCAACGTGTTCCAGACCGCAGACGGCACGCCGGCCCTCACCCCGGCGTGGGTGAAGGACGTGCAGGGCGTCAAGGTGGGCTTCATCGGCGCGGTCACCGAGGATCTGCCGACCCTCGTCTCGCCGGACGGCATGAAGGGCCTCGAGGTCCGCGACATCGCGACCTCGGTGAACCAGGTCGCCGCCACCCTCCGGGACGGCGACGAGTCCAACGGCGAGGCCGATGTGATCATCCTGCTCGTGCACGAAGGGGCGACCACCACCGATGTGGCCAGCATCACGCCGGAGTCGCGTCTCGGCGAGATCGTGAACGGCGTCGACAAGAGCGTGAACGCGATCGTCTCGGCGCACACGCACCTCGCGTACAACCATGTGATCGACGGCCGCCCCGTGGTCTCCGCGGGCCAGTACGGCGAGAACATGGGCCTGATGGATCTGAAGGTCGACCCGACCACGAAGAAGCTGCTCTCGATCACCAACGAGATCAAGCCGCTGACCGTCAACAAGGTGCCGCAGTATCCGGCCGACCCGGCGGTGCAGGCCATCGTCGACGCCGCCAAGATCAAGGCGGACGAGCTGGGCTCGGTGAAGCTCGGCGACATCACGGCCGACTTCAACCGTGCACGCCAGAGCGACGGCAAGACGGAGAACCGCGGTGGTGAGTCCACCCTGGGCAACTTCGTCGCCGACGTGCAGAAGTGGTCGACCGGTGCGGACTTCGCGTTCATGAACCCGGGCGGTCTGCGCGCCAACCTCACCTACGCGGCGAGCACCGCCGCAGGGGACACGGACGGCAGCGTGAGCTACCGGGAGGCGGCCACCGTGCAGCCGTTCGCCAACACCCTGATGACGGTGAAGCTCACCGGGGCGCAGGTGAAGCAGGTGCTCGAGCAGCAGTGGCAGCCCGCGGGATCCGCGCGGCCGTTCCTGAAGCTCGGCGTCTCGAAGGAGCTCACCTACACCTACGACCCGTCCGCGGCGGCGGGCTCGCACATCACGGGCATCCGCCTGAACGGCACGCCGATCGATCCCACCGCCACCTACACGGTGGGCGCGAACGCGTTCCTCGCGGCGGGCGGTGACGCCTTCACGGCGTTCCAGCAGGGCACCGACAAGAAGGACACCGGCAAGGTGGACCTGCAGTCGATGGTCGACTGGTTCGCCGCGAACAAGACGGCCTCGCCGGATCTCGCGCAGCGCGCGGTCGGCGCGGTGCTGACGGCCCCCGCGGACGCGGCCGGCTACAAGCCGGGAGAGAGCGTCACCCTGACGCTCAGCTCGCTCGCGTTCAGCGCGGGGGAGCCGGCTCCGGGCGACGTGACCGTCTCCCTCGGGGACACGGCGCTCGCCACGTCCGCGGTCAACCCGGCGGTCACCGTCGACGCCTTCGACGAGGCCGGCACGGCGACCCTGACATTCACGATCCCGCAGGGCGTGAACGGCGCGCAGGCGCTGCACGTCGCGGTCGCGGGCACCGGCACCACGGCCGACCTGCCGATCACCGTCGCCGGGGTCGTCGACCCGGGTCCGTTCACCGGGAAGATCAGCGTCGGCAGCGGCAAGGTCGCCGCCGGCGACTCCCTCACGGTGCGCGGCACGGAGTTCCTCGCGAACGAGTCGCTCACCCTCGAGCTGCGCGGCAAGAAGGGGGAGACGTACGACCTGGGCACCGCCGTGGTGACCTCCGACGGGACCTTCGCGGTGACCGTCACGATCCCGCGCGACGCGAAGGCCGGAAAGTGGACCCTCGCCGTCGTGCAGAGCAACGGCGAGGCCACGGCGTCGCTGAGCCTCAACAAGGGCAGGAACAGGTGATCCGTTGATCGGCTGATCGCCTCCGACGCGGCCGCCGGATCCGGGCAACCCCCGGAACCGGCGGCTTCGTCGTTCCCGGAGGATCGCAGGCGGCCCGGAGGATCGCGGGCGGCCCGGAGGCGCACAGGATCCGGCGGCTAGGATGGATCCATGCCCGAACCCAAGCCTGAGAGCTTCCAGGCCATCCGCGGCGCGCTGAAGTTCTACCAGATCGCCTCGATCATCACGGGAGTGATGCTGCTCCTGCTCGTGGCGGAGATGGTGCTCAAGTACACCCCGATCCACCTCGAGCTCTTCGCGGGTGGATCCGGCGGCTTCCTGTGGTTCGCCCCGGTCGTCGAGGGCGTGCACGGAGGCCTCGAGTCCACGGGCAACGGGCTGAACCTCTCGATGGGGATCCTGGTCGCGCACGGCTGGTTCTACGTCGTGTACCTGTTCGCCTGCTTCCGGGTGTGGAGCCTCATGCGCTGGCCGTTCCTGCGCTTCATCCTGCTCGCCCTCGGCGGCGTCGTGCCGTTCCTCTCCTTCATCATGGAGACCCGCGTCGCCCGCGAGGTGAAGGCCTACCTCGCCCGCCGCGAGGCCGCCGGCGCCCCACAGTCCTCCTCGACCGCTCCCGCCACGGAAGGTGCCCGTTGACCGACAAGACTCCCGACACAGAGCAGCGCCCCGCCCTCGTCGTCGACTTCGGCGCGCAGTACGCGCAGCTGATCGCCCGACGCGTCCGTGAGGCCGGCGTCTACAGCGAGATCGTGCCGCACACGGCGACCGCCGCCGAGATCGCGGCGAAGAACCCGGTCGCGCTGATCCTCTCCGGCGGTCCGTCGTCGGTGTACGAGGAGGGCGCTCCGCAGCTCGACCCGGGCGTGTTCGACCTCGGGGTGCCCACGCTCGGCATCTGCTACGGCTTCCAGTACATGGCGCGCACCCTGGGCGGCGAGGTCGCGAACACGGGCCTGCGCGAGTACGGCGCCACCGACGCCATGATCCCCGTGAACGACTCCACGCTGCTCGGCGGTCAGCCCGCGGAGCAGAACGTGTGGATGAGCCACGGCGACCAGGTCGCGAAGGCGCCGGAGGGCTTCGAGGTCCTCGCCTCGACCCCGGCGACCCCCGTCGCGGCGTTCGCCGACGAGGAGCGCAAGCTCTACGGCGTGCAGTGGCACCCCGAGGTGAAGCACTCCGACCACGGCCAGGAGATCATCGAGAACTTCCTGCACAAGGGCGCGGGCCTGCCCGCCGACTGGAACAGCGGCAACGTCATCGCTGAGCAGGTGGAGCGCATCCGTGCCCAGGTCGGGGACGCGCGCGTCATCTCGGCGCTGTCCGGCGGCGTCGACTCCGCCGTCTCCACGGCGCTCGTGCACAAGGCCATCGGCGACCAGCTCACCGCGGTGTTCGTCGACCACGGACTGCTGCGCAAGGGCGAGCGCGAGCAGGTCGAGCGCGACTACGTCGCCTCCACCGGCGTGCGCCTGATCACGGTCGACGCGGCCGACACGTTCCTCGGCCACCTCGCGGGCGTGACGGATCCGGAGACCAAGCGCAAGATCATCGGCCGCGAGTTCATCCGCGCGTTCGAGCAGGTGCAGCGCGACCTCGTCGAGGAGGCGAAGGCCTCGGGCGAGAAGGTGAAGTTCCTCGTGCAGGGCACGCTCTACCCCGACGTGGTCGAGTCGGGCGGCGGATCCGGCACCGCGAACATCAAGTCGCACCACAACGTCGGCGGCCTCCCCGACGACCTCGACTTCGAGCTCATCGAGCCGCTGCGCACCCTCTTCAAGGATGAGGTGCGCGCGATCGGCCGCGAGCTCGGGATCCCCGAGGCGATCGTCGGCCGCCAGCCGTTCCCCGGCCCCGGCCTCGGCATCCGCATCATCGGCGAGGTCACCCGGGAGCGCCTGGACATCCTCCGCGAGGCCGACGCGATCGCCCGCGAGGAGCTGTCCCTCGCCGGGCTCGACCAGGCGATCTGGCAGTGCCCCGTGGTCCTGCTCGCCGACGTGCGCTCCGTGGGCGTGCAGGGCGACGGCCGCACCTACGGCCACCCCGTCGTGCTGCGCCCGGTGTCGTCCGAGGACGCGATGACCGCCGACTGGACCCGCCTGCCGTACGACGTGCTCGCGAAGATCTCGAACCGCATCACGAACGAGGTGCGCGAGGTCAACCGGGTGGTGCTCGACGTCACGTCGAAGCCGCCGGCAACCATCGAGTGGGAGTGAAACTCCCGCTCGACAGGAGGCGCCGGTGGCACTCGGCCGCGCCAGCGGTCGAGTGGGAGTGAAACTCCCGCTCGACAGGAGGCGCCGGTGGCACTCGGCCGCGCCAGCGGTCGAGTGGGAGTGACGCAGCAGCTCCGGGATATGACGAGAGGGCGCGGGCTTCGGCTCGCGCCCTCTCGCGTTCCGTGGGCGATCAGGTCAGGTGCTTCAGCGCTTCGCGGCGGCTGAGCGGCGAGAGGCCGGGATGGGCGTCGACGAACGCGCGCACCCAGTCCGGATCCGTCCGGGCGTGGTCGCGCAGCGCCCAGCCGATCGCCTTGCGGAGGAAGAACTCCGGATCCGCGATGTTCGCCTCGATGGCGTCCGTCAGCAGTGCACGATCCACGCGATCCTTGCGGCCCAGCTGCGCGATGATCGCGGCGCGGCGGATCCAGAGGTCCTCGTCGTCGGCCCAGACGCGCAGCTCCACGGACAGCTCGGCGGGGTGCACGTCCAGCAGGTCCGCCAGTCGGTGCGCGACCTCGTCGACATGATCCCACCAGGCGCCGGTGCGGATCATCTCCTCGTGCACCTCCAGGAGATCGAGCCGTCCGCGCAACGGGCGCAGCGCCATCAGCGCCTGGGCGGCATAGCGCTCCTCGCGATAGGCCGCGCCGCGCCACAGGTCGAGCGCGGCGTCGCGCAACAGGTCCGGATCGCCGATGCCGCCCGCGGCCTCCTTCGCCAGCCGGCGCGCCTCCGGCACCCGCACGCCCAGGAACGGCATCGCCGACTTCATGTAGGCCTGCTGCCCGGGAGCGAACGCCGGATCCGCCGTCGCGCGCAGGGCCTCCCGAATCGTCGCGACCAGCGCGTGTGCGGACTCCACATCGCGAGTCTAGGAAATCCGTCGGACTTTTTTCGGATGGCTGTCGATCCGTCGTCTTCTCGTTCGACGTCTTGAGTGAGAGGGTCGAGAGACGACCCCCAGGAGGAGACAGACACCATGAAGTTCATGCTGATCATGCGCGCGACCGACGAGGCCGTCGAGGCGTACAAGGACATGCCCTTCGACGAGGTCATCGCGGCGATGGGCCGCTACAACGAGTCGATGATCAAGGCCGGCGTGCTGCTGGCAGGCGAGGGGCTCACCGACGCGGCCGAGGGCTTCGTCGTGGACTTCTCCGCGGAGACGCCGCTCGTCACCGACGGCCCGTACGGGGAGACCAAGGAGCTCTTCAACGGGTTCTGGATCATCGAGACGTCCTCGCGCGAGGAAGCCGCGGAGTGGGCGAAGCGCGCTCCGCTCGGGCCGGGATCCTTCCTGGAGGTGCGTCGCGTCACCGAGCTGGAGGACTTCCCCGCCGACAACGAGTGGGTGCAGAAGGAGGCCGGCTGGCGCGAGGAGGCGGCTGCTCGCGCGGCCGAGTGACTCCGATGACAGGCTCCCCTGCGGCGACGGCGGGCTCGGACGTCGAGCGCGCCGTCGCCGCCGTGTGGCGCATCGAGTCGGCGCGCATCGTGGCGACGCTCACCCGCTTCACCGGGGACTTCGGGCTTGCGGAGGACCTGGCCCAGGACGCGCTGCTCGAGGCGGTCTCGCAGTGGCCGCGCGATGGAGTGCCCGCGAATCCCGCGGCGTGGCTGACCGCCGTGGCGAAACGCCGCGCGATCGACGGCTGGCGACGTCGCGAGCGCTACGACGACCGGCTCGCCGTGATCGCGCACGACCTGGAGCAGGAGCAGGACGCCGCACTCGACGCGGATCCGTGGGATCCCGATGCGATCGACGACGACGTGCTGCGGCTGGTGTTCATCGCCTGCCACCCCGTGCTCTCCCGCGAGGCGCGTGTCGCCCTCACACTCCGGGTCGTGGCCGGCCTGACGACGGAGCAGATCGCCCGGGCCTTCCTCGTGCCGACGGCGACGGTGCAGCAGCGCATCGTGCGCGCCAAGAAGACCCTGGCCGCCGCCAGGGCACCGTTCGAGGTGCCGCCGCGTGAGGAGTTCCCCGCCCGGCTCGGCGCCGTGCTCGGTGTGCTGTACCTGGTGTTCAACGAGGCGCACGCCGCAACGGCGGGGGAGGATCTGCTCCGCCCCGACCTGGGGCGCGAGGCGATCCGGCTCGCCCGGGTGCTGGCCGCGCTCATGCCGGGCGAACCAGACGTGCACGCGCTGCTCGCGCTCATGGAGCTGACGGCTGCCCGGTTCCCGGCGCGGGTGGACGCGAACGGGGATCCGGTGCTGCTCTCCGACCAGGACCGCAGCCTGTGGGACCGGGGACGGATCGCGCGCGGGCGTGCCGCCCTGGCTCGTGCCGACGGGCTCGGGCGCGGGCGCGGCGCCTATGCGCTGCAGGCGGCGATCGCGGAGTGCCATGCCGTCGCGCCGTCGGTCGAGGAGACCGACTGGGAGCGCATCGTCGTGTTGTACGAGGCGCTGGGCCGGATCGCGCCGTCGCCGGTGGTCGAGCTGAACCGCGCGGCAGCGGTCGCGATGGCGACCGGCCCGGCTTCGGCGCTGCGCATCGTCGACGGCCTCATCGCGGAGGGCGCGCTGCGCGGCTACCACCTGCTGCCGGCGACGCGCGCTGAGCTTCTGCTCCGACTCGGGCGCGACGACGAGGCGCGTTCGGAGTTCGCCGCCGCTGCGGCCCTCGCCGGCAACGACCGCGAGCGCGCGCTGCTCGAGCAGAAGGCGCGCGGCTGACCGCGCAGCGCCTCGGCGTCCTTGGTCCCGCGGCGCTCGCTCAGAACCTGTCCGCTCGCGGTACGTGCTCCGGGGACGACGAAGGCCGCCCTCCGAGGAGAGCGGCCTTCGAGCGGTGTCTGCGACGGCGTCAGTTGTTGCGCGCGATCGCGATCATCCGCAGGATCTCGACGTACAGCCACACCACGGTGACCATGATGCCGAAGCCGCCGAGCCAGCCGTACACGCGCGGGGCGCCGTTGCGCACGCCCTGCTGCACCTGGTCGAAGTCCATCACCAGCGAGTACGCGGCGAGGAACACGACGAGCACGCCGATGATGAGGCCGAGCGGGATCCCGGCGACCTTTGCGCTGTACAGGCCGAACATCTGGTTCGCCGGCAGCACGTTGAACACCATCAGGACGACGTTGAGCAGCGAGAACAGCAGGTAGCCGAGCATCGCGATCATCACGATCTTGGTCATCTTCGCCGACGCGCGGACCTTGCCGCTCGCGAACAGCGCGAGCGTGACCGCCACGACCGCTGCGGTCGCGAGCGTCGCCTGCAGCACGATGCCGGGCCACAGCACCTCGAAGAACGCGGAGATGCCGCCGATGAAGAGGCCCTCGAACGCGGAGTACGCGAAGATCAGGCCCGGGCGCACCTTCTTGCGCGAGGTGAAGCTCACGACCATGGCGAGCACGAAGCCGCCGAGCGCGCCGACGGCCCACGGCCAGATCGCGATGGCGGAGGGCGTGCGCGGCACGGCGACCCCGCCGAGGGTGAAGACCCAGCCGATCGCGGCGAAGACGAGCAGGATCCCGAACAGGCCCGCGGTCTTCCAGACCGTGTCCTCGACGGTCATCCGGTCGGTCTCGATGGCACCGGCGGACGGCGCCGCATACATGCCCTCGAGGTTCGCGTTGACGGCGGCCTGCTGGGCGGCGGCGAGCTGGCTCGCCGGGGGCGGCGGCGCGTACTGACCGTTCTGGCCTGCCTGGGCGCCTCCGGGATAGGTTGCGACGGCGCGCGGATCCCGCTCCTTGAACGCCGGGTTGTTGAACGCGAAGTTGCTCATGGTCGGCCTCACTCCTCAGAAGTGGTGGTCATCTTCCCTCTACGATAGCCGCGGAATCTCCGCAGGGCACTGCCGTACGCTGAGAGCGTGACCCGACGGATCCCGCCCGACGTCCCGCCGATCCACCGGGCCGCCGGTCCGCTCCTCATCGGTCATCGCGGTGCCCCCGGCTACCGTCCCGAGCACACCGCCTCGTCGTACCGGCTCGCCTTCGCGATGGGCGCGGACGCCGTGGAGCCCGACGTCGTCGCCACCGCAGACGGCGTGCTCGTGATCCGGCACGAGAACGAGATCTCCGGCACCACCGACGTCGCGGAGCATCCGGAGTTCGCCGAGCGGCGCACCATCAAGCGCATCGACGGGGAGTCCCTCACCGGATGGTTCACCGAGGACTTCACCTGGGCCGAGCTCGCCACGCTGCGCTGCCGCGAGCGGATCCCCGCGCTGCGCCCGGGATCCGCCGAGTACGACGGGAACGAGCCGATCCTGCGACTGGGCGACCTGCTGCGGCTCGTCGAGGAGGCGTCGGTCGAGCACGGACGCGACATCGGCGTCGTCCTGGAGATCAAGCACGCCACGTACTTCGCCGGGATCGGGCATGACCTGGCCGCACTAGTCGAGCGGGATCTGCGCGCCGCCGGATGGGCGTCGGGGGAGCATCCTCTGTGGGTCGAGTCGTTCGAGCAGACCGTGCTGGCCGAGCTGCGGGCGCGCGGCGTCGCCGGCACCTTCATCTACCTCCTCGAGGCGAGCGGATCGCCGGCGGATCTGGTCGCCCGCGACGGCGGGGCGGCGCCGGCCTACGCGGACGCGCTGACGCCGGCCGGGCTCGACGCGCTCGCCCGCGACGTGGACGGCATCAGCGTCGACAAGGAGATCCTGCTGCGCGCCGACGGTCCGGAGCTCGTCGCGGCGGCGCACCGGCGCGGCCTGCGCGTCCTCACCTGGACCTGCCGTCCCGAGAACGCCTTCCTCGATCCCCGATTCCGCATCGGCGACGACGCGGCGGCGTACGGCGACTACCGGGCGGAGTGGGAGAGGATCGCGCAGACCGGCCTCGACGGGGTGTTCCTGGACCATCCCGACCTCGGGGCGGACGCATTCCGGGCGTGACCGGAGCGACGGCCGGACTCGAGGTCGGTGGCCCGACCTAGACTTGAGAGGTCATGAGCGAAGCCCCTTCTCCCGTCATCCTCCCGCCGGTCCCTGAGCCCGCCGAAGGGTCCTCTCACGGAGGCCGGCAGGGAGCGGCAGCCGGCGCGCACGCCGATCTGCTCGCGGGGCTCAACCCGCAGCAGCTCGACGCGGTCACCTACCGCGGTCAAGCGTTGCTCATCGTCGCCGGCGCGGGATCGGGCAAGACCAGCGTGCTCACCCGTCGCATCGCCCTGCTGCTGCGTCAGCGCGAGGCGTGGCCGAGCCAGATCCTCGCGATCACCTTCACGAACAAGGCCGCAGGGGAGATGCGCGAGCGCGTCGAGCAGCTCGTCGGCGACACCGCGCGAGGCATGTGGATCTCGACGTTCCACTCCGCGTGCGTGCGGATCCTGCGCCGCGAGGCCGAGCAGTTCGGCTTCACGAAGTCGTTCACGATCTACGACTCCGGCGACTCGCGCGCCCTCATCAAGCGGCTCGTCAAGGAGCACGAGGCCGACGCCTACGGGTATACCCCGGCCGCCATCCAGTCGCGCATCTCGAAGCTGAAGAACGAGCTGCAGGATGCGGAGTCCTTCGCGCGGCAGGCGAACATGTCGGATCCGGCGGAGCGCGTCTTCGCCGAGGTGTTCGCCGACTACCAGCGCCAGCTGCAGAAGGCGAACGCCTTCGACTTCGACGACCTCATCGGGCAGACCGTCTACCTGTTCCGTGCGTTCCCCCAGATCGCCGACACCTACCGGCGCCGCTTCCGGCACATCCTGGTCGACGAGTACCAGGACACCAACGCCGCCCAGTACGCCCTGATCCACGAGCTCACCCGGCCGGTCCAAGGCGGCGGCGCCCCGGAACCGTATGCCTCGAACGGCATGATGATCTTTGAGCCCGATCCGCACGACGCCGCGGGGGCCGAGCCGGGCGCCGCTCTCACCGTCGTCGGCGACTCGGATCAGTCCATCTACGCCTTCCGCGGCGCGGACATCCGCAACATCAGCGAGTTCGAGCGCGACTTCCCCGGCGCCAAAGTCGTGCTGCTGGAGCAGAACTACCGCTCGACGCAGAACATCCTGTCGGCGGCCAACGCGGTGATCAGCAACAACTTCGACCGCAAGGAGAAGAAGCTGTGGAGCGACAAGGGATCCGGTGACGCGATCGTCGGGTTCACCGGCTACTCCCAGCACGACGAGGCCCAGTTCGTCGCCGACGAGATCGAGGCGCTGCGTCGCGCCGGCATGCCGTACGGCGAGATGGCCGTGTTCTACCGCACCAACTCGCAGTCGCGCGCGCTGGAGGAGATCTTCATCCGCTCCGCGGTGCCCTACAAGATCATGGGTGGCACCAAGTTCTACGAGCGCGCCGAGATCAAGGACGCGCTCGCCTACCTCGTCGCGGTCGCAAACCCCGCCGACGAGATGGCCGTGCGGCGGATCCTGAACAAGCCGCGCCGCGGCATCGGCGATGTCACCGAGACCTCCATCGCACGCTTCGCGGAGGAGCACTCGCTGAGCTTCCGCGACGCGCTCGCGCATCCGACGCAGCTCGGGGTGGGGCCGAAGATCCAGGCCGCGATCGCGCAGCTGGACGCCGTGCTGCGCGAGGCGACCGAGATCATGCTGCCCGCCAGCGGCGAGATCGCACCTCCGACGGCGGTCGCCGAGGGACTCACGCTGCTGCTGCAGAAGAGCGGCTACATGGACGCCCTGCGCGCGAGCCGGGACCCGCAGGACGAGGCGCGCCTGGAGAACCTGGACGAGCTCATCGCGGTCACCCGCGACTTCGCGCGCAACAACCCCGAGGGCACGATCTCCGACTTCCTCACCGAGGTCGCGCTCGTCTCCGACGCGGACGACCTCGACGACGAGTCCGGCGTGGTGTCGCTGATGACGATGCACACCGCCAAGGGGCTCGAGTTCGACGCCGTGTTCGTGACCGGTGTCGAGGAAGACCTGATCCCGCACCGCATCTCGGCGAACGAGCCGGGCGGACCGCAGGAGGAGCGCCGCCTGTTCTACGTCGGCATCACCCGCGCCCGCAAGCGGCTGCACCTGTCGCTGGCGATGACCCGTGCGCAGTTCGGCGAGGTGTCGGTGGCGATGCCGAGCCGGTTCCTGCAGGAGATCCCCTCCGAGCTCATCGACTGGCGGCAGTCGCCGGGAGACGTGAACTCCCGCGGTG
Organism: Microbacterium sp. 8M; assembly: GCF_902506375.1. GTDB lineage: Bacteria > Actinomycetota > Actinomycetes > Actinomycetales > Microbacteriaceae > Microbacterium. The sequence continues at coordinate 1,116,753 of NZ_LR733284.1, forward strand.
GCACCCAGTCGCGCGCGCTCAACGCCCGCCGCCCTGGTGGCTTCGGCGGTTCCGGGGGCTCGGGCGACCGCTTCGCCGCCCGACCGCTGCCCCAGCGCGAGGGCCTCAAGCCCCTGTCGACCGCGATGGACAAGTTCCCGAACCGGGTGACCGCGAAGGTGCGCGACAACGGCGATCTCGAGCTGAACGCCGGGGACCGGATCCGCCACGACGACTTCGGCGAGGGAAAGGTCGAGGCGATCACGGGCGAGGGTGCCAAGCGCATCGCCCACGTGCGCTTCGACTCCGCGGGGCAGAAGAAGCTGCTCGTCAAGATCGCGCCGATCCAGAAGCTCTGAGGATCCGGTGTCGATCGGCGGCCTTCACGGCCGGCCGGCGCGGTTAGGCTGGGCCCATGGGCCTTTTCTCGCGCCGTAGCAAGCAGGACGACGTCGTCACGCCGGAGTCCGCTCCCGCCGCCGAGGAGGACGCCGCCGCTCCCGACACGACCGCTGCCGATACGACCGCGGATGTCGCGGCGGACACAGCCGGCGACGCGACGCCCGTGGTGAACGTCTCCGTACAGGCGTTCCGCGGGCTCGGAGCTCCGGCCGGCCCGGAGGTCGCAGCACCCGCGCCGGCCCCCGAGGCGGGCCACGACCTGACCGCCCCCGGCGTCGAGGAGGCGCCGACGGCGTCCGCCCCGAGCCCGTCCGCCCCGGCGTCGTCCGGCCGCCCGCCGCTTCCGCTCGCTCCTGCGGATCCGCCGGAGCAGACCGAGTCGATCCCCGGCATGCCCGACAACGTGCTGCTGCGCGAAGCGCTGGCCATGCTCGGGCCGGACCCGAGCCAGGCCGAGCTGCTCGGTGTGCTGCGCCAGTCGCTGCAGGGGAACCTCTTCCTGCGCGTCAGCGGGGACGCGGGCGAGCAGATCAGGGAGGGCAAGCCGCTCGCCGTTGCCGTGGTCAACGACGGGGAGAACTCGTTCATGCTGGCGTTCAGCTCGGCGGCCGCGGTGCGCGACTCCGTGCAGCAGGGCGATGAGGATCCGTCCGAGACGTCCGCGGTCGTCCAGCCGGTCCAGGCGGTCTACCAGAACGTCGTCCAGGGGCCGTTCGCCGGCCTCATCATCGACAACGCCTCCGAGCCGCACCGGGTGGTGTTCCCCTCGGAGATCCTGCAGAAGGCGCTGGAAGAGGCGGATCCGACCTTCGCCGTCAAGACGCTGCTGGCGACGCCGCGCGCCGCAGACTCCGAGGCGCGCGTGGCGGAGGCCCTGACCACGGCGCGGCTGTGGGTGGCGGTGAGCGACGTGGACGGCGACGGACAGTATGGCGTCGCCGAGGCGCACACGCCCGACGGGCGGCGTTTCCTGCAGCTGTTCAGCCACCCGCTCGAGGTGATCGCGCTCGGCCGGGGTGACCAGCCGCTGCCGTTCTCCGCAGAGCAGATCGGCGCGGTCATGGTGCAGCAGCCAGGCTTGGACGGCGTGCTCATCGACGCGGCGGGCCCCGCCATCACGGTGAGCCGGGACGCTCTGGCGCCCGTGATCGCGCTCGCCCCGGCGGAATAGGCCCGGAGCGAGGCGGTTCGCCCGCACGGGGGCCCGCTCCTCAAGGTCCCCTGCAGGCGCGTCGGCCTCACCTCAAGGTTGTGCGAAGGAAGCCTGAAGACCCGTTCAGTCCTCTTGTCAACCGGTATTTCGGAATCCAGCATGGGGTTAAACGTCCCAGCCGATTCAAAGGATTCCTGATGACCACCGTGACACGCACCACTCGTACCCGCCGCAAGGTCCTCGCCGTGCTGGCCGGAGGCCTCGTCCTCGGCGTCGGCGCCGCCATCACGCTCGCCGCGTGGAACGACTCCGAGTACGCGACCGGCACCTTCACCGCCGGCTCTTTCAACCTCCAGGGCTCGACCGACGGCACCACCTACGCCGATCACGCCACCGCGCCGGGGGCGGGCCTGACGTTCTCCGCGAACTTCAGCAACCTCACGCCGGGCGACAGCGTGTACGCGTCGTACTGGCTGCAGCTCGACAAGAACACGACCAGCCCGGCGACGGTCACCCCCGCCCTCGACGCGACGTCCGGCACGGGCGTCAACGCGTCGGCCATCTCGTACAAGGTCTACACGATCCCCAGCGCCACCGCGTGCGACGTGAACGTCGCCACGACCGGCACGCTCATCCTGTCCGGCGCGAACCTCAGCACCGCCACCGGCGCGACCACGTTCTCGCTCGCCAAGGGCACGCCGCCGACCACGGCCGGCGTCGCGCAGAAGCTCTGCTTCGTCGCGACGGCCGGAACCCAGGCGGTGCTGCAGCAGGGCGGGGCCGGAACGGCCGTCTGGAAGTTCACGGCGACCTCGAACTGATCCGTGATGCGGGCCAGTGGGGGAAGGCGGGTCGGGCGGCCCGTCGGCGAGCGGAGGATCCGGCTGCTGCGGATCCGGGCTCTGCTCGCCGGCGGGCTCGTGCTCGGCACGGGCCCGACCTCCACACTGGCGAGCTGGAACGACGCCGAGTACGCGAACGGAACGTTCACGGCGGCGAGGTTCGGCATCGAAGGCTCGCTGGACGGGACGAACTACTCCGAGCACACCAGCACGAGCGCCGCAGCGCTGAGCTTCAGCCCCGCGGTGACCGGGCTCTTCCCCGGTGGCACGTCGTACGCCGCGTTCGCCGTGCGCGCGACGAGCGGCTCGGTCGCGGGACGGGTCCTCGTCTCCGCGGGCACGCCGAGCGGGGGTCTGTCGGACCTCCGCTACGGCGTGCGGACCGTGGGCGCCATGGGGCAGTGCAACGCCGGAAGCTACGCGAGCGGCGCATCGGTGATCCCGGACGGCTCGACCCTCGGCACCTCGGCCGCCGTGTCGCAGATGCTCGCCGCCGACCGCACGCCGGTGTACTACTGCTTCGCCATCTCTCTGCCTGTCGGGGCGTCGAACGGCATGCAGGGCCTGGCGATCAGCCAGACCTGGCAGCTCGTCGCGACCTCGGGCTGATCCCTCCCGCAACCACCCGCGGATCCCCGATCCATCACCGCAGATCCCGATCCACCACCCCACATCCGCCGCCGCTCACACGGAGAGAAGGACAGCATGACCGAGACGACGCAGCCGACCACTCGCCGTGCCGCGCGCGAGAACGCGGCAGCCGCCACGCATACCGATGGGCGGCCCGACACGGACCGCATCGCCGCCGAGGAGATCCGCGATACCGGACCGGGCGCCGACGGCACCAGGCGGCGTCGCGGATCCGTCCGCGGGGTCTTCAGCGAGGTCCTGCTCTGGATCGCGGCGCTGGCGGGCCTCGTGTGCATCGTGCTGGTGATCCTCGCCTTCACCGCGCACATCACGCTCATCATGTTCCGCACCGGGTCGATGGCTCCGACGATCCCGACCGGATCCGTCGCGATCGTGCAGCAGATACCCGCGTCGCAGGTGCACGTCGGCGACGTCGTGACCGTCGATCGCCCCGGGGAGCTGCCGGTCACGCACCGCGTGCGGGCGATCGCGGACGGCTCCACGTCGGGTGAGCGCCTCCTGACGTTGCGAGGCGACGCGAACGCTCAGGACGACGTGGCCCCCTATCCGGTCTCGACCGTGCGGATCGTGCGCTTCGCGATCCCCGGTCTCGCGCCGGTCATCGTGGCGTTCGGCAATCCCTTCGTGCTCGGGGGGATCACGATCGGGGTCGCCGTCCTGGTGGTGTGGGCGTTCTGGCCGCGCCGTCGCGCGTCCGAGGACGAGGCGGAGGCTCCCGGACCCCGGCGGGGAACCCATGAGTCGCCGTGATCCTCGGGTCGGGCGCGCTCCGGCGGCGCTCGGCGATCGGGTCCAGGCCGGTCCCGGTGAGCAGCTGCCGCCCACCGGCGGGACCGTGTCGCTTCCTGCGAGCCGGCGGAGGAGCCCTGCTCTCGGCCGCGGCGCTGCTGCAGCTGCTCGGGCGACGCCGCGGGGGAGAGGGCTCCTGACCGCGGCGCGGCGCGTGCCCTGGCGCCGTTGCGTCCTCGGAGCTCTCGTCGTCGGCGCGTGCGCGGCGGCGCTGCTCGCTCCGCGGCCGGCGCTGACCGATGCCTCGTACACGGATGCGGAGTACGCCGCGAGCGGGACCATCACGGCGGGGACGCTCTCGAACCCCACGAACATGACATGCACGGTGACGAAGGCCGTCGGGATCCTGACGGGGGTCACGGTCACCTGGCAATCGGCGTACCCGCTGTCGCCGACGACGGCGCCCATCTCGGCGCTGACGGCCAACCCGTCGAACTACGTGGGCACGTTCAGCTCCACGGGCACGGGGCCGTACACGCACACGATGGTTCTCAACCAGGGGCTGCTCGGCGGGATCCTCAGCAACGCTCTGGGCAGCACGGTCACCTTCACCGTCGTCGATCAGGCGGGAACGAACTGGAAGTCGGCGAGCCTCACGAAGACGTTGACGACGGGCGCGCTCGGGGCCAACCCGCAGTGCCACTGACCGCCGGAAGGCCTGTCGGGCTGCGGATCAGTCAGCGAGCGCGAGCGCTCGGAACATGTCGCGCTCGCGCAGCGCCTCGCGGCGGCTCTCGGCGACCACCGGCGTCCGCGACGGGGGAGTGCGGCCCGTCGTGCGGTGGTAGAGCTCGTCGATGAGCCGGGTGGCGAGGTGCACCAGGTTCTCGATCTCGCGCTCATCGCGGTCGATCCACACGCAGTGCGGCTCGTCGTGCACCGGGCGGAAGTCGTCGTGCTCCTCCCACACGAACAGCGTGCGCTCGGCGCCGAGCACGTGCTGCTGCCACCACACCTGACGCAGGTAGGTGCGCGGGATCTGCCGCCACGACTTGTTGGTGGTCTTGATCTCGGCGAGGGTGATCCGGCCTGCCGGATCCTGCATGATGCCGTCGGGCGTCGCCAGGTGGCGCGCCTCGACCTCGGCGCGGAACAGCGCGGACGACGGCATGATGCCGTGGGTGGCGGCGACCCAGGCGGCGATCTCGGGCTCGCGACGGCGCCCGTGGTCGGTGTAGGCGTTGCCGCCGAACCGCGGACCGGCGCCGAGCTTGGCGTCTGCGGCGCGGGCGATCGAGGCCTCGCTGGTGAGCCCCGCGACGTCGGTCGCGGTGATGCCGCGGGCCCGTGCGCGCAGCCATGCGACCCGGTCACGCGAGTCGGCGACGATGCGCGCTTCGAGTTCCGGGGTCACCCATCGAGGCTACCTCCGCCCGCCGACGCCGATGCACCGGGCACGCCGGGGCGCGCCGAGTGGGCAGGGCGTCCCCCCCCACCCCCGCCCCGCCTGGCCACGTCCTGGGTACCCGTTCGCACCGAACCACCCCTTTTGCGCCGAACCACCCCTCTTTGTACGGCGCATATGGGGGTGGTTCGGTGGGAACGGGGTGGCTCGGGGCTCCGCAGGCAGGAGCGGCGCGGCCGTCGTGCACAGCAGGCAGGAGCGGCGCGGCCGTCCTGCACAGGGCGAGCGGACGGGGAGAAATGCACGGGATCCGCGACGAGAGGCCGACGCGACTCGCGCCGCGCGCACAGTGGACCGATGCGCCACTGTTCGATCGATGAGCTCCGGCAGATTCTGCTCTCCCGGAAGGATCTCGAACGCGGCGCGAGCGGACGAGCGATCGAACGTGCGCTGTCCACCGGTGAGCTGCACCGGGTTCGTCGGGGCTGGTACCTCCCCGGCGTGTTCTGGCGCGAGCTGTGGCCGGAGTCGCGTCACAAGGCGCTGGTCGTGGCGACGTGGATGGCTGCACGGGGATCCGATCCGGTCTTCTCGCACGAGTCGGCGGCGGCTCTCCTGGGGCTCCCTCTCCATCGGTGGGTGCCACGGTCGGCGCACGTCATGCTGGGCTCGGTCGACCGGCACAGCGCTCGCGACGTCTTCCGCCATGAGGGCGAGCTGACCGAGGGCGACATCGTCCGGGTCGGGGGGATCCGCTGCACGGGACTCGTGCGCACCGCGTACGACCTGGGGCGAATGCTCCCGCCCGCCTCCGCGCTCGCGGTCGTGGACGCCGCGCTGGCGCAGGTCGCGGGTGTCCCGTGGGACTTTGACGCAGCGGCCGAGGATTCGATGCGGAAGCAGCTCGAGGATCGCGCACGCCGGCCGGGGGCGCGAGGGATCCGTCAGGCCCGTGAGCTGTTCACGCTCGCCGAGGGGCGCGCACAGGGGCCGCTCGAGAGCGTGACGCGCTATCGGCTGCACCAACTCGGGTTTCCGCGCCCTCGCGTGCAGGTGCCTGTTCCGGGGCCGAACTCCACGACCTACTGGATGGACATCGGTCTTGATGAGCACCGGATCTTCCTCGAGTGCGACGGAATCGGCAAGTATCTCGATCCCGAGCTCGCCGGGGGGATGGATCCTGGCCAGGTCGTCCTCGAGGAGAAACGGCGAGAGGACTGGGTGCGCGGCAGCACGGGATGGGGCGTGGCGCGCGTGGGATCCGACGCGGTCAGCACGGTCGGAGGGTTCGCCGCGTTCCTGGGAGCCTTCGCGATCACCCCGCACGGCGCGCGCCGGATCTGGCTGTGAGCCTCGGCGCTTGCCCCCGAACCACCCCTTTGTCGCCCGGCCACCCCTGTCCGAGCGGTGCGCAGAGGGGTGGATCGCGCCGATAGGGGTGGCTCGGCGCAAGAGCCGGATCCAACTCGGCGCGGGGTCCGGATCCGACCCGGCGCGGGAGCAAGAGCTGGGCCGGCCACAGGGCCGATTTGGGGGAGCGGGGTGGATGCCGTAGTCTGGGGGTAACCGAAGACCGCTGGTCATCGTCGTGTGCGCGAGCACGAGACGATCGAAGCACTGCCGGATCCCCGGATCCGTACGGCAGAGGCCCGCGCAGGTGACACGAACGATCTCCATATCCTGGATCCCGCTCCGTGCGCTTGCGCCGGAGCGTTTTTGTTTGCCTGCAGAGCGCGGCGGTCGAGGCCGGTGCTCCACCGCCGTGGAGCATCCCGTACTCATCAAGGAGTGACCATGGCGCAGAAGGATGCATCGGTCGCCGAGCTCACGAAGAATTTCGAGGACTCGAACGCCGTTCTGCTGACCGAGTACCGCGGTCTGACGGTTGCCCAGCTCAAGCAGCTGCGCAACAGCATCCGTCAGGACGCGAGCTACGCCGTGGTGAAGAACACGCTGACCAAGATCGCCGCGAACAACGCGGGGATCACGGCGCTGGACGACGACCTCAAGGGTCCGTCGGCCGTCGCGTTCGTGCACGGTGACTTCGTCGCCACCGCCAAGGCTCTGCGTGACTTCGCCAAGGCCAACCCGCTTCTCGTGATCAAGGGCGGCATCTTCGAGGGCAACGCCCTGAGTGCCGACGAGGTCAACAAGTACGCCTCCCTGGAGAGCCGCGAGGTTCTGCTGGCGAAGGCCGCGGGCATGATGAAGGCGACGATGGGCAAGGCCGCGGCCACCATCGACGCTCTTCGCGAGAAGCTGGAGACCGCCGAGGCCGCCTGAGCCTCGAGGTCTTCATCCACAAACCCCCATCTATCTAGGAGATACATCATGGCGAAGCTCACCACTGAGGAGCTGCTGGACCAGTTCGCTGGTCTGACCCTTGTCGAGCTCAGCGACTTCGTGAAGGCGTTCGAGGAGAAGTTCGACGTCACCGCTGCTGCCCCCGTCGCCGTCGCCGGCGCCGCTGGTGGCGCGGGTGCCGCTGAGGCCGAGGAGGAGAAGGACTCGTTCGACGTCATCCTCGAGGCTGCCGGCGACAAGAAGATCCAGGTCATCAAGGTCGTCCGCGAGCTCACCTCGCTCGGCCTCGGCGAGGCCAAGGCCGTCGTCGACGGTGCCCCGAAGGCCGTCCTCGAGGGCGCCAACAAGGAGACCGCCGAGAAGGCCAAGGCTTCCCTGGAGGAGGCCGGCGCGACGGTCACCCTCAAGTAAGGTCCGTCGGGTCGAGGTGCACGGCGCCTCTCCTCGCGTTCCGACGCTGCGAATGCCCCGGGTTCTCCCGGGGCATTCGTGCGTCAACGGGAGGCCACGACGCGCGGCGCTGCGGTCGATTGCCGGGCCATGAGGGTCGAGGGGGCGGTCACGTGCTCCAGCGGCGCCTCCGGTGCCTGCATGCGGGCCAGCAGCAGCCGGACCGCTTCAGCGCCCTGCTCGCGCGGGTTCTGCCGGATCGTGGTGAGGCTGAACATCTCGGCGTAGCGGTGATCGTCGATGCCGATCACGCTGAGTTCGCTGGGAACCCCGATCCCCAGCCGCTGCGCGGCCAGGATCGCGCCGATGGCGGCCTCGTCGCAGACGGCCGCGATCGCCGTCGGGCGGTGGCGGCGGTCGGCCAGCAGCGCGGCGACGGTCTCGAAGGACTCGGGAATGGATGATCCGGTCGGCACCGCCCGGATCCGGGAGCTCAGGCCCGCCGCCGACATGGCGAGGCAGTAGCCCTCGTGGCGCTGACCCTCGCCGTAGTTGAACAGATCCTCGCGGCGCTCGGCGCCGAGGAACGCGATGTCCTCGTGCCCCAGCTCGATGAGATGCTCCGTGGCGACTCTGGCGGCGGCGACGTCGTCGATGGTGACGGTGTCGGCAAGCTCCGGGAACGGGCCGGCGGAGACCAGGGGGAGCCCGGTCTCCGCGAGCCGCTCCAGTTCGTGTGCGCCGGGTTCCAGGCAGATCGCGATGATCCCGTCGAAGCGCCGTCCGGCCAGGGCGTGATCGAGCATGCGGGCGCGGTCGGCGCTGCCCTCGGGCGCGCAGTACAGGCCCAGATCGAGGCCGTTCGCGATGAGCGCGTGCTGGATGCCGAGGAGGATCTCCGAGAAGAACCAGCGATCCACCATCGGCATGATGACGCCGATCGTCGACGTGCGCCCCGTGGCGAGACTGGACGCGCTCGAGTGCGCGGAGTAGGCGAGCTCGCGGGCGGCGCGCACGACCCGCTCGCGCGTCTCCGCCGACACGTAGCCGTTGCCGCTGAGCGCCCGACTGGCCGTCGATTTCGCCACGCCCGCGCGCAGCGCCACATCGATGATCCCCGTCACGGCGTTTCCTCCTCGAAACCGATCTCCTCACGATAGCGATATCCCGGGCCGCATGGAACCGGTTCCCTGAAAGCGCTCCCACGTTCCTCACGTCCGAAGGGCCCAGGTTATCCAGTTGTGATCCGAACCACGTTGCGAAACCGGTGGGAGGGTCACTAGTGTCGCCTGGAAGCGGTTCCCGAGAGGAGCCCCCAGCGTTGGGGAAATGGCCCCCGCGAATTCGAAGGAGAAAACGTATGGGAATGTCTCAGCGACGTCGCCTGATCGCGCCCCTGGCGCTGGTCGCGGTGTCCGGCCTCGCACTCGCGGGCTGCGCCGAAGGCAGCTCGACGGGCGGCGGGGATTCGTCCGGCAAGGGAGAGACCGTCAAGATCTCCGGCGGTATCACGGGATCCGAGGCGGACCTGCTGAACAAGTCCTTCGACCAGTTCACCAAGGACACGGGCATCAAGGTCGTGTACACCGGCGACAAGAGCTTCGAGGGCAACATCGTCACCAAGGTGACCGGTGGCAGCGCTCCCGACATCGCGATCGTGCCGCAGCCGGGTCTGCTGAAGAGCCTCGTCGACACCGGTGACGTCAAGACCGCCCCCAAGGAGGTCGAGGCGAACGTCGACAAGAACTGGTCCAAGGACTGGAAGAAGTACGGCACGTTCGACGGCAAGTTCTACGCCGCGCCGATGCTCGCCAACGTGAAGGGCTACGTCTGGTACTCGCCGGCGAAGTTCAAGGAGCTCGGCGTCGAGGTCCCCAAGACCTGGGACGAGCTGCTGACGCTCACCAAGACGGTCCAGGAGAAGACCGGCGCCGCGCCGTGGTGCGCGGGCTTCGCCTCCGGTGACGCGTCCGGCTGGCCGGGCACCGACTGGATCGAGGACCTCGTGCTGCGCCAGAGCGGCCCGGACGTCTACGACCAGTGGGTCGACAACAAGGTGAAGTTCACCGACCCGCAGATCAAGCAGGCGTTCGACGCCGTGGGCTCCATCCTGCTCGACCCGAAGTACGTCAACGCGGGCTTCGGCGACGTGAAGAGCATCAACTCCACCGCGTTCGCGGACGTCGCGGCCAAGGTCGCCGACGGCACCTGCATCATGACCCACCAGGCCTCGTTCCTCTCGTCGAACTTCCTCGACGTGAAGACCAAGGCGGGTGCGGCGCCGAAGGTCGCCCCTGACGGCGACGTCTACGCGTTCGTGATGCCCGGCATCAAGGAAGGCGACAAGGTCGTGGAGGGCGGCGGCGAGTTCGTCGCGGGCTTCAGCGACAACGCGGCCACCAAGAAGGTGCTCGAGTACATGTCGTCGGCCGACTTCGCCAACGCTCGCGTCAAGCTCGGCGGCGTGATCTCCGCGAACAAGAACGCCGACCCGTCGCTGGCTTCGAGCGAGTTCCTGCAGGACGCGATGAAGACGGTGCAGGACCCGAACACCACGCTGCGTTTCGACGCGAGCGACCTGATGCCGTCCACGGTCGGCTCCGGATCGTTCTGGAAGGGCATGGTCAGCTGGATCGACGGGAAGCCGACGGACCAGGTGCTGAGCGACATCCAGGCGGGCTACAAGAACTAGTCTGACGACACGACCTGCGAAGGCTGCGGGGCCCGTCCGCGTCGGCGGACGGCCCCGCAGTCTTCGGCTGGCCAGATCCTGACAGAGTTCGACGGCGAACCCAGAAGGGGGTCCACATGTCGCAAACCACGATGTCGCCACCCAAGGCGACCCCAGCCCGCACCTCCGGGCGCACCACCGCCTCCCGATCGGTCACGATCGGAGGCATGGCCATCGGAGCCGTCGCGATCGTCGGCGTCTTCCTCGCGCTGCTGGTCAGCCCCGAACCCGAGACGCCGGTGCCCACCAGCCTCGGCTTCTCGCTGAAGAGCTTCTTCGTCTGGATCGGCGGTCTCAATCCGCTGCTGCAGATCCCGATCGTGCTGGTCGCTTTCGCGGTGGTCGCCGGGATCCTGCTGCTGCTCATCGAGTACGCGCCGCGACACGGCAAGGGCTTCTTCTGGCTGCGCCTGGTCGCGTGCTTCGTGATCCCGGTGCTCGCGTTCATGCTGCTGCGGCCGTACCAGCACGCCGTGGTCTACGTCATGATCATCGCGCTCCTCGCCGGCGGCATGCTGTTCTTCGCCGACTTCCGGGCGCGGGAGGGAGCCGGCTACAAGCTGCAGCTCGTGCTCTTCATGGCGCCGGCCGCCGCGCTGCTGCTCATCGGCCTGATCTACCCCGCGGTGAGCACGGTGATCCAGTCGTTCTTCGACAAGACCGGCAAGGACTTCGTCGCCCTGGAGAATTACCAGTGGGTCTTCACGAACCCGGAGGGCTTCTGGTCCGTGATCAACACGCTGATCTGGGCGCTCATCGCTCCGATCGTGTCGACGATCTTCGGCCTCGCCTACGCCGTGTTCATCGACCGCGCCCGCGGCGAGAAGATCCTCAAGGTCTTCGTCTTCATGCCGGTGGCGATCTCGTTCGTCGGTGCGGGCATCATCTGGAAGTTCATCTACGACTACCGGCAGGGCGACCAGATCGGTCTGCTGAACGCCATCGTGACGATGTTCGGCGGCAAGCCGATCGGCTGGCTGGACACCACGCCGCTCGTGAACACGATCTGCCTCCTCATCGTCTTCATCTGGACGCAGACCGGATTCGCGATGGTGATCCTGTCGGCGGCGATCAAGGCGGTGCCGACCGAGCAGATCGAGGCCGCGGCGCTCGACGGCGCGAACGCCTGGGAGAGGTTCCGCAACGTGACGGTGCCGGGGATCCGCTCCTCGCTCATCGTCGTGCTGACCACGATCACGATCGCCTCGCTGAAGGTCTACGACATCGTGGCCGTGATGACCGGCGGCCGGGCGAACAGCACCGTGCTCGGCTTCGAGATGGTCAACCAGCAGCAGCGGTTCCAGAGCTACGGGCACTCGTCCGCACTGGCCGTGGTGCTGTTCCTGTTCGTGCTGCCGCTGATCATCTACAACGCCCGGCAGATGGCCAAGCAGAGGGAGATCCGCTGATGAGTGCGACCCAGGCGATCGTCACCGACAACCGCAACAAGCGCCAGGTCGCGCGGGACACCCGCCGTCACGAGGCGACCGCGCAGAAGCGCCTCACATCGAAGGGCGCCACGATCGCGGCGGTGATCATCGCGATCTTCTGGACGATCCCGACGTTCGGGCTCTTCGTCACCTCGTTCCGTCCCGGCGCCGATTCCAACAGCACGGGCTGGTGGACGGTGTTCGTCGACCCCTCGTTCACGCTCAGCAACTACGCCGACGCCCTCACCTCGGGCGGCACCGCGCTGACGCTGGGGGCGTCGTTCATCAACTCGCTGGCCATCACGATCCCGGCCACGATCGTGCCGATCTTCATCGCGTCGCTCGCCGCCTACGGCTTCGCGTGGATGAACTTCACCGGTAAGAACCTCGTGTTCGTCTTCGTGTTCGCGCTGCAGATCGTGCCCATCCAGATGGCTCTGGTGCCGCTGCTCTCGCTGTTCTCGCGCGGCCTGACGCTGTTCGGCACGCAGATCTTCCCCGGCCTGGAGCTGCGCGACGTGGATCACAGCTTCGCGACGGTGTGGATCGCGCATGCGATCTTCGCCATGCCGCTGGCGATCTTCATGCTGCACAACTTCATCGCCGAGATCCCCGGCGAGGTCGTCGAGGCCGCGCGCGTGGACGGCGCCGGTCACGGGCAGATCTTCTTCAGCATCATCCTGCCGCTGGCGATGCCGGCCATCGCGTCCTTCGCGATCTTCCAGTTCCTCTGGGTGTGGAACGACCTGCTGGTCGCCACGATCTTCGCCCCCGAGTCGTCGCTGCCTCTGACGCAGACGCTGAACTCGCTGTCGGGATCCTGGGGCGACAAGTGGTTCCTGCAGTCGGCGGGAACGTTCATCTCGATCATCGTCCCGCTGATCGTGTTCTTCGCGCTGCAGCGCTTCTTCGTGCGCGGCCTGCTGGCCGGCGCGACGAAGGGCTGAGGGGCGAGACCTCGGTCGCTGAGCCTGTCGAAGCGACGTGGTCCGGATCCGGGCCCTTCGACAGGCTCAGGGACCGGATCGGGAACGGGGTGCGGTCTGGTCGATCGCACCCCGTTCCGCGTCCGCGCCCCGGATCCGGGTCCTGCGACGGGCTCAGGGACCGGATCCGGGGGAGAATGGCCGGATGACGCGTCGGCTGGCTCTGCTCCTCGGCCTCCTCGGCGTGGGGGTGGCGCTGGCGACGGCCGTGGTGCTCGCCACCGCGCCGCACCTCATCGTCGCCCTGGACGACGCGTGGAACCTCGAGATGGTCGAGTGGCGCAACCCGGTGCTGACGGGCTCGGCCCTGGTGATGAACGTGCTCGGCGGCGGGTGGGTCGCGACGATCCTCACGCCGCTGCTGGTCGCCGCGCTGGCCTGGATCGCGCGCGGCTGGCGCGGCGCGCTGTTCTCCCTCATCGTGTTCCTGGCCAGCGCGGGCCTGGTGCAGCTGGTCAAGAAGGCGCTGGGGCGCGATCGTCCGCAAGACCTCCTGATCGCCTCGGATTTCGGATCCTTCCCCTCGGGGCACACCGCACACGCCGCGACCTTCGCGGTCGTGCTGTGGCTGCTGTTCCCGACGCTGTGGGTCGCCATCGGCGGCGCGGTGTGGACGATGGCGATGGGCTTCTCGCGGACCGTGCTCAGCGTGCACTGGTTCAGCGACACCGTGGGCGGCGCGCTGATCGGCGCCGGCGCGGCCCTGCTCGTCGCCGCGGTGCTGTGGCGCTGGGTATGGCTGCCGGCCGAGCTCGAGGCGCCGGGCGGCAGGAGCGCGGATCCGCCTCGCTAGGCTGAACAGATCCGCAGGTCCCCGGTCATTCAGCGATCGAGGGGCGCCGATCGAAGGGCACTCCGTGGCACGCATCCGACCGTTCCGCTCCGAAGACGTCGAGGGCCTCTACGACGTGTGCGTGAAGACGGCCGACGTCGGCGGCGACGCCACCGGCATGCTGTCCGACGACGCTCTCTGGGGCGACCTGTTCGCCGTGCCGTACGCGCTGCGGGATCCGGGACTGTGCTGGGTGGTGGAGGCCGAGGACGGTCGCGTGATCGGGTATGTGGTCGCCACGGACGACACGAACCCGTTCGCCGCCTGGTTCCGCGACGAATGGTGGCCGTCGCGTCGCGACCGCTACCGTCCCTCCGGTGCGCCGGAGCCCACCGCGCAGGACCGGTTCCTCGCCTACGGCGACCGGCAGGCGCCCCGCGACGACGCGATCGTCCGCGACTACCCGGCGCACCTGCACATCGACCTGCTGCCGGAGACCCAGGGTCAGGGCCTCGGGCGGCGCTTGATCGACACGCTGCTCGCCGAACTCGGCCGCCGCGGCGTGCCGGCGCTGCACCTCTCCATGAATGCGGACAACGCCGCCGCCGGCGCGTTCTACGAGCGGCTCGGCTTCACGCAGCTCGCCTCCGGGGAGGGCAGCACGACCTACGGCATCCGGATCCCCGGCGCGCAGAGCTGAGGATCCGCGGCAGCTCCGCGGCCTGAGGCGATGGCGGTGCGCGGCGGGCGGGAGATCCCCCGACATCCCGTCCGCCGCACACCGCGTCTGATCCCTCGCGCCGAGACCGACGGTCGCGCATGTCCGTCCTGCCTCGCCGCGGGGCGTCTCATCCTCGGCGCTCCCCGAGCAGGTTCCTTCCGAGAAGCTCCCTGAGCTCGGCACCGGTGAACCCGGCACGCGCCAGGGCGCCCAGTTTTCCGAGTGCGGCTTCGCTCGTCATGTCGCCGGCCCCGATCGCGCCGGCCTCGGCCAGAGCGGATCCGACCGCGTAACGGTCGAGCGTCACCGGCCCGTCCTCGCACTGCGTCACCGCGAGCACGACCGTGTCCCGCTCGGTCGCCGCGCGGATCGCGGCGCCGAGCCCGCCGCTCGCCATCGGTGCGGTGCCGGATCCGTAGCACTCGAGGACGATCCCGGTCGGGCATTCGTTCATCACGGCGACGAGCTGCGCCGCATTCACTCCCGGGACGACCTTGACGAGCCCTGTTCTGGGGGCGGGGCTGCCTGCGGCGCGGCGCAGAGCCGTTGCGACGCGCCGGTCCACTCCGACCGGTTCGCCCGCGAGCGGCCGCGGGGCCGCGAACGCCTGAGGACTCTCGGTCGAGCGCTTGGTCGCACGGATGGCGGGCAGGAGGCGCCCGCCGAATGCGATGTGCACGCCGTTCGCATCGGTGCCGTCGGCCGAGGCGACCGCGAGCGCGAAGTTCTCGGTCGCGTCCGTGTGCTCGAAGCCGATCGGGCGCTGAGAGCCGGTGAACACGATCGGCGTCGACAGATCGGCGAGGGCGAAGGCGACGAAGGAGGCGCTGTAGGCAAGGGTGTCGCTGCCGTGGATCACGACGACCGCGCGTGGATCATCCCTGACGATGATCTCCCGGATCTGGTCCGCCAGCCGACCGAGCGCGTCGCAGTCCAGCTCGGCGCTGTCGACCGCCTGCGCCGTCTCGGAGTAGGTCCAGTCGACCGCCCGCCTTCCGCGCGGGCGGACGACGGCCATGAGCGCTTCGATCTCGTTCCGCAGGCGCGGGTTGGGCACCAGGCCCCGAGAGGACGGCACCATGCCGAACGTGCCCCCCGTGTAGAGGATCGCGAGCGGGCCCGCGGGTGCGGATCCATCGAGCGTGAGGAGTCCGCCGCCGCTCCGTGCCGGCTCAGTCATCCGCATCCGCACCTTCCCGCACGACGGCCCGGTCGGGGCTGTCCGGCACCTCGATCGCAGTCGTGAGCGCCTGCGCGTCGACCCGCCCTCGGACGGCGTACCAGCCGACCACCAGCAGCACGATCACGGCGACGAACGCGATGAGCGTGATGCGGCCGACCCCCTGGTCGAGGGCCATCAGCAGCACCACCAGCGCCAGGAAGCCCAAGGTGATGCCGTTGGTCACGGGGGCCCAGGGCAGCCGGAAGGCAGGGCGCTCCCGTCCCTCCCGCTTCATCTTCCGGATGAACAGCCAATGGCAGACGATGATCGACGCCCAGACGCCGACGATCCCGAGCCCGGCGAGGTTGAGCACGATCTCGAACACCTGTCCGGGGACCACCATGTTCAGGAACACGCCGATCACGCCCAGGCCGGTGGTGATCAGGATCCCGCCGTAGGGCACGCCCGCCTTGTTCATCCGCCGGGCGAACTTCGGGCCCGTTCCGGCCATCGCGAGCGATCGGAGCGTCCGGCCGGTGGAGTAGAGACCCGCGTTCAGACTGGACATGGCAGCGGTGAGGACGACGAGGTTCATGATGTCGCCGGCGTGCGGGATCCCGATGGCGCTCATGACGGTCACGAACGGGCTCTCGTTCGCCTTGTACGCGTTCCAGGGCATCAAGAGGGTGAAGAGCACGACGGAACCCGCGTAGAAGAGCATGATGCGCCACATGATCGAGTTGACCGCGCGGGGGACGACGGAGCGCGCGTCCTTGGCTTCGCCTGCGGCGACCCCGACCATCTCGGTGCCGCCGTAGGCGAAGACGACGCCGAGCGCGATCACGAACATGGCGCCGATGCCCATCGGGAAGAACCCGCCGTTGTCCGCGATCATGGCGAGGCCGGGCCGGTGCCCGTGAATGGGGGTCTGGGTGACGATGAGGAAGACGCCGAGGATGCCGAACAGCACGATCGCGCCCACCTTGACGAGCGCGAACCAGTACTCGAGCTCGCCGAACAGGACCGCCGAGGTGACATTCATCGCCATGACGATCAGGAGCGCGGCCAGCGCGATGACCCATTGCGGGATCGGCGTGAAGAACGACCAGAAGTGGGTGTAGAGAGCGATCGCCGTGATGTCGGCGATGACCGTCGTGCCCCAGTCGAGGAAGAACAGCCAGCCGACCGTGAAGGCGCCCTTCTCACCCATGAACTCGCGCGCGTACGAGACGAACGCGCCCGATGACGGCCGGTACATCACCAGCTCGCCCAGCGCCCTGACGACGATGAAGGCGAACAGGCCGCAGACGATGTAGACCACCGCCAGTGACGGGCCGGCGATCGCCATGCGACCGCTGGCTCCCAGGAACAGGCCCGTTCCGATCGACCCGCCGATGGCGATCATGTTCATGTGCCGGCGCTTGAGCGCTTTCCGATACCCCTGGTCGCCGATGTCGGCGACGGCTTCCTGCATCCCGTTGTCGACCTGAACGTCGTTGTTCCGCGTCACCTCGAACCTTTCCCTCACCATTGATGGCAATTCTGTCTAGCTGTCGGACAGCTTAGAGTGCGGAAACGGTGGTCGCAACAGCCCGCCGGGGCAGCGGCGGGCCGCCGGTATGCTGGGGCTTCCCGAAGAGCTGGGGGAGATCGTGCTCGACGACGCAGTTCCCGTCACCCCGATCAAGCGTGTGAGCGCTGCGGAGGCGACGTTCCAGGCATTGCTGGCCCTCATCGCGAGCGACGGCGTGGCGGTCGGCGACCGTCTTCCCGGAGAGGTCGAGCTGGCGAAGCGGTTCGGGGTGAGCCGCGCGATCCTCCGCGAAGCGCTCGGGGCGTGTGCGACCCTCGGGCTGACCGAGACGCTGACCGGCAGCGGCACATACGTCCGCGCGAAGAGCCCTCGGCCGAAGCTCACGTTCGGCGGCTATGCGGCGGTCGACCTGATCGAAGCGCGGCCGCACATCGAGATCCCCGCTGCGGGCTACGCCGCCGAGCGTCGCACGCCCGAGCAGCTCGAGCGGATGCGCTCCCTCGTCGACCGGATGCGCCACACGGCGGACCTGCGGACGTGGGTCCGCCTGGACGGGGACCTTCACCGCCTGATCGCGGAGGCCAGCGGCAACCCGGTGCTCGCGGCGATGGTCGATTCGCTGCGGCAGGCGCTGGATCCTCAGTCGGAGTTCCTCAACATCACCAAGGCGAGGCAGTCCTCGTCGGACGAAGAGCACGCGCAGATCGTCGAGGCGATCGCTTCGGGATCGGCCGAGACCGCGCGGGAGATGCTGTCCCGACATCTGTCCCAGGTCGCGGAGGCGCTCATCGAATAGCCGCCGGCTCATGACGAAGGCCCCGCCTCCCGTGTTTCTCGGGGAGGCGGGGCCTTCTGCCTGGCGGTGACGGCGGGATTCGAACCCGCGGTTGCTTGCACAACACACGCTTTCCAAGCGTGCTCCTTCGGCCGCTCGGACACGTCACCAGGAGGACAACCTGATCAGTCTATCGGATCCCGAAGGCTGGTCCGGACCAGGCCCTCAGCCCCCGCGCGCGAGGCGGCCGCCCGTGCCAGGATGAGGACGACCGCGAAGGAGAGCCACCGTGACCGGCATCGACCCAGAGCACGCCGACGGGCAGCATCCGTCGCGGCGGCGCTGGGCGCTGCGGATGCAGCAGCCGCTGCCGTCATCCACGGTCGTCGACCGGATCGCCTTCCTGGTGGGGACGGCGTCCGCCGTGTGGCTCGCGGTGATCATCTCGCTGCAGACGTTCCGCTACGCCTGGTCGGTGCTGCTGTTCGTGCCGGTGTGGGCGATCATGGCCTACCTCGTGCTCCCGCGTCTGCACCGGATGCTGTCCGATCTCTACGTGCCGGACTACTTCTTCGGGCGCACCCGCACCGCCGACGGCCTGCTCGGGGATCCGGTCAACCTGGGCGTCGACGGCACGGCGGAGCAGCTGGATGAGGTGATGACACGAGCCGGCTGGCATCGTGCCGACGAGATCACCGCCGCGTCGACCTGGGGGATCATCGTCTCCACGCTCACCCGGCGCAGCTACCCGACGGCGCCGGTGTCGCCGCTGATGCTGTTCGGCCGCCGTCACGATGTCGCGTATCAGCAGGAGGTCGCCGGCAACCCGAAGCAGCGGCACCACGTACGGTTCTGGCACACTCCGCCCGGCTGGCTGCTGCCCGGCGGCGCGCGGGCCGACTGGCTCGGCGCCGGCACCTACGACACGGACGTGGGTCTGAGCCTGTTCACCCTGCAGGTGACGCACCGCATCGACGAGAACACCGACATCGAACGCGACTTCGTGGTGCAGAGTGCGCGTGGCGCGGATCCGGCGGTGCGGGTGCGCGACCTGCGCGACTTCACCACCGGGTACCACTCCCGCAACGGCGGCGGCGACCGCTTCATCACGGACGGGCACCTGCCGATCCTCGACGTGACCCGGGTGTCCGTGCCGGGCGCGGCGGAGCCGGCGGAGGCGGTCGCCGCCGACCGCGCCGCCGACCCCGGGGCCGTTCCGGCTGCGGGCGCCGCGTACGCCGCGGACTCCGGCTCGGCCCTGGACCCGGTGCGGCATCGCGCCCGCGAGGGCCACGGCGAGTCGCTCCGCACCACGGCGGAGCGCTCCATCCGACGCGCGCCGCTCGCGACCTTCTTCGCCGTGGGCGTCGTGGTGCTGGGTGCGCTGGTCGACCTGGTCGGGCTGGTCGTCGGAGTGCTGACCGACCCCGATGCCCGTCGCATCCTCACCGACGGGCCCTCGGACGAGGCGACCGTGCTGCTCGTGGCGATCGGATTCGGGGCTCTCGTGTCGTTCGCACAGCTGCTCATGGCCTGGGCGGTGCTGCGGCGCGGCCGGCGCTCGCGCGCGGTGCTCATGGTGCTCCTTGCGATCGGCGTGCTCTCGACGGCGATCGACTACCTCGACGGCCGGGCCGTGCTCGCCGTCAACGGCACGCTGCTGTCGGCGTCGCTGCAGTGCCTCGCGCTGCTCGCTCTGTCCAGCGAGTCGGCCGGCGCATGGGCGCGGCGGCGGTCGGCCGTGCACGAGGACGCGTGATCCACGACGTCCACCCCGGACGCGGGCGCCGCCGACGCATCTGAGGGCGAACTAGGATCTCTGGGTGCCCACCCCGAAGATCGTGCTGTTCTACGCCTTCGCGCCCCTGCCGGATCCCGAGGCGATCCGGCTCTGGCAGCGCGACCTGTGCGACGCGCTGCACCTGCGCGGCCGGATCCTGATCTCCCGGCACGGCATCAACGGCACCCTCGGCGGCGACCTTCCCGCAGTGAAGAAGTGGCTGCGGTCGTTCCGTGCCTACCCGGCCTTCCGCGACGCCGACGTGAAGTGGAGCGAGGGCACCGCGGTCGACGCCGACGGCTTCAGCGTCGACTTCCCCAAGTTGAGCGTCAAGGTGCGCGACGAGATCGTCTCGTTCGGCGCTCCGGAGGAGCTGCGCGTCGACGAGCACGGCGTGGTCGGCGGCGGCACCCGCCTCACCCCTGACGCCCTGCACGAGCTCGTGGCCGAGCGGGGCGACGAGGTGGTGTTCTTCGACGGGCGCAACGCGCTCGAGGCGCAGATCGGCCGGTTCCGCGGCGCGATCGTGCCCGAGGTCGAGACCACGCGCGACTTCGTGGGCCTGCTGGACTCGGGCGCCTACGACGACCTCAAGGGGCGCCCGATCGTCACCTACTGCACCGGCGGGATCCGCTGCGAGGTGCTGTCGAGCCTGATGACCGCGCGCGGGTTCGGCGAGGTCTACCAGCTCGAGGGCGGCATCGTCCGTTACGGCGAGCGCTTCGGCGACGACGGGCTGTGGGACGGGTCCCTGTACGTGTTCGACGGTCGCGGATCCGTGGACTTCTCCGACCACGCGGCGGTCATCGGCGTGTGCGCGGGGTGCGGCGCGTCCACGAACCGCACCGCGAACTGCCCCGATCCGTCGTGCCGCCACCAGGCGGTGGTGTGCCCGGCCTGCGTCGCCGTGCCGTGCGCGGAGCACGCCGGCGCGGCCTGAGCACGCGTCGCTCCGCTCATGACGGGCTGGATGAACAGTTCGGAACATCACTCTCAGGGATGACGACGGCGGTCCGTGCGCGACGTAGCGTGGTGCGCATGGACCTACTGAACACCTGGCTGCTGCATGCGGCCGGACAGCTCTGGCTGTTCCCGGTGCTGCTGGTGTTCTTCTTCGTCGACGGCTTCGCGACGATCCTGCCGAGCGAGACGGCGCTCGTCGCGCTCGCCGCCCTCTCGCTGCACAGCGGGGAGCCGAACCTGGTCGTGCTCGGCCTCGTCGCGCTCGTCGGCGCAGTGGCGGGCGACAACATGGCGTACCTCCTCGGACGCACGATCGGCACCGAGCGGTGGGCGTGGATGCGCCGGCCGCGCGTGCACAAGATGTTCGAGTGGGCCAGGTACGAGCTCGACAAGCGCGGCGCCGCCCTCATCTTCACGGCGCGGTACATCCCGTGGGGGCGGGTCGCCGTGAACTACATGGCGGGGCAGACGGGCTACCCGCACCGCCGGTTCTTCCTGTTCGACCTGTTCGCCTGCGTCACCTGGGTGGGGTACGCGCTCGCCATCGGCCTCCTCGCCGGGCAGTGGGTGCACGAGAACCCGCTGCTCGGAGTGGGCATCGCCGTGGTGTTCGCGGTGATCCTCGGCTTCGGCATCGATCATGTGCTGCGCTGGTGGCACGGGCGTCGTGGAGTCGCCGAGCCGGCTCGGCCGGGATCCGGATCCGGCTCCGGCTCCGGCTCCGCCGAAGCGTCGCCGACGGCCCCGTCGCCGACGGCCGGTGCGAGGCACACCACGCCGAGGACCGCGTCGGAGCGCTGAAGAAGCTGCTCCGCGGAAGCAAGCTGCTCCGCTGGAGCAGCTGCCCTGTGCCGGCGGTCAGGATGCGGAGGCCGCGAGCACGCGCACGCCGAGCAGCGACCGCGGCGTGAACACCGCAGCCAGCCGGTCGCGGCGGGACACGGTCTCGCGCAGTTCGCGCCGGAGGGCGTCGAGCGGGGTGCGCAGGTCCTCTCGCGCCACCGAGCCCGACCCGGCCGGGGCGTAGCTGCTGCGCTCGATGGCCCGCACGAGCGCGTCCGCGGCCGCCGGATCCACGCCGCGCTCGCGCACCAGGCGCTCGCCGCGGGCGCGCGGCGACTCCGACGGCGGGGCCGGGAGCCCCAGGTCCTGCAGGGTGGCGCGCAATTCGGCCCACGCGGCGACCGCGTCTCCCCGTGCGGCGCCGGCGCGCCTGCGCAGCGACTGCACCCTACGGACGAGCGCCGGGATCAGCAGCACCGCGAGCACGCCCGCCACGGTCCACAGCACCGGTGCGGCGGCCAGGGGAGACGGTCCCGTGGTGCCCGCGGCACCGGCGTCGGGCACGTCGAGGTTCTTCGGATCCTTCGCGTTCCCGCTCGACGTCGGAGCGGGCGTCGGACCGGCCGACGGAGCGGCGTCGGTGTCACCGCTCGTGCCGGAGGACTCCGCGAACGCCGTGGGCACACCGCGGGTCGCCGTCGGGTCGAACGGCACCCAGCCGAGACCGGCGAAATACACCTCGGGCCAGGAGTGCAGCTGGTCTGTCGACACCTCGAAGACGACGCGGCCGTCGTCCGAACGGCGATCGGTCGCGGTCCCCGGCAGGTAGCCCACGACGATCCGCGTCGGCATGCCCAGAGAGCGCGCCATGAGTGCGAAGGCCCCGGCGAAATGCACGCAGTACCCCTCGCGCACGCTGAGGAACTTCGCGACCGCCTCCACGTTGGTGCCGTCGAAGCGGTCGTCCACCGGCGTCTGCAGCGAGTACCGGAAGCCGGCGCGGAACCAGGTCTGCAGCGCGATCAGCCTGTCGTAGTCCGTGGTCGCGGAACCGACCACTTGCCGTGCCTCTTCGGCGATGATCGCGGGCATGTCGGCGGGCAGAGCGCGCAGTTCCGCCGGGGCGTCGGCTCCGGACGAGGTGGCGGCGCGGATCTGGCCCACGGTCGGGACGAGGCTCTTCGTGTCGATCGTGTAGTTCTGGCCCGCGGCGTCGGCGTTGGCCGCGATCACGGTGCGGTTGTCGGCGGCTGCACTCCAATTGCCGACTTCGCCGCGCACGGCGGTGGCCTGATACGGCACCGGCAGCCAGGATCCGGCGATCCCGGCGGTGCGGATCGTGGTCCTGGTCGCATGCACGGCGACGCCGGGCGGGGCGGTGACCTCGCCGAAGCCCTGCGAGAGCGGCACCGTGGAGGGGCGATCCGGTTGCCAGGCGGAGCCGTCGAAACGGCTGAGCGTCGCGATGCGCAGATACGGCGGCGTGCCGTCCTGCGTGATGAGGGTGAGGGCGGTGACGGGGGAGGGGCGGCGCAGGTCCTGCCCCAGGTTGAGGGTGGCGCTCAGGGTCGCGGTGCCCCCGCCGGCGCTGATGCCCGAGGCGGACAGCGGCAGCAGCGGCGACACCACGAGGGCGCCGACGACCGCGAGGGAGCCGATGACGACGGCCGGCAGGCGACGGGTTCGCGCCGCGGCGTCGGCCGGCTTCGTGCGTCGCGGGGCGACGCCGCCGTCTGCCGCCAGGGGGGAAGCAGCGGTGCCGGTCGGGGTGAAGCGCACTCGCAGGAACAGCAGGATCACGACGGCGAGCCCGACGAACCACAACGGGTCCAGGCCGTGGTGCACGATGACGGCAGGCACCGTGCCGAGCGCCGTGATCAGGACGGCGGCGATGATCGGCGCCCGCAACGGCACCAGCACGAGGTCGAGGACGACGGCGATGAGTCCTGTGACGACGGCGATGGACACCGCGAGCGCGGGGGAGGACGCCAGCGGGGCGACGCCCCCTTGGATCTCGCCCACCGCCGCGGAGACGAGCGCATCGATCGCGCGCCACACCTCGGACGTCGGCAGCAGCCACCCTTTGCCGACCTGGCGTGCGGTGAATACGGTCAGCGCGACGGCGCCAACGATCAGCTGCATCACGGGGACCGCCGGGATCGCGACCCACGCCGGTGCGCGCCGGCCCAGGAGCCGGACGACGGCGCCCGTCAGGATCACGGCGGCACCGGTGGTCGCGGCTCCGCTGCTCCAGCTCCCCGGCTGCACCACCGCGGTCAGCGGCCACACGGCCGCGAGCAGGCCCAGCGCGGTGAGCAGGGCGGCGGCGACCGGCCCGCCCCCGGGGTGCGGCGGTCGCGGCGGGCCCGCGTAGGCGCTGGCGTCAGGGGGCATGCGACGGCTCCGGTGTGGCGGTGGCCGTGGCGGTACCGGTGGCCGTGGCGAGTCCGGTGACGGCGGATCCGGGATTCGTCGCACCCGCGTCGGCCCAGGCGTCCGCGGGATCGTCGCCCAGGATCGCCGTGTGCCAGCCGTGGTTTCCGGCTGCGGACAGCGCACCGGCCGCCGGCGCGGTCGCCAGCAGGATCGGGGTGCCGGCGCCGCCGTGCGGCAGGGATCCGGCGTCTGCCGCGTCGATCGTGCCGGTGATCACGACGAGGGGACCGACCGTATGCCCCTCCGCGGCCGCCGGGAGCCCGTGGTCGCGCTCGGCGGTGCGCGGCGACGTGCCCGCGAGGACCACCAGCAGGCCGTCGCGCTCATCCTCGGCACCCCGCAGCCGTCCGATGAGCACCCCCGTCGCGTCGACCACGTCGACGGCGAACCCCTGATCCACGAGGTGCACGGCGATCGACGCGCAGGCGGTCACGGCGCGGTCGAAGCCGTCCAGGTCGGTGTCGCCGCCGGCGGTCTGCCAGCGCGTTCCCGCGCGGTCCAGCACGACGAGGGCGTCCGGGCTGGACTCCTGCTCCTCCTGGCGCACCATGAGATCGCCGCGATGCGCCGTGGCGCGCCAGTGGATGCGGCGCATCGAGTCGCCCGGGACGTACCGGCGCGGCGAGAGGTTGTCCGCTCCCTGGCCGAGGCGGTGTGAGGAGGTCTGTGCGGTGCCGCCGGCTCGGCCGGTACGGTCGGCGAGTCGGGGCAGCGGCAGCACCGCCGGCACGATCGTGATCGGGGTCACGTCGCCGAGCTCGTCCGTTCGGGCGAACAGGCCGAACGGATCCGTGGTGCTCAGCCGCAGCGGCCCGAGGGAGGCGAGCCCGCGGCGCGCTCCTGAGATGGGGTACGCCATCGTCATCGTGGTGCCGCCGGGGACGCCCTCGGCGTTCTCGCCGGGGAACGGTCCCGAGGCCGTGCCGTCCACGGCGGGCGGCAGGGTGTCGCGCCAGCGGCCGGCCGGCGCGCGCAACAGGGTGCGCACGTCGACCCGCATCCGCACGGTGGTGTCGTCGCCCACGGTCAGCAGGTCGGCCTCGACCGTGCGGCTCACCCGCACGCGTCGTCGCGGCGCGAACACGAACAGCGCGGCGAGCACGAGGAGGCCGAACAGCAGGACGGCAACGGCCAGCAGCGCGGGGGCGGCGAGCACGTTCGCGCCGATCACGAGCAGGACGCCCGCCAGGAGCGCGCTCACCCCGCGCCCGGTGATCCGGCGGCCTGGTGGATCCGCCGCGCGCCGCGGCCGCTCCCGCCTGTTCACCGTGACAGGCCGACCGGCACCGGGATCCGCCGCACGATCCCTTCGAGTGCCGCTTCGATCGGGCGGGCCCCGGCGCGGTGCAATCCGCGGGCGGCGATCAGGCGGTGCGCGAACACCTCGGGCAGCAGCGCGGTGAGGTCGTCCGGGATGACGTAGTCGCGACCGTCCAGGGCCGCCCGCACCTTCGCGGCGCGGACGAGTTGAAGCGTCGCCCGCGGGCTCGCGCCCAGGTGCAGGTTCGGGTCGGTGCGCGTCGCCTGGGACAGCGCCACCGCGTACTCCTCGAGCGCCGGGGCGACGTGCACGGCTCTGGCCCAGGTGATCAGGGCGCGCACGTCGGTCGCGGCCAGCACCGGCCGGAGGGCGTCGAGAGGGTTGGCCGTGTCGCGCTGGCGCAGCATCAGGGTCTCGGATGCGGCGTCCGGATAGCCCATCGAGATGCGCATCATGAAGCGGTCGCGCTGAGCCTCCGGCAGGGCGTAGGTGCCCTCCATCTCCAGCGGGTTCTGCGTGGCGACGACGAGGAACGGATCCGGCAGCGGCCGCGAGTGCCCGTCGACGGTGACCTGGTGCTCCTCCATGGCCTCGAGCAGGGCCGACTGGGTCTTGGGGGAGGAGCGGTTGATCTCGTCGGCGATGACGATGTGCGCGAACACGGCGCCGGGCTTGAACTCGAACTCCTGCGCGACCGGGTTGTACACGCTGACGCCGGTGACGTCCCCGGGGAGCAGGTCGGGCGTGAACTGGATCCGGCGCACCGTGGCGTCGATGCTCGCCGCAAGTGCGCGGGCGAGCATGGTCTTGCCGACGCCCGGGACGTCCTCGACGAGCAGGTGCCCCTCCGCGAGCAGGCAGATCAGGGCGCTGCGCACGGCGTCGTCCTTGCCGTCGATCACCTCCGTGATGGAGCGCAGGATCGCCGAGGTCTGCCGGGCGAACTCGGCGGCATCAATCCCGCCGGAGGAAGCGGCGCGCGTCAGCGTCTCGTCAGTGGCGGCAGTCGCAGCAGTCGTGGTGCTGGTGGCGTCGGCGGCGTTCGTGGCGTGCATGCGTCCCTCTCACCGGGCGCCGCGGTGCGCCCGCGTCTCGATCGTAACCCGGGGCGGGGACGCACGGGCGGGAGACCGGATCCGGCCGTGTGTGAAAGCACCCGGGAGCGGGGAAGGGAGAACGGATCTGTCAGGCGAACTGCACGCGGGGCACCGGCTGGTCGACGTAGCTGCGTCCGTCGGGGTGGATCCATTCGAGGACGCCGCCGGGAAGCTGGTTCACGGACCAGCGCCATCGATCGTCCAGGTCGGGGTGCTTCAGTGCGTGATGACCGCGACAGAGGCAGGCCAGATTGTCGAGGTCGGTGGGTCCGCCGCGGGCGTGGTCATGGTTGTGGTCGATCTCGCAGGGGCGGGCCGGCATCCGGCAGCCGGGGAAGCGGCAGTGCTGGTCCCGCGCTCGCAGGTGCCGGCGCATCCGGTCGGTCGGGGCGTAGGTGTCGGTGCGGGTCAGCATGCCCCGCGCATCCAGGAAGAGCCGGTCCCACACCTCGGCGGACGCCGCGAGGAGGCGGGCGAGGTCGACATCGATCGGGCCGTGCCCGTCGAGCTCGGCCGGACGGTCATCGGCGCCGGCCAGGCTCGATCCGGCGATCGTGACCTGGACGCTGCCGCGGATGCTGTCGAGCCCGCTCTCCCGCATCAGGTCGGTGTCGGCGGCGAGCAGCAGGTCTGCGGCGATGTCGGCGCGGATCTCATCGAGCGAGCGGGGATCCGCCGCCGGTTCCTGCAGGTCGTCGGCCATCGACGCGAACAGCTCGAGTCGCCGCCAGTCGTCGTCGGTGAGCTCCTGCCCGGGCTGCGGGGCCCGCGGGCCGTGGAATGCGCCGGACACCTTTGCGGCGCCGGTCATGCGGATCTGCCGTGCGATCGCCGTCAGCCGATCATGAGCGGCGTGCGCGAGCGGCGCGGGCATCAGGATCCCCAGCCACGACATGCCGTCGTCGACGTCGGTGACCCGCACCTGCCGATCGCCTCGGGCGCGCCGGTGGCGTTCGGTCACGCTCTCCGGGGCGACCGCGGCGGCCGCGGACTTCGCGAACGCCTCTGCGCGGGGCGCGGTCTCGGCAGCCGCGTAAGGCACGACGAGCTCCTCGAACCGCCGATGCGCGTCCAGGTCGGCGGTCTCCAGCGGCGCTGCCGCCTGCACGATCACGACCGCGTGCCGGAGCGAGATCTCGCCCGCCGCGAGCGCCGCCCGCGTCGCCGGGAACCGGTCGTTCAGTGACCAGCCCGTCGCGAGAGCCCTGGCCGCCGCGGCGCGGGAGATGCGCAACCCCGCCGAGACCTCGGCGAACATGGAGCGCTCCGCCGACTCGTACCCGGCGGATCCCGGCGCCACCTCGCCGAGCAGCAGCTGCACGCGCTCTCCGAGCAGCCCAGCCTTCTCCGCCTCCAGCGCGGCGATCCGGCGATCGATCTCGGCGCCCCGATCCACGAGCTCGCCGCTGCGGGCGAGGTAGGAATCGATGCTGTCGGCCATGGAGCATGTATAGAACAAAACTACGAGAAAAGGAAGGGGGATGGAAGGTGTGGATAGAAGAAAAACCCCCATTGGGGGGGGTCTGGCACCCGTGACCGCAGAGCTCGGCCCGTCGTGCCCGATGTCTGCCGGTCCCGAGCACGTCGCGGCCTCGGGTAGACTGATCCTCGGCTCTCCGCGTGGCGGCATCCAGGCCAACTCCCCCAGGGCGGAAACGCAGCAAGGGTAACCGGGCTCTGTCGGGTGCGCGGAGGGTCTTTTCTTTTGCCCGGCGCCTGTTCTCGTTTGCCCGGAGCCTGTTCCGTCTGCCGTGCAGACCCGAATGCGGCGCCCGAATGCGGCGCAACGCCCGTGCGTCGCGCCGGCGGATCCTGTATCGCCTGCCGAGAGATGCGCCCTGCGAGGAGAGATGCACCCTGCGAGAGTGCATGCGGAGGCGCTAGGGTCCGAGCATGGGACAGGACGAGCGCCGGCCCACCGTGTACTCCGCGGTGCCGAAGAACCTCACCGCGCCCTACGTGATCCCGCCGCTCGAGCACGACCGCCATGGTCGACCGCGGCCCGTCGGGGCGCCGCAGCCTGCCGCCCCGCGGCGACGCCGGGGGTGGATGCCGATGCTCGTCATCGCCATCGCCGCACTCATCGTGGTCCCCGCCGCGCTCGGCCTGCTCGCGGGGCTCGCCGACCATCCCGCCTCCGACGAGACCGCCCCGCCTGTGGCGGTGGTCAGCGCGTCCCCGACGGTCCCGGCGACGCCCGACGCGGTCCCGGCGGCCCCGGACCCGGCATACCCCGCCCTGGATCCCGCGCAGCTGAAGGCACTGCTGGATGACGCCGCATCGCATGCGGGCGAACAGTACACCGGCTTCGTCGAGATCCAGGTGGGCACCGAGAGCATTCCGACGAGCCTGCGCGACACGACCGGTCTGGTGGGATTCGCCGGGGCGCAGCAGCCCGCACGCACCCTGCAGAACGCCGAGAACCCGGTCGCGCTGATCGCGGATCCGGGGGTCCTGGACACGGCTGTGCGCGGCGACGTGCTGCGCATCCGGTTCCGGGTGACGTCGGCCGACGATCGCACCACGGTGTACAACGGCTCCGGCATCGCGGAGCTGCGCGTCGTGAGCGCGGAGAAGGTGGCTTCCTTCTCCTGAGCGGGCAGCCTGTCGCACGGCCTCGCGCAGAGTTCGAGCCGTGCGCACGCGGGCCGGCGTCCGACGCGCGAGCGACCGCGACGCGGCCCGGATTCGGGTGGTCTCGCGCCTTCCCGGGCGCACCCGCGAGCACTACTCTGGACAGGGTGGCACCCCGACGTGCCGATCCGATCGATCCCGTTCCAGCCACCCGGAGGCCTCGCCGTGCCCGACACCCCCGACGCCCTTCCCGACCTGCACCGTGCGGCCGCCGTGCTGTTCGACCTGGACGGCGTGCTGACGCCGACGGCCGAGGTGCACATGCGGGCGTGGAAGGCCGTGTTCGACGAGGTGTTCACGCTGTGGGACATCCGGCCCGAGTACACCGACGACGACTACTTCGCGTACGTCGACGGCAAGAAGCGCTACGACGGCGTCGCGAGTCTGCTGCGCAGCCGCAACGTCGAGATCCCGTGGGGCTCCGTCGACGACGACCCCGAGGCCGACACGATCTGCGGCATCGGCAACCGCAAGAACGTCGCCTTCTCCGAGGCGCTGCGCCGCGACGGCATCGCGCCCTATCCGGGATCCCTGGCACTGCTGGAGGAGCTGCGTGCCGCCGACGTGCCGCTCGCCGTCGTGTCCAGTTCGAAGAACGCGGAGGAGGTGCTGACGACCGCCGGCATCCGCGACTTCTTCACGGTCGTCGTCGACGGCGTCGTCGCCGAGCACGAGCACCTCGCCTCCAAGCCCGCCCCCGACGTCTTCCGCGTGGGCGCGGAGCGCATCGGCGTCGACCCCGCGGCGGCCGTCGCCGTCGAGGACGCCACCAGCGGTGTCGCGTCGGCCGCCGCGGCCGGATACGGCACGGTCGTGGGCGTCGACCGCGGCGCGGGCGCCGACTCCCTCCTCGCGAACGGCGCGACCGTCGTCGTCGACGATCTCTCCCGCTTCCTGTCCTGAATTCATCCCCCTTCACGGAGACCACTGCATGATCGACCGCGACCTCTTCCCCGTCGACCCGTGGCGTCTCATCGAGACGCAGTATCCGCACGCCAACCAGGGCGTCTCGGAGACGCTGCTCGGGCTCGGCAACGGCTACCTCGGCCTGCGCGGAAACCACATCGAAGGGCGGGGCGCGCTCGAGCACGGCACGTTCATCAACGGCCTGCACGAGACGTGGAAGATCCGCCATGCCGAGCAGGCCTACGGCTTCGCCGAGGTCGGCCAGACCATCGTGAACGCCCCCGACGCCAAGGTCATGCGGGTGTACGTCGACGACGAGCCGCTGAGCTTCGACGACGCCGACGTGCGCGAGTACCGCCGCGCGCTCGACTTCCGCACCGGGATCCTGGAGCGCGAGGTGCTCTGGGTGACGCCGTCCGGCAAGCGGGTGCGGATCCGTGACGAGCGGATCGTCTCCTTCGTCGAGCGTCACCTGGCCGTGCTGCGCCTGGAGGTCGTCGTCGAGAACGCCGACGCCCCGGTGACGATCTCCTGCCAGATCCTGAACCGTCAGGACGGTGAGGACGTGTACGGCGGGGTGCCGTCGATGGCTGCGGGATCACCGGGGGAGAAGGCCGGCTTCGACCCGCGCAAGGCGGAGCGGTTCGGCGACCGCGTGCTGCAGCCCGCGGAGTACTGGCAGGACGGCGGGCGCTCGGCACTCGGATACCGCGTGGCGAACTCCGGCATGACGATCGGCGTCGTGGCCGACCACCTCGTCGAGACCGAGAACGAGTACACGGCGCGGCAGCTCGTCGAGCCCGACATCGCCAAGAACGTGTTCCGGGTGCAGGCGAAGGCCGGCGTGCCCACGCGCGTGACGAAGCTGGTCAGCTACCACACCTCGCGCGGGGTGCCCGCACGCGAGCTCATCGACCGCTGCCGGCGCACCCTCGACCGCGCCGCGGTGGAGGGCGTCGAGGCGCAGTTCGCCAAGCAGGCCGAGTGGCTGACCGCGTTCTGGGAGCGCAGCGACGTGCGCATCGGCGGCCACGACGATCTGCAGCAGGCGACCCGGTGGTGCCTGTTCCAGATCGCGCAGGCGTCCGCGCGCGCCGACGGAGCCGGCGTCTCGGCGAAGGGCGTGTCTGGATCCGGTTACGGCGGACACTACTTCTGGGACACCGAGGTGTACGTGCTGCCGTTCCTCACCTACACGTCGCCGCAGTTCGCGCGCAACGCGCTGCGCTGCCGGGTGCACATGCTGCCCGCGGCCCGCCGTCGCGCCGGCCAGCTCAACGAGGGCGGCGCGCTGTTCCCGTGGCGGACGATCAACGGCGAGGAGGCGAGCGCCTACTACGCCGCCGGCACCGCGCAGTACCACATCAACGCCGACATCAGCTATGCGCTCGGCAAGTACGTGCGGGCGACCGGCGACGACGAGTTCCTGTACCGCGAGGGCGTGGACATCGCCGTGGAGACCGCCCGGATGTGGGCGACGCTCGGGTTCTGGCGCTCCGCCAACGGCGTCGAGACCTTCCACATCCACGGCGTCACCGGCCCGGACGAGTACACCACCGTCGTCAACGACAACCTGTTCACCAACGTGATGGCGCGCTACAACCTGCGCTTCGCCGCGCGCGTGGTGCGCGAGATGGCGGCGGACGCGCCCGAGGCGTACGACGCCGCCGTGGAGCGGCTGCGGATCGAGCCGTCCGAGGTGGAGCGCTGGGAGCGCGCCGCGGACGCGATGCACATCCCGTTCAGCCCCGCGCTGGGGATCCACCCGCAGGACTCCCTCTTCCTCGAGCGCGAGGTCTGGGACCTGCCGAACACGCCCGCCGAGCAGCGTCCGCTGCTGCTGCACTTCCACCCGCTGGTGATCTACCGCTTCCAGGTGCTGAAGCAGGCCGACGTCGTGCTCGCGCTGTTCCTGCAGGGCAACCACTTCACCGAGGCCGAGAAGCTCGCCGACTTCGAGTACTACGACCCGCTCACCACGGGCGACTCGACGCTGTCCGCGGTGGTGCAGTCGATCCTCGCCGCCGAAGTGGGCTACCAGGATCTCGCGCACGAGTACTTCGAGCACGCGATCTTCGTCGACCTGGGCGACCTGCA
This sequence comes from Microbacterium sp. 8M, assembly GCF_902506375.1. Lineage (GTDB taxonomy): Bacteria > Actinomycetota > Actinomycetes > Actinomycetales > Microbacteriaceae > Microbacterium. Next base: position 1,148,676 of record NZ_LR733284.1, read on the forward strand.
CCGCAACGCCTCGGATGGCGTGCACGTGGCCTCCGCGGGCGGCGTGTGGACGGCGCTCGTGTGCGGCTTCGGCGGCATGCGCGACTACGACGGCGAGCTCAGCTTCGACCCCCGCCTGCCGTCGGACTGGCCGGAGCTGTCCTACCCGCTGCAGTGGCACGGATCCCAGCTGCAGATCACGCTCACCGCGGATCAGCTGCTCGTCGAGGTCCGCGACGGGGATCCGGTCACGTTCTCCGTGCGCGGACGGTCGTGGACGGCCGCCGTCGGCGCACCCGCCGCCGTGCCGCTGCCCGACCAGGGCCCGGTCATCCACGGGCGCCCGGAGTTCGGCCGCCAGGCGCGCCGTGAGGACGGCACCATCCTGTCGCCCACCGTGCCGACGACCTCTGCGATCCCGATCGTCGGATACGTCGGCGAGTCGGGGGAGTAGTCGGTCGCGCCCCGGGGACGACCCCGTGCCCGGGGCGCGACGTATCCGATCTACTGTTCGGCGTGCCTGATCTCACAGTCGCTGCCGGGGGAGAGCACCGCTTCGTGCCCGTCGTCGTAGCGCACGACGAGGAGCTCGCCGCGGACCTCGACGACCACACCGGAGCGCTCCCCGTCGCCGACCACTCGGCCGTGGATGCGGATCCGGTCGCCTGCCGCCACCTGCGTCATCGTTCCACCTCCGTCTCCAGGGTACGTCTGCGCCGACGCGGGCGGCAGGGGTGCGCGCGGATCCCGGAGCGGCCGCCGATTCCGGGTGCGCGCCGCCCTCGCGCCGTCTCTATCCGCACGCGCCGCCGATTCCGGGTGCCGGACCGGCTCCCGGTCCGAATGTCGCGGGCACGCTCTAGGCTGGTCGGGTGAGCACAGCCCTGTACCGCCGTTACCGGCCCGAGAACTTCGGGGAGATGATCGGGCAGTCGCAGGTGACCGATCCGCTCATGACGGCGCTGCGCAGCGACCGTGTGGGCCACGCCTATCTGTTCTCCGGCCCGCGCGGCTGCGGGAAGACCACGTCGGCGCGCATCCTCGCGCGCTGCCTGAACTGCGCCGAAGGCCCGACCGACACCCCGTGCGGCGTCTGCCCGAGCTGCGTCGAGCTGTCGCGCAACGGCGGCGGATCCCTCGACGTGGTCGAGATCGACGCGGCCAGCCACAACGGCGTCGACGACGCCCGCGACCTGCGCGAGCGTGCCACCTTCGCGCCCAGCCGCGACCGCTTCAAGATCTTCATCCTCGACGAGGCGCACATGGTGACGCCGCAGGGCTTCAACGCGCTGCTCAAGCTCGTCGAGGAGCCGCCGCCGCACGTCAAGTTCATCTTCGCGACCACCGAGCCGGAGAAGGTGCTCGGCACCATCCGCTCCCGCACGCACCACTATCCGTTCCGGCTGGTCCCGCCCGCCGCGATGCTCGAGTACGTCGAGAAGCTCTGCGCCGAAGAGGGAGTGACGGTCGCCCAGGGCGTGCTACCACTCGTCGTGCGCGCGGGCGGCGGATCCCCGCGTGACACGCTCTCCCTGCTCGACCAGCTCATCGCGGGATCCGACCCTTCGACGGGCTCAGGGACCGTCGAAGTGGCATATGAGCGCGCGGTCGCGCTGCTCGGCTACACGCACTCCGCGCTGCTGGACGAGATCGTCGACGCGCTCGCCGCAGGCGATGCCGCGGCAGCGTTCCCGGCTGTCGACCGGGTGGTGCAGACAGGGCAGGATCCGCGGCGCTTCGTGGACGACCTGCTCGAGCGGCTGCGCGACCTCATCGTGATCGCCGCCGTCGGCGACGCCGCCTCCGCGGTGCTGCGCGGCGTGCCCGAGGACGAGCTGTCCCGCATGCGGGCGCAGGCCGCCGCGTTCGGCGGTCCGCGGCTGTCCCGCGCCGCGGACCTGGTGAGCGCCGCGCTCGACGACATGACGGGTGCGACGTCGCCGCGACTGCACCTCGAGCTGCTCGTCGCCCGGGTGCTCACCGCCCTCGCCGGCGGCGAGAGCGCGACGGCGGCTTCCGCCTCCGGCGCAGCGTCCGCCGCGACCGCGTCGACCGGCCCAGCCGCGGCCCCCGCCGCCTCCCCGGCTCCCGCCTCCGCCGCGGCGGCACCGGCACCGGCGCCTGCTCCCGCACCGGACCTCGAGCGGGGTGCCGGCGCAGCCGGAGCGGAGACGAAGCGCGCCCTCCCACAGGAGCCCGCCGGAGCCCCCGTGTCGTCTCGGCCGGACGCTGCGCATCCGTCCTCGCCTGACGACGCCGGTGGGACGGCCGCTGCGAAACCCTCCGCTCCCGAGCCGTCCGGCGAGCCCTCGCCCGAGCCGACTCCGGCAGCCGGTCCGATCGACATCGACCGGATCCGCGCCGCCTGGCCCGCCGTGCTCGCGCGACTGGAGAAGATCAGCCGCGGGTCGTGGCTCGTCGTCACCGCGGTGCAGCCGCTCGCCTACAACACCGCGTCGAACGTGCTCACCCTCGGCTTCCCCGGCCCCAACGACGTCGCGCGGTTCAAGGGCACGACGCCCGGCAGCGGACCCTCCGACCACCTGCGCACGGCGATCGAGGGCGAGCTCTCGGTCACGGTCAAGTACCTGCCCGCGCCGCTCCCGGCCGCGGATCCGGCCGGCGCCGAACGGAACTTAGCCGAGAGCGGGAAGGCCCCGCGCCCCTCCGACCAGAGCCGTCCCGAGCGTGAGGAGCGCGGATCCGCGGCGGCCGCGGGCGCTCGTGCGACCGCGGGGTCGACCGGCGGGCGTGCTGCCTCGGCATCCGCCCCCGCTCCTGCGCGCACTGCGGCCGCGCCTGTCACGGAGTGGGCCGTGGCGGCGATCCCCCAGGGCGACCCCGAAGCCGCGCCCGAGCCCGCCCGCGCACCCGAGCCGGCCCCGGCAGCGGCGAACACCCGGATCGGCCAGTTCCCGGTCGACGAGGAGCCCGCGGACGTCGAGGCGATGCCGGCCTCCGGCTGGTACGAACCCGGGCACGACGGCGACGTCCTGGACGACGAGCCGCCGTTCCCCGACGACGCCGACGCACCGCCCCCCGACGACGAGCGCGACGCGTACCGCCCGGTCCCGGAGCCCGCGATGGCCGCGGTGCCGAGCGGGCCGGAGCGGTCCGGAACGGAATCGGCACCGGCTCCGGCCGCCTCCGCGCCCGACCGATCCCTGCGACCGGATCCGGCGCCGCGGCCCGCGCCGGCCGCCGATCGCGCCCCGCGCTCCGGGGCGCCCGGCGTGCAGCGCTACGGCGAAGCCGTGGTGCGGCAGGTGCTCGGCGCCACGTTCCTGCGCGAGGAGCCGTACGAGCCGCAGACCCGATTCCAGTGACGACATGACCGGTGAAGGAACCCCCTAGATGTACGACGGCATCGTCCAGGAGCTGATCGACGAGTTCGGCCGCCTGCCGGGCATCGGGCCGAAGTCCGCCCAGCGCATCGCGTTCCACATCCTGCAGACGCCCTCCTTCGACGTGAAGCGGCTCGCCGAGCTGCTCACCGAGGTGCGCGAGCGCGTGCGGTTCTGCGAGATCTGCGGCAACGTCGCGGAGCAGGAGCGCTGCGCCATCTGCCGCGACCCGCGCCGCAATGCCGCGCTCATCTGCGTCGTGGAGGATGCGAAGGACGTCGCTGCGATCGAGCGCACGCGGGAGTTCCGCGGCCTCTACCACGTCCTCGGCGGCGCGATCAGTCCGATCGCCGGCGTCGGTCCCGACGACCTGCGCATCGCCCAGCTGATGACGCGCCTCGCCGACGGCACCGTGCAGGAGGTCATCCTCGCCACGAACCCGAACCTCGAGGGTGAGGCGACGGCGAGCTACCTCAGCCGGCTGCTCACCAGCATGCAGATCACCGTCTCGCGGCTCGCCTCCGGGCTGCCGGTGGGCGGCGACCTCGAATACGCCGACGAAGTGACGCTCGGTCGTGCCTTCGAGGGCCGGCGCGTCCTGTGAGCGGCACCGGCTTCAGCCGTCGTGGATGGCTGCTCTTCGCGGCGATGTGCCTGCTCTGGGGCGTGCCCTACCTCCTGATCAGCGTGGTGGTGGAGTCCTTCTCGCCCGCCGCGATGGTGGCGGGGCGAACGCTCATCGCCGCCGTGCTGCTGTTCCCGTTCGCACTCCGCAGCGGCGCGCTCAAGGCGGCGTGGAAGCACTGGCCCTGGGTGCTGGCGTTCGGTCTCGTCGAGATGGCGGGCCCCTTCTTCCTGCTCGGTCACGCCGAGCAGTCGCTGCCGTCCGGGCTGACCGGGCTGCTCGTCGCCACGGTGCCGCTCTTCGCCGCGCTCATCGCGCTCGGCGGCGGCGACCGCAGCGTGCTGCGCCCGGCGCGGCTGATCGGGCTGCTCGTCGGCTTCGTCGGCGTCGGCGTGGTCGTGGCCGGCCCCGGCCTCACCGGCGGCAAGGTGGATCTCCTCGCGGCCGGCGAGGTGCTGCTCGTGGCTGTGCTCTACGCGACGGCGCCGTTCATCGTGGCCCGCAAGCTCGGCCATGTGCCGTCGCTGGGCACGATCACCCTCGCCATGCTCTTCATCGGGATCCTGTACCTGCCGATCGCGGTGCTCACGCAGCACACCGTCCCGACCGTCCCGTCGATCGCGGCGCTGATCGCGCTGGGCGTCGTGTGCACGGCGATCGCATTCCTCGCCTTCTTCGCCCTCATCAAGGAGGTCGGGCCGGTCCGCGCCCCGCTGTTCACCTACGTCAACCCGGTGATCGCGATCATCCTCGGCGCGATCGTGCTCGCCGAGCCCCTCACGGTCGGTCTGCTGATCGGGTTCCCGCTGGTGATCATCGGGTGCTGGTTCGCCGGAACCGGCGGCCGGCTCCGGCCCAGGGCGGTGGACGAGGCCGCCGTGGAGCTGACGGCCGAGCCCGTGCCGCCGGCGTCGCCGGAAAGGCGGGACTCCCCGGCGTCGCCGGAAAGGTAGACGGCGTTGCCGGAGAGGTAGCGCTCCCCGGCATCGCCGCACTGGCCGGGCCGCGTCGCCGGAGGTCAGGACGCCCGGCGGATCCCCTTCCACAGCGTGATCAGCAGCAGCACGAAACCAGCTCCGACGAGGATGTGTCCCGCGCCCGCGATGCCGGCGATCGCCTTGGACGCCTCGAGCTTCTGCACGTCGAGGATCCCGTGCCAGGTCATCATCGTCGCGGTCAGCAGCACGCCGGCGTTGTAGATCCAGAAGAACCAGCGGAACAGGCGGCTCGCGGACAGCGTGAACAGCTTCTCCAGCGCGAGCACGATGAGCGTCACGAGGGCGCCGAGGGCGAGCAGATGCGTGTGCACCAGCGCGAGCTGCCCGCTGAACCCGTTCGGGAACCCCTGCGCCTTCGTGAACTCGCGATAGAAGAGCCCGGCGGCGAGTCCCAGGGCGATCCAGGTGACCGTCGCGATGAAGAGCTGCGACAGAGCGCGGCGCTGCGCGGGGGCGGACGGAGCGGTGAGTTCGGGCGAGGGCGAGGATGTCATGGTTCCACCCTGCTCCTGCCCGCCGTCCCGCGGATCCATCGAACGATCGATCCTGCCGGTGCCGGATCCGCGACCCGGCGGGGGAGAATCGGACCATGAGCAGCGCGCCCGCCTCCGCCCGTCGGCGGATGCTGCGCGGGGCGCGCTTCGTGCTGCACCTCATCACCGTGGTGCTCGTGATCGTCTCGACCGTGCGCGCGAGCATCGAGGGGGAGCTGCTGCCGGTGCTGCTGGCGGCGGCCGTGTACCTCGCCTGGTACGGGGCCGGCGCGGGCTTCGCGCACCGGGGCGCCGCGGAGTGGTGGATGCTCGGCCTGCTCGGCGTCTGGATCGGGATGCTCGTCCTGTCGCCCGAATTCGTCTGGCTTGCGTTCCCGGTGCTGCTCCTGGCGGGGCACGTGATGCGGCTGCCGTGGTCTCTCGCGTTCGCGGCGGTCGTGCTGACGGCGGCGATCGTGGCGCCGTTCCTGCATCCGGGGGGCATTCAACCGGGCACGGGGCTCGCCCACGTCGTCGGCCCGATCGTCGGCGGCGGCTTCGCGTTCGCAGTGTCGCTCGGCTACGACGCCATGCTCCGGGACGCCGTCGAACGCGAGCGGCTCATCGACTCGCTCCTGCGTGCGCAGCGCGAAGCGGCGCAGCTGCACGACGAGCTCGCGGCGACGCAGCGCGAGGCCGGCGCGACGCGCGAGCGCACGCGGCTCGCCCGCGACCTGCACGACACGATCGCCCAGGAGCTCAGCACGATCGTCATGCTGGCGAGAACGGATCCGGCTGCCGTCGGCAACCCGCGTCCCGACCGCACGGCGCAGATCCAGCAGCTCGCGCAGCACTCGCTCACCGAGCTGCGCCGGATCGTGGCAGCGCTGGCTCCCGCGGAGCTCGACGAGTCCGCGCTGGCCGGGGCGCTCGGCCGCATGCTCGACGCCCTGCACGAGGACGTCGGGATCGAGGTCCGGCTCGACGTGGATCCGGACCTGCCCGCTCTCACCACGCCCACGGAGGTCGCGCTGCTGCGCGTCGCCCAGTCGGCTCTGGCCAACGTGCGCCAGCACTCCGCGGCGCGGCGCGTCGCGGTCCGGCTGACCGCCGACGACACGAGCGTGCGGCTGTGCGTCGAGGACGACGGCACGGGGTTCGACCCGGCGGTGCGGCCGTCCGACGCGTCGTACGGGCTCGCCGCGATGCGCTCGCGCTTGCGCGAGGCCGGGGGAGAGCTGACCGTGCGCTCGGCTCCCGGGGACGGCACGACGATCGAGGCGAGCCTGCCGCGCGCCGCCCTCGCGGTGCCGCCGCCCGCCGGGCAGGAGGGAGTGGCGGTGGCGCCGTCCGCCGGGCAGGAGGGAGCGGCGGTGCCGCCTTCTGCCGGACGGCAGGGGGCGGCGTGAGCGCCGGGCCGATCGATCGAGGGGAGCGGTCATGAGTGTGCGGTTGATCATCGTCGACGACCATCCGATCGTGCGGGCAGGGATCCGTGCCGTCGTCGAGGCACGAGGGTTCGTGGTCCTCGCCGAGGTCGGCACCGGCGAGGAGGCCGTGGCGGCGGCGCGAGAGCTGCGCCCCGACGTGGTGCTCTGCGACCTGCGACTCGGCGAAGGCATGGACGGCGTCGCCACCACGGCCGCCCTGCGCGCGCTGCCGGAGCCGCCGGCCGTGCTGATCCTCACCACGTTCGACCACGACGCGCAGATCGTGCGCGCCGTGGAGGCGGGCGCCGCGGGGTACCTGCTCAAGGAGGTGGGCGTCGAGGTCATCTCCCGGGCGATCGTGGATGCCGCCGCCGGCGCGAGCGTGCACACGCCCGGCGGCGACGAGCGGCTCGTGGCCGCGCTGCGCGCACCCCGCGTGGAGCTCACCGGCCGCGAGCAGGAGGTGCTCGCCCTGGTCGCCGAGGGCCTCAGCAACCGGGAGATCGCCGTGCGCCTGTTCGTCGCGGAGGCCACGGTGAAGACGCACATCGTGCACCTGCTCGACAAGCTCGGCGCGGACAGCCGCACGGGCGCGGTCTCGGAGGCCCGTCGCCGCGGCCTGCTCTGACCGGGCCCGCCAGCGGCGGGCCCGTCGCCTCGTCACATACCGGATCGGGCATGGACTGCGCTCGTAGAATGTGCGATGGTGCGCCGCTTCCGGCGCCCGGCATCCCCCAGGAGTGATCCCGTGGCACTCATCGTGCAGAAGTACGGCGGCTCGTCCGTCGCCGACGCAGAGAGCATCAAGCGCGTCGCGAAGCGCATCGTCGACACCCGCCGCGCCGGTCACGACGTGGTCGTGGCCGTGAGCGCCATGGGCGACACCACCGACGAGCTGCTCGACCTCGCTGCACAGGTCGCGCCCATCCCGGCGCCGCGCGAGCTCGACATGCTGCTGTCCAGCGGTGAGCGCATCTCGATGGCGCTGCTCGCGATGGCGATCCACTCCATGGGCTTCGACGCACGCTCCTTCACGGGCCCGCAGGCCGGAATGCGCACCGACAGCCGGCACGGCTCCGCCCGCATCGTCGAGGTCACCCCGACGCGTCTGCGCGAGGCGCTCGACGAGGGCGCGATCGTCATCGTCGCCGGGTTCCAGGGCATCAACGAGGACACGCAGGACATCACGACGCTCGGCCGCGGCGGATCCGACACGACCGCGGTCGCGCTCGCCGCCGCGCTCGACGCCGACGTGTGCGAGATCTACAGCGACGTCGACGGGATCTTCACCGCCGATCCGCGGGTGGTGCCGCTCGCGCACAAGCTCTCGCACGTGTCGAGCGAGGAGATGCTCGAACTCGCCGCCAACGGCGCCAAGGTGCTGTACATCCGCGCCGTCGAGTACGCCCGCCGGCACGGCGTCCTGATCCACGCCCGCTCGACCTTCACGTCGAACGAGGGCACCTACGTTCTGGGCGAGGGCATGAAGAACCCCCGCGAATCCGAGGGAGAAGCCATGGAAGAGCCGATCGTCGCCGGTGTCGCCACCGACCTCAGCCAGGCCAAGGTCACCGTCGCCGGCGTGCCCGACGTGCCAGGCAAGGCCGCGGAGATCTTCAAGATCGTCGCGAAGTCCGGAGCCAACGTCGACATGATCGTGCAGAACGTGTCGGCCGCCTCGACCGGGCGCACGGACATCTCGTTCACGCTGCCGAAGTCCGATGCCTCCGCGGCGCTCAAGGCGCTCGCCGCAGAGCAGTCCGACGTGGGCTTCGAGAGCCTCCTCCACGACGACCAGATCGGAAAGCTCTCGGTCGTCGGAGCCGGCATGCGCACGCACTCGGGTGTCTCCGCGATCCTCTTCGAGGCGCTGTCGACAGCGGGCGTGAACCTGGAGATGATCTCGACCTCCGAGATCCGCATCTCCGTGGTGGTCCGCGGCGACGAGCTCGCCGAGGCCGCGCGCGTCGTGCACGCGGCCTATGGTCTGGACGGCGAGGTCGAAGCCGTCGTCGCCGCCGGCACCGGTCGCTGAGTCCCGACCCCAGCTCCTCCTTCAGGTCGCGATTTCTGCGCTTCCCACCGTCCGGAAGCGCAGAAGTTGCGACCTGAGTCACCGTGGTCCGCCGCTGCGGCGCTTCGGCCCCTGCGGACCCGGTAGAATCGCCCAAACCCTGACACCGGCGCCAGGCGCGGATGCTCCGCCGTACCCGGCGACCGCGCCTGCGTCTCGTCCGCCGCCCGTCGCGGCGCCAAGCCGAGGAAACAGCATCCCCATGACCCGCATCTCCGACTCAGGATTCTCCGTCGCCATCGTCGGCGCCACCGGCCAGGTGGGCACCGTCATGCGCGACATCCTCGCGGAGCGCTCCTTCCCGATCCGCGAGCTGCGCCTGTTCGCCTCCGCCCGGTCCGCCGGCACGGCCATCGACTTCGGCGGCATCCCCGTCATCGTCGAGGACGTCGAGAGCGCCGACCCGGCCGGCGTCGAGATCGCGCTGTTCTCCGCCGGCGCCACGGCGAGCCGCGCCTATGCGCCGCGGTTCGCCGCGGCCGGTGCGATCGTCGTCGACAACTCCAGCGCGTGGCGGATGGATCCGGAGGTCCCCCTCGTCGTCAGCGAGGTGAACCCCGAGGCGATCGCGGAGACCCCCAAGGGCATCATCGCGAACCCGAACTGCACCACGATGGCCGCGATGCCGGTGCTCAAGGCGCTGCACGCCGAGGCCGGGCTCGAGCGGCTCATCGTCTCGACGTACCAGGCCGTGAGCGGATCCGGCCTCGCCGGCGCCCAGGAGCTCCTCGGCCAGGTCGAGGGGGTGCTCGCCCAGGGCGACACCCTGCGGCTCGTGCACGACGGATCCGCGCTCGACTTCCCGCAGCCGGAGAAGTACGTCGCGCCGATCGCCTTCGACGTCATCCCGCTCGCGGGATCGGTCGTCGACGACGGGCTGAATGAGACCGACGAGGAGAAGAAGCTCCGCAACGAGAGCCGCAAGATCCTCGGCCTGCCCGACCTGCGCGTCGCGGGAACCTGCGTGCGCGTGCCGGTCTTCACCGGCCACTCGCTGTCGATCAACGCCGAGTTCCGGGACGACATCACCCCGCAGCGTGCATACGAGGTGCTCGCCGACGCCCCGGGCGTCGTGGTCGAGGAGGTTCCGACGCCGCTGTACGCCGCGGGCAAGGATCCGAGCTACGTGGGCCGGATCCGCGCCGATCAGTCCGCTCCGGAGGGCAAGGGCCTCGTGCTGTTCATCAGCAACGACAACCTGCGCAAGGGCGCGGCGCTGAACGCCGTCCAGGTGGCGGAGCTCGTCGCAGAGCGTCTGCACGCCGGAGCGGCGGCGCCCGCCGTCTGAATCGACGGACGCGACACCGCGAATCGTGGAGCGCCGGCACTCCCCACCGGAGGGCCGGCGCTCCTGATGTCCGGGGTGGCGAATGTGCGCCGCGGGATGGCCGTGCGGGCGAATATGGCGGCCTGTGCGGCGAACTAGACTGAAGGCGTGACTGAATCCGTCGACGTCGTCCTCATCGGCGGTGGCATCATGAGCGCCACCCTCGGAACCCTGCTCCGCGAGCTCCAGCCCGACTGGAAGGTCGTGGCCTTCGAGCGACTGGGCGATGTCGCCGAGGAGAGCTCGAACGCGTGGAACAACGCGGGCACGGGCCACGCCGCCCTCTGCGAGCTGAACTACATGCCCGAGGGCAAGGACGGCGCCCTCGACCCGGCCAAGGCGATCGGCATCAACGAGCAGTTCCAGCTCAGCCGGCAGCTGTGGTCGACCCTCGTCGACCGCGGCGTGCTCGACGCGCCCAGCACGTTCATCAACTCCACGCCGCACATGACGTTCGTGCGCGGCCAGAAGGACGTCGACTACCTGCGCCGCCGCTACGAGATCCTCAAGGAGCAGCCGCTGTTCGCGGGGATCGAGTACAGCGAGGACTCCCGCGTCATCAACCAGTGGGCGCCGCTGCTGATGGAGAAGCGTCGCAAGGGTGAGCCGTTCGCGGCGACCCGCGTGCCCAGCGGCACCGACGTGGACTTCGGATCCCTCACGCGTCAGCTGTTCGACCACCTGGCCGAGAGCGAGAACTTCACGCTGCTGCGCAACCACGAGGTGCGCAAGCTCAGGAAGCAGAAGGACGGCTCCTGGAAGGTCCGCTACCGCAACACGATCGGGAACACCCCGGGCGAGCTCAACGCGAAGTTCGTGTTCGTCGGCGCCGGCGGCTGGGCGCTCAAGCTGCTGCAGGGATCGGGCATCTCCGAGATCAAGGGCTACGGCTGCTTCCCGATCGGCGGTCAGTGGCTGAAGACGTCCAACCCCGCGATCGTCGCCAAGCACAAGGCCAAGGTGTACTCGCAGGCCCCCGTCGGCGCACCGCCGATGTCGGTGCCGCACCTGGACACCCGCGTCGTCGACGGTGAGACCAGCCTGCTGTTCGGCCCGTTCGCGACATTCAGCCCGAAGTTCCTCAAGCAGGGCCACATGCTCGACATCGTCACCCAGGTGCGCACGCACAACCTGGGCAGCATGCTCAAGGTCGCCTTCACCAACTTCGACCTCATCAAGTACCTGGTCAGCGAACTGCTCAAGACGCACCGGCGCAAGGTGGCGACCCTGCGCGAGTTCATGCCCACCGCGGAGGACGGCGACTGGGAGCTGCTCCAGGCCGGGCAGCGCGCCCAGGTGATGAAGGGCGGCAAGCTGCAGTTCGGCACGGAGGTCGTCGCGGCCGCCGACGGCACCATCGCCGGCCTGCTCGGCGCCTCGCCGGGTGCGTCGACCGCGGTGCCCGTCATGCTCGACGTGCTGCAGCGCTGCTTCCCGGGACAGTACGCGCAGTGGGAGCCGAAGCTCCAGGAGCTGATCCCCACGCTCGGCGAGAAGCTGAACGACTCGCCGGCCGACGCCGCGGCATCGATGGGCGCCACCGCGAAGACGCTCGATCTGACGGCCTGATCGCGCGCCGTGGCCAAGCTGTACTTCCGCTACGGGGCGATGAACTCCGGAAAGTCCACGGCGCTGCTGCAGGCCGCGTACAACTACGAGGAGCGCGGGCAGCGGGTGCTCCTCGCCAAGCCCGCGATCGACACCAAGGGCGCCAGTCAGATCGAGAGCCGCCTGGGGATGACCCGCGAGGTCGACTTCCTGATCGCTGCGGGCGAGAGCGCGCGGGACCTGTTCCGTGCGGAGCGCGAGAAGGCGCGACAGGACGGATCCGACATCGCGTGCCTCCTCGTAGACGAGGCGCAGTTCCTCGAGCCCGAGCAGATCGACGACCTCTTCCGCATCGCGGTGGAGGACGAGATCCCGGTGCTCGCCTACGGGATCCGCAACGACTTCCTCACCCACGCGTTCCCTGGATCCGGACGGCTGCTGGCGATCGCGCACACCCTCGAGGAGCTGAAGACGATCTGCCGCTGCGGTCGCAAGGCCGTGTTCAACGGACGCAGGGTGGGGGACCGGTTCGTGTTCGACGGCGACCAGGTCGCGATCGACGGCGAGGCCGTCACGTATGAATCGCTGTGCGGTCACTGCTACCTCGAAGAGTCCGGCGGCCGTCTGAGCTGACTCGCCGGTCACGACGCGCGATTCTTTCGAAGCGCAGAGTTCGCCGTGCCTCCGCCGCTGCGACGGCGAAGTTCGCGCTGTGAACGAGTGTCTTCGTCTTCTTGCGTGGTCTGACCACAGCCTCTAGGCTGTGGTCAGACCACAGGAGGATCCATGCCCGACGGCAGCGACGCCCCCGCGCGCACCTGGCGCGCGGTGCTCCAGCACGTCGAGCGGCGCCTGCTCGACGGCGAGCTCGGACCGGGAGACCGGCTGCCCAGCGAACGCGACCTCGCGGCGGAGCTCGGCGTCGGCCGCTCGAGCGTCCGCGAGGCGATCCGCGTGCTCGAGGTGATGGGCCTGATCCGCACCTCGACCGGATCCGGGCCGCAGGCGGGGGCGATCGTCATCGCCGCGCCCGGGGGAGCGCTGTCGGCGCTGCTGCGGCTCCAGGTCGCCGCGCAGGGCTTCCCGATCGGGGATGTCGTCGGAACCCGCCTCGTGCTCGAGCAGGCCGTCGTGACCGCGCTCGCCGCGGGACCGAGGGAGACGGCGGCGGCGCACCGGATCCTCGACGCCATGGACGCCGAGCTCGGAGCCGACGACTTCCTCGCCCTCGATGCGCAGCTGCATCTCGCCCTGGCCGAGGCGAGCGGCAACACCGTGGTCGCGGCGATGATGACCGGCCTGCGCGACAGCATCGAATCGTACGTGCGGGCAGGGTCCGCACGTCTCACCGACTGGCCGCGGATGGCCGACCGGCTCCGCGCCGAGCACCGCGACATCGTGCGCGCCATCGACGAGGGCCGCGCCGACGATGCCGCCGCACTCGTCCGCGACCACATCACCGGCTATTACGCCGCCACCGACCTCGCCCGCGAGGGCGACAGCCCCGCCTGATCGGAAGGACCACCCATGGTGCAGCGCCAGCTCCCGAACCCCGCCGAGATCTTCGAGCTGATGAAGTTCAAGGCGCCCGAGCTCGACGGCACGAAGCGCCGGCTGCACGCGGCGCTCACGATCGCCGATCTCCGCACGATCGCGAAGCGGCGCACGCCCAAGGCGGCCTTCGACTACACCGATGGCGCGGCCGAGGGCGAGCTGTCGCTCGCGCGGGCCCGGCAGGCGTTCCAGGACGTGGAGTTCCACCCCGGGATCCTCGCGCCCGCACCGCTGCTGGACACGTCGACCACGGTCCTGGGCGGCCCCAGCGCGCTGCCGTTCGGCATCGCGCCGACCGGCTTCACCCGGCTCATGCAGACCGAGGGCGAGGTCGCCGGTGCCGGGGCCGCGGCGGCCGCGGGGATCCCGTTCACCCTCTCCACGCTCGGCACCACCTCGATCGAGGACGTGAAGAAGACCAACCCGTCCGGACGCAACTGGTTCCAGCTCTACGTGATGCGCGAGCGCGAGATCTCGTACGGGCTCACCCGCCGTGCGGCGGAGGCCGGATTCGACACGCTGATGTTCACGGTGGACACGCCCGTGGCGGGCGCCCGGCTGCGGGACAAGCGCAACGGCTTCTCGATCCCGCCGCAGCTCACCCTCGGCACCATCATCAACGCGATCCCGCGCCCCTGGTGGTGGATCGACTTCCTCACCACGCCCAAGCTGGAGTTCGCCTCGCTGTCGACGACCGGCGGGACGGTCGGCGAGCTGCTGGACGCCGCCATGGATCCGACGATCGGCTATGACGACCTCGCGGTGATCCGGGAGATCTGGCCGGGCAAGCTCGTCGTGAAGGGCGTGCAGACCGTCGAGGACGCGGTGCGGCTGAAGGACACGCACGGGGTCGACGGTGTGGTGCTGTCCAACCACGGCGGCCGGCAGCTCGATCGCGCGCCGATCCCGTTCCACCTGCTGCCGCAGGTGCGGGCCGCGGTCGGCGACGACTTCACCGTCATGATCGACACCGGGATCATGAACGGCGCCGACATCGTCGCGTCGGTCGCGCTCGGCGCCGACTTCACGCTGATCGGCAGAGCGTACCTGTACGGCCTGATGGCCGGCGGCCGTCGCGGCGTCGACCGGGCGATCGAGATCCTGCGCAGCGAGATCGAGCGCACGATGCGGCTGCTCGGGGTGTCCTCGCTCGCCGAGCTCGAGCCGCGCCACGTGACGCAGCTCACCCGTCTGGTCCCGATGAACCCGGCGGTCGCGGGCGCGGTGGCGCGATGACCGCGGGCGCGGCGCTGCGCATCGGGGAGCTGCAGATCCCAGGGCCGCACGGCCCCATCCCGGCACGCGCATACACGCCGGACGAGCCGGCCGGACCGGGCCTGGTCTGGCTGCACGGCGGCGGGTTCTGGGCCGGCGACCTGGACATGCCCGAGGCGGACTGGGTCGCCCGGTCATTCGCCGCGCGGGGGATCGCGGTGGTCTCGGTCGACTACCGGCTGGCGCCCCCGCTCGCGGGCGCCCCGGGGCGCGACGGCGTGAGCGGCTTCCGCCACCCCGTGCCCGTCGACGATGTGGTCGCGGCGTTCCGCTGGGCGATCGGGTCGGGCCTCGCCGAGGGGCCCTGGGTGATCGGCGGCACGAGCGCCGGGGGCAACCTCGCCGCGGCGGGCACGCTGCGCCTCGTCGCCGACGGGGGCGCCCGCCCGGCGCTCGCCCTGCTGGCGTACCCCACGCTCCTCGCCGTGCAGCCGGCACCGGATCCGGCGTTGCGCGCGGCACTGGACGCGGATCCCGCGGCGGACGTGTTCGGTCCGGAGAAGGTGCGCGGGATGTACGAGAACTACTTCGGGCGGCCGGCGGAGGAGGCGACGTCATCGGCGGCGCCGGGTCTCGCCTCGCCGGGCGAGCTCGTCGGCTTCCCGCCCGTCATCATGATCAACGCGGAGGTCGATGAGCTGCGCGTGTCGGGAGAGGCGTTCGCGAGGACGCTCGTCGGAGCCGGGGTGCCGGTCGACGTGTCGATCGAGCCGGGTACCACGCACGGTTACCTGAACCGGCCCGAGGAGGCCGCGGCGAGCAGATCCATCGACCGCTACGCCGAGCGGATCCTCGCACTGTCCTGAGGGTCCTGAGCGTCCGCGAGCGCGGTCAGGAGGCCGGTGCGGGAGCGGGAGCGCTCAAGGTCGGCAGGAGCGCGTCGAGGCGGTCCGCGGTGTCCTCCCAGCCGTCCACGGCGACGCAGGGCACGCCGAGGGCCTTCACGGGGTAGTCGTTGCCGCCTTCGTCGAGCCGGTCGCCGTAGAACAGCATCTCGCCGAAGGGGATGCCGGTGCGCTCGGCGAGTTCGGTCATCCCGTAGGCCTTGTCGATGCCGGCCCGGGTGATGTCGATCGAGGTGGATCCGCCCGAGCGGACCTCCAGGTCGGGCACGCGGAGGGCCACGGCGTCGCGGAGCGCGGCGCGGCGGGAGCCGTCCGGGTCCCATGCCTTCTTCGCGTCGTGCGGGGCGCGCTGTCCGAGGGCGGAGAACGTGATCTGGGATCCGCGGTCCTCGAGGATGGGACCCCACGTCTCGGTCTCCCACAGGCCGAGGCGACGGGCCTCCTCCTCGAGCGCGGCCAGGGCGGCGTCCTTCTGCTCGGCGCTGAGGTCGCGGGCGTAGACGAGCGCGAATCCGGTTCCGTCGTGGCGGAGGTAGCGGGTGCCGCAGGTGGGCAGCAGGTGGATGCGCTGGAGCGTGGCGGCGCCGGCGTCCCCGAGGCGCGAGACGACCTGGGTGCGGAACTGCTCCTCGTTGCCGCCGGAGATGATGGCGACCTCGACGCGCTCGGCGAGGGCGAGCAGGAGTGCGGCGATGCGGGGTTCGATCGCGCTCTTGGAGGCGGCGAGGGTGTCGTCGAGGTCGAAGGCGACCAGGCGTGGCGTCGTCATAGCGGTTCCAGGATACGGGAGAAGCCTGAGCGGAGCCGCCGAGCCAGGGCCGAGCGGGGCGCCGCACGTGACCGAGCGACTCTTCGTGCGCGCGACGGTGCCTGCGAGGACGCCGCCGAGATGTGCGCAAGGAGAGTCGTCCGCCGGGCGATTCTCTACGGAGGTTGCGAGGAGTGCTCCCCAGGCGCTTCTCCGCACGTCGCATTCGCGACACGTGGAGCCTCTGCGCTGGGCCGCCTGACTTACCGAGATAACGAGAGAGGGACCGACCTTCTGGGTCGGTCCCTCTCTCATTGGTCGGGGTGACAGGATTTGAACCTGCGGCCTCTTCGTCCCGAACGAAGCGCGCTACCAAGCTGCGCCACACCCCGTGGCAACCGTTCAAGTCTATACGGCGAGGGGCTTGGGAGCGAATCGAGGCGGAACCCGCGCGTGGCGAAGCTGTTGAGTCAGCGGGTTTGGGTGAATCGGGTGCGCAAGAAGCCAATTGAGGTCGATCTCATCGTCGACCTAGTTGAGCGTGACGGCGTTGCTGCCGCCAGTGCCGTTACCTGGGTGACGGTGACGTCGCAGAGGTTCACGTCGGCGTTTCCCGCGAAGCAGCGCTATGCGGTCCAGATGACCGCCGAAGCCGCCGCCTGATCCGCCGCAGTATCTGCGTATCGCCTATACCTTGTTCCCCCTTCCCTATTCCGGCATGACGCAGAAGCGTTGGGGTCTGGCACAGGCGTCGGCCCTCCGCGAAAGAGCGACGCCGTGGGGAACGTTGAGTATCGGTGGCACTAGCCGTTGGGGTGCTCGGCGTGCCACTGTTTGACGGGGTCGATCCAAGGGACGTTCGGGTCGGGGCGGATCACGAACGTTTCGCCGATCTTCCATGTGTGCTCGCCGGGTGCGTACCCGACTCCGTTGTATCTGGCGACGGTGTCCATGTCGGTGCAGAGTCGCGTCTCGATGCCGTCGAGGTTGTCGCCAGCGACGGTTGTGTAGCTGACGATCTTTCCTTGGCCATTGACGCTCACGATGCCGTTTGCGCCCTCGCGAGGACCGAAGTCAATCGGTTCGGTCCGGAGTTCGGCATGCTCGATGAGGTTTCCGTTGCCATCGACCTCGCCGCTGATCTGGATCTGTGCAAGTGGGTGGCAATTCTCCGCGCCCCCTACACGCTCTTGCTCTGTCTTCGGGAGGACTGCTGTGGGCTTCGGGGCAGGGGCCGCCGATCGCGCGGGCATGCTCAATTCCGGAGTCGGTGTGGGCGGAATGGCGGACGTGACGGTCACGACGGTGTACCCCGCACCGACGACGAGGCCCGCAACGATCAGGGCGACAGCGGACCAGGTGGCGATCTTCGCGTTGCGGTTCATAGCGTGATCCCCTTCTTGGGGCTGAGACGGTTGTCAGTCGGGCCACTATTCCTCGGATGCGGGATCGATCGCCGCGCGGGTCTAAGAGCTGTTCGGTGCACCGACTCTACGTGTTCAGCCTCGGGGCAGCAGCGTGAGCAGGGTGGCCTCGGGGCGGCAGGCGAACCGGACCGGGGCGTAGATCGAGTGCCCGCACCCGGCGCTCACGTTGAGCGGCACGGTGCGTCCGGCGTGCGACCAGGAGCTGAGACCCTTGGCCTGCTTCAGCGGGATGTCGCAGTTCGCGACGACGGCCCCGAAACCCGGGATGCACACCTGGCCGCCGTGCGTGTGGCCGCCGAGGATCGCGTCGGCGCCGAGATCCGTGAACGCGTTCAGCACGCGCTGATACGGCGCATGCGTCACGCCCAGCACGGGTATGTCGGCAGAGCGGGGGCCCAGCGCGTCGATCGCCGACGGCAGCGCCTCGAGGTCGTCCCAGTCGCGGTGCGCGTCTTCCACGCCGAACAGGTCGATGCGCGAGCCTGCGACCGTGAGGGTGGCGGCCGTGTTGTTCAGGTCGGTCCAGCCCAGCTCGTCCGTGAAGAAGGCGTCCATCGCGGCGGTGTCGAGCTTCGGGGCGGTGGGCACCCGTGCCGACGGCCCCATGAAGTACCGGAACGGATTGCGCGGCGATGGCGCGTGCACATCGTTGGAACCGTGCACGAAGACGCCCGGGACGCCCGCGAACGGTGCGAACGCGGCACGCACGCCCTCGAGACCGCGCTCGTGACCGAGGTTGTCGCCGGTGTTCACGACGAGGTCGGGTCGCAGCTGGGCGAGGGACGCGAGCCAGCGCTGCTTGCGGTGCTGCCACGGCGCCATGTGCGCGTCCGAGACGTGCAGGATCCGCAGCGGGCGGGATCCTGCCGGCAGCGACCGCGCCGTGGCGTGGCGCAGCGTGAACAGGTAACGCTCGATGCCGATGCCCCAGGTCGCCGCCGCGACACCGGCGGCCCCCACCGCACCGAGTGCGATGAGGGCCGGACGGGTGGCTCGGGCAGGCGTCATGGCTTGCAGTTCTTCGTCGTGTAGTTCAGCGTGACGGAGGACCCCTTCGGGGCGGCGGTGCCGGCTGCCGGATTCGTCGCCGTCACTGTGCCGGACTCGTCGCCGTTGCCGGGCGTGCAGGCGCCCTTCACCGCTTGGAAGCCCGCTGTCTTGAGCGCGTTCGCGGCGTCGCCCATGGTCATGCCGACGACGTTCGGCACGGTCGCGCCCTGCCCGTTGCTCGGGCTGATCGTGATGGTGCTGCCAGTGACGACCTGGCCAGGGCCCGGATCCTGCTGCGCGACCTGGTCCGTTGGCAGGTTGCTCTGCACCGGGGCGCCGACCGACACCGAGAACCCGACGCCCTCGAGCGTCTGCGTCGCCTGGTCGACGGTCATGCCGACGACGTTCGGCAGATTCGTGTACGACTGCTTGAGCTGGCTCTGGATCGGGTCCGGGAAGGACCCTCCGGGGAACAGCTCGTCCGCCGCGCTGAGGATGGCCTTGCTCAACGGATACCGGATGTTCGGAACGCCGATGTCCTGCGTGTAGAAGTCGTTGATGTTGACATCGCCGCTCGCCTGGCCCACCCAGACGCCCGTCGTGGAGGTCGTCGAGGACGACATGAGCATCGTCTGAGCGTTGTTGTGCGAACCGGTCTTTCCGATCAGCGGGGTGCCGTCGTAGGGGTTCGCCTGCGAACCGGTACCGCCGTTCATGACGCCCTGGAGGGCGTACGCAGCCCCGGCCGCGATCTCCGGCTTGATGACCTCCGTGCAGGTGGTGGGTGCGAGCGGGATGTCCGCACCGTCGGGTCCGGTGATCTTGTCGATCGCGTGCGGGTCGCAGCGCGTGCCGTTGTTGGCGATCGCCGCGTATACGGCGGCCATGTCGAGAGGCGCGATGTTCTTCGACCCGAGCACATCGAACGGCGCCGGCGCAGAGGCGAGGATGTTCCCGTCGTCGTCGGTGATGTTCTCGCGGTTGTTGACCGGCAGCATCTTGCCCTTGTACTCGGTGCCGAGGTGCACGCCCATCCGGGCCGCGAGGTCGTTGATGTCGCAGAGATCGAGCTTCGACGCCATGCCGAGGAAGCCGCTGTTCAGCGACAGCTTCGTGAACTCCATCGGCGTGCCGGTGAAGCCTCGCTGATTCTGGAAGTTGCCGATCTCGCCGGCGTCCGCCGGCATCGTGCTGTCTCCGCACTTGAACGTCATCCGCCTGAGATTGCCGTCGACGGACTCGCGCAGGGAATGGCCCTTCTCGAGCCAGTCGAGGAGCGTGAACACCTTGTACGTGGATCCGACCGAGAAGCCGATGCCGCCCCCGTGCGCCTGATCGGCGGCGTAGACGATTCCCGTCTGGCCCGGAGGCGCATCCTGCGCCTCGTTGAACACGGTGTTCTGCGCGAGCGCGAGGATCCTGCCGGTCTTGGGATCGAGGTTCACGGCCGCGGCGCCGAAGTCCATGCCTTCGATCGTCGGGGTGGTGTAGTCGTGCATCGCCTGCACGGCCGCGGCCTGCATCGGCGCGGACAAGGTCGTGTAGATGTTCAGGCCGCCGCGGAGCAGCTTGTCGGCGCGGTCCTTCTGCGGACCGAGCGCGGAGTCGAGCGACGAGTCGCTCTCCAGCGTGGCCTGCACGTACTTGCAGAAATACGCGTTGTCACCGGCGTCCGCGCAGCCGGAGGAGGGCGTCTTGATGACGGGCGTGATCGGCTGCTTCTTGGCTTCCTCGTATTCGGCCGTCGTGATCTTGCCGAGCGTGTGCATGCGGCTGAGCACGTAGTTCCGGCGCACGAGGGTGTCGTGGTAGCCGTCGGCCTGCGAGTTCTTGCAGTTGTTGCCATCCTTGTCGCAGTCGTACGTGCCACCGGGCAGGTCGATGCGGAAGGCGTTCGGGTTCTGCACCATGCCGACGAGGGTCGCGGCCTGCACGGCGTTGAGCTGCGACGCGGAGACGCTGAAATAGCGCTGCGCGGCGGCCTCGATGCCGTAGGTCGTGCCACCGAAGTTCACCAGGTTCAGGTAGCCGATGAGGATGTCCTGCTTGGAGTACTGCTTCTCGATCGCCGTGGCGTAGCGGATCTCCTGCAGCTTGCGCGCGATGCCCTTGGAACCGACGGCCGAGGCCGCGTCCAGCCAGCACTGCTGGAGCTTGTCATCGCGCTTCTTGTCCGAGAGGGGCACGCCCTTCTCGCACTCCTGCAGCAGCACGTTCTTCACGTACTGCTGGCTGATCGAGGATCCGCCGTTGGTCGAGGATCCGGTCACGTTGCCGACGATCGCCTTGAGCGTGCCGGTGATGTCGATGCCGCCGTGCGAGTAGAAGTTCTTGTCCTCACTGGCCAGCAGCGCGTCGTACAGCACAGGCGCGACCTGGTCGTACTTCACCGGGACACGGTTCTGATCGTAGAAGCGCGCCATGACCTGGTCGGTGCCGTTGGCGTCCTTCGCGTAGATCGTCGTCGGCAGCATCGGGCGGTCGACCTTCAGGTTGGAGGGCAGGCCCTCGAACAGGTCGATCGACTGAGCGGCGGTAGCGCCGGTCACGGCGAACACCGGAGTGACGGCGGCCGTCACGAGCACACCGGCGACGACGCTGAGACCGACGAGGCCGGCCAGGCCGCTGAGCACACCGGTGAGCGTGCGTTTGGTCTGAGGCATACGCTTGATCGTAGGGGAGTTCCCTGAACGCAAACTTTGACGCGCCCGCGCGCGTCCGTCCCTCCGGGAGAGCCATGACCACGTGGGAGTACCTCACCACTCCGCTGCTGATCCACAACACCGCCGCGATCCTGAACAACTGGGGCAAGCAGGGGTGGGAGCTCGTCCAGGTCGTCACCGGTCCCGAGGGCGGGCTCGTGGCGTACCTCAAGCGTCCGGTCGGCGGCGACGCGGCCGCCAACACGGGTCTCGGCGCCGCCGCGGAGGCCGCTCGTCAGTTCGAAGGAGACAACGCATGACCATCAGTTCCCGCCTCGCCGAGCTCGGCATCGAGCTTCCGGCCGTCGCCGCGCCGGTGGCCGCGTACGTGCCCGCCCGGGTGCACGCCGGACTCGTGTACACATCGGGGCAGCTGCCGTTCGTGTCCG
This sequence comes from Microbacterium sp. 8M, assembly GCF_902506375.1. Taxonomy (GTDB): domain Bacteria; phylum Actinomycetota; class Actinomycetes; order Actinomycetales; family Microbacteriaceae; genus Microbacterium. The sequence goes on from NZ_LR733284.1 coordinate 1,170,404, forward strand.
GCTCGCTTCCGGCGACCGGCAAGGTCGGTGCCGAGGTTCCGGCGGAGGACGCCAAGGGGCTTGCACGGCTCTGCGCGCTGAACGCCCTGGCCGCGGCAGCGGATGCCGCCGGCGGTGTGGACCGGATCGGCGGCGTGCTGCGGGTGGGCGGGTTCGTCGCCTCGGCCCCGTCGTTCTCCGGCCAGCCCGGCGTCATCAACGGCGCGAGCGAGGTGCTCGGCGAGATCTTCGGGGACGCGGGCAAGCACGCCCGCGCCGCCGTCGGCGTCGCGGTGCTGCCCCTGGACAGCCCGGTCGAGGTCGAGGTGGTCTTCACCCTCGCCTGACGGCGATACGTACGAGACCCCGATCCGGACCCTTCGACAAGCTCAGGGACCGGATCGGGGTCTCGTCCTTAAGAGGTCGTGCGACCTACTTGACCTGGGCCGAGATCACGCTCATCACCGCGGTGTCGGCGAGCGTCGTGGTGTCGCCGACCTCACGGCCCTCCGCGACGTCGCGCAGCAGGCGGCGCATGATCTTGCCGGAGCGGGTCTTCGGCAGCTCGCCGACGATGTACACGTCGCGGGGACGGGCGATCGGGCCGATCTGCTCGCCCACCCAGCCGCGCAGCTGCTGGGCGAGCCCCTCGGGGGAGTGCGCCTTGAAGTAGCTCTCCTTGATGATCACGAAGGCGACGACGGCCTGCCCCGTGGTCTCGTCGGACGCGCCGACCACCGCGGCCTCGGCCGTGGCCTCGTGGGCGACCAGCGCCGACTCGATCTCCGCCGTGGACAGGCGGTGGCCGGAGACGTTCATCACGTCGTCGACGCGGCCGAGCAGCCAGAGGTCGCCGTCCTCGTCGAAGCGGGCTCCGTCGCCGGCGAAGTAGTAGCCCTTCTCGGCGAACTTCTCCCAGTAGGTCTCGACGAAGCGCTCAGGGTCGCCCCAGATGCCGCGCAGCATGCTCGGCCAGGGCTCGGTGATCGCCAGGAGACCACCGCCGCCGACACCCACCGAGTTGCCGTCGTCGTCCACGACATCGATGGAGATCCCCGGCAGCGCGACCTGCGCCGAACCCGGCTTGGTCGCGGTGACGCCGGGCAGGGGAGAGGCCATGATGGCACCGGTCTCGGTCTGCCACCAGGTGTCCACGATCGGCGTGCGGCCGCCGCCGATGACGTCGCGGTACCAGATCCACGCCTCCGGGTTGATCGGCTCGCCGACGGATCCGAGCAGGCGCAGGCTGGACAGGTCGTACCGGTTCGGGATCTCGCGGCCGAGCTTCATGAACGACCGGATCGCGGTCGGCGCGGTGTAGAGCGTGGTCACGCCGTACTTCTGGATGATGTCCCACCAGCGGCCCTGCTGCGGGGTCTCCGGCGTGCCCTCGTACATGACCTGGGTGGCGCCGTTCGCGAGCGGCCCGTAGGCGACGTAGGAGTGGCCGGTGACCCAGCCGATGTCGGCCGTGCACCAGTAGACGTCCGTCTCCGGCTTGAGGTCGAACACGACCCGGTGCGTGTACGACGCCTGGGTGAGGTATCCGCCGGAGGTGTGCAGGATGCCCTTCGGCTTCCCGGTGGTGCCGGAGGTGTACAGGATGAAGAGCGGGTTCTCCGCCGGGAAGGCCTGAGCCTCGTGCTCGTCGGACGCGGCGGTGACGGCCTCGTGGTACCAGAGGTCGCGGGCGTCGTCCCACTCGATCTCGTTCTCGCACCGCTTCACGACGATGACGTGCTCGACGGTGTTCTGCTCGCCCTCGCCGCGATCCGCCAGCGCCTGATCCACGGTCGGCTTCAACGGGGAGGCCTTGCCCTTGCGATACCCGCCGTCCGCGGTGATGACGACCTTGGCGCCGGCGTCGTCGATGCGCGAGCGCAGGCTGTCGGCGCTGAACCCGCCGAAGACGACGGAGTGGATCGCGCCGATTCGAGCTACGGCGAGCATCGAGGCGACGGCCTCGGGGATCATCGGGAGATAGATCGCGACGCGGTCGCCGTGGCCGACGCCGAGACCCTCCAGCACGTTCGCGAGGCGCTTGACCTCGGCAGTGAGCTCTGCGTAGGTGATGCGGCGCTCGTCGCCCGGCTCGCCCTCCCAGAGCAGGGCGACTCGGTCGCCGTCGCCCGCCTCCACGTGGCGGTCCAGGCAGTTGTAGGCCACGTTCAGCTCGCCGTCGGCGAACCACTTCGCGAACGGCGGTGTGGACCAGTCCAGCACCTGGGTGAACGGGGTGTGCCAGTGCAGCTCCCGCGCCTGCTTCGCCCAGAACGCCTCGCGATCGGTGGCGGCTTCCGAGTAGATCTCGGGCTGTGCGACAGCGGCTGCCGCGAACTCGGGAGAGGGCGGGAACACACGGGTCTCATCGAAGACGTGATCGATCTGGCTGCTCATGTGACAGGGCGCTCCTTTGCGGCGGTGATGCGTCGCGGCGTGGGCCACGACACCGGTGAATCTAGCCGTGCCCATCGTCCCTCAATACCGCCGGAAGTCGGTAGCGCCGTTCGTTTTGTTCGGTCTCTTTTCAGACGTACACTGTCCGACGGCCGATCATTCGAATCCGGCTTTCCCGCGGCAGCGACGGCCCCCCTCCGTCCACCGCGGCTGGGCGGCACCCCATTCCCCCCGTGGGGTGCCGCCCACTTCCGTTTCCGGGGCTCCCGCCCTCGGTTCCCGCCCGACGCCCCCGGTCCACGCTCGACCTCCCCGGTTCCCGCCCCGCGTCCCTCGCCCTGCACAGTCGCCGCGGGCGCGGACTTCTGCACGGGATGCGCGCAACCCGCTCTGCGGGACCCGGCGGGTGCCTAGCGTCGGGTCATGCCCTCGCCCTTCGTGATCGTCCCCCGCGGTTCCACCGGCAGCGTCGACCAGCTCGAGCTGGATCCGGCCTTCGGCGAACTGGCCGTGCATGCCACCGATCCGCGGGTGACCGACCTCTTCCTCAACGGGGCGGGCGGCCTGTTCCTGGATCGCGGTGCCGGCGCCGAGCCCGTGGCGGGGTGGAGCGCGTCGGAACGCGAGGTGCGTGAACTCGCCGTGCGGCTGGTCGCGCTCGGCGGCCGCCATCTGGACGACCAGGCGCCCTGCGTCGACGTGCGGCTGGCGTCGGGCGTGCGCGTGCATGCGGTGCTCGCGCCGGTCGCCACCAGCGGGACGGCGGTCTCGGTGCGGATCCCGCGGGTGCGCGCGGCCGACCTGGACGATCTGGGTCGCCTGGGCGCGATCGACGCGGCGCAGCGGGTCTGGCTGGAGCAGCTGGTCGCCGCGCGCAGGAACGTGCTGATCACCGGGGGCACCGGAACGGGCAAGACCACCATGCTCGCGGCGCTGCTCGCGCACGTGCCGCCGCACGAGCGGATCGTCACCATCGAGGACGTCGCGGAACTGCGCCCGCGGCACCCGCACCACGTCTCCCTCGAGGCGCGGCAGCCGAATCTCGAGGGCGTGGGCGCCATCACGGTCGCCCGTCTCGTGCGGGAGTCGCTGCGGATGCGGCCCGATCGCCTGATCGTGGGCGAGTGCCGCGGCGAGGAGATCCGGGATCTGCTGACCGCGCTCAACACCGGGCACGACGGCGGCGCGGGCACGCTGCACGCGAGCGGGCTCGCCGATGTGCCGGCGCGTCTGGAGGCGCTCGGCGCTCTCGCGGGGATGGATCCGCCCGCCCTCGCCCGGCAGGCCGTGAGCGCCTTCGCGTACGTGCTGCACCTGGTGCGGGCGAGCGGCGGTATCCGGCGGCTCGCGCAGGTGGGAGCGCTGCGGCTGGACGGCGAGCACCTGGGCATCGAGGAGGTGCAGCCGTGGTGAGGACGACGCCTCGTGGCGGGGGCCGGACATGGACCGCACGGCGCTCGGCCCCGCTCTCCGGATCACACGCGCGGGGGCGGCGCCTCAGGCTGCCGCGGCGCGCGGTGCGCATCCGCGAGGCCGAGGTGGCCGAGGCCGTGCGGACGCTCGCGGTGCTGCTGCAGGCGGGCGCGGCGCCCCTGGCCGCCTGGCGGCACCTGGCCGAGAGCGGATCCGCCGTCGCGGTGGAGGTGGTCGCGGAGGCGGAGGAGCACGGGCGTGCGCTGGGCGAGGCGATCCGCGCGCAGGGCGGGGTCTGGCGCATGGTCGCCGCCGCGTGGGGCATCGCGGGCACGGTCGGCGCGCCGCTGGGCGAAGTGCTCCGGGCGATCGCCTCCGCCCTCGAGGGCGCCGGCGACATCCGCGACGAGGTGTCGGTCGCCCTCGCCGAGCCCGCGGGCACCGCCCGCCTGATGCTGTGGCTCCCGCTCGTAGGGCTGCTGCTTGGCACGGCACTCGGCTTCGACACGGTGACGGTGCTCTTCACCCGGCCGGAGGGGTGGACCCTGCTGGCGGCGGGGCTGGCGCTGCTGCTTCTCGCACGGGGATGGACCCGTGCCATGGTGCGCCGGGCGGCGCCGCCACCGGGGATCCCCGGGATCCGCGCGGAGCTTCTCGTGGTCGCGCTCGCCGGCGGGACGGCGATCCCGCGGGCACGCGCCCTCGTCGAACACGAGCTGGCCGAGGGCGATGACCCGGCGGCCGCCGAGGAGACGATCGAGCGGGTGCTGCGCCTGTCGGCGGCGGCCGGTGTTCCCGCGGTGGAACTGCTGCGCGCCGAGGCGGATCGCGCGCGCCGTGACGCCCGTACGGCGGGGCGGACGGGGGCGGCTCGACTGAGCTCGCGCCTGCTGCTCCCGCTCGGCGCCTGCACGCTGCCCGCGTTCATGCTCCTCGGCGTGGCACCGCTGATCCTCAGCGTCCTGTCGACGACGCCGCTCCCGTTCGCCTGACCCCGACGGCGCCGACCGGCGTCGTCGTCCGAGAGAAGAGAGAAGGAAGACCATGGACCAGACCCATCCGAGCCCGGTGCCGGAGCTCCCGCCGCTGACCCGGCGGCGCGCCGCGCGGTTGTTCGGCGACGAGACCGGGGCCGCCACCGCGGAGTACGCGATCGCCACGATGGCCGCGGTGGCGTTCGCGGGCCTCCTGGTGATCATCATGCGCAGCGATGAGGTGCGCGGGATCCTCACCGACCTCGTGCGCCGCGCCCTGACGGTGGCATGACGATCCGGCGCGCGTCCGGCGGACGCTCCGGCGGCGGTGGCGCCACCACGGGAGGCGACCGCGGCGGGGAGCGCGGCTCGGCGACCGCCGAACTCGCCGTCGCGCTGCCGGTCGTGGTGCTGACCCTGCTGCTGGGCGTCGGGGCGCTCGGCGCCGGCATGCGCCTGGTCGCGTTGCAGGACGCGGTGGCCGACGCGGCGCGCATCCTCGGCCGGGGCGACGACGCCGGGGGAGCGGGGGCTGCCGTTGCCCGGGCGGACCCGGCGGCGGGGTTCGCGGTGCGCAGATCCGCGGATCTCGTGTGCGTCACGGCGTCGACCGAGGCGCGTGTGCTGGGCGCGATCGCCGTACCGCTGCAGGCGACGGGGTGCGCGCTGGACGGGGGACGGTGATGGCCGGATCCGCACTCGCGCTTGGCGGAATCGTGGTCACCGCCGTGCTCGGCCTCGGCGCCGCGATGGCCGGCGGCGCCGGCGCCACGTCCCAGCGCGTCGCGGCGGCGGCGGACGCGGCCGCGCTCGCGGCGGCCGACGCGGTCTCCGGCGCGGTCGCCGTGGAGGCGGAGCCGTGCGCTCTCGCCGCCCGGGTCGCGGAGGCGCATGGCGCGGCGCTGCAGGACTGCCGCCTCGACGGACTCGAGGTGGTCGTGCACGTCGTGGCCGGGTACGCGGGGTTCCCGGCCTCCGCCGGCGCGCGTGCCGGACCCGCCTCGCCCGAGGGCGCGGAGTGACGTCTCATGGTCATCGCCCCTCCCGGGGCGGCGTACGCTGGGTTCCCGGCCGGCGCCGGATCCGAGCAGGAGAACCCGAAACTCCCGCGGGCGCCGATTCATCGTGCTGAGTCCCCTCCTCCGGCACGGTGTGTATGGTGTGCTTCGACCCATCCTCGAAGCTCAGGACCCGAAAGGACGCACTCGTGGCGCAAGGCAAGAAGCTTGTCATCGTCGAGTCCCCGACGAAGATGAGGTCCATCCAGGGGTACCTCGGCGAAGGCTTCGAGGTGCTCAGCTCGGTGGGTCACATCCGTGACCTCGCCGACAAGAAGGACATCCCGCCTGCCGACAAGGCCGCCTACGGCAAGTACTCGATCGACGTCGAGCACGACTTCGACCCCTACTACGTCGTCTCGGATCGCAAGACCAAGACGGTCGCCGAGCTCAAGCGCGCTCTGAAGAACGCCGACGAGCTCCTGCTCGCCACCGATGAGGACCGCGAGGGCGAGGCCATCGCGTGGCACCTGCTGGAGACCCTGAAGCCGAAGGTGCCCTACCGGCGCATGGTGTTCCACGAGATCACCAAGGACGCGATCCAGGCCGCCGTCCAGAACACCCGCGACCTCGACCTGGCCCTGGTCGACGCGCAGGAGACCCGCCGGATCCTCGACCGCCTTTACGGCTGGGACGTGTCGCCGGTGCTCTGGTACAAGGTGAAGTCCGGGCTCTCGGCGGGCCGCGTGCAGTCCGCAGCGACCCGCATGATCGTGGACCGGGAGCGCGAGCGCATGGCGTTCACCTCCGCCGAGTACTGGGACGTCGACGCGCAGGCTGCGGCGGGCGGGACCTCGTTCACCGTGCGTCTGGTGCGGCTCGACGGCGGCGCCATCGCGCGCGGCACCGACTTCGACGACAACGGCGCGCTGAAGAAGGCCGTCGTCGTCCTCGACGAGAAGGCCGCCGCCGCGCTCGCCGCCGCGGTGGACGCGGCCGGATCCGGCACGGTGACCAAGGTCGAGGCGAAGCCCGGCACCCGCAGCCCCTATGCGCCGTTCACTACCTCCACGCTGCAGCAGGAGGCGGGACGCAAGCTCTCGATGAGCGCGAAGCAGGCGATGAGCGTCGCCCAGCGCCTGTACGAGAAGGGCTACATCACCTATATGCGCACCGACTCGACCGCCCTCAGCACCCAGGCGGTGCAGGCGGCCCGGTCGCAGGCGGTCGCGCTCTACGGCGACGCCGCGGTGCCGCTCAAGCCGCGGGTCTACAAGTCGAAGAGCAAGAACGCGCAGGAGGCGCACGAGGCGATCCGGCCCTCGGGCGATCAGTTCCGCACGCCCGCCTCGGTCTCGTCGCAGCTCGACCGCGAGGAGCTGCGCCTCTACGACCTCATCTGGAAGCGCACGGTCGCGAGCCAGATGTCCGACGCGAAGTACGAGACGACCACGGTGACGATCTCGGTGGACGCTGATGGCCGCACGGCGGAGTTCACGGCTTCGGGTACGGTCTACACCTTCAAGGGCTTCCTCGAGGCCTACGAGGAGGGCAAGGACGAGCGCCGCAACGCCGCGGACGCCGCCGAGAACCAGTCGCTGCCGGCGGTCGCCGTCGGCGATGTGCTCGGGGTCTCCGAGGCCGATGCGAAGCCGCACCGCACGACCCCCAAGCCCCGGTACACCGAGGCCTCGCTGGTCAAGGCGCTCGAGGAGCACGGGATCGGGCGGCCCTCGACCTTCGCGAGCATCATCGGCACCGTGATCGACCGAGGCTACGCGACCAAGCGCGGACAGGCGCTGGTGCCGACCTGGATGGCGTTCAGCGTCGTGCGGCTGCTCGAGCAGCACTTCGCCGACCTCATCGACTACGACTTCACGGCTGCGCTCGAGGACGACCTCGACGCGATCGCACGGGGCGAGCAGAAGCGCATCGAGTGGCTGCACGACTTCTACTTCGGATCCGACCGGCAGGTGGGTCTGCGCCAGGTGGTCGACAACCTCGGCGAGATCGACGCGCGCGCGCTCAACGCGACGCCCATCACCGACAACGCCACGCTCCGGTTCGGCAAGTACGGGCCGTACCTCGAGGTCGTCGACCCTCAGCACCCCGACGCGAAGCCCCGCATCGTGAACGTGCCGGAGGACCTGGCTCCCGACGAGCTCACCGCCGAGAAGGCGCAGGAGCTCATCGACGCACCCGTCGCCGGCGACCGCGTTCTCGGCGAGAATCCGGACAACGGCAAGATCATCGTCGTCAAGGACGGGCGGTTCGGCCCCTACGTGCAGGAGAACGACCCCGTCTCCGACGACGACCAGGTGGACGAGGCCACCGGGGAGGTCGTGGACAAGCCCAAGGCGAAGCGGGGCGCGAAGAAGGAGGCGGCGCCCAAGCCGCGCACCGCATCGCTGTTCCGCTCCATGTCCGTCGACACCATCGACCTCGACACGGCGCTGAAGCTCCTCGACCTGCCGCGGGTCGTCGGGGTGGATCCGGCGACGAACGAGGAGATCACCGCGCAGAACGGCCGGTTCGGTCCCTACCTGAAGAAGGGCGCCGACTCGCGCTCCCTGGAGAACGAGCAGCAGATCTTCGACATCACGCTCGAGCAGGCGCTGGAGATCTACGCCCAGCCGAAGTACGGCGCGCGGCGCGCGTCCAGCGCGCTCGCCGAGTTCGACGCGGATCCGGTCAGCGGCAAGCCGATCCGGATCCGCGACGGCCGCTTCGGCGCCTACGTCACCGACGGCGAGACGAACGTCACGATCCCGCGGGGCCAGCAGGTGCAGGACATCACCTTCGAGATCGCGGTGCAGATGCTCGCCGACAAGCGTGCGAAGGGCCCCGCCCCGAAGCGCGGCGCTCGCGCCGCGGCGACGAAGACGGCGACGACCGCGAAGAAGGCGCCCGCGAAGAAGGCTCCGGCCAAGAGCACGGCGAAGAAGGCTCCGGCCAAGAGCACGGCGAAGAAGGCTCCGGCCAAGAGCACGGCGAAGACCGACGCGGAGAAGGCCGCCGCCCGTTCCGCCGCCGCGAAGAAGGCGGCAGCCACCCGCGCCGCCAACGCCGCGAAGCGTCGTGCCGAGTGAGCGGAGCGAGCCGAGGTGAAGCAGGCGGGCCCGTGAGCGCGGCCCCCGGCGTCTGGATCACCCTCGAGGGAGGCGACGGCTCCGGCAAGACCACCCAGGCCGTGCTGCTGGAGGAGTGGCTGCGGTCGCAGGGGCGTGAGGTCCTGCGCACCCGGGAGCCGGGTGGATCCGAGGTCGGCGACCTGATCCGCGACATCGTGCTGCACCACCGCGGCGACATCGCCCCGCGCGCGGAGGCTCTGCTGTACGCCGCGGACCGGGCGCATCATGTCTCGACCGTCGTCCGCCCGGCGCTCGAGCGAGGGGAGGTGGTCATCCAGGACCGCTACCTCGACTCCTCGGTCGCCTATCAGGGCGCCGGTCGGGTGCTGGACGCGGACGAGGTGCGCGGGCTGTCGCTGTGGGCGGCCGAGGGGGCACTGCCCGACCTCACCGTGCTGCTCGACCTCGACCCGGCGGTCGCGCGTCGCCGCCTGGACTCCGCGGACAAGCCCTTCGACCGGCTCGAAGCGGAGCGCGAGGAGTTCCACCAGCGGGTGCGCGAGGCGTACCTCGGGCTCGCGGCTGCGGAGCCCGAGCGCTTCCTCGTCGTCGACGCGGCGCAGGATCCCGCGACGATCGCAGAGGCCGTGCGCGCCCGCGTGGCGACCCTGCTCTGAGTCCGCACCGCGCCGTGGGCCCCGATGCGTCCACAGGCGCCGTCGATGTCGCCCTCACCGCATAGGCTTGATCGCATGCCCGCCACCGTCCTCGCGCCCTTCCCGTGGACCGATGTGTGGGGACAGGACGCGGCCGTGGAGACGCTGCGCGCGGCCGTCGACAACCCGGCGGCGATGTCGCACGCCTGGCTTATCACCGGGCCTCCCGGATCCGGCCGGTCGACGCTCGCGACCGCGTTCGCCGCGTCGCTGATCGCCTCGGGCCCCGAGGACGAGCAGACCATGCACCAGGTGCTCGCCGGCACGCACCCCGATGTGACGGTGCTGCGCACCGAGAAGGTCATCATCTCGATCGCCGAGGCCCGCGCGCTCGTCGAGCGCTCGTACTTCGGCCCCTCCAGCGGGCGGTACCGGGTGATCGTCGTCGAGGACGCCGACCGCATGACCGAGCGCACCTCGAACGTGCTGCTGAAGGCGCTGGAGGAGCCGCCGGAGCAGACCGTGTGGATCCTGTGCGCGCCGAGCGAGGCGGACCTGCTGCCGACGATCCGCTCCCGCGTGCGGTCGGTGCGCCTGCGCGAGCCCGACGTCGCCTCGGTCGCCGAGCTCATCGTGCGCCGCACCGGCGCGGATCCCGTCGTCGCCGAGCAGGCCGCGCGGCACGCGCAGCGGCACATCGGCATGGCCCAGCGGCTCGCGACCGATGAAGCGGCCCGCCGGCGCCGCGAGCAGACCCTGCGCGCGGTGCTGAGCGCCCGCGGCGTGAGCGACGCCGTCGAGGTCGCCGGGCAGATCGTGCAGGCCGCCACGGAGGACGCGAAGGCCCTCACCGCGGAGCGGGACGAGGCCGAGCGGCGCGCGCTGCTGCACACCGTCGGCATCGCCGAAGGGCAGGCGATCCCGCCGGCCGTGCGCTCGCAGATCAACGCCCTGGAGGAGGAGCAGAAGCAGCGGGCCAAGCGCAGCGTGCGCGACGGCCTCGACCGCGTGCTCACGGATCTGCAGTCGCTGTTCCGGGACGTGGTCATGCTGCAGTTCGGCAGGGACGACGGCCTCATCAACCGCGAGCTCGCCGCGGAGCTCTCCGCGATCGCGACCGCGTGGGAGCCGGCGCGCACCCTCGTCGTGCTGGACCATCTCGCCGAGACCAGGGAGTCGCTCGAGCGCAACGTCGCCCCCGCGCTCGCCCTCGAGAGCTTGCTCGTGACCGTCACGAGCGGGAGGAGACCATGAACTCGCGCACACCGTCCCGTCTGCGCCGCCTCAGCACGGTCGTGGCGGGGCTCGCACTCGCCACCCTGCTGCTGTCGGGTTGCCTGTACTCGATGATCCCCTCCGGCTCCGCGTCGGCGGGTCCCACGGCGGCGCCGGACACCTCGGGCGTTCCCGACGACCTGAAGTCGTTCTACGGGCAGAAGCTCGTGTGGTCGGGCTGCGGCGGCGGCATGGACTGCACGACGGTCAAGGCGCCGCTCGACTGGGATGACCCGGGAGCCGGGACCATCGACCTGGCGGTGGTGCGCCACCGCGCGACGGGAACGTCGAAGGGGTCGCTGCTGACCAACCCGGGCGGTCCGGGTGCGAGCGGTCTCGAGCTCATCAAGTCGAGTCTGACGTTCGCGGTCAGCTCCACCCTCATCAAGAACTACGACGTGATCGGCTTCGATCCGCGCGGCGTCGGATCCTCCACCGCGGTGAAATGCCTCGACGCGAGGCAGATGGACGACTACCTCTACGGGATCCGTCCCGGCGCGCGCGGCAGCGAGGAGTGGACGGCTGCGCAGAAGGCGGAGAACAAGACCTTCGCCGACGCCTGTGAGAAGAACAGCAACGGGATCCTGCCGTACATCACGACCGTGAATGCCGCCAGGGACATGGATCTGCTGCGCGGTGTGCTCGGCGACAAGAAGCTGAACTATCTCGGCTACTCGTACGGGACGTTCCTCGGTGCGACCTACGCGCAGCTGTACCCGGAGCGCGTCGGGCATCTCGTGCTCGACGGGGCGCTCGACCCGGCGGTGTCGAGCCTCGACGTGAGCACGACCCAGGCCATCGGCTTCGAGTCCGCACTGCGCGCCTACATGGCCGACTGCCTCAAGGACAAGAAGTGCCCGTTCCAGGGCACCGTGGACGACGCGATGAGCGACCTCGCGGCGCTGCTCGCGAGCGTCGACCGGTCGCCGCAGAAGAACGCCGACGGGCGCATGCTCGGTGCGGACACGCTGATGACCTCGATCGTCGCGGCCCTGTACTCCCAGGACAGCTGGTCATACCTGACCCAGTCGCTCACGGGCGTGCTCAAGGGCGATCCCTCGGTGGCGTTCCAGCTCGCGGACTTCTACAACAACCGCCAGGACGGCACGTACGCCGACAACTCCACCGAGGCGTTCCGCGCGTACAACTGCATGGACTACCCGCTCGAGAACGACCCTGCGGCCAAGGCGGCATCCGACGCGAAGATCAAGGCGGACGCCCCCACGATCGCCCCGTACTGGGATGCGCCCGATCCGTGCGAGCAGTGGCCGTATCCGCCGACGGGAACGCGCGGCGAGATCACCGCAGCGGGATCCGGCCCGATCCTCGTCGTCGGCACGACCAACGATCCCGCCACGCCGTACGCCTGGGCCGAGTCGCTCGCGAAGCAGCTCGAGGGCGGGATCCTCATCACGCGCGTCGGGGAGGGGCACACCGGCTACAACAAGGGCAACTCGTGCGTGGACGATGCCGTGGACGCCTACTTCGTCGACGACACGGTTCCGGCCAAGGCGGGCATCCGCTGCGAGTAGAACCCCGGGCCTCGGGCGTTCGCGTCTCGCGTGCCGCGCCCGGGGTGCGCGTGGTTCGCAGCACGCCCGCAGACAGGGTAAGATCGTTGATCGTGCGGTTCGCCGCATGCGCACCTCCGGGTGTGCGCCGCCCTAGCTCAGTCGGCAGAGCATTTCACTCGTAATGAAAAGGTCAAGGGTTCGATTCCCTTGGGCGGCTCCGCAGGAAGCCCCCTCTTCGGAGGGGGCTTCGTCGTTGCGGCGTACGCTCGGAACATGACCCGTGCGCTTCTGATCGTCGACGTCCAGAACGACTTCACCGAGGGCGGCGCCCTGGCCGTCTCCGGAGGAGATGCCGTCGCGCAGGGGATCAGCGCCCTGTTGCGGGAGCATGCGGCCGACTACGACGTCATCGTGGCCTCGCGTGACTGGCATGAGGGATCCGGCGACAACGGCGGCCATTTCTCCGCCGACCCGGACTATGTGGACACCTGGCCGGTGCACTGTGTGAGCGGCACCGAGGGGGCCGCGTACGACCCTCTGCTCGAGACCGCGGCCGTCACGCACCACGTGTTCAAGGGGCAGGGGCGTCCCGCGTACTCCCTGTTCGAGGGCGTGACGGAGACGGGGGAGACGGCGGCCGGGATCCTCTCCGCGCACGGCGTGACCACCGCGGACGTGGTCGGCATCGCCACCGACCACTGCGTCCGTGCATCGGCGCTCGACGCGATCGCGCACGGCGTGCACGTGCGGATCCTCACCGACCTCGTCGCGGGGGTGGGCGCCGACTCCAGCGCGGCTGCGCTCGCCGAGCTGGCCCACGCCGGCGCCGAGCTCGTGGATACGGGCACCGGCACCGGCACCGGCACCGGCACGGGCACCGGCGCGGAGCCCGATGCCCGCACGCGTCCGGACGCCGGCGCCGCGCGCGAGGCGTCCACCGAGGGCGACGCCGAATGAGCCTCGAGCGCTGCGCGCTGCTGCTGCGCGCGGTGAACGTCGGCGGCACGAACCGGGTGCCGATGGCCGAGCTGCGGGCGCGCCTGAACGAGCACGGCGGGTTCGGCGCGGTCACCACTTACATCGCGAGCGGCAACGTGATCTGCGACACCCCCGCGGATCCGGTCGCCGCCTGCGCCGAGGTGCGCACTCTGATCCATGACGCGTTCGGCGTCGACACCCCTGTCATCCTGCGCACGCACGACGACCTGGTGCGGGCGCTCGAAGAGAACCCGTTCCCGGATGCGGCGCAGGACAAGATGCTGCACGCGATGTTCCTCGAGGGGGAGCCGCTGCCGACCGCGATCGAGACCCTCACGCCGAGACTGCAGCCGGGGGAGCGGATCGCCCTGCGTGGCACGGACCTCTGGATCGACTACGGGAGCGGCGGCGTGCAGTCCACCAAGCTCACCCGGCCCGTGCTCGACCGCGCTCTCGGCGTCGCAGGCACCGCGCGCAATCTCCTCACCGTGCGCAAGCTCGCCGACCTCACCGGGGCCTGAGGGCCGCGGCTCAGTCGCCGCCGAAGGCACGGCTGAGGGCCGACGGAGCAACGGCGCCCGGGATGATCAGGTCGACGCGGTGAGCGTCGCAGCCGGTGCAGCGCACGTACAGCAGCAGACCGTCGGACGTCGAATGGCGGGACCGCGTGGACCAGGCATGCTCGTGCGGCGCCGGAGCGTCGTGCAGATGGGCGGCGGTTTCGGACGTGGGGGCTGTGCTCATGCCTCCACGATGTTGTAATGCTCTTATGCATCTCAACCCTTACGGCGAGTACGCCGTGCTGATGGCGGCGTCGCTCGCGAACGACTGGCCCTCGGACCGCGCGGGGATCGAGGAGCGCACGCGCGACTTCGGCATGGTGATGACGTTCCCCGAGGGTCCCCGTGACCATGCGCTCACCCGCGAGGTGCTCGACGACTGGCTGCGGATCGTCGACGCCGCGTCGCCGCGGGAGCGCGCGGCGCTGCTGAACGCGCAGATGGCGTCCGCCGCGGCCTACCCGCGCCTGACCGACCACGATGGCGAGGGGTGGCACCTGCACTACCGCGACGAGGACGACGCGCTGCCGCACGTGCTGCGCGCAGTGATCGCCGTCGGCACTTCGCTGCACCTGGTCACCCGCGGAATGGGTCGGCTCGGGCGCTGCGCCGCCGCGCCCTGCACGAACGTCGTGGTGGACGTGACGAGGAACGGGCGGCAGCGCTACTGCTCGGTGCGCTGCGCGAACCGCGACGCCGTGCGCCGGCACCGCGCTCGCCGGGCCTAGCCACGGAGGGCTCGCGCGAGCCCGGCGAGGGGCGGACCTCAGCCGGCGTGCTCGGAGCCGTGGCCGGCGCCGTGTCCGTGATGCACGCCGTCGTGGCCGGTGCCGTGGGCGTGGGCGGCAGCCGGCTCGCCGCAGTGCTGCCCGGCGCCGCCGGGGTCGGGAGCCGATGCCCCCGCCGAGGGCCCGCCGAGCTCGCCGCGGTGGTCGTGCACGGCGGTGCCGCCGACGACCGTGAGGTCGGCGTGCTGCGCGAGGATCTCGGCCGGCTCCATGGCGTACAGATCGCCCGACCACACCACGAGGTCGGCGAGGTAACCGGGGCGCAGCATGCCGAGCGCGTTCTCGTGATGGAACGCGCCGGCGCCGCCCTTGGTGTACGCCTCGAGGGTGCGGTCGAGGTCGAGGCGCTCGTCCGGCGTCCATGCGTCGGCGCCGTCGAGGCGGGCGCGCGTCATCGCGCTGTACACGCCGACGAGCGGATCCATCTCGCCCACCTGCCAGTCGCTCGAGAACGTGACCCGTGCGCCGGACTCGATCATCGAGCGGAAGCGCCATGCCCGGTCCCAGCGCGCCTCGCCGACGTTCTCCATCCACGTTCCGGCGACGAGGTCGGGGGAGGCGTGCCGGGGCTGCATCGCCGCCACCACGCCCAGCTCGCGGAAGCGCGGGAGATCCTCGGGAGCCAGGCATTCGACGTGCACGATGCCGTGCCGGGCGTCGCGGGCGCCGTTCGTGCGCTGCGCGGCCTCGATCGCGTCGAGCGTGAGCCGGATCCCCCAGTCGCCGGTGGCATGCGTGTGCACCTGGTAGCCCAGGCGGTCCAGCTCGACGAACAGGCGGGTGAACTCGAGCGGCTCCAGGCTGGTGTGGCCGCGGTGGCCGGGACGGTTCGCGTAGTCCTCGAGCATCGCCGCCGTGTGCGGCTCGATCACGTCGTCGGCGTAGAGCTTCACCATGCCCAGTCGGAACCGGTCGTGCTGCGGGGTCTCCCGGATCGCCTCGGTGATCCGGGCGCGGAAGTCGCCGTCCGCTCCGACCGGGTGGTAGATCGCGGCGATCACCCGCGAGGTCAGCTCGCCTTCGCGCTCTGCGCGGTCGAACAGCGGCAGTTCGGCCAGCGGCACCTGCGGCTCGACGACGGTGGTGATGCCCGAGCGTCGCGCCATGTCGAGGCTGTTGACGATCTTGCGGTACCGGCGGTCGGGGGAGTACATCGGGATGTCGCGCTGGAGCTGCGCGAGCCCGTCCACGGTCATCGCGCTGGTGTAGAAGTCGGTGACCCAGCCGGTGGGCTCGCCGGTGGTGCGGTCGATCTCGGGGTTTCCCCAGGCGATCTCGCCGCCGTTCAGGATGCCGAGCCTGGCGAGCGCGGGACGGTTCAGCCATACCGAGTGCTGGTCGTAGGTCGTGATGAACACGGGGCGGTCGGTGACGCCGGCCAGGTCGTCGGCGTTGGGCCGGCGGTTCTCGACGACCGAGTAGAGCGCGTTCTCCGCGCAGATCCAGTCCAGCTCGGGATGGGCTTGCGCGAACGCGGCGATGCGGGAGCGGACCACGTCCAGGCTCTGCACCTGGTCGAGGCTGACCGCGAGGTCGTCGAAGCCGAGGAGCAGGTGGTTGTGCGTGTCGGCGACGCCGGGGGTCACCAGGCGGCCCTCGAGGGCGACCGTCTGCCAGGCTGCGGGCGCGTCGGCAGCGGGCCCGACGTACGTGATGCGGTCTCCTATGACGCCGATGGCTTCCGCCCAGGGCTGCTCAGGGTCGAAGGTGCGGACGCGTCCGCCGGTGTAGAGGGTGTCGACCGCCATGTCGTTGCTCCCGCGTCTCAGGACGGCGCGCTGTGCGCCGAGGTTCTTTGACTCAAGAGTAAATTATTTCACTCAAATGTCAAGAAACTTGCCTGAGATGGATCCGACACCGACGCGCAGCCTGCGATACTGGCTTCATGGCACGCCCCAGCACCCAGGACCAGCGGCGCCGCGAGGTGGTGGACGCGGCGCTCGACGCCGCGGCGGAGCACGGACTGCGCAACCTCTCGCTCACCGACGTCGCCAACCAGGCCGGAGTCACCCGGGGAGCGCTGCTCTACTACTACGAGGACCTCGACGCGATCCTCGTCGAGGCGCACGCCGCCGGGATGCGCCGGGTGGGCGAGGAGCGTGAGGGCCTTGTGGCAGGAGCCGAACGCCCGGCAGAGCAGCTGGCGATCGCGATCCGTGCAGGGCTGCCATCCGGTCCCGACGACGCCCTGATGCGCCTGCTCTACGAGTTCGATGTGCTCGCCGGCAAGTCGCCGCTGCACGACGAGCTGGTGCAGCAGCTCTACGCCCAGCAGCTCGCCCTGTACCGCCGGATCCTCGAGGCCGGCGTGGCCAGCGGGGACTTCGCGCTGAACGGCCCGGTCGACGACATCGCGATGAACTTCGTCGCCCTGGAGGACGCGTACGGGCTGCACATCGTCGCCGGTGGCAGCATCACCGTCGCCGACGCCGAGCGCGCGATCGCCCTCTTCGCGCGGCAGGCCGGCGCACCGTTGCCCGCCACCGAGACCTCCGCCATCGAGAACGGAACGCATCCATGACCGCGCGACCCCTGATCCTCTTCGTGTGCGTGCACAACGCCGGCCGATCCCAGATGGCGGCCGGCTTCGCCCGCGCGCTCGGCGGCGATCGCGTCGAGGTGCGCTCCGGCGGATCCGAGCCGGGGGAGCAGATCAACCCGGCGGCCGTCGCGGTGATGGCGGAGAAGGGGATCGACATCTCCGCGGCGGTGCCGCAGCTGCTGCGCACCGAGGACGTGCGCGAGGCCGACGCCGTGATCACGATGGGCTGCGGCGACGCCTGCCCGATCTTCCCCGGCAAGCGCTACGAGGACTGGCAGCTCGCCGACCCCGCCGGCAAGGATCCGGAGTTCGTCCGCGGCGTCCGCGACGACATCGAGTCCCGCGTGCAGGACCTGCTGCACAGTCTGTGCATCTGACGTCACGCGGTTTCCGGGGGAACGCGCGACGCCGCCGCGCTGCGCCAGTTGGATCCCATCCGCTCGTACGTGGCGATTGCATGACAGTTGCGGCAGCGAACATCGCACTTCGCGATCTCATCGAAGACGATGGCGGTGCTGAAGCCGTTTCTCACGAGCTGCATAACGCCATCGCGCTTCGAAGATCCTGGCCTGTGGTCGAAATCAAGAACCCGCAAGTCCGACGCGCCGCAATCCACGCACGGATGCATGTTGAGATACTCCGCGATGAGCCGGCGATTCGATACGCGTTGGGCTTGTGCTCGCGCTCTGATCGTGGCGATGTGCCGGTCGCGATTCTCCCGGTAATACCGTCTGGATGTTTCTCGGTTGCAGTCTCGACAGACCTCCTGTCGCCCATCGGCACGAGAGGTCTTCCGATTGAAATCACTCAGGGCCTTGATGCTGCCGCACGTGCCACACCGTTTCGTGGGCTCTGTTGTGGCCCTCGGCTGGCTCTGTTCATCGCGACTCATGTGCTCAGTGCCCCCTCCGCCTAGGGCGTTGACGATACGCTGCGCCACCGACATCGCGGCATGGGAAGAGGCCCGGTCGCGATGACCGGGCCTCTTCTGCGGTGGGCCCCGTGGGGCTCGAACCCACGACCCGCGGATTAACCTGCCACTTCGGCTTTCGCCGCCGCCCTCAGGGCGTTCGTGGTCTGGACTGTCCCTTCACCCTGGCTTTCGCTGTAGGTGCCACCCGTCCAGTCTCTACACCTTCCGGACACGTCCGGCTTGGCTCGGGATTGCCAACTGGTCTCCCAGGAAGGGTTCCCCGACTTTGAGTGGTGTCATCCCCGGGGTTTCCCCCGAGGCGCTCCTATTGTGTTGAAGTCCGATGCTCTGCCAACTGAGCTAGAGGCCCGCATCCGAGTGTAACGGTCGCTGCAGGGTGCCGCCTTCGGGCAGTGCGCGTACCCTGGGTCGGTGCCCGCACCGTTCCACCGCCCTGTCCGCCTCTCGCCGGAGGTGATGGCCAACCTGCTCGGATCCCACGATCCCGCGGAGCAGACCCGCATGGCGCACGCCACGGCTTCCGCGCTCCTCGCCCGGGTCCGCGCGGACGACAGCGGCGTGAGCGCGGAGCGGCTCGTCGCGTACGCCACCGAGCACGGCATCGACGAGATCGCCGAGCTGTGGGCGAACAGCCCCGCCGTGTCGCTTCCCGGCGCGCTGTGGCGGCTGTATCTCTTGCAGGCGGCGATCCATGCGGATCCGCGCACCGCGGCGCTGCTGCACGAGCGCGGTCGGGTCGAGCTCCCCTCTGTCGACGCTCTGGTGGCGGGTGCGCCGGTGCCCGCGGGGCCGGAGGAGCTCGTCGCCCTCATCGACACCATCCTGCGCGGCGCCTTCTCGGGCGACTTCGCGGTAGCGCTGGAGCGGGCGGCCGCCTTCTGCCGCGTGCAGGCCTCGGGTGCGACGCACATCGCCGACGACTACGAGCCGACCGAGCCCCTCCGGGCCAGCGATCTCACGACGCGCGCCGCCCGGCTCAGCGGATACGCGCACGACCTCACCGCCTCCGCGGCCGCGTGGCGCGACGGATCCCTGAACTGATCGTCTGGTCGGTACCTCCGGCGGGATCCGGCACGGAACCTCCTGTCAGTACCTCCGGTCGGCACCTCCGACGGGATCCGGCATGGATCCGATCAGCACGACAGGATCCGATACGCACGGATCCGGATACGAAGAAGCCGGGCCGCAAGAACGCCTCTCGGCGGAAGGCCGCTCGCAGCGGCGAAAAATGGAGCCCGGGGTTATGCGGCCCGGCCGATCAAGTGTAACGCGTGACTCGCGGGGGTATTCCCGGACCGCCGGATATCGGGGGCGACGCGTGCGCCCTCGGGCGTGTCCGTGGTCGTGGCGGACGCCTTCGACAGCACGGGCGCGGGCACGTCCTAAGCTCGTCGTATGGCCGCTGCCCGATTCGCCCTGCTGATCACCCCCGCCGAATCCACCGACGAGGAGCGGGCCGACTTCAGCGACAGCTTCCGGCGGATCGACCCCGGTGCTCCCGCCCTGAGCGTGGGCGAATTGAGCACCCAGCGCGGCGACGGCATCTTCGAATCCATCGGCGTCGTCGACGGCCACGCGCAGGAGGTCGAGGCGCACGTGCAGCGTCTGGCGCACTCCGCCGCGCTGTGCGAGCTGCCGGAGCCGCACCGGGAGCAGTGGCGTCAGGCCGTCGCGGTCGCCGCAGCCGAATGCGGGCCGGGGGAGTGGGTCATCAAGCTCATCCTCAGCCGCGGCGTCGACAACGGGCCCGCGCCCACGGCCTGGGTCACCGCGGCGCCCGCCGGCGACTTCACCGCCGCCCGCACGCAGGGCATCCGCGTCGTCACGCTCGACCGCGGCTACGACAGCGGCGCCGCCGTGCGCTCTCCGTGGCTGCTGCTGGGCGCGAAGACGCTGTCGTACGCGGTCAACATGGCGGCCCTGCGCGAGGCGCACCGCCGCGGTGCCGACGACGCGATCTTCGTGACCACCGACGGCGTCGTGCTGGAGGCGCCGACGGCGTCGCTCATCCTGCGCGCGGGCGACCGCTTCCTCACGCCGGCTCCGCACGGCGGGATCCTGCAGGGCACGACGCAGATCAGCCTCTTCGCGCACCTCGAGGCACAGGGCTTCACGACCGAGTACGCCACCGTGCCGACCGCCGACCTCGCAACCGCGGACCAGGCCTGGCTCGTGTCGAGCGTGCGCCTCGCCGCCCCGATCGCGGCGATCGACGACCGTCCGCTCGCGATCGACCACGCGTTCACCGACGCCCTCAACGCGTACCTGCTCTCCGCGCGGGACTGATCTCCGCCCGGGTATGGGCACCGGGCCGCGAAAGGTCTAGCCTGCCCCCATGGCAGAGCACCCGGCCGCCCCTGCGGCCTATGACGACCTCCGCGCCGTGTTCGTCAACTGCACCCTGAAGCGCAGTCCCGAACTCAGCCACACCCAGGGCCTCATGGACCGCAGCATCGCGCTGATGCGGTCGCAGGGGGTCTCCGTGGAGAACATCCGGTTCATCGATCACGACGTCGCCACCGGCGTCTACCCCGACATGCGCGAGCACGGCTGGGCCGGCGACGCCTGGCCGGACGAGATCTGGCCGCTCATCGACGCCGCCGACATCCTCGTCGTCGGCGGACCGCTGTGGCTCGGCGACAACGCCTCGATCACGCGCAAGCTCATCGAGCGGCTCTACGCGATGAGCGGCCTGTTCAATGACAAGGGCCAGTACGTGTACTACGGCAAGACCGGCGGCGCGATCATCACCGGCAACGAGGACGGCGTCAAGCACGCCGCCATGTCGATCCTGTACAGCCTGCAGCACATCGGCTTCACCATCCCGCCCGCCGCAGACGCCGGGTGGATCGGGGCGATCGGACCGGGACCGAGCTATCTGGATCCCGGGTCCGGCGGCCCCGAGAACGACTTCACCAACCGCAACACCACGTTCATGACCTGGAACCTGCTGCACACCGCGCGCCGGCTCAAGGACGCCGGCGGCATCCCCGCCTACGGCAACCTGCGCCAGGCCTGGAACGACGGCGAGCGGTGGGGCTACGACGCCAACCCCGAGTACCGCTGACCCGCGCCGCCCGCACCATGTCACCGACAAGGGGCTCCCCACGTCACCGACAACGGGCTCCTCGCCGTCGGAAAACGGCGGCGCGGTCAGCGCCGCTCGGCGTGTTCGAGGTGCGGCACGTCGCGACACGCCGAGCGCTCCGCCGTTTTCCGACCCCACAAAGGGCGGGAGGAGGAAGCGCCGTGAAGGTGATGGCGGAAGAGGGGGCGCCGTCGCACAGACTCAGAGGGTCGACAGCGCCGCCAGGATCGCGGCTTCGACGATGGGCCAGTCGTGCACGATGAGGTCGTAGTCGAACCTGAGCGTCCGATACCCGAGGGCCGCGGCCACAGCGTCCCGGCGCAGATCCTTGTGACGCTTGGTGCCGTCGTGGTTCTCCTTGCCGTCGGCCTCGATGATCAGCCGCGTTCCCACCACGAAGTCCACCTCGCCCAGTCCGTCGATCGTGACTTGCGTGCGCACTGAGATTCCGAGGCGATGCAGGCGCAGTCGCACGAGCGACTCCAGCCCGCTGTCGGCGTCGGATCGTGCGAAATCGACCAGCCACCGTCGAGCGGCAGGCAGCCGCAGTCGCAGCCAGGCCAGGTCGCGCACATGCACGAGAGCCTGCCGCAGGGCCGACTCCAGAGCCGCGAAGAAAGTCTCCTCATCCGCACAGACGGCGAGCTGCAGCAGGGTGTTGCGCACCGGCGGCAGCACGCCGACCTCGACATGTCCCGCATCCCAGTGGATCCGGCACGAGTCCGAACGGCCCCGAGCCGTGCCGTTCACCCCCAGCCAGATATGTCGCTCCTTCGGGACATGCAACACCCAGAGTCCGTGCAGGACCGCCGCAGCCGCGCATCCGAGCACACCTCCATGTTCGGCGGCATGCAAGATGCCGGGGTCTTCATCGGGAAGCGCGTAGACCCCCTGCCGCGACCGCACCACCTCGCCCTGGCGTACGGCGCGGGTCAGTTCGCGCTCGCTCACGCCGAGACGCTTCAGCTCCGAGGTGCGGGCCATTCGCCCCAATGAGGCGAGCACGGACGCGGCGTTGAACATCCTGCGATCGTCGGGCCGCGGGAGCGGGCGAGGCGGACCGTGCGCGCAATCGGTGTGGAACGCGCTCCATTCCGTCCCTGTGCGGGACGCTCCTCGTGCCGGAAAACGGAGGCGGCTGACGGCGTGTCGCCGCGAATCAAGCCAGGATCCGGTGCGACACGCCGAAGGCTCCCCGGTTTTCCGGCCGGGGAGCCTTCACGAAGCGAAGCGGAGCGGATCCGGGATCACCCGAAGCGGCCGGAGACGTAGTCCTCGGTCGCCTGCACGGACGGGGTGGTGAAGATCGTGGTGGTGTCGGCGTACTCGATGAGCTTGCCGGGCTTGCCGGTGCCCGCGATGTTGAAGAACGCCGTCTTGTCGCTCACCCGCGAGGCCTGCTGCATGTTGTGGGTCACGATGACGATCGTGTACTCCTGCTTGAGCTCCTCGATCAGCTCCTCGATCGCGTAGGTCGAGATCGGGTCGAGGGCCGAGCAGGGCTCGTCCATCAGCAGCACGTCGGGGGAGACGGCGATGGCGCGCGCGATGCACAGACGCTGCTGCTGACCGCCGGACAGGCCGGATCCGGGCTTGTCGAGGCGGTCCTTGACCTCGTTCCAGAGGTTCGCTCCCTTGAGCGACTTCTCCACGAGCGCGTCGGCATCGGACTTGGCGATGCGCTTGTTGTTCAGGCGCACGCCGGCCAGCACGTTCTCGCGGATCGACATCGTCGGGAACGGGTTCGCCCGCTGGAACACCATGCCGACGTGGCGGCGCACGGCCACCGGGTCGACGCCGGGGGCGTACAGGTCCTCGCCGTCGAGCAGAACCTCGCCCTGCACGCGTGCGCCGGGGATGACCTCGTGCATGCGGTTCAGGGTGCGCAGGAAGGTGGACTTGCCGCAGCCCGACGGCCCGATGAACGCGGTGACGCTGCGCGGCTGGATCTCGAGGGAGACGCCCTCCACGGCGAGGAAGTCGCCGTAGTAGACGTTGAGGTCGTTGACTTCGATGCTCTTGGACACGTGAGTTCCTTCGGGTCGGCTCAGCGGCCGGTCTTGGGCGCGAACAGCTTCGCGACGAGTCGGGCGATCAGGTTCAGCACCATCACGATGATGATCAGGGTGAGCGCCGCCGCCCAGGCGCGCTCGATGTAGGCCTCCGGCGGGATGCCCTGATAGGCGTACTGCGAGTACACGAACACCGGCATGGTCTGCATGCGGCCGCTGAACAGGTTGTAGTTCATCTGGTCGGTGAAGCCGGCGGTGATCAGCAGGGGCGCGGTCTCGCCGATGACGCGGGACACCGCGAGCATCACACCGGTCGTGATGCCGGCGATCGACGTCGGCAGGACCACCTTCGTGATCGTCAGCCAGCGCGGCACGCCGAGCGCGTAGGACGCCTCGCGCAGGTCGTTCGGGACCAGCCGCAGCATCTCCTCGCTGGAGCGCACGACGACCGGGATCATCAGCACCGACAGGGCGACGGATCCGGCGATGCCCATCCGCACGCCCGGGCCGAAGATCAGCGCGAACAGGGCGTACGCGAACAGACCCGCGACGATCGACGGGATGCCCGTCATGACGTCGACGAGGAACGTGATCGCGCGGGACAGCTTGTTGCCGCGGCCGTACTCGACGAGGTACACCGCCGTCATCACGCCGATCGGCACCGAGATGATCGCGGCGGCGAGGGTGACGAGCAGGGTGCCCATGATGGCGTGCAGGGCGCCGCCGCCCTCGCCCAGCGTGCCCTTCATGGACGAGTTGAAGAACGTCGGGTCGAAGCGGTGCACGCCGTCCGCGATCACCGTCACGGCGACCGAGACGAGCGGCACCAGGGCGATCGCGAACGCGCAGGTCACGATGCCGGTGATGAGGCGGTCGAGCGCCTTGCGGCTGCCCTCCACGATGCGCGACAGCACGTAGATGAGCACGAGGTAGACGAGGGCGCCGACGACGAGCGTGCCGGCGACGTTGAACTCGCTGCGCCGGCTCATCGCGGTGATCGCGAAGGGCGCAGCGACGATCAGCAGCGAGGCGGCCAGCAGCGTCCAGGGCGCCCAGCGCGGCAGCCGGCCGGAGCTCAGCGACGCCGAGGAACGCGTCGCGGGACGCAGCTTCGGGGACTCGGAGGTGATGGCGGTCATGTCAGGCTCCCGGTCCGCGACGGCTGACGATCCAGCGGGCGAGTGCGTTCACCGCGAAAGTGACGATGAACAGGATCAGACCCGTGGCGATCAGGACGTTGATGTTCGTCTGGAACGCCTCGGGGAAGGTCAGGGCGATGTTCGCCGCGATGGTCGACGGGTTGGTGGAGGTGAACAGCTCCCAGGTGACCTTGCTGCTCACCGAGAGCACCATCGTGACGGCCATCGTCTCGCCGAGCGCGCGGCCGAGGCCGAGCATCGACGCGGAGACGATGCCGCTGCGCCCGTACGGGAGCACCGCCATTCGGATCATCTCCCAGCGCGTGGCGCCGAGGGCGAGCGCCGCCTCCTCGTTCAGGCGCGGCGTCTGCAGGAAGATCTCGCGGCAGATCGCGGTGATGATCGGCACCACCATCACCGCGAGCACGATGGCGGCGGTGAGGATGGTGCGGCCGGTCTTGGACAGCTCGCCGGCGAACAGCGGGAACCAGCCGGCGTTGGTGTTGAGCCAGGCGTAGACCGGCTGCACGGCGGGTGCGAGGACCGCGAAGCCCCAGAGGCCGAACACGACCGAGGGCACGGCGGCGAGCAGGTCGATGATGTAGCCGAGCAGCTGTGCGAGCCGGCGCGGCGCATAGTGCGTGATGAACAGGGCGACGCCGAGCGACAGCGGAACGCCGATCAGCATCGCGAGGAACGCGACCCAGACGGTGCCGAACAGCAGCGGCCCGACGTAGGCCCAGAAGTTGCTGGTGAGCAGGGAGGCGCTCTTCGGATCCGCCCCGAACGCCGGGATCGACTGCACGATCAGGAAGATCGCGACGGCCGCGAGCGTGATCAGGATCATGGATCCGGCGGCGACCGCGGCGCCCGAGAACCAGATGTCACCGGCGCGGCGCTTGGCGACGGCCGGCCGCGGAGCCGGCGCCGTGGTGGCTGTCATGGGTGCTGCTTCCTATCGGGTGGGCACAGCGGGTGCGTGCGGACGAGGGGGCGGGCGGGACGTGCGCAGGCGGTTCCCGGGAGCGGAAGCATCCCGGGAACCGCCTGTGGACTCACTTGATCAGGTCGATCGCGGCCTGAGCCTTGGTGCGCAGCTCGTCCGAGATCGGCGCGCTGCCGGCGTTGGTCGCGGCCTCCTTCTGGCCCTCGGCCGAGATGGCGGTCGAGAAGAACGACTTCGCGAGGGCCGCGACCTCGGGCTTCTCGTACTGCGTGCAGCCGATCAGGTAGCTGACCAGGAGCACCGGGTAGGCGCCCTTGGCGGTGGTGGTGCGGTCGACCTTGATGGCCAGGTCGCCGGCCGTGCGGCCCTCGTCGATCTTGGAGGCGTCGAGGGTGGCGCTGGCGCCCGCAGCGGAGTGCTCGGTCCACGCGTCGCCGACTTTGACCTTGACCGAGGAGAAGCCCTTGGCCTGCGAGGAGTCGATGTAGCCGATCAGGCCCTCGCCGCCCTGCACGGCCTTGACGACGCCCGAGGTCTTCTCCGCGGCCTCGCCGCCGAGGTCGGCCGGCCAGGTGTCGACCGAGCCGGCGGTCCACACGTCGGGAGCGGTCTGGGCGAGGTAGTCGGTGAAGTTGGCGGTGGTGCCCGACTTGTCCGAGCGGTGCACCGGCGAGATGGTGGCGTCGGGAAGGGTCGCCTTCGGGTTGGTCGCGACGATCGCCGGGTCGTTCCACTTGGTGATCTTGCCGGCGAAGATGCCGGCGAGGGTCTTCGCGTCGAGGTTCAGCGAGTCCACGCCCTTGAGGGTGAACACGATGGCGATCGGCGAGACGTAGGCCGGGATCTCGACGATGTCCGAGCCCTTGGCGCACGCGGCGAAGCCGCCCGCGGCGATGTCGGCGGTCTTGAAGGCCGAGTCGGATCCGGCGAAGTTCACGCCGCCCTGCTGGAAGGCCTGACGGCCGGCGCCCGAGCCCTGCGGGTCGTAGTTGACCTGCGCGTCGGGGTTGGCGGCGGTGAAGAGCTTGGTCCAGGTCTGGATCGCGACCTGCTGGGCCGACGAGCCCGAGCCGACCAGGCTGCCCGAGACGGGCTTGGCGGTCGAGGTGGGAGCGGCGGAGTCGGTGGGGGTCGCGCCCTCGTTCGCGGCGCAGCCGGCGAGCGAGAGGGCCGCGACGGCGCCGATGGCGCTGATACGCGCGATGCGGGAGATCTTCACTGTGGATCCGTTCGATCGTGGGTCAGGGTAGGGCCCGGTGCAGGGCACACAGTGACGCTAGGGCGGGCGGTTAACGAGACTCGACCCTGGGGGTAAACGGAAGGTGAACGGACGCTGGCCGTGTGCCGAGTCCTTCGGCTCGCTCAGGATCCGGATGATCGGGTTTCGGCTGGCTCAGGATCCGGATGGTCGGATTTCGGCTCTCTCAGGATCCGGATGGTCGGGTTTCGGCTCGCTCAGGAACCGGAGGGCCGGGTTTCGGCTCGCCGAGGCGCCGATGTCAGATCTTGGGCAGGTGCGTCTCGATGGAGATGATCCCGGATCCGGGATTCGTCGCGCTGAGGTGCACCACGCTGAACGCGCCGACCTCGAGCGCGGAGGCGCTGCCGAGGTACGAGCCGTGCAGGGTGCCGGTGGCGAGCGCGATCTCGCGCAGGATGTCGGGCAGCACCGGGCCGTGGCTGCACAGCACGACGGGCTTGCCGGAGCGCACGCGCTTGCCGACGACGGTGCGGGGATCCGACTTCCCGTCCTCCCACGCATCCTGGCTGAGCAGCTCGGTCTTGCGGATCTTGCGGCCGATGGCCTTGGCCAGCGGCGTGACGGTCTCCACGCAGCGCCGCGCGTCGCTGGAGACGATCCGCTGCACGCCGAAGGCGAGCAGCGGCCCCACGATCGCCTTCGACTGCGCGTGCCCGCGAGGGGTCAGCGGACGGGACGCATCGGGACCGCGCCACACCTGGCGGCTCACCGCCTTCGCGTGCCGCAGCACGATGAGCGGGAAGGTGCGGAGGGCTCCGTCGTCGACGAGCTTCGCGAAGGCGTCCAGGATCTCGACGTCGACGGGGTAGCTGAGCCGGGAGCGCGCCTTCTTCAGACTCACCCATTCGAGCGCCGCGATCTCGCGGTTGGGCACGAACGCGGACGCCCGCACGGCCTCCTCGGTCGCCTCCGCGGCCCAGTAGTGGACCACCTTCTGCTTGCGGTTGGCCATCGTGTACCGGGAGACGCCCACGGGCGCGCCCAGCGAGACGCGGATCCCGGTCTCCTCGAAGATCTCGCGCACGGCCGTCTCGGCGAGCATCTCGCCGGGATCCACTTTGCCCTTGGGCAGCGTCACATCGCGGTACTTGGTGCGGTGGATCAGCAGGATCCGCAGCTTGTCCTCCACGACGCGCCAGACCAGACCGCCCGCGGCGTACACGGCTCGGTCGGGCCGGTCGGCGACGACCGTGATGCCCGTCGTGTCGGCGGTCGCGCTGGAGGTTACGGAGGGGCTGCGGGTCATCGCACCGCCCGTGCCCGGCGACGCTTCTGGATCTGCGACATGGTCCTATCCTGCAGGTCGACGAGCGCAGCGCCAACCTCCGAGAACGCGTGCCGGGACCACACCCCGTCCGGGCCGAGGTGCCACGACGACGTCTCCGGGGACATCGCGAGGTCGAAGAACGCCAGCAGCTCCTCGATGTGCGCCTCGTCGGTCACCCGCACCAGCGCCTCCACCCGGCGGTCCAGGTTGCGGTGCATCATGTCGGCGCTGCCGATGTACACCTGCGGGTCACCGTCGTTGTGGAACGCGAAGATCCGGGAGTGCTCCAGGTAGCGACCGAGGATCGAGCGCACCGTGATGTTGTCGGTGATGCCAGGAAGGTCCGTGCGGAGGCTGCAGATGCCGCGCACCCACACGTCGACGGGCACGCCTGCGGCGCTCGCCCGGTACAGGGCGTCGATGATCTGCTCGTCGACCATCGAGTTGACCTTGATGCGGATGTGCGCCGGCTTGCCGTCCAGAGCGTTCTTGCGCTCCTTCTCGATGAGCCGGAGCAGGCCCTTGCGCAGGTGCAGCGGGGCGACGAGGAGGCGCTTGAACTTCTTCTCGATCGCGTATCCGCTGAGCTCGTTGAACAGGCGGGTGAGGTCCTTGCCGACCTGGGGATCTGCGGTGAACAGGCCGAAGTCCTCGTAGATCCGGCTGGTCTTCGGGTTGTAGTTGCCCGTGCCGATGTGGCTGTAGCTGCGCAGCACGCCGTCCTCCTCGCGGATGACGTTCACGAGCTTGCAGTGCGTCTTCAGTCCCACCAGGCCGTAGACCACATGCACGCCGGCCTTCTCGAGCTTGCGCGCCCAGACGATGTTGTTGGCCTCGTCGAAGCGCGCCTTCACCTCGACGAGGGCCAGCACCTGCTTGCCGGACTCGGCGGCGTCGATCAGCGCCTGCACGATCGGGCTGTCGCCCGAGGTGCGGTAGAGGGTCTGCTTGATCGCCAGCACATGCGGATCCCGGGCGGCCTGCTCGAGGAACGCCACGACGCTCGTCGTGAAGGACTCATACGGGTGGTGCACGAGCACGTCGGCCTTGCGGATCGCCTTGAAGATGTCGATGCGCTCGTTCGCGCCCGGCTTGAACGCGAGCGCGGTCGTCGGCACGTGCGGGGTGTAGCGCAGGTCAGGGCGGTCGATCCGGCCCAGCCCGAACAGGCCGCGCAGGTCGAGCGGGCCGGGGAGGCGGTAGACCTCCTGGTCGGTGATGTCGAGCTCGCTCAGGAGCAGATCGAGCGTCACGTCGTCCATGTCGTCGGTGATCTCGAGGCGGATCGGCGGGCCGAAGCGGCGGCGCAGCAGCTCGGCCTCGAGCGCCTGGATCAGGTTCTCCGACTCGTCCTCCTCGATCTCCACGTCCTCGTTGCGGGTGAGCCGGAAGGCGTGGTGGTCGAGCACCTCCATCCCCGGGAAGAGGTCGTCGAGGTGGTTGGCGATGAGCTCCTCCAGCCGGATGAAGCGCAGCTCGCCGTCCTCCGAGGGCACCTCGACGAACCGCGGCAGCATCGGCGGCACCTTGAGACGGGCGAACTCCTGCCGGCCGGTGCGCGCGTTGCGGATCCGGATCGCGAGGTTCAAGGAAAGGCCGGAGATGTACGGGAACGGGTGGGCGGGGTCGACCGCGAGCGGCATCAGCACCGGGAACACGTTGGTCTGGAAGTAGTCGGTCAGCTCGGCCTTGGCCTCGCCGTCCAGGTCGTCCCAGTCCACGAACGCGATGCCCTCGGCACCCAGCGCCGGCCGCACCAGGTTCGTCCACGCCGCGGCGTGGCGCAGTTGCAGCTTGTGCGCCTCGGCGGAGATGTCCGCGAGCACGTCGGCGGGCGCGCGGCCGACGTTGGTCGGCACGGCGAGCCCGGTGACGATGCGGCGCTTGAGGCCCGCCACCCGCACCATGAAGAACTCGTCCAGGTTGCTGGCGAAGATCGCGAGGAAGTTCGCGCGCTCCAGCACCGGCAGCGTCTCGTCCTCGGCGAGCTCGAGCACGCGCTGGTTGAACGCGAGCCAGCTCAGCTCGCGGTCCAGGTAGCGACCCTCCGGGAGCAGCGAGTCGTCGGGCGCCACGAGCTCGTCGAAGTCGTCGTCCTCGGCGTCGTCGAGACCGGAATCTGCCAGTGCGGGATCGATCATGCGCCCCATCATTGCAGGATGATGTGACCTGCGGGTGAACGGGTCCGAACTGTGACCGGGGACACCGCGGATCCGCCCTGGCGCCGGGGCGAGGCGTGGGTCAGCGGCTGCCGGGGGAGACCTGGCGGGTGTCGTCCTCGTCGGCCGTGAAGCGGTAGCCGACGTTGCGCACGGTGCCGATGATGTGCTCCTGGTCGCCGAGCTTCGCACGCAGCCGTCGCACGTGCACATCGACGGTGCGGGTGCCGCCGAAGTAGTCGTAGCCCCACACCTCGCTCAGCAGCTGCTCGCGCGTGAACACCCGTGACGGATGCGTCGCGAGGAAATGCAGCAGCTGGAACTCCTTGTAGGTGAGATCGAGGGGCGTGCCGCGCAGCTTGGCGGAGTACGACTGCTCGTCGATCGTCAGCCCCGAGGTCTGCACCCGGACCGGCTCGGCCGCCGGCGCCTCGCGGGACAGGGCGAGCCGGATGCGCGCGTCGATCTCGGCCGGGCCGGCGCCGGTCAGCAGCACGTCGTCGATGCGCCACTCGCCGTTCACCGCCGTCATGCCGCCCTCGGTCACGACCAGCAGCAGCGGCCCGCGCAGGCCTGTGGTGCGGATGAGCGTGCACAGCGACTTCGCCGCGACCAGGTCGGTGCGCGCGTCGACGATCACGGCATCCGCGTCGGGGGCGGTGACCAGCTCCGCGGGCTGGGCGGGGATCACGCGGACGCGATGGCCGAGCAGCTCCAGGGCGGGGAGGACTGCCCCCTCACCGGGAGATGACGTCAGCACCAGAAGTTGCGCCACGCGGCTCCTTTCCGATTCACACTCTACCCAGCAGCGCACGCACAGGGCGGATGAGTGACAATGGGCCCATGGCCGATCCCGTCCTCGCTCCGCGCAGCCCCTTCGTCGGGCTGGTCGTCACCTGGGCCGTCGCCGCGGTGGCGGCGATCCTCATCGGGATCTTCGCACCGGCAGCGCTGCTCATGACGTGGTACGTCATCGGCTTCGGTCTGTGCGTGCTGCTGTCGTTCACCGTGCAGCTCTCCCGTGGTGAGACCCGCGGGTTCATCCTCCGTGTCTCGGCCGGCTGCCTCGGCGCACTCCTGGTGATGGGCGTCATCTCGGCGGGATTCGGCATCGCCGCACTGTTCGGCGCCTGAACCGGCCCGCGCCGGGGAGCGCGTGGACGGCAGTAGAGTAGGGGCATGGACATCGTCGCGCTCGAACTCTTCTTCGTCGGCCTGCTGGCCCTGGCGGGGCTCGCGATCGCCTTCTGCGCGGGAGCTGTGCTGGTCAACCTGTTCCGCGGCCAGCGCTGACGGCGTCCGCCGGCGCTCACACCCGCTGATCCGGAAGGCTGCGCATGCTCGATCTTCCCTCTGACCTGCCTGCCGACATCGTGCCGCTGTCATGGCTGCTCGGCGTCTGGGAGGGCACCGGCGTCATCGACTACGAGGTGCCCGGTCCCGACGGCGGCGAGGGGCACCGCTTCCAGGGCGAGTTCGCACACCGCGTGAGCTTCAGCCACGACGGCGGACCGTTCCTGAACTACTCGGCGACCGCGACGTTCACGCCCGAGGACGGCGACGCCGTCGCGCTCGTCGCCGAGTCCGGCTTCTGGCGGCTGGCCCGTCGCGCCGACGCGCAGGACGCCGGACCAGCGCTCCTGCCGCCGAGTGAGAGCCGCACCGAGGAGCGCACGGTGCACGACGTGGAGGCGCTGCGGCTGCCGGAGGGCGGTTTTGCGATCGAGGTCTCAATCGCCCACTCCGACGGCACCCTCGAGCTCTACCTCGGCCGCATCGACGGTCCGCGCATCGACATCGCGACCGATGCGATCGTCCGGGCGGAGGGCGCCAAGGAGTACGGCGCCGCGAGCCGCATGTACGGCCTCGTCGACGGCCACCTGCTCTGGGCCTGGGACATCGCGGCTCTGGGCGCGGGGCTCCGCTCGCACGCGTCCGCGCGTCTCGCGAAGGTCTGACATGGCCGCCTTCCCAGCCCTTCCCGGCGCGATCGCGGACGGCGACGTCGTGGCGCACTTCGGCGATCCCGTGCGGGAGCAGCGCGCGCTGGAGCGCGGAGAGGCTCTCGCTCCGCTCGCCGACCGGACCGTGATCGAGCTGACCGGATCCGAGCGGCTCACCTGGCTCGACTCGATCACCTCCCAGTCCGTCGCACGCCTTCGCGCCGGTGACAGTACGGAGCTGCTCGTGCTGGATCCGCAGGGACGCGTCGAGCACGTCGCCGCGGTCTTCGACGACGGCGCCTCGACCTGGCTCATCGCCGACGCCGCCGACGCCGAGCCCCTCGCCGGATGGCTGCAGCGCATGGTCTTCCGCGCCGACGTCGCGGTCGCGGTGCGGCCGGAGCTGGCCGTCGCCGGCTTCTTCGCCGGGTCCGCCGCCGAGCAGCAGGCGGAGCGCGCCGCGCTCGCCCCGCACGGCATCGCCGTGGTGTGGACGGATCCGTGGCCCGAGGTGCAGCCGGGCGGCCATCAGTATCACGACGGCGCGCACCCCGGCGCGGACTACCACTGGCGCACCGCCGTGCTCGATGCGGAGGGAGCAGCTGCGCTCGCCGCGGATCCGTCCGTCGCCTGGGCCGGCGCGCTCGCCGCGGAGGCGCTGCGCATCGCCGCCTGGCGCCCGCGCTGGGCCACCGAGGTGGACGAGCGCTCGCTGCCGCACGAGACCGACTGGATCCGCAGCGCGGTGCACCTGAACAAGGGCTGCTACCGCGGCCAGGAGACCGTGGCGAAGGTGCACAATCTGGGTCACCCGCCGCGGCGCATCGCCGCCCTGCACCTGGACGGCAGCGAGAGCCTGCTCCCCGCGCCAGGCGCGCCCGTGCTCGCGCGCGGCGCCGAGGGATCCGGCGAGGACGAGGTCGGTCGCATCACATCGTCCGCCCGCCACCACGAGCTCGGACCGATCGCGCTCGCCGTGCTGTCCCGGCGCGCGCCCGTCGGCGACCTCGTCGTGCGCACCCCGGACGGCGACGTCGCGGCCGCCCAGGAGGTCATCGTCCCGGCCGACGCCGGCGCCACCGCGGATGTCCCGCGCCTGACCCGGCTGTCGCGCCGGCCGTCCGCGCCGGACCCGCGGGGCGCGCACTGACACGGTGCCCGCGGTGAGCTCGGGGAACGGGAGCACGGAAGGCGCCGGCAACGGAACCGCGAACAAGGAGTCCGCGGACGCCGGCGCACCGATTGCCGGCGCGGACGCGCCGCTGCGGATCCTGCTGATCGACAACTACGACTCGTTCACGTACAACCTCGTGCACCAGATCGCCGCCACCGCGGGGCAGGCGCCCGTGGTCGTCCACAACGACTGGCCGGACTGGGATCCAGCGGTGCTCGACGGGTTCGACGCCGTGGTGCTCTCACCCGGACCGGGGGACCCACAGGTGCCGGCGGACTTCGGGATCTGCGCCGACGCCATCCGGGTCGCGGCAGAGCGGCGGCTTCCACTGCTGGGCGTCTGCCTCGGCCACCAGGGGCTCGGGCACGCGTTCGGCGCCGCGGTGCGGCGCGCTCCGGAGCCCCGCCACGGCCGGCCCTCGCCCGTCTTCCACGACGGCGCCGGGCCCTTCCAGCACCTGCCGTCGCCCGTGGAGGTCATCCGCTACCACTCGCTGCTCATCGACGAGGTGCCCGAGGAGCTGGTCGTCACGGCGCGCGCGGACGACGGCGTCATCATGGGTATCCGACACCGCGAACTGCCGCTGTGGGGGGTGCAGTTCCATCCCGAGTCGATCGGCACCCACGACGGCACGCAGATGATGGCGAACTTCATCGCGCTGGTGCGCGAGGGCCTCGGCGAGCGAGGGCTCGCCGAGCGCGCGTCTCCGCTCGATGGACCGGGGGGTGCGTCGGAGGGGTCGGCCGCGGCACCGGCCCCGCTCGGGCTGGCTGCGCCCCCGCTCGGCCCGGCATCGGCCCCGCTCGGCCCGGCACCGGCCCCGCGGACGGTCCTGCGACGCACGCTGATCCGGGCGGTCGACACGGAGCGGCTGTTCACCGCGCTGTTCGGCGATGCCACCGAGGCCGTGTGGCTGGACGGCAACAGTCCCGTCGACGACCGGGCGCGGTACTCGATCCTGGGCGGTGGCGACGACCTGCCGACCGCTGTCGCCGACGTGCACGCGGGCACTGTCACCGTGCGCGACGGTGCACGGGCGCAGGAGGTGCGGTCGGGCTTCTTCGACTGGCTGGACGCCGAACTCGCGGCCACCCGCGTCGAGTCGAGTGACCTGCCGTTCGCCCTGGGCTGGGTCGGCGCGCTCGGTTACGAGCTGCGGGCCGAATGCGGGTCCCCTCATCGGCGCCGGGCCGCGACGCCGGACGCCATGCTCGTGCGGCTCGACCGGGCGCTCGTCGTGGATCACCGCGAGGACCGGATCCATCTCCTCGCTCTCGACGATGCTCTCGACGATGCGGAGTGGATCGAACGCACGGCGGCGCGGATCGCCGCGCTCACGGACGAAGCGGTCGCGGCCGAGGCGGACAGCGCCGAGCCGGCGGACGGTACTCGGGTGCGGGTTCCGGATCTGCGCGCCCGGCACTCCCGGGACCGCTACCTCGAGCTCATCGCCGCCGCGCAGGAGCAGATCGCGGCGGGGGAGACCTACGAGGCCTGCCTTACGAACATGCTGCACGGCGAGGAGGACGTCGATCCGCTCGAGGCCTATCGCGTGCTGCGCCGGCAGAATCCGGCTCCCTTCGGTGCGTTCCTGCGCATCGGCGGGGTCAGCGTGCTGAGCACCTCGCCGGAGCGGTTCCTGCGCATCACCGCCGACGGTGCGGTCGCATCGAGCCCGATCAAGGGCACCCGTCCGCGCGGCGCCACCGCCGCCGAGGACGACCGGATCCGCGCCGAGCTCGCCTCTGCGGAGAAGGACCGTGCCGAGAACCTGATGATCGTCGACCTGGTGCGGCACGATCTGGGCCGGACGGCCGAGCTCGGATCCGTGCATGTCGACGGCCTGTTCCGGGTGGAGAGCTATGCGACCGTGCACCAGCTGGTGAGCACGGTGCGCGCGCAGCTCGCCGCGACGCCGGTCGAGTGCGTCCGCGCCGCCTTCCCGCCCGGCTCCATGACGGGAGCGCCCAAGCTGCGCACCATGGCGATCCTGGACGGTCTCGAGGGCGGTCCGCGCGGGTTCTACAGCGGCGCCCTGGGGTACTTCTCCTTCGATGGATCCGTCGACCTCAGCGTCGTGATCCGCACCGTGATCCAGCATGACGGAGGCGTCGACTACGGGGTCGGCGGAGCGATCGTCTCGCTCTCCGATCCGGAGGAGGAGTACGCCGAGACCGTGGTCAAGGCCCGGCCGCTCCTGCGACTGACCGGCACCGCATTCCCCGAGGGCTGACGCCGGGCGCGCGGCGACGCACGGGCGGGGTCCGGGCGCAACCCTCTGTCCGTGGCCGGAGCGCATCCTCTACGCTGCCGGCATGGTCACGGGTGAGGATGCGTCCGACCTGGTCAAGGACGCGGCACGATCGGCCCAGCGATCTCCGCTGCTCCGGCGCGTCGCCCGCGTCGGGTTCGTCGTGCTCGGGGTCCTGCACATCCTGATCGGCGCCACGGCGATCTCCATCGCGCTCGGCAGCAGCGCGAGCTCGGCCGACGAGGGCGGGGCGATGGAGCAGATCCGGCGCAGCGCGATCGGTGGGCTGGTGCTCGTCATCGTGGCCGTGTCTCTCGTCGCGCTCGCGGGGTGGTGGATCGCGGACGCCTTCCTCGCAGGGGCCTCCGACGGCATGAGGAGATGGGGTCGGCGGATCAAGAACCTCGGCATCGCCGCCGTCTACCTCGTCCTGGCCGGAATGGCCGTCGTCTACGCGGCGGGGGGACGCGCGGATCCCTCGCAGAACACGCAGGCGCTGGGCTCCCTGGTCCTGTCGGCTCCTGGAGGCGAGATCCTCCTCGTGGCGATCGGCCTCGGGATCGTCGTGGTCGGCGGCGGCTTCGTCGTCAGCGCGATCACGCGCTCGTTCGCCAGGGAGCTCCGGGTGCCGACAGGAACACGGAGGGCGGGGATCGAGGTGTTCGGTGTGATCGGCTACCTCGCGAAGGGCATCGCCGTGGCGGTGACCGGGATCTTGTTCGTCACGGCTGCGGTCACCGAGGATCCGCACAAGGCGGCCGGACTCGATGCCGCGCTGCGCGGGATCCTCGCCCTTCCCTGGGGGCGCCTGCTGCTCTGCGCGGTGGGCGCCGGACTCGTCGCGTACGGCTTGTACTGCATCGCCCGCTCCGGGTACGAGCGGATGTGATGTCGCGGCGGCAACCGGCTCATGCCGGCGCCACGGCGCTCCACGGCACGGTGAGCTCACCCAGCCGCCAGCGGGCGCGGCCGCCGAGCACGGGGTGACCGGCTTCGCGCAACGCCGTGACGGCGGCGAGGAAGCGCTGCGTCGGCCCGAACGTCGACAGGCCCGCGGCGCGCTCCCACTCGCGGTCGAGATCGGAGAGCAGGGCGTGGATGCGCTCACCCGGCACGTTGTGGTGGATGAGCGCCTTCGGCAGCCGCTCGGCGACGATCGACGGGCGCTCGAGTCCCGCCAGCCGCAGCGAGATCGTGAAGCGCTGCGGAGCCCCGTCCCCGTCGACGTCGACGAAGCTCGCCACACGGCCGATCTCGTCGCAGGTGCCCTCCACGAGCAGTCCGCCCGGGGCGAGCCGGGAGGCCATCCGGGCCCAGGCGTCCGGCACGTCCGCCTCGTCGTACTGCCGCAGCACGTTCATCGCGCGGATCACGGCGGGGCGCCGGCCGTCCGGCAGCGGCACCTCGAACCCGCCGCGCGCGAACGACACCGGCAGATCGGCCGGGAAGTGCCCCGCCCCGCGGCGGAGCTCGGCGAGCTGGGCACGGGCCGTCGACACGCGCTCGGGGTCCAGCTCGAGCCCGAGCACCTCGGCGTCGGCGCGCACCCGCACCAGCCGGGCGGCGAGCTCGAACGCCGTCACGCCGCTCGCGCCGAAGCCGAGGTCGACCACCAGCGGATCCGTCGCCCGGCGGAACGCGGGGGAGGCGGCGATCCAGCGGTCGTTGCGCCGCAGCCGGTTGGTGCCGGTCGTGCCCCGGGTGGGCCGGCCGAGCGGAGAGGACGCCATGCATCCATCCTGCCGGGTCTGAGACCTGCCCGCCGCGGCGGACGTGCCCGCGCGCACGGAATAGCCGCGGCTCAGCGCGGAGCGCCGCCCATCGAGCCGCCGGTGGGTGCGGTCCGGATGTCCACCCGCACCGTCAGTGACGCGGTGTAGCCCTTCGACGTGTCGCCGGTGACGGCGGCCAGCTGAAGGGCGCCGCCGTCGTCGCCGAAGACGTTGTCCGAGGTCAGCGACGTCCGGGCCAGGTTCTGCGCCGACCCGTCGTAACCGCTCGTCGCATACACGGCGTCGCAGGCCGCCTGCGGCAGGGCGAGCTGGGACGTCGCGATCGCGTTCGCGGCGTCGGTGACGTCCGCTGCCGTGCGGTACACCTCGAAATGGATGTGCGGCCATCGGCCCGAGTAGCAGCCGGGGAAGACCGACGTGAACGTCACGCGCCCGTCCGCGTCGGCCACCTGCACCCCGCGCAGATAGGTCTCGTTCTCCACGCCGTCGGAGTACATCGAGTACCGGCCGGCGGCGTCGCAGTGCCAGGCGTACACGGCCACGCCCGTGAACGGCGCGTCGCCGTTCGCCATGTCGAGGATGCTCAGGGTGAACGTCAGGGGGATCCCCGCCGCGGTGCTGCCGCCGCCGATCGAGGAGCGGATGTCCTGGCGCACGATCCCGGACTCGGCCAGCGCGTCGGGGCCGTTCGAGCCGTCCCCGGGGTACGGGCCCGCGGTCTCGTCGGGGATCTCGGCGGCGGGCACGGCCGTGGTCGGCGTGGCGGTGGGAGTGAGCGTGGCGGTGGCGGTGGCGGTGGCGGTCGTGGTCGGCGCGGCGGCCGCATCGGCGGTCGACGGTGCGCACGCGGCGAGCACGGCGCCGCTCGCGCCGAGTCCCACGAGGCTCAGCACGGTGCGGCGTGACATCAGCGTGCGCAGGTCGAACGGCGCCCCCTGATCGACGACCTCCTCGTCCGGGCGGTCGAGCAGGCGGCCCTCGTAGGCGGGGCCCTGCGGGGTGCGGGTCGGGTCGGGGAAGGTGTTCATGTCCGGATCCTCTCTCGGGGCTGACACGAGCGATCCTTCCGACCGTTCCGGACCTCCGCCTTTGCGTCTGCTATGCGCGGTCTAAGGGCGTTCGTCATGCGATGACGTCGGCTTCGGGCGCGCGCCGTGCACGCCGTAGGCTGGGGGGCATGACCCGCACCCTCATCCTGCTCCGCCACGGGCAGAGCGAATGGAACGAACTGAACCTGTTCACCGGCTGGGTGGACGTCCGCCTCTCCGAGCAGGGCAGGAACGAGGCCCGGCGCGGAGGCGAGCTCCTCGCCGAGTCGGGGATCCTGCCCGACGTGCTGCACACGTCGGTGCTCAGCCGCGCGATCCAGACCGCGAACATCGCGCTCGACGCGGCGGACCGGCTGTGGATCCCGGTCAAGCGCTCGTGGCGTCTCAACGAGCGCCACTACGGGGCCCTGCAGGGCAAGGACAAGGCGCAGACCCTCGAGGAGTTCGGGCCGGAGCAGTTCCAGCTGTGGCGCCGCTCCTTCGACGTGCCGCCGCCCCCGCTCGACGATGAGAGCGAGTTCAGCCAGGTCAACGACCCGCGCTACGCGGGCATCGACGGCGAGGTGCCGCGCACCGAGTCGCTCAAGCTCGTGATCGACCGTCTGCTGCCGTACTGGGAGTCCGCGATCGTCCCCGACCTCGAGGCAGGCAAGACGGTCCTCGTCACGGCGCACGGCAACTCGCTGCGCGGACTCGTGAAGCACCTCGAGGGCATCAGCGACGCCGACATCGCCGAGCTGAACATCCCCACCGGCATCCCGCTCGTCTACGAGCTCGACGAGAACAACGTCCCGCTCGGCTCGGGCCGCTACCTCGACCCGGAGGCCGCCGCCGCCGGCGCCGCCGCCGTGGCGAACCAGGGCAAGAAGTAACACCCGATCTGACGGCGCCGAGACCCCCTCGGAGCAACGAAACCCCCCTCTCGCCACGCTGGCGGAGGGGGTTTCGGCGCTCTGCGGGGGTCTCGGTGAGCAGGGCACGAGCACGACGCAACGTGCCATGCGGCCGCACAGGTGAGGTCAGGCGAGACCGGATCCGGTCTCCGACTCGGCCTGCGCCTCGACGGCGAGGGCGATGTCCTCCTCGTCCACGGCCCAATCGCCCGTGGCCAGGTAGACGACCTTCTTCGCGACGGCGACCGCGTGGTCGGCGAAGCGCTCGTGGTAGCGGCTGGCCAGCGTGGCGTCCACGGTCGCGGTGGCCTCGCCCTTCCAGTTGTCGCTGAGCACCTTCTCGAACACGCTCGCGTGCAGCTCGTCCACGTCGTCGTCCGCGTTGCGGATCGAGTCCGCCAGGCGCAGGTCCTGCGTGCGCAGCAGCTCGGCCAGGGTGCGGGCGATCTCGACGTCCAGCTCGCCCATGCGCGTGAACGTGCCCTTCAGACCCTTGGGGATGGCGCGCTCGGGGAAGCGCAGGCGCGCGAGCTGCGCGATGTGCTCCGACATGTCGCCCATGCGCTCCAGGGAGGCGCTCACCCGCAGCGCGGTGACCACGATGCGCAGGTCGCGGGCGACCGGCTGCTGACGGGCGAGGATCTCGATGGCCTGCTCGTCGAGCGCGACGGCGAGCTCGTCGATGCGGGCGTCGTCGGCGATGACCTCCTCGGCGAGGGCCACGTCACTGGTCGCGAACGAGCGGGTGGCCTTCTCGATCGACACGGCCACGAGGTCGGCGATCTCGACGAGCTGCGCCTGCAGATCCTCGAGGGACTGGTGGAAGACTTCGCGCATGGCTGCGCACCTTTCATTCGGTGACCCCGGAACTCGGCGGGGCGGGGTCGCACGGCGGCCCGCGGCGCGGGCACAGGGCGGTGCCCGTCACGGGTCGTGACGCGCACGTGCCGATTCTGTTCGGCGAAGGTTAACGGTTGGTGCCGTGCTCGTGAACAGTAGCGCGCCAGGCGGTGCGGGCGGCGCGAACCCGCCGGATCGGGGGGTGAACGACCTCTACTCTGGAGAGCATGGACAGCACCCTGCTCGCCCTGCTCGCCCTCGGGCTCGGGGTCGTGATCGGCGCGGGCATCGCCGCGATGATCGTGGCTGCGATGCGGGCTCGCACCGCCGCAGAGCTGCAGGCGTCCAGCGAGCTGCCGGACGGGCTGACCGACGTGCTGGCCGCCATGGACGATGCGGCGTGCGCGGTGGATCCGTCCGGACTGGTCACGGCCGCGAGCTCGGCCGCCTCCCGATTCGGCATCGGCGTCGGCGCGACGCTGGACAACCCCGAGCTGCGTCAGCTCGTGCGCGCGGTGCGCGAGGGCGGCAGCGAGACGGCGACCCTCCGCCTCGCCCGCGGGGGCAGGAACCTCGACCCGCGTCTCGTCGCGGCCAGGGCGAGCCGCATCGGCCCGCGCCTGA
The DNA here is from genome assembly GCF_902506375.1 of Microbacterium sp. 8M. GTDB lineage: Bacteria > Actinomycetota > Actinomycetes > Actinomycetales > Microbacteriaceae > Microbacterium. Next base: position 1,210,862 of record NZ_LR733284.1, read on the forward strand.
GCCTGCTCATCATCCGCGACATCACGGAGCAGGAGCGGCTCGAGCAGATGCGCACCGACTTCGTGGCCAACACCAGCCACGAGCTGAAGACCCCGGTCGGAGCCGTGAGCCTGCTCGCGGAGGCGATCGAGTCGGCCGCCGACGATCCCGCTCAGGTGCGCGCGTTCGCGACCCGGATCCAGGCCGAGGCGGCACGCCTGGGTCAGCTCACCGGCCGCATCATGAGCCTGTCCCGGCTGCAGTCCTCGGACGGCCTCGGCGAGTTCGGGGCCGTCGCGATCGACGAGGTCATCGCCACGAGCGTCGAGGCGCACGCGGTCCAGGCGGCGTCCGCCGGCGTCGAGCTCACGCGCGGCGGCGAGCGCGGGGCGTGGGTGCGCGGCGACGCGCAGATCCTCATCGAGGCGGTCGGCAACCTCATCGCCAACGCGATCGTCTACTCGCCGCGAGGATCCCGCGTGGGCGTCGGCGTGCGCGTCGACGACGGCGTCGTGGAGATCTCGGTCTCGGATCAGGGCATCGGCATCGACGAGGCCGATCGCGAGCGCATCTTCGAGCGGTTCTACCGTGCCGACGAGGCGCGCTCGCGGCGCACCGGCGGGACCGGCCTCGGACTCTCGATCGTGAAGCACGCGACGCAGCGCCACGGCGGGGAGGTGCGGCTGTGGTCGCGTCCCGGCCGCGGTTCCACCTTCACCATGCGTCTGCCGCAGATCCCCTCGCCCGAGGTCGAGGGCGACCCCGGGCGACGCAAGAAGCCCAAGAAGGACAAGCCCAAGAAGAAGCGGAAGGCGCACAAGCCGCCCCGCACGGCCTCGTCGCCCGTGATCACCACGGACCAGCCCCGCACCGATACCGGAGAACTCGTATGACCCGCATCCTCCTCGTCGAAGACGAGCCCGATCTCGCCGACCCCCTCGCCTATCTGCTCCGCCGGGAGGGCTACGAGGTCGAGATCGCGGAGGACGGCCCCACCGCGCTCGCCCTGTTCCGCGAGAGCGGGGCGGACATCGTCCTGCTCGACCTGATGCTGCCCGGCATGCCGGGTACCGAGGTGTGCCGGCAGATCCGCACCACCTCCACGGTCCCGATCATCATGCTCACCGCGAAGGACTCCGAGGTCGACATCGTGGTGGGCCTCGAGCTCGGCGCGGACGACTACATCACCAAGCCCTACTCCTCGCGCGAGCTGCTGGCGCGCATGCGCGCCGTGCTGCGCCGGGTGGTGCAGGCGGAGGACGACGTTGACGAGCGCGTCCTCGAGGGAGGCCGGGTGACGCTCGACATCGACCGGCACACGGTGGCCGTCGACGGTCAGGTGATCAACATGCCGCTCAAGGAGTTCGAGCTGCTCGAGGTGCTGATGCGCAATTCCGGACGCGTGCTCACGCGCGGCCAGCTGATCGATCGGGTGTGGGGCAGCGACTACTTCGGCGACACGAAGACGCTCGACGTGCACATCAAGCGGATCCGCTCCCGCATCGAGGAGAACCCGTCCGAGCCGGTGATGCTCGTCACCGTGCGCGGCCTGGGCTATCGCTTCGAGGGCTGAGCCGCTCATGCGAGAAGCCCCCGGATCCGATCGGATCCGGGGGCTTCGTCGATGATTGTGCGGGTCTCAGCCGACCGGGGTCTCGCTCGGGGTCGGGGTCACCTCGACCGCCGGAGCCACGGTGGAGGTCGGCCGCGGGCTCGGTGCCGGGGTCGGCACGAGCGTGGCGTAGTAGGGGAGGGTGCCGTCGAGCACCGGGATCGCGTACTTCACGCCCTCGGCGTCGCCGGACTGGAAGTAGACCTCGACGGTCTTGCCGGCCTCGGTGTCCAGGCCCTCGAAGGTCAGCGGCTCGGCGTCGTCGCCGCCGAGGCTGACGGACTTCTGGCCGGCGATGCGCACGCTCTGGGCCGGGCCGTCGCCCACTGAGATGTGGATGGTCGCGGAGTCGGCGGTGGTGTTCACCAGGCCCGCGACGAGGTTGCCCGTGGTGCCGGCCTCGTCGACGACGAAGAAGGCGTTGCGGACCTCGATCGGGCCCTTCTTGGGCACGTTCGCGCCGTCGGAGGCCGAGTAGTCGATCGTGGTCGCCTGCGGAGTGATCCCCGCGCACCCGGTCGCGCCGCCGATGATGAGGGCGCTGAGGGCGATGGACGCAGCAAGGCGCGATTTCACGGGTCCTCCAGAAAATTCACGTGATGAGCCAGCACCATTCTAGGGGCACGCGTCGTGCGATCACGGCTCGCCCCGCGTGCGCGTGAGGCCGCGGAGCGGGCAGGGGGCGCGAACCTTAGCGCATTCCCGCTGTGGTATCCTGGAGGTTGCCGAAAGGACACGACTTTATGCTTTTTGAGGTTGGTGAGACCGTGGTCTATCCGCACCACGGCGCCGCGACGATCATCGAGGTCAAGGAACGGGTGATCAAGGGCGAGACCAAGAAGTACCTGAAGCTGAACGTCACGCAGGGAGACCTCATCATCGAGGTGCCTGCCGAGAACGTCGACCTGGTCGGTGTGCGCGACGTGATCGGTCAGGAGGGCCTGGACCGGGTCTTCGAGGTGCTGCGCGCCCCGTTCACCGAGGAGCCGACCAACTGGTCGCGCCGCTACAAGGCGAACCTCGAGAAGCTCGCCTCGGGCGATGTGATCAAGGTGAGCGAGGTCGTCCGCGACCTGTGGCGCCGCGATCAGGACCGCGGGCTCTCCGCGGGCGAGAAGCGCATGCTGGCCAAGGCCCGTCAGATCCTCACCTCCGAGCTCGCGCTCGCGGAGAAGATCGACGAGGAGAAGGCCGGATCGCTGCTCGACGAGGTCCTCGCCTCCTGAGTTCTGTCGAAGAAGGGGTGGAAGCCGTGCGGCCTCCACCCCTTCTTCGCGCCCGCGCGCAGCCTCAGATCGAGCGCTGGTAGCTGCGGATCGCGCGGAGCGCCCACGTGAATGCGAGGGCGGCCAGCAGCGCGAGACCGCCCGCCTGCCACCAGCCGTCCGCCGGGAAGGCCCCCGAGAGGCCGCCGCGGCCGAGCTCCACCGCCCACGTCATCGGGTTGCACCGGGACACGTTCTGCACCCACTCCGGCATCGCCGCGGCGGGCATCATCGTGGTCGACAGGAACGTCGCCGGAAGCACGATTAGCTGCGACAGGCTGATGAGCGCGATCTGGCTGCGCGCCGTGAGCGCGACGGCCGTCGACGCGCAGCAGAACGTCGTCGCGAGCAGCGTCGCCACGCCCAGCGCGACGAGCATGCCGATCAGGCCGCCCGGGTAGCGCGCGCCGCCGAGCCAGCCGATGCCGAGCACGACCAGGGACTGCACCACGTTGATGATGAGTTGCTGCAGCAGCTGCCCGGCGATGATCGCGGAGCGCCGCAGCGGCGAGGTGAGGTACTGGTCCATGACGCCCGAGTCGATGTCCTCGATGTAGCCGGTCCCCGCCCAGGCACCGGAGTACAGCACGGTCATCATCAGGATCCCCGGGACGAGGTAGTCGATGTACCCGTGCCCGCCGAACTGCGGCAATGCGCCCAGCGTGCGGAACACCTGCCCGAACAGCAGGATCCAGATCACGGGCTGGATGAGGCTCATGACAGGGCCCCAGGCCTGACGGATCGACACGAGGGACCAGCGCCGCAGCACCTGGCCGGTCTGCGTGAACCAGCCGGGACTCGCGGGCGCCGCCACGCGGGCGGGGGAGAGGGTGATCGCGCTCATGCCGCGACTCCTTCCGTGAGGGCGGACGCCGCGGCGTCGCCGAAGGTGTGGCCGACGAAGTGCAGATACACGTCGTCGAGGGTGGGGTGGGACGCCGCGACCTGGCCGTAGCGGATCCCGGCGCCGTCGAGCGCCGCGATGACCGCGCCGACCGCGGAGGCGGCGTCGTCGGTGCGCGCTACGAGAAGCCCGTCCACGCCGGATGTCTCCACGAGCACGTCGCGCAGGCCGGGGATGTGCGCGATCGCCCGGCGCACGGCGACGGGGTCGGGCTCGACGAGGGTCACGCGCACGGCGTCGCCGTGCAGCGCGGCCTTGAGCTGTTCCGGCGTGCCCTGGGCGACCGCGCGTCCGCGGTTCACGAGGAGCAGCTCGTCGGCGAGCCGGTCGGCCTCCTCCATGTAGTGCGTGGTGAGCACCACGGTGAGCGCCTCCTCGCCCGCGAGCCGGCGGATCTCCGCCCACATCGCCGCGCGCGCCTCGGGATCCAGCCCCGTGGTCGGCTCGTCCAGGAACAGCACCTGCGGGCGGTGCACGAGCGCCGCGGCCACGTCGAGCCGCCGGCGCATGCCGCCGGAGTATGTGCGCACGGGCCGACGGGTGGCGTCGGCGAGGCCGAACTCCGCGAGCAGCCGGGCGGAGCGCGCACGGGCGTCGGCTCCGCTGAGCCCGCGCATGCGAGCGGCGATCTCCAGGTTCTCGGTCGCGGTGAGGTTCGGATCCGTCCCCGTGCCCTGGGACACGTAGCCGATCGCGGCGCGGACGTCGCCGGGGGCCGTGCTGACGTCGTGACCCGCGACCGCGGCGCGTCCGGAGGTGGGCCGGGACAGGGTCGTGAGGATCTTCGTGGTGGTGGACTTGCCGGCGCCGTTGGGGCCGAGCAGGCCGAAGACGCGTCCGGTCGGGACCGTGAAGCTCAGGCCGTCGAGGGCCCGGACGGCGGGTCGACGGCCGCGGCCGCGGTACTCCTTGACGAGGCCGTCGGCGACGATGGCGGTGCGTTCTGCGGGCATGACGAGCATCCCTTCCGTTCTGAGGGTTCTTCTGCGTGTGGGGGAGGGCGGATCCGGCCCGGGCGGTGATCGCCGGATCGGATCCGCCGACCGGTCAGCGGCGGTCGCCGCTGCGCGGTGCGTAGAGCATGCGGGCCAGGAGCAGCATCATGGCGGCGAGCCCGGCGACGAACGCCACGGGCGCCCACCACCAGCCGGCGGTGAAGACGAGCACGATGATCACGGCGAGCGTGACGAACCACAGCACCGCGGTGTAGATCCCGAACCGGGCGGCGGTCTCCGGCTCGGTCTCGAACCGGTTCGGCGGCATCTGCCCTGCGGCGCCGCGCACCCAGGCCTTGTGCCGGTTGGTCTGCGTCGCGCCGAGGTAGGAGAACAGGGCGATCGCGGCGACCAGCAGCACCGCGGCGAGGATGACGAGCCACAGCTGGTCCGGGGCGAGGGCGAACGCGCCGCCGAGCCCGAGCGCCAGCAGCGTGCCGGCCGTGGCCACGCCGAATCCGATCGCGCGTCCCGCCGGCAGCGGATGGTTGGTCGTGGTCTCCTGCAGCAGGGCGTCCGCGGTCACGATCCCCAGCGCGATCGCGACCACGGCGCCGAGGGCGGCGACCGCGGCAGGTGCCGCCGGGTGGACGAGCAGCAGGACGAGCAGGATCCCGACCAGGGCGCCGGCGGCCAGCAGGCTCAGCACCACGGTGCGCACCACGAACCCGGGCTTCGGTCGCACCCGGTTGCGGGCGGTGAGCGCCTCCCAGCCCTGGGCGGATGCGCTCGCGGGCTCGTCGTCCAGCAGGGCGCGCACATCGCCGAGGTCGGCGATCGCGCGCCGTGCGGCCTCGGCGGGGGAGGCGCCCGCGGCGACGAGGTCGTCGACCTGGGCCGTGAGGTTGGCGCGGATCTCCTCCTTGAGGTCCTGGGCGGCCGGCGTCATCTCGATCCCGGCGAAGGCCTCGTCCAGCAGGCGGTGGATGTCGGTGTTCATGGGTTCAGTCCTTCACGTCCAGAAGTGTGTCGATCACGCGGCGGGTGGCGACCCATGCCGCGACGTTGCTGCGGTACACGGCGCGCCCGGCGTCGGTGATCCGGTAGTACTTGCGGCGGCCGCCCTGCGTCTCGTCGCCCCAGTACGACTCGACCAGGCCGTCCTTCTCCAGGCGCCGGTAGGTCGCGTACAGGGTGGCCTCCTTGATCTCGTGGTCCCCTCCGGTCGCGTCCCGGATGGTCTTGTAGATCTCGAAGCCGTAGCGGTCGCCGGAGCGGAGCGTGGAGAGCACGATCGTGTCGGTGTGCCCGCGCAGGAGGTCCGCGGAGAAGGCGTCGTCGTTCATGTCAAGTACTGTATCAGATCAAGTACTGATTCACGCAAGGTCTTCTCCGGACCGATGGCGCGGCCGTCGGGCGCTAACGTGAGAGCGTGACCGACCACGTCCCGCCGCTCGCCCGCACCGCCGTGATCGTCGTGGCCGCAGGCTCCGGCACCCGGCTGGCGGCCGGGGCGCCGAAGGCCTTCGTTCCGCTGGCCGGGCGCACCATCCTGCAGCACGCGCTCGACGGCGTGTTCGCTGCGGCACCGGCGCAGGTGATCCTCGTGGTGCCCGCCGGGCGAGAGGCCGAGGCGGCGGCGATGGCGGACGGACGTCCCGTCCGCGTGGTCGCGGGCGGCGACACCCGCCAGCAGTCGGTCGCCGCGGGCGTTGCCGCGCTGGCCGACGACGTCGACACCGTGCTCGTGCACGATGCCGCTCGCGCCCTGACCCCGCCGGCGCAGTTCGCCGCGGTCGCGGATGCCGTCGCCCCGGGGGTCGGCGTCATCCCGGCGCTCCCGGTGGTCGACACCCTCAAGCGCGTGCACGACGGGGTGGTCGTCGCGCCGGTGGAACGGGCGGAGCTGGCCGCCGCGCAGACGCCGCAGGGCTTTCCGCGTGCGGAACTCGAGGCCGCGTACGCGCAGGCCGCCGAGCGCGGCGTCGAGTACACCGACGACGCCGCGCTGTTCGCGGCCGCCGGAGGAGCGGTGCACCACGTCCTCGGATCCGACGAGGCCTTCAAGATCACCACCCCCCACGACCTGGAGCGCGCCCGCATGATCATCGACAACGCCTCGGTCCCGGCGCTCGGGCAGGCTCGGCGACCGGTCGCAGGGGCTGTCGTCCCGCGCATCGGCATCGGCACCGACGTGCACGCCTTCGCCGGCGGCGGCACCCTCCGTCTGGCGGGCCTGGACTGGCCGGGCGAGCCCGCGCTCGAAGGGCATTCCGACGGCGACGCGGTGGCGCACGCGATCGTCGACGCCCTGCTGGGCGCCGCAGGCCTCGGCGACATCGGGCAGCACTTCGGCACGGCGCACCCCGAGTACGCGGGCGCGCACGGCGACGTGTTCCTCGCGCGCACGGCCGAGATCCTCGCCGAGGCGGGGTACGCGATCGGCAACGTCTCCGTGCAGTTCCAGGGCAACCGCCCTCGGTTCAGCGCGCGTCGCGACGAGGCCCAGCGGGTGCTCTCGGCGGCCCTGGGCGGAGCGCCGGTCGCGGTCTCGGCCACGACCACCGACGGGCTCGGCTTCCCGGGCCGCGGCGAGGGGATCGCCGTCACCGCGGTCGCTCTCGTGCACCCGATCGCCCACGGCTGAATCCCGCAGGGGCGGATCCCGTTCCCTGGCCGCACGCGCGTGCCTACGCTGGATCACGCGGCGATCCGCCGCACCCGCAGCCGTGCGAGAGAGGATCCTTCATGCGCGCACTCGTCCACTCCTCCTTCGGGGATCCCGCCGAGGTCCTGTCCGTGCAGGAGGTCCTCCTGCCCGAGCCCGGGGCGGGGCAGGTGCGGCTCCGGGTGCTGCTCGCGACCGTGCACAATCACGACCTGCTCACGGTCCGCGGCCTCTACGGCTACAAGCCCGAGCTGCCGGCCCGCTCGGGCACCGAGGCCGTGGGCGTCGTGGATGCCGTCGGCGAGGGCGTCGACGAGGCGCTCCTCGGGCGCCGCGTCACCGTCGCGGGGGCCTTCGGGGCGTGGGCGGAGTACGTGCTGGCCTCGGCGGCGGGGGTCATCCCGGTTCCCGACGACGTGCCGGACGAGCAGGCGGCGCAGCTCGGATCCATGCCGTTCAGCGCCATCAGCGTGCTGGACTCCCTGGGGCTCAGCGCAGGCGACTGGATGATCCAGAACGCCGCGAACGGCGCGGTCGGGCGCATGGTGGCCCAACTGGCGGCCGCCCGGGGCGTGCACGTCGTGAGCCTCGTCCGCCGTGCCGGCGGCGTCGCCGAGCTCGCGGCGCAGGGCGTGCAGAACGTCGTCGCGACCGATGCAGAGGACTGGCAGGACCAGGTGCGCGCGCTCACGGGCGGCGCTGCGATCCGCGCCGGGATCGACGCGGTGGGCGGCGACGCCAGCGGCCAGATCGCCGCGATGCTCGGCGAGGGCGGTGTGCTCGTGGTCTTCGGCGCGATGGCGTCGCCGATCATGCGGATCTCCTCGGGCGATGTGATCTTCAAACAGCTCACCGTGCGCGGGTTCTGGGGATCGAAGGTCGCCGGGGCCATGCCCGCGGAGCAGCGCGGTGCGCTGTTCGGCGAGCTGCTGCAGCGCCTGCGCGAGGGCGTGCTCACGCTGCCGGTGGAGGCCGTGCTTCCCTTCGAGCGGGTCGCCGCGGCATCCGAGGGCACCCTGCAGGCCGGCCGCGAGGGCAAGATCCTGCTCCGGCCCTGATCGCTCCCCGGAACTGACAGGGGCGCCCCGGTAGGCTTGAGCGGTGACGATCCGCCTCCATGACACGCGCGCGCAGGAACTGCGCGAGTTCGTTCCGCTCGACCCCTCGAACGTGACGATCTACGTGTGCGGACCGACGGTGCAGTCCGGGCCGCACATCGGGCACGTGCGGGCGGCGCTGAGCTTCGACCTGCTGCGACGCTGGCTGCAGCTGCGGTACGGCCGGGTCACGTTCGTGCGCAACGTGACCGACATCGACGACAAGGTGCTCACCAACGCCTCCGACGGCGAGCCCTGGTGGGCGCTCGCGTACCGGATGGAGCAGGAGTTCGCCGCCGCGTACGCCGCGGTGGGGATCCTGCCGCCGACGTACGAGCCGCGTGCGACCGCATCCATCCCGCAGATGCAGGAGCTCATCGCCCGGCTCATCGAGCGCGGCCACGCGTATCCGGCGGCGGACGGATCCGGCGACGTGTATTTCGATGTGCGCTCCTGGCCCGCCTACGGAGAACTGACGCGTCAGTCGGTCGACGCGATGGAGGCGGCGGAGGACGCGGATCCGCGCGGCAAGCGCAACCCGCAGGATTTCGCGCTGTGGAAGGGCGCCAAGCCGGGCGAGCCGGCCGACGCGACCTGGGGCTCGCCCTGGGGTGCGGGGCGACCGGGCTGGCACATCGAGTGCTCGGCCATGGCGCGGCGCTACCTCGGCGCCGAGTTCGACATCCACGGCGGCGGGCTGGACCTGCGCTTCCCGCACCACGAGAACGAGCTGGCGCAGTCCACCGCGGCCGGCGACGCGTTCGCCCGCTACTGGGTGCACAACGGGCTCGTCACCGTGGAGGGGCAGAAGATGTCGAAGTCGCTCGGCAACTTCACGCTCGCGGCCGACGTGCTGGCCGCGCACGATCCGCTCGTGGTGCGCTACGCCCTCGCCGCGGCGCACTACCGCTCCAGCCTCGACCTCTCCGAGTCGTCGTGGAGCGAGGCGGAGGCCGCGCTGGGGCGGATCCGGACGTTCCTGCAGCGGGCGCTGCGGACGACGGGCGACGAGGCCGGCTGGTCCACCGACGATCTCCCTGACGCCTTCGCCGCCGCGATGGACGACGACCTGGGCGTGCCGCAGGCGCTCGCGGTGCTGCACGAGACGGTGCGCGCCGGCAACGCGGCGCTCGATCGCGGCGACGCGGACGAGGCGCGCAGGGCACTGGGCGCGGTGCGCGCCATGGCCGTGGTCCTCGGCCTGGACCCGTTCGCCGACGAGTGGCGCGCCGCCGCACCCGACACGAAGACCACCACCGCCCTGGACGCCCTCGTCCAGGCGATGATCACCCAGCGCGCTCAGGCGCGCGCCGACAAGGACTGGCCCGCCGCCGACCGCATCCGCGATGCGATCGCCGCCGCGGGCATCACCCTGGAGGACACTCCAGACGGAACTCATTGGAGCATCGATGGCTAAGCCGAGCCGCCCCGGAGCGGGCAACAGCAAGAAGAAGGGTGCCATCAAGGGCACCGGGGGCCACGGCCGCAAGGCGCTGGAGGGCCGCGGGAACACCCCGAAGGCCGAGGACCGCTCCTGGCACGTCGCCGGCAAGCGCAAGGCGGCCCAGGAGCGCTACGCGGCAGCGGGCGGCAAGGGCCGCATCGGCCAGAAGCCGCAGAGCGGCGGGTCGAACCCCAACCGCCGCGTGTCCGGCTCGTCCGCGTCGAGCGACACCGAGACGGTCACGGGCCGCAACTCGGTGCTCGAGGCGCTGCGCACGAAGATCCCGGCCACCACGATGTACATCGCCCAGCGCGTGGAGATGGACGACCGCGTCAAGGAGATGCTGGCGATCGCGCGCCACCGGGAGATCCCCGTGCTCGAGGTCACCCGCCAGGAGCTCGACCGCATGGCCGGCTTCGACGGCGTGCACCAGGGCGTCGCGCTCAAGGTGCCGCCCTATGAGTACGCGCACCCTCAGGACCTGCTGGAGCAGGTGATCGACCGCGGAGAGACGCCGCTGTTCGTGGCACTCGACGGCATCACGGATCCCCGCAACCTGGGTGCGATCATCCGCTCCACCGCGGCGTTCGGCGGGCACGGCGTGATCCTGCCGCAGCGCCGGTCGGCGAGCGTGAACTCCGCGGCGTGGAAGACCAGCGCAGGGGCTGCCGCGCGCATCCCGGTGGCGCTCGCCGCGAACCTCACCACGATGCTCAAGGAGTTCAAGAAGCAGGGCGTGTTCGTGCTGGGCCTGGACGGCGGCGGCGACGTCTCGCTGCCCGCGCTCGAGCTCGCGGACCGTCCGGTGGTGATCGTGGTCGGATCCGAGGGCAAGGGCCTGTCCCGGCTCGTGACCGAGACCTGCGACCAGATCGTGTCGATCCCGATCTCCGCGGCCACGGAGTCGCTCAACGCCGGGATCGCGGCCTCGGTCGCGCTGTATCAGGTCTCGACGGTCCGCGCCGCGAAGGGCTGACACCGGCGGCCCGGCGCCGATCGTCGGGCGACGTGCGCATGACGCCGCGCGCATGGCATTGACCAGGAGCGCACATCCGTGCAATCCCGGGGAACGACGGAATAGGCCGGTATCGCGGATGCTTGCACCTTCCGTATCCTGTGCAGAAATGGAAGGAAAGCGCATGGCCCGGATCATCGTCATCGGAGGCACCGGCTACGCCGGCGGCCACATCGCCGCGGAGGCTGCATCGCGCGGACACGAGGTCGTCTCGGTGTCCCGCAAGGAGCCGTCGGAGCGCATCGAGGGCGTCGAGTACGTCCAGGGCGATGTGCTGGATCCCGCCTCCCTGGCGGACACGCTCGCGGGCGCGGACGTCGTGGTGTCCGCCATCTCTCCGCGTGGCGACATGACCGACAAGGGCCTCGACGCGGTGCGCGCGCTCGTGCAGGCCCTGACCGGCACGTCCACCCGCCTGGGCGTCGTGGGCGGTGCCATGGGCAGCCTCAGCGCCCCCGGCGGACCGCGGCTGTGGGACCTCGGCGTGCCCGAGGAGTACCGCCACGAGGCGAAGTTCGGCATCGACTCCCTCGAGATCCTCCAGAACTCCGAGGGTCTCGACTGGTTCTACGTGCACCCGCCGAAGGAGTTCGGCGCCTGGGTCCCCGGTGAGCGCACCGGCTCCTACCGCGACGGCGGCGAGGTCTTCGTCGAGGACGCGGACGGCAAGTCCTACATCTCCGGCGCCGACTACGCGGTCGCGTTCGTCGACGAGATCGAGAACCCCCGGCACCGCGGAGAGCGGTTCGCGGTCGGCTACTGACGCCCGCGCCCCGCGCCCACGGCCCGCACCGCACGGTCCGCGGCCCACGGTCCGCACCCCACGGCCCACGAACGCCGAGCCACCCCCTTGCGCGCGAACCACCCCTTTCGGGGCGGCGCGCAAGGGGGTGGCTCGCGTTGAAGGGGGTGGCTCGGCGGGCGGACCGTCAGCTCGGCGGGCGGAACCGTCAGACCAGATCGCGCCAGTCGACGTCGGCTTCCTCGTCGTCGACCGGGACGGATCCGGTGATCACCGGCAGCGACATCGTCTCGGTCGGCGGGCCCATGATCGTGGCCTCGTCGCGGCGGTGCCGCAGCACGTCGTTGATGTACGAGGTGAGCACCTCCGCCAGCGGCACCGAGCGACCGCGGGCCTGCGACATGTACCAGCGGTGCTCCAGCACCTGGTGGAACACCTCGGCCGGCTCGAGCTTCGCCCGCAGGTCGTAGGGGATGGCGCGCACGACGGGCTCGAACACCCGGGTGAGCCACTCGTGCGCGTACATCTCCTCGTCCGCCCAGTGCTTGGTGGAGCGGGCCCGGAACTCGTCGAGATCGTTCAGCAGCCGCCGGGCCTGGTTCTCCTCGACGTCGAGCCCGGTGAGCCGGATGAGCCGGCGCTGGTGGTGCCCGGCGTCGACGACCTTGGGCTCGATCTCCACCCGGGTGCCGTCGGCCGTGGTCTGGATGGACATCTCCCCGATGTCGAAGCCGAGTGCGTTGAGACGCTCCACGCGCTCGGTGATCCGCCACGCCTCGCCCGCGGCGAACGACTCGTGCTCGGTGAGCGCAGCCCACAGCGAGCGGTACGACGACACGATCCCGTCGGCGATCGCCACGGCGTCCACGCCCCGCTCCAGCCGTCCGCCGGCGGCGAGGTCGAGGATCTCCCCGGCGATGTTCGTGCGCGCCAGATCCAGGTCGTAGGCGCGCTGCCCGTCGGTCAGGCCCTCCTCGTGCAGCTCTCCGGTCTCGGCGTCGACGAGATAGGCGGCGAAGGCGCCCGCGTCGCGGCGGAACAGCGCGTTCGACAGCGAGACGTCGCCCCAGTAGAAGCCGACGTTGTGCAGGCGCACGAGCAGCAGCGCGAGCGCGTCGACGAGGCGGGTGGCGGTGTCCGGACGGAGCACCCGCGTGAACAGGGCGCGGTACGGCATGGAGAACTTCAGGTGCGAGGTCACCAGCACCGCGGGCAGCGCCGCGCCCTTGGCGTCCGTGCGGCCGGCGATCACGGCCACGCGCGAGACGCACGGCACGTCCAGGCGCGCCAGGTTCCCGAGCATCTCGTACTCGCGGCGGGCCATCTCCTCCGTGGTCTCCTTCACGGCGACGACGGATCCGCTCAGATCCGCGAAGCGCACCAGGTGCCGGGAGAGACCCTTCGGCAGCGAGACGATCACCTCAGAGGGCCACTTCGACAGCGGCAGGGACCACGGCAGCGAGAGCAGTCCAGGGTCCACCGCGCTCGCGGTGATGCTCAGCGCATCCTTCATGCCTGCTCCTCGGTCTCGTGCCCCGGGCGGAACGCGCCCGGAAACGACGACGCGGCGCGAGGGGAGCCCCCCGCGCCGCGTCGCGCGATCAGTTGATCAGGAAGCCGCGATCGGCTTCGTGTTCAGGCGCTCGCCCGACTCGAGGTCGAAGGCGTGCAGGTGGCCGGGGTTCGCGGCCAGCGTGACCGTCTCACCGGCGTTCGGGTGGTTGCGGCCGTCGACGCGGGCGACGAGGTCGGCGCGCTTGCCGGCGATGTCGGTGTGGCCGTAGAGGTAGCCGTCCGCGCCGAGCTCCTCGACCAGGTCCACGACCACCGAGATGCCCTTGCCGTCGGCGGGGCCGACCGTGATGTCCTCGGGGCGCACACCCACCGTGATCTGGTTGCCCGACGCCCGGCCGAGGGTCTCGCGGTCGAGCGGGACGACCTCGGTGCCGAACCGCACGCCGCCGTCGGCGAGGTCGGAGGCGAACAGGTTCATGGCGGGGGAGCCGATGAAGCCGGCGACGAAGACGTTCTGCGGGTTCTCGTACAGGTCGCGCGGCGAGCCGACCTGCTGCAGGAGGCCGTCCTTGAGCACCGCGATGCGGTCGCCCATGGTGAGCGCCTCGGTCTGGTCGTGGGTCACGTACACCGTGGTGACGCCGAGACGGCGCTGCAGCGACGCGATCTGCGTACGGGTCTGCACGCGCAGCTTCGCGTCGAGGTTCGACAGCGGCTCGTCCATGAGGAACACCTGCGGCTGGCGCACGATCGCGCGACCCATGGCGACGCGCTGACGCTGACCGCCGGACAGGGCCTTCGGCTTGCGGGTGAGGTACTGCTCGAGGTCGAGGAGCTTCGCGGCCTCGAGCACGCGCGCGGCGCGCTCCTCCTTGCCGACGCCGGCGATCTTGAGCGCGAAGCCCATGTTCTCGGCGACCGTCATGTGCGGGTACAGCGCGTAGTTCTGGAACACCATCGCGATGTCGCGGTCCTTCGGCGGGACGTCGGTCACGTCGCGGTCGCCGATGAGGATGCGGCCCGCGTTGACCTCTTCGAGGCCGGCGAGCATGCGCAGGGAGGTGGACTTTCCGCAGCCGGAGGGGCCGACGAGAACAAGGAACTCGCCGTCGGCGATCTCGATGTTCAGCTTGTCGACCGCGGGGCGGGTGCCGCCGGGGTAGAGCCGGGTGGCCTCGTCGAAGGTCACAGTTGCCATTGTCTTCTCCTTCACCGGCAGGTACGTGCCGGACGATCCGTAGTGAAAAAGCGACGAGGGTGAACCCGCCGTGGCCCGCCGTCGGGCCGGGTTCAGTATGACATGAGCCTCCTGGCAGGTCCATCCCCGGTGTCGCGATGCGTCATCACCCCCCCCGACCCGCCGCCCGATCTCGCAGGGAGCGGCCAGTGCCCGTCTGGGCATTTCTCAGCCTGCCTGGCTAGCATCGGAGCCGTGCCGTGCCGCGCCCGTTGGCGGCCGGACGCCGGGATGCCCCATCCCCAGGAATCAAGAGGAACGATGTCGAGCGACGAAACGCCGAACGTCCCCACGACCTCGCACTCGCGTGCGGCCGTGCGGGAGAAGGCACAGCAGCTGAACGCCCAGCAGTCCCGCGCCCGGTTGATCCGGCGTGTGATCATCGCGGCCGTCGCGGTCGCCGTGGTCGTGGCTGCCGGCGGCGCCGTGGCGTGGGCGGTCGTGTCGGCCGCGTCGAAGCCGACGCTCAGCCCGTCGAATCTGAACGACGACGGCGTCGTGGTGACCAAGGAGGAGCTCGCGTCCGTGCGCGCCGCGTCGACGCCGACGCCGAGCCCGTCGGCCGGTGCCGCGACCGGGACGCCCACTCCCACACCCACCCCGACGCCGGATCCGACGTCCGCCTCGGGTCCCGTGGACATCCACGTCTACGTCGACTACCTGTCCCCGGGCGCCGGCGACTTCGAGCGCGCCAACGCCAAGCAGCTGGCCACGTGGGTCGATCAGGATGCCGCCACCGTCACGTACCACCCCGTCGCGCTGCTCACCGCCAACTCGAACGGCACCAAGTACTCGCTGCGCGCGGCGTCCGCGGCCGCCTGCGTGGCCGCGCGGCAGCCCGCCGCCTTCTACGCGTTCAACCACGCCCTGTTGATCGATCAGCCCAAGCAGGACACCGACGGCAAGAGCGACAAGGACCTCATCCAGCTCGCCGTCGACAGCGGCGTCAAGGACGGCGACGGCATGCGCGGGTGCGTCGAGGACGGCACGTACGGCTCCTGGGTCAAGGACGCGACGCAGCGCGCCGTCGATGGTCCGCTGCCGGGGTCGAAGAAGAGCGCTCTGAGCGGCGCACCGACGATCGTCGTGAACGGGCAGGTGTACGCCGGATCCCTGACCGACGCGGCGGAGTTCAGCCAGTTCGTGCTGTCCGTGGCGAGTGACTCCTACTACGGGACGCCGGGCCCGACCGTCACCCCGACGCCCAGCCCCACCGCCACGCCCTGAGAGCGCTGACCGACGGCGGCGCCCCCGCCACGTCGGGCTTGCTACGCTGTGGTGCGGTCGGCCGTGCAACGACGGCCGCAGCACGCCTCCTTAGCTCATCTGGTAGAGCAGCGGCCTTGTAAACCGCAGGTGGCCGGTTCGAGTCCGGCAGGAGGCTCCGATATCGCCTATCGCCTCGACGACCCGCTCAGGGTGCGGCCGTCAACGTCGCGGACTGCACGCGCTCCGTCGCATCCGCCGAGGCGAGCAGCGCATCGTCCATGAGCTGGCGGCTGGGCTCGCCCTCCAGCCAGTCGTTCGCGAACGAGGCGGGGATCAGCACCGGCATCCGGTCGTGGATCCCGGCCAGCCGCTCCGGCGCAGGCTGCATCACGATCGAGTAGCAGGTGAACCAGGATCCGTCCTCGGCGCGGCCTCGCTGCGTCACGGCGGCCATGCCGAACAGGGCGCCGTCGAGGCCGAACTCATGCCAGACCCTCGAGGGCTTCTGCATCTCGAACCACCGCGTGGCCGGCACGATCGCCCGGCCGCGCAGGCTCCCCGGGCGCTCCTGCAGACGCTCGGACCGGGTGTTGATCGACGGGAACCGGGAAGGCCTGCCATCGACGAGGAAGCCCCACCACGCCTCCTCGAGCGCGGGCCCGGAGGCTGCAGGCATGAGGATCGGATTGAGGTTGCGCAGCAGCCGGCCGGTCGGGCGCACGGTCTCGTCGGCGTTGCGCCGGGCCCAGGCGCGGATGCCCTCCAGGAGTTCGTCGTCGGCCTCCTCGATCAGCTGCTGATCGCTGAAACGGGGATCCAGGCCATAGCTCGCGCACATGAGGGGAGCGTACCTCCGGCGTCGGACATCGGCGCCGCCGGGGAGCGGATCCGCCGCTGCGATCGCCGCGGGTAGGCTCGGACGGTGACCGCGCATCCTCCGAGACCTGCTCGCGGGCGCACCGTGCTGGCGCTCGGCGGAGCGATCGCGATCGGCGCGATGACCGCGATGCAGGCGCGCGTGAACGGTCAGCTCGGGGTGCGGCTCGACAACGGCGTCCTCGCCGGCTGGGTGTCCTTCGCGGTCGGGCTGGCGCTGCTGAGCGTGCCCGTGCTGCTCCGCCGGACCGGCCGTGCCGCGCTCGGTCGCGTGTGGCATGGGGTGCGCACCGGGCGGGTGCCATGGTGGATGCTGCTCGGCGGGGCGTGCGGCGCGCTGACGGTGTCGACGCAGGGGCTGGTCGCGGGCATCCTCGGCGTGGCGCTGTTCACGGTCGGCGTCGTGGCGGGCCAGACGCTGCACGGCCTGCTGCTGGACCGGGTCGGCTTCGGCCCGGCCGGCGTCGTCGCCATCACCCCGGGGCGCCTGGTCGGCGGGCTGTGCGCACTCGTCGCGGTCGGGTTCTCGCTGGGCGGCGATGTGCTCTCCCGCGCCCCGCTGTGGATGCTCGTGCTGCCGTTCCTGACCGGGGCGGGCATCGCCTTCCAGTCCGCGGTGAACGGGCGGCTCGGCCAGCGCATCGCGTCGCCGCTCGGCGCCACGTACATCAGCTTCCTCGGCGGGGTCCTCGTGCTGTCGGCGTCGGTGGCGGTGAGCCTGCTGGTCAAGGGGGCGCCCGCGCCGCTGCCCACGGCGTTCCCCGGCGACCTGTGGCTGTATCTGGGCGGCCTGCTCGGCGCCGCGTACATCCTGCTCGGCGTCGTGATCGTAGCGCGCACCGGCGTGCTGCTGATGGGCCTCGGAGCGGTGCTCGGGCAGCTCGTCGTGTCCGTGCTGATCGACGTGGTCTGGCCGCCCGCGGCAGGGCCCGCGCTCTGGCAGGTCGTGGGGATGGTGCTCGCCGCGGGGCTGTCGGTGCTCGTGGCGCTGCCCTGGCGGATCCGCGGCAGGGCCCGATAGCCGCACTCGTCGTGCGCGAGCGCGAGAGAGCAGGCGAACACGCGGAATCAGGCGTCAGGGCGCCGGATCCGCCTGTTCCGGCGCGTTCGCCTGTTCTCGCGGCGCGGATCCGAAGCGCGCGGATCGGGCCGGCGAGAGGCGTGGCGTCACCGCGGCAAGCGGGTCAGCAGCGGCTCCGGATCCACCGTGCGGCGGGAGCCGGGGGAGCGGTCGGGCTTGCCGCCGACGTACAGCCAGCCCAGCAGCGCCTCGTCCTCGCCGAGGCCGTGCAGCGCGGCGACCTCGGGACTTCGCGTGTAGTCGCCGGTGCGCCAGATGACGCCCCACCCGGCTTCGTCGAGCAGCAGGCTGAGCATGTGGGCGACGCCCGAGGCGACCGCTTCCTGCTCCCACCGCGGCACCTTGTGGCTCGGCTTGAAGCTCGCGACGACGGCGATCAGCAGCGAGGCGCGCAGCGGCTTGGTCGACGGCTCCCGATCCCCGCGCACGGCCGAGATCGCCTCGCCGAGGCGGATCCGGTCGTCGCCGCGCAGTTCGATCAGCCGCCACGGCTGCAGCGACGAGTGGTCCGCCACCCGACCCGCGGCGGCGACGAGGGGCAGCAGCTCCTCGCGCGTCGGAGCATCCGGGGTGACCTTGGACCAGGACTGTCGGCGTCGGACGGCGTCGAGGGCGCTCATGCCTCGGCGGCGCCCTCGTCGGGCTGGAAGGACAGCGCGATCGAGTTCATGCAGTAGCGGTCGCCGGTGGGGGTGCCGAAGCCGTCGGGGAACACGTGGCCCAGGTGCGAGCCGCAGGTGGCGCAGCGGACCTCGGTGCGCACCATGCCCAGGCTGGTGTCCTCGATGAGCTCCACGGCCTCGGGGCGCACCGACTCGTAGAAGCTCGGCCAGCCGCAGCCGGAGTCGAACTTGGTGCCGCTGCGGAACAGCTCCGCGCCGCAGGCGCCGCAGGTGTAGAGCCCGGCGCGGTGCTCGTCGAGCAGCTCACCCGTCCACGGCCGCTCGGTCGCGGCCTCGCGCAGCACGGCGTACTGCTGCGGGTCGAGCTCGGCGCGCCATTCGGCGTCGGTCTTGGTCACGCGGTGCGACATGGATCCTCCCGGGGTCGGATCCATTCTCCCGCTTCCGGCGGCGGCGAGGGTCGTGGACCGGGGCGTGGCTGCCTCGTCTCAGCCTCTGCCGGACGTAGCCTGAACGGGTGACCGACCTCCTCAGCGACCGTGAGCGCGTGATCCTGGAGTTCGAGGCGCGCCGTCCCGGGCACTCGAGCGCCAAGGAGGAGGCGATCCGCGGTGAGCTGCAGCTGACGCCCGCGCGGTACTACCAGCTGCTCGACCGGGTCATCGACTCGGAGCAGGCGCTCGCGGCGGATCCGATGCTGGTGCGCCGTCTGCGCCGCATACGCGACGGCGCCGCCGCCCGCCGGGCGGACCGCACCGCCCTCTCCGCCGGCTGAGACGCCACCGGCGGCGAGTCGGTCGGCCGTTCAGGAAATCCGACGGAGCGCGCCGGATAACATCATGGGATGCCAGAACCCGCCCGCGACCGTTTCGACGTGATCCCTCACGCGCAGGGGCGCGTCGGCGCCCATCGTGCCGAGAACCCCGGGATGCGCGGCTGGTTCGTGGTGCTGTGGGCGGCCGTCGCGACCGCCGTTCTGATCGCGGGGGGCATCTTCGCCGCCATGCTGGCCATGGGCAAGATCGGCTTCGATCAGGGCGCGCCCGTCCCGGTGCCGACGCACACCGCGACCTCCGCGCCGCCCGCGCTGGACACCGCCTATGCGGTGTTCGTGCTCAACGCGACAGGTGTGGACGGCCTGGCCGCGGTCACGCGCGACACCATCGTCAACGCAGGCTTCCCGGGCGGCGCCGTGGCGACGGGCGATGCCGCGGCGGAGGACTTCCCGACCAGCACCGTCTACTACCAGACCGAGGCGGACAAGTCCGCGGCCCAGGCTCTGGCCAACCTCATCGGTGCGACGAAGATCGCGCTGAGCGACCGGTATGGGGACGACGTCGTGGCGGGCCAGAAGCAGCTCACCGTGGTGCTCGGCATGGATCTCGCGAAGAACGCCCCGTCCACCGAACCGACCCCGGCCGACACCTCCGGGGACGGCGCGACGGGCTGATGACGGCCGCGCCGTCGCGGCTTGCACTCTCCCGGGTCGAGTGCCAGACTGGGTTTAGCACTCGACTGATCTGAGTGCTAAACCCAACGTCTACGTCCAGGAGGGACGACAGAACTCATGGCAAAGATCATCGCTTTCGATGAGGAGGCCCGTCGCGGCCTCGAGCGCGGCCTGAACATCCTGGCCGACGCGGTCAAGGTGACCCTCGGCCCGCGCGGCCGCAATGTCGTGCTCGAGAAGAAGTGGGGCGCGCCCACGATCACGAACGACGGTGTCTCCATCGCCAAGGAGATCGAGCTCGACGACCCGTACGAGAAGATCGGCGCGGAGCTCGTCAAGGAGGTCGCGAAGAAGACCGACGACGTCGCCGGAGACGGCACCACGACCGCCACCGTCCTCGCCCAGGCGCTCGTCCGCGAGGGCCTGCGCAACGTGGCCGCCGGTGCCGACCCGATCAGCCTGAAGAAGGGCATCGAGAAGGCCGTCGCCGCCATCACCGCCGAGCTCCTCGCCAACGCGAAGGAGATCGAGTCGAAGGAGGAGATCGCTGCGACCGCGTCGATCTCCGCCGCTGACCCGGCCATCGGCGAGCTCATCGCCGAGGCGATCGACAAGGTCGGCAAGGAGGGCGTCGTCACCGTCGAGGAGTCGCAGACCTTCGGCACCGAGCTCGAGCTCACCGAGGGCATGCGCTTCGACAAGGGCTACCTGAACCCCTACTTCGTCACGGACCCGGAGCGCCAGGAGGCCGTCTTCGAGGACCCGTACATCCTCATCGCCAACCAGAAGATCTCGAACATCAAGGATCTTCTGCCCGTCGTCGACAAGGTGATCCAGGACGGCAAGGAGCTCGTCATCATCGCCGAGGACGTCGAGGGCGAGGCTCTCGCGACGCTCGTGCTGAACAAGCTCAAGGGCATCTTCAAGTCCGTCGCCGTCAAGGCTCCGGGCTTCGGCGACCGCCGCAAGGCTCAGCTGCAGGACATCGCGATCCTCACCGGTGGCACCGTGATCACCGAGGAGGTCGGCCTCAAGCTCGAGAACACCACGCTCGCCGAGCTCGGCCGTGCCCGCAAGGTCATCGTCACCAAGGACGAGACCACGATCGTCGAGGGCGCCGGCGACGCGGCCCAGATCGAGGGCCGTGTCACCCAGATCCGTCGCGAGATCGAGAACACCGACAGCGACTACGACCGCGAGAAGCTGCAGGAGCGCCTCGCCAAGCTCGCCGGCGGCGTCGCCGTCATCAAGGCGGGTGCGGCCACCGAGGTCGAGCTCAAGGAGCGCAAGCACCGCATCGAGGACGCCGTGCGCAACGCGAAGGCGGCCGTCGAGGAGGGCATCGTCCCCGGTGGTGGCGTCGCGCTGATCCAGTCGGGCGCCAAGGCGCTCGCGGGCCTGACGCTCGAGGGCGACGAGGCGACCGGTGCGAACATCGTCCGCGTCGCGATCGAAGCGCCGCTGAAGCAGATCGCCGTCAACGCAGGCCTCGAGGCCGGCGTCGTGGCGCACAAGGTCTCCGAGCTCCCCGCGGGCCAGGGCCTGAACGCCGCCACGGGCGAGTACGGCGACATGTTCGCCCAGGGCATCATCGACCCGGCCAAGGTCACCCGCTCGGCGCTGCAGAACGCCGCGTCGATCGCCGGCCTGTTCCTCACCACCGAGGCGGTCGTGGCCGACAAGCCGGAGAAGGCGGCGGCGATGCCGGCCGACCCGTCCGGCGGCATGGACTTCTGAGTCCAGAACCCCCTTCGAGAAGACCCCCGGGATCCGTCCCGGGGGTCTTCTCCGTCTCTGCCGGAGCCGGGGCGGGAGCGCTGGGCGGGAGCGCTCGGCGGAGGCCGCGCGGCTCAGCGGACTCGGCCTCAGCGGACTCGGGCTCAGTGGAAGAGCGCCGTGGAGTCGCTCTCGGCCTGGGCGTAGAACCGCTCCGCGGAGCCGAGTGCCTGGCCGATCGCCGCGAGGGCCTGCTCGACGTGCGCTTGCGCGCCGCGCCACTGCTCCGCGGCGTCCTGGCAGGCGGCCGAGGCGATGCCGGTCCAGGACGACTGCAGCTGGGTGAGCTGCGCCATCATCGCGGCGGTGTCGCTCTGCAGCCGTTCAGCGGTGGCGCTCACGGAGAGCCTCGTGGTGGCGACGGCATCGGTGTCGACGGTGAAGACGGACATGGGGACCCTTTCGTCGGTGGATGCGTCCGACGCTAGGCATCCGCGCCGGCCGGCGGCGGGCCTGTCGTGCATCCCGTGCGGAACCCGCGGTGTCCGTCAGCTGTGCGGAACGGTCCTCGAGGAACCCGCAGGCGGGGCCGCCGACGTCAGTGCGGCAGGTCGAGCGGCTCGATGGGCTGCGTGTCCTGCAGCA
Organism: Microbacterium sp. 8M; assembly: GCF_902506375.1. GTDB lineage: Bacteria > Actinomycetota > Actinomycetes > Actinomycetales > Microbacteriaceae > Microbacterium. The sequence continues at coordinate 1,232,875 of NZ_LR733284.1, forward strand.
GGTGCTCGGGGGTCGCCCGCGACGGGGCGAGCGGCAGGGAGACGGTGAACGTCGCGCCGCCGCCCGGGGTCTCCGTGACCTGCACCGAGCCGTTCAGTGCCTGCACGATCGAGGCGACGATGGCGAGGCCCAGGCCCGCTCCGCCGGTGTCGCGCGTACGCGACGTGTCGGCGCGCCAGAAGCGCTGGAAGATCTGGTCGCGGATCTGCTCCGGCACGCCCTCTCCGTGGTCCACGATCGAGAACCAGCCCACGCCTCGCCGCCGGTCGGCCCCCACGACGACCTCGATGGGGGAGTCCCCCGGCGAGAAGCGTCGCGCGTTGCCGAGCAGGTTGGCGATGACCTGGCGCACCTTGTTCTCCTCCCCGAGCACGATCGGCGGGGTGGATACGGGGGCGACGACGGCCTCGGAGAAGTCGATCTCCGGCACCGGGCTGCCCTCGCGCGGCCGGCGGCGCAGGATGGCCGGGATGCGGCCGCGGGCGCTCCCGGCCCGGGCCGCCGGGGCGGGTCGTGTGACGGTGGCGACCGAGGTCTCGAGCTTCTCCGGAGCCGGCGCCTCGGCGGTCATGTCGACGACCGTGACGGTGCGCTCGGGGGCGGCGGCGCGCAGGTCGAGCGCGGCGTCCTGCGCGAGCGGACGCAGGTCGAGCGGCTCGATCGTGAGCGGGCGCTGCTCGTCGAGACGGGCGAGGGCGAGCAGATCCTCGACGAGCACGCCCATCCGCAGCGCCTCCTTCTCGATCCGGTCCATCGCCCGGGCGGTGTCCTCGTCGCCCTTGATCGCGCCCATCCGGTACAGCTCGGCGTAGCCGCGCACGCTGACGAGCGGGGTGCGCAGCTCGTGACTCGCATCACCGACGAAGCGGCGCATCTGCTGGACCGAACGGTCCCGCTGGGCGATCGACGCGTCCAGACGGTCGAGCATGGTGTTGATCGCGCCGTTCAGTCGGCCGACCTCGGTGGTCGGCTCGAGGTCGGTGAGGCGCTGGCTGAAGTCGCCGGCGGCGATCGCCATCGCGGTGGACTCCACTCGTCCGAGCCGGCGGAAGGTGAGCGTGACCAGCCCGCGGGTCGCGAGCGCCGCGATGATGATCGTGACCAGCGCGACGGTCGTGAACACGCCGAAGAACGTGGCGATGATGCGGTCCGGTTCGTCCAGCGACAGGGCGACGACCTGGATGAACGTGATGTTGGACTTCGGGTCCTCGCGGACGGCGACCGCGGCGCGGAACTCGGATCCGTCCGCCCCATGCAGCACGAGAGGGTCCGTGCGCTCCGCGTCGATGGTCGCGCTGGCCAGCGGATAGGACGTGGGGAAGACGGGCTTCGTGGCCTTGGGCGCGCCGCCGCCGGAGAGGATCAGCGCGCCCTGCGTGTCGTACACCGCGACGAAGTACTCGGACAGGCCGAGGCGCTCGTCCTTCAGCGCGGCACTGAATCCGCCGGTGTCCTTGTTCGGGGTGATCGTCGCGAGGTCGCTCGTGACCAGCGCGGGCAGCTGGGACTCGACGTTGTCGATGAGGAGGTTGCGCAGGATCGGCATCGTCCCGATGCCGGTGACCACCAGTCCCAGCGCGAGCACGCCGACGGTGACGCCGGTCACCTTCGCGCGAAGGCTGATCCGGCGCCACCACCGCGTGATCGCGTCGGGCTCACCCATCCGCTACGCGGTCTTCCCCACCTTGAGCATGTAGCCGAAGCCGCGCTTGGTCTGGATGACGGGCTCCTCGGTGTGCGGGTCGATCTTGCGGCGCAGGTAGGAGATGTAGCTCTCCACGATGCCGGCGTCGCCGTTGAAGTCGTACTCCCACACGTGGTCGAGGATCTGGGCCTTCGACAGCACGCGATTGGGGTTGAGCATGAGGTAGCGCAGCAGCTTGAACTCGGTGGGGCTGAGCTCGATCGGGGTGGATCCGACGAACACGTCATGCGTGTCCTGATCCATCGACAGCTCGCCGGCGCGGATCACCGACTCCTCGTCCGCCTGCATGGTGCGCCGCAGGATCGCCTGGGCGCGGGCGACGATCTCGTCCAGCGCGAACGGCTTGGTGACGTAGTCGTCGCCCCCGGCGTTGAGACCCTCGATCTTGTCCTCCGTGTCGTCCTTCGCGGTGAGGAACAGGATCGGCGCCGTGAAACCTGCCCCGCGCAGGCGCTTCGTCACGCTGAAGCCGTTCATGTCGGGCAGCATCACGTCGAGGATGATGAGGTCCGGCTCTTCCTCGAGGACGGCGGAGATGGTGGCCGCGCCGTTGGCCACGGTCTTCACCGAGAAGCCGGCGAAGCTCAGGCCCGTGGAGAGGACATCGCGGATGTTGGGTTCGTCGTCGACGACCAGGATGCGCGCTTCAGTCATGCCCCCATTATGGTGACCGGATCGGTGTTCGGGCTGATTGCGGGCTATTCCCTGGCGAAGCGGAGCCCCTGGGTGCAGAGTGAACGCATGAAGATCGACATCATCGAGCACGAGGGTCCGTACCAGGTGGGCGTCATCATCGGCAGCCTCTCGAAGGAGTCCATCAACCGTCGTCTCGCGAACGCGCTGACCGGTCTGGCGCCCGAGGGCTTCGAGTTCTTCGAGATCTCCTACGCCGACCTCCCGCTCTACAACCGCGACTTCGATGCCGACTATCCCCAGGTCGCGCTCGATTTCAAGGATGCGGTCGCGAGCGCGGACGCGCTCCTGTTCGTCACGCCCGAGTACAACCGCTCGCTGCCCGGCGCGCTGAAGAACGCGATCGACTGGGGCAGCAGGCCGTGGGGGCAGAACGTGTGGGCGCACAAGCCGGTCGGCGTGATCGGCGCCTCGTCGGGCGCGATCGGCACCGCCGTGGGCCAGCAGTCGCTGCGCAGCACGCTGAGCTTCCTGAACGCGCGGCAGATGTCCGCCCCGGAGGCGTACATCCAGTACACGCCGGGCCTCGTCGACGACGAGGGGCGGGTCACGAATCCCGGTACGGAGGACTTCCTGCGCCAGTTCATGACCGCCTTCGCGGAGTACACCGTCCGCGTGCTGACGGTCATCCCGCAGAGCTGAGCCGTCGAGAGGCCGTGAGCGAGGATCCGGATCCGTCGGAGCGGATCCTCTCGCCTGACCCCGCGATAGCATCCGGTCCATGGAGGACGAGGAGGGCGGCGACGCCGCCTGCTGGCTGTCGAAGGTGTGCCCGGAGTGCGGCGCGCTGCTCGACGACCCCGCCGCTCCGTGCTGGCGCTGCGGGCTGAAGCCGGGGGAGCAGCGGGAGGGCTGACCCTCGTCGGCCGGCTCGGCCCAGGACGCGTCGGCCGGCTCAGGATGCGTCGGCCGGCTCGGCTCGGGGCACGGTGAGCGCGGCGCGCACGACCAGTTCGATCGCGGGCCGGATCGGTGCGTCGGGCGCCACGGTGAGACGGTTCACGATGATGCCGGCGCTCATGGCGAGCAGCGCGCGGGCGGCGACGTCGGGCTCGGGCGCGCCGAGGAGCGCGAGCCGGTCGCGGGTCCAGCTCTCGAACTGGGACCGCTGGTCGCGCATCGACGGCTGGGCGTCCGGCGCGGCAGCGGTTTCGAGGAACAGCGCATACCGCGCGCGGGTGCGAGCTGCGTGCCGGCCGGTCACGTCCTCGAGCAGGCGCGTGAGCACGTCGATGAGTTCCTCGCCGTTCTCGACGGGGTTCATCGCCGCGGTGAGGTCGGCCCGCTCACGCTCGGCGATCCACACCAGGACGCCGGCGATGAGCGCATCCCGGGTGCGGAACCAGTTCGACGTGGATCCCTTCGGCAGTCCTGCGGCGGCGTCGACCCGGGCATGCGTGAGGGCGCGCACGCCCTGTTCGCCCACGAGCCGGACGGCCGCCTCGAGGGCGCGTTCGCGGGTTGTGGCCATGCGGAGAGCGTATCACTACGTCCATAGTGACATTGCACTACGAAAGTAGTAGCGTGTGCGCATGGACTACATCGTGCTCGCCGCGTGGACGATCCAGGCGGCGGTCGGAGCGTCGCTGCTCGTCTCGTGGGTGCGGCACGCGAAGGGCAGTAACGCCGGTCTCATCCTGACGCACGTGACGGCGATGATCGCGTTCGCGGTGCTCTGGGTCGTCTTCATCGTCACGGGTGCCGTGGCGTGGGGCTGGGCGGGGTTCGTGGTGCTCGTGCTGTTCATCGGCTTCGGCGACGCGACCATGGTGCGGCGTGCTCGCGCCCTGCGGGGTGAGGCGAATCCGGGACTGCGGGACTACATCCCCGCGGCACGCGTGTCACTCGCCGGACGGCTCGGCGGCCGCACGAGGTTCCACATGCTGTTCTCGGCGCTGGTCTTCTTCCCCTGCCTCGCGGTGTGCATCATCGCCACGGCCAGGTAGGGCACGCCGAGCGGACGGACGAGGAGAGCATCATGCAAACGCGCCGGGCGATCGTGATCGGAGCGGGCCTGGGCGGGCTCGCGCCTGCCAGGCGATCGAGGACGCCGTCGTGCTCGCCCACGCCGTGGACCGCTCGGACGCACTGACCGACTACACCGCTGCACGGCGGACGCGGACCGCCGACGTCGTGCGGCGCTCGCACCGCATGGGTGCGATGGCGCTGCTGCGCAACCCGGCCGCGCGGGCCCTGCGCGATGCGCTGATCGGCGCCGTGGGCCGGCTGTCCGCGGACACGGCGATCCGGCAGCTCATCCCCGTCGTGGACTGGCGGCCGCTGACGACGGCTCCGCAGCGGTGATGCGTTCCCAGCCGCGGCGCGAGCTCGTCCGATCCGGCGCGGACCGAACGGGGCTCAGGCCGCCTCGAGCTCGTGCGCGTCCATGATCGTGTAGCTGTAGCCCTGCTCGGCGAGGAAGCGCTGCCGGTTCTGTGCGTAATCCTGGTCGACGGTGTCGCGCGCGATGAGCGTGTAGAAGCTCGCGGTGTGGCCCGACTGCTTCGGACGCAGCAGCCGGCCCAGGCGCTGCGCCTCCTCCTGACGGGAGCCGAAGGATCCGGAGACCTGGATCGCGACCGACGCCTCGGGCAGGTCGATCGAGAAGTTCGCGACCTTCGACACCACGAGCAGCTCGATCTCGCCCTCGCGGAACTGCCGGTACAGCTCTTCGCGCTCGTCCACCGGTGTGGCACCGGTGATCGACGGTGCGTCGAGCGCCGCCGACAGCTCCTCGAGCTGGTCGAGATACTGTCCGATCACGAGGATCCGCTCACCGGCGTGCTTCGCGATGAGCTCGCGCACCGCGGTGATCTTCGCCGGCGCCGTCGCCGCCAGGCGGTAGCGCTCGTCGTCGGTGGCCGCGGCGTACTCGAGCCGCTCGTCCGGCGGCAGGTCGACGCGCACCTCGTAGCAGGCGGCGGGGGAGATGAAGCCCTGCGCCTCGATCTGCTTCCAGGGCGCGTCGAAGCGCTTGGGGCCGATGAGGCTGAACACGTCGCCCTCGCGGCCGTCCTCGCGCACGAGCGTCGCGGTGAGGCCGATCCGGCGCCGTGCCTGCAGGTCTGCGGTGAGCTTGAACACGGGGGCGGGCAGCAGGTGCACCTCGTCGTAGACCACGAGGCCCCAGTCCATCTCGTCGAGCAGGCTCAGGTGGGCGTACTGCCCCTTCCGCTTCGCGGTGAGGATCTGGTAGGTCGCGATCGTGACGGGCTTGACCTCCTTCATCTGCCCCGAGTACTCGCCGATCTCCTCGGGGGTGAGGCTGGTGCGCTTGATGAGCTCGTCGCGCCACTGCCGGGCGGAGACGGCGTTCGTGACGAGGATGAGCGTCGTCGTCTTCGTGGCGGCCATCGCGCCGGCGCCGACGATCGTCTTGCCGGCGCCGCAGGGGAGCACCACGACGCCGGATCCGTCCTTCGCGAACGCGTCGACCGCCTGCTGCTGGTACGGCCGCATCGTCCAGCCGTCCTCGGCCAGCGTGATCTCGTGCGGAGTGCCCGGGGTGTAGCCGGCGAGGTCCTCCGCGGGCCAGCCGATCTTCAGCAGCTCCTGCTTGATCTGGCCGCGCGCCCAGGCGTCCACGACATAGGTGTCGGGGGCAGGGTGCCCGATGAGAAGCGGCTGGATCCGCTTGTTGCCCGCCACCTGAGTGAGCACGGCCGGATCCGTCGAGCGGAGGATGAGGGCGCCCTCCTCGTCGCGTTCGATCACGAGCCGGCCGTAGCGGTTCACGGTCTCGCGGATGTCGACGGACACCGACGGCGGGACGGGGAAGCGCGACCAGCGGTCGAGGGTCTCCAGCATGTCGTCGGCGGTATGCCCTGCCGCCCGGGCGTTCCACAGGCCGAGCCGGGTGATCCGGTAGGTGTGGATGTGCTCGGGCGCGCGCTCCAGCTCGGCGAAGATCGCGAGCTCGTGCCGGGCGCTCTCGGCGTCGGCATGCGCGACCTCGAGCAGGACGGTGCGGTCGCTCTGGACGATCAGCGGGCCATCAGACATAGCGAACCAGTCTACCGGTCGCCGGTGCCGGGGCGGGCGGACGGGCGGGTCCGTCCTGCAGGCGCCTCAGGATCCGGGGTTCTCGAGCGCGCGGGTGGTGAGGATCGAGCGGATCGGCAGCGTGCGTTCGACGTCGCTCGCCCGATCGCGCCCGCGCAGGCGTCCGCCGCCGAAGCCGGTCACCTCGAGCACCAGTTCGCGCGTGGTGCCGTCGGGCATCGCCACCTCCACGGCCAGCACCGCGCGCTGCTTGGCCGCGTGTTCGAGCTCGCGCTCCAGCCAGGCGGCGTCGGCGTTCTCCTCCTTGGCCTCGCGCAACCGGGCGATGAGGGTCGCGTAGCGCGCCCTGTCATCGGGGGCGGTGGGCGCGCTCGCCGCGGTGGTGCGCACGGGACGCTCGACCGCGCCGTCGGCGTCGACCAGCGCCGCCGGGTAGTGCTCGTCGGTGAGGGCCCAGAACACGGTGTCGCGGTTCACGCGGGTGGTCAGCACCGCGGTGCCGTCGGCCGTCGCCTCCGGGACGAGTCCGAGCGGGCGCAGCGCCTGGTCCACGTCGATCGCTCGCAGCAGGTGCTCGTCCGCGCTGCGCACACGCGTGCGGCCCGTCTCCGGGTCCGTCCCGACCTGCACCTGGCCGTGCCGGCTCGCGCTCTGTGCAAGCAGGTAGCGCAGCGGCTGCGGCACGCCCGTGAGGGAGATGCCCTCGAGGAAGGCCAGTACGCCCTCCTCGGTCTCGCCGGCCGAGAGCGCCCGGCTCAGGGAGTCCGCCGTGAACCGGTACGAGGAGGCCTGGCTCGCCGACTCGCGTGCCGCCATCCCGCGCAGGCGCAGGTCCAGGGCGGGCAGGAGCGGGCCGGGCGCGATCGCGGTGAGGTCGTTCTGCAGGAAGATGCGGTCCACCTCGGCCGGCACATAGGTGCGCAGCGCATCCGGGTCGGGGTCGGCGCCGAGCCGCGGGGCGCGCGCCCAGGGCGTCTCCGCGAGAGCAGCGCCGCCGGCGGTCTCCGGGTGCGGGGCTTCGGCCGCGGACACCGAGTGGTCGTCTCCGGCGGCGGATCCCGCGTCGTCCGCGATGAGGCCGAGCAGCCGGGCCTGCCGGATCAGCGCCTCGGCGCGGTCGACCCATACCGGGTCCCACGGGTGCTCGTCCCGCCAGGAGGGCAGCGGGATCCAGCCGCCTTCCGGCGTGCGCAGCGCCTCAGGCAGCGCGGACCGGAAGCCCTCGACCAGCCGGACCCAGCGATCGAGGCCGGTCAGCCGAAGCCAGGCGGCGCCGTCCTCGGACAGGTGCAGGCTGCGGTCGATCGGCCGCAGCAGGCCCGCGCCCGTGCCCAGGGCGAGCAGGTCGTCGAGGAGCGCCGCGTCGTCGGGCAGTCCGCGCTCGACGAGGCGGCGTTTCTCCGACAGGCCGACCGTGCCTCCGGCGAGCAGCGCGAGCGGGCCCTCCTCGGCCAGCAGCAGCGTGTCGGCGAGGGTGGCGACCGTGGTGAACGCGCGTTCGGCGGCCCGGGCGACGGCGGGCTCGTCCGCCTCCCCTGGTGCCCCCGCCAGCGGCGGCGGCACCGTGCGCCCCGCGACCGCGGCGGCGACGGACGGCGGCAGCGGCCCTTCTGCAGCCGGCAGCAGGGCGAGGGCGCGCAGAGCGTCCGCGGCGGCACCCGCGTCCGCACCCGCCGCTGCATCGAGGAGTCCTGTCGCCTGCGCGCGGGTGAGCCGGGGGAGGACCTTCGCGATCGAGGCCGGGTCCAGCAGCGCCTCCGCGACGTCGAAGAAGTCGTTCCATGGCGCGTCGGGTCGCACGTCACGCTGACGGAACAGTGCGGCGAGCTGGTCGTCGGTGCGCGCAGACAGCGCCTCGGCGAGAAGGCGCGCGTGGGTGCTCATGGGAGAACAGCTCGCAGGGCGTCAGGAACGCCGGGCTGCGCGGCCTCTCCGTACGAAGCTCATGATGAGCAGCACGACGATCATGAGGAACGCGATCGGCAGGCCCCAGAACGGGAACACGCCCACGATCGGCCAGGCTCCGTGCGTGAAGTCGGCCTGCTTCATGCCGAAGGCGGTGCCGAGGATGATCGTGAAGAAGCACAGCACCGACAGGGCCGCGAGCGTCAGCGAGCCGAACGTGAGGAACCGATCGATCCCGCGGATCTCCGGTTCGGGGGCTGGCGGCCGAGTGCTCATCCCCACCAGCCTACCCGCTCGGCGACGGGTAGGCTGGTGTGTGCGGGTTCCCCCGCGCACCGAGAGGATCCCGCCGGATCCTTCTTCCCCGAACGATGCAGCGAGGTTTCTGGAATGCCCACCGGCAAGGTCAGGTTCTACGACGACGAGAAGGGTTTCGGCTTCATCACCACCGATGACGGCCAGGACGTCTTCCTGCACGCCACGTCCCTCCCCGCCGGGTCCACGGTCAAGGCCGGCACCCGCGTCGAATTCGGCGTGGCCGACGGCAAGCGCGGACTCCAGGCGCTCTCCGTGCGCGTGCTGGAGGCGCCGGTGAGCCTGGCGAAGGCGAAGCGCAAGCCGGCGGACGACATGGCGGTGATCGTCGAGGACCTCGTCAAGCTCCTCGACGGCATCGGCGGCGACCTGCGTCGCGGCCGCTACCCGTCGTCCAGCCACGGCCGCAAGATCGCCGCCGTGCTGCGCAACGTGGCCGAGGACTTCGATGCCTGAGACCGACTCCGACGCGGTCGAGTCGGCGCCGGAGCCGCAGGCGGACGCGGTCGCGCCCGCCGTGGAGGTCGCAGTCGTCGCGGACGAGCCGCTCGACGTGGCGCTTCCGAGCGAACGGCTGCTCGGTGCGCGCGACCTGGCGCTCGCCGCGCTGCACGAGATCACCCCTCCGGCGACGGTGGGACCTCCCGCGGGCTACCTGCCGGAAGCGGACGGCGTGATCTCGCTGCGCTTCGAGAACCGGCTCGGCGGCTATCCGGGCTGGTACTGGACGGTGTCGGTCGCCCAGGTCGGCGACGAGGAGCCGACCGTCCTGGAGGCCGAGTTGCTGCCGGGTGAGGGCGCGCTGCTCGCGCCGGAGTGGGTCCCCTGGGCGGAGCGCCTGGCGGAGTACCGCGCGCACCAGGCGGAGCTCGCCGCGTCCGCGCAGCACGACCCGGCCGACGGGGAGCCGGAGGACGCCGACGAACTCGAAGTGGACGTGGATGCGGATGACGCCGACGTCGACGACCTCGATGAGGACGACCTCGAAGAGGACGAGCTCGACGACGACGAGGAGAGCGCCCGGCCGCGGCTGCACGCCGGCGACCTGGACGGCGTGGACATCGACGAGCTCGATGAGTCCGCCTCCGTGGAAGGCGACTCGGACGACGAGCCATCCGGCGACGAGGACGACGACGCCGCGGACGACGACGACGAGGACGACGCAGAGGAGGAGTGATCCTCCGGCTGTGCGGACATGAGAAAGGGCGCCCCTCCGGGAGGCGCCCTTTCTCATGTCCGGTCTACGGCGTCACGCCTCGCGGTGCTCCAGCACGTAGTCGATCGAGCGGATCAGCTGGCGCACGTCGTCGGGCTCGATCGAGACGAACGTCGCGATGCGCAGCTGGTTGCGCCCGAGCTTGCGGTAGGGCTCGGTGTCGACGATGCCGTTGGCGCGCAGCGTCTTGGCCACGGCGGCGGCATCGACGGACTCGTCGAAGTCGATCGTGGCGACCACGGGGGAGCGGTCGGCCGGGTTCGTCACGAACGGCGTCGCCACCGCGCTCTCCTCGGCCCAGCGGTACAGCTCCTGCGAGGACTCGCTCGTGCGTGCGGCTGCCCAGGCGAGGCCCCCGTTGCCGTTGATCCACTGCAGCTGCGAGTCGAGCAGGTGCAGGGTGGTCAGGGCGGGGGTGTTCAGCGTCTGCTCGAGGCGCGAGTTGTCGAGCGCGTTCTTGAGGCTCAGGAACTCCGGGATGTACCGTCCGGAGGCCGCGATGCGCTCGATCCGCTCGATCGCGGCCGGCGAGACCGCCGCGAACCACAGGCCGCCATCCGAGCCCAGGTTCTTCTGCGGCGCGAAGTAGTACACGTCCGTCTCGGTGACGTCGAAGTCGATGCCGCCGGCCGCGCTCGTCGCATCGATCACGGTCAGCGCGTCCGCGGCGGGAACGCGCACGATCGGCGAGGCGACGCCCGTCGAGGTCTCGTTGTGCGGCCAGGCGTACACGTCGACGCCCTCGACGACCTCGGCCTCGGCGCGCGAGCCCGGCTCGGCGCTGCGCACATCGGGCGCCTGCAGCCACGGTGCGCCCGCGGCCTTGGCGAACTTGCCGCCGAACTCGCCCGAGACGAGGTTCTGGGCGCGGTTCTCGATGAGCCCGAACGCGGCGGCGTCCCAGAACGCCGTGGATCCGCCGTTGCCGAGGATGATCTCGTAGCCCTCAGGAAGGCGGAACAGCGACGACAGGCCCTCGCGGACGCTGCGGACGAGGTTCTTCACGGGAGCCTGGCGGTGCGACGTGCCCAGCAGGCTCGACCCGACGGCCGCGAGAGCGCTCACCTGCTCCGGGCGGATCTTGGACGGACCGCATCCGAAGCGGCCGTCGACGGGCAGAAGTTCGCGGGGAATCTCGATCGCCATGCACAGATTCTAGGTGTCCGCGCGGGGGCGGCCCTGCCCGTGTGACGCCGCACGACGCGCCTGCGGGGGCCGCGGCGTCCCGTCGTCGCCCGGCAGCGCCGGCGCTCATCCGCAGAAGGTAGGCTTGCCTAACAGCAGCTCCTGCATCCGCAGCACGACCACCCAGGGGGATCCATGGCCGATCTGATCGACACCACGGAGATGTACCTCCGCACCATCCTCGAGCTCGAGGAGGAGAACATCGTCCCGCTGCGCGCCCGCATCTCCGAGCGCCTCGGGCACTCCGGTCCCACGGTGTCGCAGACGGTCGGTCGCATGGAGCGCGACGGTCTTGTCGTGGTCTCCGAAGACCGCCGGCTCGAACTGACCGAGGCCGGGCGCCGCAAGGCTGTCGACGTGATGCGCAAGCACCGCCTCGCCGAGCGGCTGCTGTCGGACGTGATCGGACTGGACTGGGCCTACGTTCACGAGGAGGCCTGCCGCTGGGAGCACGTCATGAGCGAGCAGGTGGAGCGCCGCCTGGTCGAGCTGCTGGGCTTCCCCACGGAGTCGCCCTACGGCAACCCGATCCCCGGGCTCGACCAGCTCGGCGGAACTCCGGCCCGCACCTTCGATGAGGGCGTGATCGGTCTCGTCGAGCACATGAACACCGCCGGCACGCCGACCGAGGGCACGGTGCGCCGCCTGGCCGAGCCGGCGCAGGTGGATCCGGAGCTGCTGGAGCAGCTGCGCGAGGCTGGCGTCGTGCCGGGAGCGCGCGGCCGGTTCCGCTTCAACGAGGGATACGTCCTCATCGAGGTGGACGGGCAGGACGAGGGACTCGAGCTGCCCGTCGAGCTCGCGTCGCATATCTTCCTCGTCGCCTGAGCCTGGACGTCCCCTGTACGGCGGTCGTCGGATCCGCGGAAAATCAGCGTTCAGCGGATCTCCGGGCCGATGTGACGGGTCCGCGACTTCCCGGTAGCGTCGATAGCGCCCGTCGTCCCCGACCCGTCGACGGAGCCCGCCGCGCTCGCCTCATCGGCCCGTCGCCGCCGTGGGCAGACGTGTGTCCGCACCTGACGGACCGACCAGACGACGACGGACCGGCGCGAGCGCGCAGAGGCCGGAGGACAGACCTTGCCTGAGACCACGATCGAGCCCACGAGCACGCCGCGCACCACCACGGCGAGCCGCACCTCGGAGCGTTCCCGCTCGGCGGCGTTCGTGCGCCCGGTGCGCGCCGTCGCCACCCTGGGCGCGGTCGGTGCGCTGGTGGCCGCCATCGCGCTTCCGGCCTTCGCGTCGGCCGCCGGGCCCGCCGACGCCGGTCCCGTGACCACCGAGCAGCTGGCCGCGGACAACGCGCAGTCGATCGTGGTCGCCTCCGAGGCGACGCAGGCGCCGAGCGCGCGCGAGCAGTTCACCGCCACCACCCCCGACGAGATCGAGAAGCAGAAGGCCGAGGCAGCCGCCGCTGCACGTGCCGCCGCCGCCGCGACGACGGTCTCCTCCCGCCCGTCGATCGCGGGCCTGGCGCTGGTCGCGCCCGGGTCGGGCGCCGTGCGCTACCCCCTGACGAGCTTCACCCCCGGCGAAGGACCCGGATCCGGCCGCGGCCACGAGGGCTGGGACATGATCGCGCCCGAGGGGACGCCGATCTACGCCGCCGCGGCGGGAACGGTGACCGCATCGGCCGAGAGCATCGGCGGCTACGGCGTCTCGATCATGATCATGAGCGACCTCAACGGCACCATGGTGGAGACCCGGTACGCGCACATGGTCTACGGCAGCCGCATGGTGGAGGCCGGCGATCAGGTGCAGGCCGGACAGCTGATCGGCCTGGTCGGCAACACCGGCAACTCCTACGGGTCCCACCTCCATTTCGAGGTGCGCATCGGCGGGTCGGTCCTGGACCCCGAGCCCTGGCTCGCGGCGAACGCCGGCTGATCGCGGCGCACCGGACGATCTCCGGCACGCGGCGGAAGGGCTTCCGGATGAACACCCGGAAGCTTTTCTGTGAATCCAGGGGTGACAGGATCATCACGATCGGGTAACGTCGGGGAGGTCGTCGGCGAGAAGCCCGCCGACGATCGCCGCGGCGGAAGCCTCCCGGTTCGTCACCGTCACGGTTACCCTGAGCACGATGCAGGACGTCGTGCGCGAAAGCGGACGAGCCGGCGCACGGCGCCGAGGCCTGGAGGAAAGCCCTGTGGCTGGAGAACTGGAACACACCTCGAAGTCCGACCTGACGCGCTCGACCCGGAGCACGACGTCGGCATCCGTCGCCCGATCCGTGGTGCGACCCATCCGCACGGTGGCCATCCTCGCCGCCGTGGGTGCGCTGGTCACGGCGATCGCTCTGCCTGCGCTGGTCACGGGCACGCCCGCCTCGGCCGGTGCGTCGCCGGCGACGGCGCAGCAGCTCGCCGCTCACAACGCGCAGTCGATCGTCGTCGCCTCGGAGGCCACGCAGGCGCCCAGCACCCGTGAGCAGTTCACCGCGACCACGCCCGACGAGATCGCCCAGAAGAAGGCGGCCGAGGAGGCGAAGGCCCTCGAGGCCGCGAAGGCAGCGGCACTCGCCTCGGCCTCGGCGATGACCGCCTCGGTCCGCAGCAGCATGCCGTCCATCGCGCAGCCCGGACAGGTCATCTATCCGATGGTGGCCGGCAGCTACACCCTCAGCGACGGCTTCGGCGCCGCCCGCAGCGGCCGCAGCCACATGGGACAGGACTTTGCCGCTCCGGTCGGCACCCCGATCTACGCGATCGCCGACGGCTGCGTCACCATCTCCCAGGGCGGCTACGGCGGCTACGGCGAGACGATCGAGATCTCCCACCCGGCCCTGAGCGCCTCCGGAGCGCTCTCCACGCTCTACGGCCACATGAGCTACCGAGCGGTCTCCGCAGGCCAGTGCGTCACGGCAGGGCAGTACCTCGGCGACGTGGGCGCCACCGGCTGGGTGTCCGGATCCTGCCTGCACTTCGAGGTGCTCATCAACAACACCGAGATCGACCCCCTCGCGTGGCTCGAGGCGAACGTCCTCTGACCCGACACGGGCGGTGTTCACCGGAAGTTCTCCGTGTCGTCGCGCTCGCATGGGTTAGCCTGATCCCGTCGTCGCAAGGGCGGAGGAACACGATGGGACGAATACCGGCCATCCGAACCACGGATGCACTCGGTCGCCTCGTCCTTCGGCATTGCCCGCTGGATCTGCACGGAGTTCCCGTGCGCTCACGGCGCTGTCTCTCGTAGACAGCGCCGTTCTCATTTCCAGCGGACCCTCCGCCTGCGCACGGTCGAGAGCCCGGGAAGCCATCCCGGGCGGATCGAAGGGATGCAGGATGCGCACACTGGTGCTCAACGCAGGGTATGAACCGCTCGCGGTCGTGTCGTTCCGACGCGCTCTCGTGCTGGTGATGAACAAGAAGGCGTCTGTCGTCGAATGCGTCGACGATGATCCCGTCTGGGCGGCTAGCGGACGCTTCGACCGGCCCGCCGTGATCGTGCTCAGCCGCTATGTGCGGATGCCCAGGGCGCGGCACGCCCCCGTGACGCGACGCGGGGTGCTGCGGCGTGACGGAAACCGCTGCGGCTACTGCGGAAAGGCGGCATCCACGATCGACCACGTGCTGCCGCGCTCACGTGGAGGCAAGAACTCCTGGGAGAACCTCGTCGCCTGCTGCCTGCGCTGCAACAACGTGAAGAGCGATCGCACGCCGCAGGAGATGGGGTGGGAGCTGCGTCTGACGCCCGGCCCGCCGCGGGGCACCGGGTGGACCGTGCGCGGATCCGAGCGCAGCGACCCGAGCTGGGAGCCCTATCTGGCGATGGCGGCGTAAGGCCTCACGGCCGATCGATAGACTGGCACTGCGCCTTCGTAGCTCAGCTGGATAGAGCAGCCCTCTCCTAAAGGGCAGGTCGCAGGTTCGAATCCTGTCGAGGGCACGAGCAGAGGCTCCGCGCGTCGCGAATGCGACGTGTGGAGAAGCGCCTGGGGACGTGGGGGCGCGCAAAACGACCTCGAAGGGATCCGATCAAGGATCGGATCCCGAACCAGGCCCGTCGACAACGACGCAAAGACCGGACAACGGAAAGGGACCACTCTGAGGAGCGGTCCCTTCCTGTGTGGGTCGGATTCAGTGCGCGGCGCGGTAGGCCTCGATCACGTCGGCGGGGATGCGGCCGCGCTCGGAGAGCTTGTAGCCGTTCTCGCCGGCCCAGGCGCGGATCGCGGCGGTCTCCGGGTTGCGGTTCGGGCGCTTGGACGCCGCGGCCGGACGCGCGTTCCCCGCGCGCTGGGTGCGCCTCCCGGCGGAGATGTACGGTGCGAGCGCCTCGCGCAGTTCCGCCGCGTGCGCGCTGGTCAGGTCGATCTCATATGCGGAGCCGTCGAGCGAGAAATGCACGGTCTCGCCTTCTCCGACCTCGAGAATGGAACCGTCGATGTCGTCGACGAGCTGATGAACGATTTTGCGTGCCATGGCCATAAACCTACGTGCAGGAAATGCGCCTGGCAATCATTCGAATGCGGAATGTCAGGAATGGCCCTGATCGACGAGTTTCAACCCGACAATGCAGGCGACCAATCCGAGGATGAGCAGGATCCGGATCCAGGACACATCGGAATCGCCGGTGACCATGGCCCAGACGACGGTGAGCGCCGCCCCGATTCCCACCCAGACGGCGTAGGCGGTCGCCGTCGGGATGTCGCGCATCGCCCAACCCAGACCGAACATCGACGCGGCGAGCCCTACGACGAACACCACGCTGGGCCAGAGCCGGGTGAAGCCTTCGGACTTGCCGAGCGCGGTCGCCCAGACGGCTTCGCACATTCCGGAGATGATGAGCACGATCCACGCCATGGCGGGCCTCCTGAGAGCCAGTCTTTTCGCTGTCCGGGTACTGGCCCGCCTCGTCCGGGTGCGCGAGCGCGCTGCGTCCGAGGATACCGCGCCCACCTGGGCAGGAGCAGGGCAGAGCCGCTCCCCGGCGCACCCGCGATCAGGGCATGAGGATCAGGGGATGAGCCCGTCGCGTCGCGCCCGCGCCACGGCTGCGTGCCGGGTCGGCGCGTCGAGCTTCGCCATCGCGGTGCCGAGGTACGCCTTCACCGTGGATTCGCGCAAGCCCAGCTCCTCCGCGACCTGCGCGTTGGTCAGCCCGAGGGCGGCGCACGAGAGCACGTCGATCTCGCGGGGGGACAGGTGCACGTCCGAGGCACTCGGCAGCGGCGCCGGCGAGGAGAGCGCCACCAGCCGGCGCTCGATGTCGCCGAGACGTGCCCGGACGGCCTGATCCTCCACGAGGGCGGCCACCGAGCGCAGCTCGGCGAAGCTCTCCCGCAGCTCTTCGCGGTGCGCGGGGCTCAGCGACGGGGAAGGGGACGGGGGGACCGCCGCACGCAGACGCCGCTCCACCTCCTCGCGGATGCGCAGCTCACTGGCGAGCTCCTCGGCGATCTGCATGGCGGGTGCCGTGGCGACGCCGCCCACGGGCGGCCCGTCCCACGCGCCCGCGTACAGCACGCCGCGCGGGCGGCCCGCCACGATCACCGGGATCGCCAGCAGGGTGCGCAGGCCCTCACCGAGCACGAACCCGTCGTAGTCGTGCGTGATCTGCCGCGATGCGCCGTAGTCGTGCGTCATGCGCGGACGCAGCTCGGTCATCGCACGCCCGCCGAGCCCGCGCTGCGGCTGCACGCAGAGCCCCTCCAGGCTGCGCGTGCGCGAGCCGATGATCGACGTGACAGGCACTTCGCCGCGCGACAGCAACCCGCCGAACGCGACCGGGAAGCGGGTGCGGCGGACGAGTTCGCGCACGGCCTGCGCGACGAGGTCCGCATCCGATCCGACTGCCTCGAAGGTGTTCACCGGTTACCAACTTCCGGGGGTGACGTCCGCGTCCCCGCCTTTCGTAGCGTCGACGGTATCACCTCGGCGTGCATCGGTGCGCGCCCGGGGAAACCGATATGAGGCAAGGAGGCCCCGTGTCCGAGTCCACTGACGCGCGCAGCGCGCACGCGATCGACTATGTGCAGGTGCAGGAATCCCCGCCGTTCCGGCGGCTGCGCAAGGACCATCGATCGTTCGTGTTCCCGCTCGCCGCCCTCTTCCTGGTGTGGTATTTCGTCTACGTCCTTCTCGCCGCATTCGCACCGGCCTTCATGGCACAGCGCGTATGGGGCGATATCACGGTGGGACTGCTCTTCGGTCTCGGTCAGTTCGTCACCACCTTCGCGATCACGATGGGCTATGTCGCATTCGCGAACCGACGATTGGATCCGCAGTCCGCGAGCATTCGGGAGACGCTGGAGAAGTCGGAGGCGGGCGCATGAGCGTGCATTCCGCCGCCGGGGCCACGCTCGAGCAGAGCAACCCCGTGCTGAACATCTCGGTGTTCCTCGCGTTCGTCGCGGTGACGCTGTTCATCGTGATCCGAGCGAGTCGCAACAACAAGACGGCCGCCGACTACTACGCGGCCGGACGCAGCTTCTCCGGACCGCAGAACGGATTCGCGATCGCGGGCGACTATCTGTCGGCGGCGTCGTTCCTCGGCATCTGCGGCGCGATCGCGGTGAACGGCTACGACGGCTTCCTGTACTCGATCGGATTCCTCGTGGCCTGGCTGGTGGCGCTGCTGCTGGTGGCCGAGCTTATGCGCAACACCGGGAAGTTCACGATGGCCGATGTATTGTCGTTCCGGCTCGCGCAGCGTCCGGTGCGGATGGCCGCGGCGCTGACGACGCTCGCGGTGTGCTTCTTCTACCTGCTGGCGCAGATGGCGGGCGCGGGCGGTCTGGTGTCGCTCCTGCTGGGCATCAGCGACAAGCTGGGGCAGTCGCTCATCATCGCCGTCGTCGGCGTGCTCATGATCGTGTACGTGCTCATCGGCGGGATGAAGGGCACGACCTGGGTTCAGATCGTCAAGGCGGGCCTGCTGATCGCAGGGGCGGTCGCGATGACGGTCTGGGTGCTGGCCCTCAACGGGTTCAGCCTGAACACGCTGCTGGAGAACGCCGTCGCCGCGTCGACCTCCGAGCCGAAGGATGCGATCCTCGGCCCCGGTCTGAAGTACGGCGCGAACCCGTGGGACTTCATCTCGCTCGCCCTCGCGCTGGTGCTGGGAACGGCCGGCCTGCCGCACGTGCTGATGCGGTTCTACACGGTGCCCACCGCGAAGGAGGCCCGTCGCTCGGTGGTCTGGGCGATCTGGCTGATCGGCATCTTCTACCTGCTCACGCTCGTGCTCGGCTATGGCGCCGGCGCACTGGTGGGGCCGGAGACGATCACGACGGCGCCCGGAGGGGTGAACTCGGCGGCGCCGCTGCTGGCACTGCATCTCGGCGGGCCCGTGCTGATGGGCTTCATCTCGGCGGTGGCGTTCGCGACGATCCTCGCGGTCGTGGCCGGACTCACGATCACCGCGGCCGCGTCGTTCGCGCACGACATCTACGCGAACGTGGTCAAGCGCGGCAGGCACGGTGACGGCCAGGCCGATCCGAACGGAGAGGTGCGCGTCGCACGCCGTACCGTGGTCGTCATCGGCGTGCTGGCGATCCTCGGCGGCATCGGGGCGCAGGGGCAGAACATCGCGTTCCTCGTCGCGCTCGCGTTCGCCGTCGCGGCTTCCGCCAACCTGCCGACGATCCTCTACTCACTGTTCTGGAAGCGCTTCACGACCCGCGGTGCCGTCTGGAGCATGTACGGCGGCCTGGCGGCGGCGGTCATCCTCATCGTGCTGTCACCGGTCTTCTCCGGGAAGCCGACGTCGTTCCTGCCCGGCGTGAACTTCGCGATCTGGCCCCTGGAGAATCCGGGGATCCTGTCGATCCCGCTCGGCTTCCTGCTGGGCTGGCTGGGGTCCGTGCTCGATCGCGGCACGGAGGACCGTCGCCTCGCCGCCGAGATGGAGGTGCGCTCGCTGACCGGCTACGGCGCGGAGAAGGCGATCGAGCACTGAGCCGCGTCCGCCCCGGCGGCCTACACGCCGGGGCGGACGCCGTCGACAGGAGGACGGTGCGCGGCCGCGTCGGCCTCCAGATCCAGCAGGTACCGCTTGCGCTCGGGATGCGCGCCGTACTGCCCGGGGGAGCCGTCGGCGCGCACCACCCGGTGCACGGGCACGACGATCGAGAACGGCGTGGTGCGGCATGCGGTGCCCACCGCGCGCGCCGCCCCGGGACTCCCGGCGAGCGCCGCGACCTCGCCGTAGCTCGCGGTCTCGCCCCACGGGATCTCGCACACGGCCTGCAGGGCGGCGCGGGTGAACCCGTGCGCGAGGCGCCAGTCGAGGGCCACCTCCTGGTCGAATCGGATCGGCTCGCCGTCGAAGTAGGCGCGCAGCAGTGCATCGAGCTCGGCGCTCGCGCCGGGGTCGGGCTCGGGCAGCGCATGCAGCATCCGGGCGACGGCCTCGAGCGCCCACGGGGATTCGCGGTGCATCCCCTCCGGCAGGTCGAAGGCGACCAGGCCCTCGTCCGAGAAGACGAGGAGGGCATCTCCGAACGGGGTGTCGGCGAAGTCGTAGCGGTAGCTCATGTCCCCATCCTCGGGCACGTCGCCGACAGGCGCGGCGGCGGAGACGCAAAGGGTGGGAACCGTCGGGAAAACGCCCGCTGTGGAGGAAGAAAGCGGAGGAATCCCGCAAAACCCAGCGGATCTGACGGTTCCACAGGGTCGGCCCGCCTAGTCTTTGTCGTGTGTGGCGACGTGATGGGAAGAGTGCGGAGGACAAGTCCGTGACCCCCAGTGACGTCGACGTGACAGAACCGGGGGTGCGCGTCGCGCACGCCGCGACGACCGAGCGGGCACGGCTGAGGGCCGAGGCCGCCGAGCTGGGCGGCCCCTCGCCGCTGACGG
Source organism: Microbacterium sp. 8M (assembly GCF_902506375.1). Lineage (GTDB taxonomy): Bacteria > Actinomycetota > Actinomycetes > Actinomycetales > Microbacteriaceae > Microbacterium. The sequence continues at coordinate 1,252,700 of NZ_LR733284.1, forward strand.
CCTACCGCGACGTCGCAGCCGGCGGGATCGACATCTCGCGTGCGCACCCGGGAAGCCTGCCGCAGTTCATCACCGGGCGCTCCACGCTGCTGTCGAATCTGTTCCGCGATGAGGTGGGACTGCGCAACGCCCGCCTCGCGGCCGACCGCATCACGGCGAAGAACACGGAGCTGCGCACCGTGCGCGGCCTCGACGCGGTGCACCTCGCCGTGGGCCTGTGCACCTGGCGCATCGGCGGCGTGGACTACGCCGCCCCGATGCTGCTGCGCCCCCTGGCGATCCGCCGCCACTACGCCGACTACGAACTGAAGCTGCACGGGCAGTTCTTCCTCAACCCCGAGCTGGTCCGCATCGCGCGCGACCACTTCGGGATCACGATCGACGATGCCCGGCTCGCCGCCCTCGCCTACCAGAACGGCGTGTTCGCCCCGCAGCCGGCGATCGACATGCTGCGGGCGGCGACGAAGTCCATCGACACCTTCTCGGTGCAGCCGCGCATGGTCGTGTCCACGTTCGCGGACGTCGGAACGGCGATGGCCCGCGATGCCCACGACCTCGACCATCCGATGCTGAACGCGCTCGCCGGCCACGCCGCCGATCGCGAACGCGTCAGCGCTCCCGGGCCGGTGCCCTCGACCGCGGGACCGGACGACCGCGCGCCCGCCTCCGACAACCTCCTGCTGGACGCCGACCACGAGCAGGAGCAGGTGCTCGCCCGCATCGCCGCGGGCCACTCGCTGACCGTCTCCACTCTGCCCGGCACCGGCGGCACGCAGACGGTGATCAACGCCATCGGCGAGCTCGTGCGCGCGGGCCGCCGGGTGCTCGTGGTCTCGCCCCGCCGCTCCACCCTCGACGGCGTGCGGCATCGCCTCCGCGGCATCGGGCTGGACGGCTTCGCCGTGTCGCCGGCGTCGGTGCGCCGCGACCTGGTGCGCGCGATCGGGCGCAACGAGAAGGCCGCCGCACCCAAGCTCGCGGAGATCGACGACGCCCTGGTGCGCCTGCGCACCGTGCTGCTCGACTACCGCCGCGCGCTCACCCAGCCGGATCCGGCGCTGGGCGCCAGCGTGCTCGACGCCACGCGCATGCTGACCAGGCTGGCGCTGCTGCCGGTGCCGCCGACCACGACCGCCCGGCTGGGACGCCAGGCTCTGCAGAACCTGGCGGAGGACCGGACCCGCGCGGCGGAGGCGCTGGCGCAGGCCGCACGGCTGGGGGAGTTCCGGTTCGGCCCGGACGACTCGCCGTGGTACGGCGTGGTCTTCTCGTCCACCGACGAAGCACATCGCGTGCACGCGCTCGCGGAGAACCTGCACGCCCGCACCGTGCCGGACCTGCTGGAGCAGGGGTACGAGCTCATCGCCCAGACGCGGATGCGGCCGTTCGCGACGATCGCGGAGCTCGGCGAATACCTGCGGCTGCTGCGCGGTGTCCGCGACTCCCTGGACCGGTTCACCCCTGCCGTGTTCGAGCGTCCGCTCGGCGAGCTCATCAAGGCGCACGGCAGCCGGCGCGACGCACCCACCATGACCGGGGCGAACCGGCGGCGCCTGCGTCAGCTCGCCAAGGAGTACGTGCGCCCGGGCGCCCACGTGGGCGACATGCACGAGGCTCTCTCGCGGATCCAGGCGCAGCGCACCGAGTGGCAGCGCTACGTCGACGCCGGGGTCGCGCCCGAGGTGCCGCTGGGACTGGCCGACGCCTCGGTGGCCTGGCGCGAGGTGGATGCGCAGCTCGCCGAGCTCGACGCGGCGCTGGGGCGCCGCGAGCCGCTCGCCACGCTCCCGGTCGCGCGTCTGCTGCGCACGCTGGCGGGCCTGGCGGCGAAGTCCGACGTCTTCGAGAACCTCATCGAGCGCGCGCGCATCCGCGACGAGCTCGCCTCGCTCGGGCTCGAGCCGCTGCTGCTCGACCTGTCCACCCGGCACCTGTCGGAGGACCGGGTGGGCGTCGAGTTGGAGTACGCCTGGTGGCAGTCCCTGCTCGAGCAGGCGCTGCGGCAGAACCGGTCGCTGCTCGGCGCCAACACCGCGGTCGTCGACCAGCTGGAGCGGGACTTCCGCCTCGTCGACGAGGCGCACGCCGGGGCGGCGGGCCCGCTGCTGGCCTGGCAGCTCAGCGGACAGTGGAAGATCGGGATCGTCGACGAGGCCACGGAGGCGCAGAACCTCCGGCACGCGCTGACGCAGCCGCGCACGACGGTCGCAGAGCTGATGGCCGCAGCCCCCACGCTCATGCGCGTACTCGCGCCGGTGTGGATCGCGTCGCCGTATCAGGTGCCTGACCTGCCCGATTCGGTCGAGTTCGACACCGTGATCCTCGTCGACGCCGCCGCGATCAACCTCGCCGAGGCCACGCCGGCCATCCGGCGCGCACGCCAGATCGTCGCGTTCGGCGACCCGGTGCTGCAGAAGCCGACGCCGTTCCAGGTTGCGACGGTCCCGGACGAGGAGCATGAGCCGGAGGAGCCCTTCGACGAGGTCTCGGTGTTCGAGCGGCTCTCCGAGCTGCTCCCGGTCGTCACCCTCACGCGCAGCTACCGTGCCGGCGGGGAGGACCTCGCCTCGCTCATCAACGACGCGTTCTACGGCGGCGAGATCGTGTCGCTGCCCTGGGCGGGCTCGTACCTCGGACGCGGATCCCTCGCCGTCGACTATGTCGAGGGAGGCGTCGGGATCCCGAACCCGGACACGGGCGCGATGGAGAGCCCCGAGGCCGAGGTCGCGCGCGTGGTCACGCTGGTCGTGGAGCACGCCGTGCACCGCCCGACCGAGTCGCTCATGGTGGTCACCGCGAGCCGCACGCACGCCGAGCGGGTGTTCGCGGCGGTGTCCGTGGCCTTCGCCGGGCGCAGCGACGTGGCCGAGTTCGTCGGCAGGGACACGCAGGAGCCCTTCATCGTCCTGACGCTGGAGGAGGCGGCGGCGGAGAGCCGTGACCGCGTCATCTTCTCGCTCGGCTTCGGCGTCACCAAGCACGGGCGCGTGCTCAGCGACTTCGGCGACCTGTCCTCGCCCGACGGCGAACGGCTGCTCGCGATCGGGATGACCCGGGCGCGCCGCTCCATGGTGATCGTGTCGTCGATCCGCCCGTCGTCGTTCGACGAGGGCCGCCTCGAGCACGGCGCTGCAACGCTCATGTCGATCCTCGGCGATCTCGCCGGTCATGCGCGCGAGGAGCGCGCGGAGGACCAGGCGGATCCGCTCACCCTCGCCCTCGCGCGGGAGCTGCGCCGGCTGGGCATCTCGGTCGACGTCGACTACCGCGGCCTGCTGCCGCTCGTCGCGCAGCACGCGGGCAAGGCCGTGGTCATCGAGCCCGACCCGGAGTCGCGGCCGGAGTCGCTCCGCGAGACGCTCCGGCTGCGCCCGCAGGTGCTGCGGCGCCTGGGCTGGCACTACATCCGCGTGCACGCATTCGATCTGTACAGCGACCCCGCCGGCGTCGCACGCCGCATCGGCGAGGTGCTCGGGGTGCCGCTGGATGCGCCGCGTGTCGACGGCGACACCCAGCCGCTCGACGTCGACGATGCCTGAGGACCCGGCCGACGGCTCGGCGACCGAGGGATCCCGTCAGCGGATCGTCCGGGTGCGAGGATCCCGGCGCGCGCAGCTGACCCCTGCCCCCGGTACGCACGCCGAGCCGGACGAGCGCGACCGGGAGACGAGCGGCGCGGCGGAATCCGCCTCCGGCGCGGGGCCGAACGACGACCGGATGCGCCGTGAGGTGCCGCCGCACTACTGACCGGCGCTCGGCGGTTCCTGTCGGAACGCACGACGCCCCGGTCGCCACGAGGGCGCCGGGGCGTCGGTGTCGGTTCTGGATCCGGTCAGGCCGAGCGCTGCTTCTCGAGCAGGTCGCGGATCTGGATGAGCAGCTCCTGCTCGGTGGGCAGGGCCTCGGGCTCCTCGGGCAGGCCCGCCTTCGCGGCCTGCCGCTCCTTGAAGTGGTTCATCGGCATCACGAACGCGAAGTACACGACGACGGCGACCGCCAGGAAGTTGATGATGGCGCCGATGATCGAGCCGATCGCGAAATCGGTGTGCCCGCCCTGGAAGTTCGGCACCGCCAGGACCAGGCCGTCCAGGCTCTTCGCGCTGAAGAACAGAGCGATGAGCGGATTGATGAGTCCCTTGACGACGGCGTCCACGATGGCGGAGAACGCGGCGCCGATGACGACCGCGACCGCCAGGTCGATGACATTGCCGCGGAGTATGAACTCCTTGAAGCCCTTGATCATTTCTGTGTGTCTCCCCTGAAGATCGGCCTCAGGATCCCGAGGCCGGTGCGGAGGCGGGCGCCGGCTTGGCGCTCGCCGTCGATTCCGCCTTCGATGATGCACCCGAAGAGGAGGCGGAGCCGGATCCCGCGCGGGAGTCGGTGCGATAGAAGCCCGAGCCGTTGAACGTGACGCCGATGGAGCCGTACTCCTTGCGCAGGCGCCCGTGGCACTCCGGGCACTCGGTCAGGGCGGCGTCGGAGAAGGACTGCACGGCGTCGAAGCGGTGGCCGCAGGCGGTGCAGGCGTAGGAGTAGGTGGGCATGGGGCCTCGCAGGTCTCGGATCGGACGGGTCAGGTCAGGGGGAAGACGACGGTGCGCCGGGGCGTGACCGCGCCGGTGACCGGCTGGTCGTGCACGTCGCGCGGCACCTCGTCGAGGATCTCGGAGTCGAAGACGACGGCGTACGCAGGCGGGCATTTCTGCATCGAGCCGAGCGTGCGGTCGAAGTAGCCGCGACCCCAGCCCATGCGCATCCCGCTGCGGTCCACGGCCGCCGCCGGGACCAGGAGCAGGTCGACCTCGTCCAGCGCCATCGGGTTCAGGATCTCGCCGGTCGGCTCGGGCAGCCCGTGCAGTCCCGTCGCGATCTCATCCTCGGTGCCCGCCACCGCCCAGTCCAGCAGCCCGTCCTCCCGGGTGATCGGCAGCAGCACGCGGATGCCGCGGGCCACCGCCTCCCGGATGAACCGGCGCGTCCCGGGCTCCGTCGTCGTGGGCAGGAAACAGGAGATCGAGCGGGCGCCCGTCGATGCGACCAGGTCGTGCAGGCGGGCCGTGAGGGCCGACTCGGCCTCGGCCCGCTGCGCGTCGGAGAGCAGGGCGCGACGCTCGCGCAGATCGGCGCGCAGCGCACGTTTGGCATGGTCGATCGCGCCCGGCATGGCCCGATTCTACCCGGGCCCGTCTGTGCCCATGGCGGGCGGATCCGGGGCGTCCGGCGACCGCACGCGGCCCGATGCCGGGTGCGCGCCCTAAGCTGAGCAGATGACGAAGGCACGCATCAAGGCGGTCATCCCCGCGGCCGGTCTGGGCACGCGCTTCCTCCCGGCGACGAAGGCCATGCCGAAGGAGATGCTGCCCGTCGTGGACAAGCCGGCGATCCAGTACGTGGTCGAGGAGGCGGTGGCGGCGGGCATCCACGACATCCTGGTCATCATCGGCCGCAACAAGAACGCCATCTCGAACCACTTCGATCAGATGCCGGAGCTGGAGGGCAAGCTCAGCGAGAAGGGCGATCACAGCCGGCTCGCCCGGGTCGTCGCCTCCAGCGACATGGCCGACATCCACTACCTGCGTCAGGGCGAGCCGAAGGGGCTCGGGCATGCCGTGCTGCGCGCCCGCACGCACGTGGGCGACAGCTCCTTCGCCGTGCTGCTCGGCGACGACCTCATGGACGAGCGCGACCCGCTGCTCACGGCCATGATCGCGGAGCACGAGCGCAGCGGCGCGGCCGTGATCGCGCTCATGGAGGTGGACCCCGACCAGATCCACCTGTACGGCACCGCCGCGGTGGACGGGACTCCCGAGGGCGCAGCGGACGACGTGCAGCGCGTGACCGGGCTGGTCGAGAAGCCCGCGCGCGAGGACGCGCCGTCGAACCTGGCCGTCATCGGCCGCTATGTGCTGCCGGCCGCGATCTTCGACATCCTGGAGCGCACTCCGCCCGGCAAGGGCGGCGAGATCCAGCTCACGGATGCGCTGCAGGTGCTCGCCGCCGATCCGGACGGTCCCGGTGTGCACGGCCTGATCTTCCGGGGGCGCCGCTACGACACGGGGGATCGTCTGGAGTACATCAAGGCGATCGTGCAGCTCGCTGCCGACCGCGACGACCTCGGGCCCGACCTGCGCGCCTGGCTCAAGGAGTTCGCCGAAGGGATCTGAGCGGCTCGTGGACATCTCGGCACCCATGCGGCACGGCCCGGTGGAGCTGCGGCTCATCCGGCCCAAGGATGCCCGCGCGCTGCAGCACGAGCTCGTCACCAACCGGCGCTGGCTGCAGCCCTGGGAGGCGACGCTGCCCGGGATCCAGACGGGCATCGACATGCGGGTGAGCATCCGCCGGCTGCTGCAGCAGTACCGCGACGGCACGGGATACCCGTTCGTCATGGAGTACGACGGCGAGATCGCGGGGCAGCTGAACATCTGGGGCGTGATGAGGGGCTCGCTGTGCTCGGCGACCATCGGCTACTGGGTGAGCGAGCGCTTCGCCGGTCACGGGATCACCCCGGCCGCGGTGGCGATGGCGACCGATCTCGCCTTCACCGACCTGGGCCTGCACCGCATCGAGATCTGCCTGCGCCCGGAGAACCACCCGAGCCTGCGCGTCGTGCAGAAGCTGGGCTTCCGCTACGAGGGCCTGCGCCGGCGGTTCATCCACATCGACGGCGACTGGCGCGATCACCTCGCGTTCTCGCTCGTGCGCGAGGACGTGCCGGGCGGGGTCCTCAGCCGCTGGGCAGAGGGTCGGGTCCCCGCCGACTGGGCCGCCGTGCCGCCGACCGACCTGCCCCGCAGCGACCTGCCGCTCTGACCCGCGGCGTCCCCGCAGCGGCTCGACCGGACCTCAGGATCCCGATCGAGCGGGGCCGGATCCGGCGCCCTCATCCGGCACCGGAGCGGGACGGCGGATGCCGATCCACGCGACGATCCCGCCGAGCGCGAACAGCGCCGCGGTGACCCAGGTCGCGCTGTGGAAGCCGGCGAGGTTCAGCGTGCCGCCCACGATCGTGGAGAGCATCGCGACGACGAGCAGCCCCGCCACGCGGGCGACCGCGTTGTTGACCGCCGAGGCGATCCCGGATCGGGCCTCCTCGATGGAGCCGAGGATGGCGGAGGTGAGCGGCGCGACGGTCAGGGACAGGCCCACGCCGAGCACGATCATCGCCGGCAGCACCTGCCACCAGTAGTCGAAGTGCTCCGAGACGAGCAGGAGCAGCAGCGCGCCGCCGGCCATCATCAGCGGACCGGCCGTCATGAACAGCCGCGGCCCGAGACGCCCGGACAGGCGCCCCGCGCGGGAGCTGAGCAGGATCATCAGGATCGTGACGGGCAGGCTGGCCAGCCCTGCCTCGGTGGCCTTCAGGCCTGCCCCCTGCTGCAGGTAGACGCCGACCACGAACCCGTTCAACGACAGCGCCGCGTAGACGAACAGCGTGGACAGGTTGCCCCAGCCGAAGTTGCGCACCAGGAACAGCGACAGCGGCATGAGCGGGTGCGGCCGGCGCTGACGCAGCAGGAACAGCGCCAGCAGCGCGGCGCCGCCGATGGCGGTCACGAGGATCGCCGGGGAGCCCCAGCCCTGGTGCGGCTGCTCGATGAGCGCGTACACCACGCCGCCGAGGCCGAGTGCGCAGAGGGCGCCGCTGAGCCAGTCCACCTGCGCGGTGCGCCCGGCGTCGGGAAGGTGCAGGCGGGAGAGCAGCACCAGGGTGACGCCGATCGGCAGCACGTTGATGACGAAGACGAAGCGCCACGACAGCAGGTCCACGAACAGGCCGCCGAGGAGAGGGCCGACGAGCTGGGCCGCGGTCGTGAACGCCGTCCACACGCCGATCGCCCTGGACTGCACCTCACCGCGCATCACGGCGGTGATCAGCGCCAGCGAGCTCGGCACGAGCAGGGCGCCCGCGGCTCCCTGCGCCGCCCTCGCGATGATCAGCACGAGGGGCGTGGGAGCGGCGGCGACGGCGACCGAGGCGATGCCGAACGCGATGAGGCCGATCCGCATCACCAGCACCCGCCCGTAGGCGTCGGAGACGGATCCGGCCAGCAGGATCAGCGCGCTCAGGGTGATCAGGTAGGCGTCGACCGTCCACTGCTGGGTGGTGATGCCGCCGCCGAGTTCGCGGCTGATGGCCGGCAGCGCGACCGTGACGACGGTGCCGTCGAGGAACGTCACGAAGGAGGCGAGCACGGCGACGGCGATGACGAGCCGCTGCACGGGGGTGAACGAGGCCACGAGCCGACCCTACCCGTCGGCGCGGACAGAGGGGCCGGGTGAGGCGGATCCCGCAGACGACATCCCGCTTCGGGGGTGACGCGTGCACGACGCCGCGACGTCTGCACGATCAGGTCGCGGATCCGGTCGTGCATGCGTCGCACAGTCGTGCAGGTGTCGTGTGCGCAGGTGAGCGCGTGCGCCTGCGCGTGTCGGCGGCGTCGGAAGCGGGTGCTCGCATACCGTGGAGGGCATGAACGGGCCGGTGCTGAGCGGAGGCGTGATCGTCTTGGTCGCGGCCCTGCTGTGGCTGCTCTACTTCCTGCCGTCGTGGCGGGGTCAGCACCAGTACGACGCCGCCGAGCGCAACGCGCTGCGGCTCAACCGCGCCCTGCGGGTGCTGGCCGAGACCAGCGAGGCGCCGCGCGAGGTGCAGCTCGAGCTGAACGCACGCACCGCCCTCGCGCAGCAGAGGCTCGCCAAGCGTCTGCAGGCCGAGCGCGAGCAGGCCGAACTGCAGCGCCTGCGCGAGCAGCTCGCGGCGACGCGCGCCGACCCGGCGTTCCGCCGTGCCAGGGCCCGCCGCCGCACCCGCCTGACGGCCACCGTGCTGCTCGTCCTCGCGCTCGGCGCCGTCGGCCTCGGAGTGTGGCAGCTGGTCGAAGGCGGAACCTCGATCCTGCTGTGGGCCGGCGGAGCCGTCGCCGTTCTCGCACTGGGCATGCTGCAGCGGATGACCGCCGTCGCACGCCGCGCCGCTCGCCGCGCTGCGCGGGCCGCCGCGGCACCCGCGGTCGCCGCGCCCGTGCGCGAGGAGGCGGAGCTGCACGATCAGGGGCCGCGCACCTGGACCCCGCGCAGCCTTCCCGAGCCGCTCGTCTCCGTCAACGGCACCAGGGCGCACGCCGCCCGTGCCACGATCGACGCCCAGGCGCTCGCCCGCGAGGCTGCGCGCGCCGCGGAGCTGCAGCGTCGCGTGGAGGAGCTCGCGCCGCCCGCGCCGGTCGAGCTGCCGACTCCCGTCGAAGAGCACCCGGCGCAGGAGTCGCCGTACGCCCGGATGGGGTACGTCGACGATGCCGAGATCGAGGCGCACGTCCGCCGGCTGCTCGCCCGGCGCGCCGCGGGCTGAGCCGCCTCGACACGCCCGGGCGTGTGCCTGGGCGGCTGCCGGCTCGGACCCCTCGGCTTCGGCATGATAGGCTGAACGAGTTCACGGGCCCATGGCGCAGTTGGTAGCGCGCCTCGTTCGCATCGAGGAGGTCAGGGGTTCAAATCCCCTTGGGTCCACCGGAACCGGAAGCCCCGAGCATCAGCTCGGGGCTTCCGTCGTCTCGACCCCCGGCGGAGTAGCGTGGCGGTACGACGACCTGTTCGAGGGGGAACGACGAGATGCGGACGCTTCGCTACTCGATCAACGTGACGCTCGACGGCTGCTGCCACCACGAGGCGGGGATCATGCCGGACGAGGAGTCGATGCGCTTCTGGACGGCGGAGATGGACCGGGCGGATGCGCTGATCTTCGGATGGGTGACCTACCGGATGATGGAGTCGGCGTGGCGGCGGCCGCGCACCGGGAAGTGGCCCGAGGAGATGGCGCCGTGGGAGCGTCCCTTCGCGGAGAGCATCGACAGCGCGAGGAAGTACGTGGTGTCGCGCACGCTCGACGCGGTCGACTGGAACGCCGAGCTGCTGCGGGAGGATCCGGCCGAGGCGGTGCTGCGGCTCAAGCAGGAGCCGGGAGGGGCGCTGTGGGTCGGGGGAGTGTCGCTGCCCCTGGCGCTCGCCGAGCGCGGGCTGATCGACGAGTACCGATTCCTCGTGCAGCCCGTTTTGGCGGGCCACGGCCCGAGGCTGCTCGACGGGCTCCGCGAGCGGATCCGCCTGGAACTCGTCGACCGCCAGGAGTTTCGGTCGGGCGTCGTCGCGCTCCAGTATCGGCCCGCCTGAGCCGCCCCGCGGCGATGCGCGCAGGACGGAGACGTCCGCGGGCCTGGGAGGATGGATCCTGCGGGTGATGTCTGCGTTCCGGACGCAGCTCGAACGCTGCCCGGTCGCCCATGGCGTCGCCGGGTTCCGCACCGTCTCGCTCCGAACGGAGAACGCATGAGCACCAGCCGCTTCCCCCGGCGCGTCTACGACCGCGGCGAAGAGCCGGACGCCCGGTTCACGCTCGCGAACGAGCGCACCTTCCTGGCGTGGATCCGCACATCGCTCGCCCTGCTCGCCGGCGGCGTCGCCCTCGAGGCCCTCGGGCTGGGCATAGCCCCCGGATACCGGCACGCCGCGTCGATCCTGCTCATCGTGGCGGGGCTGCTGACGCCGGCGCAGGCGTGGTTCGGCTGGATGAGGACAGAGCGCGCGCTGCGGGAGTCGAGGCCCCTCGGCCCGCCGTGGCTGGCGATCCCCCTCGCGCTGGTCGTGGTGGCGACCGCGGTGCTCGTGCTGCTCGGGGTGCTGCTGGTATGAGCGGAGCGCCGGACCGGGTCTTCGATCACGGATTGCAGCCCGAGCGCACCGCCCTGGCGTGGCGGCGCACGGCGCTCGCGCTCGCCGGAGGGTCGGTGGTGATCATGCGGATCCTGCCCTCGGTGATCGGCGGCGCCGCGCTCGTGCTCGGCTTCGCCGGGCTCTGTCTGTCCCTGGTGGTGCTGGTGGGGTCCCATCGTCGCTACCGACGCCAGCATCGCGCCCTCACCTCGACGGAGCCAGGCGTGCTGCGCTCCGGCTGGCCGGTCGCCGCGCTCACCGCCGCGGCCCTGCTCCTCGGCGTGCTCTGCCTGCTGTTCGTGCTGCTCCGGGGCTGACGTCCTCCGGCGCGGGCCCTATGGCGTACGGTGACGGAGTGGACCTTCTCGACCCGTTGCCCGACCGCCCCGCCCCCGACAACCCGCAGGGAAAGCTCGTGCTCCTCCGGCACGGCGAGACCGAGTGGTCGCGCAGCGGCCGTCACACCGGGCTCACCGACGTCCCGCTCACGTCGCGCGGTGAGGAGCTGGCGCGTCTGGCCGGAGACCTCGTGACCGGCTACGACTTCCGCCTGGTGCTGTCGTCGCCCCTGCAGCGCGCCCGCCGCACGGCGGAGCTCGCGGGCCTCGAGGCCGAGGTCGATCCGCTGCTCGTGGAGTGGGACTACGGCGGCTATGAGGGCCGCACCACCAAGGAGATCCGCGCGGAGCTCGGCTACAACTGGAGCGCGTTCACGCACGGCGTGATCCGCGGGGAGACGCCGGGGGAGACCGTGGAGGAGGTCGCCGCGCGCGCCTCCCGCGTGCTCACCCGGGTGCTGCCGGCCATGGTCGACGGCGACGTCGCGCTCATCGCGCACGGGCACTATCTCCGGATCCTCACCGCCGTCTTCCTGCGCCAGGCGCCGCGCTTCGGAGCGGCGATCACGCTCGACGCCGGATCGGTCTCGGTGCTCGGCTTCTCGCGCGAGCAACCGGCGATCCTGGCGTGGAACCACGGACCGCAGCTGCCGCTGCAGCCGTCCGAGTCCTGAGCGCACCCGAACCCTGCGCGGTCCCGGCACGCCTGGGCCGTCGCCCAGAGTCGGCGTCGGGATCCTAGTCGGCGACGGTCGGCTCGCCGTCCTGCTCGATCAGCGGCGGCGACGTCGGCGTGGGCATCGCACCGAGGTGGCCCTCGGCCCGGTAGTCCGGACGCGGCGGCTGGCGGCGCTGATGCGCGCCCTCGCCGCCGAGACGGCCGCCGAACGGGCGTCCGTGGTCGGCGAACTCGTCGCGCACGAATACGAACCGCCAGTCGCCGGCGGTGAACCGGGCACCGGTGTGCAGGGTCTCGACGGCGCGGCCCTCCTCCTCGGCGGCCTTGGCGATGTTCGCGCTGGTCTGCCCCGGACCGAGCATCTCCAGATCGTAGTCGTCGCCTGCGTCGTGCCGGATGACGGCGTGCACCGCGGCGAGCCCTGCGAGACGGATCTGGCATTCCGCGCCGGATCCGATCCGCGTCTCGTCCTCGGTGATCTCGTGCACCAGGCGATCATCGTCGGATGTGATCAGCAGGCGGGGGTGCCCCGCGCCCCATTCGGCGTGCGTCGTGGTGCCCCGCGGCTGCTCCTGCGTCTTCATGAGCGCACCTCCTTCACGGAGGCCGGGCGGCGCGGGTCGCTGCTCCAGGACGGTCAGCCGTGCGTCGCCCTGGTCTCTCGCATACCGCGATGGTAACCCCGCCCGGACCAGCCGGCGCCGGTTCTCACGAAGCCGTCAGCCGTGGTGGTCGTGCTGGTGGCCCTCGTCGTGCGGGTGCGCACCGTGGTCGTGCCCGTCGTGCCCGTGTCCGCCGTGACCCGGCGCGCAGGTCGCGGTCGAGGTGCGCGGGGCGTCCAGCGACGGGTTGCGGTCGAAGAAGCCGAACGGCTTGAGCCAGAACGAGATCGTGTCCGCCGGCATGATCGGCCAGTCCTCGGTGCGCGTGATGTGGTGGATCCCGAAGTTGTACCAGAGCACCACGTCCTGGTCGACGAGATCCTCATCGTCCGCGATCCAGGCGGTCATGCCGTTGTGCAGGTCGTCCACGGCCTGGGTGGGGTAGTCGCCCGCCGGCCAGAACTGGTCGTCGTGATGCCGGGTCACCCACAGCGTCTTCCCGATCACGGGGTTGCGCTTCAGGATCGGTGAGGACTCGTCGAACATCGCGGGGAACGACGCCGAGGGCACGAGCTTGTACGCCACGGGCGCGCCCCACGCGTTGAGCTTGTTCGGGTTCTGCACCTTCCAGCCGCGCTGGCGCTCCCAGTCGTAGCTGCGGCCGGCTTCGGCCTCCGAGCGGATCACCGTGGCCTGCGTGTGCAGGTCGAGCCCGAACGGGTTCGCCTCCGAGATCGGAGCCGGCATCGAGTCGGACTCGACGACGGTGTTGCCGTCGCCGTCGACGTCGAGGTCGAGCCGGGCGATGAGGAAGTGCTGGTGGAACGGCGCGTAGGTGCGGGTGTCGATCGTGGTGCCGGTGGCCTTGCCGGCTTCACCCTCGGCCATGGGCGTCGTCACCATGACGCCGGTCGCGCGCACCTCGCACTCGATGTTGCCGTCCTGGTAGAACCGCCAGTACACCAGGTACTCGTAGTTCGCCACGGTGGCGTGCACCGACACCACGAACCGGCGCTGACGCCGCACCTCCGTGCCGGCGTCGGGGTCGACGTGCTTCCACAGCACGGCGTTGTCCTCCTCGTGCAGGCAGATCGCGTTCGTGATCGTCCAGGGCTGGCCGGCGGTGTCCGGCAGCACGGCGTCGAGGTAGGTGATCTCGCCCAGGCAGTCGCAGCCGAGCTCGAGCGAGGTGCACATGTAGCCCAGCCCCCACTCGCCCACGTCGAACGCCGTGCGCCGGTAGTGGTCGAAGCTCGAGTCGCGGTAGGGCACGATCATCTCGGCGAACGACAGCCGATAGGCGACCTCGCGGCGGGTGCCCTGATCGTCGAAGCCGACCTGGTAGATCACAGGCCCCTCGCGATAGTTGAAGCCGAGGCGGAAGTCCCAGTTCTGCCAGCGGATCCGGGACCCTTCGACCGTGAACGAGACGCCCTCGGGCTGCACGATCTCGAGTGGCTTCAGGTCGGTCCTCGGGGTGATCCCGGTGAGCTCGGGAACGTACTCGCCGTGCACATCGGGGAAGCCGTAGTCATGGTGCTCCTCGATCTCGAGCACCTCCATCGTGTTCATGTCGACGATGATCTTGAGTCCGCTCACGGGGTGGGCGTACGGGTTGCCGTCGGGCGTCGCGCGCTTCCACAGGTCCACCCAGCCCAGGCGCCGGTCGCGCCACTTCTCGGGGATCACCGCACCGCCATAGGTCCATACGTCGAACAGCACGAGATCGACGTCGTGGATGCCGCGCGCGGCGAGCGCGGCACGGACCTCGGGGTTCTCCTTCATCGCGTGATCGCAGTCGTGGTACTCGTCGATCGTGAAGTTCGGGGTCACCCCAGGCACGTGCGTCCACGACTCGACGACGTCATCGGTGAGGTTCACGACCGCCTCGTACACCTCGTTCGTCTGCTTGCGCCACAGCACCGCGAGGGAGCGGCGCACGATCGGATCCCCTTCACGCCACGCTTTGACCTCTGCCTTGGGCGGCTCACGGAGGATGATCGAGGCGTACCGCCAGCCGGCGTCCACGCCGTGCTCCCCGGCGAGGGCGGCAGCGGTGGCGGAGAACTCGGCACCGGTGAGCGAGTCCAGAGGGTGCGAAGATGCAGGCTGCGACATGGGTCCCCGATCCGTCGGTTCTGGGGCGCGCATCCTCGCGCGCCCGGCGCTGTCGAGTCTGCCATCACGGCACCCGCCGCGCGAGAGGCGGATCCGGCCGGCGACGGTCACGGAGCCGACCTTTCGACGGCGCGGCGGCCCGGCCCTTCGACAGGCTCAGGGGCCGGCCCCTCGGCAGGGCTGGCGCTTCGACAGGCTCAGGGACCGGCCCCTCGGCAGGGCTGGCGCTTCGACAGGCTCAGGGACCGGCCCCTCGGCAGGCTCGGAGGCCGGTCAGTCCGCGAGCAGCGCCTCGAACTCGGCCTTCACCTCGGCGCGGTAGGCATCGACGTCCAGAGACGCCGGCAGCACCTCCCCGGCCAGGAACGCGGTCATGCCGGCGGCGAGGGCGTCGTCATCCTGCTCCACGATGCGGATCGCCCCGTCCGGGAGCGCGCCGTACACGGATCCGAACGAGGTGGACACGATCGGGAGGCCGCAGATCGCCGCCTCGATGAGGACCATCGGCTGACCCTCGTACAGGCTGGACAGCACGAAGCAGTCCGACGCGGCCAGCAGCGCGTAGGGGTTCTGCTGGGCTCCGGTGAGGAAGGCGACGTCGGCGAGACCGGCGTCGTCGATCTGCTGCTGCAGGTCGCCGCGCAGCGGTCCGCCGCCGACGATGAGGAGTCGGGTCTCCGGGTGCGCCGCGTGCACCTGCTGGAACGCGCGGATCAGACGCGCATGGTTCTTCTCGGGGCTCAGCCGTCCCACGGTGACGAACCAGCGCAGCGCGCCCTCATCGGCCTGGAGCGCCTCGTACCACGCGGGCCTCGGCGGGATCTCCTCGTCGGCGGCCTCGTGCTGGGCGTCCGATTCGGCGAAGAACTCGCTGAGCGGCCGGTGCGCACCGCGCGTCACGTGCTCGACGTCGGGGAAGTTGCGCACCGTGCGGAAGCGATCGCCGGGCGCGTACTCGGCGAGTTCCACCCGGTTCAGCTCGGTCAGCTGGTGCGAGACCGAGACGAGCTGGTCGTACTGCGAGTACATCGCGAAGACGGCGCCGAGACCGCGCTTCATGCTCGCCTTGCCGTTCACCGTGCGCTCGCGGTCGGCGGCCATCTCGTTGTGCATCCAGATCGCGCGCACCGGATCCGGTCCGCCCTCGCGCACGGCGGGCGCGTGCAGCAGCAGGGCGGTCCACATCGGGCCGTAGCCGCTGAAGTCGGCCACCCAGTCGAAACGCGCCTGGCCGAACACGCGCATCCACTCCGCGTTCCAGAGGTTCTCGTGCCACGGCTCGCTGCCGGCCGTCCGCGGGGAGCCGCGCCAGTCGTCGATGCGGCGGCGCAGGTGCACGGCCTTGGATCCGTTCATGCCCCCGATGCGGAACACCTGCCGCACCTCGGAGGGGATGCGCGCCTGCACCAGGGGATCCGTGCTCCCGCGGCGCTTCGGCAGCAGGGCGGTCACGTCGTAGCGGCTGTGGTCGATGGCGCCGAGCAGGTTGAGCGCACTCGTGGTGATCCCGTTCGGCTTCATCCCGCCCAGGTACACGAGCAGGCGCTTGCGGCCGTCGTGCGCGGTCGGGCGGGCGCGGTATCCGTCCCGGGCGCCGCCGAACACGATGTCGACGACACGAGCGGTCGCCCCGCCGTCCTCGAACGGCGTGAACCGCTGCGCCCATGAGGCGTACTGCGGATGCGGCTCAGCGCCGTGCAGCAGCGCGGCGAGCGCGCGGCCGGTGGCGGCGGCGTCGGATTCCACCGGACCGGGCAGGGTGTCCAGGGGCATGTAGGTGCCGCGGCCGGACGAGTACAGGTCGGCGTCCGGAGTGAAGAACGCGATCGGGCGGCCGGTCGCGAGGTAGTCGAAGAAGATCGACGAGTAATCGGTGACGAGTCCGGCCGCCGCTCCCAGCAGCACGTTGGTGGGGATCGTGTTCGGAGCGAGCGAGCGCGCCAGCGCCGGTCGCGACGCCGCGCGCGCGTGCACGATCTGGTGCGTCTTCAGCACCACCACGTAGTCGTCGCCGACGCCCGCCTGCAGCTCGGCGAGATGCGCGGCGAGCTCGTCGATGTTGTCCTCGGGGTCGTCGAAGGAGCTGCCGCGCCAGGTCGGCGCGAACAGCACGATCGGCTTGTCGCCGAGCACGACGCCGCTGCCCTCCAGCTCGGCGCGCACGGCCGCCTCGGCGGCGGCGTCGAGGCGCTGTCGGTCGATGCGCGGGTAGCCCTCCTCGATGATCGTGCCGGGGTACACGTTGGTGAGCCGGTAGGCGTCCTCGTACATGGTCTCCGCCATGAACGGGTTCGCGGCCAGCAGGTAGTCCGACATCAGGAAGTTGCGCAGAGTGTTCGCCGACTGCACCGCACCCGATGGCATGTCGAAGCCCATGAGCTTCAGCGGCGTGCCGTGCCAGGTGTTCAGGTACACCTGCCCCTCGCGCTTGCCGAACCAGGTGGGGAAGGTGGCGTTGTTGATGAGCCAGCCGCTGACCGCGAGCGCCTGACGGTACGCGGCGGATCCGCGGCGCACGAACGAGACCCGTCGGTCGCCCGCGAACTCCCGACGGAACCGGGCGATCGCGTCGTCGTCTGCCAGCGCCCAGACGTGCGTCAGGTGCGCGTACGCCGGGTCGGCCAGCAGGTGGCGGAAGATCGCCTCGGGGTTGCACAGCATGCCGTTGCCGGCGAACGACTCGTAGAGCACCTGGTCCGGGCGCACGGGACGGGAGCGCCAGAATGCGATGCGCTCGGCCTCGGCGGCGCGCTTGAGACGGCGGGCGACGGAGCGGACACGACGCACGGAGGAGGAGAGGGGCACGGTTCCAGGATATTCGGCGACATCCGAGTGAACGCTCGGAGAACAGCCGCTGACCGGCGGATGACGCTCGGTGCCCCGGATCCGTCGCTCCGTGGTCCGGATCCCTCGCTCGATCGTGCCGGATCCGTCGTTCGGCCGCGTGGATCCGTCGTTCGGCGGCGTGGATCCGTCGTTCAGGTCGCGAAGTCTGCGCTTCCGGGGCGGACATGGCGCCGAAATCGCGACCTGAGCTGCGTGGAGGTCCCTGACAGCCGGTTCGGAGGAGTGCCCAAGGGCGGCCCGCTACCCTCGGGACGTGACCTCCTCCGCTGTCGGCACCGCCTCGGAGCGGTCCCTCTCCGCCCAGGCTTGGGCGACGGCGGACACACGGCGTCTGGGCCTGTGGGCGGGACTGCTCGGCCTTTTCGCGGTCGCCGCCAGCGCCACCGGATCCTGGATCCCCTCGCTCTGGGGCGACGAGGCCGCGAGCCTGATGTCGGCGACGCGCCCGCTGCCCTCGCTCTGGCACATGCTGAGCTACGTCGACGCGGTGCACGGGCTGTACTACCTCGGGCTGCACGCGTGGATCGACGTCTTCGGTCCGAGCCCGTTCTCGATCCGGTTCCCGTCGGCGCTCGCGATCGGCGTCTGCACCGCCGCCGTCGTGTGGCTGTGCGGGCGGTTCGAGGGGATCCGGTTCGCGGTCGTCGCGGGCGTCTTCACGGCGCTGGAGCCCCGGCTGATCTTCGCGGGCGAGGAGGCGCGGTCCTATGCGATCGGCGCCGCGCTCGCCGCCGTGCTGATCGTGATCCTCGTGGAGCTCGCCCGCCGGCCGGGGACGGCGATCGGCTGGTGGATCGGCTACGCCGCGGTGCTCACCGTCTCGATCTGGACGTTCCTGTACTTCGCGCTCATGGTGCCGGCGGTGCTCGTGGTCGTGCTGCTGTCCCCGGAGCTGCGCCGGCGGTGGCGGGCGTGGGCCGTCAGCACCGGCATCGCCCTCGTGCTCAGCGCGCCGCTGGCGTGGTTCGGGTTCCTGCAGCGCCGCCAGATCGCGTTCCTCGCGGTGCGGGAGTCGGTCACGGCCGAGGTCGTGCTGAAGAACATGTGGTTCCAGGAGTGGTGGTTCACCGCGCTCGCGTGGGCCCTCATCGTGGTCGCCGTGGTCGCGCTGGTGCGCGAGGTCGTGCGGATCCGGCGCACCGGCGGGCGGTTCGCCACGGCGATGCGGCTCGAGATCGTGGCACTGAGCTGGATGCTCGTGCCGATGGGGCTGCTGCTCGCCGTCACCCCGTTCATGGCGGTGTACACGGCGCGCTACGGCACGTTCTCGGCGCCGGCCGTCGCCATCGTGATGGCGCTCGGCGTGCGCGGTCTCGCTCGGATCGGCGGGGGATCGCGTGGGGCCGCGTCGTCGGGCGGTGCGCAGACGTCATGTCGGGGAGCCTGGCTCGCCGGGATCGCGATCGCCGCGGTCGTGATCGCCGCGGTGCCCGTCGCCGTGCTGCAGCGCACGCCCTACGCGAAGAACCAGTCCGACTGGAACGACATCTCGGCCTTCATCCGCGCGAACGCCGAGCCGGGCGACGGCATCGTGTTCGACGACGGGGCCCGCCCCTCGCAGCGCACCCGACTGGCGAAGGCGACGGATCCAGCGTCGTTCCGGGTCGTCACCGATCTGCTGCTGAAGACGCCGTACCAGCGGTCCTACACGTGGTACGACCAGACCTACGGGATCCCGCGGGCGGCGGGCATGGGACGCTTCGACGGCGTCGACCGGGTGTGGGTGGTCGAGCTGAGCTTCGAGGGCGTCGAGGACACCTGGGGCCTCAGCGATCTGCGTGCACTGGGCTATCGCGAGACCCGCCGCGTGGTCGGCGCCGGCAGCGTGATCCTGCTCTACGAGCGCTGAGCGGGCGCTCGCTCGACGACGTCGCGGACTCAGCCGGCCGTGACGAGCGCGTGCTCCCGGCCGCGGACGACCGTCGTGCGCACCCGGGCCGTGAGGAAGACCTCTGGGCCTTCCCGGAACGGATCCGCGTCGAGCACGACGAAGTCTGCGGACGCTCCGGGGCGCAGCACGCCCAGCTCGCCCTCCCAGCCGGACGCGTACGCGGCGTCGCGGGTGGCGCGGCGCACCGCGTCGGCGATCGCCATCGCATGGGCCGGGACGTTCGGCGGGAGCTCCGGATCGAACGCCGACCGCCGGGTGGTCGCGATGAACAGGTTCGGCAGCGGGTCGTAGGGCGCCGTCGGCGCGTCGGTGCCCAGCGCGAGCGTCGCACCCGCCTCGGCGAACTCGCCCCACGGGTAGCCGCGTTCGACGCGCTCGTCGCCGAGCATCGCGCGCCAGTTGTCCTGGATCGCCGGGTCGCAGTGCACGGGCTGCATCGAGGCGACGACGCCGAGGCGGGCCAGGCGCAGCGGCGTCGCGTGGTCCACGGTCTCCAGGTGCTCGATCCGGTGGCGGCGGTCTGCGCGCGGGCCGTTCGTCGCGACGGCGGCCTCGAGGGCGTCGAGTGCGAGCGCCGACGCCGCGTCGCCGATCGCGTGCATCGCGACCTGGAGACCCGCCGCGTCGGCGCGCGTGACCACGGCCGTCAGCGACGGCAGGTCCCAGAGCGCCTCGGGCTGGGAGCCGTCGGCGAAGGGTGCGCGCATCGCCGCGGTGCAGCTGTCGATCACGCCGTCGACGAAGAGCTTGATCCCCGCGATCCGCAGGCCGGGCCCGGAGTGCTCGCGGTGCAGGGCGATCGCCCGGTCGACCGCGGCGGCGTCGCCCTCGGCGGTCGCGGTGCGGTAGACGGCCCAGTGCGCGGCGACGTGCATCGGCAGCGTCCCGCCGTGCCTCTCCTGGACCGCGAGCATCGCGCGCAGGTCCGGCTCGGACAGCGCCATGTCGACCGCGGCGGTGACCCCGGCATCGAGATACGTGCGCATCGCCGCCTCGAACTGCGCCTCCCGCTCGGCGTCGCCCGTGAGCGCGTCCAGCCGCACGCGCAGGAAGGCGAACACCGCGTTCTCCAGCAGCATCCCGGTGGCGCGGCCCTCGGCGTCGCGCTGGATCGTGCCTCCGAGCGGATCCGGGGTCTCGTCGTCGATGCCCAGTTCCGCGAGGGCCGCCGAGTTCAGCCAGGCGGAGTGGTTGTCGTTCGCGTTCAGGTACACGGGGCGGTCGGCGACGACGGCGTCGATCATGTCGCGGTGCGGTGCGCGGCCACCGAGGCTGGAGAACAGCCAGCTGCGACCCAGGATGCGCGGTGCGTCGGGATCCGCCGCCGCGGCGGCGGCGATGCGCGACTGGATCTCGGCGAGATCGGGCGCGTCGTGCAGGTCCACCTGCTCGAGAGACTCGCCCAGCCCGATGAGATGGGTGTGCGCGTCGACGATCCCGGGCATCACCAGGGCGCCGTCGAGCTCGACCACGGCATCGACGGCGAAGGCGTCGGCGGCCGCCGTGTCACCGGCGAAGAGGACGCGGCCGTCCTCGACGATCAGCGACTGCGCCCACGGCTGCGTGTCCGACGTGAAGATCGCGCCTCCGCGATAGTGCCTGGTAGGGGTCTCGTTCGAGTTCATGCGCGGGGATCCTTTTGTCTGCGATCAGAGGGAGGCCTGCGAGCGGCGTGAACGGCGCACCAGCAGGACATAGAGGACGAAGGGCACGGTCAGTCCGACCGGCACCGAGAGGTCGATGCCGCCGATCGCCGCGGCGATGGGCCCGGTGAAGACCAGGGTCGCGCTGCACAGCAGCGAGGCGCCGATCCCGGCCAGGACGGCGACCGCACCGGCGACGTGCACGCCTCCGGTGAACCAGAAGCGGCTGCCGCGGCTCTCGTCGTCGAGGGCGGGACCGTCGTAGCGGTTGCGCCGCCACAGCATGTCGGCGAGGTACACGCCCATCACCGGCGCGAGGATCGTCACCGCGAGCTGCAGGGCGCTGGAGACGCTGTCCAGGAAGTTCCACACGAGCAGCGCGAAGAGGGTCATCAGCACGCCGACCGTGCCGTCCAGCAGCACCGTGCGCGAGCGCGGCAGGCGGATCCCCACGGCCTGCAGCGCGAGGCCGGAGCTGTAGGCGGTCATCGCGTTGTTCGCGATCGTGCCGACGATGACCGAGACGAGGAAGATCGGCGCGAACCAGCCCGGCAGGAACTTCTCCAGTCCCGCCTCCGGATCCGACATGTCCACCGCGCCGGCTGCCAGCACGCCGACGAAGGTCGCCAGCACGCCGGGGATGACCATGCCGAGCGTGGTCCACAGGGCGACGTCGCGCACGCGGGTGTCCGCGGGCAGGTAGCGGGCGAAGTCGGCGCTGTTCGTGTACGACAGCGGGCCGGAGGCGACGAGGGCGATGCCGGCAGCCATCATCGCGACCAGATCCAGGCCGTGCAGCGGTGCCGCCGGGGTGTAGTTCCACTTCGCGCCGCTGACGACGAACACCGCCATGACCACGAAGATCACGGCGAGCAGGATCGCGAGCGGCTGGTAGAGGCGCATGATCATGCCGTGCCCGTACACGCTGATCACCATCGTGGCGGCGGCGATCACGATCGCGCTGATCGCGATGGTCCAGCCGTTCGAGGGGACGCCGAGCCGGCCGAGCAGCCCGACGGCGACCGTCGTGGCGGCGGCCCAGTTGATCGCGAGGTAGCAGACGCTGATCAGCCAGCCGGCAATCGCCACGTTGAACCGGTTGCCGACGATGCCGTACATCGCGCGGGTGATCACCTCGCTGGGCGTGCCCGCGGCAGGACCGGATCCGGCGACGATGCCGGTGATGACCGAGAACAGGTTGCCGATCACGATCGCCAGCAGCGCCTGCCACAGGTTCAGTCCGAGCAGCACCAGGGTCGCGCCGATGACGACGGCCAGGAAGTTCACGTTGGGGGCGGCCCACACCGCGAACAGGTCGCGGGCGCGGCCGTGCCGTTCGCTGCTCGGGATGTAGTCGATGCCGTGCGTCTCGACGCGCACGGCGCTGTCGGTGGGCACGGGGTGGGTGAGGGCCGGGGGTGCGTCGGTCCCGAGGGGCGTCGTCTGCGACATGGGTACTCCAGGGCGGAAGGTCGGGTGCGCGACGTCGTTGTTCGCGCTCGACACGCAACGCTAAGGAGCCAAAACGATTTGGACAAGCGGGATCCGGAATTATCATCCAGGCATGCGAAGGCAGCGTTCCACGATCCGCGATGTGGCCCGCAGAGCCGGTGTCTCTGCCACCACGGTGTCGCACACCTTCTCCGGCAACGGCGTCGTCAACCCCGCCACGCAGGCGCGCGTGCGGGCGGCGGCGACCGAGCTGGGCTACCACCCCGACGTCGTAGCCAGCGGACTGCGGCGCAGCCGGCTGGGCGTGATCGGGCTCGTGCTGCGTCCTGCGGTGGGGGCGGAGCCGCAGCAGATCCAGGACGTGGACTACTTCCCGCGGTTCGCCGGGGCGGCCGCCCTCACGTCGCTCGCGCACGGCTACGCGCTCATGCTCGTGGCCGATCCGACGGTGGCGCATGCGCCCGCCACCGCGTGGGCGTGCGACGGCATCATCGTGACCGACCCGGTCGAGCATGATCCGCTCATCGCTGCGATGCGGGCCGGCGGCATGCCGTACACGCTGGTGGGCGTCGACGCCGCCGACCCCGGCGATCCCCACGTCGTCGACATCGCCACCGCCCTTATCACCGATCGCGTGCTGGACCATCTCGGCGAGCGCGGGGCCCGCCGTGTCGCCCTGGTCGTGGGCACCGATCCGATCGAGTGGAACACCGCGACCGAGCGGCGCTATCGCGAGCGTGTGCCCGCCGACGCGCAGATCGTCCTGCGCGTGCCGGAGCGCGTGGAACCGCACGAGGGCGCCGCCGCGGCCGATGCCCTGCTCGCGCTGCCCACGCCGCCGGACGGCGTGTACTGCATGACGAGCGACCACGCCCGCGCGCTCGTGGACCGTCTCGTCGCGCGCGGAGTGCGGGTGCCGGAGGACGTGCGCGTGGTGTGCGGATCGGACGCGGACAGGCTGCGTGCGACCGCCCCCACAATCACCGCCGTCGACCTGCAGCCGCAGGCGCTCGGCCGTCAGGCAGCCGCCGCCCTGCTCCGCCGGCTCGAGCCGGAGCTCGCTCTGGAGGTGCCGCTCCCCGAGCACGGCACGCTGAACGTGCGCGCCTCGACGGGAGGGTGAGCCGGCCTCGGGGACCCGTGACGGATCCCGGCGATCGGTGAACGCCGCAGACCCGGTCGCGTGAGCCGGATCCGCGGCGCACCGATCAGCCCATCCCGGTGCTCCCGGCGATCGCCGCGTTCGCCGCGGCCATGACGGCGTTGAGCGTCGCGGTCAGCACCGAGACGTCTCGACCCGCCGCCCAGCCGGTGCCGTGCGGGCCCCGGTACTCCAGCAGGGACAGGGCCTCGCTGTCGCTGCCGGTGCCGAGGCTGGTCTGCTGCAGGTCGAGGATCTCGATCCCCACGCCGAGCGCGCGCAGCGCGGACACGAGCGCATCCACCGGGCCCACGCCCTCGTGCGAGGACTCGTGCTCCTCCTCGCCGATGCGGATCCGGAATGCTGCGCGGGGCACGGTGGCGTTCTCGATCCGCACCTCGGACAGCGCTGCCGTGGCGCGGGTCCGGTCGCCGAGATAGGCCTCGCCGAACACGCGCCAGAGCTCCTGGGCGTCGAGCTCGAGCCCGGTGCGGTCGGCATGACGCTGCACGTGTCCGGCGAGGTCGATCTGCAGCCGGCGCGGCAGCTGCACGCCGAACTCCGTTTCCAGCAGGTATGCGATACCGCCCTTGCCGGATTGCGAGTTCACCCGGATCACCGCGTCGTAGGAACGGCCCAGATCCGCCGGATCGACCGGGAGGTACGGCACGCGCCAGGCGATCTCCCTCTCGTCCCGTCCTTCCTGCTCGGCACGCGCCCGGTGCTCCGCGAGGCCCTTGCGGATCGCGTCCTGATGCGTGCCGCTGAACGCGGTGTGCACGAGGTCGCCGACGTAGGGGTGGCGCGGATGCACCTCGATCCGGTTGCTGTGCTCGACCGTGCGCCGGATCTCGTCGATGTCGGAGAAGTCGATCATCGGGTCGATGCCCTGCGCGTGCAGGTTCAGCGCGAGCGTGACGAGGTCGACGTTGCCGGTGCGCTCACCGTTGCCGAAGAGGCAGCCCTCCACCCGCTGTGCGCCGGCGAGCACCGCGAGCTCGGCGCATGCGATGCCGGTGCCGCGGTCGTTGTGCGGATGCACCGACAGGATGACGCTCTCGCGACGCTCCAGATTGCGGTGCATGTACTCGATCTGATCCGCGTAGACGTTGGGTGTCGCGATCTCGACCGTTGCCGGGAGGTTCACAATCACCGGGCGCTCCAGGCTCGCCTCCCACAGCGCGGTCATCGCGTTGCACACCTCGAGTGCGTAGTCGGGCTCGGTGAGCATGAACACCTCGGGGGAGAACTCGAAGCGCACGTGCGGGAGGTCGCCCGCGAGATCCCGCACGTCCCGTCCGGCGTCGAGGATCAGCTCCCGCAGCTCGTCGCGGTCGCGGCCGAGGACGATCTCGCGCCAGATCGGCGCCGTCGCGGTGTAGAGGTGGATCACGACGGGATTGCGGATGTCGCGGACCGCGTCGACGGTGCGTGCGATGAGATCGCGCCGCGCGGCGGTGAACACGACGATCGTGACGTCCTCCGGGGCGATGCCCTCCTCGGCGATCAGGCGCACGAAGTCGAAGTCGGTCTGCGAGGCGGAGGGGTATCCCACCTCGATCTCCTTGTAGCCCATCGCGACCATGAGCTCGAAGAAGCGGCGTTTGCGTGCCGGATCCATCGGCTCGGCCAGCGCCTGATTGCCGTCGCGGAGATCGACCGGGACCCACAGCGGAGCGGCCGCGAGGCGGCGGGTCGGCCAGGTGCGCTCGGCGTCGTGCAGGGCGATCGTGACGCGGTCGTACGGGTCGGCGTAGCGGTGGGACGGCATCTGGGAGTGCCGCTGTCGGTTCCACGCCGGGGCGTCGGCGGGGATGGGCCCGGCAGGGGTGGAGATGCCGGGGAAGGCGGTGAGGGTCATGTCGTGTGCTCCTTGGGTGAGGTTCTCGGCGGCCCGGCGCGGCGCATCAGCCACGGCGGGGAGCCGGTCCGGTCAGACCCCGCCGTGGCGGTGAAGGAGGAGCATCGCGCACAGGAGCATGTGGGCAGTGTAGCGTTAACTCCGCAGACAAGTTGAGGAGTCGGGATGGCAGCGGAAGGAACCGTGCGGCGCGCGTCGATGGCTGACCAGGCCGCCGACGTGCTCCTGGGCAGGATCAGGGGCCAGGAGTGGGCGCTCGGGGCGAAGCTGCCGGGGGAGACGACGCTCGCGGCTCAGCTGGGGGTGGGGCGTTCGACGGTGCGCGAGGCGATCCGGCAGCTCGCTGGCCGGGGCGTGCTCTCTGCACGGCAGGGCGCCGGGGTGTTCGTGACCGCGCTCGACGTGCGCGACGACTGGGACGCGGTGCTCGCGCGCGCCGACATGGTCAGCGTCATCGAGGCGCGCACCGCCATCGAGAGCGAGGCCGCCGCGCTCGCTGCGCAGCGGCGCTCACCCGGCGATCTCCGGGCGATCCGCCGCGCGCTGCGCACCCGCGAGCAGCGCCGCAGTGCGCTCGAGGAGCACGTCGACGCCGACCTGGCCTTCCACCGCGCCATCGTCGTCGCGAGCGCGAATCCCATCCTCACCGAGCTGTTCGACGGCTTCACGCCGCGGCTGCGTCAGACGATGATCGCGATGCTGCGGATCCGCTCGACGTTCGGCGGCGACGCGGACCACGAGGCGCACGTGCGCCTGGCTGACGCGATCCGCGCAGGCGACGCCGCGGCCGCCGCAGCGCTGAGCCGCGCGCACCTGGCCTCGCTCAAGGACGGCCTGCAGTGAGCGCCGAGGTCGTGCGCCTCGACGCGGTGTCGCTCCGCCGCGACGGACGGGACATCCTCCGCGAGATCGGCCTCGTCGTGCGCGCAGGGGAGCACTGGGCGCTGCTCGGTCCGAACGGCGCCGGCAAGAGCACGATCCTGGGCCTCTGCGGCGCCCGCACGCATCCGTCGAGCGGCACGGCCGAGGTGCTGGGGCACCGCATCGGACGCGTCGACCTGCAGGAGCTGCGCCGCCTCATCGGGCACGTGGACCCGCGTCACCCGCTGCGCTCGCCGCTCACCGTGGCCGAGGTGGTACTGACGGGGCTGACCGGCACCATCGAGACGCCGATGCGCTGGACTCCGACGCACGAGCAGCTGGCGCTCGCCCACCGGCTCATCGCCGACGTGGGACTGGCGCACCGGAGCGAGGCGCGATGGCCGACGCTCTCGCAGGGCGAGCGCGGGCGGGCGCTCATCGCACGGGCCCTCGCCGGCGAGCCGCGCCTGCTGCTGCTCGACGAGCCGATGACCGGACTCGACGTCGCCGCACGGGAGCAGCTGCTGGAGACGATCGACGCGCTCGCGCACCGGGATCCGCGGCTCGCCTCGATCCTCGTCACGCATCACCTGGAGGACCTCCCGGAGACGACGAGCCACGCCCTCGTCATCGCGGGAGGCGCGATCACCGCGATCGGCGCGGTCGAGGAGGCCGTGACGACCGAGACCATCTCGCGCGCGTTCGCGCACCCGATCGAGGTCACGCGCGCCGGCGGGCGCTGGGCCGCGCGCACGCAGCGTGACCGGCGGATGCCGGTGCCGGCCTGAAGCGGGCTTCCGGAGCCTCAGTGGCTCCGGAACCCGGTCTCTCAGAGCTCGGGGACGATGCGGATCGCGCCCTTGTCCGCGGACTGGGCGAAGTGCGCGTAGGCGCGCAGCGCCGGGCTCACCTCGCGCACGCGGTTGCGCGGACGGTAGCCGCCGTTCGCCTCCAGGTGCTCGCGGCGTCGCTCCAGCACCTCCCACGGCACGTCGAGCTCGAGCTTGCGGGTGGGGATGTCGATCGAGATGATGTCGCCGTCCTCGACGAGCGCGATCACGCCGCCGGCCGCCGCCTCGGGGGAGATGTGCCCGATCGACAGACCCGAGGTGCCGCCGGAGAAGCGGCCGTCGGTGATCAGCGCGCAGGCCTTGCCCAGCCCGCGGCCCTTCAGGAACGAGGTCGGGTAGAGCATCTCCTGCATGCCGGGGCCGCCCTTGGGGCCCTCGTAGCGGATGACGACGACGTCGCCCTCCTTCACCTGCTTGTTCAGGATCTTCTCGACGGCCTCGTCCTGCGACTCGCACACCACGGCGGGGCCGGAGAAGGTCCAGATCGACTCGTCCACGCCCGCGGTCTTCACGACGGCACCGTTCTCGGCGATGTTGCCGTGCAGGACGCCCAGGCCGCCGTCCTTCGAGTACGCGTGCGCGATGTCGCGGATGCAGCCGGTCGCGGCGTCGGTGTCCAGCGAGGCCCACCGCTCGGACTGCGAGAACGCGGTGGCCGAGCGGCGACCGCCCGGTGCTGCGTGCCACAGGTCCTCGGACTCGGCCGAGGCGGATCCGCCGCGGATGTCCCACTCGTCGAGCCACTCGCCGAGCGTCGCAGCGTGAACCGTGTGCACGCTGTCGTCGAGAAGGCCGCCGCGGCGCAGCTCGCCGAGCAGAGCGGGGATGCCGCCCGCGCGGTGCACGTCCTCCATGTAATACGTCTTGCCGCCCGCGGAGTTCGGAGCGACCTTCGCGAGGCAGGGCACGCGGCGCGAGATCGCGTCGATCTCGGCGAGACCGAAGTCCACGCCCGCCTCGTGCGCGGCCGCGAGCAGGTGCAGGATCGTGTTGGTGGATCCGCCCATCGCGATGTCCAGCGCCATCGCGTTGCCGAACGCGGCCTCGGTCGCGATGCTCTTGGGCAGCACGCTCTCGTCGTCGCCCTCGTAATAGCGCTTGGCGTTCTCGACGACGAGCGCGCCGGCCTTCTCGTAGAGCGCACGGCGGGCGGTGTGCGTGGCGAGCACCGAGCCGTTGCCGGGGAGGGACAGGCCGATCGCCTCGGTGAGGCAGTTCATCGAGTTCGCGGTGAACATGCCGGAGCAGGATCCGCACGTCGGGCAGGCCGACTCCTCGATGCGCAGGATGTCGGCGTCGGAGATCTTCTCGTTCACGGCGTCGCTGATCGCGTCGACGAGGTCGAGCGAGCGCACGGTGCCGTCCACGAGGGTGGCGCGGCCGGCCTCCATCGGACCGCCCGAGACGAACACCGTGGGGATGTTCAGGCGGAGCGCGGCGAGCAGCATGCCGGGGGTGATCTTGTCGCAGTTGGAGATGCAGACGAGGGCATCGGCGCAGTGCGCGTTGACCATGTACTCGACGGAGTCGGCGATGAGGTCGCGCGAGGGGAGGGAGTAGAGCATGCCGCCGTGGCCCATGGCGATGCCGTCGTCGACCGCGATCGTGTTGAACTCGCGCGGGATGCCGCCGGCCTCGGTGATGGCGTCGGAGACGATCCGGCCGACGGGGGCGAGGTGGGTGTGCCCCGGCACGAACTCGGTGAACGAGTTGGCGACGGCGATGATGGGCTTGCGACCGAGGTCGGCGCCGTTCACGCCGGCGGCGCGGAAGAGGGCGCGGGCGCCGGCCATGTTGCGTCCGTGGGTGACCGTGCGAGAGCGATAAGCGACCATGGGGACCATTGTGGCCCTGCGGGCGGATTCTGCCGAGCCCCGGCGCGAGGAGGGTTTGTACTAGTACTCGGAGTACTGTTTTCGCATGATCCGTCCACGTACGCCGCGCCGCGAGCAGCTGGGGGAGTTCCTCGCCTCCCGGCGACGCGCCGCAAGCCGTTCCGCGCTCGGCCTGCCGCAGGCCGCACGCCGGGGCGACATCGGCCTCAGCCGCGAGGAGGTGGCCGCCCTCGCCGGGGTCAGCGCGAGCTGGTTCACCTGGCTCGAGCAGGGCCGCGACATCGGCGTCTCCCGGCAGGTGCTGGGTGCGGTCGCCCGCGTGCTGCAGCTGAGCCCCGCCGAGACGGACTACGTGGTGCGGCTCGCCGGGCCCGAGGAGGACTCCGCCGCCGAAGAGGCGGAACGGATCCCGGAGCACCTGCAGCGGCTGGTGGACGCGCTCGGCTTCCCGGCGTTCGTGGTGGCGAGCGACTGGGCGATCGTCGGCTGGAACGCGCCCTACGCCCGGCTGTACGCGCCGATCGGATCCGTGGATCCCGCCGATCGCAACCTGCTGTGGCTGATCTACACGGATCCGCGGCTGCGTCGCATGCTCCCCGACTGGGACCAGGAGAGCCGCCGCTTCCTCGCCGAGTTCCGCGCCGAGTCGGGGGTGCGGCTGGGATCCGACCGGCACCGCGCCCTCATCGACCGGCTCCTCACGGCGAGCGACGACTTCCGCACCCAGTGGGCGGAGCACGCGGTGGAGCGCTTCGCCTCACGCCGTCGGGTGTTCCTGCACCCCGACGACGGCCGGCTGGAGTTCGAGCACCACAGCCTGGTCCCGTCGGATGCCCCCGGCCTGGCCGTGGTGATGTACGTGCCGGTCTGAGGCGTCAGCGTCACCCGGTGCGGGCGGTGTACCCCAGCCGGCGCTGCAGCTGGCGGGCGGTGTCGGCCACGGCCGCGACGATCGCGGTCTCGTCCACGGGTGCGTCGTCGGCCCAGGTCATGGCGACGGCCGCAACGGGCCAGTCCACGTGGTCGCGCACGGCGATCCCGACCGAACGGAAGCCGGCGGTGATCTCGCCGTCCTCCCGGGCGACGCCTTCGCGGCGCACCTCGCGCAGCAGCTCGTTCAGCTCGCGCGGCCGGGTCGGACCGCCGCCGGTGCGCTGGGTGAACGCGGTGGCATCGGGGTACAGGGCGCGCACCTGCTCGCGAGGGAGCGCGGCGAGCATGGCGCGGCCGGTCGCGGTGAGGTGTGCGGGCAGCCGTACGCCGACGTCGGTGATCAGGGCGGGGCGGCGCAGCGCGCGCTCCTCGACGATGTAGAGCACGTCGCGGCCCGTCATCACGGCGAGGTGCGCGCTCTCGCCGAGCCGGTCGGCGAGGGCGGCGAGCAGGGGGCGGCCGAGGCGGGCGAGCGGCTCCTGCCGGGCGTAGCCGCCGGCGAGCTCGAAGGCGCTCGTGCCGAGGCCCCAGCGGCGCTCCTGCGGCAGGTGCACGACGAAGCCGTGCGCCTCGAGCGTGGCCAGCAGGTGGTACACCGTCGAGCGCGGGATCTCCAGCTCACGGGCCAGGGCCGAGGCGGCGACCGGGCCCGCGCGGCGCGCGAGGAAGCGCAGGATCCGGAGGGTGTGATCCGCGGCGGGCACCTGGGGGCGGTCGTCGGCCGTGACCGGACGCGCGTGCGCGCCCTCGGCGGCGTCGCGGTCGGGTCTCACGCACTCAGGATCCCACGCGGCAACCCTGTGGTGCCTCCTGTGTTCCCCACGCTGTTCCGCCGGGGCTCGTGCTCGGGCCTCAGCGATCCCGCACGGCGCGGCACGCGAGGTGCACGGCCAGGCGCGTCTCCGGATCCGACAGATCCAGCCCGAGCAGCTCCTGGACCCGGCGGATACGGAGCGCGACCGTGTTGCGGTGCAGATTCAGCGCGTGGGCGGTCGCCACGAGGCTCGACTCGTGGTCGAGGTAGGCCGAGAGCGTGGGCCGCAGGTCGGGACCGGCGTCATCGAGGGGCGCGAGGAGGGAGGCGGCGGCCGGTACGAAGGTGTCGTTCCCGGTCCAGGCCAACAACAGCTGCTCGAGTCCCAGGCTGTCGACCCGCACGAACCAGCCCGTCGCCGAGCGGGAGGCCGCGATACGCGCCGCGTCGGCCGCCTCATCGAGCGTCGCGGCGAGCCCCTGCGGCCCGCGCTGAAGCGATCCCACCCCGGTGGCGACGGCGAACGACCGGGCGATCTCGCCGTGCAGCGCCCGCAGGCCCTGCGCGTGGCGTTCGACGGCCGCCGGCGGCGGAGCCGCGGAGAAGGCCAGCCACCCGCTCACGCCACGCCCCGCGGTGGTGACGTGGGCCTCGGCTCCGATCCCGGCCAGCCCGGCACGCACCGCCCGCAGCAACCGCAGCGGATCGAGACGTCCTCGGCCAACCATCCGGAAGCCGAGATGGTGTCCTGCGGTGCGCCAGCCGCGCTCGGCCATGCGCCGTTCCACGTCGTCGTCTCGC
The DNA here is from genome assembly GCF_902506375.1 of Microbacterium sp. 8M. Lineage (GTDB taxonomy): Bacteria > Actinomycetota > Actinomycetes > Actinomycetales > Microbacteriaceae > Microbacterium. The sequence goes on from NZ_LR733284.1 coordinate 1,284,020, forward strand.
CCGCGCGCATCCACGAAGTCCCGCAGCAGCGCCGAGGACGCCGACACGTCGTTGACCTCCGCGACCTCGTCGATGAGGATGCGTGCCGCGATCGCCGGCATCGCCACCTCCGCCGCGACGGACAGCGAGGCGAGCTGGGTCTCGCCGAGCCCGTCGCCGAACACGACCAGGCGCAGACCCGGCCGGCTCGGGCTGTCCACCCGCACGGATGCGGCCGCCTGCCCGCCCGCCCGTGCGAAGTCGACCCACGGGCGGAAGTCGATCGCGCGCAGCAGTTCGGGATCCAGCTCGCCGCCCGCCTGGTGCAGGACCGCGGTCTCGTCCACGAGCGCGACGGCGTATCCGAGGTTCGCCGCGACCTGGCGCAGCAGGTCGGGCAGGTCGCGCGCCGTGTACTCGAACGACCGGGCCACCTTCCGCACGTGCGCCAGGGTGAGGGCGTCCTGCGCCTGCACGAGCATCCAGCACGCCTCGGCCAGCTGGATCGGCTTCTCCACATCGAGCACGCAGATGCCGAGCCGCTCGGCGAGCCGCTGCGCACCCGGGTCGAGCTCCGCAGCGCGCGGCATGGCCACACCCCGGTAGCCGCGCTCGTGGATGCGTCGCAGCAACGCGTCCTGCTGCCACGGCGTCTCCGGGGCCGCCGACATCAGCACCGCGAGCGTCGGCGCGCTGCGGGGGAGCAGGTCGCCCTCGGCGGGCTCCACGACGACGTCGTCCCACGCGGCCGACTCGGGGCCGGCGACGCGGCGCAGGCCCCCAGTGTCGGGATGCGCCTGCAGACCGGCCAGCGACAGCCGGGCGCTCATGCGGCGTCCAGCTCGCGCAGACCGTACGTCGAGGGCAGCACGCGGCGGAGACGCTCGGGGCGTTGCAGCCACCAGTCGGGCGCGGGCAGCGACAGCACGGCGACGCGACGCCCCGGCGCGAGATCGGTGACCTCGAGGATCTCGCGAGACACCGCATCCAGCACGACGATGATCGCCGGCGCGGAGGCGAGCAGCAGGCCGTCCCGGAGCACGGCGAGCGTCTCCGAGCGGGTGACGACGCGGTCGACCGAGCCGCCGGGGCCGCCGATCTCGACGGTCTGCACATGCGGATCCCCGGCGTACGGTGCGATCCGTTCGATCCGCCCCTCGGTGAGCAGGCGGGCGCCGAGCGCGTCGGCCAAGGCGGGGATCGGCGCGCTGAGCGCCTCCAGGAAGGCGCGGCCGAGTCCGAGTGCCCGGCGCTGGTGCCCCGGCAGCGCGTGTTCGCGGAGATCGCCGACGGTGAAGCCGGCGAGCACGGCCGCCCCTGTGCCGCCCGCCTGGATGATGGCCGAGCGGATGATCCGCTCCGCGTCGACGGCCCGGTCGGTCTCCACGAGCGCGACGCCGCCGGCGCCGCTGTCGCAGGTGAAGACCAGGCCGGGAACGCCGTCCACGAACAGCGACATCTGGTCGAGCTCCGGCACGGCGCGGCCTGTGCAGTCCGCATCGACGATCGTGCGCTCGCCCGCGAACAGCAGCGGGACGAGGCTGTTCATGCCGCCGCCCTCGATCGAGCACACCGCGGGGATCCTCAGGCCCAGCCACCGCTCCGCTGCGGCCACGAGATGGGCGAACGGGGCGAGATCCGGCATGCGCTCGCCGAGCAGGATCGTCGAGCCGACGAACGCGGCCCCGAAGCACGGTGTCGCCGGGTCCAGGTCCTCGACGGACTCCAGCAGGCGCTCACCGCGTCCGTCGCCCGCGAGCATGAGCTCCACCATCGTGGTCGCGCCTCCGCCGCCGGAGCCGAGCAGGGCACACCCCCGCGCGAGCGCCGTCACGTCCTCGGGTCGCAGTCGCCACGCCATCGTCCCAGAGTAGCTTTCGGGGCTCGTGGCGAGGGAGGGCGCGGAGGGGCGGCCTCAGGCCTGACCCTCGACGGGCAGGAACGGCTCGTCGAGACCGAAGGCGGCCGGTCCGAAGGCCTCCAGCGCGGCGGGGGTGCGCATCATCTCCGGCGTGGAGATGCCGAGCACCCGCACGCGCTGGCCGTAGCGCAGGCCCTCGGTCGTGATGGGCTCCGCGGTCTCGTGGTCGACGACGCAGATCAGGTCCGGCACGATCGCGACCAGCGCGCCGTCGCGGTGCGCGGTGAGGTTCTCGTTCTGGAACCGGATCTCGAACTTCCCGTCCCCCTCGAGGGGCGCGATCATCGCGCGGCCCTTCGCGAAGCCCTCGGTCGTGCGCCGCTCGACGTCGACCACCTTGCCGGCGCACAGCTCGCGGACGTGCGGGTACAGGGTCGAGGAGAGCACGTCGGCGATCGCCGCGAACGGGGAACGGTGCTGCTCCCGCGCCTCACGGATCGCCCGGCCGAGGGCGAGCGCCATCGAGATCGTGCGCGGTACGGCGGTGCGCCGCACGTCGGCGCCCGTCATCGCATACTCGGCGATGTGGCCGACTCCGCCGAGCCGGATCGTCACGGCCCGGGCCAGCCACTCCATCTGGCGGTCGTCGTCGCCGGTGTCGATGAGCACGGTCTCGCCGCGCTCTCCGGCGAGGGCCAGGGGCGAGCCGTGCACGCCGTAGACCGCGAAGGTCTCCATCGACAGTTCGGGGAACGCCCGGCCCATGCCGTCCGCGTCCACCACCGGAAGCCCGGTCTCCGCGGCGACGACGAGCGGGATCATCGAGTTGATCCCGCCGCATTCGATCGGCATCGTCGCATCGGCGGTGCGACCGAGGTGCGCCTCCAGCGCGCGCAGGGCCTGCGTGGGCTCGGTTCCGGCCGGGATCTTCTCGACCATCACGGTCGGCGCGCCCATCTGCGCGGTGGGGATCACGAACAGGTCGTCGGCGAGCTCATCCGGATCCAGGATGGTGATGGAGCCGTCGCCGAGCACGCGCTCGACGAGCTTGCTGCCGATGTACGGGTCGCCGCCGCCCCCTGTGCCCAGCAGCGTGGCGCCGCGGGCGAGGTCGGGGAGGTCGGCTGCGGTGAGGATCCAGCTCACTTCGCCTCCTCCGTGGTCGGGTTCCCGGCGGAAGCTGCGTCTGTCGGCACCGCCCCTGTCGAGACCGTCCCGTCGAAGCGGTGCGCGGGCAGGTCGTAGCCGAAGTACCCGGGCCCCACCATCGCGAGCGCCTCGGTCGAGTGCCAGCGCTCGTCCGCCGGCGCCGCCAGCACCCGCACGCGCTGCCCGTAGCGCAGGCCCTCCGTGGTGATGGGCTCGCCGGTCTCGCCCTCCACGACCATGATGAGGTCGGGGGTCGTGGCGAGGGCGCGGCCGTCGGCCTCGGCCACGAGGTGCTCGTTCTGGAACTGCAGGGTGAGCGCGGAGCCGCCCTCGCCCTCGATGCGCGCCCGACCGCGCGCGAAGCCGGTCGTCGTCGCGCGCTGCACGTCGACCACCTTGCCGTCGAAGAGCTCGCGACCCTGCAGCAGCGACACCGCGGCCGCGACCGGGTCGCTCTTGTCCGCACGTGCGTCGGCGATCGCGCGGCCCACGGTCATGCACCGCGACAGGGAGCCGCCGACCAGGCCGGCGCGTGCCTGTGCACCGGTCATCGAGAAGCCCGCGATCATCGTGGAGCAGCCCATCTCGACCGTCGCCACCCGGGCGATCCGCTCGGTCCAGCTGTTGTCGATGGTCTGCAGTACGGCGACGTTGCCCTTCTCGTCGCTCAGCGCGAGCGGCGAGGCGGTCACGCCGATGAGCGTGGGCAGCACCATCTGCAGCTCGGGGAAGGCGCGGCCCATGCCGTCCGCGTCGACGAGGGGGAGGCCCAGGGCTGCGGCTGCGGCCACGGGGATCGTGGAGTTGACGCCGCCGACCTCGGCGCACGCGACGTGCGTCACCGGGCGGCCCAGGTGTGCACCGAGGGCGCGCACGGGCTCGACGACCTCGTCCAGACTGGGGAGCTTCTCGACCATGACGGTCGGCGCCCCCATCATCGCGACGAACAGCACGTGCGCATCGTCGGGGACCTCGGTGAGGTCGAGGACGTCGACCGGGCCGTCCGCGAGCGCCTGGCGGGCGAGGAGCGACCCGATGTAGGGGTCGCCGCCGCCGCCCGTGCCGAACAGAGCGGCGCCGCGGGCGAGGTCCTCGACCTGCGGGATGTCGATCCGCCAGCCCATCTCAGGCCCCCATGTCCAGGTCGCCGACCGCCTTGGCGCGGATGCGCGTGGCGTTTCCGGGCAGGTACGGGATCGGCACCTCGTCGAAGTCGATGATCGACACCGTGGACGGCCTGGCGCCCGCGGCGATGGCCTTGTCGACCGCCTCGGCGCGGATCGCGGCGATGGTCTGCTCGCGCTCGCCGGGCGCGATCGCGTAGACCTTGTCGATCTCGCCGCCGACCTGGGCGATCGAGGCGCCGATCGCGTTCGCGACGGCGTAGTTCTCTGGCCGGTGCACCGTGCCGAACATGGGCAGCTCGTCCGGCAGCAGGATGGACCCGCCGCCGACCGCCACCACCGCGACGGGGTCCGGGGAGGTGCGCATCCGGTCCACGGCTTCGGACACGCGCTCCGCGATGCGGTCGAGCACGCGGGAGACGAAGGCGGGATCCAGGTGCGCGACCTTCGACGGGTCGCCGACCTCGGCGCGCCCCGCCGCGACGGCGATGTCGGTCGCGGTCAGCGTGGATCCGCCGAACACGAGCGCCTCCGTGGTGAGGCGGTAGCCGACCGACGCGGGCCCGACCTCGGCGGTCTCGGGGTCGACGATGCTGCCGCCGCCGATGCCGAGTGAGAGCACGTCGGGCATCCGGAAGTTCGTGCGGATCCCGGCGACCTTCACCTCGTTCGCCGTCTCACGCGGGAAGCCGTTGACCAGCAGGCCGATGTCGGCGGTCGTCCCGCCGACGTCGATCACTGCGCAGTCCTGCAGTCCGCTCGTCGCAGCGGCCCCGCGCATGGAGTTGGTCGGGCCCGAGGCGAAGGTCGCCACGGGATAGCGGCGCACGTAGTCCTCGTCCATGAGCGTGCCGTCGTTCTGGCTGAGGAAGATCGGGGCCTCGATGCCGTGCGCGCGCACCGCGGCGGTGAGGCCGTCGACGATCTCGGCGGCGAGTTCGCGCAGGGCGGCGTTGATGATCGTGGCGTTCTCGCGCTCGAGGATGCCGATCCGGCCGATCTCGTGCGACAGCGAGATCGCCACGTCGGGTCCGAGCACCTCGCCGACGATCTCGGCCGCGCGCACCTCGAGGTCGTGGTTGACGGGGCTGAAGACGGATGAGATCGCGACGGAGCGGATCCCCTGCGCCTTCATGTCCTCCGCCGCGGCGCGCAGCTCGTCCGGATCGAGCGGCGAGATGGGGCGGCCGTCGAACTCGTATCCGCCGTGGGCGAGATAACTGCGCGCCTGGGCCGCCTCGACGAGCACCTCGGGCCAGTCGACGAGCGGGGGCAGCGCGCGGGTCGCGGGGAGGCCGAGGCGCAGCGCCGCGGTCGGGGCGAGCCGGCTCGCCTGCACGAGGGCGTTGATGAAGTGCGTGGTGCCGATCATCACGGCGTCGACGTCGGAACCCTCGAACGTGTGGCGGGCGCGCAGGTCCTCGATCGCCTGCACGATCCCGCTGGTCACATCCGCAGTGGTGGAGTGCTTGACCCCGGCCAGGGTGCGGGTGCCGTCCATGAGGACGGCGTCGGTGTTGGTGCCGCCGACGTCGATGCCGATGTGCATGGTTCTCGCTTTCTCGGAGGGTCTGGAGGATGGTCCCGTCGCGGGGCGTCGGAGGGCGCCGCACCCCGCGACGGAGCCTGTGATCAGGCCGCCGCGGTCTCGGCGGGATCGGCCTGGCGGGTGGGGACGTTGCCGACGCCGCGGACGAGGCCGAGCTTTCCGGCCGCGATGTAGAGCGCCATCGACAGGAACAGACTGATGAGGGACGGGATCCCCCAGGTCACGAAGTAGCCGACGAGGGAGGAGGCCAGCCAGATCACGATCGTCGCGGGAACGATCCGCGGGGCGTCGGCCGGGAGCACACCCGCCTCGCGGCTCTCGTCGAGCTCCCCGCGCCAGCGGCGGACCACGAAGTACTCGGCGACCATGATGCCCGCGATCGGCGGGAATGCGACGCTCAGCACGATGAGGAACTCGGTGAACTGGCCGAGGATGCCGGCAGCGGCCAGCACCGAGCCGACGACGCCGAGGACGATCGTGGTGGTCACGCGGTGCAGGTTCTTCCCGAAGGTCGTGGAGATGAAGTTCACCAGGCCCAGCGTCGAGGAGTACAGGTTCCAGTCGTTGATCTTCAGTGTTCCCGTGATGACGATGATGAGACCGATCAGCCCCACCGAGCTGGTCACGATCGCGACGATGTCGCCCGACTTGGCGGCGTGCGCGAGCAGCACGCCGGCCAGGCCGATCACGAACTCGCCGAGCGTGACGCCGACGACGGTCTGCTTCACGACGTCGGCGCGCGACCGGTTGAACCGCGTCATGTCGCCCGTGATGATGGCGCCCACGATGAGGCCGCCGGCGACGATGCCCGTACCGGCCCAGACGCTGATGTGCGGGCCGGGGGCGGGGCTGGACAGCAGGGCACCCAGATCGTGGCGGCTGAGCTCGGAGATCACCGACCAGCCGACGAGCACGAGGAACAGCGGCACGGTGATGTTCGCGAGCCACTGCATGCCGAGGAAGCCGAAGGCGACGATCGCCGTGACGGCCAGGCCGAACAGCAGGCTCCACGTCCAGGTCGGCAGCACGCCGGGCATGAGCGCGTCGAGCGACTGAGCCGAGATCGCGGACTGGATCCCGAACCAGCCGATGAGGCTGATGCCGATCGCGAGGCCGACGAGCGATGCGCCGATCTCGCCGAAGCCGGTCCAGCGGGCCAGCAGCGCCGTGTTCAGTCCCTCGCGCTGCCCAATGAAGCCGACGATGCACATGATCGCCTCGAGGATGAGGGATCCGAGGAGGAACGCCAACGCGGCCTCGCCGAAGGTCATGCCGTAGCCGAGCGTCGCGCCGAGCAGGAACTGCGAGAGCGCCGAGACCTGGCCGAAGCGCTGCACGGCGATGCCGAACCACGGCTTTCGCGCTTCGGGAGTCACGCGGGAGAGGGCGAAGTCGTCGTGCGTCGCGATGGAGGCCATGGTCGTTTCCTTCGGGCGGGGAATGGTTGCGCCCACGCTAGTTTCCAGGCGTGACAGGGCGCCATGTGCGATCTGCACGAAAACCGCCGCTCTCTGAACACTCTGCACATGTTGACGGTGTGCGGGTGTCCCGTCCGGCTCCACTCCTGAATCCTTCCACCGGTATGCCAATTGTCTGGGATCGCAGACAGCCGATGCGCGATCGCCCTCGTTCCGGGCTGCGCGAGGGTGTGAGATCGTCTCATGCCCCACACTTCCCCTGTCACCATCGGTGCGGCGCCGCTGCGCCCCGAGGATGTCGTCGCCGTCGCCCGCCACCACGCCCCCGTCGTCATCGACGCGGGTGCCCTGGACCGCGTGGCGGGCGCGCGTGCCGTCATCGACAGCATGGCCGCCGACCCCAAGCCGCACTACGGCGTCTCCACCGGCTTCGGCGCGCTGGCCACGACGTTCATCGCCCCCGAGCGCCGCCGCCAGCTCCAGCAGAGCCTCATCCGCTCGCACGCCGCCGGCACGGGCGCCGAGGTCGAGACCGAGGTCATCCGCGCCCTGCAGCTGCTGCGCCTGCAGACCCTCGCCTCCGGTCACACCGGCGTCCGCCCCGTGGTCGTCGAGACCTACGCCGCCATGCTCAACGCCGGCGTGACCCCGATCGTCCGCGAGTACGGCTCGCTGGGCTGCTCGGGCGACCTCGCCCCGCTCGCCCACATCGCGCTCGCCAGCATGGGCGAGGGCGATGTCCGCAACGCCGACGGCGAGAAGGTGCCCGCCGCAGACGCGCTCGCGGCAGCGGGCATCGAGCCGCTGCAGCTCGTGGAGAAGGAGGGCCTCGCACTCATCAACGGCACCGACGGCATGCTCGGCATGCTGGTGCTGGCGCTGCACGACCTCGAGGAGCTCCTCCTCACAGCCGACATCTCGGCGGCCATGTCGATCGAGTCGCAGCTCGGCACAGACGCCGTGTTCGCCGCGGATCTGATGGCGCTGCGTCCGCAGGTCGGCCAGGCCGTCTCGGCCGCGCACCTGCGCGCGTTCCTCGGATCCTCGCCGATGGTCGCCAGCCACAAGGGCCCGGAGGACGGCCGTGTGCAGGACGCCTACTCGCTGCGCTGCTCGCCGCAGGTGCACGGCGCCGCCCGCGACACCGCCGCCTACGCGACGACGATCGCCGAGCGCGAGCTCGCCAGCGTCGTCGACAACCCCGTCGTCACCAGCGACGGCCGCATCGAGTCGAACGGCAACTTCCACGGCGCGCCGGTGGCCGCGGTGCTCGACTTCCTCGCGATCTCCGTCGCGGATGTGGCGTCGGTCGCCGAGCGTCGCACGGACCGCGCGCTGGATCCGGCCCGCAACCACGGCCTGCCGCCGTTCCTCGCCGACGAGGTCGGCGTCGACTCCGGCCTCATGATCGCGCAGTACGCCGCGGCCGGCATCGTCTCCGAGCTCAAGCGGCTCGCGGTGCCCGCCTCGGTCGACTCGATCCCGTCGTCCGCGATGCAGGAGGACCACGTCTCGATGGGCTGGGCCGCGGCCCGCAAGCTCCGTCGCGCGATCGACGGCCTCGGCCGCGTGCTCGCGATCGAGATCCTCACCGGCGCCCGCGCGCTCGACCTGCGCGCGCCGCTCGAGGCCGGCCCCGCCACCGGTGCGGTCCGCGACCTCGTGCGCACCGTCGCCGGCGGCCCCGGCCCCGACCGATTCCTCTCTCCCGACATGGAGGCCGTGACCGCACTCGTGCAGTCCGGCCGGATCGCTGCGATTGCGAAGGAGCACGCGAATGACTGACACCACCACCCCCTCGATCCCTGAGGGTCTCGAAGGGCCGACCCTGTCGGATCCGACCCGTTCCATCCGCGCCATCCGCGGCAACGAGCGCACCGCGAAGAGCTGGGGCGCCGAGGCCGCCAAGCGCATGCTGATGAACAACCTCGACCCCGAGGTCGCCGAGCACCCTGAGGACCTCGTGGTCTACGGCGGCACCGGCCGCGCCGCCCGCAGCTGGGAGGCGTACGACGCGATCGTCCGCACGCTCGACGAGCTCGAGCCCGACGAGACGCTGCTCGTGCAGTCCGGCAAGCCGGTCGGCGTGTTCCGCACGCACGAGTGGGCGCCGCGGGTGCTCATCGCCAACTCCAACCTCGTCGGCGACTGGGCCACCTGGCCTGAGTTCCGCCGGCTCGAGGCCGAGGGCCTGATGATGTACGGCCAGATGACGGCCGGATCCTGGATCTACATCGGATCCCAGGGCATCCTGCAGGGCACCTACGAGACGTTCGCCGCGGTCGCCCGCTCGCTCGGCAAGGACTCGCTCAAGGGCACGCTGTCGCTCACCGGCGGCGCCGGCGGCATGGGCGGCGCGCAGCCGCTCGCCGTCACCCTGAACGAGGGCGCCTGCCTCATCGTCGACGTCGACGAGTCGCGTCTGGCGCGCCGCGTGGACCACGGCTACCTGGACGTCTACTACACCGACCTCGACGAGGCCGTCGCCCGTGCCGTGGCCGCGAAGGAGGCGGGGGAGGCCCTCTCCGTCGGCATCGTCGGGAACGCCGCCGAGGTGTTCCCCGAGCTGTTCCGCCGCCAGCAGGCCGGCGAGATCGTGATCGACGTCGTCACCGACCAGACCAGCGCGCACGACCCGCTCGCGTACCTGCCCATCGGCATCTCCGTCGAGGACTGGAAGGCGTCGGCGGAGACGGATCCGGAGGAGTTCACTCGTCGGTCCCGCGAGTCCATGGCCGCGCACGTCGCCGCCATGGTCGCGTTCCAGGACGCGGGCGCCGCGGTGTTCGACTACGGCAACTCGATCCGCGCCGAGGCGAAGCTCGGCGGCTTCGACCGCGCCTTCGAGTTCCCCGGGTTCGTGCCGGCGTACATCCGCCCGCAGTTCGAAGAAGGCCGCGGCCCGTTCCGCTGGGCCGCGCTCTCCGGCGACCCGGAGGACATCTACAAGACCGACCGCGCCATCGCGGAGCTCTTCCCGGAGGACGCCGCGCTGCACCGCTGGCTCGAGAAGGCCGGCGAGAAGGTGCACTTCGAGGGCCTGCCCGCCCGCATCTGCTGGCTCGGCTACAAGGAGCGCCACCTCGCGGGGCTGAAGTTCAACGAGATGGTGGCTTCGGGCGAACTGACCGCGCCGATCGTGATCGGCCGCGACCACCTCGACTCGGGCTCGGTCGCGAGCCCGTACCGCGAGACCGAGGCCATGAAGGACGGCTCCGACGCGATCGCCGACTGGCCGCTGCTCAACGCCCTGCTCAACACGGCCTCGGGCGCGAGCTGGGTGTCGCTGCACCACGGCGGCGGCGTCGGCATCGGCCGCTCCATCCACGCCGGTCAGGTGACCGTGGCGGATGGATCCGCCCTGGCCGCGGAGAAGCTCGAGCGGGTGCTCACCAACGACCCGGGCACTGGTGTCATGCGCCACGTCGACGCGGGCTACGACCACGCGAAGGACATCGCGCGCGAGCGCGGTCTCAAGGTCCCGATGGGCCTCTGAGCCGGATTCGGACACAGACGGCGTCCCGCTCTCTGCCTCCCGTCGGGGGATGCGGATGCAGAGAGCGGGACGCGACATCTTGCGCAAGAGCCGGCCGCTGAGTCATCGCAGCGTCCGGTCCGCCACAGCGGGAGGATGAACACATGCGGATCCTGATCACGAACATCGGCGAACTGACCACGAACGCTCAGCCGACGGTCTCCGAGCCCGCCGAAGGGCTCGAAGCCGGTGCCGACATCTGCGGCACCCTGCACGATGCCGCCGTGCTCATCGACGGCGACCGGATCGCCTGGGTCGGTGCCGCGGATGAGGCGCCCGAGGCCGAGGAGGTCGTCGACGCCCGGGGCCGCGCGGTGATCCCGGGCTTCGTGGACAGCCACAGCCACCTCGTGTTCGGCGGCGACCGCGCGGCCGAGTTCGAGGCCCGCATGCGGGGCCGGAAGTATGCCGCCGGCGGCATACGCTCCACCGTGGCCGCCACCCGGGCCGCGAGCGACGACGAGCTGCGCGCCCGGCTGCGCGGCTTCCTCGACGAGATGCTCGCGCAGGGAACCACGACCGTCGAGATCAAGAGCGGCTACGGCCTCGACGTCGCGACCGAGGAGCGCCTGGTGCGCCTGGCCGCCGAGGTCACGCCCGAGGTCACCTTCCTCGGTGCGCACGTGGTGCCCGTCGAGTACGCCGACCGCGGCGACGACTACGTGGACTTGGTCACGGGGGAGATGCTCGACGCCTGCGCCCCGCACGCGAAGTGGATCGACGTGTTCTGCGAGACGGGTGCCTTCACGGTTCCGCAGTCCCGCCGTGTGCTCGAGGCCGGGATCGCCCGCGGCCTCCAGCCCCGCGTGCACGCCAGCCAGCTCGGCCCCGGGGAAGGGGTGCAGCTGGCGGTCGAGCTCGGCGCCGCGTCGATCGACCACGGCACCTATCTGACCGACGACGACGTGACCGCGCTCGCCGGATCCGGCACCGTGCTCACCCTGCTGCCGGGCGTGGAGTTCTCCACCCGTCAGCCCTACCCCGATGCCCGCCGGCTCATCGATGCCGGCGTGACCGTGGCGCTCGCCTGCGACACGAACCCCGGTTCGAGCTTCACCTCGTCGATGCCGTTCTGCATCGCCGTCGCCGTGCGCGACATGCGGATGACCGTCGCCGAGGCGATCCACGCCGCGACCGCCGGGGGCGCGGCCGCCCTGCGCCGCGACGACATCGGCCGCATCGCTCCGGGAATGCGCGCCGACATCGTGCTGCTGAAGGCGCCGAGCCGGGTTCACCTGGCGTACCGCCCGGGCGTGCCGCTCGTGGACGCCGTGTGGAAGGACGGGGCGCGCGTGGTCTGACGACCGCGGCCCCCGTACCGCTCAGCCCAGGGCGTCCGCGCAGACGACGGCCGCCGCGGCGGACCATGCCTGCGGGCGGCACGAGGCCGGGTACGGGACGGGATCGACGCCGAGCTCGCGGGCGTCGCCGGCGTGCAGCTCCGGCATCCGATAGTCGAACCCCTCCGCGGCGTCCACGAGCTGCTGCGCGATGTCGGCGGCCTCCGCACGCAGCCCCGCGCGCAGCAGTCCGTGCACGGCGATCGCGGTGTCGTGGGCCCAGACGCTGCCGCCGTGGTAGCTCAGCGGCCAGAAGCCGGCCGCGCCCGAGGACATCGTGCGGATCCCGAAGCCGCTCGACATCGAGTCGCCGAGCAGCAGCGCCGCGCAGATCCGCTCCTCATCGGGATCGAGGATCCCGGTGCCGATGAGGTGGCCGATGTTGCTGGTCAGCGTGTCGACGGCCGCACCGTGGGCATCCAGCGCGATCGCCGGGTAGCGGCCCTCGAGCGTGGTCACCCAGTAGGCGGCGCGGAAGCGTGCGCGCAGGTCCGCCGCCCAGGCCCGCAGCGCCGCGCCGCCGTCCTCGCCGAGCGCGTCGAGCAGGTCGGCGCCGCGTACCGCGGCCTCGTAGGCGTAGCCCTGCACCTCGCTGAGCGCGATCGGGCCTTCGGCGAGGCGGCCGTCGCGCCACTGGATGGAGTCGCCGGAGTCCTTCCAGCCCTGGTTCGCCAGGCCGTGCCCGGTCTCGTCGACGTAGTCGATGAAGCCGGATCCGCTCGCGTCGCCATGCTCGATCATCCAGCCGAGCGCCGCGCGGAGGTTCGGCAGCAGCTCCCGCACCTCGGCCTCGGGCATCCCGGCGTCCCTGGCGTCCGCCAGCAGGCACACCCACAGCGGCGTGGCGTCGACCGTGCCGTAATAGAGCGGCGGCAGGTGCACTCCCTCGTTCGGCAGGGAGAGCGCGCCGCTGCGCAGCTCGTGCGGGATCTTCCCCGGCGCCTCGGCGGTGGCAGGGTCGTTCCTGGTGCCCTGCAGGCGGGCGAGCACGCGCAGGGTGGATGCGGCGATCGCCGGATCCTGCCGGAGCGCGAGCCGGGCCGCCCAGATCGAGTCGCGCCCGAAGAGGGTGAAGAACCACGGCGCGCCCGCCGCGTAGAACGCGTCGTCCGGATGCGCCGGCAGGGCCAGGCGCAGGGCGGAGAGGTCGCCCGCGGCACGGTGCAGCCATCGGCGCAGGCGGGGATCGGCGGTCTCGGGCACGGCGGGCCGCGCCTCGGCAGCGGGTGCGGCTACGACGAGCGTGCCGTCCTCGAGCGACAGCGCGAGGGAGAACTCCAGGCGCGATCGCGGTTCCAGCACGCTCATCCAGCGCACCACGAGGGCGGCCTCCTCGACGGCGATCGCGGCCCCGGGCGCCGTCAGCGCGAACGAAGCGCTTCCAGAGGAGACCCGCTCGCCGTCCCAGGCCCACGCACCGCCGTCGGCGAGACCGGCCTTGACGCGCTGCAGCGGCTCGAAGTCGGGCAGGATCCGCACGGTGACGGCGATCGGCAGCGGCGCTTCGCGGTGCGAGGAGATCCGGATCTGCTCCGTGACACCACCAGGGCGCACCGCGCGGGCCCGCTCGAGGCGCACCTTCGGGTCGGGCTGGTCATCGTCGATGCCGCGCAGGACACCCGTGAACACGGCGCGCTGAGGCGCGGGGGAGGAGCATGCGATCGTCTCGACGGCGGTGCCTTCGACGGCGACCGTCAGAGCGCGCACGTGCCGCACGTCGCCGTGGTACACGCCGTGGATCGGCGCGGAACCCATGTCGCCGCTCTCGTCCGACCACACCTGGGTCGGCGCCTGAAGCGCGATCACGGCGTCGTTCAGGAGGGGCTGCAGCGGGATGTCGGTCATGGGGCTCCTTCGTGAGGGGCGGATATGTCTGCGGAGGTCGGGGTCGATGCGCGGACGGCGGTCAGGGGCGCGGAGAGACGGTCAGGTCGCGGGCCGGCAGGCGCTCCTCGGAGCCGTCTGCGGATACGGCCCACGCAGCGGCACCGGCGCGCTCGGCCACGACCTCGATGAGGCGGTCGCCGCGGTACAGCAGGCCGACGCCCTCCTCGACGCCGTACCCGGGCGGGATCCGTCCGGACACGATCGCCTCCCGGAACGCGGGCGCGCGGGAGGGCTGGGAGTCGTGGTGCGGGCTGAAGGATCCGGGCAGGAAGCGCAGCCCGTCCGCGACCACCTGTGCGTCCGGTCCGAACGACGTCGTGGTCCCGCCGGTGTGCCAGCACAGCCCGCCGGCGGAGCCGCCGGCGAGCACGACCCCCGCCTTCCAGGCCTGCCGCAGGAGCGCGTCGAGCCCGTGTGCGCGCCACAGCGCGAGCAGGTTCACGACGCTGCCTCCGCTCACCCAGATCACGTCGCGGCTGAGCACGTGCTCGGCGAGGCGCTCGTGGTTCGGGTGCGGGAAGAGCCGGATGTGGCTGCCTTCGGCTCCGGCGGCACGGGCCGCTTCGAGCTCTGCGCCCTCGACGAAGCGGGGGTCGCCTCCGGCGGTGTTCACGTGCGCGACGCGGGGTGCGCGGCCGGTCACCCCGGCGAGCTCGATCGCGAGACGCAGGAGCGGTCCGTACGCGGCATCGCGCCAGCCGCCGTCCACCATCCCCCCGCAAGTGGCGAGGATCGTGGGCGAGTCGGCCGTCATTCCTTCACCGCCCCGTCGCTGGAGTTCATGATGCGCTTCTGGAACACGAAGAACATCACGGCCACGGGGATCGTCATGATGATGGCGGCCGCGAGTTTGAGCGGGTACTGCCGGCCCTGGCTGAGCTGGCCGTTGGCGAGCTGCGCGACGCCCTTGGTGAGGGTCGTGAGCTCGGGGGACTGCGTCGACACGATGAAGTGGGCCAGCTCGTTCCAGGATCCCTGGAACGAGAGGATCACGATCGTGATGAGGGCGGGTCGCGCCATCGGCAGCACCACCGACCAGAACACCCGGAACGTGCCGGCGCCGTCGATCCGCGCCTGCTCCTCGACGGAGACGGGGATCGACTCGAAGAAGTTCTTCATGATGAACACGCCGGCCGCGTCCACGAGCAGCGGCAGGATCATGCCCGCGTAGGAGTCGTACATGCCGAGGGTGTTGATCACCAGGAACTTCGGGATCAGCAGCACGACCGTCGGCACGCTCATGACGGCGACGAGTCCTGCGAACACCAGGTTCCGGCCGCGGAAGCGGAGGCGCGCGAGCGCATAGCCGGCGAGCGAGTTGAAGAACACGCGGCCCGCGGTCACGACGATCGTGACGATCACCGAGTTCGTGAACCAGGTGGGGAAGTCGCTGCGCAGGAACAGCTGCGTGTACGCCTCGGTCGTGAAGGTGTGCGGCACCAGCCCGAGCGGGTTCGACGCCGCGTCCGGATCCGTCTTGAAGCTCGTGGCGACCTGGATCAGGAACGGGTAGATGTACACGATCGCGAGGGCGATCAGCAGCGCGTACAGCACGGAGGTGGAGGCGATCCGTGCGGTGCCCCACCGGCGGTGGCGGGGCGCGAGGGTGGAGCCGGCGCTCATCGTGCAGCTCCCTGGCTCGCAGGCGTGCGTTCATCCCGGGCCGCTGCCGCACGGGCGGCGGCGCGCTCGGCTGCTTCCGCATACGGCCGGTTGCGCCGACGCGACACCGCCCGTTCACGCAGCGCCCAGCGCTGGATGAGAGTGAAGACGATGATGATCACGAACAGGATGAATGCGATCGCGGCGCCCTGGCCCCATTCCTGATTGAGGAACGACGCCTGATAGGACTGGTACGCCGGCGTGATCGTCGTCTTGGCGGGCTGGCCGCGCGTACCGGTGTAGATCTGATCGAAGACCTGCCAGCAGCCGATGAGGCCGAGCGTCAGCACGGTGAACAGCGTGGGGCGCAGCTGCGGCAGGGTGATCCGCCAGAACCGCTGCCATCCGTTCGCGCCGTCCATCATCGCCGCCTCCTGCACCTCGCCGGAGATGTTCTGCAGCGCGGCGAGGAACAGCAGCATGAACGTGCCGCTCGTGGTGAAGATCGCCATGATGATGTAGACGCACATGGCGACGCTGGGGCCGCCGATCCAGTCCCAGAACGACACGCCCAGGAAGCTGTTCTGCGTGAGGGTCGCCGGGCCGGAGCGGGCGCCGAAGTGCAGGATCCCCGAGGGATCGTTGAGCCAGTTCGGACCGTTGATCCCGAGCCATCCGAGAGCCGCGTTGACCGCGCCGGTCGTGGAGAAGAGGAACAGGAACAGCACCGTGATCGCCACCGAGCTCGTCACCGAGGGGAAGTAGAAGGCGGTGCGGAACACGCCGCGGCCCTTGAGGATCTGACGGTTCACGAGCACGGCGAGGAACAGGCTCAGGGCCGTCTGGCAGGGGACCACGAGGAGCACATACCAGGCGTTGTTCTTCAGGCTCATGCCGAAGTCGGCCTCGGCGAGCCCGCCGCCGAGCAGCAGTGCGGCGTAGTTCTTCAGCCCGACGAACGAGACGTTCCCGGAGAACGGCGAGCCGCGCCCGCCCCAATCGCTCACGCTCACCCAGAGCGCCATGAGCACGGGCACGACCAGGAACAGGCCGAGCAGGATCAGCATCGGGGCGGTGAAGAGCCACCCCGATGCGGTCTCACCGCGCCGCAGTCCCGGGTGGGGCGCGGGGCGATGAGACCGCACGGTGGAGGAGGCCATGATTACTTGGTCAGGGCTTCCAGGTTCTTCTGCGTGGCGTCGAGGATCGCCTTCGGGTCACCCGTCGCGAGGGACCCGAGCTTGCCGTTGAAGTCGGTCACGACGTCGCTGGCGCCCTTGGCGGTCGGCACACCCTGGGCATAGTCCGCCCCGTTCAGGAACGGCACGAGCGCGGCGTTGTCCTTCTTCCACGCGTCCGCGGCCGACTTGATCGACGGCATCGGACCGAACGCCTTCGAGAAGGCGAGCTGGCTGTCGGCGCTGGTCAGGTGCTCGACGAGGTCGAGGGCGGCCTTCTGGTTCTTGCTGTCGGCCGAGATGCCCCAGCAGTTGGTGAACTGGAGCGTGCCCTTCTTGCCGTCGGGTCCGGCGGGCAGCTCGACCGCCTTGTACTTCACGGTGGGGTAGTCGTTGGTCATGGCGCCGGTGATCCAGTTGCCCTCGACGACCATCGCGGCCTTCTGGGTGCCGAACGCCTCTCCGCCCCAGCCGGATCCGAGATCCGCGGCGAACTTCATCGAGCCGGCGTTCAGGAGGCCCTTGAGGTAGTCGAGCGCCTTCACGTTGCCCTCGGCGTCGGCAGTGGCCTTGGTGGAATCGGCGTTCATCAGACCGCCGCCTGCGGCGACCATGAAGGCGCCGACGCGCGCGTACTCGCCGCTCATCGACAGGCCCACGTGGCCGTCGGCGGTGAGCTTCTGGGAGACCGCGGCCAGCTCGTCCCAGGTCTTCGGGATGTCGGCGTCGGTCAGGCCGGCCTTCGCCCACATGTCGGTGTTGATCACGAGCTGCAGCGTGGAGAAGTCCTTGGGCGCGCAGTAGAGCTTGCCGTCGTAGGTGAAGGACTTGAGCAGGCTCGGGTAGAAGTCGTCCTTGTTCTTGAGCAGATCACCGTAGGCGAGCAGCGAGCCGTTCGACGCGTAGCCCGCAAGCGCATCGGTCGACTGGTAGAACACGTCGGCGGGGGATCCGGAGGCGAAGCCCTGGGAGAGCTGCTGGTTCAGGTCGCTCGCCGCGGTGACCGTCGCCTTGACGCCCGAGGTCTTCGACCACGCAGCGACGGCGTCGTTGACGGCCTTGGTCTCCGCATCGCCGGACGACCCGATGAGGATGTTCAGCGGCTTGTCGGACGAGGTCAGCTTCGAGGATCCGGTTCCGCCGGCGTCGCCGCCGGAGAACCCGGAACCGCAGCCGGTCAGGGCGATCGCGCCGACGAGGACGAGTGCCCCAGCCCCGATCGCGGCGCGCGTGCTGTGCCGTGTCATGTCTCTTCTCCCTTGATGAGCATCCGTGATGATCGGTGCTTCGCGTGGACGACAGGAGCGCGTCCCGTGAATTTGAACGATCAAACTCTGTATCGAATACGCTAGGCGGCACAGGTGCGAGGTGTCAAGGTGGGAAGGTGGTCCCGGGCCACGCGAGCCGCGGAGGGGAGAGACATGGTCAGGACTCCGACCGTCGAGGACGTCGCGCTGCGCGCCGGTGTCTCTCGGCAGACCGTGTCGAACGTGCTGAACA
Source organism: Microbacterium sp. 8M (assembly GCF_902506375.1). Classification (GTDB taxonomy): domain Bacteria; phylum Actinomycetota; class Actinomycetes; order Actinomycetales; family Microbacteriaceae; genus Microbacterium. The sequence goes on from NZ_LR733284.1 coordinate 1,302,142, forward strand.
CCCCGGCGATCGTCAAGCCGGCGACGCGCGAGCGCGTGCAGCAGGCGATCGTCGAACTGGGCTACCGACGGCATGCGGCGGCGCGGCAGCTGCGCACCCGGCGCAGCTCGACGATCGGGGTCCATCTGGATCCCTACGTCGGAGGCGTCTCGGGCGTGGTGCTGGACCGTTTCGTCCACGCGCTGACCGAGCGGGCGAGCGAGCGCGGCATGCGCATGCTCGTCTACGCGGCGCGGACGGCGGACGATGAGATCGCGCGGCTCGCCGAGCTCTGGGAGGGTTCCGAGATCGACGCCGCCATCATCACCGGAACGTTCCACGGCGATCCCCGCACGCGCTGGCTCGGGGATGCGCACCTGCCGTTCGTCGCCTTCGGGCGGCCCTGGGGCGAGGACGACCTCGCCGCCCCCGAGCACCTCTGGGTCGACGTGGACGGCGCCGCGGGAACCCGCGCCGCCACCGAGCACGCGCTGGGATTCGGCTCGCGGCTCGCGTTCCTCGGCTGGCCGACGGGCTCCGGCACCGGCGACGACCGCGAGCGCGGCTGGCGCGAGGCGATGAGCGCCGCGGGGGTCTCGGGTCCGCGGTGGACGGCGGTCGAGGACGTGGCGGCCGCCCGCGCCGCAGTGGAGGCCGCCGGCGATGACGTCGACGCCGTCGTGTGCGCGAGCGACTCGCTCGCGATCGGGGCCCTGCTCGCGCAGGCGGCGGGATCCGCGCGCGTCCCCGTGATCGGCTTCGACAACACGCCGACGGCCGAGGCTCTCGGGTTCTCCAGCGTGGAGCAGCGCCCGGAGGACGTCGCCGTCGCGACGCTGGAGCTGCTGATGGGGCCGACGGGCGAGGCGGTGACGCCTCGAGAGGTTCAGGCGGGCACGGCGCACGCGCTGATCGAGCCGCGCCTCGTGGTGCGCTGAGCACTTCTCGCCCATCTGGGCTTCGCCTGTAGGCTTCACGGATGCCCAGCCAGAACTTGCAAGACTACTGCGACTGGTGTTTTGCGCCGCTGTCCGAGGATGCGCTAACTCGCTCGCGCTGGCTTGGCTTGGCGTCAGAGGACACCTGGGCCTGCTCGACTTGCATCGAGAAGGGGCGCTACCGCGTACCGCCGGAGGGCTGGAACGGTCCGGCCGACGAGTGGTTGGCGCGCGACGAGTATGTCTTGAGTGCTGATGATCGAAGGACCGTTCTCAACGCGCTGAACGAGATCCTGCACGGTCCGGACGCCATCGAGGAGTGGGAGTTTCACACGCGGATCGGCGTCACGAGAGAGGAAGCGGCTCAGACGTGGCGGCGAGTCGCCGGCGAGTGAGTGTTGGTCCAGCGGCTGACCTCGCCCATTTCCGACGCCGAAGTGAATCCGGATCGATTAGCCCTGCGCGCCGCTGTCGGGCATAGCGTGGAGCCATGGCACGGATCCTGATCTTCGGCGGCCACGGCAAGGTCGCGCTGCTCCTCGAACCCCTTCTCACCGCGCGCGGCGATGAGGTCACCGCGGTGATCCGTGACCCCGCTCAGGTCGACGACGTACGCGCGACCGGCGCGGATCCGGTGGTGTTCGACGTGGAGTCCGCCTCTGAGCAGGAGATGGCGACGCTGATCGCCGGACACGACGCGGTCGTCTGGTCGGCCGGCGCCGGCGGCGGTTCCGCCGCGCGCACCCGTGCCGTCGACTTCGAGGCGGCGACGCGCTCGATGGCGGCGGCCGCGGCGGCAGGTGTTCCGCGGTACGTCATGGTGTCGTACTTCGGCTCGTCGCCCGATCACGGCATCGATCCGTCCGACTCGTTCTTCGCCTACGCCGAGTCGAAGGCCGCGGCCGACGAGGTGCTCCGCGCCTCCGATCTGGCGTGGACGGTGCTCGCGCCGAGCCGGCTGACCCTCGAGGATCCGACAGGCCGGATCGACACGGAGGCCGAGGCGTCCGGAAGCGTGTCCCGGGCCGACGTCGCCGGCGTGATCGCGCAGACCCTCGTGGAGCCGGCGACGATCCGGCGCACGATCCGCTTCAACACGGGCGAGGTGCCGATCGAGGAAGCGCTCAGGAGGCACTGAGCTCGCTGCTCCGCTGACCTCGCCGCCCGCAGAGCCGCGACTTCAGAGCCGCGCCCTCAGGGGTTTGGCTCCTCACCGGTGCTCAGTCCCTCGTCCGCGATCGAGCTGGCGACCCCGTGGAGGAACTCGGCTGCCCATGCGGCCGGCATCCGCGGATCCGAGGCGATCTCCACCCCGAACGCTTCGTGCCCGTCGGGAAGGCGTTCGGCCACGACCGTGATCTGGAGGACCTGCTTCGTGTCGGTCATCGTGCTCCTTCATCGTCACCGTGCGCGGCCGCCCTTCCGGGGCGTTGGGTCGCCACGATAGGCGCGCGGGGGACGATCGCCGAGAGGGTTGCGGAATCGGCCGCGATGCCCTTCGTCCGCTTCGCCGGGTCAGCCCCGGCCGGCGAGCGCGGCGAGCAGCTCCAGCACGCACAGGGCGGCGAGGCGCACCGTGCGCGCGTCCTCGTCGTCGGCGGTGGCGTCCACCTCGGCGATGTCGGCGCTCACCACGCGCGGGTCGGCGGCGATGCCGCGGACCAGCGCACGCAGCTCCCACGCGGCGAAGCCACCGGGGACGCTCGCGGGGCACCCCGGCGTCGCGGCGCGGTCGCACGCGTCGACGTCGACGTCGAGGTGCACGCGCGCCGCGTCCCCGGCTCCGGCGACCTCGACCGCCTCGGCCACGACGTCGGCGATGCCGCGGCGGCGTACCTCGTCGAGGGTGATCACACGGATCCCCCAGTCGGCGGCGCGCTGGGCGTAGGCGACGGAGTTCGCGAAATCGGCGATGCCGATCTGCACGATGCGGCGGGGGTCGATCGCAGCGCCCGCGGGTGCGTCCTCGACGAGCCGGCGCACCGGAGAGCCGTTGGAGACGCCGTCGCGCAGATCGAAGTGCGCGTCGATGGTGATGAGCCCGGTCGCGCCCGCGCCCAGGGCGACGGGATAGGTGAGGGAGTTGTCCCCGCCGAGCGCCACCACGAGGCGCGAGCCCGCCGAGAGCTCCGCGACGCGGGCGATCGCGCGGGCCACGCCCTCCTCGCCGTCGGGCTCGTGCACGTCTCCCGCGTCCGCGATGCGCAGCGCCTGGTTCAGGTCGACCGCAGGCGGCCCCATCAGCGTGGGGCTGTACCGCCGCAGCGCCTCGCGGATCGCGGCCGGGGTCGCGTGCGCTCCGGTCGGCGACAGGGAGGTGCGCCACGTCGGCACGCCCAGGAGCACGGCGTCGGCGGCGCCCTCGAACGCCGGCCAGTCGCCGCCACGGGGCCAGAGGGGGTCGTGCGACAGTGCCATGTGGGTCCCTTCGTCAGGCGCGAGCGGCGTCCGCTGACCAGCGTGCCACGACGGCCGGCCGCACCTCCGGCCCCTGCTGGGACGGTGTCTGGCCGACGAGACATCGCGCGGGCTACACCGGGATGACGGCGTGCGCCACGGCGAAGATCGCGAGTCCGGCGAGAGCGCCGACGACCGTGCCGTTGAGGCGGATGTACTGCAGATCGCGGCCGACCATGAGCTCGATCTTCTCCGTCGTCTCGGCCGGATCCCAGCGCTCCACGGTGTCGGTGATGATCGACGCGATGTCGTGCCGATAGCGGTCCACGAGGAAGACGGCGGCGTCGGTGACCCAGCCGTCCACGCGGCGCTGCAGCGGCTCCTCGGTCGTGAGGCGCTCGCCGAGCTCGGCGATCGCGGCGGCGGCGCGGCGGCGCAGGCCGCTGTCCGGATCCGCGAGTGCCGCCAGCAGTCCCGTCTTCGCCGCATTCCAGACCTCGGCGGCCAGCACCCCCACGCGGGGGCTGTCGAAGACCGCCGCCTTGGCGTTCTCGAGTCGCGCGCGCGTGTTCGGATCGTGCTGCAGATTCTCCGCGAGCCGCGCCAGGTAGCCGTCCAGCGCGAGCCGGGCGGGGTGACGCGGATCCGCCTGAACCGCCCGCACGAAGCGCACGGCCTCGTTGTAGGCGGCCTCGTCCAGGAACCGGTGCGCGAGCCGCGGCACCCACCCCGGCAGACGGCGCGACAGCAGGCCGTGGAACGCCGCGGCGTTGCCGTCGAGCCACGTCGCGATGCTGTCGACGGCGAGGTCCACGGCTCCGCGATGCGCATCGGCCTGCACGATCCGCTCCAGCCAGGCGCCGGCCGGAGTGCCCCACTCGGGTTCCACGAGGTGCTCGCGGGCGAGCTCGGCGATGACGCTCTGCACGTCGTCGTCGCTGAGCGCGCGCAGCACGGCGGCGGCGATCGTGGATCCCTCGCTGGAGACCCGCTCCGCGTGCGCGGGCGTGCGCAGCCAGGCTCCGAGTCTCGCGGCGATCGACGTCTCCGAGAGCTTGGTGCGCACGACCTCGGAGGAGAGGAAGTTCGTCTCGACGAACTCGCCCAGCGTGCGCCCGATCTCGTCCTTGCGGTTCGGGATGATCGCCGTGTGCGGGATCGGCAGCCCGAGCGGACGCCGGAACAGCGCCGTCACGGCGAACCAGTCGGCGAGGGCGCCGACCATGCCGCCCTCGGCCGCGGCGCGCACGTACTCCAGCCAGGGATAGCGGCTCTGCAGCCAGAAGGCGACCACGAACGCCACCGCCATCACGCCGAGCGCGCCGAGGGCGACGGCCTTCATCTGCCGCAGGGCGCGCAGGCGCCCGAGATCGGCGGGGGACAGCAGTGCTTCACGCGCGCGTGCCATGCGCCCATCCTTCCATCCCGCCTCGCCCGCACAGCGCCGCGACGGGGGAGCCGATGACGCACCATCCGGGGACGGGTAGCCTCGACCTCGTGATCGAAGACATCAAGAAGCGCGCGCTGCACCGCACCAGCATCCTCGAAGGCCAGCTCCGCGGCGTCGCGAAGATGATCGAGAACGAGGACTACTGCATGGACATCATCACGCAGTCCCGGGCGATCCAGCGCTCGCTCGAGTCCCTCAACAAGCTGCTGCTGGAGAACCACCTGCGCACGCACGTCGCGCACATGTTCGACGAGGGCGGCACGCAGCGAGAGCAGGCCATCGAGGAGCTCCTGAAGGCGTTCCACTTCCAGGCGAAGTAGCTTCCGCGAAACAGGCACGAAACACGCCTTTTCGTTGATCGACCGCACCTCCGCCACGAATATCGTCGCGAATCTGCGATCGACCTTCGTTTTCCTCTGTACGGTCCTCGGATCCTGTGCCAGACTCTCTGCATTCGACGACTCGATGTGGAGGTTCCATGAGCAGTCCTGTGTCCGTACCTGCTCAGAGCACGACCGGCGCGGCCCCCGGCGGCGTCGAGATCTCTGACGTCACCAAGTACTACGGCGACGCCACCGCCGTCGATCGCCTGTCGCTGTCGATCCGCCCCGGGGAGTTCCTGTCCCTGCTGGGCCCGTCGGGCTGCGGCAAGACCACGACGCTGCGCATGATCGCCGGCTTCGAGCACCCGGACGCAGGAGACATCCGACTGAGCGGTCGCAGCGTGCTCGGACTTCCGCCGCACAAGCGCGAGGTCAACACGGTCTTCCAGGCGTACGCCCTGTTCCCGCACATGACCGTCGCCGAGAACGTCGCCTACGGACTGCAGCAGCGCCGCGTGCCGAAGGCCGAGCAGCGCGCGCGGGTAGCGGAGGCGCTCGACATGGTGCAGCTGCGGCGTTTCGCGGACCGCAAGCCCACGCAGCTCTCGGGCGGTCAGCAGCAGCGCATCGCCCTGTCCCGCGCGCTCATCAACCGCCCCTCCGTCCTGCTGCTGGACGAGCCCCTCGCCGCGCTCGACCGCCAGCTGCGTGAGGAGATGCAGCTCGAGCTGAAGCTGCTGCAGGCCCGGCTCGGCACCACGTTCGTCTTCGTCACGCACGATCAGGCGGAGGCGCTCTCGATGAGCGACCGGATCGCGGTGATGCGCGCGGGGCGCATCGAGCAGCTGGCCGCGCCCGCCGACATCTACGCCGAGCCGGCGTCGGCGTACGTCGCCGCGTTCATCGGCCAGCAGAATTTCCTGCACGGCACCGCCCTCGGCGGCGACGCCGTCGACACGTTCGCGGGTGCGGTGCACGGCCGCTGGGGCGGGGAGCAGAGCCGGCCCGGAGCCACTGCGGTCGCAGCGATCCGCCCCGAGTTCGTCCGCCTCGCACCCGCGACCGCGTCCGGCGTCGTCGACGGGCCGGGCGTCGACGGCACGGTCCTCGGCGTCTCGCACCTCGGGGAGACCCTGCAGGTCGCGGTCGACGTGGGCCGGGAGCAGGCGTTCCTCGTACGCATCCCCGCGCCGGGCGCCCCGTCCGTCGCGGCCGGCGACGCCGTGCGCTGCACCTGGAATCCCGACGACGTGCGCCTCTTCGCCGGCGACGGGATCCCCGAGACGTCCACGCACGTGATCGCGCTGCCCAAGGAGGCGGCGTGACGGTGCGGGCAGGCGCCCCGGCGGAGTCGCCCGTGCGCGTGCTCGCGAACGAGGCGTCTGCGCGCAAGATCCGCTCCGAGCTGACCCGGCGAGGGTTCCTCGCGACGGCGCTCGCCGCTTCGGGTGCAGTGCTGTTCACCGCGTGTGCCCCGCAGAAGGCGTCGGCGGCTTCCGAAGCGCACGGTGGTCCGCTCGAGGACAAGCTCTCGATCTACACCTGGAGCGACTACGACAACCCGGATCTGCTGGCCGCGTTCACGAAGAAGAAAGGCCCGAAGATCGTCGTCGATGCCTTCAACTCGAACGAGGAGCTTGTGGCGAAGCTGGTCGCAGCACGGGGCACGTCGGGGTATGACATCGTCGTCCCGACCGGGCCGTTCGTCCTCCCGATGGCGGAGAACGGGCTGCTCGAAAGGCTGAACCTCGACCTCATCCCGAACTTCGCGACGATGAACCCGAGCTTCATCCACCGCTCTTTCGATCCGAAGAACGAGTACTCGATCTGCAAGGCCTGGGGGACGACCGGTTTCGCTTACGACAGGACCGTGATCACGCGGGAGCTGCGCACCTGGAACGACTTCATCGACGCCGCGCAGAACGAGGCCTCGGGCAAGACCTCCGTCCTGGACGACCCGGCGCCGCTGTGCGGCATCTACTTCTGGTCGCACGGCATCGACTGGAACACGACGGATCCGAAGCACCTGGACGCATGCGAGGCCTTCCTGACCACGCAGCTCGCCCGGCACATCACGGCATTCGACTCGGCGCCCGGTGGTCAGATCATCCCGCAGGCGTCGGCGGCGCTCGTGCAGGTCTACAACGGCGATGCGCGCACCGGCATCTCGTCGTCCAAGGATCCGGAACGGTGGCAGTGGGTGCTCGGCGGGCCCGCCACCGAGATCTGGATGGACAACTGGGCGATCGCGAAGGGCGCCCCGCATCCCGAGGCGGCGCACGCCTTCATCAACGAGATGATCTCGCCGGCGATCCAGGTCGATCAGATCGACTACATCGGTTACGACACCGGCGTGGACGGCGCGCAGACGATGGCCGAGGAGGCCGGATTGGAGAACCTCGACATGGTGTTCTTCACCGAGGAGCAGATCGCGACCATGCACGAGGGCAAGTTCACCCGTGCGCAGGAGCGCATCGTGGAGATCTGGAACGCGACGAAGGCGGCGGCCGGTGCGTAAGCTGCGGATCCGCGCCGGCCTGGCGCTGCCGGCCTGGGCCTGGCTCGTCGTCTTCTTCGTCGTCCCCATCGGAGTGGTGGTCTGGTACAGCTTCGGCTACAAGCCGAGCATCTTCGCGACGAATGCGAACGACAAGCTGTCCTTCGACCGCTACCTCGAGGCGCTCTCGCCCACCTTCTTCGCCACCTTCCAGAACACGCTCTGGGTGGGCATCGCCGGAACGCTGCTGTGCCTGGTGATCGGCGCGCCGGTCGCCTACTGGATCGCGGTGAAATGCGCGCCGAACCGGCGCGGGATGTTCCTCGCGCTGGTGATGGTGCCGTTCTGGACGAACTTCCTCGTGCGGACGATCGGCTGGCAGATCATCCTGGCGCCTGAGGGCTGGCTCTCGCACGCGCTGCAGTTCCTCGGCGTGATCCCGGGGCCTCTGGGGATCCTGAACACCCGCGGAGCGGTGCTGCTCGGCGTCGTCTACAACTACCTCCCGCTGATGATCCTGCCGTTGTTCGTGGCGTTCGACCGCGTGAGCGGACCGCTGCGCGAGGCCAGCAAGGATCTGGGCGCGGGCAGCTGGAGGACGTTCTTCCGGGTCACCGTGCCGCTCGCGCAGCCGGGCATCATCGCCGGCGTGCTGCTCGTGTACATCCCGCTCATGGGCGACTACATCACCGCGACCGTGCTCGGCGGGGCGAAGGGCAACATGGTGGGCCAGATCGTGGCCAGCCAGTTCCAGACCGCGCAGAACTGGGCGCTCGGCTCGGCGATGGCGGTGCTGCTGATCCTCACCATCGCGGTATCGATCGGGGTCGCGGCCGCGCTCGGCTGGCTCGTCACGATCCCGGTGCGCCGCACCTACCGACTGACGCTGGAGGAGGCACGATGACCGTCGTCGCAGAACGTCCCGCCGAGCAGGCGGACCCCACCCCGCCGTCGCCGCGCACCGCATCCGTCGCGCGCCCCCGCGCGCCGCGGAACATCAGCCGCTGGCTGCTGCCACTGTGGGCGGCGCTCGTGTTCGTCTTCCTCTTCCTGCCCATCGCCGTCGTGATCGTGTACTCGTTCAACGTCGGCCGGCTGCTCATCTCATGGGATCACTTCGGGTTCGACTCGTTCGCGGCGATCGTGACCAAGCCCGCCGTGCGCGACGCCGTGCTCGTCTCCCTGCGCACGGGCCTGATCGCCGCGGTTCTGGCCACCGCCCTCGGGACGCTCGCCGGGATCGCGATGGCACGCACGCCGGGCAGGTGGGTGCCGTGGTTCCTCGGGCTGCTCCTGCTCATCTCGGTCACCCCCGAGATCGTGGATGCGGTCGCGCTGCTGCCGTGGGTCGTCTTCCTCGGGCAGGATCTGGGCATCTCGATCTTCAACGACGGCACCGTGCGTCTCGTGATCGGGCAGTCCCTGTTCTCGATCGCGATCGTCTCGTACATCGTGCGCGCCCGGCTGGTCGGCCTCGACGCCAGACTCGAGGAAGCGTCGGCGGACCTGTATGCGAAGCCGCTCACCACCTTCCGCAAGGTGACGCTGCCGCTCGCGATGCCCGCCGTGCTCGCCGGGTTCCTGCTCTCGTTCACGCTCGGCCTGGACAACACCGTGGTGTCGGCGTTCGTGCAGGTGTCGGGCACCACGCCGTGGCCGGTGTACGTGCTGAGCGCGCTGCGCAGCGGGCTGCGCCCGGAGATCGCGGCCGTGTCGACCATCATGCTCGTGCTCACGCTCACCGCCCTGGCGCTCGTCGCGCTGGTGCTGAAGCGCGCAGGCGACTCGGCGGCCGACATCGCGCGGACGATGGCGGGCGGCTGAGTCGCAGGGCCGTCGCTCGGACATGAAGAAGGCCGGACCCCGCAGGTCCGGCCTTCTTCATCGCCCCCAGCGGCTACAGGACGTTCTCCGCCTCGGTCAGCACGCCGCGCAGGATCCCGGTGATCTCGCGGAACTCCGCCGGGCCGATGGTCAGCGGCGGGGCGAGCTGGATCACGGGGTCGCCGCGGTCGTCGGCACGGCAGTACAGGCCCGCCTCGAACAGCGCGCCGGAGAGGAAGCCGCGCAGCAGACGCTCCGACTCGTCATCGTCGAAGGTCTCTCGCGTCGCCTTGTCCTTGACCAGCTCGATGCCGAAGAAGTAGCCGTCGCCGCGCACGTCGCCCACGAGCGACAGATCCAGCAGGCTCTCCAGCTCGGCGCGGAACAGCGGCGAGTTCTCCCGCACGCGCTCGTTGAGCTTCTCCTCCTCGAAGATGTCGAGGTTCTCCAGCGCCACCGCGGCCGACACCGGGTGGCCGCCGAAGGTGTAGCCGTGCGGGAAGGACAGGTCGCCGTGCGCGAACGGCTCGTAGATCCGATCGCTCACGATCGCCGCGCCGAGAGGGGAGTACCCGCTCGTGATGCCCTTGGCGCAGGTGATGATGTCGGGCACGTAGCCGTAGGCGTCGCACGCGAACATGTGCCCGATCCGGCCGAAGGCGCAGATCACCTCGTCCGACACGAGCAGCACGTCGTAGCGGTCGCAGATCTCGCGGACCCGCTGGAAGTACCCGGGAGGTGGCGGGAAGCAGCCGCCCGAGTTCTGCACCGGCTCCAGGAACACCGCGGCGACCGTTTCGGGTCCCTCGAACTGGATCATCTCCTCGATCCGGTCCGCCGCCCAGATCCCGAACGCTTCGGGATCCGTCGGCGCGCCCATCTCGGCGGCGCGGTAGATGTTCGTGTTCGGCACGCGGAAGCCGCCAGGGGTCACCGGCTCGAACATCGCCTTCATCGCGGGGATGCCGGTGATGGCGAGCGCGCCCTGCGTCGTGCCGTGGTAGGCGATCGAGCGGGACAGCACCTTGTGCTTCGTCGGCATGCCGCGCAGCTTCCAGTAGTGCTTGGCGAGCTTGAAGGCGGTCTCCACGGCCTCGCCGCCGCCGGACGTGAAGAAGACCCGGTTCAGGTCGCCCGGGGCGTATCCGGCGAGGCGGTCGGCCAGCTCGATCGCGGCGGGGTGCGCGTACGACCACAGCGGGAAGAACGCCAGCTGCTCGGCCTGCTTCGCGGCGGCCTCGGCCAGGCGCGTGCGGCCGTGGCCGGCGTTCACGACGAACAGGCCGGACAGGCCGTCGATGTACTGCTTGCCGGTGTCGTCCCAGATGTGGTGGCCCTCACCCCGGACGATGATCGGCACCCCGCTGCGGTCCATGGTGGACTGCCGGGTGAAGTGCATCCAGAGGTGATCATGTGCTTTTCGTTGCAGATCGGCGCTCATGCACCGATCTTGTCACTGAAAATCGAAAAGGACAACAGAAACCGAAGGTTGACGTCCCCGGATCCTGCGGATTCCGAGGTCAGTCGTGTCCGTCGACCCTCAGGGCAGCGGCACGGCCTCGGTGTCGGGCATCGGCCCCGCGTCGCGGTCGCGCAGGTCGGGGAGGGAGCGCACGAACAGCACGGACACCACGAGCGCGGCCGCTGCGAAGCACGTGGCGGCGAGATAGGCGCCGGTCGGGCTGTGCATGCTGTCGATGAGGAAGCCGGCGATGGCGGATCCGGCCGCCGCGCCGATCAGCTGCCCGGTACCGGCCCAGCCGAACGCCTCCGCGGTCTCGGAGAACTTCACGCTCGCGGAGGTGACCGCGAACAGCACGGCGAGGGCGGGGGCGATGCCGATGCCGGCGGCCAGCAGGGTGCCGCCGAGCCAGAACACGTTCAGCGAGACCATGGTCAGGGCGAGGCCGATGGTCACGATGGTGAGGCGACGTGCCATCGCCCACGGCCCCATCGGCACGCGGCCCGAGGCGAGGCCGCCGACGAGGCTCCCCACCGAGAACACCGCGAGCACGAGCCCGGCTTCCAGGCCCGCGTGATCGAAGGTCTTCACCACGCCGGCTTCCACGGCCGCGCACGCGCCGATGAGGAGGAAGCCGATGACGGTGGCCAGCATCACGGGCGGCTTGAGCACGACCGCGCCGAAACCTCGGCGGCTGCGGGGGATGCGCACCCGGCCGACCTCGGGGGAGAGGATGAACCAGGCGCCGCCGCCCACGAGCACTGCGGCGACGAGCAGGAGCCCCTGAACGGTGCCGACCTGGGTGGACACGATCGTGATGACCACCGGTGCGACGATCCAGATGATCTCCTGCAGTGAGGCGTCCAGCGAGAACAGCGGCGTCAGCTGCGAGGAGTTCACGAGCTTGGGGTAGATCGTGCGCGCGGCCGACTGGATCGGCGGCGTCGCGAGTCCGGAGATCATGCCGAGCACCACGAGCCCGGCGAGCGGCAGCGCGGATCCGAACGCGAGGCCGAGGACCGCAAGCACGCAGATCGACAGGGTGAGCGTGAGCACGGGCCGCATGCCCCAGCGGCCCATCCAGCGGCTCGTGACAGGACCGGCCACCGCCTGGCCGATCGACGACGCGGCGAGCACGAGGCCCGCGGCGCCGTAGGAGCCGGTGGCGTGCTGCACGTGCAGAAGGATCGCGAGGCTGGCCATACCGTTCGGGAAGCGGGCCGTCAGCTGTGCGGCGATGATGCGTCCGACTCCCGGTACGCGCAGAAGCTCCTTGTATCCCGATCCAGCCACGGATCCACGTTACCGGTCGGACTGCCCCAGGAGCGGGTGAGCGCCGGGGTTGCGCCACGCGCCGCGCGTGCGAGGCGACGCGGCCGGCGCGACACGCCGACGACACGCCGAAGGGCGAATTCCACAGCCTGAGAAATGTCGCAGGCCCCTGGAAGCATCGCATCTGTGGATGGATCCGGTGGGGGCGTTCGCGAGCCGCATGAAATCGCGGATCCGGAGGCCGCCGCGGGCGACGCGGGCTGTGGACAGAAGCGTGGAGAACCTGTGTCGAAGCGGTGGAATACGGTGGAAAACTACATAGTTGTAACTACTAGCCCTTGTGGTCGACCCGAATGTCCGCACCTATATGTAGTATTGAACTCCCGGCGGGGCCACCTGCCCGACAGCCGGGTTCTGAGGGGAAAGAAGAGGCGCAACACATGTCCATCACCGTCTACACCAAGCCCTCCTGCGTGCAGTGCAACGCGACCTACCGCGCGCTCGACGCGAAGGGCATCGAGTACGAGGTGCACGACGTCTCCGAGGACGCCGCGGCGCTCGAGCACGTGAAGTCGCTCGGCTACCTGCAGGCTCCCGTCGTCGTCACCGACGAGGACCACTGGTCGGGCTTCCGTCCCGACAAGATCGACGAGCTCGCCGCTCGCCTCGCGTAACACCCGAGGGGGCGCCCTTCGACAGGCTCAGGGGCCGATCATGAACGTTGCCGCAAGCACCGCGACCGCCGCGCCGCTGCTGGTCTACTTCTCGAGCATCTCGGGCAACACCGCCCGGTTCATCGAGAAGCTCGGCCTTCCGGCGCGGCGGATCCCGCTGCACAGCACGGAGGAACCGCTCGTCATCGATGAGCCGTTCGTGCTGGTCACGCCGACCTACGGCGGGGGACAGGGGCGGGGCGTCGAGAAGGGCGCCGTGCCCAAGCAGGTCATCCGGTTCCTCAACGATGAGCGCAACCGGCGACACATCCGCGGAGTGATCTCCGCGGGCAACACCAACTTCGGCGACGCATTCTGCGCCGCCGGTGACATCATCAGCCGCAAGTGCCACGTGCCCCACTTGTACCGGCTCGAGATCTACGGCACACAGGACGATGTCGATCGCGTGAGCGACGGATTGGAACGATGGTGGAAGCAGCAGTGAAGGAAGAAGCGGCCTACAAGGTCAACCAGGCGTACGAGGGGCTGGACTACCACGCCCTGAACGCGATGCTGAACCTGTACGACGCGAACGGGAAGATCCAGTTCGACGCCGACAAGCGGGCCGCGCGGGAGTACTTCCTGCAGCACGTCAACCAGAACACGGTGTTCTTCCACTCGCTCAAGGAGCGCCTGGACTACCTCGTGGAGAAGGAGTACTACGAGGGCGCCGTCCTGGACAAGTACTCGTTCGAGTTCATCCAGAAGCTCAACGACCGCGCCTACGCGAAGAAGTTCCGCTTCGAGACGTTCCTCGGCGCGTTCAAGTACTACACGAGCTACACGCTGAAGACCTTCGACGGCAAGCGCTACCTCGAGCGCTTCGAGGACCGCGTGGTGATGACCGCCCTCGCACTCGCCGACGGCGATGAGAAGCTCGCCGTGAACCTCGTCGACGAGATCATCTCGGGCCGCTTCCAGCCCGCTACCCCGACGTTCCTCAACGCCGGCAAGGCCCAGCGCGGCGAGCTCGTCAGCTGCTTCCTGCTGCGCATCGAGGACAACATGGAGTCGATCGCCCGCGGCATCAACTCGGCCCTGCAGCTCTCCAAGCGCGGTGGCGGCGTGGCGCTCCTGCTGAGCAACATCCGCGAGTCGGGTGCGCCGATCAAGCAGATCGAGAACCAGTCCTCGGGCATCATCCCCGTGATGAAGCTCCTCGAGGACTCCTTCTCCTACGCGAACCAGCTCGGCGCCCGTCAGGGCGCGGGTGCGGTGTACCTGAACGCGCACCACCCCGACATCATGCGGTTCCTCGACACCAAGCGCGAGAACGCCGACGAGAAGATCCGCATCAAGACGCTGTCGCTCGGCGTCGTGGTTCCGGACATCACGTTCGAGCTCGCCAAGAACGGCGAGGACATGTACCTGTTCTCGCCGTACGACGTCGAGCGCGTCTACGGCGTGCCCTTTGGCGACATCTCGGTGACCGAGAAGTACCGCGAGATGGTCGACGACCCGCGGATCAAGAAGACCAAGATCAACGCGCGCGAGTTCTTCCAGACGATCGCCGAGATCCAGTTCGAGTCGGGCTACCCGTACATCATGTTCGAGGACACGGTGAACAAGGCCAACCCGATCAAGGGCCGGATCAACATGTCCAACCTGTGCAGCGAGATCCTGCAGGTGAACACCCCGACCACGTACAACGAGGACCTCTCGTACGCGCAGATCGGCAAGGACATCTCCTGCAACCTCGGCTCGATGAACATCGCGCTGGCGATGGACGGCGGCGACCTCGGTGCGACCGTGGAGACCGCGATCCGCGGCCTCACCGCGGTGAGCAACCAGAGCCACATCGCCTCGGTGCGTTCGATCGAGGACGGCAACGACCGCTCGCACGCGATCGGCCTCGGCCAGATGAACCTGCACGGCTACCTCGCCCGCGAGCACGTCTACTACGGGTCCGAAGAGGGCATCGACTTCACGAACATCTACTTCTACACGGTGCTGTTCCACGCGCTGCGGGCCTCGAACAAGCTCGCGATCGAGCGCGGGACCGCCTTCGACGGCTTCGAGGACTCCACCTACGCGTCCGGCGCGTTCTTCGACAAGTACATCGAGCAGGAGTGGGTGCCCGCGACCGAGAAGGTCAAGGAGCTGTTCGCCGGTCACCACATCCCGACGCAGGCCGACTGGGTCGAGCTGAAGGAGTCCATCCAGAAGCACGGCATCTACAACCAGAACCTGCAGGCGGTGCCGCCGACCGGATCCATCTCGTACATCAACAACTCGACGAGCTCGATCCACCCGATCGCGTCGAAGATCGAGATCCGCAAGGAGGGCAAGCTCGGTCGCGTCTACTACCCGGCGGCGTTCATGACGAACGACAACCTGGAGTACTACCAGGACGCGTACGAGATCGGCTACGAGAAGGTCATCGACACCTACGCCGCCGCCACGCAGCACGTGGATCAGGGCCTGTCGCTCACGCTGTTCTTCAAGGACACCGCGACCACGCGCGACATCAACAAGGCGCAGATCTACGCCTGGCGCAAGGGAATCAAGACGATCTACTACATCCGTCTGCGTCAGCTGGCCCTCGAGGGCACGGACATGACCGAGTGCGTCAGCTGCATGCTTTGATTGTCTGATCAGGGATTCTCAGAAGGAAAGAAATGACCCCCGAACCGCTCAAGCTGGTCGACCGCGTGCAGGCGATCAACTGGAACCGCATCCAGGACGACAAGGACCTCGAGGTCTGGAACCGTCTGGTGAACAACTTCTGGCTGCCCGAGAAGGTGCCGCTGTCCAACGACATCCAGTCGTGGAACACGCTCACCCCCGAGGAGCAGACGCTCACCATGCGGGTGTTCACCGGACTCACCCTCCTCGACACGATCCAGGGCACCGTCGGCGCCGTGTCGCTCATCCCCGACGCGATCACGCCGCACGAGGAGGCCGTCTACACGAACATCGCGTTCATGGAGTCGGTGCACGCGAAGAGCTACTCGTCGATCTTCTCGACGCTGTGCTCGACGAAGGAGATCGACGAGGCGTTCCGCTGGTCCGTGGAGAACCCGAACCTTCAGAAGAAGGCTCAGATCGTCATGGACTACTACCGCGGGGACGAGCCGCTCAAGCGCAAGGTCGCCTCGACCCTGCTGGAGAGCTTCCTGTTCTACTCGGGGTTCTACCTGCCGATGCACTGGTCGTCGCGGGCGAAGCTCACCAACACCGCCGACCTCATCCGCCTCATCATCCGCGACGAGGCCGTGCACGGGTACTACATCGGTTACAAGTACCAGCGGGGCCTCGAGACGCTCGACCAGGCCAAGAAGGACGAGCTGAAGGACTACACGTTCTCGCTGCTGTACGAGCTCTATGACAACGAGGTGCAGTACACGCAGGATCTGTACGACGAGGTCGGCCTCACCGAGGACGTCAAGCGCTTCCTTCACTACAACGCGAACAAGGCGCTGATGAACCTCGGCTACGAGGCGATGTTCCCGTCCGCCGTGACGAACGTGAACCCGGCGATCCTGTCGGCGCTCTCGCCCAACGCGGACGAGAACCACGACTTCTTCTCGGGATCCGGATCCTCGTACGTCATCGGCAAGGCCGAGGCCACCGAGGACGAGGACTGGGACTTCTGAGCCGCAACCGATGAGAGGGGCCCGGATCCGCGATCGCGCGGATCCGGGCCCCTCTTGGTCTCGCCGGGAGTTCGTGCTCAGGCCGGGTACCCCGTGCGGTGGAGCAGTGCCGCCAGATGAGCGGCGTTCTGCGCCGCTGTCGCCGTGGCTGCGGCGACTTTCGGCGGCACCTGGCCGAGGTCCTTGTAGTCCGTCTTCTGCATGGCCTCGCCGTTCCAGTACACGGATCCCTGCGCGGGGACGGTGAAGCCGACGTCGTTCAGCGCCTGGAAGAGGATGGCGGCGATGTGGTGGGCGCCGTCCTCGTTGCCGACCACCACGGCGAGGGCGACCCGATCGAAGAGGCTGGGCCGGCCGAGCTCGTCGGTCTCCCCGAGCTCGGCGTCGAGGCGTTCCAGCACGCGCTGGGCGACGCTGGACGGCTGACCGAGCCACGTGGGCGTGGCGAGCACGAGGATGTCCGCATCGAGGATGCGCTGACGGATGCCGGGCCACGCGTCGCCCTCGCCCATGTCTGCCTGCACACCCGGGCGGATGTCATGATCGACGGCGCGGAGCTCGTCGACCGCGACGCCGTGCCCCGCGAGCGCGTCCAGGACCTGTCTGCCCAGCACCTCGGTGCTGGAGGCCTCGGGCGCGGGCTTGAGCGTGCAGTTGATCAGCAGTGCGGTGAGTTGTGCGTCCATGGACCGCACGCTAAGCACGAGCGCGCGGCGAGCGCAGGGGATTGCATCCGGCGGACCGAGGGGGTATCGACCGGTGCCCACGAAGCAGGCGCGCCCGCCTCGTGTCAAGCCCCCTGCTCGGCGAGACCATCGCGCCTAGCGTGAGAACTCACGGCACCCGGCCGCGGAATGGAGGCGTGAACGTCATGGGTATGGGAGTAGGAGTCGTCCTCTTCGTCATCGGCGCGATCCTCGAATTCGCACTCAACCTCCAGGTCGACTGGATCGATCTGCACCTCGTCGGCTACATCCTGATGATCGCGGGCGCGGTCGTCTTCCTGATCAGCCTGATCCTGCTGCTCGTGCGCCGCGGTCGCCGTACCGACACGGTGCGCGACGATGAGCTGCTCTGACCAGCTGACAGACTCCGAGACCTGACGGGCGCCTTCTCACGGGCGCCCGTCAGCGGGCTCACGTCGTCAGTCGCGAGCCCCGTTCCCGCCGCGCTCTTCGTGGTAGTACGCCAGAAGGGCCCGGGTGGAGGGATCCTGCGCGGCGATGGCATCCTGATCGCCCTCGATGGCGGGCGCGATCTGCAGGGCGAGCTGCTTGCCCAGCTCGACGCCCCACTGGTCGAAGGAGTTGATGCCCCAGATCGTGCCCTGCGTGAACGTGATGTGCTCGTACAGCGCGATCAGCTGACCCAGCACGGCGGGGGTCAGCGCGGGGGCGAAGATCGACGTGGTGGGCCGGTTGCCGGCGAACGTGCGCGCGGCGACGAGGGCGCCGGTGGTGCCCTCCGCCTCGACCTCCTCCGCGGTCTTGCCGAAGGCGAGCGCCTTGGTCTGCGCCAGGAAGTTCGCCAGGAACAGCGCGTGCACGTCGCGGCCGTCGTCCGTGAGCGGATATGCGGGATTGACGAACGCGATGAAGTCGGCCGGGATCAGCCGGGTTCCCTGGTGGATGAGCTGGTAGAATGCGTGCTGTCCGTTGGTGCCCGGCTCGCCCCAGAACACCTCGCCGGTGTCGGTCGTCACGGGGGAGCCGTCCCAGCGCACGGACTTGCCGTTGGACTCCATCGTGAGCTGCTGCAGGTACGCCGGGAACCGGCTGAGCTGCTGCGCGTACGGAAGCACCGCATGCGACTGCGCACCGAAGAAGTTGACGTACCAGACGTTGAGCAGCCCCATCAGGATCGGCACGTTGCGCTCCAGGGGGGTGGTGCGCACGTGCTCGTCGACCGCGTGGAAACCCGCCAGCAGCTCGCGGAACACGGCCGGGCCGAGGGCGATCGCGAGCGACAGTCCGATCGCGCTGTCGACCGAGTAGCGCCCGCCGACCCAGTCCCAGAAACCGAACGCGTTCGCCGGGTCGATGCCGAAGGCCGCGACCCGGTCCAGCGCCGTCGAGACGGCGACGAAGTGGTGCGCGACGGCGGCGGTGCGCGCCTCGTCGGTGGATACGTCGACGCCGGCGGCGCCGAGTCGCTCCCACAGCCAGTCGCGTGCCAGGCGCGCGTTGGTCAGCGTCTCGAGCGTGGTGAACGTCTTCGAGGCGACGATGAAGAGGGTGGTCTCGGGATCCAGATCCGCGGTCTTCTGCGCCAGATCGGTCGGGTCGATGTTGGAGACGAACCGGGCCTGGATGCCGGCGTCCGCATAAGGCTTGAGCGCCTCGTAGACCATGACCGGGCCGAGGTCGGATCCGCCGATGCCGATGTTGACGACGTGCGTGACCTTCTTTCCGCTCACGCCGAGCCAGTCGCCCGAGCGCACCCGGTCGGCGAAGGCGCTCAGCGCGTCGAGCACCTCGTGCACGTCGTGATCCACGTCCTGCCCGTCGACGACGAGCGCCGGCGCTGCGCCGACGGGACGGCGCAGCGCGGTGTGCAGCACCGCGCGGTCCTCCGTCGTGTTGATGTGCTCTCCGGAGAGCATCGCGGCGAAGCGCTCCGTGACGCCGGTCTGCTCGGCGAGACGCACGAGGGCCTCGCGGACCTCGGGGGTCACCAGGTTCTTCGACAGGTCGACGTGCAGGTCGGCCAGCTCGAACGTCAGGCTCTCGACGCGTGCCGGGTCGGCGGCGAACCAGCCGCGCAGATCGGGGGAGAACGACTCCCGCAGCGCGGCGAGGTCGGTCCAGGCGGAGGTCGCAGTGGGGTCGATCGGGGAGGTCATGCCCCCACGCTAGCGCGCCGTGGACCCCCTGTGCAGTTGATGACCGACGGCGCGAGAATCGGTGGGCGGAGCGGGGTGTCGCCTCGTCCGCCCAGCCGTCTCAGGCCTGCCCGCTGCGATCCGGCAGCTGCTGCAGCGTCCAGCGGTTGCCGTCGGGGTCCGCGAACGTGACGAAGCGCCCCCAGGCCAGGTCCTGCACGCCGTCGGCCTCCACGCCCAGGCCCCGCAGGTGCGCGAGCGCCTCGTCGGCGTCCGGCACCACGACCTGGATCGTGTTCTGCCTTCCCGGCTCCAGGTCGATGCCGAGATTGGTGCCGAATGCGATCGAGCAGGCGGATCCGGGAGGCGTCATCTGCACGAAGCGCAGCCCCTCATACGGCGTCTGATCGTGATCGGCGTGGAAGCCGATCCGCTCGTAGAACTCCTTCGAACGGTCGACGTCCGTGACCGGCACGAAGATGAGCTCGATCTTCCAGTCCATGCTGCACGCTCCTTCGAGTGGGGGAGTCCCACCTGGACCCTCCGTCGTGACCGACGCTACGCCGGGCCACCGACATCGCGGGTCCGGGTGCGCGGCTGCGACGCACCCGGGGACGCAGACGCGCTCAGTCCTCGTCGCGCAGCGCCTCCGTCGCCTGGCGGTGCGGCAGCACCGGGTGCATCCCGGTGTAGCCCTCGCGCTGCCGGGCGGCGGCGAGGATGCCGCCCCGCGCGGCGAACCAGCCCACGATGAGCGCGGGCACGATCACCACCAGGGAGAGCAGAACCCACCGGCCGGTCTCGGTGAAGCCCATGGTCACGAGCACGAACAGCAGGAACGCGAGCGTCAGATATCCGGTGTAGGGCGCCCCGAACATGCGGAAGGACGGCCGGTCGAGGAGGCCCTTCTTCGCGAGCGAGTGCAGCTTCAGCTGGCACAGGATGATGGTGGCCCAGCCGCCGATGATCCCGAGCGCGGAGACCTCGAGCACGATCTCGAACGCCTGCGACGGCACGACGGCGTTGAGGACCACGCCCGCGAGGGTGATGACCGACGTGAGCAGGATGCCGCCGTAGGGGACTCCGTTGCGGCTCATGCGGGCGGTGAAGCGCGGCGCGGATCCGTTCACCGACATCGAGCGCAGGATGCGCCCGGTCGAGTACAGGCCGGCGTTGAGGCTGGAGAGCGCGGCGGTGAGCACCACGAAGTTCATCACCGAGCCCGCCACGGCTCCGGTCTGCGCGCCGCCGAGGTGGGAGAAGAAGGTGACGAACGGGGATTCGCCGGCCTTGTAGGTGCTGAACGGGAGCAGCAGCGACAGCAGCAGGATGGATCCCACGTAGAAGATCGCGATGCGGACGACCACGGTGTTGATGGCGCGCGGCATCACCTTGGCGGGCTCCGCGGTCTCTCCGGCGGCCGTGCCGACGAGCTCGATCGACGCGTAGGCGAACACGACTCCGGAGATCGCGATCAACGGGGCGAACAGGCCCATCGGCAGGAGTCCGCCGTTCTCAGCGATGACCGAGAAGCCCGTCGGGCCCACGTCGGTGGATCCCTGCATGATGAGGATGACCGATCCGATGATCAGGAAGGCGACGAGCGCCGCGACCTTGATCATGGCGAACCAGAACTCCATCTCGCCGAAGAGTTTGACGCTGACGAGGTTGAGGGAGAGGACGACGACGAGGGCGATGAGCGCGATGGCCCATTGCGGGACGGCCTGCAGCGGCGGCCAGTACTGGGCCCAGAACTTGACGTAGAGGGCGGCGGCGGTGACGTCGACGATGGAGGTCATGGCCCAGTTGAGGAAGTAGAGCCAGCCGCTGACGAAGGCCATCTTCTCGCCGTAGAACTCGCGGGCGTAGGAGACGAAGGATCCGGAGGAGGGGCGGTGCAGGACGAGTTCGCCGAGGGCGCGGAGGATGAGGAAGGCGAAGAATCCGCAGACGGCGTAGACGAGGATGAGGGCGGGGCCGCTGGAGGCGAGGCGTCCGCCAGCGCCCATGAACAGTCCGGTGCCGATGGCGCCGCCGATCGCGATCATCTGGATCTGGCGGGGTTTGAGGGCCTTGTGGTAGCCGGCGTCCTCGCTGGAGAAGTCCTCGACGGCCATGGTGCGGTCGCCGGTCAGCTCCCGCTCGTTCTCGAGGGCGTCCTCCGGATCGAGAGCCGGGCCGGGGGTGTGATCGCTCATTGCGATGCCTTTCGTCGTGGCCGCCCCGGGACGACAGCCGTTCACCGATGCAACCGAGATCATCCCCCCGACGCAGTGCGCAGGGCAACGAACGAACCGGCGCGGCGCCGTTTCGGCCGCACCGATGCCAGGGCGATAACGCGCCATGACCCGAACCAGCCTCGTCGGCGACAGGCCCCGCGGCTGCACAGATCTCCGGATACCCGGGCAAAGGCGGCCAGCTCGCGGATACGCTGGTGAGCCGGACGAACGCATACGCGGATCCAGCCATGGAGGCCCACCGCGCGTTCGCGACGCGAGCGGCCGAGCAGACCGCGGCGGACACGGTACCGAGCACGGCGCAGGGGACTGCGCAGAAGGAGAGCAGATCATGAAGCAGGTGCGATTCGGATCCGGATCCGCCCCCGCCGTCGTCGCCGGGATGATGCGCATCGACGGCCGCTCCGACGCGGAGATCCGCGAGCTGTACGACACCGCGCGCGCCAGCGGCATCGACTTCTTCGACCACGCCGACATCTACGGCGGTGCGATGCACGTCTGCGAGGACCGCTTCGGCGCCGCCCTCGGGCTCTCCGCCGCGGAGCGCGATGAGATCACGCTGCAGACCAAGTGCGGGATCGTCCCTTCGCAGGGCATGTTCGACTTCTCGTACGAGCACATCATGCGCCAGGTCGAGGGATCCCTGAAGGCGCTGCGCACCGATCGGATCGACGTGCTGCTGCTGCATCGCCCCGACGCGCTGGTCGAGCCGGAGGAGGTCGCGCGGGCGTTCGACGAACTGCACGCCTCGGGCAAGGTGCGTTCCTTCGGCGTCTCCAACCACACCCCGGGTCAGATCGATCTGCTCAAGACCGCGGTGACCCAGCCGATCGTGGCGAACCAGCTGCAGCTGTCGATCACGCACGCCCCGATCATCGCGCAGCCGATCGCCGCCAACATGGCGGGTCTTGACCAGAGCGTCGTCCGCGACGGCGGCGGGATCGTCGAGTACTGCCGGATCGCGGGCATCACGATCCAGGCATGGTCGCCCTATCAGGCGGGGTTCTTCACGGGCGTCTTCCTGGACAACCCGGCCTACCCCGAGCTCAACGAGGCGATCGAGCGGATCGCGGCGACGCACGGCGTCACGCCCATCGGCGTCGCGACCGCATGGATCACCCGCCATCCTGCGGGGATGCAGGTGGTGCTCGGCACGACCACCCCGTCGCGCGTGCAGGAGGCCGCCGCGGGCGCCGACGTCGAGCTCAGCCGTGCGGAGTGGTACGAGCTGTTCCGGGCTGCCGGCCACACCCTGCCGTAGCGGGGCGGACCCGGGATCCGCTGCGGTCTGGCAGGCTGTCGTCATGGGCGTGGTGTTCTCGATCCTCCTGCTGGCACTGATGATCGGCGCGCTCATCGACATCATCACGCGCCGTGACGACCAGGTGAAGCACCTGCCGAAGGTCTTCTGGATCATCCTGGTGATCCTCCTGCCGCTCGCCGGATCCCTGATCTGGTTCCTCGTCGGGCGGGAGTACGACGGGGAGGGGATCCGCCTGCCGCAGCGGCGTGAGCGCCGTCCGTCGTCACCGCCGCCGCCGGAACCTTCACAACCCGTGGACACGCGCAGCACCGAGCAGCAGATCGCCGATCTCGACCGCGAGATCGAGGAGTGGCGGCTGCGCGCCGAGATCGAGAAGCGCAAGAAGCAGCAGGGCGAGGAGGGCGCGGGATGAACGGCACGAGCCCGCGCCGCGCGGTGATCGGCGGCGGCAGCGGGTACCTCGGAACCGCGCTGCGCGATGCGCTGCGGGTCGATGGCTTCGACGTCCGCACGATCGGACGCGGCCCCGACGCCGACGCGCGCTGGGGCGATGACGCCGGCATCCTGCGGCTCGTCGACGGCGCGGAGCTGGTGATCGGGCTCGCCGGGCGCCGCATCGACTGCCGTTACACCGACCGCAACCGCGAGGAGATCCTGCGGTCGCGGGTGCGCACGACGGCCGCGCTGCACAGGGCGATCACCGCGGCCGCGCGTCCGCCGGCCGTGTGGATGAACGGCAGCTCCGCCACCGCCTACCGCTACTCGCTGGACACGCCGCGCACGGAGGCGGATCCCGTCGACGAGAAGGGGTTCTCACCGGACGTCACCCGGGAGTGGGAGGCCGCACTCTTCGCGGGCGAGACCCCGGGCACGCGCCGGATCGCCCTGCGCACCTCTCTCGTGTTCGGCCGCGGCGCCCCGGTGATGAACCTGCTGCTGCGCCTGGCGAGGCTCGGGCTGGGCGGCCCGCAGTACGACGGTTGGTGGTTCCCGCATCGGCGCTATCGGGGGATCGGCGCCCACCCCACCGAGCCGGACCGGCCCGACTACGAGCGCTCCCGGGGTCGGCAGCGGCTGAGCTGGATGCACGAGCAGGATTTCGTGCAGGCGGTGCGGTTCCTGCGCGACCACGACGAGATCGCGGGCCCGGTGAACATGGCGTCGCCGCACGCCGTGACGAACATCGCGCTCATGCGCACCCTGCGCCGCGCCGTGCACGCGCCGTTCGGGCTGCCCTCGCCGCGTTTCGTGCTGGAGCCGGGGATGGCGGTGCTGCGCACGGAGTCGGAGCTCGTGCTGAAGAGCCGGTGGGTGCTGCCGCAGGTGCTCGAGGACGCCGGGTATGTGTTCCGGTTCCCGGAGCTGGACGGTGCGGTGCGGGCGATCGTGAGGCGCTGAGACCCCGGCTCGCCCGCACCGACGGTGTCAGGAGCTGGCCGAGAACGACGTCTCCACGGCTTCGGGCAGAGCCGGGTGACGGAACACGTAGCCCGCGTCGAGCAGCTTCTCCGGGACGACCCAGCGGCTCTTCAGGATCAGCTCGGTCTCCGTGCGGAGCGCGATGGCGCCGAGCTCCAGCATCCAGCGCGCTGCGGGCAGCCCGAACGGCACGCCGACCGCGTGCCGGATCGTCGCCATGAGCGTGCGGTTGTCGCTCCCCTCGGGGGCGACGGCGTTGACCGGCCCATCCAGCCCCGGATGGTGCTCCAGGAAGGCGATGATCCCGGCGACGTCGTCGAGGTGCACCCAGCTGAACCGCTGTCTCCCGCCGCGCGTGCGGAACTCATGCGCGGTGCCGGCGGCGCGCCGCGCACGGGTGATCGGCCACCGCCCGTCGTGCTGCGTTCCGCCGAGCCCGCAGCGGGCGAGCGTGCGCAGGGTGGCCAGCACTCCGCCGTCGCCGAGCACGATCGCTGTGCGAAGAGCCACGCGCCGGGTGCGCGGGAGCTCGCCGGCGAACAGCTCCCGCTCCCAGGCCCGCGCCACCTCGACGGAGAAGCCGGTGCCCGGCTCGCCGCCGGACTCGGTCTGCGGACGGTCGTCCGCATGCCGGTAGATCGTGGCGGTCGAGGAATTGACCCAGAGCCGTGGCGGGGCGGCGGCGCGCCCGATCGCGGTGCGCAGCACGGCCGTTGTCTCGACCCGGGAACGGAGGATCTCGGCCCGGTTCGCCGGCGTGTAGCGGCAGTTCACGCTCTTGCCCGCCAGGCCCACGATGAGGTCCGCTCCGTCGACGGCGGCGTCGATGCCCTGTTGGTCGTCCCAGGTCAGATCCGCGCCGCGGCGCGAGATGGTGACCACTTCACGACCCTCGGCGCGCCAGCGCCGCTGCAGGTCCTGCCCGATGAAGCCGGTGGACCCGCCCAGCACGACTCGCCCGCAAGCGACGCCTTCCCTGTCCATGCCCCGACACTATCGAACATGTTCAAAAAATGGGAATCGGAGTTCTCCCAAGAGTTCAGGTCGCGAAATCTGCGCTTCCGGGCACGGTGGAAGAGCAGATTTCGCGACCTGAATGCGAGAGAGGCTCGATCAGAGCCGGATCCTGCCGTCAGCTCTCGATGAGGCGCACCAGGCGCTCGTGGCCCGACTCCTCGAGCTCGGCGATGTCGGCGCGGGACTTGAGGAACGCGTTGAACGACCGGTAGCCGAGGGCTTTCTCGCTGAACGACGGATCCATCCGGCGCATCTGGGTCTTCACGGCCGAGCTGTGCAGCCACTCGTCGCCGTCGCTCTTGTCGTGACCGAGGCGCAGCGCACGCACGAGCGTCGCCGTCGCCTGGTCCTGGTCGCTGGTGGTGGGCTCGTCCTTGTCGGCGGCCGCCCGGGACTGCTTGCGGGCGCCCTGCGCCTGCTTGGCGGCGGGCTTCTTCGGGGCCGCGGCGGCGGGCGCGGCGACGCGCTCCACGCCGGGGAGCGAGTCGTACGCCTCGAACTCGTCGCAGGCCGCCGCCAGCGACTTCGCGGTGGAGCCGGCGACGCCGACGCCGACCACATAGCGACCGAGGCGCTTGCAGCGCTGTGCGAGCGGCACGTAGTCGCTGTCGCCGGCGACGATCACCACGTGCGTCAGATCGGGGAGGCGGAACATGTCCTCCACGGCGTCCACAGCGAGACGGATGTCGGCGCCGTTCTTGGCGTACGCCGCGGCGGGGAACAGCTGCACCAGGTCCACCGCCCTGGCCACGAGCTGGGACCGGTACTCGGCGTTCACCGGGGACGACCAGTCGGCGTACGCGCGCGTCAGCACGAGGGTGCCGAACGACGAGGCGTAGTCGATGATCGCGCCCACGTCGATCGTCGCGGAGCGCAGCCGCTCCGCCACCTCGGCATCGCCCGGGTTCTCCTGGATCCGCTGCCTGTCCTTGCTGTAGGCGTTGCGCCCGTGCACGCGGTCGTACCAGGAGATGACGATGTTGTCGAAGTCGAGATAGACGGCGACGCGGGTGTCCTGCGGTTCGGCCATGGGTTCTCCTCCGGAGTCGGTCAGGCGGTCTCGCCCGGATACCGGACGCCGATCTGCGCGCGGATGTCGTCGAGCAGGCCCATGATCGCGACCGATTCCGCCACGGGCAGGAGATCACTGTCCAGCGTCCCGTCCGCGACGTACCGTTCGGCAGCGAGGGCCTGGTACTGCATGCCACGGCCGCCCCCGCGTCCGTGCGCGGTCGTGCGACCGTCGAACTCCTCCAGGACGGTGCCGTCGGCGGCAACGACGCGGAAGGTCGTGGGGGAGTACCAGACCCGGTCGATCTCGATGCGCGCGAGCGTGCCGAGGACGACGGCGGTGTTGGGACCCGCCGCGCGCGACGACGACAGCGTCGTGGAGATCGCGCCGCCCGAGTGCGTCATGATCGTGGCGACCTCGGCGTCGGCGCCGGTTTCGACGAGGCGGCTCGTGGCCTGCACGGTGAGGGGTGCGCCGAGCAGGTCGTGCACGAACGAGATCGGATAGATCCCGAGGTCGAGCAGCGCGCCGCCGCCGAGCTCGAGCGCGTTCAGGCGGTGGGCCGGGTCGATCGGGAGGGCCTGGGTGTGGTCGGCCGACACGGCGCGGATCTCGCCCAGCGTGCCGTCCGCGATGATCTCCCGGATCCGGGCCATGTGCGGCAGGTAGCGCGTCCACATCGCCTCCATGACCAGCAGGCCCTTCTCGCGGCCCAGGTCCGCGAGGTCCTGCGCCTCGGCGCGGTTCAGCGTGAAGGCCTTCTCGACGAGCACGTGCTTGCCGTGCTCGAGCGCGAGACGGGCTGCGGCGTGATGCATGGGATGCGGAGTCGCGACGTAGACGATGTCGACATCGGGATCCGCCACCAGGGCCTCGTAGGACCCGTGCGCGTGCGGGATGTCGAAGCGGGCCGCGAACGCGTCGGCGGACTCCTGCGAACGGGAGCCGACGGCGACGAGGTCGCGCCCTGCCGTGTGCAGGTCGGCGGCGAAGGCGGCGGCGATGCCGCCCGTGGCGAGGATGCCCCAGCTCAGCGCTGGTGGAGTGTGCCCGGTCATGCCTCCAGCGTAGGCGCATCCGATGTGCCGAGGACCCCGGCGCGATGCCCGCGGCGCAGGTGGTTGGCATGATGGGGCCATGGCCGATCTCATCACCGCCGACGAACTGCTCTCCCTCCTCGCTGAGGGGCCGCAGCCGCGGATCCTGGACGTGCGCTACCGGCTCGGACACACGGACGGGCACGAGAAGTACCTCGCCGGGCATCTGCCAGGCGCCGTGTTCGCCGACCTGGAGGCGGAGCTCGCCGCGCACGGAGGGCCCGCGGACGGACGCCATCCGCTCCCCTCCGACGAGGATCTCGAGCGGGCCGCGCGCCGCTGGGGGATCCGCGACGGGCAGACGGTCGTCGTGTACGACGACTCGCGTTCGCTGCCCGCGTCGCGCGCCTGGTGGGCCCTGCGCCGCGCGGGGGTCGCCGATGTGCGGGTGCTCGACGGCGGTCTGGGCGCATGGCGGGCGGCCGGGGGAGCGGTCGAGGAGGGCGAGGTCGTGCCGGCGCCGAGCGACGTCGTGCTCGGACGACCGGGCGCGGCGGACGTGCTGGACGCGGATGGCGTGGCGGCGTGGACCGGGGTGCTGCTGGACGCCCGTGCCCCCGAGCGGTTCCGCGGGGAGACCGAGCCGATCGATCCGGTCGCCGGCCACATCCCCGGCGCCCGCAACCTGCCGATCACCGAGGTGCTCACGGAGGACGCGCGCTTCCGCAGCCCGTCCGAGATCGAGGCGGCGTTCGAGGCCGTCGGCGCCGGCGAGGAGGTGCCGATCGCGGCGTACTGCGGATCGGGCGTGACCGCGGCCCAGCTCGCGCTCGCCGGGGCCCTCATCGGGCGCGAGGTGACGGTGTACCCCGGATCCTGGAGTGCGTGGTCGAACACCCCAGGACGTCCCGTCGAGGTCGGAGCGGTGCCCGCCGAGGAGGATCCGCTGGAGAGCTGACCGCGCCCCGCGCTCGCTGAGCTCGACCCGCGCTCGCTGGGCTCGACACGCGGCGCTGATCGCGATGCGCGAGAACAGGCGGACGCGCGAGGACAGGCGGATCCTGGTCGCGATCGCCTGATCCGGCGTGTTCGCCTGATTCCGCGCGTCGCGTTCCGCGCGCCGCGGACCGCGGCCGCGCGCGGGGGATCCGCACGCGCGTGGAGAGGGGTGCCGCCGGTCCCCTCGGCGGCACCCCCGTTTCGGATCGCTGTGCGTCAACCCGACTGCGCACATCCCCACACCCACGGTGCCCCAGCGGCCGGCCTGCGCCGACCGCACCATGTCGATCCGCAGAACAAGAGCAGGCGTCCTCCGCCGTGATACATCGGATTCAGAACCCGCGGCCGTGCGTCTGGAACGACGAGACCACCCCGGTCCGCTCGGAGGCCAGGGCGAGCGCGTGCGCCGGCGGCAGGCCGGCCTCGAGTCCGGAATGGAGCGCGCCGAGCAGCTCGCACGCATCGTCGTCGGCGACGATCACCGGCGTCGCGATCACGGTGCCGGTGCCGGCGTGCAGCCACACGCGCGTCATCCCGATCGCCTCCCACCCCCACCGCACCGACGAGCGGCCGACCTCGCACGCGGACAGCACCACGGTGTCCGGCACGGGCGTCACGCGATCCACGTCGTAGCCGAACAGCGCGCCGTCGGCGAGCTCCAGACCGGAGAACATCGGGTTGCCGTCGGCGTGACGGCCATGCGCCGCGATGTGCAGCACGCTCAACTGCGCGGTCAGCGCGGTCACGGCATCGACGGTGGCGTCGTCACCCTGGAGGATCCGCGCTCCCGGCCACGCGGACGCGCCCCGCGCGGCCTCTTCCGCGCCGCGCGGCACGCGCGGACCGACGGCGAACCCGGCACCCCGGAACGGTGCGGCATCGCGCGGCTCCCGCCACTGCGTCGCGGAGTCGGCGAGGGTGAACACCCGTCCGCGCATCGCGGGGAGCATGCCCCAGGGGACGCCGTTGAGGATCGCAGCCGTGGCGAGCGCCAGACGACGGTCCCCGACGATCGGCAGGACGGGCGCGAGCAGCGCGTCGGAGAGGGCCGTGAGCCGCTCGTCGAGGGCGCGCCGAACGACGTCTCCCATGGGGCCGCCGCGCACGGTCGCCGACACGTCCAGGTCGGCGCGCAGGCCCGCCATCGCGCGACGCGCGGGCCAGCGGGGGATGTCCACCACCCGCGCCTCGTCGGCGGTGACGGCGACCGCGACGAGGCCCTCCCGCTGGTACGCGTAGGCGACGAATGCCGTCCCCGGATCCAGCTCCGCCTGCAGTTCGGCGAGCGTGATGCGCCGTCTGCCGCCGGCGCGCCCGATCGACGCCCACTCGCGCTGACGCACCTGGGCGCTCAGCGCGGCGGCGCGGGGCTCGGTGAGCCAGTCGCCGGAGACCGCCTCGGAGCGCAGCATCCGCAGCTCGGCGAGATCGGCGGCGAGACCCGGATCCGGGGGCGGGCGCAGCGGCACGGTCTGCTGGCTGAGGTGGCGGGCGCGCTCCGACCAGTCGAACACGACCTCGGGGCGGCCCGACCGCACCGCAGCGCCGAGGCCCGCGTACAGCAGGCCGGCGCCGTGCATCACGAGTGCGGTGGCGAGGTCGAGGCTGCCGAACGAGGCCTGCCATCCCGCGAGCTCGTCGAGTCCGGCGGCGGCGATCCGCCGTGCGCGTGCGTCGTCACCGGCCGCTGCCGCCCGCGCCGCGCGCACCTCCTGCGCGAGCAGTCGCACCTGCAGCGGCGCGTCGCGCGGCACCCGGATCGCGGACCGCGCCGGCGGCACCTCCATACCCGTCTGCGCGTGGTGGCGCTGCCACGTCAGCCGCAGCGACGCCGCCTCGGCGCGCATCCGGTGCGCCCGCAGCTGCGCCTCGACCTGATCCACGGCGCCGTCGGCCGGCGCGCGCACGGAGGTCGCGCGGCCATCGGCCTCCACAGTCAGCAGCGCGCGCAGCCGCACCGCCTCGGCGCGCACGGCCCACGACTCGCTGCCGACCGCGCGAAACCGCCGCGCCGCCGCCGTTGCGATCGGCGCCGCGCGCTCGGGGGAGTGGCTCAGCAGCGACCGCGCGAGCTGGAACTCCGCCTCGGCGCGCGCCTGCCGCATCCGATGTGCGCCGAACACCCGGATCACCCGCTCCAGGGTGTGCTCCGCGTCACGGGTGAGGCCGGCGTCCCGCAGCACCTCGGCACGGTCGCGGTCGCAGATCGCGGCATTCACCGCCGACGCCGTGCTGAGCACCGCGCGGGCCTCGCCCATCCCCTCCAGGGCGGGGACGAGGTCACCGGCGAGCAGCGCCGCGTAACCGCGGTTGTGCACCGCCATGGCACGGGAGACCTCGTCGCCGGTCGCCGCGTAGTCCGGCACCGCGCGGTCGAGGTCGGCGATCGCGGCAGCGAGCCGGCCGGCCTGCATGTGCACGACGCTGCGGTTGAGCAGCATCGGACCGCGGTGCTCCACCTCCTCGCCGATGCCGGCGATCCCGCGGTCGAGCAGCACGAGCGCCTTCGCGAGGTCTCCCCGCTCGAGCGCGACCAGACCGAGCTGCCCGCAGAGCATCGCGGCGGTCGCCGTCGACAGCCCCGGCCGCGCGAGCGCCTCCACGCAGATCGCCTCGGCGGACGCTCGGTCGCCCTGACGGATGGTGATCGCCGCGAGGGATCCGGCGATCCGGGCGCGGAGGTTCGGATCCTCCGTGCGGGCCCGCGCGCGCAGCAGCTCGCGCCGGGCGGCGGCGTTGCGCCCGGCGTTCAGCTGCGCACGGCCGCGCCGGTAGAGCTCCTCCGCCGTCAGCGTCACCCTCACAGCATGGCGCGTGCACGCTCGCTGCGGGAGTGGTTTCTGCGCCTGCTGCTATGGGTGTTCTGCGCGTGCTGCTACGAGTGCGGCGCCGTGCGCGACCGGTCGTCCTGGGCGCAGCGGTCGAGCACCTTCTGCACGGCGTGGGCGATCGACGACGCGGGGCGAGCGGTCGGCGCGGCGGAGCCCAGTTCGTGCGCGATCCTCCCGGCGACGATCGGGGCGGCGAAGGATGTGCCGCTCCATACGGCGAACCCCCCGGCGAAGTCGTCCAGGTCGAGCGTCTCGCGCCGCCGATGCTCGAGGTCGTGGCGCATCCCGGCCTGCGAGCCGCCGTCGAACGCGACCGGCACCGTGGACAGCACGGAGACCCCGACCGCGTACGTGCGCACCCACGGCCCGATGTTCGAGAACAGCGCGACGGAGCGCCCGGAGGGGTTCAGCGCGCCGACGGAGACGTGCGGCGCCAGGTCCTGCTCGTCCGCGGGGTCGATGCCGGACTCCGCCCCCCACGCGAACAGCGCGGCGGGCGAGGACGGCCGATCCGTCGCGTCGTTGCCGGCCGAGCACACCACGACGCACCCTGCGGCGCGCACCCGTCGCAGCAGGCCGTACAGCTCGCTCAGCGTCTCCTCGGCGCCGGGGGACTCGTGGAAGAACCCGAAGGACAGGCTCATCACGTCGAGATGCAGCGCGCCGTGCTCGAGCAGCTCCACGACGCGTCCGAGCGCACCGAGCAGGTCGTTCTCGAGGATCGTCCCGGTGCCGTCGGAGACGCGGATCGGCAGGATCTGCGCCTCCGGACACGCCTGGAGGATGAGTCCTGCGATGAAGGTGCCATGCCCCGCGACCGGATCCAGATGGCCGTCCAGCGGGTCGCTCAGCGACAGGTGCGATTCAGGGTCCGTCGCCGGATCGACGAGCCCGAGCGGCTCGCCGCTGAGGCTCGTCCGCTCGATCAGCACCGGATCGGCGGGGTCGTCGCCGAACCAGGGGTGCACCCCGCAGCCGGTGTCGAGCACGGCCACCACCGGCCGGCGCGCGCCTGATGGCAGCGGCGTGCGCTCGGGCGCAGGACCGGTCCAGGCGACCGGTGTCCGTCCGCCGAGGCCGGGGTACGCGTAGCTCGCGAGACCCGCGGGGTTGCCGGTGAAGGGGTTGCCGGTGAAGGGGTTCCCGGTGAAGGGGTTCCCGGTGAACGGGTTCCCGGTGAAGGGATTTCCGGTGAACGGGTTGCCCGTGAAGGGATTGCCGGTGAACGGGTGGATCCCGAGCACGTGGTTCAGCGCGACGCCCTGGATGCCGTCGTCGCGCGCGGCAACGAGCAGTCGCCAGGCGTCCGGCGCGTGCAGCGGGCGCCCGTCGCGCGCCGCACCTGCGGACACCGAGATGCGCAGGCGCGTCGAATCCGCGACACCGGAGCGACCGCGGTCCGAGGAGGGCCTGGACGTGGGCTCGCGGCTCCCCGCATCGCGGTCCGCCGCACCGCGCGCTCCTGCGTCACGCCCTCCCGCGCCGCGCTCCGTCCGGCGGACGCCCCTCGCGTCCTCCCCGGCGGCCGCCACGTCGTCCGGGGCCGGCCCGGTGTCGTCCCGGGTGGGCACCGCGTCTTCCAGCCGCTCCGGCGCGACATCCCAGCCGAGCATGCCGGCGAGCTCGGCGAGGCGCTCATCGCCGCGCCTGCCCGTGTGGTCCACCTCGAAGAACTCCGGGCGCACCAGCAGCACGTCCGGCTCGTAGACGGTCGTATGCGCGCGCGGCCCTCGCGCCGGCTGCAGGGTCATGTCCAGCACCGCCGCTCGCACCCGCGCGGCGCGCTCCCGCTCGCGCCAGCCGGGGCGAGCGCGGTGCTCCGGCCCGCTCCCGCCGTCATCGCGATCGTCATCGCCGTCCTGTGCCATCTGCGCCTCCTGCTCGATCCGTCGTCCGGCACCTCATGTCCTGCATCACACCTCGAACTGCGGGGTGCGGAACTCGCTCGGCGCGCCGTCCGCGCCTCGGATGATCAGCCGCAGCGCCGACAGCCCCGCCGGCACCCCGTCGAACGCGAACCGCCCCAGCCCCGAGACCTCCGCGTTCCAGGTCCGGTCGCCCTGCGCGAGACGGATCGCCAGGGCGTCGCCGTCCACCCAGCCGTCCACACGGCGCAGGTCCGCGTCGGTCGCGGTGACGTGCAGCACCACCCCGGTGCGCCCGTCGCTGAACTGCAGGGTCGCGGTATCGGCCTCGCCGCGCACGGCGGCCAGCCCCTCCTGCTCCACGAGCGTCAGCAGGGCGTACTCGCGGCCGAGGTCCTCCACCGCGACGGCGGCGACCATGCGGTCCGCCAGTCCCGCGGGCATCTCGTCCTCCGCCTCCCACATCGCACGCAGTCGCGCGAACAGCGCCGCGTCGGCGGCGGTCTCGTCAACGGTCATGGTCCTCCTCCTCCCATCCGTCCTTCTGCAGCAGCGCGCGGAGCTTGCCCAGGCACCGCTGCCGGGTCGGTCCGATCGAACCGACCGGCATCGCCAGATCCTGTGCGATCCGTGCGTAGTCCGGCCGCTCGTCGAACGCCACCACACGCAGGAGTCTCTGGCAACGCGGGTTCAGCGCCCCGACCGCCAGCCACAGCGCCCCGGCCTGCGAACCGCGCTGCGCCTGGTGCTCCGCCGACTCCCCGCGCGGCAGCAGCGGCTCGAGGTCGTCGGCCTCGGTGGGATCCGCCCTGCGCTGCAGGCGCCCCACGCGCCACGCCTCGCGCCGGGTGCACAGCGTCAGCCAGCCCGACACCGCGAGGGGCTCCTCGATCGCCGCGTTCCGCCGCACGAGGGCCAGCCACGTCGACTGCACCACGTCCTCGGCGAGCGCACGGTCCAGCCCGTACGCCCGGGCCACGTGCCACAGCACCGGTGTCATCAGGCGCACCAGCTCGTCCATCGCGCGCGGCTCGCCGTCGCGCCAGCGCACGAAGAGCTCGGCTGCGCGCTCCCAGCGCGGCCGTTCCGCCCCGGGGGCGTCGTCGCGCTCCTCGGGCGGCTGTGTGCGGTCATCCGTGGCCGTCATGGCGCCCATTGTCTCCACACGGGGCAGGAGAGCGATAGTGGCTCCCTGATACATGTTCCGTCCACGGATCCCGGATCCGGTGCCGATCCGGATCCGGTGCCCGCCGACGACGGTCAGAGAGCTTCGATGACCTCGCGCAGCACGTCGGGGTCGTACCACGGGATCTCGCCGTCGGCGAGGGCGTGATAGCGCTCGTGGCCCTTGCCGAGGACCACGACGGTGTCCTCCGGACGCGCCATGCGCACCGCCGCCGCCATCGCCTCGCGACGGTCGGCGATCTCGACGATCTCGACGACGCTGGATCGGGCGCCGTCGATGAGCGAGGCGCGGATCTCGGCGGGATCGTCGTCGTAGGGGTTGTCGTCGGTGATGACGAGCACGTCGGCGAACATGGCCGCGAAACGGCCCATCATCCGGCGCTTGGCCGCGTCGCGGTGCCCGTTCGCGCCGAGGACGGCGATGAGGCGGCCCTCGGGCGTGGTCGTGCGGATGGCGCGCAGGGCGGCGTTGATCGCCTCGGGCTTGTGCGCGGAGTCGACGATCGCCGTGAACGGCTGACCGAAGTCGAACCGCTGCAGGCGGCCCTCGACGCTGGGCAGCGCCGCGATCCCCGGCGCGAGGTCGGCGAGGTCGCGGCCGGTCTCCACGAGGGCGGCGACGGCGGCGAGGATGTTGTTCACGTTGAAGGCGCCGGTCAGCTGCGTTGAGAAGCGCACGCGCTCCCCGCGGGGGGAGCGCACCGTGAACTCGGATCCGTGCGCGCGCAGCTCGACGTCCTCGGCACGCCAGTCGGCGGACTCGGATCCGCTCGCCGACGTGGTGAGCACCGGCACGGTGGCCTGCGCGGCGAGCACGCGCCCCCAGTGCGAGTCGATGTCGACGATGCCGACCTTCGCGTGCTCCGGGGTCAGCAGCAGCGCCTTGGCCGCGAAGTAGTCCGCCTGCGTGGGGTGGTAGTCGCGGTGGTCGTGCCCGAGGTTCAGGAAGATGCCCGCGTCGAACGCGAAGCCGTCCACGCGCCCCAGCGTGAGCGCGTGGCTGGACGCCTCGACGGCGACCGTGCTGAGCTTCTGCTCCCGCATCACGGCGAACAGCGCCTGCAGCTCGGGCGCCTCGGGTGTGGTCAGCACCGGCGGGAAGAAGTCGTCGCCGACCGTCGTGCCGATGGATCCGATCGTGCCGGACTGCGACATGCCCGCGGCGGCAGCGACGTAGAACGCGGTGGTCGTCTTGCCCTGCGTGCCCGTGATGCCGATCGACGTCATCGACGCCACGGGATCCCGGTAGAGGAACGCCGACGCCGGCCCGGCGGCGCGGCGCGGGTCCGCGACCACGAGCGCAGGGACGCCGTCGGGCACGAGCGCGGCCCCCGTGGCGTCGGTGAGCACCGCTGCCGCACCGGCCTCGACCGCCTTCGCGGCGAACCGGGCGCCGTGGGCGTTCGCGCCGGGGATCCCGAGGAACAGGTCGCCCGCGCGCACGTGGTCGGTGGACAGCGCCACCCCGGTGAACGCCGCGTCCGCGCGCTCCGGGGCGGGGGCGCCGAGGTGCGCAGCGAGGTCGCCGAGCGTGGCGCGGAACGTCTCGACGGGGCGGGAATCCAGGCGCGGAGCGGGGTAGTTCGACACGGAGGGCATGACCGTCCGAGTCTACCGGGCCCTTCGTCTCGCCTTCGGCTCGCTCAGGGACCGAGCGCGCTCCGGTCACTGCGCGCGCATGAACTCCTCGGCGGCCCTGACCTGCGCGTCGCTGGGGCGGATGCCGGTGTAGAGCACGAACTGCTCGAGCGCCTGCAGGGTCGCGACCTCGGCACCCGTGATCACGGTCCTGCCGGCCGCCCGTCCGGCGCGCACGAGCGGGGTCTCGGCGGGGAGCGCCACGACGTCGAACACGACGGACGCGGCCTCGATCGCGGCCTCGGGGAACGACAGCGCCTCAGCCTCGGCGCCGCCCGCCATGCCGATCGGGGTGACGTTGACGAGGATGTCCGCGGTGCGGTCGCCCAGGTCGGCGGCCCAGTCGAAGCCGTAGAGGCCGGCGAGGGCGCGCCCCGCCTCCTCGTTGCGCGCCACGATCGTGACGTGCGAGAAGCCCGCGTCGCGGAAGGCGGCCGCGGTGGCCTTCGCCATCCCGCCGGATCCGCGCAGCAGCACGGAGGATGCCGGATCCAGGGCGTTGCGCTCGATGAGCTGCGCGATCGCCGAGTAGTCGGTGTTGTAGGCCGTGAGCACGCCGTCGTCGTTCACGATCGTGTTGACGGAGTCGATCGCGGTGGCGGACGGATCCATCCGGTCCACCAGTGCGATCACGTCCTCCTTGTACGGCATGGAGATGGCGCAGCCGCGGATGCCGAGGCCGCGCACGCCCGCGATCGCCTGGGCGAGGTCGGTCGGCGCGAAGGCCTTGTAGATCCAGTTCAGACCCAGCGCCTCGTAGAGGTGGTTGTGGAACCGCGTCCCGTTGTTGCTGGGGCGCGCGGACAGCGAGATGCACAGGGTCATGTCTTTGTTCAGGATCGGCACGGACCCAGGGTACTCGCGGGGGATCCCGGCGCTCGGGCGCGCACGCTCCGACCGCGCTCAGGCGGTGGCGAGCTCCGGCTCGACGACGGCGTGGGCGAGCGCCTGCTCCAGGTCGGCGAGGATGTCGGCGGGGTCCTCGATGCCGATCGACAGGCGCACCGTGGTCGCGCTGATGCCGGCGGCGGCGCGCTGTGCCGCGTTCAGGTGCGAGTGCGTCATCGACGCCGGGTGGGCGACGAGCGAGCGGGCGTCGCCGATGTTCGCCACGAGCCGCACCACGCGGAGGCCGTCGACGAACCGCTCCACGCGCTCCTGGTCGCGGTCCTCGTCGCCCGTGGACGCGAGGTCGATCGAGAACACCGCGGGAGCGCCGTGCGGAAGGTAGTGCGCGACCCGCCCGTGCCACGGGTTGCCGACGAGGCCGGGATGGTGGACCGCGGCGATCGCCGGGTTCGCGGCGAGGGCCTCGGCGATGGCGAGGGCGGACGAGCTCTGCCGGGCGACGCGCAGGTCGAGCGTCTCGATGCCCTGCAGGATCTGGTGCGCGTTGAACGGCGACAGCGACGGCCCCAGGTCGTGCACGTACTTCGCCTTCACGAGCACCGCGAAGGCGAGGCCCTGACCGAACCGCTCCCACAGCGACACCGGGCCGAACCGGTCGTGCTGCGCGGTGAACTGCGGCCAGCGGGCCGGATCCGCGCCGAAGTCGAAGGAGCCCAGGTCGACCGCGACCCCGCCCAGGGAGCCGCCGTGGCCGCTCAGGTACTTGGTGGCCGAATGCACCACGAAGTCGGCTCCGTGCTCGCCCGGACGCTGCAGGTACGGCGTGGTCACGGTGCTGTCGATCACCAGCGGCACGCCCGCGGCGTGCGCGATGTCGGCGACGGCACGCACGTCGAGCACCTGCGCCAGCGGGTTCGCCACGGACTCCGCGAAGAACAGCCGCGTGCGCTCGGTGACGGCGGAGCGCCATGCCTCGGGGTCGTCCTGGTCGACGAAGGTCACCGCGATGCCGAAGTCGTCGAGCGTGTCCTGCAGCAGGTCGACCGTACCGCCGTACAGTCGGTCGGCGGCGACGACATGGCCGCCCCGGCCGGCGAGCGCGAGGATCGTCACGGCGACGGCGGCCTGACCGCTCGCGACGGCGACGGCGGAGACGCCGCCCTCGAGCGCGGCCACGCGCTCCTCGAGCACCTGCTGGGTGGGGCTGGCGTTGCGGCTGTAGATGTTGCCCGCGCGGCGCAGCGCGAACAGGTCGCGCGCCTCGGCGAGATTGGCGAACTGGTAGGCGGCCGACTGGTACAGCGGCGGCACCGCGGTGTTCTGCGGCGTGCCGGGGACGTAGGCCGCCTGCACCTGCTTCGTGGCGAAACGGGTGTCGGGAGCGGAGGCGGCGGCGTCGGTCACCCACCCATCCTCGGGCGCGAAGTCCCGGATCCGCCGGGATGTTTCCGTCTGTTGCGGATCGGCGGCGGCCTGTTGCGGATCGGCGGTGGCGCCCGGCCTCTGGAGCCGCGTGCGGGAAAACCCCGGCGACGTGCGGCGTGGCGCGTCCCGCCGGCGCGACCGGATGCGCGACACGCGTGGTGCTCCTCCGTTTTCCGACGGAGGGATCCGGATCTGTTGCGGATCCGGGCGGCGGTCAGGGGCGCAGCAGGATCTTGCCGTGCGCGGCGTGCGCCTCGATGAGACGGTGCGCCTCGGCGGCTTCCGCGAGCGGCAGCTCCGGCCCGAATTCGATCGTGAACCGCCCCTCCGCGATCATGCCGACGGCGACCGGCACGGCCTCGGCGCGCCAGGCGAGCTCCTGCTCCGTGAGCGGGACGGGGCTGCCGCCGCTGAAGGCGCGGATGCCGAGCTCGGCCGCGTCCGGGCCGCGCACGATCGTCGCGATCCGGTCCCGGTCGGCGACGAGGGCGAGCGACGCGGCGATGGCCTCGTCCGTGCCTGCGCCGTCGAGCGCCACGGTGATCTCACGCCCGCCGGCGGCCTCCCGGACGCGCTGCTCGAGTCCCTCGCCGTAGACCACCGGGATCGCGCCGAGCTCGCGCATCCGCTCCTGCGAGCCGGGGCCGCCCGTCGCGATGACCGCGGCGCCCCAGGCGACGGCGAACTGGATCGCGGCCTGCCCGACCGCTCCGGATCCGGCGTGCAGGAGCAGCAGATCGCCGGGGCCGACGGCGAGAGACCGCAGCGCCTGGTAGGCGGTTCCGGCGGGGATCCCCAGCGCGGCCCCCTCCGCGGCGGTCACCGCATCGGGAAGGGGCGTCACGTGCGCGGCCGGCACGGCGAGAGCCGTGGCATATGTGCCGCGGGTGTCGCGGATGGCCACCCGGGCGCCGACGGCGACACCGGCGACGTCCGGTCCGACCGCGGTCACGACGCCGGCGCCGTCGAAGCCGAGGCGGCGGGGCTCGGTGATCGGCGGGAGCGGCCGGAAGCCGCTGCGCTGCTTCACGTCGATGGGGTTCACCCCTGCGGCCTCGATGCGAACCACGACCTCGCCGGCCGCGGGCACCGGATCCGGCACCTCCACGAGGGTGAGGACCTCCGGTCCGCCGAGTTCGGTCTGCACGATCGCCTGAGCCATGGATCCAGGCTACGGCTCCGGCGGTCGGCGGCGGGCCGCCCGGGTCACTTCTCGGCGAGGGCCTTCACGATGCGCTGCGGCGACACCGGCTGCGCGGTGCCGAGGCGCTGCGCGAACAGGCTGACGCGGTACTCCTCGAGGAGCCAGCGCACCTCCACGAGCCGGGGCGCGGCGTCGGCGGGCAGCGGGATGGTGCCGCCGGCGTCGGCGAACTGCTGGGCCATCCGCTCGTACTCGGTGAGCCGGGTGCGGTCCTTGCCCGGCGCGTCGGCCAGGGTGCGCAGACGGTCCAGGATCCCGTCCAGATAGCGCGGGTAGTGCGCGAGGCGCTCGGCGCCGGCGATGGAGATGAACCCGTTCGGGAGCAGGCCCGCGAGCTGGCCTCGGATGTCGTTCAGCGTCCCGAGCAGAGCGAGGGAGTTCTGCCCCTTCATCGCGCGCTCGACCTCGCGCGCCCTGGTCAGGATCTTCGCCACGAGCGACACCAGCGCGAACAGCTCGTCGACGACGATCGCGGAGACGCCGTCACGCACGCGGGCGAAGTCGGCCTCGGTGCGCACGATCCCGGATCCGTCCGTCAACCGGTCGATCGTGGCGCGCGCCACCGCGGCGCGCGCGTCCTCGATCAGCGCGGCGACGTTCGGGTACGGCGACGCGGCGAGCGCGAGCTTCTCGGGGCTCGTCAGGTGGTCCTGCACGTAGGACGCGGGGGAGGGGATACCCAGCAGCACCAGCCGCAGCACGCCGTCCCTGGTCGCCACGCGGGCGGCATCGGCGGTCGCCTCGACGCGCAGGGAGACCGTCCTGCCCTGATCCACGAGAGCCGGGTACCCGCGCACCACGCCGCCGGCGACGCGGGTGTCGAGCACCTCCGGCAGGTCGCCGAAGTCCCAGGTCGTGAGGCCGTCGCGCGCGACGAGCGCGGGCGTCCCCTGGGCGGCCGGCGCCGGTCCCTGAGGCCGTCGAAGGGACCCCGCGACCCTGGCGCTGCCCGTGCGAGCGGTCGTGTCCCTGCTCAGCGATCGCGACACACTGTCCCGGGACCGATCGGCGAGATCGCGCTGCAGCGCGGCCAGATCCCGCCCCGAGCCCACCACGCGCCCGCGCTCGTCGACGGCGCGGAAGTTCATCCGCAGATGCGCGGGGACGCGCTCCATGTCGAAGTCGGCGGCCGACATCGGCTGGTTCGCCAGAGGCTGGATGAGCCGGGCCAGCGCCTCACGCAGGCTCCGCGGGGGCAGGCCGGCGTGCGCTTCGGGGCCGTCGGCGGCCAGTTCGGCGCCGAACTTCTCCGCCCAGTCCGCGGCGGGGACGACGTGGCGGCGGATCGCCTTCGGCAGCGCCCGCAGCAGCGCGGTCACGAGCTCGGCGCGCAGCCCAGGCACCTGCCAGTCGAAGCCCGCATCCTGCACCTGCTGCAGCAGCGCGAGCGGGATCACGACGCTCACGCCGTCGTCTGCGGCGCCCGGCTCGAACCGGTAGGCGAGGCCCAGCACCTGGTCGGCCTGCGTCCAGCGCGTGGGGAAGTCGCGCTGGTCGGCGCGCTCGTCGTCGTCGATCAGGTCGCTCTCGCGCATCACGAGCAGCTTCGGCGTCCTGGCGAGCTCCTCGCGCCACCACGCCTCGAACGAGCGCACATCGCAGACCTCGGCGGGGATCCGCTCGTCGTAGAAGCGGAACACCGCCTCGTCGCCGACGAGGATGTCGCGGCGGCGCTCGCGCTCCTCGAGCTTCTCCAGGCGCTTGCGCAGCTCGGCGTTGCTGCGCCAGAACGCCGAGACGCGCTTGTCGATGCGCGACGGATCCCATTCGCCCTCGACGAGCGCGTGCCGGAGGAACAGCTCCCGTGCGGCCGGCCGGTCGATGCGGGCGAACTGCACGCGGCGGCGCGCCACGATCTCGACGCCGAACAGCGTCACCTTCTCGAACGCGACGGCGGCTCCGGCCTCCTTCGACCAGTGCGGCTCGGAGATCTGCCGCTTCGCGAGGTCGCCGGCGAGCGCCTCCGCCCAGGCGGGGTCGATCGCGGCGGCCGTGCGGGCGAAGGTGCGCGAGGTCTCCACGATCTCCGCCGCCATCACCGCGCGCGGCGTTCTGGCCCCTGAGGCTCTCGAGGGGCGCAGCGACGAGCCGGGGAACAGCGAGAAGCGGATCCCGCGCGCGCCGCGGTACTCGGCGAAGCGGCGCTTCGGGTCCTTCTGCGGACCGGTTGCTGAGCGAGCGGAGCGAGACGAAGCACGCTCGTCCAGGATGCCGATGTGGCTGAGCAGCCCCGCGAGCAGCGCGCGGTGCACGGCGTCGGCGTCGACCGTCCGGGTGTCGCCGTCGCGCCCGGTCTTCACGAGCGTGCGCAGCTGGCGGTGCACGTCGAACCACTCCCGCACGCGCACGTAGTTCAGGTGCTCGGCGCGGCAGAGCCGGCGGAAGGCACTGGATCCGAGCTCGCGCTGCTGCTCGCGCAGGTGGTTCCAGAGGTTCAGGATCGTGAGGAAGTCGCTGGTCGGATCCGCGAAGCGGGCATGCATCCGCTCCGCCTCGTCGCGCACTCCCTGCGGCGCGTCCGCGGAGGGGCGCTCCCGCACGTCCTGGATCGACAGGCCGGCGACGATCGCGAGGACGGGGGCGACCACGTCGGTGCGCACGGCCTCGACGAGCATGCGGGCGAAGCGCGGGTCGATCGGCATGCGGGCGATGTCGCGCCCGATCCGGGTGAGCCGCGGGGCCTCGGGCCCTGAGCCCGTCGAAGCGCCGCGTCCCGCCTGCACGGCGCCGAGCTCCACGAGCAGGTCGAAGGCGGAGCGCACGTCGCGGGACTCCGGGGGAGTGAGGAACGGGAACTCGGCGATGTCGCCGAAGCCCAGGCTCAGCATCTGCAGCACGACCGCGGCGAGCGAGGTGCGCAGGATCTCGGGCTCGGTGAACTCCGGGCGCTTGTCGAAGTCGTCCTCGCCGTAGAGCCGGATCGCGATGCCGGGGCTCGTGCGGCCGGCGCGTCCCGAGCGCTGGTTCGCCGACGCCTGCGAGACGGCCTCGATCGGCAGCTGCTGCACCTTGGAGCGGCTGCTGTAGCGCGAGATGCGCGCCGTGCCGGTGTCGATCACGTACTTGATGCCGGGCACCGTGAGGCTGGTCTCGGCCACGTTCGTCGCGAGGATCACCCGCCGGCGGAGCCCCGCGACCGTCGACGGCTCGAACACCCGGTGCTGTTCGGCGGCCGAGAGGCGGCCGTACAGGGGCAGCACCTCGACCGGCGCCGTCTGCGAGCGGTAGGCGCCGCGGATCGCGTCGGCGGCGTCGCGGATCTCGGCCTCGCCGGGAAGGAACACGAGCACGTCGCCGCGCTCCTCGCGATCCAGCTCCTGCAGCGCCCGCACGATCGCGGTGACCTCGTCTTCGGGCTCGGAGTCGCGCCCCTTCGGTCCCTGAGCGGGGCGTGGGGATCGAGGCTTCGCGGACCCGGACCCTTCGACGGGCTCAGGGACCTGGTCCACCAGCGGGCGATACCGGATCTCGACGGGATATGTGCGCCCGGACACCTCGATGACGGGCGCGGGCTCGCCCTCGGCATCGGCGAAGTGCTTCGCGAAGCTGTGCGGGTCGATGGTCGCGGAGGTGATGATCACCTTCAGATCCGGTCGCTCGGGCAGGATCC
Source organism: Microbacterium sp. 8M (assembly GCF_902506375.1). Classification (GTDB taxonomy): domain Bacteria; phylum Actinomycetota; class Actinomycetes; order Actinomycetales; family Microbacteriaceae; genus Microbacterium. The sequence continues at coordinate 1,345,006 of NZ_LR733284.1, forward strand.
GGTGCAGATAGCCGAGCAGGAAGTCGACGTTGAGGGAGCGTTCGTGCGCCTCGTCGATGATGATCGTGTCGTAGCGGCGCAGCAGCCGGTCCCGATGGATCTCGTTGAGCAGGATCCCGTCGGTCATCAGCGCGATCCGGGTCTCGTCCGAGACCTGGTCCGTGAAGCGCACCTTGTAACCGACGAGCCCGCCCAGCGGCACCTGCAGCTCCTCCGCGACGCGCTCCGCGATCGTGCGGGCGGCGAGCCGCCGGGGCTGGGTGTGCGCGATGCGCTCCCGTCCCAGCTCGAGCAGGATCTTCGGCAACTGCGTGGTCTTGCCGGACCCGGTCGCGCCGGCGACGACGACGACCTGGTGGTCGCGGACGGCCGCGGCGATCTCGTCGCGCGCGGCACTGACCGGGAGTTCCGGCGGATAGGAGATCACGGGCGCAGACATAGCCCTCCAGCCTATCGCGGGGACGGCGGCCCCGCCCTGCGTGGACGGAACCTAGGCTGGAGCCATGACGACGATCCCCCTCATCACCCTGAACGACGGCCACCGGATCCCGCAGCTCGGCTACGGAGTCTTCAAGGTGGATCCTGCCGACACCGAGCGCGCCGTGAGCGAGGCCCTCGAGATCGGATACCGCCACATCGACACGGCGGCGATCTACGGCAACGAGGAGGGCGTCGGGGCGGCGATCGCGAAGAGCGGCATCCCGCGAGACGAGCTGTTCATCACGACCAAGCTCTGGAACGACCGTCACGACGGCGACGAGCCGGACGCGGCGATCCAGGAGAGCCTGGACAGGCTCGGCCTCGACCACGTCGACCTGTACCTGGTGCACTGGCCGACCCCGGCCAAGGACAACTACGTGCACGCCTGGGAGAAGGTCGTCGCGATCCGCGACCGGGGCCTTGCGCGTTCCGCGGGCGTCTCCAACTTCCTCGTGCCGCACCTCGAGCGCATCGTCGCGGAGACGGGCGTCGTGCCCGCGGTCGACCAGATCGAGCTGCACCCGGCCTACCAGCAGCGCGACGTCGCCTCCTGGGCGCGCGACAACGACGTGAAGATCGAGGCGTGGGGTCCGCTCGGCCAGGGCAAGTACGACCTGTTCGGCATTCCGGCCGTCGCCGACGCCGCCGCCGCGCACGGCAAGACCCCCGCGCAGGTCGTGCTGCGCTGGCACCTGCAGAAGGGCAACATCGTGTTCCCGAAGTCGGTGCGCGCCGAGCGCCTGCGCGAGAACCTCGACGTGTTCGACTTCGCCCTCACCGACGTCGAGTTCGCGGCGATCTCCGCCCTGGATCCCGGCGACGGATCCGGCCGCGTCGCATCGCACCCGGACGAGGTGAACTGACCCCCAGGGGTCGTTGAGCGAGGACGCGCGCAGCGCGACCGAGACGAAACGCGGTGCTCTCGTCGGCCGCGTTTCGTCTCGCTGCGCTCGCTCAACGGCCGTGAAGGCACACGGTCGGCGTAGCGTGGCCGTATGAGCAATCGCCTCGCCGGCACCGGCAGTCCGTACCTGCGCGCGCACGCCGACAACCCCGTGGACTGGTTCCCGTGGGGAGCGGAGGCGTTCGCGGAGGCGCAGCGCCGCGACGTGCCCGTGCTCATCTCGATCGGGTACTCGACGTGCCACTGGTGCCACGTGATGGCACGGGAGTCGTTCCAGGATCCGGCGACCGCGGCCGACCTGAACCGCGGCTTCGTGGCGATCAAGGTCGATCGCGAGGAGCACCCCGAGGTGGATGCGGCGTATCTGGCCGCGGCGTCCGCGTTCACTGGCGACCTGGGCTGGCCGCTCACCGTGTTCGCGACGCCGACCGGCCGTGCCTTCCACGCCGGCACCTACTTCCCGCCGACGCCGCGGGGCCAGCTGCCCGCGTTCCGCACCGTGCTCGCGGCCGTCCGCGAGGCGTGGACCGAGCGTCGCACCGAGGTGGAGGACCTCGCCGTCGCGGTCGCCGAAGCACTCACCCCGCCCACGGAGGGCGCCGCCTCGACCGCACTGCCGGACGAGACCGCGCTCGCCGCGGCGGCGCAGGAGATCGCCGCACGGGAGGACCGCCGGTACGGTGGCTTCGGCACGGCGCCGAAGTTCCCCGTCGCGACGACCCTGCGGTTCCTGCAGACGATGGGCCGCGGCGACGTGGTCGGGCGGGCGCTCGATGCGATGGCCGGCTCCGAGCTGCGCGACGAGGACGGCGGCTTCTTCCGGTACGCGACCCAGCAGGACTGGTCGGTGCCGCACTACGAGCGCATGCTCATCGACAACGCGCAGCTGCTCGACGCCGCGCTCGACGCCGGCCGGGAGGACGTCGTGCGCGGTGCGGCGCGGTTCCTGCTCGGCGTGCTGCAGCGACCCGAGGGCGGCTTCGGCGCCGCGCAGGACTCGGAGTCGTGGATCGACGGGGCGCGCAGCGAGGGCGGCTACTACCGTCGCCCGCTGTCCGCACGGGAGGGGCTGCAGCCGCCGGCGGTCGACGGCAAGGTCATCACGGGCTGGAACGGTCTCGCGATCGCCGCTCTCGCGCGCGCCGGGGATGCGCTCGGCGAACCGTCGTGGATCGCCGCCGCCGTGCGGGCCGCCGACACCGTCCTCACCGTCAACCGCGACCCGGACGGGCGGCTGGTGCGCGCCTCGCTCGACGGGGAGGCATCGCAGGCCGTCCCCACGGACGCGGATCACGGGCTCCTCGCCGACGGGCTGTTCGCCCTCGCCCTGGCGACCGGCGATGCGGGCTGGGCGACGCGCGCCCTGGACGTGCTCGCGACCCCGGCCGAGGCGGATCCGGTGCTCGCGGGGTTCGCCATCCCCGGCGCAGTCGACGACGGCGACGGCGACCTTCCGTCCGGCGCCGCCGCGCTGGCCGCAGCCGAGCTCACCGCCTGGCGCCTCGGCGCCGGGGAGCAGCACCGCGAGCGCGCCGCCGCCCTCGTCGCCGCACGGGCGGCGCGCGCCCTGCAGCACCCGTTCGGGTACGGCGCCCTGCTGCGCGTGGCGGCGGGGCTCGTACGGCCTCCGCGCCAGATCGTCGCCGTGACGGCCGACGCCCGCGGCCCGCTGGCGGAGGCGGCCCGGCGCGCCGATGCCGACGTCGCGGCCGTGCTCGCGCCGGCGCAGGTGCGGTCCTTCGCCGCCGCCGGCTTCACCTTGTTCGAGGAGCGCGACGCCACCGTCGACGTGGTGCACGACTGCCGCGGCTTCGTGTGCCGGCTGCCTGTGTCGGATCCCGCCCTCGTGCCCGAAGCGCGCTGAGTCCGGAGTCATCGATCGCTGTACAGTCTGTTCAGCGGATCAGCGCAGACGCTCGGCAGACTGTGCGTCTTGCGCAGCCGATACTGAGCCGTTTGTCCAGCAGGCCGGACGGTGGATACAGTGGCCGGACCCCGGCGACGTCGCCGCTGCGGCCCTGCCGTCCGACGTCGCACCCGGCCCGAACCCACCGCAGCAAGGACGCCCCGACGATGACCCTCCCCGTCACTCCGGCCACGGCCACGCCCCCGACGAACCCGCGGCTGGACGCGGTGCCCGCCTACAAGCAGGGCCGCTCCGCTCCGGCGGGCGCCTCGAAGCTCTCCTCGAACGAGTCGCCGCACCCGCCGCTGCCGTCCGTGGTCTCGGCGATCTCCGACCGCCTCGGATCCATCCACCGCTACCCGCAGATGGCGGCGCCCGAGATCATCGGCCGCCTCGCCGAGCGTTACGGCGTCGATCCGGATCTCGTGACGGTCGGCGCCGGATCCGTCGAGCTGGCATCGCAGCTCATCCACGCCGTGGCGGGCGAGGGCGACGAGGTCATGTTCGCCTGGCGCTCCTTCGAGGCCTACCCCTCCCTCGTGCGCATCGCGGGTGCGACCCCCGTCATGGTGCCGCTGGACGAGGAGCACCGTCACGACCTCGACGGGATGCTCGCGGCGATCACCGAGCGCACCCGGCTCGTCTTCGTGTGCAACCCCAACAATCCCACCGGCACCGTCGTGGGAGCGGCAGAGCTCGAGCGCTTCGTGGCGGCCGTGCCCCGCGACGTGCTCGTGGTGATCGATGAGGCGTACGTGCACTTCGACGGGTCGCCGTACTTCGCCGACGCGCCCGCCGCGACCGATCCGGAGCGCGGCGCGGGCCTGGAGCTGTTCCGCCGCTACCCGCATGTGGCCGTGCTGCACACGTTCTCCAAGGCGTACGGTCTCGCAGGGCTCCGGATCGGCTATGCGATCGCCCCGGCGGCGATCGCCGACGCTCAGCGCAAGGTCGCCGTGCCGTTCGGCGTCACCGACCTGGCGCAGGCCGCCGCCGTCGCCTCGCTCGACGCCCAGGAGGAGCTCGCCGCCCGCATCGCCGAGGTGACCGCGCAGCGCGACCGCCTGCGCGACGTGCTCCTGGAGTCCGGCTGGCCCGCCGTGCCCTCGCAGGCGAACTTCGTGTGGGTGCCTGCCGGCGAGCGTGCCGCAGAGCTGGACCGCATCCTGCACGCGGGCGGCGTCGTGGCCCGCACCTTCCCGGGCGAGGGCGTGCGGATCTCCGCGGGCTCCGCCGAAGACACCCACCGCGTGGCCGCCGCCCTGGCCGCCGTGCACCCGACCGCTGCCGTTCGCGAGGAGGCGACCGCATGACCATCGACGTGCCCCTGACCACGACCACCACGAAGGGCCTGCATCCGGGCCTGACCCGCCGGCAGATCTCGATGATGGGACTCGGCGGCGCGATCGGCGCCGGCCTGTTCGTCGGCTCGGGGCAGGCGATCGGCATCGCCGGACCCGCCGTGATCGTGTCCTACCTCGTCGCCGGCACCATCGTGGTGCTCGTCATGGCGATGCTCGCGGAGATGGTGGCCGCCAACCCGTCCTCGGGGGCGTTCAGCTCGTACGCGCAGAAGGCGATGGGACGCAGCGTCGGCAGCGCGGTCGGGTGGCTGTACTGGATCCAGCTCGTCGTCGTGATCGCCGCCGAAGCGACCGGTGCCGCCGGCATCGTCGCTCACCGCTTCCCTGGCGTTCCGGAATGGGCCTGGGTGCTGCTCTTCGTGCTGGCGCTCACGGTCGTGAACCTGCTGGGCGTGCGCAACTACGGACGGTTCGAGTTCTGGTTCGCCGCGATCAAGGTGGCCGCGATCATCGCGTTCCTCGTCGTGGGCGTGCTCGCGATCGTCGGCCTCATCCCCGGCACGCCGGCCACGGGCGTCGGCAACCTGGTCGACCACGGCGGCTTCGCGCCCACCGGCATCGCCGGGATCGCGGGCGCCCTGCTCATCGTCGTGTTCGCCTTCGGCGGCACCGAGGTGGTAGCGATCGCGGCCGCGGAGTCGGACGACCCGTCGCGCAACATCAGCCGGATCGTGCGCCAGGTCATGGTGCGGATCCTGGTGTTCTACGTCGGATCCATCTTCGTCATCGTCGCCGTGCTGCCGTGGAACTCGAAGGAGGTGCTGGCGGGGCCCTTCTCGGCGGTCCTGGACACCCTGAAGGTCCCCGGTGTGGGGCTGGTCATGGACCTCATCGTCATCGTGGCGCTGCTGTCCGCCATGAACGCCAACATCTACGGCGCTTCGCGCATGGCCTTCTCGCTGGGCGAGCGCGGCCTCGCTCCGCTCGCGCTCACCCGCACCAGCCCAGCCGGTGTTCCGCGGGTCGCCGTGCTGAGCTCGGTCGCCTTCGGCTTCGTCACGGTGGTCCTCAACTGGATCTGGCCCGAGCAGGTGCTTCCGGCGCTGCTGAACGTGGTCGGCTCCACGCTGCTCATCATGTGGACGGCGACCGCGCTCGCGCAGGTCATCCTCCGTCGCCGCGCCGACGCGGCCGGCACGCCCCTGCCGATGCGCATGTGGGGCTTCCCCTGGCTGTCGATCGTGACCCTGGTGCTGCTCGGCGCGATCATCGTGCTCACGATGCTCGATGCCGGGGCGCGCACCCAGCTGCTCCTCACGATCGGGCTCACGGCGGTGCTGCTGGTCGTGGCGCGCCTGACCCGGGGGATCTCCCGGCCCGGCGTGCTCAAGGATCCTCAGGACGAGCTGTTCCGGGGCTGACGATGCGCATCGATGCCCTCGACGCGGCCCTCATCCGGCTGCTCACCGACTCGCCGCAGCTGCCCGTGCTGGAATGCGCGCGGCGGCTCGGCGTGGCGCGCGGCACCGTCACGAGCCGGCTCGCGCGGCTGCACGACAACGGCGTGATCGAGGGCATCGTGCCGCGCATCGACCCGCGCGGCTTCGGCTTCGCGCTCACCGCCTTCTGCCAGGTGGAGATCGACCAGAAGGTCGGGCACGACGATGTGGCGGACGCGCTGGCCTCGGCGATCCCGGAGATCGTGGACATGTACACGGTCACCGGGGCCAGCGACATGCAGCTGCGCCTCGTCGCGCACAGCGCCGAGCAGCTGCAGGAGGTGCTGGACCGCATCGCACTGGTTCCCGGCGTCGCGCGCACCGCCAGCTCGATCGCGATGCGCACGCACCTGAACGGCCGCATGCTGCCGCTCGTGGAGCACGCGGCGCGGGGCTGAGGCTCGCGGGCAGAGGCTGCGCCGAGGCGCGTCTACTCGTCGTTCCCGGTCCAGCCCTTGTGGCGGAACCACCACCACATCAGCCCGGCCGACAGCGCCATCGATCCGAGCCCGAGCAGGAAGAACGACCACGGCCCCGTGAAGACGTGGCTGACGGCGAAGTCGAAGTTCATGCCGAAGAACCCGGTGAGGAAGCTCAACGGCAGGAAGATCGAGGCGATGATCGCCAGCTGCTTCGAGGTCTCGCCCTGCCGGTTCGCGACCGTGGACAGATACAGATCCGTGCACCCGGCGACCATCTCGTGGTACCCGTCCAGCTCGTCCGTGATCCGGATGAGGTGGTCGTAGATGTCGCGGAAGTAGTCGTGGCTGTCGGCCTCGAGCCCGGCCAGATCCGTGATGACCTCGGCCTGACGGGCGAACAGGTCGCGCATCGGCACGACCGCCCGGCGCAGCTTCAGCAGCAGCCGCTTCAGGCGGAACGTCTCCTGCAGCTCGTGCCGCCCCGCGCCGGCGACGATGGCGTCCTCGAGGTCGTTGATCTCCTCATCGAGATCCGCGAGCACGGGGAAGTAGCTGTCCACGATCACGTCGATGATCTTGTACACGTAGTAGCGCTCGGTCTTCGGGGCCGTCGAGCGCTCCAGCAGGGTGCGCACCTGACGCAGATCCTGGAAGCGCTCCCCGTGCACCGTCACGATGAACTCGCCGCTGAGGTGGCAGTGCACCTCCTCCAGCGGGTGGTCGTTCTCGTCCTCGGGGTGCATCTCCACCGCGGCCTGCAGCACGAGCAGCGCCCCGTCGCCGTAGACGTCGAGCTTGGGCCGCTGACCCATCCGCTGGGTGTCCTCGATGGAGAGAGGATGCCAGCCGAGCAGCGTGCCGAGCCGCTGCACCTCATCCGCGGAAGGCGAGACCAGGTCGAGCCAGAAGAACTCCTCCTGGGCGCGCAGCTGCGCGATCAGCGGCTCGTCGATGCTGTCCAGGATGCGCATGTCAGATCCAGGTGATCATCCAGTTGTGGGCCTGCCAGAACCACCACGGCACCGGCAGGCCGATCCAGAGCGGGTAGAAGAACGCGCTGACGAGCACGATCAGCACCACGATCACCACGACGGTGCGCTGACCGGCCTGGCGCCGGTGCCGCGGGGCGCTGCGGGGGCCGGCGATGTCGCGCAGTGCGAGCACGAGCGCGAGGATCAGGAACGGCGCCATCACCACCGTGTAGAACTGGAAGATCGTGCGCTCCGGGAACGCCAGCCACGGCAGGTAGGTGGCCGCGAGCCCGACGAGGGGAACGGCGTAGCTCCACGGCATGGGGGAGCGGAGGACGAGCCCGCGCACGAACCGCACCAGGAGGTACACCGACGCCGCGACGCCCAGGTACCAGATCAGCGGGTTCGGGATCGACGTGATCGTGCCGATGCAGTGGTCGGTGCCGAAGCACGGTGTGTCCTGGCCGCCGACCCAGAACGCCGTCGGGCGGATCAGCAGCGGCCACTGCCAGGCCGGGCTCGCGTACGGATGCGACGAGGTCAACCCGACGTGGAACGCCAGGATGTCGGAGTGGTACTTGAACCACGAGGTGAGGACGTTCCCCGTCGCGTGGCGATCGTAGCCGCCGGAGGTGAGGAACCACCCGCTCCACGACGCGAGGTAGACGGCAGCGGCTGCCGGCACGAGCAGCAGGAAGCTCGCCGGCCCCTGGCGGAGCACGGCGTCGGCCGGCCACAGCGCGACGCCCGCCCGGCGGCGGGCCAGGGCGTCGGTGACCACGAGGTAGATTCCGGCGGCGGCCAGCACGTAGGCGCCCGACCACTTCACGCTCGTCGCGGCGCCGAGCGCGAGCCCGGCCAGCACGACCCAGGGGCGCCCCCAGAAGACGCGACCCCAGAGCGTCGGCGCGTCGTCGCGCTCGTGCGAGGTGCGATCCTGGAGGCGCGGCATCATCCGCTGTCGGTCGTACACCAGGAACAGGATCCCCAGCACGACGAAGAACGTCAGGATCCCGTCCAGCAGGCCGATCCGGCTGAGCACGATTCCGAGGCCGTCCACGGCCAGGAGCAGGCCGGCCAGGGTGGCCGCCACGATCGAGCGGGTCAGCGCCTTGGCGAGCAGGTACAGGACGAGCACGGTGAGCGTGCCGATGATCGCCGTGGAGATGCGCCAGCCGAAGCTGGATCCGGGACCGAAGGCGGCGATGCCGAGGGCGATCAGCCATTTGCCGAGCGGCGGATGCACCACGAACGACCCGGCCGTCTGCAGGGCGCCGGTGTCGCCCTTCGCGAACAGGTCGTTCGCCTTGTCGCCCCAGGTGGCCTCATAGCCGTGCACCCACAGCGACCAGGCGTCCTTGACGTAATAGGTCTCGTCGAACACGATCGCGTGCGGATGCGCGAGGCCGGCGATGCGCAGCACGGCGGCGAGCAGCGTGACCAGTGCCGGCGCGAGCCAGGAGATCAATCGCAGTCGTGCCGGGTCGGCGTGCCAGGCGTCGCGCAGCCGCTCCCAGGCCGTGGGGCGGTCGTCGTGCCGGCCGTCGAGGGCCGGCAGCAGAGGCGCGGTCACCCGCTCAGCCTATGCTGGGGCGGGTGATCATCCTCGCGGCCACTCCGATCGGGAACCTGGGCGACGCGTCCCGCCGCCTCGTGGAGGTGCTGGAGAACGCGACGGTCATCGCCGCGGAGGACACCCGCACCACGCAGCGGCTGTTGCAGGCGCTCGGCATCGCGAACCGGCCGCGGTTGATCGCGCTGCACGACCACAACGAGAAGGCCAAGGCTGCCGAGCTCGCCGAGCTCGCCGCGGACGAGGACATCGTGGTGCTCAGCGACGCCGGCATGCCGACCGTCAGCGATCCCGGATACGGGCTCGTCGCCGCGGCCGCCGAACGCGGCGTGACGGTCACGGCGATCCCGGGACCGAGCGCCGTCGTCACGGCACTCGCCGTGTCGGGCCTGCCCACCGACCGCTTCACGTTCGAGGGCTTCCTGCCGCGCAAGCCCGGGGAGCGGCGCTCAGCGCTGGCCGCGCTCGCGGTCGAGCCGCGCACGATGGTGTTCTTCGAGTCGCCGTCCCGCCTTGCGGCGACCCTGGGCGACATGGCGGCGGCGTTCGGCGACGACCGGCGCGTGGCGGTGTGCCGCGAACTGACGAAGCTCTACGAGGAGGTGCGCCGCGGCGGCGCCGCCGAACTCGCCGCCTGGGCGGCGGAGGGCGTGAAGGGCGAGATCGTGGTGGTCGTCTCCGGCGCCGAGCCGCGGGCCGTGTCGCCGGCGGACGCCCTGGCCCAGGTGCAGGCGCTCGTCGCGTCGGGCGTGCGGCTCAAGGACGCCTGCGCCGAGGTCGCCGCCGCCACCGGGCTCGGCTCCCGCGACCTGTACCAGGCGGCGCTCGCCGCGCGCTGAGCAGCGCCCCCGAGGGACGATCGAACGATTGAGGGACGGATCGAATGTCGCGCCCGCGCGGAGCGGGACGCAGGCAACGGCTTCGCAGATCCGTCCGCTTTTGTAGATAAGTTCGATGAATAGGTGCAAAAGGTGTTGCCAGTTTCGTCTTTGTGATCTAAGATGAGTCATGGCCGTCATCATCGATCCGTACCTCACGCGTAGCGGAGAGATCGTCGACCGGTGTGCGCGGATCGATCGTGAGATCGCGGCGTTGGAGGCGGAGAAGGCGGATCTGCTGGGCGAGCGGGTGCAGCTTCTGCTGGATGAGATTCCGCCGGGTGCTCCGGCGTTCGAGGCGGCGGAGCGTTCGATGTTCGCGGAGGTCTCGGCAGGGCTGCGGATCAGTCGCGCCGCGGCTTCCCGAGCGCTCGGCGTCGGTTGGGCGCTGCGCGATCGCTTCCCGCGGACGCGATCCGCACTTGGGTCCGGTGACATCTCGCTGCGGCATGCCACGGTGATCGTCACCGCGGCGACGCCGATCGGGATCCACGACAGCACTGCGTCGGCAGCCTATGAGGAGCGGGTCGTGCCGTTCGCCCGAGCGGAAGCGGCGACGCGCACCGAGGCGTTCGCCAAGAGCGTCGTCGCGGTGATCGCGCCTGAGACTGTCGTGGAACGGCATCGGCGTGCGCGTGAGGACCGCACCGTGACGGTGCAGGACCGTGAAGACGGGATGAGCCTGTTCCAGTTGCTGATTCCGAGCGTGCTCGCGCACGCCGCGTTCGACCGGGCGACGGCTCTCGCCAAGCAGGCGCGGATCATCACTGCGACGACTGCCTGCAACGGATTCGACGGGCCATTCGCGCCCCAGGAGGGTGTCGAGCTGACCGACGACGACCTGAGCCGTCTCACCGGCTTCGAGGCCGTGGCCGCAGGCGCGGGGGAGCCGCTCCCCGACGAGCGAACGCTGGATCAGGCCCGTGCGGACATCGTGACCGATCTGCTGCTCGCGGCGGCGACCGACAGCCTGATCGAGAACGGGCTGGATGCGGTGCGGGGCACCGTGCAGGTCACGATCGCGGCGACAACCCTCGCAGGGATCGATGACCGGCTCGCCGAGCTCGACGGGCATGGGCCGATTCAGTCCGACCTCGTCCGTGCTCTCGCCGGCGGTGCAGAGCATTGGGAGCGGTTGTTCCTGGATCCGTCCGGGATGATCGTCTGCACCGACAGCTACACGCCGACCGAGCGGATGAAGAAACAGCTGCGCGCCCGAGACCAGCGCTGCCGGTTCCCGGGGTGCCGGCTCGCGGCGCGACGATGCCAGCTCGATCACACCCTCGACTACGCCAAAGGCGGCCCGACTCATCTCGGCAATCTGAGCTGTCTCTGCGAAGGGCACCATGTGCTGAAACACCCGGACAACGATGACCGCTGGCGGTGGAACGTGGTGCAGAAAGCCGGCGGTGTCATGGAATGGACCAGCCCGACCGGCCGCGTCTACATCGACACCCCGATGCCGCGCGTCCAGTTCGTCTGAACGGCCCCGTGGAAGGATCGCTGCGTGGACGACGCGGGAATAGGTGCTGCATATGATGCACGCGCGGCGGAGTACATCGCGCTGATCGGGAGCCTCGACCAGATGGAGCGCTCCGACGTCGCACTCGTCGAACAATGGCGGGATGAGACTCCTGGCAGGCTGCTCGACGCCGGATGCGGGCCGGGGCTGTGGACCGCGTACCTCGCGGAGCCCGGACGGGACGTCATCGGCGTCGACGTCTCCGCGGAGTTCCTGGCGGCCGCCCGGGAGCGCCACCCGGAGCTGCGGTTCGAGGCGGCGTCGATCCTCGATCTGCCGTTCCCCGAGAGCGCCTTCGGCGGCGTCCTCGCGTGGTACTCGCTCATCCATCTGCCGCCGGCCGAGGTGCCCGCGGCCCTCACCGAGCTGGCTCGCGTACTCGCCCCGGGCGGACGGATCCTGATCGGCTTCTTCGACGGCGAGCCTGGTGAGAGGTTCGCGCACGCGGTCGCCCCGGCGTACTACTGGTCCGCCGCTGCGCTCACCGCCCTGCTCGGCGAGGCAGGGCTCTTCGTCGTGCATGCCGAGCGGCGTGACCGAGACCCTGGCGCCGTCGGCAGTGTCCGCCCGCACGGTGCCGTGATCGGTCAGCGGCGCTGAGCGGGCGCCCGTCGTCATCGTCCGAACCGGGCCCCGCATCCCGCCTAGAATCGAACCCATGCCCGCAGGCGAGTCCTTCTACATCACCACGCCGATCTATTACCCGTCGGACGTGCCCCACATCGGTCACGGTTACACCAGCGTCGCGGTGGACACCCTCGCACGGTGGCACCGTCAGGCGGGCGATGACACCTGGATGCTCACCGGCACGGACGAGCACGGCCAGAAGATGCTGCGCGCGGCCGCAGCCAACGGCGTCACCCCGCAGGAGTGGGTGGACAAGCTCGTCAGCGAGAGCTGGTTCCCGCTGCTGACCACGCTCGACGTCGCCAACGACGACTTCATCCGCACCACGCAGGAGCGGCACGAGACCAACGTGCAGGTGTTCTTCCAGAAGCTCTACGACGCCGGCTACATCTACGCCGGCGAGTACGAGGCGCTGTACTGCGTGGGCTGCGAGGAGTTCAAGCCCGAGTCCGAGATCGTCGACGGAACGGGCCCGTTCGAGGGGCTCAAGGTCTGCGCGATCCACTCCAAGCCTCTGGAGCTGCTGCAGGAGAAGAACTACTTCTTCAAGCTGAGCGAGTTCCAGGACCGCCTGCTCGAGCTGTACAAGACCCAGCCCGACTTCGTGCGCCCCGACTCCGCGCGCAACGAGGTCATCTCGTTCGTGTCCCAGGGGCTGAAGGATCTGTCGATCTCCCGTTCCACGTTCGACTGGGGCATCCCGCTGCCGTGGGACACCTCGCACGTCATCTACGTGTGGGTCGATGCGCTGCTCAACTACGTGACCGCGGTCGGCTACGGATCCGACGAGGCGACCTTCGAGCGTCGCTGGCCCGCCTACCACGTGGTGGGCAAGGACATCCTGCGCTTCCACGCCGTGATCTGGCCGGCCATGCTGATGGCCGCGGGGCTGGAGGTGCCCAAGGGCGTCTTCGCACACGGCTGGCTGCTCGTCGGCGGCGAGAAGATGTCGAAGTCGAAGCTCACGGGCATCGCGCCGACCGAGATCACCGACGTGTTCGGATCCGACGCGTACCGGTTCTACTTCCTCTCCGCGATCGCGTTCGGCCAGGACGGATCCTTCTCCTGGGAGGATCTGTCGGCGCGCTACCAGGCCGAGCTCGCGAACGGCTTCGGCAACCTCGCATCCCGCACGATCGCCATGATCGAGCGCTACTTCGGCGGCGTCGTCCCGGCGGCGGGGGAGTACACCGCGCAGGACCTCGCGGTGCAGCAGGTCGTCGCGAAGGCTGCTGCCGACGCCGACGCGGCGGTCGAGCGGTTCCGCATCGACGAGGCCATCGCCGACGTGTGGACCATCGTCGACGCGCTCAACGGGTACATCACCGAGAACGAGCCGTGGTCGCTGGCGAAGGACGAGGAGCAGAAGGACCGCCTCGGCACGGTGCTGTACACCTGCGCCGAGGGGCTGCGCGCCCTCGCCGTGCTGCTGTCGCCGGTGATGCCGCAGTCGACCGCGAAGCTCTGGGACGCGCTCGGCGCGGAGGGCGCGCTGGGCGCCCTCACGGCGCAGCCGATCCGCGAGGCCGGTCGCTGGGGGCAGCTGCCCGCCGGCACCACCGTGCAGACGCTCACGCCGCTGTTCCCGCGCATCGAGGCCACGGCCTGATCCGATCCGCATGAGCGACGCCATCCCGGAGACCTACGTGCGCGAGCGCGCCACGGACGGCCGCAAGGACCTGCGCTACCCGCCGCTGCCGGATCCGCTCGCGGTGCCGGTGTACGACAACCACTGCCACCTAGAGATCGCCGACGGACCTTCGACGGGCTCAGGGGCCCAGGGGCTCACGCTCGCCGAGCAGCTCGATCGCGCGCAGGCCGTCGGGATCCTCGGCGTCGTGCAGGCGTCGGGCGACATCGAGTCCTCGCGATGGGCGGTGGCTGCGGCCGAGGCGGATCCGCGCGTGCTGGCCGCCGTCGCGATCCACCCCAACGACGCGCCGACGTACGCCGCCGCGGGGCGGCTCGACGAGGCGATCGCCGTGGTCGACGAGCTCGCCGCCCGCCCGCGGACACGGGCGATCGGCGAGACCGGCCTGGACTACTTCCGGACCGAGGAGCCGGGCCGCGCCGCGCAGCACGCCTCCTTCGAGGCGCACATCGCGCTCGCGAAGAAGCACGGCATCGCGATGCAGATCCACGATCGCGATGCGCACGACGACGTCCTGTCGACCCTGCAGCGGGTCGGCGCGCCGGAGCGCACCGTCTTCCACTGCTTCTCCGGCGACGCGGCGATGGCGCGGATCTGCGCCGAGGCGGGGTACTACCTGTCGTTCGCCGGCAACGTCACCTTCAAGAACGCGCAGAACCTGCGGGATGCGCTCGCCGTCACGCCGCGGGAGCGGATCCTGGTCGAGACGGACGCCCCGTTCCTCACGCCGGTGCCGCTGCGCGGGCGGCCCAACGCCCCATATCTCATCCCGCTCACCCTGCGGTTCATGGCCGCCGAGCTGGGCCTCGACGCCGATGAGCTCGGCGCGCAGATCGCCGCGAACACGCTCGAGGTCTACGGCTCGTTCGCCTGAACCTCGTCGCGCGCGTCCCCGTCGAGCGTGTCGTCGAGCACGCTCGGCGCCGCGGTGATGTGCGAGATCGAGCGCCACACCAGCACCAGCGTGATGCCGGCGCCGACGAACGCGAACCACCAGGGCGCGGTGAGCCCCCAGACCTGCGCGATCAGCCCGCCCAGCACCTGCCCGATCACCATGCCGCCGAACACGCCGACCATGTTCACGGATGCGATCCGGCCCTGGAGCTCCATGGGCACGAGCCGCTGCCGCACGGTCGTCGAGATCGTGCCCCACACGAACGCGTACGCGCCGAACACGACGAGGACCACGAGCGCTGCCCAGCCGGCCGTGATCAGCGCCATCGTGAGGTGCATGAGCACCTCGAGCGAGAGGCAGATCCGCATCAGCAGCGCGAACGAGACGTGCCGCTCCAGCCAGCCGAACGAGAGCGTGGCGAGGATCCCGCCCACTGCCGACGCCGTCGTCAGCGCCGCATAGCCGATCGGCCCCATGTGCAGGTGCTCGGTCGCGTACAGGACGAGCACGCTCCACGGCGCGGCCCAGGTGACGTTGAACACGAGGATGATCACGACGAGCGTGCGCACCGGCGGGTTGCGCCACAGCCAGCGGATGCCGACCGCGATGTCGGTGTGCACCGCGGTGCGCGGAGGTGCGGACGCCTCTGCGGCTCCGCGGGGCGGCACGGGGGTGCGGGTGATCCGGGAGATCAGGACCACGGCCAGCAGGACGCAGAGCACCTGCAGCAGGAAAGGCCAGAACGACCCGAGCGCGAACAGGAACGCGCCCAGCGGAGGTCCGCCGAGCTGATTCGCGACGAGATAGCCGAACTGCAGGCGGGCGTTGCCGAGGCCGAGGTCCTCCGAGCGCACCATCATCGGCAGCAGCGTGCTGCTCGCGGAGTTCACGAACACCTCCGCCGTGCCGTACAGGAACGTCGCGACGAGCACGAGCGCGATGGTCGCGTGCCCGGTGAGCAGGAAGACGCACAGCGCGAGCACCACGAGGCCGCGCAGCGCGTTCCCCAGCATCACCAGGCGGCGGCGGTCGAATCGGTCGGCGATCGCGCCGGCGTGCAGGCCGAACAGGAGCCACGGCAGGAACTGCATCATCGCGCCCATCGCCACCAGCACGGGGGAGCTCGTCATCGAGGCGATCAGCAGGGGAGCGGCCGCCAGGGCCACGCCGTCGCCGACGTTGCTCGTCCAGAACGATGCGACGAGCCATCGGAAGTCGCCGCCCATGCGCGAGGGCGCGATCAGCTCGCCGAGTCTGGACACCTGATCGATCCTAGGGGCGGCCGCGGACAGGCCGGTCGGACCGGGCGGACCGGCGTCGTGCGGGAGAATGGTCAGATGACCGTCTCCCTGCTCGGCGCCGCCGACATCCGCCGGCTGGCCGCCGAACTCGACGTGACGCCCACGAAGAAGCTCGGCCAGAACTTCGTCGTCGACGCCAACACGGTCCGCAAGATCGTGCAGGCCGCCGAGGTGCGGGCGGGGGAGCGCGTCGTCGAGATCGGGCCGGGGCTGGGCTCGCTCACCCTCGCGATCCTGGAGACCGGCGCGAGCGTCACGGCCGTCGAGATCGACCACCGCCTGGCCGCGCGTCTGCCGCAGACGGCCCTCGAGCGCGGTGTGCCCGAGGGCGCCCTGACCGTCGTCGACGCCGATGCCCTCCGGGTCACCGCGCTGCCCGGGGAGCCGACCGTCCTCGTCGCGAACCTGCCGTACAACGTGTCGGTGCCCGTGCTGCTGCATTTCCTCGAGACGTTCCCGTATCTGTCCCGCGGTGTGGTGATGGTGCAGGCCGAGGTCGCCGAGCGCCTTGCCGCCAAGCCCGGATCCAAGATCTACGGCGCGCCCAGCGTGAAGGCCGCGTGGTACGGGCCGTGGCGGCTCTGCGGCACCGTGTCACGGCAGGTGTTCTGGCCGGTGCCCAACGTCGACAGCCTGCTCGTGGGCTTCCACCGGGATCCCGAGCCGCGCGGCACGGAGCAGGAGCGGATCCGCACCTTCGAGATCGTGGATGCCGCGTTCAACCAGCGGCGGAAGATGCTGCGTCAGGCCCTGTCCGGGGTCTTCGGCAGTTCCGCGGAGGCATCAGCCGTGCTCGAAGCGGCCGGCGTCGCACCGACGGCGCGCGGCGAGGACCTCACCGTCGACGACTACCACCGCATCGCGCGGAGCGCCCGCCGGGACTGAGTGCTGCGGGGCCTGGCCGGGGAACTGCGAGGCCTGGCCCGGGAACCGCCGAGTCCGGCCCGTGGACAACGAAGTGTGCCCTCTCGGGTTTCGGGTTCCCGAGAGGGCACATTCACTTCGGAGGTACCTTCATATCGACCGAGTCCCCAGATCCCGGTCGACATCCTCAGCTGAGATCTTGACAATAACACCGGATCCCCGTGTCCCCCAAATGGGGGACAAGATCAAATGCTGAGAGTTTGCCGTGAATGGGACCGGGACCCTGCTCCGAAGCCCCCGCACGCGCATCTCGAGAGTGTGCAGCCAGGCGATCACGGATCCGAAGGCGAGGCCTTCGAAGACGGTCAGCGTGATGATTCCTGCGATCAGCGCCGTCATCCCGGCGGCGAGGACGACGATCGCGCCGAGCGACAGGCGGTCCAGCGTCCGGGACAGGCCGCGCAGGTGCAGGCGGTGCACGAGCAGCAGCCCTGCCGAGGAGGCGAGCGCGCCGTTGGCCGCGCGCTCGTGCGCGAACACGTTGAAGGAGAGCGGCAGAACGCCCACGAAGGCGAGGCTGAGACCGAGCCCGACGATGAGCAGCGGCACCACCACCGATACCGCCCGGTTCGCCGGGAATCCTGCGGCAGAAGCGCCGACGAGGCCCCGCCGCACGGGCAGCGCGGTGAGGGCGATCACAGCGCCGGCGAGCATCATCCCGCCGTTGAAGAGTGCGCTCGAGCCGTCCTGCATCGCCCCGAGCCGGCTGAAGCAGGAGAGCCACCACGCCGGGTCGGCGGTGGTCAGGGCCGCGGCCGGGATGCTTGCGCACAGCACTCCGGCCGCCAGGAGGACGAGAGGGGTACGCCGGGGCCAATGCATGACAGATCCTGTCGCCGCACGCTCGGGCGAGTGCACTGTTCGGGTAGAGATCCGCACTGGGGGCGAGCGTGATCGGACGCGGATCGGGCTCGGTCCGCGGTTGGCCGATCATCCTAGCGAGTCCGCAGCATATCGGCGAGTGCCCGCCGGCCGACGGAGGAGGGGTTCGCGTCGCGCGCGCGTCGAGGAAGAGGGAGCGATGAGAGGCTCCGCCGCTACCCTGGGATCGTGACCGAGCCGCGATTCCGCCCAGACGTCCTCGACATCCACCGCCCCTACACGGCCGCGGCCGATCGATACGAAGGGGCGCATTTCCGCCAGGTCGGATCCTCCGGCCTGTACCTGCCCGCGATCTCGCTCGGGCTCTGGTGGAACTTCGGCGACAACATCCCTCTCGATGATCAGCGCGCGCTGCTGCGCCACGCCTTCGACCGGGGCATCACCCATTTCGACCTCGCGAACAACTACGGTCCGCCCTACGGCTCCGCGGAGAAGAACTTCGGGCGCATCTTCGCGGAGGACCTGCGGCCGTACCGGGACGAGCTCATCATCTCGTCCAAGGCCGGCTGGGACATGTGGCCGGGGCCGTACGGCGACCTCGGCAGCCGCAAGTACATCCTGGCCAGCGCGGACCAGTCGCTGACCCGGATGGGCCTGGACTACGTCGACATCTTCTACTCGCACCGGGTGGATCCGGAGACGCCGATCGAGGAGACGATCGGAGCCCTCGACACGCTGGTCCGCCAGGGCAAGGCGCTCTACGTCGGCATCTCCTCCTACAGCGCGGAGCGCACCGAGGCCGCGGCCGACATCGCTCGTGAGCTCGGCACCCCGCTGGTGATCCATCAGCCCTCGTACTCGATCCTGAACCGCTGGGTGGAGGACGGGCTCACCGAGACGCTCCGCGAGGAGGGGATGGGCGCCATCGCGTTCACGCCGCTGGCACAGGGCCTGCTCACCGACAAGTACCTCGGCGACGGCACCGCGACGCGGGCGCAGAAGCGCGGGTCGCTGCCGGACAAGCCGCTCAGCGACGAGGGTCTCGCGATCCTGCGCGCCCTCAACGACCTGGCCCGGGAACGCGGGCAGAGCCTCGCTCAGCTCGCCCTGCAGTGGGTGCTCCGCGACGGCGTGGTGGCGTCCGCGCTCATCGGCGCCTCGCGGCCGGCTCAGCTCGACGAGAACCTCGCCGCGCTGGACGCCCCCGCCCTCACCGCAGAAGAGCTCGCGCACATCGATCGCATCGCGGGCGCCGGCCTCGACGTGAACCTGTGGTCGGTCTCCTCGGAGCTGTGAGCCGATGAGCATCGCGGAGGAGCAGCCGGACGACGAGCCCGTGCCGCGCGTGCACGTGCGCGCTCCCGGCAAGATCAACCTGTTCCTCGGCGTCGGCGACCTCGATGAGGACGGCTACCACGCGCTCTCCACCGTGTTCCAGGCCGTCTCCCTGTACGAGGACGTCGTGGCGACACCGGCGGACGACTTCACGATCGCGGTCTCCGGGGCGGCGGCGCCGGACACCGTGCCGCTCGACGACCGCAACCTCGCCATGCGGGCCGCCAAGGCGCTCGCCGCGGCCACCGGCTACGAGGGCGGGGTGCACCTGGACGTGCGCAAGAGCGTCCCGGTCGCGGGCGGCATGGGGGGAGGGTCCGCCGACGCCGCGGCCGCGCTCCTCGCGTGCAACGAGCTGTGGCGGACCGGCCTCGACCACGCCCGGCTGCACGAGCTCGCCGCGCGGCTGGGCGCCGACGTGCCGTTCGCGCTGATGGGCGGCACGGCCGTCGGTTCGGGGCGGGGCGACGTGCTCACGGCCGCGCTGTCCCGTGGGCGCTACGAGTGGGTGCTCGTACTCGATGACGAGGGCCTGTCCACGCCCGCCGTGTACCGCGCCTTCGACCTGGTGACCGCGGAGGAGCGCGAGAGCGACCCGGTGGGGCACGCGCAGCGGCGGCGACGGGATCCCGTGCAGGTGCCGCCGTCGTTCTTCGAGTCACTGCTGTCGGGCGACCCGTCCGCGCTGGGACGGAGTCTGCGCAACCAGCTGCAGGCGGGCTCGTTCCGGCTCCGACCGCAGCTCGAGGAGCTCATCCAGCACGTGCGCCGCGCGGAGGACGTCGTGGGCGGGGTCGTCTCGGGATCCGGTCCGACGGTCGCGTTCCTCTGCGCAAGCGCGGCCGGCGCGGACGCCCTCGCCGAACGCCTGCGCGAGCAGGGGCGCACGGCGCTGCGCGCGCATGGCCCGGTGCGCGGTGCGCACGTGGTGTCGACCGAATCCTGACATCGGGCGAGCGCGCGTCGCCGACGGGGACGCATAATGGGTAGCATTCATGTGACCGTGCACATCGAGGAGGCTCTGCATGTCGACCTCCGCCGAGCGTGCCCGGATGCCGAGCATCCGCGACGTGGCCCGTCTGGCCGGCGTCTCCCACCAGACCGTCTCCCGGGTGCTCAACGATCACCCCAGCATCCGGCCGGAGACCAAGGAGCGCGTCCTGGACGCGATCCGCGTGCTGGACTACCGGCCGAACGTCGCGGCGCGCGCACTCGCCACGAGCCGCTCCAACACCCTCGGCATCCTCTCCGCGACGACGGGGGAGTTCGGTCCGACGTCCTCCATCGCGGCGATCGAGGACGCGGCGCGGGCCGAGGGCTACTCCGTGAGCACCCTCAACCTCCCGGACACCACGCCCGAGGCGATCGGCGCGGCCGTGCGGCAGCTGGTGCGGGAGTCGGTCGACGGCATCGTCGTGCTCGCCCCGCAGGTGCGCGTCTTCAACGTGCTGCGCGGGATGGCGGTGTCCGTGCCGTTCGTCAGCCTGCAGACCGCCTCGGGCTCCGACGGCTTCAGCCACTCAGCGGATCAGCTGGCGGGCGCGCGCATGATCACCGAGTACCTCATCCGGCTCGGACACAGCGACATCCTGCACCTGGCCGGCCCGCAGGACTGGATCGAGGCCGAGTCGCGAATGCGCGGCTACCTCGACGCGATGCGGGACGCCGATCTGCCCACCATCCCGCCGATCCGCGGTGACTGGACCGCGGACTTCGGCTGGTTCGCCGGCCAGGAGCTGGCACGGCGGCGCGACTTCACCGCCGTGTTCGCGGCCAACGACCTCATGGCGATCGGCCTGATGCACGGTTTCCGGGATGCCGGCCTGCGGGTCCCGATCGACGTGAGCGTGGTCGGCTTCGACGACATCCCGGTCGCCGCGCACGTCGCTCCTCCGCTGACCACCGTGCACCAGGACTTCGCGGAGCTCGGCCGCCGGGCGGTGCGGATCCTGCTGGCTCAGCTGCGCGGCGAGCCCGTGCCCGAGTTCGGACCGGTCGTGCCCGTGCTCTGCGGACGCGAATCCGCCGCGTCACGGTAAGGACACGAAATCGGCTTCGGCACTTGACACGGCCGAAGCGCGCGGGCACGATGTAACCCGATGTGAACGGTAACATTGAACCGTCACATCAACCGGACCTGGTATCGAAGGAGATCCGTGAGCGAGACGACGACGCTGCCCACAGTGGCCGGACCGATCCTCGAGATGCGCAGCATCACGAAGGAGTTCCCGGGCGTGAAGGCCCTCTCCGACGTGTCGATCACCGTTCGCAGCGGCGAGGTGCACGCCATCTGCGGCGAGAACGGCGCCGGCAAGTCGACCCTGATGAAGGTGCTGTCCGGGGTGTATCCGTACGGCAGCTACGACGGCGAGATCCTGCTCTACGGGCAGGAGCAGCGCTTCAAGGACATCGCCGCCAGCGAGCACGCCGGCATCGTGATCATCCATCAGGAGCTCGCGCTGATCCCCGAGCTCTCCATCACCGAGAACATCTTCCTCGGCAACGAGATCCGCAACGGCGTCGCGATCGACTGGGCCGCGCAGAAGGCGCGGACGATCGAGCTGCTGGCCCGCGTGGGTCTTCGGGAGGATCCGGACGTCGCGATCAAGCACCTCGGCGTCGGCAAGCAGCAGCTCATCGAGATCGCCAAGGCGCTCAACAAGGACGTCAAGCTCCTCATCCTCGACGAGCCGACGGCAGCCCTCAACGAGAACGACTCGCAGCACCTGCTCGATCTGATCCTGGGCCTGAAGGCCAAGGGCATCACGTCGATCATCATCAGCCACAAGCTCAACGAGATCGAGCAGATCGCCGACGAGATCACGATCATCCGCGACGGCCGCACCGTCGAGACGCTCGACGTCAGCCGGGGCGAGATCAACGAGGACCGCATCATCCGCGGGATGGTCGGGCGCTCGCTGGAGAGCCGCTACCCCGACCGGACGCCGGAGATCGGCGACGTCTTCTTCGAGGTCAAGGACTGGTGGGTGCGCCACCCCAGCGTGTCCGAGCGCATGGTCGTCAAGGGCTCGAGCATCGAGGTGCGCCGTGGCGAGGTCGTCGGCATCGCGGGCCTGATGGGCGCGGGCCGCACCGAGTTCGCGATGAGCATCTTCGGACGCTCCTACGGGCAGTTCCTCTCGGGGACCATCATCAAGGACGGCCAGGAGATCACGCTCCCCGACGTGAAGAGCGCGATCAAGCACGGCCTCGCCTACGTCAGCGAGGACCGCAAGGTGCTCGGCCTCAACCTGCTCGACTCGATCAAGCGCTCGATCGTCTCGGCGAAGCTGTCCAAGATCGCCCGGCGCGGCGTCGTCAACAGCATCGAGGAGACTCAGGTCTCGGAGCGCTACCGGAAGTCGCTGCGCATCAAGACGCCGACCGTCGACCAGGTCGTCGGCACCCTCTCCGGCGGCAACCAGCAGAAGGTCGTCCTGGCGAAGTGGATGTTCACGGATCCGGATCTGCTCATCCTGGACGAGCCGACCCGCGGCATCGACGTCGGAGCGAAGTACGAGATCTACGGCATCATCAACGAGCTCGCCGCCCAGGGCAAGGGAGTGATCGTGATCTCCAGCGAGCTGCCGGAGCTGCTCGGCATGTCCGACCGCATCTACACCGTCTTCGAGGGACGCGTCACCGACTGCCTCCCCGCATCCGAAGCCACCCCGGAGGCGCTCATGCGCAGCATGACCTCCCTGACACAGAAAGCATCCGCATGAAGATGACCCCGCGCCTCCTCACCTCGACGCTGATTTCACGGACACAGAAGGCATCCGCATGAGCACCAGCACCACCACGACGACGACCGACGACGGCTTCCACTTCCGCGACATCGCCAAGATGATGGGCGGTGGCCAGTCCACCCTGCGTCAGTTCGGCATCCTCGGATCCCTGGTCGTGATCATCATCATCTTCCAGATCTGGACCGGCGGGCTGACGCTGTCGCCCGGCAACCTCATCAACGTCGTCAACCAGTACTCGTACATCCTGATCCTGGCGATCGGCATGGTGATGGTGATCATCATGGGGCACATCGACCTCTCGGTCGGATCCGTCGCCGCCTTCGTCGGCATCGTGGTCGCCAAGTCCATGGCGGACTGGCACCTCCCGTGGTGGGCGGCGGTCCTGCTCGGCCTCGGGCTCGGTGTGCTGGTGGGCGCCTGGCAGGGATTCTGGGTCGCGTTCGTCGGGGTCCCCGCGTTCATCGTGACCCTGGCCGGCATGCTGTTCTTCCGCGGCGCGAACCAGTGGGTGGGGCAGTCGACGTCGGTCGCCGTGCCGGCCGACTTCCAGTACATCGGCGCCGGATACCTTCCCGAGCTGCCGATCGCGCTGCCCTTCAACTTCCTGACCATGCTGCTGGCGGTGCTCGCCGCGCTGTGGGTCGTCGGTTTCGAGGTCTACCTGCGCCGCTCGCAGCGCAAGGCGGGCACCGAGCCGGCCCCGGTGTGGGTGAGCGTCGTCAAGGTCGTGATCCTCGCGGCCCTGATCCTCGTCGCCGGCTACCAGTTCGCGACCGGTCGCGTCGGCACGAGCTTCCCGATCTCCGGCATCGTGCTGCTCATCCTCGTGATCGTGTACACGTTCGTCACCCGCAACACCGTGTTCGGCCGTCACCTCTACGCGGTCGGCGGCAACCGTCAGGCGGCGCGCCTGAGCGGCGTGAAGGACCGCTGGACCGACTTCTTCGTCATGATGAACATGTCGGTGCTGGCCTCGGTCGCCGCGATGATCTACGTCGCCCGCGCCACCGCCTCCGGCCCTCAGGACGGCAACGGCTGGGAGCTCGACGCGATCGCGTCGGTGTTCATCGGCGGCGCGGCCGTCTCGGGCGGCATCGGCACCGTGATCGGATCCATCGTCGGTGGTCTGGTCATGGCCTTCCTCAACAACGGCATGGCGCTGCTCGGCGCCGGCGCCGACGTCGTGGCGATGGTCAAGGGCCTCGTGCTCCTGCTCGCCGTGGCGGTCGACGTCTGGAACAAGCAGCAGGGGCGGCCGTCGCTGACCGGCTTCATCACCCGCCGGTTCGCCCGCAAGGAGGAACAGTTCCCCACGTCCGCGCCCGCCAGCACCACAGCTGTCCGCGACGCGGTCAAGTAAAGAGGTCCGGGTCGCTCGCGCGGCACGATCCTGCATTCACCTGAGATGCACACACCAACACAGAAAGAGATCCCAATGAAGAAGATCCTCCTTTCGGCGACTGCGCTCGTCGTCGCGGGTGCCTTCGCGCTCACCGGCTGCTCGTCGGGCGACCGCGGCGGCAGCCCGGCGGCCAGCGGCGACTCCGCGAAGGGCTTCGCGGCCGACGCCAAGATCGGCGTGGCCCTGCCCGACAAGACCAGCGAGAACTGGGTGCTGGCGGGCAAGCTGTTCACCGACGGCCTGACCAAGGCGGGCTTCAAGCCCGACGTGCAGTACGCGCCGGCCAGCAACACCGTCGCCGAGCAGCAGAACCAGATCCAGGCGATGGTCACGGGTGGTGCGAAGGTCATCATCATCGGCGCGAAGGACGGCAAGCAGCTGTCCACGCAGGTCAAGGCCGCGCACGACGCGGGCGCGACCGTCATCGCCTACGACCGCCTGATCGAGAACACCGACGCCGTCGACTACTACGTCGCGTTCGACAACTTCAAGGTCGGCCAGCTGCAGGGTCAGGCGCTGCTCGACGGCCTCGCCAAGCGCGCCGGCCACCCGGCTCCGTACAACATCGAGCTGTTCTCCGGCTCGGCGGACGACGCGAACTCCGCGGTCTTCTTCAAGGGCGCGATGGACGTGCTCGAGCCGAAGATCAAGGACGGCACGCTGAAGGTGCTCTCGGGCCAGACCGAGATCACCCAGACCGCGACCGACGGCTGGAAGGCTGAGAATGCGCAGCGCCGCATGGACGCGATCCTGACCGCGAACTACAGCAACGCGACGCTCGACGGGGTCCTCTCGCCGAACGACACACTGGCCCGCGCCATCATCACCTCGGCGCAGCAGGCCGGCAAGCCGGTGCCGGTCGTCACCGGCCAGGACTCCGAGGTCGAGTCGGTCAAGTCGATCATGGAGGGC
Organism: Microbacterium sp. 8M; assembly: GCF_902506375.1. GTDB lineage: Bacteria > Actinomycetota > Actinomycetes > Actinomycetales > Microbacteriaceae > Microbacterium. The sequence continues at coordinate 1,370,083 of NZ_LR733284.1, forward strand.
GTGCAGTACTCCACGATCAACAAGGACACCACGCTGCTCGTCGCTCAGGCGATCAAGATGGTGCAGGAGCTGCAGAAGGGCGACAAGGTCGACGTCAACGACACCAAGTCGTACAACAACGGCGTCAAGGTCGTCCCCGCCTACCTGCTCGCGCCGGTCATCGTGACGAAGGAGAACGCCGCAGAGGCCTACGCCAACGTCCCGAACCTGCTCGACATCGTGAAGTCGTACACCAAGTAGGACTCGCACCAGAAGGGGCCGCGCGCATGGCGTGCGGCCCCTTTCGCGTGTGCCCGGCATGCCGCGCCCGGTGATGCGCCCGCACGCAGGGTCAGGACCACCGGCGCGCGCGAAGACGACGGCGTGCGGTGCCTGCGGCCGCTCGTCCGCCGCGCAGCGCGCGGAGCGCGGCGGCGCGCGGACGGACCGAGACGCCCCAGTGCCAGCCCATCGCATCGCCGAACTCGACGAGCTCGATGTCGTTGGGCTCGTCCGAGGCCAGGAGCTCGACGCAATAGTCCGAGCGACGCTCGAGATAGGGCTCGCGTCGGAACACGGCGGGCACGAACTCCTCCAGTTCGCCCGCGATGTCGAGCGTCAGCATGGTCCGCATGCATTTCCAGCAGCGCGAGCAGTTCGTCGCACGTCGCGGATCCGCATCGACGCACACATCGAGATACTGCGCGTACGGCATCCCGACCAGCGCGAGGGTCCGCTCGATGCGGGACCGCCCTGAACCCGTCGACTCGAGGATGAGCGCGGGGGTCGACAGCAGCGGGAAGGTCATCGCGCCCGCGAGCCCGATGTCACCGCGTGGGGGAGGCATCCGCACGTTCCGGTACGTCCCCTCCGACGCATGGTAGGAACGCCCCATGCCGCCACCGAGAAGGTGCGCTGCGGCGGCGTTGCGGAAGGTGACGGTCTCCATGAAGCCCATCTGCGGATAGTGCAGGTCGAGGTTGCTGTCGACGCGGATGAAAGGGAGCCCGAGCTCGGCGGCCACGGGTGCGAGTGCGCGCCAGCGGGTCGCCCACAACGCGTCACCGCCGTCACCGTGGGCGCCGACGTTGTTGTTGACCAGGTGGGTGACCCTCAATGCCGCCGGGACGTCGGCGGCGAGGGAGTACTCCATGAGCGTCGCGAGGCTGTCCACGCCCCCGGAGAACCCCGTCACCACCCCGTGCGGCGGCGGTCCCGCGGGCAGGGCGTCGTCGGCCGTCACCGCGATCGCTCGATACTCCGGATGGACGGCCCGCACGAGCGACTGCAAGTCGTGGTTCAGACGATGCAGCAGCGAGTCCGTGACGGTGCCGCCGACATGCAGGTCGCGACCGTACCGCATCGCGGGCAGGAGCAGGGCCACCGCCACGTGGTCGGCGCGCGGGCTGAGCAGATCCTCGTGCTCCTGCGTCACGGAGAACCACAGCGGCGCCGCCCCGTCGACCTCGGAGACGGAGCGCACTCGTCCGCTCTGATCGCGCTCGCGGTACGGCGGTGCGGCGATCAGCGGGGCAGCGGCGCCCGGGCTCATGCGGAAAGGATATCGAGCGCGTGCGCCGAAGCCATCCGCGCTCCCTCGCGCGCGAGGCAGCGCTTCATCCTCTGCGGCCGGCGCCGCGCACTGGCTAGACTGGGCGGCGGATCGACGTCGCTCCACCATCCCACTTCCCTCTTGAACAAGGAGCACCCTGTGGCACTGATCGAGGCTGTAGGCGCACGCGAGATTCTCGACTCGCGCGGCAACCCGACCGTCGAGGTGGAGGTGCTCCTCGATGACGGCATCGTCCAGCGCGCCGCCGTCCCCTCCGGTGCGTCGACCGGCGCCTTCGAGGCGTACGAGCTGCGCGACGGCGACAAGAGCCGCTACGGCGGCAAGGGCGTGCTCAAGGCCGTCGAGGCGGTCATCGATGAGCTCGGCCCCGCCATCGAGGGCGTCGAGGCCAGCGAGCAGCGCATCATCGACGAGATCCTCATCGACGTCGACGGCACCGACAACAAGAGCCGTGTCGGCGCGAACGCGATCCTGGGGGTCAGCCTCGCCGTCGCCAAGGCCGCTGCCGACTCCGCCGACCTGCCGCTGTTCCGCTACCTGGGCGGACCGAACGCGCACCTGCTGCCCGTGCCGCTGTTCAACGTCATCAACGGCGGTTCGCACGCCGACAACGGCATCGACATGCAGGAGTTCTTCCTCGCGCCGATCGGTGCCGACAGCTTCTCCGACGCGCTGCGCTGGGGCACTGAGGTGTACCACGTGCTCAAGGGCGAGCTGAAGGCCGCCGGCTTCGCCACGGGCCTCGGCGACGAGGGCGGTTTCGCGCCCGACCTGCCCAGCAACCGCGAGGGCCTCGACTTCCTCGTCAAGGCGATCGAGAAGGCCGGCTTCACCCCGGGCAGCGACATCGCCCTGGGCCTCGACGTCGCCGCCACGGAGTTCTTCAACGACGGCGTGTACCGCCTGGAGGACAAGGACTGGACCGCGGCGGAGCTCACCGACTACTACGTCGGTCTCGTCAACGACTACCCGATCGTCACGATCGAGGACGCGCTCGCCGAGGACGACTGGGACAACTGGAAGGCCCTCACCGAGGCGCTCGGCACCAAGGTGCAGCTCGTCGGCGACGACCTGTTCGTGACCAACCCGGAGCGCCTGCAGAAGGGCATCGACCTCGGCGTGGCGAACTCGCTGCTCGTCAAGGTGAACCAGATCGGCACGCTCTCCGAGACCCTCGACGCGATCAGCCTGGCGCACCGCTCGGGCTACACCACGATGCTCTCGCACCGCTCGGGCGAGACCGAGGACACCACGATCGCCGACCTCGTCGTCGCCGTGAACTCGGGCCAGATCAAGAGCGGCGCGCCCGCTCGGTCGGAGCGCGTCGCCAAGTACAATCAGCTTCTGCGCATCGAGGAGGAGCTGGGCGATGCCGCGGTCTTCGCCGGTCGTTCCGCCTTCCCGCGTTTCAAGGGCTGATCAGCGCATCCGCTGAATCGAAGGAGGAGTCATGACCGAACGGCGGACTCCTCCTTCGTCGTCTGCGCGGGCGAACGCGGCAGCCCGGCCCGCGGGGCGCGGCGGTCGCTCTACGACGGCCCGTGCCGTGGACGTGCGAGGCTGGGTCGGCGGGATCCGGCTGAGCGGCTTCATGGTCATCATGCTGTCTCTCGTCGTGCTCGGCGCGTGGGTGCTCGTGCCGACGCTGGGCACCTACCTCGACCAGCGGCAGCGGATCGCGGCGCTCGAGCATTCGGTGACGGTCACCCAGAAGCAGATCGACGATCTCAAGGCCGAGCGGGAGCGGTGGAACGACCCCGCCTACATCACGGCCCAGGCTCGGCAGCGGCTGTTCTACGTCAAGCCGGGCGAGGTGGTCTACCTCATCGACAACGACATCGATCCGGCGGCGCGGCCCGTCGAGCAGGCGAAGGTCAGCGACACCGTGCAGGAGAAGTCCTCGGACTGGGCGGGCCAGCTGCTGCGCAGCGTCACCGAGGCCGGGCTCGCCAAGACTGCAGCCGGCTCGGCCGCGCGCTGAGGCTCCGCTCGGTTCGACCCCGTACCCTGGAAGGGTGACCACGCCGCCCTTCGCCCCGCCCACCGACGCCGAGCTCGCGGTCGTCTCCGCGCAGCTCGGACGCGAGGCCCGCGGGGTCGTCGGCATCGCTGCGCGCTGCGCCTGCGGCAACCCGACCGTCGTGGCGACGCTGCCGCGCCTGCCCGACGGGTCGCCGTTCCCGACCTTCTACTACCTCACGCACCCTGCCGCCGCGGCGGCGATGTCGACGCTCGAAGCCGAGCACGTGATGCCCGAGCTGGCCCTGCTGCTGGATGACGAGGACACCGCCTCCGCCTACCGGACGGCGCACCAGGCCTACCTCGACGACCGCGCCCAGTACGGCGACGTGCCGGAGATCGCCGGGGTGTCGGCCGGAGGCATGCCCACCCGCGTGAAGTGCCTGCACGCGCTGGCCGGCCATGCCCTGGCCGCGGGGGAGGGCGTCAACCCGATCGGCGACGAAGCGCTGCGCCGGTCGCGGTGGTCGCCGCAGCGCTGCGAATGCGCCGAGCCGGGAGCCGCCCTGGGGCGGTGAACCGAGTCCGATGACCGCGCCCAGCGTCCGCACGGCCCGCGCCCGGTGGCTCCGCGCCGCCGTCGCGCTGCTCGCCCTCGCCCTCGTGGCGCCGCTCGCGATCGGGGCGACGCCGACGCCGACGCCGGATCCCGTGCGTGCCGCGGAGTACTGGATCGAGGGCGCTCACATCGACGCCGCGTGGAAGACCACGCGCGGCGCCGGGGTCACGATCGCCGTCATCGACACCGGGATCGCGAACGGGCCGAGCCAGTTCCAGGGCGCCGTCGCCGGCGGCACCGACGTGTCGGGCATCGGCTCGGATGACGGGCGCACCCCGCTGGGCCCGCTGGACAGCGATCATGGCTCCCGGGTCGCCTCGCTCGCGGCGGGCCGGCCGAACGCCGACGGCACGGGCATGATCGGGGTGGCGCCCGAGGCGAAGCTGCTCTCGATCTCGCTGGGGTTCGGCACCACCGCCCCGGTCCCGTTCACGAAGCAGGTGGCGGACGCGATGCGATGGGCGGTCGACCACGGCGCGAAGGTGATCAACCTCTCCTTCACCACGAACACGCTGGACTGGGACCGCAGCTGGGACGACGCGTTCCTGTACGCGTTCGAGCACGACGTCGTGGTCGTCGTGGCCGCCGGCAACCGCGGCAGCGGAACGGCGATGGTCGGGGCGCCTGCGACCATCCCCGGCGTCCTCGCGGTGGGCGGCGTCGACCAGCGCGGCGTCGCAAGCCGGGCCGCCTCGACGCAGGGGATCTCGATCGCCGTATCCGCGCCGAGCGAGTCCCTGCTCGGCATCGACGCCAACGGAACGGTGGAGACCTGGAACGGGACCAGCGGCGCCGCGCCCATCGTGGCGGGCGTGGTCGCGCTCGTGCGCGCGGCGCATCCGGACATGGATGCGAACAACGTGATCAACCAGATCATCCAGACCGCCCGACCCGCACCGCAGGCCACCGCGCACCCGGATCCGCTGTACGGCTACGGGCTGATCGACGCCGCCGCGGCGGTGAGCACCGCGGTGCCCCCCGTGGACGAGAACCCCCTCGGCGACCTGTCCGACTGGATCCGCCTGCACCGTCGCGCGGAGGCTCCTGCACCCGCCCCGGCGACGTCGACCCCGGTCGCGATCCCGCCGCTTCCCAAGGCCGACGCCCCGGCCAAGGCCACTTCGCCGCTGATCCCCAGCGCCGAATCGCTGCTGTACGGTACCCTGCCGCTCGTCGCGCTCACCGTGCCTGGTATCCTGATAGCGCTTGGCGTCACCGCTGCTGCCCGGCGCATTCGTTCGGCGCGCACCCAACGCACGCCCAAATCCCGATGACTGAGGAGTAAGCCTCCGTGACTGAGAGCACCGTGGCAAAGAGCGCCGTCGCGCCCAGGATCCTGATCGTGGGCGGCGGCTACGCCGGTTTCTACACCGCGTGGAAGCTCGAGAAGCACCTCCGCAAGGGCGAGGCCGAGGTCACCATGGTCGACCCGCTGCCCTACATGACCTACCAGCCGTTCCTGCCGGAGGTCGCCGCCGGGTCGATCGAGCCGCGCCACGCGGTCGTCGCGCACCGCCGCCACCTCAAGCGCACGAACGTCATCACCGCGAAGGTGACCGGCATCAACCACGCCGAGAAGGTCGCGACGATCACGCCCGCCGTGGGCGAGCCGTACGAGTTCCCCTACGACCAGATCGTCGTCACCGCGGGTGCCGTCTCGCGCACCTTCCCGATCCCCGGCATCGCCGACAACGCGATCGGCCTGAAGACCATCGAAGAGGCCGTCGCGGTGCGCGACAAGCTGCTGTCGAACTTCGACAAGGCCGCGTCGATCCCCGCAGGCCCCGAGCGCGACCGCCTGCTCACGGTGGTCGTGGTGGGCGGCGGTTTCGCCGGCATCGAGGCCTTCGCGGAGCTGCGCTCGTTCGCCTCGGCGCTGATCGCGAAGTACCCGCAGCTGACGTTCGACGACACGCACTTCCACCTGATCGAGGCGATGGGCCGGATCATGCCCGAGGTCTCGCTGCCGACCAGCGAGTGGGTGCTGAAGGATCTGGCCAAGCGCGGAGCGAACGTCCACCTCGACACGCAGGTGAAGGCCGCGGTCGACGGCAACGTCGAGCTCTCCACGGGCGAGGTCATCCCGTCGGACCTCATCGTCTGGACCGCCGGCGTCATGGCCAACCCGACCGTCGTGCGCGGCGGCGACCTCCCGATCGAGGAGCGCGGCCGCATCCAGACCCGCGCCGACCTGCGCGTGGGCACCGCCGACGAGATCGTCGAGGGCGCCTGGGCCGCCGGCGACGTCTCGGCCGTCCCCGACCTGTCCGGCGGCGGCGTGGGCGGCATGTGCGTGCCGAACGCGCAGCACGCCGTGCGTCAGGCGAAGCGTCTCGCGAAGAACCTCGTCGCGGTGCTGCGCGGCGAGACGCCCAAGGACTACTTCCACAAGAACCTGGGCGCCGTGGCCGGTCTCGGCCTCTACAACGGCGTCTTCCAGTCGGGCAAGCTCGCGCTCAAGGGCTTCGTGGCCTGGGTCGCGCACCGGGGCTACCACGGCCTCGCGATGCCGTCGTGGGAGCGCAAGTGGCGCGTGCTGTGGGGCTGGTGGAACAACCTGTGGCTCGGCCGCGACATCGTCGGCCTCGAGGCGCTGCAGACGCCGCGCGCGGTGTTCGAGGAGTTCGCCGCCCGTCCGCGCCCGGCAGCGGACGCGGCCCCGGCCGCTCCCGCTGCGGCTGCCAAGCCGGCCGCCGCCAAGCCGGCCGCCAAGCGCCCCGCCGCGAAGAAGCCTGCGGAGGCCGCTGCCAAGTAAGGCTCGACAAGACGCCCCCGGATCCCACTCCTCGGAGTGCGATCCGGGGGCGTTCTGCGTCCCGGGGCGCCGGCGGCGCTACGATCCGTGTGTGGACGTCGTCGTGCTGTACCGCCTCCGTGAGGGTGCTGATCGCGCCCGGATCCTCGAGGTGTTCCCCCGTCATCAGGCGTACTACCGGGCCTTCCACGAGGCCGGCGGCGGAGTCATCGCGCTCGGGCCCTTCGCCACGCCGGATCCGGCTGCCGGATCGATGGGGGTGTTCTCCACGCGCCACGAGGCTGAGCGGTTCATCGCCGAGGATCCGTTCGTGACCGAAGGTCTGGCGGATCCGCGGATCCTGGACTGGAACGCGGTGTGGCTCGACGGCCGCCCCGGCGTGTGACCGGGTGTTCGGCCGCACCGCCTCCGGCGGCACAGCCGAAGGTGCCCCCGCTGGGATTCGAACCCAGACTGAAGCGATTTTAAGTCGCCTGCCTCTGCCGTTGGGCTACGGGGGCCTTCCCCCGAGCCTAGCGAGCGCAGCACCCGCGCGATGTTGACTTCGAGCCAATAGGGTGGACTCGTGCTCGAGCTCATCGCCGATCAGGGCAGCGTCGCCGTGCCCACCCGTCGCCGCGCCCAGCCCTGGGACGATCCGGCGCGGTGGTGGACGCGGCTCACCGAGGCGACCGCGCATCTGCCCGCGCCCGTCGCGGTGATCGATCTCGAGGCACTGCGCTTCAACGCGATGGACATGGTGGTGCGCACGGGCGGCAGGCCGATCCGGATCGCGACGAAGTCCGTGCGCGTGCGCGAGGTGATCGACGCCGCGCTGCGGGTCCCCGGCTATCGCGGACTGCTCGCCTTCACGCTCGCGGAGGCCCTCTGGCTGGCCGAGGACCACGATGACATCGTGCTGGCCTATCCGACGGCCGACCGGCCGGGCCTGCAGCGGCTGCTCGCGGACGAGGGCGCCTGCGCGCGGATCACGCTCGTGGTCGACGACGAGTCGCAGCTCGACCTCATCGACGCGGTCGCCGCTCCCTCCCGCCGTCCGCGCGTGCGCATCGCGGTCGACGCCGACGCGTCCTGGCGCGCTCCGGGGCTCGGCCACATCGGCGTCTTCCGCTCGCCGCTGCACACCCCGGAGGAGGTGGCGCGCTTCGCCCGACGCGCCGCCGAGCGGGACGGCTTCCACCTCGTCGGCCTCCAGATGTACGAGGCGCAGATCGCCGGTCAGGGCGACGACACCGGCAGCGGCGACACCGTGATCCGCACGGTGCAGGCGCAGTCCCGCCAGGAGCTGCGGGAGCGGCGCGCCCGCATCGTCGAGGCCGTGCAGGCGATCGTGCCGCTCGAGTTCGTCACCGGCGGCGGCACGGGATCGCTCGAGTACACCGGATCCGATCCGGCCCTCACCGAGATCACCGCGGGCAGCGGCCTGCTCGCAGGGCACCTGTTCGACGGCTACCGCTCCTTCGCCCCCGCGCCGGCGAGCGCCTTCGCCTTCGACGTCGTGCGGCGCCCGGCGTCCGACATCGCGACGATCCTCGGCGGCGGCTGGATCGCGTCCGGGCCCGCCGTCGCCTCTCGGCAGCCGCGACCGGTGTGGCCGCAGGGCCTGCAGACCGCGCCACGGGAGGCCGCGGGCGAGGTGCAGACCCCGCTGCGCGGCGCCGCCGCCCGCACGCTCCGGGTCGGGGACCGCGTCTGGCTGCGTCATGCGAAGAGCGGCGAGCCCGCCGAGCGGATCCTCGGCTACCACCTCGTCGACGGTGACCGCGTCGTCGGCGAACTGCCCACGTATCGCGGCGAAGGGAAGGCGTTCCTGTGACACGACCGGGGGAGACCTGGCACAACTGGGGCCGCTCGGCCTCGATCCGGCCGCTCCGCGTGGAGCGCCCGCGCTCTCCGGAGGGTGTGCAGCGCGCGGTGCTGGCCGCCGCGGCGCACGGTCTCCGGATCAAGGCGGTCGGCGCCGGGCACAGCTTCACCGGCGTGGCCGTGGCACCTGACGTGCTGCTCGAGCTCGACGATCTGCAGGGGCTGGTGTCGGTCGACGAGGCCCGGGGGCGGGCCACCCTCCTCGCGGGCACTCGGCTGCATCGCATCCCCGCGCTGCTCGCCCCGTTCGGACTCGCGATGGAGAACCTCGGCGACATCGACCGCCAGTCGATCTCCGGCGCGATCTCCACCGGCACGCACGGCACCGGTGCCGCGTTCCGCGGCCTGGCGGCGCAGGTCGTCGGGGCGACGCTCATCACCGCCGCGGGGGAGTTCCTGCGGGTCGACGAGGCGGAGAACGCCGAGCTGCTGCCGGCGATCGCGCTGGGTCTCGGCGCCCTGGGGATCCTGGTCGAGGTCACGCTGCAGTGCGTGCCCGCGTTCGTCATGCACGCCGTGGACGCGCCTGCGCCGCTGGACGAGGTGCTGGAGACGGTGCACGAGCGCGTCTCGGACGCGGATCACTTCGAGTTCTACTGGTTCCCGCACACCGACGTCGCCCTCACCAAGACCACCGAGCGGCTGCCGGAGTCGGCGGTGCGGCGGCCGCTGCCGAAAGTGGGGAAGTGGATCGACGAGACCCTGCTCTCCAACGGCGTCTATCGCGTGGTGTGCGCAGCAGGCGTCGCCATGCCGTCGATCACTGCGCCGTTCAGCCGGCTCGCGGTGAAGCTCACCGGCGACCGGGAGTACACCGATCTCTCGCATCGCGTGCTCACCCAGAGCCGGACGGTGCGCTTCCGCGAGATGGAGTACGCCCTGCCGCAGGATCAGATCGTGCCGGTGTTCCGCGCGGTCCAGGCGCTCATCGCGAAGCGCGGCTGGCGCATCGAGTTCCCGATCGAGGTGCGCTTCGCCGCCGCCGACGATCGCTGGTTCTCCACGGCGCATGAGCGCGCATCCGCGTACATCGCCGTGCACCGGTACTGGCGGCATGACCCTCGCGAGTACTTCGACGCGGTCGAGGCGATCTGCCTCGCGCACGGCGGGCGCCCGCACTGGGGCAAGCTGCACTCGCTGGACGCGGAGCGCCTCCGGGAGCGCTATCCGAGGTTCGAGGACTTCGTCGCACTACGCGATCGAATGGATCCGGAACGTCGGTTCGGCAACCGGTATCTCGAGCGCGTCCTCGGCGCCTGACCGTTCCCTGGCAGCCCGGCGCACACGGAGGATGCCGGGATAGGATGGGCCGAAACCGCGTCTGCTAGGGGGTCGTCGTCCGTGGATGTTCTTGTTCCAGTCCTCGTCGTCGTCGGAGTGATCGTCGTTCTGATCGTCGCCGTCGGCATCTATCTGTGGGCTACGTACAACTCGCTCGTGCAGTTGGGGGTCCGCGTCGACGAGGCGTGGAGCGACATCACCGTGCAGCTCAAGCGACGAGCGGATCTGATCCCGAACCTCATCGACACGGTGAAGGGGTATGCGGCTCATGAGAAGGCCGTGTTCGAGAACGTCACGCGTGCCCGCGCGGAGACCCTGTCCGCCTCGACGCCGGCCGAGGCGGGTGCCGCGGAGGGGCATCTGCAGCAGGCCCTGAAGAGCCTGTTCGCGGTCGCCGAGGCGTACCCGCAGCTGCAGGCGAGCCAGAACTTCCTTCAGCTGCAGTCCGCCCTGGTCGACACGGAGGACAAGATCCAGGCCTCCCGCCGGTTCTACAACGGCGGCGTGCGCGAGCTGAACACCAAGATCAAGGTGTTCCCGAACAACCTGTTCGCCCGCAACCTCGGTTTCACCGAGCGGGAGTTCTTCGAGGTGGCCGACGGCGCGGCGATCGCCGAGCCTCCCCGAGTCCAGTTCTGACACGGCCCGGATCAATGCGGCGCAGCCGCGTCGATGCGGGATCGTGTCAAGGTTGAGCGAGGACGCCGAAGGCGACCGAGTCGAAACCCGCTGAGGGAATCCCGGTCAGGAACCGACTCCCAGCGGCACCAGATCCGTGCGTCCCACGTCGTGCCGCTGCACGCGCTCGGGATGCGCGTCCAGCGCCGCGGCGAGCGCGCCGGACGCGTCGCCCCAGGCGGACACGGAGATGTGCTCCAGCCCCTGCCATACGGCCGCGGTGCGCAGCTCGGCGGCGATGCGCTCCACATCGGCCGCGGGCCGAGCGTGCGGCTCCCACCACGCCGACTGCACCCGCAGCGTGCCCGTCGCACGGTCCGCCTTCAGATCCACCCGCGCGGAGATCCGATCGCCGACCAGCACCGGCAGGGAGTAGTAGCCGTAGCGCCGCTTCTCGGCGGGCGTGTAGATCTCGATGCGGTAGTCGAGAGCGAACGCGCGCAGCGCCCGATCGCGGAACCACACCACCGGGTCGAAAGGCGTGAGGATCGCCGTCGCGTCGATGCGGCGGGGGAGGGCGGCCTCGACGTGGCGCCACGCCGGCACGGGGCGCCCGCCACGCTCCCAGCCGCGGACCTGCACCGGCTCCAGCTCACCGCGCTCGACGAGATCCGCGATCGCGGACAGCACCAGGGTGCGGTCCTTGATGCGGTAGTAGTCCGCGATGTCGGCCGCGGTCGCGACGCCGTGCGCCCGCGCGGCGCGGCGCACGAGCTCGCCGACCGCCGTGGCCCGGTCCAGGTCGCGCCCGAGCAGCTCGGCCGGCACCACATCCTCGGCGAGGGCGTACCGGCGCTCGAAGCCGTCGCGTCCCGCGATCGCCACGTCGCCGATGCGCCACAGGTACTCCAGGGCGTGCTTGACCTCATCCCATTCCCACCAGCCGCCGCGGCCACCGGGCGCGTCCCCGCGGATCTCCGCGGGGCGGGACGGACCCCGGTCGCGCAGCTCGGCGCGCACCCAGTCCAGTGTGCGCGCCGACGAGCTCTGCCCCCAGAACGCGCCGCGCTTGGCGCGGAAGGCGTCGCGGCGGAAGCCCCACAGCGGCCAGTCCTCGACGGGCAGGAACGTGGCCTCATGCGCGAGGTACTCGGTGTAGCGGCTCGAGCGCGCCGCGCTCGGACGGGACAGGAAGGCGCGCTCCAGCATCGCCGGGTCGTACGCGCCCAGGCGGGAGAACAGCGGCAGATAGTGCGACCGGGCGAATACGTTCACGGAGTCGATCTGCAGCACACCCATACGCGCCATCGCGGTGTGCAGGTGCCGCACTCCCGGTGCCGCCGGGCGCCGGCGCGAGAAGCCCTGCGCCGCGAGCGCGATCCGCCGTGCCTCGGCGGCGCTCAACGTGTCGACGGGGGAGGGAGCGGCCGGAGAACGAGTCACGTCGGCCAGCGTAACGACTGCCTCCGACACCGCGGCCCGTCGGCGCCCGCGCGCGGCGCGCGCCCGCAGCCGCGTCAGGACGCCCGTGCGGCGCCCGTAGACTGGGCCGATGAGTGAGAACAGCACACCCCGGCTGCGCGATCTCGTCCGGCAGCGCACCATCACGGGGCGCGTCGATGTGCGCGACGACGTGCAGCGCGCCCTGCCCCCCGGCCTGAAGATCGCCGCGGCGTACTCCTGGCGTTTCCTCGCGATCGCGGCCGCCCTCGGCGTCGTGATCTGGCTCGTGATGCTCTTCAAGATCCTGGTCATCCCGCTGATGATCGCCATCCTGCTCACGGCCCTGCTCTGGCCCGTGTTCAGCTCGATGCTGCGGGTGGGCTGGCCGCGCTGGCTCGCGATCGTCGTCGCGCTGATCGGCACCGTCGCGATCGTGGGAGGGCTGCTGTGGCTCGCGGTCTGGCAGATCACGCAGCAGTGGCACGGCGTGCAGGCGCGCACGGTCGGCGCCTGGGAGCAGCTGCAGCAGTTCCTCATCGACGGGCCGTTCCATCTCACCCGGGCGCAGATCACGGATCTGCTCGACCAGGGGGCGAAGTTCCTCAGCGAACAGGGCGAGCTGCTCAAGTCGGGCGCGATCGCGGTCGGCTCGACCTTCGGCCATGTCGCCACCGGCGCCGTGCTGACCCTGTTCATCCTGCTCTGCATGCTCGCCGACGGCGGCGGGATCTGGGCGTGGACCGTGAAGCTCTTCCCGCGGGACTCGCGCCGCGCCGTCGACGCCGCCGCGCGCAACGGCTGGGCGACCGTGATCAACTACGCCCGCACGCAGATGCTCGTGGCGTTCATCGACGCCCTCGGCATCGGCCTGGGCGCCTTCCTGCTCGGCGTGCCGCTCGCCGTCCCCGTCGCGGTGCTGGTGTTCCTCGGATCCTTCATCCCGATCGTCGGCGCGGTCGTCACGGGCGCGCTCGCGGTGTTCCTCGCGCTCGTCTACAACGGTCCGTGGATCGCCCTGTGGATGCTCGTCGTGGTGCTCGCCGTGCAGCAGATCGAGGGGCACATCCTGCAGCCGATCCTGATGGGGTCGGCGGTCAAGGTGCACCCGCTCGCGGTCGTGCTCGTCGTGGCCGGCGGTGCGCTGATCGCGGGCATCCCCGGCGCGCTGTTCGCGGTGCCGCTCGCGGCGTTCGTGAACGTGGCGGCCGTGACCATCAACTCCGGTGCCTGGCGCACCGGCGCCGATCCCGGCGGCGACTACATCTGGCGGACCGTGCCGCGGGCGCGGAGAAGGAGTGCGCGATGACGCAAGCGATGACGAATGAAACCACCCCTGCTTTCGCCGGGATCCCCACGCTCGCCGAGATCGAGCAGGCCGCCGCCGGGCTCGACGGCGTCATCGTGCGCACCCCGGCCCTGCCGTCCGTCGCCCTGACCAAGGTGCTCGGTTCGCCGGTGACGCTCAAGATGGAGAACCTGCAGCGCACCGGTTCGTTCAAGATCCGCGGCGCCGTGCACCGCCTCTCCCGGCTCACCGCGGAGGAGCGCGCCCGTGGCGTGGTCGGCGCCTCCGCCGGCAACCACGCCCAGGGCGTCGCGCTGGCCGCGCAGGCACTGGGCATCCCGGCGACGATCTTCATGCCCATGGGCGTGCCCGTGCCGAAGCTCCTCGCGACGCGGGGCTACGGCGCCGAGGTCGTGCTCGAGGGGGAGACCGTAGCGACCTCTCTGCGTCTGGCGGCCGAGTTCGCCGAGCGCACCGGCGCGGTCTTCATCCCGCCCTTCGACCATCGTGACATCGTCACCGGGCAGGCGACGCTCGGCCTCGAGCTCATGGAGGACGTGCCCGACGTCGAGACGATCCTCGTCGGCATCGGCGGTGGCGGCCTCATCGCCGGTGTGGCCGCGGCGGTGAAGGCCCGTGCCGCCGAGCAGGGCCGCACGGTGCGCATCATCGGCGTGCAGGCGGAGAACGCCGCCGCCATGGGCCCGTCGCTGGCGGCAGGGCACCCGGTCGAGATCGTCACGCAGCCCACGATCGCCGATGGCATCCTCGTGGCCCGCCCCGGCGACGTGCCCTTCGCGATGATCCAGGAACTCGTCGACGAGGTGGTGACCGTCAGCGACGACGACATCGCGCGGGCGCTGCTGCTGCTGCTGGAGCAGGCGAAGGTCGTCGTGGAACCGGCGGGTGCGGTCGGCGTGGCGGCGATCCTCGCCGGCAAGGTGAGCGGGACGGGCAGGACGCTCGCCGTGCTCTCCGGCGGCAACATCGATCCGCTGCTGCTGCAGCGGGTCGTCTCGCACGGTCTCGCCGCCTCCGGCCGCTACCTCACGCTGCGCATCCCGCTGCCCGACCGCCCCGGCCAGCTGGCCCGGGTGTCCGAGCTCATCGCGCACGCCGGCGCGAACGTGATCGAGGCGATGCACACGCGCCACGGCCACGGCCTGCAGATCAACGACGTGATCCTCGAGCTCAGCGTGGAGACCCGCGGCCCGGAGCACTCCCAGCTCACGCTGGACACGCTGCGCGCGGCCGGCTTCGAGCCGATGGTCGTCCAGGACTGACCGCAGACGACGAACCCGCCGGCCCTCGATGGCGCGGCGGGTTCGTCATCCGGGATGCGGGTCAGCCGACGAAGGTCTCCACCTTCAGGATCTCGACCTCGATCGAGCGGCCGTTCGGCGCCTCGTACGAGGTCTTGTCGCCGACCTTGAGGCCCTGGATCGCGGATCCGAGCGGGCTCGCCTCGCTGTACACGTCGAGATCGGTGCCGCCGGCGATCTCGCGGCTGCCGAGGAGGAAGACCTCCTCACCGCCGGCGACGGTAGCCGTGACGACCGTGCCGGGCTCGACGATGCCGCGGCTCGGCGGGGCCTCGCTGACCTTCGCCGTCTTCAGCAGCGTCTCCAGGGTGCGGATGCGCGCCTCGATCTTGCCCTGCTCGTCCTTGGCGGCGTGGTAGCCGCCGTTCTCCTTGAGGTCGCCCTCCTCGCGGGCGACCTCGATGCGCTTGGCGATCTCCTCGCGGCCGACCGTGGAGAGGTTCTCCAGCTCCGCGACAAGACGGTCGTACGCCTCCTGCGTCAGGAAGGGGACCTGTGCGTCGTTCGACACGGTGAACTCCTTGCGAATCGGATCCGGGAGGTCCCGGATATGCCAAGACGCCCCGGCACCTGCCGGGGCGTCGATCAACAGGACGAGCCTAGGACACCCAGCAGGAGTTCACCAAACCCGTCGTCGCGGCGGCGACGATCGGGACGTGCTCGGTGAACGCCCGCGTGTGCTTCTCGGAGGCGGGGTAGGAGACCAGGCGCCAGCCCACGATCCCGAACTCCTCGTCCTGCGCCTCCACGATGCAGTGCACCGGCCGGTTCGCCGGCGCGGAGATCTGGAAGGACACGGTGACGCTGTGCCTGTCGACGAGGTGGTAGCCGGTTCCCGTCACGTCGACGGTGTCGGCCGACCCCTGCCACGTCCACCAGCCGAACACGCCGACGACGACCGCCGCCGCGGCGATCGCGATGACCATCGGAAGACGACGGCGCGGTCCGCGGCCGTAGCGCTCGTCGAGCTGGGCGGGGGTCGTCACGGCGGGGTGCATCCGATCGTTAGGCTGGTGGTTCCAGGTTATCCCGCGCGCGGCCCTGCGCCCGACCGGCCGGACGACCCCGGTAGCCCACGGCGACGGCGGGCTCGACCCTGAAGGGCCCGCCGGCCCGGAGGGCTGAAGACGAAAGGCGATCCGATGCTCGACACGATCCTGGCTGCTGCGACGGCGACCCCCACTCCCACCCCGACGGTCGACCCGAACCTGGTCACGCCGGGCCCGGTGGGCTTCGTGATCGTGGCGGTGGTCGTCGTCTTCGTCGCGCTGCTCATCTGGGACATGCAGCGCCGCATCCGGCGGGTGCGGTACCGCGAGGAGGTCCGCGCCGAGCTCGACGCGGAAGAGGCCGCAGCGCGCGGTGAGAACGCACCGGACGCCGGCGAGGGCGACCCGAAGGCCTGACTCAGCCCGGAAGCCCCAGCGACGGGTGCAGCGGCGCCAGCGAGATCAGCAGGCACGCGGTCCAGTGGCTGAGGAACGCCAGCACCGTGCACACGTGGAAGATCTCGTGGAAGCCGAACCGCCCCGGCCAGGGGTTGGGCTTCTTCAGCGCGTAGACGATCGCACCGCCGGTGTAGAGCAGTCCGCCCACGCAGACCAGCACCATCATCGCGACGTTGGCGTTCACCAGATCCACGATGTACATGACGGCCGCCCAGCCGAGCAGCAGGTAGAGCGCGACGTACAGCCAGCGCGGGGCGTGGATCCAGAACACCCGGAACAGGATCCCCAGGATCGCACCCGACCACACCAGCGACAGCAGCAGCACGCCCTTCGCCGGCGGCAGCGCCAGCGTCGCGAGCGGGGTGTACGTGCCCGCGATCAGCAGCAGGATGTTGGCGTGGTCGATGCGCTTGAGCACCGCCTTGGTCTTCGGCTTCCAGTTGAAGCGGTGGTACAGGGCCGAGTTGCCGAACAGCAGCATCGAGGTCACCATGAACACCGCCGCGGCCCACTTCGCGACCCCGCCCTGGGCGAGCACGATGAGCACGATCCCGGCCGCGATCGCGACGGGGAAGGTGCCCGCGTGGATCCAGCCCCGCCAGGTCGGCTTGATGTCGATCTGTGCGTCGACGGCGGCCGCCTCGAGCAGAGGCAGCTGGGGCACTTCCGGTGCAGCGGTTCGGGTCGCTCTGCGCATGGTTGCACTCTAAGCCGCCGCGCATGCCGTACGCCGTACATACCCCGTGTGCGACATGGGAACGCGCTGATCGTGGGACGCCGCGCGCGCGGTAGCGTATTCACGTGAGCGCACGGTCCGATCAGTCAGGGAACGGCCCCCTCTATCGGCTGTACACCCGACGGCTGCGACGCAGGCTCGATCCGCAGTCGGTGCCGCATCACATCGCGATGATGATCGACGGCAACCGCCGATGGGCGCGGCAGCTCGGGTACGCCACCCCGGCGCACGGACACCGCGCCGGTGCGGCGAAGATGCGGGAGTTCCTGGGCTGGTGCGACGAGCTCGGCGTCGGCGTGGTGTCGCTGTATCTGCTCTCCGCCGACAACCTGCGCAAGCGCGACTCCGCCGAGCTCGCCGACCTCATCGAGATCATCGGCGAGCTCGCCGACGCGCTTTCCCACGAGGGGAACTGGCGCGTGAAGCACGTGGGACGCGCGGAGATCCTCCCGCCCGAGCTCGCGCGGGTGCTGGCCGAGGCCGAGGAGCGCACCCGCAGCCACACCGGCCTGCACGTGAACCTCGCGGTGGGCTACGGCGGACGCAACGAGATCGTCGACGCGGTGCGGTCGATCCTCGCCCAGCACGACGCCTCCGGCGGCACGATGGAGGACCTCGCCGCCCATCTCACCCCCGAGATGATCGGCGAGCACCTCTACACGGGCGGACAGCCGGATCCCGACCTCGTCATCCGCACCAGCGGCGAGCAGCGGCTCAGCGACTTCCTGCTCTGGCAGAGCGCGCACAGCGAGTTCTACTTCGTGGAGGCGCTGGGGCCGGATCTGCGTCAGGTCGACTTCCTGCGGGCGATCCGCGACTACGCCGACCGCGACCGCCGCTTCGGGCGCTGACCGCCGCCGCGGGCGGCTCGCCGCGTTGTCGTCGGTCGACGCGCCGTCGTGCGCCTTCCCTCCTCCGCCGTGCGAGCCACTCCGCCGGGGGCCGTCAGGGAAGCCGTCGGCCCCGTGTCAGACTGGCGGGATGCGCGCGATCGACGAGTACACGGCCACGTTCGGCGAGGATGCGGGGTATCTGAACTGGGCGGCGTTCGGGCCGATATCCCCGGCGGCGACGACCGCCCTGCACGACACGGCCGCGCTCCTCGCGACCGGACGGGCCGACGACATCGGCGCCGCGTCCGGCAACGACGACGCCGCGCGGCGCGACGTGGCGGCTCTGCTCGACGCCGACGCGGACGAGGTGACCCTGCACCCGTCGTCCACGCACGCGCTGCAGCAGGCGCTCGCCGGGCTGGACGGCATCGTCATCGCATCGGCAGCGGAGTTCCCCAGTGTCACGATCACCCTCGAGCGCGCCGCGTCCGCATCCGCGGGGCGGCTCGCGCCGCGGTGGATCTCGCCCGCCGGCACCCGGGTGACGCCGGAGGCCGTCGTCGCGGCACTGGATCCCGCCGTCAGCGCCCTCGTCGTCAGCCACGTGGACTTCCGCTCCGGCTACCGAGCCGACCTGGAGGCCTTGCGCGAGGCGCTCGGTCCCGAGCGGCTCCTGATCGTCGACGCCGTGCAGTCGTTCGGCGTGGTGGACGAGGACTGGACGGCCGCCGACGTCGTCGTCGGGCACGGCTACAAGTGGCTGCGCGCCGGCCGGGGGAGCGGCTTCGCGCGCTTCACCGCACAGGCCCGCGAGAGGATCCGCCCCGTGCTGAGCGGGCGGATCGCGACGGCCGCCGCGGGCCTGCCCGCCGACGCCCTGCCCGAGCCGGCTCCGTCCGGGCAGGCCTACGCCGTCAGCGCGGCGGATCCGCTCGCCTCGGCACAGCTCGCCGCGGCGGCCGCGGAAATCCGGGCGGTGGGCGTCGCGGACGTCGCCGCGGTGCTGGCCGAGCGCGTCGACGCGGTGCTGGACATCGCCGACCGGCATCGGATCCCGGTGACCTCGCCGCGGGAGGCGGCGCGGCGCGCCGGGATCGTGGTGCTGGCACCGACGGACCCCGAGCGCGTCGGCGCGGCGCTCGCCGCCTCCGGGATCGCCGTCACCGTGCGAGACGGAGCAGTGCGCGTCTCCCCGCACGCGGGGACGTCGGCGGACACCCTCGGCATGCTCGACGAAGCGCTCACGGGCGTCGTGAACAGTTAACACGGACTTAACCTTCAACCAGGCGTGTCGGAGGTGCGCCGGGACGTCGGGGAGTCGTACGTTCATGGCATCGGACACGGCGTCCGATCGAGTCGGCCTCAAGGATCGCGACTCGTGGCCCTGGTCGACTCGCCTAGCACCGGGAACTTTCCCGGGTCGGGAGAGGGTTGTGGCCGCACGTACCGCACTGAAGAGCAGCACCCGCACCAGCGCCGCCGGCGAAACGGCAGGATCTCGGGGAGGTGCAACGCCCGACCAGGATCTGAAGACGTACGTGCTCGACACGTCCGTGCTGCTGTCGGATCCGCAGGCGTTCTTCCGCTTCGCCGAGCACTCCATCGTCCTGCCGGTCGTCGTGATCGGAGAGCTGGAGGGCAAACGTCACGATCCCGAGCTCGGCTACTTCGCCCGGCGCGCGCTGCGCCACCTCGACGAGCTGCGCGTCGAGCACGGCCGGCTCGACTTCCCGGTCCCGATCGGCGACGGCGGCACGCTGCGCGTCGAGCTGAACAACACCGACCTCTCGGTGCTGCCCAGCGGCATCCGACTGGGCGACAACGACAGCCGGATCCTCGCCGTCGCGATGCACCTCGCGGGGGACGGGCAGGACGTCACGGTGGTCTCCAAGGACCTCCCGATGCGGGTCAAGGCGGCCTCGCTGGGCATCAACGCCGAGGAGTACCTCGCCGAGCAGGCCGTGGACTCCGGCTGGACCGGGATCAGCTCGATCTCGCTCTCCGGCGACGAGATGAGCGACCTGTACGAGAGCGAGGTCGGCACGAGCGAGGAGGCGATCGGCCTCCCCGTCAACACGGGTCTCATCATCCACTCCGAGCGGGGATCGGCCCTCGGCCGCGTCACGGGCGACGGCGAGTACGCCCTGGTCCGCGGGGACCGCGAGGTGTTCGGCCTGCATGGACGCTCCGCCGAGCAGCGCATCGCCATCGACCTGCTCCTGGATCCGGACTTGGGCATCGTCTCGCTCGGCGGCCGTGCGGGCACCGGCAAGTCGGCGCTCGCGCTGTGCGCGGGGCTCGAGGCGGTGCTGGAGCGCCAGCAGCAGAAGAAGATCATCGTGTTCCGCCCGCTGTTCGCCGTCGGCGGCCAGGAACTCGGGTACCTGCCGGGCGACAAGGACGAGAAGATGAGCCCGTGGGGACAGGCGGTGTTCGACACGCTCGGCTCCGTGGTCTCCGGCAACGTCATGGACGAGGTCGTCGAGCGCGGCATGCTCGAGGTGCTGCCGCTCACCCACATCCGCGGGCGCTCGCTGCACGACGCGTTCGTGATCGTGGACGAGGCGCAGTCCCTGGAGCGCAACGTGCTGCTCACGGTGCTGAGCCGGATGGGCCAGAACTCCCGCGTCGTCCTCACGCACGACGTGGGCCAGCGGGACAACCTGCGCGTCGGCCGCCACGACGGCATCGCCAGCGTCATCGAGACCCTGAAGGGCCACAACCTCTTCGGGCACGTGACGCTGCAGCGCTCGGAGCGCTCCGCGATCGCCGCCCTCGTCACCGAGCTGCTGGAGGGCGGAGAGCTCAGCTGACGCCAGGGCGCGGGCCCTTCGACGGGCGCGACGCCTGCAGGAGCCGGTGACGGATGCCAGACCGATCCGTCGTCTCGGCCCTGCAGGCGTCGCACGGTCCTGCATCCATCGCCGCATACGCTGAGGGGATGACCGAAAAGCTGCCCGTCTCCGAGTACGGCTTTCCCGGCCCGTTGCGCGACGCGCTCGTCGCGGCGATCATCGCGGGGGAGAAGACCTCCACGACGAGCCTGCTCTGCGACTACGAGCGCGAGGGCGAGCCCCTTCCCGAGGTCGGCGACCGCGCCGTCGTGATCAACTCCGCAGGGGATCCGGTCGGCATCGAGCAGATCAGCGAGGTGCGGATCGTCCGCATCGGCGACGTCGATCTCGAGCACGCGCTCGCGGAAGGAGAGGGTTTCGCATCCGTCGCCGAGTGGCGTGCGGGACACGAGGGCTTCTGGCACGGATCCGAGTACCGGGACCACGTCGGGGACCCGGCGTTCTGCGTGACGGATGACACCCTCGCGGTGCTCGTGCGGTTCCGGTTCGAGCCGGTCTAGGAGGGCGCGGCGTCAGCGCAGCGTGAGCAGCGTCGGGGACGCCTGCAGGACAGCCGAAACGACGGATGCCGCGCCCCCAGGGGACGCGGCATCCGTGCGAGCGGGGATATCAGCCGGCGTGCGTCATCGACAGCAGGTCGAGCTTGGCGTCGAGGTCCTCGAGGGTGATCTCGCCGCGCTCCACGTAGCCGAGGTCGATCACAGCGTCGCGGACGGTGATGCCCTTGGCGACGGCGTGCTTGGCGATCTTCGCGGCGGCCTCGTAGCCGATGACCTTGTTCAGCGGCGTGACGATCGACGGGCTCATGCCGGCGAACGCCGCGGCGCGCTCGAGGTTCGCCTGCAGGCCGTCCACGGTCTTGTCGGCGAGCACGCGGACGGCGTTGGAGAGCAGTCGGATCGACTCGAGCAGCGCGGTTCCCATGACGGGGATCGCCACGTTCAGCTCGAACGAGCCGGAGGCGCCGGCCCAGGCGACCGTCGCGTCGTTGCCGATCACGCGCGCGCACACCATGAGCACGGCCTCGGGGACGACCGGGTTGACCTTGCCCGGCATGATCGACGAGCCCGGCTGCAGGTCGGGGATGTGCAGCTCGCCGAGACCGGTGTTGGGGCCCGAGCCCATCCAGCGCAGGTCGTTGTTGATCTTGGTCAGCGAGACCGCGATGGTGCGCAGCGCACCGGACGCCTCGACGAGGCCGTCGCGGTTCGCCTGGGCCTCGAAGTGGTCCTTGGCCTCGGTGATCGGCAGCTCGGTCTCCGCGGCGAGCAGCGCGATGACCTTCTGCGGGAAGCCGAGCGGCGTGTTGATGCCGGTGCCGACCGCGGTGCCGCCGAGCGGGACCTCTGCGACGCGGGGGAGGGCGGCCTGCACGCGCTCGATGCCGAGGCGGATCTGGCGGGCGTAGCCGCCGAACTCCTGGCCCAGGGTGACCGGGGTCGCGTCCATGAGGTGCGTGCGCCCGGACTTCACCGCGTCCTTCCACAGCTCCGC
Organism: Microbacterium sp. 8M; assembly: GCF_902506375.1. Taxonomy (GTDB): domain Bacteria; phylum Actinomycetota; class Actinomycetes; order Actinomycetales; family Microbacteriaceae; genus Microbacterium. The sequence goes on from NZ_LR733284.1 coordinate 1,392,149, forward strand.
CTTGGCCTCGAGGGCGACGGCGAGGTGGTCGAGCGCCGGGATCAGGGTGTCGATCAGGGCCTGGGTCACGGCGATGTGCACCGAGGTCGGGAACACGTCGTTCGACGACTGCGAGGCGTTCACGTGGTCGTTCGGGTGCACCGTCGCCCCGAGGATCCGCGTCGCGAGGGTCGCGAGCACCTCGTTCATGTTCATGTTCGACGACGTACCGGATCCGGTCTGGTACGTGTCGACCGGGAACTCGCCGTCGTGCTTGCCTGCTGCGACCTCGTCGGCGGCCTGGGCGATGGCGTCGGCGATCGCGCCGTCGAGCGTGCCGAGCTCCTTGTTGGCGAGGGCGGCGGCCTTCTTGATCCGCGCCAGCGCGGCGATCTGCGCCGACTCCAGGCCCTTGCCGGAGATCGGGAAGTTCTCCACCGCGCGCTGGGTCTGCGCCCCGTAGAGCGCGTTCACGGGCACGCGCACCTCGCCCATGGTGTCGTGCTCGACGCGGTATTCGATGTCGGTCACTGCTGTTCCTCCAGATGTGACGGGATGATGTGGGGGGATGTTCAGGGGGCGTCGTTCAGGCCCGCAGTGACGACGGGCACGGCCGTGCCCTCGTTCAGGCGGTAGTTGGCGCCGACGATGCCGAGACGGCCGTCCGCCACGGCCTGGGCGATCAGCTCCGAGGACTGCAGCAGGTCGCGCACGGTGTTGCGCAGGTGCTCCTGGCCGACGAGGTCGGGATCGATGTCGGCCACGGTGGATCCGCCCTGCTCGGCCAGGACCTTGCGTGCGGCCGGGACGATCGGGGCGACGAGCTTCCAGATGTGCGGCGGGAGCGGGGCCGCGTCGATCGCGGTGCCGTCGATGGCTGCGCGCACCGCGCCGCAGCTGTCGTGCGCGAGGACGACGATGAGCGGCACGCCGAGGACGGCGACGGCGTACTCCAGGCTGGCCACGATCGACTCGCCGATGACCTGCCCGGCGTTGCGCACCACGAACAGATCGCCGAGGCCCTTGTCGAAGATGATCTCGGCGGCCAGGCGCGAGTCGGAGCAGCCGAACAGGGTGGCCATCGGGGCCTGCCCGTCGACCAGTTCGTGGCGCTTGCCGACGTCCTGGTTGGGGTGCTCGGGCGTTCCGGCGACGAAGCGCCGGTTGCCTTCGACCATGAGCCGCCAGGCCTCGTCCGGGGTCAGGGTGGTGTTGTCGGTCATCGTCCGCCTTCGAGGTCGTCGATCTGGGGGCTGATCTTCGCGACCAGTTCGGCGGTGCCGGCCTTGCCGAGGGCGCCGTAGACGAGGACGTAGTCCTTGCCGATCTGGGTGCCGAGGGCGTAGTCGATGTTCGCCGACTGGTCGGGGTGGGGGAAGACGTACTCATCCCACGTGCGCGCCCCGATCTTCACGACGCCCTCCGGCGCCGTGCCGCGCAGGGGGGTGAGGGCCCAGTCCGCGTCGGCGTCGAACGCCTGCGCGATGTGGGCGTAGCCGCGGGCGTCGTCGGCCTGAGGCGCCACCGTGATGTCCCACACGACGGGCTTGCCGTCGATGAGCACGGCCTTGTTAACCCGCCAGTTGTTCGGCGGCTTCGGCAGCAGGACGGGACGGTTCAGAGTGCTCTCGGCGTTCTTCGCCGCCGCGGGGAGGTCGACCGCGTTGGCGCCCGTGAAGTCGCCCCGGGGCACGATGAGCACGATGAGCAGCACGACGCCGACGGTCGCGATCAAGGCGGCGATGAGGCCGCGGAAGGTCTGGCTGGACCGATAAGCGGCGGAGGAGGCGGCCTTGCGGTCGGCGGTCTCCTGAGGCGTCTCCGGCCGTCCGAGCTCCGCGACCACGGGCGGCTGTTTCGGGGCGCGGCTCATCGCTCGTCCTCTTCGTTCTCGACGCGCGAACGGGCGGAGTCGAGACGACGCTTGGCGCCGAGGAGCCACTCCTCGCAGCGTGCGGCGAGGGCTTCCCCGCGCTCCCACAGGGTGAGCGACTGCTCCAGCGTCGGCGCGCCCTGCTCGAGCTCGGCGACGACGCGCACCAGTTCGTCCCTGGCCTGCTCGAAGCTGAGCGACGCGGGATCGGCGACGGTCGGCGCAGAGGTCCCTGCGGAGGCGGACGGCTCGTTCGACACAGTCACGCCCCCATCCTACCGGCGCTCATCCGGCGCCCCGCCCGGTGCGACTGAGCCCGCACCGGCCGTGCCGGGATCGGGCGACTCCGCGATCTCGCCCTCCGACAGCGCTCGCAGCGACCCGCGGTCCACCGTCACCGTCAGCACGGTGCCGGCCGGCGCGTCGGCGGCGTCGCGCACGATCCGGCCGTCGTCGCGGTGCGCGATGGCGTAGCCGCGGGCGAGGGTCGCGGCGGGGGAGAGCGCGCGCAGCGAGGCGCGCAGCTCCGCCGTGCGGCGCGCGGCGGCGTCGACCGTGCGGCCGAGCGCATCGCGGGACCGGGCCGCGAGCAGCCACACCTCCTGGGCGCGACGCTCGATGAGCGGATCCGGATCGCGCAGCACCGGCCGCGAGCGCAGTTGCTCGAGCTGGGCGATGTCGTGCGCGACCCGCTGCGACACCCGGGTGGTCGCCCTCGCCCGCAGCTGGGCGACGAGCGCGCGCTGCTCGTTCACGTCCGGCACCACGCGCTTGGCGGCGTCGGTCGGGGTGGACGCGCGCAGGTCGGCGACGTCGTCCAGCAGCGGATGGTCGTTCTCGTGCCCGATGGCGCTCACCACCGGCGTGGTCGCGGCGGCGACCGCCTGCACGAGGCGCTCGTCGCTGAAGCCCAGCAGGGTCTGCGGATCGCCGCCGCCGCGGGCGATGATGATCACGTCGACGTCAGGATCCGCGTCCAGCCGCTTGAGCGCGGCGAGCGTCTCGGGCACGCAGCGGTCGCCCTGCACGGCGGCGTGCACGGTGCGGAAGCGCACCTGCGGCCAGCGCAGCTCGGCGTTGCGGTGCACGTCCTTCTCGGCGTCGGAGTTCTCGCCGGTGATGAGCCCGATCACGTGCGGCAGGAACGGCAGCGGCTTCTTGCGGGAGGCGTCGAACAGGCCCTCCTGGCGCAGCTGCACGCGCAGCCGCTCCAGCCGCTCGAGCTGGTCGCCGAGGCCGACGTGCTTCATCGCCGAGACCGTGAAGCTGAAGTCGCCTGCCTTGACGAAGTAGTCGGCCTTGACGGCGGCGACGACGTGGTCGCCGACGGCGAGGTCGGCAGGGATCCGCGCGCGCACGCTCGACCAGATCCGGATCGAGATCTGCGCATCGGAGCGGGTGTCCTTGAGCCGGGCGAAGACGTTGCCGGCACGCAGGTTCCAGCTGGTGATCTCGCCCTCGACCCACACCGTGCCCCACTGGGCGACGAAGTCGCGGATGGTTGCGTTCAGCCGGGCGATCGAGGTCGGCGCATCGGCCGTGGAGTCACGCGGGGAGACGGCATCGGCCGGCGGGGTCTCGCCGGCGACTGCGTGGAAGACGGTCATCGCATCCTGTCGATCGGGCCGCGCGCACGGGCGCAGCCGCCCCCTGCCAGGGAGCGGAGAGGGCGGGTTCAGGATAACTCGGGCCCCCGACGCCGTGCGGGCGGGGCGGACGGGTCGGGCCGTCCCGGCCTCCTGCCAGGAGGCGCAGATAGAATCGAGGGCGTGAGTTCACCCGTCGCGCTGCCCGTGCCGCAGATCCCCCGTCGCCGTCCCGAGGGCGTGCGCGAGCCCCTGCAGGACCGTCCGGTCGACGGCGCCAAGCGCGTGCTGCTCGCGGCTCCGCGCGGATACTGCGCCGGGGTCGACCGTGCCGTGGTCGCCGTGGAGAAGGCGCTGCAGCGCTACGGCGCCCCCGTGTACGTGCGCAAGCAGATCGTGCACAACATCCACGTGGTGACCGAGCTCGAGGCGCAGGGCGCGATCTTCGTCGACGAGGTGGACGAGATCCCCGAGGGCTCGCATGTCGTCTTCAGCGCGCACGGCGTCTCCCCGATGGTGGTCTCCGCGGCGGAGGACCGCCACCTGCACGCGATCGACGCCACCTGCCCGCTGGTGACGAAGGTGCACCGCGAGGCCGTGCGCTTCGCCCGCGACGACTACGAGATCCTGCTCATCGGCCACGACGGGCATGAGGAGGTCGAGGGCACCGCCGGCGAGGCGCCGGACCACGTGACCGTGGTGAACTCCCCGGCCGAGGCCGACACGGTCGAGGTGCGCGACCCCAGCAAGGTCGTCTGGCTGTCGCAGACCACGCTGTCCGTCGACGAGACCATGGAGACCGTGAACCGGCTGCGCACGCGGTTCCCCGAGCTGCAGGATCCGCCCTCCGACGACATCTGCTACGCCACGCAGAACCGTCAGGTCGCGATCAAGAAGGTCGCGGCCGAGGCGGATCTGGTGATCGTGGTCGGATCCGCGAACTCGTCCAACAGCGTGCGCCTGGTCGAGGTCGCGCGCGAGTACGGCGCCAAGGCCGCCTACCGCGTGGACTACGCCGACGAGGTGCGCCAGGAGTGGCTCGACGGCGTGGCGACGGTGGGCGTGACCAGCGGCGCCTCCGTGCCGGAGGTGCTGGTGCAGGAGGTGCTGGCCGCGCTCGCCGAGGCCGGCTACGGCGATGTCGAGGAGGTGCGCACGGCCGAGGAGGACCTGATGTTCTCGCTGCCGAAGGAGCTGCGCCAGGACGTCTCCGGGCAGCGCGACGAGCGCGCTCTGGGCGGGCGCACCTCGCGCTGAGCAGGGCCGCCGCCGCGGTATCCTGACCGGGAACGGGTGGACGAAGGCGGCACCATGCAACGCGAGCAGACGCTGATCGGGTCGGTCCAGCGCGCCCTGTCGCTGGTCGACATCGTCGCGAACTCGGCGCGCCCGGTGCCCGCCAAGAGCCTCGCCGCCGCCTCCGGGCTGACCCTCGGCACGACGTACAACCTCGTGCGCACGCTGGTGCACGAGGGCTACCTGCAGACCGAGCCCGACGGACTCGTGCTGGGTCCGCGGTTCCCCGGCTTCAGCGCGGAGCGCGACGGGCGCGGCGTGTTCCTCGCCCGCGTCAGGGCCGCCCTGAACGAGGCGACCGACCAGCTCGGCGTCACCGCGTACCTCTCCCGGTACAGCGACGGCGAGGTGCACCTCATCGACATCGTGGACGCGCGGCGCAGCCCCCGCGTGGAGCTGTGGGTGGGCCTGCAGGACAGTGCGCACGCCACCGCCCTGGGCAAGCAGATCCTCACCGAGCTGCCGCGCGAGCAGCGCCTCGACTACCTGGCCCGCCATCCGCTGGGCGAGCTCACGCCGCACACCATCAGCGACCGGCGCGCCCTGCTGACGCAGCTCGAGCATCCGCGGGACTGGACGCTGGAGCGCGAGGAGTACGCCATCGGGCACACCTGCGTGGCCGTGCCTGTCAGCGCGCCGGGGGTGACCGCCTCGCTCGCGGTCTCCGTGCCGACGGACCGGCGGGACGTGCAGATCGACGATCTCGCCCGCCGGCTCGGCGTGATCGCGGGCCGGCTCTCGCTGCAGCTGGGCGCGGACCGCTTCGGCCAGTTCCAGGTCTGACCCGCGGCGACGGCTGATCCGGGACGACGGCGGGCCCTCTGCCGCCGTCGACAACCCCGGCGATTTCAGCATCTGAAACGCCTTCAGCATGTGAAAACGCGGCACTGCCGCGGCCCCGGCGCCCTGCCTACCGTGTGATCCAAGACCCCTGGGGCCTCGACGGCGAGGTCCCGACCCGAGGAGGAGATCATGGTCGATCGATCCACGCTCACGGATCCGGAACGCGTCGCGCTGTATCGCACGATGGTGCTGATCCGCACCTACGAGGAGGCGATCCTGCGCGAGTACCACGCGGACAAGTCGCCCGGCTTCGACATCGGCGCGGGCCTGGTGCCCGGAGAGATGCACCTGTCTGCGGGGCAGGAGCCCGTGGCCGCCGGCATCGGCGCGCACCTCAGCGCCGATGACGCGCTCACCGCCACGCACCGCCCGCACCACGTCGCGATCGCGCACGGCATCGACCTGCGCGCGATGACCGCGGAGATCTTCGGGCGGGAGACCGGCCTCGGCCGGGGCCGCGGCGGGCACATGCACCTCTTCGACCCCGCCACGCACTTCTCCTGCTCCGGCATCATCGCCGAGGGCCTGCCGCCCGCTCTCGGCCAGGCGTTCGCGTTCCAGCGCGCCGGATCCGACCGCGTCGCCGTGGCGGTCACCGGCGAGGGCGCGGCGAACCAGGGCGCTTTCCACGAATCGCTCAACCTGGCCGCGCTGTGGCAGCTCCCCGTCGTCTTCGTCGTCGAGGACAACGACTGGGGCATCTCCGTGCCGCGCGCGGCGTCGACGTCGGTCGCCTCGAACGCCGACCGTGCCGCCGCGTACGGCATGCCGGGCGTGCGCGTCGAGGACAACTCCGTCGAGGGCGTGTGGCAGGCGGTCGGCGAGGCCGTCGGCCGGGCGCGCGCCGGCGACGGGCCGAGCCTCATCGAGGTGCACACGCTGCGGCTCTGGGGCCACTTCGAAGGGGACGCGCAGGGGTACCGCAGCGACCTCGAGGGCGTGCCCGGACGGGATCCCATCCCCACCTACCGCGACGCGCTGCTCGCCGGCGGCGCGCTCACCGAGGCCGACGCGACGGCGATCTCGGCGGCCGCGGTCGACCGCGTCGAGGACGCGATCGCCTACGCCAAGTCCTCTCCCATCCCCGACCCCGCCGACGCCCTCGCCTACGTCTTCGCCGAAGGAGCACGCTCATGAGCACCACCATCGATCTGCCCGCGACCCTGCCCGTCGAGCCGGAGCCGGGGCGGCGCAAGCTGTCCACGGCGAAGGCGGTGTCCGAGGCCATCGCCCAGCAGATGCGCACCGACGACGGCGTCTTCGTGATGGGGGAGGACGTCGGCGCCTATGGCGGCATCTTCTCCGCGACGACGGGGCTGCTCGACGAGTTCGGCCCCCGCCGCGTGCTGGACACGCCGATCTCCGAGACGGCGTTCATCGGGCTCGGCATCGGTGCGGCCGTGGAGGGGATGCGGCCGGTCGTCGAGCTCATGTTCGTCGACTTCTTCGGCGTCTGCATGGATCAGATCTACAACCACATGGCGAAGATCCACTTCGAGTCCGGCGGCAACGTGAAGGTGCCGATGGTGCTGATGAGCGCGACGGGCGGCGGCTACTCGGACGGATCCCAGCACTCGCAGAACCTGTGGGGGACGTTCGCGCATCTTCCCGGCATGAAGGTCGTCGTCCCGTCCAACCCGTACGACGCGAAGGGGCTCATGACCGCCGCGATCCGCTCGGACGACCCGGTCGTCTACCTGTTCCACAAGGGCGTGATGGGGCTCGGCTGGATGAAGAAGAACCCGCGCTCGATCGGCGCCGTGCCCGAGGAGGCCTACGAGGTGCCGATCGGCAAGGCGCGGGTGGCGCGGGAGGGCAGCGACGTGACGATCGTCACGCTGTCGCTCTCGGTGCACCACAGCCTCGACGTGGCGGACAAGCTCGCCGCGGAGGGCATCGACGTCGAGGTCATCGACCTGCGCAGCCTGGTGCCGCTCGACCGCGACGCGATCCTCGCCTCGGTGTCCAAGACGGGCCGGCTGATCGTCGTCGACGAGGACTACCAGTCCTTCGGCGTCAGCGGCGAGGTGATCGCCTCGGTCGTGGAGCGCGATCCGGCCGTCCTGAAGCACGTCTCCCGGGTGGCCGTGCCCGACGTGCCGATCCCGTACGCGAGCGTGCTCGAGTACGCGGTGCTGCCCACGCCCGCTCGCATCGAGGCGGCCGTCCGAGAGGCGATGGCGTCATGACCGAGGTGACCTTCCCGGAGATGTCCGCCGAGGCCGGTGCGACCGGGGTGATCGTCACGTGGTTCGCATCCGAGGGGGAGCAGGTCCAGGCCGACGACCTCATCGCCGAGGTCGCGATGGACAAGGTCGACATGGAGATCCACGCCGAGGAGTCGGGGATCCTGCGCATCGTGGTCCCCGAGGAGACCGAGGTCGCGCAGGGCAGTGTGATCGCGCGGATCGAATGACGGGTCCGGATCCCGCCCGATCAACCCCGGCGGGGCCTCGCGAGCCGTGCTCCCACGACGCTCCGAGGCCCCGCCGGTACCATGGGGCGCGTGTCCGATCCTCGTCCGCACCCCGCCGATCCCTCCCCGCCCCGCCCGCAGTTCGGCGAGTACGCGACACCGGAGGAGCAGAGCCGGCGCGCCGGGCGCCCCCTCCCGTCGCCGGTCGTGCCCGCTCCGGTGCCGAACGCGGAGCCGGCGGTCACCGCAACGGACGCGGGGAGCCGGCCCGCGCACCCGGTCGACCGGATCGCATCGATCGCGCTGCTGGCTTACGGCCTGTGGAACGTGATCACCTCGATCTTCCAGTTCCTGAACCCGTCCGCGCTCATGGCGACGATGCTGCAGGCGCTCGGGATCTCCGGCACCTTCTCGAACTACGAGCAGGCGAGGATCTGGGGCATCGTCGCCGGGTCGATCCTGATCGCGGGCTGGCTCGCGACGGCCGCATGGACCGTGCAGCGGCTGCGCCGGGGCAGGCTCACCTGGTGGGTGCCGGTGCTCGGCGGCGTCGTCTTCGTCATGCTCTCGTCGTTCTGCATGATGGTGCCGTTCTTCTCGGATCCCGCCGTGGTGTCGTTCCTGAACGGGCAGCTCAAGTAGTAGCCCGTCGACGCGAAGAGCCCGGCTCCTGGAGGAGCCGGGCTCTTTCGATCCGCGGCTCAGCGGGCGTTGCCGTTGTTGAAGTGGTAATCGCCGTCGCCGGTCGCGCTGCTGCCGTTCGCGCCGGGGCCGCGGCCGTCCGTGCCCGGCTCGACGTGGTTGGTCTTGGTGTGCACGATGTCGTAGTAGACGCTCGTGTCGGCCGCGTTCGGGAACACGCGGTACGTGAAGACGTTCTTGTTCAGCTCCACGATCGGCACGACGCGCTGGAACAGCACGTTGCCGTTCGCGTCCTTGGCGGCGATCCAGCGGGTCGCGCCGTCAGCGGGCACGTCCCAGTCGCCGTGCATCTTCGGGCTGTCGTCGAGGTTGTACATCGTGAAGGTGCCGTCGGCCGTGAAGTAGGCCCAGCCGACGAAGTTCTTCACGCCCGGATCGTCGAGGGCGACGCGGTGGCCGTGCGCGTCGAGGGCGCTCGTCGTCTTCCACGGGGTGGACGCCAGGGTCTCGAACGGGGTCAGCGCCTGCGCGGAGAAGGATGCGGTCGCGGCGGCGGGGGCCGCGGCGGCGGCGGTCGTGGGCACGACGGCCACCGCGGCGAGGGCGATGGTCGAGGCGGCGATCAGCGTGCGGGAGAAGGTGATGTTCATGTCCTCCACGCTAGGAACGGCCCCTCACCCGCCACATCATCCGATCAGCTACTTCGAGGGTTCCCGAGCGGATGATCCGCGTGCAGGCGTGCGGAATCCGGCGCTCGACGTGGTCAGGCGATCCCGCCCCAGACCGCGCGGGCGCCGGCCTCTCCGGTCAGCACGACGACGATCATCGTCCCGGTGGCGCAGATGATCGCAGCCACCGTGATCGCCACGGAGATCGCCGTCGCGACCGGCGCCCGCCGGATCCGCCCGGCGATCCGCTCGCGCAGGTGAACGGCGACGGCCGCCAGCAGGAGCGCGATGCTCCACGGGATCAGCAACAGGCCGAGCGCCCCGTGATGCTGGATGGCGGGCGTGGACCCGACCTTCGCGGCGAGGTCGAGACCGGCCAGCACGGTGACCGGGACCAGGACCGCCACGAGCGCCGCGGCGATCGGCGTCGCCACGCCCAGCCGGCGGCGGGCCGCGGGCCAGACCGCCGCCAGGGCCACGGCGAGCGCCGTCGCGGGCGTCAGGATCACCGTGGCGTGCACCAGCAGCGGATGCAGCGGGAGCCCGGACAGGATGTAGGGATCGGAGGCGAGGAACACGGTCATACTGGGAGAACGGCGCAGGGGAGCGCCGGGTTCATCGCATCCACGGAGGGCGGCGGATCCGCGCAGCCCGTGATGAACCTTCCTGTCGCGGATCTCGTTTCCCTGATGAGGAGGCGACGATGGATGACGACGACGAGCGGCTGACCGCGCTCTACGACGTGCACGCCGGACCCATCCGTCGCTACGTCATGCGGCTCACCGGAAGCAGCTCGTCCGCGGACGACGTCGTTCAGGAGACCCTGCTGCGGGCCTGGCGCACGCCGCGGATCCTGGAGCAGGAGGCGGCGACGACCCGTGCCTGGATGTTCACGGTGGCCCGGCACCTCGTCATCGACGAGGCGCGCAGCGCCCGCCGGCGCCATGAGCGTCCCGTCGCCGAGGTGCCGGAGCGCATCGCCGGGGACGCCACGGACCGGCTGTTCGACGCGATCCTCATCGAGGATGCGCTCGCCGAACTCAGCGCTGAGCATCGGGCCGTGATCGTCGCCGGCTACTACGGCGGGCGCAGCGTCGACGAGATCGCGCAGGAGCTGGGGATCCCCTCCGGCACGGTGAAGTCTCGGATGCACTATGGACTGCGGGCCCTGCGGCTCGCCCTGCAGGAGAGAGGGGTGATCCGGTGAGCGTCGATCCGGACCCGTTCGCGACCTGGGACGCCGCCTATGCGATGGGTGCCCTGTCCGCGGCCGACCGCGCGCGCTTCGAGGCGCACCTCGCGGAGTGCGCCGACTGCCGCGCCGCCGTGGCCGAGCTCACCCCGACGGTGGGTCTGCTGTCGAGACTGAGCGCCGAGGACGCGGGCCGCATCGGTTCGGGCGCCCCCGATCCGGCCGCCTCGAAGCTGCTGTCGATCGCGCACGCCCGGCGCCGGCGTCGCCGTCGTGCGCTGTGGGCGGGCGTCGGCATCGCGGCCGCACTGGCGATCGCCGTGCCCGTCACCGTGGTCGCGCTCGCACCGCGGCCCGCGGTGTCGGTGGCCCTGGAGGGGCCCGCTTCCGTGCCGGTCAGCGCCACGGTCTCGCTGACCCCTGTGGCGTGGGGTACGCGGATCGACATGGCGTGCCTGTACGGGGCGGACGCCCCGGATGCGGGGTGGACGTACGTGCTCACCGTGGTGCAGCGGGACGGCACGGCGACGGACCTGTCGACGTGGAAGGTCCAGCCGGGCCGCACGGCGAGGCTCTCCGCGGGCACCGCGGCGGCGCTGGGCGACATCCGCACGGTCGAGATCCGCACCGCAGCGGGCGAGGTCGTCCTCAGTCACGACATCCGCGGCGGATCGTCTCCGGGCTGAACCGCACCGCTCTCGACCTCGTTCTTCCAGTGAAGCGCACCGCACGGAGCGCCGTCGAAAGGATGAGGACATGCGCAGGACATGGGCGATCGGAGCCCTCGCACTGGGACTGGTGCTGGCCGGATGCAGCTCGCCGGGAGCCGCGCCGGGATCCTCGGCGCCGCCGGCGTCGAGCGACGGGTACGGCGGGTACGGCTCGGAGACGACCAGCTCGCCGCAGGCGCCCAGCACGGCGGCCGGCGACCTGAAGGTCGCGAAGACGTCGCTCGGCGAGGTCGTCGTCACCTCGGCCGGGATGACCGCATACGTGTTCGACAAGGACACCAAGGGGACGCAGACGAGCGCGTGCACCGGGGCCTGCCTGGGGCTGTGGCCGCCCGTGCTCGCCACCGGCGACACCCCGAAGGGGGACGGGATCACCGGCACGCTGGGCACGATCCCCACGCCCGACGGCAAGAAGCAGGTCACGCTCGACGGCTGGCCGCTGTACACCTATGCCGGCGACACGGCGGCCGGTGACGTCAAGGGGCAGGGCGTGCAGGGGATCTGGTGGGTCGTGGACGCCACGGGCGCCAAGATCGGCGGCTGATCCGCAGACGGCAGGAGCGCCGCCGGGACGGATCCCGACGGCGCTCCTGGACGCTGCTGCGCTGCGGTCAGCTCTTGGACTGACCGTACGAGCCGAGCTGGCGCGTCGACTCGATGACGCGCTGGGCCATCGCGGTCTCGGCGACCTTGCCCCACGCGCGGGGGTCGTACAGCTTCTTGTTGCCGACCTCGCCGTCGACCTTGAGCACGCCGTCGTAGTTGCTGAACATGTAGCCGGCGATCGCGCGGGTGAACGCGTACTGGGTGTCGGTGTCGATGTTCATCTTCACGACGCCGTTGGCGACCGCGAGCGCGATCTCCTCGTCGGTGGATCCGGATCCGCCGTGGAAGACGAGGTCGAGCGGCTTCGGACCGGTGCCGTACTTGGCGGCGACCTGCTCCTGGATCTCGCCGAGCAGCTCCGGGCGCAGCTTGACGTTGCCCGGCTTGTACACGCCGTGCACGTTGCCGAAGGTGAGAGCGGCGATGTAGCGGCCCTGGTCGCCGAGGCCCAGCGCCTGCACGGCCTGGTCGACGTCGGCGAAGGTCGTGTAGAGCGCCTCGTTCGAACCCTCGTGCTTGACGCCGTCCTCCTCGCCGCCGACGACGCCGATCTCGACCTCGAGGATCGCGTTGATCGCCTTCATGCGGGGGAGGAGGTCCTTGGCGATCTCGATGTTCTCTGCCAGCGGCACGGCTGAGCCGTCCCACATGTGCGACTGGAAGATGGGGTTGCGGCCGGCCTTGACCTCCTCCTCGGACGCGGCGATGAGCGGCTCGACGAAACCGGCGAGGGCGTCCTTCGGGCAGTGGTCGGTGTGCAGCGCGACCGTGACGGGGTAGGACTTGGCGACCTCGGTGGCGAACTTGGCGAAGGCGAGGGCGCCCGTCGCACGCGCCTTGACCGTCTGGCCGGCGAAGTAGTCGGCGCCGCCGGTGGTGACCTGGATGATGCCGTCGGAGCCGGCCTCGGTAAGACCCTGCAGCACGGCGTGGATCGTCTGCGAGCTGGAGACGTTGAACGCGGGGTAGGCGAATCCGCCTGCCTTCGCGCGGTCGAGCATCTCGGCGTACTGCTCCGGGGTGGCAACGGGCATGGCTTCTCCTGTGCTGGATGACGGGGGTCGGTGCCACTCTAGCGCCGTAGGATCCGCGATTCAGAGCGGATGACTTCGGCCCCGCGGCGGCGGATCTTCCGCATGCTAAAGAAGTCGAGATCTTTCATGATCCGAGCGCAGAAATCTGCGGATCCGTAACCGCGCGCCCCCTACGCTGAGTGCCATGGTGAGCCTCACAGCCGATCTCAGCCCCCTCAGCCCCGACCGCAACCTCGCGTTGGAGCTCGTCCGCGCCACGGAGGCGGCCGCGATCCGCGCCGTCCCGTTCGTCGGGCGAGGAGCCAAGGAGGCTGCCGACGGGGCAGCGGTCGATGCGATGCGCGCCTTCCTCGGCACGGTCGACTTCGACGGCGTCGTGGTGATCGGCGAGGGTGAGAAGGACAACGCCCCCATGCTGTTCAACGGCGAGCACGTCGGCAGCGGAGTCGAATGGGCGCAGCAGTACGACATCGCGGTCGATCCGATCGACGGCACCACCCTCACCGCCGACGGCCGGCAGAACGCGATCTCGGTGATCGCAGTGTCTGATCGGGGCACCATGCTCGACGCGTCGAGCGTCTTCTACATGGACAAGCTCGTCACCGGCCCCGCCGGTGTCGGCGTCGTCGACATCCGGCTTCCTGTCGCGGAGAACATCAAGCGGCTGGCCGGCGCGCTCGACAAGCCCGTAGCGGAGATCGTCGTCTCCGTGCTGAACCGTCCCCGCCACGAGAAGCTCATCCAGGAGATCCGCGAGGCCGGCGCCGGCACGCGCCTGATGAGCGACGGCGACGTCGCCGGCGGCATCAACGCGGCCCGGCACGGAGCGCGCACCGACATGTGCATCGGCATCGGCGGCAGCCCTGAGGGCATCGTCACCGCGTGCGCGATCAAGGCGCTCGGCGGGCACATCCAGGGGCGCCTGTGGCCGAGGGACGACGACGAGCGCCAGCGCGGCATCGACGCCGGTCTCGATATGGACAAGGTCTACGAGGCCGACGACCTGGTGCGCGGCAACAACACGATCTTCGTCGCGACCGGCGTGACCGACGGGCAGCTCGTCGCCGGCGTCCGCCGCGAGGGCGACTACCTCTACACGGAGAGCGTCGTGCTGCGCAGCGCGTCTGGCACCCTGCGCCGCATCGCGTCGGAGCACCTCGTCTCGAAGTGGCTCTGACGCCGGGAGCGGACGGTCAGACGCGGTAGCCGCGCCGACCGGCGTCGATCTGGGCTTGCACCTCGCGCAGCTCGGCGGCAAGGCGCGGATCCGCTCCGGCGACCGCATCGGCGCGACGGCCTGCGCGGTCGTGACGGCGCAGCAGCGCCACGAGTGCGGTGAAAGCGATCGCGACGCCCACTGCCGTTGCCGCTGCTGCGGCGATCATTCCTGTCATGGCGGAACCCCCGGTCTCCGGCTTTCCCTCACCCTAGCCCCGCGTCGTCCGCCGGGGAAGGGTCGGCAGCCGGCGTGGCCTGGCGCGTGCTCTCACACCAGGGAGCAGCCTCGGATAACGACCTGGTCGCATTCCGTCTGATTCATCCACCACCTGGCACAATGGTGGAGGCGCCTTCGGCGTGCACGGCGCATTCGGCGCAACGCGGAATGCGGAGCAGGAAGGTGATGAGGATGGCTGCGGAGAACATCTATCGCCATGAGACCGTGACCGACACCGGCACGGTGAAGGTCGTCGAGATGGAGGCGTCCCGCCGCCCGGACGTGCTCTTCCGCGTGCGCCGCGAAGAGGGCCACGAGATCAGCGCCTGGTGGATGATCGGCGCCTTCGTGCTCTTCTCCGCGACCGTCGTCTTCCTCCTCAGCGGGGTTCCGGGGAGCGCCTGACCTCCTCTGCCGCGTCGGTAGCGTCGTCGGGCGCGGCCAGCCGTGCACGCAGTTCGCCGACATCCGCCTGGATGCCGTCCGTCGCATCGACGACGGGCACCGTCAGCTCCTCCGCGGTGAACCGCCGCGTCGCGCCTGTCGCGGGTGCCGGTGCCGCCAGCGCCCCGGCGTCCACCCCGGGGAACTTCCGGGCGGTCACGAGCACCCGGCCCTCGAGCGAGCCGGCGAATCGGTTGTAGCTGTCGACCGTGCGCTCCAGCGCGCGGCGCAGGTCGTCGGCGTGGCCGGCGAGCACGCCGAGCCGCTCGTACAGCTGCGTGCCGAGGTCGAGCAGCACGGCCGCTTCGGCCGACAGCTCCTGCTGCTTCCAGGTATAGGCGACCGTCTTCAGCACGGCCCACAGGTTCACCGGGGTCGCCAGCGCGACCCGCTTCGTGAAGGCGTAGTCGAGCAGGGCCGGATCCTCGTCGAGGGCCGTCGACAGCAGCGACTCGGTGGGCAGGAAGCAGATCACGAACTCGGGGCTGGTCTCGAGGCCCGACCAGTACGCCCGCTTGGCGAGGGCGTCGACGTGCGCGCGGACCGCCTTGACGTGCTGCTGCATCAGCGCGCGGCGCTGCGGATCCTCCGTGCCGAGGGCGCCGGCGGCGAGGAACGCGTCCAGCGGAGCCTTCGCATCCACCGCGATCGACGCGCCGCCGGCGAGGCGGATGACCATGTCGGGCCGGCCCTGCCCGGCGTCCGAGCGGATCGTGGTCTGCAGGTCGAAGTCGACGTGCCGGGTGAGGCCGGCCGCCTCGACCACGCGGCGCAGCTGGGTCTCGCCCCACACCCCGCGCGCGGAGGTGGAGCGCAGGGCTCCGGCCAGCGACTCCGTCGTCGAGCGCAGCGCCTCGCCGCTCTCCTCGGCGCGGCGCAGCTGCTCGCTGAGCTGACCGAACTGCGCGTGCCGCTCCCGCTCCAGCACGGTCACCGTCTGCTGCATGCGGTGCAGGCTCTCGCGCACCGGGGCGAGGGCGGTGAGCACCGCGTTCTCCTGTCGCGCGCGCTCCGCTGCGTCGTGCTGCTGCAGCCGCGCGTGCTCGACCGCGTCGCGGTACAGGTCGTGCTGGCGGTCGCGCTCCTCGCGCACCACGGCGAGCTCGGCGTCCGCGCGGGCGAGGTCGGCGGCGCCGCGGCTGCGACCCAGATACCAGCCGACGGCGAGGCCGGCGATCGCGGCGACGGCGGCGATGAGCAGTGCGAACGCGTCCATGCGTCCATGATGGGCGGGGCCTCCGACATCGCCGGGGGACGCGCCGTCGGGCGTCGTCAGGCCGCGGCGGGCACCTTCGCCGGCGCCGCCGGGGCGAGCGGCCCGCCCACGGCCACGCCGACCCGCTCCGCGAGCTGCTGCACGGTGCCGGATCCGGTGCGCCGCGCCGCGTCGATCACGATCTGCGCGCAGGCGCGAGCGTCGGCGAGTGCGTCGTGGTGCGGGAATTCGCCGAACCCGGCGGCCGCCGCGGCGATCGGCAGCTTGTAGGACTCGAGGTCGTAGACCTTGCGCGCCACGGCCAAGCTGCACAGTGAGCGGTACGGCGGACAGTCGTCGCCCGTCGCCTCGCAGGCGCGGCGGATCACGTTGAGGTCGAACCCGGCGTTGTGCGCGACGAGCACGTCCGCTCCGGCGAAAGCGCAGAGGCGGTCGAGCTGCGCGCTCCAGCTGTCGGCATCGGCGACCTCGTGCGCCTGGATGCCATGGATCCGTACGTTCCACTCCTGGAACTGGTCGTGCCCGGCCGGCGGGCGGATCAGCCATCCGGTCTGTGCGACCACCGCACCGTCCCTGACGCGCACCAGGCCCACCGAGCATGCGGAGGCAGGGGAGGAGTTCGCCGTCTCGAAGTCGATCGCGGTGAAGTCCAGAGCCACGCCTCCACCCTCTGCCGACGGCGCGCGGTGGCCGGGCAGGCGCGCCGCGGAGGCCGAGATCGGCGGGCGTAGTCTCGAGCCATGGTGGAACGCGCGACGAGCTTCGGATCCGAGACGGGCAGCTACGAGAAGGGCAGGCCCGAGTACCCGGCCGAGGCGGTGCGGTGGATGCTCGAGGCGGTGCCGGAGGGCGCCGCGGTCGTCGACATCGGAGCCGGAACGGGCAAGCTCACCCGGGCCGTGCGGGCGCTCGGAACGGTCGTGACGGCCGTGGATCCGGATCCGCAGATGCTCGCGACCCTGCGCGAGAAGACGCCGGGGACCGAAGCGGTCGTGGGCACCGCGGAGGCGCTCCCGCTCGGCGACGGCAGCGCGGACGCCGCCGTACTCGGACAGGCGTGGCACTGGGTGGACCCGGCGGCGGCGTCGGCGGAGATCGGCCGCGTGGTGCGTCCCGGCGGGGTGCTCGGGCTGATCTGGAACGTGCGCGACGAGCGCTCCGACTGGGTGCGCCGGCTCACCGCCATCATGCACGGCAGTCCGGCGGAGGAGATGGTCGCGAGCAATGCGGTGCGCGTGGCGGCGCCGTTCGGGCCGCTCGAGCAGCGGCGCTGGGAATGGACCAGGGAGATGACCCGGGCCGAGCTGCACGCCATGGCGAGCTCGCGCAGCTACCTCATCACCGCCTCCGACGAGGAGCGGGCTCGTGTCGCCCGCGGCATGGACGAGCTGTTCGACGAGCTCGGTCTCGCCGACGGCGGCACCCTGGCCATGCCGTATGTCACCGCCGCATACCGGGCGACCCGCGACTGACCCCGGGCGTCGACGGCCCGGGGTCGGCCGCGCGGCTCAGCGCCGGCCGGGACCGTCCAGCAGCGGGCTCTCCGGCGTGGGGATCCCGGACAGGCAGCGCTTCAGCTCCGTCAGCTTGACCCAGTGGGATCCGGGAGCGACCGGGGTGCAGCCGTCGCGGAACGGCACCTCGCGCTCGTCGACCAGCATGCGCACGAGCGGCGTCCACGGCTTCTTCGTGGACGGGTCGACGCCCCGACGCTGCACGGCGTCCCACTGCACGTTCGCCGCCATCGGCGAGACGAGCGATCCCCGCCACGGGTTCGTCGCCGTGCCGTACACATCGGCCGGCGACGCGGGGGCGGGCACGTCCGGTGCCTGGACCGTGGACCCGGGAAGGTGCAGCAGCGCCGCGAACGGCATGATCGTCTCGGCATGCGCGAAGCGGAAGGTCGCGGCGACGTCGCCGCCGGCGGCGCGCGCGTCGATCACCGAGAAGAAGTCGTCGAGCAGCGGCTGCGCCACGCGATAGGTGTCGTCGTGGCCGGCGAGGCTCGGCCCCTTCTCATAGAAGTCCTCGGCGTCCAGCAGCGTGGCGAACCACTGCGCGTCCGCCTCGTGGCCCGCGAAGTACGGCGAGAAGTCGAAGGCGTGCGGCGGCACGTTCTCCGCCTCCATGTCGGCGGCGATGATGTACAGGTTGTACAGCGTCATCGCAGCGTCGACCGGGGTCTTGATCGACTTCTTCGGATCGCCGCACGCGTCCGGATCCACGACGGGATCGGCGCCGGGCGCGCACGCGCGAGGGCCGCCCTTCGTGCCGTTCGCCGTGTTGTACCAGCGGTGCGCGGCGTCCGTGCCGATCGCGGCGATGAAGGCGGGCGTGAAGATCCCCGAGAGCACGTCTTCCGCGCTCGACACGGAGGCGGGCAGCGACTCGATGTAGTCCATGGCGGCCGAGATCGTGCCGCCGTCGCCGGTCTGCGCCGCGATGTAGTCCTCATACGCCTGGGCCCGGATGCGCTCGGGTGAGCCCACGGCCTTCTCGGTGCCGTCGGGGTTCTCCACCTTGTGGAAGTAGAGCAGGTCGGGCCGGGACTCGAGCGGCACGTCCGCGGAGGGGGTCCGCGACCCGCTCGCCGCGGCCGTGAACCCGCGGAGGAAGTTCTCGCCGGACTCCGTGGCGCGAGCCTCGCCCGAGGTCTCCGCGACGATGCGGTCCTTGTGCGCGGCGGCCGCGGCGAAGAGCCCGGCGTTGCGCTGATACGCCCGCGCGCCGATGCCCTGGTGCTGCGCGGCGCCCTGGCCGGTGAGCATGCCGTACCCGTTCTCCACGTTCGCGGCGGTCAGGGCGTCGATGTTCGCGAGCAGCGCCGCACCGATCTCGGGGGAGCGGAAGCCGCCCTCCGCCTGCGCGGTCTCCGCCATGCGCCGCAGCAGCGCGTCGTACTTGTAGCCGGAGAGCCCGCGCGACCCGTGCCGTGCCACCGACTCGGTGGCCAGCGGCCGGTACCCGGCGGGTGCCGGCTGGTACGCCGCGATGTCGTCCGTGGTCGGGGCGATGTACGGCTGCTTGCTGCTGTAGCGGTTGTCCGGTTCGGTTCCCAGGGCGGACGCCGGCGGGGCGGCGATGCCGGCGACGAGCGCGCCGAGGGCGACGGCGGCGAGTCCGGCGCGGACGCGGCGGAGAGCAGGGGCGGGCACGGTTCCTCCTGGTGACGGGTCGGGGCGCGCGAAGGCGCGCGCCGCGGCTCAGCGTCTCGGCGTCGCATGAACGGGAGGTGGACGGCCGGTGGCCGGGTCGTTGCCGCATCCCCGGATCCTGAGCGGGCACATGCCCCGGTAGACTCGTACCCCGTGGCTCTCACCATCGGAATCGTCGGCCTGCCCAATGTTGGCAAGTCCACCCTCTTCAACGCGCTGACCAAGAACAACGTGCTCGCGGCGAACTACCCGTTCGCGACCATCGAGCCGAACGTCGGCGTGGTGAACCTGCCCGACGCGCGGCTGAACACGCTTGCGGAGATCTTCGGCAGCGAGCGGATCCTGCCGGCGACGGTGTCGTTCGTCGACATCGCGGGCATCGTCCGCGGCGCGAGCGAGGGGGAGGGGCTGGGCAACCAGTTCCTCGCGAACATCCGCGAGGCCGACGCGATCGCGCAGGTGGTGCGCGGCTTCGCGGACGACGACGTCGTGCACGTCGACGGCGCCATCGACCCGAAGAACGACCTCGAGACGATCAACGCCGAGCTCATGCTCGCCGATCTGCAGACGCTGGAGAAGGCGATCGTGCGCATCGAGAAGGAGGTGCGCGGCCGCAAGACCGACGCCTCGGTGCTGGAGACGGCGAACGCGGCCAAGGACGCGCTCGAGCGCGGCCAGCTGCTCTCCACGAGCGGCATCGACCTCGCGCCCATCAAGGAGCTCGGCCTGCTCACCGCCAAGCCGGTCATCTTCGTGTTCAACGTCGACGAGTCGGTGCTCACGGATCCGGACCGCAAGGCGGAGCTCGCGGCTCTCGTCGCGCCCGCGCAGGCGATCTTCCTGGACGCGAAGATCGAGTCCGAGCTCATCGACCTGGATCCGGAGGACGCGGCGGAGCTGCTCGCCTCCACCGGCCAGGACGAGTCGGGCCTCGATCAGCTCGCCCGCATCGGCTTCGACACCCTGGGCCTGCAGACCTACCTCACGGCCGGTCCCAAGGAGGCTCGCGCCTGGACGATCGGCAAGGGCTGGAAGGCCCCGCAGGCCGCCGGCGTGATCCACACCGACTTCGAGAAGGGCTTCATCAAGGCCGAGGTCATCTCGTTCGACGACCTGGTCGCGACCGGATCCGTCGTCGAGGCCCGCGCCAAGGGCAAGGCCCGCCTCGAGGGCAAGGACTACGTCATGCAGGACGGCGACGTGGTGGAGTTCCGGTTTAGTAACTAATTTTGGTTCTGACCAAGAGTTTAGTGCTCGTCTTGCCGGCCGAGTTCTGATTCAACATTACGGCGACGCCTGATCGCCGAGAAGGAGCCAGTAGGCGCTGTTGCGACTGCGGTGGTGCCCGCTCGACGTGCCCTTCAGTCGCGTTGCTCCGCAGTACGGACCCGAGGTGGCGCATATGAACCGGCCCGACCGGGGTATTGCCCGGCGCCGGGTGCAGCCCGGCTGTCTGCAGGAGCTGAGGAGCGAAACGCAGATGACGGCGTGGAGCGGGTGACGGCTTCCGCGTGGCGGCGCCGATGCTCCCGGGGACACGGCGTCGCCAGAGCGGTGCGAACCCGGTCCCCTCCCCAAAGAACGCACGCTGCTCGACATCAACCTCGCGCGGTAGCGATGGGGGTATCGCGTTCTCCCTCGACCTGCGGGCCTACGCCTGGTGAGAGCGATCAGCCCAGGCTGAGCGCCAGCGCAACCTCCGGGTCGCAGAGGGCGACTGCAGCGGCGCGAGCTTCAGTCGCGGTGGCAGCGTCGAGAGCGGCGGCCGCGATCTGCTGGCAGCGTGCTCGCGAGTGAGCCGCCAGCGCGAAGCGGGCGGCCGGAATCGCGGCCGGGGACATCGACAGGGATGTAGCACCGAGACCCGTGAGCACGAGCGCCATCAACGGGTCGGCAGCCGACTCTCCGCACACCCCCGCAGGCTTGCCATGTGCCTCGGCGGCGCGCAACACCATCGCCACCAGATCCAAGACGGCGGGCTGCCAGGCATCGAGAAGATCGGAGAGATCTCCGACGAGGCGGTCGGCGGCCATGGTGTACTGCGCGAGGTCGTTGGTGCCGATGGAGACGAAGTCGACCGCGGCAAGGATCTCGTCCACGCGCAGCGCGGCCGCAGGGACTTCGATCATCACCCCGGCCCGTTCCAGGCCTCGCGATCGCGCGTGGATGGCGAACTCGGCGGCCTCGTGAGCAGTGGCGATCATGGGAGCCATCGCCCAGACCGCGATGCCGGTGCGGCTCTGCGCGTCGGCCAGCGCATCGAGCTGTTCGGCGAGCAGCTCGGGCATCGTGCGCGTCAGCCGGTATCCCCGCACGCCCAGGGCGGGGTTCTCCTCCGTGGCGCGGCGGACGAAGGCGAGCGGCTTGTCAGCGCCGGCGTCCAGCGTACGGACGACGACCTTCTGCCCTCCGCGGGCGCGCAGCACTCGCTCGTAGACGTCGGCCTGCTCGACCTGATCGGGTGCTGTCTGTCGGCCGAGAAAGAGCACCTCTGTGCGGAACAGCCCGACGCCTTCCACCTCGCGTTTGGCGAGCCGTTCGGCATCGTCGGCGGTTCCGATGTTGGCCAACAGCTCCACCCGGTGACCGTCGGCGGTGCGTCCAGGGTCCACGTTGCCGGCGAGTGTGGCGAGCATCTCCCGGCGTGCCGCCACCTCTGCACGGGTCGCCTCATCGGGATCCCGCACGACGGTGCCCTCGGCAGCGTCGACCGCGACCATGTCGCCGGGCTGAAGCGAGGACACGCCATCGACACGCACGACACACGGGATGCCGAGCTGTCCGGCGATGATCGCGGTATGCCCGGTGACACCGCCCTCCTCGAGGACGATGGCCAGAACCTTCTCCATGTCCAGGGTGGCGGTGTCCGCGGGCGAGAGGTCCACCGCGATAAGGATGCTCGGCGCTTCGAATGTGGGGACGCCTGGTTCAGGCAGCCCCATCAGCTCGGCGATGACGCGATCGCGGACGGAACGGAGGTCGGTGACCCGCTCGGCCAGATATCCGCCCGCAGCCGAGAACAGCTCGACGTACTCCTGCGTGGCCGCATCGACGGCGATCGAGGGGTGCGCGCCCTGGCGTACCCGGGCGACAGCGTCGGCGATCAGCTCCGGGTCGGCGGCCATAGCGGCAGCGGCGGAGAGCACGTCACCAAGGGTCGTTCCGGCGGCGCTGGCGGCCTGGGCGGTGAGTCTCTGGGCGACGGCCGCATACGCGGCTTCGACACTCTCTGCCGCCTTCTCGGGGTCCTGGATGCTGGCTGCCGGTGTTGCGGCATCGGGCGCTGAAGGAGCCGGATGGGAGCGCACGACCGGGCCGAAGGCGGCACCTCGCCCCACGCCCTGACCGTGAAGGGCCAGCGGGCGCCCGCTCACTTCTCCGCGTCCAGATCGGTGGCCAGCAGCGCGGCGAGCGTGTCGAGTGCCGAGTCGTCGTCGCCCTCGACGGACAAGGTGACCGTGTCGCCGTGTCCGACGCCCAGCGACATCACCCGCAGGATGCTGGCCGCGTCGACGGGGGCTGCGTCCCCCTTGGCGATCTTCACCCCCGTCCCGGCGGCTGCGGACGTGAAGGCCTTCGCCGGACGAGCATGCAGCCCGGAGGCGGAGGCAACGACGACAGTACGGAACTTCATAGGGATACTCCTTCGAATAGGCCCGGCCCAACGCCGGGCGAGTGGTGTAAGTGCGAGGCGGTGTCGCGACCGCTCGCACGGACTAGTCGGGAACGGCCTCCCGCACATCCATCACCAGGCGCGCGACGTGAAGACCGAGGTAGGCCGTCTCGTCCGCTGTCAGCGAGGTCTTGAACGCCATCTCGATGAGGTAGCGCACCTTGAGTGCGCAGGCCATCGCTTCTGGGTGGGCATGAGAGATGGCGTCGAAGAGCGTGGGATGCGGGTCGCTGATCTGCTTGTCCGTGGACACGCGCGCGAACACGTAGCGCAGATGCGTGACGAATCGCGCCGCGTTCATCGAGTACCGGTCGAGGCGGATCTCGAAGGTCTTCTCGATGACGTCGAAGATCCGAGCGATCGTCTCGGTCATCTGCATCGCCGCTCCCACACCGGGCGTGGCGAACTGCGCGTTGACCAAGTGCATGGCCAGAGCGACTGCCTCCGCAGGGTCCAGGTGCACCTTCATGACCTCGTCGGCGATCCGCACACCCTCTTGCCCGACCGCGTACTCCGCGGGGTAGAGCTGTCGGACCTCCCATTGCAGGGGGAACTCCATCGTCGTACCTTCGACGGCGCGCTGCATCGCGAAGTGCAGGTGATCGGCCAGCGGCAGGATCAGCGACTGGCTGACGCGCAGGCCGAGTCGCTCGTTCGCATTATCGGCAATCCGCGCGGCAGCTCGCACGCATTCGAGCGGAGTCTCCGTGAGCACTTCCACCAAGCGTGAACTTGCTGCGTCCTCGCTTGCGAGGAAGACCTGCTCGACCTTCTTCGTATCGATCGGATCGCCTTGGCGGCTACCGAAGCCGACACCTCGCCCGAGCGCGACGAACTGCCGGTCGTTCTCATCGAGAGCGAGAACGGCATTGTTGCCGATCACCCGCTTGATGATCATCTCGTGGGCTTGCGTCATCACATGCACCATCCCGGATTCGTTCAACCCAGGTCATCGCCGTGTGAGGCGATGACCTGCTGGTACCAGTAGAAGCTGTCTTTTCTGATCCGGGCCAAGTCCTTCAGATCGTTCTCGTCGCGGTTGACGTAGACGAATCCGTATCGCTTGCCGATGCCCTGGTGGGTGGAGACCAGGTCGATCGCCGTCCACGGGCAGTACCCGAACACCATGACTCCATCGGCGAGGGCGAGCCGGATCTGCTCGATGTGCCGACGGAGGTAATCGATCCGGTAGTCGTCGTGGACTCGGCCATTGACGAGCTCATCGAACGCGCCAAGGCCGTTCTCGGTGATGATGAGTGGCAGCCGGTACCGGTCCCACATCCTTCGCAGCGTGGTGCGCAGCCCTGTGGGGTCGATTTCCCAACCGAACGCATTCGTCGGCAAGTTGTCGTTCTTGACCGCTCGGTAGAGACCGACCTCGCCGCGAACGATCTGCTGGTCGCCGCCCCTGATCTGGACGTCAGAGGCATCGCCACGGGACGCACCGACAGTCTGCGTCGAGTAATAGTTGAATGCGAGAAAGTCGGGCTTCGCCGAGGCGAGGATTGCCAGGTCGTCTTCGCCGAGCTCCGGCTGCAGGCCGCGCTCCGTCAGGTAAGACCATGCGAGCGGGTGATAGCTGCCGCGGGCCGGGACATCGAGGTACATGAGGTTGCGGATCGCATCCCAGTCGTCGGCCGCGATCACGTCGTCGGGGTCGCAGGTCGCGGCGTAGACGGAGACGATGT
This sequence comes from Microbacterium sp. 8M, assembly GCF_902506375.1. GTDB lineage: Bacteria > Actinomycetota > Actinomycetes > Actinomycetales > Microbacteriaceae > Microbacterium. The sequence continues at coordinate 1,416,626 of NZ_LR733284.1, forward strand.
TTGGGGCGGGACCGATCTTGGCCTCAGGCAGCATTTCGTGGCACGCCGACATGGCCCGCGCCTGGGCGAGGAACATGTGGTGGTTCTGCTGATAGATCGTCTTCTGGTCCGTGTCGCCGCTACGGCCGGTCGTCCCGATCGCCTTGCCGTGAAGGACCATCATGTTCTGCTCGTTGACGGTCAGCCAATAGCGGACCTTGCCGCCGAACTCTGCGAACACGATCCGCGCGTATCGTTCGAACGCGTCGATGGTCGCCCGGTCCGACCAGCCGCCGCGCTCGTCGAGCGCGGCGGGCAGGTCGAAGTGGTACAGCGTGACGATCGGTTCGATACCCTTCGCACGCAACTCGTCGATCAGATGGTGGTAGAACGCGAGTCCTGCCGGGTTGATCTCGCCGTCGCCGTCCGGAATGATCCGGGTCCACGCGATCGAGAACCGGTACGCGCGCATCCCGAGCTCGGCGAACAGGGCCACGTCTTCGGCGTAGCGGTGATAGTGGTCGGAGGCGACCGTGAAGTCCGCGACGTCATGCGGACGATGCGGGAGCGTGTCCACGACCGACGGGCCCTTTCCATCCTCAGCGGTTGCGCCCTCCACCTGATACGCGGATGTCGACGCCCCCCAGAGGAATTCTGGTGGGAAGGCGGTGGTGTTCTGATACTTCATCGGGGTGCTTCCTCACGTATCGAGTCAACGGGTCACGGTCAGGACCGGCTCGCCAGCCACGACGGTTCCCTGTGCCTTGACGGTGATGCTGTCAGCGTCAGTGGCGTTGGTGACGACGAGGATCACCGTCGCCGGGTGGCCTGCTTCACGGATCGCGTCCAGGTCCGCGGTGACGAGCCGCTGACCGGCGGTCACACGCGCACCTTGAGCGAGTGCCCCGGAGAATCCGGTGCCCTTCATCTGCACCGTGTCGACTCCGACGTGCACCAGGATCTCCACGCCGTCGTCGGTGAGGATGCCGAATGCGTGCCCGGTGTCCATCGCGGCGATGATCTGCCCGCCGGCGGGAGCGACGATCTGACCGTCAGTGGGCTCGATGCCCACGCCCGGTCCCATCGCACCTGAGGCGAAGGCCGCATCCGCGACCTCGCGGAGTGGGATGACAGTGCCCTGTACGGGAGAGGTCACCTCGGTCAGGCCGGTGCGCGTCGCGGTCGCCACGCTTCCGCCGGCCACGGTCGGGGTCGGCGCCTCGGGCTCGAGATTCAGCCCCGCCGCGAGTGCGGCGTCTTCGCCGGCGTGCGTCTTCTCGAATCGGAAGGACAGAGCGAACGCGACCACCGCGGTGACGACGGCGCCAATACCGAGGGCGATCAGGATGTTGAAGAAGTACTGGAGCGTGTCACCGCCGATGTAAAGGAACACCGCTGGGAGACCGGACGTGCCCACGGCGAACCGGTGCGTGGCGGTCAGGCCGACGAACAGACCGCCGGCGCCGCCGCCGACCATGGCCGCGATGAGCGGGTACTTCTTCGGCAGTGCGACGCCGTACAGCGCCGGTTCGGTGATGCCCATCAGGCCGGTGATTCCGCCGGCCGTTGCGATCTGCCGCAGCTTCCTCTCCTCGGTGCGCACCGCGACCACGAGGCTGGCGACCCCCATGGCGATGTTGGAGACGATGGCTCCCGGGCCGAAGATGCTGTCGTATCCCATCTGGGCCAACTGCGCGAACCCGAGCGGAGCGATCGCGTTGTGCACGCCGAACATCACCATGATCGGCAGCAGCGCACCGATGATCACCGGCGGAAGCCAGGGGGCGTTCTCGGTGAGGAAGGTGAAGAACGTGGCCAGCCATCCACCCATGACGGTCCCGATCGGGCCGAGGACTGTCAGCGCGAGCGTGCCCATGACCAGGAACACCACCATCGGGACGACGACCAGCTTGATCGCGTTCGGGATCACCCGATTCAGCCATCGCTCGAAGAACGACTGGACGAAGATGATCAACAGGATTGGGATCACCGTTGAGCCGTAGGAAGCGAGAGTGACGGGGATGATGCCGAACAGGCTCACCGGCTCGCCCGCGGTCACCAGCGCGGTCCAACTCGGGTGCAGCATCATCGCCGCGACGACACCCGCGAGGAACCGGTTCGTCTTCAGCTTGTCCGCCGCGGAGATCGCCACGAAGACCGGCAGGAAGTAGAACACGGCATTCGCCATGAACGACAGCACCACGTAAGTCTGAGATTCACGGGAGATCACGTTCGTCACCACCAGCACCGCGAGCAGCGCCATGATCATGCCGGCCCCGGACAACGCCGGGACGATCGGCTGGAAGGTGCCGGCGATGAAGTCGATGATCGACCCGAATACGCCCTTCTTTCTCTTTGTCCCGTCGTCCGGCGTGGGTGCGCCCGTTTCGACTCTCGCTGAGCGCAGCTCCCGGTCGATCTCCTCGAACACATCCTTGACGTGCGTTCCGATGACGACCTGGAAGGTGCCGCCTGCGCTACGGGTCGTGGCGACGCCGTCTGTCGCGTTCAACTCGCTCGACCGGACCTTCGCCTCGTCTCGCAGCTCGAATCGCAGCCTGGTCTGGCAGTGATACGCCGACCTCACGTTCTGCGGTCCGCCGATCAGCTCTACGATTTCCGATGCGAGCGTTGCATACTTCGTACTCATGCTCGTCTGACCCCACTCTCTTCTTTGAGCGCATAGAAAAAGGACCCGAGCATCGATACCCGGGTCCAGGTATCAGAGCTCAGGTCCTGCTTCGCGTCAGACGAATAACATCCTGGGTCTCACAGCGACGAATCGCTTGGGACAACATACCATCTGCGTGGTGGCGCGCCAACCAGGACGCCGTCAGCGCGGATCGACGCGGACGGTGGCCGCGCGGGTCTTCGCGGTGACCATTGGCGGATAGTACGGACTCGTGCCGTACTTCGCCTCGTACGCGGCGTCGATGAGATCGTTCAGCTCTGGGTCGTCGATGGGGGTGAATGTCACGTCCTTCTCGATGCCGCCGGCGGTGATGCGCCCGGCACCCTGGGCGCGCGCGGACTGGTACCAGCGTGAGCTCGTGCCGTTGTAGGCGCGCACGTAGACGCCGCCGTCGACGACGACCGACCAGATCCAGGTGAGTGTTCCGAGCGTGCTACCGTCCGCTCGGAACGGGGCGATGTGGAAGTCGTCCGTGGTCGCGATGGCGTGCAGTTCGTCGGTGCTCCAGGCGGTCATGAGTCCTCCGTGATGGTCTGACGTGGGGCGGGCCGGTCGGCGGCCCAGGATGCGAGCAGCCGCAGCCGTTCTGCCGATGGCGAGCCGGGCTCCGCGGTGTAGACGAGCATGACGTGACCGGGTTCGGCGGTGATCGCGAACTCTTCGTACGCGAGCGTCAACTCGCCGACGACGGGATGTTGGAATCGCTTGGTCCCTGCGCCGTGGGTTCGTACGTCGTGGGCGCCCCACAGCCGCCGGAAGGTGTCGCTCTGCGTGGACAGCTCGCCGACGAGGTCCTGCAGCGCCCGGTTGTGGGGGTCGCGTCCGGCTTCGGTGCGCATCATGGCCACGCACATGTCGGCGAAGAGGTCCCAGTCGGGGTAGAAGTCGCGTGAGGCCGGGTCGAGGAACTGGAAGCGCGCGAAGTTCGGCGTGCGGCCGCCGTCTCCGATCAGCGGTGAATAGAAGGCGCGGCCCAGCGCGTTGAGCGCGATCACGTCCGAGTGGGCATTGCGGACGACGGCGACGCCCTCGGTGAACGCCTCCAGCGCCCAGTGCAGGCTCGGCCGGGCGGCGTGGCTGCGGGTTGCGCGGCGTCGCGGCCGACCGGAGGCAGGGATGCCATCGGCGGCCCTGGCGAGGTCGAAGAGGTGCGCGCGCTCGGTATCGTCGAGCTGCAGCGCCCGGGCAACCGCCTCCAGGACACCGGCGGAGACTCCGGCGATCGCCCCGCGCTCGAGCTTGGCGTAGTACTCGACGCTGACGTCGGCGAGCATGGCAACCTCAGAGCGGCGCAGCCCGGCCACCCGGCGGCCCGTGCCCGCGGGCAAGCCCGCCATCTCCGGGGTCAGCTTGGCACGCCGTGACATGAGGAACTCGCGGACGTCGGCTCGGTTGTCCATGCCTCATAGGCTAGGCCGGGCCCGGTCCATGAGGGATGCCCTGCCAGTACACCTCTCATCAGGGACTCCCTCGGGCCGTTCGTACGCGGTGTCCTGGATGACGTGACAGCATCCCTCACTTCCGTATCCCGTGTGCGCGCCAGCGGTCCGCTGGCGACCCTGCTGCTCGTGCTGACCGTGTTCGGTCCGATCTCGATGGATCTCTACCTGCCTGCGCTCCCGGCTCTGACGACCGAGCTGGGTGCGGCGACCTCGACGGCGCAACTGACCGTGACCGCCTGCTTGATCGGTCTCGCGGCCGGGCAGCTGATCGCCGGGGCGCTGTCCGACCGATTCGGCCGCCGCGGTCCCGCACTGATCGGTGTGACCGCGTATGTGCTGGTTTCGGCGTTGTGCGCAGCGAGCCCGACCGTCGAGCTGCTCATCGCGGCCCGGTTGGTGCAGGGGCTGGCCGGAGGCGTCGGCATCGTCATCGCGCAGGCGGCCGGTCGCGACGTGTACGAGGGCGGGAGGCTCATCCGGTTCTACGGGCGCCTCACCGTCGTCGGTGGCCTGGCGGCAGTCGTCGGCCCGCTCGTCGGCGGCGCGCTCACGGCGATCATGGACTGGCGTGGGCTGTTCCTCGTTCTCGCGGCGGTCGGTGCGCTCATCCTGGGGTGGGTGGTTCTCGGTCTCCGCGAGACGCTCGCCCCTGGCGGGCGCACGGCGGCAGGGTTCGCCGTGATCCGGCGGGATATGCGGACGTTGTTCTCTGACCGGCTCTTCGTCGGCGCGGTCGTCGCGCAGGGCTTCGTCTATGCCGCGCTGTTCGCCTACCTCAGCGGTGCGACCTACGTGCTGCAGGGCGTCTACGGCCTCTCGCCGCAAGCCTATGCACTCGCCTTCGGACTCAACTCTGCCGGCTTCATGGTGTTCGGCTACCTCGCGGGACGTTTCAGCGAGAAGTGGAGCGTGGTCGGCACCCTGATCGTCGGTCTCGTGATCGCCGCGCTCGGTGCCGTCGGGCTGCTGATCGCAGGCCTCGCATCCGTTCCCCTGGCCGTCGTCATCGTCGCGCTCTTCCTCCTCGCCGCCGGGACGGCCGTCACCAGCCCGCCCTCGACGACGCTGGCGCTGGCCGACTACCCGCAGATCGCGGGCACCGCATCCTCCGTGCTCGGCGCTGCCCGCTTCGCCTTCGGGGGCATCGCAGCGCCGCTGGTCGGCGTTGCGGGTGCCCTCAGCATCCTCCCGCTCGGCCTGGTCACCACGGTCGCCGTCGCGGCCGCTGGGGTCACCGCCGCTCTTCTGCTTCGACGTCCGGCCCGGGTCACCGCCGCCGGGACCACCCACTCCGCAACGAAAGGACCCCTCACATGCGTGGAGTAGTCATGTACGCACCCCGGGATGTGCGCGTCGAGGAGCGCGCCGACCCGGTCATCGAGGTACCCACCGACGCCGTGATCCGGGTCACCGCAGCGTGCATCTGCGGCTCCGACCTCTGGCCCTACCGCGGGACGGACGCCGTCACCGCGCCCACGCCGATGGGGCACGAGTACGTCGGCGTCGTCGAGCAGGTCGGCGAGGAGGTGTCGAACGTGAAGGTCGGCGACTACGTCGTCGGCTCGTTCTTCGCCTCCGACAACACCTGCGAGATCTGCCGCGCCGGCTACCAGTCGCGTTGCATGCACGCGTTCCCGATGGGTGCGCTCGGCACTCAGGCCGAGAAGCTGCGCGTCCCGCTCGCCGACGGCACCCTCGTCGTCGTTCCCTGCACCCCGACGCCGGCGCAGATGCGCAGCCTCCTCGCCGCCTCCGACGTGCTCGGCACGGGCTGGTTCGCAGCCGTCGCCGCGGAGGCGGGCCCGGGTAAGACCGTCGCCGTCGTCGGCGACGGCGCAGTGGGACTGCTCGGAGTGCTCGCAGCAAAGCAGCTCGGAGCCGAGCGGATCATCGCGATGAGCCGCCACGCCGACCGCCAGGCGCTCGCCCGCCGGTACGGAGCGACCGACATCGTCGAGGAGCGCGGGGATGCCGGCGTCGCAGCCATCAAAGAACTGACCGACGGACTCGGCGCCCACTCCGTCATCGAAGCCGTCGGGACCCAGGAGTCGATGATGCAGGCGATCCGCGCCACGCGTCCTGGAGGACACGTCGGCTACGTCGGAGTCTCGCACGGCGTCGAGCTGCCGGGGGAGGAGCTGTTCTTCTCCGGGGTGCACCTGCACGGCGGTCCCGCCCCCGTTCGCCGCTTCCTCCCCGAGCTGATCGAGTCGATCACGCGTGGCGAGCTCGACGCCGGTGCGGTATTCGACCTCACCCTGCCTCTGTCGGAGGCGGCGGAAGGCTACCGGGCCATGGACGAGCGCCGCGCCATCAAGGTGCTGTTGGAGACGGAGAACGCATGAACATCGAACCGGCCGTATCCACGGTGAAGAACCCGACGGAGCAGTTTGCTGGCGACGTCTGGGTCGACCCCATCGCCGCCCCGCACGACGGCGACCAGAGGATGACCGTTGCGCTCGTCCGCTTCGCCCCCGGCGCCCGCACCGCCTGGCACAGCCATGCGCGCGGGCAGTACCTCCGCGTCACCGCCGGGGTCGCCCGATTCGGCGACCGCGACGGCAACATCGTCGAGGTTCACCCGGGGCAGACGCTCTACACGCCTCCCGGCCAGGACCACTGGCATGCCGCGGCCCCCGGCTGCTTCATGGAGCACATCGCCATGTTGGAGTCCGCTGACGACCCCGCGGAAACCACCACCTGGAAAGAACACATCACCGACGCCGATTACGAAGGACGAAACGCATGACCGACAACACCCGCGACGGCTGGACCGGAGGGCAGCGCGCCTTCGGCGACTTCGCCCCCGGCCTCGTGCACTACACCGACCAGGTGCTCTTCGACGAGGTGTGGGAGCGCCCCGGCCTCTCCAAGCGCGACCGCAGCCTCATCACCGTGACTGCGCTTCTCGTCGGCGGCAACGTCGACCAACTCCGCTTCCACCTCCCCTTCGCCGTGCAGAACGGCGTCACCCAGGAGGAGTTGATCGAGGCGATCACTCACCTGGCCTTCTACGCAGGCTGGCCCAAGGCTATGTCGGCGATGACCATCGCCAAGGAGCTGTTCGGGGAAGGTCAGGAGACGTCTTCGTGACGCGCGGACTGCGCAGAGTGCTCCCACGAAGCCAGCAGGACCAGGCCGTCGGCCGTCGGCGACCCGGGGTCCGCTGTGTAGGTCGTGATGGACGTGTGCGGGTCGCCGGGCAGCGTGAAGTCGTCGTAGGCGAGATCGAGCCGGCCGACGACCGGATGCATGATCGACTTGCGGCCGCTCGAGTGCCGCCGCACCTCATGACGGGCCCACCGGCCCCGGAAATCCGCGCTCCGCGCGGAGAGCTCGCCTACGAGCGCGGATGTGGCGCGATCGAGCGGGTCCCGGCCGGAGGCCGCCCGCAGCACGGCGACCACGAAGTCCTTCGCGTCGTCGTGGTCGACGTAGAACCCTGCCGCCCGCGGGTCGAGGAAGACAAACCGCGAAAAGTTGGCTGGCTGCTCCGCGGAGTCGAGCACCATCGCGTACAACATGCGTCCGAGGTGATTCGCTGCCAGCAGGTCGAGCCGCTCGCTGATGATGACGGCGGGAACACTCATCGAGTCGATGACCTGCTGCACGGAGGCGGTGATCGGAGTACTCGGCTGTGCGCGCACACGGAGGGGGGCGCCATTCGCGTTGCGGGCGAGGTCGTATAGGTGGGCCCGCTCGTCGTCGCTCAGCTCCAGGACACGGGAGATGGCATCCAGAACGCCGTCGGACGCGCCACCGATCCGGCCCCGCTCCATCCGTGTGTAGTACTCGACACTCACGCCCGCGAGCATCGCCAGTTCTTCTCGGCGGAGGCCGGGTACCCGTCGCGATCCGCCGACGTGTCTGAGCCCGGCACGCTGCGGAGTGATCCGTGCTCGGCGACTGGTGAGGAAATCGCGAACCTCCTGCTCGATCTCCATACGACAACGCTAGCTTCGCCGCCCAAGGCGTGGGGGGTCTTGTCAGGGACTCCCAGATCCCGCCCGGCGAACAGAACATGGCGGACATGAGAATCGCAGTACTCGGAACAGGCATGGTCGGTCGCGCCATCGCCTCCCGTCTGTCCGGCCTCGGCCACGAGGTCGTCGTCGGAACCCGCGACGTGGAGAAGTCACACTCTCGCGGCGACGCAGGCGACCTCCGCCTCCTGACCTTCGCCGACGCAGGTGCTTTCGGCGACGTCATCATCAACGCCACCAACGGCGCCAACGCGCTTTCCGCGCTGAACGCCGTAGGCGAGAAGAACCTGGCGGGCAAGGTCGTACTCGACCTCACGCTCCCGCTCGACCTGTCGTCCGGGCTCCCGCCGACCCTGACCGTGGCGAACACGGACAGCCTCGGCGAGCAGGTGCAGCGCGACTTCCCCTCCGCACGCGTCGTCAAATCGCTCACCACCGTCTACTTCGAGGTCATGATCGACCCGAGCCGGATCCCCGGCGAGCACAGCATCTTCGTCGCAGGAGACGATGCAGACGCCAAGGCGGTCGTCAGGAGCCTGTTGGCACAGTTCGGCTGGCCGGAGAATTCGGTCATCGACCTGGGCGGCATCGCCGGCGCCAGGGGTGTCGAGATGTACTCACGCCTCTTCTTCGAGCTCTACCAGGCGTTCGGCACCTTCGACTTCAACATCAACGTGGTCCGCCCACGCTGACCACACGCAACACGGAAGGATCGGATCAATGCACACACGCCGACTCGGACAGGGACTGGAAGTCTCGGCAATCGGTCTGGGCGCCATGGGCATGTCTCAAAGCTACGGGCCAAACCCCGGGGACAGGAACGAGATGATCGCCGTCCTCCGCGGCGCAGTCGACCGCGGCATCACCTTCTTCGACACGGCCGAAGTGTACGGGCCGTACGAGAACGAGGAACTGGTCGGGGAGGCGCTCGAGCCGTTCCGCGGTCGCGTCGTCATCGCCACGAAGTTCGGCTGGGACATCCGGGACGGCAAGAGCGTCGGCCTCGACAGCCGCCCCGAGCAGATACGTCGCGTCGCAGAGGCGTCGCTGCGTCGACTGCGCGTCGACGCGCTCGACCTGTTCTACCAGCATCGCGTGGACCCGGCCGTGCCCATCGAGGACGTCGCAGGCACCGTTGGGGAACTGGTCGCGGAAGGGAAGGTGCGTCACTTCGGGCTCTCCGAGGCGTCGGCATCGACCATCCGCGCTGCGCACGCGGTCTTCCCGGTGACCGCCGTCCAGAGCGAGTACTCGCTCTGGACGCGAGACCCGGAGTCGGAGGTCCTGCCGACCCTCGCCGAGTTGGGCATCGGTTTCGTGCCGTTCAGCCCTCTCGGCAAGGGCTTCCTCACCGGGACGGTGGATACCTCGACGGCCTTCTCGGAGAACGACATCCGCCGTCGCGTTCCGCGCTTCGAGGACGAGAACCTCGCCCGCAATCAGGCGCTGGTCGATCACATCGCCGGGCTCGCGGAGCGCGTCGGCGCCACCCCCGGCCAGGTCGCCCTGGCCTGGCTGCTCGCCCAGCAGCCGTGGATCGTGCCGATCCCCGGAACGCGCCGCCTCTCGCGCATTGAGGAGAACTGTGCGGCGACAATGGTCGGCCTCTCCGCTGACGAGGTCGCAGACCTCGACGCGCTGGCCGCGCGGATTGGCGTGTCGGGCGAACGTTACAACGACGAACACAGAAGCTACCTCGACCGCTGAGGCGGCGGCATCCACCGCTCGGGCCGCCTAAGACCGACAGGCTTTCCTCCCCGCGTCAAATCCCCACGATGTTCGAGGCCGGTGAGCGCCGAGTTCCAGAGCGAGACGGAAGATCGTGGTGCTGCTTGTAGGCAACAGTTCCACCCCGCCGTATCTCCTCTCGCGGCTCTTGCCTCCAAGGAGCTCCAAGGAGAGGGGACCTCCTAGAGCGGTTCTTCCTTTGAGGGCCGGGAGCGTCGACCGCTAGGGTGTGGGCATGTCGGACACCGGGGGGCGTCAGGTAGGGCGTCGTGCAGTTCTGGTCGGCGTCGCGGCGACACCGGTCGCGGCTGCGCTTGCGTGGAGCACGCCTGTCGTGCAGAAGGCGGTTGCTCTCCCGCTGGCGGTTACGAGTGGTCCACCCACGCCTGAGTTCAACTTCACGGTCGTGTTCGAGGACTTCAGCGTGGTCGTGCCGACGTCGTGGAGTGGGTTCGGGGTCACGAGCGACGGCACTCTTCCGAGGCGCGCCGTGGTGACGTACACCGGGCCTGATCCGTTCGTGCCGGCAGCGCAGAAGGATGCGCCGTACCTCCTCACACTGTGGGGCGGATCCGGCGCGGCACGGACGGGCACGTCGCCGGACGGATGGCCGCAGACACACGTCGACACGGCCAACGTCAAGGTCAACGGGATCGTCCGGAGCTCTCTGCTCAAGCTCCTCTACCCCGAAGAATCGTCGTACTACCACGCGTGGCAGGAGACGATCCTGCCCGGTGATGTCATCGAGCTTCCCCTGGCCTACGGATTCGACGCCCCCTGGTCACCGGACCTGTGGTACCCCGGAAGCTCCAGCCCTCTCGGATCGCTGTCCTTCGCGGTGCTGTCGCAGGTGACCGATGCCGTCAGCACGGACAACCGGGCCGACGCCACGGTGAACACGGAGATCGTCAGCGTGCCACCGGGCTGGGGTTGATCGGCAATCCACGCAGTTCGTGGTCCGGAGTCGGGTCGGGCGCAACCGAGCACAACTCATGCCACGCCTGCGGGAGGGACGGTCGGCGCGGCGCTGCAGGCATCAACGGTGGAACATCGCGAGGACCGTCACACCGCCCAGGACCAGGGCGGACACGATCATTCCCCAGACCGGGGCACCGTAGTACTCCCGCAGGAGCCAGGGTGTGTCGTTGTATCCGCGGCTGACGCCGCGGCTGCGGCGCCATTTCATGCCGGTCAGACTCCCAGCCCAGCCTTTGCGCCGGGTGGGGAAGCTGTTGCCGAGAGGTTTCGCGCGTCTTCATCGACCGAACAGGACGCGATCGATGGTGCCGGAGAACGTGGCCGACTTCTCGGATCCGGAACCACACGATGCGCTCTGGCGCCGGCAACCGTGCGTTCCCTTTCCACGTGCGATCACCCTCAGGCGGCCGCGGGCTTCGTCCACTCGATCGTGTGGCGGAAGCCCAGCTGCCGGCGGATCACCGCGCCGGGCATGATCTGCCGCACCGCGTCCCGGATCTGGGCGAACGTGTACTCCGGATCCTTGACGGGGAAGGGCGGGGCCGCGTCGGCTGGTTGCGCCACCCAGGGGTGCATCACGAAACCGATGACCGGGTTCGTGAGCATGGAGGCCACGTCCCACAACTGGTCCGCGGCGGAGTCGGGCCGGGCCAGGCCGACGCACAGGAAGCGCCCGCCGGGCTTCAGGATCGCGCGGACCTGGCGGAGTGCCGGCGTGAGGTCGAGGTGATGCAGCACGGCGATCATCGTGACCACGTCCTTGCCCTCGGACACCCGCTCCAGCGGGGTGGCGTCCACGGTGACGTTCGGAAGGCCCGCGCACCGAGCGGCGCTCGCCTCTCGCATGCGGGCGTCGATGTCGATGCCGTGGACGTGGTCGAAGTGCTGAGCCAACCGGGCGAGGAGCTCGCCGCGACCGCACCCCACGTCGAGTGCCTCGTCGCGCCTCGCCGGCAGTCGCGCGATGATCCAGGAATGGAACGCGTCGTTGTGGCTCCACGAGTGCCGGGCGTTCAGAGCGCGCATCGCGGCGGCGGCCCGGGCGCCCACCCCGGCGCGCAGCGCATTCCTCACCTGCACCCGCCCCAGTGTGCCATGGCCTGACCGGGGCCGACGGCCTACCGTGGAGTCGTGGACATGCGCGCGGGCCCTACCATCGTGCATTTCGTCGAGCACGGGAGCGGTCGCCCTGCGCTGATCCTGCACGGAGCCGGGGTCGACCACCGCGAGGCGGAAGCGTGCTTCGAACCGGCGTTCGCGGGGATGGAGGGCATCCGGCGGATCTACCCCGACCTGCCGGGGATGGGGCGTACCGCGGCCGAAGGCATCGACAGCGCCGACGACGTCGTCGGGGTGCTGCTCGAATTCGCCGAGCGGGTCGCCGGCGACGTGCCGTACCTCGTGGCGGCTCATTCGGCCGGCGCGCATTTCGCCCTCGGGATGGCCGCGCGACAACCGGCGCGCGTGGCCGGGCTCGCGCTGATCTGCCCGCTTCTGCCCGGTATCCGAGACGTGCCGGCGCACCGGGTGGTCGCAGGGCCGGGGAACCTGGGCGACGAGACGTTCCGGGAGTACTTCGTGGTGCAGACGCCCGAGATGCTCAAGCGGTACGAGGAGTTCGTCGTCCCGGGTGCGGAGCTCGCGGACGAGGCCGCCATGGAGCGGATCGGCTCACGCTGGGAGCTCGCGCCGGGGGCGCCATTCGACGCGCCGGCGCTGCTCGTGGCGGGCCGGCTCGACGCGACGGTCGGATCTGCGGCCGCTCTGGACCTCGCGGATCGCTGGTTCCGCGCCACGGCGGCCGTGCTCGACGACACCGGGCACGCGCTGCCACACGAGAAGCCCGATCTGCTGCGCGCGCTGATCGAGGACTGGGTGGGAAGGATCCGGTAAGGGCTCAGCCGTGTCGGGCCACGTCGTGCTTCAGCACCTGCGGCCAGGTGTCCACGTCGACGGGGTCACTCGCCACCGAAAGGGTGGCACGGGGGAGCAGGGACGCCAGCGTCTGCGCCGTCGCGAGCGGGTGTCCCGGATCCTCGATCCACGCCAGGATCGTGGTCGGCACGTCGATCCGGGCGATGGCGTCGTGGGCGGGAAGGTCGCTCATCGCGGCGCCGCGCAGCAGCGACGGAAGCAGCGCGTCGGCCACGTCGGGCACGGTCTCGGGGGCTCCCGCGGTGGCGGGCGGAGTCGTCCCGCCGCGGTGCGCGGCGACCAGGGCGTCGACGCCCTCGGACTCGACCAGGGCTGCGTCGTTCCGGTAGTTCTGCGCCTGCGCGGCGCGGGTCTCCCACGCCGTGGGCGGCACCATGAGCGTGAGGCCGGCGAAGCGGCCGGGTTCGCGGGCTGCGGCATGCAGCAGCGTCGCCGCGCCCATGGAGGGCCCGACGCCGTGCACCTGTTCCCCGGGGAACCAGTGATCGAGCAGCCGCAGCAGGTCGTCGGCAAGGTTGGGCCAGGTGTAGTCCTCCGCGACCTTGCGACCGGTCGACCTGCCGTGCCCGCGGGCGTCGTACCGCAGCAGCCGCGTTCCGCTCAGCCCTCGGCCGAGGTCGAGATTCAGCACGCGATCCCTGGCCCTGCTCGAGGTCAGGCCGTGCAGCTGCACGACGGGATGTCCGCCTTCGTCGCTGAGCGCGACGGCGAGCTCGGCGCCGGTGACTTCGAAGGTGGGCATCGCGTTCCTTCCGCTACCGGGTGTCCCTATCGGATCCGCAGAGCCGACGCTGATGCCAGGCTAGCGGGACGCTAGGGTACTCCCATGCGTCTGACCCACGTCACGCAGTTGCGCCTCCCGTTCGGCCGGCTCTGGGAGTACGACGTCAGCGCCGCCGAGCTCGGCGCGCGCCTGCCGGTCTCCTTCGACCAGGGGATCCACGTCGGCCTCGGAGACAGACCGGGATCGTGGATGGCGATCTCGTTCCGGCTGCCGCATCGCGCGACGAAGGATGAACTCGCGGACGCATGGCTGGCGGTCATCGCACGTCACGGCACCCTGCGCACCGCGTTCGCTCCCGGCGAGGAAGGTCGACCCCGGCTGCATGAGATCGCGATCGGTCCCGGATCCTGGGTCGAGCACGAGATCCTGCCCGGGCAGGCGGTGAACGACGCCGTACGCGACGTGCTCGATGAGGCGTGTTCTCCCTACCGCAGGCCGTCCTATCGGCTGTGCGTCCTCGAGAACGCGACGGGCGTCACGGTCGTGATCGGATCCGATCATGCCCATGTCGACATGTGGTCGATGCTCGTCATCGCCCGCGATCTCCTGTCAGCGCTGGACGCGGCGCGCGACGGCCGGGATCCCTGGGCGGCGCCGGTCGCCGCGTTCGTGGACCACACCCGCTCGCTGCTCGAACGCGATCCGGCGCCGGATGAGGTGCGGCGACGATGGGCCGACATCATCCGCGACAGCGGCGGGGCGATGCCGCGGTTCCCGCTGCCGCTCGGCGCACCCGAGGCGCATCGCGAGAGGGTCGAGGTGCGCGATGTGCTGGACCCCGACGACAGCGCGGCGTTCGCGGCGCAGGCACGGGAGAGCGGCGTCTCGACGCTGGCCCTGGCCGTCGTCGCCATGACGGCGGTCACGCGAGAACTCGCGGGCACCCCCTTGCGGGCGATCTTCCCCGTGCACAGCCGCTACGAGGACACCTGGCACGACTCCGTGGGCTGGTTCATCACCAACTCCGTGCTGGAGTCGGCGGTCGCCGAGCCGCGTGAAGCGGCCGCTGCCGTCAAGGAGGCCGTGCAGCTCGGGTCCTGGCCGCTGGCCGACGTGCTCGCCCCCTGGGGCGGGATGCCGGTCGCGCCGGGGATGTTCGCGATCTCCTGGCTCGATCTGCGCCGGCTCCCGGTGCGCATCGACTCCGTCGGACTCGACGCGCAATACGTCGGGGCGGCGATCGACACCGACGGCGTCATGCTCTGGTTCATCCTCGACGAGTCCGGTCTGCACCTGCGGTGCCGGTATCCGGACACGGCAGAGGCGCGGGCCAATGTCGGCCGGTGGCTCGACCTGCTCGTGGCTCGGCTGCAGGCGGAGGCGAAGACGTCGGTGAGGGGCCTCCTGCACGTGGCGGGCCGCACGTACCGGATGGAGCGGGCGGAGAGGGCGGACATCGAGGCGATCGCCGCGTTGCTGGCCGACGACCCCTTCGGCGCGGAGCGCGAAGACGCCGAGCTCGGCCGGTACGAGTCCGCGTACAACGCGGTCATGCGCGACCGCTCGAACTTCCTCGGGGTGGTGCGCGACGACGCCGGTCGCATCGTGGCCACCGTGCAGCTGACCGTGATCCCCGGGCTCTCGCGCGGAGGATCCACGCGGCTGCAGATCGAGGGTCTGCGCGTCGCGCCCGCCGAGCGTTCGCGGGGACTCGGCACGGCGATTCTGGAGTGGGCGCACGACTTCGGGCGGTCCCGTGGGGCGACGCTCGCCCAGGTGACCACCGACGAGGCCCGGGACCGGGCGCGCGCCTTCTACACCGGGCTCGGCTATCGGACGGCGCACGTAGGCCTGAAGCGTCCGCTCGACTGACCCGCGTGCCGGCGCGCTGCGCGCAGGCGTACTCTGGCTGTGTCTTCCCGAGGAGGCGCGCCCATGACCGACACCGATGAGCGGTCCGTACCCGCACATGTTCCAGGGCCGGGGGAGCCGAGCATCCCCGAGCTCGAGGCGGACGAGAACGTCGCTCCGCGACCGGAGGAGGAGATCGCCGATCTGCTGCGCGCCGAGCCCGACGCGGACGATCACGTCGGCTGAGCCCGCTCGCCGGCATCGATGACGCAGAAGCGGTTGCCCTCCGGATCCTCCATGATCACGTAATCCGCATCCGCCGGCCTGCCGGACCAGTGCACTTCGCGGGCGCCGAGGCCGGAGAGCCGGGCGACCTCCGCGGCCTGATCTTCGGCGTAGAGGTCGAGATGGATGCGCGGCGGAAGGATCCGCTCGCTCGGCATCGTGTCCAGGGACAGGTTCGGCCCGCGCCCGTCGCGCGACTGCAGCACCACGAAGTCGTCGTCGTGCGGCTCGCGGACCACGTAGTCCAGCGCGGCCGTCCAGAACGCCTTCTGCCGCTCGAGATCATCGACGCGGATGACGACGGATCCCACGATCAGCATGGTCGCCACGATACCCGGAGGGTGAGCACCTGTCTGCCGTAGACGGGACGGCGCGAGCGGTGAAGGCTCTGGTGACACTCGATACGATGGCTCGGTGACTACCGAGAACCACAGCATCTTCGAACCCGATGGCCGCGCGATCCCCTATGTCGACGAGATGTCCGAGGGCGACGGTCCGGTTCTGGTGCTGATCCCCGGACGCGGGCTGGAGGGCGGCGCGCTCGGCTCGGTCGCGCACATCCTCGCCGGCGAGGGGATCCGCGTGCTGCGGATCGGAAGCCGCGCCGATGACGAGGCGACCCTCGAGGAGCGCGTGCAGGACGCGAGCGACGTCATGGACCACGTCGGGATCGGGGCGACCTGGATCGGCGGCCACGGCGTCGGCGGCACGGTCGCGCGCGTCCTGTCGGCGAAGCGCACGGACCGCGCTCTCGGCGTGCTGCTGCTCGGCGTCGAGGACGTCGACGTTCCGCTCGCCCCGTCGGTGCCGGTCCTCATCATCCAGGGATCCGAGGACGACGTGATGCCGCCGGCGAACGGCGAGAAGCTGCGCAAGGCCGCTCCGGAGCGGACCAGTGTCGTGACCATCGAAGGCGGCGGCCACCTGTTCCCGGTGAGCGACCCGGTCGACACCGCGTTCGCCATCGAGGACTACCTGGCCTGGGACTGATGCGCGTGGAGGCCGCACAGCCGGACGCGGGCACTGTCGTTCTCGTGATCGACATGCAGGCGGGCGTGCTGCCCGGATGCTTCGACGAGGAGGGCGTGCTGTCGCGGACCGACGCGCTCGTGCGGCGGGCCCGCCGCGAAGGCGTTCCCGTGGTCTGGGTGCACCACGACCCGGTCGGCGTGGGCACCGCGGACTGGGAGCTCGCCGCGCCGCTCGAGCGCGCCGAGGGCGAGCCTCTCGTCCGCAAGAGCTACCGCGACGCGTTCGCCGAGACGGACCTGCGCACGGTGCTCGACGACCTCGGTGCGACGCGGCTGGTCGTCGCCGGGGCGCAGTCCGACTTCTGCGTCCGCACCACCACGCAGCGCGCGGCGGCGGAGGGGTACGACGTGACGCTCGTGCGAGACGCGCACACGACCGTGGACGCCACGGCGGACGGCGTGACGATCTCCGGCGCGCAGATCGTCGCGCACACGAACATGTATTTCGCCGGGCTCCGCTACCCGGGGCAGGAGTTCGCCGTCGCACGCCACGACGAGGTCGCACTGGTCCGAACCCGCTGAGCGGATGTCCGCACCCGGTGCGAGGATGGGCTCATGCCTGAGTCGCCGGAGGTGCAGGCGCTCGTCGAGTTCCTCGATGAGCGGGTGGTCGGCCGTGAGATCGCCGAGATCGACGTCGCGGAGTTCCGCATCGTGAAGACGCGGGGCCGGCCGCCGGGTTCGCTCGTCGGTGCGCGCATCGACGGCCTGCAGCGGTTCGGCAAGCACGTCGGATTCGACACCACGGCGGGCTGGCTGATGCTCGGGTTCGGGCGCAACGGGTGGATCCGGTGGCATGCGCCCGATGAACCGCCCGGTGACGAAGCCGTGCCGGAGGTCGCGCGGATCGGGCTGGACGACGGCGCGGCGATGCAGATCGTCGACACGGGGGACTTCCTCGCCGTCACCACGTCCGTCGTCGACGCTCCCGCCGACCTCTCCGGTATCGCCGGGCTGGGGCCGGATCCGCTGGACGAAGACTTCAGCCAGGACGAGTTCGAACGTGCGCTGGGCACGCGGCGCAAGCAGATCAAGGCGCTGCTCCAGGAACAGACGTCGCTCGCGGGCATCGGGAACGCGTACTCCGACGAGATCCTGCATCGCGCTCGGATCGCGCCCACCCGGCACGCGGCGGTGCTCGACGGCGACGAGCGCCAGCGGCTGTTCGAGGCGACGGTCGACGTGCTGCGCGGCGCCGCGGCGGATCGGCGGGGCCTGCCGCCGGATCGGCTGAAGCAGGCCAAGGTGGCGGCGATGGCCGTGCACGGCCGCGGCGGAGAGGCCTGCCCGGTGTGCGGCACCACGATCGTGGACCGCGTGTTCGGAGGCGCCTCGGCGCAGCTCTGCCCTCACTGCCAGTCCGAGCCCTCCCCGGCCCTGAGGCGACGCCCGGGATAGCATGCCGAAGTGAGTTCGCTTCCTCTGAGCCATGGGTGGCGCGTGCGCACGCCCGTCGCGGTCCTGGTCGGCATCGTCGTGGGGTTCATCGTCACGCCGCTTCTGGGCCTCGCGGCCGGGCTGCTCGCGGCGTGGGGCGCGCTGGCGCTCGTCAGCACGGTGTGGATCCTGCTCGTCACCTGGCGCATGGACGCAGAGCAGACCCGCGCGCACGCCACCGAGGAGGACCCGGGGCGTCGGATCGCGCGACTGATCGCCGTCACCGGCAGCTTCGTGAGCATCGCCGCGGTCCTGGTGGTGGTGCTCGAGGCACGGCACGCGGCGGGGTGGACGCAGTTCGCGCTCGCCGGGATCGCGGTGCTGAGTGTCGCAGCCTCCTGGGCGCTCATCCAGACCGACTACATGCTGCGGTACGCGAAGCTCTACTACGACGGATCCCGCGGGATCATGTTCAACCAGTCCGAGGATCCGCAGTACACCGACTTCGTGTACTTCTCGGTCGGGCTCGGGATGACGTATCAGGTCGCCGACACGAACGTCACCCGCAATGCGATCCGACGGCTGGTCATCGCGCAGACCACGATCGCCTACGTGTTCGGTGCGCTGATCCTCGGCACGATCATCAACCTCGTCACCGGACTGGGGTGACCGCGCTGGAGTGACGCGCCGGCGGGACCGCGCCACGTGATCGCCGCACCTGCTCGGATGAGCACGGCCCTGGCATGAAGAAAGGCTCGGGCGGACGGCGAGGAGCCGACCACCCGAGCCCGGGCGCAGGACCGTCAGACGGCCTGCGGCAGAAGGGAGAACGACACGGCGCCCTCCTCGTTCACGTTCGCATCCAGGACCTTGTCGTCCAGGACGATGGCGGCCTCCCCTTCCAGGAAGACCGGGGCGCCGGG
The DNA here is from genome assembly GCF_902506375.1 of Microbacterium sp. 8M. Taxonomy (GTDB): domain Bacteria; phylum Actinomycetota; class Actinomycetes; order Actinomycetales; family Microbacteriaceae; genus Microbacterium. The sequence continues at coordinate 1,435,554 of NZ_LR733284.1, forward strand.
CAGATCCAGGATCTGATCATCCGGCTCCGGCGCGACGACCACGTCGGCGGCCAGACGGGGCTCGCCCGTCTGCGCCGGTGCGTCGGCCGTGTGGATGCGCAGGCCCGCGCCCTCCGTGTCGGTGCGACGACGGACGAGCGTGGTGACCAGCGCGGTGGCGTTGTCGGTCAAGGTGAGCACGAGGCACTCCTTCCGGTTTCGGTCATACCGCGGTCACGGCATGTCCGGGCCACGATTCCTCGTCCGGGCCGAGCTCTCAACCGCGCTGCGGCGTTTCGGCCGGATTCGGAGGTTCTTCCCACCTGGGCGCGGTCCGTCGGCTCAGGCGGCCCGGGCGGCGCCGGTCCGCGCAGGCAGGCGTACCATCGAAGGATGACCACCGCAGCCGGATCCGAGCAGCAGGGCCCCGCGGACGCAGAGCGTCCGGGGCCGGGGAATGCTCCGAGCCTGACCCTGCTTCCCGGCCTCGACGCGCTCGACGTCGGCCTCTGCGTCGACGGCGCCTGCCGCCTCCCCGGCGCGAAGGATTGATCCCGCGCCGGGGAGTGCCTGCGGTCAGTGCGCGGCGGGCGCGGCGCTCTCCTCGGGAGCGAACTCGCCGTGCGGCTGGTCCTCCGGCTTGCGGATGATGAACGCGCCGACGATGGTCACGGTCGCGATGACCGCGCCGATGATGAACGTCGCCCGCGAGCCGGCGGCGACCGCCGTCGGCACCGTGGTGCCGCCCTGTCCGTTCACGATGAGGGTGAAGACGGCCATCATCACGGCGATGCCCGCCGCGCCCGCCACCTGCTGCACGGTACCGATGACCGCGCTGCCGTAGGAGTAGAACTTCGGCGACAGCGAGGCCAGAGAGGCCGTGAACAGCGGCGTGAACGACAGCGCCAGCCCCACCGACAGCAGGGTCTGCGCGATCAGCACGATCCAGACCGGCGTCGTGGGAGTGAGCGTCGTGTAGAACCACAGCGTCGCGGCCGCGAGGATCGATCCGGGGATGAGCAGGATCTTGGTGCCGCGGGCGTCGTAGATGCGACCGATGACCGGACCCAGCAGACCCATCGCGAGGGCGCCCGGCAGCACCACGAGCCCGGCCTCGGTGCTCTCCAGTCCCAGCGCCTTCTGCAGGAACAGCGGGATCACCGTGATCGTGCCGAAGAACGCGAGCGACAGCAGGAACATCTGCAGCATCGAGAGGGTGAAGTCGCGCGAGGCGAAGACGCGGAGGTCGAGCAGTGCATCGTCCTTGCGCTGCAGCACCACCTGACGCCACAGGAACGCCACCAGCCCCAGCACGCCGACGACGAGCGAGATCACCAGCGGCGCCGGCGACCCGCCGCCGCCCGCGAGCGCGCCGACCTGGCTGAGGCCGAACACGAGCCCGCCGAAGCCGAACGCGCTCAGCACGACGGAGAACACATCGAGAGGGGCGTCGGTGCGCTCGCCCACGTTCGTCAGCCAGCGCCACCCGATGAACATCGCGACGAGGGCGATGGGCAGCACGACCACGAAGATCGCACGCCAGCTGAAGTGGTCGAGCAGGAAGCCGGAGAGCGTCGGCCCGATCGCGGGCGCGAGGGAGATGACGGTGCTGACGCGACCCATCATCCGGCCGCGGCTCTGCGCGGGCACCAGGTTCATCAGCGTGGTCATGAGCAGCGGCATCATGATCGCCGTGCCCGAGGCCTGCACCACGCGGGCCAGCAGCAGCATCGGGAACCCGATCGCCACCGCCGCGAGGAGCGTTCCCGCGGAGAACAGCACGAGTGCGCCGAGGAACATCTGCCGCGTGCTGAACCGCCGCAGCAGGAAGCCCGTGGTGGGGATCACGACGGCCATGGTGAGCATGAACGCGCTCGTCACCCACTGCGCGTCGAGCGGCGTGATGTGCAGGTCGTCGATGAGGTGCGGGATCGCCATGCTCATCGTCGTCTCGTTGAGGATGGCGACGAACGCCGCGGCGAGCAGCACCCAGATGACCGCCATGTCTCGGCGGGGGATGAGGGAGGACCCGGCGCTGGTCGGCACGGATCCGGTTTCGATGGCGGACATGTGTTCCTCCGGCTCTGCGGGGGCGAAAAGGGGGGATGTGGTGCGGCGGCGACGCCGGCGACTCTCAGCGTAACCACAGGGTCGGACATTCCATTCCCGGCGGGCGCTCGGCGCTGCTCTCGGCAGCGCGAGACACGACCTCGGCGCGTTGCGCCGTGAGCGGACGGGACGGTCGCCACAGCCAGGGCATCGCTGCGGGGACATACGCTTGCGAGGTGCCGAGGGTGCAGGCGACCCGCGGCGGGCAGGGGTGAGCTCATGAGCATGATGGTGAGGATGGGCGGCATGCGCGGTGCACGACCGGTCGACGAGGAGGCGCAGCGCCGGCAGAACGCGGAGGCCCCGCGCATCCCCGACCTCGGGCGCCGCGTCGTCGCCCTGTTCCGTCCCTATCAGGGGCGGATCCTGGTCACCGGCCTGCTCGTGATCCTCGGCGCCGCTCTGGGCGTCATCCCGCCCCTGCTCGTGCAGCGCGTGTTCGACGACGCGCTGTTCCCGTATGGCGCGAGCGCGCCGCGACTGGATCTGCTCGTCCTGCTCGTGGTCGCGATGATCGGGCTCTACCTGCTGTCCTCGGGGCTCGGCGTGGTGCAGACCTGGCTGACCTCCACGGTCGGCAACAGCGTCACCGGGGATCTCCGGGTGCGCCTGTTCGAGCACCTGCAGGCCATGGAGCTGGGCTTCTTCACCCGCACCAAGACGGGCGTCATCCAGTCCCGGCTGCAGAACGACGTCGGCGGCGTCTCCGGCGTGCTCACCAGCACCGTGACGAGCATCCTGGGCAACACCGTGACGGTGATCGCATCGCTCGTCGCGATGATCCTGCTGGACTGGCGGCTGACCATCATCGCCGTGTGCGTCATGCCGATCCTGGTGCTCGTGCAGCGCCGCGTCGGGCAGGTGCGCGCGCGCATCGCCGGCCAGACCCAGGAGTCGCTGTCGGAGCTGACGGCGATCACGCAGGAGACTCTGAGCGTCTCGGGGATCCTGCTCTCCAAGTCGTTCAACCGCCAGCGCTCCGAGTCGGCCCGCTATCAGGCGCAGAACCGCACGCAGATCCGGCTGCAGGTGCGACAGGCGATGAGCGGTCAAGGCTTCTTCGCCGTCGTGTCGGTGCTGATGTCCAGCGTGCCGGCCATCATCTACTTGGTGGCAGGATTCCTCGTCGCGGGCGGCACCGGATCCATCACCGCGGGCGCCATCGTCGCCTTCACGACCGTGCAGGCGCGCCTGCTCATGCCGCTCATCGGGCTCATGCGCGTCGCGCTCGAGGTGCAGACCTCTCGCGCCCTGTTCGCCCGCATCTTCGAGTACCTCGACCTCGTGCCCCAGATCCAGGATGCGCCCGACGCCCTGCCGGCGACCGCGGCTCCCGGCCCGCGCGGCCAGCTCGAGTTCCGCGACGTGCGCTTCCGCTACCCCGATGCGTCTCCGGCGGCGCGCGACACGCTGCAGGGGATCTCGTTCACGGCGGAGCCGGGGCAGCACGTCGCCTTCGTGGGGCCGTCCGGCGCGGGCAAGACGACGATCCTGTACCTCGCGCCGCGCCTGTACGAGGCGACCGGGGGTCAGGTGCTGTTCGACGGCGCCGACGTGCGCACCCTCACCCAGGAGTCGATCATCGACGAGATCGGCATCGTGTCGCAGGAGACGTACCTGTTCCACGCGACCATCCGGGAGAACCTGCTCTACGCGAAGCCCGACGCCACGGACGAGGAGCTCGTCGCGGCGTGCACGGCGGCCAACATCCACCACGTCATCGCAGGGTTCGAGAACGGCTACGACACGGTCGTGGGGGAGCGCGGCTATCGCCTGTCCGGCGGTGAGAAGCAGCGGATCGCGATCGCGCGCGTGCTGCTGAAGGATCCGCCGGTGCTGCTGCTGGACGAGGCGACCTCGGCGCTGGACACGGTCTCGGAGCGGGTCGTGCAGGAGGCGCTGGACGAGGCGGCGAAGGGCCGCACCACGCTCACGATCGCGCATCGGCTGTCCACCGTGATCGGCGCCGACGTCATCCACGTCGTCCAGGACGGGCGGATCGTCGAATCGGGCACCCACGCGGAGCTGCTCGCCCAGGGCGGGCTGTACGCCGACCTCGCCGCCCAGCAGGTCGCCGCGGCGCGGATCGACACGGACGTCCGCTCCGCCTGACCGGTCCGGCGGGGTTCGCCGGGGATCGGGAACACCGCGTCCCGGTCCGAGACTCCGCCGGGGCACCGCGAACAGGCGGCCCCCGACGGAGTTCCGGACTCGGGGAGTGCTCAGTGCGCGCTCATCCCGCCGTCGACGAAGAGCGAATGCCCGGTGACGTACGCGGATCCGGCGCCGGCGAGGAACACCGCTGCGCCGGCGAAGTCGGAGGGCAGGCCGTTGCGGCCGATCATCGTCCGCGCCGCGAGGGCGGCGATGCGCTCCGGATCCTCCTGCAGGCGCGCGTTGAGCGGGGTGAGCACGAAGCCGGGCACGAGCGTATTGCTGGTGACCCCGGTGCCGCCCCAGGCCTCCGCCTCCGAGCGCATGAGCGATTCGACCGCGCCCTTCGAGACGCCGTAGATCCCGCTGCCGACGAAGGCGCGGTGCGCCTGCTGCGAGCTGATGTGGATGAGCCGCCCGTAGCCGCGCTCCGCCATCCCGGGCGCGTACCGCTGGCCGAGCAGGAACGGCGCCAGGGCGTTCACCGTCATCGTGGCGTCCCAGTCGTCCTCGGTGATGTCGCCGAAGGCGGGCCGGATGTTGATGCCGGCGGAGTTCACGAGGATGTCCGGTTCGCCGAACGGCGCGGCCGCGGCCTCCGCGGCCGCGCGGATGCCGTCGCGGGTGCCGAGGTCGCCGACGACGCCGGCGGTGCGGCATCCGGCATCCGTGAGCTCGCGCACCGTGTCGTCGATGCGGTCGGCGCCTCGGGCCACGATCACGGTGGCGGCTCCGGCGCGGGCGAGCGCGGTCGCGATGCCGCGGCCGATGCCGGAGCTTCCGCCGGTCACGACGGCGGTGCGGCCGTCGAGCGAGAAGAGTTCGGAGAGGTAGGCGTTCATGGTGGTCCTGATTCTGGGAGACGCCGCGCACGCCCGCGCCGGCATGCGGGAGCGGGCCCCCGGGCTACCAGCGCAGTGCGGCGGCGAGTGCGGGATCGACACGGGCGTCCGCGAACTCGGGGAGTGCCTCGAGTTCGTCCAGGAACGCCCGGACCGCCGCAGGATAGGCGGGGTCGGAGTGGGTGCCGGCGATCTCCTGGAGCGGCGGCACGTCCATCGCGAGGATGAGCTCGAGCCTAGCGGTCACCGCGGCGTGCGCGCCCGCCTCGTGCAGCACGGCGATTCCGCCGCGCAGCGCTGCGAGGTAGTCACGGAGCACCGGCAGGCGGTCCTTGCCCTGGGTGATCGACGAGCCGTCGGCTCTGAGCCGCCATTGCACGATCACGTCGGGGATCACGTCGAAGGCGCGCGCGGTGGTGTACATGCGCTGCGCCACGATCTGGTCCTCGTATGCGACGCCCTCGGGGAAGCGCAGCCCGTGCCAGAACGCGGTGCGGCTGAGCTTGGACCAGGCCACGATGTTCGCAGAGGCGGCCGGATGCGCGAAGATCGTCGTGCCGAGGCGCTCCGGATCCGTCGCCGCCGCGACCCACGGCTGCACCCGCCCGGGCACGTAGCGCTCGCCGTCCCAGCGGGAGCGCACGTAGGCGCCCGCCACGAAGTCGCTGCCGGTCGCCGCGAGCGTTCCGGTCATCCGCTCCAGGGCGGTGGGGGCGAGCTCGTCGTCGCCGTCGAGGAAGCCGAGGTATTCGGTGTCGACGAGGTCGAGCGCGGCGTTGCGGGCACCGCCGAGACCGCGTGCCTCGGTGTGGCGCAGGACCGTGAAGCGCGCATCGGCGCTCGCCGCGGCGTCGAAGATCCGCCCGGTGTCATCGACGGATCCGTCGTCGACGAGGATCGCGCGCCAGGAGGGCAGCGTCTGCGCGCGCAGCGAGTCGAGCGCGGCCGGCGCGAAGGCGGCGATGTCGCGACCGGGCACGATCACGGTCACGAGCGGGGCGGGCACCTCGCCAGTCTAGGAGCGGAGCACGGGTACGAGGGCGGGGTCCGGGTCGGAAAGCCCGGAGGGATGTGGGCGGGTCGGGGGTGGATCCGGACGGATCCTGTCGCGACACGCGATCCCTCCGCCGATTTCCGACCGCGCGCAAAGCGCTCCCGCTACGCGCGCACCGCCGACACGGCGTCGGCGACGAGAGCCGCCAGCCGCTCCGGAGCGTCGCCGGGAAGGCCCGCGCGACCGAGCGTGAACCGGACCGAGGTCTGGGCGACCGCGGGCGGGAGGCCGCACGCCAGCAGCACATGCGAGGGCTCGTCGCTGCCGGCCGCGCACGCCGATCCGCTGGAGGAGACGACCCCGCGGCGCTCCAGCTCCAGCAGCACGGACTCGCCGGAGACCTCGGGGAACACGAAGCTCGCGGTGCCCGGCAGCCGTCGCACGGGATCGCCGGTGAGCCGTGCGGAAGGCACCGCGGCCAGCACCCCCGCGATGAACCGCGCGGACTCGGCGCCGACCCGGGCGGCGGCCTCCGCGCGCTCCGCCTCGGCGAGCTCGAGCGCGGTGGCCAGCGCCACGGCGCCCGCGACGTTCTCGGTGCCCGAGCGCCGGCCGCGCTCCTGCCCGCCGCCGTGCACGAGGGGCTCGAGCGGCACCCGGCCGCGCACGCCGAGGACGCCGATGCCCTTGGGCGCGCCGAGCTTGTGCCCGGCGATCGTGATCGCGTCGGCCCCGATGCCGGCCAGCGGGAGCCACCCCGCGGACTGCACGGCGTCGACGTGCACGGGCACGCGCGTCGGCGCCGCCGCGGCGACGATCCCCGCGACGTCCTGGATCGTGCCGATCTCGTTGTTGGCGTGCCCGACCGAGATCAGGGCTGTTCCGGGGCGGATCGCGGCGGCGACGGCCGCGGGATCCACCCGCCCGGCGCCGTCCACGGCGACGAACGTCGTGGCGACGCCGTGGAAGCGCTCGAGGTAGTGCACCGACTCCAGGATCGACTCGTGCTCGATCGGCGTCGTGATGACGTGCGTCGGCGCGTGGTCGGTCTCGGGCGGCCGCGCGCCTCCGGTCGCGCCGGTCGCGCCGCTCGCGGCGTCCGGCCGCACCTTCCCGGCGAGCGCGGCGAGCACGATCCCCTTCACCGCGAGGTTGTTCGCCTCGGTGCCGCCGGCGGTGAAGACGATGTCCCCCGTGCGCATGCCGATCAGGCGCGCGACGCGGGCGCGGGCATCCTCCAGCGCGGCGGCCGCGGACTCGCCGACGGTATGGTGGCTGGACGGGTTGCCGAAGTCCCGGGTGAGGTACGGCGCCATCGCCTCGAGCACCTCGCCGCGCACGGGCGAGGTCGCCGCGTGGTCGAGATACAGGGGAGCGGTCATGGCCCGTCGATCCGGACGTCGAGCCCGAGGTCGAGAGCACGCGCGGAATGCGTGAGCGCGCCCACCGAGATGACGTCGACCCCGGTGCCGGCGATCGCGCGCACGGTGTCGAGGTTCACGCCGCCTGACGCCTCCGCGGTGGCGCGGCCGTCGATGAGGGCGACGCCGGCGCGCAGGTCGTCCAGGGAGAAGTTGTCCAGGAGCACCGTGTCGGCCCCGCCCTCCAGGACCGCGGGGATCTGGTCGAGCCGGTCGACCTCCACGACGACGTGCGTGGTGTGCGGGAGCGTCGCGATGGCCTCACGGAGCGCCGTCGCGACGTCGCGGCCCCCGCGCGTCAGGACGGCGAGGTGGTTGTCCTTGGCCATCACGGCGTCCGAGAGCGAGAAGCGGTGGTTGCGCCCGCCGCCGGCGACCACGGCGTGCCGTTCGAACGCGCGCAGCCCCGGCGTGGTCTTGCGGGTGTCGGCGATGCGCACCTGCTTCCCGTCCGGCCCCGCGCCGTCGACCGCGGCGACGTACGCGGCGGTGAGCGTCGCGATGCCGCTGAGGCGCTGGGTGAAGTTGAGCGCCACCCGCTCGGCGGTGAGCACGCTCCGCGCGGATCCGGTGACGGTCGCGAGCACGTCGCCGGCCTCGAAGGCGTCGCCGTCGGCGAAGTGCAGATCGACGACCGTCGCGGGATCCGTGAGACGGAAGGCCGTGGCGAACACGTCGCCGCCGGCCAGCACGCCCGGCTCTCGCGCGACCAGGTCGGCGGTCGCCGTGGCGTCGGCGGGCAGCAGCGCGGTGCTGGTGAGGTCGCCCCAGGGGGCGTCCTCTTCGAGGGCGGCGCCGACGACGCGGTTCAGGACGGCGGGGGTGATCATCGGGCTCCGATCAGGGCGGGGGAGGGTTCGAGGTGGTGGGCGCCGACCGACACCGGTCGAGCGAGGGCGGCCGCGGTCATCGCCTCGGCGACGAGGAGCAGGTTGCGGTCTTCCACGCCGGTCCTCGTCGGTGCGGCGGAGGCGCGCCAGCCGCGGATCGTGCCGAGGGCCTCGCTGAGCCCCTCGGCGGTGCGCAGGGGGCCGACGTGGTCCCACATCAGGGCCTGGAGCGCTGCACGGGAGAAGGGATCCGGGGTCTCCCGGTCGCTGCGCGTGTCGCCGGGGCGCGGCGCCCCTTCGACGAGCTCAGGGGCCGAGTGCACGAGCTCAGGGGCCGAGTGCACGAACTCAGGGGCCGGGTGAGGCTCAGAGACCGGGTGAGGCTCGGCGAGCGCGTTCAGGATCCCGGCAGCCGGCGTCGGCCAGGGCTTCCCGAGCGCTGCGGCGGCCCTGGCACCGAACACGGCGCCCTCGAGCAGCGAGTTCGACGCCAGGCGGTTCGCGCCGTGCACACCGGTGCGAGCGCACTCACCTACGGCGAACAGGCCTGGCAGGGTGGTGCGCCCTGCGGTGTCGGTGACGACGCCGCCCATGAGGTAGTGCGCAGCCGGGGTCACCGGGATCGGCTCGTGCGCCCAGTCGAAGCCGCGCTCGCGGGTGACCCGGTCGATCGTCGGGAAGCGCGCTGCCAGCCGGTCGGCGCCGAGCGCCGTGGCGTCCAGGCGCACCGGCCCGCCCTGCTCGGCGGCGCGGCGCACGATGGCCCGGGCCACGACGTCGCGGGGCGCGAGCTCGCCGTCGGGGTGCGCGTCGAAGACGAACCGGCGGCCCTCGTCGTCGATGAGGATCGCGCCCTCGCCGCGCACGGCCTCGGAGATCAGGAACGCCGGCCCGGCCGACGCCAGGATCGTCGGATGGAACTGCACGAACTCCAGATCCGCGACGGCCGCTCCGGCGCGCAGCGCCGCGGCGATCCCGTCGCCCGTGCAGACCGCGGGAGCGGTCGTGTGCTGGAACAGCTGCCCGGCGCCGCCCGTCGCGAGGATCACCGCGTCCGCGGCGACCTCCTCGATGCGCCCGCCCACGAGGATCCGCGCGCCGCGCACGGCGCCGTCGGAGACCACGAGGTCGACGAGCACCGCGTGCTCGCGGACCCGGATCCCCGCCTCCCGCACGCGCGCGCACAGCGCCGCGGAGATCGCGGCCCCGGTGGCGTCGCCGCCGGCGTGCGCGATGCGCGCCGCGGAGTGCGCCGCCTCGAGCCCCAGCCGCAGCGCCCCGGCCGCGTCGCGGTCGAAGGGCACGCCGCGCGCGACGAGCTCGGCGACCCGCGCCGCTGCGTCGCCGACGAGCACGTCCACGGCGGCCGGGTCGGAGAGGCCGGCGCCCGCGGTGAGGGTGTCCTCGGCATGCGCGGCGGGGGAGTCGCCCGCCCCGTACGCGCCCGCGATCCCGCCCTGGGCGAGCGCGGTCGCGCCGTCGCCGAGCGCGTCCTTGACGACCACCTCGACGCGGTGGCCCGCCTCGTGCGCGTGCAGCGCCGCGGTGAGACCGGCGATCCCGCCGCCGATCACCAGCACGCGGAGCCCGCCACGGGCGCTCATCAGGCCCCTTCGACGGGCTCGGCGGCCGCCACCGGAGGCTTCGCTGCGAGCATCCGCTCCAGCGCGACCCGTGCGGGGTCTGCGACATCGGCCGGCACCGTGATGCGGTTCGGGGTGCGGCCCGCGACGAGCTCCTCGAGCACCCAGGCCAGGTAGCCCGGGTGGATCCGGTACATCGTCGAACAGGGGCAGACCACCGGATCCAGGCAGAAGATCTCGTGCTGCGGATACTGCGCGGCGAGCCGGCGGACGAGGTTGATCTCGGTGCCGACGGCGAAGGTCGTGGGCTCCGTGGCGGCGGCGATGGCCTTGCGGATGTAGTCGGTGGATCCGGCCTCGTCGGCGGCGTCCACGACCTCCATCGGGCACTCCGGGTGCACGATCACGCGCACGCCGGGGTGCTCGGCGCGGGCCTGCTCGATCTGGGCGACCGTGAAGCGGCGGTGCACCGAGCAGAACCCGTGCCACAGGATCACCCGCGCCTCCTGCAGCTGGACCGCGGACGAGCCGCCGAACGGGCGGCGCGGGTTCCACATGGGCATCTGCTCCAGAGGCACGCCCATCGCCTTGGCGGTGTTGCGCCCCAGGTGCTGGTCGGGGAAGAAGAGCACCCGCCGACCGCGGGCGAACGCCCACTCGAGCACCGTGCGCGCGTTCGACGAGGTGCACACGATGCCGCCGTGCCGGCCCACGAACCCCTTGATCGCGGCGGAGGAGTTCATGTACGTCACCGGGATCACCGGGACGAGTCCGTCCTCGTCGGCGACGTCGAGCGGCCCGTACACCTCGGCGAGCTGCTCCCAGCACTCCTCGACCTGGTCGATGTCGGCCATGTCCGCCATAGAGCAGCCGGCGGCGAGGTTCGGCAGGATCACGGCCTGGTCGGCGCCGGAGAGCAGATCCGCGGTCTCCGCCATGAAGTGCACGCCGCAGAACACGATGGCCTCGGCGTCCTGGTGCTCCTTCGCGGCGGTCGCGAGCTGGAACGAGTCGCCGACGTAGTCCGCGTGCTGCACGACCTCCTCGCGCTGGTAGAAGTGGCCGAGCACGACGACGCGCTCGCCGAGGGCCGCCTTGGCGGCGCGGATCCGCTCGTGCAGCTCCGCCTCGTCGGCCTCGCGATATGCGGCGGGCAACTCGCCCTGGCGCGGGGCGCCGGTCGGGATCACGTCGCCCATGGAGGATCCCGGTCCGTAGCCGGGGATCGCGTCGAAGTTCCACGGACCCGCGGCGAGGTCGGTCGTGCAGGTGGACTCCGTGGAGGCGCCGGTGACGATCAGGCGCAGCGCGTGGTCGACGGAGGGATCGATGAGGGTCATGACGGGCTCGTCTCGGTGATGGTCGGGTCGGGGAGGGATCGGGTAGGGCCCGCGGTGCTGATCTCCTCCGGGGAGAGCGGCCCGCGGTCCGCGAGCTCGGCGTCGCCGGCGTCGCGGTAGAGCCGGGCGGGGCGATGGCTGCCCGTCCGGAACGCGTTGGTGGGGATGAGGGTCCGCGTCGCGTCCACCTGCCGGCGGAAGTTCGCGGGGTCGAGCCGGCGGCCGAGGATGGTCTCGTACGCCTCCCGCAGGTCGGCCAGGGTGAACTCCGGCGGAAGGAAGCCCTGGGCGACGCGGCTGTAGCCGGCCTTGTTGCGCAGCCGCCACAGCGCGTACTCGATGATGTCCGCGTGGTCGAAGGCGAGCGCGGGCAGATCCTGCGCATCGAACCAGGCCACGTTCTCGGGGTCGGAGCCGACCGCGCGGGTCGCCTCCTCCTCGCGCACGAGCGCCCAGTACACCACCGAGATCACGCGGCTCGGCGAGCGGTCCACCGCGCCGAAGGCGTACAGCTGCTCCAGATAGCTCGGCGCCAGTCCCGTGGTCTCGGCCAGCGTGCGTGCGGCTGCCACCGCCAGGCTCTCCTGCGCATCGAGCCAGCCGCCGGGCAGGGCCCAGGCGCCTTCGTGCGGGTCGCGGGTGCGGCGCACGAGAGGCAGCGCGAGCCGAGGCGCCTGGCCGCCGTCGCGGCGCAGGGTCAGGATCACGGTCGACACCGCGACGCGGATCCCGTCCTCGGGGATGGTGCTTCTGGTCATGCTGACTCTAACCTCCGATCGCCATCTTATAGTCGCAGTGACACGAACTCCACCTCATTACGGCGCACTCCCAGGCGGCCGGGAGCAGCGGCCGATAGCGTCGGGCCATGCAGCAGCCGACACGGCTCGAAGCGCGGATCGACGCGCGCGCTCGCCGGATCCTCGCGAGCGCTCCCTCCACCGGGGTGCGCGGCCTTCTCGTGGAGGCCGGGGTCTTCCCCGTCAAGCAGGCCTGGGCGTGCGCGTTCGGGGCGGCGCTGCTGGTGGCGATCGTGCTGGTGCGCACCCTCTACCCGGGCGATCTCGCCCTCACCCGAAACGATCTGCTCACGCTCATCGCGGTGCTCATCCAGGTGGCGATGCTCGCCACGCGCCTGGAGTCGGGCCGCGAGCTGTGGGTGATCATGCTGTTCCACGTGACCGGGACGGCGATGGAGCTGTTCAAGACCGACGTCGGATCCTGGGCCTATGAAGCGGACGGCGTCCTGAGGATCGGGGCCGTCCCGCTGTTCAGCGGCTTCATGTACGCCGCCGTCGGCTCCTACATGGTGCGCGTCCACCGCCTGTTCGATCTGACCTTCCTGCGCTACCCGCCGCGCTGGGCGACGGTCGTGCTCGCGGTGCTGATCTACGCGAACTTCTTCACCCACCACTGGATCTGGGATCTCCGCTGGGTGCTCACGGCCCTCGTGGTCGCGCTCTGGCTGCCCGCCGTCATGCACGCGCGGGTATGGCGGCGCACGCTGCGGATCCCGCTGCTGCTTCCCTTCGCCGGGGTCGCGGTGTTCATCTGGCTGGCCGAGAACATCGGCACCGCGAGTGGCGCGTGGCTGTACCCGGATCAGGTCGCCGGCTGGCAGCCCGTGTCGCTGTCGAAGGTGTCCAGCTGGTTCCTGCTGATGATCATCTCGGTCGTGCTGGTGACCCTGGTGTTCCCGCCGCGTCCGCCCGGGAAGACGACCGCGCGAGGAGGGCCGCGCACGGTAGGATGGCGCAGGAAAACTGAACACGTGGCCGCATGGTCCGCGCGGGAGAGTCCGGTGATCGCAGCCGGGCACCGAAGGAGCAAGCCTCCCCGCCAATCTCTCAGGTAACCGCACCGCGCAGATCCGGCCGCTCTGAAAAGCGATCCCGAGTGAAACGACTCGGGATCCGCCGACGGTGAAAGCCCTCGCGCACGCGCGCAGGCGAAGCTCTCAGGCTCATGACAGAGGGGGAGTTCTCGGATCCGCGCGCCGCACGGATCCTCACCGATCCGCACGGGAGAGCTCCATGACAGACGCCCGCTACACGCCCCTCCGAGAGCGCCATGAGGCGCTCGGGGCCTCGTTCACCGACTTCGGCGGCTGGCAGATGCCGGTCCGCTACACGTCCGACCTGGCCGAGCACCACGCGGTGCGTCAGGCCGCGGGCATCTTCGACATCTCGCACATGGCCGAGTTCACGATCAAGGGTGCGGGCGCGGCCGAGTTCCTCGACTACGCGCTCGCCGGCCGCCTCTCCGCGCTGCCGGTCGGCAAGGCGAAGTACTCGCTGCTGCTCGCCGAGGACGGCGGCATCATCGACGACGTGATCGTGTACCGCCTCGGCGAAGACGATTTCCTCATCATCAGCAACGCCGGCAACCGGGATGCGGTCCGCGAGGCGCTGCAGACCCGGACCGCGGACCGCGGCGTCGCGGTCGCCGATGTCTCCGACGACTACGCGCTCATCGCCGTGCAGGGTCCGAACGCCGAGGCGATCCTCGCGGCGACCGCCGGCATCGCCGACGTCTCCATCCCGTGGGACGAGCAGAAGTACTACGCGTGGGCCTCGGCGAGCTACCGCGGCAGGCCGCTGCTGCTCGCCCGCACCGGCTACACCGGCGAGGACGGCTTCGAGCTCCTCGTCGACGCCGCCGATGCCACGGCGCTCTGGGACGAGGTCCTCGCCGCCGGTGCCGCACACGGGCTGGTTCCCGCCGGCCTCGCCGCCCGCGACACGCTGCGCCTCGAGGCGGGCATGCCGCTGTACGGCCACGAGCTGAACCTCGAGACCAAGCCCGCGCAGGCGGGCCTCGGCCGGGTCGTGGTCGCCGACAAGGAGAGCTTCGTCGGCAAGGACGGCGTGACTCCCGCCGAGGGCGCACGCGTGCTCGTCGGGCTCACCGCCGAGGGGCGCCGGGCCGGTCGTGCCGGCTACCCGGTCGTCACCGAGGACGGCGCGGCGGTCGGCGAGATCACCAGCGGTGCCCTCAGCCCCACGCTCGGCCACCCCATCGCCATGGCCTTCGTCGACCCCGCGGTCGCCGAAGGCTCCGTCCCCCTGTTCCTCGACGTGCGCGGCACGAAGATCCCCGCCACCGTCACCGCCCTGCCTTTCTACCGGAGGAAGAAATGACCGATCTGAACACCCTGCGTTACAGCGAAGAGCACGAGTGGGTCGCCGTTGACGGCGCCACCGCCACCGTCGGGATCACCGACTTCGCCGCTGACGCCCTCGGCGACATCGTCTTCGTCGAGCTGCCCGCCGTCGGCACCACGCTGAGCCGCGGCGACGTCTTCGGCGAGGCCGAGTCGACCAAGTCGGTCTCCGAGCTCTACGCGCCCGTCGACGGCACGGTCACCGAGGTCAACGACGCCGTGGTCGACGACCCGGCCCTGCTGAACTCCTCGCCGTTCGAGGACGGCTGGCTCATCCGGGTCCAGGTGGGCGAGGGCGCCACGGACGGCCTCCTCGACCGCGACGCCTACGTCGCCCACACGGAGAAGTGAGAGTGACTGCGTTCCTCGACCGCCACATCGGCACCACCGCCGACGCCCAGCGCACGATGCTCGACGCGATCGGCATCGCCTCCGCTGCCGACGAGCGTCCGGTCGACGCGCTCATGTGCGAGGCCGTCCCCGCGTCGATCCGCTCCGCCGCCGACCGCGTCAGCGTGCTGCCGGCCGCGGCGAGCGAAGCGGAGGCCCTCGCCGAGCTGCGCGCCCTGGCGGACCGCAACACCGTGAACCGACCGATGATCGGCCTGGGCTACTACGGCACCATCACCCCGAGCGTGATCCAGCGCAACGTGCTGGAGAACCCGTCCTGGTACACGGCCTACACCCCGTACCAGCCGGAGATCTCGCAGGGGCGGCTCGAGGCGCTGATCAACTTCCAGACCATGGTCTCGGAGCTGACCGGCCTGGACACCGCCAACGCGTCCATGCTCGACGAGTCCTCCGCGGTGGCCGAGGGCATGCTGCTCGCGCGCCGCGGATCCAAGTCCGCATCGAACGTCTTCGTGGTCGACGCGGACGCGCTGCCGCAGACCAAGGCCCTGCTCGCGACGCGGGCCGACGCCGTGGGCATCGAGCTCCTCGAGCGCGACCTCGCCGGCGGTGAGACCCTGCCGGACGAGCTGTTCGGCGTGTTCGTGCAGTACCCCGGCGCGTCCGGGCGGATCTGGGATCCGTCCGCGGTCATCGACGCCGCGCACCTCGCCGGCGGCCTCGCGGTCGTCGCCGCCGACCTGCTCGCGCTCACCCTCATCGCCTCGCCGGGCTCGCTCGGCGCCGACGTCGCGGTGGGCACCACGCAGCGCTTCGGCGTGCCGATGGGCTTCGGAGGTCCGCACGCGGGCTACATGGCCGTGCGCAGCGGGCTGGAGCGTCAGCTGCCGGGCCGCCTGGTCGGCGTCTCGCAGGATGCGGACGGCCACCCGGCCTACCGCCTCGCCCTGCAGACCCGCGAGCAGCACATCCGCCGCGAGAAGGCCACGTCGAACATCTGCACCGCGCAGGTGCTGCTCGCCGTGATGGCGTCGATGTACGCGGTCTATCACGGCCCGGACGGGCTGAAGGAGATCGCCACCGGAGTCGCCTCGAAGGCGCGCTTCCTGGCCACGCAGCTCGAGAAGGCCGGTGCCGAGATCGTGCACGCCGACTACTTCGACACCCTCACGGTGCGGGTGCCGGGGCGGGCCGACGCGATCGTGGCCGAGGCGCACGCCGCCGGGATCCTGCTGAACCCGGTCGATGCGGACACCGTCAGCATCGCCACCGACGAGACCACGACCTACGAGGACATCCTCGCCGTGGCGACGGTGTTCGGCGCGGGGGAGGGATCCTTCGCCTACATCCCGGTCACCAGCGTGCCCGCGGCCCTCGCGCGACAGGACGAGTTCCTCACGCACCCGGTGTTCCACGCGCACCGCTCGGAGACCGCCATGATGCGGTACCTGAAGAGCCTCGCCGACCGCGACTACGCGCTCGACCGCGGCATGATCCCGCTCGGATCCTGCACGATGAAGCTCAACGCGGCGACCGAGATGGCGGCGATCACCTGGCCGGAGTTCGCTCAGCTGCACCCGTTCGCCCCCGAGGCCGACGTGCGGGGCTCCCTCGAGCTGATCGACCAGCTCGAGGCGTGGCTCGCCGACGTCACCGGCTACGACGCGGTCTCGCTGCAGCCGAATGCGGGGTCGCAGGGCGAGCTCGCGGGCCTGCTGGCGATCCGCGGCTACCACCTCGCCAACGGCGACGATCACCGCACGGTGTGCCTGATCCCGTCGTCCGCGCACGGCACCAACGCCGCCAGCGCGGTGCTCGCGGGCATGAAGGTGGTCGTCGTGGCCACCGACGAGCTCGGCAATGTGGACCTCGACGACCTGCGTGCGAAGATCGCGCAGCACGCCGACGAGATCGCGGCGCTGATGATCACCTATCCGTCGACGCACGGCGTGTACGAGCACGACGTGCTCGACATCACGGCAGCCGTGCACGACGCCGGCGGCCAGGTGTACATCGACGGCGCGAACCTGAACGCCCTCCTGGGCTACTCCCGGTTCGGCGACCTGGGCGGCGACGTCTCGCACCTCAACCTGCACAAGACGTTCGCGATCCCGCACGGCGGCGGCGGCCCCGGCGTGGGGCCGGTGGCGGCGAAGGCGCACCTGGCGCCGTACCTGCCCGGGCACCCGCAGGCGCAGCGTGCCGCGCACGCGGGCGGGTACGTGTTCGAGGGCGGGCCGGTCTCGGCCGCGCCCTACGGATCCGCCGGCGTCCTGCCGATCTCCTGGGCGTACGTCCGGATGATGGGCGCGGACGGCCTGCGCGACGCCACCGCCGCTGCCGTGCTCGCGGCGAACTACGTCGCAGCGCGCCTCGGCGAGCACTACCCGGTGCTGTACACCGGCGAGCAGGGCCGCGTCGCCCACGAGTGCATCCTCGACCTGCGTCCCCTCAAGGAGGCGACCGGCATCACGGTCGACGACGTCGCCAAGCGCCTCATCGACTACGGCTTCCACGCGCCCACCATGTCGTTCCCGGTCGCGGGCACGCTCATGGTGGAGCCGACGGAGTCGGAGGACCTCGGCGAGCTGGAGCGCTTCGTGGAGGCGATGATCCAGATCAAGGCGGAGGCCGACGAGGTCGCCGCCGGCGTCTGGCCCGCGGACGACAACCCGCTCGTGCACGCGCCGCACACCGCGGCGTCGCTCATCGAGGGGGAGTGGCAGCACGCCTACACCCGCGAGAAGGCGGCCTATCCGGTGCGCGCCCTCATCGCGGGCAAGTACTGGCCGCCGGTGCGCCGGATCGACAACGCGTACGGCGACCGCAACCTCGTGTGCGCCTGCCCGCCGGTGGAGGCGTTCGCGCTGTAAGCGAGGCGCGATCCGCCGCCGACGAAGCGCCCCGGGGAAGCTGTCCCGGGGCGCTTCGGCGTTCCAGCGGACCTGAGACCCGGTGTCAGGTCACCGGTGAATAACGGTTAACGTCGGCGATTCGCCCGATCCGCGTCGCTGCGGTTACCCTCAGATATCCCTACATGCTCGACGATGAGCGTGCAGATTGCTGTCAACTGTCCACAGGAGGACACAACGTGAAGCGCAACAAGATCGCCCTCGCGGGCATCGGGCTGCTTGCGGCGGGCGCACTCGCCCTCGCCGGCTGCTCGAGCAAGACCGGTGGAGACGCCACCCCCACCAAGGGCGGCGACTCCAAGGCCATCATCAAGGTCAGCGGCTCCGAGCCGGAGAACCCGCTGATCCCGACCAACACCAACGAGGTCGGCGGCGGCAAGATCCTCGACTCGATCTTCGCGGGTCTCGCCTACTACGACGCCAAGGGCAAGCTCGTCAACGACATGGCCGAGTCAATCAAGGTCGACAGCGACTCCGAGCTGACCATCAAGGTCAAGCAGGGCAACACCTTCTCCAACGGCGAGAAGGTCACCGCGGACAGCTTCATCAACGCCTGGCAGTACGGCGCCAAGTTCTCGAACAAGCAGCTGAACTCGTCGTGGTTCGCTGACATCGAGGGCTTCAACGCCGACGCCGACTCCGAGCTGACCGGCCTGAAGAAGGTGGACGACTACACGTTCAAGGTCACGCTGTCCAGCCCGGTCGCGGCCGACTGGTCGCAGCGCCTCGGCTACTCGGCCTACTACCCGCTGCCCGAGGCCGCTCTCAAGGACATGGCCACGTTCGGTGAGAACCCGATCGGCAACGGCCCCTACAAGCTCGCCAAGCAGGGCGCCTGGCAGCACTCCGTCGAGCTCGACCTGGTCAAGAACGACACCTACAAGGGCGCGCGTCAGGCCAAGAACGGCGGCGTGAACTTCATCTTCTACGCCACGGCAGACGCCGCGTACGCCGACCTGCAGAGCGACAAGGTCGACGTCATCGACCTGATCCCGGCGTCCGCCCAGCAGACGTTCGAGTCCGACCTGGGCGACCGTGCGGTCAACCAGCCGGCCGCGATCTTCCAGTCGTTCTCGCTCCCGGGCAACCTCGCGCACTTCACCGGCGAGGAGGGCAAGCTGCGTCGTCAGGCCATCTCGATGGCGATCGACCGCGCCGCGATCACGAAGACGATCTTCAACAACACCCGCACCCCGGCCAAGGACTTCACCTCGCCGGTCATCGCGGGCTGGTCCGACTCCATCAAGGGCTCGGACGTGCTGAAGTTCGACGCCAAGAAGGCGAAGGAGCTGTGGGCCGAGGCCGACAAGCTCTCGCCGTGGGAGGGCAAGTTCCAGATCGCGTACAACTCCGACTCCTCGCACCAGGCATGGGTCGACGCTGTCGCGAACCAGCTGAAGAACAACCTCGGCATCGACGCCTCGGGCAACCCGTTCGTCGACTTCGCGGGTCTGCGCAAGGCCGTCAACGACCGCACCATCACGACCGCCTTCCGCACCGGTTGGCAGGCCGACTACCCGGCGCAGTACAACTTCCTGCAGCCGCTCTACGGCACCAAGGCCTCCTCGAACGACACCGACTACTCGAACCCGAAGTTCGATGAGCTTCTCGCGAAGGGCGCCTCGGCGACGGACCAGTCCGCGGCCACCAAGGAGTACGAGCAGGCGCAGGAGATCCTGTTCGAGGACCTCCCGGCGATCCCGCTGTGGTACTCCAACGTGAACGGCGGCTACGCCAAGGGCGTGAACAACGTCCAGTTCGGTTGGAACTCGGTTCCGCTGTACTACGAGATCACCAAGGGCTGACCGCCCCGTACGATCACACCCGCGAGGCGGTGACGACCACGTCACCGCCTCGCGGCCTGTCGAAACAGTGTCGTGCGCGTCGAACACGTGGCACGATGCTCTCAGCGAGGCGTCGCTCCCGCACAGACCGTGACGGGCACCCGGGACGCCTCCTCATCTGGAGGGAGGGCGAATGGTCGGTTACATCCTCAAACGCCTCTTGCAGGTGATCCCCGTCTTCGTCGGGGCCACCCTGCTCATCTATTTCCTGGTGTTCGCCATGCCTGGCGACCCCATCGCGGCGCTCTTCGGCGACAAGCAGCCGAGCCCGCAGCTGCACGACGCGCTGGTGAAGCAGTATCACCTGGACCAGCCGTTCATCGTGCAGTACTGGTACTACCTCATCGGCATCTTCCAGGGGAACATGGGCACCACGTTCTCCGGACAGTCGGTCAACGACGTGCTCGCCCGCACGCTGCCGGTCACCGGCCGCCTCGCGGTGATGGCGATCGCGATCGAGTTCGTCCTCGCGATCATCATCGGAACGTTCTCGGCGCTGCGCAAGGGCAAGATCTTCGACAACTCGATGCTCGTCCTGTCGCTGATCTTCATCTCGCTGCCGATCTTCGTGATCGCCTTCCTGGCGCAGTACTTCCTCGCCGTGAAGCTGCAGTGGTTCAGCCCGACCGTGGGCGCGGACAACGACTGGGGCGACCTCTGGCTGCCGGCTCTGGTGCTGGGCGTCAGCCTCTACGCCACGAGCATGCGCCTGATGCGCGGCTCCGTCATCGACACGCTCAACCAGGACTGGGTGCGCACCGCGTACAGCAAGGGACTGCCGCGACGGCGCGTCATCCCCGTGCACGTGCTGCGCAACTCGCTGATCCCCGTGATCACCAATTCGGCGACGAACTTCGGCGTCCTGCTGGTCGGCGCGACCGTCACTGAGGGCATCTTCAACGTCCCCGGCGTCGGCAACACGCTGTTCCACGCGACGCTGCAGCACGAGGGACCGACGATCGTCTCGTTCGTGACGGTGTTCGTGATCATCTACGTGCTCGTCAACCTGGTCGTCGACCTGCTGTACGGCCTGCTCGACCCGAGGATCCGCTATGTCTGACTCCAGCGCGACGCACTACGTCGCTCCCATCCCCGAGGGCACCGTCGCGGTCGACGCGGTCAAGATCGCCGAGAAGCCGTCCAACCTCTGGCGCGACGCCTGGGCGGACATCCGCAAGCGCCCGATGTTCTGGCTCTCGATGGTCATCGTCCTGGTCGTGCTGCTCATGGCGATCTGGCCCACCCTGTTCACGCAGACGCCGCCGAACAGCGACTGCCAGCTGTCCAACTCCAACGGAGGACCCACGGCGGGTCATCCGCTCGGCTTCACCTTCCAGGGCTGCGACATCTACGCCCGCACCGTCTGGGGCGCGCGCACCTCGGTGTCCGTCGGTCTGCTGGCGACGCTGATCGGATCCGTCATCGGCCTGATCATGGGTGCACTGGCCGGCTTCTACGGCGGCTGGCTGGATGGTGTGCTGTCCCGTGTCGGCGACATCTTCTTCTCGATCCCCTACATCCTCGCCGCGGTCGTGGTGATGAGCGTGTTCGCGCAGTTCCGCAACGTGTTCACCCTCGCGTTCGCCATCGGCGGGTTCGCGTGGGCGTCCACCGCCCGCGTGGTCCGCGCGGAGGTGCTGAGGGTGCGGCAGGCGGACTTCGTGATGGCCTCGCGCGCACTGGGCAAGTCGAAGTTCGGCACCCTGGTGTCGCACGTCATCCCGAACGCGATCGCGCCGCTGCTCGTCGTCACCACGCTGAGCCTCGCCGCAGCGATCGTCGCCGAGGCGACGCTGTCGTTCCTCGGTGTCGGGCTCGGCAGCGACACCATGAGCTGGGGCAATGACATCAGCCAGGCGCAGGCCTCCCTGCGCGTGGCCCCGATGGCCCTGATCTACCCGTCGATCGCGCTGACCGTCACGGTGCTCGCGTTCATCATGCTGGGCGAGCTCGTGCGAGACGCCCTCGACCCGAGAGCGAGGGCCCGCCGATGAGCGCGAACGCCGACACCCCGCTGCTGCGGATCCGTGACCTGCGGATCGCGTTCGACACGCAGAAGAGCTCGAAGGAGGTCGTGCACGGCGTCAGCTTCGACCTGTACGCCGGCGAGACCCTGGCCATCGTGGGCGAGTCCGGATCCGGCAAGTCCACGACCGCCTCGGCGATCATCAACCTCTTGCCCGGCACCGGCCACGTGACCGGCGGCAGCATCATGCTCGACGGTCAGGAGCTGACGGATCTCACCGAGGGTCAGATGGAGAAGATCCGCGGTCGCGAGATCGGCTACGTCCCGCAGGACCCGATGTCGAACCTCAACCCGGTGTGGTCGATCGGCTTCCAGGTCAAGGAGGCGATCCGTGCCAACGGACTCGCCCAGGGCCGCAAGGAGATCGAGGCGCGGACCATCGAGGTGTTGCAGCAGGCGGGTCTGGCCGACGCCGCCAAGCGTCTGCACCAGTACCCGCACCAGTTCTCGGGAGGCATGCGCCAGCGTGCGCTGATCGGGATCGGCCTCGCCGCCGACCCGAAGCTGCTCATCGCGGACGAGCCGACCTCGGCGCTGGACGTGACCGTGCAGCGCGTGATCCTGGATCACCTCGCCTCGCTGACGCGCGGGAAGGGCACCTCGGTGCTCCTGATCACGCATGACCTGGGCCTCGCGGCCGAGCGCGCCGAGAAGATCATCGTCATGCAGAACGGCGAGATCGTCGAGGCAGGTCCCAGCCGGGAGATCCTGGAGAACCCGCTGCACCCGTACACGAAGAAGCTGGTGGCCGCGGCCCCCAGCATCGCGTCGCAGCGCATCCAGGCCGTCCACGAGCGGCAGGGCATCGAGACCAGCGACGACATCGCCGGCATCCCGCCGACGGTCTCCGTGCGCGACCTGACCAAGGACTACAAGATCCGTCAGGGTCAGTTCCGCAGCATCCCGTTCCGCGCCGTCGACAACGTGTCGTTCGACATCCCGAAGGGCAAGACGCTGGCGCTGGTCGGCGAGTCCGGCTCGGGCAAGTCGACCGTCGCGAAGATGGTGCTCAAGCTCGAGGACGTGACGAGCGGCTCGATCAAGATCGACGGCGTCGACACCGCCGGCCTGTCGAGCCGCGAGACGCTCGCGCTGCGGCGCCGGATGCAGCCGGTGTTCCAGGATCCCTACGGATCCATGGATCCGCTGCGCAACATCGGCAACACGATCTCGGAGCCGCTGGACATCCACGGCGTGGGGGACAAGACCTCGCGGCGCGAGCGCGTGCTCGAGCTGCTGGATCAGGTCTCGCTGCCGCGCGAGCTGGCCACGCGGTATCCGAACGAGCTGTCCGGCGGACAGCGTCAGCGCGTGGCGATCGCCCGCGCCCTGGCGCTCAAGCCCGACATCGTCGTCCTCGACGAGGCGGTCTCCGCTCTCGACGTGCTGGTGCAGGATCAGATCCTGAAGCTGCTCGCCGAGCTGCAGAGCGAGCTCGACCTGACCTACCTGTTCATCACGCACGACCTCGCGGTCGTGCGCGTCGCGGCCGACCTGGTCTGCGTGATGGAGAAGGGCAAGCTGGTCGAGCAGGGCACGGTGGACGAGATCTTCGCCAACCCGCAGCAGGAGTACACGGAGCGGCTGCTCCAGGCCATCCCGGGCGTGTCGATCACCCTGGGTGGTCGCAGCGCGTGAGCTCGATGGATCAGATGCCCGTGGGGGCGCGGACGTACCGCGCCTCCACGGGCATCGCCGTTCTCGTGGTCTGCGCGGCGCTGTCGGTGTTCCTGCTCGGCGACGCCGTGGTGCGCGGCAGCTGGGGTCTCATGCTCCTGTTCGCCCCGTGGGTGCTGCTCGTGCTGTGGCTCATCTACGTGATCAGCGTGGCATCGATGGTGCACGTCGACGAGGAGGGCGCGAAGGTGCAGAACCTCCTGCGTCGCACCCGGTTCGGCTGGCGCAGGGTCACCGAACTGGATCTGCGCTGGCAGCTGGACTTCACGCTGGACGACGGCCGCACCCTGCGCTGCTGGGGCGGCCCCGGGCGCATCCAGTCGCCGCGCATGAAGCGCTCCGGCGAGGTCACCGTGCCGCAGAGCCTGCAGGCGCTCACGGACGTCCGTGTCCGGTGGGAGAACGCCGTGGAGCGCCCGGCGGGCGCGGCCGGTGAGGGCGCGGACGCCCCGATCCGGCGCAGCTGGGACTGGCCGGCCCTCGGCGCGCTGCTCGTGATCGTGGTCTGGGCGGCCATCGCGGTCGCCGTCACGCGCTGACCCGGGTGCCTGCGGTGGCGCCTCAGTGGGCGGGGAGGCCGAAGAGCGCCGGCCACGTGGTCGCCGCCCACGGGTAGCCGACGAACGCGGAGGCGTCGATCAGGAAGTGCGCGACGAGGAAGGGCAGCAGCCGCCCGGAGCGCAGGTACAGGGCGCCGAACAGCAGCCCCATCCCGAGGTTGCCGATGAACGCTCCCGGCCCCTGGTAGAGGTGGTAGGTCGCGCGCAGCACAGACGTGGCCAGCACGATGGCCCACGGTCCCCAGCCGAGCTGCCGCAGCCGCGCGAACAGGTAGCCGAGCACCACGAACTCCTCCTCCACGGCGGCGCGGGCGGCCGACAGCAGGAGCACCGGGATCGTCCACCAGTACGCGCTCTGGGCACCGGGATCCACGGCGACGAAGAGGCCCGCCAGCCGGCCCGCGATGTAGAGCCCCAGCCCGGGGACGCCGATGGCGAGCACCAGCACGGCGCCCCACCCGGTGTCGCGGCCGACGCGTCGTCCGTCCAGGCCGAGTGCGCCCAGGTGCGGCCGCGCCGGCAGCCACAGCAGGAAGCACACCAGCAGCACCGGAACCACGGAGAAGCCGATCCCGAGCAGCTGGTACACCAGGTCGAACGCCTGCCGGTCGGAGAGCGCGGGATTGAGCGTCGCGGTCTGCTGCGCGAGCGGCGTCGAGCGGGAGAACCGGTCCAGCAGCTGCACCACGGAGTAGACCGCCGACTGCCCGAGCCCGAGCGCGAGCACGATCGCGATCTCCCACCAGAGCCGCGTCCGCGACGGCGCATCCGGCGGGGACGGGGGCAGGGCGATCCTCATGCGTCGAGCGTACGGCGGCGCCGTATGGATCCGCCGCGCAGAGGCCGTCCAGGTGCGGTGTTGTATCCTGAAGAGTCCGGAATCCCGGGCGAAACCCCATCTGCATTGGACTCCTTCATGGCGCACGCCCTCCGTTCCGATCTCCGCAACGTCGCCATCGTCGCGCACGTCGACCACGGCAAGACCACGCTCGTCGACGCCATGCTCCGCCAGACCGGATCCTTCGGCGAGCACGCGCACGTCGAGGAGCGCGCCATGGACTCCAACGACCTGGAGCGTGAGAAGGGCATCACGATCCTCGCCAAGAACACGGCGATCACCTACAACGGCAAGCACACCGGCACCCCCATCACGATCAACGTGATCGACACCCCGGGTCACGCCGACTTCGGCGGCGAGGTGGAGCGCGGTCTGTCCATGGTCGACGGCGTCGTGCTCCTCGTGGACGCGTCCGAGGGTCCGCTTCCGCAGACCCGCTTCGTGCTGCGCAAGGCGCTCGAGGCGAAGCTGCCGGTCATCCTGCTGGTGAACAAGACCGACCGTCCCGACGCGCGCATCGCCGAGGTCGAGGAGGAGGCGCACGACCTGCTGCTGGGCCTCGCGTCCGACCTGGTCGACGACGTGCCCGATCTCGACGTGGACGCGCTGCTCGACGTCCCCGTGGTGTACGCCTCGGGCCGCGCCGGCGCCGCCTCGCGCAACCGTCCCGACAACGGCGCGCTGCCCGACAACGACGACCTGGAGCCCCTGTTCGAGGCCATCCTCGAGCACGTTCCGGCGCCGGCGTACGACGACGAGGCTCCGCTGCAGGCATGGGTCACCAACCTCGACTCCTCGCCGTTCCTGGGCCGCCTCGCGCTGCTGCGCGTCTTCAACGGCACGCTGAAGAAGGGCCAGACCGTGGCGTGGGTGCGCGGCGACGGCTCGACCAGCAACGCGCGCATCACGGAGCTGCTCAAGACGAAGGCGCTCGATCGCTTCCCGGCGGAGTCGGCCGGTCCGGGCGACATCGTCGCCATCGCCGGCATCGAGAACATCACGATCGGCGAGACGATCGCGGATCCGGAGGACGTGCGTCCGCTGCCCGCCATCACCGTCGACGACCCGGCCATCTCCATGACCATCGGCACCAACACCTCGCCGCTCATGGGCAAGGTCAAGGGCCACAAGCTCACCGCGCGCATGGTGAAGGACCGCCTCGACCGCGAGCTCATCGGAAACGTGTCGATCAAGGTCGTCGACATCGGCCGCCCGGACGCCTGGGAGGTCCAGGGCCGCGGCGAGCTCGCGCTCGCGATCCTGGTCGAGAACATGCGCCGCGAGGGCTTCGAGCTCACCGTGGGCAAGCCCCAGGTGGTGACGAAGAAGATCGACGGCAAGACCTACGAGCCGTTCGAGCACCTCACGATCGACACGCCGGAGGAGTACCTCGGCGCGATCACCCAGCTCCTCGCGAACCGCAAGGGCCGCATGGAGAACATGACCAACCACGGCACCGGCTGGGTGCGCATGGAGTTCATCGTCCCGTCGCGCGGCCTCATCGGCTTCCGCAGCGAGTTCCTCACCACGACCCGCGGCACCGGCATCGCGAACGCCATCTCGCACGGCTACGAGCCGTGGGCCGGCCAGATCACGACCCGCCAGAACGGCTCCATCGTGGCCGACCGCGCGGGTGTCGTGACGCCGTTCGCGATGATCGCCCTGCAGGAGCGCATGTCGTTCTTCGTGCAGCCCACCGAAGAGGTCTACGAGGGCATGGTCATCGGTGAGAACTCGCGCGCCGACGACATGGACGTGAACATCACCAAGGAGAAGAAGCTCACCAACATGCGCTCCTCGACGGCCGACAACTTCGAGTCGATGACGCCGCCGCGCGTGCTGACGCTCGAGGAGAGCCTCGAGTTCGCGCGCGACGACGAATGCGTCGAGGTCACGCCCGAGAAGGTCCGCATCCGCAAGGTCATCCTGGACGCGACGATCCGCGGTCGCGAGGCGTCGCGCCTGAAGCGCCAGGACGCGAACGCCTGATCGCATCCGTAGGACTCGTCGACGCCCCCTCTGAACATCGGTGCCCCCTCTGATCCGCGGATCTGAGAGGGGGCGCGGATGCGCGGAGGGGGCGTCGACGTATGCGGGTCAGCGCAGTTCCGAGATGAGTACCGCCGAGGTGCCGGCCTCGAGGGCCTCGAAGACGTGGCCCGCATCGCCGGGGTAGGAGAGGTAGTCGCCGGGGTGCAGCTCCACGGCCTCCTCCGCGGGGCCGACCAGGGCGCGCCCGCCGATGAGCACCACATGCTCTGTAGTGCCGACGTGGTGCGGCTGCGAGCGGCGCGGCTCCCCGGGCTCCGCCTGGATGATGTAGATGTCGCGGCGGGCGCCCGGAGGACAGGCGGCGACGAGCGTCGCCACGTAGGGCGCGGCGGCGGACGGGACGCCGGCGTGCTCACCGGCGCGGATCAGGGTCGGCGCCGTGGTGCGCTCCTCGACGAACGCCGCGAAGGGGAGCCCCAGGGCGTCAGCGATCGCCCACAGCGTCTCCACGCTCGGGCCGGTGGATCCGCTCTCCAGCTGCGAGACGGTCGCCTTGGAGACGCCGGCGCGGCGCGCGAGCTCGGAGACCGAGATGCCCGCCGCCTCGCGCTCGCGCCGCAGGGACCGGGAGATGCGCTCGCGGAGATCGTCCATGCGGGTCAGTATCCCAAACGATCGTTCACCTTGACAAACACTGCCCTTCTGTTCAGAATGATCGTCATGCGTTCAGAGGAACGAACGATCGGTGCGGACGACGTCGCCGCGCAGGTCCGCACCGCCCGCAAGGAAGCACTCGGCGTCGCGCTCGCGACCAGCGCCTACGGGATCTCCTTCGGTGCACTCGCCGTGGCCAGCGGCTTCGACGTCTGGCAGACCTGCGTGCTGAGCCTGCTCATGTTCACCGGCGGATCCCAGTTCGCCTTCGTGGGCGTCATCGGCGCGGGCGGGCTCGCCGCCGCACCGGCCGCGATCGCGTCCGCGCTCCTCCTCGGCGTGCGCAACGTGGCGTACGGGATGAGGATGTCGCCGGTGATCGGACGCGGTGCGCTGCGGCGCGCGGCGGCGGCGCCGTTCACGATCGACGAGTCGACCGCGGTGTCGCTCGCGCAGGCATCGCCGCGGGCGCGCACCGTCGGCTTCTGGGTCACCGGCCTCGGCATCTACGCCGGCTGGAACCTCACGACCCTGCTCGGGGCGCTGGTCGGCGACGTCCTCGGGGATCCGAAGACCTACGGCCTCGACGCCGCCGCAGCCGCCGCGTTCCTCGCCCTGCTGTGGCCGCGGCTGCGCCGGCGCCAGGCCATCGCCGTGGGGATCGCCGCCGCAGCCGTCGCCACCGTGCTGACCCCGGTGCTCATCCCGGGGCTCCCGGTGCTCGTCGCCGCGCTCGTCGCGATCATCGTCGGGTGGTTCAACTGGCTGGGGCGGAAGGATGCGCCCGTGGGGGAGGTGCCGGCGTGACGCTGTGGAACGCCGTGCTGCTCGCCGCGATCGGCTGCCTCGCGCTCAAGGGCGCAGGCTACCTCGTGCCCGCCTCGGTGCTGGAGGCGCCGCGCCCTGCGCGCATCACCGACCTGCTCACCGTCGCCCTGCTCGCCGCGCTCGTGGCGGTGCAGAGCCTCGCCTCCGGCCAGCACATCGTCGTGGACGCGCGGGTGCCGGCGGTGCTGGTCGCGGCAGGGCTGCTGTGGCTGCGGCAGTCGTTCCTCGTCGTCGTGATCGCCGCGGCCGTCGTCGCCGCTCTCCTCCGGCTGCTGGGATGGGCCGCGTAAGCTCGAGACGTGCGCGGAACATGGCTCAACCGAGTGCTCTCCTGGGTGGCGCTGTTCATCGTGGGCGCCGTCTTCGGCCTGGCCACGACGGTGACCCACGCCTCCTCCCTCTGGGGCGCGGGCTGGGCCGGTCTCGCGCTCGGCGTCGTCGCGTGCGGCGGGATGCTGCTCGCGGTGCGCCTGCTGCTGCATGACCGCTGGGGGGCCCTGCTCACCGGGCTCGGCATGCTGGCCGGCATGGTCGTGATCTCCGGGCGCGGTCCCGGCGGATCCGTCATCGTGCCGAACGACGTGCTGGGCGTGGTCTGGACCTGGACGGTCGCCGGGATGGTGCTGCTCGTGGCCGCCTGGCCTGATTTCGGCCGTATCCGCCGCATCCAGCAGGAGCAGGCCGCCCGCGCCGCGCAGCAGCATGCGGCCGATGCCGCGCCGCAGCCGCAACGCGCGCGAGAGGGCTCCGCCGACGGGTCGTAGACTGGATCCGTGACCTACGTGATCGCTCTTCCCTGTGTCGACGTGAAGGACCGCGCCTGCGTCGACGAGTGCCCCGTGGACTGCATCTACGAGGGTGAGCGCTCCTTGTACATCCACCCGGACGAGTGCGTGGACTGCGGCGCCTGCGAGCCGGTCTGCCCGGTCGAGGCGATCTACTACGAGGACGATCTCCCCGAGGAGTGGGCCGACTACTACAAGGCCAACGTCGAGTTCTTCGACGAGATCGGCTCTCCTGGCGGTGCCGCCAAGGTGGGCGTGATCCACCACGACCACGCGATCATCGCCGCGCTGCCGCCGCAGGGCGAATAACCGGCATGTCCGTCCGCGACCTCGCCGACTACCCCTGGGACGCGGTCACCCCGTTCCGCGAGCGCGCCGCCGCCCACCCGGACGGCATCGTGGACCTCGCCATCGGATCCCCGGTGGATCCGACGCCCGAGATCATCCGCCGGGCGCTCTCCGAGGCGACCGACGCGCACTCCTACCCGCAGACGGTCGG
This sequence comes from Microbacterium sp. 8M, assembly GCF_902506375.1. Classification (GTDB taxonomy): domain Bacteria; phylum Actinomycetota; class Actinomycetes; order Actinomycetales; family Microbacteriaceae; genus Microbacterium. Next base: position 1,464,932 of record NZ_LR733284.1, read on the forward strand.
CACTCCGGCACTGCGCGAGGCGATCGTGGAGTGGTACGCGCGGCGTCGCGGCGTGCCCGACCTGCGCGTGGACAACGTGATGCCGACGATCGGCTCTAAGGAGCTCGTCGCGCTGCTGCCGACGCTGCTCGGTCTCGGCCAGGGCGACATCGTGGTGCAGCCCCGGGTCGCCTATCCGACGTACGCCGTGGGCGCCCAGGTCTCCGGCGCGACCGTGGTCAGCGAGGATGACCCGGCGCGCTGGCCTGAGGGTGCGAAGCTCATCTGGATCAACACCCCGGGCAACCCGGACGGACGCACCTGGACGGTCGACGAGCTGGCTGCGGCCGTGCATCGCGCGCGCGAGCTCGGCGCGATCCTGGCGAGCGACGAGTGCTACGCCGAGCTCGGGTGGGACGGGCCGTGGGCCACGGAACCGGTGCCCAGCGTGCTGGATCCGCGCGTCACCGGCGGCACCCGTGCGAACCTGCTGAGCGTCTACTCGCTGAGCAAGCAGTCGAATCTCGCCGGGTACCGCGCCGCGTTCGTCGCCGGGTGCGCCCGTGTGGTCGGCGAGATCCTCACGGCGCGCAAGCACCTCGGGCTGATGCCGCCTGCCCCGGTCCAGCACGCGATGGAGGTGGCGCTGCGCGACGACGAGCACGTGGCCGCGCAGAAGGAGCTCTACCGCCGGCGCCGAGAGGTGCTGCGCCCGGCGCTCGTCGAGGCGGGCTTCCGCATCGACGGCTCCGAGGCGGGTCTGTACCTGTGGGCGACCGAGGGGCGCGACGCCTGGGAGTCCATGGGGCGGCTCGCCGACCTCGGGATCCTGGCCGGCCCCGGACCGTTCTACGGCGAGCATTCGGACGAGCACGTGCGGCTGTCGCTCACGGCGCCGCTGGAGCGCATCCAGGCGGCGGCGGGCCGGCTCCGCGCCAGCGTTTCGTAGGTTTCCGAACCCGTTCCGGCCGCAGTCTTGGTCGTTTTCACAGTAGGTGCAGACGGGGGATAGGCTGTACCAGCGTCGCGATCCGCGCCCACCGGCACGATCGCACATCCCCCAATTGACAGACGCATGAGGAGGTCTGCGTGAGCGCAGCGGGCGAGCGGCCTACGAAGGCGACGCTGACAGTAGGCGAGACGACCGCGGAGTTCCCGGTCCTGCACGGCACGGACGGGCACGCCAGCATCGACTTCTCCACCCTCACCCGGCAGACGGGCCACACCGGTCTGGACTACGGGTTCGTGAACACGGCGTCGACGAAGTCGGCGATCACCTTCATCGACGGAGACCAGGGGATCCTGCGCTACCGGGGGTATCCGATCGAGCAGATCGCGAACGCCTGCAGCTACCTCGAGGTCGCCTGGCTGCTCATCTACGGCGAGCTTCCCACGCCCGCCGAGCTGGCCGAGTTCGACGAGAAGATCCGCCGGCACACGCTGCTGCACGAGGACCTGAAGCACTTCTTCCAGGCGCTGCCCGACAACGCGCACCCGATGGCCGTGCTCTCCTCGGCGGTCGCGGCTCTCTCGACCTATTACGAGAACGAGTCGGATCCGCACAACCCCGAGCACGTCGAACTGAACACGATCCGCATGCTCGCCAAGCTCCCGGTGATCGCGGCCTACGCGCACAAGAAGAGCATCGGTCAGGCGTTCCTGTACCCGGACAACTCGCTGAGCTTCGTGGACAACTTCCTCAAGCTGAACTTCGGCGTGCACAGCGAGCCGTACGAGATCAACCCGGTGATGTCGAAGGCGCTCGAGCTGCTGCTCATCCTGCACGAGGACCACGAGCAGAACGCGTCCACGTCGACCGTGCGCCTCGTCGGCTCCACGGGGGCGAACCAGTTCGCCTCCGTCTCCGCGGGCATCCAGGCGCTCTCCGGCCCGCTGCACGGCGGCGCGAACGAGGCCGTGCTCACGATGCTCGGGCAGATCCGCGACTCGGGCCAGAGCATGCAGCGCTTCGTGGAGCGCGTGAAGAACAAGGAAGACGGCGTGAAGCTCATGGGCTTCGGGCACCGGGTCTACAAGAACTACGACCCGCGCGCCAAGCTCGTCAAGGCCGCCGCGGACCAGGTGCTCGCCGAGCTCGGCGTCACCGATCCGCTCCTCGACCTGGCGAAGGAGCTCGAGGAGATCGCGCTCGCCGACGACTACTTCCGGGAGCGCCGCCTCTACCCGAACGTCGACTTCTACACCGGCGTGATCTACAAGGCCATGGGCTTCCCCACCCGGATGTTCACCGTGCTGTTCGCGATCGGCCGCCTGCCCGGCTGGCTGGCGCAGTGGCGCGAGCTCAACCTCGACCCGCAGACCAAGATCGGCCGCCCGCAGCAGCTCTACACGGGCTCGCCGGAGCGCGAGTTCCGCCGGAACTGAGCCCGGCGCGGGTGACGGGCGGCCGGGGCACATCCACCGCGCGCCACGTCGCGCATCCGCCGCCTCTTGACGCCGTTCGGCGGCGGGTGTAGGACACAGGTGACTGGGGGCGGCAAGGGACGGTCGAGCTCGATCTGACGACGCCGCAGGGCGGGGCAGGACGTGGCGGCGCCACGATCCGCGACTCCGCACACGACGATCATCGCCGGGCGGCACGGGCGCGCTCGGCCGCGTCCGTCGCGGCATCATGAGCGTCCCGGGTGAGCGCTGCCGGTGCCGTCCACCCGATCACCCGCGGGAGGTTCTCATGTCTGACAAGCACAACATCGAGACGCCGCACGAGCGGCGCCCCTTCCAGGACCACGGTCACATGGACGTCGTCACCCTGGGCGACTTCACGATGGGACGGGGTGTGTTCGAGCCCGGCTGGCGCTGGTCGAACGACGTCAAGCCGATCGCCGGCACCGAGTCGTGCCAGACCCACCACACCGGGATCTGCCTCGAGGGGCGGATGACCGTGCGGTTCGATGACGGCACGGAGCTGGATATGGGACCGGGCGACGTGGTCGACCTCAGCCCGGGCCACGATGCGTGGACCGTCGGCGACACGGCCTGCGTGTTCCTCGACACCGGCGTGAAGGGCTACGCGAAGCCGGCCTGAGCCCGACGATGCAAGACGACGGCCGCGAGACCTGAGGTCCCGCGGCCGTCGTGCGCTCAGAGGGTCGTCAGCGCGCGGTCGGCGTCCCCTGCGGGCGCGACGACCGGCGACGGCGCCGCCGAGCGGGTGCAGGAGCGGCGACGTCCCCGGACGCGTTCGCGCGGTGCGGGGAGCCCTGTCCCTGGCGCTGCTGGTTCTGCCGCGGCGCCCCGGCGTTCGCGGCCGGCTTCTTCTTGGCCGGCTGCTGCTGCACGGGCTTGGGCGCCGGCTTGACGTACGCGGCCTTCTCGCCGATGAGCTCGATGACGGCGGGGGAGGCTGCGGACACCTGCTCGATGCCCGCGCTGATCTGCGCCTTGCGGAGCAGGTCCTTCACGTCGCGCCGCTGCTCCGGCAGCAGCACGGTCACCACCGTGCCGGCGGCGCCCGCGCGTGCGGTGCGGCCGGAGCGGTGCAGGTACGCCTTGTGCTCGGCGGGCGGGTCGACGTGCACGACCAGGTCGACGTCGTCCACGTGCACGCCGCGCGCTGCCACGTCGGTCGCGACGAGGACGCGCACGCCGCCGTCCGCGGGATCCGCGGAGAACGCGGCGAGGTTGCGCTCGCGGGCGTTCTGGCCGAGGTTGCCGTGCAGGTCGACGGCGGGGATCCCGGCCGTCGTCAGCACCTTGGCGAGCTTCTTCGCCTGGTGCTTGGTGCGCGTGAACAGGATCCGGCGTCCGCTGCCCGAGGCGAGCGCGCTGACGAGCGTCTTCTTCGCGTCGGCGTCGGCGACCTCGAGCACGCGGTGCGTCATCTCGCCCACAGGCACGCTGGCCTCGTCGACCTCGTGGCTGACCGCGTTCGACAGGAAGCGGCGGGCCAGGACGTCGATGCCGTTGTCCAGCGTCGCGCTGAACAGCAGGCGCTGACCGCCCTGCGGCGTGGCGGCGAGGATGCGGGTGACCCCGGGCAGGAAGCCGAGGTCGGCCATGTGGTCGGCCTCGTCGAGCACCGTGATGCGCACCTCGTCGAGGCGCACCACGCCCTGCTTCATGAGGTCCTCGAGGCGGCCGGGGCAGGCCACGACGATGTCGACGCCGCGGCGCAGCGCCTCCTCCTGGGGGCGCTGGCTGACGCCGCCGAACACGGTCGTGACGCGCAGCCCTGCGGCCTTGGCGAGGGGAGCGATGGTCGCCGCGATCTGCGTGGCGAGCTCGCGCGTCGGTGCGAGCACGAGGCCGCGCGGGTGCTGCGGCCGCGACGTCGCCCCGGTGAGGCGCGCGACGAGCGGGATCGAGAACGCGAGAGTCTTGCCGCTTCCCGTGCGGCCGCGACCGAGCAGGTCACGGCCGGCGAGCGAGTCGGGCAGGGTGCCCTGCTGGATGGGGAAGGCTTCGGTCTTGCCGTCGCCGGCGAGCACCGCGGCCAGAGGCGCGGGCACGCCGAGATCGAGGAAGGAAGGCATGGATATCTCCTGGACCGGGTGTGCCGGTCGCATACGGGCGTCTGCGTGACGCGAAAGGTCGCCGCTCGAGAACCGGATCACGAGGGGGAGCGGTGCTCCGCTGCCGTGGAGAAGAACTCTGTCCGTTCCGAGGGGGAACGGGAGGATCCGGGAAGGCGACGAGAAGCCGGATGATCCGACATCCCATCCATCCTATCCCGGATCCCGGGCCCCGCGGTTCAGGCCGCGTCGGCGAGCACCGGGACGGCCATGGAGCCAGTGGTCTCCGGAACCCTGCGCGTGCGCACGGCCCACACGATCACGCCGGCCAGCAGCGTGCTGACCGCGACCAGCGCCCAGGCGGCGGCGAAGCCGGAGGCCGTGCCGTGCGCGGAGGAGCCGAACACGATGGCGCCGGTCGCGGCGGATCCGATCGCGGATCCGATCGTGCGCAGGTTCGCGTTCACGCCCGTCGCGACCCCGGTGACCTGGGCCGGCACGCTCTGCACGACGATCCCCGCCGAGGCCGCGTAGGCGAGCCCGCAGCCGATGCCGAAGCCGGCGCCGGCGAGGGCGAGCTGCCATGGTGCGGAGTGCGCGAGCGCGGCGGCGGCCCCGGACGCGGCCATCAGGCCCGCGCCGATCACGAGCAGCGTGCGCAGGGAGAGCACTCGGTTCAGGGCGCCCGTCGCGAAGCCGATCCCGCTCATGCCGATGAGCATGGGCACCAGCATGAGGCCGGCATCCCGGACGGAGAGCCCGGTGCCGCCCGCCGCGGAGGCGAGCTCGAGGAACTGCGGCAGGTAGCCCCAGAACGCGAACACCCCGGCGCCGATCAGCAGCGAGGCGGCGTTCACCGGCCAGATCGCCGGAGAGGCGAGCAGCCGCAGGTCGACGAGAGGCTCTGCGGCGCGCAGCTCGGACACGATCCAGCCCGCGAAGGCGAGGGCGGCGACCACGAAGAGTCCGAGCACGGCAGGCGAGGTCCAGCCCCAGCGTGCGCCGGTGCTGAGCGGCACGAGCAGCGCCACCAGCCACAGCGACAGCAGCACGGAGGAGCGCGTGTTGACGCGGCCCTGCGCGCGCACCCCGGTGTCGCGGACCGCGGTGAGGGTGAGGAATGCGCCGAGCGCGGCGACCAGGAACGGCACCGCGAACGTGCCGCGCCAGCCCACGAGGTCGGCGAGCGGGCCCGCGAGCACGGTGCCCGCGGCTCCGCCGATGCCGATGACGGCGCTCACGATGCCGATCGCCCCGGTCACGCGCTCGCGGGGGAGGGCGTCGCGGAGCAGCCCGTAGGCCAGCGGGAACAGGGCGCCGCCGATGCCCTGCAGCACGCGGGCGGCGATGAGCACCTCGAGGGACGGCGCGACGGCGGCGAGCACGTCGCCGGCCGCGGTGACGCCGAGCGTGGCCAGGAACGTGGTGCGGCGGCCGCGCAGGTCCCCGACGCGGCCGAGGGTGGGAGTGGCGACGGCGGCGGCGATGAGCCAGGCGGTCATCGTCCAGCTGGCCGCGTCGGCGGTGACGCCGAACTCGGCCTGCACCAGGGGGACGAGGGGGATGACGAGGTTCTGCAGAAGTGCGATGGAGGAGACCGCCACGGCGATGGCGACCAGGATCGAAGTGGATGAGCGGGACATGAGTTCCCTTCCGGAGCCTGGAGAAGAGGGGTAAAGTGGGAGGAGACCTCCGAACGGAGGGTGCCTCCGGATTGAGATTAACGGAGGGTGCCTCCGCTTCGCAAGAGGTTCCCGAGACTTTTCTGGAAGGGACGGCACGATGGGCGGTCAGAACCGCGCGACGACCACGCTGGAGGAGCGGCGGCCGCGCCGTGCCGACGCGGCGCGGAACTTCGACGCCCTCGTCGCCGCGGGCCGGGAGGCGTTCGCCGAGGACGGATCCGGGGCATCCCTGGAGGACATCGCCCGTCGCGCCGGCGTCGGCATCGGAACGCTGTACCGCAACTTCCCGACGCGGGACGACCTCATCGAGACGCTGTACCTGCGCGAGGTCGCCGCGCTCGCGGATGCCGCCGACGAGGTGGCGGACCTCGAGCCCTGGGCCGCGCTGGAGGCGTGGCTGAGCCGGTTCGTCGAGTACGTGGGCACCAAGCACGTGCTGCTGGACGGACTCAATCGCGAGTCGTCGGTGTTCGCGGAATGCCGTGGCGTGATGCTCGGCGCGGGGGAGCCCCTGCTGGTCCGCGCTCAGGCGGCGGGTGCCGCCAAGAAGGACGTCGCGATCGCCGACGTCGTCAAGCTCATCGCGGGCGTGAGCGCGGTCGCGTACGACGACGAGGAGCAGCGCCGCCGCGTGCTGTCACTCGCGATCGGGTCGCTCCGGGCCTGACGGCTCAGGCGTGCAGCGCCTCGTTCAGCGTCACCCCGACGCCGGCGCGGCGGACCGCCTCGACCGCGCCCGAGAGAGAGTTGCGGCGGAACAGGATCCCGTTCTCGCCGCTGAGCTCGGCGCCCTTGACGACCGGGCGTGCGCCGTCGGCCGTCGGAGCGGCGTCGGCGAGCACGATCTTCGTGCCGGCGGTGACGTAGAGGCCGGCCTCGACGATGCAGTCGTCGCCGAGCGAGATGCCGATGCCGGCGTTCGCGCCGAGCAGGGTGCGTGCGCCGATCGAGACGCGGTGGGTGCCGCCGCCGGACAGCGTGCCCATGATCGAGGAGCCGCCGCCGATGTCGGATCCGTCTCCCACCACGACGCCCTGCGAGATCCGGCCCTCGACCATCGAGGCGCCGAGCGTGCCCGCGTTGAAGTTCACGAACCCCTCGTGCATGACGGTGGTGCCCGGGGCGAGGTGCGCGCCCAGCCGCACGCGCGAGGCATCGGCGATGCGAACGCCCTGGGGGAGGACGTAGTCGGTGAGCCGGGGGAACTTGTCCACGCCGGAGATCTGGATCCCGGCGCGCTGCAGCAGCGGGCGCAGGCGGGCGGCGTCGGCCGGCAGCATCGGGCCTGCGTTCGTCCAGGCGACGTTCGGCAGGTGGGCGAAGATGCCGTCGAGGTTCAGCTCGTTCGGGCGCACCAGCAGGTGCGAGAGCGCGTGCAGGCGCAGGTAGGCGTCGGCGGTGGATGCCGGCGCCTGGTCCAGATCGATCGTCAGCTGCACGGCCTCGACCGTGACGTTGCGGCGCTCGTCGGGGCCGGCCAGCGCCTCGAAGGTCGCGGCAGAGGCGGCGCGGTCGCCGGCCGAAGGCGCACCGGTGCCGATCTCGGCGAACCAGGCGTCCAGGACGGTGCCGTCTCCGGCGATGGTGGTCAGTCCGGAGCCGTGGATCGTGCGCGCGTCGGTCATGCGTCCACGCTACCGAAACCTGCCGTCCAGCTTGGCCTTCATGACGCGGCGCTAGGGTGGGAGGCATGCCGCTCGATCTCACCGCCTCCGCGGCGGACATCACCCGCGCGATCTGCGACATCCCCAGCGAATCGGGATCCGAGGCACACCTCGCCGACCTGATCGAGGACGCGATCCGCGACCTGGGCCATCTCGAGGTGATCCGCGAGGGCAACACGATCGTCGCCCGCACGAACCTCGGGCGGGCGCAGCGCGTCGCGATCGCGGGCCACATCGACACGGTTCCCATCAACGGCAACGTGCCGACGCGCGACGTCGAGATCGACGGCGAGCCGATGATCTGGGGCCGCGGGACGGTCGACATGAAGGCCGGGGTGGCGGTGCAGCTCAAGCTCGCCGCCGAGCTCACGGAGCCCGCGGTGGACATCACCTGGATGTGGTACGACAACGAGGAGGTCGAGGCCGCACGCAACGGGCTGAGGCTCCTCGCCGAGAGCCGTCCCGATCTGTTCCAGGCCGACTTCGCGATCCTCGGCGAGCCGTCCAACGGCGAGGTCGAGGGCGGGTGCAACGGCACCCTGCGCGCCGTGGTGCGCACCACGGGCGTCCGCGCGCACTCCGCGCGTGCATGGATCGGCGAGAACGCGATCCACCGCGCAGCGCCGATCCTCGCCCGCCTGGCCGAGTACCGGCCGCGGGAGATCGCGGTGGACGGCCTGGTGTACCGCGAAGGGCTCAACGCCGTGCGGATCAGCGGCGGCATCGCCGGCAACGTCATCCCCGACCTGTGCGAGATCGAGGTGAACTACCGGTTCGCGCCGAGCAAGTCCGCCGCCGACGCCGAGGCGCACGTGCGCAACGTGTTCGCCGGGTTCGCGGTCGAGATCACCGATGTCGCGGAGGGGGCGCGCCCCGGGCTGGACGCGCCGATCGCGCAGCAGTTCGTCGCGGCGGTCGGTGCGACGCCGAAGCCGAAGTACGGCTGGACGGACGTGGCGCGCTTCTCCGCGCTCGGCATCCCCGCCGTCAACTACGGACCGGGGGATCCGCATCTCGCACACCATGACGAGGAGAGGGTCCCGGTCGCGCAGATCACGGCCACCGAGCAGGGGCTGCGCTCCTGGCTCCGCGGTGTCTGAGCGCGCCGCCCTGCCGCGCGGCGCGGCACGGCTCTACGCCCGCACCCCTGCCTGGGCCGGCATCCTCGGGATCTACCTGGGCGCGCGGCTGATCACCACGGTCCTGCTGCTGATCGCGACCGGGCTCTCCGGCGCTCCCGGATCCCGGTTCGGGCCCCACGCCACGATCGCCTCGTTCGTGAGCGGCTGGGACGCGCAGTGGTACTGGTACATCGCGGTGTACGGCTATCCGACCACGCTGCCGCTCGGCCCGGACGGGCACGTCACGCAGAACTCCTGGGCGTTCCTGCCGCTGTACGCATGGGTGTCCCAGGTCGTCGGGCTGCCGTTCGGCGCGGGCGGCTGGCCCATCGGCGCCGCGATCGTCTCGCTCGTGGCGGGCTACCTCGCCTGCCTCGTGCTGTTCCGCATGATGCGGGGCAGGATCGGGCGGATGGCGGCCGTCTGGACCGTGGTGTTCTTCGCGGCAGGCCCCCTCGGCGCCCTGTTCCAGGTCGGCTACGCCGAGGTGCTGAACATGCTGTTCCTGCTGCTCGCGCTGGACGGGCTGATGCGCCGCCGCTACGTGCGGCTCTATCCCCTCATGGTTCTCATGGGATTCACCCGCCCGGGCGTGCTGGCGTTCGCTCTCATGCTCGGACTCATGCTCGTGCTGCGCTGGTTCCGCCGTCGCACGGATCCGCTGGCCGGGCGCGAGATCGCGCACTACCTCGGGCTCGGCGCCCTCGGGGTCGTGGTCGGCTTCGCGTGGCAGGTGATCGCGGGGATCGCCACCGGCGTGCCGAATGCGTATCTGGAGACAGAGCTCAGCTGGCGCGGGTTCTGGATGCCGCAGACCGGGAAGCCGTCGTTCGCGCCGTTCGAGGGCTGGCTGTCGGCGATGCCGTACTGGGCGAAGCTCCTCGGGCTGCCCGGATGGGTCGGCCTGGCCGTGCTCGGCCTGCTCGTCGTGCTCTTCGCGGCGGCACTGATCGCGGGACCCGGCGTGCGGCGGCTGGGCCCGGAGATCCGTCTCTATGCGGCCAGTTACACGCTGTACCTGCTCGCGGTGTTCTTCCCGCAGTCCAGCACGCTGCGGCTGCTGTTCCCGCTCGCGCCGCTGTGGGGCGCGGTGGGCTGGCGTCGTTCGTGGTGGCTGCGGGGGACGGTGCTCGTGCTGTGCCTGTGGCTGCAATGGGTGTGGATCGCGAACGTGTACGGATACGCCGACACCTTCTGGCGCGTGCCCTGACCGGCGTCGGCGCGGTAAGCGGTGTCCGGGCACCCACTAATATGGAAGCTGTAGACCACCGAGGAAAGGGAGCACCGCGATGGCAGCGATGAAGCCGAGGACCGGCGACGGACCGATGGAGGCCGTGAAGGAGGGCCGGCTGATCATCGTGCGCGTCCCGCTCGAGGGCGGCGGACGTCTGGTCGTCTCCGTCAACGACGCCGAGGCGAAGGAGCTTCACGACGTGCTCAGCAGCGTCGTCTCAGCAGCCTGACGACTCGCACGATTCCACGAATCAGAAGAGGGACCGCCGATCTCGGCGGTCCCTCTTCTCGTGTCTTCGCTCCGCGCGCCCGCGCGTCAGCTCTCCGCCACGCTGGTCAGCTGCAGCAGGCCCTCGCCCACGGTGCTCAGCGCGGCCAGCACGGCGGGGGACTGCTGGGTCTCCTGGATGAGCGAGCGGTAGGCGACCGTCACGTCGTCGCGCTGCACCGGATCCGCGACCCGTCCGCCGGCGAGCACCCGCGGCACCAGAACCGATCCGCCCGCGCGGACCAGGCGCAGACCGTGCTCGACGTACTCGATCACGTTCTCCGGATCCGCATCGACCAGCACGATGTCGTAGGCGGCCTCGTTCATGCGCGGCAGGACGTCGGCGGCCCGGCCGGCGATGAAGCGCGCCCGGGTGGGGGCGATCCGCGCGTCCTGGAAGGCGGCGCGCGCCGCCGCGAGGTGCTCCGGCTCGTTGTCGATGGAGGTGAGCACGGCCTTCGGCGCGCCGCGCATCAGCCACAGCCCGGAGACGCCCGCCCCGGTCCCGATCTCGACGATCGAGCGAGCTCCGGTGGCGGCGGTCAGCACCGCGATCTGCGCGCCCACGGCCGCGCTGATCGGCTGCGCGCCGAGCTCGATCGCGTGCGCCCTGGCACGGGCGATCTCGTCCGGTTCGACGATGGCTTCGCGGACGTACCGCGCGTTCGCGTCCTGCTCGCTCACTTCGACTCCCTGGCGGCCCGATGGATGCGCCGCATGCTTTCTCAGCGTAGGCGCAGAGCGTGCGCGATGCGGCCAGGCACGGCGGTACCCTTGTGACATGTTCTTCGGCATCACCATCGAGAAGCTGCTCGTGATCGGCGTGATCGCGGCGCTGATCGTGGGTCCCGAGCGGCTCCCGCGGTACGCGGAGTCGTTCGCGCGCCTGGTCAAGAAGGCGGGCGACTATCTGCGCGGCGCGAAGGAGCGCATGCGCGAAGAGGTCGGCCCGGAGATCGACGAGCTGGACTGGCGCAAGCTCGACCCGCGCCAGTACGACCCGCGGCGCATCATCCGCGACGCCCTGCTGGACGACACCCCGGTCGCCCCCCGGCCGGCAGCCCCGGCGACGCCTGCGGAGCCGGGTCCCGCCGCTGCGGCCACCGGTTCGGCGGCCTCCCTGCTGGCGACCGCCACCGCCATGAACGCCGCATCGGCAGGTGCCGAGCCGGCAGCGGCCGCTCCCGCATCCCGGGCGCCGAAGGTCTTCTCCGCCGAAGAGCTGCCGCCGTACGACAGCGAAGCCACCTGACCCTCCGCCGCGTCGTCGTCTCGCTCGAGTACCCGAGGGGACGCCTCAGCGGGGGCTGAAGGGCAGCGGGCGGCCGGACAGCCCGCGGCCGGCGCGGTCCACGGCGTCGGCGACGGCCAGGATCGCTCGTGCCGCGGGGTCGGCCGGGTCGGACAGAACCACGGGAACGCCCGCGTCCCCGCCCGTGCGCAGCGCGGGGCTCAGCGGCACCGAAGCGATCAGCGGAACCGGATCCGCGTCCTGCGACAGCGCATCGGCCACCGCCTGCCCGCCGCCCGCGCCGAACAGGTCGAGCGCCGTGCCGTCGGGCAGCGTGAGCGCGGACATGTTCTCCACGACGCCGATCACGCGCTGCCCGGTCTGCCGCGCCACCAGACCGCTGCGGATCGCCACCTCGGCGGCCGCCTCCTGCGGGGTGGTGACCACGAGCACTTCGGCGTGCGGCAGCAGCTGGCCCAGAGTGATCGCGATGTCACCGGTGCCGGGCGGCATGTCGATGAGGAGCACGTCGAGATCCCCGAAGAACACATCGGTGAGGAACTGCTGCACGGTGCGGTGCAGCATGGGCCCTCGCCAGGCCACGACCGACTCGCCCTCGCGCAGGAACATGCCGATCGAGATCGTCTTCACGTCGTGCGCGACCGGGGGCAGCATCAGGTCGTCGATGCGGGTGGGCTGGGTGCCCGGTGCGATGCCGAGCAGCCCCGGGATGGAGAAGCCGTGCACGTCGGCGTCGATCAGCCCGACCCGGCGCCCGCGCGCGGCGAGCGCCACCGCGAGGTTGGCGGTCAGCGACGACTTGCCGACGCCGCCCTTGCCGCTGGTGACGGCGATCACGCGCGTGAGCGCGTCCGGGCCGAACGGCATCTGCCGCGGCGCCCGGCCGTCGCGCAGCCGCTCGGTGAGGGCGCGCCGTTCCTCCGGCGTCATCACCCCCACCGCGACCTGGACGGCGTCGACGCCGGCCACCGCCGCTGCGGCCGCGTGCACGTCCGCTTCGATCCGGGTCGCCGCGGGGCAGCCCACGATCGTCAGCGCGATGCCGACATGCGCCACGCCGTCGGTCACCGTGATCTCGCGGAGCATGTCGAGGTCCGCGAGGGGACGACGCAGCTCCGGATCGGTCACTGCTCCGACGGCACGGCGAACCGCATCGGCGAGCGCATCCGTCACGGTGTCTGCTCCGCCGGATCCTCGTCGCGCAGCTCTGCCAGCATCGCCTTGAGCTCGGCGCGCAGCACCTCACGGGTGACGCCCTGCGACGACCGCTCCTCGAGCGCCATCCGCAGCGCGACGATCTCGCGCGCCAGGTACTCGGTGTCCGCGAGGTTGCGCTCCGCACGCTGGCGATCCTGCTCGATCTGCACCCGGTCACGGTCGTCCTGCCGGTTCTGCGCGAGCAGGATCAGGGGAGCGGCGTAGGACGCCTGCAGCGACAGGATCAGCGTGAGCAGGGTGAAGTTCGTGGCGGCAGGGTCGAACTGCAGCTCCTTCGGCATGGCGATGTTCCACCACAGCCACACCGCGACGAACGCGGTCATCCCGATGAGGAACCCGGAAGTGCCCATCGCACGTGCGAAGGCCTCGGAGAAGCGCCCGAACCGATCGCTCGACTGCTGTGCACCGCCGCGGCCGAGCATGCCGCTGCGCCCGCGCGGTGCGTCCAGACCCTGACGGCGCGCGCGCGCCATCATCCTGCCGCTCCCTGCGCGCGAGCCGGCTGCTCATCCGCGTCGTGCGAGCGCCAGTCGTCCGGCAGCAGGTAGTCGAGCACGTCGTCGACGCTGATCGCGCCGACGAGACGGTGCGCCTGATCCACGACCGGCAGCGACACGAGGTCGTAGCTGGCGAGCATGCGCGCCACCTCCGCCGCGGACGCCGTCGCGGGCACCGGTTCGAGGGTGTCGTCGACGATCGCGCCGAGCCGTTCGTGCGGGGGATAGCGCAGCATGCGCTGGAAGTGCACGACCCCCAGCAGGCGTCCGGTGGGGGTCTCGAACGGCGGGAGCGTGATGAACACGGCCGCCGCGAGGGCGGGGTGCAGCTCGTGCCGGCGGATCAGCGCCAGCGCCTCCGCCACCGTGGCGTCGGCGGACAGGATGATCGGCTCGGGGGTCATCAGACCGCCGGCGGTGTCGGGGCTGTAGCGCAGCAGCATGCGCACGTCCTCCGCTTCCTCCGGCTCCATGAGCTCGAGGAGGTGCTCCAGCCGGCCCTGGGGGAGCTGCGCGAGGAGGTCGGCCGCGTCGTCCGGCTCCATCTGGTCGAGGATATCCGCCGCGCGCTCGTCGCCGAGGCGGTCCAGGATGTCCATCTGATCGTCCTCGGGCATCTCCTCGAGGGCGTCGGCGAGGCGCTCGTCGGGCAGCTCCTCGGCGACCTCGATGCGGCGCTGCTGCGGCAGATCCAGCAGGGTGTTCGCCAGATCGGCGGGATGCATCTCCGCGTAGGTCGCGACGAGCTGCTCGGCCGACTGCGCCTCGCCGGGGTGGTGGTGCTCACGCACCTCGTTCCAAGTCGCGAACGTGGTGGGACCCTTCGCGAACGGGGAAGCGCTCGTCTTCGGCTTGCGCAGGAACAGCTGGCTCACCGACCACTCGCCGAGCCGGTTCGGCTCGATCGCGACGTCCTCGATCACGGCCGTGCCGGAGGCGTCCGCGAAGTCGACCCGGCGGCCGATCAGCTCGGCCATGATGCGCACCTCTCCGTTGCGCGGCTTGAAGCGGCGCACGTTCATCAGCCCCGAGGTGATGACCTGCCCCGTGCTGATCGAGCCGACGCGTCCGATGGAGAGGAAGACCTGCCGGCGGCCGGGGATCTCGCACACCAGCCCGATCACCCGCGGGGCCGCGCTACTTCGGTACACGACGACGACATCTCGGACTTTGCCGATCCGGTCGCCGGCGGGGTCGAACACGGCGCACCCGGCCAGGCGCGCGACGAAAACCCGCTGTGTGCTCATGCTTCCAGCGTACTGTCCTGCACCTTGGGATCCGGGGCGGGTGACGGCATCCGGTGGAGTCGGAGCGGCCGCGTGGAACAATGGTCGGATGAGCATGCTGAACGCGTCGGGCCCCGCGGGCGAGATCGGGGAGACGGTCGCCACCGTGACCGAGTACGAGGCGGCGCAGAAGCTCGTCTCGCAGCTGATCGCCGGGGAGATCCCCGCACGGGCGATCGCGATCGTCGGCGTCGGCGTGCAGACCGTCGAACGGGTCACCGGGCGCCTGGGCTACGCGAACGCGGCGCGCTCCGGCGCTGTCAACGGCCTGCTCATCGGCCTGTTCCTGTCCGCGATCTTCGTGCTCGGCAACCCTGCGGTCCCCATGCAGGCCTTCATCGGGATCCTGTTCGTCGGCGTCGCGATCGGCATGATCCTCAGCCTCATCACTTACTCGATCGTGCGCCGCCGCCGCGACTACGCGAGCGTGATGCAGCTGCGGGCCGACCACTACGAGGTGACGGTGCTCCCGGCCTCGGTCGGCAAGGCGCGACAGGTGCTCGGCCGCTCGGTGACCCCGATCCCGCGCCCTGCTCCCGGCACCGCCGCCGAGCCTCCGCAGTACGGCGAGCGCATCGAGGAGCCGCCGCGCTACGGGGAGCGCGTGATCCCCGAGCGCCCGCCGATGCCGCCCGCGGCCCGGATGCCCGCCGAGGAGACGGCCGCGCCCGCCGCGCCCCCTCAGGAGGCGACGCCCGAAGCGGCCCCGGAGGCGCGCGGCGCGGAGGAGGCGGCTCCGGACGCCCCCGCCGGGCCGGCCGACGGCGAGAAGCCCGCCGACGGCGAGAACGCGGCGGGCGACGGCTCGTCCCGATGACTGTCGCGGCCGAGGAGCGGTTCCGGGTTCCGGTGCCGCTGCCCGCCGGATCCGTCGAGGTGTCCGCAGCCTACGGCGTTCCGCCCGCGGAGTCGTCGGACGGCGCTCCGACCGTCGTCATCGCGCACGGCGCCGGCGCCGGCATGGACCACCCGTTCCTGCTCGGACTCGCCGCGGAGCTGCGGGTCGCCGGGCTGAGGACCCTGCGCTTCACCTTCCCGTACCTCGAGGCCGGCCGCCGCATGCCGGGCCCGGCTGCGCACGCGATGCTGACCTGGCGCGCCGTGGTCGCCGCTGCGCGGCAGCGCGGGAGCGGATCCGTGTACGCCTGCGGCAAGTCCTACGGCGGGCGGATGGCGTCGATGGCCGCGGCGGAGGAGCCGGGGCTCGATGTCGAAGGGCTCGTCTACCTCGGCTACCCGCTGCATCCGCCGGGCCGCCCGGACAAGCCCCGCGTCGAGCACCTGCCGGCGGTGCGGCAGCACCAGCTGTTCGTGGAGGGCACGAACGACCCCTTCGTCCAGCCGCTCGCGCAGCTAGAGGAGGCCGTCGCGTCGTGCCGGCACGCGACCATCGCCTGGGTCGAGGGCGGCGGCCATTCCTTCGAGGTGAAGGGGCTGAAGCGCCCGCCGGCGGCCGTCGGCGCGGCTCTGGCGCCGGTCGTGAGCGAGTTCGTCAGCAAGAGAGAGGCAGGAGCAGGCGCATGAGCACCGCGGAGGAGCTGGACGCGATCGGGGTCGACCGGCTGCGTGCGGCCGGAAGCCTGAAGTGGTCGGTGTTCCCCGATGCTATCGGCGCGTTCGTCGCCGAGATGGACTTCCCGCTCGCGCCCGCGGTCGCCGACGCGGTGAAGGGCGCGGTCGACCGGGGTCTGACCGGCTATCTGCCGTCCGCGGTGCGCGAGCGGATGTCGGAGGCCGCGGCGCGCTGGCAGCGGGACCGCTACGGCTGGGACGTCACCGCGGATCAGATCCGCCCCGTGCCGGACGTGCTGACCGCTCTGCGCGCCACGATCGACTTCTTCACCGCCCCCGGCTCGAAGATCGTGCTGCCCACTCCGGCGTACATGCCGTTCCTGACCATCCCGGCGATGCACGACCGCGAGATCGTCGAAGTCCCGATGCTCGTCAAGGACGGCCGCCACGTCTACGACCTGGACGGCATCGACCGGGCGCTCGCCGACGGCGGCGGCCTCCTGATCCTGTGCAACCCGTACAACCCGCTCGGCCGCGTGTTCGAGCGCGCCGAGCTGGAGGCGGTCGCCGAGGTCGTGGAACGGCACGGCGCGCGGGTGTTCTCGGACGAGATCCACGCGCCGCTGGTCTTCGCACCGCACCGGCACGTGCCCTACGCGAGCATCAGCCCCGCGACCGCCGCCCACACCATCACCGCGGCCAGCGCATCCAAGGCGTGGAACCTGCCCGGGCTCAAGGCGGCTCTGGTGATCCTGACGAACGACGCCGATGTGCAGACGTGGGCGCGACCGGAGGTCGCCTGGGCGGAGCACGGCACCGCGAACCTCGGAGTGGTCGCCACGACGGCCGCGTTCGACGAGGGACGCGAGTGGCTCGCCGGGACCCTCGACTACCTCGACGGCAACCGCCGGCTGCTCGGCGAACTCCTCGCCGAGCACATCCCCGCGATGGGCTATCGCGCCCCGGAGGGCACGTACATCGCCTGGCTGGACGCGCGCGACTTGGGCATCGACGGATCGCCCGCCGACTTCTTCCGCGAGCATGCCGGTGTCGCCATGACGGACGGGATCGCCTGCGGCGCGGCGGGGGAGGGCTTCCTGCGCTTCATCCTCGCCACGCCGCGCCCGATCATCGAGCAGGCGGTCCGGCAGATGGCCGCGGCGCTGCGCGAGCACGCCGCCGGCTGACCGCGAGCACGCCGACGGCGGCGCGTGGCGTTCATGTCCTGCCGCTGCGGGACGGTCAGCCGGCCAGATCCGGATCCGCCAGCAGCCGGCGCACGGTGCGCACGCCGAGGGCGGCCATGACGGGGTTGGAGCTCTCGTAGTACCAGCCGAGCCCCATCGCCTGCTGCAACGCCCATGCCGCCCCACGCCGCCATTCCGCTTCGTCGGCGCCGAGCGCGGTCCGGAGCCGTCGCCGGGCGTCCAGATCGAGCAGGTGCCACGCCACCACGAGGTCGAGCGAGGGGTCCGCAGGGCCGAAGGAACCGCCGTCGAGCACGCCCGCCAGCCGGCCGCCCTCCGAGAGCAGCAGGTTCGGCGGGATCAGATCCCGGTGAGACATGACGTCCGCGCCGGGATGGGGAATATGCGACAGCCGCTCCCAGAGTGCGCGCGCAGCGTCGACGTCGAGCAGATGCGCGCTCTTCTCGAAGCAGAGCGTCATCCACGTCTCATGCGCGCGGAGATCGCCGCCCCTGCCTCGTCCGTCGAAGCTGCGCCCGCGCAGCGGGGCGGCCCGGAGGGCGAGGATCAGGCGCGCCAGGTCGTCCGCGAGTCCCGAGGGCGGGGCGGCAGCGCCCTCATCCGGGAACGCCTCCGCCGCGGTCCGGCCAGGGAGCCAGGTCTGCACCGCCCACGCCGAGGGGTACCGGTCATCGCCGTCGGCCACCCCGAGCACCGTGGGAGCGGGGAACGGCGAGACCGCGGCGAACTCGTCCAGTGCGGCCGCTTCAGCGGCGACCTCGGTGAACGCGGCGCGCTGGAGCGGGAAGCGCGCGACGTGCGCATCCCCGATCCGGAACAGCGCATTCACCGTGCCCGGTGTCTCCACCGCGCGCACCGGGAGCCCGGCCAGGCCGGGAAAGGCCGCCGCGATCCTGCTGGCCACGGCGGCCTCGTCCACCCGGAGCTGCCCGGGGTGCATGTCCTCGGTCAGGACGCGGATCCCTGTACGCGGGCGATCCAAGCCTCGACCTCGGCGGAGGTGCGCGGGATCCCCGCCGACAGGTTCACCGGGCCGTCGGCGGTCATGAGGATGTCGTCCTCGATGCGCACGCCGATGCCGCGGTATTCCTCGGGAACGGTGACGTCGTCGATCTGGAAGTACAGGCCGGGCTCGATGGTGAACACCATGCCCTCCTGGATCAGACCGTCGTAGTACATCTCTCGACGCGCCTGGGCGCAGTCGTGCACGTCGATGCCGAGATGGTGGCTCGTGCCGTGCACCATGTAGCGGCGGTGCTGCCCGCCCTTGTCGGCATCGAGCGCCTCCTCCGCGGTGACGGGGAGCAGACCCCACTCGGCGGTGCGGCGCGCGATCACGTCCATCGCCGCCGCGTGCACCTCGCGGAACGGCACGCCGATCTTCGCCGCGGCGAAGGCGGCGTCGGCGGCCTCCACGACGGTGTCGTAGATGCGGCGCTGCACGTCGGTGAAGGTGCCGCTCACCGGCAGGGTGCGCGTGATGTCGGCGGTGTAGAGGCTGTCGGCCTCCGCCCCTGCGTCGATGAGGATGAGGTCGCCCGGCAGCACCGCGCCGTCGTTGCGGGTCCAGTGCAGGTAGCAGGCGTGCGGGCCGGACGCGGCGATGGTGTCGTAGCCCTCCCAATTGCCGTCGCTGCGGGCGCGCTGGTGGAACACGCCCTCGACGATGCGCTCTCCGCGGGGGTGCGCGATCGCGCGCGGCAGGTCGCGGATGATGTCGTCGAAGCCGTTCGCGGTGATCTCCACGGCGCGGCGCATCTCGGCGATCTCGTATTCGTCCTTGACCAGACGCAGCTCGGAGACGAACCGGGTGAGCTCGGGATCCTCGTCGACGACGAGGTCGTCGTCGCCCGCGGCGAAGTCGTCGAGGTGCGCCGTGGCGAGCCCCAGGTCGGCGGCGACGCCGGCGAGCGCCGGGCGGGGGCCGATCCAGAACTCGCCGATCGTCGCGTCCGAATAGAACTCGCTCGTCGTGCGGTCGGCGCGCTCGCGGAAGTACAGGGTGACGTCGTGGCCGTCGGCGGTGGGCTCGAAGACGAGCAGCGAGTCGGGCTCGGCGTCGGCGGCCCAGCCGGTGAGATGGGCGAACGCCGAGTGGGCCCGGAACGGGTAGTCCGTGTCGTTGCTGCGCTGCTTGAGGGATCCGGCGGGGATCACCAGGCGCTTGCCGGGGAACGCCGCGGACACCGCGGCCCGTCGTGCGGCGGCGTAGGGGGCCTGTGCGCGCGGGGCGGGAAGGGCCTCGGGCCGTTCGGCCCAGCCCGTGGAGATCGTGTCGAGGAAGCCCTGCGGGAAAGGCTGGCGGCGGTTGTTGCTCGTCGAGGGGGTCGCGGTGGCGGCGTCGCCTGACTGCTGCTCGATCGTGTCGTGCTCGGAGGTCATGGATCCATCCTCTCACCGTGCGATGAAGCCCGGATCCGCGCGTGGAACGCAGAAGGATCCGCGCCGGGAACGCAGAAAAGGGGCCCGGCCCGCCACGATCGGCGGACCGGACCCCTGCACGCTCCGCCTCAGCTCACTGCACGGCCTTGAGCGCGTTCACGATGCCGTGGCCGTAGTAGCTGTTCAACTCGGGCGTTCCGACGCACGCGGGCGCGGGGATCCCCGGCACCACCTGCGGCGCCGAGCACGGGGTCGGGGTCGCGTCGTCCTCGAGCTTCTGCACCAGCTGCGCCGGGGTCAGCTCAGGATGGGCGGACTTCATCAGCGCGAGCACGCCGGCGACGTGCGGGGACGCCATCGAGGTGCCGCTCTTGAGCCCGTAGCCGCCGGGGATCGTGGAGAGGATCCGGGATCCGGGCGCGGCGACGTCGATCTCGCCGAGACCACGGTTGGAGAAGTAGGACAGATCGCCCGTCTGGCGGATCGAGGAGACCGTCACGACGCCGGGCACCTGCGCCGGGATGTCCTTGCAGCCGGCGTTGATCGTGCGCGGGGTCGGGGTCGCCGCATCGTCGGGGCTGCCCAGGTCCTCGGTGTTCACCGTGAGGTCGACGTGCGAGTTGCCGGCAGCGGCCGCGCTCACGACGCCCTTCTCGGACGACCAGTTCACCGCGCGGGCGACCGCCTCGCGGACGGCGGCCTGGTCGGGCTGGTCGTCGCACCAGAACTCGAACGGGTCGATGTAGTAGCTGTTGTTGGTCACATCCATTCCGCGCTGCGCGGCCCACATGAAGCCGCAGACGGCGTACTCGGGGTAGATGAAGCCGTCGTCGTTCACGACCTTGACCGAGGCCAGTCGCACGTTGGGGGCGACGCCGACCACGCCGACGCCGTTGCGCACGCCGGCGATCGTTCCGGCGACGTGGGTGCCGTGATCGGAGGTGGTCGGGTACCAGCCGCCCTCGCTCTGGTCCGGGCGTCCGCCGGCCGTGCAGTTCACCGAATCGGCGACGTCGATGTTCGCCTGCAGATCCGGGTGGGTCGGGTCGATGCCCGAGTCGAGCACGCCGACGAGCACGTTGCGGCTGCCGTCCGTGACCTGGTGCGCCTGATCCGCCTGGATCATCGTCAGGTCCCACTGCTGGCCCTCGAGGGAGTCGGATCCGGTCGCGGGCACCGGCTCGGTGGGCTCGTCGCCGTTCAGCGGCTTGTTCTTGCCCTGGTTCCAGCCGGAGGAGCCGGGACCCCAGGGCGCCTGCGGACCGGTGACCTTGTCCTTCACCTCGACCGTGCGGGTCGCGCCCACCGACGCCACGGCGCCCCGGCCCTTGGCCTTCACGGTGTCGC
Source organism: Microbacterium sp. 8M (assembly GCF_902506375.1). Classification (GTDB taxonomy): domain Bacteria; phylum Actinomycetota; class Actinomycetes; order Actinomycetales; family Microbacteriaceae; genus Microbacterium. The sequence goes on from NZ_LR733284.1 coordinate 1,486,056, forward strand.
GGAAAGCGGCCCGGTCGGACTGAGCGATCACCACGCCGATCTCGGGCCAGCTCTGCACGACGACGCCGCCGGCGTCGGTCACCGCTTTCTCCGCCTTGCGGGTCTGGCCCGGGTTGGCCTGGCCGGTGTTGACGACGTAGCTCATCACGGTGCCGTCCGGCGGGTTGATCGGGACGGGGGTGGAGGCTTCGCTCGTCGCCGCGGTGGCGCTGACGGATCCGGCCAGAACCAGGCCCATCGCTGCGACGGTGCAGGCGATGGTGCGGAACGAGCGCGGGGATTTCGACATCCTCATCGGTGAGGGTCCTCTCGTGGGGGTGGATGCCGGTTCGGCGACCGGCGGGGGCGGATGGCCCTGCCAACGTTTCTAGCGGGCGCTCCCAGCCATTTCAACGCTTGCTGATAGACCGCGCTCAGGGTATGGGGGGGCGAGACTCCAGGCGGGCGGGGCGCCACAGGTTCGGCGTCTAGCGTGGAGGCATGACCGATTCCGCAGCCGTCCGCCGCCGTGTCCTGTCCTGGCCGTGGGCGGTGGGCATCGACGCGGTGCTCGTCGTGGTCTTCGCCGCGATCGGGCGGGCAAGCCACGAGCACTCCCTGAGCGTCCTCGGCGTGCTGGAGACGGCGTGGCCGTTCCTCGCGGGGCTCGTCGCGGGCTGGATGCTGCTGCGGGCGTGGAAGGCGCCGACCGCGCCGCTGCGCACCGGGGCGCTGCTCGTCGTGGTCACCGTGGCACTGGGGATGGTCCTGCGCGTGGTCAGCGGCGGCACGACCGCGGTCGCCTTCATCATCGTCGCCACGGTCACCCTGCTGGCGTTCCTCGTCGGCTGGCGCGGGATCGCGGTGCTCGTGGCGCGCCTGCGCGCTCGCCGCTGAGCTGCGCGCCCACCCCTCGGCCCGGACCGGACCTCGGTCCGGAGCGGAGCTACGGCGCCACGCGCTCCAGCTGCGCGATGAGGGCACGGTGATCGCTGCCCTCGGATCCCGCCGGCAGCACGGCAGCCCCCGCGGGACGCCACTGCTCGGTCGCCATGACGTGGTCGATCGGTGCGCCCAGCAGCGCGGGCACCGACGTCGGCCAGGTGCCGACGGCGCCGGAACCCGCGCGTGACGCCGCATCGCGGCAGGCGCCGAGATCTCCCCCGGCGGTGCCCAGCGCCGCCATGTGGTCGAGCGTGGCGTTGAAGTCGCCGGCGAGGATGACGTTCTTCCCGGCCGGGCACTGATCGGCGACCCAGCGCAGATCCTGCGCCCAACCCTCCATCTCGTCCTGGCGCGGGGCCACGGTGTGGACGGCGACGACGATCGGCCCGTCACCGCTCACGGGCATGACCACGGCGCTGGGCACGGAGGACGTGTTGCTCGTGCCGTCCGCCGACGACGGGATCACGGAATAGTCGCCCAGCGCGGGCGAGATGAGCACGGTCGTCTGCCAGGAGTCCGGGCCCTGGGTCACCTCGGGCCGGTACTGCACGTGGTGCACCCACATCGGATGCCCGGCGTCGCGCAGCTTCAGCGCGATCTCCTCGCCCACCGTCTCGGTGGTCTCCGGCAGCGCGACGATGTCGGCCTGCTGGGCGACGACGGTCCGCGCGATCTCGTCCGCGGAGACGGCCTCTCCGGCCGTGTTCCAGGCGAGCACCCGTACGCTCGATGCGGTCTTCGCCGGCAGGGCGTCGGCGGTGTCGATCCCGCGCAGGGCGAGCACGGCCGCAGAGGCGCCGCCGCCGAGCAGGGCGACGATCGCGATCGAGGCGGCGAAGCCGCGCAGCGGCCGGGCCAGCATCAGCAGCAGGGCGAGCACCAGGATCCCGGCGAACGCGAGCACGAGCACCGCCCGGGAGGCGACGATCTGCGTGAGGGGGAACGTCCGCTCGAGGTGGAAGAACTGCGGCCAGGTCACGATCGCGGTGGCGATCGCGAAGAGGACGGTGAGCAGGATCCCGATCAGTCGAAGCATCGTCTTCGAGCCTAGGCGAGCCGATCTGTGAGCCGTCTGGTGCACGCCGCAGGATCCGCCGTGCGCAGCTGCTGCGGTGTCGGAGGACGGGGGCGACGGCCGGAGGCCCGTGGGATCGCTACGCTCGGAGGATGACCGATGCCGATCCGACGCCGCGACCCGCCCTCTTCGCAGGCCCGATCGATCTGCATCTGCATTCCAACCGCTCGGACGGCACGGAGGATCCCGCCGTGCTCGTGGGCCGCGCCGCGGAGCAGGGCCTGGGAACGATCGCGCTCACCGATCACGACACCACGGCCGGGTGGGCGGAGGCGGCAGGCGCCGCGGCGGAGCACGGGATGACCTTCATCCCCGGGATGGAGCTGTCCTCGAAGGACGGCTGGCGCAGCGTGCACGTGCTCGCGTACCTGTTCGATCCGGAGGACCCGGATCTCGTGGCGGAGACCGCGCGGATCCGCGACGACAGGATCGGGCGCGCCGAGCGGATCGCGCGGAACATCGCCCGCGACTACCCGCTGCGCTGGGAGGACGTGCTGGCGCAGACCGACCCCGATGCCACGGTGGGGCGCCCGCACATCGCGGATGCGCTCGTGGCCCGGGGGATCGTGCGCGATCGCGGCGAGGCGTTCGACGGGATCCTTCATCCGCGCGAGGGCTACTACGAGGGGCACTACGCACCGGATCCGCTCACCGCGATCGAGCTGATCACCGCCGCCGGCGGGGTGGCCGTGATCGCGCACCCCGCGGGCCGGGAGCGGATGTCCGACGCCACGCTGCGGCGCCTCATCGACGCGGGCCTCGGCGGCCTGGAGATCGACCACCGCGAGAACACGCCGGAGGGCCGCGCCTGGCTGCACCGGATCGCGGCCGAGCACGACCTCATCATCACCGGATCCAGCGACTACCACGGAGCGGGCAAGCCCAACGTGCCGGGGGAGAACACCACGACTCCGGCGATGCTGCAGCGCATCATCGACCGCGGTTCGGGCTCAGCCCCGGTGTACCCCGTGAAGGCTCACTGAGCCCGTCCCGGGCCTCGGCGTGGCCGAGAGGGCGCTTCAGGCGCCGGTCTGCGGGGCGCTGCCCGCCGCGGCACCGCCGGACGGACGGCGACGACGGCGACGACGCTGCGGCGCTGGCTTGCCGTCGTGGTGCTCGGGACCCTGGCCGTCGTGCGTGCCGGAGCCCTCGGCGCCACGGTCGGCGTCGCCGGCCGGCGCGTCCTTGGCGGCCCGGGCCTCGGCGCCCTCGGTGAAGGTGGATCCCACGCCCTCCGCGGCACGACGGCGACGCCGGCGACGGCGGGTGGTGCCCTCGCTCGTGCCCTCGGCGGCGGCCTCGGTCGCGCGCTGCGGCTCGCGCTGCTTGCGCGCCGGCTTCTCCGACACGGGGGCGGTGACCAGGCGGCCCTTCGTGCCCGCGGGGATGTTGAGGTCCTCGTACAGGTGGGGGCTGGAGGAGTAGGTCTCGATCGGCTCCGGCTGGCCGAACTCGAGGGCGCGGTTGATCAGGGCCCACTTGTGCAGGTCCTCCCAGTCCACGAACGTGACCGCGATGCCGGTGCGCCCGGCACGACCGGTGCGTCCGGCGCGGTGCAGGTACGTCTTGTCCTCGTCCGGGATGGTGTGGTTGATCACGTGGGTGACGTCGTCCACGTCGATCCCGCGGGCGGCGACGTCGGTCGCGACGAGCACGTCCTTCTTGCCGGCCTTGAACGCGGCCATCGAGCGCTCGCGCTGGTCCTGGCCCATGTCGCCGTGCACGCCGCCGACGTTGAAGCCGCGGTCGCTGAGCTCGTCGACGAGGCGCTGGGCGGCGCGCTTGGTGCGCGTGAAGATGACGGTCTTGCCGCGGCCCTCGGCCTGCAGGATGCGCGCGATCACCTCGTCCTTGTCCAGCGAGTGCGCGCGGTAGACGAGGTGGCGGATGTTCGCCTGGGTGAGGCCCTCGTCGGGGTCGTTCGCGCGGATGTGGATCGGGTTCGACATGAACCGCCGGGCGAGGGCGACGATCGGGCCGGGCATGGTCGCCGAGAACAGCTGGGTGTGCCGCACCGGCGGCACCTTCTGGAAGATCTTCTCGATGTCGGCGAGGAAGCCGAGGTCCAGCATCTTGTCCGCCTCGTCGAGCACCACCTCGGTCGCGTGCGAGAGGTCGAGCAGGCGCTGGTTGGCGAGGTCGATGAGGCGGCCGGGCGTGCCCACCACGATCTGCGCGCCCGCCTTGAGCTGCTCGATCTGGCCCTCGTAGGCCTTGCCGCCGTAGATCGCCACGACGCTCGTCGAGCGCCCCGAGGTGAGCAGGTCGATGTCCTCGTAGACCTGCACCGCGAGCTCGCGCGTCGGCACCACGATGAGCGCCTTGACGCCCGGCTCCGGGTCCAGGCCGAGGCGCTGCACCACGGGGATGCCGAAGCCGAAGGTCTTGCCGGTGCCCGTCTTGGCCTGGCCGATGATGTCCTGGCCGGGAAGGCCCAGCGGGATCGTCTGCTCCTGGATGGGGAACGCGTCCACGATGCCCTTGGCCGCGAGCGCGTCCACGATGTCCTGATCGATACCGAGATCGGCGAAAGTCGTCACTGTCTTGTGTTGCCTGTCCGGCGGGCCCTGCGATCGCGGCGCCGCCTCGTTGATGGGTCCACGCCGAATCCGATATGCACAGGCGCGGGGCTCCGATCCGTCGCCGGAGCGGGATCCAGCCTACCGGAGCGACCCCGATCCGCCGGAGCGCCGATCTTGGATCCCGGTCCGGATGCCGTCGCTCCACTAGGCTGGCCGCGTGGTGAGGTGGTTCTGGCAGCGCGACAAGGCGCCCCGACGCACCCTCGTGCTGCGCTCCCGGGGCGAGGCGGGCGATGCGACCCGCGTCGACTTCGCCGAGCTGGCGCCCGAGCTGAACACCTTCTTGGGTCAGGCGGCGTACCTGCAGTTGGGCTATTTCGAGACTCTGACCCGTCTCATCCGCGCCACCAGCGACCTGTCGGAGAAGGAGATCCTCTCCCGCGCCGCCGGCGCAGCGCTCGCCAAGCATCGCGGCATCGTCGACATCATCACCGCGCACGGCGACGACCCGACGGAGGTCATGCTGCCGTTCCGCGAGCAGCTCGACGCCTTCCGCCGCAAGACACTGGGGCCGCGCATCGCCGAGACGATGCTCGCCGTGTACCTCACCGCCGGCATGCTCGACGACTTCTACGTCGCGCTGGCGTCGAGCTACGGCGAGACCGGCACGAAGGTCGCGAAGATCCTGTCCGAGGCCGACGACCGCGGCGAGATCATCGGGATCATCGCCGCCACCATCGCGAGCGATGAGCAGTGGCGCTCCCTGCTGTCGATGTGGGGACGGCGCCTCGTCGGCGACACGATCCTCGTGGCGCGCGCGGCGCTGCGTCCGCACCTGCCGGGGGCCGAGGACGACAAGCTCGAGCCGGTGTTCACCGAGCTCATGGCCGCGCACGCCCGGCGCATGGACGCGATGGGGCTCGCCTCCTAGCCGAACAGCCTCGCCCGGTCAGATGCCGAGGGCGGTGCGGCGCGCGGAGTCGTGCCGCACCCGCACGCGGGTGACGACGACGCCCGCGACGGCCGAGACGACGACCGCTCCGCCGAGGGCGATCAGCCACAGCCAGACGTTGGACTCGGGCAGGCCCGCCCACTGCCCGAGCGTGTAGGAGGCAGCGGCGACAGCGGTCGCGATCGCGGGGACGAGGGCGACGCCGCGCACCGGGCGATGCGGGAGCGCGAAGTGCACGATCACGCCCAGTGCGCAGGCGGCGATGAGCGCGAGCAGGATGTACATGCCCGGGCCTCCGGCGTCAGGCCACGAAGCCGACGCGACGGGACTCCTCGGTCCCGAGCTCGACGTAGCCGAGGTTGGCGGTCGGAACGATGTAGGAGTTGCCCTTGGTGTCGGAGAGGGACACGTGGCTCGCACCCTGATCCAGGGCGCCGGCGATCTGCGTCCGCACCTCGTCGGCGGATGCCGACGTCTCGAAGCTGAGCTCGCGGCCGGTGTTGATGATGCCGATGCGGATCTCCACGGAATGCTCCTTGAAAGTCATGCTCTGCGAAAGCGGGGTGTCCGGTCACTCTATCGCGGGCCCGGCGGGCCGGGATCGCGCGCGGGGCGGTGTTCGCCGAGGGCGATTCGCGGCGGCCAGGGCGCGGGAACGGGTCCCGGCGCCGGGACCGATGTCCGCCGCGGCCGATAGCGTGGAAGCATGCCCGACGCCCCCGCCCCGCCGCCTGCGCAGGCGGCAGTGATCGACGCACCGGTCACCGCCGTCGGCACGGTGATCGGCGGCCCGGGCACCGGCAAGACGCACACGCTCGTGGAGCGCACCGCCGCCCTGCTCGCCGGCGGGCTCGGCCCTGAGCAGGTGCTCGCGCTCACGCCCAGCCGGCAGGCCGCCACCGCCCTGCGCGACCGGATCGGCGTGCGCGTCCGGGTCGCCACGCCGGGCCCGCTGGCGCGCTCTCTCGGCTCGTTCGCATTCCAGCTCGTGCGCGGCACGATGGTGCACGCCGGGCTCGAGCCTCCGGCGCTGCTGACGGGCGCCGACCAGGACCGGATCATCGCCGACCTGCTCGACGGCGACGCCGAGGACGAGCGCGAGGGGATGCCGAGCCGCTGGCCCGAGCACCTCGGCGCCACGGTGCGGTCCTCTCGGGCGTTCCGGTCGGAGCTGCGCGCCTTCCTCGCCGAATGCACCGAGCTCGGGGTGACGCCGGGCGAACTCGAGGCCTCGGAGCGTCCGGCGTGGCGCGCGGTGGGATCCTTCGCCCGGTCGTACCGGCGGGTGCTGGACCGCGCCCGCTCGGCGCACCGCGACGCCGCCGACCTGCTCGCCGAGGCCGCGACGATCCTGCGCACCGCCGAGCCGGAGATGCTGGGTGCGCTCAGCCGGCTGGCCGTGGTGCTCATCGACGACGCGCAGGAGCTGACCGCCGGCGGCGTGGCCCTGGTCGCCGCGCTTCGCGACCGCGGCATCGCCGTGCTGGCGTTCGGGGATCCGGACATCTCGTCCGGCGCGTTCCGCGGGGCGGGCCCGGAGCTGTTCGCCGACGTGGTGCGCCTGCTCGGCGACGTGCACGTGCTCGACGAGCCGCACCGCCAGGATCCGCCGCTGACCGCGCTCACCCGCACCGTGGTGCAGACCATCGGCGCCTCAGGCCGGGTGGAGCACCGGCGCGCGCCGGTCACCGCCGACGCTCCGACGGATCCGGAGGCCGTGCAGGCCTTCATCGCCCCGTCGCCGCACGAGGAGCACGACATCATCGCCCGCACCCTCCGGGAGTGGCATCTGCTGCACGGCGTCCCGTGGGAGCGCATGGCTGTGATCGCGCACGACACCCGGCAGGTGGCCGCGCTCGAGGCCGAGCTGGCGGCCCGGGAGGTGCCCACGCGGGCCGCCGGCGTGCAGCGCCCGCTCGGCAGCGAGCCCGTGGTGCGCGACATCGTGGGCATCGTGCGGCTCGCGCTCACCGAACCGGCGGAGCGGGATCCGCAGCTGCTCGCCGAGGCGCTGCGCACGCCGTTCGGCGGGCTGGACGGGGTGGGCCTGCGCCGCCTGCGCGCACGGCTGCGGCACCTGGAGCTCGAAGCGGGCGGATCCGCCCCTGCGCGGCTGCTGCTGCGCGACGGCATCGCCGAGCCGGCGCTGCTCGCCCGGGTCGACACCGCCGAGGCCCGCACCGCGGACCGGTTCGGCACCATGCTCCGCGAGGTGCGCGAGGCGTGGCTGCGGGGCGAGACGATCCACGAGCTGCTGTGGCGGGTGTGGGACGCCTCGCGCGCCCCGGACGGACGCCGTCTCGCCGTCGCCTGGCAGGAGATCGCCGAGGCCTCAGGGCCGGGCGGGGCGAGGGCGACCGGGACGGAGATCGCCCGCGCGCTGGACGCCCTCGTGGCGCTCTTCGATGCGGCCAAGCGCTCGGTCGAACGCGCGCCGGAGAAGGGGCCGGAGGCGTTCATCCACGACATCCTCGACACCGAGGTCCCCGAGGATTCGCTGTCCGCCCCGGAGCGCCCCGGCACCGTCACCCTGATGACGCCGGCGACCGCGCTCGGCACGGAGTTCGACGCCGTCGTGATCGCGGGCGTGCAGGACGGCGTCTGGCCGAACGTGCGTCTCCGCGGGGGCCTGCTGGAGACCTGGCGCCTCGGCGAGGCGGTGGCGGCGGCGCGTTCCGGCGAGCCCGAGCACGTGCACTCCACGCTCGACCGGCGCCGCGCCGCGCTCCACGACGAGCTGCGCCTGTTCGTGCGGGCGATCTCGCGCGCCCGTCACCGGCTGCTCGTCACGGCCGTGGACGACGACGACCAGAGCCCGAGCGCGTTCTTCGGCTTCCTGCCGGATCCGCTTCCGGTCGACGAGCGTCACGCGCACCCGCTCACCCTGCGCGGCCTGGTGGCCCGGCACCGCCGGGTGCTCACCACGTCGGCGGATCCCGCGGCGCGGGCGGAGGCCGCAGGGCAGCTGCGCCTGCTGGCCGAGGCGGAGGTTCCCGGGGCGGATCCGGACGGCTGGTTCGGCGTGCGTCCGCCCTCCGACGACCGCCCTCTGCGCGACCTCGGGATCGGATCCGTGCCGGTGTCGCCGTCGCGCCTGGAGGCGTTCGAGGAGTGCGGGGTGAACTGGGCGGTCGCCGCGCTCGGCGGCGACACGGTCGCGCCGCCCTCGGCGGGCATCGGCACGATCGTGCACGCCGCCATGGAGCTCGTGCCCGACGGCGACCTCGAGGAGATGCGCCGCATCCTCGACGAGCGCTGGGGCGAGCTCGACTTCGAGACCCCGTGGATCGACGCCAAGGAGCGACGTCGTGCGGATCTCTACCTGCAGCGCCTGCACGGCTACCTCGCCGAGGTGCGCCGGCAGGGCGGCCGCGTGGTCGCCGCGGAGGGCGGCTTCCGGTTCGCCGTGGATCTCGGGCCGGAGCCTGCGGCGCACCCGATCGATCCGGACAATCCGGCCCAGCAGGCGGTCGTGAGCGGCTACATCGACCGGGTCGAGGCGTATCCGGCCGGCTCCGGAGAGCACGAGGCCGCGCGCGGCCGCACCTGGAACGCGATGACGGCCGCTGCGGAGGGGGAGCGCGTGGTCGTGGTCGACCTGAAGACGGGCAAGTACGAGCCAGAGACGGAGGCGAAGGTGGTGGAGCACGCGCAGCTCGCCGCCTACCAGCTCGCCGTCGAGCAGGGGCAGGTGCCCGGCGCGGATCCCGCGGCTCTCGCGGGGGCCCGGCTGGTGCTCGTCGCCCAGACCATCGGGCAGAGCCCCTACCGGGTGGCGCACCAGCACCGCCTGGGCGACGAGGCGCGCGCCGCGTTCCTCGCACGCGTGGCCGAGGCCGGGCGCGGCATGGCCGCCTCCAGCTTCACCGCCCAGGTGGAGGCGCACTGCGCAGACACCCAGGTGCGGATCAGTCCCTGCCGGATCCACTCCATCCCGGCGGTGAGCGCATGAGCGTCACGACCGACCTGGCTCCGGCGGCCGTCGCGAGCGGGGGCGCCTGGGAGGGCGGCCACGGCATCGCGGCGACCGACATCTCCGCCGCGCTCGGGCTGCCCACCCCGACGGAGGCGCAGCAGCGCGTCATCGAGGCCCCTCCCGGGCCCGCGCTCGTGGTCGCCGGTGCCGGCAGCGGCAAGACCGAGACCATGTCCGGACGTGTGGTCTGGCTCGTCGCCAACGGCTTCGTCGAGCGCGACGAGATCCTCGGCCTCACGTTCACCCGCAAGGCCGCAGGGGAGCTCGCCGAGCGGATCTCTCTGCGCCTCGACCGCATCGACGAGTACGGCCGGCGCGGGCTGCTGCCGCACCTGCCGGAGATCGTGCGCAGCGGCGCCCTGGAGCGCATCGGCGCAGCCGGATCCGCCGCGCAGCGGGCTGCGGTGCAGCGCGAGGTGCTGGACGGTCTCGCGGAGCGGTACGGGACGGGCTGGGATCCGACGGCTCCGCGGGATGCCGCGGATCTGATCATCCGACCGCGGGTATCGACGTACAACGCGTTCGCGGACGGCATCGTGCGCGAGCACGCCGCGCACATCGGCCGCGATCCGGACGCCGCCATGCTCAGCCAGTCGGCCTCCTGGCTCATCGCCCGTGCGGTCGTGCTGCGGGCGGAGATCCCGGGGCTGGAGGAGGTCGACCGCTCGGTCAACGGCGTGATCGACGCCGTGCAGCGCCTCGCCGGCGACGTCCTGGACCACCGCGTGGACCTCGACGCGATGGTCCGCATCGCCGTACGGCAGGCCGACGAGTTCGAGCCCTACCGCGGCAACGCCGACGTGGCGAAGGCCGTGGAGAACCTCCGCGCGATGCCGATCCTCGCGGACCTCGTGCGCGAGTACATCGCGGAGAAGTCGCGCCGCGGCGTGCTCGACTTCGCCGACCAGGTCGGCGGTGCCTTCGACATCGTGCAGGCGTCGCCCGAGGTCCGCGCAGAGCTGCGCGCCCAGCACCGGGTCGTGCTGCTCGACGAGTACCAGGACACGTCCGTGATCCAGACCCGGTTCCTCGCGGCGCTGTTCCGCGACGGCGCGGTGATGGCGGTGGGCGATCCGCACCAGTCCATCTACGGCTGGCGCGGCGCCAGCGCCGACAACCTCTACGCGTTCGGGCGCACGTTCGCCGAGGAGCAGACGGCGCGCACCTACAGCCTGATGACGAGCTGGCGCAACGACGAGCGCATCCTCGACGTCGCGAATCGAGTGCTGCAGCCGCTGCAGCGACCCGGGCTGGACGTGCCCGCGCTGGAGCCGCGGCCGGGATCGGGGCGGGGATCGGTGCAGGTGCGCTACACCGACACCGTCGACGACGAGGCCGCGGAGGTCGCCGCGTGGTTCGCGGAGCGCCGTGCCGCGCACGACGAGCAGGCGGCGGGGCGCCCGCACACGGGGGCGATCCTGTTCCGCTCCAAGCGGCACATGCAGACGTTCGCCGGTGCGCTTGCCGCCCGGGGGATCCCGCACCGGATCCTGGGGCTCGGCGGACTGCTCGCCACCCCCGAGGTGGTCGACGTGGTCTCGGCGCTGCGGGTGATCCACGACCCCACCGCCGGTTCGGCGCTGATCCGGCTGCTGGTCGGGCCGCGGTTCGCGGTCGGCGTGGCCGACATGGCGGCGCTGTACGACCTCGCTCGCGAGCTCGCCGTGCGCGACGGCTCGCTCGCCCCGCTCACCGACGAGCTGAAGCAGCGTCTGCGCTCCTCCCGCGGAGCCGACGAGGCGGTCTCGATCGTCGACGCGGTCGACTTCGTCCGCACCGCGCGGGACGACTACCGGCTGCTCGAGGGCATCAGCCCCGCCGGCCGGGCGCGTCTGCGCGAAGCGGGGGAGATGCTGGAGCGGCTGCGGCGCGCCGCCGGGCAGCCGATCCTCGAGCTCATCCGCACGATCGAGACCGAGCTGCGCCTGGACATCGAGCTCGCGGTGAACGAGACCCGCGGCCCCGCCCGCGTCGCCGCGACCCAGCTGCGTGCATTCGGCGATGAGGTGCGCGCGTTCCTCACCGCGGACGACCGCGGGACGATCTCCAGCCTGCTGGCATGGCTGGACAAGGCGGAGATGACGGACGAGCTGATGCCGCGCACCGAGCCGCCCGAGCCCGGCGTGGTGCAGCTGCTCACGATCCACGGCTCGAAGGGGCTGGAGTGGGACGCGGTCGCCGTGGTGCGGCTGGTCGAGGACGAGCTGCCAGGCCGGATCGCCGACGCGCAGGGCTGGTTCGGGTTCGGGGTGGTGCCCTTCGCGCTGCGCGGTGACAGCGACGCCCTGCCGCGGTTCCGGTGGGATCCGGAGGCGGCGAAGGATGCGGCAGGTGACGACCCGCGCAAGCGCGAGAAGGCCGCCCTGGACTCGCTGGCCGCGGGCATCACGAAGGCGTATCCGCACGGTGGCGCACTGCGGCGGTTCAAGGACGAGTACCGCGAGTACCAGCGCGCCGAGGAGCGCCGCCTCGCCTACGTCGCGGTGACCCGCGCCCGGACCGACCTGCTGTTGACCGGCTCGCACTGGTCGGGGCAGAAGAACATGCGCAAGCCCAGCCCCTACCTGCTCGAGGCGATCGACGAGCTCGGGCTCGACCCCGTGCCCGCGGCGGCGAGCGAGGAGAACCCCTACGAGGGCACGGCGCGCACGAGCGTGTGGCCCATGGATCCCCTCGGCGGGCGCCGTGCCCGCGTGACGGCGGCGGCCGAGGACGTGCGCCGGGCGATGGCGGATCCGCAGCCCGCTCAGCCCACCGAGGAGCTCGCGCGCCTGCTCGCCGAGCGCGCGGCCCGGCAGCGCGGGACGGTCGCCGACGCGCCCACCCGCGTGCCCGCGTCGCGGTTCAAGGACTACGTCGCCGACTACCGCGGCACGATCCGCACGCTCACCCGACCGATGCCGGAGCGGCCCTACCGGCAGACCCGCCTGGGCACGCTGTTCCACGCCTGGGTGGAGCACCGCTCCGGGTCCGTCGGCGTGGGCACCTCGCTCGACGACGCGCTCTGGGACCTCGACGACGACCTCGCCGCACCGGAAGGCCCCGGCACGGCGGGTTCGCCCGGAGACGGCTCGGCGGCGGACGAGATCGCGCGCGCCGACGCCGAGGACCTCGCGCGCCTGCGGGAGATCTTCGAGCGCAGCGAGTGGGCGCCGCTCAAGCCCATCGCGGTGGAGACCGAGATCGACTTCGCCCTGCCCGTGGGGGAGGGCGAGCCCGCGCGCATCGTCATCTGCAAGCTGGACGCGGTGTACCGTCGCGAGGACCGCGGCGGCCGGATCGAGATCGTGGACTGGAAGACCGGCCGCCCGCCGGCGACCGCGGCCGAACGCGAGGAGCGCATGCTGCAGCTCGCGCTGTACCGGCTCGCCTACCACCGCCGGTACGGGGTTCCGCTGGACGAGATCGACGTGGCGCTGTTCTACGTCGCCGACGATCTGGTGCTGCGGGGCGACACGGTCTACTCGGAGGAGGCGCTGGTCCAGCGCTGGAACGCGGCACGCGCCGCGCGGTGAGCGTCGGCGACGTCGGCTTCGGAGCCCGCGATCCCGCCTTCGCTGGGCAGCAGCGTGCCGGGCCGCCCTGGGCGCTCGTCGCCCTCGGCGCCCGTTCCCGGCTCCCCGTCGTCCGCCGCGGGGTCGCGCAGGTCGCCGAGGTCCTGCGTGGCGTTCGGATCCAGGTCCTCGAGGGCGCCGGTCGCGGTGAGGTCCTGTGCGTGCGCGGCGTCCCCGATGCCCGGGCCCTGCTCCTGTGCGTCCTCGTCCGGGGCGTCGGTCGTCGTCGCGAGCTGCGCGGCACCGCCTCGCGGGCCGAACGCGGAGGTGTCGTCCATGGCGATCCCCGCGAACTCGCTCGCGTCGTACGTGTCGGTCCGCATGGAGGTGTCGATGCGGTTCGCGCCGGTCGCCGGCACCCGCTCCAGAGCGGACATCGCCTCGTCCACGCCCGCTCCGGCACTCGCGCGCGGGGCGAGATCGTCGTGGATGCCGTCCGCCAGCGCATCCAGCAGCTGGGCCGCGTCGTCGACGATGTCGGGGCGGTGGGTGTCGTGGCCGTGCAGCAGCCAGCGCGCGAGCTCCAGCTCGGCGAGCAGCCGGGCGCGGATCCCCAGTCCGGCGTCGGGCGCGCGCAGCGTGGCGGACGCGTAGGCGTCCAGCACGTCGTCGCGGGCCTCCGCCGCCATCGTCAGCCACGCCAGGTCGACGGCGGGGTCGCCGATCGACAGCCCGTGCCAGCCCAGCACGCCGGTCACCCGGGGACCGCGCTCGTCGTCGTCGGAGAACAGGAACGACTCCGCGTGGGCGCCGCCGAGCGTGACGGCCGACTCGAAGCGCCAGAGCTCGTCCGCCTCCGCGGCCTCGCGCCAGCGCACGGTGAGCCGCGCCGATACGCGCCCGGTCGCCGCCGCGCGATCGATGAGCACGCGCACGTCGTCGCGCGCCTCCGCCGGGGTGCGCTCGGCGAGCCCCGCTCCGCGCACGACGGAGGCGGGCAGCGCGTGCACCCCGGCGATCGCCTTGCCGATCGCGACCGCCGCGCCGGGTCCGGGCGGGATGTCGGCGGCGTCGATCTGGAATCCCGGCAGCAGCGTGGTGACCAGGGTGCGGGCGTCGCCCACGCGACCGTCGCCGAGGTGCTGGGGCGCGTCGAAGCGGAGCATCGAGCGGGCGCCGGGGGTGAGTGCGCGCAGCGCCAGGCTCTCCTTCGCGAGCTCGGCCGCCGTGTCGTCGTCGCTCGACGCGCGGATCGCGACCTCCGTGCCGTCGGCGAGCGTCGCCACGGCCGAGTCGAAGCGGGCGTCGCCGTCCGACGACAGGGCGCGGGCGCCGACGACATCGGCTCCGGGCACCGCCGCCGTGACCGCCGCGGCTAGAGTGAAGGGTGAGCGAGCCATGTCACCAGGGTAGGTCGAGCCTCGTCCGCACAGGGCCCGCCACGCCTGTGAGAAGGGGAGTCGTGACCGTGCCGGAGACCGTTCCCGAACCACTCGCCGATGACGCCACCGCGCTCGACACGGCCGTGCTCGACGGGGTCGTGCCGGAGGGTGCGTCCCTCGACAGGGCCGGCGAATGGCGCGACGACCCCGGCGTGATCCCGCGTCTGCGCGCGGATCCGCGCACCGGCGTGCTGGTCGTCCGCGAGCGTCGCGTGCCTCTCGGCGACGACGGCCTCATCCTCGTGCCCGCGGGCGATGCCGTGCTGGCGCGCACGCGGGAGTGGGCGCTGCTGGGGCGCCGCCCGGACGGCTCCGGCCTCCTGCTCGCGCTGCAGGATCCGGACGACGACACCGATGCCGACGGCTCCTGGGCGCCGCAGTGGAGCGACCTGCGTGAAGCGCTCCCGGTGGTCGGCGCCGCCGACGGCGAGCTCGTGGTCGCCGCGATCGCGCTGGCCGGATGGCTGCGCGACGCGGCCTTCTGCCCGGCCTGCGGGCATGCCGCCGAACTGCGTCAGAACGGATGGTCGCGCCACTGCCCCTCCTGCGGTCGCGAGCACTTCCCGCGCACCGACCCCGCGGTCATCGTCGCGGTGCAGAGCGCAGACGGCGAGCGGCTCCTGCTCGGCGCGAACGCGCAGTGGAAGGGGCGCTTCTACTCCTGCTTCGCCGGATTCGTGGAGGCGGGTGAGTCGCTGGAGACCACGGTGCACCGGGAGCTGTTCGAGGAGTCCGGGGTACGTGTGCGCGACGTGCGCTACTTCTCCTCGCAGCCGTGGCCGTTCCCGCGCTCGCTCATGGTGGGATTCCACGCCACCGCGATCGACGAGCAGACGGCCCACGGCGACGGCGAGGAGATCATCGACGTGCGCTGGCTGACGCGAGAGGAGATCGGATCCGCGCTCGCCGGCTCCGGTCCTGTGGGGCTTCCCGGCGCGGCGTCGATCGCGCACCGTCTCATCGCGGACTGGTATCGGCGGTGAGTGCGCTCGACGGTCTCGACGAACGCCAGCGGGAGGCCGCATCCGTGCTGCGCGGACCGGTCGCGGTGCTGGCAGGCGCCGGCACCGGCAAGACGCGGGTGATCACGCACCGCATCGCGCACGGGGTGGAGACCGGCGCGTACTCGCCGGCGCGCGTGATGGCGGTGACGTTCACCGCGAAGGCAGCGGGAGAGCTCCGCGGCCGGCTGCGGGCTCTGGGCGTACAGGGAGTCGCCGCCCGGACGTTCCATGCCGCGGCGCTCGCCCAGCTCGGCTTCTTCTGGCCGCAGCTGGCCGGGGCGCCGGCACCGGCGATCGTGGACAACAAGGTGCGCCTGCTGGCCCAGGCCGCGGACATGCTGCGGCTGCGCCCCGACACGGCGACCCTGCGGGATCTGGCCTCGGCGATCGAATGGCGCAAGGTCTCGATGCTCTCCATCGACGAGGTCGCCGCGCGCGGCCGCTCGATCGGACGGTTCGACGCACAGCAGGTCGCCGACCTGTCGCGCGCGTACGAGACCCTCAAGGACGATCGTCACCAGCTCGACTTCGAGGATGTGCTGCTCGCGTGCGCCGGGATGCTCGAGGCGGAGCCGCGCGTCGCCGCCGCGGTGCACGAGCAGTACCGGCACTTCACCGTCGACGAGTATCAGGACGTGTCCCCGCTGCAGCAGCGGCTGCTGGAGCTGTGGCTCGGCGACCGCGGGGATCTGTGCGTCGTGGGCGATGCATCGCAGACCATCTACTCGTTCGCCGGCGCCGATCAGAACTACCTCCTCGACTTCGCCCGACGCCACGCCGACGCCACGGTCGTGCGGCTCGAGACCAATTACCGGTCCGCCGGCAGCGTGCTCGATGTCGCGAACGCGCTCATGAAGGGTCGCCCTGGCGCGCTCGAGCTCGTCCCGGCGCCGGAGCGGCGGACGGCCACCGCCGCGTCAGCGCAAGCCACCGCGCCCGCCGTGGCGGACAGCGCCGTCGTGGTCGCGTTCGACGACGACGCAGAGGAGGCCCGCGGCGTGGCGGCCGCGATCGCCGCGCGCATCGCGGCCGGCGTGCCGCCCGAGGAGATCGCCGTGCTGTACCGCGCGCACTCCCAGTCTGCGATCCTGCTGCAGGCGCTGGCCGCCGCGGGCGTGGCGGCGACCGTGCTGGGCGGCAAGCGCTTCTTCGACCTGCCCGAGGTGCGCCAAGCCGTGCAGGCGCTGCGGGCGGCGGCGGTGGCGCCGCAGCAGCACTCCTTCCTGGCCGCGGTGCGCGACGTGCTGCGCGGTCTCGGTTTCAGCGACGATCCGCCCGAGGCGGGCGGTGCGCTGCGCGATGCCTGGGAGGCGCGCCGCGCCGTGCTGCGCCTCGCTGAGGACGCTCCGGCCGGCACCACGATGCGCGAGTTCGCCGACGATCTGTTCGCGCGCGCCAAGGACCAGCACGACCCGGTCATGCGCACGGTGACCCTGTCCACACTGCATGCGGCGAAGGGCCTGGAGTGGCCCGAGGTGTACCTCGTGGGCTGCTCGGAGGGGCTGCTGCCCATCTCGTACGCGACCGGGTTCGAGGCGATCGACGAGGAGCGTCGCCTCGCCTATGTCGGCGTCACGCGGGCCGCGCGAGCGCTGACGCTGACCTGGTCCCGCGACGCGGATCGGGCAGGACGGCGGCCGTCGCGCTTCCTTGCGGAGATCGGCAGAGGCAGTCTGCGTGAAATCCGGCCGTCTGAGATGATCGGACGCCGCCGCGGCGGATCCTGATCCGGCGACCGGATCCGCTCCGCTCCGCCTCCTCCTGCCCGGCGAGCAGATCGGCCACGGCGTCCGCAGCGGAGGCGATGAGGGCGAGCGGCACCGGGCCGGGATCGCGCTCCAGCAGCTGCACGTGCAGGGCCGCCCACGCGGGATCCCGATCGCGGTCGTGCGAGTCGCGGCACGACAGGCACGGCGTGCGCCCCGGCACGACCAAGGGCCCGATCGTGGCTCCGCCGGCGTCGAACGCGAGGGCGAGGTGCGCCCGGTCCTCGGCCAGGAGATGCGCGGCCTCGCGCGCGGGCACCGCGCCGTGACGGACGAGCAGGGTCACCGCGCCGGGCGACTCGGTGAGATCGACGCCGGCGTCGGCGAGCGCCTCCTCCAGGCGCAGCATCGTACGGACGCCGACCGCAGGGGCGGCCGCGAGCGCCACGGCAGGGCGGGGGACGTCGTCGCGCAGCACGGGGCCGAGCAGCGCGCGGAGCCGCCGCGCGTCGGACAGCGGCGCGCCGGCGCTGTGCGCGACGACCTCGAACGCCCGCTCGTCGATCCCCTGCGCCAGCTCGTGCAGCAGACGCGGGATCCAGGGCCCGTCGACCGGGAGGGTCAGGGCGGCGTCCACGCCGAGCTGCACCGTGTCGGCGTCGCGCCAGAGCACGGGGTGGGCGGGGTCGAGCCGGATCCTGGGCATGCCCCGATCATGACCGCACCCGCGTCGCCGCCGGAGGCGGGATCCGGAATCGGTGGAGAACTCGGTCAGACCGGCTTCTCGCCGGATCCATCCTGGCCCGGATCCGGCCGCTCGGTGCCGGAGTTCGGCTGGTCCGTTCCCGTGGCCGGCCCGTCCGAGCCCGAGTCCGTTCCCGCGGCCGGCCCGTCCGCACTCGACTCCGCCCGGTCGGTGCCGGAGTCCGGTCCGTCCGCACCGGCGCCGGGCCGGCCGAAGTCCTCGCCGCGGAGCAGCCGCTCCAGCGCCTCGTCCATCTCGTCCGGTGCCGGCTCCTCGCCGCGGGCGCGCGCCTGGAGCCGCGCCACCAGGGCCGCGGGGTCGTCGATGTCCGAGGCGTCGGGCATCAGGTCCGGGTAGTCCCAGAGCGCGTCGCGGGCCTCGATGCCGACCGCGTCGGTGACCGCGCGCCACATCGCGGCGGCCTCGCGCAGCCGGCGGGGACGGAGCTTCAGCCCGACGAGGGCGCCGAGGGCGTCCTCCGCGGGTCCGCCCGCGGCGCGGCGCCGGCGCGCGGCCTCGGCGATGCGCACGCTGTCGGGCAGCCGGGAGGTCGCCTGCTCGGTGACCACGTCGACCCACCCGTCGATCGTCGCGATGAGGTTCTCCAGGCGCTCGAGGGCCTCGCGCTGCACGTCGGAGAGCTCCGGCAGGAGGGCACCGCCCTCGATCGCGGCACGCAGCTCCTCGGGGTTCGAGGGGTCGAGGCGCCCCGCCACGTCTTCCAGCTTGGCGACGTCGACCGTCACGCCCTTCGCGAACTCGGTGATCTGCGTCATCACGTGCAGGTGCAGCCACCGGGCGTGCCGGTACAGCCGCGCATACGCGATCTCCCGTGCCGCGAGGTACAGCGCGATCTGGTCCTCGGGGATCTCCAGACCCTCACCGAACGCGGCCAGATTCTGCGGGACGACGGCCGCGGTGCCCGGGGGCAGCACGGGGATCCCGACATCGCCGCCGGAGACCACCTCGAGTGACAGGTTGCCGAGCACCTGGCCGAACTGCATGGCGAAGACCGAGCCGCCGATGCCGCGCATGAGGCGGCCGGCACCCTGCACCGCGCCCTGCATCTCCTCGGGCACCTGCCCCTCGAGCGCGCTGGTGAGCGCATCGGCGATGCTGGTGGAGACCGGCGTGGCGACCTCCTTCCACACCGGGAGCGTCTGCTCCACCCACTCGCCGCGGGTGAGCGCGCGCGGGGCGGATCCGAGTTCGGAGATCGTGGTCGCCTCGCCGACCCACAGGTCAGCGAGGGCGAAGGCATCGGCGATCGAGGAGCGCGCCCCGGAGTCGATGCCGAGACCGTCGCGGTTCGCGATGTGCAGCGCCTGGCGCAGTGCGGTCTCCCACGGGTCGCCGCTCATCGCGTGCTGCATCTGCTGCATGATCTGCTGCATCATCGCGGGATCGAGGTTGAGCCCCTCCATGCCCTGCAGCGCGCTCAGGTCGAAGTCCTCGGCGGATCCGCCGAGCATGCGGCGCAGGAACTGCAGGAAGTCCTCGGAGTTCGGGTCGTTCTCAGCCATCGGAAGCCCTCTCAGCACGTGTAAAGCCCGTGCTGACTACGCTAGTCACACGACCAGTGCGAGTGCTCCGAACCCGGCCGCTCCGCTGTACGCCGCTCGCGAACGAGCATCGAGCATCCCTGGGAGACACATGACGAGCATCCGCTCCGGCCGCGGCACCCGGATCGGTCTCATCGCGTTCATCGCCTCGCTCGCGGCGCTGCTGGTGCTCACGTTCCTGCCGCTGCCGTACGTGATCGAGCAGCCGGGACCCGTGTTCAACACGCTCGGCGAGGTGAAGGACGCGAAGGGCGAGAGCGTTCCGCTGATCTCCGTCACCGGCGCCGAGACGCATCCCACCAAGGGCGCGCTGGACCTCACCACCGTGCAGGTCGTCGGCAATCGGGAGGCGCCGCCGTCGTGGATGCAGATCGTGCTGGCCTGGTTCGATCCGGCCAAGGCCGTGGTGCCGGTCGACGCGGTGTTCCCGCAGGGCGTCAGCCCCACGCAGCGGGACCAGGCGAACCAGCTGATGATGGTCGATTCGCAGCAGGAGGCGACCGCCGCGGCGCTGCGCGAACTCGGGCACACCGTCCCCGTCACGATCCAGGTGGCCTCGGTCACGGATGACGGCGCGGCGCACGGCATCCTGCGGAAGGGCGACACGGTCATCGCCGTGAACGGCACCAATCCGGCCGACTCCGACGCCCTTCGTGCGGAGATCCAGGACTCGCAGGGAGCGCCGGTGACCCTCACGATCGAGCGCGGCGGGCAGCGCCAGGACGTCTCGGTCACGCCGCGTCGGCAGACCGTCGACGGCGCGAGCCGGTGGCTGCTCGGGATCACCCTGCAGCAGAAGTACACCTTCCCGGTCGACGTGAAGCTGCAGCTGGACAACGTGGGCGGGCCGAGCGCCGGCATGATGTTCGCGCTGGGCATCATCGACACGCTGACGCCGGGCGCACTCAACGGCGGCAAGCAGGTGGCCGGCACCGGCACGATCACCGCCGACGGCACGGTCGGGCCGATCGGCGGCATCCGGCAGAAGCTGTACGGGGCGCGCTCCGCCGGGGCGCGCTACTTCCTGGCCCCCGGATCGAACTGCGACGAGGTGTACGGGCATGTCCCCGCGGGGCTCACGGTGGTCCGCACCGACAGCCTGGAGCAGTCGCTGGACGCGCTGAAGGTCATCGCCGACGGGGGAGACGTGGCTGAGCTGCCCACGTGCACCGCCGCCGACGTCAAGAAGCAGTGACGTCAAGAAGCAGTAGCGGGGCGCGCGCGTTCGCGACGGGCGAAGCCGAGGCTCCCGCGCCTCAGGATCCCGGGATTCCGCCGACCTAGGATGGGACCGTGACCTCACCCGCACCGGCCGCGCCCCGAACTGCCCGACGCATCGTCCTCGCGACGGTGGTGATCCTCGCTGTGCTCATCGCCGCGTTCTTCGTGTTCGCGACGATGTACACCGACTTCCTCTGGTACGACCAGCTGAGGTTCGCCCAGGTGCTCACCACGCGATGGATCGCCACAGCCACGATGTTCGTGGTCGGCTTCCTCGGCATGGCTGTGCCGATGTTCATCGCGATCCAGCTCGCGTACCGCCTGCGCCCCGTGTACGTGCGGCTGAGCTCGCAGCTGGACCGCTACCAGGAGGTCGTGGAGCCCCTGCGCCGCCTGGCGATGTGGGGGATGCCGGTGTTCTTCGGCCTGTTCGCGGGCTTCGCCGCGGCGGGGCAGTGGGAGACCGTGTGGCAGTGGGCCAACGGCACCGCCACCGGCAAGACCGATGCGCAGTTCCACCTCGACACCGGGTTCTACCTGTTCGACCTGCCGTTCTACGAGGCGCTGCTCGGATTCGTCTCCGCCGTGCTGATCCTGAGCCTGCTGGTTTCGGCGCTCGTGCTGTACCTCTACGGCTCGGTGCGCGTGGGACAGGGCGAGCTCCGCATCTCCAAGGCTGCGCGCGTGCAGCTGGCCGTGATCGCCGGCGTGTACCTCCTCGTCCAGGCGGCGAGCCTGTGGGTGGATCGCTACAAGACCCTGACCGCGACCGAGGACAAGATCACGGGTGCCGCCTTCACCGGTGTGAACGCGACGATCCCCGGTCTGTCCATCCTCGCGATCATCGCGGCGCTGGTGGCCGTGTTGTTCTTCGTCACCGCGGTGATCGGGCACTGGCGCTTCCCGCTCGCGGCCACCGCGCTGCTCATCGTCGCCGCGCTCGTGCTCGGCATCGGCTACCCCTGGGCGGTGAACACCTTCCAGGTGAAGCCGAACCAGAACCAGCTGCAGGCCCAGTACTACGAGCGCAATCTCAAGGCGACCAAGGCCGCCTACGGCATCGACGACGTCGACACCACGCCGTTCAAGGCGCAGACCACGGCCGAGTCCGGTCAGCTCCGCAGCGACGCCGACACCACGGCCTCTATCCGGATCATGGATCCGAACGTCATCGGCCCGACGTTCCAGCAGCTCGAGCAGTACCGCAGCTACTACAAGTTCCCGCAGAAGCTCGACGTCGACCGTTACAAGATCGACGGCAAGAACCAGGACGCACTGGTCGCCGTCCGCGAGATCGACACCAGCCGGATCCCCAGTCAGACCTGGAACAACAGCACCCTGGTGTACACCCACGGCTACGGCCTCGTCGCCGCGGCGGGAAACCAGCGCACCGACGACGGCGAGCCGGTGTTCCTCGAGCGGGGCATCCCGACGTCGGGCACCCTGACCGACAGCCAGAAGTTCGAGCCGCGCGTGTACTTCGGAGAGAACTCGCCGGCCTACTCGATCGTGGGCGCGCCCAAGGGCACCGCACCCGTCGAGATCGACTACCCGCGCGGCAAGGACTCGAGCGAGAACCAGACCAAGACCACGTTCACGGGTGACGGCGGCCCGCGCATCGGCAATTTCTTCACGAAGCTTCTGTACGCGCTGAAGTTCCAGTCCGAGCAGATCCTCTTCTCCGACAGCGTGAACCAGGACTCCCAGATCCTGTACGACCGCGACCCGGCGGATCGCGTGCAGAAGGCCGCGCCGTACCTGACCCTCGACAGCGACCCGTACCCGAGCATCGTCGACGGACGGATCGTGTGGATCGTGGACGGCTACACCACGAGCTCGAACTACCCGTACTCGACGACGGTGAACCTGCCGAAGGCGATCAGCGACTCGGTGAACACCCAGCCCGGGTTCGTCACGGATGACATCAACTACATCCGCAACTCGGTCAAGGCGACCGTCGACGCCTACGACGGCAAGGTCACGCTGTACGCCTGGGATCCGACGGACCCGGTGCTGAAGACGTGGCAGAAGATCTACCCTGGCACGCTCAAGCCGATCAGCGACATGTCGTCGCAGCTGATGAGCCATGTGCGCTACCCGACCGATCTGTTCAAGGTGCAGCGCGCCATGCTCGGCACGTACCACGTGTCCGACGCCGCCTCGTTCGCCCGCCAGGACAACCTCTGGGAGACCCCGAACGATCCGCAGAGCGACTCCGCCAACCCGGAGCTGCAGCCGCCCTACTACCTGAGCATGAAGATGCCGGGCCAGGACCAGTCGCAGTTCTCGATGTACACCACCTTCATCCCCGCGTCGCAGGGCTCGAACAGCCGCAACGTGCTGTTCGGGTACCTGGCGGTGGATGCGGATGCGGGCTCGACGGCGGGCAAGAAGTCCGACTCGTACGGCAAGCTGCGCATGCTGGAGATCGACGCCGACACGACCGTGCCCGGCCCCGGTCAGGTGCAGAACTCGTTCGACTCGGATCCAACCGTCGGTCAGCAGCTCAACCTGCTGAAGCAGGGGCAGTCCAAGGTCACCCACGGCAACCTGCTGACGCTGCCGGTCGGCGGCGGCTTCCTGTACGTGCAGCCCGTGTTCGTGCAGTCCTCGGGTGGCACGCAGGTGCCGCGCCTGCAGAAGATCCTCGTCGCGTTCGGCGACAAGATCGCCTTCGCGGACACGCTCACGGAGGCGCTCGACCAGCTCTTCGGAGGCAACTCCGGCGCGGCGGGCGGCGACAACAACGTGAACCCCACGCCCACCCCGACCCCGGGAGATGGCGGCACCACGCCCCCGACCGGCGACGCGGCCTTCCAGGCGGCGCTGTCCGATGCGAAGGCGGCGATGCTGGCCCGGGACGCGGCCCTGAAGGCCGGAGACCTCTCGGAGTTCGCGGTGCAGGACAAGAAGCTGACCGACGCCGTGAACCGGCTGATCGCGCTCGAGGGGAGCGGCAGCGCCACGAAGTAGCGCCGATCTCCACCCCGATTGGCGCTTCGCCGAATCCCGTGCTAAGCTCATTTCTTGTGCCGCGGGGTGGAGCAGTTCGGTAGCTCGCCGGGCTCATAACCCGGAGGTCGCAGGTTCAAATCCTGTCCCCGCAACAAGAGAAGGCCCCCTGATCAGGAGAAATCCAGATCAGGGGGCCTTCGTCATCTGCTCCTCCGGGCACGGCAGGCGGCGAAATACCGCTATTCGACAGATCTTTCTGTCGACCTTCACAAATCTTTCACTGTCTGTTGCAGCGTCGGATAGCTTCTATAGCATGGCGAAGCGAAGCATCATCGAATCCGACCTCAGCGGCAAGCCCGATGCCGACACGGTCACGTTCGGCTGGGGTGGTGCCTGGTACGACATCGATCTGACCGCCGAAGAGCAGCAGGAGTTCGAGGCGACGTTGGCTCCCTACCTGGAGGCGGGGCGCGAGTCCGAGCGCTTCGGTCTCGACGACGGCGTCGGTCGACGCCAGGTTCCGGTGACCACGGCGGCAGAGCGGGTGCAGATCCGGGAGTGGGCCAAAGCGCACTACGGGGGAGCAGTGCCGGAGTTCGGTCAGATCCCCAAGGGCATCATCGAGGCGTACGATCAGGCGCACGGCCTGACGAGGCCGACCCGACCCGCCGAGCCGCGCAGTCGGCGTTGAGCGAGGCATCCCCGCCCCGGGCGTGTGCTCGGGGCGGGGATGCTGTCAGGCACGCCTGTCCCGTGGGCGAACCGTCAGCGCTTGCCGCCGGTGGAGGTGCTGCTGCCGGGCAGGGTCAGCTTGTAGATGTTCGCCTTCGACGATCCGATGTAGGCGATGCCGTTGGAGACCGCGATGCTCTTGGCGTCGTAATAGGCGGGCATGATCGCATCGGCGAGCTTCGTCCAGGTGCTGCCGTCGGTCGACGAGTAGATGCTCGGCGCGACCGGGTTGTTGGCGAGGATGTAGCTGGTCGGGCCGTCCTGATAGGTGTCGAGGACCGAGTACACGCCGGGTGCGTTCAGCGAACCGTAGGTGTTCGTCGTGGTGTCGAAGACCGGCACCGCCGTGGTCTGGCCGTTCACCGTCACCGATCCGGTGACACCGCGGAAGCCGCTCATCGCGAAGATGATCTTCGAGCCGACCGCATCCACGTGATAGGGGTGGGGCAGGGTGGCGATGGTCGGACCCGCGTCGATCGCGCTCCAGCCGCTTCCCGGCGTGTAGACGTCCAGCCCGGGGGTGTTGTACGCCGTGTGCTCCACGCCGTCCTTGCCCGGGTAGGTGAACGCGAGTGACGGGTCGCCCGTCGAACTCATCGTGCTGGCCCGGGTGTACAGTTTCCCGCCGGCCACGGCGAGCCAGTAGTAGCGTGCGTACTCGCCGTCGCCGGGATAGGTCGACAGGACCACGGGGTCGTCCGCCGCCGTGCGATCGATCGTCCAGGTCGCACCCCCGTCGACGGACTTCTTGATCGCCGCCAGCGTGTTCGTCGGACCGTACGCCGTCTTGTCCGGGTTGACGATGGAACCCGCCATGAACAGTTCGTCGCCGAGCTTGGCGACGTCGAACACGTGGATGAAAGGCGTGTTGGCGATGTAGCTGCCCGCGTGGGTGGCCGAGTCGTAGCTGCCGTAGTTCGCCGCCGACGTCCAGCTGACGCGGGGATCGACGTTCGGCGCGTACAGGGTGCCGTCCAGGAGCTTCAGCTTGCCGAGCTCCTCAGCGGGGATGCCCGTGACCTCGTGCTTCTCCGCGCCCGTCGCGATCGAGTACGAGTTCAGGTTCACCGGTCCGGTGTTGGCGTTGTAGTCGCCGTAGCCCGCGAACAGCTTGCCGTCGACGATGGCGAGGTCGTGGATGCTGGAGTGGAACGAGTTCGCACCGGCGGACGCGGGGACGTTCTGCGCATCGGTGTTGGTCGCGAACAGGGACACCTTCACTCCGCTGGGGGCGGACTTGCCGGTGATGACGGCGCTGGGGACGCCGGCCGAGGCAGGCGCTGCGACCGCGACGGCGAGAGCCGCACTGGCAGACAGAGCCGAGAGCGCGATCCAGACGCGCTTGCCGGGCTTCGATGACTTCATGGGGATTCCGTCTCCTTATGGATCTGGAGTTCTGGGGAACTGGGGATGGGAGTGAGCGGGCCTTGCAGAGCCGAAAGCTCTCTGAAAGGCCCGGTCGACGTCTTGTCACAGATCCTCGGTTCTGCAGACACGTCCTCGGGTCTGCGACGAAACGTCATCGAGACAGTTGTATCGAATGGGCCGAGCCTATCCGTATCGAAAGACTGCTGAATAGATCCTTTCGACACGAAGAGACCCCCCGCGGTTTCCGCAGGGGGTCTCGGGGCGCGTCGAGCGGGTCAGGACCTCATCAGCCGCAGCACGGTGATCAACCCGGCGAGCGCGAGCACGTTGGCGATCAGCACGGCGGCGACCACGACGCCGGTGCCCTGATCGTAGGCGGCGCCGAGCACGCCGCCCGCGACGAGGAGCCCCACGCCGCGCACGAACGCGAGCCACCCGAAGGCGATGGCGCGGGAGGCGGCCGGCACCAGCTCGGTGACCACCGCCTTGACCGTGGAGTCGAGGATCCCGTTCACGATGCCCCAGATCGCGACGCCGGCCCAGATCAGCGCCGCGCTCTCGGAGAACGCGATCACCGATGCCGACGCGGCGACGGGCACGAGCAGCAGGGTTCGCGGGCCGAAGCGGTCGTAGGCGCGCCCCATCACGAGTCCGCTCGCGCCGTCCACCAGCATCGCCACCGCGAACAGGATCGGGATCTGGGCGTCGGTGAGCAGCGAGCGGGTCTGCGCGTGGAACGCGAGCAGCGGGAACGACGCCACGCCGGCGGACAGCACGGCGATCGCCGCGGCGTAGAGCCAGAACCGCCCGGGAAGCCGACGGTGCGTGCGTGCGGGCGCCGAGGCGGTGTCATCGGCGGCGTCCGCGGCGGCGCTCGCAGCGCTGGCGGTGATGCCTGCCGCAGGTTCCGCCGGGAGCGCGGCCGGTTCCTCGTAGACGAGCGGATCCGGCACCCGGTGGCGCAGCCAGAACAGCAGGCCGAGCACCAGGATCCCCGGCACGATGAGCACACCGAAGGCGAGGGCGTAGTCGCCGTCGCGCCAGCCCAGCACCGCCGCCAGCAGCAGCGGACCGAGCACGGCGCCGGTCTGGTCGAGCGCCTGGTGCACGCCGAAGGCGCTGCCGCGCCCCGTGCGCGCCGAGGCGTACGAGAGCAGCGTGTCCTTCGCGGGGGAGCGCACCGCCTTGCCGAGGCGCTCGGTGCCGTAGAGCAGGAGCGCGGGCGCGAGCACCCCGGTGACGCCGATGAGCGGCACGCTCAGCACGGTGAGCGCGTAGCCGAGGATCGTCCAGGTCCAGTAGTGGCGGGTGCGCACCACCGCGTACCCGGTGACGACGCGCAGGCCGTAGCCGATGAACTCGCCGGCGCCGGCCACGATGCCGACGACCGTCGCCGAGGCGCCCAGCGTGGCGAGATAGGGGCCGATGATGCTGCGCGCCCCCTCGTACACCATGTCGGCGAGCAGGCTCACGATGCCGAACGCGAGGATGAAGTGCCAGGGGCGCAGCTGCCGCGCGACGCCGGGCTGCGCGGAGGGGGTGGGTGCGTTCATGCCTCGCCTGTCGGTCGGGGATCGTCGGATCGATCATCCACCGGACCGCATCGAGGCGCCAACCGGCGCACGGGAACGCACCGGTTCACGCCGGTGGCGGGCCGGCCGGCGCGAGCCGGCGGTCAGTGGGCGCGCATCTGCGCGACCGCCGCCTCCCGGTCGATCAGGTTCACCACGTCGCCGATCGAGCTGACCAGCGGCGCCGGGGCGATCACGAGGGTGTTCTTGTCCACGCCGATCTCCACGAGCGTCTGCAGGGTGCGCAGCTGCAGCGCGAGCGGATGGGACATCATCGTGTCGGACGCCGAGCCCAGCTGGGCTGCGGCGAGCGCCTCGCCCTCCGCGGCGATGATCTTCGCCCTCTTCTCGCGCTCCGCCTCGGCCTGCTTCGCCATGGCGCGCTTCATGGTGTCCGGCAGCAGGATGTCCTTGAGCTCGACGAGCGTCACCTCCACGCCCCAGTCGACCGTGATGACGTCGAGGATCTCCCGGATGTTCGCGTTCAGCGCCGCGGTATCGGACAGGATCTCGTCGAGGTGGTGCTGGCCCACGACCCGGCGCAGGGTCGTCTGCGCGATCTGGTCGATCGCGGCGCGCACGTTCTCGATCGCGATCACCGACTTCACCGGATCCTGGATCCGGTAGTACGCCACGGCCGAGACCCCGACGGTGACGTTGTCCTTCGTGATGATGCCCTGTGACTGGATCGGCATCGTCACGATCCGCAGCGAGACCGGGATGAGCACGTCGACGACCGGGAAGATGAACCGGATCCCCGGCTCGCGCACGTTGTGCAGGCGGCCGAAGCGCAGCACCACGCCCCGCTCGTACTGCCGCACGATCCGCGCCGACAGGAAGAACACGATGATCGCGAGGACCACCACGACGCTGAGGATGATGAGCGGGGTCATGGGGACCGCCTCCTCCGGCTCCGGTGACGTGCCGCGGGCCGTGCCTCCATTGTCCTCCTCGCCGCCCCGGCCGTCGCAGAAACCGCGGGAATCGTGGACCCCGCCGCTAGTCGGCTCGCCGGAGGAAGTCAATGCCGTGTCGGGCGGCTCCGCTCGCACGTAGCGTTCCGGTGTCCCTCGTCGACGGGGGAGGAAGGCCGGGCTGCTCATGGACTCTCTCTGGATGGACGGCCGCACGTTCCCGGCCCTCGATCGCTGGGAATCGGGCGCGCACGCCGATTCCGTGGTGGTGGGAGCGGGTCTCACGGGCCTCGTCACCGCGCTCCTGCTCGCGCGTGCGGGCATGAGCGTGACGGTGCTCGAGGCGCACCACGTCGGGGCGCTGACCACGGGCCGCAGCACCGCCAAGCTCAGCCTGCTTCAGGGCGGAGTCCTCTCCAGCATCCGCCGGCACTTCTCCGCACGCGTGGCGGATGCCTATGTGGCGGCCAACCGCGAGGGGCAGGCATGGATGCTGCGCTACCTCGCCGAGAACGACGTGCCGGTGCAGCGGAGGGACGCGTTCACGTTCGCGCGCACCGCGGAGGGCGTCGCCGACCTGGACCGGGAGTTCGAGGTCGCGCGCGCCGCGGGCCTGGACGTGGAGCGCACCGACGAACCGGGTCTTCCGTTCCGCACCCACGGCGCCCTGCGCCTGGCGGACCAGGCCCAGCTCGACCCGATCGGCGTGGTGCTGGCCCTCACCGCCGATCTGCGGGCACGCGGGGTCCGGATCGTGGAGCGCACCCGGGTGCGCGATGTGAACGACGAGGCGCCCGCTACCGTCGTCACTGACCGGGGAGAGATGACGGCGGATCAGATCGTGCTCGCGACCGGCACCCCGATCCTCGATCGGGGCCTGTACTTCGCCAAGCTCGTGCCGCTGCGCTCCTACGCGGCCGCCTACCGGGTGCCCGGAGACGCCGTCCCGCGCGGCATGTACCTGTCGATCGACGCGCCCACCCGCTCGCTGCGCACGGCGGAGGCCGACGGGCGCACCTGCCTGCTCGTCGGTGGCAACGGGCACATCGTGGGCAGGGCCGAGTCGGCGAAGGCCCGGCTCGACGAGCTCGATGCCTGGACGCGGGAGAGCTTCCCCGGAGCGGAGCGGACGCACTGGTGGTCGGCTCAGGACTACCGGTCGGTGAACAGGGTGCCGTTCGTGGGATCCCTGCCGCGAGGCCGCGGCAGGATCTTCGTGGCCACGGGCTACGGGAAGTGGGGCATGACGAACGCCGTGGCCGCGGCGCTCACCCTCTCCGCGGAGATCCTCGGCGGCCAGCTGCCCTGGGCGGACACGCTCCACCACCGGGTCACGCATCCGGCGACGGTCGGCGCCGGCGCCCGCTTCAACGCCGGCGTGGTGCGCGAGGACCTCAAGGGCTGGGTGCATGCGGAGACGGCGCGGCCCGAGGAACCGGCGGAGGGCCAGGGGACGATCCGCCGCCGGAGCACCGGGCCGGTCGCCGTGTCCCGCGTCGACGGCGCCTGCCGCGCGGTCTCGGCCGTGTGCACGCACCTCGGCGGGATCGTGACGTGGAACGACGCGGAGCGCACGTGGGACTGCCCGCTGCACGGTTCGCGCTTCCGCCCGGACGGCGCGCGGATCGAGGGCCCGGCCACGGAGGACCTCGCCGCAGAGCCCGGATGATGACGGGCGCGGGCGCGGGTGCCCTCGGGGTGTGCGCGTGATCACCGCGTGCGGATGCCGCCGCCGTGCGCGTACGCGATGATGGATCCATGACCGCCGGATCCGTCACCGTCGCCGTCTGCCAGTTCGCGCCCGTCGCCGATCGCGCGGCGAACCGCGCACGCATCGGCGAGCTGGTCGCGCGTGCGGCGGGCCGCGGGGCGCGGCTGGTCGTGCTGCCCGAGTACTCGAGCTACTTCGTGGATCCTCTGGACGAGACCCTGGCCGCGAACGCCGAGCAGCTGGACGACGTCTTCACGGCGGAGCTGCGCCGTCTCGCCGCCTGGCACGACGCCGTTGTCGTCGCCGGGCTCGTGGAGCGCGCGGACGCCGGACGCATCCGCAACGCCGTCGTCGCCGTCGATGCCACAGGGATCCTGGCGGTCTACCGCAAGCAGCACCTGTACGACGCGTTCGGGCAGACCGAGTCGACCTGGATCGAGCCGGGCGACCTCGGGGACGCGGCCACGTTCGTCGTCGACGGCCTGACGTTCGGGCTGATGACCTGCTACGACCTGCGGTTCCCGGAGGTCGCGCGCACCCTCGTCGACGCCGGCGCGGACGCGCTCGTCGTTCCGGCGGAGTGGGTGCGCGGTCCGCTCAAGGAGCACCACTGGACCACCCTCCTCGCAGCGCGGGCGATCGAGAGCACGAGCTACGTCGTCGCGGCCGACCATCCCGCGCCGGTGGGCGTCGGCCATTCCGCGGTGGTCGATCCGCAGGGCGTGCTCATCGCCGGGGTCGGCACGGGGGAGGGGATCGCGGTCGCCGAGCTGGACGCCGCTGCCGTGGCGCGCGTGCGCGAGGTCAACCCCGTGCTGCGGCTGCGCCGCTACCGCGTCGTGCCGCGCTGACCGCATCGACCGCCCCCGCGGACGACGGCACGACCGGCTCGTCTCGGCGTCAGCGCCCGCCGCGCAGGCCCGCCAGGCGCTCGGCGGCCTCGGCGATCACCTCGGGGCGCTTGCAGGCGGCGAAGCGCACCAGGCCGCGGTAGGCGTCGCGGTGCTCCGGCCGCACGAACGCGGTCAGCGGGATCGCCGCCACGCCGATCCGCGCCGGCAGCGCGCGGCAGAACGCATCCGCGTCGGCGCCGCCGATCGCCGTGGCGTCGGCGACCGTGAAGTAGCCGCCGTCGGGGCGGTGCACCTCGAACCCGGCCGCGGCGAGCCCCTCCGCGAGCAGGTCGTGCTTGGCGCGCAGTCGCTCCGCCGCGTCCGCGAAGAACGCGTCGGAGAGGCGCAGCCCCGCTGCGATCGCCGGCTGGAACGGCCCTCCGTTGACGTAGGTGAGGAACTGCTTCACGCTGAGCACGGCGGTGATGAGCTCGGCGGGACCGTGGATCCACCCGATCTTCCAGCCGGTCACGGAGAACGTCTTGCCCGCGGAGGAGATCGTCAGGGTCCGCTCGGCGGCGCCCGGCAGCGTCGCGATCGGCACGTGCGGCGCGGTGAAGGACAGGTGCTCGTACACCTCGTCGGTGACGATGACCGCGTCGTGCTGGTGGGCGAGGCGCACGATCTCGGCGCGCAGCTCGTCGCTCAGTACCGCACCCGTGGGATTGTGCGGATCGTTGACCAGGATGACCCGGCAGCGGTCCGTCACTGCGCGCGCGAGCTCCTCCGGATCCGGCTGGAAGCCGGGCAGCCGCAGCGGGACGGTGCGCAGGGTCGCCCCGCTCAGCGCGGCGATGGCGGCGTAGGAGTCGTAGTAGGGCTCGAACACGACGATCTCGTCGTCCGGGCCGTCCACGAGGGCGAGCAGCGCCGCGGCGATCGCCTCGGTGGCGCCCGCGGTCACCAGGATCTCGCGGTCGGGATCCAGGTCGAGGCCGTAGAAGCGGCGCTGGTGCTCGGCGACGGCGTGCAGCAGGTCGGGCACGCCGCGCCCCGGCGGGTACTGGTTGGCGCCGTCGAGGATCGCCGACCGCGCCGCCTCGAGCACCTCCGCGGGACCGTCCTCGTCCGGGAAGCCCTGTCCCAGGTTGATCGCCCCGGTGCGGGCCGCGAGCGCCGAGATCTCGGCGAAGATGGTAGGGGCGACCTCTCCGGCCGCGGAGAGCAGGCCGGCGCCGGCCGCAGTGCGGCGCCAGGCGCCAGGAACGATTCCCATGGCGCCCAGGGTAACGCCATAGCGGAATCTCCCATCGGGCATAAGAAAAACACAGAAACGGCCGTCAGTCTGTAAGGGCAAGGTTCGAAGGAGCAGACATGAACGAGCAGACGCCTCACCCCGACGCCGGACACTCCGTGCCCCCGGCGTTCTCGTCCACCCCCGCAGACAATGCCGCCGCGGCCGGCGCGACGGCCCCCACGACCCCGCTCCCGCCCACGGGCGCGTACGCGCCGCAGGCACAGCCGGCGCAGCCCGGAAACCCGGGACAGCCGGGAGCGCACCCCGGCGCCGCCTTCGGTGCGGCGGCCGCGCCCACGTCCACGGCCGAGCCCAAGGCGAAGTCCGGCGTCGGCGGCGGCAAGATCGCCGCCATCATCATCGCCGCGGCCCTCGTCGGCGGCATCGCCGGTGTCGGCGGCGCGGTGGGCTACGGCTCCCTGACCGCCTCGAGCCCCTCGTCGTCCAAGACGGCGACGGGCCCCAGCACGGTCACGGTGAACAACCCCGAGTCCGTCTCCGAGGCCACCGCGATCGCCGCGAAGGCCGTGCCTTCGGTCGTCACGATCGAGGTCTCCGGATCCAGCGCCGCGGGCTCCGGATCCGGCATCGTGCTCGACAAGGAAGGGCACATCCTCACCAACGCGCACGTGGTGACCCTGGATGGCGAGGTCTCCGACCCGGCGATCCGCGTGACCACCTCGGACGGCCGCATCCTCGACGCCACCGTCGTCGGGATCGACGCGACCTACGACCTCGCCGTCATCAAGGTCAAGGACGGCTCGGACCTCACTCCGATGGAGTTCGCCGACTCGTCCAAGCTCAACGTGGGATCGATGACGGTCGCCGTCGGCGCTCCGCTGGGGCTGTCCAATTCGGTGACCACGGGCATCGTCAGCGCCCTCAACCGCAGCATCCAGATCCAGTCGTCGGCGGCTCCCGCACCCGGCAACGGCGATCAGCAGCAGAAGCCGAACGAGGACGGCTCGCAGCAGCCGTTCCAGTTCGACATCCCGGGTCGCGGATCCGGGTCGCAGGGAGCGGCGTCCACGATCTCGATCTCGGTGATCCAGACCGACGCGGCGATCAACCCCGGAAACTCGGGCGGCGCGCTGGTCAACAGCGACGGCAAGCTCATCGGCGTGAACGTCGCGATCGCCAGCGCCGGATCCTCGTCGTCCGGCCAGTCCGGCAACATCGGCGTCGGCTTCGCCATCCCGTCGAACATCGCCAAGCGCATCGCGAACGACATCATCTCCGACGGCAAGGCCACGCACGGCCTGCTCGGGGCGACCGTGCAGGACGCGAGCGGGCAGAAGGGCGCCACGGTCGTCGGCGCCGCGATCGCGTCGGTCACCAGCGGCGGGGCGGCGGCGAACGCCGGCATCCAGGCCGGCGACGTGGTCACCGGCTTCAACGGCAACCCGATCACGGATGCCAGCGACCTCACCGCGCAGGTCCGCTCGGTCGCAGGCGGCAGCTCCGCCACGCTGACCATCGTCCGCGACGGCAAGAGCCAGGACATCAAGGTCACGCTGGGCACGCTCGCCCAGTGACCGGCGCCTGAACCTTGCCTCAGGAAGGACGCCACCTTCGCGACTCCGTCGCGGGTGGCGTCCTTCCATCTCTGGATCCCTTCGGGATCGGCTTCGTCGGCTGCGCCGACAGGCGCGATAGGCTCGCGGGGTGGCGTCCTTCTCCTTCCGTGCGGGCAACGCCGGCAAGCTGCTGAGGATCCCGCTGTATCTTCTCGGCCGCCTGGGCACCCTCATCGTCCCGCGCGGCCGGGGCTGGGTGATCGGCTGCGGCGCCGGCATCGGCGACGGCGCGCTCGCGCTGTGGCGCGCGGCGGTGGCGGCGGGGCTCGAGCCGCTCTGGCTGACCGGATCCGATCGCGAGCGGCGCGACGCCGCGGAGCTCGGCATCCCGGCGATCCCCAAGAGCAGCCTGCGCGGCTGGTGGGCCACGGCCCGGGCCGGCGTGATCGTCGTGACGCACGGATTCGGCGACGTCAACCGATATGCGACCTCGGGGGCCTTCCTCGTCCAGCTCTGGCACGGCATTCCGCTCAAGCGCATCGGGCTCGACTCCCCGGCCACCGTGCAGAGCGCCTTCCTTCCCCGCTTCACGCCGCTGCAGCGCCTGCTCGGACTGCTCTACCGTGGGCAGACGCGGCGCATCGACCTGCTCCCGGCCGCCTCCGACCGCTCCCGCGGGCGCCTGGAGTCCGCGTTCGGGCTCGGCGTGCAGCAGGTGCGGGTGACGGGCGAGCCGCGCGTCGACGTGCTCTCCGCCGGGGATCCGGTCACGCGCCGCGCCGAAGCCGTCAGGCGCCGTGACTCGGCCGTCGGGCCGATCCCCGAGGGCGCGCGGGTGGTGCTGTACGCCCCCACCTGGCGCGATGGCGCACCCGATCCGGCCGTCCCCACGGGCGCCGAGTGGGCGCGCATCGTCGACGTGCTCGAGCGTACCGACAGCGTGCTGCTCGTGCGCTCCCACCCCCTCGGCGAGGGGGAGTACCGTCCGCCCGTGGCGACCGACCGGGTGCGCTCGATCGGCTCCGCCGTGGTCGCGGACATCACTCCGGTGCTCCCGGCGGTCGATGTGCTGGTCACCGACTACTCGTCGCTCGCGTACGACGTGGGGCTGCTGGCCATGCCCGTCGTGTATCTCGCCCCGGACCCCGAGGAGTACGCGCGCTCGCGCGGCTTCTACGGCAGGTACGCGGAGGTCGCCGGCGACGACCCCGCAGCCGACTGGACGTCCGCGGCCGCGCAGCTGGAGGCGGTGCTCACCGACGAGGCCGAGCACGCCCGGCGCGCCGAGCTCTCCCGGGCGCTCAGCGCCCGCATGCACGCGCACCGCGACGGACGCAACACCGCCCGCGTGCTCGCCGCGATCCTCGCCCGCACCGGCGACGCACCGGACGTCGCCGCACCGGCTCCCGCCTCGGAGCAGCCGGCCCCCGCATCGAAGGGAACCCCATGACGAGCCGCGTCACGACCGTCCGCGTCGACGAGGAGCAGCAGGCGCTGCTGATC
Source organism: Microbacterium sp. 8M (assembly GCF_902506375.1). Lineage (GTDB taxonomy): Bacteria > Actinomycetota > Actinomycetes > Actinomycetales > Microbacteriaceae > Microbacterium. Next base: position 1,521,080 of record NZ_LR733284.1, read on the forward strand.
GAGGGGAACGGGTCGACGCCCGGCGAGGTCGAACTGAGCGGGCGCCGTGCCGTCGCCGCGGCGTCGGAGGTCGTCGCGGGTGAGGACGGCCCCTGGCGTGCGGTGCTGCCGCTGCACGCCTCGCGCTGGGGCGGAGCGGACCTGCCGCTGCCGTCCGGCGACTACGCGCTCGTCCTCGACGGCCGCACGGCCGCCGTCCCCGTGGTCGCGACCGTGGTGCTGCCCGGACTCCGCGTCGGCTCCGCCGGGGGAGAGGTGCGCATCGACCCGCCGATCGACCCGGCGTACGAGACCGCGGAAGGCCGCCTCGCGCTCGAAGGACGCTATGCCGCGCTGCCGGGTGCGCACGAGAACGCCGTGTTCTTCGAGTCGTTCTACGGGCAGTCGACCGGCTGCAACCCCGGCGCGATCGACCGGGAGCTCGCCGCGCGCGCCCCCGGTGTGACCCGGTACTGGAGCGTCGTCGACCTCTCCGTCGCGGTGCCGGACGGCGCCGTCCCCGTGGTCGAGGGCTCTCCGGAGTGGTGGCGGGCCCGGGCTGACGCGCGACTGCTCATCGTGAACGACTGGCTGCGCCGCCGCTTCGACCGCAAGCCCGGGCAGCGCGTCCTGCAGACCTGGCACGGCACGCCGCTCAAGCGTCTCGCCCTGCATCGTCCGGGCCTGCACCCCCGGCGCTGGCTCGCCGTCGTCCGCGAGTCGCGGCGCTGGGACGTGCTGCTCGCGCAGAACCCGTACGCCGAGCGCGTGCTGCGCAAGGCGTACGCCTTCCTGCGCCGGCCCGTGTGGGTGGAGGGCTACCCGCGCAACGACGTGCTGACCACGGGCGACGCGACCAGGATCCGCGCCGCGCTCGGCATCGATCCGGACGCCAGGGTGCTCCTGTACGCCCCGACCTGGCGCGACGATCGGTCCGAGATCGTCGACTTCGTGGATCCCCGGTCGCTCGCGGAAGCGGCCGACGCGGTGGTGCTCGTGCGAGGACATTCGCGAACGATCCGTCCCGGGCGCGACCAGGCCGGATCCCGCGTGATCGACGTCACCGGCTATCCGGACACCGCGGAGCTGCTGCTCGCCGCCGACGCCCTCGTCACCGACTACTCCTCGGTGATGTTCGACTTCAGCGCGACGGGCAAGCCGATGTACTTCCTGGTGCCGGACCTCGAGCACTACCGCGGCAAGCTGCGCGGGTTCTACTTCGACCTCGCCGCCCGGGCACCGGGGCCACTGGTTCGCACGCAGGAAGAGCTCGTGGCGGCCCTCGCGGACGTCTCGGCCCTCGCCGAGCATGCGCCGAAGTACGTCGCCTGGCAGGCGCAGTTCAACGGACGCGACGACGGATCCGCGTCGGCGCGCGTCGTCGACCGGATCCTGGACCTGGGCTGGCTGGACGCCTGAGCACCCGTTCCGTGCGCCCGTCGAAGGGCCGGCGCGGGCGGTTCAGGGGAGCGGCGTGTTGCGCGTTCCGAGGCGCGACGTGTCCACGGTGTCGTGCGCGCCGCGCAGCACGCCCATGAGGAACCCGAGACCCCACGCCAGGTGCATGGTCGGCAGCACGGCCAGGGTCCAGATGCGCTCTCGGGGGCTGCGCGGCGGATCCGTGGGGCGGCCCGGGGCGAGCGCCATCGCGACCACGAGCAGCGCGTAGGCGATCAGCGGCAGGTAGACCACGGAGGCGAGCAGACCTGCGATGCCGGAGAGCACGCCGGTCAGCTGCAGGATGCCGACGACGACGGCGAGGACGAGGATCACCAGCAGCGCGGGCGGTGCGAAGAAACGCAGGCCGTTGCTGCGCCCGTAGCGGCGCACCAGCTCGCCGCGCCATGCGCCGGTCGAGCGGAACTGCCGCGCCAGGCGGATCCAGCTCTCCCGCGGCCAGTAGGTCACGGCCAGCTGCGGGTCGAACCACACCGTGTAGCCGGCCTGACGGATCCGCAGGTTCAGCTCCCAGTCCTCGCCGCGGCGGATGGACTCGTCGAACAGGCCGACTTCGTCGAGCACGGCCCTGCGCATGACGCCGAGGTAGGCGGACTCCGCACGGCCCTCCCGCGTGCTTCCGTGGTAGCTCCCGCCACCGAGTCCGACGGGCGAGTTGTACGCGCGCGCGACCGCGGCCTGGAACGGCGTCCGGCCGTCCGCGCGCATGACCCCGCCGACGTTCGCGGCGCCCGTGCGTTCGAGGGTCGCGATCGCGCGCTTGGCGTATCCGGGGGAGAGCTCGGAGTGCGCGTCGACGCGGATGATCGTGGGGTGGCTGCTCGCCCGGATCGCCGCATTGAGGCCGACCGGGATGTCGGCGGCCGGGTTGCGCACGATCCGCAGCCGGGGCTCTGCGGAAGCGAGGCGCTCCGCGAGCGCGGTGGTGCCGTCGGAGGAGGGGCCGAGGGCGAGGACGAGCTCGGTGGGGCCGTCCACGTCCTGCGCCAGCACCGATTCGACCGCGTGCTCCAGGTAGGCGCGCTCGTTCAGCACGGGCATCACGAACGACACGCCTGCGCCGGACAGCGGGGCGCCCGCGTCGGGGGAGGACGGGCCGGAACGGTTCACCCGTCGATCCTCGCACGTCGGGCCTGCGAGACCCGCGGGAGAGGGGTCCGGGCGCGTCGGCCGGCAGCGGTCCTCTGCGGTCGCCGGCAGCGCCGGCCGGGATCACACCACGAAACGCCACACGTACTCCAGGCCGTCGTCGGGGCGGAACCACGCCAGGGTGATCACGACGTCGTCGACGTCGGTGTCGCACAGGCAGATCTCCATCTGCTCGCCCGGCCGTACCCGGCCCCAGAGCAGGGTGCGACCGGGATCCGCCGAGGTGCGGGCGAACACGCGCACGAAATCGACCTCGCCGCCGGCGTTGGTGACGACGGGATGCGTGCGATCACGGCGGTCGATGAGCCACGGCACGGGGTAGGAGGCGTCGGGGAACCGCGGCGACGGCGGGTCGGAGGAGCGGGTCATGCCGCCACGTTAGGAACGGCTCCCGACGATCCGATTCGACGAGGACGCTCTCCGACGGCAACGGTGCAGAACCGCCCGGACGGCCGGCCTGTGCGGACCGGTCAGAGCTCTTGATGCGGCTGCGGCGACGGGTGCAGGTCGGGCCCCGGCGCCTCGGGAGCGGACACGGGGGCGGGCTTGCGGCGCACCGCCTCCACGGCGCGCCGCCCCACCGCGCCCGCGCCGCGCGCCGCGGTCCCGGCGGCGCCGACCACGGCGGCCCCCGCGAGCTGCGCACCCCGGGCGATCCGGCGCTCGATGCGCTCGGCCCCCTCCTGCGGCTCGAGCTCGGCGGGCAGCACCTGCGGCGGAAGCCCGAACGCCCGGCGCGAGCTGTTCAGCACGCGCCGCCCGAGCAGGTGGTTCCCCGCACCGCCGATCACGGCCCCCACGCCGAACGGCAGCGCCTTGCCGACGAACGAGGCGCCGCCTGCGCCGGCGAGCTGCTTGATCAGCAGGCTCTTGAGCCGGTCGGCGAGGGGCCCCACCGCGGCGCGGGGGAGGGACTTCGTCACCAGCTCACCCCAGTAGGCCGAGCGTCCCGCTCCGGTGCCCGCGGCCTGGCCGGCGAGCTGGCGGATCAGATCCACCCCCTCCTTGCCGAGCATGAGCGTCATGACAAGCGCCCTGGCGCGGTCGGGGTTCTCGACGGTGATGCCGTGCACCTCGGCGATCGACTGGGCGAACAGCGCCGTCGCCTCGACGAAGCCCGCCGTCTCCACGCCCGAGAGCGCGAGGGTGACCCCGGTGCCGATGCCCGGGATCACTGCCGTCGCGCCGACCGCGGCACCGCCGGTCGTCACCGCGGCGAGGTAGCGCCGCTCCAGCAGCGTGATGATCTGCGCGGGGGTGGCGTCCGGATGACGCAGCCGGATGCTGCGGATGTGCGCGAGCACGAGCGGGCGCTGCACGGCGAGCACGCGATCGAGGCCGCGGATGTGCATCGGATGCTCGGAGGACCCGGCCGGCGGCAGGCCGCCCGCCCACGGTGCGTCGTCGGGAAGCGAGTGGATCCGGTGCACGGTCCGCTCGTGGCTGCTGCGTTCTTTTCTCCCCATGTCCCGAGCCTACGTCCGTGCTGCCTGCAAGATCCCCGCAGACGCGGAGAGCCCGTGCACAGGGCACGGGCTCTCCGGGATCGGCGGATCAGACGAACAGGTTCGCCCGCTCCAGGTCCTCCGCGAAGTCGACCTCGACCGCGTACAGGTCCGAGATGTCCATGGGCTCGAGCAGCAGGCCGTTCTCCAGGATCGCGAGCTCGAGGCCGCGCTCGAAGTAGTCCTGGTCGTCGACGCGCTGCAGCTGGCGCATGAAGGCCTGCTTGTCGCGCGAGGAGATGTAGTTGATCCCGACGGCCTCGCCGATGCCGCCCTTGACCGTCTTGGAGAGCTCCTTGATGTACCCCTCGGCGTCGACGGTGTACTTGACCTCCTCGTCGCTCACCTTGGCGGTGTTGACGGTCACGAAGGACTGGTCGCGCTCGATGAGGGCGATCGCGCGGCCCAGGATGCGCGGGTCGAACACGACGTCGCCGTTCATCCAGAGCACGCCGCTGCGCCCGGTGGCGGCGAGGCCGCGCAGCAGGCTCTTGGAGGTGTTGGTCTGGTCGTAGCGCTCGTTGTGCACGTAGTTCACATCGGGGAAGGCCTCGATGATCGTCTCCGCGCGGTAGCCGACGATCGTGGTGATGCGGACGTCATCGCCGAAGGCCGCGTGGATGTTGTCGTGCTGCTGCTGCATGATGGAGCGTCCGTCGTTGAGCTCAGTCAGCGGCTTCGGGAGGGAGCGCCCGAGGCGCGAGCCCATGCCCGCAGCGAGAATGATGGTCTGAAGAGTCACAGAACTGCTCCTGTCACGTGTGTTCACGGTCTTGTCACCGATGGGACACTTCTTCGTGCCACGAGTCATGCTATCGATGCGGCCTGAGCGCGGCATGTGGAGGACGGACGCGATGCCATTCCGTTATCGACTGCTCGGTGCATTCCCAGGTTCGTCATGGGCGACATCCTGTGCGCCGGATCGCGTCATCTCCGGTCGTCCACCGGGTCTTCACCGTGCCGGTTGCTACCGTGAAAGGCATGACCGGAGCATCCCATGACCCCCGCGCGCCCAAGGATTCCTCGCCTCCCGTGAAGCCACGCCGTCCTGCGTCCGGCAGCTCTCGCAGTACCGCCGCGCAGACGGCGCGCGTGAAGGCCGAGACCCAGGCCGCGGCGGCGCGTTCGGCGGCCGCGAAGCGCACGGCGGCGCGCACGACCGCCGCACGCACGGCGGCCGCGAAGGCGGCGACCGAGAAGGCTGCCGCCGCCAAGGCCGCGGCAGCCGCGGAGAGCGCGAAGGAAGAGGCGGCCAAGGTCGCGGCCGTCAAGGCGGCCGCCCCGGCCACCACGCGCGCACCGCGCAGCACCGCGAAGAAGACGCCCGCTGCAAAGCGCACGACGCCCGCCTCCGCTGCGACGCCGGGGGACGTCGCCGACGAGGCTTCGACGGCCGCGCCGAGACGACCGGGACGACCGGCCGCCGCGAGGTCCACGGCAGCGAAGGCGACCGCAGCCAAGCCCGCCGCCGGGAAGACCACGGCCGCGAAGGCCGCGGCAGCCAAGCCCGCCGCCGCGAAGTTCGCCGCCGCGAAGTCCGCCGCCGTGAAGGATGCTGCGGCCGGGAGCGCTCCGGCGAAGCGGCCCCGCAGCACCGGTACCGCGGCGGCCAAGAAGGCCTCCGCCGGGACCACGACGAAGCGAACGCCGCGCAAGGCGCCGGCGACCGCCGCCGACGCCGCCGCGCCCGTGGCGACGGAGGTCGTGAAGCCGCTCGAGCCGACCGCGCCGGCACGGGGCGGATCGGTTCAGGATCCTCCGGCGGAGGAGTCTGCGCAGAGCCCCTCGCCAGAGGAGGCGGTCACGCGGGATGATGCTCCTGTGGACAGCGATCCTCGGGCGGCAGCGCTGACGACCGAATCCGCGCCGAGCGCGCCGGAGGCGGACGCGCCGGGCGCGCCCGAGCGCGCGGCCGCGGAAGCCGCTCCGCCCGAGGCGACAGCGCCGGAGCCCGCCACTGAGGAATCCGCCACGCCGGAGCCGGCCGAGCCGGAGGCGATAGACCCGGAGCCCGCCACCGCGGAACCGGCCGCCCCGGAGCCCGCCACCGCCGAGCCGGCAGCGGCGGACGACGGCGCTCAGGGAACAGCCGCGCCGGAGCCCGCAGCGTCGCAGACCGCCCCGCAGCAGGCGCCGTCCGCACCCGTGCCGACCGAGGGGCAGGCTCTCGTCGTGCGCGGCCTGGTCAAGCGCTTCGGCGACACTGTCGCCGTCGGCGGCATCGACCTCACCGTGCCCGCCGGATCCTTCTACGGCATCGTCGGCCCCAACGGCGCGGGCAAGACCACGACCCTGTCGATCATCGCGGGGCTCCTGCGCGCCGACGCCGGCACCGTGCGGATCAGCGGCATCGATCAGCGTGCCGACCCCGCGGCGGCGAAGAAGGCGCTCGGCGTGCTGCCGGACCGTCTGCGCACCTTCGACCGGCTCACCGGTCGCCAGCTGCTGCACTACTACGGGCTGCTGCGCGGCCTTCCCGCCGACGTGGTGGAGAAGCGCGTCGCGGACCTGGCCAGGGCGTTCGACCTCGCCGGCGCGCTGAGCCGCGTCGTGTCGGACTACTCAGCCGGCATGACCAAGAAGATCATGCTCGCCGGCGCGATGATCCACTCGCCGCGCGTGCTCGTCCTCGACGAGCCGTTCGAATCGGTCGATCCGGTGTCGTCCGGGGTCATCCTGGACATCCTGCGCGCCTATGTCGCGCACGGCGGAACGGTGATCCTGTCCAGTCACGGAATGGATCTGATCGAGCAGGTGTGCGAGCGCATCGCGATCATCGTCGGCGGCGAGGTGCTCGCCGAGGGCACCGTCGACGAGGTGCGCGCGGGGCAGACGCTGGAGCAGCGGTTCGTGGAACTGTCCGGCTCGGGCTCCGAGGTGGAGGGACTGGAGTGGTTGCACACGTTCTCCGACTGAGGCTGATGCTGGCGCTCGGCGCCCTCCGGGGCGACCGCAGCCGGGTGACGCGGACGGCGGTGGCGCTGCTGCTCACCGCCGTCGCCACGACCGTCGCGTTCCTCGCGATCAGGAGCCTGTCCCAGACCTCCGAGGCCGCGGCGCACGCGGTCATCGTGCTGGGCAGCTCCGCCGTGGTGCTGGGCTACTTCGTGGCGCCCATCCTCGCCGGCTCGGTGGATCAGCTGGATCCGCGCCGGTTCGCGGTGTTCGGCGTCGACGAGCGGAGGCTCCCCGCGATCCTCGCGCTCGCCGCGTTCGTCAGCGTGCCGAGCCTCGCACTGCTGCTCGTCGAGCTCGCCGTGGTCGGCGTGGCGATCTCCTTCGGCGCGCCGTGGGTGCTCGCCGTGCTGTCCGGGCTGCTGACCCTGATCACCGCGGTGCTGGCGGCCCGGGTCGGGATGGCGCTGAGCGCGCGCCTGCTTCCGGAGCGCCGCTCGCGCGAGCTCACCTCGCTGTTCGCGCTCGCCGTGATCGTCATCGCCGTGCCAGTCGGCGTTTTCGTGGCCTCGCTCGGGTGGGCGGGGGCCGTGCCGCCCGGCCTGCATTCCGTCGCCGGCGTGCTCGGGATGACGCCCCTCGGCGCTTCCGCCGCGTTCCCGTTCCTCGTCGTCACGGATCAGCCCGGTGCCGCCTGGGGCGCCGTGGTCATCGCCGTGCTCACCGCTGCGGGCGTCACCGCCGGCTGGTTCGCGCTCGCGCGGCGGGCGCTCACCACCACGGAGCGGCCCACTGCGGTGCGCGAGCGTCCGGGACTCGGCTGGTTCGCGCTGCTGCCGGCGAGCCCGTTCGGCGCGGTGGCGGCGCGGAGCCTCGTGTACTGGCTGCGGGACCGTCGCTACATCACCAACGTGGTGGTCGTCCCCATCGCCGGGGTGCTCACCGTCGTGCCGCTGCTGGTCGCGGGGGTGCCGCTCTCGATCGCGGCGGCGCTGCCCGTCGCCGTGATGGCCCTGTTCTTCGGGTGGCTGCCGCACAACGACGTCGCCTACGACTCGACGGCGTTCTGGATCCATGTCGCCAGCGGCGTGCGCGGGCTGCCCGATCGGCTGGGCCGGCTCGTCCCGGTGGTGCTCATCGCCGTTCCCACCCTCGCCGTCGTCGTCTCGGTCACGCTCGCCGTGATCGGGCGCTGGTCGCTTCTTCCGGCGTTCATCGGGGTGATCGCCAGTCTGCTGCTGTCCGGCCTCGGCCTGTCGAGCGTGATGTCGGTGCTCGCCCCGTATGGGGTCTCCCGACCTGGCGACAGTCCGTTCCAGCAGCCGCAGCGCTCGCGCGGCGGCGCGCTCGGGCAGGCGAGCGCCCTGGTCGGCGCGGTCGTGCTGAGCGTTCCGGCGCTGCTGCTGGCGTGGCCGCCCCTCGTGGATCCCGAGGCGTCGACCGCGCCCGCGCTGTGGACGGGCCTGCTCGTCGGGGGTGCGGTCCTCGTCGCGGGCGTGTACGTCGGCGACCGGGTGTTCGAGCGGCGCGGCGCCGAGCTTATGGAGTTCGTCGAGACGGTCTGAGCGGATCCGCTCCGGTACGGCGCCGGAGCGGTCCCGCGCGATTAGACTCGCGGTCATGAGTACCCCGCTGGATGCCCCGGATCAGGGTGGTGTCGCCACCCTCGATCGCGAACTCGAGCAGCTCCTCAACGAGGAGCTCCAGGAGCCGGGAGACCACGAGCGGTTCTCCCACTACGTGAAGAAGGAGAAGATCCTCGAGTCCGCTCTCACCGGCAAGCCCGTCCGGGCGCTGTGCGGCAAGAAGTGGACGCCGGGACGCGACCCGGAGAAGTTCCCGGTCTGCCCCACGTGCAAGGAGATCTACGAGTCGATGGCCCGCTGACGGAGCTCAGGCGACGTCGACGAACTCCGTCGGGATCGCCGGATCCGACTTGCTGAGCGCGAGGGCGCGCACCGGCAGTTCCTCCCGCACGCGGTGGTGGTGCTCTCGCGCGGCCAGCGTGCCTGCCGCGCCCTCGTAGGCGGTGTCGATCTCGCCGTCGTCCACCAGCGTCACCTGCAGGGGGCGCCCGTCCGGGTGCTCCTGCACCCCGAGCTCCTCGAAGCCGTCGGCGACCAGCACCCGCTCCGACTGCGCCACGCCGTCCGCGAGGATCCGGAACGCCGCCTTGCGGCCGCCCTTGGATCCCTTGTCGGCCGAGGCCTTCGCGACCGCGACCCAGCCGCCGTCGGCACCCTGCCGCGCCACGAGCTTGTAGACCATGCCGGCCGTGGGATACCCGGATCCGGTCACGACCGAGGTGCCCACGCCGTAGGCATCCACGGGGGAGGCGGCGAGGGCGGCGATCGCGTACTCGTCGAGGTCGCTGGTCACGGTGATCTTCGTGCCCGTCGCGCCGAGCTCGTCGAGCTGGGCGCGCACCTCGGCGGCCATGATCGGCAGGTCGCCGGAGTCGATGCGCACCCCGCCCAGGCCGGTCCCGGCCACGCGGATCGCCGTCTCGACGCCACGGCGGATGTCGTAGGTGTCGACGAGGAGCGTGGTGCCTGCCCCGAGCGCGTCGATCTGCGCGCGGAACGCGTCCTCCTCGCTGTCGTGGAGCAGCGTCCAGGAGTGCGCGGCCGTGCCCATCGTGGGGATCCCCCAGGTGCGTCCTGCCTCGAGGTTGCTCGTGGCGCCGAAGCCGGCGATGAACGCGGCGCGGGCCGCGGCGACCGCGGAGTCCTCGGCGGCGCGGCGCGAGCCCATCTCCGCGAGCGGCCGCTCACCGGCGGCGATGCTCATGCGGGACGCGGCCGTGGCGACCGCAGAGTCGTGGTTGAGCACGCTGAGCGCCAGCGTCTCCAGGATCACGGCGTCGCCGAACGTGCCCTCCACGGTGAGCACCGGGGATCCCGGGAAATACAGCTCGCCCTCGCGGTAGCCGCGGATCGTGCCGGTGAACCGGTAGTCCTCGAGGTAGCGGAGAGTCGCGGCGTCGACCACCTTCTCATCGCGGAGATAGCGCAGCTCGTCATCGCCGAAGCGGAAGTCCCGCAGCAGCGACAGCAGCCGCCCGGTGCCCGCCACGACGCCGAAGCGCCGCCCGCCCGACAGGCGCCGGGAGAACAGCTCGAACACGCTGCGCCGCGCCGCGGTGCCGTCGCGCAGTGCGGCCTCCAGCATCGTGAGCTCGTACCGATCGGTCTTCAGGGCGCTGGACGCGGTCATGGCGATCAGCTTACGGGCGGAGCCGCTCAGGAGCGCGCGGACGCGTCGGCCGACTAGGCTGGAGCATCATGAACGACGCGCCGATCGGGATCTTCGACTCCGGGGTCGGCGGTCTCACCGTCGCCCGCGCGATCCGAGCGCAGCTGCCGCGGGAGTCCTTCGTCTACATCGGCGACACCGCCCACTCGCCGTACGGACCGAAGCCGATCGCCGATGTGCGCCGCTACGCGCTCGAGGTTCTCGACACCCTCGTCGACCAGGGCGTGAAGATGCTCGTGATCGCGTGCAACACGGCGTCCTCGGCGATGCTGCGCGACGCCCGTGAGCGCTACGACGTGCCCGTCGTCGAGGTGATCGGTCCCGCCGTGCGCCGGGCGATCTCGACGACGCGCAACGGCCGGATCGGCGTGATCGGCACGGTCGGCACGATCGGATCCCGCGCCTATCAGGACATGCTCGAGGTGAACGAGAACCTGCGGGTGTTCACGGCCGCGTGCCCGCGGTTCGTCGAGTTCGTCGAGGCCGGCATCACCGACACCCCTGAGGTGCTGCAGACGGCCGAGGAGTATCTGGCGCCGCTGCGGGAGGCCGAGGTCGACACGCTCGTGCTGGGCTGCACGCACTACCCCTTCCTGCGTGGCGCGATCGGCTACGTGATGGGGGAGGGCGTCTCCCTCGTCTCCAGCGACGACGAGACCGCCGGGGACGTGTACCGCCAGCTCGTGCGGGGCGACCTGCTCGCGCCCGCCGATGCGCAGCCCCGCTACGTGTACGAGGCCACCGGCGCCTCCGCCGATGATTTCACCGCCCTCGCCAACCGCCTGATGGGCCAGGAGGTGCGGGGCGTCCGGCTCGTGCAGACCGGCGTCATCGACCTTCCCCACCTCAAGGAGATCCCATGACCGAGTCCACCGCGACCCCGACCGTGCGCAAGGACGGCCGCACCGTCGATCAGCTCCGCCCGATCACGATCGAGCGCGGCTGGAGCGCCCAGGCGGAGGGCTCCGCGCTGATCAGCTTCGGCAACACGAAGGTGCTCTGCACCGCGTCGTTCACGAACGGCGTGCCGCGCTGGCTGACGGGCAAGGGCAAGGGCTGGGTGACGGCGGAGTACGCGATGCTGCCGCGCGCCACCAACGAGCGCAACGACCGGGAGAGCGTGAAGGGGCGCATCGGCGGACGCACCCACGAGATCTCGCGGCTGATCGGGCGGGCGCTGCGTGCGGTGGTCGACACCAAGGCGCTCGGCGAGAACACGATCGTGATCGACTGCGACGTGCTGCAGGCCGACGGCGGCACGCGCACGGCCGGCATCACCGGCGCCTACGTCGCGCTCGCCGACGCGATCGAGTGGGGCCGGAAGAAGAAGTTCATCGGGCAGAAGGCGCAGGTGCTGCTCGACTCCGTCGCCGCCGTCTCCGTGGGGATCATCGACGGCGAGCCCATGCTCGACCTGGCATATGTCGAGGACGTGCGCGCCGAGACCGACATGAACGTGGTGGTCACCGGCCGCGGGCTGTTCGTCGAGGTGCAGGGCACCGCGGAGGGCGCGCCCTTCGACAAGCGCGAGCTCGACGCCCTCCTCGACCTCGGCGTGAACGGCTGCGCTGAGCTCCGCGACCACCAGCTCGCCGCGCTCGCCGCTTCGGCGGGCTCAGGGACCGAGTGATGAGGATCGTCCTCGCCACGCACAACGCGCACAAGGTGGCCGAGTTCGGCCAGATCGTGGCCGCCACCCGGCCCGACCTCGAGGTCGTCGGCTACGACGGCCCGGAACCTGTCGAGGACGGCGTGACGTTCGAGCAGAACGCGCTGCTCAAGGCCCGTGCGGCCGCGGCGCACTCCGGTGTGCCCGCGCTCGCCGACGACTCGGGCATCGCGGTGGACGTGCTCGGCGGCTCGCCCGGCGTCTTCTCCGCCTACTGGGCGGGGCAGCGGAAGGACGACGTCGCGAACCGCGAGCTGCTGCTGGATCAGCTCCGCGACATCGCGGATCCGCATCGCGCCGCGCACTACGTCAGCGTCATCGCCCTGGTGACCCCGGACGGTCGCGAGTGGACGGTGCGCGGCGACTGGCCGGGGCGTCTCGCCCACGCGGCGGCGGGTGACGGCGGCTTCGGCTACGACCCCGTGTTCATCCCGGACGGGCAGACCGGTCCGGAGCGCACGGTGGGCGAGTTCTCTGCCGAGGAGAAGCAGGCCCAGTCGCACCGGGCCCGTGCCTTCGTCGCCCTCGTTCCGCTGCTCGCCGAGCTCTGAGCCCCGCCTCTACTATCAGTGGCACGGGCCGGAAGGCGACGGACCGCCGCTGCTGCTCGTGCATGGCGGCGGATCCACGATCGAGTCGAACTGGGAGCGCTGATCCCGCAAAGCACTGCGCGATGAGGGCATCCCCGAGGAAGGGCGACCGGGAGACCCGCCCCAAGACCGCCCTACGCTCCGAAAAGGTGGCCGCTGTGCGGGCTCTCCGAGCACAGGGATGGACGATCGACCGCATCGTGAAGAAGGAAGAGATCTCGCGCGCGGGCGCATACGGCGCCCTCGCCTGAGGTTTGTTCGACAAGATCGGCGCGAACTTGTCCGGCGCGAGCTATAAGCGCGACTCGTCATTGCGCTCCCAGTCGGGTGGACCGAGGGCGACCGTGGCGTCGACCCATTCGTCGGACGATCCTGGCCACGTCGTGGGGGGCTCTGCACCGGCGTAGCGATACTCTCCGAAGCGTCCGGTAGCGCCAATCCCGAGCACCCAGCCAGACGGCAAACGTCGCCACGCGCGCCACTTCTTCTTGTCACCAGTCGTCTCTACGACAATTCCGTGCTCGTCGGGCAGGCCCCACTTGGACGCGGGACTGATGACCATGTCGGTAAGGTCGTCCCAGAACGTTCCTCCAAGGCGCTCGTAGCGCAGAGCCTGGGCGGTATGGATGAAGTCCAGCGCACGCTTGGTTCCGTCGAACTCTCGCCGGTCGAGTTGTGCCCCGGTTCCATCCACCCCAACTTGGCCCGCGAACCCCTCCAAGTTGGCGAGCCGATCCGCCTCGCGTCTATGGCGACGGTGTACGTCCTCGCGGAAGTCGCGCACCTCTGCCAGTGCACCCCGGAACGTCCTGGCCTGCGCTACGTGGTTGTACCGTCCCGTGAGTTCCTTCGTCCACCGGACAGACCCGCGCAGCCCCACGAGCACGCCGAGGCGAGCACGGAGGGGCATGTCCTTATTCATCCAGAGCAGCCGCTTCAAGATCGACTCCGTGGCCGCGTAGAAGGCGACCACATACAGGTAAGGGAACATCGCGAACGGGAGCCACACGGAGAGCGCAAGTTGCCCGAGCAGCTCTGGCCAGTTGATCTTGTCCCAGTTGTTCACGGTCTGGAGAGTGGTCCAGACGATCATGCCGATACCGATCAGAAAGAGAGGGATCGAGAAACATCCGACAACCCGCCGCCCTTTCGCGTCGCGCTGAGCGAAGGCCGTCATGGCCGACAAGACGACGATCACGGGCTGCGCGATCAACTCACCCCACAACGGCAGGGATTCCAAGTTCAGATAGAACAAGAACAGGGTGGACAGCGTCAGCGTCTCGCGGCGGATGTGACCGATGATCTCCACGCCAGACTTGGCTCGTATCGAGCTGAACAGGAGGGGAAAACCGACACCAAACAAGGTGATGATTGTGTCCTTCAACAGCCCCAGGTCCCACGCGCCGATGATCCACGCAAGCCACACCCACAGCGCTACCCAGACGACGAAGAGCCCGAATATGCGGAGGATCACCCATTGGAAGAACGCGCCCGCGACCGTTCGGAACGCGGGCAGCAGGATCTCCCGCCACTTAGGTAGCGCCAGGCCGATCAGGATGAGCAGCCCGATCAGGATCACAGACGCTAGTTCGCGGTTGTTCAGCATGTTCCCCCCAGGCCTGCGTGATCGAGATGCTAGGACAGCGCTCCGGAGTAGCCAGGGGCCAGGACATCGGGATTGATCAGAAGACGATGCCCACGTCGTCGCGCTCCGGCTCCGGAAGATCTCCGCGACCGTCGCCCAGTTTGTACTTGGTTAGCATCGTGCGACGACGGTGGAGGTCTAGCTCCTGGCCCCATGTCAGCATGAACGCCCCTGAGCCCGTGGTGCCAGCCGGATATACGAGCGTAGACGAGAAGCTCTCGCCGAACTTTGCCCGCTCCACCTTCCTCGTGGCGAAGACAGCCAAGCTCCCGACGTTGTCCGGACCGAAGCGCACATCACGGCCTACGCCGCGCCCTCGATTGCTGAAAGAGCGGGTGACACGCATCTCCCCGTCACTGTCAGTCTTGATGGAAGCCGCGGGCACCAGCGCGGAGCCGGGGTGCGATTGCGCCAGAAGGTACCACCACTGATGACGAGGCTCGCGCCGGCGATTGTCAGCGCCCACCATCCAACGTCCATGCTCGGATCGTACCGAAAGCGGACGTTACCCGGCGCACTTCGGCGCGTCTGCGTCCTCGCCGAGAAGTTGAACAGTGACCGCCTCGCCTTGGTCGCACACGATCCGTTCCGTGACCTCGTCAGAGGGCACGCGCAGAACCACGCGGTCAACCGTGAGAAGTGTCGTCCACCCATCTGTGGCCCCCAGCACGTATGCGCTGTGCGTCTCGCTCGAAGTGACGACGTCTTCGAGAGGAAGCCAAAACGATGACGATGCCGGGAGAATTGTGAGCACCAATGGAACGATCAGGGCGGAGTAGAACATCGATCCAGGGGTGTTGTTGTCCGCGATGTTGACGATGCGGGTCACGCGCCCTGTCCAACCCTTCGGGACTCGACTGATGATCGAGACTGCCAGCACTGCAAACCATGCCCCTGCAATCCAGTACGCCATAGGGAACGGCGAGGTCATCACCACGACCGTGATGGCGAGAATCCCCAGCGTGGCCGCAGTGGGGACGTCCCGAGTCCACTTCGAGACCACGACTCGCGCTGAACGATTCAAGAGCAGGAGGATGGCGGCCATGAGCGTTGCCCATGGCAGCACCAATAGCGTTGATGCAGTCAGCAGCGGGAGGATCTGGAAGTTCTCGAACAGCACCCGGAGCACGACGGGGTCACCTTTCGAGAACATGAGCAGCCGTACGCCAGCGATCACCACCGGCACGGCGGCAATCCACAACGCGACATCGAGCGCACGCCCCCGGCCTCGTTTCCCGGGCGCGTTCACGGTCGGCTCAACAGCGGTCATGACGCATGAGCGTAGCGGCCCTGGAATCATCGCCTTGACATCCTGGACGTGTGCGATCTGTGAATCGTGCCTAGCCTCTGGAGCGTTGTGCCTGGACCTTGCGGTAGTCGCGCGCTGACTTGGGCAGAATCAGACTCCCGCCTCGCCCGTGGACCATGAAGGTGCATCTCCTCCAAGCCCGGCTTGGCCCGGACGGTACGGAATCGACGCTCTGCGCTGTCGATGGCGAGTCGCTCTCCTCGGGCGTTACGGAAGACCGGTCCCTCGCCACCGTTGGGACTACTGAGAATCATCCCCATTCCCGACTAGGCGAAACAGGCTCCGACCGGGGGATCCCGGCTCTACCCTGGATACATGCACGACCACGCACCCTCCGCCGGGATCCGCTCCGCAGGCCACCGTCGCCTGCTCGCGATCTCGCTGACGCTCACGTGCGTCGTGATGCTCGTGCAGGTGGTCGGAGCGATCCTCAGCGGATCCCTCGCCCTGCTCGCCGACGCGGCGCACATGTTCACCGATGCCTCCGCGCTGGTGATCGCGCTCATCGCGAGTGCGGTCGCCGCGCGGCCTGCCGACGACCGGCGTACGTTCGGCTATCAGCGCGCCGAGGTGTTCGGGGCGCTCATCAACGCCATCATCCTCATCCTGCTGTCCGGCTGGGTCGCGTTCGAGGGCATCGGCCGGCTCCTGAACCCTGCGGAGGCGGAGGTCGCCGGACCGCTCATGCTCATCGTCGCCGCCGTGGGGCTCGTCGCCAACGCGGTCTCGATGTGGCTGCTCAGCGCCGCGCAGCGGGAGAGCATCAACGTGCGCGGCGCCTACCTGGAGGTCATGGGCGATCTGATCGGATCCGCCCTGGTGATCGTCGCGGCCATCGTCATCATCACGACGGGATGGATGCCCGCCGACGCGATCGCCTCCCTGGTGATCGCGGCGATGATCATCCCGCGGGCGATCGCGCTGCTGCGCGAGGTGTTCTCCGTGCTCGCGGAATCCGCGCCGAAGGGCACGGCCGTGAGCGAGATCCGCGAGCACCTGCTCGAGTACCCGGGAGTCACCGGCGTGCACGACGTCCACGTGTGGCAGCTCACGCGTGGCGCCCCGGTGTTCACGGCGCACGTGTCGGTTCGTGCCGCCGTGCTCGCCGGCGGGGGAGCGCAGGCGCTCCTCACGCAGATGCAGTCGTGCCTCGCCGAGCACTTCGACGTGGAGCACTCGACGTTCCAGATCGAGGCCGACAGGACCGGATCCGGCGGGGCGGCGGACTGCGAGGCCGTGCACGCCTGAGGTCGATCCCGGCTCTCCGTGCGGCTCAGGCCTCGACCACGACCTCGGCGGGGGTCTTGTCCGGGCGCAGGCCGCGCCAGCGCGCGTGGCGCAGCACCCCGTCGTCGGTCCAGTTCGCGAACTCCACCTCGCCGACGAGCTCCGGGCGCACCCACAGCGCGTCGGAGGCGTCGGCGACCGGGACTCCGTCCACGGCGGCCCGCGGCGTCCGCAAGGCTTCGAGCCGGGCTCCGAGGTCGTGCAACGCCCGCTCGGTGAAGCCCGTGCCGACCCGGCCCACATAGCGCAGCCCCGACGGCAGCGACGGCTCGGGGATCGCGAGCAGCAGGGATCCGATGCGTCCGGTGCGGTCGCCCTTGCCGGGCCTGATGCCGACGATCACCACCTCCTGGGTGCGGGTGAGCTTGATCTTGAGCCAGTGCGGGGAGCGCCGGCCCGGGGCGTAGGACGATGCCGGATCCTTGACGACGACGCCCTCGAGGTCGAGCGCGGCGCTCGTCGTCAGCGCGGCATCCACGTCGTCGAACACGGGCGGGACCACGACCGTCTCCGGCAGATCGGCGGTGATCTGCTCGAGCAGTTCGCGGCGGTCGCGCAGCGGCAGCGCAGTGAGGTCGTGCCCCTCCAGGTGCAGCAGGTCGAACAGGTGGTAGCGCACGGGGTTGCGGACGACTTCGCGCTCGATCTCCCGCGCGCGGGTGAGGTGGATCCGGTCCTGCAGCCGGTGGAAGCTCGGACGCCCCGCGGCGTCGAAGGCGACGATCTCCCCGTCGACGACGGCCTCGTCCACGGGGAACCCGGGGGCGCCGTCGGCGGTGAGCTCCGGATAGCGGTCGGTGATGTCGGTGCCGCTGCGCGCGTGCAGCCGGAACCGGCCGTCCGACCAGGTGCCGATCGCGCGGATCCCATCCCACTTGATCTCGGCCCAGCCCATCGCGCGGGCGGTTCCCGGCGTGCCGTGCTCCGCGAGCATGGGGGAGTAGGCGGGCACGGCGGACGCGCCGGCCTCCGAGGCGCCGCCGTGGGAGGCGCGGGGCGCAGCCGACGCCTCGATGCGGCGCGGTTCGGTGCGAGCTGGAGCGGTGCGCGGTGCGCGCGGCCGGCGGGGCGTCGCAGGAGGCGTCGCGGGCTCGGCGGCCCGCATCACGGGGCGCGCTTCGGCGGCGGGTGCCGGCGCGAGCGGCCGATCGTCGGCGGAGATCGCCGCGAACGGATCCATCCCGCGCTCCGCTCGCTCGAGCACCTCATCGAACCGCAGGTGGCGCAGCTCCGGATCCTCCAGCTCCTCCCAGGTGCGAGGAGCGGCGACCCAGGGCTGCGGGCGTCCGCGCAGGGAGTACGGCGCGATCGTGGTCTTCTTGCCGTTGTTCTGGCTCCAGTCGAGGAACACCTTCCCGGTGCGGAGGGTCTTCGTCATGACGCTCGTCGCCAGGTCGGGGTGGTCGGCCTCGATCGCGCGGGCGAGGGCGTGCGCCAGCGCCGAGATCTCATCGCTCGTGCTCTCACCCGTCAGACGCGCGTAGAGGTGGATCCCCTTGCTCCCGCTCGTCACCGGAACCGGATCCAGACCCATGCCGGTGAGGATGCCGCGCGCCAGCCGCGCCACTTCGGCGCACTGCGACAGGGGCACGCCGGGGCCGGGATCCAGGTCGAGCACGAGGCGGTCCGGGTTGCCTCGGCCGCCGTCGGGGGCGAAGCGCCACTGCGGGATGTGCAGCTCGATCGCGGCGACCTGCGCCATCCACACGAGCGTCGCGACCTCGTCCACGAGCGGATAGTCCTTGGCTCCGCCCGAGTGCGGGATCTCCTGACGGGGGATCCACGACGGTGCTCCCGGCTCCAGCTGCTTCGCGAAGAACGACCCCTCGGGATCCGCCGCGGTGCCCACGCCCTCGACCCAGCGCTTGCGCGTCACGGGGCGGCCCGCGAGCACGGGCAGCAGCAGCGGCGCGATCCGCACGTAATAGTCGATCACCTCGCCCTTCGTGGTGCCCGTCTCGGGGTACACGACCTTGTCGAGGTTGGTCACGCGCAGCCGCCGCTCTCCGATGCGCACGAACTGCGGGGCGTCTGCCATGTGGTCACACTAATGCGCAAGACGGTATACGTCGTGCGCGCCTGTGGTGTGTACTGGTGCCATGAGGTCGATCTGGAAGGGCTCGCTCACCTTCGGGCTGGTCAACGTGCCGGTGAAGGTGTACTCCGCGACGGAGGACCACGACGTGCCGCTGCACCAGGTGCACGACGCCGACGGCGGACGCATCCGGTACAAGCGCGTGTGCGAAGTGTGCGGGCAGACCGTGGCCTACTCCGAGATCGATCGCGCCTATCAGGACGAGTCGCAGACCGTCGTGCTGACGAAGGAGGACCTGGAGTCGCTCCCGGCCGAACGCAGCCGTGAGATCGATGTGGTGGAGTTCGTGCCCTCGGACCAGGTCGACCTGCTCACGCTCGACAAGGCGTACTACCTGGAGCCGGACTCGAAGTCGCCCAAGGCTTACGTGCTGCTGCGCAAGACCCTCGAGGCCACCGATCGCACGGCGATCGTGCGGTTCACCCTGCGCCAGAAGACCCGGCTCGCCGCGCTGCGGGTGCGCGGCGACGTGCTCGTGCTGCAGACCCTGCTGTGGGCGGATGAGGTGCGCGAGGCCGACTTCCCCTCGCTGCATGAGGACGTCACGGTGTCGGACAAGGAGCTCGAGCTCTCGGCGTCCCTGGTCGAAGGGTTCTCGGCCGACTTCGACCCGAACGCGTTCGTGGACGAGTACCAGGCGGAGCTGCGCACTCTCATCGACGCCAAGATCGAGAAGGGCGAGGCCTTCGAGACCGAGGAGACGTTCGCGCCCGCCGAGAAGGGCGGCGAGGTCATCGACCTCATGGAGGCGTTGCGGGCCAGCGTCGAGAAGTCGCGCGCTGCCCGCGCCGCGGCGGGCGACGAGAGCGGCGACGCCAAGCGCGACGCAGGCTGAGACCGGGCGGTCCGAGACCGGCTCAGACCTCGGGGTCGACGGCCGGGATCCCGGCTGCGGTCTCCTTCTTCGCCTTGCGGCGCTCGTTGAAGTAGTGCCAGGCGGTCACCGCGAGGGTCAGCGCCACGACGCCCAGCAGAATCACGTCGATGTACTTCGTGACGAGGTCGGCGACCCACGGGATGAACGCGATGAGGTAGCCGACCATGGTGAGCCCGAAGCCCCAGATCAGCGCGCCGATGAGGTTGTACAGGCTGTAGCGCCGCCACGGCATGTGACCGACGCCTGCGGCGACCGGCGCGAAGGTGCGCACGATCGGCACGAAGCGCGCGAGGATCACGGTGAGACCGCCGAAGCGCTCGAAGAACTGATTGGTCCGCTCGACGTTCTTGCGGCTGAACAGGCCGGATTCCTTGCGCTCGAACACCGCGGGGCCGCCCTTGTGGCCGATGAGGTAGCCGACCTCGCCGCCGAGGAAGGCGGCCAGGGCGATCAGCAGGCCCACGATCCAGATGTCGACACCGAAGACCCGGTTCGTGTGAGTGAGGAGGCCGGAGATGATCAGGAGCGTGTCGCCGGGGAGGAGGAAGCCGACGAGCAGCCCCGTCTCGGCGAAGATGATGAACAGCACCACGGCGAGCGCCCAGGGGCCGGCGCCGTTGATGATGACGTTGGGGTCGAGCCAGGGGATGAGGGCGGCGTGGTGCACAGGTGGGTCCGTCCGTGGGTCGTCGCGGGAAGCGGGCCGAGATGCCGGCTTCCCTGAAGTCTAGAGCGGGCCGGTCACGCGCGGCTGGGAGAAGCGACGCGCGGAGCCTCTGGCCGAGGCCCCTGGGGTTCAAAAGGAGGCCCCTCTTCGAACGAAGAAGCGTTCTGGGGCGGCCCTGCGGCCGCCCCAGAACGCTCACGTGCGGAAGGTGGGACTTGAACCCACACGCCCGGAGGCACAGGAACCTAAATCCTGCGTGTCTGCCAATTTCACCACTCCCGCGGGCGGATCCAGTCTAGTGAGGCCGGATCCGCCCCTGCCCCTCCATGCTCAGCCGTGGAACTCGTGCGGGTGCGGGCCGGTGCGGCCGTCGCGGTCGAGCGCGTCGATCGCGGCGAGCTCGGCGGCGTCGAGGTCGAAGCCGAACACGTCGAAGTTCTCTGCGATGCGGCTCGGCGTGACGGACTTGGGGATCACGACGCGTCCCTGCTGCAGGTGCCAGCGCAGCACCACCTGGGCCGGGGTGCGGCCGTGTCGGGTGGCGATCGACGTGATCGCCGGATCCTGCAGCACCGCGCCCTGCGCGAGCGGGCTCCATGCCTCCGTCACCACGCCCGCCGCGGCGTCCGCCGCGACGACCGCGCGGTTCTGGAAGGCGGGGTGCAACTCGACCTGGTTGATCGCGGGAACGACGGATCCGGTCTCGAGGATCCGCGTGAGATGCACGGGCTCGAAGTTCGAGACGCCGATCGCGCGGACGCGGCCCTGCTCGTAGAGGGCTTCGAGGCCCCGCCAGGTGCCGGCGTAATCGCCGTCGCCGAGCTCGGGCCAATGGATGAGGTAGAGGTCGAGGGCGTCCAGTCCCAGCTTCTCGAGGCTCGCGTCGTAGGCGCGCAGGGTGGCGTCGTAGCCCTGGTCGGTGTTCCACGCCTTCGAGGTCACGAAGAGCTCGTCCCGGGCGATGCCGGACTCGGCGATCGCGCGGCCGACGCCGCGCTCGTTGCCGTAGATCGCGGCGGTGTCGATGCTGCGGTAGCCCGCCTGCAGTGCGGCGGTGACGGCGGCGGTGGTCTCGTCATCAGGGACCTGGAAGACGCCGAAGCCGAGCTGGGGCATGGTCACGCCGTTGTTCAGCGTGATGGTGGGAACGGTCATGTCGTTCGTCCTTCTGTGGGGTGTGGAGGAGGGGTCGTGGTTCAGTCCGCGATGACGGGCGTGGTCGCGGTGATCGTGCGCACCGTGGCGGTGCCGCGGCGAGCGTTCGCTCCGCGCGCCGCGGCTGCGGCGGCGATCATCACGACCAGCGCCAGCGCCGTGATGCCGGCGCCGATCCAGATGGGGGAGGTGTAGCCGAGGCCCGCGGCGATGCCGACGCCTCCGGCCCAGGCTCCGAGGGCGTTGCCGACGTTGAAGGCGCCGATGTTCGCGCCCGAGGCCAGCGTCGGGGCGGACGACGCGTATCCCATGATCCGCGACTGCAGGCCGGGCACCGTGCCGAATCCGAAACCGCCCATGAGGAAGAGCGCGACGACGGTCGCCGGCCCGCTGGATGCGACGAGGGCGAAGCCCGCGAGCACGACGACGAGCGCGGCGATGAAGACGATCAAGGTCGCATCGATCGAGCGGTCGGCGGCCTTGCCGCCGGCCCAGTTCCCGAGGAACAGGCCGACGCCGAACAGCACGAGCAGCCACGGCACCATGCCCGATGCGAAGCCGCTGATCTCGGTGAGCGTGTACGCGATGTAGGTGAAGGCGCCGAACATGCCGCCGTAGGCGAGCACGGTCACGATGAGCGACAGCCACACCTGACCGGAGCGGAACGCGCCGAGCTCGTCGCGCAGGCGGGTCGGCGTGATGTCGTGCGTCGCCGGCACGAGCAGGGCGATCCCGACGAACGCCAGCACGCCGATGATCGCGATGGCCCAGAACGTGGCGCGCCAGCCGAGCTGCTGGCCGAGGAAGGTGCCGAACGGCACGCCGAGAACGTTCGCCGCCGTGAGGCCGGTGAACATGATCGCGATCGCGCCGGCCTTCTTGGCGGCGGGCACGAGCGAGGCGGCGAGGACGGATCCGATCCCGAAGAACGCCCCGTGCGTGAGGGCGGCGATGATCCGCCCCACCATCGCGAGGCCGTAGCCGGGAGCGAGTGCGGTGAGCGCGTTGCCGATGATGAAGAGGACGATGAGGCCGAGCAGGACGGGCTTGCGGGGCAGGCGCGTCGTGGCGGCGGTGAGGAAAAGCGCGCCGACGACGACGCTCAGCGCATAGCCGGAGATGAGCCAGCCGGCGGCGGCCTCGGTGACACCGAAGTCGGCGGCCACCTCGGGCAGCAGGCCCATGATGACGAACTCGGTGAGGCCGATTCCGAAGGCGCCGAGGGCGAGGGCGATCAGGCCGAGAGGCATGGGGAAACTCCTGGTACAGTGGGATAGTTGCAGACGCGGGATTTTGCGTCGGTGATCACAATACTTGCACACGCAAATAGATAGCGCAAGCAACTACTTTGGAGGATCCATGGGCATCGCCGATGACGCCGTCGAGATCCGCGCACGCGGATGGCGCACGATGGCCGCGCTGCACGCCATGATCGAGGCGGAGCTGGAGCGGGCCCTGTCCGCGGAGGCGGGGCTCTCGGTCGTCGAGTACACCGTGCTGGAGGCGCTGAGCCGGCAGGACGGCTGGCACATGCGCATGCAGCAGCTCGCCCGTGCCGCCGCCCTCAGCCCGAGCGCGACCACGCGGCTGGTGAACAGGCTCGAGGATCGCGGGCTGCTGACCCGGATCCTGTGCGTCGACGACCGGCGCGGGATCTACACCGAGCTCACCCCGAGCGGGCAGGAGCTGTACGAGCGCGCCCGTCCGGTGCACGACGAGACCCTGGAGCGCGTGCTCGCTGACGCCGCCGAGCAGCCCGAGCTGCTGCCGATGGTCGACGCACTGCACGACGTGGCGCGCGTCGGCTGACAGCGGTTGGCGGTCGCGGTCGGGTGGGCCCAGCCCTGCGGCGTGGGCTGTGGATAACTTCCGGGGTCGAAGCGCGGATCCTGCGACGATGCGGGGGTGAGCCTCAGCACCGCCGCCGTCACCGAGAGGGTGCGCGCACGACTGCGCGCCGAGCGGACCGACCCGTCCGTCCACCCCGATGAGGCGCGCCGGATCGCCCAGTTCGAGGTGCGCCGGCACAACGATCAGGCCCTTGCCCGAGGCACGGCGACGATAGACGACGAGGCGGCCTGCGTGCGCGACATCCTCGCCGGGGTCGCGGGGTACGGCCCGCTGCAGCCGCTGCTCGACGACGACACGATCGAGGAGATCTGGCTGAACGGACCCTCGCACGTGTTCATCGCGCGCGAGGGGCGCAGTGAGCGCGCGCCGATCGCGCTGACCGAGGCGCAGCTGCGCGATGTCGTCGAGCGCATGCTGCACGCCACCGGGCGCCGCGTCGATCTCGGCCAGCCTTTCGTCGACGCATCCCTGCCCGACGGCTCCCGCCTGCACGTCGCGATCGCCGATGTGGTGCGGGGATCATGGGCGGTGAACATCCGGAAGTTCCTGCCGCGGTACCGGAGCCTGGAGTCGCTCGTGGCGCAGGGCATGGTACCGCCGCACGTCGCGGCGACGCTGGCCGACGCGATGCGCGCGGGGCGCAGCGTGATCGTGTCCGGCCCTACGCACGCGGGCAAGACCACGCTGCTGGCGGCGCTCGTCGCCGAGTGCGTGGATCAGCGCGTGATCACGGTGGAGGAGACGTTCGAGCTCGGCGTGCAGGCCCCCGACCTCGTCGCCCTGCAGGGGCGCCAGGCCAGTCTGGAGGGCACGGGCGAGATCACGCTGCGACGGCTCGTGAAGGAGGCGCTGCGGATGCGGCCCGACCGGCTCGTCGTCGGCGAGGTGCGCGATGCCGAAGCGCTCGACCTCGTGCTCGCCCTGAACACCGGCGTTCCTGGAGCGGCGACGGTGCACGCGAACTCGGCGGCGGAGGCGCTGGAGAAGCTCAGCATGCTGCCGCTGCTCGCCGGCCGCAACATCGACCGCGCGTTCATCGCGCCCGCTCTCGCCGTGTCGGTGGACCTCGTCGTGCACTGCCGGCGGGATGCCGACGGCACCCGGCGGGTCGCCGAGGTGATCGCGCCCACGACGGCCGACGCCGACGGGCGGATCCGTCACGGCGTGCTGTTCGCCGACGCTCGTCCGGGGGAGGGCATCGCATGACGCTGCTGCTGGGCGCGCTGCTCGCGGCGGGCGTCGTGCTTGCGGTGTCGCCGTGGCTGTGGCCGGCCGGCGCGCGCCGGACCCGTGCGCCGCGGACCGGTGCGGCGACCCGGCTGCTGCGCGAGGCGGGGTTCCGCGCCGATGCGCGCGTGCTCGTCGTCGCGGTCGTCGCCGGCGGCCTCGTCACCGCGGCGGTGGCGTGGCTCCTCACCGGGACGGCGGCGTTCGCGCTCGTGCTGGCCGTGGCGGGAGCCGCCGCGCCCGTGGTGTTCCTGCGCTCTCGGCGGCAGCGCCTGCTCCGGCTGCGGCGCGGGCTGTGGCCCGACGTGTGCGACCTGCTCATCGCGTCGATCCGGGTGGGCATGCCGCTGCCGGACGCCGTCGCGGCGCTGGAGGAGGCCGCCCCGGCACCGCTGCGGCCGGCCTTCGCGGCGTTCGCCCGCGACCTGCACGCAACGGGACTGTTCGACGCCGCGGCCGTGAAGCTCAAAGAGGCGCTCGCGGATCCTGTCGGCGACCGCATCCTCGAGACACTGCGCATGGCACGCGAGGTCGGCGGCACGGAGCTGAGCACGGTGCTGCGGGCGCTGTCGAGCTCGGTGCGGGCGGAGGCGGCGCTGCGGTCGGAAGTCGAGGCGCGGCAATCGTGGATCCGTGGCGCCGCGGTGCTGGGAGCGATCGCGCCGTGGGTGATCCTGGCGCTGCTCCTGCTGCGGCCGGAGGGAGCGGAGGCCTACACCAGTCCCGAGGGCGTCGCCCTGATCTTCGGCGGAGCTGCCGTGTCGTTCGTCGCGTTCCGAATCATGCTGCGCATCGGCCGGCTGCCCGAGCCGCGGAGGTGGTTCCAGTGAACGCGCTGTCCGATCTCGCGATCGCCGTGCTGCTCGGCGGGGCGCTCGCCGCGGGGGTCCTCCTCGTGCTGGCCGCCTTCCCGCGGTGGCGCTGGGCCGACCTCAGCTCCCGGATCGCGCCGCACCTGCGCGACGTCGCCGACCTCGCCGATCCGACGGCGCGGCTGCCGTGGCGGATGCCCGCCGGGGGCTCCTGGGCCGCGCGGATCAAGGGCGCCCTCGGTCTCTTCGGCGGAGGCGACGCCGGCGTCGCGCTGCGGCTGACCCAGGCGGGACTGCCCGGCGGTCCGGGCGCGTTCCGCAGCCGCCAGCTCGTGTGGGTGCTGGTCGGGCTCGGAGCAGGGGCCGCCACGACGGTCGCGCTCGTCCTCGCGGGCCGCCTCTCCGCGCCCGCCGTGCTGCTGCCCGTGCTGACGGCGGTCATCGCCGGCGTCGCCTGTGACGCCCTGCTGAGCGCCCGCGCGAAGGCACGCGTCGGCCGGCTCACCGAGGAGCTCCCGACGGTGCTGGAGTTCCTCGCGCTGTGCCTGTCCGCGGGCGAGGGGCTGCCGGACGCGCTGCGCCGGGTCGGCGCCGCGGGATCCGGCGAGCTCAGCGGCGAACTGCGCGCGGTGACGCTCGCGGTGAACACCGGGTCCTCCCTCGCGGATGCGCTCGGCGACTGCGCCCACCGGCTGCAGACCCCGCCGCTGACGCGCGCGGTCGATCAGATCATCGCGGCTCTCGAGCGCGGCGCGCCGCTGGCCGCGGTGCTGCAGGCGCAGGCGTCGGACGCACGTGAGGAGACGAAGCGCAGTCTGATCGAGCAGGCCGGCCGCAAGGAGATCCTGATGCTCCTCCCGCTCGTCTTCCTCATCCTCCCGTTGTCCGTTCTGTTCGCCGTCTTCCCCGGCGTGTTCATCCTGAGGCTCGGAATCGGCTGACGTCTCACCGGACCGCATCCACGAAAGGAATCCCATGTCTGCAGATCGCGCATCCGTGCACTTCACTCGCCCGGATCCGCTGACCGTCGCCCCATCCGATGATCCGGAGCGGGGTGACGTTCCCGGCTGGGTGCTGATCACGTTGATGACGGCAGGGCTTGTCGTGCTGATCTGGGCCGTGGCCGGTCCTGCGCTCACGAACCTGTTCGAGCAGGCGATCGCACGCGTGAGCGGACTCTGACCGCACCATGAGCGTCGGAAGGCGAGGTGTCGACGTGCTCGGCGACGACCGGGGATCCAGCCCCGTCGAGTTCGTGCTCGTCGGTGCGCTGCTGACTGCGCTCACCCTGGCCGTGCTGCAGTTCGCGCTCGCCGTGTACGTGCGCAACGTGGTGCACGACGCCGCCGTCGAAGGTGCGCACGTCGCAGCGCTCGCCGATACCGACCCGGGTGAGGGCGTGCAGCGCACCGCCCTCGTCATCGGTCGTGCCATCGGCGCGGAGTACGCGCGCGATGTCAGCGTGCGCGAGACGGCGGCGCTGGGTGTGCCCACCATGGAGGTGACGGTGCGCACGACGCTCCCGCTCATCGGCCTGCTCGGGGTGCCGTCGGGGCTGGAGGTGACCGGCCGTGCTCCTGTGGAGTCGTTCACCGAAGCCGGCTGATGCGCCAGGCGCGGAGGGCGGAGTGCCAAGCGGCCCGCCGCGGGCGCGCCTGCTCGCCGACGAGGACGGATCCGCCGCCCTGGAGTTCATCGGGCTCGGGGTGATCCTCCTGGTCCCGCTGGTGTACCTCGTGCTCGCGCTCGGGGCGATCCAAGGGCAGCTGCTCGGCGCGGAGTCCGCGGCTCGGCACGCGGCTCGCACCATGAGCGCCGCCTCGGACGGCGCGGAGGCCATGGCCCGCGCCGATGCGGCGGTGCGGTCGGCGATCGAGGAATACGGCATGGATGCGGCCGCCGTCGACGTCGACATCCGGTGCGCGCCGGCCGCGGTCGCGTGCCCCTCCGCGGGGGCGACGGTGGTCGTCACCGTCACGGCGAGGGTCGCACTGCCGCTCGTCCCTCCCGTGCTCGGCCTGGACCGGATCGGGACGGTCCCCGTGCAGGCGGCGTCGGCGTACAAG
Organism: Microbacterium sp. 8M; assembly: GCF_902506375.1. GTDB lineage: Bacteria > Actinomycetota > Actinomycetes > Actinomycetales > Microbacteriaceae > Microbacterium. The sequence continues at coordinate 1,548,571 of NZ_LR733284.1, forward strand.
GTCTCGCGCACGTGGACGGGCGGATGAGCGCCGCGGGCCTGCGCCGGCCGGAGTCCCGGCTCTGTCTCGGGCGACCCGACTCCGGCGGAGGCCCGTTCGGCGACGAGCGGGGGAGCACGATGCCGCTGATCCTCGGATACCTCGTGCTCGCGATCGCCCTCATCTACGTGTGCGTCTGCGCCACCGACCTGTACATCGCCCAGAAGCGCCTCGACTCGGTGGCCGATGCGGCGGCGCTCGCCGGAGCGGACGGCTTCCGGCTGCAGGTCGACGGTGCGGCGATCCGTGCGGAGCTCGAGGACGCCGCGATCGCCGAGCAGGCGACAGCGGTGATCGGCGTGCTCGCCGACGGCACGGAACTGGTGTCCGCGGGCAGCCCCGACGGTCTCTCCGCCCGCGTGACCGTGCGGACGACGTGGACGCCTCCGCTGCTCAGCGAGCTGCTGCCGCCGATGGTGACGATCCAGTCGACCGGCACGAGCCGCACCGCACTGGAGTGACGGCGCCCGCGCCGGTGCTCGCGGCACGCCGGTGCTGACAGGGCCCGCCCCTGCGTCCGTGATGCGCGTTCACCCGCCGTGGGGCGTCCGGTAGACGGTCAGCGCCCGTCGGACGGCGCGGATCCGCAGCCGATCGCTCGGCTCGCCGACCTCGCCGTCGCGCGTAACGCGCTCCGGGCCCTGGGGGAGGGTGATCTCGAGCTCCGGGGCGGAGACCTCGTGGTACTGCTTCACCCTGGCCAGCTGCCCGGTGAGCGTCGCCAGCAGCACGACGAAGCGCGACCACCGGGTGGACACGTCCAGGATCCTCAGGTCCAGGAGCCCGTCCTGAAGGTCTTCGCGCACGCTCGGCGCGAAGCCGCGCGGCTGGTACTGGCCGTTCCCGATGAAGAGCAGGCTCGACTCGCGGGTCCTGCCATCGACGGTCACCGTGATCGCGCGATCCTTGTGCATGGTGCGCCACCCGGCGACGAGTGCGGCGAGCGGCTTGCCGATCCGCTTCTCGAGGCGCTCCCGGATGCGCACGAAATCGGTGTAAGCGCCGACGCTCGCGGTGTTGAGGAAGATCCTGTCGTTCAGGTAGGCGACATCCACCGTCGTCGCGCTGCCGCGCTGGATCGCCCGCACGGTGCGACTCGCGCGCTCGGCGCCGACGGCGCGGGCGAAGTGGTTGAACGTTCCGGCCGGGAACACCGCGAGCGGGATACCGCGGTCGATGGCCGCCTCGGCGGCCGCCGCGATGGTGCCGTCGCCGCCGGCGACCGCGAGGACCTCGGCCCCGGCGGCGGCGCGTCGCATCACGGCGTGCACATCGTCCGACCCCTGCAGCTCGAGGATCCTCATCCTGGGCAGGGCCCGGCGCAGGCTCCGGGTGAGGGCCGCACCCCGACCGCTGTGCGCCGCCGGGTTGACCACGAGCACGACGCCCTCGCCGCGAGGACGCGGGGACAGCTGGTCCAGTTCCCGCGGTGCGGGCGCGGCCGGGGGCGGGACGGGCGGCACGAGCCGCCGGCCGATCGCCGCCACGGTGCCGCCGAGGACGAAGCCGGCCGCGACGTCGGACGGATAGTGCGCCCCGGTCGCGACCCGGGAGAACCCGACGAGCCCCGCGAGCACGCCCAGCGGCACCGCGGCGGCGGGCAGCTCCGCGGAGACCGCTGCCGCGAAGGCCGCCGCACTCGCGGAGTGCCCGCTCGGGAAGGAGGAGGACAGCGGGGCGCGGCGGGAGAGTCTGAGCAGCGGGATGAGGTCTCGGATCGGCCGCTGGCGGTGGTGCAGGCGCTTGGCGAGCTGGTTCGCGATGAGGCTGGTCGCGCCGAGCGTGACCACGCCGCGCAGGGCGCCGCGGCGGGCGCGGCTGCGGCCGGTGAGGTACATCCCGCCGGCGATGACGAGCCAGAGCACCGAGTGGTCCGCGGCATTGGTCAGCCTCGGCATCCACCGGTCCAGAATCGGGCTCGGCGTCGACGCGACCGCCGAGAACACCGCCGCGTCCAGCGCGTGGATCTGCTCGCGGGCGCTCGCCGCGCCGGCGCGGATCCGCCGCGGGTTCCTCCTGGGTGCCATCGAGTACCTCCTCCCTCTCACGCTAGCGAAGGCGCCGCAGAGCACAGACCGCCCTTGCGGCGAGGAGCCACGACCGCTAACGCCGCGGCACGAACCGTGGGATGAAGCGCAGGAACCCGATCGCGCCCAGGATCCCGATCGCTCCCATGACGGCCGCACCGATCGCGAGCGAGCTCAGAGCTGCGATGCCGGAGAAGAGCAGGGGAGCGACGGCGCCGCCCGCATCGGTCAGGGTGCGCCAGGACCCGAGGAACGCCGCCGGCTCCGACTGCGGCGCGACGTCCGCACCGAGCGTGAGCAGGATGCCGCTGGACAGCCCGTTGCCGACGCCGAGCACGGCGGCGATCATGCCGAACCACAGCACCTTGGTGTCGGCGTCGTGCGTGAGTGACAGCGTGAGGAAGCCCAGGCCCATGAGCACCATCGCGGGCAGCGCCGCCCACAGCCGCCCGAACCGGTCCATCACCTGGCCGCTCGCATAGAACAGGGCGAAGTCGATCGCCCCGGACACACCCACCACGAGCGCGATCGACGAGGCGTCCAGCCCGATCGACACACCCCACAGCGGCAGCACCACCTGCCGCGCCGAGCGCACGGCCGAGAGGCTTGCTGCGGCGAGCCCCAGGCGCGAGAGCACCCCGCGGTTGCGCCACATGGTGCGGAAGACGCCCGCGCGCTCGACCGTGGGGATCGAGCCGCTCACCGCCTCGCCGGTGTCCTCGGGCTCCGCGGGCTCACGGTCCGCAGCGGCGGCCTGCGCCTCCGGATCCGGGCCGAACAGCACGAGCAGGACCAGCGCGACCAGGCACACCGCGAAGAACCACAGCGCGGCGTTCTCGGTGTGGAACAGGCCGAGCAGCGCCGCCGCGAGGAACGGCCCCACGAACATGCCCGCGCGGAAGGATCCGCCGAGGAGGGACAGCGCACGGGCGCGGAACTCGAGGGGCACACGGGTCGTCATGAACGCGTGCCGGGCGAGTCCGAACGCCGCCGCCGACATGCCGACCACGAACACGGCGATCGTGAACACCACGAGGCTCGGGGCGAGCGCTCCCGCCGCGACTCCGACCAGCGAGAGCACGCCGGCGATCACCATCGTGTGCCGTTCACCGACCCGAGAGACGAGCCAGCCCGCGGGGATGTTGCCGCACAGCTGCCCCACCACGAGCGCAGAGGCGATGAGGCCGGCCGAGGCGAGCGTCGCCCCGCGGTTCGCCGCGATCACCGGGATCAGCGGCACCACCGCGCCCTCGCCGAGCGAGAACAGCAGCGTGGGCAGGTACACCATCGGACCGAACTTCCACAGCACCGCCGACGCTCGAACCATCACGGCTCCACGCTAGTCTGGTAGCGCCATGCTCGAACTTGATCTCTCCGCCGAAATCGCGGCCCTCCGTCAGACCTTCGGCGACATCCGCGAGGTCGTCGACGTCGCCTCCCTCCGTGCCGACATCGAACGCCTCAGCGAGGAGGCCGGTGCGCCGGACCTCTGGGACGACCCCGAGAAGGCGCAGAAGGTGACCAGTGCGCTCAGCCACCGCCAGGCCGAGCTCAAGCGCGTCACCGAGGTGGAGCAGCGTCTCGACGATCTCGAGGTGCTCGTCGATCTCGCCAACGAGATGGAGGACGAGGATTCGGCGGCAGAGGCGCGCGCCGAGCTCGCCTCGCTCACCGAGACCATCAACCAGCTCGAGGTGCAGACCCTGCTCGACGGCGAGTACGACGAGCGCGCCGCGATCGTCACGATCCGCTCCGGCGCGGGCGGGGACGACGCGACCGACTTCGCCGAGATGCTGCTGCGCATGTACCTGCGCTGGGCCGAGCGGCACAAGTACCCGGTCAAGGTCATGGACACGTCCTACGCCGAGGGCGCGGGCATCAAGTCCACCACGTTCGAGGTCGACGCCCCGTACGCCTTCGGCACGCTCTCGGTCGAGGCAGGCACCCACCGCCTCGCCCGGATCAGCCCGTTCGGCTCGGCCGACAAGCGCCAGACGTCCTTCGCCGCGGTCGAGGTCATCCCGCTCATGGAGGAGGCGACCGAGGTCGACATCCCCGAGGGCGACATCCGCGTCGACGTCTTCCGCTCCTCGGGCCCCGGTGGCCAGTCGGTCAACACGACCGACTCCGCGGTGCGCATCACCCACCTGCCGACCGGCATCGTCGTCTCGATGCAGAACGAGAAGTCGCAGATCCAGAACCGCGCCGCCGCCATGCGCGTCCTGCAGACCCGCCTGCTGCTGCTGCAGAAGGAGGAGGAGGCCGCCAAGAAGAAGGAGCTCGCCGGGAACATCACCGCGAGCTGGGGCGACCAGATGCGCTCCTACTTCCTCTACGGCCAGCAGCTCGTGAAGGACCTGCGCACCGGCTACGAGTCCGGCAACCCGTCGACCGTCTTCGACGGCGATCTCGACGGCTTCATCTCGGCGGGGATCCGCTGGCGCAAGCGCAAGGATGACGACGACTGAGTGAGCTCGGGCGCGCCGCCGCTCAGGGGCTTCCCAGTGAGCTCGGGCGGGATTGCCCGTAAGGTGGTCTCCCGATGACTGTGACACGGAGATTCCCGATGACTGTGACACGGAAGACGGCGGCCGGCTGCGCCATCGCGGCCCTGATCGTGCCGCTCGCGGCGACGGCGGCGTTCGCCTTCCCGTCGGTGGACGCGGCGGCTCCCCGCCGGGCGGTGTCTCTCGTCGTGGACCCGCAGAGCTACACGGTCGCATCGGCCGCGCAGGAGCCCGTCACCGCTCGCGCAGCCTTCGAGGTGTACACACCGCCGGCCCCCGCGCCGGTGGCGGATCCGGCGCCCGCCGCGGCAGCCACCGTGCCGGCCGCCGGCCCGCAGTCCTACTCGGGGGAGGCCGTCGTCGCGTTCGCGGAGACCTTCGTCGGCGTGGTGCCCTACGGCTGGGGGAACGACCCCAGTGACTCGTTCGGCTGTGACGGTCTGACCCAGTACGTGTTCGGCCACTTCGGCATCAGCCTGCCCCGGGGCGCGGACAACCAGGCCGCGCTCGGCACCGTGATCTCGGCGGACGAGGCTCGCGCCGGGGATCTCGTGTGGTGGCCCGGACGGCACATCGGCATCTGGGACGGCGCCGGAGGCATCATCGACTCTCCCGACTGGGGGCGCTACGTCGAGCACCACGCTCCCTGGGCGAGCTCGGGCCCGCCGATCTTCGTCCGGCTCTGAGAGCCGTCCCAGCGACCTCATAGCCGGGAACCCGCCGCGGTGGGGTGTCGCTCGCCCGCAGCGGGCAGCGCCCGCTTAGGCTCGACACGCCATGATCCGATTCGAGAACGTCACCAAGCGCTATCGCGGCACCAAGCGTCCCGCGCTCTCCGGGGTCGATTTCGAGGTGCAGCGAGGCGAGTTCGTCTTCCTCGTCGGCGCGTCGGGATCCGGGAAGAGCTCCTGCCTCCAGCTCATCCTCCGGGAGGAGTCGCCCACGTCCGGCCGCGTCGCCGTGCTCGGGCGTGACCTGAAGTCCATCGCGAACCGCAAGGTCCCCTACTTCCGTCGCAGCATCGGATCCGTCTTCCAGGACTTCCGTCTGCTGCCCTCGAAGACCGTCTACCAGAACGTCGCCTTCACCCTGCAGGTCACCGGCGCCTCGCGCGGGTTCATCCAGCAGGCGGTGCCGGAGGCTCTGGCACTCGTCGGCCTCAGCGGCAAGGAGAAGCGTCTCCCGCACGAGCTCTCCGGCGGTGAGCAGCAGCGCGTGGCGATCGCTCGGGCGATCGTGAACCGCCCGCAGATCGTGCTCGCCGACGAGCCCACCGGAAACCTCGACCCGGGAACCTCGGTGGACATCATGCAGCTGCTGGCACGCATCAACGCCGGCGGGACCACCGTGGTCATGGCCACCCACGAGGCCGCGTTCGTCGACCAGATGCAGCGCCGGGTGATCGAGTTGCGCGACGGCGAGATGGTGCGCGACGAGGTCGGCGGCGGCTACGGCGACACGTCGAACGTTCCGCGCCTCGAGCCCGAGGCCATCCGCGGCGCCGCCGCCACCGCCGCACTGCAGACCGTGCGTGAGGTGCACCGCGAGACCGAGGCCGCCATCGCGGAGCCGATCCCGGCGCCCGCTCCCGTCGAGGAGCAGCGCACCCCGGCGCCGCCGACCGTCAAGCCCGCCGACGACCCGCGTCCGCCGACGCATCAGATCACGGTCCCCGCGATCGATGTGGCCGAGCTCGGAGTGGCCGACCGGCTGGGGCTGGCAGAACGCGACGACGAGGAAGTGGGGCCGACGTCATGAGGTTCGGACTCATCCTCGGCGAGGCGCTGACGGGCCTGCGCCGCAACGCCTCCATGGTCATCTCGGTCGTGCTCGTGACGTTCGTGTCGCTGACGTTCGTGGGCGCAGCGATCCTCATGCAGGCGCAGATCGGCACGATGCGCGCCTACTGGCAGGACCGCGCGCAGGTCGCGATCTACATGTGCTCCTCGGTCTCCACCTCGCCGGGCTGCGTCGGCGGCGTCGCGACGGACGACCAGATCAAGGCCGTGCAGGCCGAGCTCGACGGAGCCACCCTCAAGCCGCTGATCAGCAAGAGCACCTTCCAGACGGCCGACGAGGCGTACCAGGAGACGCTGAAGCTCGTCGGCAAGGACTACGCGGGCGTGCTCACGCCCGACCAGGTCAACGCCGTCTTCAAGGTCAACCTGAAGGATCAGACGCAGTCCGCCGTCATCGCGGAGGCCTTCCACGACGTCAAGGGCGTGGACGAGGTGAAGGATCAGCTCGAATACCTGGATCCCCTCTTCAACGCGCTCACCGTCGCCACCTACATCGCGGTCGGCATCGCCGTGCTCATGCTCATCGCCGCAGTGCTGCTGATCGGCACCACGATCCGGCTCTCCGCGTACGCGCGACGGCGGGAGATCGGGATCATGCGCCTGGTCGGCGCCTCGAACCGCTTCATCCAGACGCCGTTCGTGCTCGAGGGCGTGTTCGCAGCGGTGATCGGATCCGTGCTCGCCAGCGCCGCCGTGCTGCTCGGCGTGCATTTCGGCGTGCAGGAGTACCTGACCAAGCGGGTGGGGTTCATCACCACGTGGGTGGGCCTGGACGACGCGCTGCTCGTGGTGCCCGTGCTCATCGGCATCGGCGTGGTCCTCGCCGCGCTCAGCGCCGGGTTCGCGATCCGCCGCTGGCTGCGTGCCTGATAGGCTGACAGGCTGTCGTGCGCCCGCACGGCGCAGAATCAGGAGATCGCCATGCCCAGGGAACGCGGGGAGAAGGTCGTCGCGACCAATCGTCGCGCACGTCACGACTACAACCTCGAGAAGTCGTACGAGGCGGGACTCGTGCTCACGGGCACGGAGGTGAAGTCGCTGCGCCAGGGGCGCGCGAACCTGACCGACGGATACGCGTACATCAAGGGCGGCGAGGCGTTCCTCGACGCCGTGCATATCCCGGAGTACTCCCAGGGGCACTGGACGAACCACTCGGCCAAGCGGATCCGCAAGCTCCTGCTGCACAAGGAGGAGATCGCGAAGCTCTCGCACGCCGTCTCCGCCGGCGGCTACACGCTGATCCCGCTCAAGCTGTACTTCTCCGACGGCCGCGCCAAGGTCGAGATCGCCCTGGCCAAGGGCAAGCGCGAGTACGACAAGCGGCAGGCCCTGCGCGAGCGCCAGGACTCCCGCGAGGCGGAGCGCGCCATGCGCACCCGCAACCGCCTCGGGGAGTGACTCTCCGGCGGGTGACTAGGGCGTCGGCTCGAACCCGAACACCTCGCCCAGGAAGCGCAGCTCCGCCTCCGCGGCCGCGATGATCGTCTCCGCCTGCCGGAACCCGTGGCCCTCCCCGGGGAACAGCAGGTAGTCGTGCCGCACGCCTCGTGCGGCGAGCGCGTCACGGATGGCCTCGGACTGCGACGGCGGGACGACGGCGTCGTCGGCGCCCTGCAGGATGAGCACGGGGACGTCGATGCGATCGGCGTGGGTGAGCGGCGAGCGGTCGATGTAGGTCTGCTCGGCCTCGGGCAGCGGCCCCACGAGACCGTCGAGGTAGTGGCGCTCGAAGTCGTGGGTCTCGGCAGCGAGCAGGCGCAGATCCGCGACGCCGTACCGGTCGATGCCCGCCGCGAACACCCCGCCGCGCACGAGCGCGGACAGCACGGTCCAGCCGCCGGCCGAGCCGCCGCGGATCGCGATGCGGCGGGGGTCGGCGATGCCGGCGTCGGCGAGGCCCTGCGCCGCGGCCAGGACGTCGTCCACGTCGACGACGCCCCACTCGCCGTCCAGGCGCTTGCGGTAGGCGCGGCCGTAGCCGGTGGATCCGCCGTAATTCACCTCGAGCACGCCGATGCCGCGGCTGGTGAAGTAGGTGATCCAGCCCGCCTGCGCGCCCGCCGCGTGCGCGGTAGGACCGCCGTGCACCTGCACGATGTACGGCGGCAGAGCGCCCGCGTCGGGGGTGACGTCGGGGTTCGCCGGCGCGTGGTCGAACGCGTGCACGGGGCCATGCGGGCCGTCGAACGTCACCGGGCGCGCGCCCGGCACCCAGGCCGGATCCACGGGGTCCCCTCCGCGGATCGCCCGCGCGGTGCCCGCGTCGATGTCCAGCTCCCAGAGGCCGGGGGTGACGCGTCGTCCCTGACCCGTGATCAGGACCCGGGATCCCCGGGAGTCCTCCAGACTGAGATCCGCGTCGAAGGGCACCTCGAGCTCGCGGATGACCGTGCCGTCGCGATCCAGCAGCGCGAGGGAATCCGAGCCGTTCGTGCGGACGGCGAGGATCCGGCCGTCGTCGAGGATCCGGAACCAGCGCTGGCCGAGCACCCACAGCCCGCCGCCGGTGTCGGCGTCGGCCGGCGCGAACTCGTCGCGGATCGCCGGACGGATCTGGTTCGAGGGCGCGGGACGATGATCGAGGCGCGCGCGGTGCAGGTTCCAGCGGCCGGTCGCGTCGTCCGCGAACAGCAGCTCCTCGTCGGAGAGCCACTCCGGCTGCAGCGCGGCCCGGGACGGGATGAGGCGATGCCCCCCGTCGAGGTCGGCGATGACGCCCGTCGCGTCGTCCCACGGCATGCGGTTCGCGGTCCATTCCACGAATGCGAGGCGCGATCCGTCCGGCGAGAGCGCAGGGTGCGCGAAGAACCCGCTGCCGGAGAGGATCCTGCGGATCGCGCCGTCGTCCTCGGCGGCGGTGCCGTCGACCGGGATCTCTACGATGGCGCGCTCGTGCGGATCCGGGCGCAGATCCTCCCGCACGGCGAACAGCCGCCCCTGCTGCAGGCGGAGCCCGCCGTACTGCGGCCCCGGAGCGGTGAGCGGCACGGGCGCGTCGGCGCCCTGTTCCCACCGGCGGACGCGCTGATCCTCGCCGTCGACGAAGTAGAGCGTGCCGTCGTCCGCGACCGTCCACGCGCCGCCGCCGTACTCGTGCACCCGGGAGCGTGCGCTCCACGGCGCCGGCAGCACCTCCTGCACGCTGTCGTCCGGGTCCAGCCGGAGCACGCGCATGCGGCCGCGCTCGTGCGGCACCGACTCGCTCCACCGGATCCCGTCCGCCGCATAGCGGGCGCCGTCGATCCGGATGCCGGCGGTGGCCAGGTCGGCGGCGGACAGCGGCGAGGGCCAGGAACCGTATGCAGCGCTCATGCTTCGAGCCTAGAAGAGCGCATGCCGACACATGGTGAAACACAGCATGCGCCGCCTGCCGGTGCCGCCTAGCGTGGGGGGACCGCCCCCGATGCAGGAGAGAGATGTCCTTCGACGTGCCGCCGTTCGCCCCGCACGGGGCTGTCGCGCCGCGCGTGCCGATCTCCTTCGAGCTGTACCCGCCGCGCACGCCCGCACCCGTCGAGGCGCTGCACGAGACGATCCAGCAGCTCGCGTCCGTGTCGCCGCGGTTCATCTCCGTGACCTACGGAGCCGGCGGATCCGTAGGCGGCCGGTCGCTGGAGGTGCTGCGCTACATCCGCGAGCACACCGCGGTCGAGCCGCTCGCGCACCTCACGTGCGTCGGCAGCACCTACGCGGGCGCGTCCCGGCTGATCCGGGAGTTCCTCGACGCCGGGATCCTGAGCTTCCTCGCCCTGCGCGGCGATCCGCCGCTGGGGGAGACCGAGCCGTTCCTCGGGGATCTGGAGAGCTCGGCGCAGCTGGTGCAGCTCATCGACCGGGCGCAGGCCGAGCGGGCGCCCTATCAGGAGCGGCCCATCCCGGGCGTCCCCGGAGCGGTGCAGGTGACGCCGCGCCGCAAGGTGAACATCGCCGTCGCCGCGTACCCGAACGGGCATCCGCGCTCGACCTACCGCAACCAGGACATCGACGCGCTGCTGGCCAAGCAAGCGGCCGGGGCGACGCTCGCGATCACCCAGCTCTTCTTCCACCCCGACGACTACTTCGCGTTCGTCGAGCGGGCGCGCCGTGCCGGGGTGACGATCCCGATCCTGCCCGGCATCATGCCGATCACCTCGCCCGCGCGACTGCGCCGCGTGCTGGAGCTCAGCGGTGAGGAGCTGCCCGCCGAGCTGTCCATCGCCCTCGAGGTCGAGCCCACGGCGGAGGGACGCACCGAGATCGGCGTCGCGCACGCCGCAGCGCTCGTCCGCGAGCTCGTCGAGGGCGGCGCACCCGGCGTGCACCTGTACGCGTTCAACCAGCACCGCACCGTGCTCGACGTACTCGACGAGGCAGGGGTGCTCGCACCGTCCGCCTCCTCCCGCATCGACCGGCCTTCCGCGATGCCCACTGTCCGGCGCTGAGCCGCAACTTCCCCCTTCTGTCAGAGAGGACCGTCATGACCGCATTCCCCGAGGGCACCGTCCTGGGCTACCCCCGCATCGGCCGCCGCCGCGAGCTGAAGAAGGCCGTCGAGGCGTTCTGGGCAGGCCGGATCGACGAGGCGGAGCTGGAGCGCACCGCCGCCGAGCTGCGTGCGACCACGCGCGAGCGCCTCGCCGCCCAGGGTCTGGGCCGCGACGACTCCGCCATCCCCGAGTCGTTCTCCTACTACGACCAGGTGCTCGACGCAGCCGTCACGGTGGGTGCGATCCCGGCCCGGTTCGAGGACCTCCGCGCCGAGGACGGCACGATCGGCCTGCCCGCGTACTTCACGATCGCGCGCGGTGAGGGCGAGCGCGCTCCGCTCGAGATGACCAAGTGGTTCGACACGAACTACCACTACCTCGTTCCCGAGATCGGTCCCGACACGGTCTTCTCGCTGTCCAGCGACCGCATCGTGCGTCAGGTGCAGGAGGCGGCTGAGGCCGGCTTCCGCACCCGCCCCGTGATCGTCGGTCCGGTCACCTTCCTCGCCCTCGCGAAGGCCGCCGACGAGGCGCCGGAGGGCTTCGACCCGCTGTCCCGCCTGGACGACCTCCTCCCGGTGTACACGGAGCTGCTCGGCGCGCTGAAGGCCGCGGGCGCCGAGTGGGTGCAGCTGGACGAGCCCGCGCTCGTGAGCGAGTCCCTGCCGGCGTCGGTGGCCGAGCTCGGCGATGCCGCGACGCGCGCCTACGCCGTCCTCGGCGGTCTGACCGAGCGTCCCGCGATCTTCGTCGCCGCTCCCTACGCGGCTCTCGACGCCAACCTCGCCGTGCTCGCCGCCGCTCCGATCGAGGCGATCGGCCTCGACCTCGTCCGCGGCGCGGTGCCCGCCGCGGTGCCCGGACTCGCGGACAAGGTGCTCGTGGGCGGCGTGATCGACGGCCACAACATCTGGCGCGGCGACCTGTCCGCAGCCTTCGACACGCTCGAGGCGCTGCGTGGCCTGGGCGCCGCCGGCGTGTCCGCCGCGACCTCGACCTCGCTGCAGCACGTGCCGCACGACGTCGAGGACGAGTCGAAGCTCGACGCACGCCTGGTGAGCTGGCTCGCGTTCGCCGACCAGAAGGTCGCCCAGGTCACCACCCTGGCCCGCGGACTCGCCGAGGGGCGCGCCGCCATCGCCGCCGAGCTCGACGCGGCCTCCGCTGCGCTCGCCGACCGCCTCAGCGCACCCGGCGTGCGCGTCGACGCCGTGCGCGCGCGCACCGCGGCGCTCACCGAGGCCGACTTCCAGCGCGGCGACTACGACGCCCGCGTGGCGGCCCAGTCCATCGCGCTGGACCTGCCGGCGCTGCCGCTCACGACGATCGGATCCTTCCCTCAGACCGGCGAGATCCGCCGCGCCCGCGCGCAGTTCACGAAGGGCGAGATCACGGCGGACGAGTACGACGGCTTCCTCCGCGACGAGATCGGCCGCGTCGTCGCGCTCCAGGAGGAGCTGGGCCTCGACGTCCTGGTGCACGGCGAGCCCGAGCGCAACGACATGGTGCAGTACTTCGCCGAGAACCTCGACGGCTTCGACGTCACGGAGAACGGCTGGGTGCAGTCCTACGGATCCCGCGCCACGCGTCCGTCCATCCTCTGGGGCGACGTCTCCCGTCCGGCGCCGATCACGGTCGCCTGGTCGCAGTATGCGCAGTCGCTCACCGCGAAGCCGATGAAGGGCATGCTGACCGGCCCGGTCACGATCCTCGCCTGGTCGTTCGTGCGCGACGACCAGCCGCTGGCGGAGACCGCGAACCAGGTGGCGCTGGCGCTGCGCGACGAGATCGCTGATCTCGAGGCCGCGGGCATCGGCGTCATCCAGGTGGACGAGCCCGCGCTGCGCGAGCTGCTCCCGCTGAAGAAGGCCGACCAGCCGGCGTACCTGGACTGGTCCGTGGCCTCGTTCCGCCTGTCCACGGCCGGGGCCGAGACCGCCACCCAGGTGCACACCCACCTCTGCTACTCGGAGTTCGGCGTGGTCATCGATGCGATCCGTGCGCTGGACGCCGACGTGACCTCGATCGAGGCCGCGCGCAGCCGCATGGAGGTCGTCGCCGACATCGCCGCGGCCGGGTTCGACCACGGGATCGGCCCTGGCGTCTACGACATCCACTCGCCGCGCGTGCCCGATGTCGCCGAGGTCGAGGCGCTCCTGCGCCGCGCCGTCGAGGAGATCCCCACGCGCCAGCTCTGGGTCAACCCCGACTGCGGTCTGAAGACCCGCGGCTACGAGGAGACGAACGCCTCGCTGCGCAACATCGTCGAGGCCACCCGCCGCGTCCGCGAGGACGTGTCGGTCGCGGTCTGACCGGTCCCTGAGCCCGTCGAAGGGCACGAGAGACGCCCTCCCGCATCCGGGAGGGCGTCTCTCGTTCGTACGGGCGTCACCCGCGGTGGTGCACCTCCTGCAGGGCGTGCACGGGCGTGTCCAGGCCCACCTGGCGCGCCTTGAGCTGCAGCGCCAGATACAGCGAGTAATGCCGAGACTGGTGCAGGTTTCCGCCGTGGAACCACAGGTTGGGCTGCTGCGTCGGCTTCCACATGTTGCGCTGCTCTCCCTCCCACGGGCCGGGATCCTTTGTCGTGTCGGATCCGAGGCCCCAGCACTTGCCGACGCGATCGGCCACCTCCTGGCTGATCAGATCCGCCGCCCAGCCGTTCATGGATCCGTAGCCGGTCGCGTACACGACCAGGTCGGCGGGCAGCACCGTGCCGTCCTTCAGGACCACCGCGTCCTCGGTGAGGTGGTCGACGTCGCCTTTGGCGAGTTTGACCTCGCCGTCCGCGACGAGCTCGGCCGCGCCCACGTCGATGTAGTAGCCGGAGCCGCGGCGCAGGTACTTCATGAACAGACCGGATCCGTCGTCTCCCCAGTCAAGGTCGAAGCCCGCCGCCTCGAGCCGGTCGTAGAAGTCGCGGTCGCGCTCCTTCATGCGCTCGTAGAGCGGGATCTGGAACTCGTGCATGATGCGGTAGGGGAGCGAGGCGAAGATGAGGTCGGCCTTCTCGGTCGTGACCCCCGCGGCGAGTGCACGCTCCGAGTACAGGTCGCCGAGGCCGATGTCCATGAGCGTGTCGCTCTTCACGATGTGCGTGGAGGAGCGCTGCACCATGGTGACGTCGGCGCCGTGCTCCCACAGGGCGCCGCAGATGTCGAACGCGGAGTTGTTGCTGCCGATGATCACGCAGCGCTTGCCCGCGTACGCGTCGGGTCCGGGATGCTGCGAGGAGTGCTGCTGCTCGCCGCGGAACACGTCCTGTCCCTCGAACCGGGGGATGTTCGGCTTGCCGGACATGCCGGTGGCGAGCACGAGCTGGGTAGGGTGCAGCGTGAGCGACTGCCCGTCGCGCTCCACCTCCACGGTCCAGGTGTCCGACGCGTCATCGAAGGCCGCGCGGGTCGCGACGGTCTTCGACCAGTACGGCACCTCCATCGTCTTCACGTACGCCTCCAGCCAGTCGCCCACCTTGTCCTTCGGAGCGAAGACGGGCCAGTTCTCGGGGAACTTGATGTAGGGGAGGTGGTCGTACCAGACCGGGTCGTGCAGGCACAGCGACTTGTACCGGCCCCGCCACTGATCGCCCGGGCGCGGGTGCTTGTCCACGACGAGCGCCGGGACGCCGAGCTGACGCAGCCGGGCGCCGAGCGCGATGCCGCCCTGCCCGCCGCCGATCACGAGCACGTAGGGCTGGGTGTCGACGCCGAGGGACGCCTCCTCCGCCTGGCGCCGTTCCAGCCAGGTGACGCGATCCCGCCGGGCGCCGTGCTCGGCCCCCATCGGGCGGCGCTCGCGCAGCGGCTCCTCGTGCCCGGTCAGCTCGAAGAGAGTGGTGAGCAGCGTCCACGCCTTGGGACCGTCTTCGTCGATGAGGCGCACCAGGCCGCGGCCCCGTCCGACCGCGGTGGAGAACTCGAACCACGCGGTGGTGACGCCGTCCGCCGTCTCCGCGGGCTCCGTCAGGCGGAAGTCATGGGGGTCCGTGCGATCCAGCGTCGCCGTGAGGAGTTCTGTGACGCCGTCGCGGTTCTCGGTGGTCGTGATGTTCCAGGTGAAGGACACCAGATCCCGCCAGAAGCTGGTCGTCGCGAAGAGGTCGGCGGCCGCGGCGATGTCACGCGCGGCGAGCGCCTCCTCGAACGCGGCGAACCAGGCGGCGGCGGGATCCAGATCCGTGAGGGCAGGGGCGGCCGGCGACACTGCGGGCCGTTCATCGAGCTGAGTCATGGTGACAGCACACGCCCGCTGGAACCCGGTGGTGAAGCGTTGCACGATGTTGCAATCGGACGCAGCGTTCGGCGCGCTACGCTCCCGGTCATGGCGATGACGCCCGACCTGGCCGACCTGGCGCGCAGTCTCGTGCGCGTGCACGACGCGGTGCTGTCGGGTGCGGCCCCGCCGGAGCGCCCGCGGGAGCTGGTGGCGCGCTCATGGCGGCGTGCGCTCGAGTTCGGCGTCGACCCGGAAGGGCGGGGGCGGCGCGACCCGCTCGGTCCGGCCGAGGTCGAGGCGCGCCGGCGGGACTCTCGGCTCGCGCTCGTGCTGGACGATCTCCGCGCCCCGCTGCTGGCGGCCGCGGATGCCTCCTCGTACCTCGTGGTCGTCACGGACGCCGATGGCGTCGTGCTCTGGCGCAGCGGCTCGGCCCGGGTGAAGCACCAGGCGGACGCGCTGGGCTTCACCGAGGGCGCGGTGTGGACCGAGGACGCCGTGGGGACGAACGCCATCGGCACGGCGCTGGCCGAGGCGGCTCCCGTGCAGCTGTTCTCGGCCGAGCACTTCGAGAACGCGCAGGTGCCGTGGTACTGCTCGGCGGCGCCGATCCACGACCCGATCGACGGCCGCCTGCTCGGCGTCGTCGACGTGAGCGGCCCTGCGCTGACCCTGCATCCCGCGATCCGGGCCCTCGTGAGCGCTTCGGCGTCCCTGGCGGAGGCACGCCTGTGGCGCCGGCACGGCGAGCACCTGGAGCGGCTGCGCACCGCGGTGCAGCCGCTGCTGGCCGCGGCGAACGAGCCCGTGCTCGTCGTCGACGACCACGGCTGGGTCGCCGTGCAGCGCGGGGTGAGCGTCGGGTCTCGGATCGACGCGCCGCGGGCCGACCGCGCGATCGCTCTGCCGGGTCTCGGCCTGTGCGTGCCGGAGCCGGTGAACGGAGGGTGGATCGTGCGGCCGCGCGGCGCCTCAGGGACCGTCCGTGCGACCCTGGACCTCACGGCGCCGCAGCCCGTACTGGAGGTGTGGTCGGCGCAGTCGTCCTGGCGGACCGCCCTCGGCGCGCGCCCGGCTGCCGTGCTGGCGGCGATCGCCGAGCACGGTCGGGCCGGGGTGTCGGCGGAACGGCTCAGCCGGATCGTGTACGGCGACGCGGGGCACCAGGTCACGGTGCGGGCCGAGATCTCGCGGATGAAGCGATCCCTCGGCGCGCTGATCACGGCGAGCCCCTACGCGATCGCCGACGGGGTCGTCCTCACCGTGTCGCGTCCCGGGCCCGCGTAGGCGCGCTCAGACGGCGCGCAGGACCGCGACGACCTTGCCGAGCACCGTGGCGTCGTCGCCGAGGATGGGCTCGAACGCGCTGTTGCGGGGGAGCAGCCAGACGTGGCCGTCGCGACGGCGGAACGTCTTCACGGTCGCCTCGCCGTCGAGCATCGCCGCGACGATCTCGCCGTTCTCGGCCGTGCCCTGCGAGCGGACGACGACCCAGTCGCCGTCGCAGATGGCTGCGTCGATCATCGACTCGCCGGAGACCTTGAGCATGAACAGGTCGCCCTTGCCCACCAGCTGGCGGGGCAGCGGGAAGATCTCCTCGACCTGCTGCTCGGCCGTGATCGGCACTCCCGCGGCGATGCGACCGACCAGCGGCACCAGCGCCGCGTCGCCGACGGCGGGTGCGGCATCGGCCGGGTTCTCCGCGGACATGCCGGGCAGGTCGATCAGCACCTCCATGGCGCGGGTCTTGCCCGGGTCGCGGCGCAGGTAGCCGCTCAGCTCGAGCTGGCCGAGCTGGTGGGTCACGCTGCTCAGGGACTTCAGGCCGACGGCGTCGCCGATCTCGCGCATGCTCGGCGGATAGCCGTGCCGGGCGATCGAGGTCTGGATGACCTCGAGGATCGCCATCTGCTTCGCACTGAGGCTCTTGCGGCGCCGCGTCCGCGGGGCCTCGGAGCCGGGGGTCGCGCCGTCGCTCATGCCATCTCCTTCGTGTGCGTCGTGCCGTCTCGGATCCGTTCGATCCCGCCCGTTCCGCGGGCGGCGGTTCGAATGTCGGTGGTCCGTGATGGGGTCTCGGTATCGAAACCGTATCCGAGATCGGGGCGGAATCGGTAGATCTGTTCGAGCGTGTCGGCGAAGTCGGCGAAGCCAATTTCGAAGAATGCTTGACAGATGTTCGAACTCGAAAGTAGTTTCGGAACGTAGGTTCGCCTCTCCAGAGGCCCGGAGCCTCGGATCCTCACACAGAGGGCCGGGGATCCGGGGAGAGGCGGACCCGCACCACACAGAGGAGAAGCACCATGAGCAGCATCACCTTCGCCGGTCCGGTCCCCGCCACGCGACTGCGGATCACCGCGCGCGGACGGCGCGTGCTGGCGGCGCTGGTCGCGCTGCCGGTGGCCGCCGCCATCGCCTTCGCGGTCCTCAGCGGCGGCTCGGCTCTCGCATCGGGGCAGCACACCGCCGGCGCGTCCTTCGCGACCGTCACGGTGCAGCCCGGCGACACGCTGTGGTCGATCGCGGGTGAGGTCGCGCCGGACGCGGATCCGCGCGACGTCGTCGCCGAGATCTCGAAGCTCAACCTGATCGACGGCGGCGTGATCGAGGTCGGCCAGCACCTCGCGATCCCGGCGCAGTATGGCGCAACCGGACGCTGATCGGTGCTTCGACGGAGCTCAGCAACCGTGCTTCGACGGAGCTCAGCAACCGTGCTTCGACGGAGCTCAGCAACCGTGCTTCGACGGAGCTCAGCAACCGTGCTTCGACGGAGCTCAGCAACCGTGCTTCGACGGAGCTCAGCAACCGCCGACAACTGTGCCGGGCCTCACAGCCGCGCCGCCTAGCATGGCAGGGTGACTGTCTCGCTCGATGACTTACCCCTTCGCGACGATCTCCGCGGGCTGCGCCCGTACGGTGCCCCGCAGGCGCCGCTGCCGGTCGCGCTCAACGTGAACGAGAACACCCATCCGGTGCCCGAGCAGGTGGCGAGCGACATCCTCGACGAGGTCGCCGTCGCGCTGCGCGATGTGAACCGCTACCCGGACCGGGAGTTCACGGAGCTCCGCACGGCGTTCGCCGAGTATCTCGGCCACGACCTGCAGGCGGCGAACATCTGGGCGGGCAACGGCTCCAACGAGGTTCTGCAGCACATCCTGCAGGCGTTCGCCGGGCCGGGGCGCACCGTCTTCGGGTTCGCCCCGACGTACTCGATGTATCCGCTGCTCGCGCAGGGGACGGGCGCGACCTGGATCGCGGGCACCCGGCACCCGGATTACGAGATCACCGTCGAGGAGGCGGTCGCCCAGGTGCGGCAGCACGACCCCGACGTGATCCTGCTGTGCGCGCCGAACAACCCCACCGGCACGCCGCTCCCGCTCGAGGTGATCGAAGCGGTGTACGACGCCGCGAGGGGGATCGTCATCGTCGACGAGGCGTACCAGGAGTTCGCTCCGAAGGACTCCCCGTCGGCGCTCACGCTGCTCGATGGACGTCCGCGGCTCGCCGTGTCGCGCACGATGAGCAAGGCGTTCGCCTTCGCCGGCGCGCGGGTCGGCTATCTCGCGGCGGATCCCGCGTTCATCGACGCGCTCCGCCTGGTGCGCCTGCCGTACCACCTCAGCGCGCTCACGCAGGCTGCGGCCCTCGCGGCGCTGCGCAACGCGCCGATGATGCTGGCGATGGTCGACGAGATCGTGGCGCAGCGGGACCGCATCACCGCGACGCTCGAGGCGCTCGGCTACACGCCGCACCGCTCCTGGTCGAACTTCGTGCTGTTCGGCGGGGTCGCCGACCCGGCAGCCACCTGGCGCGCCCTCTACGACAAGGGCGTGCTGATCCGCGACGTCGGCATTCCGAACCACCTCCGCGTCACGGCCGGCACAGAGGCGGAGACCACTGCATTCCTGGACGCGCTCGCCTCGATAGGATCGCCCTCATGACCGCTCGCACCTCCCGCCGCACCCGCTCGACGTCCGAGTCGACGATCGAGCTCGAGCTGAACCTCGACGGGACCGGTCAGAGCCACATCGACACCTCGGTGCCGTTCTTCGACCACCTCCTCACGGCGTTCGCGAAGCACTCGCTGACGGACCTCACCGTGCGCGCCTCCGGCGACACCCACATCGACGCCCACCACACCGTGGAGGACGTCGCGATCGTGCTGGGTCAGGCGATCCGCGAGGCCCTCGGCGACAAGAGCGGCATCTCCCGGTACGGCGACGCCCTGGTTCCGCTGGACGAGGCTCTCGTGCAGGCCGTCGTCGACATCTCCGGGCGCCCGTACCTCGTGCACGAGGGGGAGCCGGCCGGCTACGAGCATCACCTCATCGGCGGCCACTTCACCGGATCCCTGGTGCGGCACGTGTTCGAGGCGATCGCCTACAACGCCGCGCTCACGGTGCACGTGCGCGTGATCAGTGGCCGCGACCCGCACCACATCGCCGAGGCCGAGTTCAAGGCGTTCGCGCGCGCGTTCCGCCAGGCGAAGGCGCTCGACCCGCTGGTGGTCGGGGTGCCGTCGACCAAGGGGGCGCTGTGACCGCGCCCGCCGAGGGGCGCCGCCCCACCGTCGCCGTCTTCGACTACGGCTCCGGCAACGTGCACTCGGCCGTGAAGGCGCTGATCCGTGCGGGCGCCGATGCGGAGCTCACCGGCGACCGCACCGCCGCGCTCGAGGCGGACGGTCTCGTCGTGCCCGGCGTGGGGGCGTTCGCCGCCGTCCGCGAGGCCCTCGCCGCGCACGGCGGCGACGAGATCATCGAGCGCCGCCTCGCCGGCGGTCGTCCTGTGCTGGGCATCTGCGTCGGCATGCAGGTGCTGTTCGCGGGCGGGGTGGAGCGCGGTGCCGAGGTCGACGGACTCGGCGAGTGGCCGGGCATCGTCACCGAGCTGGACGCCCCCGTGCTGCCGCACATGGGATGGAACACCGTCGAGCCCGACGAGGGCAGCGTGCTGTTCCGCGGCATCGAGCGGGAGCGGTTCTACTTCGTGCACTCGTTCGCGGCGCAGTCATGGGAGCTCGACGTCATCCCTCCGTTCCCGCAGCCGAAGCTGACCTGGGCCGAGCACGGCTCCCGCTTCCTCGCGGCGGTCGAGAACGGCCCGCTCTCGGCCACCCAGTTCCACCCGGAGAAGTCCGGGGACGCCGGCATCCAGCTGCTGCGCAACTGGATCTCCACGCTCTGAAACGCCCGTGCCGAGCGTCGGCGGGGGATTGGTGCCCCGCCGACGCCCGGACTACTCTCTTCTCTCGTGCCGCGCCCGCAGCGGGCCGGCGCATCGTGACCCGAAGGACGACATGAACGAGTTCGCGCAGTCCCCCTCCCTCACCCTGCTCCCGGCCGTCGACGTGGCCGGCGGACAGGCCGTGCGCCTGACCCAGGGCGAGGCCGGCAGCGAGACCAGCTACGGCGACCCGATCGACGCCGCCGCCGAGTGGGTGGACCAGGGCGCCGAGTGGATCCACCTGGTCGACCTCGACGCCGCCTTCGGACGCGGCAGCAACGCGCCCATCCTGCGGCGCGTCATCAAGCAGTTCCGCAGCGTCAACGTCGAGCTGAGCGGCGGGATCCGGGACGACGCGAGCCTCGAGGCGGCGATGGAGTCGGGCGCGGCCCGGATCAACCTCGGCACCGCGGCGCTGGAGAACCCCGAGTGGGCCGCCGACGTCATCGCCCGCTACGGCGACGCCGTGGCGGTGGGGCTCGACGTGCGCGGCACGACGCTCGCCGCCCGCGGCTGGACCAAGGACGGCGGCGACCTCTGGACGGTGCTGGACCGCCTCGAGGACGCCGGCTGCAGCCGCTACGTGGTCACCGACGTCACCAAGGACGGCACCCTCAAGGGACCGAACCTCGACCTGCTCCGCGGGATCACGGCGCGCACGCCGAAGCCCGTGGTCGCGTCGGGCGGCATCGCCAGCCTCGACGACATCGCGGCTCTCCGCGAGCTCGTGCCGCTGGGCGTCGAGGGTGCGATCGTCGGCAAGGCGCTGTACGCGGGCGCGTTCACCCTGGCCGAGGCGCTGGATGTCGCCGGATCCTGACCACTCGCCCGAGGCCTGCGATCACGGCGGAGCCGCGAACACCGCGGACTCCGCCGGCGTCCCCTGGGCCGGGCGCTCGTTCCAGGAGAACACCCGTGCCGGGGACGACGGATCCGCAGACCCGGCGCTCTGGGATGCGCTGACGCGCTTCCGCGCAGGTCAGGGCTCGCAGGTCGAGGTGGTCGACGCGTTCCGCGCCGCCCGCGTGCTCGTGCCGCTCGTCGCCGAGAAGGGCGAGGAGGGCGTCGCCCCGTCCGGGCTTGCCGTGGACAAGACCCAGGAGCTCTCGCTGGTGACGGTCGCCGCGCCCGACGGGCGCACCGTGCAGCCGGCGTTCACGAGCGTGGACACCATGCGGGCCTGGGATCCCGTCGCCCGTCCCATCCCCGTCGAGGCGGCGCGGGTCGCCCTGTCGGCCTCTGCAGGAGACGCCGAGCTGATCGTGCTGGATCCCGGATCCGACACCGAGTTCGTGCTGCGCCGTCCCGCGGTCTGGGCCGTCGCGCAGGGCCAGCGCTGGGAGCCCAGCTTCCTCTCGCCCGAGGTCTACGCCGGCCTTCAGGAGAGCGTCGGCAGCGAGCTCGCCGTCATCGACGTGGAGGTCTCTGCGGGTGATCCGGACGCGCGTCTGCGCGGCCCCGAGCTGGTCGTCACCCTCGAACTCGTGCAGGGCATGGACCGCGAGACGCTCGACGCCGTGCTGGGGCGACTGGCCCAGCGCTGGGCGGGCGACGACCGCATCGCCGTGCTGGTCGACTCGCTCACGGTGCGCCTGCGCGCCAGCGCCTGACGACGTCGGCTCGGGGTCAGCTGACCGGACCGGTCCACTTCTCGCCCGGGCCCTGGCCGATCGGGTCGGGGATGACGGACGCCTCGCGGAACGCCAACTGCACCGAGCGCAGGCCGTCGCGCAGGGAGCGCGCGTGCATGTCGCTGATCTCGGGGGCGGCGGCGGTGATCAGGCCTGCGAGGGCGTTGATGAGCTTGCGCGCCTCGTCGAGGTCCTTCTGCGTCTCCGGGTCGTCGGCGAGGCCCACCTTGACGGCGGCCGCGCTGAGCAGGTGCACCGCCGCGGTCGTGATGACCTCGACGGCCGCGACGTCGGCGATGTCGCGGGCGGCGCCGGAGACGTCGGGGGAGGTCGCGGAGGTGGGGGAGACGTGCTCGTGGCCGTCGGGTGCGGGAGTGCTCACTGTGCCGGCTTTCCGAAGGTCTTGCCTTCTGATAGACTCTTGCGGGCTCCGGGGCTTATGTCCCGGCACGAAAGAGGATTCACTTCCCACCCGCGCTTGCCGCTCAAGGCTACCGGGTCCAGCACTCCGCCGATTCACATCGGTAGCCGTCATGCAGCGCGAGCCGTGCGACGGTCAGGGTGCCGCCGACGTCTGAGTGTCGGCGGGTGGGACGATTCCGATTTCGCCCGTGATCCGTCCGGATCACGGTGGCCGAAACCATCGTCTAAGGAGTCCGCATCAGCGATCCCCGCACCAATGAGCGCATCCGCGTCCCCGAGGTCCGCCTCGTCGGTCCCGCGGGTGAGCAGATCGGCGTCGTCCGCATCGAGGCGGCGCTGCGTCTTGCGCAGGAAGCCGACCTCGATCTCGTCGAGGTCGCCCCGAACTCGAAGCCTCCCGTGGTCAAGATCATGGACTACGGCAAGTTCAAGTACGAGGCCGCGCAGAAGGCGAAGGAAGCTCGCCGCAACCAGGCGAACACCGTCCTGAAGGAGGTGCGCTTCCGTCTGAAGATCGAGGCGCACGACTACACGACCAAGCTCAAGCGCGCCGAGGGCTTCCTCAAGTCCGGCGACAAGGTGAAGGCCATGATCCTGTTCCGCGGCCGCGAGCAGTCCCGTCCCGAGCAGGGCGTGCGGCTCCTCCGCAAGTTCGCCGAGGACGTCGCCGAGTTCGGCACGGTGGAGTCGAACCCCACCATCGACGGACGCAACATGGTCATGGTGATCGCCCCGCTGAAGAACAAGTCCGAGGCGAAGGCCGAGCAGAACGCGGTCCGTGCGGCGAACAAGCAGGCCGCACGCGACGCGAAGGCGCCCAGCGCGCCGGCCGAACCGGCTGAGTGATCCCCGGATCCCGAAGCCCACACAGACCTCCCGCAGCATGCGGGCAGAACCCTGTCGCCCAGCTGGGCGCCATACGAAGGAAGAGAAGATGCCGAAGCAGAAGACCCACTCGGGTGCCAAGAAGCGCTTCAAGATCACCGGCAGCGGCAAGCTGAAGAAGCAGCAGGCCGGGATGCGCCACAACCTCGAGCTGAAGTCGAGCCGTCGCACCCGCCGTCTCAACGAGGACCAGGTGCTGTCGAAGGCAGACACCAAGGTCGCCAAGAAGCTCCTCGGTCGCTGACGCGCCGAACGCACGATAGGAACACACGAAAATGGCTAGAGTCAAGCGCGCCGTCAACGCTCAGAAGAAGCGCCGCGTCATCCTCGAGCGCGCCTCGGGTTACCGTGGCCAGCGCTCGCGTCTGTACCGCAAGGCGAAGGAGCAGGTCACCCACTCCCTCGTCTACGCGTACCGCGACCGCCGCAAGCGCAAGGGCGACTTCCGTCGTCTGTGGATCCAGCGCATCAACGCCGCTGCCCGCCAGAACGGCATCACGTACAACCGCTTCATCCAGGGCCTCGGTCTCGCCGGCGTCCAGGTCGACCGCCGCATGCTCGCCGAGCTCGCGGTGAACGAGCCGGCGACCTTCGCCGCGCTGGTCGAGACGGCCCGCAAGGCTCTGCCGGCGGACGTCAACGCGCCCAAGTCGGCTGCGTAAGCAGGTTCCCGAGCCCGTCGAGGGCTGCGAAGGGGCGTCGTCCTTGCGGACGGCGCCCCTTCGCGTTCCCTAGACTGTGAGCGTGCTGGAGAACCCCCGATCCCCGCGCGTGCGCGCCGTCGCCAAGCTCACCAAGCGCAGTGCCCGCACCGAGACCGGCCTGTTCCTCCTGGAGGGACCGCAGGCCGTCCGTGAGGCGCTGTCCTACCGGCCCGACGCGATCGTCGAGCTGTTCGCGACGCCCACCGCCTGGGACAAGCACACCGACCTGCGCCACGCCGCTGCCGACGCCGACGTGCACCTGGAGTACGTCACCGAGTTCGTGCTCGCCGCGATGGCCGACACGGTCACTCCGCAGGGGGTCGTTGCCGTCGCCCGGCAGACGCCCACCTCGGTGCGCGACATCTTCGCCGCCTCGCCGCGGCTCGTCGCGATCTGCGAGGAGGTGCGCGACCCGGGCAACCTCGGCACGATCATCCGCGCCGCCGACGCCACCGGGGCCGACGCCGTCGTGCTCACCGGTCGCACCGTCGACCTGTACAACCCGAAGGTCGTGCGCTCCACCACCGGATCCCTGTTCCACCTGCCCGTGTCGGTCGGGGGCGATCTGGCCGACGTCGTCGCGCGCGCCCACGAGGCGGGACTGCAGGTGGTCGCCGCCGATGTGAAGGGCGATGATCTGCTGGCGGCACGGGCGGAGGGCGTGCTCGCCCAGCCCACCGCCTGGCTGTTCGGCAACGAAGCGCGGGGGCTCGAGGACGAGGCGCTGGGCCTCGCAGACCGCGCGCTGCGGCTGCCCATCTTCGGGCGGGCCGAGTCGCTGAACCTGGCGACCGCCGCCAGCGTGTGCCTGTACGAGAGCGCGTTCGCGCAGCGCGCCTAGCGGCAGGAGACCCGCGGCCGGTATGAAGATCCTCATCGTCGAAGACGACGAACGCGTGGCCGACGCCCTCTCCGGGTTCCTCGGGCGCGCCGGGTACGCGGTCGAGAGAGCCGGCGACGGACGTGCCGCGCTCGAGATGCTGGGCAGCGACACCGAGGCGGTGATCCTGGACCTCGGCCTTCCGGACATCGACGGGATCGAGCTGTGCCGGCGGATCCGAGCGATCAGCGGCGTGCCCATCCTCATCGCCACCGCCCGCAGCCAGGTGCACGAGCGGATCCGCGGTCTCCGCGCCGGTGCGGACGACTTCCTGGTGAAGCCGTACGACGTGCAGGAGCTGCTCGCCCGGATCGAGGCGGTGACCCGCCGCGCCCAGGCGATCCCGGGCGAGGTCGGCCCGGTCGGCATCGACATCGACGGAGTGCGCATCGACCTCGTCGCGCGCAGGGTGCTGGTCGACGGCGAACCGGTGGAGCTTACGCGCAAGGAGTTCGACATCGTCGCCGTGCTGGCGCGATACCCCGGGGTGGCGGTGCCTCGGGACCGGCTCATCCGCGAGGTGTGGAACACGGACTGGCAGAGCTTCGCGCGCTCGCTCGAGGTGCACGTCGCCTCGATCCGCCGCAAGATCGGTCGCCCCGCGCTCATCGAGACGGTGCGCGGCGTCGGATACCGCCTGACGGGACTCTGAACCGTGCGCCAGCGCCTGTTCATCGTCTTCCTGGTGCCGCTCGCCGCCGTGCTGCTGCTGCTCGGCGGCGCATACGGCTGGGCGGCGTCGCGCAGCGTGCAGCAATCCTTCTACACGCAGCAGGTCGGCGACATCGGCACGTTCGTGACCAGCGCGCGCCAGGCGCTGCTGTCGGGCAGTGCCGAGGTGCTGGACGGCGAGCTCCGCCGCTACCGCGAGCTGTACGGCACCCAGGTGGTCGTGGTGGACCGCACCGGCCGCCCGTGGTCGCCGCAGGATGCGGACGCGCAGGTGTGGGATCAGGACACCGCCGACAAGGTGCAGTTGGCGCTCTCCGGGCGCCGCAGCGACCTGCCCGAACCCGTGCTGCTGCCCTGGCAGTTCGCCGAGCAGTCGCTCGTGGAGCCGATCTTCGACGGCGGCGACGTGATCGGCGCGGTGGTCATGTCGGCGAGCGTGGATGCGCCCCGCGCGGAGATCGTGCGGCAGTGGATCCTGCTCGGGATCGTCAGCGTGCTGGCGATCGGCATCGGCCTTCTCGTGGTGGTGCGCCTGGCCGGCTGGGTGCTGCGACCCGTGCACCGCGTCGACGAGGCGATGGAGGCGATCGAACGCGGCGACATGGAGGCGCGGATCGCCGACGACACCGGCCCGCCCGAGCTGCACCGCATGATCCTGCTCTTCAACCGGATGGCGGAGGAGATCGAGCGCGTGGTCTCACGCCAGCAGGAGTTCGCGCTGAACGCCTCGCACGAGCTGCGCAACCCCTTGAACGCCCTGCTGCTGCGCGTGGAGTCGCTCGCCACGGGCCTGGACCGCAGCTGGACGCACGAGGTGGAGGCGACCAGGGAGGAGGGGCGGCGGATGACCCGGATCCTGGACACCCTGCTCTCCTTCGCGCGCGGCGAGGATCCGGCGCCGTCCCGCGCACCGGTCGATCTGGTCGCGCTCGCCGAGCGCCGGGTCGCGGCCTGGCGCGACGCCGCCGCGGCGAACGACGTCGCCCTGGCGCTGCACGTCGACGGCGCAGGTCTCGACGGTCAGGTGCTCTCGGCCACGGACGAGACCATCGCCGAGAGCGCGCTGGACGCGGTGATCGACAACGCCGTGAAGTTCTCGCCCCGAGGCACCCGGATCGACGTGACCGTCGCGCGCGCCGCGGATCGGTGCGAGCTGACCGTGCGGGACCACGGTCCCGGTCTCTCCGAGGAGGAGCTCGCACACGCCGCCGACCGGTACTGGCGCAGCGACCGCACCCGCTCGGTCCCCGGTTCGGGGCTGGGGCTCGCGATCGCCACCGACCTTCTCGCGACGGTCGACGCCGGTGTGCGGCTCGAGGCGGCCGAGGGCGGCGGTCTCCGCGTCGTGCTCGAGCTCCCGGCAGTGGGGGCGCGATGAGGGCCCTGGCGGGCCGGGTCCGGCCGGCGCGCAGCGGAGCGGTGCGTCTGCTCGCGCTGCTGCTGTGCCTGCTGAGCGCGGTGGGTCTGGCTGCGTGCGCGCCCGCCGACCGCAGCTGGGCGGACAAGCCGCAGGTGATCGCAGGCGGGGGAGCGACGGGCGTGTACTACGCCTACGGGCAGCGGTTCGCCCAGGTGCTGAGCACTCACCTCGGAGCGAGGTTCACGGCGCAGCGCACGAACGGATCCGTCGACAACCTCGAGCGCATCGGCGACGGCACGGCCGTGCTCGGGTTCGCCCAGGGCGACGCCGTGGCGGACGCCGTCGCGGGAACGGGCGCCTTCCCCGAGCCCATCCCGATCGTCGCCGTCGCGCGGCTGTACGACGAATACGTGCACATCGTGGTCAGGGAGGGATCCGATGTGCGCGACCTCCGGGATCTCGCCGGGCGCGCGGTCTCGCTCGGCGCGCGCGGGTCCGGCGTGGATCTCGTCGCGCGGCGCGTCCTCGGCGCTGCCGACGTGGATGCGGCGTCCATTCGCAACCCCGAGCTCGGGCTCGAGGCCTCGATCGGGGCCCTGCGCCGGGGGGAGATCGACGGCTTCTTCTGGGTGGGCGGCCTGCCGACGCCGGGCATCGCCACGCTCGCCGCGGACACGCCGATCCGCCTGCTGTCGATCCCGCCGGCCGTCGTCGACGCGGTCAACGCCGCCCATGCCGGCGCCTACCGGCAAGCGGACTTCCCGATCGGCGCCTACGGGACCGGCACTTCCACGGTGACCATGACCGTGCCCAACTACCTGGTCACCCGCGCAGACGCCCCGGAGGGACTCGTCCACGACGCCACCGCGGTGCTGTTCGACGAGCGCGCCACCATCGCGCGCGATGCTCCCGCAGCGGCCCTGCTGGACCGCCGGCAGGCGATCTTCACCGATCCGATCGCCCTGCACACCGGCGCGGTGCGGTACTACCGCGAGACCCACGACTGACGCGCTCACACCCTCGGCGGAACGTCGCCGTCGCCTGCCGGAAACAGCCCGGAAACCCGGGGGACGAAACCCTCAAGGATTCCTCAAGCGCACTGGTCCCGGTGCCGCGGAGCCAATAACGTCATCGGCACCCCGCGGTGTCATCCGCACCGCCCGTCCTCACGGAGATCCGACATGCCCGAATCCCGCTCCGCCTCCGTCGGCGCCCCGCTGGTCGTCGTGGACCACGTGCAGAAGCACTACGGCGACTTCCAGGCCCTGACCGACATCGACCTCACCGTGCACAAGGGCGAGGTGGTCGTGATCATCGGCCCGTCCGGATCCGGCAAGTCGACCCTCTGCCGCACGATCAACCGCCTGGAGACCATCACCAGCGGCTCGATCACGATCGACGGCAAGGAGCTCCCCGCGGAGGGCAAGGGACTGGCCCAGCTCCGCGCGGACGTGGGCATGGTGTTCCAGTCCTTCAACCTGTTCGCCCACCTCACGATCCTCGAGAACGTGACCCTGGGCCCCATCAAGGTGCGCGGCGTGAAGAAGGCGGATGCCGAGAAGGAAGCCATGCAGCTGCTCGAGCGCGTCGGCGTGGCCAAGCAGGCCTCGAAGCTCCCGGCGCAGCTCTCGGGCGGCCAGCAGCAGCGCGTGGCGATCGCCCGCGCCCTGGCGATGCACCCCAAGGTGATGCTCTTCGACGAGCCCACCAGCGCCCTGGATCCGGAGATGATCAACGAGGTCCTCGACGTCATGGTCGAGCTCGCCGCCAGCGGCATGACGATGATCGTCGTCACCCACGAGATGGGCTTCGCCCGCAAGGCCGCGAACCGCGTCGTGTTCATGGCGGACGGGCGGATCCTCGAGGAGGCCGAGCCGGAGGAGTTCTTCACGAACCCGAAGTCGGACCGCGCGAAGGACTTCCTGTCGAAGCTCCTCACCCACTGACCTGATCCCCGCACCACAGCACCTGCACTGAAGGAGAAGCACATGCGAAAGTCACGGATCCTCACCGGCATCGGCATCGCGGCCGTCGCCCTGATCGCCCTCACCGGCTGCAACAGCGGCAGCCCCACCAGCCCCGGTGCGACCGGGGAAGGCGTCACCCCGACGAGTGACAAGCCGCTCTTCGAGGTCGCCAAGGACGTCAAGCTGGAGGGCAGCCCCACCTTCGACCGGATCACCAAGAACGGCAAGATCACGGTCGGCGTCAAGGAGGACCAGCCGGGCCTCGGCTACAAGGACGCGACCACGGGCGAGCGCAGCGGCTTCGACATCGACATCGCGCGCTGGATCGCCGCCTCGCTCGGCTACAGCGAGGACAAGATCGAGTTCAAGGCGATCCCGTCCGCCAACCGCGAGCAGGCGATCGTCAACGGCGACGTCGACTACTACGTCGGCACCTACTCGATCACCGACAAGCGCAAGGCCGTGATCGACTTCGCCGGCCCCTACTTCGTCACCGGCCAGGGCCTGCTCGTCCGCAAGAGCGACGACACCATCAAGAGCGAGAAGGACCTCAAGGGCAAGACCGTCTGCTCGGCGACCGGGTCCACCCCGCTGCAGAACATCCAGGCGAACTTCCCCGACACCAAGACGGTCGGCCTCGACCTGTACTCCGCGTGCGTGGAGCAGCTCATCAACAAGCAGGTCGACGCGGTCACCACGGACCAGGCCATCCTGATCGGCTACGCCTCGCAGGATCCGGACGAGCTCAAGGTCGTCGGCGAGCCGTTCACGACGGAGAAGTACGGCGTGGGCCTGGCCAAGGGCGACACGGCACTGCAGACGTTCATCGACACGATGTTCACCGACGGAGGGGACACCTGGAAGGCGATCTTCGAGAAGAACCTGGGCGCGAGCGGCATGAAGGTCGATCAGCCCGCGGTCGAGAAGTGATCCAAGGCGGCCGGCGGGACTGATCCCGCCGGCCGCGTCCTCCCTCCCGACGTCCTCGGACGTCCCGACCCGAACCCGAAAGAGAGATCGCGTGGACGCACTCCTGGGCAATCTCGACCTGTGGGGGCAGGCGACGCTCAACACGGTCCTGCTGTTCCTCGGCGGCGGCGCGCTGGCCCTGGTGCTCGGCACCATCGTCGGAGCGATGCGCGTGTCGCCGGTGCCGATCGCTCGCGCCGTCGGCACGGTGTACGTGAACCTGGTGCGCAACACCCCGCTCACGCTGGTGTTCTTCTTCTTCGTCTTCGGATACCCGAAGCTCGACCTCCCGGAGATCCCGTTCATGCCGCTGGGCATCCTCGCCCTCGGCATCTACACCGCGACCTATGTGGCCGAGGTGCTGCGAGCGGGCATCAACACGGTGCCGGTGGGGCAGGCCGAGGCCGCCCGCGCGATCGGCCTCACGTTCGGGCAGGTGATGACGCTCGTGGTCATGCCGCAGGCGTTCCGCTCCGTGGTGCCGCCGATGATGAGCGTGTTCATCGCGCTGCTGAAGAACACCACGGTGGCCGCCGGCTTCTCCATCGCGGAGCTCGCGGCCCTCCGCGCCACGGTCGCCGACTCGGCGAACCGCCCCGGCACCGTGATGGAGATCCTGCTCTGGGTGGCCGTCGTGTTCGTCATCCTGGTGACGCTGCTGAGTCTCGTGCAGCGGCACTTCGAGAAGAAGTGGAGGATCGTCCGATGAGCGGCGCATCCGTTCTCTACGACGTCCCCGGCCCGAAGGCCGTGCTGCGCAACCGGATCCTCGGCGTGGTCACGGTGCTGGTCGTCCTCGCGATCGTCGGCTTCATCGTGTACCGCTTCGCGGTGACGGGGCAGTTCGACGCCTCCCGCTGGAACCTCTTCACCTACACGCTCGTGTGGCAGGGGATGGCGCAGGCCCTGTGGGCCACCGTCAGCGCGTTCCTCGCGGCGGGCGTGGGCAGCATCGTGCTCGGCTTTGTGCTGGCGATCGGCCGGCTCTCCGACCATGCCTGGGTGCGCGTGCCGGTCACCGTGGTGATCGAGCTGCTGCGCGCGGTCCCCGTGCTGGTCATGATGATGATCTTCTTCTACGGGGTGAACTCGATCCCCGGATCCACGTTCCGCATGTCGGCGTATGCCGCGGTCGTGATCGGTCTCGTGCTCTACAACGGCTCCGTGCTCGCCGAGGCGCTGCGCGCCGGTGTCGAGGCGCTGCCGAAGGGGCAGAAGGAGGCGGGCTACGCGATCGGCCTGCGCAAGTCCGGCGTGATGGCGTTCATCCTGCTCCCGCAGGCGATCCGGGCGATGCTGCCGGTCATCGTCGCGCAGCTCGTGGTGACGCTCAAGGACACCGCGCTCGGGTTCATCATCACCTACCCCGAGCTCATCTACTACGCGAAGTACCTCAGCTCGCAGCCGGGCCGGCCGCTGCTGCAGGCCGGGCTCATCGTCGCCGTCATCTACATCTCGATGTGCCTGATCCTCTCCGGGGTCGCGAAGTGGCTCGAGGTGCGCACCCGCCGCTCGCCGAAGGTGCAGCACGGGCACGGTGGCAACGCCGCGGCGGACGACGAGTCGACGCTCACCGAGGTCATCGCCCTGCAGGGGCGCTCCGGTCATCCCGACGCCGGCGGCCTGCACTGACTCCGGCGCGCTCAGAGGGGGCTGAGCGCGCCGGTAGACTCGATTCTCGTGTCCGACAACGCACAGACTTCCCCTGACATCACTCCGGAGGCGGTGGAATCCGCCGTCGCGGCCGCGCTCGCCGCGCTCGGATCCGCGGCCGACACCGCCCAGCTCAAGGCCGCACGCGCCGCGCACGTCGCCGAGGGGTCGCCGCTGGCGGTCCTGAACGCCTCGATGCGCCAGGTCGCGCCCGAGCACAAGGCCGCGTTCGGCAAGCTCATCGGTCAGGGACGCGGTCGCGTCACCCAGGCTCTCGCCGCGAAGGAGGCGGAGCTCGCCGAGGCCGAGACCGCCGCGCGGCTCGAGGCGGAGCGCGTCGACATCACCGCGGTCGCCTCGCGCACCCCCGTCGGCGCGCGGCACCCGCTCACCCTGCTGCAGGAGCAGATCAGCGACGTCTTCGTCGGCATGGGCTGGGAGATCGCGGAGGGCCCGGAGCTCGAGCACGAGTGGTTCAACTTCGACGCCCTGAACTTCGACGTCGACCATCCCGCGCGCCAGGAGCAGGACACGTTCTACGTGGATCCGGCCTCGCGTCACCTCGTCATGCGCACGCACACCAGTCCGGTGCAGGTGCGCTCGATGCTCGACCGGGAGGTGCCGATCTACGTGCTGTGCCCGGGACGCGTGTACCGCACCGACGAGTTCGACGCCACGCACCTGCCGGTGTTCACCCAGTTCGAAGGCCTCGTCGTCGACAAGGGCATCTCGATGGCCCACCTCAAGGGCACGCTCGATCATGTCGCGCGCCAGCTCTTCGGCCCGGAGGCGAAGACCCGCTTCCGCACGAACTACTTCCCGTTCACCGAGCCGTCCGCCGAGCTCGACCTGTGGCACCCGACCTTCAAGGGCGGTGCGCGCTGGATCGAGTGGGGCGGCTGCGGCATGGTCAACCCGAACGTGCTGCGCGCGGCCGGGATCGACCCCGACGTGTACAGCGGCTTCGCGTTCGGCATGGGCGTCGAGCGCGCGCTCATGTTCCGCAGCGACGTGCAGGACATGCGCGACATGGCCGAGGGCGATGTCCGTTTCAGCGAGCAGTTCGGGATGGTGGTGTGATGCGCGTCCCGCTTTCGTGGCTGCGTGAGTATGTGGATGTCGCCGATGCGGTGACGCCGGACGACGTCTTCGCGGCGCTCGTCTCGGTCGGCTTCGAGGAGGAGGAGCTCATCGGCTTCGACATCTCGGGGCCGGTCGTGGTCGGTCAGGTGGTCTCCTTCGAGGAGGAGCCGCAGTCCAACGGCAAGACCATCCGCTGGTGCCAGGTCGACGTGGGTGAGGCCAACGGCGGCGTGCGCGGCATCGTCTGCGGCGCGCACAACTTCGCCGTGGGGGACAAGGTCGTCGTGACCCTCCCCGGCGCCGTGCTGCCCGGGCCGTTCCCGATCGCCGCGCGCAAGACCTACGGGCACGTCTCGGACGGCATGATCGCCTCGGCTCGCGAGCTGGGCCTCGGCGACGAGCACAACGGGATCCTGATCCTCGCCGAGCTCGGCATCGACGCCCCCGTCGGCGCCGACGCGATCGCGCTGCTCGGCCTCGACGACGTCGCGGTCGACATCAACGTCACGCCCGACCGCGGCTACGCGTTCTCGATCCGCGGCGTGGCCCGCGAGTACGCACACGCGACAGGCGCGGCCTTCCGCGACCCGGCAGAGCGCGACTTCGCCGACCTGCAGCCCGGCACCGGCTTCACGGCCGTCGTCGAGGACACGGCGCCCATCCGCGGCGTGGTGGGCGCGAGCGAGTTCGTCACGCGCGTGGTGCGCGGCGTGGACCCGTCCCGCCCGACGCCGCCGTGGATGGTCGCGCGCCTCACGCTCGCGGGCATGCGCTCGCTCGGCATCCTCATCGACATCACGAACTACGTGATGCTCGAGCTCGGCAACCCGATCCACGGCTACGACCTCGACAAGCTCGACGGCGGCATCGTGGTGCGCCGTGCCGCCCCGGGGGAGAGCATGGTCACCCTCGACGGGCAGAAGCGCACGCTCGACCCTGAGGACCTGCTCATCACCGACGGCTCGGGTCCGATCGGCCTCGCCGGCGTCATGGGCGGCGGCACCACCGAGATGAGCGGCACCACGCGCAACGTGCTCATCGAGGCGGCGACGTTCGATCCGATCACGATCGCGCGCACCGCCCGCCGGCACAAGCTGCCCAGCGAGGCGTCCAAGCGCTTCGAGCGCGGGGTGGATCCGCTCATCCCGTTCGCCGCGGCGCGCCGTGTCGCCGACCTGATGGTGGAGCTCGCCGGGGGCACGCTCACCGACGAGGGCGGCGCGCTCTACGCCGAGGTGCTCCTCGA
Organism: Microbacterium sp. 8M; assembly: GCF_902506375.1. Lineage (GTDB taxonomy): Bacteria > Actinomycetota > Actinomycetes > Actinomycetales > Microbacteriaceae > Microbacterium. The sequence goes on from NZ_LR733284.1 coordinate 1,582,323, forward strand.
GGGCATCGACCTCCCCGCCGGCTTCGTGCAGGGCCTCATCGGCGTGGACTACACCGACGACGAGGTCACGGGTGCGCTCGAGACCATCGGCGCCGAGGTCACCGCCGTCGACGGTGGCTGGAACGTGATCCGCCCGAGCTGGCGCCCCGATCTCAGCGACAAGTGGACGCTCGCCGAGGAGGTCGCCCGCATCCACGGGCTGGACCGCATCCCGTCCGTGCTGCCGACCCCGCCCTCCGGGCGCGGCCTCACCGAGCTGCAGCAGGGACGCCGGCGCGTCGCGAACGCGCTCGCGGCGGCGGGTCTCGTGGAGACCCCGTCGTTCCCGTTCACCACGCAGGACCAGAACGACCTGCACGGCTCCGCCTCCGGGGAGAGCCTTCCCGGCGTGCGCCTGGCGAACCCGCTCGACGGGCAGGCTCCCTACCTGCGCCGCTCGCTGATCCCGGGCCTGCTCCAGATCGCGCACCGCAACATCGCGCGCGGGCTGGTGGATCTCGCGATCTTCGAGACCGGCGTGGTGTTCCTGCCCGAGCCGGGCGTCGTCTACGGCACCGACGAGGTCCCGCCGCTCGGAATCCGTCCGTCGGACGAGACGCTCGCCGCGCTCAACGCGTCGATCCCGCCGCAGGCCCGTCACGTGGCCGCGCTGTTCACCGGTCACGTCACGCCCCGCCAGCCCGGCCGCGCGGCCGAGGAGTACGGCCTCAGCGAGGCGCTCGACGCGGTGCGCGTGATCGCCGACGCCGCGGGCGTCGAGATCGACGTGGTGCAGGGCACCCGCGCCGCGCTGCACCCGGGTCGCACCGGCGTGCTGCAGGTGCGCGACGCCTCGACGGGCTCGACGACCGAGGTCGGCTACGTCGGCGAGCTGCACCCGCAGGTGTCCGCCGATGCGGATCTGCCGGGCCGTGCGGTCGTCCTCGAGCTCGACCTCGACGGCGTCCTCGGCATGTCCGGGGAGCGCGTGGTCGCGGCCTCGCTGTCGACCTATCCCGCCGCCACCCAGGACGTGTCGCTCGTGCTCGACGCAGGCGTCGCCGCGGCCGACGTCCGCTCCGCCCTGGCCGAGGGCGCCGGTGCGCTGCTGGAATCCGTCCGGCTCGTCGACGACTACCGCGGCGACGGCGTGCCCGCCGGATCCAAGAGCCTCACCTTCGCGCTCCGCTTCCGGGCCGACGACCGCACCCTCACCGCCGCGGAGGCGACGGAGGCGAAGCTCGCCGGTGTCGCCGTGGCGGCCGAGAGGTTCGGGGCGCACATCCGCGACTGAGCGCAGCCTCCAGGGATCCGTAACGCGGCCGAAACACATTCGACCTCGATCGGACACCCTGGGGGGCTTAGAGTCTCGATGTTCCCTGACATCGGAGGCCCTGCATGCACGTCAGTCCGGCCGAGACCGAGAAGCTCCTGCTGGCCGTCGCGGGCATGGTGGCACGAGACCGCCACGCGCGCGGGGTGCGGCTGAACCACCCGGAGACGGTGGCGCTGCTCAGCACCTGGGTGATCGAGCGGGCACGCGAGGGCGCGCTCGTCGAGGACCTCATGCAGCAGGGGCGCGAGGTGCTGACCGTCGACGACGTGCTGCCCGGGGTCGCCGCGATGCTGCACGACGTGCAGGTCGAGGCCACGTTCCCGGACGGGCGCAAGCTCGTGACGGTGCACCACCCGATCCAGGAGGCGCCTGGGGCCGACGCCGCGGCGGACGCGCCGGCCGGGCAGGGCGAGGCACCGGGGGCGTACCGGATCCGCCCGGGATCCGTCGAGCTCAACGTGCGCGACTCCGCCGACGAGACGCGCACCCTGGTGTTCCTGAACACCGGCGACCGACCGATCCAGGTCGGCTCCCACGTGCACCTGCCCGACGTCAACACCGCGCTCTCCTTCGACCGCGCAGCGGCCTACGGCTTCCGGCTGGGCATCCCGTCCGGCACGTCGCAGCGGTTCGAGCCGGGGGCCTCCCGAGAGCTGCCCGTCGTCTCGATCGCCGGAGCGCGCCGGGTGCCGGGGCTGCAGCGCGGCAACACGCAGCGCGGCGTGCTCGTCGCCGAGCCGGAGAGGGGCGCCTGATGCGTCTGGACAGGGAGCGCTACGCGTCGATCTACGGCCCCACCGCCGGCGATCAGGTGCGCCTCGGCGACACGGATCTGTGGATCGAGATCGAGCGGGATCTCACCGTCGGCGGCGAGGAGGCCGTGTTCGGCGGCGGCAAGTCGATCCGCGAGTCCATGGCGCAGTCGGCCGCGACCAGGGCCGAGGGCGCGCTGGACACCGTCATCACGAACGCGATCGTGTTCGACTGGTGGGGCGTCGTGCGCGCCGACGTCGGACTGCGCGACGGCCGGATCGTCGCCCTGGGGCGCGCCGGCAACCCGGACATCGCCGACGGCGTGCACCCGGAACTGGTGATCGGCCCGTCCACCGACGTGATCTCCGGTGAGGGCCGGATCCTCACCGCCGGCGGGATCGACTCGCACGTGCACCTGCTCTCGCCCTCGCAGATCCACGAAGCGCTGGCGGCCGGGATCACCACGATCGTCGGCGGCGGCACCGGCCCCTCCGAGGGGTCCAAGGCGACCACCGTGACACCCGGCGCGTGGCACCTCGAGACGATGCACCGAGCTCTGGACCGCTTCCCGGTCAACGTGCTGCTGCTCGGCAAGGGCAGCACGATCTCGCAGGGCGCGCTGCGCGAGCAGGCGCTCGCCGGCGCCGCGGGCTACAAGATCCACGAGGACTGGGGTGCGACGCCCGCGGCCATCGACGCCGCACTGACGGCCGCGGAGGAGTGGGGCCTGCAAGTGGCGCTGCACTCCGACTCGCTCAACGAGACCGGCTACGTGCAGTCCACCATCGAGGCGATCGGCGGGCGCGGCATCCACGCGTTCCACGTCGAGGGCGCCGGCGGCGGCCACGCCCCGGACATCCTCGCGATCGCCTCGCTGCCGAACGTCATCCCGGGCTCGACCAATCCGACGCTGCCGCACACCGTGAACACCGTGGCCGAGCACCTCGACATGCTCATGGTCTGCCACCACCTCAACCCGGCCGTGCCGGAGGATCTGGCTTTCGCGGAGTCCCGGATCCGGGCCACCACGATCGCCGCCGAGGACATCCTGCACGACATGGGGGCGCTCTCGGTGACCTCCTCCGATGCGCAGGCGATGGGGCGGATCGGCGAGGTGATCACCCGCACCTGGCAGGTCGCCCACGTCATGAAGCACCGTCGCGGCCGGCTCAGCGAGGACCTGCCGGCCGACAACGAGCGCGCCAGGCGGTACGTCGCCAAGTACACGATCAACCCGGCCATCGGCCAGGGCATCGATCATGAGGTCGGATCCGTCGAGCCCGGCAAGCTCGCCGACCTGGTGCTGTGGGATCCGCGGTTCTTCGGCGTGCGTCCGGAGGTCGTGATCAAGGGCGGCGGCCTGGTGTGGGGTGCACTCGGCGACCCGAACGCGTCGATTCCGACGCCGCAGCCCGTGCTGATGCGCCCGGCGTTCCTCGATGCGATCGGCGCCGACCTCTCGCTGACGTTCGTCTCGCCCGCCGCGCTCGCCGACGGCCTCCCGGAGCGGCTCGGCCTGCGCCGCCGGCTCGCGGCCGTGCGCAGCACGCGGGCCGTCACGAAGGCGGACCTGAAGAACAACGACGCCCTGCCGCGCATCGACATCCGCCCCGACACCTTCGCGATCTCGATCGACGGCGAGAACGTGGTCCCGGCCCCCGCGGACCGGCTCCCGCTCGCCCAGCTGTACACGATGTTCTGATCATGACCGCTCCAGCATTCACCTCGACGCGACCCGCGTCGCTGACCGTGGCGATGCTGCTCGCCGACGGCCGGCTGCCGTCCGGCGGCCACGCGCACTCGGCCGGTCTCGAGCCCGCGCTCCTGGCGGGCATGCCTGCGGCCGACGTGCCGGCGTACCTCGTCGGGCGCGCGCGGACCACGAGCCTCGTCGAAGCGGGCACCGCGGTGGTCGCGCGGTACCGGCTGCGCGAAGCGCCGTCGTCGGCCGCGCTCGACGACGTGGTCGCGCACTGGGCGGCGCGCACCCCGAGCGCCGCACAGCGCGAGGCGTCCCGGCTCCTCGGGCGCGGCGTCCTCCGCCTGGCCGGGCGGCTCTGGCCCGATGCCCAGGCAGTGCAGGCCTGCTCCGCGCTGGCGGCTCCGCCGCGGCCGGTGGTCATCGGCGCGATCGCCGCCGTGACGGACATGGATCCGGAGGACCTGGTCCGCGTCTTCGTCTACGAGGACGCCCAGACCGCCGCGGCCGCCCTGCTGAAACTCGCCCCCGCTGATCCCGCCGTACCCGTCGGCTGGGTCCTCGCCGCGTGCGCCGCCGTCGAGGAGCTCGTCGACGAGATCGCCGCACTGACCGATCCCGCCGGCATCCCCGCCGGCAGCGCCCCTCACTCCGAGGGGTGGGCCGAAGCCCATGCCCTCACGAACCGGAGGTTGTTCCGTGCCTGATTCTCCCGCTCCCCGCGCCCTCCGCCTCGGCATCGCCGGCCCCGTCGGGGTCGGCAAGTCGACCCTCATCGCGACGGCGTGCCGCGCCCTCGCCGGCGAGATCGCGCTCGGTGTGATCACGAACGACATCTACACGGACGAGGACGCTCGTTTCCTCCGCTCCGCCGGCGTGCTGGATCCGGAGCGGATCCGCGCCGTGGAGACGGGTGCCTGCCCGCACACGGCGATCCGCGACGACGTGACCGCGAATCTGCTCGCGGTCGAGGACGTCGAGCGCGACTTCGCACCCCTCGACGTCGTCATCATCGAGTCCGGCGGCGACAACCTGACGGCGACCTTCTCGCCGGCGCTCGTGGACGCCCAGATCTTCGTGCTCGACGTCGCCGGCGGAGGGGACGTCGCGCGCAAGGGAGGGCCGGGGATCGCGCGCGCGGACCTGCTCGTGGTGAACAAGACCGATCTCGCCCCCTACGTCGGCGTCGACGTGGCGCAGATGGTGCAGGACGCCTCGGATGCCCGGGACGGCCGGGAGGTGCTCGCCCTGTCCCGCACCGACCCCGACTCCGTGGCGCGCCTGAAGAGCTGGATCCTGGACATGCTCGCCGCCCATCGCTCCGGCGAGCACGAGCCGCAGGATCCGGGCCCGATGGCGCCGCACTTCCATGCGGACGACAGCGAGGCCGGCGGCTACCTGCACAGCCACGACGACGGCGGCGCGGAGCACGTCCACGCGCACGCGGAATCGCGGTGACGGATCCTGCCGGTCCATCGACCACGGTCGTCCAGGTCGCGGCGGGCGCCGATCGCGCCCGTGTGCTGCTGCGCTCCGGCGCGATCGCCGCGCGCATCCTGGAACGCCGGCCGCGGTACGCCCGCGTCGGGCTGATCGCGGCGGGCGCGCTCCTGCTCGGCGGCGACGCCGTCGATCTGCGCATCTCCGTCGACGCGGACTGCACCCTCGAGCTGGAGGACATCGGCGGCACCGTTGCCTACGACGGCCACGGCGAGCGCGCCTGGTGGTCGTCGCGCATCGACGTCGGCGACCGCGGGATCTGCACGTGGCACGGCCTGCCGTTCGTGGTCGCGGACGGCGCCGATGTCGACCGAAGCACGGTAGCGGAACTCGGCGAGGACGCGGCGCTGCTGCTGCGCGAGACACTCGTCCTGGGAAGGTCGGGGGAGCAGGGCGGTGCGATCAGAGCGCGCACGCGGATCGCGGTCGACGGCGCCCCCGCCCTGATCGAGCACCTCGACCTGGAGGGTCGGGAGCCGATCCCCGGCGTCCTCGGATCCGATCGCGTGCTCGACAGCGTGGTGCTGATCGGCCGCGAGCCCGCGGGCGACACGAGCGCGTGGCGCACGGACGGGATGACCGTCCTCCATCCCGAGCGAGGGGGGATCGTCGTCCGGGCGATCGTCGACGCCGCGCATCTCGGCGATCTCACCCCCGGATGGGCGGCGCTGCGGGAGGAGTTGCTCCATGAGGCATAGCGCGACCGGGTACATCGTGGGCGCGCTGCACGTCCTCGGATGGGGTGGGCTGCTGCTGTCCGCACCGTCGCCGCTCATCGCCGGGCTCGGCGTCACGGCGTACCTGCTCGGGCTCCGTCACGCCTTCGACGCCGACCACATCGCCGCGATCGACAACACGACGCGCCAGCTGCTCGCACGGAACCGCCCCGCGCGTGGCGTCGGGCTGTGGTTCTCCCTCGGTCACGCCACGGTCGTCGCCGCCCTCTGCGTGCTGCTGGCGCTCGGGGTGGGCGCGCTCACGACGAGCCTGGAGGATCCGGATTCGCCGCTGCAGGTCTGGACGGGCGTCATCGGGCCGGTGGTGTCGGGCGTGTTCCTGGTCGTCATCGCGGTGGCGAACCTCCTCGCGCTGCGCCACCGCCGCAGGGCGGGCAGCGGGCACCCGCACGGTGGTCCGGCCTGGGCGCTGCTGGGCCGGCTCAGCGCCGTGATCGACCGGCCGTCGCGGATGTACGTCGTCGGCCTGCTGTTCGGACTGGGCTTCGACACGGCCACGGAGATCGGCCTGCTCGCGCTCGCGGGGACCGCCGCCTCGCGCGCCGTGCCGTGGTGGACGGTCCTCCTCCTGCCGGTGCTGTTCGCCGCGGGCATGTCGCTGCTGGACTCGGCGCAGGGCGCGATGTCGCGGCGCGCGTACTCCTGGCGCGCCACGGGACGCGAGGGCGCCGGGCGGCGCTACGACGTGCTGGTCACGGGGGCGTCGATCGTCGTGGCGCTCGTGATCGGCGTCGCCGAGCTCGCGGGCGTCGCGGTGCGGAGCCTGCCGCAGCAGGGCCTCGCGCGAGCGCTCGCCGACCTGGACCTGAACGCGCTCGGCGTCGTCCTGACCGCCGTGCTGATCGCGTGCTGGGCGGCCGCCGCGCTCTGGTCCGGCGCACTCCGTGGCCGTCCGCCCGTGCGGCGGTCCTCGCTCGACTGAGCCGGTCGCGGGCCGGGCGCCCGTGGCCCAGCGTCTGGCTAGACTGGCCGGCAGTGACACGGGGTGCCGCATCCGCGGCTGAGATCACACCCGTCGAACCTGATCTAGGTCGTACTAGCGAAGGGATGTCGCGATGAACGCGCGTCTGGAATCGTCGTCCGAATCCGTGGCGGAGTCCGCTGCGGGGCTTCTCGAGGAGCTGCGCGCGGAGCCGCCGCTCGTGCAGTGCATCACGAACGCGGTGGTGACGGGCTTCACCGCGAACGTGCTGCTCGCGCTCGGCGCAGCGCCGGCCATGGTGGACATCACCGGCGAGGCCGGCATGTTCGCGGGCATCGCGTCGGGACTCCTGGTGAACCTCGGCACGCCGACACCCGAGCAGCGCTCGGCGAGCCTCGAGGCCGTCGGGGGAGCGCGCACGGCAGGGACGCCCTGGGTGCTCGACCCCGTGGCCGTCGGCGCGCTGCCCGTGCGCACCGCGCTGGCGCAGGACCTGCTCGCGCTGCGTCCGACCGTCATCCGCGGCAACGCCTCGGAGATCCTCGCCCTCGCCGGCCGCTCGGCCGGCGGCCGCGGGGTGGACGCGCTGGACGGCACGGAGGAGGCGGCCGACGCCGCCCGGGAACTCGCCCGGACGACCGGGGGAGCGGTCGCCGTCTCCGGCCCCGTGGACCTGGTCGTCGACGCCGGCACCGAGATCCGCGTCGCCCACGGCGATGCGCTGCTCACCCGCGTCACCGGAGGGGGGTGCGCCCTCGGCGCGGTGATGGCGGCGTTCCTCGGCGCCGCTCGGCGCACCGGCGACCGCCCCCTGGTGGCGTCCGCGGCCGCCACGCTCGTGTACACCCTCGCCGCGGAGGACGCGGCAGCGCGGGCCGCGGGCCCCGGATCCTTCGCCGTCGAGCTGCTCGATGCGCTCGCGGCGCTCGATCCGGGTCGCATCGCCGCGCGCGCCCGCGTGGAAGCCCGCCCCGTCCCGGCCGGCTCCGTCCCGGCTGGCTCCGTCCCGGCTACGGAGGCGGTGGCATGACCCTCGCGGACGTGGTCCCGGCCGACCGCACCGCGACCCCTTCGGGCACGTCTGCCGGCCGGGCGCGGCTGACGACGGACGACCTCGCCCTGTACCTCGTCACGGATGCGCGGCTGAGCGGCCCACGGAGTGTCGCCGCGGTCGTGGATGCGGCGGTGTCCGGCGGTGTCAGGATCGTGCAGCTGCGCGACAAGGACGCCGACGATGCGTCCACCGTGGCTCAGCTCGTGGAGCTGTCCGCGGTGATCGCCGGACGGGCGCTCCTGGTGGTCGACGACCGTCTGGATGCGGTCGTCGAGGCGCGCCGCCGCGGCGCCCGCGTGGACGGCGTCCACCTCGGCCAGTCCGATGCCTCGCCCCTGGTGGCGCGGGCGGTGCTCGGACCCGACGCGATCGTGGGTCTCACCGCGAACCGCCCGGAGCACCTCGACGCCGTGCGCGCGCTCCCGCCCGGCACCGTGGACTACCTCGGTGTGGGCGTGATCCGCCCGACCACCACCAAGGCCGACCACCCCGCGCCGCTGGGCGTGTCCGGGTTCGCGGCGTTCGCGGCGCAGAGCCCGCTGCCCTGCGTCGCGATCGGCGGGATCGTCGCCGAGGACGTGCCCGCGCTCCGCGCCGCCGGCGCTGCGGGCGTCGCCGTGGTGTCCGCGTTGTGCGCGGCGCCGGATCCGCAGGCCGCGGCGCGCGCCTTCCTGCGGGCCTGGGGCGCGGGCGGGGTGCCGCGGGTGCTCTCCATCGCCGGCAGCGATCCCTCCGGCGGTGCGGGGATCCAGGCCGACCTCAAGGCCATCGCTGCGAACGGCGGCTACGGCATGGCGGCGATCACGGCGCTGACCGCGCAGAACACCCGCGGGGTCACCGGCGTGCACGTGCCGCCGGCCGAGTTCCTCCGCGCCCAGCTGGACGCGATCGTCGCGGATGTGCGCGTGGACGCGGTCAAGATCGGCATGCTCGCCGGAACGGAGGTCATCGCCGAGGTCGGCTCGTGGTTGCGCGCGCACCGCCCGCCGACCGTCGTCCTCGATCCCGTCATGGTCGCGACGAGCGGTGACCGCCTGCTGGACGCCGACGCGGAGCGGGCGCTGCGGGCACTGCTCCCGCTCGCCGACCTGCTCACGCCGAACCTCCCGGAGCTCGCCGCGCTCCTCGGCGAGCCCACGGCGACGGACTGGGACTCGGCGCTGAGGCAGGCGCAGCGGCTCTCCGCGGCGACCGGGGCGCTCGTGCTCGCCAAAGGCGGGCATCTCGGCGGCGAGGAGACGCCGGACGCGCTCGTGGATGGATCCGGCGTCGTGCGCAGCTTCTCCGGCGCGCGCATCCGGACCACAGCCACCCACGGCACCGGGTGCTCGCTGTCCGCCGCCCTGGCCACGCGCCGCGCCGCGGATGCGGACTGGCGCGACGCGGTCGCCGAGGCCCGGGCGTGGCTGCGCGAGTCGATCGCCGCCGGCGACGCACTGCAGGTCGGCTCCGGCCACGGCCCGGCGCACCACTTCGCCGGGATGTGGGCCCGCGGCGGGCTCCGCACGGCGCCAGAGCCCGAGACCATCGCCCAGGACTGGTGGGAGTCGATCGCCCCGGTGCGCCGCGCCATCGACGAGCTGCCGTTCCTGCGACGGCTCGCCGACGGCTCGCTGCCCGAGGACGCCTTCCGCTGGTACCTGGCGCAGGACGCGCTCTACCTGCATGAGTACGCACGGACGCTCGCCGAGGCGTCGCGGCTCGCGCCGACGGCCGCCGAGCAGGCGTTCTGGGCGCGGTCCGCGCAGCAGTGCATCGTCGTCGAGCTGCAGCTGCACGACCACCGGCTCGCGACGAGCGCGGCGGCCGCGCCGCCCGACCCGGCGCCGGCCACCGTCGCCTACCTCGATCATCTGCGCGGCGCCGCCTTCGACGGGGACTACGGGGTGCTCATCGCGGCGCTGCTGCCGTGCTACTGGATCTACGCCGACGTGGGTGCGCGGCTGCACGCGGCGGCCGGCGGGGATCCGTCGCATCCGTTCGCTCGCTGGATCGAGGAGTACGCGGATCCCGGATTCGCGGCGGCCACCGAGGACGCGATCCGCTTCGTGACCGCGCGCGCGGCGGGCGCGGATCCCGCCACCCGCGAGCGGATGCGGATCGCGTTCGCGCGCTCGGCGGAGCACGAGAGGGCGTTCTTCGCCGCGGCTGCGCTCTGAGCGACGATGTCAGGCGGGGTGACGCCCTCGATTTGGTCGGGAGCGTCACCCCGCGATATCGTCGCGGCATGCTTCCGGCTCCGCTCGCGACCACCCGCCAGGGTGCTGTCGTGGTGCGTCGACGCCGTTCGGGCGACCGCCGACTCTAGGCGACCCCGCGCTCCCGCGTCGCACGCGGTCGAGTGCCGGTGTCGCCGCCTCCGGCCCTGCATCGCACTCCTGCCGCGCGCCGTCTTCAAGCGCGTCACCGGCAGACCCGACCGTTAAGGTGGAAGCATGACGTATTCCGTCGCCGTCTCCGGCGCATCCGGTTATGCGGGCGGCGAGATCCTTCGCCTGCTCGCGAACCATCCCGACATCGAGATCCGCACCGTCACCGCGCACTCGAACGCCGGACAGAAGCTCTCCGAGCACCAGCCGCACCTGCGCTCCCTGGCGCACCTCACTCTGCAGGAGACGACCCCCGAGATCCTCGCCGGTCACGACATCGTCTTCCTCGCCCTGCCGCACGGCCAGTCCGGGCAGTACACCGACGCGCTCGGCGACGTCCCGCTCGTCATCGACGCGGGCGCCGACCACCGGCTCACGTCGCAGGCCGCCTGGGACGCCTTCTACGGCGGTGCGTTCCACGAGCCGTGGGCCTACGGCGTTCCGGAGCTTCTCGTGGACGGCGTCAAGCAGCGCGAGCACCTCCGCGGCGCCACCCGCATCGCAGCCCCCGGATGCAACGCGTCGACGGTGAGCCTGAGCCTCGCACCGGGCGTCGCGGCCGGCGTGATCGACCCGTCCGACATCGTGACGGTGCTCGCCGTCGGCCCCTCGGGCGCGGGCAAGAGCCTGAAGACGCATCTGCTGGGCAGCGAGATCCTCGGATCCGCCAACCCGTACGCGGTCGGCGGCACGCATCGGCACATCCCGGAGATCCGACAGGCGCTCGCGGCCGCGTCGGGCCCTTCGACAAGCTCAGGGACCGTGGAGGCGGACGGGATCCGGATCTCGTTCACCCCGGTCATCGTGCCGATGGCGCGCGGCATCCTCGCCACCTCGACCGCGCCGATCGCACCCGGCGTCAGCGATGCGCAGATCCGGCAGGCGTGGGAGAGCGCGTACGGCGACGAGACGTTCGTGCAGCTGCTGCCGGAGGGATCCGTGCCGCGCACCGCCGACGTGCTCGGAGCCAACACCGCCCTGATGGGGCTCGCGATCGACCGCGCGGCGAACCGCGTCGTCGTGGTGACCGCCGTCGACAACCTCGTGAAGGGCACCGCGGGAGCGGCCATCCAGTCCATGAACATCGCGCTCGGTCTCGCCGAGACCACGGCGCTCAGCATCAACGGAGTCGCCCCATGAGCGTGACCGCACCCCAGGGATTCGAGGCGGCCGGCGTCGCTGCGGGCCTCAAGTCCACCGGAAAGCCCGACGTCGCCGTGGTGGTGAACCGCGGTCCGCGCAAGGTGGGCACGGCGGTGTTCACCAGCAACCGCGCCAAGGCGAATCCGATCATCTGGTCGCAGGAGGTCGTCAAGGACGGCTTCGTCGAGGCGGTCGTGCTGAACTCCGGCGGTGCGAACTGCTTCACCGGCGCGTTCGGCTTCCAGACCAGCCACCTCACGGCCGAGCGCGCGGCAGAGCTGCTCGGTGTGAGCGCCGGCGACGTGGTGGTCTGCTCGACCGGGCTCATCGGCAGCGGTGACGAGGTGTTCCGCAGCAAGGTGCTCGCCGGGGTGGAGGCCGGTGTGGCGCAGCTCAGCGCCGACGGCGGCCCGTCCGCCGCCGAGGCGATCATGACCACCGACACGGTCGCCAAGACCGCGGTCGTCAGCCGCGACGGCTGGACGATCGGCGGCATGGCGAAGGGCGCGGGCATGCTCGCCCCGGGCCTGGCCACGATGCTGGTCGTGCTCACGACCGACGCCGACCTGGACGCGCCGGAGGCGCACGCCCTGCTGAAGGGGGCGACCGGCACGACCTTCGATCGGCTCGACTCCGACGGCTGCATGTCGACGAACGACCAGGTCACGCTGCTGGCCAACGGCGCGAGCGGGATCCGCCCGGATCCCGACACGTTCGCCGCGGCGCTGCGCGAGGTCTGCGACGACCTGGCTCGCCAGCTCCAGGACGACGCCGAGGGCGCGAGCCACGCCATCTCGATCGAGGTGGTGCACGCGCAGAGCGATCAGGACGCCGTCGAGGTCGGCCGCTCCGTCGCACGAAACAACCTGTTCAAGGCCGCCATCTTCGGGAACGACCCGAACTGGGGCCGCGTGCTCGCCGCGATCGGCACCACCCAGGCCGCGTTCGACCCGTACGACGTCGACGTGTGGATGAACGGCGTGCGCGTGTGCACCGCCGGCGGCCCCGACCGCCCCCGCGAGGAGGTCGACCTGACCCCGCGCACCACCCACGTGCTGATCGACCTGAAGGTCGGCGACGCGGCGGCGACGATCCGCACCAACGACCTGACCCACGACTACGTGCACGAGAACAGCGCCTATTCCTCATGAGCGACCTTCAGGACACCGCCCCGGAGGAGGCTGCGCTCAAGGCGCAGACCCTCATCGAATCCCTGCCCTGGCTGAAGAAGTTCCGGGATCAGATCGTCGTGGTCAAGTACGGCGGCAACGCCATGATCTCGGACGAGCTGCAGGAGGCCTTCGCCCAGGACATCGCCTACCTGCGGTACGTCGGCGTGCAGCCGGTCGTCGTGCACGGCGGCGGTCCGCAGATCTCGAACATGCTCGACCGCCTGGCGATCCCGAGCGAGTTCAAGGGCGGCTACCGCGTCACGTCCACCGAGGCGATCAGCGTCGTGCGGATGGTGCTCACCGGGCACATCAACCCGCAGCTCGTCGCGAAGATCAACAGCCACGGACCGATCGCCACCGGGCTCAGCGGCGAGGACGCGGGCCTGTTCGGCGGCCGCCGTCGCGGCATCGTCGTCGACGGCGAGGAGGTGGATCTGGGGCGCGTCGGCGATGTGGTCCAGGTCGACCCGACACCAGTGCTCGATCACCTCTCCGCGGGCCGGATCCCCGTCGTGTCGAGCATCGCGCCGGACCTCGACCACCCCGGTCAGTCCCTCAACGTGAACGCGGACGCCGCGGCCGCGGCGCTGGCGACGGCGCTCGGGGCGGTCAAGCTCGTGATCCTCACCGACGTCGCGGGCCTGTACGCGGACTGGCCGAATCGCGACTCGCTGGTCTCGCACCTCACCACCGGCGAGCTGCGACAGCTGCTGCCGTCCCTCGAATCGGGGATGATCCCGAAGATGACCGCGTGCCTGGAGGCCGTGGAATCGGGCGTGCACGCGGCGGCCATCATCGACGGACGGGTGCCGCACTCGGTGCTCGTCGAGCTTTTCACCAGCAAGGGAATCGGAACGGAGGTGGTGGCGGGATGACGTCGCCCCACGACACGTCAGCGGCTGCGCAGGCCTGGCAGCTGAGCGCCGATCGCGACCTGATCTTGAACGCGGGCCCGCGGTTCGAGCTGCTCGTCCGCGGCGAGGGATCCCACCTGTGGGACGGCGAGGGGCGACGCTACCTCGACTTCCTCGCGGGGATCGCCGTCACCGCGCTCGGTCACGCGCACCCGGTGTTCGTCGAGGCCGTGACCCGCCAGGCCGGCACGCTCGCGCACGTCTCGAACTACTTCGCCACGCCGCCCCAGCTGGAGCTCGCCGCGCGCCTGAAGCGTCTCGCCGGCACGGGCGAGCCGGGCCGGGTCTTCTTCGGCAACTCCGGGACCGAGGCCAACGAGGCCGCGTTCAAGCTGGCGCGCCTGCACGGCGGATCCGAGCGCCCGCGGATCCTGTCGCTCGACAACGCGTTCCACGGCCGCACGATCGGTGCGCTCGCGCTGACCGCGAAGGCGTCGATGCGGGACCCGTTCCAGCCGCTGCCCGGGGGCGTGGAGCATATCCCCGCGACCATCGAGGCGCTGGAGGCGGCGATGGACGACCGCGTCGCGGCCCTGTTCGTAGAGCCCATCCAGGGCGAGGCCGGCGTGCTCGAGCTGCCGGAGGGGTACCTCCGGGCGGCCCGGGAACTCACCACGAAGCACGGCGCGCTGCTCATCGTGGACGAGATCCAGACCGGAGCCGGCCGCACCGGCGACTGGTTCGCGTTCCAGCACGACGGGATCCTGCCCGACGCGATCACGCTGGCCAAGGGCATCGGCGGCGGCTTCCCGATCGGGGCGCTCGTCGCCTTCGGCGAGGCCGCGGCGCTGCTGCAGCCGGGCTCGCACGGCTCCACGTTCGGCGGCAACCCGCTCGCGACGGCCGTGAGCAACGCCGTGCTCGAGGAGATCGAGCACGCCGGCCTCGTGCAGAACGCGCGGGAGCGCGGCGCCCAGGTGCGCGCGGCGATCGAGGGGATCGGCTCCCCGCTGGTCACCGGCGTGCGCGGACGCGGCCTGCTCATCGGCGTCGCCCTCGCCGCCCCGGTCGCCGGCGACGTGGTCGCCGCGGCGCAGCGTCTCGGCCTCATCGTCAACGCCGCGAACCCGTCCTCGGTGCGGATCGCGCCCGCGCTCACCATCGGCGACGCCGAGATCGCCGAGTTCACCGACCTGTTCACCGCCGCCCTCGCCGAGGTCGCGGCCACCGCTCTCACGGAGACCACGGCATGACCCGCCACCTGCTGCGCGACGACGATCTGACCACCGCCGAGCAGACCGAGATCCTCGATCTCGCGCTCGAGCTCAAGAAGGACCGCTGGGCCGACAAGACCCTCGCGGGTCCCCAGACCGTCGCCGTGATCTTCGACAAGTCCTCCACCCGCACCCGCGTCTCGTTCGCGGTCGGGATCGCGGATCTGGGCGGATCCCCGCTGATCATCTCGACGGCGAACAGCCAGCTCGGCGGCAAGGAGACCCCCGCCGACACCGCTCGCGTGCTGGAGCGCCAGGTCGCCGCGATCGTGTGGCGCACCTACGCGCAGCAGGGCCTGGAGGAGATGGCCGCCGGCACGCGCGTGCCGGTCATCAACGCGCTTTCCGACGACTTCCACCCCTGCCAGCTGCTCGCCGATCTGCTCACGATCCGCGAGCACAAGGGCGACCTGAAGGGCCTCACGCTCTCGTTCTTCGGCGACGGACGCAGCAACATGGCGCACTCCTACGTGCTGGCCGGCGTCACCGCGGGCATGCATGTGCGGGTGGCGTCGCCCGACGCGTATGCGCCGCGTCCCGATGTCGTCGCCGACGCGCACCGACGCGCTGCCGAGACCGGAGGCTCGCTGACGCTGCTCACGGATCCGGAGGAGGCCGCACGCGGGGCCGACGTGATCGTCACCGACACCTGGGTGTCGATGGGCAAGGAGGAGGAGAAGGCCCAGCGCCTGCGCGACCTCGGCGGTTACAAGGTGACCGCCGCGACCATGGCGCTCGCAGATCCCGAGGCGATCTTCATCCACTGCCTGCCGGCCGATCGCGGCTACGAGGTCGACTCCGAGGTGATCGACGGTCCGCAGAGCGTCGTCTGGGACGAGGCGGAGAACCGCCTGCACGCCCAGAAGGCGCTGCTCGTGTGGCTCATCGGCAAGAACGAAGGGGCCGCCTGATGGTCGGGGCGAAGCATGAGGGCACGAACGAGGGTGCGCTGTGGGGTGCCCGGTTCGCGAGCGGGCCATCGGCCGAGCTCGCGGCACTCAGCCGCTCGACGCATTTCGACTGGATCCTCGCGCTCTACGACATCGCCGGATCCCACGCGCACGCGAAGGCGCTCGCCGCGGCGGGGTATCTGACCGCCGATGAAGAGCAGGCGATGCATGACGGTCTCGACGTGCTGGCACGCGCGATCACCGACGGCACGCTGGTGCCCTCGGCGTCCGACGAGGACGTCCACGGCGCGCTCGAACAGGCCCTCATCGCCGAGGTCGGCGCCGAGCTGGGGGGCAAGCTCCGCGCCGGACGCAGCCGCAACGATCAGATCGCGACACTCGTGCGGATGTTCCTCCTCGATCACACCCGGGTGATCGGCCGTGATCTCCTGCGGGTCATCGACGCCCTCGTGGCTCAGGCCGAGGCCCACCCGGACGCGATCATGCCCGGGCGCACGCACCTGCAGCACGCGCAGCCGGTGCTGCTGGCGCACCACCTGCTCGCTCACGCCTGGCCCCTGGTGCGCGAGCTGGAGCGGCTGCGCGACTGGATGGCGCGCGCACGGGTGAGTCCGTACGGCGGGGGAGCGCTCGCCGGCTCGACGCTCGGACTCGACCCGGCGCTCGTGGCCGCCGAGCTGGGCCTCGACCGCCCCGCGGAGAACTCGCTCGACGGCACCTCGGCCCGCGACGTCGTCGCGGAGTTCGCGTTCATCGCCGCGATGACGGGCGTGGATCTGTCGCGCCTGGCGGAGGAGATCATCCTCTGGAACACGCGCGAGTTCGGCTTCGTCACCCTGCACGACAGCTACTCGACCGGGTCGAGCATCATGCCGCAGAAGAAGAACCCCGACATCGCCGAACTCGCGCGCGGCAAGTCCGGGCGCCTCATCGGCAACCTGTCGGGCCTGCTGGCGACGCTCAAGGGCCTGCCGCTCGCCTACAACCGCGACCTGCAGGAGGACAAGGAGCCCGTCTTCGACTCGGTGCAGACACTCGAGGTCGTGCTCCCCGCCTTCGCCGGCATGGTGGCGACCCTGCGGTTCGACACGGACCGGATGGCGGCGCTCGCCCCCCAGGGCTTCTCCCTCGCGACCGATGTCGCCGAGTGGCTCGTGAAGCGTCACGTGCCGTTCCGCGACGCGCACGAGATCTCCGGCGCGCTCGTCCGCGCCTGCGAGCAGCGGGGGATCGGCCTCGAGGACGCCGATGATGCGCTCCTCGCGGAGGTCTCCCCGCATCTGACTCCCGCGGTGCGCGAGGTCCTCACGATCGAAGGATCCGTCGCGTCGCGCACGGGCGCCGGTGGCACGTCGCCCGTCCGGGTCGCCGAGCAGCGCGCCGAGCTCATCGCGCGCGCGCAGTCCGCGGCGCACGCGCTCGGACTGTGATCGACGCGTCCCCGGACGCGTGCCAGAGCCCCCGAATCCCCCTCCCGGCGTCGCCGCGGCGGGGGATTCGTCGTTCATCAGGTGTTTGGTCCCCGAGCGGCTCGATCCCGACTCACGCGACACGCCCGGGATGAGAGCCCGATTTGCCGGGACCCGGGGATCCGCGTAAGTTATTACCTGTTCGCCCCAAGCGGTAGAGCGAAGGGCCGGAAGGCCTGACTCCCCAAGCGGCGAACGAACCCCATCTCGATGAAGAACTTCCCAAGCGGAAGAACTTCAGCTATGATGGGTAACTCCCGGGCTCAGGTTCGCCGCAAGGCGCAGCGAGCGGGAGTGAGATCAAGCCCTATTTGTGATGCCGCGAGGCTGAGCTGTAGGAGCATCCGATCCTTGAGAACTCAACAGCGTGCACTTGTCAAATGCCAATTTATTCCTCGTCCAGTCTTAGGGCTGGTTGAGAAATTCCTTTGGATCAAAGACCAGCCTCTTTTTGGGGTTGGCATTCGGATGAAGTCAGCAATGATGTCATCTCTTTGGTCAGTTTCAAACTCGCTGCGTGCCGGTTTTTCCCCGGTGTGTATGCATTTCTTTTTTACGGAGAGNAGGAGCATCCGATCCTTGAGAACTCAACAGCGTGCACTTGTCAAATGCCAATTTATTCCTCGTCCAGTCTTAGGGCTGGTTGAGAAATTCCTTTGGATCAAAGACCAGCCTCTTTTTGGGGTTGGCATTCGGATGAAGTCAGCAATGATGTCATCTCTTTGGTCAGTTTCAAACTCGCTGCGTGCCGGTTTTTCCCCGGTGTGTATGCATTTCTTTTTTACGGAGAGTTTGATCCTGGCTCAGGATGAACGCTGGCGGCGTGCTTAACACATGCAAGTCGAACGATGAACCTGGAGCTTGCTCTGGGGGATTAGTGGCGAACGGGTGAGTAACACGTGAGCAACCTGCCCCTCACTCTGGGATAAGCGCTGGAAACGGCGTCTAATACTGGATACGAGTTGGAGCCGCATGGTTACCAACTGGAAAGATTTTTTGGTGGGGGATGGGCTCGCGGCCTATCAGCTTGTTGGTGAGGTAATGGCTCACCAAGGCGTCGACGGGTAGCCGGCCTGAGAGGGTGACCGGCCACACTGGGACTGAGACACGGCCCAGACTCCTACGGGAGGCAGCAGTGGGGAATATTGCACAATGGGCGGAAGCCTGATGCAGCAACGCCGCGTGAGGGATGACGGCCTTCGGGTTGTAAACCTCTTTTAGCAGGGAAGAAGCGAAAGTGACGGTACCTGCAGAAAAAGCACCGGCTAACTACGTGCCAGCAGCCGCGGTAATACGTAGGGTGCAAGCGTTATCCGGAATTATTGGGCGTAAAGAGCTCGTAGGCGGTTTGTCGCGTCTGCTGTGAAATCCCGAGGCTCAACCTCGGGCCTGCAGTGGGTACGGGCAGACTAGAGTGCGGTAGGGGAGATTGGAATTCCTGGTGTAGCGGTGGAATGCGCAGATATCAGGAGGAACACCGATGGCGAAGGCAGATCTCTGGGCCGTAACTGACGCTGAGGAGCGAAAGGGTGGGGAGCAAACAGGCTTAGATACCCTGGTAGTCCACCCCGTAAACGTTGGGAACTAGTTGTGGGGTCCTTTCCACGGATTCCGTGACGCAGCTAACGCATTAAGTTCCCCGCCTGGGGAGTACGGCCGCAAGGCTAAAACTCAAAGGAATTGACGGGGACCCGCACAAGCGGCGGAGCATGCGGATTAATTCGATGCAACGCGAAGAACCTTACCAAGGCTTGACATACACCAGAACACCGTAGAAATACGGGACTCTTTGGACACTGGTGAACAGGTGGTGCATGGTTGTCGTCAGCTCGTGTCGTGAGATGTTGGGTTAAGTCCCGCAACGAGCGCAACCCTCGTTCTATGTTGCCAGCACGTAATGGTGGGAACTCATGGGATACTGCCGGGGTCAACTCGGAGGAAGGTGGGGATGACGTCAAATCATCATGCCCCTTATGTCTTGGGCTTCACGCATGCTACAATGGCCGGTACAAAGGGCTGCAATACCGTGAGGTGGAGCGAATCCCAAAAAGCCGGTCCCAGTTCGGATTGAGGTCTGCAACTCGACCTCATGAAGTCGGAGTCGCTAGTAATCGCAGATCAGCAACGCTGCGGTGAATACGTTCCCGGGTCTTGTACACACCGCCCGTCAAGTCATGAAAGTCGGTAACACCTGAAGCCGGTGGCCTAACCCTTGTGGAGGGAGCCGTCGAAGGTGGGATCGGTAATTAGGACTAAGTCGTAACAAGGTAGCCGTACCGGAAGGTGCGGCTGGATCACCTCCTTTCTAAGGAGCATCTGACTCTTCGGAGTCCAGAACCCAGATCGAAGGCACACGTTCTTCGCTGGGAGCTCATGGGTGGAACATTTGACATGGCTCTCGTTGAGTCTTCTGGTTTTAGTACGCCGCTTGCGGTGGGAACGGACTGGGGGATGAGGTGGGGGCCTGCACGCTGTTGGGTCCTGAGGGACCGGATGGAGACATTCGTACCTCGGGCTCTTCGTCGCCGGCTGTGTGTCGGTGGGGTTGAGCACCGCCCGTACTTTGAGAACTACACAGTGGACGCGAGCATCTTAAAGAGATGATCCTTCGGGATCGTTTCGAAACGATAGATACGGCCCCGATTTTCCTGTCGGGGTCGGCTCATGTGATTTCAAGTCTTTAAGAGCAAACGGTGGATGCCTTGGCATCTGGAGCCGAAGAAGGACGTAGCAATCTGCGATAAGCCTCGGGGAACTGATAAGCGAGTTTTGATCCGAGGGTGTCCGAATGGGGAAACCCCGCTGGGCGGCGTGCCGACCTAGTGACTCCCGCCTGAATATATAGGGCGGGTAGAGGGAACGTGGGGAAGTGAAACATCTCAGTACCCACAGGAAGAGAAAACAACATGTGATTCCGTGAGTAGTGGCGAGCGAAAGCGGATGAGGCTAAACCGGGTGTGTGTGATAGCCGGCAGGCGTTGCATGCCCGGGGTTGTGGGACTTTCCGTGTCATTCTGCCGAGTGACGAGCGTGACAAGCTGGTATAGGCGAACCGCATTGAAAGGCGGGTCATAGAGGGTGCCAACCCCGTAGCCGAAATGCCAGGTCTTGGCGTGGAGAGTATCCCAAGTAGCACGGGGCCCGAGAAATCCCGTGTGAATCTGTCAGGACCACCTGATAAGCCTAAATACTCCCAGATGACCGATAGCGGACAAGTACCGTGAGGGAAAGGTGAAAAGTACCCCGGGAGGGGAGTGAAATAGTACCTGAAACCGTTTGCTTACAAACCGTTGGAGCCTCCTTAGCAGGGGTGACAGCGTGCCTTTTGAAGAATGAGCCTGCGAGTTAGTGATACGTGGCGAGGTTAACCCGTGTGGGGTAGCCGTAGCGAAAGCGAGTCTGAATAGGGCGATTCAGTCGCGTGTCCTAGACCCGAAGCGAAGTGATCTATCCATGGCCAGGCTGAAGCGACGGTAAGACGTCGTGGAGGGCCGAACCCACTTAGGTTGAAAACTGAGGGGATGAGCTGTGGATAGGGGTGAAAGGCCAATCAAACTTCGTGATAGCTGGTTCTCTCCGAAATGCATTTAGGTGCAGCGTTGCGTGTTTCTTGCCGGAGGTAGAGCTACTGGATGGCCGATGGGCCCTACAAGGTTACTGACGTCAGCCAAACTCCGAATGCCGGTAAGTGAGAGCGCAGCAGTGAGACTGTGGGGGATAAGCTTCATAGTCGAGAGGGAAACAACCCAGACCACCAACTAAGGTCCCTAAGCGCGTGCTAAGTGGGAAAGGATGTGGAGTTGCTGTGACAACCAGGAGGTTGGCTTAGAAGCAGCCACCCTTGAAAGAGTGCGTAATAGCTCACTGGTCAAGTGATTCCGCGCCGACAATGTAACGGGGCTCAAGCACGCCACCGAAGTTGTGGCATTGACATTAATGGTAGGCCTTCGTGGTCCAGCCGTGTTGATGGGTAGGAGAGCGTCGTGTGGCGAGTGAAGCGGCGGAGTGATCCAGCCGTGGACGCTACACGAGTGAGAATGCAGGCATGAGTAGCGAAAGACGTGTGAGAAACACGTCCTCCGGAAGACCAAGGGTTCCAGGGTCAAGCTAATCTTCCCTGGGTAAGTCGGGACCTAAGGCGAGGCCGACAGGCGTAGTCGATGGACAACGGGTTGATATTCCCGTACCGGCGAAGAACCGCCCACATGAAATCAGGAGTGCTAAGCATCCCAAGACACGGGGATCCCTTCGGGGACGATCGTGTGGCGGCATGCGACCCCATCTGGTGGAGTGAGCGTATTAACAGGTGTGACGCAGGAAGGTAGCCCAAGCCAGGCGATGGTTGTCCTGGTGCAAGTGCGTAGGCCGAGAGATAGGCAAATCCGTCTCTCATCAAGGCTGAGACACGATGCGGATGAAAAGTGGGTGATCCTATGCTGCCGAGAAAAGCATCGACGCGAGGTTCTAGCCGCCCGTACCCCAAACCGACTCAGGTGGTCAGGTAGAGAATACCAAGGAGATCGAGAGAATCGTGGTTAAGGAACTCGGCAAAATGCCCCCGTAACTTCGGGAGAAGGGGGGCCACCCGCTTATACGGACTTGCTCCGGAAAGGGTGTGGTGGCCGCAGAGACTAGTGGGTAGCGACTGTTTACTAAAAACACAGGTCCGTGCCAAGTCGCAAGACGATGTATACGGACTGACGCCTGCCCGGTGCTGGAAGGTTAAGAGGACGGGTTAGCTTCGGCGAAGCTCAGAATTTAAGCCCCAGTAAACGGCGGTGGTAACTATAACCATCCTAAGGTAGCGAAATTCCTTGTCGGGTAAGTTCCGACCTGCACGAATGGCGTAACGACTTCCCAACTGTCTCAACCGCGAACTCGGCGAAATTGCATTACGAGTAAAGATGCTCGTTACGCGCAGCAGGACGGAAAGACCCCGTGACCTTTACTACAGCTTGGTATTGGTGTTCGGTGTGGCTTGTGTAGGATAGGTGGGAGACTGTGAAGCATGGACGCCAGTTCATGTGGAGTCATTGTTGAAATACCACTCTGGTCACTCTGGATATCTAACTTCGAACCGTGATCCGGTTCAGGGACAGTGCCTGGTGGGTAGTTTAACTGGGGCGGTTGCCTCCCAAAAAGTAACGGAGGCGCCCAAAGGTTCCCTCAACCTGGTTGGCAATCAGGTGTCGAGTGTAAGTGCACAAGGGAGCTTGACTGTGAGACTGACAGGTCGAGCAGGGACGAAAGTCGGGACTAGTGATCCGGCAGTGGCTTGTGGAAGCGCTGTCGCTCAACGGATAAAAGGTACCTCGGGGATAACAGGCTGATCTTGCCCAAGAGTCCATATCGACGGCATGGTTTGGCACCTCGATGTCGGCTCGTCGCATCCTGGGGCTGGAGTAGGTCCCAAGGGTTGGGCTGTTCGCCCATTAAAGCGGTACGCGAGCTGGGTTTAGAACGTCGTGAGACAGTTCGGTCCCTATCCGCTGCGCGCGTAGGAAGTTTGAGAGGATCTGACCCTAGTACGAGAGGACCGGGTTGGACGAACCTCTGGTGTGCCAGTTGTTCCGCCAGGAGCACCGCTGGTTAGCTACGTTCGGGATGGATAACCGCTGAAAGCATCTAAGCGGGAAGCCGGCCTCAAGATGAGACTTCCATGCCCTTCGGGGCGAGAGGCTCCCAGCCAGACTACTGGGTTGATAGGCCAGATGTGGAAGCACGGCAACGTGTGCAGCTGACTGGTACTAATAAGCCGATGACTTGATAACACACCGTTCTTGGTGCTTGCGTCCACTTTGTGGTTCTCGACGTACGGTCGAAAACCAAACAACAACACCACGCACGTGGGTTTGTTTGAGACACGTCAATAGTGTTTCGGCGGCCATAGCGTGAGGGAAACGCCCGGTCACATTCCGAACCCGGAAGCTAAGCCTCACAGCGCCGATGGTACTGCAGGGGGGACCCTGTGGGAGAGTAGGACACCGCCGGACTTCCTTTAACAGAAAGGCCACCCAACGCAGGGTGGCCTTTCTGCACATTCCGAACCCGGAAGCTAAGCCTCACAGCGCCGATGGTACTGCAGGGGGGACCCTGTGGGAGAGTAGGACACCGCCGGACTTCCTTTAACAGAAAGGCCACCCAACGCAGGGTGGCCTTTCTGCGTTAACATGCTCGAACGAAAGGAGTCACGACATGGCCGATGACGGCAAGCCCTCGCGCGACCGCAAGGATGACGGCGCGGGGCGTCCTCGTCGCTATGTCGATGGCGACCGTTCCGGGCGTCCGTTCCGCCGTGAGGCCTCGCGCGATGACCGTTCGCGCCGAGATGGTGACACGCGCCCTCGACGTGAGGGCGACCGTGCGTTCGGCGGCGGCAATGACCGCCCGTTCCGCAGTGGTGACGATCGTCCACGTCGCGATGGCGATCGCCCCTACCGCAGCAACGACGAGCGGCCTCGCCGGGAAGGTGACCGTCCCCGTCGCGATGGGGACCGCCCCTTCCGCAGCAGCGATGAGCGTCCGCGTCGTGAGGGTGACCGTCCGTTCCGGGGGAACGATGACCGTCCCCGTCGTGAGGGCGACCGTCCCCGTCGTGAGGGCGACCGTCCCCGTCGTGAGGGGGACCGTCCGCGTCGCGATGGCGACCGCCCCTTCCGCGGCAACGATGACCGTCCCCGTCGTGAGGGCGACCGCCCGCGTCGCGATGGTGACCGCCCGCTCCGCAGCAACGACGATCGCCCGCGTCGCGATGGCGATCGTCCCTACCGCCCGCGGGATGACCGTCCGCGCCGCGACGGTGATCGCCCGTTCCGGCCCAAGGACGACCGTCCCCGTCGGGACATTCGGGCGAGCGATCGCCCCCGTGACCCGGAGCTTCCGGATGAGATCACGGCCCGTGATCTGCACCCGTCCGCGCGCAACGAGCTGAAGACCCTGAGCAAGGAGAACGCCGAGCAGGTGGCCCGCCACCTCGCCATGGCGGCGCAGCTCATCGACGAGGATCCGGAGCGTGCCCACCTGCACGCGCTGGCCGCCTCTCGCCGTGCCGGCCGTGTGGCCGTGGTCCGCGAGTCGGTCGCGATCACCGCATATGCGATGGGCGATTTCGCGCTGGCGCTGCGCGAGCTGCGTACGTACCGCCGCATCTCGGGCCGGGACGACCAGATCGCGCTGATCGTCGACAGCGAGCGGGGGATGGGACGCCCCGACCGCGCCCTCGAGGAGGGACGGTCGGTCGACCGCGCCGCTCTGCCGACTGCGACCCGGGTGGCCCTGGCGATCGCGATGTCCGGCGCGCGTCTCGACCGCGGCGAACTCGAGCTGGCGCTCGGCGAACTCGAGATCCCCGAGCTCAACCCCGATCTCGCCTTCGAGTGGAGCCCGGCGCTCTTCGACGCGCGCGCGGCGGTGCTCGAGGACCTCGGTCGCGCCGACGAGGCGGCCTTCTGGCACGAACGCGCCGAGGTCGCGTCTGCGGCGCTGGGACACGGCGACGATGACGAGGTCATCATCGAGGACGCCTACGAGGATCTCCCCGGTGAGGACGAAGCCGCGGCCGACGTGGACGCCGTGGCTTCTCCGTCCGAGCGGCCGGAGGCGTCCGAGCAGCCGGAGGATGAGGAGCAGGCCGAGTGAGCCTGTT
The DNA here is from genome assembly GCF_902506375.1 of Microbacterium sp. 8M. GTDB lineage: Bacteria > Actinomycetota > Actinomycetes > Actinomycetales > Microbacteriaceae > Microbacterium. The sequence continues at coordinate 1,607,140 of NZ_LR733284.1, forward strand.
CTCCCGCGACCGCCGTACGCCCCTGTCCGGCGTCGATGTCGTCCTCGCCGACCTCGACGGAGTCGTATACGCCGGCGCCGGGGCGATCCCGCACGCCATCGAGAGCCTGAAGAAGGTCGAGGCGACGCGTCGTCTCGGCTACATCACGAACAACGCGTCGCGGACGGACGCCTCCGTGGCCGCGCACCTCGGCGAGCTCGGCCTCACGGTCGCGCCGGACGAGGTGGTCACCAGCCCGCAGGCGGCGATGCGTCTCGTCAGCGGCCTCATCCCGGCGGGATCCACGATCCTCGTCGTCGGCGGCGAAGGCCTCGTGCACGAGGTGCGCAAGGCCGGCTTCGAAGTGACGCGCAGCGCCGACGATTCCCCCGCCGCCGTGGTGCAAGGGTTCGCGCCCGAAGTCGGCTGGTCCGACCTGGCGGAGGCGGCGTTCGCCCTGAAGGTGCCCGAGGACGAGGGCGGCATCCCCTGGATCGCGACCAACACCGACTGGACGATTCCGCAGTCCCGCGGCGTCGCTCCCGGTAACGGCACGCTCGTGTCCGCCGTGCATACGGCGATCGGCCGCCTCGCGACGGTCGCCGGCAAGCCCGAGACGCCGATCTTCGAGGAGGCGGTCGCGCGGTTCGACGCGAAGCATCCTCTCTTCATCGGCGACCGACTCGACACCGACATCGCCGGGGCGTCGCGAGCAGGCATCGAATCGGCGCTCGTCCTGACCGGGATCGACCGTCCGAAGCACGTGCTCGCGGCAGCCGAGGGGCAGCGGCCGACCTACATCCTCGGAGACCTGCGCGAGCTGCACGAGCCGTATCCGCAGCCGAAGGTGTCCGGCGACACGGTGACCGTCCGCGACGCCGTCGTGCGCGTGGACGGCGTGGACGTCACGATCCTCCGCGAGGGCGATCGGCCGATCGATCTCGTGCGCGCCGGAGCGGAGGCGATCTGGCGCACAGGGCGGCAGATCTTCGGTTTCCGCGTGCCCGAGCGGCTGTACGCGGATCCGTTCCACCGCCCGTAATCCGCCGGATCCGCGGGATCGCCCGTAGGCTGGAGGGGTGAGCGAGAACACCGAACCGGACCCGGCCGACGGGCTCTGGAGCCGGTTGCGCCTCATCGAAGGACAGCCCCTGGAGTCCCGCGCCGCCGCCTATCAGGCGCTGCACGACGATCTCGCCCGGCGCCTGGAGAGCGCCCCGAGACCCGCCGCAGACCGCGGATGACGTCCCGTCTCGACGCTGCCCTCGCGGAACGCGGCCTCGCCCGGTCGCGCACCCACGCAGCCGCGCTCATCGACGGCGGGCTGGTGACGGTCAACGGCAGGCCCGTGGTGAAGGCCTCGACCAAGGTGGACGAGGATGACGTGCTCGACGTGGCGGGCGCCGACCACTACGTCAGCAGGGGAGCGCACAAGCTCATCGCCGCCCTGGACGCGTTCGACATCACCGTCGACGGGGTGATCGCGCTCGACATGGGGGCGTCCACCGGCGGGTTCACCCAGGTCCTGCGGGAGCGGGGAGCGCGGCGGGTGCTCGCCGTCGATGTCGGGCACGATCAGCTCGCCGCATCCGTCCGCGCGGATCCCGGCGTCGTGGTCGTGGAGGGCTTCAACGTCAGGCACATGGATGCGCGGTTCCTGGCCGACGCCACGGGGGAGCAGCAGCGACCGGGTCTGGCGGTGGGCGATCTCTCCTTCATCTCGCTCAGCCTCGTGCTGCCGGCCATCGCCGCCACCGTCGCAGAGGACGCCGACGTCGTTCTGCTGATCAAGCCGCAGTTCGAAGTCGGACGGACCGCCGTGCGCGGCGGCCTCGTCACCAACCCGACGATCCGCGCCGACGCGGTCGCACGCGTGCTGTGGGTCGCGTGGGATCAGGGCTTCGGCGTGCTCGGGCTTGTGCCGTCGCCGATCCTCGGCACCCACGGCAACGCGGAGTACCTTGTGCACCTCGCCCGCGGGCGGGGGAGCAATCCGACAGAATGGTTGAGCACGATCGACCAGATGGCAGGAGGCCGATGAACGAGCGCAGGATCCTCGTCGTCGCACATGCGCGCCGCAACGACACCGTGCACGCGGCTCACCGCGTCGTCACCGCCCTGCGCACCGCGGGAGCGACCCCGGTCATGGCGGCCGAGGACCGCGCCGAGCTCGCTGCGGCCGATTCGCTCTTCGCCGACGTCGACGTGCTGGCGGATCGCTCGCACGACGACGGGGTCTCCGTCGACGACATCGAACTGGCCATCGTGCTCGGAGGCGACGGCACCATCCTGCGCGCTGCGGAGCTCGTCCGCGAGGGCACCGCGCCCATCCTCGGCATCAACATGGGGCACGTCGGCTTCCTGGCCGAGATCGAGCGCGACGACATGGACGCCGCCGTCGCTCGCGTCATCGATCGCGACTACTCCGTCGAGGAGCGGATGGCGCTCGCGGTGCGGGTGAAGGACGCCGCCGGAGCCGTCGTGTACAGCACCTGGGCCCTGAACGAGGTGACTGTGGAGAAGGCCAGTCGCGAGCGCATGATCGAGGTGATGGTCGAGATCGACGGTCGCCCCCTCACCAGCTTCGGCTGCGACGGCATGGTCGTGTCCACGCCGACCGGTGCGACCGCCTACAACTTCTCCGCCGGAGGACCCGTCATCTGGCCTGGCGTCGAGGCCATCGCGGTGGTGCCGCTGTCCGCGCACGCACTGTTCGCCCGTCCGCTCGTCGTCGCACCGGGCGCACCGGTGGCGATCGAGCTGCTGGACCGCAACGACGGGAACGCGATCCTGTGGTGCGACGGACGGCGCTCCCACGAGTTGCCGCGGGGAGCCCGGGTGGTCGTGCGCCGCTCCTCGCGCCCCGTGCGCCTCGCGCGTCTGCATCCGAGCGTCTTCACGGATCGGCTCGTACGCAAATTCCACCTCCCGGTCTCGGGGTGGCGAGGAGCCGAGGCATGATCGAGGAGATGCGCCTGCGGGATCTCGGCGTCATCGCCGAGGCCGTGCTGCCGATCGGACCGGGGTTCACCGCCATCACGGGGGAGACCGGCGCGGGCAAGACCATGGTCGTCACGGGCCTCGGGCTGTTGCTCGGCGCCCGCGCCGATTCCGGAGCGGTGCGCGCCGGCGCCGCGCAGGCCTCGGTCGACGGCGTGTGGATCGTGCCGAGCAGCGGCTCCGTGGCCGACACGGTCGCCGACGCCGGCGGCGAGCTCGAGCCCTACGACGACGCCCGCGGTGAGCTCTACATCTCCCGCACGCTCACCGCGGAGGGGCGCAGCCGCGCAAGCGTCGGAGGCCGCGCTGCGCCGGCGGGCGTGCTGGCGGACCTCGCCGACGACCTCGTGGTCGTGCATGGGCAGTCCGAGCAGCTGCGGCTGCGGTCCGCCGCCGCGCAGCGCGATGCGCTGGATCGCTTTGGCGGATCCGCCATCGCCGTCGTGAAGAGTGAATACGAGCGGGCATGGGAGCGCTGGCGCGCTCTGTCCGCGCAGCTCGACGAGATAGCGGGGAACCGGGAGCGCCGCCAGGCGGAGGCCGAGGATCTGCGCGAGGCCCTCGCGCTGATCGAGGCGACGGATCCGGAGCCGGGCGAGGACGAGGCGCTCGCCGAGCGCGCCGAACGCCTCGCGAACGCGGAGGAGCTGCGCCAGGCGGCGGCGATCGCGCGCTCGGCGCTCTCGGACGAGGACGGCGGCAACGACGTCTCGACCCTCGCTGCCGAGGCGCGGCGCGCACTCGAACGCGCGAGTGATCCCGCGCTGGCCGCCATGGCCGAGAGCATCGCCGAGATCGGCTACCGGGCGACGGACATCGCGGTGCAGCTGAGCGGCTACCTCGCCGACCTCGACGAGTCGGGACCGCACGAGCTCGCCGCGGTCGAGGAGCGGCGTGCGGCCCTCGCGGCGCTGGTGCGCGCGCACGGCAGCCTCGACGCGGCCATCGAGCTCTGGAACACCGGGTCCGCCCGCCTCGCCGAGCTCGACGACGACTCCGAACACATCGAGCGACTCACGGTCGAACGCGATGCCGCGCGCGCCGCCCTGGACGAGGCGGCCGCGGCGCTCACGGCGACGCGCACCGAGGCGGCCGGCAGGCTCGGCGCGGCCGTCACGGAGGAGCTGCACGCCCTCGCCATGCCGGACGCGCGGCTCGTCGTCGCCGTCACCGAGGGTGCCGAGAGCACGCACGGACGCGACGACGTCGCCATCCTCCTCGCACCGCACCCCGGCGCCGAGCCCCGTCCGGTGGCGAAGAGTGCGTCCGGAGGCGAGCTCTCCCGCGTGATGCTCGCGATCGAGGTCGTGATCGCCGGCACGGATCCCGTCCCGACCTTCGTGTTCGACGAGGTCGACGCCGGTATCGGCGGCGCTGCCGCGATCGAGGTCGGCCGTCGTCTGGCTCGGCTGGCGCGCACGTCGCAGGTCATCGCCGTCACCCACCTCGCCCAGGTGGCCGCGTTCGCGAACAACCACCTCAGCGTCGTGAAGCAGAGCGACGGCCAGGTCACCGCCTCGAGCGTGCGCCGGCTGGACGGCGAGGACCGCGAGGCGGAGATGGCGCGGCTGCTGTCCGGGCTGACCGACTCCGGGGCGGCGCTCGAGCACGCCCGCGAACTGCTCGCCCTCCGCGAGGACTGAACCGTTCCTGGCGGCCGCTCGCCGCGGAGAGGCGTCAGCGCAGGTCGCGCACGGAGTCCCGCCGGATCAGCGGCATCGGCAGCAGCTCGTGGGCGAGGTCCCGCTCACCGAGCAGCATCTCCACGCCGACGCGCGCCATCTGCTCGTACGGCAGGCGTGCCGTGGTGAGGCCGGGGCGCACCAGGGAGGCGAGATCCTCGTCGTCGAACGACACGATGGAGATGTCGGCGGGGATGCGCAGACCGCGCTCGTTGAGCGCCTGATAGATACCGAACGCGACGCCGTCGGTGGCGGCGATGACGCCGGTCAGATCCGGGTGCGCATCCAGCATCTGCAGCGTGTGCGCGAAGCCGATGGGTGTCGTCCAATTCTCGACGACGACCTCGGCCGGGCCGACGATGCCGCGCTCGGCGAAGGCATCGCGGATGCCGGCGAGGCGCCGTGCGATGGTGACGGACCGGCGCGGGTCGCCGGCGACGTGGGGGATGTCGCCGATGAAGGCGACGCGCGTGTGGCCGGCATCCAGGAGCACCGAGGCCATGGTGTGGCCCGCGGTGTATTCGTCGGGAAGCACGCTGGGCAGATCGTCCGGCGTGCGTCCGTTCACGATCACGACAGGGGTCCCGCGGGGGGCCGCGGGGACGTCGACCATGCGCGCGGCCATCAGGCCGACGATGACTCCGTCGACGCGGCGATCGATGAGCTCGTCGAACGCGGCCGCGAGCTGCGTGGGGTCGTCGCCGGTCTCGGCGATCAGCACGGTGTGATCCAGCTCCTTGGCGGCCCGCAGAGTGCCCCGCACCATCGCCGACGCGAAGCGCGTGATCGTCACCTGGTCCGAGATGAAGCCGATCGTGCGGGTCTTGCCTGAGCGCAGGCTCTGTGCGGCCGGGTTCGGCTTGTACCCGAGCTGCGCGGCTGCGGTGCGAACGCGCTCCGCCGCATCCTCCGACAGCCGGGACGGGCGGTCGTTGAGGATGAGGCTGACGGCGGTCTTGGACAATCCGGAAAGCCGCGCGACGTCTGCAAGCGTCGGTCTCGGTGCCGTCGACATCGTCGGACCCCTCTCTTCGGATCCTTCCAATCTAGCGGATCCGCTCAGTTTGGTGAATTAATTTAGCGGCCTGGCTTGCGTGGCGGTGCTGGAGGGTGTTAGCGTCAGATAAATCGGTTCACCACCCGTTGCGCGAGAATGCGCAGGCCGATTCACTCTCAGAGAGGAGAAGTTGATGGCACGTGAATTCGGACCCGTCATGGGACGACGCGACCTGCTGCGTCTCGGAGGCTACGGCCTCGCCAGCGCGGCCCTGCTCGGGGCGGGGGCGAGCCTCACCGGCTGCGCGCCCAGCGGTTCCGGCGGAGGCGGCAGCACCACCGGCACCCTGAACATGCTGTACTTCGGCGATCAGAAGTCGGCAACGACGCTGCAGAACGCGCTCCAGCCCAAGGTCAAGAAGATCGACAAGGGCCTGGACATCAAGGTCAGCGCGATCAACGGCAAGGACTGGAACGACTTCCTCGCCAAGGTGCTCACGCTCATCGCCTCCGGCCAGGCACCCGACATCGTGAGCGTCGCGACCGAGGGTCTCCAGCTCATGGTGGGCAAGAAGCTCATCGTCCCGCTGGACGAGTACGTCACGAAGGACATGTCCACGCTGAAGTCCAGCTACTTCAACGACATCCACCCGGCGCTGATCGAGGCCATGATGGTGGACGGTCACCTGTACAACATGCCCGACAGCTTCAACGCCGGCAGCATGTTCTTCAACAACGACGTGCTGCAGAAGGCCGGCGCTCCGGCACCGGCCGCCGGCTGGACCATCGACGACTTCCACTCCACGGCGGAGAAGATCTCGAAGGTCGGCGGCGACATCCTGCCGTTCGACTGGGTGGTGCGCCTCTGGGGCAGCTGGACCTCGTTCCTGTACGCCAACGACGGCAACCTCATCGAGGAGGGCAAGTACGGCGGCGGTGACTGGCTCTGGAGCAAGGCATACGAGGCCGGCGACAAGAGCATCGAGGGGCGCAAGGGCGGCTGGAAGTGGGGAGCGCCGACGGCGAACTCCGACGCCGCGATCGAGGCGCTGCAGTACGTGATCGACCTGCAGAAGGCCGGCTACTCGCCCTCTCCCGACGTGGGCGGCGGCGCCACCCTCCAGGGCCTGTTCTCGTCCGGACGCATCGGCATGACGATCGGCGGCGGTTTCTGGGCCGGCGGCCTGCACAACGCCGGCATGAAGGACGGCAGCTTCGACGTGCAGACGTTCCCGACCTGGAAGAGCAACAAGTCGCTGTTCGGCACCGGCGGATACTCCATCTTCCAGTCCTCGAAGAAGAAGGACGCGGCCTGGGAGGTCATCAAGATGATGATCGAGGCGGAGAGCTTCGACATCATGTTCCCGGGAAACATCACCACCTCCGGACGCAAGTCCCTGATGACAGCCGAGCGCTACGCGACCACCGGACCGAAGAACTGGCAGGTCTTCTACGACCAGCTGGACGGCTCCGTGCCGATCTCGGCCCCGTCGTACTACAACGCCCTGGCGACCTCGCTCAACCAGCGCACGACTGAGGCGATCTCCTCCGGCAACGCCAAGGCGGCGCTCGACGCCATGCAGAGCGACCTCGAGAAGGTGGCGAAGGCCAGCTGATGTCCGCACCCACCTCCACTCCGCATGCAGTGCTGCGGGTGTCGACGCGCGAGGTGAAGCCTCCCCGGCCCGTCCGCCGCCCCGGTGCGCGGCGGACGGCCCGGCGGGAGGGGATGTTCGGCTACGCGATGATCGCGCTGTCGATGCTCTTCGTCACCGTGTTCACGTTCATCCCGATCCTGGCTTCGCTCGGGCTGTCGTTCTTCGACTGGGACGTCATCTCGCCGCCTACCTGGGCCGGCCTTGCGAACTACCAGCGCTTCTTCACCGACGGCCCGGTGCTGCAGTCGTTCGGCGTCACGATCGTCATGGCGATCGCGATCGTCGCGCTGCAGCTCTCACTCGGTCTGTTCCTGGCCGTGCTGGTCAACCAGCGGACTTCCAAGTTCGGCCGGACGTTCTTCCGCACGGCGTTCTACCTCCCGCTGCTCGCATCGACGGCTGCCGTCGCGATCTTCATGGGGTACCTGTTCGACGCGAAGTTCGGGGCGATCAACTACTACCTCGGCCTGCTCGGGATGTCGGGTGTGCCCTGGCTGACCAGCCCGTTCGGGGCGCAGGTGACGATCGTGCTGATCGTGGTCTGGCAGCAGGTCGGCTTCACCTTCGTGCTCTTCGTGTCGGCGCTCATGGCGGTGCCCACGGATGTGCTCGAGGCGTCATCCATCGACGGCGCAGGCCCCCTGCGCACGCTGTTCCGCATCAAGATCCCGCTGATCAGCCCGACGATCCTGTTCGCCGCGGTGATCGCGTTCATCAACGCGATGCAGCTGTTCGACCAGCCGTTCATCATGACGAAGGGCGGACCGGGCACGGCCACCACCACCGCGACCATCTCGATGTACCAGACCGGGTTCCAGAACCTGCAGTTCGGATACTCGTCGGCGATCGCGATCATCCTCCTCCTGCTGATCCTCGCGATCACCGGGATCCAGTTCCTCGCCTCACGGAAGCTGGTGTTCTACCAATGAGCACGACCTCTTTGATCGTGACGGGTCGCAGGCCCTCCCGTCAGCGCCGTGCCGGTGCACGGTCATGGACCGTCGGCAAGGTCGCAGGCCTGGTCGCCCTGTTCGTGGCCGCCGTGTTCGCCCTCGGCCCTCTGCTGTGGACCGTGACGACGTCACTGCGGTCCCCGTCGCACGCGTTCAACAACCCGCCGCAGTGGATCCCGTTCAACGCGGATTTCAGCAACTACGCCGCCGTGTTCGACCAGATCCCGATCGGGCAGTTCTTCCTGAACAGCACGATCGTGACCCTGCTGATCGTGGTCGGGCAGACCATCACCTGCACCCTGAGCGGGTACGCGTTCGCGATGGTGTCGTTCCCCGGCAAGAACGTCATCTTCAGCGCGTTCCTGGCGACCATGATGGTGCCGCTGCAGACGATCATCATCCCGGTGTTCCTCATCGTGAAATCGCTGGGGCTCCAGGACGGACTCGGATCCCTGATCATCCCGGCCCTGGGCAGCGCGTTCGGCACGTTCCTCATGCGGCAGTACTTCATGCAGATGCCGAGGGAGCTCGGCGAGGCCGCGCGCATCGACGGCGCGACGCAGTTCGGCGTGTTCTTCTATGTGTATGCGCGCATGGCCGCACCGGCGATCTCGACGCTCGCGATCCTGAACTTCTCCGGGTTCTGGGCGGAGTTCTACCGGCCGCTGATCTTCCTGCAGGATCAGAGCACCTTCACCCTTCCGCTCGGCCTGGTCGGGCTGCAGGGGAACCTGGGCACGGGCTCGATCTCGGTCGTGCTGGCCGGCGTCGTGCTGTCGATGATCCCGAGCGTGCTGCTGTTCATCTTCGCGCAGCGCTACTTCATCGCGGGCGTCACCGCGGGGTCCTCCCGCTGATGCGCGGTTCGTCCATGGCGATCACGAAGGATCACACCCGATGACCGAGCCCCTGTTCTTCCAGCCCGAGGGCGGCTGGGTGGGCGACGCGATCCCGTTCGAACAGGATGGGGTGCTCCACCTCTGGTACCTGTTCGACGACCGGGTCGTGCCGCGCACCGGCATGCCCTGGCACCTCGTCACGACGAGCGATCTCGTGCACTTCGAGGATCGCGGGCTGGCGGTGCCCAGCGGAGGGCCGGACGCGGAGGACTTCAACGTGTACACGGGCTCCGTCGTCGTCGACGACGAGGGCACGGCGCATCTGTTCTCCACCGCGCAGAACCCCGGGCGTCTCGGGCCGGACGGGCGCCCGCTGCAGCTCGTGGCGCACGCCACCAGCGCCGACGGCCTGCGCGACTGGGTCAAGCACCCCGAGCTCACGTTCGGCGCGCCGGAAGGCTTCGAGCCCGGTGACTGGCGGGACCCGTTCGTGTTCCGGGACGGCGACATCTGGCGGATGCTCGTCGCGGCGCGGCACGCGGAGGGACCGGATCGGCGCCGCGGCACGGTCGCGCAGCTCACCTCGACGGACCTCGTCACCTGGACGCCCGTCGAGCCGTTCTGGGACCCCCGGCGCTACATCGCGCACGAGTGCCCGGACGTGTTCCGATGGGGCGACTGGTGGTACCTCGTGTACTCCGAGTTCTCGGACGCGTTCTGCACCCGCTACCGCATGGCGCGCTCCATCGAGGGGCCGTGGATCGTGCCGGAGGACGACGCCGTGGATTCGCGCGCCTTCTACGCGGCCAAGACCGTGGAGCGGGAGGGGCGGCGGTTCTTCGTCGGCTGGATCGCCACACGAGAGGGCGACACCGACGACGGAGCATGGCAGTGGGCCGGCGCCATGTCGGTGCTGGAGGCCGAGCAGCGCACCGACGGCACGCTCGCGTTCCGGTTCCCGGACGAGTTCGTCGCGTCGTTCACCGAGCCGATCGCCGCGGGTGTGCCGCAGCCGCCCCTCCGGCTGGACGCCACCGATCGGCTCGCGCAGGTGGTCGGGACGGCAGACCTGCCGGACGCCTTCCTGTTGACGGCGGAGATCGAGATCGCTGCCGATCTCGAGGAGGTCGCCGTGCTGCTTCGGGCCACCGCGGACGGCGGCGAGGCGGGGATGATCCGCCTCGAGCCCCGGCGGGACCGCGTGGTGTTCGACCGGTGGCCGCGCACGCTCACCGGCGATGAGCAGTGGCAGATCTCGGGAGACGTCCCCTTCGTGTTCGAGCGGCCGTGCCCGCTGCCGCCGGGCCGGCATCGCGTCGAGATCGCCGTCGAACGGGACATCGTCGTGGCGGTCGTCGACCGGCGCGTCGCCCTGAGCACCCGGCTCTATCGACGAGCGGGGGAGCGGATCGGATTCGCCGTCGACGGCGGCGTGGCCGAGCTCGTCAGCCTCGACATCCGCACGCGCTCGTGATCCCCGCCGCGCTCGTGATCCCCGCCGCGCTCGCTGACGTCGTCGACCCCTCTTCGAAGGAGCCCCCGCACATGACCAGGCCGCTCATGCACTTCCGGCCCGCACGCAACTGGATGAACGACCCGAACGGGCTCGTGTTCCACGACGGCAGCTTTCACCTCTTCTACCAGTACAACCCCGAGGGCTCGACGCACGGCTTCATGAGCTGGGGGCATGCGACCAGCCCCGACCTCACGCACTGGCAGGAGCTTCCCGTGGCCCTGCGCTACACCGACGAGGACGAGATCTTCTCCGGATCCGTCGTGTACGACGAGCACGACACGAGCGGCCTCGGCGTGGACGGAGTCGCTCCTCTCATCGCCGTCTACACGCTCGCCTCGCGGCTGCGGGCACGGCAGGCGCAGGGCATCGCGTCGAGCACGGACGGCGGACTGACGTGGACCCCGTATCCGGGGAACCCGGTGCTGGACCGCGCTTCTGCGGACTTCCGGGACCCGAAGGTGTTCCGCTACCGGGGCGAGGCGGGGGAGCACTGGGTCATGGTGGCGGTCGAGGCGGTCGAACGGCGCGTCGTGCTGTACCGCTCCGACGACCTGATCACGTGGACGCATCTTTCCGAGTACGGTCCGCGCGGCGCGGTCGGCGGTGTCTGGGAGTGCCCCGACCTGTTCCCGCTCGCCGTGGACGGCGACCCGGACGATGTGCGCTGGGTGCTCCTGATCAGCCTCAACCCCGGCGGGATCGCCGGAGGTTCCGGCACGCAGTACGTGATCGGGTCCTTCGACGGAGAACGGTTCACGCCCGACGATCCGGCGCCGGCCGTGTCCGCGCCGGCCGCGGAGCGGCAGAGCCGCGCCGACCTCGAGGCGTTCGACTGGATCGACTACGGGCGGGACTGCTACGCCGGCGTGACGTTCTCCGGGCTCGCCGACGATCAGCGGATCCTCATCGCATGGATGAGCAACTGGGACTACGCGGGCGACATGCCGGCGGAAGGGGAGGACGGAACGCAGCGCGGTGCGATGACGCTGCCGCGCCGGCTCTCCCTGACCCGGAGGGGCGGACGGATCCGGCTCGTGCAGACGCCGATCGCCGTCATCGGCGACGCCGTGGACGAACTCGAGGCCGGCCCGGTCTGGATCCGCCCCGGCGCACCCCGTGAGCTGCACGCGCCGCGCGCAGGACGGATGCGCGTGCGGATGCGGCTCGAGGACGGCGCGGTCGCGGAGCTGCGCATCGGCGACGACGACGCTCCCGTCGCCGTGATCCGCTGCACCGCCGCCGAGCTGACCCTGGATCGCCGCGGCGGAGCGGAGGGGGAGCTGCCGGCGTCCTTCGGCAGCGTGGAGCGGCTCCCGCTCGACGGCGGCGGGGTGGTGGACGCCGAACTGTGGCTGGACGACGGCTCGGTGGAGGTCTTCTGCGAGGACGGTACGGCCGTCCTCACGGACCGGATCCCCGCACGCACGTCATCTTCTCTCTCGCTGCACGCCGTCGGCGGTACCGTACGAGTGGATCAGCTCACCGTCGCACCCGTCGCGGACGCTGCCCGGACGGAGGTACAGGCATGAACGCATCGCGGATCGCCGTGATCGGCGAGGCTCTCGTCGACATCGTGGTCGGTGGCTCGGCCCATGCGGGCGGCTCGCCGATGAACGTGGCCGTGGGGCTCGCGCGACTTGGCCGGCCTCCCGTGCTGCACGCCCGGATCGGCGACGACGCGTACGGCAGCACGATCCGCGCCCATCTCGCGGCGGACCGCGTCGGGATCGGCGCACACACTCTCGTCGACGGGCCGTCGTGGACCGCGACGGCGGCGCTGGCCGAGGACGGCAGCGCGGAGTACTCCTTCGCGCTGGCCGGCGAGATCGCGGTGCCCGAGCTGCACGACCTCGCCCTCGTGCACGCCGGATCCATCGGCGCGCTGCGCGAGCCCGGCTCGAGCGCGCTGCTCGCGGCCTATCGCCACGCTCCTGCGGAGACGCTGCGCTCGTTCGATCCGAACATCCGCGCCGACGTCATCGGCCCCGCCGACGCCGCGCGCAAGAGGGTGTTCGAGCTCGCCGCCGCCGCGCACGTCGTCAAGCTCAGCGACGAGGATGCGGCATGGATGCGGCCCGGAACGAGCCTGGACGAGATCCTCGACGAGTTCGCCGCGGGCGGCACCCGCTTCGTGGCGATCACCCGCGGCGCGCAGGGCGCTGTCGCGCTCGTCGACGGCGAGCGGTACGAGCGCCCCGCCCTGCCCGTCGACGTCGTCGACACGATCGGCGCCGGCGACGCGTTCATGTCGGGTCTGCTGTTCGGTCTGCTGCGCGACGGCACCGACCGGCTCCTCGTCGAGGGGGCGCCGATCCCGCCGGAGAACGTCCTCGCAGCCCTCGACACGGCCCTCGCCTCGGGAGCGATCACGGTGTCCCGCGCGGGCGCGAATCCGCCGCGGCCGGCCGAACTGGAGGAGCGCCTCGCCGCGGCGCGCGCCGTGTCTAGCGGTGACGACCGCTGATCCGGCTGATAGGATAAAAGCCCGTGATGCAGACTTCAGCCGCGCGGGCAGACAACGACACCACCAAGCACATCTTCGTGACGGGCGGTGTCGTTTCCTCTTTGGGCAAGGGTCTGACGGCCGCCAGCCTCGGCAACCTGCTCACCGCCCGCGGACTGCGCGTGGTCATGCAGAAGCTGGATCCCTATCTGAACGTGGATCCCGGCACGATGAACCCGTTCCAGCACGGTGAGGTGTTCGTCACCGACGACGGTGCGGAGACCGACCTCGACATCGGCCACTATGAGCGCTTCCTCGACATCGAGCTGAGCCAGGCGGCGAACGTCACGACCGGGCAGATCTACTCGCAGGTCATCGCCAAGGAGCGCCGCGGGGAGTACCTCGGCGACACCGTGCAGGTCATCCCGCACATCACAGACGAGATCAAGCGCCGCATGCGCCTGCAGGCGGATGAGACCCCGAAGCCCGACGTCATCATCACCGAGATCGGCGGCACCGTCGGCGACATCGAGTCGCAGCCGTTCATCGAGTCGGCGCGCCAGATCCGCCACGAGCTCGGCCGCAAGAACGTGTTCTTCGTGCACGTCTCGCTCGTGCCGTTCATGGGCGCATCCGGCGAGCAGAAGACCAAGCCGACCCAGCACTCCGTCGCCGCCCTCCGCTCGATCGGCATCCAGCCGGATGCGCTCGTGCTGCGCAGCGACCGGCCCGTCACCGACTCCAACAAGCGCAAGATCGCGCTCATGTGCGACGTCGACGAGGACGCGGTCGTGAACGCGGTCGACGTGCCCAGCATCTACGACATCCCGACGATGCTGCACGACCAGGGCCTGGACGACTACATCGTGGACGCCCTCGGGCTGACCAAGGCGGACGACGTGGACTGGTCGCGCTGGCAGAAGGTGCTGCAGGCCGTGCACAACCCGAAGCACGAGGTCACGATCGGCCTCGTCGGCAAGTACATCGACCTGCCCGACGCGTACCTCTCGGTCACCGAGGCGCTCAAGGCCGGCGGTTTCGCGCACGAGGTCGCGGTGAAGATCCGCTGGATCCCGTCCGACTCCTGCGAGACGCCCGAGGGTGCCGCCAAGGCCCTCGCCGACGTCGACGGCATCTGCGTGCCCGGCGGCTTCGGCATCCGCGGCATCGAGGGCAAGCTCGGCGCACTCCGCTTCGCGCGCGAGCAGGGCATCCCCGCGCTGGGGCTGTGCCTGGGGCTGCAGTGCATGGTCATCGAGTACGCGCGCAACGTCGCCGGCATCGAGGGCGCGTCCTCCAGCGAGTTCGACCCGGACACCGCGGAGCCGGTCATCGCGACCATGGCCGAGCAGGTGGAGATCCTCGACGGCGGCGACCTCGGCGGCACCATGCGCCTCGGGCTGTACCAGGCAGCGCTCGCCGAGGGCTCGCTCGCGGCGGAGCTGTACGGCGCGTCCGAGGCCTCGGAGCGGCACCGTCACCGCTACGAGGTGAACAACGCCTACCGCGGCCGCCTGTCCGACGCCGGGCTGTCGTTCTCGGGCCTGAACCCGGAGCTCGACCTCGTCGAGTACGTGGAGCTGCCGCGCGACGTGCACCCGTTCTACATCGCGACGCAGGCGCACCCGGAGCTGCGCTCGCGGCCGACCGAGCCGCACCCGCTGTTCCGCGGTCTCGTGGGCGCCGCCATCGAGCGCCACCGCTCCAGCGAGCTGTTCGACGACGAGGACTGACGTGACGGACGCTTCGACGGGGTCAGGGGGCGCGCTGTCCGACGAGCCGTTCGAGCCCGAGGTGCTCGACAGCCGCGAGGTCTACCGGGGCGCCGTGTGGAGCGTTCGCGAGGATCGCGTCCGCTACGGCGACGGCGAGATGGTGCGGCAGTACATCGATCACACCGGCGCGGTCGCCGTCGTCGCGATGGACGAGGACGGGCGGGTGCTGCTGATCCAGCAGTACCGGCACCCGATCCGGGAGCGCGACTGGGAGCTGCCTGCGGGGCTGCTCGACGTCGTCGGCGAGGATCCGATGGCGGCGGCGCGGCGGGAGCTCGCGGAGGAGGCGGACCTCACCGCGTCCGGCTGGGAGCCGCTCGTCTCGACGTACACCACGCCGGGCAGCAACTCCGAGCTCATCCACATCTACCTCGCGACCGGCCTGGCACCGGCGGAGGAGGTCTTCGCGCGCACCGAGGAGGAGGCGGACATCCGCCTCGCCTGGGTCCCGCTCGCCGAAGCCGCGGACGCCGTGCTGGACGGGCGGCTGCGCAACGGCATCCTCGCCGTCGGCATCCTCGCCGCGGAGCGCCACCTCGCGTCGGGGCGGCGGAGCGCCGGGGCCTGACGTGCGGCAGGCCTGAGGTGCAGCTCGATCGCGCGCTGGACGCGTATCTGCGGCATGTGACGATCGAGCGCGGGCTCGCCGAGCACACCCTCGCCGCCTACCGCCGTGACCTCGGCGGTTACCTCGCGTGGCTCGGCGAGCAGGGCATCGCAGACACCACGGCGATCACGCCCGAGGTCGTCGCCGCGTTCGCCGCAGCGCGGGCGAGCGCCGAACCGCCGCCCGCGGCCTCGAGTCTGGCGCGCCTGCAGTCCTCGGTGCGGGGCTGGCATCGCTTCCTGGCCCGCGAGGGCATCGCCGAGGCCGATCCGAGCGCCCGGCTGCGTCCGCCCAAGCAGCCGCGACGCCTGCCCAAGGCGCTGACGATCGACCAGGTCGAGCGGCTCCTCGCGGCTCCCTCGGCGGACGAGCCGATCGGGATCCGCGACCGCGCCCTGCTCGAGCTGCTCTACGCGACCGGAGCGCGCGTCTCCGAAGCCGTGTCGCTCGACGTCGACGACCTGGCGCACGGCGACGTGCTGCGCCTGCGCGGGAAGGGCTCCAAGGAGCGCATCGTGCCGGTCGGCTCCTACGCGCGAGCGGCCGTCGACGCCTACCTCACGCGTGTCCGTCCCGCGCTCGCCGCCAAGGGTCGCGCGTCCGCGAAGCTGTTCCTCGGCGCCAGGGGCGGTCCGCTCAGCCGGCAGAGCGCCTGGCTGATCATCCGTGCCGCGGCGGAGCATGCCCAGATCACGGCCGAGATCTCCCCGCACACGCTGCGGCACTCCTTCGCCACGCACCTGCTGCAGGGCGGCGCGGACGTGCGCGTGGTGCAGGAGCTGCTCGGACACGCGTCCGTGGCGACCACCCAGATCTACACGCACGTCTCGGTGGACACGCTCCGCGACGTCTACGTGACCGCGCATCCCCGCGCGCGCTGAGGTCCCGGAAGCCGCGCCCATGATTCCGGCGTGTGACTTTTTTAATGGTTTGAAGTCAGACCATTGACAGTCGCGGATCCGACTGGCCAGAATCGCTGCACACGCTCCCTCCACTGAAAGCAGGCAGCACTCCATGAGCGAATCGACAAAGGCGCCCGACTCACACCCGATCGACGACGACGCCGCGGCCCTGGCCGCCCTGGGCTACAAGCAGGAACTGCACCGGGGGATGTCGGGGTTCAGCAACTTCGCCGTCTCCTTCTCGATCATCTCGATCCTCGCGGGATGCATCACCTCGTACGCGATCGCCCTCAAGTCCGGCGGACCCTCCGCCATCAACATCGGCTGGCCCCTGGTCGGCGTCTTCGTGCTCATGGTCGCGCTGGCGATGGCCGAGGTGTGCTCGAAGTACCCGACCGCCGGCGGCCTCTACTTCTGGGCCGGTCGCCTCGCGAAGCGGAACAAGCGCCAGTGGGCGTGGACCGTCGGCTGGTTCAACTTCCTCGGCGAAGTCGCCGTCACCGCGGCGATCGACTTCGGCGCCGCGACCACGATGATGGCCTTCGCCAACCTCGTGTGGGGCGTGGAGGTGAACCCCTTCAACACCTTCGGCCTGTTCGTCGTCCTGATCGTGGTCCACGGCCTGCTCAACACGTTCGGCGTCAATCTCGTGAGCATCCTGTCCAACGTGTCGGCCTGGTGGCACATCGTCGGCGTGCTCATCATCGTCGCCGCGCTGTGGATCCTGCCCACGCAGCACCAGTCGGTCGGCTGGACCTTCACCGGCTTCTACAACGGCACCGGCTGGTCGTTCGCGCCGTACGTGTTCCTCATGGGTCTGCTGATGGCCCAGTACACCTACACCGGATACGATGCCTCGGCGCACGTCGCGGAGGAGACCAAAAACGCCTCGATCGCCGCCCCCAAGGGCATCGTGATGAGCGTCGTGATCTCGATCATCGGCGGCTGGATCCTGCTCTACTCGATCACCGCGGCGATCCAGGACTCCTCGGACGAGGGCATCGGCAAGCTGCTCGGCAGCGCCACCGGGCTGCCGCCCGCCCAGATCTTCCTCGACGCGCTGAACAACCCCACCATGGCGAAGTTCCTGCTGTTCATCGTCTGCGGCGCCCAGTTCTTCTGCGGCATGGCCTCGGTGACGGCGAACTCGCGCATGAGCTACGCGTTCTCGCGCGACAACGCGATCCCCGGCTCGCGCCTGTGGGCCAAGGTGAACCCGCGGACCGGGACGCCGACGAACTCGATCTGGCTCTGCGTCGCACTGTCGATCGTGCTGACGGTCCCGGCGATGTGGAACCTGACGGCGTACCTCGCGGTCACCTCGATCGCGGTCATCGGCCTGTACATCGCGTACGTCACGCCGGTGTTCCTGCGCCGCCTGGATCGGAACTTCGTGCCGGGCCCGTGGAATCTCGGGCGGTGGAGCGCGGTCGTCGGCTGGATCGCCGTCGTGTGGGTGGTCATCATCATCGTCCTCTTCGTGCTCCCGCCGGTGAACCCCGTCACGATCGACACGTTCAATTACGCGCCCATCGCGGTCGTCGTGGTGGCGCTCCTGGCAGCGGCCCTATGGTTCGCATACGGCAAGCGCGACTTCATGGCCTCGAGCGTCGAGGCCGAGCACCTCACGATGGCTCCCGACAAGCTGCTTGAGGAATAGTGGGCGCATGACGGACGCGATGGACTCCCCTTTGGTGGATGCGGCGCTGCACCCGGTCCGCGGCCACATGGCCTTCGAGAGCTGCGTGGAGCAGCTCGGATCGGCCATCCGGCTCGGGATCTTCCGGGTGGGGACGAAGCTCCCGGGCGAGCGCGAACTCGCCGAGAAGCTCAACGTCTCCCGCGCCACCCTGAGGGAGGCCATCAGCGCCCTCCGCGCCGCCGGGCTCGTCGCCACGACCCGGGGGCGCGGAGGGGGCACCGTCGTCCAGCCGGCCGCGGAGCAGTGGCCGGCGGATCAGACGCCGCCTCGCCGCGCCGAGATCGACGACGTGATCGTGTTCCGCTCCGTCATCGAGCCCGGTGCCGCATACCGGGCGGCGCTGACGCCGCTCGACGAGGGGCAGCGCACGCTGCTCGCCGACAGCCTCGCCGACCTCGCGGCGGCCGAGACGCCTGCCGACTACCGGCAGGCGGACGCCCGGCTGCACCTCGCGATCGCGACCGTCTGCGGATCCGACGAGCTCTCCCGCAGCTGCAGCGAGGTGCAGGTGCGGATCCACCAGCTGCTCGCCGAGATCCCCTTCCTCAAGACCAACATCGACCACGCCGAGGCGGAGCACCGGGAGATCGTCGCCGCGATCCTGGACGGCGACGCCGACCGGGCGCGGGACATCATGACCGCGCACTGCGACGCCACCGCCGCACTCCTCAAGGGCCTTCTGAAGTAAAGGACACCGCCGCAATGACCTCCTCCGATCTGAACACCCCCGTCCGCAACGACCGCATGCTCAGCGTCGAGCAGCTGCGCGGGCGCATCCTGGACGGATCCGTCGACACCGTGATCCTCGCGTTCACCGACATGCAGGGGCGCCTGCAGGGCAAGCTCCTGCACGCCCGGTTCTTCCTGGACTCGGTGCTCGGGCACGGCACCGAGGGATGCAACTACCTCCTCGCGGTCGACGTCGACATGAACACCGTCGACGGGTACGCGCACGCGTCATGGGCCGACGGCTACGGCGACATGGAGTTCGAGCTCGACCTCGCGACCATCCGCCTCATGCCGCACCGACCCGGCACCGTGATGATCCAGTGCGACCTCGCCGGCACGAACGGCGACCCGGTGCGGGTGTCGCCGCGCGAGATCCTGCGCGCCCAGACCCATCGCGCCGCCGCGCACGGCTGGAAGGCGCTCGCCGGCACCGAGCTCGAGTTCGTGATCTTCAACACTCCCTACGACCGGGCATGGGACAGCGGCTATCGCGACCTCGAGCCCGCGAACCGCTACAACGTCGACTACTCGATCCTGGGATCCACGCTCGTCGAGCCGCTGCTGCGTGAGATCCGCAACACGATGTACGCGTCCGGCCTGAACGTCGAGTCGGCCAAGGGCGAGTGCAACTTCGGGCAGCACGAGATCGCGTTCCTCTACGACGAGGTCATCACCACGGCGGACAACCACGCCTACTACAAGACCGCGTCCAAGGACATCGCCCGCCAGCACGGGCAGGCGATCACGTTCATGGCGAAGCCGAACCAGCGCGAGGGCAACTCCTGCCATGTGCACATGTCGCTGCGCGGCAAGGATGATGATGCCCTGGTGTTCTGGGACGCGGAGCGCGGCACCCGATCGGCGCTCTACGACCACTTCATCGCCGGCGTGCTGGCGACGATGCGCGACTTCACGCTCTTCTACGCGCCGAACATCAACTCCTACAAGCGGTTCGTGAAGGGCTCGTTCGCCCCCACGGCGATCGCCTGGGGCATCGACAACCGCACGAGCTCGGTGCGCCTGGTCGGCCGGGGCGCGGGCGCACGCATGGAGAACCGCCTGCCCGGCGGCGACATGAACCCGTACCTGGGCCTCGCCGCGATGCTCGCGGGCGGGCTGTACGGCATCGAGCACGAGCTGCCGCTCGAGCCGGAGACGAAGGGCAACGCGTACGAGTCCGGGGCGCCGACCGTGCCGTCGACCATGCACGAGGCGCGCGAGGCCCTGGCCCAGTCCGCGATCGCGAACGAGGTGTTCGGCGAGGACGTCGTGCGGCACTACGTGAACTACGCCGACGTGGAGATCGCCGCCTTCGATGCGGCGGTCACCGACTGGGAGCTGCGCCGCGGCTTCGAGCGGCTGTGAACGGGTTCATCGGAGAGTTCGAAAGGCTGTGGGCATGAGGATCCCTTCTTCCCGATACGGCGCCGGCGGCGTCTTCACGGTGCTCAATCCGGCGACGGGCCGGGCGGTGACGGACGTGGGCCTGGCCGACCTCGGCGAGACCGACGCGGCGATCGACCGCGCGCACCGTGTCTACCCCGCCTGGCGCGCGATCGCGCCGGGGGAGCGGGCGCGCCTGCTGCGCTCCTTCGCGAGCGTCGTGGAGGCGCACATCGACGAGCTCGCGGCCCTCGAGGTGGCGAACGCCGGCCACACGATCGGCAACGCGCGCTGGGAGGCCGGCAACGTCCGCGACGTGCTGAACTACTACAGCGCGAGCCCGGAGCGGCACTTCGGCAAGCAGATCCCGGTGCCCGGCGGCGTGGATGTGACTTTCCACGAGCCGCTCGGCGTGGTCGGCATCATCGTGCCGTGGAACTTCCCGATGCCGATCGCCGGCTGGGGGTTCGCCCCCGCGCTCGCCGCGGGCAACACCGTCGTGCTCAAGCCCGCCGAACTCACGCCGCTCACCGCGATGCGCCTGGGCGAGCTCGCGCTCGAGGCGGGGCTGCCCGAGGGCGTGTTCACGGTCATCACCGGCAAGGGCAGCGTCGTCGGGGATCGCTTCGTGACGAACCCCCTCGTGCGCAAGGTGTGCTTCACCGGATCCACGGACGTCGGCAAGGGCATCATGCGGGGCTGCGCCGACCAGATCAAGCGGGTCACCCTCGAGCTCGGCGGCAAGAACGCGAACATCGTGTTCGACGACGCGGACCTGGAGGCGGCCGCCGCGGCCGCGCCCGGCGGCGGGCTCGACAACGCTGGGCAGGACTGCTGCGCCCGTTCCCGGATCCTGGTGCAGGACACCGTGTACGAGCGGTTCCTGGAGCTGCTGCAGCCCGCGGTCGAGGCCTTCCGCGTCAAGGACCCGAACGTCGAGGATGCGGAGATGGGTCCGCTCGTCTCGGCGAAGCAGCGCGACTCCGTCGCCGCGCATCTGGAGGGCGCCGACATCGCGTTCCGCGGGCAGATCGCCGACGGGGCGGACCGGGACGGCGGCTTCTGGCTCGCGCCCGCGGTCGTGCTCCCGCGTGACGCCGCCGACCCCGTGTGGTCGCAGGAGCTGTTCGGCCCGGTGCTCGCCGTGATGCCGTTCCGCGACGAGGCCGACGCGATCGCCAAGGCCAACGACACCGCATACGGACTGAGCGGATCCATCTTCAGCCGCGACATCGGCCGCGCGCTGCGGGTGGCGCGCGGCGTGGAGAGCGGCAACCTCTCGATCAACTCGCACTCCTCGGTGCGGTACTGGACCCCGTTCGGCGGGTTCAAGCAGTCGGGACTCGGACGCGAGCTCGGACCCGACGCGCCGGACTCCTTCTCCGAGGTGAAGAACGTCTTCATCTCGACGACCTACTGATCTCCTCCACACACAGCGAAAGGCACACACGGGAATGGGAAAGCTCGAAGGCAAGGTCGGCGTCATCACCGGCGGCTGCAGCGGCATCGGACTGGCGACGGCGAAGAAGTTCATCGCGGAGGGCGCGACGGTCGTCATCGGCGACCTGGACGAGGCGAACGGCCCCCGCATCGCCGAGGAGCTGGGCGGCACGTTCGTGAAGGTGAACGTCACGAACCAGGCCGAGGTCGAGAACCTCTTCAAGGTCGCGCACGACACCTATGGCCGAATCGACATCGCCTTCAACAACGCGGGCATCTCGCCGGCGTCGGATGACTCGATCCTGAAGACCGGCATCGAGGCGTGGAACCTCGTGCAGGATGTCAATCTCACCAGCGTCTACTACTGCTGCAAGGCCGTGCTGCCGTACATGCTGGAGCAGGGCAGCGGATCCATCATCAACACGGCGTCGTTCGTCGCGATCATGGGAGCGGCGACCTCGCAGATCTCGTACACCGCGTCCAAGGGCGGCGTGCTCGCGATGACCCGCGAGCTCGGCGTCCAGTTCGCCCGCAAGGGGATCCGCGTGAACGCGCTGTGCCCCGGCCCGGTGAACACGCCGCTGCTGCAGGAGCTCTTCGCGAAGGACCCGGAGCGCGCCGCGCGTCGGCTCGTGCACGTGCCGATGGGGCGCTTCGCCGAGCCGGAGGAGATCGCGAACGCGGTCGCCTTCCTCGGCAGCGACGAGTCCAGCTTCATCACCGCGATGGACTTCCTCGTCGACGGCGGCCTGTCCAACGCCTACGTGACCCCGCTGGACTCGGACTTTGACTGAGCCCGTCTTCTCGGAGCCGCGCCCCGTCATCGGGATCACGACCTACCGCCAGGCTGCCGACTGGGGCACCTGGCGGCGGGTCGAGGCCGACCTCGTCCCGAGCGACTACGCGCGCTCGATCGAGCGGGCCGGCGGCATCCCCGTGCTGCTGCCGCCGGTGGCCGCGGGCGGGGCGGCGACCGACGTGCTCGCGCGGCTGGACGGCATCCTCGTCGCGGGCGGGGCGGATGTGAACCCCGCCCGTTACGGGCAGGAACCGGATCCGGCCGTGGTGCGCTGGTACGACGACCGCGACGCCTGGGAACTGGCACTGCTTGCCGAGGCCGAGCGGATCCGGCTGCCGCTGCTGGGCATCTGCCGGGGCATGCAGCTCATGGCAGTCGCAGCCGGCGGCTCCCTCGTGCAGCACCTGCCCGACGTGGTCGGACACGACCGGCACGCCGGTGGACCGACCTCCTACGGCGAGGCGCAGGTCGGCGTCGATGCCGCAGGGCGGGTCGCGCAGCTCGTGGCGCCTCAGCTCACCGTGCCCGTGCACCACCACCAGGCGGTGGCGGATCACCCCGGCTACCGTGCGGTGGCGCACGACGCGGACGGCGTGCTGCAGGCGATGGAGGAGGAGGGCGATCGGTTCGCGGTCGGCGTGCAGTGGCACCCGGAGACCGACGACGATCCCGCGCTCTTCGAGGGTTTGGTCGCCGCGGCGCGGGAGCGCTTGCGGAACGGGGGTCGCGGCTAGACTCGATCGAGCACGACCGAGCAGGAGAGACGTGGCGAAGAAGACGAAGGACGACACCCCGATCGGGCCCACCGGCCGTCCCTACCAGGGATTCCCCATCCCCGCTCCGCTGAAGGCGCACGGCCCCGCGCGCATCATCGCGCTGTGCAACCAGAAGGGCGGCGTCGGCAAGACGACGACCTCGATCAACCTCGCGGCGGCTCTCGCCGAGTACGGCCGCAAGGTGCTCGCGGTCGACTTCGACCCGCAGGGCGCGCTGTCGGCCGGTCTCGGGATCCCCACGCACGACATCCCCACGGTGTACGACCTGCTGCTGGACACCAAGCGAGACGCGCACGACGCGATCGTGCACACCGGCGTGGAGGGCCTCGACCTGATCCCGGCGAACATCGACCTCTCCGCGGCCGAGGTGCACCTCGTGAACGAGGTGGCGCGGGAGACGATCCTCTCCCGCGTGCTGCGCCAGGTGGCGGGGGAGTACGACGTCATCCTCATCGACTGCCAGCCGTCGCTCGGCCTGCTCACCGTGAACGCGCTCACCGCCGCGCACGGTGTGCTGATCCCGCTGGAGTGCGAGTTCTTCGCGCTGCGCGGTGTGGCGCTGCTCATCGAGACCATCGACAAGGTGCGCGACCGGCTCAACCCGTCGATCACGCTCGACGGCCTCCTCGCCACGATGTACGACGCCCGCACGCTGCACTCGCGAGAGGTGCTGGAACGGGTCGTCGAGGCGTTCGGCGACGACGTGCTGGAGACCGTGATCGGGCGCACCGTGAAGTTCCCCGACGCCTCGGTCTCGGGCGTTCCGATCACCGAGTTCGCGCCGGAGCATCCCGCCGCACAGGCGTACCTGCGACTGGCCCGGGAGCTGGTCGCGCGTGGCGCCGTCGCCTGACGAGGACCCGGGGAGCGCGCCGGTCCCTGAGCCCGTCGAAGGGCCCGCAGCGGGCGCTGAGCCCGAGAGCGGCTTCCGGGTGTCCCTGTCGAACTTCGACGGGCCGTTCGATCTGCTGCTGAGTCTCATCTCGAAGCACGAGATGGACATCACCGAGGTGTCGCTGAGCAAGGTGACCGACGAGTTCATCGCCTACCTCCGCGAGCTCGGGCCGGACGAGGATCTCGATGAGACCAGCGAGTTCCTCGTCGTTGCCGCGACGCTGCTCGACATGAAGGTGGCGGGCCTGCTGCCGCAGGGCGAGCTCGTCGACGCCGAGTCGGTGGCCCTGCTCGAGGCACGGGATCTGCTGTTCGCGCGGCTGCTGCAGTACCGCGCGTTCAAGGAGGTCTCGGCCTGGTTCGCCCGCAGCCTGCAGTACGAGGACCGGCGGCACCCGCGCGCCGTGCGGCTCGACGAGAAGCACCGCGCCCGCACCCCCGAGCTCGTGTGGACCCTCAGCGCCGACGACTTCGCCACTCTCGCGCTCATGGCGTTCGCGCCGAAGGAGATCCCCACGGTCGGCCTCGACCACCTGCATGCGCCGCTCGTGAGCATCCGGGAGCAGGCCGCGATCGTGGTCACGCTGCTGCGCACCGCTGAATCGGTGACGTTCCGCGAGCTCGTGGCGGGTGCCACGGAGCCCGGGATCGTGGTGGCGCGCTTCCTGTCCGTGCTCGAGCTGTACCGGCATGCGGCGCTGTCGTTCGAGCAGCTGGAGCCGCTCGGCGAGCTGACCCTGCGCTGGTCGGCGGAGCACTGGTCCGACGAGATGCTGGCGACGTTGGGAGCCGATTATGACCGATGACATCACCGATGCCGCGCCGAGTGCTTCGACGGACTCGGCGACCGGCGCCGAGCTGCCGCTCACCGAGAAGCTCGAGGCGATCCTGCTCATCATCGAGGAGCCGCACAGCCTGGTCTCGCTCGCTGCCGCGGTCGGGGCGCCGGTGCCCGCCGTGCGCCAGGCGATCGCGACACTGGTCGACGAGTACGACGGGCGCGGGAAGGGTCCGCGACGCGGCTTCGAGCTGCGCGAGGTCGGCGGAGGCTGGCGGCTCTACGTGCGCGAGGAGTACGACGACCTGGTGGCCGACTTCGTGGGCGGGCAGGCGCCGGCGCGGCTGTCGCAGGCCGCGCTGGAGACGCTCGCCGTGATCGCGTACAAGCAACCGGTGACGCGCAGTCAGGTCGCTTCGATCCGCGCGGTGAACGTCGACTCCGTGGTGCGCACCCTGGTGGGGCGGGGACTCATCACCGAGCTCTTCCAGGACGCGGAGACCGGCGCGATCAACTACGGCACGACCGACCTGCTGCTGCAGAACCTCGGCATCAACTCGCTGGACGAGCTGCCGCCGATCTCGCCGCTGCTCGACGACGGCTCCGAAGGATTCAGTGAAAGGGCATGATGTCGACCGAACCTGAGGGCGTGCGCCTGCAGAAGGTGCTCGCGAACGCCGGTGTCGCTTCTCGACGCGTGATCGAGCAGTACATCGTGGAGGGGCGGATCCGCGTCAACGGATCCGTCGTCACCGAGCTCGGCACCCGGATCGATCCGTCGACCGACCTCGTCGACGTCGACGGCACCGCTGTCCAGCTGGACACCGGCAAGCGCTACGTCATGCTGAACAAGCCGACCGGCGTCGTCTCGTCGATGAAGGACGAGAAGGGGCGACCGGATCTGCGCCGGTTCACGCAGCAGTACGAGGAGCGCCTCTACAACGTGGGGCGCCTGGACGCCGACACCAGCGGGCTGCTCATCCTCACCAACGACGGCGACCTCGCGCACGTGCTCGCGCATCCTTCCTTCGGGGTGACGAAGGTCTACATCGCCAAGGTCTCCGGTCGTGTGACCGCGCAGACCATCGCGAAGCTCACCCGCGGCATCGACCTCGAGGACGGTCCGATCGCCGCCGACAAAGCGCGCCTGCTGGATTCCTCCGCGGGATCCAGCCTCGTCGAGCTCACGCTGCACTCCGGGCGCAACCGGATCGTGCGCCGGATGCTCGCCGCGGTCGGCCACCCGGTCACCGAACTCGTGCGCCGACAGTTCGGACCCCTGCACCTGGGAACGCTCCCGGCGGGGAAGAGCCGCGAACTGACTAAAATCGAACTCGGCGCGCTTCTGACCCTGTCGCGCCAGGAATCCCCCACGGGCGGCGCTTCGGACCCTTCGACAGCCTCAGGGACCGAGCAGGCGCGTTCAGACGCGCAGGAGAACGAGTGAGCGACACGAGCAGGACGCCGATCGAGCGCGCCGCGAGACTGTCCGGGACCGTCCGGATCGTCGGCGCGGGGCTTCTCGGCGCGAGCATCGGGCACGCCCTCACCGCGAAGGGGGTCGACGTCGCCCTCGCCGACACGTCTCCCGCGCAGCTGCGCCTCGCGATCGACTACGGCGCGGGCCGCGCGGCACGCGACGACGACGCCCCCGTGCTCGTGGTCGTCGCCGTGCCGCCGGATGTGACCGCCGACGTCATCGAAGCCGAGCTCTCGCGGTTCCCGGAGGCCGTGGTGACGGACGTCGCGAGCGTCAAGCTCGAACCGCTGCGGGCGCTGCGCGAGCGCGGCGTCGACCTGACGCGCTACATCGGATCCCATCCGCTGGCCGGACGCGAGCGGGGCGGAGCCATCTCGGCGCGCGCGGATATCTTCATCGGGCGCCCCTGGGTGGTCTGCCGCGACGAGGAGACCCGGCCTGCGGATCTCGCGCTCGTCGAGGGACTCGCGCTCGACCTCGAGGCCATGCCGCTCGAGATGACCCCGGAGGAGCACGACCGCGCGGTCGCGCTCACCTCGCATGTGCCGCAGGTGGTCGCGAGCCTGCTCGCCGCGCGCCTCGCCGACGCGGACGACGGATCCCTCCGCCTCGCCGGACAGGGCGTGCGCGACACCACGCGCATCGCCGCCTCCGCCCCCGAACTGTGGGTGCAGATCCTCGGCGCGAACGCCGCTCCCGTGGTCTCCGTGCTGGACGCGCTCGCCGCGGACCTGGCCGAGGTGGCCGACGCCCTGCGCGACCCCGATCGCGCCGGATCACGGCGGACGGTCGCGGAGGCCATCCGGCACGGCAACGAGGGCGTCGAGCGGCTGCCGGGCAAGCACGGCCAGAACCGCCGGTTCGAGTCGTTCGTGGTCATGATCGACGACACCGCGGGCCAGCTCGGGCGCCTCTTCGGCGAACTCGGCGAGCTCGAGGTGAACGTCGAGGACCTGCGTCTGGAGCACTCTCCCGGCGCGCAGTTCGGCCTCGCCGAGATCAGCGTCGTGCCGGCCGCCCTGCGCGGTGCCGTAGAGGGACTGGAGGCCAGAGGATGGCGGATTGCGAGCATGCCGGATGACTGACCCTTCGACCTCGGAGACCGTGCCGTTCATCGTCGCGGTGGACGGCCCTGCCGGATCCGGCAAGTCCAGTGTGTCCAAGGCCGTGGCCCGCCGCCTCGGCTACGGCTTCCTCGACACGGGTGCCGCCTACCGCGCGCTGGCGTGGCACGTCCTGGATCGCGGCGACGACACCGCCGACGAGGCCGCGGTGCTCGCCGCCGCCGCCGACTTCCCGTTCCGACAGGGGCTCGATCCGGACGACCGCGTGGTGCACGTCGGCGACGTCGACGTCACTGCGGCGATCCGCGAGCCGCGGGTGTCCGGTGCGGTGAGCGGCGTGGCGCGCGTGCCCGCCGTCCGCGTGCAGGTGAACGACGCGTTCCGCCGCATCGTGCGCGAGTCGGCGTACCCCGCGGTGGTGGTGGAGGGGCGCGACATCACGACCGTCGTCGCCCCGGACGCACCGGTGCGGATCCTGCTCACGGCGGCGCCCGAGGTGCGCGCTGCCCGTCGGGCCGCGGAGCTCGGCGCCGAGGATGCGGGAGCCGTGGCGGCGGCGCTGCACAGCCGCGACGCCAAGGACAGTGCGGTGGTGGACTTCCTCACCGCCGCAGAAGGAGTCGAGGTCGTGGATTCGACCGACCTCGACTTCGACCAGACCATCGACGCCGTGATCGCGGTGATCGAGCGACGCCAAGGAATGAACGCATGACAGACGAGTACGACCCCTCCACAGGTGCCGGCGACGACCGCCTCGCCGAGAAGCTGGAGGCGATGGACGAGGAACTCGTCGAGGCGCGCGCCGCGACCCTGCGCGCGGGCCTCGAGGACTACGAGCTGGATGACGAGGACGCCGAGCTGCTCGCGGGCCTCGTCTCCGGCGAGGACGGGATCGAGTACCTTCCGGCGCTGCCCGTGGTCGCGATCGTGGGTCGGCCGAACGTCGGCAAGTCGGCGCTCGTGAACCGGATCCTGGGTCGCCGCGAGGCGGTCGTCGAGGACACTCCCGGCGTCACCCGCGACCGCGTCACGTACAAGGCCGAGTGGATGGACCGGCGCTTCACGCTGGTCGACACCGGCGGCTGGGAGCCGGACGCGAAGGGCATCGACCGCTCCGTCGCCGCGCAGGCCGAGGTCGCCATCGACCTCAGCGACGTGGTGCTCTTCGTCGTCGACGCCATGGTCGGCGCCACCTCGACCGACGAGCACGTCGTGAAGCTGCTGCGCAAGAGCGGCAAGCCGGTGTTCCTCGTCGCCAACAAGATCGACGACGCCCGCCAGGAGCCCGAGGCGGCGGCGCTGTGGAATCTCGGTCTCGGTGAGCCGTACCCCGTGTCCGCGATCCACGGCCGTGGTGTCGCCGATCTTCTCGACGCCATCATGGCGAAGCTCCCCGAGGTGTCCGCCGTGGCCAAGGCCGAGATCGGCGGCCCGCGCCGCGTCGCGATCCTGGGCCGCCCGAACGTGGGCAAGTCCTCGCTGCTGAACAAGGCCGCGGGGGAGGAGCGCGTGGTCGTCAACGACCTCGCCGGCACCACCCGCGACCCGGTGGACGAGATCGTCGAGCTCGGCGGCAGGATGTGGCGCTTCGTCGACACCGCCGGCATCCGCCGTCGCGTCCACCTGCAGCAGGGTGCGGACTTCTACGCCTCGCTGCGCACCTCGGCCGCACTGGAGAAGGCGGAGGTCGCGGTGGTCGTGCTCGACGTCAGCCAGCCGATCAGCGTTCAGGACCTCAACATCATCGACCTGGTGCTGGAGTCGGGGCGGGCGCTCGTGCTCGCCTTCAACAAGTGGGATCGCCTCTCCGACGACGACATGGAGAACCAGGACCGCCGGCGGTACCTCGAGCGGGAGATCGAGCAGGATCTCGCGCACGTGGCCTGGGCGCCGCGCGTGAACATCTCCGCCAAGACGGGCCGGCACCTGGACAAGCTCGTCCCCGCGCTGGAGACCGCGCTGGAGAACTGGGACCGCCGCATCCCGACCGGCAAGTTCAACGCCTTCCTCACCGAGCTCGTCGCCGCCCACCCGCATCCGCTGCGGGGCGGCAAGCAGCCGAGGATCCTGTTCGGGACGCAGGCGTCGACGCGCCCGCCGACATTCGTGCTGTTCACGACGGGATTCCTGGATCCCGGTTACCGCCGGTTCATCCAGCGGCGCCTGCGCGAGCTGTACGACTTCGAGGGCACGCCGATCGTGATCAACATGCGGGTGCGCGAGCGCCGGCAGCGCTGAGCCGGCGCGGTCCGCGCTGCTCAGGCGGTGCGGGCCGCGCGCACCATCGCGGTGCGGTCGGGCTCGGTGAAGCCGAACTGGCGGTACAGGCCGTGCGCGTCGCTCGTGAAGAGCGTCCACCGCATGTCCGCGCCCGGGCCCTCGTCGACCATGAGCCGGACCAGGCGCTTGCCGAGGCCGTGGCCGCGGTGCTCGGCGAGCACGTAGACGTCGGCGAGGTACGCGAAGGCGATGCCGTCCGAGATCGCGCGGGCGAAGCCCACCTGCTCCCCGGTGTCCCTGCGGTAAGCGCCGACGACGCGCCACGCCCCGGCGATCTGCGCCTCCACATCGGCGCGGGAGCGCCAGCGCGCCCAGTACGCCTCGGTGGACAGCCAGTCCCACACCGCGTCGGTCTGGATCCGGGCCGGATCGTCGTCGAGTTCATAGGCGTCGAGTTCGTGGGCGTCGGGTCCTTGGGCGGTCATGCAGACCATTCTTGCAAGGGGTCGCGGTCGCGCTCCGCCATCCGTCACCTGCAACGTTCCGTCGCACAGGGCCGCGTCACGGTCGCGTGTGAAAGGCTGGACGGGTGACGATCGTTCCTCCCGCTCCCGGCGAGCCCCGGCGTCCGCACGGGCCGCTCGATTCGGGCGACGCGTGGGTGGTGTCGCCGACCGGCGAGCGCTACTGGGGGCGGTACGGGGCGGCCGGGCTGCTGGCGTTCGACCCTGCCCGCGGGGTGCTGCTGCAGCACCGCGTCGCATGGTCGCACCACGGCGACACCTGGGCGCTGCCGGGCGGTGCACGGCATGCCGGAGAGTCCGCTCGGGAGGGCGCGATCCGCGAGGCGCAGGAGGAGGCCGGCGTCCCCGACGGGGCCGTGCGCGCGCGGTTCGAGAGTGTGCTGGATCTCGGGATCTGGAGCTACGCCACGGTCGTGGCCGACGTCGTGGTGCCGTTCGAGCCGGTGATCAGCGACCCGGAGAGCCTGGCGCTGGAGTGGGTGCCGGTCGACGAGGTGGATGCCCGTCCGCTGCATCCGGGCTTCGCGGCGGCGTGGCCGGAGCTGCGGGCGCTGCTGGACGTGCGGCCGGTCGTGATCGTGGACGCCGCGAACGTGGTCGGATCCGTGCCCGACGGCTGGTGGAAGGACAGGGCGGGCGCGACGGCGCGCCTGCGCGACCGCCTCGAGGACTGGGCGCGGAGGGGAGTGGAAGCCGGGCGGGTCGCGCTCGACTCCACCCGATGGCACCCGCGCGTGGCGCTGGTCGCCGAGGGCGCCGCCCGCTCGGTCGACGATCCGGACGAGACCCCCGATGTCGCGTGCGCCGTGGAGATCGTGCGCGCGCCGGCGGCCGGCGACGACACCATCGTCGCGGTGGCGGCGGAGCACGTCGCCGCCGGCGACCGCGTGTTCGTCGTCACGAGCGATCGCGGTCTGGCCGAGCGGATCGAGGCGCTGACCGGGGACGGGCGTTCCGCCGAAGTCCGGCCGGTGCGCTGGCTGCTGGACCAGCTCGACGAGGATGCGCGGACCACGGTCTGAACGAGGCGCTCGGGCGTTGGGCCCGAGCTTCCTCCGCAACGCGACCGCCTGGCGTGGATGCCGGCCTCGGGGCAGACTGCTCCCTCGAAACGGTCAGACGAACATGATCCGGCGCGGGGGACGGTCGTCGTAGGTGCGGCCCAGCGGGCTGATCCAGCGCACGACGCCATCCGCGAGCTGATGCGCGGTCCAGCGAACGATGTCGTCGAGGTCGGGATGCTTGAGCGGATGGTGTCCGGGGCAGAAGTCGGCGAGGTTCGTGAGTTCGGTCAGACCGCCCTTGGCGTAGTCGTGGTTGTGGTCGATCTCGCATCGATGCGCGGGAGTGTGGCAGCCGGGGAAACGGCAGCGCTGATCCCTGGCCCGGAGGAAGCGCTTCATCGCGCCGGTCGGCGTGTAGCGGTCGACCTTCGTGACCATGCCGGCGGAGTCGAGGAAGAGCCTGTTCCAGCCGGTCGCCCGCCCGGCGAGATCCCGGGCGATGGCCGGATCCAGTGGTCCGTATCCGTCGAGTTCAGCCAGACGGTCGTCTTCGCCGGCGAGGGTCGTCGCAGCGACGGTGACCTGCACGGTGGCCTGGACGTTGTCCAGGCCGGTGCCGAGGACGTCGGAGAGACGCGCGGCGAGGAGGAGGTCGACCAGGGCGTCCGCCTCGATCTGCGCCCGGGTGCGACCGTCCGCGGTGACCTCCTCGGGGCCAGGGCCGTCGTCGTCGGAGTCTTCGCGGTCTGGCGAGCGGTCGATGTCGGGGTCGACGGCGTACGTCTCGCTCGCGATGATGAGGTCGTAGGCGTCGAGCCGAGGGGCGTCGGGGAAGAGATTCGCAGCCTCCGGCCAATCGTCGAGATCGGCGCCCTCGGGGATCACGCTGGCGGCAGCGGCGCGCGCTGGGCTCGCAGCGGCACCCGGATCTGCGGAGCCGGCGGCGGGCGGCGACGCGGAAGCAGGTGCGGAGGCGGCGCGAGAGGCCGCATCGCCGGGGCTCTGCGCGGCGGCGCGCGACGTCTGCGCGATCGTCTTCGCGAGGCGACGCAGACGATCCTTGATCGCGACCGCGTACACCTCGGGGAGGACCGCGGTGAGCAGCGCCATGCCCTCATCCAGCGAACGCACGGTCACGCAGCGCTCGTCGGCGGCACGACGATGCCGTTCCTTCAATGACTCGCCGGCGATGACGGCCGCGATCTGGCGAGCGGTGACGCGGGTGCGGGTGGGGGAGTCCTGCTCCGCCACGGCGATGCACGCCTGCTCGTACATCGCAAACGACTCCTCGCCGATGCGCAGGTTGCGTACGGCGTCTCGGACCGGATCCGCAGCAGAGATGATCGCGCGCACGTGCTGCACCGAGATCGTTCCGCGGCGGAGCGCTTCGTGCAGCCCGGGGAAGTACATGGTCAGGGCCTCGGCATCCGCGAAGGAGTTCTCCACACTGCCGGATCCGGCGCGACCCGCCGCCGTGTACTCCGCGACCATCGATCGCCGGGCCAT
This sequence comes from Microbacterium sp. 8M, assembly GCF_902506375.1. Taxonomy (GTDB): domain Bacteria; phylum Actinomycetota; class Actinomycetes; order Actinomycetales; family Microbacteriaceae; genus Microbacterium. The sequence goes on from NZ_LR733284.1 coordinate 1,639,789, forward strand.
ATCCCGATGCACCGGGTGCGCCGCGACATCCTGATCGAAGAGCGCCGCTCTGGTGGCGAGCAGGTCGACTGCTTCCGCCTCGAGTCGCGCGATCTCGGCGCGCTTCGCCACCCATGCGTCGAGCAGCACCTCGCGGTCTGCGAGCGGTGGGCGGGTGAAGCTGGTCATGCCCTCAGTTTAGAACATAACTACGAAAGAAGGAAGGCCTGTGGAAAGAAATCCAGGGCGGTGTCAGCCCTGATCGCGGCCGCGAAGGCGGTCGATGTCGCGGCGCTCGCGCTTGGTCGGCCGGCCCGCGCCGCGGTCGCGCACACCGGCGGCGGCGATCGGCTCGCGGGGCGGCGTGCGGTCCTCGGCGGCGAGGGCGGCGAGCGGCGCGCCGACCCGCTTCACCAGAGTGTGACGCACGACGAGGATCCGGTCGAAGCCGCTGATCCGGATCCGCAGTTCGTCGCCGATCTTCACCGTCTGCGCAGCCTTCACCCGTTCGCCGTTGACTCGTACGTGCCCCGCGCGGCAGGCGGTGGTCGCCGCGGAGCGGGTCTTGAACACGCGCACCGCCCACAACCAGCTGTCGACGCGGACCGGTCCGCTCGCCCAGGGCTCGTTCATGCGAGCGACCTCCGGGAGCCGGCGACCGCCGCGGGCAAGGAGGCATCGTCGCGGTGGAGGGCGCGGAGGGCTCCAGCGACGATCAGACCCTGACCGATCGTGTAGGTGACCATCACGGCCGGGCTCGTCCAATCCGGCATGGCGTCAGGGAGGAACAGGCGGAAGGCGAGGATCGAGTCACTGGCCAGGAAGAAGGCGCCACCCCAGGCGATCGTCGCCCGGCAGCCGGCAGAGGTGGCGGCGGTGCCGGCGAGCACGACGCCATACGCGCCGACCGCGACGAGCAGGGATCCGGTGTGCGGCCCGAGCACCATCATCATCAGCAGCCACCAGAGCACGTAGGCCACGGTCCACAGCGGCAGCCGGCGCACCCGAAGCCGACGCAGGAACAGCACGATGTAGGCGACGTGCGCCACGCCGAAGAAGCCGAGCATGAGCGGCAGCTCGGGGGCGAGCGGGAAGAACAGGCCAGCCTCATCGCCGAGCCACGAGAAGAAGAGGGCGGCGGCGAGCAGCACCGCCGCCCCTCGTGTCGCGAGGGTCTTCCACCCCAGAGCCAGGGGCAGCGCGAGCAGGGGCATGAGCAGCGCCTTGGTGGGCGTGGTCAGCGGACTGTGCACGGCATTCGAGATCACGTGGATCAGCGACATCAGGACGTACGGGACGAACGGCCACAGGGCGCGGTATCGACTGCGGCTCTGCATCCCTCCATCGTAGGAGGCCGGCGGGCGATCACCCGCCCGCATCAGGCGACGAGGAGCCCGTCAGGCAGCGAGCTCCAGAGCCACGAGCGGGCGTCCGGACCGCAGCTCGCCCACCACCGAGAACCCGGCGTTCAGGAACGTCGACAACGCCCCGTGGAACAGGTCGTTCGGCGACACGGTGACGGCTGAGGTGTCGACCGGGTAGCCCTCGATGACGCGGGCTCCGGACTCGCGAGCGTAGTCGACGGCGGCGGCCAGCAGTGCCGCGTTGAGCCCCTGACCCCGGTGTTCACGGCGCACGGAGAAGCAGGTGACGGCCCACACGCCGCCGTCGTCGAGCGGCTCGTGCGTGGCGGCCACGATGTTGCGCGTGTAGCCGAGCCGCTTCTGGGCGGGACGCGGGCCGATGCGGATCCACCCCGCTGCCTCGCCGTCCACGTACGCGACGATGCCCGGCGGGGGACCGGTCGTGATCTCGTCCCGCAGGATCCCGACCCGCTCGTCCTTCGTCGTGGCGTTCCAGTCCTTGTTGCGCAGCACCGGCCAGACGCACTGACAGGACGCTCCGTCGCCGCCTCCGGTGAGCGTTCGCTGCACGTCCTCCCACTCGGTGGGCGTCGCTGCCTTCGTGGTGATGGTGGTCATGGTCTCGACCCTATGCGCGGTCGCCGACATCCGCGCCGCGCCCGGACCGCGCCAGTTTCGCGGAGCCCTCGCGAGTCGGCTACGATAGGGGAGTTGCCCGCGCTCCGGCGCGGTCGTCCACGGGCTGTGGCGCAGCTTGGTAGCGCACTTGACTGGGGGTCAAGGGGTCGCAGGTTCAAATCCTGTCAGCCCGACCGAACACGAGAGGCTCGATCCGAAGGATCGGGCCTCTCGTCGTCTCCGGGCCGGCTCAGGTGTGCGGCCTCAGCGCGCACGCACATCGTCGGTGGTGAAGCCGTCCCGGGCGGCGCGTTCTTCGAGCGTCTCGAGCTCCTGGAAGAAGGTCACCTGCCAGCCGGCGGGGCCCTGCACCCGCGCGTTGAGGCTCTGGAAAGGCGTCTTCACCGGAGAGGCGATCAGCTCGGCTCCGCCGTCGCGAGCGGCCGCAACGGCCTGCTCTGTGTCGTCGACCTCCAGCGCGATCCGCAGCGCGCCGGGAACCTGCGGCGCACCCTCGACCTCGTCGATGTTCGCCGCGTGCGTCGGGGTCGCCAGCTCGATCGTGGCGATGCCGGCGTGCAGGATCGCCACGCGGTCGTCGCCCTCGGTGGCGAAGGCGAGCTGCTCCGGCATGCCCAGCACGTCGCGATAGAACCGCAGGGCGTTGTCGAAGTCGTCGGTCTCGATGATCAGGCGCAGCTGCCGGGGAGGGGGAGTGAGCGATGTCATGCCCTCATCCTGCATGCTCGCCTTCCGCTCCCGGCGCCGGGAAACGCGCCGGGATACGCGCGGACCCGCTCCGCAGGCTCCCCGCTCGTTTCCGCATCGGTCCCTACGCCGTGCGGCCGATCGCCGTCCGCGGGTAGAGGCCGTCCTGCCCGAACACGCTGCGCGCGAACCGCTGAGCGATCTCCTCGTACAGGGCCGTGTCGGGGTGCAGCGAGTCGGGAAGAGGGTGCCGGTCGACGTCACCCGGACCGTAGAGCGTGAGCCCGTCCAGGTACGAGATGTTCTCGCCCGCGGCGCGGCGGACCTCGACCACGTGCTCGATGTGCCGGCGCGACTCCGCGAGCGTCAGGGCACCCCGGTCGACGTCGGCGGGATCTCCCGCGGTGAAGCAGCGGATGCCGCCGTCGTCGAAGAACTCCACATCGGCGGGGCCGGGCCTCTCGTCGCTGCCGGGCCACAGGATCGACGAGCACAGCACGATCGGGGTGTCGGGATGGCCGGAACGGATCCGGTCGAGGAACCCGTGCAGCGCGGGCACGAACGTCCGCTGGTCCATCGACCGTGCGCCGACGATGTTGACGCCCACCTTCACCGAGATGAGGTCCGCGGGCGCGGCGGCGATCGCACCGGCGACGAACGGGTCGAGCATGCACTGGCCGCCGAAGCCGAGGTTGACGACGTCGAGGTCGGCGAGCTCCGCGGCGAACACCGGCCAGACGCTCGTGGGCAGCTCGGCCTCGGCGCAGTGGCTGATCGAGCTGCCGTGGTGCAGCCAGACGGGTCGGTCGCTCGCGGGCGCGGCCAGCACGGGCGCGTCGCCGGCGACGTCGACGAGGTCGACGGTCATGCCCTGGGGCAGGAAGACGGTGACGATCTTCCGGCCTGCGGGGAGCGGGGAGAACTCGATCGTGGAGATGTCGGTGTGCACATCGACGGTGGCGTCGTCACCCGTGGGCGAGATCCGGAGAGTCTGCGTGTCAGGTGCGTCCGCGACGGCGACCGTGACCCCGTCGACCCGGACGACGAACTTGTCTCCCGGCCGCACCGCCTCGCCGATCCGGATCCGCGTGCAGCGTGCGCGAAGGGTCAGGCGCGTGGCCTCGGTGTCGACGCGCAGACGCACTCCGCTCGCGTTCGACGCCATGGCGCGCAGGATCTCCCCGTTCGGAGGAAAGTGCGCCCAGTGGCGCACGGGGACGCGCACCGGGCGGACGCCGTCCGCCGTCTCGATCAGGTCGAGGTGGCCCTCCACGCGGACGCTGCCGCTCGGAAGCGACACGATGCTGCCGTGGCCCGTGCTGGTCATTCTGTCTCCGTTCGCCGGGTGTGGTCATCGATGAACTCGGTCGTGCGCGAGAGCAGGATGTCTCGCTGGGGCACCTGCGCCCAGCCATGATCCGCTCCGTCGACGACGATGAGGCCCGCGCGGTCGCCGTAGATCTCGAGGTAGCGCTCGGCGTAGCTCACCGGGACGAAGTCGTCCGTTCCGTGGAGCAGCCGCACGGGTCCGGGGTAGCGCGCGGCTCGCCCGTAGACGTCGAAGGTCAGGGCGTCGTCGCGCATCGCCGGTCCGAGACGCATGCCGAGGAAGTCGAAGTAGCCCTGGGTGTCGAGCGGTTCCAGCGACCGGCCCTGCAGAGTGCCCCCGCGGATCTCGTCCGCGAACACCGCCGCGGTGGACCACATCGTGAGGGAACGCAGCGGCAGGTCGGTCTCCGCAGCCACCGCGGAGGCGATGACGGCGCCGAGGCTCATCCCCACGAGATGGAGGTTCTCTGCGTCGACGGCATCCAGTTCGGCGATCGTGGCGAGAGCGTCGTGCGCATGACGGACATCCCGCGACACCGAGGTGTCGTAGAAGTCGCCGTCGCTGTCTCCGTGCCCCGCCCGGTCATAGGCGATGGCGGCGATGCCGGCGCTTGCGAGGCGTCTCGCGAGCGCGACGAACAGGGAGGAGAACTCGACGTGGGTCGCTCCGAAGCCGTGGAAGAGGACCGCGGTGGGGAACGGCCCGGATCCGTCCGGCAGGTACTGCGCGCCGCGCAGACAGCAGCCGTCCGCGTGGGTCTGGAACGGGACGACCCTCATCGGAGGGCGGCCTTCCTCGTGAGCGGGCGCATCATGCAGCCGCCGACTCGGTCTTGACCGCGGACGTGACGAGTTCCGCCTCGAGATCGAACTCGTTGCGCGTGTGCCGACGGAATCCGAGCCAACCCACGAGGAACCCCGCTCCGGCGAGCACGGACACGCCGATGTACAGCATGCTCGGGTTGAGCAGCACGAGGCTCGGAGTGACGACGTTGAGAGCGGCTGTCGCGAAGCGGGAGACGGCGTAGATCGTGCCCTGGGCCGTGGCGCGCAGCATCGTCGGGAACGACTCCTGCGTCCAGACCTTCATGATCGTCTCGAAGCAGAACGCGCCGAAGAACACCGTGGCGACGGTGGCGATGATGATGGACGGGAGCGTGAAGTTCAGGACGACGGGGAGCAGGTTCGCCAGGACGACCCCGATGGCCCCGACGACGTAGTACGACATGCGCAGCCGGGTGTCGACGACTGCCATGAACCACAGTGCGCCGACGACGGCTGCAGGCATCGCGAGGATCGTCCAGGAGTTGTACTCCGCGATCGAGGCGTGGGAGACGTTGACGGCGACGAACGTGCCGAAGCTGCCTGCGACGCTCGTGGCCATCGCGGCGAGCGTGTAGTAGCCGATGAGGGTCAGGAACGGGCGACGGTAGGCCGCACGACCGAAGTCGCGGAGACGTCCGCGCTCGGCCCGCACGGTGTGGATCCCCGCGCGACGCTCCTCCCGCGCGATGCGCCAGGCGGCCGACTCGGGGATGGTGAGCCTCAGGACCAGCACGGCGAGGGCGATGGCAGCGAACACGCCGAAGATGATCAGCCCGCCGCGAGGGCCGGCGGCACCGACGTTGATCGCCAGCAGGACGGCGAGGAGGATGCCGAAACCGCCGAGCAGATTGGAGAACACCAGGATCTTGCCGCGATTGCGATCCTCGGCGGCTTCCGCGATCGTCGCGAGCGCCACGGGCAGATCGGCGCCCACGCCGATCCCGATCAGAGCGATCCCGATCACGAGGAGGGGCAGGCCGAGACCCAGAAGGGGAGCAGCTGCACCGAGCACGATGACCGCCATGGTCAGCAGGAACACCGTGCGGCGCCCCCAGCGGTCGCCGAGCCGGCCGCCGAGCAGCGAGCCGATGGCGACGCCCGCGGTGAGGATGCCGGTGAGCAGGCCCACGTCGTTCGGAGTGAGCCCCGGCTGACCCGGCGCAGAGGCCTGGAAGAGGACCAGCGCGATCGGGATGCCCGTCGTCACACCCGTGTCGACGAACGTGGCCATACCGCAGACGAATCCGACCCACCATGCACTGAGAGAGCCTCTGCCGGACGGTGATGTGAACATGCGATTACTCCTTCGTAGCCGTGGCGGTCCCGCTCCTCGAGGATCCGCGTCAAGTCATGGTGCTATACGGGTATAGCACCTGTCAATTCGGGCCTTCTCCGGCTCGCTCCGGTCAGCGGCGGTCGGCGGGAGCGGCGATGGAGCCACCATGGACGAGGGGCATCGGAATGCGGTGGGGAGCAGAGGACGATGCGCCCTCGAGGAGCATCCGAGCAGCGACCCTGCCGAGCTCTTCATAGGGCAGCGCCACAGACGTGAGCCGCGGCAGCACGGCGTGGATCAGGGGGCTGCCGTCGAACCCGATCACCGAGACGTCGTCCGGAACCTTCAGCCCCGCCTCCGCAAGCGCGTGATAGGCGCCGATGGCGAGCGCATCATTCGCGCAGATGAGCGCGGAGGGCCGGGTGCCCGACGTGAGGAGGCGCGCCACCGCGGCACGGCCGTTCTCGACATCCCAGTCGGTGTCGATCGGCACCGTTCCGGCGAGGGCGGCCCCTGCCGCGCGCAGTGCCGCCTCGATCCCGTCCAGCCGCTCGGTGAGCGCGAGCGGGCTCCACTCGTTCCACGCGGCGGCACCCGTGAACCCCGGGGGGAACGAGCCGATGAACCAGATGTCGTCACGATGGCCGGCTTCCAGGAGCGCCGAGGCGGCCGTCTGACCGGCCGAGCGCTCATCCGGTATCACCGCGGGCACGTCGGAGGACACGCAGTTGAGCAGCACCAGTGATGTGTTCCGAGCCAGGGGAGGGATCTCGACCTCGCGCGTGAACATCGACGCGTACAGGAAGCCGTCGACGTCCCGGTCCCGCAGGTTCTGCAGGAGTGTCGCCTCGACCTCCGGGTCGCCTTGCGTGTCGACGGTGTAGAGAAGGGTGTTCTCGGCCCGAAGCGTCTGCAACGCGCCGCGCACCATCGCGTTCGCGAACGACGTCGTCCCGATGAAGTCGGAGACGAGCGCCACGGTGCCGGACTTGCCGGTGCGAAGGGTCTTCGCCGTGGTGTTGGGGCTGTAGCCGAGCTCTTCCGCGGCGAGCCGGACACGCGCAGCGGTCTCCTCGGAGATGCGCAGGTCTGTGCGGCCGTTCAATGCGAACGACGCCGCAGAACGGGAGACGCCGGCACGCCGCGCGACCTCGGTCAGCGTCACACGCCGCGTGCCACCCGGGCCGGGATCACTCGAGACCATCCGCTCCTCCTCGCCTCTTCAGGATAGGGGCGGCGCGGCGAGTTCCCCGGCGCCCAGAGGAAGGGGGGGCTTGCTCACCCGGGCCCCATGAACCAGGCTCAGGGCATGTGGATCTCCGGACGGCGCAGCTGACACCGGAGATCGCAGTCACCGTGGTGATCCCGCGCACCGATCTGCCGTTCGTACGCGTCGCGCTCGCAACCCGGAACCGGGGCGGCCGCTAGGAGCACACGGCTCTGCGCCGGCACGGGCGGCGAGGCGAGCCTTCCGTCACGCGCAGCCCCCTGATGCGCGTGCTCGTGCTGGCTCCCAAACTCACAGTCCGCGCACAGCTTCGCGGGACCAAAACGGGCCACCCGCTCGTTCTTCCTGATGACGCCGCAGCCAGCGGCGCCAGAGGAGGAGCATCACGATGAACCCCACCGACTACCGACGCACGGACGAGGCGCTGAGCGCCCTGACCGAGCATCAGTACCGGGTGACGCAGGAGGGCGGCACCGAGCCGCCGTTCCGCAACGAGTACTGGAACAACCACGCTCCCGGCATCTACGTCGACGTGGTCTCGGGCCAGCCGCTGTTCTCGTCGACGGACAAGTTCGACAGCGGCACCGGGTGGCCGAGCTTCACGCGGCCGATCGATCCGGATGCCGTCACGACGAAGACCGACCGCACGTTCGGCATGGTGCGGACCGAGGCGATCTCGGCAGGCGCCGGAAGCCACCTCGGGCACGTGTTCGACGACGGTCCGCGCGACGCCGGAGGCCTGAGATACTGCATGAACTCGGCGGCGCTGCGCTTCGTGCCGGCTGCCGAGCTCGAGGAGCAGGGCTACGGCGCGTACCGTGGACTGTTCGAGACCGCCACGCCCCAGACCACAGAGGAGAACGCATCATGACCAGCGGACCCGCCGACACCGGATCCATCACCCAGGTCCCCGGCGCTGAGACCGCCGTCCTCGCGGGCGGCTGCTTCTGGGGCGTCGAGGATCTGATCCGCCGCCAGCCCGGCGTGCTCAGCACCCGCGTCGGATACACGGGCGGCAGCAACGACCACGCCACGTACCGGAACCACCCCGGGCACGCCGAGGCCGTCGAGATCGTCTTCGACCCGTCGAAGACGACGTACCGCGACATCCTCGCGTTCTTCTTCCAGATCCACGATCCGTCCACGCTCAACCGCCAGGGCAACGACATCGGCACCAGCTATCGCTCCGCGATCTTCCCGCTCAGCCCCGAGCAGGAGCAGGTCGCGCGCGACACGATCGCCGACGTGGACGCCTCGGGCCTTTGGCCCGGCAAAGCGGTCACCACGATCGAGCCGGCCGGCCCGTTCTGGGAGGCCGAGCCCGAGCACCAGGACTACCTGGTGCGCTACCCGGACGGCTACACCTGCCACTTCCCGCGGGCAGGCTGGGTGCTGCCGCGCCGGGACGAGGTCGCGGCCTCGTAACCGCATCGTCCAGGCATCGGGCCCGTCGGATATCCGGCGGGCCCGATGTCGTCCTCTGATCGCGCCGGCGCCCGGACGGAGAACGTGGCGGGGGCGGATCCGCTCAGCCGGAACGGCCGTCGCGAGAAGCCCGGGCCCGCTGGAGCTGCTCCCGCCAGTCCGCGGGAACACGGGCCTCCGGTCCCGGGGTCGACTGCTCCGCGGGATGACTGCGCGGCGGTGCCAGTTCGGGCCCGTCGATCATCTGCTCGGTCCGGTAGTCCCAGAACCAGTCCTCGCCCGGCTCATAGCTCTGGATGATCGGATGCCCGGTCTGGCCGGCATGCGCGGTGGCGTGCTGGCCGAGGGAGTCGTCGCAGCAGCCGACATGCCCGCACTCCGCGCAGCGGCGCAGGTGGAACCACCAGCCCCCGTCACGCTCGCATTCCACGCAGCCAGGCCCGGAAGGCGGTCGCTGCGGGTCGATTCCCTGGATCATCGTCATCTCCGTGCCACTCAGCGGACGAGGTTGCCTTCGGCGTCGCGGGGACGCACCGGATGATTGCTCAGGATCGACACCCTGTTGAACATGTTGATCGTCAGGGCGACCCACTCCGCGGCGGCGAAGACCTCGTCGCCGAGCACGCTGCGCGCAGCGGCGAGGTCGGCTTCCGCGTCCTCGCTGAGCGGCATCCGCGTCGCGGCCTCGGCGATGGCGAGCACCGCCTTCTCCCGCTCCGAGAACAGTGAGGACTCCCGCCAGGCCGGCAGCACGTCGAGCTTCTGCTGCGTGATGCCCGCGGCTCGGGATTCTCGCGCGTGCAGGTCGAGGCAGAACGCGCAGGCGTTGAGCTGCGATGCCCGCACCTTGATGAACTCCGCCTCGGCCGTGGTCAGACCGAGCTCCGCCGTCGCCCTGGCGACGACGTCCGAGTACGCGGACGCGGCCTTCCACGCGTCAGGGATCGCCTTGTCCAGGTAGGGGCGCATGCTGTTCCTCTCGTGCGAGTCGATCTGGCTCGACGAGATCAACGTACCGCGCTTCGCGATGTTCCCGACGCGCGTCCAGCGGCCCTGCGGTCAGGCCGTCTGGCCCTCGTGCGGGCCCTCACCGAACTCCTCGACGATCTTCGCGTCGAAGGCGGGGAGATCATCCGGAGTGCGGCTGGAGACCAGGCCCTGATCCACCACGACCTCCTCGTCGACCCAGTCGGCTCCGGCGTTGCGGAGGTCGGTGGCCAGGCTGGGATAGCTCGTCAGCCTCCTCCCGTCCACGACGCCCGCTTCGATCAGGATCCAGGGGCCGTGGCAGATCACGCCGACCGGCTTGTGCTGCTCGAAGAACGAGCGGGCGAATGCGATCGAGGCTTCGTCGAGGCGGAGATGATCCGCATTGACGACGCCACCGGGAAGCACCAGGGCGTCGAAATCGTCGGCCGAGGCGTCGGCGGCCGAGCGGTCGACCGGCTGCACATGACCGTGCTTGCCGGTGATCTCGGTGCCGCGAGGAGCGACCATCGTCGCGCTCGCACCCGCCGAGGTCACCGCCTCCCAGGGGCTCACGAGCTCACTGTCCTCGAACCCGTCCGTTGCGAGGAAGGCCACGCGCTTGTCGTCGAGCTGGGGCATCATCTGTCCTTTCGTCCGGGGTGCGGCCGGGACCGGCCGCATCACGAAGCTCCCCGGCGACGAGCGCCGTCGCCAGGGGCTGGCCAGACGCGGACGCGGATGCTAGGGCGCGTCGTTCCGGTGCCGAGGGCTGTCGGGAGCGAGCAGAGAGTGCCGCTTCGAATACGCGAAGTAGACCACCAGGCCGATCAGGAACCATGCGGCGAAGCGCACCCAGGTCTCCCAGTGCAGATACGAGATCAGCCACAGGGATGCCACGACCCCGATCGCCGGAACCACAGGCATCAGCGGCAGGCGGAACCGCCGGGGGATCTCGGGGTGCCGGTAACGGAGCACGATCACCGACGCGCAGACCACCACGAACGCAAGCAGGATCCCGATGTTGGTGAGCTCGGCGACCGTGGAGATCGGCACGACGCCGGCCAGGATGGCCGAGGCGATGCCGACGATCCACGTCACCCGCGTGGGCACGTGGTGCTTCGGGCTGGTCTTCGCGAACCACGCGGGCAGCAGTCCGTCGCGGCTCATCGAGAACCACACCCGGGTGACTCCGAGCATGAACGTCAACAGCACCGTGATGATGCCGACGATCGCACCGACGGCGATGATGTTCGCGGCTCCGCCGAGGCCCGCTGCCGCGAAGGCGTTCGCGAAGCCGCTCTTCGGATCGATGTCGCGATAGTTCTGCATGCCGGTCAGCACCAGGGTCGCGAGCACGTAGAGCACCATCGCGATGGCGAGCGAGAGCAGGATCGCCTTCGGCATGTGCCGACGTGCGTCCTTGGACTCCTCGGCGGCCGTGCTCATCGCGTCGTAGCCGAACACCGCGAAGAAGACCGTCGCGGCGCCCGTCATCACGCCGCCGAACCCGAACGGGAAGTAGGGGTGATAGTTCGCCGCGTCGATGTGGAACACGCCGAGCACGATGATCAGCACCACGATCAGCACCTTGACGCCGACCGCGACGAACTCGAATCGGGCGGCGCTGCGGATGCCGCGGGTCAGCACGAAGGCGGTGAGCAGGCAGAGCAGCACCGCGAAGACGTCGATCACGCGGCCCGGCCCCGTGCCCGCGGCCCCGAGCATCCACTGCGGCAGCTGCACGCCGAGCTGGGTGACCAGGAACCCGATGTAGCCCGAGATGCCGATCGCCACCACGGCGACGATGGCGGTGTACTCCAGCAGCAGATCCCACCCGATGAACCACCCGGCGAACTCGCCGAGTACGGCGTAGCCGTAGGTGTACGCGGACCCGGCCTTCGGGATCATCCCGGCGAACTCCGCGTAGGACAGCGCCGCCGCCGCGCTCGCGACGCCCGCGATGAGGAACGAGATCAGCACGGCAGGGCCCGCCGTCTGGTGCGCGACCTCGCCGGCCAGCGTGAAGATGCCGGCGCCGATGATGCCGCCGACGCCGATCGCCGTCAGCTGCCACAGGCCCAGGGCCCGCGTGAGGCCTCCGCCCTCGTTCTCGTCCTCGATCTGCTCGATCGGCTTCCGGCGGAAGATCCCCCGGGGGCCGGTGCTGTTCGTGCTCATCTCGTACCGCCCTTCGCTGGGCTCCCCCTTCGTCACGGTACCGCGGGTCGTGAGGGAAGGGGAGAGGTGGTGCAGCGCGTCGCGGCCGTTCCGCCTCCTGACGGATCAGCCGCGCAGGACGGGCTGACGGAGGATCGTGCGGCGCTTCTCGGGGGCCACTCGGCGGGCGTCGCTGAGGTAGATCTCATGATGCACGGGGTGCCGACATGGCCGGCTCATCGGTTCTCGGGAGACCTCACGCCCCGCTCGGGCGACCGAGCTCGAACAACACGACTGCACCGACGCCCATCGCCGCTCCCACGACCATGGCGAACACGCCCCACATCAAGGCCTTTCCGGATCCGGGCAGTCCGCGCAGGTCGTCGTGGTCCATGACCTTGGCGAGTCCGAAGAGGAAGATCCCGAGCGCCGCCGATCCCATCCAGGCCAGCAGCAGCCAGGCGGCCTGCACGAAGATGTTGATCCCCGCGAGGATGCCGCCGAGTGTGAGGAGAGGCGTGTGCAGCAGGACGGCGGCGATGTAGACGAGCTTGTAGGGCATGCCGTGCTCGCGGATCACCGCGTCGTCGTCGAAAGCATCCATGGGCTCAGCCTGCCACGAGGCTGCGCGGCCGATGACCGAGTGAGACGGGAGCGGAGCCGAGGACCCCGGAACAGGCATAGCGTGGAGGGTGAGCGCGAATGCTGCGCCCGTGGCAACGACAGAGAGAAGCAGGATGAGCAGTTCCGGCCTGGAAGAGGACGTCACCGAGAAGTTCAAAGGGGCATTCCGTCACCACCCCGCCGGCGTGGCGCTTGTGACGGGGGTCGCCCCGGACGGTCCCGTCGGTCTCACGCTCTCGAGCGTCGCATCGGTGAGCGCCGACCCCGCCGTGCTCGTCTTCTCGGTCACCCGTGCCACCGGCAGCGCGGGCGGGATCCTCGCCGCGCCCAGCGCACTGGTGCACTTCCTCGTGGCGGGGCAGGAGCCGATCGCGGACGCGTTCGCCCGCTCCGGTCAGCCGCGCTTCACGCCTGAGCAGGGGTTCCGCACCCTCCCCACCGGAGAGCCGTTCCTGCCCTCCGCCCGGGTCGCCGTGCGCGGCACGATCCGGGAGACGCACCGCGTCGGTCCGTCGTCGCTCGTGCTGCTCGACGTGCTCGACGTCATCGAGGGCACCCCCGGCGCGCCCCTGCTCTACGTCGACCGGCATTACGCCAGCCTCGCCCCGTCCAGCGCCGAAGCCGCGCAGGGCTGACGGCGGTTTCCGGCGGCGCTTGCCCGCAGGGCCGTTCTGAACGAAGGTGGAGCCATGGCCGTGACCCTGATCCTGCCGCTGCCCGCGCCGCTCGGCGTGGGGCGCGTCGTGGCGGTCGACGAGGACGCCGGTGCCGTGCGGATCCGCGACCTGACCACGGGTGTCGTCTACCGGGTGCCCGGCTCGGTGCTGCCCGAGCTCGGCACCCTGCCCTGGCGCGGGCGTGTGGAGGCGTGCACGGTGCTGGCGACCGAGGAAGGCACGGTCACCGAGCTCGCGCTCGATGCGGTCCCCGGCGGGGCGGTCGACCTGCGCGGATCGGCCGTCGCGCTCGAAGGCGCCGAGGAGGCGGCGGCCGCGGCGAAGGCGCAGGCCGCGATCTGGGGCGGCACGGACCGTCCGCCGCAGGAGGAGGCGCCGCGCTTCTGGTGAGCGCGGGTGGGCGCGGATTCCCGCGGCGGGCCGCATTCGCGTCGAGGGCCGTGGGGGCAGCCGGATCGGCCGTCACTGGAAGTCCCGGGAGTGGTGCGGCACGCCCACCTGCAGCGCTTCGAACGCGTCGGCGAGCAGGTTGGTGACCCCTTCCGGGGAGCGCTCCAGGATGCCGCGCACGATCAGCGCGGGTGACTCCCGCGCGATCCGGCGATAGCGCAGCCACACCCCCTGGGTGCAGATGACGTTCACCAGTCCGTGCTCGTCCTCCAGGTTGAGGAAGGTGACTCCGCCCGCCGTGGACGGACGCTGCCGGTGCGTCACCAGGCCCGCCGTCTCCACCCGGCGGCCGTTCTCGTGGGTGCGCAGCGCGGAGGAGGTGAGCACGCCCCGCGCATCCAGCTCCGGCCGGAAATGCGCGAGCGGATGGTCGTCGGTGGACACCCCGGTGGCCCAGAGGTCGGCGGTGAGGAGCTCGTAGCTGGTCTGATCGCCGAACAGCGGCGGCTGCACGGCGACGACCGTGTCCGGCAGGTAGCGGGCGCGGTCCTCCGCAGCGGATCCGGCCAGCCAGATCGCCTCGCGCCGCTGCAGTCCGAGGGAGTCGAAGGCCCCGGCGGTGGCGAGGGACTCCACCTGGGTCGCGGTGAGATCGGTGCGCCGCACGAGGTCGTTCAGGTCGCGGTACGGCCCCCGAGCGTCGCGCTCGGCCACGATCCGCTCCGCCGTCTTCTCGCCGATACCGGTGACGCCCGCGAGGCCCAGGCGCACGGCGAAGCGGCCGTCCCGCCGGTGCGCCAGGGTCTCGTCCGGAGCCTTCGGGTCGAAGGGATCCGGCTTCACACCCGGGGGCCGGGCCGGAAGCTGATGGGCGCAGGCGTCCAGGCCCGTGAGCCCGGTCATCGCGGGGTCCACCGGCTCGAGGGTCTCGGTCGCGCCCGACAGCCGGATGTCCGGACGCTTCACTTCGACTCCGTGCCGCCGGGCGTCGCCGGTGAGGGTCGCGGCGGAGTAGAAGCCCATGGGCTGGGAGCGGAGCAGGCCCGCGAGGAACGCCGCGGGGTAGTGCAGCTTGAGCCAGGAGCTCGCGTACACGAGCAGCGCGAAGGAGAGCGAGTGCGACTCCGCGAAGCCGAAGTCGGAGAACGCCTGGATCTGCGCGTAGATGCGGTCGGAGGTCTCCTCGTCCAGCCCGTGCCGGCGCATGCCGGCGTAGAGGCTGTCGCGGATCTTCTCGATCTTCTCCAGGCCGCGCTTGGATCCCATCGCGCGGCGCAGCGTGTCGGCCTCGTCGGCGGTGCAGTCGCCGAGGGTGGTCGCCATCTGGATGAGCTGCTCCTGGAACACCGGGATGCCCAGGGTGCGCTCGAGCACCGGCTTCAGCTTCGGGTGCGCGTAGGTGACCGTCTCCTGACCGAGCTTGCGGCGCACGAACGGGTGCACGGCGCCTCCCTGGATGGGGCCGGGGCGGATGAGGGCGATCTGGATCGCGAGCTCGTAGAACTCCCGCGGCTGCAGGCGGGGGAGCAGCCCCATCTGCGCGCGGGACTCGACCTGGAACACCCCGATCGTGTCGGCGCGGCAGAGCATGTCGTAGACCGCCGGCTCCTCCTTCGGCAGGGAGTCCAGCGTCCACTCCTCGCCGGTGGCCTCGCGGACCAGGTCGAAGCAGTGCCGCAGCGCGGAGAGCATCCCGAGCCCGAGCAGGTCGAACTTCACCAGCCCCATCCACGCCGCCGCATCCTTGTCCCACTGGATGACGGTGCGCTTGTCCATGCGGGCGTGCTCCACGGGCACGACTTCGCCGACCGGCCGGCGGGTCAGCACCATGCCGCCGGAGTGGATCCCCAGATGGCGGGGTGCGCGCAGCAGCTCGTCGGCGTAGGCGACCACCTGCTCCGGGATGTCGTGATCGGGGACGGGGCTGAGGTCCAGCCCCCAGCGCTCCACCTGGCGCGACCAGGCGTCCTGCTGGCCGGGGGAGTGCCCGAGAGCCCGCGCCATGTCCCGCACCGCGTTCTTCGGGCGGTACTGGATCACGTTCGCGACCTGCGCCGCGTTCTCCCGGCCGTAGGTGTCGTACACCCACTGGATGATCTCCTCGCGCCGGCCCGAGTCGAAGTCGACGTCGATGTCGGGCTCCTCGGTGCGGGTGGTGGCGAGGAAGCGCTCGAAGGGCAGCCCGTACAGGATCGGATCCACCGCGGTGATGCCGAGCAGGTAGCACACGACGCTCGCGGCGGCGGATCCCCGGCCCTGGCAGAGGATCCCGCGACGCTTCGCCTCGTCTACGATCCCGTGCACGATGAGGAAGTAGCCGGGGAAGTCCTTCTCCTCGATCACATCCAGCTCGCGGGCGATGCGGGCGCGGCCCTCGGCGCTGAGCTGCTTGGGGGTGCCGTCCGGATAGACCGAAGGCACCGCCGCCCAGACCAGCGCGCGCAGATGGCTCATCGGGGTCTCGCCGGTGGGCACGACCATCGTGGGCAGAGCCGGCTTGGCGCGCCGCAGCGGAAAGGCGCACGCCTCGGCGATCTCCAGGCCGTGCGCGATGGCTCCCGGGTAACGGGCGAAGCGCGCCGTCATCTCCGCGCCGGAGCGCAGGTGCGCCGAGCCGTGCGCCGGCAGCCAGCCCTCGAGCTCGCGCATGCTGCGGGTGGCGCGCACCGCGGCGATCGCCTCGGCGAGCTCGGCCCGGTCGGGCGTGGCGTAGTGCACGTTGTTCGTGGCGACCACGGGCAGCCGGTACCGGGCGGCGAGATCGGCGAGGACGTCGTTGCGGCGGGTGTCCCGCGGGTCGCCGTGGTCGATGAGCTCGACGGCGACCCGGTCCGTGCCGAACAGGTCGACGAGGGTGCGCAGTGCCCGCTCCGCACCCTCGGGGCCCTCCCGTTCGAGTGCGGAGCGGACGGCGCCCTTGCGGCAGCCGGTGAGGATGGTCCAGTGCCCCTCGGCACGGTTCGCGAGGGACTCGATGTCGTAGAACGGCCGCCCCTTCTCGCCGCCGCGCAGCTGCGCCTCGGTGATCGCGGCCGACAGACGGTGATAGCCCTCCTCGCCACGGGCGAGCACGAGCAGGTGCTCGCCGAGCGGATCCGGCAGGCCGCGGCGCTCCGGGGGCGGTCGCCGTCTTCCGCGAGGGCCCGGGGCGTCCTGGCCGGGACCGGGGAGCGACAGCTCCGCGCCGAACACCGTCTGCAGCGGCGGACCGGAGGGCTCTGCGTCCGCCGCCCCCGTGCCCGCTCCGCCGGACTCGCCGGCCCCCGCTCCGCCGGTCCTTCCCGTGTCCGCTCCGCCGGTCTCACCGGCCCCCGCTCCGCCGGTCTCGGCGTTCTTCTCCGCGGCGAGAAGGGATTCGGCGGCCTCGGCGAAGGCCGCGGCGCCGTAGAAGCCGTCGTGGTCGGTGATCGCGAGGGCGGTGAGCCCCAGCCGCTGCGCCTCGGCGATGAGGTCCTCGGGGGAGGACGCCCCGTCGAGGAACGAGTACGAGGAGTGCGCATGCAGCTCGGCGTAGGGCACGGCGTCGGCGGGGCGTCGGATCGGGCCCAGCCGGATCGGCGGACGCTTGTGCATCCGGGACGGGGCGTCCACGGCGATCTGCTGATGCAGCGGCTCCTTGCCGCTGAGAGTGCGCTCGAGCGCCGACCAGGACATGTCCGGGTTGTGGAAGCCCATCAGTGATACCTCCCCTCCGCCAGCCAGCATCCGTCCGAGGCGGCACCGGCACCGGCCCCGCCTCTGCGGTCGTCCACATGCAGCACGAGCCACGCCCTGTCCTGCTCGTCGACGAGCTGCAGGCGCTCGCCGCGGAGCGCGCCGGCCGGATCCCCACGCCGGTCCCGCACCGGCCAGGGCCCCGCCCAGGACCGCACCGCGCAGGAGTCCACCGCCGCCGGCGGCGCGCTGAGCAGTCCGCGTGCGTCGACGGTGACCGGGGTGCCGTCGGCCGCGGTCACCGAGATCGGCCGGGGCGGGGTGAACACCTCCGCGGGCAGCGGATCCGGCAGCTGCCCCGGCCAGGGCTGGTCGGCGGGACGTGCCGGAACCGCCCGCTCGCCCCAGGGGGTGAGCTGCTGCCGGTCGGCGATGAGGCGCCCTCCGGCGACGACCGCGGTGACCACACCCTCGTGCCCGAGCAGGGTCTGCACCCGGGAGACGGCGTGGTGCAGCCGTTCGTCGGTGCCGGAGCCGAAAAGGCCCGGCTGATGGTGGGCGGCGTCGTCGACGGCGACCGGGGCGATCCGCACCCGCACGATGCCGCGGAAGCGGTGCGCCTCGTCGTCGTCGCCGGCTGCGGCGGAGGCCAGCGACTCCAGCTGCCAGCGCACCCGGTCGACGAGGTCGGTGGCCTCGAAGCAGGTCGGATGCAGCCAGGTGCGCGAGGTCACGCCGTCGTCGTCGTCCGTGAGGTCGATCCGCACCTCCGTGCACACCAGCGAGGCCTTGGCGAGCGCGAGGATCACGGCGTCCGCGCTCTGCCGCACGGCGAAGGCGATCTGGTCGGACTGGCTCAGAGGCGCCTCGAACTCGACCTCCGCGGCGAGCTCCGGATCCGGAGGCCGCGGCACGACCGGACGGGAATCCGCTCCCGCCGCCAGCGCGTGCAGACGCGCCCCGTGCTCGCCGAAGCGCTCCCGCAGGCGGGCCGCACCCAGGGTGACGAGCTCACCCAGGGTGCGCACGCCGAGGCGGAGCAGCAGCCCGGTCACCTCCGGATCCTGCAGCGCCTGCACGGGCAGCGGGGCGAGGAACGCCGCGGACGCCCCCGCGCCGACCACGAGCACCGGATCCGCCCCGCGTGCGGCGAGCTCCGCGGTGAACGGGCCGTCCGCGATCCCGATCCGCACATCGGGGTGCCCCGACGCGGCGAGCAGGGCGTGCAGGGCGCGGGCCGCCTCCTCCTCGCCGCCGTGGAAGCGGGCGACCCCGCGGGCGCGGAGCAGGGCGAGTCCGGGGCGGAGCAGCTGCACGCCGGGGGCCTGCGCCTCGATCAGCCGCAGCACGGGGAGGAACGCGCGTTCGTCCCGTGCCGGATCCGCGGGCACGATCCGCAGGCTCGGCACCAGCCCCTGCGCCTCGCGGCGACGCTGCCCGATCCGCACCCCTTGTGCGCGCGCCGCAGCGCTGCAGGCGACGACGCGGTTGGCGTGCAGGATCGCCGCGGGCGCCGCAGCCTCGGCTCCCAGTGCCGCGTGCAGCGGCCAGTCGGGGAACCACAGCACGATCACCCGCACCGGCTTCTGCATCGGGGCGCTCATCCGGCCACCGCCAGGAGCTGGCGCGCCTCGGCGGACCGGCGGGCCTCGGGCGGCGAGGACGGGCGCCGGTCCTCGCGCACCGAGGGGAGCGGGACGAGCCGGGGCGCGGCCGGGGAGACCGGCTCGATCGTGCCGTGGGCTCCCGGCAGCCGCACGCGCACGCTCTGCGGCATGGGGGAGCGCCGGGTGTGCGCGGTGACCGTCACCTCGCACTCCTCCAGCGCGCCCCAGCCGTCGCCGAGTCCCTGCCAGTGCGGGTCGTGCACGCGGATCGACCCCTCGCTCTGCGGCCAGGCCGCAGGGGAGACCACGAGCAGCGTGCAGCCGCGGTCGCGCAGCCGGGCGTGTAGCCGGCTCAGCTCCGCCTCACGGACCGCGGATGAGGGGCGGACCGCGATGAGCGGGATCACCTCGCTCAGCGCCGAGACGACCGCGAGCCAGCGGGCGCCCGGGGCGGGGACGAGGAGGAGCCGGTCCAGCTCCACGCCGTGCCCGGCCAGCGCCTCCACGCCCAGGGTGGGCATCCCGATGGCGGCGCACCAGGCGCCGGTGCGGGAGGCGCCGGCGAGCAGCGCGCCGATGAGCCCGGGGGAGGGCGAGAGGGAGTACGCGGTCCCGACCTGCAGTCCGCCTTCGGGGAGGATCGGCTCGAGCGCCGAGGGCACCGGGATCAGCGGCAGATCGCTGCGCCGGCGCTGCATCCGGGTGATCTCCCGGCGCAGGCGCAGCACATCCGCGACCCGGTCGTCGGTGTCGGCGGCGGGGGCGATCATGGAACCGAGAGCCATCCCCATGCACTCCATTCTCGAATATCTCTTCGAATACTGCAACGGCATGGATGACGATAATCCGTACATCCGACATGGCCGAATCGACGCGGATCCCGGGACGCGGGCTACGGTGAACCCATGCGGATCGAGTTCGACAGCGACGTGTGGCGGTGGGCCGCGCGCACCGATTCCTGGTTCTTCGCCTCCGTTCCGGAGGAGCTGTCGGCCGAGATCCACGAGCTGCCCGCGCCGCCGCGCGGCTTCTCCTCGCTGCGCGTGCAGGCGCGGATCGGCCTGACCCGCTGGCGCACCTCGATCTTCTACAACGGCAGCGTCTACGTCCTGCCGCTCAAGCGGGCGGTGCGCGAGGCCGAGGGCTTCGGCGAGGGCGACACCATCCTCGTCGACCTCGAGATCCTCGATCTCTGACCGCCGCGGCGCGGGGCGACTGCCTCCTGCGGTGCCGTCTGTCAAGCCGTTGATCCTCGTCGACCTCGCGGGTAGACAGGAGACTCCGAGACACGGTGCACAGGAGGGATCCCATGCGAGTGACAGCGGCGATGCAGTCCCTGATCCGCAAGATCGGGAAGACGAGAGGGCTCGATCCCGCGGCGGAGAAGCTCAGCGGCTGGGTGGACGCCGCGACCCGTTCCCCGGCCGTGAAGAACGCGCTCTCCGGATCCTGGCTCGGCCACCAGGCGCATCCGATGCTCACCGACCTGCCGATCGGCGCCTGGGGCGCGGCCACCGTGCTGGATCTCACCGGTGCGGATCCGGCCGCCTCGCGCCGCCTCGTCGGGCTCGGCATCCTCGCCTCCGCGCCGACGGCCGCCGCGGGCGCCTCCGACTGGTCGGCGATGTACGGACCGGCCAAGCGGGTCGGGCTCATCCACGCTGCCGCGAACGCGACCGCCTCCACCCTGCAGATCACGTCCTGGTTCGTGCGGCGCCGCGGACACCACGGAGCGGGTGCGGTGCTCAGCCTGCTGGGGCTCGGGCTCACCCTCGGCTCGTCGTATCTCGGCGGCCACCTGTCGCTCGTGCGCGGCACCGGCGTCAACCACACCGCCTTCCAGCCGACGGTGCGGCGCTGGACCGACGTCGGCGCCGACGCCGAGCTGGCCGAGGGGGCGCGGACGCGGGTCATGGTGGACGACGTCCCGGTGCTGCTCATGCGCATCAGCGCCCGGCTGCACGCGATCTCCGCCGTCTGCACGCATGCCGGTGGACCGCTGGACGAGGGCGAGCTGGGGGCGGACGGGTGCATCACCTGCCCGTGGCACGGCAGCAGGTTCCGCGTCGAGGACGGCGCGGTCCGTCGCGGGCCCGCCAGCGTGCCGCAGCCGCGCTGGGAGGCGAAGGTCGAGGACGGGCGGATCCTGCTCCGCTCCGCCTGAGCGCATCATGCCGGAGACCGAGGATGCGCGCCCCTGGGTCCCGCCCGACGGCGGGATCGAGGATCTGCGCGCGGCGGCGACGGGCTGTCACGGCTGCGAGCTGTGGCGCGACGCGACGCAGGTCGTGTTCTCGCGCGGATCCGCGTCGGCCCGGATGATGCTCGTCGGCGAGCAGCCGGGGGACCGTGAGGACCTGAGCGGCGAGCCGTTCGTCGGGCCCGCGGGGCGGCTGCTCACCGAGGTGCTCGACGAGGCCGGGATCGCCGAGGACGAGGTGTATCTCACGAACGCCGTCAAGCACTTCCGCTTCGAGCACCGGGGCAAGCGGCGGATCCACGAGAAGCCCGCCGTCGCGCACATCGTCGCGTGCCGGCCCTGGCTGGAGGCGGAGATCGCCGCGGTGCGGCCCGGGGTGATCGTCGCGCTGGGCGCCACCGCCGCCCGCGCGCTGCTGAACCGGACCGTGAGGATCGGCGAGGAACGCGGACGGATCCAGGAATCCGCCGGCCCTTCGGCCTCTCCCGTGCTCGTGACGGTGCATCCGTCCAGCCTGCTGCGGCTGCGCGAGGCGGAGGATCGCGCGCGCGGCCGGCGCGGCCTCGCGGACGATCTGCGCCGGGCGCACGACGTCGTCGCCTGATCCGTCCGCCGGTCGTCGGGAAGCCGGCGGGATCGGCGGGACCGGTGGCCGAAGGCGGGATCCGGCGGGATCTCGTGACGTGCCGACGCGGAGCCGTCGAGGACCGGCGCTCAACGCCGGGCGGGCGCGTCGCCGACCAGCGCGGCCAGCGCCTCGGCGTCGTGGGGTGCATGCCCGAGCGCGTCGTTGTCGAAGTACGCGTACACATCGCGAGGCCGGCCGTCGCCCGTGCCGTCCGCCCAACCGCGGATGTCGTCGGCCCAGCCCCGCAGCTCGGCCGGACGGTAGCCGCTGCGGTAGAGATCCTCCGCGCCGTGCAGGCGGACGTAGACGAAATCGGCGGTGAGATCGTGGAACCGCGGCCATCGGCCGGCGGTGTCGGCGACGACGAGCGCGACCCCGTGCTGCCGCAGGAGCTCGACGCTCTCGGGCGCGGCGAAGGACGCGGAGCGCGGCTCGAACGCGTGCCGCAGGGGTGCGTCGGCGTCGATGGCGAGCCACTCCCTGCCGGACAGGCGCTCATCGTGACGGCGCGCGAGTGCGAGCGCTTCCCCGGTCGAGCGCGGCAGCGCCGCCAGGAAGGAGGCCAGCAGGGCGCGGTCGAAGGAGAGGCGCTCGGGGAGCTGCCACAGGATCGGTCCGAGACGGGCGCCGAGGGCGAGCACCCCGGATCCGAAGAAGTTGGCCAGCGCGGTGTCCGCGTCGCGCAGCCGGAGCATGTGCGTGACGTAGCGCGAGCCCTTGACCGCGAAGAGGAAGTCCTCGGGCACGCTGTCTGCCCACGCGCGGAAGCTGGACGGCCGCTGCAGCGAGTAGAACGTCCCGTTCAGCTCGAGAGTGGAGAAGTGCTCGCCGATGTACGCCAGCTCACGCCGCTGCGGCAGCCCCTTCGGGTAGAAGTCGCCGCGCCAGCGCGCGTAGCGCCAGCCCGACACGCCCACACGCACGCGACCGGTGCGGTGCGGATCCCGTCGCTCCTCCGCGCGGGTGTGCTCTGCAGGCATGCCGACCCCCTCGCTGCGACGGTACTGCGGGGAGGCCGGACGTCCGAGCCCCTTGACGGCGGCGGGTCCGGCGTCGACGCCGGCCCGGCACCGCGCCCTTATCCACAGGCCCGCCATGCACGTTCGGCGGATCTGGGAGGGTGGCCTGCATGGATCTCGCGGGCATCGTCGTCGTGCTGGCGCATGTCGCCCTGCTCGGGATCGGCGCCTGGCTCATCGTCCTCGACATCGGCACGCACCGGCTTCCCGACCGGATCGTGCTGCCGGCCCTCGCGGGTGCGCTGCTGCTCGCGCTCGCCGGGGCGCTGTTCGCGGAGATGGGCTCGCGGATGCTCGGCGCGCTGTGGGGCATGCTGCTGCTCGGCGGCTTCTACGCGCTGCTGCGAGCCCTCGGCCGCGGCGGGATGGGCGGCGGCGACGTGAAGCTCGCCGCCCTCATCGGAGTGGTGCTCGGCTGGCACGGGTGGCAGGCGCTCGCCGTCGGCGCGGCGGCCGCGTTCGTGCTCGGCGCCGGGTACGCGCTCGCCCTCATCCTCCTGCGCCGCGCAACGGGCTCGACCCCCATCGCGTTCGGACCGTGGATGATCCTCGGCGGCGCGCTCGGGGTCGCCGCGGCGTGACCGCGCGCCGGGGGCGACGCCGGGGGATTAGGGTGATCCCATGGCACTCGCACGGCTTCACGGCGGCCCGCTGGACGGGCAGATCATCCCCATCGGATCGGCGGACGACGAGATCGCGATCCCCTATAGCGAGACGCTGCTCGTGTACAACAAGCGCGGCGAGCCGACCCACACGGGTGAGCACGACGGCCCCACCCAGACCGACTACTGGTACCAGGGCTCCCAGGACGACCTCAACCCCGCGGATGTCTGAACCGTCGCGCACCCTCGAGATCGAGCGCAAGTACGACGTCGACGGCAGCACCCTGCTGCCGTCGTGGGACGGGGTCCCGGGCGTCGAGGCGGTGACGGCGGGCGAGGCCCGCGCTCTGGACGCGCGCTACTTCGACACCGCGGCCGGAGACCTCGCCCGTGCAGGCGTGGCGCTGCGGCGCCGCACCGGCGGGCCGGACGAGGGCTGGCACGTGAAGGGCCCTCGCACGGGGGACGGGCGGGTCGAGCTGGGCTGGCCGCTGGGACCGTCCGAGGAGATGCCGCCGCAGGTCGCCGAGGTCGTCGCGCAGTGGACGACGGAGCCGCTGTTGCCGCTCGCCCGCATCGAGAACGACCGCACCGCGTATCTGCTCACCGGCCCCGGCGGTGTGGTCGCCGAGTTCGTCGACGACCGCGTCCGGGCGACCGACCTGCGTCAGGGCGTGCAGCGCGAGTGGCGCGAATGGGAGATGGAGCTCGGCCCTGCGGCGCCCTCGGACGCGGCCGGCCGGAGCGTGTTCTTCCAGGCGGTGGAGCGGGCGGTGGCCGCCGCAGGAGGGCGTCCGTCGCCGTCGGGCTCGAAGCTGGGCCGCGCGCTCGGATTCTGAGCCGGATCCGGCGGGCCTGCCAGAGGCGGACGAGGATCCGCAAGACCCTTCCGACGGTGCCAGGGGCGTGCTTGAGTGGGCACCATGAGCAGCCCCGCGGTGCTGAGGTCCCTGCAGACGGTCGTGCCGGACACGGTCCTGCACCAGAACGAGGTGCGCGATGTGTTCGCGGCGCAGCCGGAGCTGTCCCGGCTCGCGCGGCGCATCGTGACCGCATCCTTCGACGGATCCGGCATCGACACGCGCCGCACCGTGCTCGAAGAGCTCACCCTCGCCGACACCGGGGCGGATCCCGTCTTCTTCGACCGGTCCAGCGGCAGGCTGCTGTCGCCCGCCACCGGCGTCCGCAACGAGATCTACGTGCGCGAGGCGCGCCGCCTGTTCGTCGCCGCCGCGCGTGCCGCCCTCGACGCCGACCCCGAGATCGGCCCGGCCGACGTCACCCATGTGATCACGGTGTCCTGCACCGGCTTCCACGCCCCGGGCCCGGAGTACGAGATCGTGCGCGCCCTGGGCCTCTCCGACGCGGTGCAGCGCTATCACCTCGGCTTCATGGGGTGCTACGCCTCGATGCCCGCGCTGCGCGCGGCGAGCCAGTTCTGCGCCGCGGATCCGGATGCCGTCGTGCTGGTCGTCAGCGTCGAGCTCTGCACGCTGCACCTGCGCTCCTCGGACGACCCGGACGTGATCGTCGCCTCCTCGCTCTTCGCCGACGGGGCGGCCGCCGGCATCGTCACGGCACGTCCGTCCGCGAAGCCGGGCCTGCAGCTGGACCGCTTCCACACCGCGATCGCCCCCGAGGGGGAGAAGGACATGGCGTGGACGATCGGCGACCGCGGCTTCGAGATGATCCTGTCCACGGGCGTCCCGCAGATCATCGGCGAGACGATCGTCGAGGCGCTGCGCCCGCTGTACGCCGGGGAGCTCAGCACCCCGTACCAGGACGGCGCGATCGGCGAGCGGGTGCGGCACTGGGCGATCCATCCCGGAGGGCGCAGCATCCTCGACCGGGTCCAGGAGCGGCTGTCACTCAGCGATGCGCAGCTGCACCCCGCGCGGGAGACGCTGCGGCGCAACGGCAACATGTCCAGCGCCACGGTGCTGTTCGTGCTGCGGCGCATCCTCGAGGAGGAGGGCGCGCGCGACGGCGACCGCGTCTCGGCGATGGCGTTCGGTCCCGGCCTGACGGCGGAGAGCGCGCTGATGACCGTGGTCGGCGCAGAGGGCGATGGGCGCTGACCTCTCCGCGCGCGCGGCGGACGTCCGCGAACTCATGGACGACCCCGACGCGGATCCGCAGACGCTGGAGCGCACGTACCGGCGCTTCGGCGCGGTCAACGCCGTCGTCTCGCGTCCGGGGGCGCTCTACCGTGCGGACGTGCGACCGCGTGCCCGGCGCCGCCGGTCGGCGGCAGGGGCGCCTCTGCGCATCCTCGACGTCGGCGCGGGCGGCGGCGATCTGTGCCGGGCGCTCGCCGCGCGTCTGCGCCGGGACCGCCTCGATGCGGGGATCACGGCGCTCGACATCGACCCGCGCGCGGTGGCATGGGCCCGCGCGCACGACGGCGGCGCCGGCGTCGCGTACCGCTGCGCCTCGGCGGCGGATCTGGCGGAGCGCGGAGAGAGGTTCGACATCGTGCTGTCGAACCACGTGCTGCACCACCTGGACGACGAGGGCCTCGCGGAGATGCTCGCGACCACGCGCGCGCTGGTCGCGCCGCACGGCCTCGTCGCGCATCACGACATCGCCCGCAGCCGGTTCGGCTATGTGGCGTTCGCGGCGGGGACGTGGCCGTTCGCCCGCACTCTGCTCTCCGGATCCTTTATCCGGGAGGACGGGCTGACGAGCATCCGCCGCTCGTACACCGTCACGGAGCTCGCGATGATCGCCCCGCCGGGCTGGGTGGTCCGGGGCGGCTTCCCGTCCCGGCTGCAGCTGCGCTGGGAACAGGACGATGGCGCCTCCTGACCCGGTGCTCGACCACGAGGTCGTCATCGTCGGGGCAGGTCCCGTGGGGCTGCTGCTGGCCTGCCTGCTCGCCCAGGACGGCGTCGACGTGGTGGTCTGCGAGAAGCGGGAGGGGGAGGATCCCCGCAGCCGGGCGATCGGGATCCACCCGCCGGGCCTCGCCGTGCTCGACCGTGCGGGGATCGGATCCGCCGTCCGC
The DNA here is from genome assembly GCF_902506375.1 of Microbacterium sp. 8M. Lineage (GTDB taxonomy): Bacteria > Actinomycetota > Actinomycetes > Actinomycetales > Microbacteriaceae > Microbacterium. The sequence continues at coordinate 1,666,075 of NZ_LR733284.1, forward strand.
GCCGGGGCGCTGGCGCTGGCCGGTGGCGACGTGCTCAGCCGCGGGAGGGTGCTCGCCTCGCTCTCGTTCCCCGCCGAGCGGCCGGTGCTGGTGCTGCCGCAGCAGCGCACGCACGCCCTGCTGCGGGGGCGGCTCGACGAGGTGTCGCCGACGGCCCTGCGGGCCGGCTGCACGGTGCACGGGGTGCGCGACGAGGGCGGTTTCGTGCGCTTGCGGGTCGACGTCGGCGCCCGGCGCCGCGAGCTCACGGCCGCCTTCGCCGTGCTCGCGGACGGCGTGCGCAGCGGGTTGCGCGCCGAGCTCGGTCTGGGGTGGCGGCGCCGCGCCGGCAGGGCCCGGTACGCGATGGCGGACGTGCCGGATCCCACGGCCGGGTCCAGGGCGCTGCTGCACTGCGGTCCGGGGGGACTGGTCGAGTCGTTCCCGCTTCCGGGCGGTCTGCGGCGCTGGGTCGTGCGCACCGTCGAGGGGGAGGACCTCACCACGGCGGACGGATTCGGCGCCGCGATCCGCGCGCGCACGGGGACGGACACGGCGCTCGGGCCCGACGTCGTGCCGGTGTCCTTCCTTGCGGCGCAGCATCTCGTCCGCACCCCGGTGCGGGGCAGGATCGCCGTGCTCGGCGACGCCGCGCACGAGATCAGCCCGATCGGGGGCCAGGGCATGAACCTCGGCTGGATGGACGCCGGCCGCCTGGCGAGGGCGCTGGGCACGGCCCTGGCGCGCCGGGACGCCGAGCTCGGCGACTACGCGCGCGCGACGGTGCGCGCGGCTCGTGCCGCCCAGCGGCGCAGTGCGTTCTACATGTCGATGGGCGCCCCGGCGCCGGTGCCGGCGGCGCGCGCACGGGAGACCCTCATCCGCGCCCTCGGCACGGCGCCGCTGCGTCCCTGGGCTGCGGGCCTGGTCACGATGCGCGGCCTCTGAGCGCGGATGACCCTCTGAGCGCGGACGACGAGGGCCGGCCACGCGCGATGCGTGACCGGCCCCTGGTCCGACCGGATCCGGTCAGAGGTTGATCATGTGGCCCGCCAGGCCGTGGAACGCCTCCTGCAGCGCCTCCGACAGCGTCGGGTGCGTGTGCACGTTGCGGGCGGCCTCGAGCGCCGTGAGGTCCCACTTCTGGGCCAGGGTCAGCTCGGGAAGCAGCTCGGACACGTCGGGCCCGATCAGGTGGCCGCCGATGAGCTCGAGGTGCTCGGCGTCGGCGATCAGCTTGACGAAGCCGACCGGCTCGCCCAGGCCGTTCGCCTTGCCGTTCGCGCTGAACGGGAACTTGGCGACCTTGATCTCGCGCCCCTCGGCGCGCGCCTGCTCCTCGGTGAGGCCGAAGCTGGCGACCTGCGGCTGGCAGAACGTCGCGCGCGGCATCATGCGGTAGTCGCCCAGCGTCATCGTCTCGGCCTTGCCGATGGTCTCGGCGGCGACGACGGCCTGAGCCTCGGCCACGTGGGCGAGCTGCAGCTTGGCGGTCACGTCGCCGATGGCGTAGATGCCCTCGACGTTCGTGCGCATGTGGTCGTCGATGTCGATGGCGCCGCGCTCGGTGAGCTTCACGCCGGTGTTCTCCAGGCCGTAGCCGTCGACGCGGGGAGCGAAGCCGACCGACATCAGGACCTTGCCGGCGGTGATCTCGCCGGGCTGACCGTCGCGGGTCTCGTAGGTGACGTGCACGGAGTCGCCGTTGTCGGTCACGGTCTTGACCGCGGTCGACGTGAGGATGTCGATGCCGAGCTTCTTGTACTGCTTCTGGATCTCCTTGGAGACCTCGACGTCCTCGTTGGGGAGGGCGCGGTCGAGGAACTCGATGATGGTGACCTTGACGCCGTAGTTGGCCAGCACGTAGCCGAACTCCATGCCGATCGCGCCGGCGCCGACGATGACGATCGACTCGGGCAGCTCACGGGTGAGGATCTGCTCCTCGAAGGTGACGACGTTGTCGCTGAGCTGGACGCCCGGCAGCAGGCGGACCGTGGACCCGGTCGCGATGATGACGTTGTCGAAGGTGACCTCCTCGGTCGACCCGTCCGCCTTGGCGACGGAGATCGACTTCGGGCCGGTGAAGGTGCCGCGACCCTCGTACTCGGTGACCTTGTTCTTCTTCATCAGGAAGTGGATGCCCTTGACGTGGGTCTCCGCGACCTTGCGGCTGCGGTCGAACGCCGCACCGAAGTCGAAGTGCACGTCACCGGAGATGCCGAAGAAGTCGGCCTTGTGGGTGAACGTGTGGGCGATCTCGGCGTTCTTGAGAAGCGACTTCGAGGGGATGCACCCCACGTTGAGGCAGATGCCGCCCCAGTACTTCTCCTCGATGATCGCGGTGGACAGGCCGAGCTGGGCGCTGCGGACGGCGGCGACGTAGCCGCCGGGGCCAGCGCCGAGGATGACGACGTCGTAGTGTGGCATACCCTCAGCCTACCGTTCGGCGGCCCAGCCCCGGGCGGGCGTCCGCAGGCCGGATCCGGCTCCCGATGGCGGCGGCCTTCCGATAGGCTGGAACGCCAGAGGAGGGGTGCACAGTGACTGAGAACGACGTTCCCGAAGGCGCCGTCCGACGCGGCGGAGAGCCCGCGCATGACACCACGCAGACGTTCGGACACGACTCCGATCTGTCCTTCGTCCCGTTCGGCGCCGAGCTGACGCAGGTCGAGCAGGCGGCCATCGCCGCACTCCCTTCGGGCTCGGCGCTGCTGCTGGTCCGCTCCGGCGCCCTCGCCGGGGCCCGCTATCTGCTCGACAGCGCCGTCACCACGGTCGGGCGGCACCCGGAAGCCGACATCTTCTTCGATGACGTGACCGTCTCCCGTCGTCATGCCGAGGTCATCCGCACCGGCACCGCGTTCGAGATCATCGATCAGCGCTCGTTGAACGGCACCTACGTCAACGGCGAGCGCGTCGACCGCAGCGAGCTGCGCAACGGCTACGAGGTGCGGGTCGGGAAGTTCCGGCTGAACTTCTTCGCCTCGCCCGTGGACCTCGCGCAGGCGAACGACTGATGGCGGCGTCAGCCGCCGAGCGCGCCGCCCCGACCGGGCTGCTGAGCATCGGCCAGGTTCTCGCGCGCCTGACGCCGGAGTTCCCCGACGTGCGGGCCTCGAAGCTCCGCTTCCTCGAGGAGAAGGGGATCGTGAATCCGGTGCGCACCGCATCCGGATATCGCAAGTTCTCCGCGGCCGATCTCGAGCGGATCCGCATCGCCCTCACGCTGCAGCGCGACCAGTACCTGCCGCTCAAGGTGATCCGCGAGCACCTCGACGCGCTCGAGGCCTCGGGCGGCGCGCCCGAGCTGCCGGCGTCGATCGTGCACGGCCCGCGCCGCTACCGCCGCGACGAGCTCGTCACCGCCGCGGGGGCCACGCACGCTCTGCTCGGCGACGCCGTCTCCAGCGGCATGCTGCCGGCCGCCGAGGCGTACCCCGAGTCCGCGGTCGCCCTGCTGCGCGCCCTGGTCGCCCTGGACGGGCACGGCATCGGACCGCGCCACCTGCGGCCGCTGCGGCAGAGCGCCGAGCGTGACGTCGCCCTGGTGCAGTCCGCGCTGTCGGCGCTGCTGCGGCGCACCGACACGCCGTCGCGGGCGCGCGCCAGCGAGATGGCCCCGGAACTGGCCGCCCGGCTGGACGAGGTGCGCATGCTGCTGGTGAAGGACGGCATCGGCCGGCTGCTGTCGTAACGAACTGATTGCGACACACCCTCCGCAGCAGCCGGATGTCATTGTCGCCGGTGCCCCGCTGTTCTAGCGTGGAGTCATCGACTTTCAGGTTGTGGTTGAAGGATTTCGTGCCTTCAGGATGAGGAGGATGCCATGAGCGCCGAGGAACGTGGCGACGGGCCGTCGTTCGGAGACGATCTCCTCTTCACCGACGGCCTCCCGGCGATGGACGACGAGGTGGGCTACCGCGGTGCGGTGGCCGCTCGTGCCGCCGGCATCACCTACCGCCAGCTGGACTACTGGGCCCGCACCGAGCTGGTCGTCCCGACCGTGCGCGGGGCGAGCGGATCCGGATCCCAGCGCCTCTACGGCTTCCGCGACATCCTCGTGCTCAAGCTCGTCAAGGAGCTGCTGAACACCGGCATCTCGCTGCAGCAGATCCGCACCGCCGTCGATCAGCTCCGCGCCGCGGGGATCCGCGACCTCGCCGGCACCACGCTGATGAGTGACGGCGCCTCCGTCTACCTGTGCACCTCGAACGACGAGGTCATCGACCTGCTCAGCCGCGGTCAGGGCGTCTTCGGCATCGCCGTGGGCAAGGTGTTCCACGAGGTCGAGGCCACGCTCGTCGAGTTCGACGCGCTGGTCCCCGAGCCGATGGACGACCTCGCCGCGCGCCGCGCCCGCCGCTCCGCCTGAGCGGTCCCACGACGAAGAAGAGCCGGTCCCCGAGGGGGCCGGCTCTTTCCGTGCGCGTGACCGTCGAGACCCGGCGGTCTCAGACGCGGGTGTCGTCGGGCAGCGCGATGCGTCCGGTGCGGATCACCCGGTCCAGCAGCGTGTCGAAGTCGGCCGCGAGCTCCTGGGCGGAGTCGCCGGGCCAGATGTGCAGCGGCTTCGCGGCGCCCTGCGCCTGCTGCAGCGACGTGCGCTCGGGCAGCTGCGGGCTCAGCACCAGCGGTCCGAACATGTCGCGCAGCTCCTTGATGCGGAACTGGTGCTCGATCGACTGCGGGCGCACCCGGTTGACGACGATGCCGAGCGGCTGCAGGCGGGGGGAGAGGCCCCGGCGGATCTCCTCGATCGCGCGCAGGGCGCGGTCGGCGGCGGCGACGGAGAACAGCCCCGGCTCGGTGACGACCATGACGCGGTCGCTCGCCGCCCAGGCGGTGCGGGTGAGCGCGTTCAGCGAGGGCGCGCAGTCGATGAGCACGAGGTCGTAGTCGGCCTCGACGGCGGCGAGCGCCTCCTCGAGCTTCCAGACGTCGCGCACGCTCGGGTGCGGACCGTCGAAGTTGATCGCGGACGGGCTGCCGATGAGCACGTCGATGGTCCCGGGGTGCACCTTCGCCCAGCCGGAGGAGGTGATGGCCTGGCGGACCACCTTCTCCTTGGGGTTGGCCAGGACATCGGCGATGTTGAGCCGCCCGGCGACCTGGATGTCCATGCCGGTGGACACGTCGGACTGCGGGTCGAGGTCGACCACGAGGGTCCGGACACCGCGGGCGAACGCCGCAGAGGCGAGGCCGAGGGTCACGGTCGTCTTGCCGACACCGCCCTTGAGGGAACTGACGCTGAGTACGTGCACGGAGACCACGTTACCTTCCTCTAGGCTGAGGACACACTCAGCCCCCCGATGCGCGTCGCCGCGCAGAACAGTGTTCGAGGTGCCCATGTTTCAGAAGATCCTTGTGGCCAACCGCGGTGAGATCGCCATTCGCGCGTTCCGAGCGGCGTTCGAAGTGGGAGCGAAGACCGTCGCCGTCTTCCCCTGGGAGGATCGCGGATCCCTCCATCGCCAGAAAGCGGACGAGTCCTACCAGATCGGCGAGGTCGGCCACCCGGTGCGGGCCTACCTCGACGTGGACGAGATCATCCGCGTGGCGAAGGAGAGCGGTGCGGACGCGATCTACCCGGGCTACGGCTTCCTCTCCGAGAACCCGGAGCTCGCCGCCCGGGCTGCGGAGAACGGGATCGCGTTCATCGGCCCGCCGGCGAAGGTGCTGGAGATGGCCGGCAACAAGGTGACCGCCAAGCAGCACGCCGTGGCGGCCGGCGTCCCGGTGCTGCGCTCGACCGAGGCGTCCGACGACGTCGATGCGCTGGTCGCGCAGGCCCCGGACATCGGCTTCCCGATCTTCGTCAAGGCGGTCGCCGGCGGCGGGGGCCGCGGCATGCGGCGCGTGGAGACCCTCGGCGATCTCGCCCCGGCGCTGGCCGAGGCGATGCGCGAGGCGGGGAGCGCCTTCGGCGACCCGCGGGTCTTCCTCGAGCAGGCCGTGCAGCGCCCACGCCACATCGAGGTGCAGGTGCTCGCCGACGCCACCGGGAACACGGTGCACCTGTACGAGCGCGACTGCTCGGTGCAGCGCCGCCACCAGAAGGTGGTGGAGATCGCCCCGGCGCCGAACCTGGACGACGCGATCCGGACGGCCCTGCACGGCTACGCGGTCGCCTTCGCCCGCTCGATCGGGTACGAGAACGCGGGCACGGTCGAGTTCCTGCTGGAGACGGAGGGCGAGCGCGCCGGCGAGGTCGTCTTCATCGAGATGAATCCGCGGATCCAGGTCGAGCACACGGTCACCGAGGAGGTGACCGACGTCGACCTCGTGCAGTCGCAGATCCGGATCGCGGCCGGCGAGACGCTCGCCGACCTCGGCCTGGAGCAGGACGACATCCAGCTCCGCGGTGCCGCGCTGCAGTGCCGCATCACGACCGAGGACCCGGCGCAGGGCTTCCGCCCCGACACCGGACGGATCACCACCTACCGCTCGCCGGGCGGCGCCGGCATCCGCCTGGACGGAGGCACCACGGCGGCCGGATCGCAGATCAGCCCGCACTTCGACTCGATGCTCGCCAAGCTCACCTGCCGCGGCCGCGACTTCCCCGCCGCGGTGGCCCGCGCCAAGCGTGCGCTGGCGGAGTTCCGCATCCGCGGCGTCGCCACCAACATCCCGTTCCTGCGCGCCGTGCTGGACGACCCGGCGTTCGTCGCCGGCGACCTGTCCACTCTGTTCATCGAGGAGCGGCCGCAGCTGCTCACGACCAACCCGTCGCGGGACCGCGCGACCCGGCTGCTGAACTGGCTCGGCGACGTCACGGTGAACCGCCCGTACGGCGACAAGCCGCTGTCGCCGTCGCCCGGCAGCAAGCTGCCGAAGATCGACCTGAGCGCCGAGCCGCCGGCCGGTGCCCGGGATCGGCTTCTCCAGCTCGGACCGGGGGGCTTCGCCCGGGCGCTGCGCGAGCAGACCGCGCTCGCGGTGACCGAGACGACGTTCCGCGACGCGCATCAGTCCCTGCTCGCCACCCGGGTGCGCACGCGCGACCTGGTGCGCGTGGGCCCGCATGTGGCGCGGATGACGCCGCAGCTGCTCTCGATCGAGGCCTGGGGCGGCGCGACCTACGACGTCGCGCTCCGCTTCCTCGCCGAGGACCCATGGGAGCGGCTCGAGGCGCTGCGCAAGGCGATCCCGAACATCCCGCTGCAGATGCTGCTGCGCGGGCGCAATACGGTGGGGTACACCCCGCGCCCGGTCGAGGTGACGAACGCCTTCGTGCACGAGGCCGCGACCACCGGGGTGGACATCTTCCGGATCTTCGACGCGCTCAACGACGTGTCGCAGATGCGTCCCGCGATCGACGCGGTCCTGGAGACCGGCACGGCCGTCGCCGAGGTCGCGCTCTGCTACACCGGCGACCTGCTGGATCCCGCCGAAGACCTGTACACACTCGACTACTACCTGCGGCTCGCGGAGCAGATCGTGGAGTCCGGCGCACACATCATCGCGATCAAGGACATGGCGGGCCTGCTCCGGCCGGCCGCGGCGGCGCGGCTCGTGGGCGCGCTGCGCGAGCGGTTCGACCAGCCCGTCCACGTGCACACGCACGACACCGCGGGCGGGCAGCTCGCGACCCTGCTGGCCGCCAGCGCGGCCGGGGCCGACGCGGTCGACGCGGCCGCGGCGCCCATGTCGGGCACGACCAGTCAGCCGTCGCTGTCCGCGCTCGTGGCCGCGCTCGCGCACACGGAGCGCGACACCGGGCTGGACCTGCAAGCGGTCACCGACCTGGAGCCCTACTGGGAGGGGGTGCGCCAGCTCTACCGCCCGTTCGAGTCCGGACTGACCGCGCCCACCGGACGCGTGTATCACCACGAGATCCCGGGCGGGCAGCTGTCGAACCTCCGGCAGCAGGCGATCGCACTCGGCATGGCCGACGACTTCGAGCGCATCGAGGACATGTACGCCGCGGCGGACCGGATCCTCGGCCGGATCCCCAAGGTGACGCCGTCGTCGAAGGTCGTCGGCGACCTCGCCCTGGCGCTGGTGGCGGCGGGAGCGGATCCCGCCGACTTCGAAGAGAACCCGCAGAACTACGACGTGCCCGATTCCGTGATCGGCTTCATGGCCGGCGAGCTGGGAGACCTGCCCGGGGGATGGCCGGAGCCCTTCCGCAGCAAGGCGCTGGCCGGACGCACGGTGTCGGTCGACGTCGTGCCGATCTCGGCGGAGGAGCAGCAGGCGCTGGAAGGGGAGAGCCTCGAACGCCGGCGGGCGCTGAACCACCTCCTGTTCCCCGGACCGGCCGCGGAGTTCGAGCGCAACCGCGCGGCGTTCGGCGATCTGTCCGCCCTCGGCACGCCCGACTACCTGTACGGCCTCGTGCCCGGCGAGGAGCACGTCGCGGAGATCGATCCGGGCGTCCAGCTCTACGTGGGCCTGGAAGCCATCGGCGAGGCAGATGAGAAGGGCATCCGCACGGTCATGACCACCCTGAACGGGCAGCTGCGGCCCGTGTTCGTGCGGGACCGCTCGATCGCGGTGGATGCGCGCGAGGTGGAGAAGGCCGACACCTCGAAGCCCGGCCAGGTCGCCGCGCCGTTCTCCGGAGTGGTGACCCTCAAGACCGAGATCGGCGCGACGGTGCGCGCCGGCGAGCCCGTCGCCTCGATCGAGGCGATGAAGATGGAGGCGGCGATCACGGCACCCGTCGACGGCGTCGTCGAGCGGTTCGCCATCGCCGCGACGCAGCAGGTCGACGCCGGGGATCTGCTCGTCGTCATCCGCCCGACGCAGACGGCGTGACGATCCGGGCGGGCGTCAGGATCAGTCGTCCGCCCGGATCCCGCGTCCGGTGCGCGTGCACGCACGTGCACTAATCTTGTGCGGGCGATGCGCTCCTCAGAACGCGTCGCGGGGGAGAAGCAGATCATCATGAACACAGAACGCAGAAACACGCCGAGCGAGGACGCCGAGGATTCGCTCGGGGTCCTCGACAGCGCCGGCGCCATCGGCACGGCCGACCTCGGCCTGCTCGGCGAGACCACCGCGCAGGTCCCTGTCGCGCTGCCCGTCGCCGACGAGGACGATCTCGTCGACGACGACGTCACCGAGGGCGAGGCGTTCACGGATCTCGTGCTCGAGGCCGACCCGGCCGCATTCGTGCGCGACGACGGCATCGGCCGGATCCACGAGGGACCGGGGAGCGCGGACATAGTCATCGAGATCCCCGCGGTCGCCGCGGAGGAGACCGTCGTCGCGGAGCTCGTCGAGAACGAGGACACCGTCGAGGACACCGCGCACGTCGATGCGCCGGCCGATGCCGCGGGCGAGAAGGCGGAGCCGGTCACGACGGAGCCCGTGGACGGGCGGGCGACCGTCGACGCGCGGGACCTCGCGCACGAGCCGCAGCCCGTCGTCGAGCAGGAAGCTGTCGTCGAGCGGGAACCGGCCACCGAGTCCGAGCCCGCCGATGAGCACGAGCCCGTTGACGAGTCCGAGCCCGTCGACGAGCACGAGCCCGTCGACGAGCTGCCGCCTGTCGTCGAGCCCGAGCCCGAGCCCGAGCTCGTGGACGAGCGAGAGCCGGTTGCCGAGCCGGAGCCGGTGGACGAGCCGGAGCCAGTGGACGAGCCCGTGGCCGAGCGAGAGCCCGTCGTCGAGCAGGATCACGGGGCGGAGCAGGAGCCGGCGGTCGAGCCGTCGCCCGACGATCGGGCGGATGCCGAAGGCGAGACGGGCGCCGGCCGGATCGACGCCGGAGCCGTGCGCGACCAGGGCGCCGACGCCGCGCCGCGCGACACCGCCGCGGTCACCGTCGCCGAGACGGTGACCCAGGACACCGCGGCAGCTCCGCGCGAGGCCATCGTGCTCCGCGCCGTGGAGCCGCGCCCCGCGCCGGCGTCAGTGGCGCTCAGCGCACCCGTCGCCCCGCTGCAGGAGGAGACCATGACCGACGACCATCACGTCCGCGCACCCGAGCCCGAGCTGGCCTCGCGCCGGCTGGATCAGCTGGGCGACCGGGAGCGCGAGAGCGCCGATCTGCTCACCGCGGACCGGCTGCTGGACACGTCCCGGCTCGCCGCGCCCGAACCGGAAGGGCTGTGGAGTCACCTGCTCTACACGATCTCCGGGCGCCGCATCAACCTCGGCGACGGCAAGCGCGCCCAGCAGCGCAAGGCGCTGAGCGCCCGCATCGCCGCGCCCCTGCCCGGCAGCGCCCGCTTCGTGCCGGTGCTGAGCCGCAAGGGCGGGGTGGGCAAGACCACTGTCACGGCGCTGCTCGGCATGGCTCTCGCGGACGCCCGTGAGGACCGGGTCATCGCCGTGGACGCGAATCCGGACCGCGGCACGCTGGCCGACCGCATCGCACGCACGAACAGCAAGACCGTGCGCGATCTCGTGCGCATCCACGATCAGGTCACGGGCTACCACGACATCTCCGCCGTGGTGTCGCGGGACGCCACGCGCCTCGACGTGCTCGCCTCTGACACCGACCCGCGCGTGTCCGAAGCGTTCAACGACGAGGACTACGACCAGGTCGCGTCGGTCGCCGCGCACTACTACTCGCTCGTGCTCACCGACACCGGCACCGGCATCGTGCACGCGGTCATGGGAGCGACGCTGGATCGCGCCGACACGCTCGTCGTCGTCGCCGGTCTCAGCGTCGACGAGGCGCGGCTCGCGTCCGAGACGCTCACGTGGCTCGAGACCAACGGCTACGCCGACAAGGTGCGCGAGGCCGTCGTGGTGCTCAACCAGTCCACGCCGGGCGCGCCGATGGTCCGCCTGAGCGAGCTCGAGGCGCACTTCCGCACCCGCGTCGCGCACGTGCTGCGCATCCCCTACGACCAGAGCATCGCCGCGGGGAGCGCGATCTCGTTCTCCGCGCTCCAGCCGCAGACCCGGCAGGCGGCGCGCGAGCTGGCGGCCGTCGTGGTCGAGGGCCTGAGGGCGCAGGCGGCCTGATGACGGTTCGCGAGATCCGACTGTTCGGCGACCCGGTGCTGCGCACGGTGTGCGCCGAGATCGAGACCATCGACGACGGCGTGCGCGCCCTCGTCGCCGACCTCGTCGACACCGTCGAGCTGCCCGGACGGGCCGGCGTCGCCGCGCCGCAGATCGGCGTGGCGCTGCGGGCGTTCAGCTACAACATCGACGGCGACATCGGCTATGTGCTGAACCCCGTTCTCACCGAGGTGCGCGGCGAGCCCGTGCCCACCGGTGAGGGCTGCCTCTCGGTGCCGGGGCTCTGGCACGATGCGCTGCGCTATCCGTGGGCCCGGGTGGAGGGCATCGACCTCGACGGGGAGCCCGTGGTGCTGGAGGGGGAGGGGCTGCTCGCACAGGCGCTGCAGCACGAGACCGACCATCTCGACGGCCGGGTCTACCTGTCCCGGCTCGACCCCGAGACGCGCAAGATCGCCATGCGCGAGGTGCGCGAGAGCTCCTGGTTCTGATACGCGACGGGTCAATGCCGCGAAGCGGCGTTGATGCGGCGCCGTATCAAGGTTGAGCGAGGACGCCGGAGGCGACCGAGTCGAAACCCGCACGACACGAAGGCCCGAGGACCCGATCCGGATCCTCGGGCCTTCTCCCGTCGCGGTGGCTCAGCCCATCGGGATGGTCGTGGTGGCCGTCGTCTCGTTGTAGATCTCGGCGATCTGCGGAGCGAAGTCCTTCAGGATGACGTTGCGCTTGATCGACATCTTCGGAGTGAGGTGTCCGCTGGCCTCGGTCCACTCCGTCGGCAGGATCGTGAACTTGCGGATCGACTCCGCGCGCGACACCCGCGTGTTCGCGATGTCGATCGCGCGCTGCACCTCGGCGCGCACGGCGTCGTTCGTCGCCGCGTCCTTCAGCGACATGTCGGCGGGGAGACCGTTGTTGGCGAGCCACGCGGGCAGCATCTCCGGATCCAGGGTGACGAGAGCGGCGATGAACGGCTTCTGGTCGCCCACGACGACCACCTGCCCGACGATCGGGTTGGCGCGGATCGGATCCTCCAGCGCCGCGGGCGAGACGTTCTTGCCGCCTGCGGTGACGATGATCTCCTTCTTGCGCCCGGTGATGGTGAGGAAGCCGTCGTCATCGAAGGAGCCGAGATCGCCGGTGCGGAACCACCCGTCGTCGAACGCCGCCGCGGTCGCCTCGGGGTTGTTCCAGTACTCCTTGAACACGTTGATGCCGCGCACCTCGATCTCGCCGTCGTCGGCGAGGCGGATCCCGACACCGGGAAGCGCGGGCCCGACGGTGCCGATCTTCGACTTTCGCGCGGTGTTCACGGTCGCCGGGGCGGTGGTCTCGGTGAGTCCGTAGCCCTCCAGGATGGTGATCCCCAGGCTGTGGAAGAAGTGCCCCAGTCGGGCCCCGAGAGGGGCGGATCCGGAGATCGCGTAGCGCACGTTGCCGCCCATGGCCTCGCGCAGCTTGGCGTAGACGAGCTTGTCGAACAGCGCGAACTTGATCCGCAGACCGAGCGGGATCCTGGCGCCCTCCTCGAGGAGACGCGAGTGCTCGATCGCGGCCGCCGCGGCGGCGCGGAAGATCTTGCCCTTGCCGCCGGCCTCGGCCTTCTGCTCGGCGGAGTTGTACACCTTCTCGAACACGCGCGGTACGGCGAGCAGGAAGGTGGGCTTGAAGGACCCGAGCGCCGGGAGCAGCTGCTTCGTGTCGGGCTGGTGCCCGGTGCGCACACCGGCGTGGATGGTGAGGATCGAGATGAACCGCGCGAACACGTGCGCCGTCGTGATGAACAGCACGGTCGAGGCGCCCGGGACGGACACGACGTCGTCGAGCGACTTCGCGGCGTTGCGGGCGAGCTCCACGAAGTTGCTGTGGGTGAGCACGCAGCCCTTGGGCCGGCCGGTCGAGCCGGAGGTGTAGATGAGCGTGGCGATGTCCGCGCCGTTGGCGATGTTCCGCCGGCGCTCGATCTCCTCGTCGGGCACCTCGGCGCCCTGCGCGGTGAGCTGGTCGATGGCGCCCAGGTGCATCTGCCAGACCTCGCGGATGAGCGGCAGGTCGCCGCGCACCTCGTCGAAGCGCGTGAAGTGCTCGGGCGACTCGACCATGAGGGCGATCGCGCCCGAGTCCTCCAGGATCCACTGGATCTGCGACGGCGAGCTCGTCTCGTAGATGGGCACCATGACCGCGCCGGCGTAGAACAGGGCGAAATCCACGAGGGTCCACTCGTACGTGGTGCGGGCGAGGAAGCCCACCTTCTCCCCAGGCTGGATGCCTGCCGCGACGAATCCCTTGGCGAGCGCCGTCACCTGCGCGCGGAACTCCGTCCCCGTGATGTCCCGCCAGCCTCCGCCGTCCGGCACCGAGAACAGCACGAGATTCGGGGTCTTCTGCACCCGCTGCTCCAGGAGGTCGGTGATGTTGTCCTCGGGTGCGGCTTTCACGATCGCGGGGACTTCGAACTGGACCACGGCAACTCCTTCGGGGCCGGACGGGTACGTGCTTCTCAGGAGTCTATGCCACGCGGCGCCTGGGGAGGAGGCCATGAGCGTGAGATTCAGTCGCATGAATGGTGAAACTCCGTCGCACGACCGGAGGGGATCTCGTCCTCGCCGCGGCGGAGGGATAGACTGCGGGCGATGATCTACTGGTTCATGAAGTACATCGCCATCGGGCCCCTGGTGAAGGCGATCTTCCGCCCATGGATCGTGGGCCGCCAGCACGTGCCCGCGACGGGTGCGGCCATCATGGCGAGCAACCATCTGTCCTTCTCGGACTCGATCTTCCTGCCTCTCATGCTGGATCGGCGGATGTCGTTCCTGGCCAAGAGCGACTACTTCACGGGCAAGGGTCTCAAGGGCTGGGCCACCCGCATGTTCATGAAGGGCACGGGGCAGCTGCCCATCGACCGCTCCGGCGGCAAGGCCTCCGAGGCCTCGCTGAACACCGGGTTGCAGGTGCTCGGGCGCGGAGACCTGCTCGGCATCTACCCCGAGGGCACGCGCAGCCCCGACGGCAAGCTGTACCGGGGCCGCACCGGCATCGCGCGGATGGCGCTGGAGGCGAAGGTGCCGGTGATCCCGGTGGTCATGGTCGACACGGACATCGCGATGCCCACGGGCCAGCGCATCCCGCGCATCATGCGCGTGGGGATGGTCATCGGTGAGCCCCTGGACTTCTCCCGTTACGCCGGCATGGAGAACGACCGCTACATCCTCCGATCGGTGACCGACGAGATCATGATCGCCATCCAGCGCCTGGGGGAGCAGCACTACGAGGATGTGTACGCGTCCACCGTCAAGGAGCGCCTCGCCGCACAGGCGTCCTAGGCGAGCCGCGCACGCTTCACAGAGCGATCGGCACCCCCCGCGGCACCCTAGGATGGGGGGATGCCTCAGCCTCTCGATCTCGACTCGTGGCGTGCCCTCCCGATCAAGCAGCAGCCGCAGTGGCCCGACGCCGAGCGCGTCGCCGAGGTCTCCGCGCAGATCGCGGCACTCCCGCCCCTCGTGTTCGCCGGTGAGGTGGACATCCTCCGCGAGCGCCTCGCCCGGGCCGCGAGCGGCAAGGCGTTCCTGCTGCAGGGCGGCGACTGCGCCGAGACCTTCGCGGGCGCCACGGCCGACCAGATCCGCAACCGCATCAAGACCGTGCTGCAGATGGCCGTCGTGCTCACCTACGGCGCGTCGATGCCCGTCGTGAAGATGGGGCGCATGGCGGGCCAGTTCGCCAAGCCCCGATCGAGCGACACGGAGACGCGCGGCGAGGTCACGCTGCCCGCGTACCGCGGCGACATCGTGAACGGCTACGACTTCACCGAGGGCTCCCGTGAGGCCAACCCCTCGCGTCTGCTGCAGGGCTACCACACGGCCGCCTCGACCCTGAACCTCATCCGCGCGTTCACCCAGGGCGGCTTCGCCGACCTCCGCGAGGTGCACTCCTGGAACAAGGGCTTCGCGCAGAACCCGGCGAACCAGCGCTACGAGCGCATGGCCGCCGAGATCGACCGGGCGATCAAGTTCATGGAGGCCGCAGGCGCCGACTTCGACGAGCTGCGGCGCGTGGAGTTCTTCACTGGGCACGAGGGCCTGCTCATGGACTACGAGCGCCCGATGACCCGCATCGACTCCCGCACGCTCACGCCGTACAACACGTCGGCGCACTTCCTGTGGATCGGTGAGCGCACGCGCGAACTCGACGGCGCGCACGTCGACTACTTCGCGAAGATCCGCAATCCCATCGGCGTCAAGCTCGGCCCGACCACCAGCCCGGACACCGCGCTCGCGCTGATCGACAAGCTCGACCCGAACCGCGAGCCGGGACGCCTGACGTTCATCACGCGCATGGGCGCCGGCAAGATCCGCGACGCGCTGCCGCCGCTGCTGCAGGCCGTGAAGGACTCGGGGGCCCAGCCGCTGTGGGTCACCGACCCCATGCACGGCAACGGCATCACGACGCCCACCGGGTACAAGACCCGTCGGTTCGACGACGTCGTGGAGGAGGTGCGCGGCTTCTTCGAGGCGCACCGCGCGGTCGGCACCTTCCCGGGCGGGATCCACGTCGAACTCACCGGTGACGACGTCACCGAGTGCCTCGGCGGATCCGAGCAGATCGACGAGGCGGCGCTCGCGACCCGGTACGAGTCGCTGTGCGACCCGCGCCTGAACCACATGCAGTCGCTCGAGCTGGCCTTCCTCGTGGCGGAGGAGCTCGAGAAGCGCTGACGCACCACCCTTGGAGGCCCGGGCCGCGACGCGGCTCCGGGCCTCCGTCGTATCGCGCCCAGGCTCTCGGCGCGCCGGAGTTCAGAGACCCGGCGTGAGGGTGATGGTCGATCCCTTGGGCGCGCTGCCCTTGGGCTTGTAGCTCTTCACGTGGTAGATGTCCCAGTAGCCGCCGCCGAGCGGCAGGGGGTTGTCGTCGATTCCCGCGTTGACGTCGAACCCCTTGGCCTGGAGCGCGGCGACCGCGTCGCGGACGGTCATGTCCTTGACGTCGGGGATGTCGATCATCTCCGGACCTTTGGAGACCGTCAGCGTGATGGTGTCGCCGGGACGCCAGTTGCCTCCGCCCTCGCGGTCGGCGTAGCCGATCACGCGATCCTTCGGCACCGAGTCGCTGAACTCCTCGTTGGATTGCGGATTGACGTTGAGCCCCACCGCGGTGAGCTTGCCCGTGGCGTCGCTCACGGTCATGCCGGACACATCGGGGACGGGGCCGAGGGAGACGAGGAGACGGATCTTGTCGCCCTCGAAGATGCTGCAGCCTTCGCCGCATTCGTATCCGGCCGCACCGGAACGCGGGGTGACCTCGGCATTGATCACGATGCCGTGGTCGGCACGGGAGAACAGCGGGACGGAGTCCTGCAGCGTCAGATGGAACGGCTCCAGGGCCTTCTTCGCCGCCGCCTCGGTCAGCTCATCCAGCTTGGGGACGTCGTGCTTCGCGGGCCCGGCGGAGATCATCACCGTGACACGGGCCTTCTTGTCGACGCGGGTGCCCGCCGCCGGATCCGTGCGGATGGCCTGTCCCGCCGGGACCTTCAACGAGTTCTCGCTGCCCTGAACGGGGGTCATCCCGTCCTTCGTGATCATCGCGGAGGCGACATCCCAGGTCTTGCCCGCGACGTCGGGCACGGAGAGCTTGGAGCCGGGACCGGATCCGAACCACCAGCCCGCACCTCCGGCGAGCACGGCCAGCAGCAGCACGAGCACGAGCAGCAGGGCGCCGCGGGAACGCCGCTGCGCGGTGCGGCGGCGCAGCAGCGTCGCGTTGTCCAGCGGCGTCTCGGCGACGGCCGTCGGCGCGGTCGGGGCCGTGGCGCCTGGCAGCACCATGGTCTGATCCGCGGTGTCTCGCAGGGGCAGGACCGTGGTCTTGGCCGTCGTCGTGGCGGGAGCGGGGGAGACGCCCAGCTCGCGTTCGATCTCGCGCAGCCGGTCGAGCATCTCCTGAGCATCGTTCGGGCGCTCGTCCGGCGTCTTCTCGGTGGCCCACAGCACGAGCTCGTCGAGCTGCTCCGGCACAGCGGGGTTGCGCACGCTGGGACGGGGCACCGAGTCGGTGGCGTGCTGGAACGCGATCTGCATCGGCTGCTCGCCCTTGTACGGCTGCTCGCCGGTGAGCATCTCGTAGAGCATGATGCCGAGCGCGTAGATGTCGCTGCGGGCGTCGGCCGTACCGCGGGTGACGAGCTCGGGTGCCAGATAGGCGATGGTGCCCATCAGCTGCGCTCCGGACGCGGTGTTCGCGGTGGTCGCGCGGGCGAGGCCGAAGTCCCCGATCTTGATCCGGCCGTCCTCCGCCAGCAGCACGTTCTCGGGCTTGACGTCGCGGTGCACGATCCCGGCGCGATGCGCCGCGGCGAGCCCCGACAGCACCGCATCCATGATCGTGATCGTCTGCGGGATCGTCAGCCGGCGCTGCTCGCGCATGAGCTCGCGCAGCGTGATCCCGGGCAGGTACTCCATGACGAGATACGCCAGCTCGCCGTCCTGGCCCTGGTCGAACACGTTCACGACGTGCGGGTCGGCGAGGCGTGCGGCGGCCCGCGCTTCCTGGATGAAGCGGCTCTGGAACACGGAGTCGTCGCTGAGGTGCCCGTGCATGACCTTCAGCGCGATCCGGCGCTCCAGGCGCAGGTCGGTTGCGACGTACACGGTGGCCATGCCGCCGCGTGCGATGCGGGCGCGGACACGGTAGCGACCGTCGACGAGCCGCCCGATGAGGGGGTCGGCTTGTTGGCTGGTCGTCACGACAAGAGTCTAGGGAGAACTGGCTGAGAGCCCGGGCAACGGCTCGCGTGGGCGCCCGTATCCGTCATCCCGATCGGGGCGCGCTGCACCGCGAACGGCTCGGCCGGTTGCGGCGGTCTGCTCAGCCCAGAGCGGCGAGCCAGGCCTCGGCCTGCGACTGCCACAGGGCGTAGCGGGCGGGGAAGGCAGAGATCTGCACCTCCTGCGCAGCGTCGCCGAAACCCATGTCCTGCCAGCCGGGGATGTCCAGCAGCCCGTTGGTGTGGGCGGTGCCGGCGAAGAAGGCCCGGGCCGCGTACGACGGATCGGCGATCTGCTCGGGTGCGCCCCAGCCGGTGCTCGGACGCTGCTGGAAGAGCCCGATCGAGTCGCGGTCCCCCGCCGGTGCGTTGGTGAGGCCGGATTCGACCATGGCGGTCGCCAGGGCGATCGCGATCCCGTGATCGGGGACGCCCAGCTCGCGCCCGATCTGGATGATCAGACGCGCATTCCCGGTCTGCTCGTCCGTGAGCACGACCTGCGGGGCGGTGTAGGTGTCGACGACAGGCGCCGGGGCGACGGCAGCGGGAGCCGGCGCCGGAGCAGGAGCCGGGGCCGGCGCCCAGAGCCGCAGCGTCTGGCCCGGGTAGATGATCGAGTCGGGGGAGAGGCCGTTCGCCGCGAAGAGCTCGGCCAGGGTCAGGCCGTGCTGCTGCGCGATCGACCAGAGCGTGTCCCCCGCGACCACCTCGTATCCGCCGGCCGTGTCTGCGGCGGGTGCCGCTGCCTGCGCCGGCGCAGCGGCCGGTGCCGGTCCGCCCAGGGAGAGGACCTGCCCCGGATGGATGATCGAGTCCGAGCCCAGGCCGTTCGCGGCGTAGAGCGCGGCGACGGTCGTCCCGTGCGCCCGCGCGATGTCCCAGAGGGTGTCGCCGGCCTGCACCGTGTACTCGACGGGCGGCGCGACCTCTGCCGGAACGCTTCTCGCGACGAGCGCCGCCAGTGCTGCACCCGTCGGCAGTGCCGTGAGCGGCGGGAGCGCGCCATGCGCGGGCGTGTGCGCCTGTGCGGGTGCCGCGACGAGCGCACTCGCCACGGCGGTCAGCAGCACGGTCGGTGCGGTGACGCCGATCGCCCGGCGCGCGGTGGTTGCTGTCGTCATGGATCCCCCGATTCAGACGTCTACGCCGGTGTGCAGCGGTGCGCGTCGGCCCTTCGACGCTGGCACGGAAGTGATCGCAAGTCAACAGGAGTGATGAATGTGACAGAAGTGATAACTCGCGACGAGGACGCATGGCCGGGCCCGGCCGTGAAGGGGATGAGAACATTGCAGGGTGTCTGAAACCGAATCCCCGACCCCCGAGGTCGAATGGCTGACCCTCCCCGACCTCGTCGAGATCCTCGGAGAGCCGCTCGGTCGCGTGCATCGGCTCTTCGACGAGCAGCACCTGGTCGGGTCCCGGCGCAACGGGGCCCTCGCCGTCCCGGCGCTCTTCCTCAAGGACGGCCACCCGCTCGGGTCGCTGCGCGGCACCATCATCGTGCTCAAGGACGCCGGGTTCAGCGACGACGAGGTCATCGACTGGCTGCTCGCCGACGAGGAGTCGATCGGCCGCGCGCCGATCGCCGCTCTGCGCGAGGGTCACAAGAGCGAGGTCCGGCGCATCGCGCGCACCCTCGCCTGACCGTCGGTCCGGTGCGGCTCAGGCCGTGCGCTGCGTCGCATCGCGGGCGAGCCCGCGCAGGAGGTCGAGCGCTCCGGCGTCGAGGGGCGCACCCGCCAGGGCAGCCTCCCCGGCGGCGGCGTACTCGGAGATGAGCCCCTCCATGCGGTGCAGCGCGCCCGACTCGACGATGATCGCCTGCAGGCTCGCGATCTGATCCGCGGTGAGCAGCGGGTCGCCCAGCAGCTCGTCGACGACGCGCCGTCCCTGCGGCGCCAGGGCCTGGCGCGTCCAGGCGATGAGCAGCGTGCGCTTACCCTCCCGCAGGTCGTCTCCGGCGGGCTTGCCGGTGAGCCGCTCGTCGCCGAAGACGCCGAGTACGTCATCGCGCAGCTGGAAGGCCATGCCGAGGGGATGCCCGAACGCGCGCAGGGCCGCCTGCTGAGCCTCATCCGCGCCGGCGATCGCCGCACCGATCAGCAGGGGCTGCTCGACGCTGTAGCGCGCGGCTTTCAGGGAGGCCACGCGCAGCGCGCGCTCGGCGTGGCCGTCGTCGTCGTTCACGCTCCACGCCGACTCCTCGGCGATGTCGAGGAACTGCCCGATCGTCACGTCCCGACGCATCCGCGCGTACTCGCTGCGCACCGCGTCCGCGTGCGGGCTGGCGGCGATCCCGGCCTCGAGCAGGTCGTCGCTCCACGCCACGAGGAGATCCCCGAGGAGAACCGCCGCCGCGCGGCCGAAGTCGACCGCGCTGCCGCTCCAGCCCTGCTCGACGTGCGACGCCTCGAGGGCGCGATGCGCGGAGGGGCGGCCGCGCCGGGTGTCGGAGTTGTCGATGAGGTCGTCGTGCACGAGCGCGGCGGACTGGAACACCTCGAGCGCGGCGCACGCGTCCCACAGGGCCGTAGGCTCCGTCTCGACGCCGGCGAGTCCGGCGACGGACGACCATCCGGCGTGGCAGAACCGTGCGCGCAGCCGCTTGCCGCCGCGCAGCGTCTCCTCGGCGGACGAGACGAAGGCGGAGGCATCCGGTCCGTAATCCGCGATCTCCGCACGCATCCGGAGGACGAATGCCTCGAGTCGGGCGGAGACCTGGTCGATCACAGCGGAGGAGGATGCCACGCGATCAGCCTACCGAGCGGCATCCCGGCGGGGCAGGGCAGCCGTCGGGCGACATGATGCGCAACTCCCAGGCGAATCCCTACCCTCGTGCATCCTCACGCGCGTAGACTTGGGAGCAAGACCACCCGAGGGGGACGAAATGCCACTCTCCGAACAGGAGCAGCGCCTGCTCGACGAGATGGAACGCCATCTCATGCAGAACGACGCCGATGTCGTTTCCGCGCACGCCGGGGACCGCGCGCTCAGCTATCGCAATCTCATCTACGGAGCCGTGCTGCTGCTGGCCGGCGTCGGCGGCCTGATCGTGGGCGTCGTGGTCGGCAACATCGCAGGCATCATCATCGGGGTCGTCGCGTTCGCGGCGATGCTCGGCGGCCTGATGCTCGCGCTCACGCCCGTGCGGCGCGGGGGAGACCGCGAGACCACGAGCCGGACGAACTCGAAAGAGCCGTCGCCGTCGTTCATGGATCGCATGAACGACCGCTGGGATCGCCGCCACGAGGAGCACTGACCGCCTCGGCATGACCTTCTGAGGGCCCGGACCGCTTCGGCGACCGGGCCCTCGGTCTGTTCTCGGACGCCCGAGCCTCCCCGGTACCCCCTTTCCCTCCACACCGTCCTCCACCTTCCTCCACCGGCCCCTGTCCCGCGGCATTCCGCGGGACAGGGGCCTTCTTCGTGCCCGCGAAAGGCCTCCTCGGAGCACAAATGTGTATCGAAATGGAGGGAAGTGGAGTAAAGTGGAGGAAACGGCGGCGAAAGGGGGAGAGGCGCATGTTGCTCGGCACGCATTCCCCCAAGCTCGACGACAAGGGCCGCGTCATCCTCCCCGCCAAGTTCCGCGAGGATCTGGCCGGCGGCGTCGTCGTCACCCGCGGCCAGGACCGCTGCCTCTACGTGTTCAGCACCTCCGAGTTCGAGAGCGTGCATGAGCGCATCCGCCAGGCGCCCCTGGCGAACAAGGAGGCCAGGGCCTTCCTGCGCATGTTCCTGTCCGGCGCGAGCGCCGAGATGCCGGACAGCCAGAACCGCATCACCATCCCCGCCCATCTGCGTGCCTACGCGGGCCTGGGCAAGGAGCTCATCGTCACGGGTGTCGGCGCGCACGCCGAGATCTGGGACGCGGCGGCGTGGAACGCGTACGCCGAAGGACACGAAGACGCCTTCGCCGAGCTCGAGGAGGAGGTGATCCCCGGCCTGTTCTGAACGGGCCCTGGCTGTGACTCCCAGCCGCTCCCGCCCCGGCGCACCTTCCCCGGTGCCGGGTCGAGCGGATGGGGATCAGGGCCAGGGACCGCAAGGCCGAAGGAACCATGGACATCCGCCGCATCCACACCCCCGTGATGCTCGACCGCTGTGTCGAGCTGCTCGCACCCGCGCTTCAGAACGACGGCGCGGTCCTCGTCGACGCCACGCTCGGCATGGGCGGGCACGCCGAGGCGTTCCTCGAGCGTCTGCCGAACATCCGGCTCGTGGGGCTCGACCGCGACACCGACGCCCTGCGCATCGCGGGGGAGCGGCTCGCCCGCTTCGGCGACCGCGTGACGCTCGTGCACACCGTCTACGACGCGATCGGCGAGCATGCCAAGGGGGCCTCGGGGATCCTGTTCGACCTCGGGGTCTCGTCGCTGCAGCTGGACGAGGCGGAGCGCGGATTCGCGTACGCCAAGGACGCCCCGCTGGACATGCGCATGGACCAGTCGAGCGGCGTCACCGCCGCCGAGGTCCTGGCGACGTACAGCGAGGGTCAGCTGCGCCGCATCTTCGAGCGCTACGGCGAGGAGAAGCTCGCCGGACGCTATGCCCGTGCGATCGTGCAGGCGAGGGCGCAGGCGCCGCTGGAGCGCTCCGGCCGGCTGGTCGAGGTGCTGCAGGAGGCCACACCGGCCGCGGTGCAGCGGGCCGGTCATCCCGCCAAGCGGGTGTTCCAGGCGCTGCGGATCGAGGTGAACCGCGAGCTGAACGTACTCGCCGACGCCATCCCCGCCGCGATGGGGGCGCTCACGGTCGGCGGGCGCATCGTCGTGATGTCGTACCAGTCGCTCGAGGACCGGCTCGTCAAGCAGGCCTTCGCCGCGGCTTCCGCCTCCACGGCGCCGGCGGGGCTTCCGGTCGAGCTGCCGGAGCACGCGCCGCGCTTCCGGACCCTGACCAAGGGCGCAGAGATGGCCGACGAGGCCGAACGCGCCGCCAACCCGCGCGCCATCCCGGTGCGCCTGCGTGCAGCCGAACGTGTGAGAGACGATCAGAGGAGCGCCGCGCGATGAGCCTGGCACAGAACGCCCTGCAGCAGCCCCGCATCGAGGAGGCGCTGCCCTCCCGTCACCTGCGCGCGGTGGAACGGCCGGCACGTCGTCGCCGTCCGCGGATGATGTACGCCGTGGTCGCCCTGGCGGGTGCCGCCCTCATCGCCGGCGCGCAGATCGCGCTCACGATCGCGACCACTCAGGACTCCTTCGTCGTCGCCAAGCTCACGCAGCAGAACAAGCAGCTGACCTGGCAGGCACAGGCCGCGGCGCAGGATCTGGACGGCATCAGCTCGCCGCAGGCGCTCGCCACCGCGGCCTCGAAGCTGGGCCTGGTCGTGGGCGGCAGCGCGAGCTACCTGCGCCTCAGCGACGGCAGCGTGATCGGCGCACAGGGATCCGCGCCGTGGGCGTCCACCGTGAACCCTGCCGGCGCCAACGGCGTGCCGAACGCGCTCATTCGCGACACACCGCCGGCCGCCGCGCACGCCGCCGGCGGCGGGGGCGTAGAACCGAAGACACAGCAGGCGCCCGTGCAGACGGTCGCCCCGCCGACGGCCGAAGGCCTGCCGACGCCGACCATCCGCTGACATGAGCTTCCGACGCACGACACCGACACGATGACCGACCGCGAGTCCCGGACGGAGATCCGATGAAGTCCCGAGCCAGCCGGACGCCGCGTCGGCGGACCGTCCTCGCCCTCGCCGTGATCCTCGCCGTGATGTGCGGCTTCCTGGTGCGCCTCGTCGACGTGCAGGTGCTCAGCGCATCCGCGAACGTGAAGCAGTCGCAGGACCTCAGCCTCGGCTACACCCGCGAGATCGACGGCGCGCGGGGGAAGATCGTCGACTCCAACGGCACCGTGCTCGCCGAGAGCCAGCTGGTCTACGACATCACGATGGACCCCTCCGCGATGAAGGGTCTCGAAGACGCCAAGACCAAGCCGAAGCTGCCGTGGGCGGAGGCCTCCGAGAAGATCGCAGCGATCATCGGCGAGAGCGGCGATGCCGTGCGCAAGGAGGTCGCGGATGCGCTGAAGGCCGACCCCGCCTCGCAGTACGTGATGCTCAAGAAGGGCGTCAGCACCGACCAGTTCCTCAAGCTGCGCGCCCTCGGTCTCGCATACCTCTGGCCGCTGCCGCGCTCCGTCCGGGTCTACCCGAACGGCGCTGTCGCCGGGAACCTCCTCGGCTTCATCGCCGGCAACGGGGACAAGGAAGGGCTCGAGGAGGCGCAGAACCAGTGCCTGAGCGCCAAGAAGGGCAAGGAGAGCTATCTGAAGGGCCTGGACGGCGTCGTCATCCCGGGCAGTCAGAGTGAGACGCCCGCCGTCGACGGCGGGACCGTCACGCTGACCATCAACACCGAGCTGCAGTGGTACCTGCAGCAGATGATCTCCGAGGAGGTCAAGGCGCAGGGCGCGAAGGCCGGCACGGTCACGGTCGTCGAGGTCGGGACGGGCAAGATCCGTGCCGCGGCGGAGTACCCGAGCGTGGATCCCAACGACCCCGGCGCCTCCGACCCGGAGGATCGCGGGTCGCGGATCTTCAGCACCAGCTTCGAGCCGGGATCCACGTTCAAGGCGATCACGGCGGCATCCGTCATGGAGTACGCGAACGCGAACGCCTCGACCCGGATCACCGGAGCCTCCAGTCACGAGGAGTTCCCGAACGGCGCCGTCATCAACGACGCGTTCGAGCACCCGGCCTACGACTACACGCTCGCGGGCGCCCTCATCGACTCCTCGAACGTGGCGTTGTCGAAGTTCGGCGACATGGTCACCGACCAGCAGCGCTACGACGAGCTGGTCAAGTTCGGGGTCGGCAGCAAGACCGCGATCGACTTCCCCGGGGAGGCCTCGGGCGTCATCCACCCGGTCAAGGACTGGGACTACCAGTCGCACTACACGACCACCTTCGGCCAGTACTACACGGTGACCGCCCCCCAGGTCGCCAGCGCCTACCAGGCCATCGCGAACGGCGGCGTCAAGATCCCGCTCTCGCTCGTGGAGTCGTGCACGGGCTCCGACGGCAAGGTCTCGGAGGCGCCGGCGCCCAAGCCGCAGCGCATCTTCGACGCATCCAAGGACGCCGAGCTCACCCGCATGATCGAGAACGTGGCGGAACAGGGCAGCGTCTCGGACATGATCAAGGTGCCCGGCTACCGCATCGCGGCGAAGACCGGAACGGCGCAGAAGCCGGATCCGAACACCGGGGCGTACAAGGAGGGCATCTACTTCACGAGCATGGTCGGGTTCGCCCCCGTGGACCACCCCGAGTACGTCGTCGTGGTCACCCTCGACGAGCCCACTAGGGTAACCTCGTCTGCGGCCACCGCGCCCGCCTTCCAGAAGGCCATGACGCAGGTGTTGAAGACCTACCGCGTGCAGCCCTCCACCACTCCGATGGAACCGCTGCTGCCCAAGTACTAGTGATGGCCGCCGTCGCCCCGAAGCGGCGGCATCGCCCCCGGAGGATCCCATCCCATGATCGCTCTGTCCCTCGCGGAGATCGCCGAGATCGTCGGAGGTGACCTGCGCCCCGCCGCAGGTCACGATCCCGCATCGATCGTCTCCGGTGTCGTCGACACCGACTCGCGGCAGATGTCCACCGGCGGCATCTTCGTCGCCAAGCCCGGAGAGCACACCGACGGGCACCGATTCGTCGGTGCCGCGATCGAGAACGGCGCCGTCCTGGCGATCGTCGAGCACCCCGTCGACGAGGAGATCTCCCAGATCGTCGTGGCCGATGTGATCGACGCGATCGCCGAGCTCGCGCGGGCCGTGGTCGCACGGGTCCGCGCCGCGGGAGAGCTGCGCATCGTCGGCGTGACCGGCTCGAACGGCAAGACCACGACGAAGAACTTCCTCGCCCGCATCCTGCAGGACGAGGGCGAGACGATCGCGCCGATCGCGTCCTACAACAACGAGGTCGGCGCGCCGCTCACGATGCTGCGCATCACCGACCGCACGCGCTTCCTGGTGTGCGAGTTCGGCGCGAGCGCGCCGGGGGAGATCGCGCGCCTCGCCGGTCTCGTGAACCCCGACGTCGTGATCGAGCTCATGGTCGGCCTCGCCCATGCCGGGGGATTCGGCGGCATCGAGGAGACGGCCCGGGCCAAGGCGGAGCTCGTCGAGGCTGCGGCGCCCGGCGGAACGGCCGTGCTCAACCTGGACGACGCGCGCGTGGCGGGCATGGCGCCCCTCGCCGAGCAGCGGGGCCTGCGGATCGTCGGGTTCGGACAGGGCCCCGCGGCCGAGGTCCGCGCCGCCGGCATCGACGTCACGGCGTCGGGCACCTCGTGCACCGTGCACGTGGACGGCCAGGCGCTGCCGCTGCGGCTGCAGGTGCTCGGTGCGCACCACGTGAACAACGCCCTCGCCGCCATCGCCGCGACGCGCGCCCTGGGCGTCGCGCCGGCCGAGGCGATCGCCCGCCTGGAGACCGTGCAGCTCGCCGAGCGGTGGCGGATGCAGCCCATGGGCGGCGCCGATGTGCGCATCATCAACGACGCGTACAACGCGAGCCCCGACTCGATGGCCGCCGCCCTGCGCACCCTGGCGCAGATCACCGGTCCCGGTGAGCGCACCGTGGCGGTGCTGGGGGCGATGAGCGAGCTCGGCGAGACGGCGGGCGACGAGCACGACCGCATCGGCCTGCTCGCCGTGCGCCTCAACATCCAGCGCATCGTCGTCGTCGGCGCCGAGGCGCGCCGTCTGTACCTCGCCGCCGTGGGGGAGGGCTCCTGGGACGGCGAGGCCGTGCATCTGCCCGACGCCGATGCCGCCTTCGAGTACCTGAAGACCGAGCTGCGTCCCGGCGACAGGGTGCTCGTGAAGTCGTCCAATTCCGCGGGGCTCCGGTTCCTCGGAGATCGTCTGGGAGAATCGTTCTCGTGAGATCTCTGCTGACCGCCGCCGCGATCTCCCTCGCGTTCACTCTCCTGCTCACGCCGGTGTTCCTCCGGCTGTTCCGGAAATGGGGCTGGGGACAGGTCATCCGCACGCCGGAGTCGATCGCCAACCCGAGCCACCAGGCCAAGCGCGGCACGCCCACCATGGGCGGCGTCATCTTCATCCTCGGCACGATCATCGGCTACGGCATCGGCACGTTCACCGGCGGCAGCTACCCGACGGCCTCCGGCCTGCTGGTGATCTGGCTGATGGTCGGCTTCGGCGTCGTCGGGTTCATCGACGACCACATGAAGCTGCGCCAGCAGCAGAGCGCCGGTCTCTCCGGGTGGCGCAAGATCCTCGGACAGGTGCTCGTCATGGTGCCGTTCGGCGTGGTCGCCCTCCTGGTGCGCAGCCCCGCGGGCAACACGCCGGCGAGCGGATTCATCTCGCTCTTCCGCGACATCCCCGTGCTGTCCCTGTTCGCCCTCGGCCCGATCATCGGCTGGCTGCTGTACCTGCTCTGGATCTCGGTGATCGGCATCGCGACCTCCAACAGCGTGAACCTCACCGACGGGCTCGACGGCCTCGCCGCCGGGTGCGCCGTCTTCGTGATCGGCGCATACAGCCTCATCTCGTTCTGGCAGTTCAAGCAGTCCTGCGCGGCCGAGTCGCTGTCGCCCTCGTCGCTCGCCGGGTGCTACGACGTGGCGCACCCGTTCGACCTCGCCGTCATCTCGGCGTCCTTCGTGGGGGCGCTCATCGGGTTCCTCTGGTGGAACGCGCCCAAGGCCAAGGTCTTCATGGGCGACGTCGGGTCCATGTCCATCGGCGGCGTGATCACGGCGCTCGCGATCCTCACCCGCACCGAGCTGCTGCTGGTGCTGCTGGCGGGCGTGTTCATCATCGCGTCCGGATCCGTGATCGTGCAGCTGACGTACTTCAAGCTCACCCGCGGCAAGCGGCTGTTCCTGCAGAGCCCGTTCCACCACCACCTGGAGATGCGCGGGTGGCCCGAGGCGACGATCGTGGTGCGGATGTGGATCATCGCGGGCCTGCTCTCGGTCTCGGCGTTCGGGCTGTTCTACGTCGAGTGGCTGAGGCTGACCAGCTCATGACCCGCGATCTCGACTCCCTGACCAGCTGGCACGCCGACTGGCGGGGCCTGCGGGTCGCCGTGCTCGGACTGTCGGTGACCGGCTTCTCCGTCGCCGACACCCTCACCGAGCTCGGCGCCGAGGTGCTCGTGCTCTCCGAGAGCGCGACCGAGGAGTACGAACGGCTCGTGCCGCTGATCGGCGCCCGGCTGTGGATCGGGGATCTCGGATCCGTGCCGGCACCGCTCGAGGAGTTCGCGCCCGAGGTGGTCATCGCCTCGCCCGGATTCTCCCCGTCGCATCCGGTGATCGCGTGGACCCGTGCGCAGTCGATCCCGCTCTGGGGTGACGTGGAGCTCGCCTGGCGCGTGCGCGACAAGGTGCTCCGCGCCGACGGCACCGCCGCCGAGTGGGTGTTCATCACCGGCACGAACGGCAAGACCACCACCACGCAGCTGACGGCGACCATGCTCGTCGCCGGGGGGCTGCGCGCCGCGCCGTGCGGCAACATCGGCGTGCCGGTGCTCGACGCGGTGCGCGACCCGGGCGGCTTCGACGTGCTCGTGGTCGAGTTGTCCAGCCATCAGCTCTGGTACCTGGGGCTCACCGACCCCGCAGCGCAGCCCGTGCCGTGGGCCGCGACCTGCCTCAACCTCGCCGACGACCACCTGGTCTGGCACGGCAGCGCAGAGGCCTACCGCGAGGCGAAGGCGCTGGTGTACCGCAACACCCGGGTGGCCTGCGTCTACAACAAGGCCGATGCCGCGACCCAGCGCATGGTCGAGGACGCGGACGTGATCGAGGGCGCCCGCGCCATCGGATTCGGACTCGGCGTGCCCGGTCCGAGCGATCTCGGGATCGTCGAGGGGATCCTCGCGGACCGCGCCTTCCTCGACGACCGGCGTCACAGCGCGCTCGAGCTCACGACCGTGGCCGACCTCGCGGCGCACGGTCTGAACGCCCCGCACATCGTGCAGAACATCCTCGCCGCGGCGGCGCTGTCGCGATCGCTCGGCGTCGAGCCTGCCGCCATCGCCCGCGCGCTCGACGACTTCCGCCTGGACGCGCACCGCATCCAGGTCGTCGCCCGTGCCGCGGGCATCACCTGGGTGGACGACTCGAAGGCCACCAACCCGCACGCCGCCCAGTCGTCGCTGCGGGCGTTCCCCGGCGCGATCTGGATCGTCGGCGGGGATCTGAAGGGCGTCGACCTGTCCGAGCTCGTGGCGGGCGCCGGCGCCACGGCCCGCGCGGCGCTCGTGATCGGCGCCGACCGCAGCCACCTGCTCGAGGCGTTCGCACGACACGCGCCCGCGGTGCAGGTGGTGGAGGTCGTCCCCGGCGACACTGAAGAGGTCATGACCCGCGTGGTCGAACTGGCGGCGGGCATCGCCCAGGACGGGGACACCGTGCTCCTCGCTCCCGCGGCGGCGTCCTTCGACCAGTTCGCCAGCTACGCGGATCGCGGCCACCGCTTCGCCGAGGCGGTGCGGCAGTGGATCGAGCAGGGGAGCGCCGGTGACGCAGGTGGGAGCACGCCCGACGCCGGTGCCTGAGCCGCGCGTCGACGGGCTCGCCGCCCGGGTGAGGCTCGGCCGCGTGTTGCGCCCCGTGTCCACGGAGTTCGCCCTGATCGCGTCAACGTCGCTGCTGCTGACGGTGTTCGGGCTCGTGATGATCCTGTCGGCGTCCAGCGCGAACGCGGTGGAGGGCGGTCAGGATCCGTTCGCGATCGTGATGACCCAGGCTCTCGTCGCGGCGATCGGGATCCCGCTCATGTTCCTGATGAGCCGGTTCCCCGTGATGTTCTGGAAGCGCACCGCGTGGCTCGTCCTGATCGGCGCCGTCGGCCTGCAGATGCTCGTGTTCACCCCGCTCGGGTACGAGAACGACGGAAACACGAACTGGCTGCGGATCGCCGGACAGGTGGTCCAGCCCTCCGAGTTCATCAAGCTCGCCCTCGCGGTGTGGGCGGGCTTCATCCTGTGGCGCAAGCAGGAGCTGCTGGGGCGCTGGAAGCACGTGTTCATCCCGCTCATCCCGGTCGGCTTCCTCGCCATCGCCGCGGTGCTCGGCGGCAAGGACCTCGGCACGTCGATGATCCTCTTCCTCGTCATCCTCGGCGCGCTGTTCTTCTCCGGGGTGCGGCTGCGGATCTTCATCCTCCCGCTGCTGACCTCGCTGACGGCGGTGCTCGGGTTCGCCTTCGCCGACGAGCGGCGACGCGCCCTCATCCTCGGCGTGTTCGACCACTCCAACGACACCAGCTGCTACCTCACCACGTGCTATCAGCAGGTGCACGCGATCTGGGGCATGGCGAACGGCGGCATCTTCGGGCTCGGCCTGGGCAACTCGCGGGAGAAGTACGGGTGGCTCCCTGCCGCATCCAACGACTACATCTTCGCGATCGTGGGGGAGGAGCTCGGCCTGATCGGCTGTGCGCTCGTGCTCGCCCTGTTCGTGCTGTTCGCCGTGGCCGTGTTCCGGATGATCCGCAGGACCGACGACCTCTTCGTGCGCGTGACCTCCGGCGGCATCGTGGTGTGGATCCTCTCCCAGGCGCTGATCAACATCGGCGTCGTCCTCCGCGTCTTCCCGGTCCTGGGCGTGCCCCTGCCGTTCATGTCCCAGGGTGGCACGTCGCTGCTGTCGGTGCTGCTGGCCTGCGGCGTGCTGCTGTCGTTCGCGCGCACGCTTCCCGCGCCCGCGCCGCGCTCCGTCCAGGCCGGTCCGGTACGCTCCTGAAGTGACCACGTACCTTCTGGCCGGCGGCGGGACCGCCGGTCACGTCAACCCGCTGCTCGCCGTCGCCGACGGCCTGCGCGCCCGTGACCCCGAGACCGGCGTGCTCGTGCTCGGCACCCGGGAGGGCCTCGAGTCGCGGCTCGTCCCGCAGCGCGGCTACGAGCTGCTCATCGTCGACAAGGTGCCGTTCCCGCGCCGCCCGAACGGGGCCGCGCTCGCCTTCCCCGCGCGCTTCGCCCGCGCTGTGAAACAGGTGCGCGCCTACATCCGCGAGCACGGCGTCGACGAGGTCATCGGCTTCGGCGGGTACGCCTCGGCGCCCGCGTACGTCGCCGCTCGCCGGGAGGGCGTGCCGTTCGTCGTGCACGAGGCCAACGCGCGTCCAGGCATGGCCAACGTGCTCGGCGCCCGCACGGCGGCGGCCGTCGGCGTCGCGTTCCCGGGCACGCCGCTGCGCGGTGCGGAGGTCGTCGGCATGCCGCTGCGCCGCGAGATCGTCGACCTGGACCGGGCGGAGACGCGCGCGGAGGCGGCCGCGGAGTTCGGGCTGGATCCGGCGCGTCCCGTGCTGCTGGTGTTCGGCGGCTCGCTGGGCGCGCAGCGGCTCAACGAAGCGATCGCCGGATCCTGGCAGGACATCCTCGACGCGGGGTGGCAGCTCCTGCACGCGACCGGCGACCGCTCCGACATGCCCGACCCCGGCGTCCCGGGTTACACCCTGCGCCGCTACTTGGACCGCATGGACCTGGCGTTCGCCCTGGCGGATCTCGTGCTGTGCCGCTCCGGCTCGGCCACCGTCAGCGAGATCAGCGCCCTCGGGATCCCGGCGGTCTACGTGCCCTACGCGGTCGGCAACGGCGAGCAGCGTCTCAACGCCGCAGCGGCCGTCGACGCCGGCGCAGCGCTCCTCATCGACGACGCCCGGCTCACCCCGGACAGCGTCCGCGGCGAGATCGTGCCGCTGCTGCAGGACGCTCCGCGGCGCGCTGCCATGCGTGCGGCCGCGGAACACGTCGGCTCCCGCACCGGGACCGAGGATCTCATCGCCCTCGCCGACCGCGCGCTGTCGCGCTGACGCCGGTCCGCCGGCCGCGGACACCGCGAGGCGGCGAGCCAGGGCCCGCTGCCGCCCACCCCGACTTAGGATGATTCAGCCCGTAAGGACGAAAGAGCCATGATCAGACCCGACCTCTCCCTGCCGATCCCCGAAGACATCACCGCCGCGCATTTCATCGGCATCGGCGGCTCCGGCATGTCGGGTCTGGCCCGCATGTTCCTCGATGCGGGCATCCGCGTCTCCGGCAGCGACCGCGCGGACAGCGCGAACCTGCAGGCCCTCGCCGCCCTCGGCGCCGATGTGCACGTCGGACACGATGCGGCCCACCTGGGCGATGCGGACACGGTCGTGCACACCGGTGCGATCTGGCCCGAGAACCCGGAGTTCGTGCTGGCGAAGCAGCGCGGGCTGCACGTCATCCACCGCTCGCAGGCGCTGCACTGGCTCATCGGCGGGCGTCGCCTCGTCTCCGTCGCGGGCGCGCACGGCAAGACGAGCTCGACCGGCATGATCGTCGTCGCCCTGCGCGAGCTCGGCGCGGACCCCAACTTCGTCAACGGCGGCGTGATCGAGCAGCTCGGCACGTCCAGCTCCTCCGGCGCCGACGACCTCTTCGTCATCGAGGCCGACGAGTCCGACGGCACCTTCCTGCTGTACGACACCTCGGTCGCGCTGATCACGAACGTCGACCCCGATCACCTGGACCACTACGGATCCGACGAGGCCTTCCACGACGCGTTCGTCACCTTCGGGAACGGCGCCCGCGATGCCGTCGTGATCTCCAGCGACGACCCCGGCGCCCTGCGCGTCCGGGCCGGGATCACCCACCCGAACGTGATCTCCTTCGGGTTCGCGGACGACGCGGATCTGCGGATCACCGACGTGCTTACGGACGGACCGGTCGCCGCGACGCTGACCATGCACGGCGAGTCCGCACGCATGCAGCTGCGGGTGCCGGGCGTGCACAACGCGATCAACGCCGCGGGCGCCGTCGCCGTGCTCACGACCCTCGGGTACCCGCTCGCCGACGCCACCCGGGCCGTGCAGGCCTTCGCCGGCACCGTGCGCCGCCTCGAGCTGCACGGGGTGGAGCGCGGCGTGAGCGTCTACGACGACTACTCGCACCACCCGACCGAGGTGCGCGCGGCGCTCGAGGCCATGCGCACGATCGTGGGCGACGGCCGCATCATCGCGATCCAGCAGCCGCACACCTACTCGCGCACCCAGCACATGTACCGCGAGTTCGCCGAGGTGCTGGAGACCTACGCCGACCACACCGTGATGCTCGACGTCTACGGCGCCCGCGAGGACCCGGTGCCCGGCGTGACCGGCGAACTGGTCAGCGGAGCGTTCGCCGACCCGCGCAACGTGCACTACGTCGCAGACTGGCAGCAGGCGGCCGACTACACGGCGACCGTGGCGCGCGACGGCGATTACGTGATCACGCTCGGCTGCGGCAACGTGTACCAGATCATCCCGCAGGTGCTGGACGCGCTGCGCACCACCGCCGAGGGCTGACCGTGCGCCGGCCGTCCGCGATCCCCGTCTCCGCGCCGCCCGCCGAGCACGGCGACCTCCGTGCCGACGAGCCGGATCGCGTCGGCCGGGGCGCGACGTCCGCGTTCGAGGAGCGCGGTGCAGGGACGGCCGAGGAGGCCGGCCGGCAGGGGGGTGCAGGGCCGATCCCGCTCGGCCGCGGTGCGACGCCGGGCGCGGCGCGCGCCGGTGCCGGAGAGGACGACGCGCACGCGGGGGCTCCGCACGAGGGGCCGCTGACCGCGCTCGACCTGTGGCGGGCCACGCGCGCGCGCCGCCGGGCCCTGCGCAGCGAGATCCGGCGATTCACGCAGCGATCCCGCCGCCGCCGGATCGGCTGGATCGTCGGCGCGGCGCTGGCGCTGCTCGTCGTGGGCGGCAGCGTCGGCGCGGCGTACAGCCCGCTGTTCGCCGTGCAGACGATCACGGTCGAGGGCACCGGCGCCCTCAAGCCCGCGGACGTGCAGAAGGCCCTGGCCGGACAGCTCGGCCGTCCGCTCGCGCTGGTGGATCCGAGCGCCGTCAAGGCCGCCCTCGTGCGGTTCCCGCTCATCGAGACCTATCGCCTCGAGGCGCATCCGCCGCACGATCTCGTGGTGCGCATCGTGGAGCGCACGCCGGTCGGCGTCCTGCAGCAGAGCGACGGGCGCTTCACGGTCGTCGACGCGGCGGGCGTCGTGCTGTCCACTTCGGAGGAACGGCCGGCGGGATACGCCCTGATCGAGATCGACGGCGGCACCGGCACGCCCGCGTTCTCCGCCGTCGGCACCGCGCTGCGCACGCTCCCGGCGGAGCTCAGGGCGCAGGTGGACAGCGCGGCCGCATCCACCCCGGACGACATCGTCCTGCAGCTGGCCGGCGGCGCGAAGATCGTCTGGGGGAGTGCGGACCAGTCGGCCGAGAAGACCCTCGCCCTGCAGGCCCTGATGAAGGCGAACCCGGGGGCGTCGAGCTACGACGTGTCCTCGCCGGGCGTCGGCGTCGTCGGCTGAGCACGAATATCCGAAGCGATCGCGCGGAGCCGCGTGTCGCTTGGTGTCTGCGCGCCCCGCGCCGCTTACCTTCGATCCAGAGAAAGCAATACCGGGAAATACTTTAACCTTCCGCTTGAGGTTTAAGGTTGCCCTCGGCTCGAGGCTCGAAATACATCGGAGGACGGGATGAGCCAGAACCAGAACTACCTCGCCGTGATCAAGGTCGTCGGTGTCGGCGGTGGTGGCGTCAACGCTGTCAACCGCATGATCGAGCTCGGCCTGCGAGGCGTCGAGTTCATCGCCATCAACACCGATGCACAGGCGCTGCTCATGAGCGACGCCGACGTCAAGCTCGACGTCGGCCGCGACCTGACCCGCGGCCTCGGCGCCGGAGCCGATCCCGAGGTCGGCCGTCGTGCCGCCGAGGATCACGCGGAGGAGATCGAGCAGGCGCTGACCGGCGCGGACATGGTCTTCGTGACCGCGGGCGAGGGCGGTGGCACCGGAACCGGCGGCGCCCCCATCGTCGCCCGGATCGCGAAGTCGATCGGGGCGCTGACCATCGGCGTGGTGACCAAGCCGTTCTCCTTCGAGGGGCGCCGCCGTCAGAGCCAGGCCGACGCCGGCGTGGCGAAGCTGAAGGAAGAGGTCGACACCCTCATCGTGGTGCCCAACGACCGTCTCCTCGAGATCAGCGATCGCGGCATCTCCATGATCGAGGCTTTCGCGACCGCCGACCAGGTCCTCCTCGCCGGTGTGCAGGGCATCACCGATCTGATCACCACCCCCGGTCTGATCAACCTCGACTTCAACGACGTCAAGTCGGTCATGCAGGGCGCGGGCTCCGCGCTCATGGGCATCGGATCCGCCCGCGGTGCGGATCGTGCGATCAAGGCGGCCGAGCTCGCCGTCGAGTCGCCCCTCCTGGAGGCGTCCATCGAGGGCGCGCACGGCGTGCTGCTTTCGATCCAGGGCGGATCGAACCTCGGCATCTTCGAGATCCACGACGCCGCCGACCTCGTCAAGGAGGCGGCGCACCCCGAGGCGAACATCATCTTCGGAACGGTGATCGACGACACCCTCGGCGACGAGGTGCGCGTCACCGTGATCGCGGCGGGTTTCGACAGCGGCGAGCCGACGCTGCGCCTGGACCCGCAGATCTTCTCGCGCACCTCCGCTCCGGCGGCTGTGGAGAAGACCGCGACCGAGGAGGCCGAGGAGAAGGCCGCCGATGAGGCGCCGCGCGAGACCGCCCCGGTGACCGTGCCGTCGATCCCGCCGGTGCACACGAGCATCGAGCCCGCCTTCGACGAGAGCGACCTCGACATCCCCGAGTTCCTCAAGTGACCTTTCGAGGGGCCCAGGGTGAACTCTCAGCATGAGCTGAGCGTCGCCGAGCGGCTGTCCGCGATCGATGCAGCGATCGCGGACGCCGCGCGGCAGGCGGGACGCGACGCGGGCGACATCACCCGCATCGTCGTGACCAAGTTCCATCCGGCGTCGCTGGTGCAGGAGCTGTACGACCTCGGCGTCCGGGATGTCGGCGAGAACCGGCAGCAGGAGCTCTCCGCCAAGGTGGACGCGCTTCGTCAGGCTCCGGCTCCCGGCACGGAAGGCCTGCGCTGGCACTTCATCGGGCAGGCGCAGACGAACAAGGCCGCGCAGATCCGCCGAGCGGCCCAGGCCGTGCACTCGATCGACCGTGCCCGAATCGCCGATGCGTTCGACCGCGCCGCCGCTGACGACGGACCGCTCGACGTGCTGCTCCAGGTCAACCTCACCGACGACCCCGGCCGCGGCGGAGTGGCACCGAAGGAGCTGGAGATGCTCGCCGAGCACGTTCTGGCACTGCCGACGCTGCGCCTGCGCGGCCTGATGGCGGTCGCACCGCTGGGCGAGGAGCCTGCTGCGGCGTTCGCCCGCGTGCACGACTACGCCTCCCGGCTGCGGGCGATCGCCCCGGATGCCGATTGGATCTCCGCCGGGATGACCGGGGATTTCGTCGAGGCGATCGCGGCAGGCGCGACACACCTTCGCATCGGCACCGCAATCACAGGGCCGCGACCCGCCCAGGGTTAGCCTCGAATCAGAACCACCCCTACACGTTCGGAGGACACGATGGGGAACCCGCTGAAGAAGACCATGGTGTACCTCGGCCTCGCCGATGAGGAAGAGGTCTACGAGGACGTTCCCGCCTCGCACGGCGCTCGCCAGGAGCACGAGCCCGCCCGTCGGGAAGAGGTCCGTCGTGAGCGCGAGGAGGTCAAGGCCGCACCGGTCACGCCGCTGCGCCGCCCGACCGCGGTCCGTCAGCCCTCCGCAGGCGCAGTGAACGAGATCCTCACGGTCCACCCCAAGCAGTACCGTGACGCTCAGGTCATCGCCGAGAGCTTCCGTGACGGCATCCCGGTGATCATCAACCTGTCGCAGATGAGCGACGCCGACGCCCGTCGGCTGATCGACTTCGCGAGCGGCCTCTCCCTCGGCCTCTACGGCCGGATCGAGCGCGTGACGAGCAAGGTCTTCCTGCTGTCGCCGGAGAGCATCGCGGTCTCGGGCCAGGGTGGTATCGCCGGGGGCGACGAGCCCGCGCTCGCGCACTCCTGACACGTGGTGGTGGCGCCCGCGATCTCCGTGATCGCAGCGATCCTCAACATCCTGCTGCTGCTGTACCTGCTCACGCTGTTCGCGCGCGTGATCCTGGAGTGGATCCCCATCTTCGACCGCTCATGGCGCCCTCGCGGCGCGGGGTTGATCGCGGCCGAGATCGTCTACACCATCACGGATCCGCCCGTCAGGATGTTCCGACGCCTCAT
Source organism: Microbacterium sp. 8M (assembly GCF_902506375.1). Taxonomy (GTDB): domain Bacteria; phylum Actinomycetota; class Actinomycetes; order Actinomycetales; family Microbacteriaceae; genus Microbacterium. Next base: position 1,702,860 of record NZ_LR733284.1, read on the forward strand.
TCCTCCGCTGAGGATCGGACCTGTCGCATTCGACATGGGACTCACGCTCACGATGATCGTCGTGCTGATCCTGCTGTCGATCACGCGATCCTTCCTCTGACCTGCCGCTCGCGCGTCCGTCTGCGCGTCGGCCCGCCTTCGCGGCGCAGGTTTCAGACGGCTATGCTTTTCAGAAGGTGCCCGCCGCAAGGCGGGTGCCTCGTGTCCACCGGCCACCGAGAACTCATCGAAAGAGGAGCCACCAATGGCACTGACCCCGGATGACGTCGTCACCAAGCAGTTCCAGCACGTCCGTTTCAAGGACGGCTTCGACCCGGACGAGGTCGACGACTTCCTCGACGAGGTCGTGCTCGAGTGGCGCAAGGCGCTCGACGAGAACGCCGAGCTGAAGGCCAAGCTGGCCGCCTACGAGTCGGGGGAGAAGGTCGCCGCTCCGGTCGCCGAGGCTCCTGCCGCTGCCGCGCCGGCCGCTGAGGGCGGGGCTCCCGCTGCGGCGACCGCAGGCATCATCGAGCTCGCGCAGCGCCTTCACGACGAGCACGTCGCCGAGGGCAAGTCGCAGCGCGACCAGCTCATCGCCGACGCCAAGGCTCAGGCCTCGAAGATCCTCGCCGACGCCGAGCAGAAGTCGCGCGAGGAGACCGCGCGCCTGGAGCGCGAGCGCAACGTGCTCGAGAGCAAGATCGCCGAGCTGCACGACTTCGAGCGCTCCTACCGCACCCAGCTGCGCAGCTACATCGAGGGTCAGCTCCGCGACCTCGACGAGAAGGGCGGCCCCGCAGGGGACGCCTCCGCTCAGTAAGGAGCCCCGTTGGCCCGGCGTCAACCGCTTCCTGGTTCGGCGGCCGGCGCGATCATTGCGATCCTCGCAGTGCTCGTGCTGGCCGCCGACCAGTTTGTGAAGTACCTCACTATCACGCGTCTTCCGGAGCAGAAGGTCGTCCCGGTCCTCGGGGAGTTCCTGCAGCTGTTCTCCATCCGCAACTCCGGAGCGGCGTTCTCGATCGGCGCGGGCTTCACCTGGATCTTCACGATCGCGCTGGCCGTCGTCGCCGGCGTGATCGTCTGGAAGGCGTTCTCCGTCCGCTCCCGGCTCTGGGCCGTCGTGCTCGGTGCGCTCCTGGGCGGGGTGCTCGGGAACCTCACGGATCGCGTCTTCCGCGAACCCGGCTTCCCCGTCGGTCACGTCGTCGACATGATCTCCATGCCGTGGATGCTCCCGGCCATCTTCAACGTGGCCGACATCTTCATCGTCACGGGGATGATCTCCATCGCGTTGCTGATCATCACGGGCCTGCGCCTGGACGGATCCCGTGAGCGCGACCACGCGAAGTCGGACGAGGAGCACGAGCGGTCTGAGGCGGCGGACGAGACGCACGGGTCGACCGAGGAGGCCGACGCCCCGGAGTCCGCCCGCCCGCACCCCACCGAGACGGGGATCTGACGGTGGAGTCCCGTGCCCTTCCGGTCCCGGACGGACTGGACGGTGTCCGCGTCGACGCGGCCCTGGCCAAGATGCTCGGCTTCTCGCGGACGTTCGCCGCCGAGGTCGCCGAAGCCGGGGGAGTGACGCTCGACGGGGTCACTCTCGGCAAGTCCGACCGGCTGCGCGCTGGCGGGTGGCTGGACGTCGAATGGGCGCCCAAGCAGGAGCCGCGCATCGAGCCGATCGCCGTGCCCGAACTGGGCATCGTGTACGACGATGACGACATCGTCGTGGTCGACAAGCCCACAGGAGTCGCCGCGCACCCCTCGCTCGGGTGGGACGGGCCCACGGTCGTCGGCGCTCTCGCCGCGGCGGGCTTCCGCATCGCGACGAGCGGCGCTCCCGAGCGCCAGGGCGTCGTGCACCGGCTCGACGTCGGGACGAGCGGACTGATGGTGGTCGCCAAGACCGAGGCCGCGTACTCCGCGCTCAAGCGCGCCTTCAAGGAGCGCACCGTCGACAAGGTGTACCACGCCGTCGTGCAGGGCCATCCGGATCCGCTCGCCGGAACGATCGATGCGCCCATCGGGCGCCACCCGAACCACCCCTGGAAGTTCGCGGTGATCCCGGACGGCAAGCCGTCGGTCACCCACTACGAGACCCTCGAGGCGTTCCCCGGGGCATCTCTGCTCGAGATCCATCTGGAGACGGGACGCACGCACCAGATCCGCGTGCACATGGCCGCTCATCGACACCCGTGCGTCGGAGATCCCCTGTACGGCGCCGACCCCAGGCTCTCCGCACGGCTCGGTCTCACCCGGCAGTGGCTGCACGCCCACCGGCTGGGATTCGCGCACCCGATCACGGGTGAGTGGGTGCAGACCGAGTCACCGTATCCCGCCGACTTCCAGCACGCGCTCGACGTGCTCCGCGGGGAGGTCTGACCGGACCCCGGGCGGGGCGGTCAGGAGTGCTCAACCGTCAGAGAGGCAGTTCGGCGGTGGCGGCGACGACGCCGTCCAGAGTCGCCTCGAGGAATCGCACGACGCGCTCGGGATCCTCATCCCGGTCGATGACGAGGCTGATCAGCGTCTCCTCGGTGAACGAGACCCACGCCCGCATTGCGACGCGCAGGGCCGGGGTGTCGGGGGTGCCGAGCTCGGTGAACGCGTCGATGAGTCGCTGGGCGTTCAGATCCCTGGACTCGTCGACGACGCGGCGCACCGCGGGGTCGCCGCTCGCGATGCCGCGGACCAGGGAGTGGAAGGTTCCCTGGTGCTGGCTCACGAACTCCGTGATGCGCAGCAGCGTGTCGCGGATCCGCGCCCGCGGTTCGAGATCGTCACGCGGCTCGGAGGCGCGCAGCAGGCTGTCCCGCGCCATGGTGACGACGGCGAGCTGCATCCCCTGGCGCGTGTCGAAGTAGTGGAACAGCAGCGGGCGGGAGACGCCCGCGCGCTGCGCCAGCACATCCATCGTCAGCTCGTCGAGCGAGTGGTCCGCGAGGAAGTTGACGCCGGTCGCGATCAACTGCGCGCGGCGCTCTTCCGGTGTCAGGCGGGCACGTCGCTCCTCGGGCATGCTTCCGAGCCTAGCGGCGCTGCCCAGGCGGGAACGCCGTGTTGACTCTGAGTCAACGAGCAATATACTCGAAAAGGTGAGCGCCGCCGCAGCAGTCGGCGCACTGGAGGAGGATCGATGAAGTTCCCGAAGACCGACCGTGTCCGCAAGCTCGGCGCATCGCACGCCGGCCGCATCGCGCTCGTCGCGATCCCCGCGGGAGTCGTGGCCGCCGCGCTCATGGGCGGCGTCGCCCAGGGCGCCGTCCCGGTGTCGTTCGCGGTATCGGGGAGCCAGTTCCAGATCAGCGCGTCGCAGCTGGAGGGCTCCGGCTTCTCGCAGTACGCGGGTGTCGCGAAGGACACGGAGGGCAAGGAGCACACGGTCGCTATCGCGAACATCAAGAGCGCGACGCTGGCGGATCTGTGCCAGTCCGTCATCACCGACACCCCGCTCGGCAAAGTCGGCGTGCTCATCAAGGCCGGCGGCAACGGGAACCCCGCGTCCGCGAGCGACCTGCAGATCGGCATGACCGGCCTCAAGGGCGACGCCTCATTCGGCGCCATCCGCATCGGTGTCGACGCGTCGACGGTCAACACCGAGGCGAAGGGCAGCGCGGGCGACTTCGCCCAGGACGCCGACTCGGTCTCCATCAAGAACCTGCAGCAGACGGCCTGGAGCACCCAGGCCTCGGTGTTCACGCTCACGGGCATGACGCTGGAGCTGACGGACGGTTCGCAAGGATGCTTCTGAGGAACGACGCCGCGATGACCGACGAGACGGACGGGCGGGGATCCGCGCGACGCCGGGGACGCGACGCCGGGCCCGGCGCGCTGCGACCCGTCCGGCCCGCAGTCGAGCCTTCCGTCGTCGCGGAGCGGTCCGAAGAGGCGCGCGCGCCGGAGCCGAGAGTGCGAGGCTTCCGCCGCTGGCGCAGACAACGCCCGTTCGCGGGTGGCGTCCTCGTCGCGCTCGGGGGCGTGGAGATGTTCTTCTCGGGTCAGCTCGACATCGGGCACCTGCACGTGCAGCTCGGCATCGAGGGGCTGCAGGCGACGATCATCCCGATCGCTCTGCTGCTGCTCGGGATCCTCGCCGTCCTGATGCCCGCGCATCACGTGTTCTACGGGATCCTGGCCCTCGTCGTGGCGATCTACTCGCTGATCGGCGTGAACCTCGGGGGGTTCATCGTCGGAATGCTGCTCGCTGGCACCGGCGCGGTGCTCGTGGTGGCCTGGATGGGGCCGCGGACCTCTGCGGCGGACTCCCCTGAGGCGGACTCCGTGGCGGAAGAGGGCGTGTCGTGATCGGATCGCGCCGTTCGGGAGCCGTGGTCCTCGCGGTCCTCGCGCTGCTCGCTCCGATGACACTGGGCGCTGCTGCGGCACCGGCGTCGCGACCGGCAGCCCTGTGCATCCCGTTGCTGTGGTGCCCTTCCCCGAGTCCGACGCCGACTCCCACGCCCACCCCGGCGCCGGGCACTCCCGGCACCGCCACGCCGGGGCTCCCCGCCGTGCCGGGCGCGCCCTCGGCTCCGGGTTCGACGACGCCCGCGGCACCCGGGTCGCCGACGCCGGCGCCGACCCCGGTGGCGGCCGCGAAGGACGACGGTGCTCCGATCTTCACCAAGACGCCCGCGTCGATGGGCTCCCAGGGGCTGTCGTTCACGGGTCTGAGCGGCATCGCGATCGTGGATGTGCCCACGGTCGACGGCGGCACGGTGCGCACCCTGAAGATCTCCGCGGACTCGATCACCATCAGCGGCTTCTCGCTCACCGTGCGCCCGCCGGACAAGGCCGGTCTGGTGACGAACGCCGACACGATGACGCTGAAGGGGCACGTGAGCGTGTACCTCGGCTCGATCACCGCCACCACGCAGGACGGCCGAGCGCTCACGCTCGGGACCGACACGCCCCCGCCGCTGGACGACGTCGCGCCGGGGCTGCTCCGCGTCACGATGGGGCTCGTCGGAACGGTCGCCGACTCGATCAGCTACACGAACACCGATCAGCGCATCGTCGAACCGTGATGTCCGTCCCTCGGGGCAGACTGGGCGCATGAGCATCGAAGTGCGGCCGGCGACGGTCTTCGAGGATGTCGCGACGCTGGTGGGGCCGAAGAATCCGACATCGCAGTCGTGCTTCTGCCTGAGCTACCGCATCCCGAGCAAGGAGAGCCAGGCGCTGCGCGGGGAGGCGAGGGCGGAGCGCGTGCGAGGTCTCTGCGCCGAGGATCCGCCTCCGGGAGTGCTCGCGTACCTCGACGACGAGCCGGTCGGCTGGGCCGCGGTGCATCCGCGGCGCGACACGTCCTTCGCCCGCAACCGGCTGATCCCGGAGGTCGATGACCTCGACGTGTGGTCGCTGTGGTGCCTGCGCGTGCGGCCGGGGTATCGCAAGCAGGGCATCACGCACACGCTCATCGACGGTGCGGTCGCCTTCGCCCGCGAGTACGGCGCGCCCGCCATCGAGGCGTATCCGGTCGACAACCGCGGCGCGAAGGTGGACTTGACGATGGCGTACGTCGGCACCCGGGCACTGTTCGAGGCCGCCGGATTCACGAAGGCCGCGGACACCGGATCCGTGATCAACGGATTCCCCCGCGTGCTGATGCGGCGGGATCTGCGCTAGGCGCTGCGACTGCTCAGCTCTCAGCTCTTCGGCGGTCGTCCGCCGCGGAAATGCGCGGGATCGTCCTCGGCAACCGCGAGAGCGATCTTGCGCACGTCGGCGTCATCCACGTCGCCCATGGCGGCGAGGTCGTAGAAGCCGACCTCGGTGAGCTCGCCGTCCGCCGGGTGCGGTTCGCCGGACACCCAGCTGCAACGGAACACCAGATCCAGGTAATCCACCTGGTCGCCGTTCGCGTAGGTGGTGCGAGGCAGCTGCTGCACCAGCGCGAGTCGCTCGACCTTCACGGTCACGCCGGCCTCCTCCAGGCACTCCCGCACGGCGGTGTCCGCCGGCTCCTCGCCGGGCTCGACGATGCCCGAGATCGCCTGCCAAGCGCCGTTGTCGGCGCGCTTGCCGAGCAGCACCTTCTCATCGCGGAACACGATCGCGGTCACGCCGACGAGGTTCAGCGGGGCTTGGCCGATGTGCTCGCGCAGGGCGACGACGAAGTCGGGGGTGCTCATAGAACCAGGCTATCGGCGTCCTGCAGGGGACCGACGCGTCGATGCCGGAGAATACGAGCACCGTCGGGAAAGCCGTTTCGGCGAACTTGGAACCGTCATCCTTCTTTCAGGCAATACATAGTGTGAGCACAGACAGCGAGATCATTCAGCGGTCGCTCGGGCAGCCCCGTGCGTTCGCGGAATTGTTCGACCGGCACGCAGGGGCGCTCGGCGGCTACGCCGCCCGGCGCCTCGGCGCGGACGCCGGCCAGGACATCCTGAGCGAGACGTTCCTGGTCGCGTTCGCACGAAGAGCCTCATTCGACACGGCCTGGGATTCGGCACTTCCGTGGTTGTACGGGATCGCCTCCCGGCTGATCCGGAAGCATCGTGCGACCGAGGCGAAGCACCTTCGCTCGAGTGCGGAGTTCGCGCGTCGCGAGGAGATCATCTCGCACGGCGGCCTCGATTCGACGATCGCACGCCTCGACGCCGAACTCTCGACGAGGGAACTCGCTCCTCGCATCGCCGCGCTGTCCGGAAAGGAGCGCGAGACGCTGCTCCTCTACGCCTGGGGCGACCTGACGTACGAGGAGGTCGCGCAGGCGCTCGGCGTCCCGGTAGGGACCGTCCGATCGAGGATGAACCGCGTGCGCACGAAGCTGGATCCCGCCCGGGTGACGACGCCCGCACGGGTCATGACGAAGGAAGGAGAGGTCGATGGACGTTTTCGAGCGCGTGCGTGAGGTGAATGCGGGGGCGGGCCTCACGGCGGAGCAGATCGCGACGGCTCGGTCGCGCATCCTCGGCGGGATCGACGATCGTGCTGCCGTGGCGCGCAAGCGCGCGTCGCGGCGCCCGATGTATCTGATCGCCGGAGGCGCCGTCGGTGTCGCCGCGATCACGACAGCGGTTCTCGTCGTCAACCAGCACGCTGCGCCCGCGCCGCAGGTGGAGGCGGTGCCGGCTCCGACCGCGAGTCCGGTGCCGACGCCGGAGCCCACACCGTCACCGTCCCCGTCTCCGGGCACGGGAGCGGGCACGGGCATCGTCGAGCCTTTCCCCGGCACGACGCCGCAGGCGGGACAGTATCTTGAGATCAGTTCGACCGTGGCGATGCTTCGCTACCGTGGCCCCGACACGGCGCAACCATACGAATGGCTCTTCCGGGACAATTACACGTCCCAGCCGCCGATTTCTGCGCTGCTGGTCCAGGGGCAGCGATCGATGTTCGTCCCTGCCGACAGAACGGCCGAGTGGATAAGCGTTGATGGACCGCAGAACGAACGGATCCGGTCTTTTCCGGATCCGCAGACAGCTGAGGACGGACAAGCATGGGCCACGATGCTCCCCGAGGACGGCGGGAGAAAAACCGTACGCGACACAGGAGAAGCGCTGGTAGGCAACTACCTCTGGAACCGGGATTACACCATCTACCCGCGCGATCCCCAGGCTTTGCTCGGTTACCTTCGTGACTTCTTCGCGCCCACTGGCAGCAGCAGGGAGGACTCTGTGGCGACCGCCATCGTCGCACTGCTCAGGTCAAACCTGGCCCCGCCGGAAGTGCGGCGGACTTTCATCGACGCGCTCGCGATTTCGGGCCTCGCAACGGTCGAGTCCGTCGACGGTTCGGTGACGACGTACGGCATAGACATCACGACGGTCAATCCACATCGCGAGACGGTGTCGATCGACGCCACCACGGGGTGGGTCGTCCAATACACGGAGACCACAAGCCGGAATGACGGTGGGCTCGTCCCGACGTCGATACCTGATCTTCGGATCACGTCGACGGTGTCGATCGTCGACTCGGCTCCGTAGCCGGCTCAGAGTTTCGGCCCGGACCCCTCGGGGTCCGGGCCGAACACTTCGACGCTCAGCGTCAGTGCCCGAAAGTAGACTCGAGGCATGGCATCAGACTCCTTCGTCCACCTGCACGTGCACAGCGAGTACTCGATGCTGGACGGGGCTGCGCGCATCCAGCCGCTCGTGCAGGAGGCCGTGGCTCAGGGCATGCCCGCCGTCGCCGTCACCGACCACGGCAACACGTTCGCGGCCTTCGAGTTCTACAAGGCGGCGCAGGCCGCGGGCATCAAGCCGATCATCGGCATCGAGGCGTACGTCACCCCGGGGACCCACCGCAGCGACAAGTCCCGCGTGCAGTGGGGAACGCCCGAGCAGCGCAGCGATGACGTCTCCGGATCCGGTGCCTACACGCACATGACGCTGCTGTCCGAGACCACGGAGGGCATGCACAACCTCTTCCGCCTCTCGTCGATCTCGAGCCTCGAAGGCTACTACTTCAAGCCGCGCATGGACCGCGAGATCCTGCAGAAGTACTCCAAGGGGCTGATCGCGACGACCGGCTGTCCCTCCGGCGAGATCCAGACCCGCCTGCGGCTCGGGCAGTACGACGCGGCGCGGGCGGCGGCCGCCGAATTCCAGGACATCTTCGGCAAGGAGAATTACTTCGCCGAGATCATGGACCACGGACTCGAGATCGAGAGGCGGGTCACCGGCGACCTGCTGCGGATCGCGAAGGACCTGGGGATCCCGCTCGTCGGCACGAACGACCTTCACTACACGCATCAGCACGACGCCAAGAGCCATGAGGCGCTGCTCTGCGTGCAGTCCGGATCCACGCTCGCCGACCCGAACCGGTTCAAGTTCGACGGCGACGGCTACTACGTGAAGTCGGCGGCGGAGATGCGCCAGATCTTCCGTGACCACCCGGAGGCGTGCGACAACACGCTGCTCATCGCGGAGCGCTGCGACGTGTCGTTCAACACCAGTGCGAACTTCATGCCGCGGTTCCCGGTGCCGCCCGGGGAGACCGAGGAGAGCTGGTTCATCAAGGAGGTCGAGAAGGGCCTGCACTTCCGGTACCCGAACGGGATCCCGGATGCCGTGCGCAAGCAGGCCGACTACGAGGTCGAGGTCATCTCGTCCATGGGCTTCCCCGGCTACTTCCTCGTCGTCGCCGACTTCATCAACTGGGCCAAGGACAACGGCGTGCGCGTCGGTCCGGGCCGTGGCTCCGGCGCCGGTTCCATGGCGGCCTACGCCATGAGGATCACCGACCTGGATCCGCTCGAGCACGGTCTCATCTTCGAGCGCTTCCTCAACCCGGACCGCGTCTCGATGCCCGACTTCGATGTCGACTTCGACGACCGCCGCCGTGGCGAGGTGATCCAGTACGTCACCGAGAAGTACGGCGACGAGCGAGTCGCCCAGATCGTCACCTACGGCACCATCAAGGCCAAGCAGGCGCTGAAGGACGCCGGACGCGTGCTCGGCTTCCCGTTCAGCATGGGGGAGAAGCTCACCAAGGCCATGCCGCCCGCCGTGATGGGCAAGGACATGCCTCTGGACGGGATGTTCAACCCGGAGCACCCGCGGTACAAGGAGGCCAGCGAGTTCCGCGCCGTGATCGAGTCGGATCCGGAGGCGAAGACGGTCTTCGACACCGCGCTCGGTCTGGAGAACCTGAAGCGCCAGTGGGGTGTGCACGCGGCGGGCGTGATCATGTCGTCGCATCCGCTGATCGACATCATCCCGATCATGAAGCGCGAGCAGGACGGCCAGATCGTCACGCAGTTCGACTACCCCTCGTGCGAGTCGCTCGGCCTCATCAAGATGGACTTCCTGGGGCTGCGCAACCTCACGATCATCTCGGACGCGCTCGCCAACATCCGGATGAACCGCGGCGAGGAGCTCGTCCTCGAGGACCTGTCCCTCGACGACCGCGCCTCGTACGAGCTCCTCGCGCGCGGCGACTCTCTGGGCGTGTTCCAGCTCGACGGCGGGCCCATGCGCGCGCTCATGCGCCTCATGAAGCCGGACAACTTCGGCGACATCTCGGCGCTCATCGCGCTGTACCGTCCCGGCCCCATGGGGGCGAACTCGCACACGAACTACGCGCTGCGCAAGAACGGCCTGCAGGAGATCACGCCGATCCACCCCGAGTTCGAGGAATCGCTCAAGGACATCCTGGAGGAGAGCTACGGCCTCATCATCTACCAGGAGCAGGTGATGGCGATCGCGCAGCGTGTAGCGGGATTCTCGCTCGGCCAGGCAGACATCCTCCGCCGTGCGATGGGCAAGAAGAAGAAGTCCGAGCTGGACAAGCAGTTCGAGGGCTTCCAGGCCGGCATGCATGCGAACGGCTATTCCGACGGTGCGGTGAACGCGCTGTGGGAGATCCTGCTGCCGTTCTCCGACTACGCCTTCAACAAAGCCCACTCGGCGGCCTACGGGGTGATCTCGTACTGGACGGCCTACCTCAAGGCGCACTATCCCGCGGAGTACATGGCGGCGCTGCTGACCAGCGTCGGCGATTCCAAGGACAAGATGGCGCTGTACCTCAACGAGTGCCGTCGCATGGGCATCAAGGTGCTCCCGCCCGACGTGCGCGAGTCGATCAACTTCTTCGCGGCCGTCGGGGAGGACATCCGCTTCGGTCTCGGCGCCGTGCGCAACGTGGGAACCAACGTCGTCGAGGGCATCGTGCAGGCGCGGCAGAAGGAGAACTTCACCTCCTTCCACGACTTCCTCAAGAAGGTGCCGCTGCATGTCGCGAACAAGCGCACCGTCGAATCGCTGATCAAGGCCGGTGCCTTCGACTCGATGGGCGACACCCGGCGCGCGCTCGTGGAGATCCACGAGGACGCCGTCGAGGCCGCCGTCGACCAGAAGCGCAACGAGGCGCAGGGGGCGATCGGATTCGACTTCGACAGCCTCTACGACGAGGTGGAGGAGGTCGCGCCGCCGAAGGTGCCGAACCGGCCCGAGTGGACGAAGAAGGACAAGCTCGCCTTCGAACGCGACATGCTCGGCCTGTACGTGTCGGATCATCCTCTAGCCGGTCTCGAGGTGCCGCTGGCCAAGCACGCCTCGATCGCGATCAACAACCTGCTCGAGTCGGAGGACCTGCAGGACGGCGACCAGGTCACGGTCGCGGGCCTCGTGACCAGCGTGCAGCACCGCGTCGCCAAAGCCAGCGGCAACCCCTACGGCATGATCACGGTCGAGGACTTCCACGGCGAGATCACGATCATGTTCATGGGCAAGACGTATCTGGAGTTCCAGAGCATGCTCCAGCAGGACGCGATCCTCGCCGTGCGCGGGCGGATCTCGCGGCGCGATGACGGCATGAACCTGCATGCGCAGTCGGCGTTCACGCCGGACGTGGGGGCGTTCGACGCAGCGGGACCGCTGTCGCTGCTGGTGCCGGAGCAGCGCGCGACCGAGCGCGTGATCGAGGATCTGGCCGACGTGCTGCGCCGGCACGCGGGCGAGACCGAGGTCATGCTGAAGATGCACCGGGGCGGCCGCGCGAAGGTGTTCGAGGTGCCGCTGCCGGTGACGGTCACCGCTGACCTGTTCGGCGATCTGAAGTCGCTGCTCGGCCCGCAGTGCCTGGGCTGAGTCGGACCGGCCGGGCCGTCGGGCGGACGTGTCCCCGCACGGAGTCCGCTCAGGAGGTCTGCAAACCCGCCGGGTAGTATCGGGTCCCGTTCGACGGCCGCCCCTCAGACGGCCGCACGACGAAAGGAAGCACTGATGACCGGCGACGTCCCCTTCGCTGCGATGATGCAGGGCGATGAGAACCCGACATCGACCCCCGAGGCCAGCGCCGCCGAGACGGCACAGGAGGACTCCCTCCCGGCGCCCGCGCCCCAGGAGGGCTACTTCGGCTTCACGCTGCGCGAGCTGATCATCGTCGGACTGTGGCTGGTCGCGTTCGTGGTGTCGTTCGTGCCCTGTGCTGCCGTCGTCCGCGACGGCTCCGCGACCGTCTGGACCATGAACGGGGCCTGGATCCTCACGATCGGCGTGCCCACGGCCGCCGTGTTCCTCGTCGTGCTGCGCCGGCTGTCGCCCGAGGGCATCCGCCGGGTCGGATCCCTCGGCATCGATCAGTTCGCATCCGTCGCGTTCACCGTCGCCCTGGTCAGCTGGACGGTGCTGCTGTGGCAGCAGCTCGACCTCCTCGCCGTGCTGCACCGCAGCGCGCTTGCGACCTGGCCTCTGTGGCTGGAGATCCTGTGCCTGCTGGGCCTGGTCGTGGTCACCGTGTTCGCCGCGCTCGTCCCTGGGATCCGCGACGACTTCGAGGACCGCACGGAGACTCTGGCGCACCGCAACGCGAATCCCGTGCGTCCCGTGTTCACCCGCCCCCGCCCGGTGCGGGCGCGGGGGAGCGTCTCCGATCCGCAGAACGACGACGACGTCGATCCCGGGCTGCTGCACCAGAACGAGGTCGCTGCGGACGCGCACCTCTCCGCGGGTGCGACGGGTGCGGCGGTCCCCGGCGGGGCCGGGTACGTGCCCGACCACCACCGCGAGTCGTTCCTCGCGGCGGGGGAGAACCTCGGCGGTTCCGGTGTCATGGCCGGCGGTGCGCCCGACACCGCTGCGGCCCCCGCGTCCGGTTCGCCTGCCGCGGCCGAAGCCGAGGCGCCGGCCGCCGCGGACGCCCCGACCATCGCGATCCCCGAACCTGCGGCGTCGCTGCCCGACGACGAGGCCGTGCCGCCGGCGTCGTCCGAGGACGAACCGACCACGCGCGCCGAGGCCCGGCGCAGCGCGACGTCGTCGGGACCCGTGCCCACGATCGAGTCCGCCGCCCCGTCGGAGGATGACGGCGCCGCCGCCGGCCACCCGGCGGAGGACGGGACCGCCCCGTCGGGTGATGCGGATGCGGCGTCGAGCACCGCGCCCTCGGCGCCGCGCGACCTGTCGGACACCATGACCGAGGTGCTCGGCGACCTGCTCGTGCCGTCACCGGTGGACGATGTCGCCACCCACGCCGTCGACGTCGTCGAGGGGAAGGATGAGGAGGCAGCCGCGCCGCCTTCCGGTCAGGCGCAGCCGTTCTGGGCGCTGGCGCCCGACATCCGGCCCGTTCATGACGCACGAGGTGACGAGATTTTCACGATCGGGCCCGATGCGTGGATCCTTGTTCTCGAGGATCGCGGCGGCGCCTTCGTCGTGCGACACGACGACGGCCGCGTCGGCTACCTGCACGACACCGACAACATGACCCGAGGCTGAGGACGCATGCAGACGATCGACCTGAGGGGACGCTCCCTCTCCACCGCCGAGATGCTGGCGGCGGTTCCGCGCGCCACGGCCGCGCGTGCCGAGGCGCTGGCGACCGCGACCGCGATCGTCGAGGACGTCCGTGTCCGCGGCGAGGAGGCCCTGCGCGAGCAGGCGGAGCGCTTCGACCGCGTCACCGGGCACGCGATCCGTGTCCCGCGGGAGCACCTCGATGAGGCGCTCTCGAACCTCGACCCGGTGATCCGCGAGGCGATCGAGAAGGCCATCGCGCGCGTGCGCCGCGCGTCCGAAGCGCAGGTCCCTGCCCCCGCCGTCACGGAGATCGGTCCGGGCGCGCGCATCCGGCAGCGGTGGCAGCCGGTCGGACGGGCGGGCGTGTACATCCCGGGCGGCAAGGCGGTATACCCGTCGAGCGTCATCATGAACGTCGTGCCCGCGCAGGTCGCCGGAGTCGGCAGCATCGCGCTGGCCTCCCCGCCTCAGCAGCAGGACGGCGACCGGGTGCACCCGACGATCCTGGCCGCGGCGGCCCTGCTCGGCGTGGACGAGGTGTACGCGATGGGTGGCGCGGGCGCGATCGGCGCCTTCGCATGGGGCGTCGAGTCTCTCGGCCTCGAGCCCGTCGACGTGGTCACAGGCCCCGGCAACAACTTCGTCGCCTCGGCCAAGCGCGCGGTCGCAGGCGTCGTGGGCACCGACTCCGAGGCGGGTGCGACCGAGATCCTCGTCGTCGCGGACGAGACGGCGGATCCGGAGCTCCTGGCCGCCGACCTCATCAGCCAGGCCGAGCACGACGAGCAGGCCTCCGCCGTGCTCGTCACCGACTCCGCCGCGCTTGCGGAGGCCGTGCAGGCGCGTGTGGCCGCGCGCGCCGAGACGACCCGTCACCGCGACCGCGTGCAGACGGCGCTGGCGGGCCCGCAGTCGGCGGTGGTGCTCGTCGACGACCGCGAGGCGGCGGTCGCGTTCAGCAACGCCTACGCGCCGGAGCACCTCGAGCTGCACCTGCGGGACGCGGCGGAGGCGGCCGACCTGTTCACGAGCGCAGGCGCCGTCTTCGTCGGCGAGGACAGCCCGGTGAGCCTCGGCGACTACCTCGCCGGGAGCAATCACGTGCTGCCCACCGGGGGTCAGGCGCGCTATGCGCCGGGGCTCGGCGCATACACGTTCCTGCGTCCGCAGCAGGTCATCGAGTACGACCGTGCCGCTCTCGCCGAGGTACGGCGCAGCATCGTCGCTCTGGCCGAGTCCGAGGCGCTCCCCGCGCACGGCGAGGCCATCGAGGCGCGCTTCGCCGCGGTGGCGGAGCCGGCAGCGTCCGCCGGGGCGTAGGCTTTCTGCAATGCATTGCCCGTTCTGCCGTCATCCGGACTCCCGCGTCATCGACTCCCGCACGAGCGATGACGGGCTGTCGATCCGCCGACGTCGTCAGTGCCCGGAGTGCGGCGGGCGGTTCACCACCACCGAGACCGCCAGCCTGAACGTGATCAAGCGAAGCGGCGTGATGGAGCCGTTCAGCCGTGAGAAGGTGATCGCCGGCGTGCGCAAGGCGTGCCAGGGACGACCGGTGACCGAGGCGGATCTGGCGATCCTCGCACAGCGGGTCGAGGAGGCGGTGCGTCAGACCGGTGTCTCACAGCTCGACACGAACGAGATCGGCCTGGCGATCCTGGGACCGCTGCGGGATCTGGATGAGGTCGCCTACCTCCGCTTCGCCAGCGTCTACCAGGCGTTCGACTCCCTGGAGGACTTCGAGGCGTCGATCGCCGAGCTGCGCGCCGATCACCACGCCACTCCCGAGCAACCCGCGCTCTGACCGGGGTCCGAGCGGCGGAACACGGTCCGGAGCGGCGGCCGCCGACCGGTAGCCTGGCAGGGATGTATGCGCTGCTCTTCCGCCTCGTCCTCGCGCGCTTCGATCCGGAGTTCGCACACCACGCCGGCATGGTCGTGGTGCGCATCCTCGGCGTGCCTCCGTTCTCCTGGCTCGCGCGCGCGTTGACGCGTCCCTCGCCGGAGGACGAGGTGAGGACGCTCGGCCTCACCTTCCCCACGCCGTTCGGCATCGCGGCAGGCTTCGACAAGAACGCGGTCGGCGTGCGCGGCCTGTCCGCCCTCGGCTTCGGGCACGTCGAGGTGGGCACCATCACCGCGATCCCGCAGTCGGGCAACCCCAAGCCGCGCCTGTTCCGGCTCATCCCGGACCGCGCCGTCGTCAACCGCATGGGATTCAACAACGCCGGTGCCGAGGCCGCCGAGAAGCGACTCTGGAAGCTGCGTCGCCGTCGCCCCGCGGCGGTGATCGGCGTCAACATCGGCAAGAGCCGCGTCGTGGCCGTCGAGGACGCGACCGCCGACTACGTCGCCTCGGCGGTGCGCCTCGCCCCGCTCGCCGACTATCTGGCGATCAACGTGTCATCCCCGAACACGCCAGGGCTGCGCGGACTGCAGGCCGTGGAGACCCTCGCACCCCTGCTGCGGGCCGTGAAGGCCGCCGCCGGCGCCACACCGCTGCTGGTCAAGATCGCCCCCGACCTGGCCGACGGCGAGGTCACTGCGATCGCCGAGCTGGCGGTCGCCGAGGGCCTGGACGGGCTGATCGCCACCAACACCACGATTTCGCGCGAGGGCCTGATCACCGATCCCGCGAAGGTGGCCGCGGCCGGCGAGGGCGGCCTCTCCGGCGCGCCGCTCAAGGAGCGCTCGCTCGCCGTGCTGAGCCTCGTGCGCGCCGCCGTCCCGGCCGACTTCTGCGTCATCTCGGTCGGCGGTGTCGAGACGGGCGCCGAGGTGCGGGAGCGCCTCGACGCCGGCGCCACGCTCGTACAGGGGTACACCGCGTTCCTGTACCGCGGACCGTTGTGGGCGCGGCAGATCCGCGCGGGCCTGCACGCGCACTGAGACTCCGCGCGGGCTGGCACGCGCGCGCAGACACGGGGCCTGAACGCCTCCCGCACGAAGAAGATCCCGGGCGCTTCGCGCGCACTAGGATCTTCTCGTTCGTCGGGGATGCGGGATCAGGCCGGGTACTCGCCGCGCTTGACCTGCGGCTTAGGCAGGCGCATGAAGCGCATCTGCAGGGAGCGCATGGCGGCGTACCACGCGAGGCCGCGCTCACGCTTGTCCTTGCCGAACTTCTCGGCGATCCGGCGGTTCACCCGGATCCCGAGGAAGACCATGTCGATGATGGCGATCGCGATGAAGCCCCAGAGTCCGATGAACGCCCAGTAGGCCACGAGGGTGTTCGGGATCAGCGACACGATGATCACGACGACCATGAGCGCCATGATCCACTCGCTGACGTGCCAGCCGGCGTCGACGTAGTCGCGCACCCAGCGGCGCTGCGGGCCGCGATCGCGGACGGGCAGATACTTCTCCTCGCCGTTCGCCATGCCGATGCGCTGGCGCTCCTGACGCTGCCGCATCTCCGCGCGCGCCTGCGCCTTGGCCTCCTTGGTGTCCGGCACCAGCGGACGGCGCCGCGCGGCTTCCTGCTCCGCGCGCGTCGGGGTACGGCGTCCCTTGCCGCTCGTCGCCTCGGCGGAGGAGTCGTCGGGTGCGGGGGTGGGAGTGCTGGGCACGAAGGCTCCTGGATGTCGGGGAAGGCGAAAACGGGTGTTCTCTAAGATTACCTGCATGACTTCTCCCTCCTCCTCGGTCACCGCACCCGGTGACGTCGAAGCCGCCGTCGCCGCCGCTGTCTCCACCGGGATCCCGGCCGCGCTGAGCGACCTCGGAGACCTCGTCCGCATCCCCGGCATCGCCTGGCCGGCTTTCGATCAGACCCAGCTCGTGCGCAGCGCGGCCGCGGTCGCCGAGCTCGCCGAGGCGACGGGCGTCTTCGACAGCGTGCGGGTTCTGCGCGCCGCGATCCCGGGGACCGACGAGGTCGGCCAGCCCGCCGTGCTCGCGCGCCGCGCGGCCCGCAACGGCAAGCCGACGATCCTGCTGTACGCGCACCACGACGTGCAGCCGCCGGGAGCCGAGGAGCTGTGGGAGACGCCGCCGTTCGAGCCGACGGTGCGCGACGGCCGGCTCTACGGGCGCGGTGCCGCCGACGACAAGGCCGGGATCATGGCGCACATCGCGTCGATCCGCGCGGTCGCGGAGGCGCTCGGCGACGACCTGGATCTGGGGATCGCGATGTTCATCGAGGGGGAGGAGGAGTACGGCTCCCGCTCCTTCGCACAGTTCCTCACCGACAACGAGGACGCCCTCCGCGCCGACGCGATCGTCGTCGCCGATTCGGGCAACTGGGACTCGTCGACGCCGGGACTCACCGTCTCGCTGCGCGGTGCGGTGCGCTTCACCCTGACCGTGCGCACCCTCGACCACGCCTCGCACTCGGGCATGTTCGGGGGAGCGGTGCCCGACGCCATGCTCGCCACGATCCGCCTGCTCGACACGCTCTGGGACGAGAACGGCTCGGTCGCGGTCGAGGGGCTCGCGGTGCGCGACGCGGAGACCCCGGAGTACAGCGAGGCCACGCTGCGCGAGGAGACCGGACTGCTCCCCGGCGTCTCGCCGATCGGGGACGGCACGATCCTCAGCCGCATCTGGAACAAGCCGTCCGTGACGGTCATCGGCATCGACGCGACCCCGGTCGCGGCCGCGTCCAACACGCTGGCCCCGGAGACCACCGTCGTGCTCAGCTGCCGCATCGCTCCGGGCCAGAGCGCCGAGGAGGCCTACGCGGCGCTCGAGGCGCACCTTCGGGCGCACGCGCCGTTCGGCGCCGAGCTGGCCTTCTCCGACCTGGACCTCGGCAACCCCTTCCTCGTCGACACCACCGGCTGGGCCGTGGGCCTGGCGCGCGGGGCGATGGCGGACGGCTACGGCAAGGAGCCCGTCGACCTCGGCGTGGGCGGATCCATCCCGTTCATCGCCGATCTCGTCGAGCGCTTCCCCGGGGCGGAGATCCTGGTCACCGGCGTCGAGGACCCGCACGCCCGTGCGCACAGCCCGAATGAGTCGCTGCATCTGGAGACGTTCCGGCACGCGGTGGCGACCGAGGCGCTGCTGCTGACGCGGATGAACGAGATCACGCTCTGACCCGCGGCATCGAGTGCGGTCGCCACGGCCGCGCTCGCTGCCCCCTGCGTCCGCGGCGGTAGAATCGAGGGACGGAAACCGTGCCGACGCACGGCCGATCCAAGGAGCGACATGAGCGACATCACCCTCACCCCCGAGACCACCACCGCCCACGGTGTGAAGCTCACCGACGCCGCTGCGGCCAAGGTGAAGAGCCTGCTGGAGCAGGAGGGCCGCGACGACCTTCGCCTGCGCGTCGCTGTGCAGCCCGGCGGCTGCTCCGGCCTGATCTACCAGCTCTACTTCGACGAGCGCTATCTCGAAGGCGACGCCACCGTCGATTTCGACGGCGTCGAGGTGATCGTCGACAACATGAGCGTGCCGTATCTCGACGGCGCCTCGATCGACTTCAAGGACACCATCTCGGAGCAGGGATTCACCATCGACAACCCCAACGCGCAGGGCTCCTGCGCCTGCGGCGACAGCTTCCACTGACCCGCGGAATCACCCTCTCCCACCCCTGCGCCATCCACGCCGAACCTGCGTGGATGGCGTGAATCGGGTGTGAGGTTGCCCTAGACTGAGGTAGCCCACGTCCGTGATCTGAAAGGTGCATCGTGCCCTCGAAACGCCGCCTTCGTTGGGCCGCACTCCCCTTGGGAGTCGCGGCAGCCGTGGCCCTCTCGGGATGTACCCCGCTCATGGAGCGCGGTTTCCTGCCCGGCTTCGATGACGGCTCGCACGCGACGAATCAGACCGAGCGTGTCACCTCCCTCTGGGTCAACTCGTGGATCGTGCTCCTCGCCGTCGGCCTCATCACATGGGGCCTCATGGGCTGGGCTGCGATCGCGTACCGCCGTCGCAAGGGCCAGACCGGCCTCCCGGTGCAACTGCGCTACAACATGCCGATCGAGATCTTCTACACGATCGTGCCGCTGATCCTCATCTTCGGGATGTTCGCCTTCACGGCGCGCGACCAGACGATCATCGAGACCCAGTACGACAAGCCCGATGTGTCGATCACCGCGATCGGCAAGCAGTGGGCCTGGGACTTCCAGTACGACGGTACCGAGAAGGACAACTCGGACGCCGTGTGGACCATGGGAGTCCAGGCTCAGCCCGACAAGGCCGGCAACGTCGACCAGTCCGCCCTCCCGACGCTGTACCTGCCGGTGAACAAGAAGGTGCACATCACGCTGCAGTCGCGTGACGTGATCCACTCCTTCTGGATCATCGATTTCCTCTACAAGAAGGACATGTACATCGGCAAGGACAACTCCTGGTCCTTCACGCCGACCCGCGAGGGCACCTACCAGGGCAAGTGCGCCGAGCTCTGCGGCGAGTACCACTCGATGATGCTCTTCAACGTGAAGGTCGTCAGCGACGCGGAGTACCAGGCCTACCTGACCAAGCTGAAGGACGAGGGCAACACGGGCGACATCACCGACGCCTATGACCGCCTCACCAACTTCCCCGGCACCGGGAAGCCCACGACCGACTCGGAAGCGAAGTAAGCAGAATGACGAGCACTCTTCCCGACACGTCTGAGGTCGGCGCGCGTCCGACGACGATCCCGCCGCGCCAGGCGGCGCTGCTCAGCTCGACCCGCGTCGAGCAGAAGGGCAACATCGTCGTCAAGTGGATCACCTCCACCGATCACAAGACGATCGGGTACATGTACCTGATCGCCTCGGTGCTGTTCTTCCTCCTCGGCGGCGTGATGGCCCTCATCATCCGCGCCGAGCTGTTCGCCCCGGGCATGCAGGTCATCCCGACGAAGGAGCAGTACAACCAGCTGTTCACGATGCACGGCACGATCATGCTGCTGATGTTCGCGACTCCGCTCTTCGCGGGCTTCGCGAACGCGGTGCTGCCGCTGCAGATCGGCGCTCCGGACGTCGCGTTCCCGCGTCTGAACGCCTTCGCGTTCTGGCTCTTCCTGTTCGGCTCCACCATCGCGGTCGCCGGCTTCCTCACCCCGCAGGGCGCCGCCTCGTTCGGCTGGTTCGCGTACCAGCCGCTCGCTAGCGCGTCCTTCACTCCGGGTGCAGGCGGCAACCTCTGGATGCTCGGCCTCGGCATGTCCGGTTTCGGCACGATCCTCGGTGCGGTGAACTTCATCACCACCGTCATTACCATGCGCGCCCCCGGCATGACCATGTGGCGCATGCCGATCTTCTCGTGGAACACGCTCATCACGAGCCTGCTGATCCTGATGGCCTTCCCGGTGCTCGCCGCGGCCATGCTCGCCGCAGCAGCAGACCGCGTGCTCGGCGCGCACATCTACGATCCGGCCAACGGCGGCGTGCTCCTCTGGCAGCACCTGTTCTGGTTCTTCGGTCACCCCGAGGTGTACATCATCGCGCTGCCGTTCTTCGGCATCGTCTCGGAGATCTTCCCGGTGTTCAGCCGCAAGCCGATCTTCGGATACAAGACCCTCGTCTACGCGACGATCGCGATCGCGGCCCTGTCCGTCGCCGTGTGGGCGCACCACATGTACGTCACCGGCGGTGTGCTGCTGCCGTTCTTCGCGCTCATGACGATGCTCATCGCCGTCCCCACTGGTGTGAAGATCTTCAACTGGATCGGCACCCTGTGGCGCGGATCGGTGACCTTCGAGACGCCCATGGTGTTCGCGCTCGGCTTCCTGGTGTCGTTCGTCTTCGGCGGTCTGACCGGCGTCATCCTGGCCTCCCCGCCGCTGGACTTCTTCCTGTCCGACTCGTACTTCGTGGTGGCGCACTTCCACTACGTCGTGTTCGGCACCGTGGTGTTCGCCATGTTCGCGGGCTTCTACTTCTGGTGGCCGAAGTGGACCGGACGGATGCTCAATGAGCGCCTCGGCTACGTGCACTTCTGGATGCTGTTCATCGGCTTCCACATGACGTTCCTCATCCAGCACTGGCTGGGCGTCGACGGCATGCCGCGTCGTTACGCCGACTACTCGGCCTACGACAACTGGACGTGGGAGAACCAGGTGTCCTCGATCGGTGCCATCATCCTCGGCGCCTCGATGCTGCCCTTCTTCCTGAACGTGTGGCTGACCGCGCGCAAGGCGCCGAAGGTGACCGTGAACGACCCGTGGGGCTACGGAGCTTCGCTCGAGTGGGCGACCTCCTGCCCGCCGCCGCGTCACAACTTCACGTCGATCCCGCGGATCCGCAGTGAGCGCCCGGCGTTCGACCTCAACCACCCGGAGGCCGCGGAGCACCCGATTGCCGTGACCGTCGATGGAAAGGCCCACTGACCCATGCGCGACAACATCGTCCTCTGGTGGATCCTGACCGGGTTCTTCGCCCTCATGGGCGTGACGTACACGATCTGGAACCTCCTCGCTCACGCCGGCGAGCCGCCCGTGAAGGCGATCGAGTGGGTCGGCACCGTCGCCCTGTTCTTCTCGGCCTTCATGGCCGCGATGATCGCGTTCTACCTCGACCGCACGCACAAGGCGCAGGGCGGGACGCTTCCGGAAGACATCCTGACGAGCGACATCGATGACGGCGACCCCGAGCTCGGCGAGTTCAGCCCCTGGTCCTGGTGGCCCATCGTGCTGGCCGGAGCCGCTGCCGTGGGCATGATCGCCCTGGCGGTGGGAGTGTTCCTCTTCCCGATCGCGCTGGCCATCTTCGTCGTGGCGATCGTCGGCTGGGTCTACGAGTACTACCGCGGTCACTTCGCCCGCTGAGCGGAGTTCCGCGAGAGAAGGCCCTGGAGCGCTGCTCCAGGGCCTTCTTCGACTCTGCGACGTTCCGGCCTGCCGTCGGCGAGTGGGCGGCGTCGCGCGTTCCCCATGGCGTACTCTGAGGGCACTCAGGTGCGGCCCGTGCACGGTCACCCCTGCGCGAGGAGGAGAACGATGGGCGTGGTTTTCCCTGAGGGAGTCATCTCGATCACGACGGCGGATGGTGACGCGGTGATCCTGCGGATCTGCGACCTGTGCGGCGCGGCTGTCGCGGAGGCCGAGGGCACCGACCTCGCATTCCACAAGCGCTGGCATCGGATGACCGGGTCCGGCGACTGGATCGATCCCGTGACAGGTCGTCGCAACGGTCGCGGGAGCCCTTTCTCCTCGACCGATACCTCTGCGTGAGGCAGCGCCGCGGCGTCAGGCGCGCGATCGGATCCGAGGGATGCCGGTGAGCGGATCGATGGGACGCCGGTGCACGCCATCGGCGTCCTCGACGGGATATCCTTCGCGCACCCAGTACTCGAAGCCGCCGATCATGAGCCGCACGTCGTAGCCGAGCTTGGCGAACTCGAGGGCGCCCTTGTCGCCGGCGTTGCAGCCGGGGCTCCAGCAGTACACGACGACCGGTGTCTCCAGGGGGATCTCCTGCGGCGCCCGCGTCGCGATCTCGCTGTAGTGCATGTGGATCGCGTCGACGATGCGCCCCTGCGCCCACGCCTCGGCGCTGCGGACGTCGACGACGGCGATCCGCTCGCCGGCCTTGCGCGCAGCGTGCACGTCGCTGGCGTCGGTCTCGAAGGCGAGCTTGGCGGCGAAGTGCTCGGTAGCGGAGGTCATGATGCCAGGCTACCGCGCGACGCGAGGGGGTACGACGAAGGCCCCGTCGTATGACGGGGCCTTCGAGCGGATTCGGGGGAGTGGCGAGGTGCTACTCGCCCTTCTTCGGCAGCGACTCCGGCGCGAGCGCGGAGCTCGGCGTGTTCGGGGTCTCGCTGACATGGGCGGTGTCGACAGGGGCGATCTGGTCCTCGCTCACACCCGCGCGGGTGTGCGACGCCACGATCTCCTCGTGCGCGGCCTCATCCGTGTCATGCAGCACGTGGCGCTGGTGCGCATCGGCGGCGACGATCTCTGCCTGGGTGAGCGGGGAGAGGCGGTCCTCGAAGAACCAGCGCGACAGGGACGAGCGCAGGTTCTCCGTCCACGGGATGCGGCCCTTGGCGTTGGGACGCACGACCAGCGGCTCGTACACCTCGGTGTCGATGAGCTTCCAGCGGTCGTACACGTCCACCGGCTTGTGCACCTCGATGTACTCGCCTCCGGGGAGGCGGACGATGCGGCCGGACTCGTAGCCGTGCAGGACGATCTCGCGGTCCTTCTTCTGCAGGGCGATGCAGATCCGCTTCGTGACGAAGTAGCCGAGCACCGGGCCGAGGAAGAGCGTCACCTGGAGCGTGTGGATGACACCCTCCATCGTGAGCGAGAAGTGCGTCGCGATGAGGTCGGACGATGCCGCTGCCCACAGCGTGGCGTAGAAGATCACGCCGGCGACGCCGATCGCGGTGCGGGTCGCCGAGGTGCGCGGGCGCTGAGCGATGTGGTGCTCGCGCTTGTCTCCGGTGATCCACGCCTCGATGAACGGGTACACCGCGACGAGCACGATGAACAGGCCCAGGACCAGCACAGGGATGATGATCCCGAACGACCAGGTGTGGTCGAGGAAGACCACGTCGAGGTTCGACGGAGCCAGACGCAGCGCGCCGTCCGCGAAGCCGATGTACCAGTCGGGCTGCGTACCCGCCGACACGGGGGAGGGGTCGTACGGTCCGTAGTTCCAGATCGGGTTGATCTGGAACAGCGAGGCGATGAGGACCACCACGCCGAAGGTGATGAACAGGAAGCCGCCCATCTTCGACATGTAGATCGGCATCATCGGGTAGCCGACGACGTTGTCCTCCTCGCGGCCGGGGCCGGCGAACTGGGTGTGCTTGTTGATGACCATGAGCATCAGGTGCAGCACCACCAGGCCGATGACCAGCAGCGGCAGGATGAGGATGTGCAGCGTGTACAGGCGCCCCACGATCTGGTCGCCCGGGAACTCGCCGCCGAAGAGCATGAACGAGGTCCAGGTGCCGATCAGGGGGAGGCCCTTGATCATGCCGTCGATGATGCGCAGACCGTTGCCCGAGAGCAGGTCGTCGGGGAGCGAGTAGCCGGTGAAGCCCTCCGCCATGGCCAGGATGAAGAGGACGAATCCGATGACCCAATTCAGCTCGCGCGGCTTGCGGAACGCGCCGGTGAAGAACACCCGGAGCATGTGCACGCCGATGCCGGCCACGAACGTCAGCGCCGCCCAGTGGTGGATCTGACGGACGAGCAGGCCGCCGCGGATGTCGAAGGAGATCCGCAGGGTGGAGTCGAGGGCCGCGGACATCTCCACGCCGCGCATCGGGGGGTAGGCACCGGTGTAGTGCGTCGGAACCATCGATGCCTGGAAGAAGAACGTGAGGAACGTGCCGGAGAGCAGCACGACCACGAAGCTCCACAGCGCGATCTCGCCGAGCATGAACGACCAGTGATCCGGGAAGATCTTCCGGCCGAGCTCCTTGACGAAGCCGGAGAGGCTCGTCCGCTCATCGATGTAGTTGGAGAGGCCGCCGACGAATCGGCCGCCCAGAGGCGCCTCCGAGGGCTTCTCCGAGGACTTCGGCTCGGTAACAGTTGCGGTGCTCAATGACGCTCCCAGAAGCTCGGACCGACGGGTTCGTGGAAATCGCTCTGCGCGATGAGGTAGCCCTCATCGTCGACCGTGATCGGCAGCTGCGGCAGCGGGCGGGCGGCCGGGCCGAAGATGACCTTGGCGTGCTCCGTGACGTCGAACTGCGACTGGTGGCACGGGCAGAGCAGGTGGTGGGTCTGCTGCTCGTAGAGCGCGACCGGGCAGCCGACGTGGGTGCAGACCTTGGAGTACGCGACGATGCCGTCGTACGACCAGCTCTTGCGCTCCTCGCTCTCGATGAGCTGCTCGGGGAGCAGGCGCATGAGCAGGACGATGGCCTTGGCCTTCTGCTCGAGGTAGCCCTCCTCGTGCCCCAGCTTGCTGAGCTCCTCCGGGATCACGTGAACGGCGGAGCCGATGGTGATGTCCGCGGCGCGGATCGGAGTGCCGTCGGGGTCGTGCGCCAGGCGCATGCCCTTCTTCCACATGGTGTGCTGGAGCAGCTTGACCGGCTGACCGGCGATGGGGTCCTCGGGGGTGTCCTGCGGGGCGAGCCCGCGGAACAGCGCGAGTCCGGGGACCACAGAGGCCACGACGGCGGCGATGAGGGAGTTGCGGATCATCACGCGACGACCGAACCCGGACTCCTCGTTCGCGTCGGCGAACGCCTTGATGGCGGCCTCGCGGGTCGAGTCCCGGCCGCGGGTGGGGTGGCGGTACTCGACGTGCTCGTGGTCGGCCATGACAGCCTTCGACCAGTGGATGCCACCGAGGCCGAGGGCGAGCAGGGCGAGGGCGATGCCGAGGCCGATGAACAGGTTGTTGTATCGCACATCGACGAGCGAGCCGCTCTCGATCGGGAAGAGCATGTAGGCGGCGACCGCCCAGATGCTGCCCGCGAGGGAGAGGTAGAAGAGCGTGTAGACCGTGCGGACCGCGGCCTTCATGGCCTTCGGGTCCTGATCGGTGATGCGCTCGCGGTGCGGGGGCAGCCCCGGGTTCTGCGCGGGGTCGCTGACGTCGACGCTCAGCCCGGCCGGTGCCTGATAGGTCCGGTCAAGAGCGTGCGGGTCGTCGTGTGCCATGGTTCTCCTCGTACGTTCTTCGATATGCCGGCGTCAGTTGGACTTCGCCGTGATCCACACGGTGATGGCGACGAGTGCGCCGATGCCGAAGATCCAGATGAACAGGCCCTCCGAGACGGGGCCGAGGGATCCGAGATCCATACCGCCCACCTGCGTCGCCTTCTGCTGGAAGAGCAGCGCGGAGATGATGTCGCGCTTGTCCTCGGGCGTCAGGTTCATGTTGCCGAAGACCGGCATGTTCTGAGGACCGGTGACCATGGCCGCATACATGTGCAGGGCGCTGGTCTTCATCAGGCCGGGGGCGTACTTGCCCTCGGTCAGGGCGCCACCGGCGCCGGCGACGTTGTGGCACATCGCGCAGTTGATCCGGAAGAGCTCGGCGCCGTGCGCCACGTCGCCCTTGCCGTCGAGGATCTTCTCCTCGGGGTAGGTCGGGCCGGGAGCCACCGACTGCACCCACGCCGCGACGTTCTTGATCTGCTCCTCGGTGAATTGAGGGTGCTTCTGCGGGGCCTGCGGACCCTGCATCTGCAGCGGCATGCGGCCCGTGGACATCTGGAACTCCACGGCCAGCTCGCCGACGCCGTAGAGGCTCGGGCCGGTCGAGGTGCCCTGCAGGTTCATGCCGTGGCACGTCGCGCAGTTCGCCTGGAACAGCTTCTGGCCGTCCTCGGTCGAGACCTCGGCGGTGACGGACGCCGGCTGGGTGGCGGCGAACGCCGCGCTCGCACCCGCGTACACGCCGCCGGTGATCATCAGGCCTGCGCCGATCAGTGCGGCCGCGGCCAGGGGGCTGCGACGGCCGGTACGGCGCTTCTTCTCACGTGCCATGTCGGGAATCCGCTCCGCTTCTTACTTGAGGAAATAGATGACGAAGAACAGCACGATCCAGACGACGTCGACGAAGTGCCAGTAGTAGGACACCACGATCGCGGTCGTCGCCTCCTTGTGCGTGAAGTTCTTGACGGCGAAGGCGCGGCCGAGGGTCAGCAGGAACGCGACCAGGCCGCCGGTGACGTGCAGCGCGTGGAAGCCGGTGGTGATGTAGAACGCCGACGCGTACGAGTCGGCCGAGATCGGCATGCCCTCCGCGACGAGCTGCGAGTACTCCCACACCTGGCCGGACACGAAGAACGCGCCCATGATGAAGGTCAGCCAGAACCACGGGACCATGCCCCAGCGCTTGCGGCCCTTGTCGTTCACGGCGGTGTACGGCTGCATGCGCTCCGCGGCGAACACGCCCATCTGGCAGGTGAACGAGGACGCCACCAGGACCAGGGTGTTGATCGCGGCGAACGGCACGTTCAGGTGCTCGGTGCGCGCGGCCCAGAGCTCCGGAGAGGTGCTGCGCAGGGTGAAGTAGATCGCGAAGAGTCCCGCGAAGAACATCACCTCACTGCCGAGCCAGACAATGGTTCCCACAGCCACCGGGTTGGGGCGCTTGATCGTTCTCGCCGCCGGGGCATACGTCGCTGAGGTCGTCACCCGTCCATTATGGCCGATCCGCGACGGCGATTGTCGCACCGGCCACGGCGGTTCAGCTCGTCTCAGGCTCGGTGCGACCTCGGAACCCGCCGCGAATCCCCTGAGAGCCGCGGGGTTGCGCGGCAGGGACCGCACCTGGGTGCGGCGGTCACGACTGCATCACATCGATAGGATCGCTGGCATGGCGGAAGCTCTGACCTGGCCCGATGTCCTCTCCACCCTGCTCGCCGGACGCGATCTGAGCGTCTACGAGTCCACGTGGGCGATGCGTCAGGTGATGCGCGGCCAGGCGACGGACGCCCAGCTGGCCGGGTTCCTCGTCGGCCTGCGCGCGAAGGGCGAGACCATCGACGAGGTCGTCGGATTCCGCGACGCGATCCTCGAAGCCGCGGTGCCGCTGCCCGTCTCCACGGACGTGCTCGACATCGTCGGGACCGGCGGCGACCGGGTCGGCACGGTGAACGTGTCGACGACCGCCGCGATCATCATCGGCGCGACCGGGGTCCCCGTCGTCAAGCACGGCAACCGCGCGGCGAGCTCCTCGTCAGGCTCCTCGGACGTGCTCGGCGCGCTGGGGCTGCAGCTGACGCTGGATCCGCAGGCCGTCGCGGAGATCCTCGACCGCACGGGCATCACGTTCGCCTGGGCGGGCGCGTTCCACCCCGGCTTCAAGAACGCAGCCGCGGTCCGGGGCGAGCTCGGCGTGCCGACGGTGTTCAACATGCTCGGGCCCCTCTGCAATCCCGCGCGCGCCGAGGCGAACGCCGTCGGCGTCGCCCAGCTCGACCGCGTGCCCCTCATCACGGGCGTGTTCCGCACCCGGGGCGCCACGGCGCTCGTGTTCCGCGGGGACGACGGGCTCGACGAGCTGACCACCACCGGTCACAGCCGCATCTGGGAGGTCACCCGCGGCGACATCCACGAGCACGATCTGGATCCGCGCGACCTCGGCATCCCGCTCGCGGACCTCGGCGACCTCATCGGCGGCTCGCCCGAGCACAACGCCGGAGTGCTGCGGCGCACGCTCGAGGGCGAGCGGGGAGCGGTGCGCGACATCGTGCTGCTCAACGCGGCGGCGGGCATCGTCGCCTACGAGCTCTCGCACGATGCGGCGCAGGCTCAGGTGCCGATCGTGCAGCGCCTGCGCGAGGCGCTCGCGCGCGCCGAGGCCGTCGTGGACGACGGCAGCGCCCTGGCGAAGCTGGATGCCTGGGTGGCGGCGTCCCGGGAGCTCGCGGCGAGCTGAGGTCGGAGGCCGGCATGGACCCGCAGGAGGCGCTGCTCGAGATCGCGCGGCTGCTCGAGCGCGAGCGCGCGTCGAGGTATCGGGCCAAGGCGTTCCGCACGGCGGCAGCCGCGTACGAGGGCCTTCCGGAGGACGCGCAGAGGGATCTGGGGCGCATCCAGCAGGCGAAGGGGATCGGCGCCTCGACGTTCGAGGTGATCCGACAGGCGCTGGCGGGTGAGACGCCGTCGTATCTGGTCGAGCTCCGTGGCGAGGTCGAGCCCGAGATCGTGTCCGAGCTGCGTCCGCGGCTGCGCGGCGATCTGCACGCCCACACGGAGTGGTCGGACGGGACGACCCCGATCGCGGCGATGGCGGATGCGGCGCGCGCCCTGGGGCACGAGTACCTCGCCATCACCGACCACTCGCCGCGGCTGCGGGTCGCGCGCGGGCTGAGCCCGGAGCGGCTGCGCACCCAGATCCCCGAGGTGCGCGCGCTCAGCGGGGACGGACTGACGCTGCTCGCGGGGATCGAGGTGGACATCCTCGAAGACGGGCGCCTCGATCAGGAGGACGAACTGCTCGCGGAGCTCGATGTGGTGGTCGCCTCCGTGCATTCGAAGCTGAGCATGGAGCCGGGGCCGATGACGAAGCGCATGATCAGGGCCGTCTCGGATCCGCGTGTGAGCGTGCTCGGTCACGTGACCGGACGGCTGGTGCAGGGGGAGCGGGGCACGCGGCCTCCGTCGAGGTTCGACGCGCGCGCGGTGTTCGACGCCTGCGCCGAGCACGCCGTCGCGGTCGAGATCAATTCCCGGCCGGAGCGCCAGGATCCGCCCGACGAGCTCATCGCGGTCGCGCTCGAGGCGGGTTGCCTCTTCTCGATCGACTCAGACGCGCACGCGCCGGGACAGCTGTCGCTGCTGGACCACGGGGCGCTGCGTGCGGAGCGGGCCGGCGTGCCGGCCGAGCGGATCGTCACGACCTGGGGCCTGGAGCGGCTGCGGCGCTGGGCGGGCTGACCCGCCGCTGCCGTCGCACCGGAGCGGCGCGCTCGACGGCTGCAGCCACCGGGGCTGCTCAGGCCGTGCGGCTCAGCGCCTCGAGGGCGCGGGCCATGGAGGTGCCGAGGTTCCAGCGCTCGGAGACGGCCACCGCCGTGGCCGTCTCCGCGGCGTCGAGAGGGCGCAGGCGCTGCTCGGGGACGGCGATGGGCAGGGCCGTCGCGACGCGCACCACCGTCGGTGCCACATCGAGGTAGTCGGACGCCGCGAGGATCTTGTTCGCGACGCCGCCCGACATGCCGGTGGCCGTCGCGGCGGCGGCGCGGATCGCGGGGAGGTCGCCGTGCACCGCGAGCAGGTTCGCGGCCGTCTTCTCACCCACACCGGCGACGCCCGGCAGGCCGTCCGATGCATCACCGCGCATGGTCGCGAAGTCGGCGTACTGGCTCGGCAGCACGCCGTACTTGGCGACGACCGTCTCGTCGGTGACGGTCTCGAGGTTGCTCATCCCGCGCGCCGTGTAGATGACGCGGACGCCGCGGCTGTCATCGACGAGCTGGAAGAGGTCGCGGTCGCCGGTGACGATGTCGACCGGCATCTCGGCGATGGTGGCGAGCGTGCCGATCACGTCGTCGGCCTCGTGCTCGGCGACGCCGATGATCGGGATCCGCAGCGCACCGAGCGCCTCGCGGATGATCGGGATCTGCTCCTCGAGCGGATCCGGGACCTCCTCGATGTCCGCCCCGCCCGGCACGACCTCGACGACGCGGTGCGCCTTGTAGCTGGGGATGAGGTCGACGCGCCACTGGGGGCGCCAGTCGTCGTCCCAGCACGCCACGAGATGCGTCGGGCGATACGCGCCGACGAGCTTCGCGATCATGTCGAGCAGGCCGCGGGCCGCGTTCACCGAGGTGCCGTCCGGCGCCTTCACGGTGTCGGGCACTCCGTAGAACGCGCGGAAGTACAGGCTGGCGGTGTCGAGCAGGAGCAGCTTCGGCGCGGCGTCGGTCATGCCCTCAGTCTGCCAGGCGGGAGCGGCGCGGCAGGCGAGCAGGGCCGCAGGGCGGCGTCCGCAGCGGGAACATCGGACGGGGCGCCGATGTTGCAGTCAGGGTGCTGCCGGCATCGGGAGCGCCCGCATCACCGTGCAATGCATCACCGTGCAGTGCGGTTTCCGGCGCTCTCGGCGACCTGATAGCATGAAGTGTCACCCGTGGGGGCTCCCTCGCGCGTGCGTGACGAACAACACACATCCATTTCGCCGCGATGCGATCCTGTGCTCCGCGAGGAGCGCGCGTCGCGGCCCGAGTATCCATCAACAAGGACAACCCACTACATGACTACCGCAACGGCCGCCCCGGCCACCAAGCAGGTCGCGATCAACGACATCGGATCTGCCGAGGACTTCCTGGCTGCGGTCGAGAAGACCCTGAAGTTCTTCAACGACGGCGACATCATCGAGGGCACGATCGTCAAGATCGACCGCGACGAGGTGCTGCTCGACGTCGGCTACAAGACCGAGGGCGTCATCCCCTCGCGCGAGCTGAGCATCAAGCACGACGTCGACCCCAACGAGGTCGTCTCCGTCGGCGACCAGGTCGAGGCCCTCGTTCTCCAGAAGGAGGACAAGGAAGGCCGTCTGATCCTGTCCAAGAAGCGCGCCCAGTACGAGCGCGCCTGGGGCGACGTGGAGAAGATCAAGGAGAACGACGGCGTCGTCACCGGTCAGGTCATCGAGGTCGTCAAGGGTGGACTCATCGTCGACATCGGCCTCCGCGGCTTCCTGCCGGCCTCGCTCATCGAGCTGCGCCGCGTCCGCGACCTCACGCCGTACCTCGGCCAGGAGCTCGAGGCCAAGATCCTCGAGCTCGACAAGAACCGCAACAACGTGGTCCTCTCGCGCCGCGCCCTGCTCGAGCAGACGCAGTCCGAGTCGCGCACCACGTTCCTCAACAACCTGCACAAGGGCCAGGTCCGCAAGGGCGTCGTGTCCTCGATCGTCAACTTCGGTGCGTTCGTCGACCTCGGCGGCGTGGACGGCCTCGTGCACGTCTCCGAGCTGTCTTGGAAGCACATCGAGCACGCCTCCGAGGTCGTCGAGGTGGGCCAGGAGGTCACCGTCGAGATCCTCGAGGTCGACCTCGACCGCGAGCGCGTCTCCCTGTCGCTGAAGGCGACGCAGGAGGACCCGTGGCAGGTCTTCGCCCGCACCCACGCCATCGGCCAGGTCACCCCGGGCAAGGTCACCAAGCTCGTTCCGTTCGGTGCGTTCGTGCGTGTCGCGGACGGCATCGAGGGCCTCGTGCACATCTCCGAGCTGTCGAGCAAGCACGTCGAGCTGGCCGAGCAGGTCGTCTCGGTGGGCGAGGAGGTCTTCGTCAAGGTCATCGACATCGACCTCGAGCGTCGCCGCATCTCGCTCTCGCTGAAGCAGGCCAACGAGTCGGTCGACCCGTACGGCACCGAGTTCGACCCGGCCCTGTACGGCATGCTCGCCGAGTACGACGAGAACGGCGAGTACAAGTACCCGGAGGGCTTCGACGCCGAGACCGGTGCGTGGAAGGAAGGCTTCGACGCCCAGCGCGAGGCATGGGAGCAGGAGTACGCGGCTGCCCAGGCACGCTGGGAGGCGCACAAGGCTCAGGTGCTCAAGGCCGCCGAGGCCGAGGCCGCCGCGGGCGACGACTTCGCGGGTGCGCAGTCGTTCTCGAGCGACTCCGCCGGTGCCGGCACGCTGGCCGACGACGAGGCTCTCGCCGCTCTGCGCGAGAAGCTCTCGGGCGGCAACGCGTAAGTAGCGCTTCACAGAACGGGCCGTCACCTCGCCTTCGGGCGGGTGGCGGCCCGTTCCGCGTCTGCGCCGCCCTGGCGCGCCGGCCGGGGCCGCGGACGTGTGCGGACATGTGAGGATGGGGGCATGGATCCGCTCCGCCTGCGTCCCCGTCCCGGCAGGCGCGCACGGATCCCGGTGCGGTGAGCTTCAGCGGCCACGTGCCCGGTTCCGCGGAGTACCGGCGGCTCATCCTCGGCCTGTTCTTCGCCGGGGTCGCGACGTTCGCGCAGCTGTATGCGCCGCAGGCCGTGCTGCCCCTGCTGGCCCGCGACCTGGCGGTCTCTCCGGCGATGGCGGCTCTGAGCGTCTCGGCGGCGACGCTCGGCCTCGCGGCCTCGGTCATCGGCTGGTCGGTGGTCGCCGACCGCGTCGGACGGGTGCCGGCGATGGCTGTCGGCGTGATCGCGGCGACCGTCCTGGGGTTGCTCGCCCCGTTCGCCGGCGGCGTCGTCCCGCTGCTCGCGCTCCGGGGAGCGGAGGGTGTGGCACTCGGCGCGGTCCCCGCCGTGGCGCTCGCGTACCTCGCCGAGGAGGTGGGGCCGCGCCACGCCGCTGCGGCGGCCGGCAGCTACATCGCCGGGACGACGGTCGGCGGGCTCGCCGGCCGGATCGTGGCGGGGCTCGTGGCCGAGGGTGCGGGCTGGCGCGCCGGCATGTGGACAGCGACCGCGCTCTGCGCCGTGGCGGCGGCGCTGTTCCTGTGGCTCGCACCGCGGTCGCACGGCTTCGTGCCGCTGCGCGCTCGAGGCAGGCAGGGCGCCGGCGTCCTGGCGCGTCTGCTCGGACTGCTGCGGTCGCCTCGCCAGCTCGCGCTCTACGCGCAGGCGTTCCTCTTGATGGGCGCCTTCGTCGCGGTCTACAACTACCTGGGCTTCCACCTCGCCGCACCGCCGTTCGCCCTGCCGACGTGGCTGGTGACGCTGCTGTTCCTCGCGTATCTCGCGGGCACCGTGTCGTCGCCGTGGGCGGGGGTGCTCGCCTCCCGCGCCGGGCGGTATCCGGTGCTGCTGGCGGCGATCGCCGTGATGGCCGCGGGTGCGCTGCTCCTGCTGACGGCTGACACCATCGCCGTGCTCGCGGGCCTGCTGCTGTTCACGGCGGGCTTCTTCGGGGCGCACGCCGTCGCGTCGGGGTGGACGCCGGTCGCGTCCGAGCCGGAGAGCAGGGCCCAGGCCTCATCGCTCTACTACTTCGCGTACTACGCCGGCTCCAGCCTGTTCGGGTGGGCGCTGGGGGTGGTCTTCGGCGTCGGGGGCTGGACCTGGTTCGCACTGATCGTGGTCGGGATGTGCGCCCTGGCCGCGCTGGCGGCCGGGATCGCGCTGCGCGCAGCGGATCCGTCCCGCGCCTGAGGCCGGGAGCCGTGTCGGCCGGCGCGGGCACCCTCACGGTACATGCAAGACTGACACCATGCCCCTCATCGCACTGACCGGCGGAATCGCGTCGGGCAAATCCACGATCGCGGCCCGGCTCGCCGAGCACGGCGCCGTCATCATCGACGCGGACAGGATCGTGCGGGACGTGCAAGCGGCCGGCTCGCCCGTGCTCGATCGCATCGCCGCGGAGTTCGGGCCCGAGGTGCTCCGCCCCGACGGGGAGCTGGATCGTGCCGCTCTCGCCGGGCGGGTTTTCGGCGATCCCGAGGCGCTCGGCCGGCTGAACGCGATCGTGCACCCTGCGGTCAAGGCCGAGTCCCAGCGTCGCTTCGTGGCTGCGCTCGATGCAGACCCGACGGCCGTGGTCGTCTACGACGTCCCGCTGCTGGTGGAGGCGAGAGTGGACGACCCCTGGGATCTCGTCGTGGTGGCGGACGCCCCCGTCGCCGTCCGGGAAGAGCGGCTGGTGCGGGAGCGCGGCCTGGACCGGGAGGAGGCGCGCAAGCGCATCGCCTCCCAGGTGCCCGATGAGCAGCGCCGCGCCATCGCCGACGTGGTCATCGACACCTCCGGGAGCCTCGACGACACCCTCAGGCAGACGGACGACCTCTGGCGGCGGCTGCGGTCCGGGGGAGCGCGATGACCGGTCTGCTGGCCGCGTACGACGCACAGCTGCGCGGGGTGGCCGAGCTACGGGGTGCGCGGGACGTGCGCGAGATCGGCCCGGTTGCGGTGGGCGTGTTCCCCGGCGGTGAGGGCTTCGCGAGTTACCGCGATCTCGCCGGTCTCGGCGAGCGGCGGGTCCGCTCGCTCGTGAATCAGGTGCGGGCGCATTTCGCGGCGATCCCGGACGTGCGCACCGCGGAGTGGAAGACCCGCGGGCACGACATCGCGCCGGGACTCGAGGCCGCGCTGCGCGACGCGGGGTTCGAGCCGGAGGAGAGGGAGTCCGTGATGCTCGGCGACGCCGCGCTCCTGGCGTCCGACGTGCCGTTGCCCGACGGCGTCGTGCTGCGTGAGATCCGAGACGCGCAGGACATCCGGGCGATGGAGCGGATGCAGGCCGCGGTGTTCGGCCACGACGACGGCGACGCCAGAGCCGAGCACACGATCGCGCGTCTGGCGGCGGGCGAGGACGTGCTGCTCTGGGTGGCCGAGGCGGAAGGGCGCGTGATCAGCGCAGGGCGCCTGGAACCCGTCGCGGGCACGGAGTTCGCGGGGATCTGGGGCGGTGCCACTGTTCCGCAGTGGCGAGGGCGCGGCGTCTACCGCGCGCTCACCGCAAAGCGTGCTCAGGCTGCACTGGCCCGGGGGCTGCGCTATCTGCACTCCGACTCGACGGAGTTCTCCCGGCCGATCCTGGAGCGCGCGGGCATGCTGCGGGCCACCACGACCACGCCGTACGTCTGGACCGCGAAGGCCTAGTCCCCGGCCGACGCTGCCCGCCGGCGTCGGGCGCGCCGACGCACCAGCGCGACCACGGCGAGGATCAGTCCGAGCAGGAGCGCCCCGGCGACGATCGGCACCACGATCGCCGTCGCAGCGAGCACGAACGAGGCCACGTCCTCGGCGGTGCTCAAGGCCGGCGCTGCCATTCCGGCGGTCGCCGTGTTCGCGGCGACCCGGCCGGTCGCCTTGACGACGTGAACGGCCAACGCGATCAGGATCCCCGCCGCGATGGGGATCCAGGTGTGCGTCGAGAAGAAGGTCCCCGGATCGTCGACGGCGACCGTCCGGGCGCTCGCACCCGCGCCGAACGCGATGCCCCCGGCGGCCGGCCGCACCACGCTGTGCACGATGTCGTTCAGCGAATCGAGAGCGGGGATCTTGTCGGCGACGATCTCCAGCACCAGCAGGATGCCGATGACCCAGAGCGCGAGGTCGCTGCTCAGCCAGGTCCATCCCGCGAGGAGGGCGACGGCCGGCAGCAGCCGGGCGGCGAGGCCGAGCAGGAACAGCGGGATCCACGCGTTCAGCCCCGCGGCGGCGGCGAGGCTGGATCCGATCACGAACTCGATCACGGCACCACTGTAGGGCGCCGGAGGAGGAGGCCGGCCTCGGTCGTCCGCGCCCAGCGGGATCCGAGCCCGATGTCCGTGCCCCCGCCTACGCTGGTAGGCATGCAACCCACACGTTCGGTCCGGCCGTTCGAAGTCGTCTCGGAGTACGCGCCCGCCGGTGATCAGCCGCAGGCGATCGCCGAACTCGCCGCCCGCATCAACGCGGGCGAGACCGACGTGGTGCTGCTCGGCGCCACCGGAACCGGGAAGTCCGCCACCACGGCCTGGCTCATCGAGCAGGTGCAGCGGCCCACGCTCGTGCTCGCCCACAACAAGACGCTCGCCGCGCAGCTCGCGAACGAGTTCCGCGAGCTCCTGCCGCACAACGCGGTCGAGTACTTCGTCTCGTACTACGACTACTACCAGCCCGAGGCGTACGTGCCGCAGACGGACACCTTCATCGAGAAGGACTCCTCGGTCAACGCCGAGGTCGAGCGCCTGCGCCACTCCACGACCAACTCGCTGCTCAGCCGTCGCGACGTGGTCGTGGTCTCGACGGTGTCCTGCATCTACGGCCTCGGCGCCCCCGAGGAGTACCTGCGCGCGATGGTCGCACTGCAGGTGGGGGAGCGCTACGACCGCGACGCACTCATCCGGCAGTTCATCGCCATGCAGTACAACCGCAACGACGTCGACTTCTCGCGCGGCAACTTCCGGGTGCGCGGCGACACGATCGAGATCATCCCGGTCTACGAGGAGCACGCGATCCGCATCGAGCTGTTCGGCGACGAGATCGAGGCGCTGTACTCGCTGCACCCGCTCACGGGCGAGGTGATCGCGAAGCTCGACTCCGTTCCGATCTTCCCGGCCTCGCACTACGTCGCCGGCACCGATGTCGTGCAGCGGGCGATCGGCCAGATCGAGGAGGAGCTCGCGGAGCGGCTCGCCGAGCTCGAGCGCCAGGGCAAGCTGCTGGAGGCGCAGCGGCTGCGGATGCGCACGACGTTCGACCTCGAGATGCTGCAGCAGCTCGGGTTCTGCTCGGGCATCGAGAACTACTCGCGGCACATGGACGGCCGCCAGGCCGGGGAGCCCCCTCACACGCTGCTGGACTTCTTCCCCGACGACTTCCTGCTGGTCATCGACGAGTCGCACGTGACGGTGCCGCAGATCGGCGCCATGTACGAGGGCGACGCCTCGCGCAAGCGCACGCTCGTCGATCACGGATTCCGACTGCCGAGCGCTCTCGACAACCGGCCGCTGCGCTGGGACGAGTTCACCAAGCGGATCGGTCAGACCGTCTATCTGTCCGCCACCCCGGGCAAGTACGAGATGGGCATCGCGGACGGGGTCGTGGAGCAGATCATCCGCCCGACGGGCCTGGTGGATCCCGAGATCGTCGTGAAGCCGTCGAAGGGGCAGATCGACGACCTGCTCGAGGAGATCCGGATCCGCGTCGCGCGCGATGAGCGCGTGCTGGTCACCACGCTCACGAAGAAGATGGCCGAAGAGCTCACCGACTTCCTCGGGGAGCACGGCGTCAAGGTGCGCTATCTGCACTCGGACGTCGACACCCTGCGCCGCGTCGAACTGCTGACCGAGCTCCGGGCCGGTGTCTACGACGTCCTCGTCGGCATCAACCTGCTCCGTGAGGGTCTCGACCTGCCGGAGGTCTCGCTGGTCGCGATCCTCGACGCCGACAAGGAGGGCTTCCTGCGCAGCGGCACGTCCCTGATCCAGACGATCGGGCGCGCGGCCCGCAACGTCTCGGGTCAGGTGCACATGTACGCCGACACGGTCACCGACTCTATGGCGAAGGCGATCGAGGAGACCGAGCGGCGCCGCGAGAAGCAGATCGCGTACAACACCGCGAACGGGATCGATCCGCAGCCGCTGCGCAAGAGGATCGCGGACATCACCGACGTGCTCGCTCGCGAGGGCGCCGACACCGCGGAGCTGCTGGCCAAGCGCACGAAGTCGGGTCGCGGCAAGTCGCCGACGCCGAACCTGCGCCGTGAGGGCATCGCCGCGGAGGGCGCCGTGCAGCTCGAGGAGACGATCGCGGACCTGTCGGCGCAGATGCTCGCGGCCGCCGGGGAGCTGAAGTTCGAGCTGGCGGCGAGACTGCGGGATGAGGTGCAGGACCTGAAGAAGGAGCTGCGGGCCATGGAGCGCGCCGGACACGCCTGAGGCGTGCGTCTGAGCTGCGGCCGAGGGAGCGGAAGAGGACATGGCGGACGCATCGGTGGTGGAGCTTGCGGACCGGATCCGTGCGCTGCTCGGCGGCGACGGCGAGATCGAGGAGCGCGCCATGTTCGGCAGCCGGGCATTCCTCGCCGACGGGCGGATCCTCGTCGGCGCGCGCAAGGGCGGAACGCTCCTCGTGCGTGTCACGGCGGAACGCGCGGCGGCGCTGCTCACGGAGCCAGGGGTGTCCCGCGCGGTGATGGGCGCGCGGACCATGAGCGAGAACTGGCTCGACGTCTCCGCAGACGCCGTCGCCGATGACGCAGCCCTCATGGGGTGGATCGACCTCGCCCGGGAGGACGCGGAGACCGTCTGACCGCACCGGTCGCGCCGGTCGCCGTCAGGGTGTACCCGGGTGCGCCGTGTGTGTGCGACGGGACGCGAGCCCTCAGGGGCAGTGCACGAGCGGCTTCGGCCCGCTGCGGTCGATCTCGTGCGCCGTCATCGGGGCGCCGCACAGGGGGCAGCCGCGCTGAGCCCGCTCGGCGGCGGACGGCGGGGGCGTCGACTCGTATGGGCCGACCGATGCCGGGCCCGCGAACCGGATGAGGGTCGTGTTGATCCAGGCGTAGAGGCCGCCGGCCTCGCGGATGCGCTGACGGAGCGACGGGCGCTCAGTGGATGCGTTCACCATGATGCTTAGTGTACTAACGATTAGGCCGTTGATAACATCAGGATGTGAGTGAGACCTCCGCCGACGACCTGCTCCGCTTGGACAAGCAGCTGTGCTTCGCACTGGTGACGGCCGCGCGCAACGTCGTGGCCGTCTACCGCCCGATCCTCGAACCGCTCGGGCTCACGCATCCGCAGTACCTCGCCATGCTGGCGCTGTGGGAGCAGTCGCCGCGCTCGCTCGGCGATCTCGCCGCCGCCCTGGCCATGGAGCCGGCGACCGCGTCGCCCCTGGTCAAGCGGCTGGAGGGGGACGGGCTGATCGAGCGGCGCCGCAGCAGCGCGGACGAGCGCCGGCTCGACATCGCGCTCACCGCGAAGGGCGCCGACCTGCGCCAGGCGGCGCTGGACGTGCCCCGGCAGGTGATGGCGCGCCTCGGCATGAGCGTGCCGGAGGTGGAGGCCGTCCGGGACGCCCTGACCCGGTTCGCCGGCGCCGTCGAACTCTGACGCACCCGGATCGAACACCGACGGCGGGCGTGGCAGAGCGCTGCGGACCCGGGGTCCGGAGCCAATGTCCGAGGC
The DNA here is from genome assembly GCF_902506375.1 of Microbacterium sp. 8M. Taxonomy (GTDB): domain Bacteria; phylum Actinomycetota; class Actinomycetes; order Actinomycetales; family Microbacteriaceae; genus Microbacterium. The sequence continues at coordinate 1,741,916 of NZ_LR733284.1, forward strand.
CGCTTCTAGACTTGACGGGTGCCGATCGTACCCGTAACCAGCCCCGGAAGACTCAGCGTCCGAGGCGCTCGTGTCCACAACCTCCGCAACGTCGACCTCGAGATCCCGCGCGACTCCCTCGTCGTCTTCACGGGCCTCTCCGGCTCCGGCAAGTCCAGCCTCGCGTTCGACACGATCTTCGCCGAGGGACAGCGCCGCTACGTCGAATCGCTGAGCGCCTACGCGCGTCAGTTCCTCGGACAGGTCGACCGCCCGGACGTCGATTTCATCGAGGGGCTGAGCCCCGCGGTCTCGATCGACCAGAAGTCGACGAACCGCAACCCGCGCTCCACCGTGGGCACGATCACCGAGATCTACGACTACATGCGCCTGCTCTGGGCGCGCATCGGCGTGCCGCACTGCCCGCAGTGCGGGGAGCGGATCCAGCGCCAGACGGTGCAGCAGATCGCGGATCAGCTCATGGAGCTGCCCGAGCGCACGCGGTACCAGATCGTCGCACCGGTCGTCACCCAGAAGAAGGGCGAGTTCGTCGACCTCTTCCGCGAGCTCGGCGCGAAGGGCTATGCGCGCGCGATCGTGGACGGCGAGCTGATCCAGCTCGCCGAGCCGCCGGTTCTCAAGAAGAGCTACAAGCACGATATCGGCGTGGTGGTGGACCGCCTCGTGGCCGCGCCCGACATCCTCGGCCGCGTCACCGATTCCGTCGAGACCGCCCTGGGCCTGGCCGGCGGGGTCGTGCAGGTGAACTTCGTGGACGAGGAGGGCGACGACGCCTGGCAGTCGTTCTCGGAGAAGCTGGCGTGCCCCAACGGGCATCCCATCACGCTCACCGAGATCGAGCCCCGCACCTTCTCGTTCAACGCGCCGTTCGGCGCCTGTCCCGCCTGCTCCGGCCTCGGCACCCGGATGTCGGTGGATGTGGATCTCATGCTGGGCGATGAGACGCTGTCGATCCGCGAGGGCGCGATCATCCCGTGGACCACCCAGGGCAAGGGGCTCTTCCAGTACTATGAGCGCCTGCTCGAGGGGCTCGCGGCAGACCTCGACTTCTCCCTCGACACCCCGTGGCAGGACCTGCACTCCGACGTGAAGCAGGCGGTGCTGCACGGGGAGAACTACAAGGTCACCGTCAAGTGGAAGAACCGGTACGGCCGCGAGATGCGGTACTCGTCCGGCTTCGAGGGCGTCGTGCCCTACATCGAGCGCCAGTACCAGCAGGCCGAGAGCGACACCCAGCGCAGCCGCTGGGGCGAGTACCTGCGCGAGGTGCCGTGCCCCGTGTGCAACGGCGACCGCCTGAAGCCCGAGGTGCTCGCGGTGCGCGTGCACGGGCATTCGATCGCCGAGGTCTCGCACCTGAGCCTCGCCGAGGCGCAGGACTTCATGCAGCGCCTCGAGCTCAGCCCGCGCGAGGCCAAGATCGCGGCGCAGGTGCTCCGCGAGATCCGGCTGCGCCTCGAATTCCTGCTGCAGGTCGGCCTGTCCTATCTGAACCTCAGCCGCTCCGCCGGCTCGCTCTCCGGCGGCGAGGCGCAGCGCATCCGCCTCGCGACCCAGATCGGATCCGGGCTCACCGGCGTGCTGTACGTGCTCGACGAGCCCTCCATCGGCCTTCACCAGCGCGACAACCGCCGGCTCATCGAGACGCTGCTCACGCTGCGCGACCTCGGCAACACCCTGATCGTCGTGGAGCACGACGAGGAGACCATCGAGGCGGCGGACTGGGTGGTCGACATCGGCCCCGGCGCCGGCGTCAACGGCGGTCTCGTGGTGCACTCCGGTCCCTATGACGCCCTGCTGCGTGAGAAGGGCTCGATGACGGGCGACTATCTCGCCGGCCGCCGCGAGATCGTCACGCCGAAGAAGCGCCGGCGGATCGACCGCAAGCGCATGCTCAGCGTCGTCGGGGCGAAGGAGAACAACCTCCGCAACGTCACCGCCGAGTTCCCGCTCGGAGTGCTCACCGCCGTCACCGGCGTGAGCGGATCCGGCAAGTCGTCGCTCGTGAACGACATCCTGTACCGGGTGCTCGCGCAGCGGCTCAACGGCGCGCGCACCGTTCCCGGCAAGCACACGCGGGTCACCGGGCTGGACAACCTCGACAAGGTCGTTCACGTCGACCAGGCGCCGATCGGCCGCACGCCGCGGTCGAACCCGGCGACGTATACGGGCGTGTTCGACCGCATCCGCACGCTGTTCAGCGAGACCCCCGAGGCGAAGGTCCGCGGTTACCAGCCCGGGCGCTTCAGCTTCAACGTCAAGGGCGGACGCTGCGAGGCGTGCTCCGGAGACGGCACGATCAAGATCGAGATGAACTTCCTGCCCGACGTGTACGTGGACTGCGAGGTCTGCCACGGCAAGCGCTACAACCGCGACACCCTCGCCGTGCACTACAAGGGCAAGAACATCGCCGAGGTGCTGGAGATGCCGATCGAGGAGGCCGCGGAGTTCTTCGAGCCGATCCAGGCGATCCACCGCTACATGAAGACGCTGGTCGACGTCGGTCTCGGCTACGTCCGGCTCGGACAGTCGGCGACCACCCTGTCCGGCGGCGAGGCGCAGCGCGTCAAGCTCGCCACCGAGCTCCAGCGCCGCAGCAACGGCCGTTCCATCTACGTGCTCGACGAGCCGACCACCGGCCTGCACTTCGAGGACGTCCGCAAGCTCCTCGAAGTGCTCAACGGGCTCGTCGACAAGGGCAACACCGTGATCGTGATCGAGCACAACCTCGACGTCATCAAGTCCGCCGACTGGGTGATCGACCTCGGTCCCGAGGGCGGATCCGGCGGAGGCCAGATCATCGCCACCGGCACGCCCGAGCAGGTCGCGCGCAACGCCGACAGCCACACCGGGGCGTTCCTGGCGGAGATCCTGGGCACCGCCCCCGCTGGGGCGCGGCCCGGTGCGCGGCGGGTGCTCGAACGCAAGGCGGGTTGATGGCCGAAGAACTTCCGTACAAGCCGAGGCCGGGGGAGATCCCCACCGACCCCGGGGTGTACCGGTTCCGCGATGCGCAGGGCCGGGTGCTCTACGTGGGCAAGGCGAAGAACCTGCGTCAGCGTCTCTCGAACTACTTCGCCCCCTTGCGCACGCTGCACGAGCGCACCCGTCGGATGGTGACCACGGCCGCGTCCGTGGAGTGGACCGTGGTGCCGACCGATGTCGACTCGCTGCAGCTCGAGTACATGTGGATCAAGGAGTTCGATCCGCCGTTCAACGTGCGCTACAAGGACGACAAGTCCTACCCGTTCATGGCGATCACGCTGGCCGACGAGGCGCCGCGGGTGATCGTCACGCGCAACCGGCGGATCCCCGGCGCCAAGTACTTCGGCCCGTACCCGAAGGTGTGGACGGTCCACGACACGATCGACCAGATGATCAAGGTGTTCCCGATCCGCACGTGCAGCGACGCGAGCTATCGCAAGGCGATGGCGACCGGCCGGCCGTGCTTCCCGGGCCAGATCGGCAAATGCGGCGGACCCTGCTCGATGACGGTGACCATCGCCGAGCATCGCGCCATCGTCGACGACTTCATCGCGTTCATGGAGGGCGGCGACGAGCGGTTCACCCGCGAGCTGACCCGGCGGATGCACGAGGCCTCGGCGGCGATGGATTACGAGAGCGCCGCCAAGTACCGCGACCGGCTGGCCTCGATCGACGCCGTGCTGGGCCGCAGCGCCCTGGTGCTCCCGCAGGACGAGGACGCGGACCTGTTCGGCATCGCCGAGGACGAGCTCTCGGCGGCGATCCAGCACTTCGTGATCCGGGGCGGCCGGGTGCGGGGCGTCCGAGCATCCACGCTCGACAAGGAGATCGACATCTCCGGCGCAGACCTGGTCGACCAGATCCTGCAGCGCGTCTACGGCGAGGCGAGCGGCGATCAGGTGCCGCGCCGCGTGCTCGTGCCGTCCCTGCCCGAGGACTCCGCCGAACTGGAGCAGTGGCTGCGGGACCGCCGCGGCAAGAAGGTCGAGATCGCGGTCGCCCAGCGCGGGCAGCGGGCCGAGCTCATGCGCACCGCGACGCTCAACGCCCAGCAGGCGCTCATCCGGCACAAGACGCGGCGGTCGAGCGACTACGCCACGCGCACGCAGGCGCTCACCGACCTGCAGGACGCGCTCGGCCTCGACGAGGCGCCGCTGCGGATCGAGTGCTACGACATCTCGCATCTGGGCGGCACGAACGTGGTCGCCTCGATGGTCGTCTTCGAGGACGGCCTGCCGCGGAAGGATCAGTACCGCTCCTTCAACATCGCCGAGACCACCGATGACACCGACTCGATGTACCAGGTGCTGCGGCGGCGCCTCGCACACCTCGACGCACCAGAGGAGGAGCGCGAAGACGTCCTGATCGGCGAGGACGGCGAGGAGCTGGTCGTGACCGAGCGGCGCAGGCCGCGCTTCGCCTACCCGCCGCAGCTGCTGATCGTCGATGGCGGCAAGCCGCAGGTCGAGGCGGCGGCGCGCGCTCTCCGCGACGCGGGGCGGTCGGACATCGCGCTGTGCGGCATCGCGAAGCGACTCGAGGAGCTGTGGCTCCCGGGCGAGGAGTACCCCGTCATCCTCCCGCGGACGAGCGAGGCCCTGTACCTCGTGCAACGGCTGCGCGACGAGGCGCACCGATTCGCGATCACGCACCAGCGCAAGCGGCGCAAGCGCGACATCGCGTCCATCCTGGGTGAGGTTCCTGGCCTCGGCGCGGCGCGCATCAAGGCGCTGCTGCGGCACTTCGGATCCGTCGCCGCGCTGCGGCGCGCCACCGCGGAGGAGATCCAGGAGGTGCAGGGGATCGGACCCGCGCTCGCCGAAGCCATCCGGGTCCATCTCGCCGGTGCTGCCGGGGAGACCGCCCCGACGCCGGTCGCGGTCGGTGCCGGATCCGATTCCGGTGCTTCGGCGTCCCCGCCTTCTGGCTAGGCTGGGACGCGAGCGAGGAGGAGAGCAGACATGAGCGCCGACCAGGGTGAGTTCCTGATCGTCACCGGAATGTCGGGCGCGGGTCGCTCGACCGTCGCGAACGCGCTCGAGGATCTGGGCTGGTACGTCGTGGACAACCTGCCCCCGCAGATGCTCCGGCCGCTGCTCGATCTCGCCAATCTCGGCGGGGCGGCGCTGCCGAAGGTGGCCGCCGTGGTCGACGTGCGCGGTCGTGACCTGTTCGACGGCTTCCCCGGCGTGGCTCGAGCGCTGCGCGAACACGGATCCGTGCAGGTCGTGTTCCTCGACGCCTCCGACGACGTGCTCGTGCGCCGCTTCGAGTCGGTCCGGCGTCCGCACCCGCTGCAGGGTGACGGCACCCTGCTCGACGGCATCCGCACCGAGCGCACCAGGGTCGCGCCGCTGCGCGAGGCGGCCGACATCGTCATCGACACCTCGAGCTTCAACGTGCACCAGCTCGCCACGAAGGTCAACGAGGTGTTCGCCGAGGAGGGCGCGGCGCGGCACAAGGTCACCGTGATGAGCTTCGGCTTCAAGTACGGGCTGCCCTCGGACGCCGATCTCGTGGCGGACATGCGCTTCCTGCCCAACCCGTTCTGGATCGACGAGCTGCGCGGATCCACCGGCCTGGACGCGGAGGTGCGCGACTACGTGCTCACCAGGGAGGGCGCGCAGGAATTCCTGGACGCGTACACCACGGCGCTCCGGCCCGTGCTGGAGGGGTACCAGCGCGAGAACAAGAGCCACTCCACGGTCGCGATCGGCTGCACCGGCGGCAAGCACCGCTCCGTCGCGATGGTGGAGGAGCTCGCGGCACGTCTCGGCCAGATCCCCGGCGTCGCCGTGACCGTGCGGCACCGCGACCTCGGCCGCGAGTGAGACGCTCCCCGGCGGGTGCACAGCGCATCGGCCGGGTAAGCTGATCCCTTGCGCCGAGATCCGGCGCCGCCCGTGAGAAGGAGACCCGTGGCACTCACCACCGACGTCAAGGCCGAGCTCGTCAGCATCCGGAACGCACCGCCCTCGGTGCGCGTCGCGGAGGTGACGGCGGTGCTGAGGTTCGCCGGGGGGCTGCACCAGATCGCCAACCGCATCGCGGTCGAGGCGGAGGTCGACGCGGAGCTCCTCGCGCGCCGGGTGGCGCGCGATCTCGCCGAACTGTTCGGCGTCCGTCCGGAGATCGCGCCGATCCAGGGCGCGTCCAGCCACGACGGCGCCAAGTACGCGGTCCGCGTGATCGCCGCGGGGGAGACGCTCGCGCGTCAGACCGGCCTGCTCGACCAGCGCCGGCGTCCCGTGCGCGGCCTGCCGAACCGACTCACCACGGGCTCCCGCGAGGAGCTCGCCGGCCTCTGGCGCGGTGCGTTCCTCGCCGCCGGATCGCTGAGCGAGCCGGGCCGCTCCGCCGTGCTCGAAGTCGCGTGCCCGTCGTCCGAGGCCGCCATGGCCCTCGTCGGAGCGGCGCACCGGATCGGCATCGCCGCGAAGGCCCGCGAGGTGCGCGGCATGCCCCGCGTGGTCATCCGCGAGCCCGAGGGCATCCGCGCCGTGCTCAGCCTCATGGGCGCGACGAAGACGGCCGCCGCCTGGGAGGAGATGCGCCAGCGCCGCGAGGTGCGCGCCGGCGTGAACCGCCTGGTCAACTTCGACGACGCGAACCTGCGCCGCTCTGCGCAGGCCGCGGTCGCCGCCTGCGCGCGCGTCGAGCGGGCGCTGGAGATCCTCGGCGACGACGTCCCCGAGCACCTGCGCACGGCCGGAGCTCTCCGGCTCGCGCACCGCGATGCGAGCCTCGACGAACTCGGGCACCACGCCGACCCGCCCCTCACCAAGGACGCCGTGGCCGGCCGGATCCGGCGCCTGCTCGCGATGGCCGACAAGCGCGCCCAGGCGGAGGGAATCCCCGGCACCGAGGCGGCCGTTCCCGCCGGTCTCGACGTCTGATCCCCTTCTTCGCGGGCTTTCGTTCCAGCACGTGGAAACACGCCGGGGCGGGGCCCGCGAAGCCGTCATATCCGGAAGGATCCGGACGATCCGCGCGTTGCCGTCACTAGGATGAATGACGTCCGCCCCGTGTGCACCACCGAGCCTCGGGGGACCGGCAAGCGCCGCGAGCGCGGCGCGGATTGGATGACATCGACATGGCGATCTACACGCTGCCCGACCTTCCCTACGACTACGCGGCGCTCGAGCCGCACATCAGCGGCAAGATCATGGAGCTGCACCATGACAAGCACCATGCCACCTACGTCGCCGGAGCGAACGCGGCGCTCGAGGCGCTCGCCGAGGCCCGTGAATCCGGCAACCTCGCCAACGTGAACAAGCTCGAGAAGGACCTCGCGTTCAACCTCGGCGGCCACGTGAACCACTCGATCTTCTGGACCAACCTGTCGCCGAACGGCGGCGGCCAGCCCGAGGGCGAGCTGAAGGCGGCCATCGACGAGTTCTTCGGCTCCTTCGAGAAGTTCCAGGCGCACTTCACCGCCAACGCCCTGGGCATCCAGGGATCGGGCTGGTCGGTGCTGAGCTGGGATCCGATCGGCGCCCGCCTGATCATCCAGCAGCTCTTCGACCAGCAGGGCAACACCGCGCAGGGCACCGTGCCGCTGTTCCAGCTGGACATGTGGGAGCACGCGTTCTACCTCGACTACCTGAACGTCAAGGCCGACTACGTCAAGGCCGCCTGGAACATCGCGAACTGGGAGAACGTGGCTCAGCGCTTCGCTGCAGCGCGCGAAAAGACGGACGGACTGCTGGTACTGTCGTAAAAGATGGGCGTCCTGATGGGCGAAAAGCCCATCAGGACGCCGTTGTCCGCGTTATCTGCAAGAATCACGCACTTCCTTGAGTAAGAACCAGGAGACTTTCGTGTCTGTCAAGATCGGTATCAACGGCTTCGGCCGCATCGGACGCAATTACTTCCGCGCAGCGCTGGAGCAGGGCGCGGACCTCGAGATCGTCGCGGTCAACGACCTCACCGACAACAAGACTCTCGCGCATCTGCTGAAGTACGACTCGGTGGGCGGCGTGCTCAACGCGGACGTGAGCTACGACGAGGAGAGCATCACGGTCGACGGCCACCACATCAAGGCCTTCGCCGAGCGCGATCCCGCGAACCTGCCCTGGGGCGAGCTGGGCGTCGACATCGTCATCGAGTCGACCGGCTTCTTCACCAATGCCGACCTGGCGCGCAAGCACATCGAGGCCGGCGCCAAGAAGGTGCTGATCTCCGCTCCCGCCACCGGCGACGACGCCACCATCGTCATGGGCGTCAACGAGGAGACCTACAACCCGGAGACCGACCACATCATCTCCAACGCCTCCTGCACGACGAACTGCCTCGCGCCGCTCGCGAAGGTCTTCAACGACGAGTTCGGCATCGTCCGCGGCTTCATGATGACCGCGCACGCCTACACCGCCGACCAGAACCTGCAGGACGGCCCGCACAAGGACCTGCGTCGCGCCCGCGCCGCCGCGATCAACATCGTTCCGGCCTCGACCGGTGCCGCCAAGGCCATCGGCCTGGTCCTCCCGGAGCTGAACGGCAAGCTCAGCGGCTCGTCGTACCGCGTGCCGGTGCCCACCGGCTCGATCGTCGACCTGACCCTCATCACGGACCGTGACGACCTCACGGTCGACGAGGTCAACGCCGCGTACGCGAAGGCCGCCGCCGAGGGCCGTCTGAACGGCTACCTGCAGTACAACGACGACGAGATCGTCTCGAGCGACATCCAGGGCAACCCGTTCTCGTCGATCTTCGACTCCACGCTCACCAACGTGTCGGGCAACCTGGTCAAGGTCTCCAGCTGGTACGACAACGAGTGGGGCTACTCGAACCGCCTCGTCGACCTGACCGAGTACGTCGCCGAGCGTCTCTAAGCTCGACATATGACTCTGCGCACCCTCGAATCCCTCGCCGATTCGGTCGGTTCGCTCGACGGAACGCGCGTCATCGTCCGTTGTGACCTCAACGTCCCCCTTCGGGACGGGGTCATCACGGACGATGGCCGCGTTCGCGCGTCGGTGCCGACCCTCAAAGCCCTCATCGAGCAGGGCGCCCGTGTGATCGTCTGCTCGCACCTGGGCCGCCCCGATGGGGCGCCCGATCCGCAGTACAGCCTGGCTCCGGTCGCCACGCGCCTCGGTGAGCTGCTCGAGCAGCCCGTCGCGTTCGCGACCGACACCGTCGGCGCCTCGGCGCAGGAGGCGGTCGCCGACCTGCAGCCGGGCGGCGTCCTCGTGCTCGAGAACCTCCGCTTCAACCCGGGGGAGACCGCGAAGGACGACGCCGAGCGCCGCGCGTTCGCGGAGCTGCTCGCCGCACTGGGCGATGCGATGGTGTCGGACGGCTTCGGCGTCGTGCACCGCAAGCAGGCCAGTGTGTACGAGCTCGCCCAGATCCTGCCGTCCGCGGCCGGCCTCCTCATCGAGGCCGAGCTGGACGTGCTGGACCGGCTCACGGAGAACCCCGAGCGTCCGTACACGGTCGTGCTCGGCGGATCCAAGGTCTCCGACAAGCTGGGCGTGATCTCCCACCTGCTGCCGCGCGTCGACCGCCTGCTGATCGGTGGCGGCATGCTGTTCACCTTCCTCAAGGCACAGGGCCACCCGGTCGCCTCGAGCCTGCTCGAGGAGGACCAGCTGGACACCGTCCGCGGCTACATCGCGGAGGCTGCGGAGCGCGGCGTCGAACTCGTGCTCCCCACGGACGTCGTCGTCGCCGCCTCCTTCTCCGCAGACGCTGCGCACGAGACGACGGCGGCCGACGCCATCGAGGACACCGCTTTCGGCGCCGCGGGCATCGGCCTGGACATCGGCCCGGAGACCGCAGCGCGCTTCGCGGAGGCGATCCGCGGATCCAAGACGGTCTTCTGGAACGGTCCGATGGGCGTGTTCGAGTTCCCGGCGTTCGCCGCCGGAACCCGCGCGGTCGCCGAGGCGCTGACCCAGACCGACGGACTGAGCGTGGTCGGCGGGGGCGACTCCGCCGCGGCCGTGCGCCAGCTCGGCTTCGCGGACGACCAGTTCGGCCACATCTCGACGGGCGGAGGCGCGAGCCTCGAGTTCCTGGAAGGCAAGAAGCTCCCCGGACTGGAGGTCCTCGGATGGCAGTGAGTGTTGGTTCCGGGTCGTCGGCTACGCCGAACAGGAGCCGTACCCCGCTGATCGCGGGCAACTGGAAGATGAACCTCGACCACCTGCAGGCGGTCGCGTTCGTGCAGAAGCTGCACTGGACGCTCAAGGACGCCAAGCACGAGGACGGAACGGTCGAGGTGGCCGTCTTCCCGCCGTTCACCGATCTGCGCAGCGTCCAGACCCTCATCGACGCCGACAAGATCCCGTTCGCCTTCGGCGCCCAGGACCTGTCGCAGCACGACGCGGGTGCGTACACCGGGGAGATCTCCGGTGCGTTCCTCGCCAAGCTCGACGCGAAGTACGTCATCATCGGCCACTCCGAGCGTCGCGAGTACCACGCTGAGAGCGATGAGATCGTCGCGGCGAAGACGAAGGCCGCGATCAAGCACGGACTGGTGCCGGTGATCTGCGTCGGCGAGACCGCCGAGGACCTGGAGAAGCACGGCGCCAGCGCCGTACCTGCCGGTCAGCTCGAGGTCGCGCTGCAGGGGCTCGACGCGAAGGCGGACATCGTCGTCGCATACGAGCCGGTCTGGGCCATCGGCTCCGGCCAGGCGGCCACGCCGCAGCAGGCGCAGGACGTCTGCGCCGTGCTGCGCGGCGTGATCGCGAAGGCCCTGGGCGACGAGGCCGCCGCACGCACCCGGATCCTCTACGGCGGCTCGGTGAAGTCGGCGAACATCGCCGGGTTCATGCGCGAGCCCGATGTGGACGGTGCCCTGGTCGGCGGCGCGAGCCTCGTGGTCGACGAGTTCGCCGCGATCGTGCGCTACCAGAAGCACGTCGGGGTGTGACACGCGTCCCCGCCCGAAGGGGCGGGGACGTCTCGACGTATAATTGACCGTTACCCGGGATCCCGCACGCCCGTGCGGGCCCGAGCGAAAGGCCGATCCGTGGATATTCTCCAGTTCATCCTGCAGGTGCTGCTGGGCATCACCAGCGTCCTGCTGACCCTCCTGATCCTGCTTCACAAGGGACGCGGCGGAGGCCTGTCCGACATGTTCGGCGGCGGAATGTCGTCGGCCGTCGGCTCCAGCGGACTCGCCGAGCGCAACCTCAACCGGTTCACGGTGGTCCTGGCCCTGGTCTGGTTCGTCGCGATCGTCGGACTCGGCCTCATCACGAAGTTCGAGGCGATCTGATGGCTACCGGCGGCAACGCGATTCGAGGGACGAGGGTCGGCTCCGGCCCGATGGGCGAGCAGGACCACGGCTACCACGCCGACCGCATCGCGGTGTCGTACTGGGACGGGCTCGGCAACGAGACCGTCCGGTACTTCGCGGCGGGCCTGCCCGAGGAGGAGATCCCGGACATCATCGACCACCCGCACTCCGGTCTGCCGGCGGGGCGGGACAAGAACAACCCGCCGGAGATCGCGAAGGCGGAGCCCTACAAGACGCACCTCGCCTACGTGAAGGAGCGTCGCACGGACGAGGAGGCCGAGCAGCTGCTCGGTGACGCCCTCGCCCAGCTTCGGGAGCGTCGCGGCCAGGCCTGAGCCCTTCCGCGCCCACGAGAGCCCCTGCACACGCAGGGGCTCTCGTCATGTCCGGGGCGACCGATGCCGAGGGCCGTCCGATGCGGCGGCCTCGGCGCACGCGCGGGTCAGCGGCAACCGGCGGCTGTCTGGACCAGAGAATCCGGGGGAGAGCCGTAGGCGGACGTGCCGTTGGCGTCGTCGGTGAATCCCATGCTGATCGCCCACGCGGTGGCCCAGGCCTCGGCCGTGGTCGCATCGGTCGTGTCGTACATCGTGCGGCAGCGGATCGTGATCGCATGCCCGACCTCGTGGGCGACGATCGCGTGCGCGGAGTCGCTCGGCCAGTCCTGGGCGATCGAGTTGGAGAGCCGGATCGTGGCGTAGCCGCCGCGGTCGTACCACCAGGACGTCTCCGCAGAGAGGTATCCGTTCGACTCGCCCTTGCCGTTCACGAGATCCGACCACTCGAAGTCCATCAGGATCCCTGGTGCGAGCGAGCGCGCGAAGGCCTCGAGGTCGAGCCGGGACTGCTCCAGCGGCCCGGACTCGGCGGCGAGGGTGGTCGCGTGCGACTGCTCCAGCTTCTGGACAGCCTGAACGAGCGCCGCGTAGTCGCCGGATACCCGGGGCTGGAACGGGGATGCGCGCTGCTTGACCTGATCGACAGCCGCGCGGACGTCGAGGACCGCCTCGTTGTCCGCCGGGACGTTCGCGCCCTCGGCGGCTGCGGCGCGGTCGGCCGCGGTGCTAACAGCCGTCGACGCAGCGGTGCGCAGAGCGTCCGTGCTCGCGCGGAGCGGGCGCTCGGCATCGGAGAGCGACTTCGTGCTGGCACGAGCGCGGGCGACGAGCCGCTCGAGCCGTGCTGTCTCGGCGTTCACGTCCCAGAACCAGAACTCCCGCGCGCCGACGTGCGGATGCGCGCCGGGGAGGAGCGCGGTGGCCGCCTTCGCCTGCTGCGTCGCCGTGTCTCCGGCAGCACTGAGCGCCGCCCTGGCATCCGGGGGCAGCAGCCCGTCGTCGGGCACGGCGAGCACCGCGGTCGCGGCGTCGCGCACGCTGTTCACGCCGGTGAGCGCGGATTGCAGATCGCGCGACGCGTCGTCCTGCCGTTCGAGGGTGTGGCGCAGGCCCGTGCTCGCCTGGTCGAAGCGCTGCCACGCGGTCAGCTGAAGCGCTGCCAGGCCCGCGAGCAGGAGGACGACCGCCGCAGCCGAGAGCACCCAGGGGAGGACGCGCCGCCGCGTCCGCCCGACTGATGGCGTCGCGGGCGGGGTCTCATCGCCCGCCGCCGTCTGCGGCTCGTGCATCGCGGTCCCGTCGGTCGGTGCCGGCGCCCGTCGCGCCGGGGGGCGATCCGCCCCCGGGACATGCTCTCACGGACAGGCCTGCCATCCGGGCGAGAGCGCGCGCTCGCTCAGAGGTAGGGGAGGAAACTCCGCGGAACGGTCACGTTGTCCGGCAGGCCCGTGAACAGCGGCGCGACCTGCTCCGGCCGGTATCCGGCGATCCCGCAGCCGACGGGTGTGAGCAGGAACCTGAGCTCGGGGTGGGCGGCGGCGTACTCCGTGAACGTCCGCGCCTCCGCGGCCAGGACGTCGAGGCCGCTCATCGTGTCGATGGCGTAGGTGCTGCCGTGGTGGCCGTGGCCCTCGCCCCACACCGCGCCGAAATCGCGGTGTGCGATGAGCGCGGCCCCGCCTCCGTGATGTCCCGCGGCGTTCGACCCGAAGACGAACACCTCGCCCGGAGCGAGAGCCGTGATGCGGCCCGGCGTGATCTCCATGCGTGCTCCTCCCGACGGAGCGAACTCTACGCCGGGATGGGAGGAAGTGCTGGAGGGGGTGACGGGAATCGAACCCGCGCAATCAGTTTGGAAGACTGAGACTCTACCATTGAGCTACACCCCCGGGCCCTCGTCGAGCGAGGCCGGCCGTGACGGAACGTCTCGGTGCATCCATGAGCATACCTGACTGTCGGGGGTGCTCGGTTCCGTTAGACTCTTCAAGGCCGTTCCCGCGCGCGCGGGTTCCTACCCCGGGGCGTAGCTCAGCTTGGTAGAGCGCCCGCTTTGGGAGCGGGAGGTCGCAGGTTCAAATCCTGTCGCCCCGACTGCAGTGACGAGAACGATCCGCAGGATCGTTCGCGTCACTGCACGAGGTCGACAGGCGAGGCTCCAGCGCAGAGGCTCCACGCGTTGCGCATGCGACGTGTGGAGAAGCGTCTGGAGATGCGCCCTTGTGCGACGTTCGACCCGAAGGGCCGGACGAGCCCACGGGGTCGCAAGCCGGAGCTCGCAGCGACAGAACCCACGACTTCACACTCGCACGATGACCACCGCGCGGGACATTCACAAGGAGAACACACCAGCATGGCGAACAGCACCGTCGAGAAGCTTGCCCCGACTCGGGTCAAGCTGCACATCACGGTCACCCCCGAAGACCTCAAGCCCAGCATCGCGCACGCGTACGAGCACATCGCGCAGGACGTGCAGATCCCCGGTTTCCGGAAGGGCAAGGTGCCCGCGCCGATCATCGACCAGCGTGTCGGCCGGGGTGCCGTCATCGAGCACGCCGTCAACGAGGGCCTGGACGCCTTCTTCCGTGAGGCGACCCTCGAGCACAACCTCCGCATCGTCGGCCGCCCGTCGGCCGAGGTGGTCGAGTGGCCGAGCGAGAAGGACTTCTCCGGCGACCTCAAGGTCGAGGTCGAGGTCGATGTCCGTCCCGAGATCGAGGTGCCCTCGCTTGACGGCATCACGCTGACCGTCGACGCCGTCGAGGCCGATGACGCCGCCCTCGACGCTGAGCTCGACCGCCTGCGCGCCCGCTTCGGCACGCTGGTCCCGGTCGACCGCCCGGTCAAGGCCGGCGACTTCGTGGAGCTCGATCTGGTCGCCGCCATCGACGGCGCCGAGATCGACCGCGCCGAGGGCGTGTCGTACGAGGTCGGCTCGGGTGAGCTGCTCGAGGGCATCGACGACGCGATCGAGTCCCTGACCGCCGGTGAGGACACCACCTTCCGCTCGAAGCTCGTCGGCGGCGACCACGCCGGTGAGGAGGCCGAGGTCTCGGTGACCGTCAAGGCCGTCAAGGAGCGCGAGCTGCCCGAGGCCGATGACGACTTCGCGCAGATCGCCAGCGAGTTCGACACCATCGGCGAGCTGCGCGACAGCCTCCGCGAGTCCGTCTCGCAGCAGGGCGTCTTCACGCAGGCTTCCGCCGCGCGCGACAAGCTCGTCGAGACGCTGCTCGAGCAGATCGACATCCCGGTGCCGCCGCAGCTCATCGAGGACGAGGTGCACAACCACCTCGAGGGCGAGGGTCGCCTCGAGGACGACGAGCACCGCGCCGAGGTCACCGAGGCGAGCACCAAGCAGTTCAAGACGCAGGTGCTGCTCGACGCGATCGCCGAGGACGCGAACGTCCAGGTGTCGCAGGACGAGCTCAGCCAGTACCTGATCCAGTCCGCTGCGCAGTACGGCATGGCTCCGCAGGAGTTCGTCGAGGCGCTGCAGTCGGCCAACCAGCTGCCGGTGCTCGTCGGCGAGGTCGCCCGCAACAAGGCCCTCGCGGTCGCCCTGGGCAAGGTCACCGTCGTGGACTCGAACGGCAAGCCGGTCGATCTGACCGGCTTCGTGGCCGTCGAGGACGAGGCAGGCGACGACCAGGCCGGCGAGGCGGAGGAGGCTCCGGCCAAGAAGGCCCCTGCCAAGAAGGCTCCGGCCAAGAAGGCTCCCGCCAAGAAGGCCGCGGCGAAGGCCGAGGACGCCGCTGAGGCTCCGGCTGAGGAGAAGCCGGCCGCCAAGAAGCCGGCCGCGCGCAAGGCTCCGGCCAAGAAGGCGGCGGACGCCGAGTAAGCACAGGATCCGAGGATCCGGAAGGGGGCGAGCGCCGCGCGTGCTCGCCCCCTTCGCGTCCCTGGCCGCGCCCGCTGCGACGCCTGATATGCCGACGGCGAACACGGCCGGGCGCGTGCGTTGTCGCCGGTAGATTCGAATCACCGAACACGGAAACAGGAGCGGAAATGGCTGAACCCCTGGTCGCGACGAGCGTCTTCGACAGGCTGCTCAAGGATCGCATCATCTGGCTGGGATCCGAGGTGCGGGACGAGAACGCCAACGAGATCTGTGCCAAGATCCTCCTTCTCGCCGCCGAGGACCCCGAGAAGGACATCTACCTCTACATCAACTCGCCCGGTGGATCCATCACGGCCGGCATGGCGATCTACGACACGATGCAGTTCGTGCCGAACGACATCGTCACCGTCGGCATCGGCATGGCCGCCTCGATGGGCCAGCTGCTGCTGACCAGCGGTACCAAGGGCAAGCGCTACATCACCCCGAACGCCCGGGTGCTGCTGCACCAGCCGCACGGCGGCTTCGGCGGCACCGCGAGCGACATCCAGACGCAGGCGCAGCTCATCCTCGACATGAAGAAGCGCCTCGCCGAGATCACCGCGGCGCAGACCGGCAAGACCGTGGAGCAGATCAACGCGGACGGCGACCGGGACCGCTGGTTCTCGGCGCAGGAGGCACTGGAGTACGGCTTCGTCGACCACATGCGCGAGCACGCCAGCGACGTGCACGGCGGTGGCGGCACGGGCGCCGACGGCTCGGACAAGTAAGGCTGGAGAGGACACCCATGTACACACCCACGTTCCGCTCCGCCGGCAACCTGCCCTCGAGCCGCTACGTCCTTCCTCAGTTCGAGGAGCGCACGGCCTACGGCTTCAAGCGCCAGGATCCGTACAACAAGCTGTTCGAGGATCGCGTGATCTTCCTCGGCGTGCAGGTGGACGACGCGTCCGCCGACGACGTGATGGCGCAGCTCCTCGTCCTGGAGAGCCAGGACTCCGAGCGCGACATCACGATGTACATCAACTCGCCCGGTGGTTCGTTCACGGCCATGACGGCGATCTACGACACCATGCAGTACGTGGCGCCGCAGATCCAGACCGTGGTGCTCGGCCAGGCTGCTTCCGCCGCATCCGTGCTGCTGGCGGCCGGCGCGCCCGGCAAGCGCCTCGCGCTGCCGAACGCGCGCGTCCTGATGCACCAGCCGGCGATGGGCGAGGCTGGTCACGGTCAGGCCTCGGACATCGAGATCCAGGCGGCGGAGATCCTCCGCATGCGCACGTGGCTCGAGGAGACGATGGCCAAGCACACCGGCAAGTCGGTGGAGCAGGTCAACCGCGACATCGACCGCGACAAGATCCTCTCGGCCGAGGAGGCGAAGGAGTACGGCATCGTCGACCAGGTGCTGTCCAGCCGCAAGCGCCAGGCGCTGAGCTGACGCGCTGAGCTGCTGACGTAGGGCGGTCCGGATCCCGATCCGGGCCGCCCTTCTGCGTCCCGCTCCGGTTTGCGCGGGTGAGCGCGGCGTGTTGCTCATATGAGCAGATCTGTGCGCGTGCGTGTGGCGGAGGGTATTCTCGGAGCATGCCCCGATCCGCCATCGACGACGACGAACTGCTCGCCGTCCGCGTCGCGGAGCTCTACTACGACGAGGACAAGACGCAGGACGAGATCGGCGGGCTCCTCGGCATCTCGCGCTGGAAGGTCGGGCGTCTGCTGCAGCAGGCGCGGGCCGAGGGCATCGTCCGCATCGAGATCGTCCACCCGCGGGCGCGCAAGCTCGGCATCGAGCGGGAGCTGCGCGAGCGCTTCGGTCTCGCGGACGCCGTCGTGGTGCCGAACGGATCCGGCGACGCCGAGACGCTCGGGCGCGTGGCGCAGGGCGCTGCGGACCACCTCGCCGCACTCCGCCCCGTGCCGAAGACGCTCGCCGTCAGCTGGGGGCGCACGCTCACCGCGATCGCGGAACGGATGGCCGAGGGCTGGGCGCGCGGCGTCACGGTCGTGCAGATGAACGGCGGCGTGAGCGTGAACCGCCGGCCCGGCGGTGCCGCATCACTCGCGGCGACGATCGCGCAGCGCGCCTCCGGGCACGTCGCGCTGCTGCCGAGCCCCGCCATCCTGGAGCGCCTGGAGACCAAGCAGGCGATCGAGCGCGATCGCACCGTCGCCGGCGTGCTCGAGCAGGCCGCGCAGGCCGACGCCTATCTGTTCACCGCGGGTGTCTGCGACGCCGGATCCGCTCATGTCGAGAACGGCTACCTGACCGTGCGCGACATCGATGAGCTCGCCCGCCGGGGCGCGGTGGGGGATGTGCTGGGCCGCTACATCGACGCCGACGGCAACATCGTCGATCCCGAGCTCGACGCCCGGACCGTCGGACTGAGCCTCGAACGGCTGCGCGAGGCGCGCACGACCGTCTTCGTCACGGCAGGAGAGGCGAAGCACGACATCGCCCGCACCGTCGTGACCGCGAAACTGTGCACGATGGTGGTCACCGACGAGGCGACCGCCCTGACTCTCCTGGAGCTGGACAAGTGACCGGAACTGTGACCACGACCGAACTCGCGCGGCGCTCCGCGCTGGAGGTGCTGGGCGGCGAGCCCGACGACCTCACGCTGCGCCGCTTCCTGCACGGCCTGCCCGGGGTGGACGCCGTCGGGCTCGAGCAGCGCTCCGCGGCGCTGGGCACCCGCTCCATCAAGACCACGTCCAAGGCCTGGGCGCTGGACACGATCGTGCGCCTCATCGACCTCACCACGCTCGAGGGCGCCGACACCCCGGGCAAGGTGCGCTCGCTCGTCTCGAAGGCGAAGCTGCCGGACGCGTCGGATCCGTCCTGCCCGTCCGTGGCGGCGGTGTGCGTCTACGGCGACATGGTGCCCTTCGCCGTCGAGGCGCTCGGTGCGCGTCACGGCGACCCCGATGACGGCGGCATCTCGGTCGCGGCCGTCGCGACCGCATTCCCGAGCGGCCGGGCCTCCCTCGAGATCAAGCTCGCCGACACCCGGGACGCGGTGGCGGCCGGCGCCGACGAGATCGACATGGTCATCGATCGAGGAGCCTTCCTCGCCGGACGGTACGGCCAGGTGTTCGAGCAGATCGTCGCCGTGAAGGAGGCCTGCCGTCGGGCGGACGGCACCTCCGCCTCGCTCAAGGTCATCCTCGAGACGGGCGAGCTGAACACCTACGACAACATCAAGCGCGCCTCGTGGCTCGGCATCCTCGCGGGTGGCGACTTCATCAAGACCTCCACCGGCAAGGTCGCTCCGGCGGCCACGCTGCCGGTCACCCTGCTCATGCTCGAGGTGGTGCGCGACTGGCACCGGCTCACCGGTGAGAAGGTCGGCGTGAAGCCCGCCGGCGGCATCCGATCGTCGAAGGACGCGGTGAAGTACCTCGTGCACGTCGCCGAGACCGTGGGGGAGGAGTGGCTGCAGCCGCACCTGTTCCGCTTCGGCGCATCGAGCCTGCTGAACGACGTGCTGCTGCAGAGGCAGAAGCTGACCACCGGCCACTACTCCGGCCCCGACTACGTCACGATCGACTGACGGAGGACCACGCATGGGATTCCTGGAATACGCGCCCGCGCCCGAGTCGCGGAGCATCCTCAACCTGAAGGACGAGTACGGGCTGTTCATCGACGGCGAGTTCGTCGAGGGACGCGGTGCGTCGTTCGCCACCATCTCGCCCGCGGACGAGTCGCGCATCGCCACGATCGCGCACGCTTCCGATGAGGACGTCGACCTGGCCGTCGCCGCCGCCCGCCGCGCCTACACCAAGGTGTGGTCGAAGATGAGCGGGCGCGACCGCGGCAAATACCTGTTCCGCATCGCACGCCTGGTGCAGGAGCGGGCTCGTGAGCTCGCCGTGGCGGAGAGCCTCGACAACGGCAAGCCGATCAAGGAGTCGCGCGACGTCGATGTGCCGCTCGTCGCCTCGTGGTTCTTCTACTACGCCGGGTGGGCGGACAAGCTCGACTACGCCGGCGCCGGCCCGGATCCGCGTGCGCACGGCGTGGCAGGGCAGGTCATCCCGTGGAACTTCCCGCTGCTCATGCTGGCGTGGAAGGTCGCCCCGGCGCTCGCCGCCGGCAACACGGTGGTGCTGAAGCCCGCCGAGACGACCCCGCTCACCGCCCTGATCTTCGCCGAGATCCTGCAGCAGGCCGACCTGCCGGCGGGCGTCGTGAACATCGTCACGGGAGCCGGTGCGACGGGTGCGGCGGTCGTCCGCCACCCCGACGTCGACAAGGTGGCCTTCACCGGCTCCACCGCCGTGGGGCGCGAGATCGCGCGCACGGTCGCGGGCACGGGCAAGGCGCTGACGCTGGAACTCGGCGGCAAGGCGGCGAACATCGTGTTCGACGACGCGCCGATCGACCAGGCGATCGAGGGCATCGTCAACGGCATCTTCTTCAACCAGGGCCACGTGTGCTGCGCGGGCAGTCGCCTGCTCGTGCAGGAGTCGATCCACGACGAGGTGATCGACCGCCTCAAGGACCGGCTGTCGACCCTGCGCCTCGGGGACCCGCTCGACAAGAACACCGACATCGGCGCGATCAACTCCGCCGAGCAGCTGGCGCGCATCCGCGAGCTCAGCCAGGTCGGCGAGGACGAGGGGGCGGAGCGCTGGACCGCTGACTGCGTCATCCCGGACAAGGGCTTCTGGTTCGCTCCGACGATCTTCACCGGAGTCGAGGCCTCGCACCGCATCGCCCGCGAGGAGGTGTTCGGACCCGTCCTGTCGGTGCTGACCTTCCGCACCCCGGCCGAGGCGATCGCCAAGGCGAACAACACGCCGTACGGCCTCTCCGCCGGCATCTGGAGCGACAAGGGATCCCGGATCCTGGCCGTCGCCGATCAGCTGCGCGCCGGTGTCGTGTGGGCCAACACGTTCAACCGCTTCGACCCGTCGAGCCCGTTCGGCGGGTACAAGGAGTCCGGCTACGGCCGCGAGGGCGGCAAGCAGGGTCTGGCCGCCTACCTGCGCTCGGGTGCGGCGCCGCGCGCCGTGGAAGCCCCGGCGTCGAAGAAGGGAGCCGTGGCATGAGCGCACGACTGACCGTTCCCAAGACCTACAAGCTCGCGATCGGCGGGGCCTTCCCGCGCAGCGAGTCCGGCCGCACCTACGAGGTCACCACCCCGAAGGGTGCGTTCCTGGCGAACGCGGCCAAGGCGTCGCGCAAGGACGCGCGCGATGCTGTCAAGGCGGCGCGAGCGGCGCAGTCCGGCTGGGCGAAGGCCACGGCCTACAACCGCGGTCAGGTCCTGTACCGCGTGGCGGAGGTGCTCGAGGGGCGCCGCGCCCAGTTCGTCGACGAGATCGTGGCCCAGCAGGGTGTCTCCGCGGCCGCCGCGGCCGCGCAGGTCGACGAGGCGACCGACCTCTGGGTCTGGTACGCGGGCTGGTGCGACAAGTACGCGCAGGTCGCCGGCAACCTGAACCCGGTCGCCGGTGCCTACTTCAACATCTCCGCCCCGGAGCCGACGGGGGTCGTCGCGATCATCGCGCCGCAGGAGAACGCTCTGCTCGGCCTCGTCTCGGTCGTCGCCCCCGCCCTCGTCGCAGGCAACACGGTGGTCGTCGTGGCCAGCGAAGCGTACCCGCTGTCGGCGATCAGCCTCGCCGAGGTGCTCGCGACGAGCGATGTGCCCGGCGGCGTGGTGAACGTGCTGACCGGATCGCCCGCGGAGCTGGCGCCATGGCTCGCCGCGCACGCCGACGTTAACGCCCTCGATCTTGCGGGCGCCGGCGGGATCGACTGGGTCGACCTTCAGATCACGGCGGCCGACACGCTGAAGCGCGTGCTGACGCCCGGCGAGGTCGTCGCCTCTCCGCAGCGCATCGCCGCCTTCACCGAGGTGAAGACCGTGTGGCACCCGAAGAGCATGGTCTGAGGCTCCGGATCCCGTTCACTCGATCGGAGGACCCGTCCCGCCGTGCGGCAGGGCGGGTCCTTCGTCATGGATGGGCGGCCCTGGCGCGTGTTCGCCCTGCGCGGAGCGTGCAGCGGCGGCGATCCGTGGCGATGCGGCCCGATGTCGGGTGCAGCGGTTAGGCTCGAACAGCGGCATCGCCGCACGGTTTCCGCGAGGGATCGCACTCGCGGCGACCACGGATCAGGTCTCGAAGGAGGACGCACATGGCACGCATCGGTGAGAGCGCCGACCTGTTCAAGTGCTCGTTCTGCGGCAAGAGCCAGAAGCAAGTGCAGCAGCTCATCGCGGGCCCCGGCGTCTACATCTGCGACGAGTGCGTGGAGCTCTGCAACGAGATCATCGAAGAGCGGATGGCGGAGTCCGCGAACGGCGAGGTCGCCGAGTTCGACCTCCCGAAGCCGCGGGAGATCTTCTCCTTCCTCGAGGAGTACGTCGTCGGTCAGGAGCAGGCCAAGCGCGCGCTTTCGGTGGCGGTCTACAACCACTACAAGCGCGTGCGCGCACGCGGCACCCTGCAGCCGGCAGAGCAGAAGGCCGACGAGATCGAGATCGCGAAGAGCAACATCCTCATGATCGGTCCGACGGGGTGCGGCAAGACGTATCTCGCGCAGACCCTCGCCAAGCGCCTCAACGTGCCGTTCGCCGTGGCCGACGCCACCGCCCTCACCGAGGCCGGCTATGTCGGCGAGGACGTGGAGAACATCCTCCTCAAGCTGATCCAGGCCGCCGACTACGACGTCAAGCGCGCCGAGACGGGCATCATCTACATCGACGAGGTCGACAAGATCGCGCGCAAGGCGGAGAACCCCTCGATCACGCGCGACGTCTCAGGCGAGGGCGTGCAGCAGGCACTGCTGAAGATCCTCGAGGGCACGGTGGCCTCGGTCCCGCCGCAGGGCGGACGCAAGCATCCCCACCAGGAGTTCCTCCAGATCGACACCACGAACGTCCTGTTCATCGTGGCAGGCGCCTTCGCCGGTCTCGAGGACATCATCTCCGCGCGCGTGGGCAAGCACGGCGTCGGCTTCGGCGCCCCCCTGCATGACAAGGGCAAGGACCTGGATCTGTTCAGCGAGGTGCTGCCCGAGGACCTGCACAAGTTCGGGCTCATCCCCGAGTTCATCGGCCGCCTTCCCGTCGTCGCCTCGGTGACGCCGCTGGATCAGGCCGCGCTCATCGACATCCTCACCGGCCCGCGCAACGCCCTGGTCAAGCAGTACCAGCGGATGTTCCAGCTCGACGGGGTCGAACTGGAGTTCGAGGACGACGCACTGCAGTCGATCGCCGATCTCGCCGTCGAGCGCAAGACCGGTGCGCGGGGACTTCGCGCGATCCTCGAGGATGTGCTCGGTCCGATCATGTTCGAGATCCCGTCCACGGAGGACGTACAGAAGGTCGTCGTGACCCGCGCCGCCGTCGACGAGGGGGCGCCGCCCACGCTGGTGCTGGCGCGCAAGCGCAAGAGCGCCTGACCCGCGGAGATCAGTCCCCGGGAGCGCCGCCGTAGACGCGGATCTTGTATTCGGTCGTCTCGAGCGCGAGCGTGAGGACACGCAGTTCCCGGCGAATGCGATCACGCTGCAGGAGCATCATCTCCCTCCGCTCCGGCACGGTCGCCTCTCCGTCGTCGACGAGCTCGACGTACCGCACGAGATCCCGCATCGACATCCCGGATGCGCGCATCCGCGCCAGGAACACGAGCCTGCGCAGGTCTGCCGGCGCGTACTCGCGATGTCCAGCCGGATTCCGTTCCGGGCGCACCAGACCCAGCCGTTCGTAGTAGCGCAGGGTGTGGGCACTGAGACCGGTGAGAGCGGCGGCGTCGGCGATGCCGCGCGCCGCCGCATCGGCTTCGATCGTGCGGTCATCGAGCAGCTCATGAAGCGCGGCGATCACATCCCGATCCTCCGGGGCATCGGCAAGAAGGCGCTCCATGAGCTGTTCGGTGGACATGCTCCATGCTCTCAGATCGTGCGGACGCTGCGCGCGTCGGGGAAATCCGCGGAGGCGGACAGCGTCGCCCACCGCTCGAGGTCGGCGAGGGCTGTGCGGTAGGCGGCTGCGATGCTCGTCACGGCCTCGGCGCCGAGCGGCAGGCGCAGCGGCGCGTCCGCCTCCTGCAGCACGCGGCGGATCACGGAGGCGGCACGGCGAGGATCGCCCTCCTGCAGCCCCACCGAGCCTGTCATGTCGGCCCGGACTCCCGCCAGCACGTCGTCGTACGCCGGGCTCTGCGCCGCGACCGCGAGCACATCCGCGTCGTTGAAGCCGGTGCGGAAGCGACTGGGCTCCACGATCATGACGCGGATGCCGAAGGGCGCGACCTCCCCGGCCAGTGCTTCCGACCATCCCTCGAGAGCGAACTTCCCGGCCGAGTAGCTGCCGACGGCGGGGAAAGAGCGGCGCCCTCCCTGTGAGCTCATCTGCACGATCGCACCACGGCCGGCGGCGCGCATCGACGGCAGCACGGCGCGCACGAACGCGGCCGGACCGAAGAGGTGCTGGTCGATCATGTCGCGCAGCTCTGCATCGGTCACCTCCTCCGCGGCGCCGACGTGACCGACCCCGGCGTTGTTCACGAGGACGTCGATGCGACCGAACCTCTGCACCGCACGCTCGACGATGCCGGACGCGTGATCGACGTCGCGAACGTCGTGCGGGAGGGCGAGCAGCCGATCGCCGTGCCGGGCTTCGAGATCGCCGAGCCGTTCCGGTCGCCGGGCGGTGGTCACCACGCGTTCTCCCGCGGTCAGCGCTGCTTCCACCAGAGCCCGGCCGAGTCCGGAGGTGCCGCCGGTGATGAGCCAGGTCGTGTCTTCGTCGATTCTCATGAACGCGACAGTAGGGGTTCGAGCGCTCTCGAACGCAAACGCGTGTGTCCCGCCCGTGCGGAGCCGCCGTTTCCCGTCAGCGGTCCAGCCCGCGCCTCGTCAGCAGCGGACCGATCTCGGCGTCACGGCCGCGGAAGTCGCGGTACGCCTCGAGCGGGTCCCGGGAACCGCCTACGCCGAGCAGCCGGCGCCGGAAGCGCTCGCCGTTGGCGCGCGTGAGTCCGCCGTTCTCACGGAACCACTCCACGGTGTCGGCGTCGAGCACCTCGCTCCAGATGTAGGAGTAGTAGCCCGCGCTGTAGCCGCCGGAGAAGATGTGCGCGAAGTACGCCGAGGAGTAGCGCGTGGGCACGGCGGGGTCGTCCAGCCCGATGGCGGCGAGGGCCGCGGCTTCGAACGCGGCGACGTCGTCGACGGTCTCGCCGGCTGCCAGCGAATGGAGAGCCTGGTCCAACCACGCGGCGGCGAGGTACTCGCTGGTCGCGAAGCCCTGGTTGAAGGTCTCCGTCGCTTGCAGGCGTGCGATCACGTCGTCGGGGAGCGGCTCGCCGGTCTCGTGATGGCGGGCGTAGGCGCTCACGATCTCGGGCCAGAGCATCCACATCTCGTTGACCTGACTGGGGAACTCCACGAAATCGCGGAAGACGTTCGTGCCGGCGAAGTGCGGATACGTCACGTCCGAGAACAGGCCGTGCAGTGCGTGCCCGAACTCATGGAACAGCGTGTTGACCTCATCCAATGTCAGCAGGGTCGGCTCGCCGTCGGCGGGCCGCGCGACGTTCAGATTGTTCGCCACGACCGGCAGCGTGCCGCGCAGTGCGGACTGGCTCACGATCTCGTTCATCCAGGCGCCGCCGCGCTTGCTGTCGCGCGTGTAGAGATCGAGCACGTACAGGCCCAGGGGCGATCCGTCCTCCTGGAAGACCTCGAAGACGCGCGCACCGGGGTGGTAGACGGGCAGATCGCGGCGCTCCGCGAAGGACAGGCCGTACAGGCGGCCGGCCGCGGCGAACACGCCGTCCTGCAGCACGCGCTCCGCCTCGAACCAGGCACGCAGGGCCGCGGTGTCGAGGTCGTAGCGCGCGGCGCGGAGCTTCTCCGTGTAGAACGCCCAGTCGTGCGCTTCGAGCGGGAACGGCTCGGCCTCGGTGTCGTCGATGAGCTGCTGCAACGCCGCGCGCTCCGCAGCCGCGTTGCGCGCGGCGGGCGCGGCGAGGTCGCGCAGCATGCGCTCCACGGCCTGGGGCGTGCCGGCCGTCTCATCGGCCGTCACGGCGGCCGCGTGCGTAGGGTAGCCCAGCAGGGCGGCGCGCTGGGCGCGGAGCGCGACGATCTCGGTGAGGACGGCGCGATTGTCGTGACTCCCGCCGCGCGCGCCGCGGGAACGCGACGCCTCCATGATGCGCCGGCGGCTCTCGCGGTTCGTCAGCACGGCCAGGACGGGATGACCGGTGAACAACGGCAGCGTGATGAGATAGCCGCCCTCGAGGCCGCGGTCGGCGGCGGCACGTGCCGCGGCGGACAGCTCGCCCGAGCTCAGCCCGTCCAGCTCCGCGGCGTCGTCGAACACGACGGCCAGTTCGTTCGTGTCGGCGAGCAGATTCTTCTCGAACGTCGCACTGAGCGCGGAGAGACGCTGGTTGAGCTCGGTGAGCCGGGCCTTCGCCTCGTCGTCGAGCGCCGCGCCGGCGAGGGTCATCTCGCGATGCCAGCGCTCGATGAGGCGGTGCTGCTCCGGATCCAGAGGCAGATCGTCCTGCTGCGCCTGCAGCTGGGAGATCCGCCAGTACAGCGCCGCGTTCAGCAGGATCGCGTCCTGGTGGGCGGCCATGAGCGGCGCGAGCTCCTCGTCGATGGCCTGGATCTCGGCGGTGGCATCCGCCGAGCTCACCGTGTAGAACGCGTGCGACACCCGCTGCAGCAGTTCGCCGCTGCGTTCCAGAGGCTCCATCGTGTTCTCGAACGTGGGCATCGAGCGCGCCATCGTGATCCGGCGGATCTCCGCCAGCTGCTCCTCGAAACCCTGCCGGAACGCGGGCAGATAGTGCTCCGCGCGGATGCGGCCGTAGTCGGGCAGCGCATACGGAAGCGCGGAGGGCGTGAGGAGGGGGTTCGTCTCGACCGTCATGCTCCGAGCCTAGGAGACGGGCCCGATCCGGGAGAGGAGACCAGGCGGATCCGGCGCCGCGTCGTCATCCGGCGAGCCGGGCCATCACCCGCGCGAGCGCATCGGCGGCCAGACGGACGGATCGGCGCCGCAGGTTCTCCGGGCGGGCGAGGACGTCGATCATCCGGTTGGTGCTGACGTACTGCAGCGGGCGCCGGACGACGGCGTCGGTTCCTGGCGACGTGTAGCGGGGCAGCACGCCGATCACGTCGCCGGTCGCGATCACCGACGCGGCGACGCCGTAGTCGTTGATCCGGTGCACGATGTCCGCCGGGCGGTTCGTGATGGCGGAGATCGTGCGCAGAACGTCGTCGGGGGAGTAGCCGGCGCGGCTGGTCACCCAGCGCTCGCCGACCACGTCCGCGGGGCGCAGCGACGTGCGCTGGGCGAGCGGGTGCTCCGGAGCGAGGGCCACGTCCAGCGGCTCGGTCGCGAGCGTGAGAACGCGGATGCCGGTCTTCGGCCACGGCGGGCTGTGCTCCATGCGATGCGCGAGCACGAGGTCGTAGCGGGCCGTCAGGGCGGGGAAGTCGCTCTGCGCGACGTCCTCGTCGGTGAACCGGATCGCGGGGACGTCGGGGCCGGAGCCGAGCTCGCGGATCAGGGGCCCGAACAGCGCCTGTGCCGCGCTGAGGAAGCCGCTGATCGTGACGACGCCGCCCCCGGCCGCCTCGAACTCGTCCACGGCGGAGCGAGCCGCCGCCATGGCATCGAGCGCGGCGGCGCCGGCTTCGGCGAGGGCTTCGCCGGCGGGCGTCAGCACCAGCGTGCGCCCCTGTTTCCGGGTCAGCGGCGCGCGCACGCCGCGCTGCAGCGCGGCGAGCTGCTGCGACACCGCGGAAGGCGTGACGCGCAGCGCCTCCGCGACCGCGGTCACGCTGCCGAGCGCGCCGAGCTCGCGCAGGATCTGGAGCTGCTGCAACTGCATATGGCTATTCAAGCATGTAGTGATGCTTAAAGATCTCTCCAGACAGTCAGGATTGATCTACAGTGTCGTTCGCGGTGGGATCGAAGCATGAAGGCTCTCTACAAGGACGGCCCGCACGCGGGCCTCGAGCTCGTCGACCGGCCGGATCCCGTGGCCGGACCCGATGAGGTGGTCATCCGTGTGCTGCGCACCGGCATCTGCGGAACCGACCTGCACATCCAGCGCTGGGACGACTGGGCCGCCTCCGCGGTGAAGACGCCGCTGACCCCGGGACACGAGTTCTACGGCGAGGTGGTCGAGATCGGTCCGCTCGTGCACGACATCGCCGTCGGCGATCGGGTCTCCGGGGAAGGACACATCGTCTGCGGCATGTGCCGCAACTGCCGTGCCGGCCGCCGTCAGATGTGCATCCGCACGATCGGTCTCGGCGTGCAGCGCGACGGCGCATTCGCCGAGTACCTGACGCTGCCGGCCACCAACGTGTGGGTGCACCACGCCGGCGTGACGCCGGAGCTCGGGGCGATCTTCGACCCGCTCGGCAACGCCGTGCACACCGCACTGGCGTTCCCGCTGGTCGGCGAGGACGTCCTGGTCACCGGCTGCGGGCCGATCGGGCTCATGGCCATCGCGATCGCCCGCCACGTCGGCGCGCGCTTCATCACCGCGACCGATGTGAGCGCGCCCCGCCTGGAGCTCGCCCGGCAGATGGGCGCCGACGCGGTCGTGGACGTCTCGCGGGAGGACATCCGCGATGCGCAGCGCGCGCTCGGCATGCGCGAGGGCTTCGACATCGGCTTCGAGATGAGCGGGGCGCCCAGCGCCCTGCCCGCGATGATCGACAACATGAACCACGGCGGGCGGATCGCGATGCTCGGCCTGCCGACCGGGCCTTTCAGCGTCGACTGGGGCAAGATCGTCACGCACATGCTCACCGTGAAGGGCATCTACGGGCGCGAGATGTTCGAGACCTGGAACGCGATGGGGGCGATGCTGCAGACGAGCACCGTGCTGCGCGAGTCGATCACCCGCATCATCGCCGAGGTGCTGCCCGCCCGCGACTGGGAGAAGGGGTTCGCCGCTGCGGCCTCTGCGGGCACGGGCAAGATCATCCTCGACTGGACCGAACTGTAGGAGACACGATGTACGGAGCATTCCAGCAGCACCTGGCCGACGAGCTCGCGGGGATCGAGCAGGCGGGTCTCACCAAGCACGAGCGGGGGATCCGCGGCCCCCAGCGCACGGAGATCGTCGCCGACGGCGCCGAGGTGCTGAACTTCTGCGCGAACAACTACCTGGGCCTGGCCGACGACCCCCGCCTGGTCGAGGCGGCGAAGGGAGCCCTCGACGAGTGGGGCTACGGCCTCGCCAGCGTGCGGTTCATCTGCGGCACCCAGGAGCAGCACTTCGAGCTCGAGCGTCGGCTCTCGGCCTTCCTGGGCACGGACGACGCGATCCTGTTCTCATCGTGTTTCGATGCGAACGGCGGCGTGTTCGAGACGCTGTTCACGGCGGAGGACGCGATCATCTCCGACGAGCTGAACCACGCGTCCATCATCGATGGGATCCGGCTCTCCAAGGCGCGCCGGCTGCGCTACGGCAACCGCGACATGGCGGATCTGGAGGAGCAGCTCCAGGCCGCGGCGGACGCACGGTTCCGTGTCATCGTGACCGACGGCGTGTTCTCGATGGACGGGTACATCGCGCCGCTCGCGGACATCTGCGATCTCGCCGAGCGCTACGACGCCCTCGTCTTCGTGGACGACTCGCACGCGGTCGGCTTCATCGGCGAGCACGGCCGCGGCACGCCGGAGCTCTGCGGTGTCGAGGGGCGCGTCGACATCTACACCGGCACGTTCGGCAAGGCCCTGGGCGGCGCGAGCGGCGGCTATGTCGCGGGCCACCGCGACATCGTGGCGCTGCTGCGTCAGCGGGCACGCCCGTACCTCTTCTCGAACACGCTCGCCCCGTCGATCGTGGCGGGCACGCTGCAGGCTCTGGACCTCGTCGAGGGATCCGGATCCCTGCGCGCGCAGCTGCAGGAGAACGCGGCGCTGTTCCGCCGCCGCATGACCGAGGAGGGCTTCGAGCTGCTCCCGGGCGAGCACCCGATCGTGCCGGTCATGTTCGGCGACGCGGCACTCACCGCCCGGATCGCGGCGGAGATGCAGAAGCAGGGCGTCTACGTGACGGCGTTCAGCTTCCCCGTGGTGCCGCGGGGGCTGGCACGCATCCGGGTGCAGCTGTCGGCGGCGCACACCGCCGAGCAGGTGGAGCGCTGCGTCGCCGCGTTCGTCGCGGCACGGGCCGCGGCCGCCTGATCGTCTGTTCACCGCGCCCCTCCGATCGCGTCCCACGGCGCCGGCGATCGGAGGGGCGCTTGCTCTGCGCTCTCATCGACGAGCGGGAGCCGAGGGCCACCGCGATGTTGCAAAGAGATTGTTGCAAAGATTCGCTTGCAAAGATATCTTTGCATCATGACCTCGAACGAGAACCCCGTCCGGGAAGCCGCGAAAGATGAGACGCGCACGCTCGACGCGAGCGCGCTGAAGGCGCTCGCACATCCGCTGCGCGTGCGGATCCTGGACCTGCTCGCCGAACGCGGGCCGCAGACCGCGAGCTCGCTCGCCGCGCTGATCGGGGAGAGCTCGGGCGTCACCAGCTATCACCTGCGCGCGCTCGCCGCACGCGATCTCATCCGCGAGGTCGCGGGCCGCGGTACCGCGCGCGAGCGCTGGTGGGAGCGTCCTCGGGGCCGGATGTCCTTCTCCGGACCCAACGACGAGATGACGCCTTCGGGCAGAGCGGCTGCGCAGATCGTCGAGGACGAGTTCTTCCGCAACCGGCACCAGCGCCTCATGGATCACCTGCACCGCCCGCAGTCGGAGGTGCCGCAGGAGTGGCGCGACGCAGCACATCACCTGACGACGATGCTCGACATGACCGCGCCGCAGCTGCAGGAGCTGGCGCAGCAGATCGACGCCGTCAT
The DNA here is from genome assembly GCF_902506375.1 of Microbacterium sp. 8M. Taxonomy (GTDB): domain Bacteria; phylum Actinomycetota; class Actinomycetes; order Actinomycetales; family Microbacteriaceae; genus Microbacterium. The sequence continues at coordinate 1,772,179 of NZ_LR733284.1, forward strand.
CGAGGCGGCCGTGCAGCGCTACCGGGGGCAGACCGGTCCCGGGGTGCGCCGGGTCACCGTCCGCGCAGACCTGTTCGATCTTCCCGACGGCCGCCCCGAAGGCGCCGCCGCCCGCCGCACCATCGAGACCGAGGAGCCGTCATGACCGCCGCCGCGCTGCAGGTCGCTGCGCCCACCTTCGTCGAGCGGACGGTACTTCGCCTCGCCGACGCGATCACCACCCGGGTCGGTCGGCGGATCGAGCGCCGCGCCGAGCGCCGGGCGCTCGCCCTCGACCTGCTGCGCGAGCAGCAGTCGCGGCGGTCGGACCCGTACCTGCTCGAGCACGCGCTGCAGATGATCGGATCGCGCTCGCGCTGACGGCCTGCCCGGTCGAAGCCGACGCGAGATCAGTCCTGGAACGGGCGGACGATCACTTCGCCGGATGCGGTGCGCAGCACCTCCCACCCGGTGTCGAGCTCGGCGATGGGCCGGCCCTCCAGCCAGGTGAGGGTCCACGTGCCGCGGGGCAGGTTCAGCACTCCGGTCTGCAGGCTCAGCGTGCCGTTCTCCACACTGCGCGCCTCGGCCTCCGCGATCGCGGGGCGCAGAGCCGCGGGCACCGAAGCCGGCGGCTCGGATCCGGCGGCCCAGCGCGTGCCGAGCTGCATCATGCCTCCACGGTCGGCGCGAGCTCGATCGCGGTGACGGCGAGGTCATCCGCCTCGACGAACGCGAGCTCGGCGATGCGTCCCACGGCGCGCAGATCGTCGGCCGCTGCCTGCAGGGCTGCGATGTCGGCGACGGGCGCGGCGATCGTCGCCGAGGACACCGGGGTCTTCTGCGACGCCTTGGCCTCCGTCTTGGCACGGCGGATGCCGATCAGGGCCTTGCTCGCGGTCGCCAGGATCGCGGGGTCTCCCTCGCCGCCGCGCGGCTCCGGCCACGCCGCCGTGTGCACCGAGCCCTCCTCGAACCAGCTCCACGCCTCCTCGGTCGCGAAGGACACGATCGGCGCGAGCAGGCGCAGCAGCGTGGACAGCGCGAGACGCAGGGCGAGTGCGGCGGAGGCCTGTCCGACGTTCGTGCGGTCGTAGGCGCGCTCCTTGACGAGCTCCAGGTAGTCGTCGCAGAAGGTCCAGAAGAACGCCTCGGTGATCTCCAGTGCACGCGCCTGGTCGTAGTTCTCGAACGCCACGGTCGCGTCGCGCACCACCTCGTCGAGCGTGGCGAGCATGGACGCATCCAGGGCGTGGGTGATCTCGGCGCCCTCGGGCACGGGGAAGGAGAGCACGAACTTGGCCGCGTTGAGGATCTTGATCGCGAGGCGCCGGCCGATCTTCACCTGCGTGGGGTTCTGCGGGTCGAACGCCGCGTCTGCGCCGAGACGGCTGGAAGCCGACCAGTACCGCACGGCATCGGATCCGTGCGCGTCGAGGATGTCGGCGGGAGTGACCACGTTCCCCTTCGACTTCGACATCTTCTTGCGGTCGGGGTCGACGATGAAGCCGCTGATGGCGGCGTTGCGCCACGGCGTGCGCCCGTCCTCGAGAGTCGAGCGCAGCATGGTGGAGAACAGCCAGGTGCGGATGATGTCCTGACCCTGCGGGCGCAGGTCCATCGGCGAGACCAGATCCCACAGCTCGGCGTCGCGCTCCCAGCCGCCGGCCAGCTGCGGGGTGAGCGACGAGGTCGCCCAGGTGTCGAGGATGTCCGCCTCGGCGTCGAAGCCCCCGGGCACGCCACGCTGCTCGGCGGTGTAGCCGGGCGGGACGTCGGTGGTGGGATCGATCGGCAGGCTGGCCAGATCGGGAGTGAGCACGCGGTCGTAGTCGCGCTCGCCGTTCTCGTCGAGGGCGTACCAGAGCGGGATCGGCACGCCGAAGAAGCGCTGCCGGGAGACCAGCCAGTCGCCGGTGAGGCCGCCGACCCAGTTCTCGTAGCGGACGCGCATGAACTCGGGGTGCCACTTCAGCTCCGCGCCGTTGGCGAGCAGCTGGTCGCGCAGGGCGGTGTCGCGGGCGCCGTTGCGGATGTACCACTGGCGGGTGGACACGATCTCGAGCGGGCGGTCGCCCTTCTCGAAGAACTTCACGGCGTGGTTGAACGGCTTGCCGACGGCGGTCATGGCGCCGGTCTCCTGCAGCTTCTCCACGAGCGCCTTGCGGGCGGAGAACACCGTCTTGCCCGCCATGTTCTCCACGTACCATGCGGCGGCATCCGCATCGGCCACGGAGGCCGGAGCGTCCGGCAGGAAGCGGCCGTCGAGGCCGATCGTGGTCATGTTCGGCAGGTCGCGGCCGTCGGTCGTGCGCAGCTCGCGCCACCAGACGATGTCGGTGACGTCGCCGAAGGTGCAGACCATGGCGGCGCCGGTGCCCTTGTCGGGCTGCGCGAGGTGGTGCCCGTGGATCTCGATGTCGGCGCCGAAGAACGGCGTGCGCACCTTCGTGCCGATGAGGTGCTTGTGCGGGCCCTCCGGGTGGGTGACGATCGCCACGCACGCGGGCAGCAGCTCGGGTCGCGTGGTCTCGATCGTGATGTGACCGGATCCGTCCGCGAACGGGAAGTCGATGGTGTGGTAGGAGGCCTGCTGGTCGCGGTCCTCGAGCTCGGCCTGGGCGATCGCGGAGCGGAAGTCCACGTCCCACAGCGTCGGCGCGAGCGACTGGTAGGCCTCGCCGCGCTCGAGGTTGCGCAGGAACGCCAGCTGGCTCTGCCGGATCGAGTCGTCGGAGATGGTGCGGTAGGTCTGGGTCCAGTCGACGCTCAGCCCGAGCTGGCGGAACAGCGCCTCGAACTGCTTCTCGTCCTCGACGGTGAGCTTCTCGCAGAGCTCGATGAAGTTGCGGCGGCTGATCGGCTGCTGGTCGGCGGCACGGGACGACTTGTTGTCGCCGCCCTCGAAGGGCGGAGTGAAGTCGGGGTCGTAGGGGAGCGAGGGATCGCAGCGCACGCCGTAGTAGTTCTGCACCCGGCGCTCCGTGGGCAGACCGTTGTCATCCCAGCCCATCGGGTAGAACACGTTCTTGCCGCGCATCCGCTCGAACCGCGCCTTGATGTCGGTGTGGGTGTAGCTGAACACGTGGCCGATGTGGAGGCTGCCGCTCGCGGTGGGCGGCGGAGTGTCGATCGAGTAGACGCCGTCGCGACCCGTCTGCGCCGCGCGGATCCGGTCGAACAGGAAGGTGCCGTCCGCCGACCAGCGCTCACCCCACTTCGCTTCGAGGCCTTCCAGTGCGGGCTTGTCGGGGATGGCGTTCAACGACGACATGGATCTCCTCGTGCGATGTGTGCGGCACCGTGTGAGCGTGCCTGAGTGTAGGTGGTGCTCCGAGTCTACTCGCGCGGTCCGGAGCGGCCGGCGCGCAGCGGACGGCCGGGCATCGATGCACGCGGGAAAGGGGCCGGAGATCGGTCTCCGGCCCCTGCGCTGGTCGGGCTCTTCTGCCGCGCCTCAGAGGATCGCGAGCAGCTCGGGGGATGCGGCCGCGCGCACCGCGTCGCGGGCCTCGACCGCCGTAGCCGCCTCCCGCGCCGCCGCGGCGAGCCGCTGGCAGTCGAGCTGGGTGTGAGCGGCGAGCGCCACCCGGACGGCCGGGACCTTGCCCGGTGCCATCGACAGGCTGGTGACGCCGAGGCCGACGAGCACGAGCGCCAGCAGCGGGTCGCCGGCCGACTCACCGCACACGCCGATCGGCTTTCCGGCGGCGCGGGCGCCGGCGGCCGCGGCAGCGATCACGTCGAGCACCGCCGGCTGCCAGGGGTCGAGCAGATCCGCGAGCTCACCCTGCATCCGGTCCGCCGCCATCGTGTACTGCGCGAGGTCGTTGGTGCCGAGGCTGCCGAAGTCGACGGCGCCGAGCACGTGCGACGCGCGCAGGGCCGCCGCGGGGATCTCGATCATCACGCCCGCCTTGGGCAGGCCGTTCTCGTATACGCGCCGCGCGAACCATGCGGCCTCCTCGACGGTCGCGACCATGGGCGCCATGACCCGCACGTCTGCGCCGGTCTGCTTCGCGGCGGCCGCGAGCGCCTCCAGCTGGGCGTCGAGCAGGTCGGGACGCTCCGCCGAGAGGCGCAGACCCCGCCGTCCGAGTGCGGGGTTCTCCTCCGGGCCGAGATCGGCGAACTTCAGCGCCTTGTCCGCCCCGGCGTCGAGTGTGCGCACGACGACGCGGCGCCCGCCGAACGGCTCGAACACACGCCGGTAGATCTCGGTCTGCTCGGCCACCGTGGGTGCGGTCTCGGCCGACAGGAACACGAACTCGGTGCGGAACAGGCCGACGCCCTCGAGGTCCTGCGCGCCCGCGAGCTCGGCATCCTCGACGCCGCCGATGTTGGCGAGCAGGGCGATCCCGAGGCCGTCCCTGGTCCGGCCCGGACCGGACGACCCCGCCAGCGCTGCCGCCCGCCGCTCGCGGCGGATCCGCTGCTCCTCGACGAGGGCCGGATCCGGCGCGACCACGACCTCGCCGGTGTCGCCGTCCACGGCGATGAACGTGCCAGGGGCGATCTCCGTGGCACCGGCGAGCTGCACCACGGCCGGGATCCCCATCTGCGCCGCCAGGATCGCGGTGTGGCTCGTGCGTCCGCCCGCTCTCGTGACGATGCCGGCGACGAGCGCCCGATCCAGCGTGGCGGTCTCCGCGGGCGCCAGGTCCTCGGCCACGACGATGCTCGGCTCGGTGAAGTCGGGGACCCCAGGCGCCGGCACGCCGAGGACGGCGGCGACGGCGCGGGAGCCGACGTCGCGGAGGTCGGCGACGCGCTCGGCGAAGTAGCCGCCGAGCGCCTCGAACTTCACCACGAATTCCTCGACGGCCGCGGCGATCGCGGTCGCGGGCCCGACGCCGGCACGCACGCCGGCCTGGGCCGCCTTGAGCAGCGACTTGTCGCGCGCCATCATCGCGGTCGCCTTCAGGATCGCCTGGGCGGTGTCCACGACGTGCTCCGCCTTGGCGTCGAGGGCCGCCGCGACGTCGGCGAAGGCCTGGGCGACGTCTGCTGCGGCCTGCTCGGCATCGGCGGCGGACGGCTCGTTCTGCGGCGGGCGGACTGGCGGCGCGACCTGCACCACCGGCCCGTACGCCGTTCCCGGGCTGACGCCGATCCCCTGTCGGACCTCGCCGGGGGTTGCGGTCGTCATCTCACTGCGCGTCCAGGTCGGTGGACAGCAGCGTCACGAGGCGATCGAGCACCGCGTCCGCATCGGGGCCGTCGGCGGTCAGGACGACCTCCTCGCCGTGCTTCGCGCCGAGGGCGATGACCCCGAGGATGCTGGTCGCATCGACGGCGTCCTCACCGGGACGGCCGATCTCCACGTCGAGCCCGGAATCCGCGGCCGCCTCGACGAACAGCGAGGCGGGACGGGCGTGCAGGCCGACGGACGAGGCGATGGTGACGGTGCGAGTGGCCATGATGTTCTCCTTCGAATGGATGGTGGTTCAGACGGCGACGGACTCGGCGGCCGACGCCTCGATCTGCTCGACGCGCTTGTTCTGCGACACAGTCTTCAACACGGTGATGATGAGCGCCATCACCACGACCCCGACGATGAGCGCGAGCAAGAACAGCAGGGGCGCGCCGATCAGCGGGAGCACCCAGATGCCGCCGTGCGGCGCACGCAGGGTGACGCCGAACACCATGCACAGGCCGCCGGTCACGGCGGATCCGATGACGGACGACGCGATCACCCGGATCGGGTCGGCGGCGGCGAACGGGATCGCGCCCTCCGAGATGAAGGACAGCCCGAGCAGCCAGGCCGCCTTGCCGTTCTCCCGCTCCGGCTCCGTGAAGAGCTTGGGTCGCACGGCCGTGGAGAGCGCCATCGCGAGCGGGGCGACCATGCCGGCGGCCATGACCGCGGCCATGATCTTGAGCTGCGGGGCGTCGGTCGCCGCGCCCGCGGCGGCGAGGCCCGTCGTCGCGAACGCGTACGCCGTCTTGTTGACGGGACCGCCGAGGTCGAAGCCCATCATCGCGCCGAGGACGATGCCGAGCACGAGCGCGCCCGCGCCGGTCATCCCGTTCAGCCAGCCGTTGAGCTGCGTCATCAGCCAGACGATCGGCCGGCCGAGGATCGTGATGAACAGCCCCGCCGTGATCAGGGTCGACAGAAGGGGGATCACGACCACCGGCATGACACCGCGGACGCCCTTGTGCACGCGCCAGCGCGAGATCCAGCGGGCGACGAAGCCGGCGAGGAAGCCGGTGACGAGTCCGCCGAGGAAGCCGGCGTTCATGGTGGCGGCGATCGCACCGGCGACGATTCCGGGGACGAGTCCGGGCCGGTCCGCGATGGCGAAGGCGATGAAGCCGGAGAGGATCGGGACGAGGAATCCGAACGAGGCGGCTCCCATCACGAACAGCAGGCCGCCCCACGACATCAGGCTCAGCGGATCGAAGTGCTGGGCGATGTTGGTCGCGTCCGGGGCCGTGAGGTTGTACTTCACGACCTTGAGCGCGCCGGACTCGCCGACGGCGATCTGCGCGACCATGAACGAGAGCGCGATGAGGATCCCGCCCGCTGCGACGAACGGGATCATGTACGACACGCCCGTCATCAGCCACTGGCGGATCTTCGTGCCGAGGTTGGCGTCGGCCTCCACCTTCGTGGTGAGGCCGCCCGCAGGGCCGGCTGCGGCTGCGGCGGCGGCCTTGGTCGGGTCGGCGGCCCATTCGGCCGCAAGAGCCTCGGCCCGCTCGATGAGCTCCGGGCCGTCGGAGATCGCCTTCTTCACCGGAACGTCGACGGTGGGCTTGCCGGCGAAGCGCCCGACATCCTTCACCGCGAGGTCATGCGCGAACACGACCGCATCGGCCTCCGCGATCTCGGCGGGGGTGAGCGGGGTGGATCCGGCTGAGCCCTGGGTCTCCACCTTGATCGAGTGGCCGGCCGCCTTCGCCGCTCGCTCCAGCGCTTCGGCAGCCATGTAGGTGTGCGCGATGCCGGTGGGGCAGGAGGTGACGCCGACGAGCTTGAGCGGGCGGGCGGTCGCGGCTGCCGGTGCGGGGGAGGCGGAGGGCGCGTCCACCTCGGCGGAAGCGGCGGCGGTCTCGGCCGGGGCGGCAGCCGCCTCGTCGAGCTGCACGTGCTCGCCGACGATCGCGACCACCTCGGCCTCCGTCTTCGCGGAGAGCAGTGCATCCCGGAACTCCGAGCGCATCAGGGCGCGGGCGAGCTTCGGCAGCATCTGCATGTGGGCCTCGCCGCCGGCCTCCGGCGCGGCGATGAGGAAGACCAGCCGGGCCGGGCCGTCCTTGGCGCCCCAGTCGATCCCATCGAGCGTGCGGCCGAAGACCAGAGACGGCTCCGTGATGGCGGCGCTGCGGGCATGCGGGATCCCGATGCCGCCGGGAAGCCCGGTCGCCATCTTCGATTCGCGCTCGCGGACGTCGGCCAGGAACTGGTCGAGGTCGGTGCAGCGGCCGCTGGCGACGAGCCGCGCGGCGAGGGCAGCGGTCGCCTCGTGCCGGTCGTCGCCCGTGAGGTCGAGCACGACCTGTTCTTCGTTGATCAGTGCCATGAGGAATTCCTTTCCGGGGGGAGGGTCAGTCCGCGAGGGCGAGTTCGCGGTCGGGGGCGGAGGTGACGGCCACGTGGATGTCTCGAAGGTCGGCCGGCGTGGGCACCTGGCTGCCGGGCAGGGCGACGGCGGCGGTTCCCCAGCGCACGCCCTCGGCGAGCGCGTCGGCGGCCGGGCGGTCCGCGCTCAGCGCGGACAAGAACCCGGCGAGCATGCAGTCGCCCGCGGCGACGGTCGACACGACCTCGGAGGCGACGGCGTTCGCGTGCCAGGCGCCCTCGCCCGTGACGAGCACTGCGCCATCGCGGCCGAGGCTCACCGCGACCATGCCGACGCCGCCGCGCTGAAGCGCCTGAGCCGCGTCGAGCACGGCGCCCATGGTGGGCAGGTCGCGGCCGACCAGCTCCCCGAGCTCCTCGCGGTTCGGCTTGATCAGGGCCGGCCTGGCGTCGACGGCCGGGGCGAGGGGAGCGCCGGAGGTGTCGACCGCGACGCGGACGCCGTGCTCGCGGGCGCCGCGGACGAGCCGCCCGTAGAAGTCCGTCGGCGCGCCGGGGGGAAGGCTGCCGCCGCCGGAGAGCCAGGCGCCGGCCGGGACGTTCGCCAGGGCGTGCTCGATGAGCGCGTCGACTTCGGCGGCGTCGAGCACGGGCCCTGGCTCGTTGATCTTCGTGGTGGTGCCGTCGGGCTCGAGCACGCTGATGTTCATGCGCACGCTGCCCGCGATCGGCACGACGACGACCGGCACGGACGCCGCACGGCAGAGCGCTTCGAGCATCCCGCCCTCGAGCCCGCCCGAGGGCAGCACCGCGAGGGTGTCCCCGCCCATCGCGGCGACCGCTCGCGAGACGTTGAGTCCTTTGCCGCCCGGATCCACGCGACTGGAGGTGGCCCGCTGCACCGCGCCGCGGGAGAGTGCGTCGATGGTGACGGCGCGGTCGATGCTCGGGTTGGGGGTGAGCGTGACGATCATGCGATCACGACCTTGGGCCCCGCGGCGCGCAGCGCCTCCACGGAGTCGGGGTCCGCTGCGGCGTCGGTGATGATGGTGTGGACGTCGTCGGCTCGTGCGAAGCGCTGGAGGTGCACCGCGCCGAGCTTGCTGGAGTCGGCGACCAGGATCCGGGTGCGCGCGGCGTCGAGCATCGCGCGCTTCACGGCGGCCTCGTCCTGATCGGGGGTCGACAGGCCGTGGTCGGCGTCGAAGCCGTTCGTGCCGAGGAAGGCGACGTCGACGGCGAGGTCGGAGAGGGCGCCGATGGCCCACGGCCCGACCGCGGCGCCGGTGACGGTCCGCACGCGGCCGCCGATCAACAGCAGCGTGAGGTTGCTCTGCCCCGCGAGGGCTCCCGCGATGATCGCGTTGTTCGTCACCACGGTGAGCTGTGCGTCGGCGGGGATGAGCTCGGCGATCGCGAGGGTGGTGGATCCGGAGTCGAGGAGGATGGTGCCGCCGTCCGGCAGCTCCTGCAGGGCGCGCGTCGCGATCTGCAGCTTCGCGTCCGCGTACTGGCCGATGCGCGCGGTGAGGGTGAGTTCCGGCACGGACCTCTCGGCGGGCAGTGCGCCGCCGTGTACGCGGCGGACCAGCCCCTGCTGCTCCAGGACCGCGAGGTCGCGGCGGACGGTCTCCGTGGTCACGTCCAGGAGTTCTGCGAGGCCCGCCACATCGACGCGCCCATCCCGTTGCGCACGTTCGTGGATGCGCTGCTGCCGCTCCGCTGCGTACATCGGGCTCCCTTGCCGTTCTCGGGTCGCCCGCTTCGGGCGTTGAGCTACTTTCCCACACAATCCAACAAGAAACAACACAAAAACAGAAATTGGCCTTCGGTGGGACGCGGCGATGCCGCGGTGCGGAGGTGAAAGATCCACCCCGTCCACAAACCGATAGCCTGGATTGTCCTGCACACAGCACTCCGAGGAACCTCCATGCCTTCTCCGCTCCGGCGCCGAATCCTTCCCCTCGCCGCGCTCGCCGCGGCCGCCGCCCTCGCGCTCACGGCCTGCTCCGGATCCTCCGGTTCCGGCGACGCAAGCGGCGAGCTCGTCTGGGGCGTCGACGGCAGCCTGCTGTCGGCGGGGAAGATGGACCCGCAGACCAGCCAGCTCGACGTCACGGCGATGGTGCAGCGCGCCGTGCTCGACTCGCTGGTGTTCCAGAAGCCCGACGGATCCTTCGTGCCGTGGCTGGCGAAGAAGTGGGAGGTCTCCGAGGACGGGACCGCGTACACGTTCCATCTGCGCGATGACGTCACCTTCACCGACGGTGAGAAGTTCGACGCGGCGGCTGTCAAGGCGAACTTCGACCGCATCGCCGATCCCGCGACCAAGTCGGCGCAGGCGGCGAGCATGCTCGGCGGCGAGCTGTACAAGGGCGCCGAGGTCATCGACCCGACGACCGTCAAGGTCACGTTCGCGCAGCCGTACGCCCCGTTCCTGCAGGCCGCGAGCACCGCGCAGCTCGGCTTCTACGCGCCCAAGGTGCTCAAGGAGCACGCGGCGGATCTCGCCGCCGGCGGCAAGGGAGTCACAGTGGGCACCGGCCCGTTCGAGATCTCGTCCTACACGCCCGATCAGGAGATCGTCTACACGCGCAACGCGAAGTACGCCTGGGCGCCGGAGGGGCTGAAGGCGCCGGCGTTCCAGACGCTGCGCGTGCAGATCCTGCCCGAGGCCTCGGTGCGCAGCGGGTCCGTGACGTCGGGGGAGATCGATCTCGCCTCCCAGCTTCCGCCGAACCTGGTGTCGCAGGTCAAGGGATCCGCGACCGTGAAGTCGGTGCAGGTGCCCGGCCTGCCGTACTCGCTCTTCCTGAACGAGCGCAACGGCGTGTTCGCCGACCAGAAGGTGCGTGAGGCGTTCACCCGCGCGATCGACGTCGACACGGCGGTCGACAAGATCTTCTTCGGCCAGTTCCCGCGCGCGTGGAGCATCCTCGGACCCACCACGCCCGGCTACGACAAGAGCCTGGAGAAGAGCTGGCCCTTCGACAAGGACCTCGCGAACAAGCTGCTCGACGAGGCCGGCTGGACCCAGCGCGGCGCCGACGGCATCCGCACCAAGGACGGCAAGCGCCTCACCGCGAACTGGATCGCCTGGACCCCGGTCTCCGACGACCATGCGGCGCTGGCGAACGCGATCCAGTCCGACCTCAAGGCCGTCGGCTTCGAGATCACCCGCGAGACGCTCGAGCCGGGCGCCTACAACCAGAAGTACGGTCCGAAGACGTTCGACATCACCGACTGGGACTTCTCTGGCGTGGATCCGGATCTGCTGCGCAGCCACCTCGCCACGGACGGCTTCCAGAACGCCTCCTCGGTGAGCGACCCGAAGCTCGACCAGCTGCTCAAGGACGGAATCGCGACGACCGATGCCGCAGCACGGGCGAAGGTCTACGCGCAGATCCAGGAATGGAACGCCGAGCAGGACGTGATCGTTCCGCTCTACGTCACCTCGGCGATCACCGCGGTGGGGGAGAAGGTGGCCGGGCTGAGCTTCGACATCTACGGCCGTCCGCTGTTCTTCGGCACCGGCGTCAAGTAGTCGCATGCGGCCCCTGCTGCGCCGGCTCGGCGGCATCGCGCTGTCGATCGTGCTGGTGCTCTGGGGGGCCGCGACCCTTTCGTTCCTGGCCTTCCGGGTGCTGCCCGGCGACCCGGTGAGCGTGATGCTCGGGCCGCAGGCGCAGGTGAGCGAGGCGGTGAAGGACCGGATCCGAGCGGACCTCGGTCTCGACCGCCCGCTGTGGCAGCAGTACCTCTCGATGCTGGGGGATCTGCTGCGCGGCGACCTGGGCACCTCGTATCAGCTCCGGATGCCGGTGAGTGAGGTGATCGGTCGTCAGCTGGGCGCGACGCTGCAGCTGACGGCGTTGGCGCTGGCCATGGCGGTGCTGCTCGCGCTCGCCGGTGTGCTGCTCGCGCGGCGTCCGCTCGCCCGGGGGATCCTTGCGACGGGCGAGCTGATCGTGCTGTCCTCGCCGGTGTTCTGGATCGGGCTGCTGCTGCTCACGGTGTTCGCGTTCGGGCTGGGATGGTTCCCCGTCGCCGGCTCCCGCACGGGCGCCAGCCTGGTGCTGCCGGCGGTGACCCTCGCCCTGCCCGTCGCCGCGCTGCTCGGACAGGTGCTCCGCGACGGCGTCGAGGCCGCCGAGCGTCAGCCGTGGGCGCTCACCGTCCGCGCCCGCGGCGCCGACCACGCGCGGCTCACCCTCCGGCACACGCTCCGTCACGGCGCGATCGGAGCGCTGACGCTGAGCGCGTATCTCGTCGGGTCTCTGCTGGGCGGGGCCGTGCTCGTGGAGACCGTCTTCGCCCGACCCGGGCTGGGACGGGTCACCCTCGCGGCGATCACCGGCCGCGACCTGCCCGTCGTGACCGGGATCATCCTGTTCAGCGCTCTCGTCTTCGTCATCGTGAACACGCTCGTGGAGCTCGCCGCGCCGTTCCTGGATCCGCGCCTGCGGGTCACGGGTGGGCGGAGCGCCGCCCCGGCGCCGGCGCGGCCGGAGGACGCCCCATGACGGCCCTTCGCCGGATCCTGCTCGCGCTCGCGCTGCTCGTGCTGGCGACGGTCGTGCTGGCCGCCGTGGTGCCCGGCCTGCTCGCCCCCGCCGACCCTGTGCAGACCCACGTCCGCGACGCGCTCCTCCCGCCGGGACCCGGGCGCCCGTTCGGCACCGATCAGAGCGGCCGCGACGTGTATGCGCGCGTGGTGTACGGCGCCGCGCGGTCGCTCGGCATCGGCGTGCAGGCGACGGCGCTCGCGCTGGTCGTGGGGCTGCTGGTGGGATCGCTCGCGGGCGTCGCCCCGCGGCCCGTGGACGCCGTGCTCATGCGGGCCAACGACGTGCTCATGGCGTTCCCCGAGTTCCTGCTGGCGCTGGTGGTGGTGGCGATCCTGGGGCCCGGCACGGGAAACGTCGCGATCGGCGTCACCCTCGCGGCGATCCCCGTGTACGTGCGGCTCGCGCGCGCCCAGACGCAGGTGCTGCGCCGCGCGGAGCACGTCGAGGCGGCGCGGATCCTCGGGGTGGGCGCGTTCACGGCGTTCCGGCGGCACGTCGTGCCCGGGGTGCTGGGCTCACTCAGCGTGCTCGCCACGATCGGTCTCGGATCCAGCATCCTCGCGGCGGCGGGGCTCAGCTTCCTCGGACTCGGGCCGGCAGAGCCGACGCCGGAGTGGGGACTCATGCTCGCCGGCGGCCGCAACGTGATCGGGCAGGCGTGGTGGATCGCCGTGTTCCCCGGGGCCGCGATCACGCTCACCGTGCTCGCGGCGACCTTCCTGGGTCGCACGCTGCGCGCCCGGGCGGAAGGGAGGCGGGCATGAGCGGGGCCGAGCCCGAGGGAGCCCGATCCGCGCTGCGCGTGCAGGGGCTGCGCATCGCGATCGGCGGTCGCACCCTCGTCGACGGGGTGTCCCTCGCGGTGGCGCCGGGGGAGTGCCTTGCACTCGTCGGCGAGTCGGGCGCGGGTAAATCGCTCACCGTGCGGGCGCTGCTCGGACTCAGCCCGGCCCGCGCGTCGGTGTCCGCGGCGATGCTCGAGGTGGACGGCGTCGATGCGCGGGCCCTGTCCGAGGGCGCGTGGCGGACGCTGCGCGGCGCGCGGGTCGCTCTCGTCTCGCAGGATGCGCTGGTGTCCCTGGATCCGCTGCGCCGGATCGGCGCCGAGGTCGCCGAGCCCCTGGAGATCCACGAGTCGCTCCCGCGTGCTGAGCGCGGCGCGCGCGTGCAGGAGCTGCTCGCCGATGTCGCGATGCCGGATCCCCAGCGGCGGGCGCGGCAGCGTCCCCATGAGCTCTCCGGCGGTCTGCGCCAGCGCGCCCTGATCGCGAGCGCCCTCGCGGGCCGTCCCGCGGTGCTCATCGCCGACGAGCCCACCACGGCGCTCGACGCCACGGTGCAGGCCCGGGTGCTCGCGCTGCTGCGCCGGATCGCGGATGCGGGCACGGCGATCGTGCTGGTGAGCCATGACATGGCCGCGGTGCGCCGGATCGCCGACCGGGTCGTCGTGCTGCGGGACGGCCGCGTCGTGGAGCAGGGCTCGGCGGCCGAGGTGCTCAGCGCGCCACAGGACGACTACACCCGCGAGCTCGTGCGCGCCTCCGTGCCGGAGCCCCGGGTCGCGGGCGACGGCGACGTGCCCGTGCTCGCCACCGTCACAGGCGTGGACAAGAGCTTCGACCGGCCGGTGCTGCGCGACGTGTCGTTCGTGCTGAGGCGAGGGCGCACCCTGGGTGTCGTGGGGGAGTCCGGGTCCGGGAAGACCACGCTCGCGCGGATCCTTCTGGGAGTCGAGCGGGCGGACGCGGGAACCGTCTCCTGGGAGCGCGGCATCCGCCCCCGGATCCAGTTGGTGCACCAGAACCCCCTCGGCGCCTTCGATCCGCGCTGGACGATCGGCCGCTCGCTGCGTGAGGCGCTCGCGGCCGGCGGCGTGCCCCGCGCCGGGCGCCGAGAGCGCGCGGCGGCGCTGCTGCGCGAGGTCGACCTCGACCCGGCGCTCGCCGCGCGGCGTCCGGCCGAGCTGTCCGGCGGTCAGCGCCAGCGCGCAGCGATCGCCCGCGCGCTCGCTGCGGACCCCGAGGTGCTGGTGCTCGACGAACCGGTCTCCGCCCTCGACGCCACGGTGCGGATGCGGATCCTCGCGCTCCTGGACCGGCTCCAGCACGACCGCGGGCTCACGATGGTGCTGGTCTCGCACGATCTCGCCGTCGTCGCGGCGGTGGCCGACGACGTCCTCGTGATGCAGGACGGCGCGATCGTCGAGCAGGGACCGACCGCGTCGGTGCTCGGGGACCCGCAGCACCCGTTCACGCGGGAGCTGGTCGCCGCGTCCGCCGGCTGAACGCACCCCGCCCCCTGAGCGGGGCATGCCTCCGTTCCCTGAGCTTGTCGAAGGGACCGGATCCGCGCCCCTTCGGTCCCTGAGCTTGTCGAAGGGCCCTGATCCGTGGTCGGACGCTTCGACAGGCTCAGCGACCGACGGCTGGCCCCTGAGCTCGTCGAACACGGGCTCTCCTCCGGTCCCTGAGCGGGGCATGCCTCCGGTCCCTGAGCTTGTCGAAGGGTCCGGACCCGCGCCCCTCCGGTCCCTGAGCGAGCCGGAGGCGAGACGAAGGGCGCCGCGCACGCTCTAGATCTGTGGCGCGGATCTTGTGACCTGGTTGTGTTCTTTTCCGGATCCGATCAGGCCCTTTCCGGCCCGGGAATGTCGGTGGCCCCGGGTTGGATAGGGGTATGACGAACACGGTCGGCGCGGTTCAGGATCCCGGGGTGGACCCGGTGGATCCGGTCGCCGTGCTGGCCATGGTCACGTCGGGTGTGGCGGTGACGGAAGCGTCGATCATCCGGTTGCAGGCGGTGCGGGACGCGCACCTGGCCGTCGCCCAACGCCTCGCCGAACACCTCGCCACCGCGTCCGAGGCTTCATCCACGCGGGGTGAGGCGGTGGACCTGGCCGCGCGCAGCGTCGCGGCAGAACTGGCCGCGGTGCTGCACATGTCGGACCGGGTGGTGCAGGGGCGGATGGCCCGGGCGGCGGAGTTGATGACCCGGTACCCGATCACCATGCAGGCGTTCACCGAGGCGCGGATCAACACCGCCCACGTGCGGCTGATCCAAGACACCGGGGCGCGTTTGGATGATGAGGTGCGGGCCGAGTACGAGCAGGTCGCCGTGGCGGCGTGCGAGGGTGAGACGCCGCATCGGGCGAAGCGGATCGTGGAACGCATCGCGGAACGGTTGGCCCCACGGTCGTTGACGGAGCGGCACCGCACCGCGCAGGAGAAGCGGACCGTGTGGCGGGAAGAACTCCCCGACGGGCAGAAACAGCTCGGCCTCATCCACTCCGCCGCGATCATCGACGGGATCTTCGACCGACTCACCCAACAAGCCCACCTCATCAAGACAGCGAACGCGAAGGCCGTGAAAGAAGCGGCCTCGGGAATCGCCCCGGATCCGGACGGGCTCGGCAACTCGGACGGGCTCGGCGACTCGGACGGGCTCGGCGACCCTGCCGATGACCGCACCCTCGACCAGCTCCGCGCCGACCTCTGCGCAGACACGCTCCTCACCGGCACCCCGTCCGGGCATGACACGACGGCCGGACTGCTCGCGGCGATCCGGGCGCGGGTGGAGGTCACCATCCCGGCGTTCACGGCCATGCGTCCCGACACGGCGACCGGTTGCGACTCTCACCCAGAAGTCGGCGCGGCGTTCGGGATCCGCACCGAGCGTCCGGGCGAGCGTGCCGGCCTGTGGGCCGCATTCGGTGTCCGCGCGGAGCAGCCGGCCGAGCTCGCTGGCGGGCAGCCCATCGACACGGACACCGCCCGGATCCTCGCCGGCGGCGCCACCGCATGGGAACGGGTGCTCACCCACCCGGTCACCGGGGCGATCCTCGCCGTCGACCACTACCGGCCCAACGCCGACCTCCGCCGACTCCTGCACGCCCGCGACTCACGATGCCGGTTCCTCACCTGCGGACTCCCACCCCGAACCCAAGACCTCGACCACACAGTGGACGCCGCCTACGGCGGGCCGACCGAGGAAGGAAACCTCGGCGGACTCTGCCGCAGACACCACGTCCTGAAACACCAGACCGCGTGGAAAGTGAAACAACTCGGCGCCGGGATCCTGGAATGGACCAGCCCCACCGGCGCGAGCTACATCGACAAACCACCCCCACCCGTCACCTTCACCATCCACCAATCCGATATGCCGGGACCGGATCCAGACACGTCACCCGACCAGCCGCCACCGTTCTGACCGCGACTTCCAGGATCCGCCGCCCGATCCCGGCGCCGCGATCCCGACTTCCAGGACTCGACGCCCGAGCCCGGCGACCGAGCACGTCGGTCGCCGCCGTGACGATGTGCCGCGGGACGGTTCAGTCCTGCACGTCGATCCCGGCGGCGCGCGCGAGGACCGGGGCGAGCAGCTCGATCTGGCGCCCGGTGAGAGTGGCGCCGCGCAGCGAAGTCACGTCCAGGAAAGCCAGAGCGTCCAGACCGCGGAGATCGAGGGAGTCCGCGCGCATGCCGCGCGTGTCGACCTCATCGGCTCTGCTGCGCTCGAACCGCACTCGGGTGGCGGTCGCGGCCGGCAGATCCACGGTGGCGAGGGTGCAGTCCGCGATGAGCGAGTCCTGGATCTTCGCAGCCGCCAGGGAGAGGTAGTCGATCCGGGCGTGTTCCAGCATCAGCTCGGCGATGTGCGCGCCGGACAGATCCAGAGTGCCGATGCGGCCGCCCGCGATGCGCAGTCTGCGGATCGTCGCGTCCTTGAGAGACAGCACGGGAGTGCGCGCGTCCACGATCTCCACGTCGAGCAGCGTCGCGCCGGTGAGATCGGCACGGTCGACGGTGCCGGACAGCGAGCACTGCTCGAACTGCGCGTGCGACAGATCCTCCGCGAGCGGGATCCGCAGGGCGATATGGTCTCCGTGATGACGTCCGGTGCCGTCGTCGAGCGCCTCCGGCAGGTCGGGCGGCGAGACCCGGGGCGGCTGAGGGTGTTCGGTGCTGCGGGCCATGCGGTCAGCCTATGCGCCGCGCGGGCTCCGACCGACGCCGAGGCGGCGCTAGACTGGATCGCACGAGCACAGATCCGGCCATCACCGGGGAGCTCTCGGAAGAACGCCTCGGTCCACGGCCGAGGTCAGTAGAACCGAGCGGGGCAGGCCCGTCACAGCCGCAGTGAGAGTGGTGTTCCGGTCCAGCGGTTGCTGAGCCTGTCGAAGCACAGGACCGGAGCGCAACGCAGGGTGGTACCGCGGTCCCTTCGCTTGAACCAGCACAGGATCGTCCCGGCGAGCAGCATCCATCACCGACACTGCGAGACACGATGACCTACCCGCGTACCTCCGCCTCGACGAGTTCAGCGACCGGATCCTCCTTCGGCCCGGCCGCCGTCACCCCGAGCCCGCGCTTCCCCGAGATCGAGCGCGAGGTGCTCGCGTTCTGGGAGGCCGACGACACCTTCCGCGCGTCCATCGCGCAGCGCGACGGCGCCGAGGAGTGGGTGTTCTACGACGGCCCGCCGTTCGCGAACGGGCTGCCGCACTACGGCCATCTGCTCACCGGTTACGCGAAGGACCTGTTCCCGCGCTTCCAGACGATGCTCGGCAAGAAGGTCGACCGCGTGTTCGGGTGGGACACGCACGGCCTGCCCGCCGAACTCGAGGCGATGAAGCAGCTCGGCATCACCGAGAAGGACGAGATCGAGCAGATGGGGATCGACGTCTTCAACGCGAAGGCGCGCGAGTCCGTGCTCACGTACACGCACGAGTGGCAGGACTACGTCACCCGCCAGGCGCGCTGGGTCGACTTCGAACGCGGCTACAAGACGCTCGACCTCAGCTACATGGAGAGCGTGCTCTGGGCGTTCAAGACCCTGTACGACAAGGGGCTGGCCTACGAGGGCTACCGTGTCCTGCCGTACTGCTGGCGCGACGAGACGCCGCTCAGCGCCCACGAGTTGCGCATGGATGACGATGTCTACAAGGAGCGCCAGGATCCGTCCGTCACGGTGAGCTTCCCGCTCACCGGGGAGAAGGCGGCCGCCCTGGGGCTCGAGGGCGTGCGTGCGCTCGCCTGGACCACCACGCCGTGGACCCTGCCCACCAACCTCGCGCTCGCCGTGGGACCGGAGATCGTCTACGTCGTCGTCCCCGTCGGGCCGAACGGCACTTCGGAGGGCGCGCAGGGCGACCGCTTCCTGCTCGCGAAGGATCTCCTCGGCGGCTACGCCAAGGATCTCGGCTACGACAGCGCCGACGACGTGCTCGCCGCGGTGTCGGCGACGGTGACCGGCGCCGAGCTGGGTGGCGTGACCTACGAGCGCCTGTTCGACTACTACGCCGACGTCGAGACCTGGGGCACCGAGAACGCCTGGCAGATCCTCGTCGACGACTACGTCACCACGAGCGACGGCACCGGCATCGTGCACCAGGCGCCCGCCTACGGTGAGGACGACCAGCGCGTCGCCGGCGCGGCGGGCATCCCGACCATCCTCTCCCTCGACGAGGGCGGGCGCTTCCTGCCGCAGGTGACCGACGTCGCCGGCGAGCTGTGGATGGACGCCAACACGCCGCTCGTGCGCCTGCTGCGCGGGAACGGCCGCCTGCTGCGCCTGCAGAGCTACCTGCACTCCTACCCGCACTGCTGGCGCTGCCGGAACCCCCTCATCTACAAGGCGGTCTCCAGCTGGTTCGTGCGCGTCACCGACTTCAAGGACGAGATGCTCGCAGGCAACGAGCAGATCACCTGGGTGCCCGAGAACGTCAAGCACGGCCAGTTCGGCAAGTGGCTCGAGGGCGCCCGCGACTGGTCGATCAGCCGCAACCGGTACTGGGGATCCCCGATCCCGATCTGGAAGAGCGACGACCCCGAGCACCCCCGCGTGGACGCCTACGGCTCGCTCGAGGAACTCGAGCGCGACTTCGGGCGCCTCCCGCGCAACGCCGAGGGCGAGGTCGACCTGCACCGCCCGTACATCGACGAGCTGACCCGGCCGAACCCCGACGACCCGACCGGCAAGAGCACGATGCGGCGCATCGAGGACGTCTTCGACGTGTGGTTCGACTCCGGATCCATGCCGTTCGCGCAGGTGCACTACCCGTTCGAGAACCAGGAGTGGTTCGACTCGCACTCGCCGGCCGACTTCATCGTCGAGTACATCGGGCAGACCCGCGGCTGGTTCTACGTCATGCACGCGCTCTCGACGGGTCTGTTCGGCCGTCCCGCGTTCACGGGCGTGAGCTGCCACGGCATCGTGCTCGGCTCGGACGGCAACAAGATGTCGAAGTCGCTGCGCAACTACCCGGACGTCTCCGAGGTGCTCGACCGGGACGGCTCCGACGCGATGCGCTGGTTCCTCATGTCGAGCTCGGTGCTGCGCGGCGGCAACCTGTCGGTCACGGAGGAGGGGATCCGCGCCGGCGTGCGCGAGTTCATCCTGCCGCTGTGGAACTCGTGGTACTTCTTCGCCACCTACGCGAACGCAGCGGGCGGGCCTTCGACCGGCTCAGGGACCGACGGCTCCGGCTACGAGGCGCGCTGGCGCACCGACTCCGCCGACGTGCTGGACCGGTACATCCTGGCGCGCACCGGCGACCTCGTCCGCGGCGTGCAGGAGGATCTCGAGGGCCTCGACTCGACCACGGCGGCGGCACGCCTGCGGGACTTCGCAGAGGTGCTCACGAACTGGTACATCCGCCGCTCCCGCGACCGCTTCTGGGTGGGTGTCGACCCCTCCGACCCGGCGACCACGGAGGCGTTCGACACGCTCTACACCGTGCTCGAGACGCTGTGCCGCGTGGCGGCGCCGCTCGTGCCGCTGATCGGCGAGCGCGTGTGGCAGGGCCTCACCGGCGGCCGCAGCGTGCACCTGACCGACTGGCCCGACGCTGAGCTGTTCCCTCGCGCGGACGACGTGCGGGACGCGATGGACGCGGTGCGCGAGCTTTCCAGCGTCGGCAACGCACTGCGCAAGAAGGAGAAGCTGCGTGTGCGCCTGCCGCTCGCGCGCTTCACCGTCGTCTCGCCGCAGGCTGCGGCGCTCGCGCCCTTCGAGGACATCCTCCGCGACGAGCTGAACGTGAAGAGCGTCGAACTCGTCGCCCAGGGCGAGGGCACCGCCGCGGAGTACGGCATCAGCCACCGTCTCAGCGTCAACGCGCGCGCCGCGGGCCCCCGCCTCGGCAAGGACGTGCAGCGCGTGATCCGCGCCGCGAAGGACGGCTTCTGGACCGAGCAGGACGGGGTGGTGACGGCCGACGGCATCGCCCTGGAGCCGCACGAGTACGAGCTCGCGCTGGAGACCTCGGGGCGGCCCGAGGGCGAGGCGCTCGCCGTGGTGCCCTCCGGCGGGTTCGTGCTCCTCGATACCGCCACGACCCCCGAGCTGGAGGCGGAGGGCCTGGCGCGCGACGTCATCCGCGCCGTCCAGGACACCCGCAAGAACGCCGGCTTCGACGTGAGCGACCGCATCCGCCTGCAGCTGCGCTTCGACGACGCGGAGGACGCGTCGGCGGTCCGCAGCGCGTTCGACACGGCAGGCGTCGCGCAGGAGACGCTCGCCGTAGAGGCGGACGTCCTCGATGCGGGGACGGAGTTCGCCGTCTCGGAGTTCGTGGCGGACATCGCCGCGGGAACCTACGCCAACCGCGGCGGATTCGCCGTCGCCGTGAGCCGGATCGGAGATGCAGCATGACGGATGACCGCGAACGCGCTGACGCCGTGTACTCCGCCCTGCTGGAGCGGGCGGGGGAGCGCTGGGTGCAGCCCCGCAAGGAGCGCACGGCGCGCCTGCTCGAGCTCATGGACGATCCGCAGAAGACGTACCGCGTCGTGCACCTCACGGGCACGAACGGCAAGACGTCGACCGCGCGCATGATCGAAAGCCTGCTGCGCGCGCACGGTCTGCGCACGGGGCTGTTCACGAGCCCGCACCTGGAGCGCTTCACCGAGCGGATCATGATCGACGGCGAGCCGATCGCCGATGCGGCCGTCGCCGACGCGTGGGAGGAGATCGAGCCGTTCGCAGCGATCGTGGACGCCGAGCTCGAGGCCGCGGGCGACGCTCCGCTGACCTTCTTCGAGCTGCTCACCGTGCTCGCGTTCGTGGCCTGCGCGGACGCCCCGGTCGACGTCCTCGTGCTCGAGGTCGGCATGGGCGGATCCTGGGACTCCACGAACACCGCCGACGGCGACGTGGCGGTGTTCACCCCGATCGACCTCGACCACGCGGATCGCCTCGGCGACACGATCGAGAAGATCGCGGAGGTCAAGGCAGGCATCATCAAGGACGGCGCGGCCGCGGTGTCCTCCCGCCAGACGCCCGAGGCGGAGGCGGTGCTGCGCCGGGTCGCCGCGGAGCACGGCGCGACCATCGCGTTCGAGGGACAGGACTTCGCCCTGGTGGAGCAGCGCCTCGCCGTAGGCGGCCAGCAGGTGACCGTGCGCGGCCTCGCCGGCGAGTACGTCGAGGAGTACCTGCCGCTGTACGGCGAGCACCAGGGCTTCAACGCGGCGCTCGCGATCGCGGCGGTGGAGTCGCTCATCGGCGGCGCCGGGCGCGCGATCGTCGGCGATGTGCTCGCCGAGGGCCTGCAGGGGGCGACTTCGCCCGGCCGGCTGCAGCTGCTCGGCATCGCACCGACGGTCGTCGTGGACGCGGCGCACAATCCGCACGGCGCCAGGGCCCTCGCGGCGGCGCTGAAGGACAGCTTCGACTTCGACGAGTGGGGTCTCGTTCTCGGCGTCCTCGGCGACAAGGACGCCGCGGGCATCGTCGCGACCCTGCTGCCGTCGGTGGAGCACGTGTTCGCCACCGCACCCGACTCCGACCGCGCCGGCGACCCCGACGCCCTCGCCGACCTCGTGGAGGCGGCGGGCGGCCGGGTCACGGTGCACCCGGCCCTCGCGGACGCCGCCGACGCGGCACGGGAGTGGGCGGCCTCGACCGACCGCCGCGCGGTGATCATCGCCGGATCCGTGGTCCTCGCCGGAGAGGCGATCGCGCTCGCCGCCGAGGAGGACTGGAAGAGCGGATGGCGCGCGTGACCGCCGCCGAGAGCAGTCGTCCACGGGCGCGCCGTGCGCGGGCTCCGCGCGGGCTCGCGCAGAAGCTCGGATCCATCGTGCTCGCGTTCGAGGCGATCGTCGTCGGGCTCGCCGGGCTCACCGTGTTCGGGCTGAAGGCCCTCGGACCCGACATCGCCCCGTGGTGGGGGATCGTGGGCGGCGGCGTCGTCGCTGTGGCGATGCTCGTCGCCGCCGGGCTCATGGGCAGCCGCACCGGAATCGTGATGGGATGGATCCTGCAGGTCATCGTCCTGCTGTCCGCCTTCCTGGTGCCCGCGATCGGACTGGTCGCGATCGTCTTCGGCGGCATGTGGACCTATGCGATGATCGTCGGCGGCCGCGCCGACCGCGCTGCGCGCGCCGCGGCCGCGCACTCCTCCGACCCCGCTCATCCGACAGAGAGTGACTGACATGTCCACCGAAGAGACCCTCGTCCTGGTCAAGCCCGACGGCGTCGCGCGCGGCCTCACCGGCGCGATCCTGGCC
Source organism: Microbacterium sp. 8M (assembly GCF_902506375.1). Lineage (GTDB taxonomy): Bacteria > Actinomycetota > Actinomycetes > Actinomycetales > Microbacteriaceae > Microbacterium. The sequence continues at coordinate 1,794,765 of NZ_LR733284.1, forward strand.
CGCATCGAGGCCAAGGGCTACGCGCTCGTCGACATCCGCCTCGTCGAGCCGGACCGCGACCTCCTCGCCGCGCACTACGCCGAGCACGAGGGCAAGCCGTTCTACGAGCCGCTGCTCGAGTTCATGCTCTCCGGCCCCTCGGTCGCGATCCGTCTCGCCGGCAACCGCGTCATCGAGGGCTTCCGCTCGCTTGCCGGCACGACCGACCCCACCACCGCCGCACCCGGCACGATCCGTGGTGACTTCGGCCGCGACTGGGGCCTGAAGGTGCAGCAGAACCTCGTGCACGGCTCCGACTCGCCCGAGTCCGCGGCCCGCGAGCTCGGCATCTGGTTCGGCTGAGCCCTGACGCGAACGCCCCGATCCTCGTCGAGAGGGTCGGGGCGTTCGTCGTCTCCGCGGGGCCGTTCAGCCGCGGACGGGTCCGTTCAGCCGCGGACGGGTTCCGTTCAGCCGCGGACGAGCCGAATGACCTCGCCGATGAGGTCGACGCCGGCGGACTGTGCGAGCAGCACGATCACGGCGAAGGCGAGGATCGATGCGAGCGGCACCCAGACGCCCATGCCCTGGGCGCGCTGCTGCGCGCTGCGGCTGATGGGGAAGGTGCCGTTCGCGAACAGCTGGAGCATGGTCGCGAAGAAGGTCGGGATGACCACCACGTAGGTGAGCGCGCACCACGGGCACAGCGTGTGCAGATCGAAGAAGCTCTGCCCGATCAGCCAGCAGATGAACACGAACGCGCCGGTGATCCCGAGGCCGAACAGCGCCCAGAACCAGCGCGGGAAGCGGGCGCCGGCCAGGATCGCGACACCGACCACCAGCGGGGCCATCCAGCCGGTGAGTCCGATGATCGGGTTCGGGAAGCCGAACACCGAGCCCTGCCAGGACTCCAGGTTCGCCCCGCACTGCACGAACGCGCTGATGTCGCAGCCCAGCGCGGCCTTGGGGTGCTCCAGCACCTCGAACTTGTCGAGGGTGAGCTGGAACGCCGCCCACCATCCGACGACGCTCGCCACGATGAGCCAGACGGCGTAGCCGACGGGGCGATGGCGGGGGAGGGCGCTCTGTGCAGACATGCCGCGATTATCGCAGTCGTCCTTCTGTGCCGAATGCATGCGGTGCGGAACGCATGCGTGCGCATCGGATCGCGTCACGGCGGGGATCCTGCGCGGATGGTGCGATAATGGACGGGTCGGACCGCCACGGCGGCGGACGACGGATACAGACTTCGAGGGCTCCGGCCCTCAGCGATCAGAGCACACGCCGATCGCAGACCGATTGAGTTCGCGGCGCCGAGCGCACCGCACGAGAGAATTCACGACGGCCCGGCCGTCGTGCAGGGAGTACGCCAGAGATGGCCGACGAGAACAATGACAACGCCCCTACCCTCGACCTCGACGCGCTGCTGCCGGTAGCGTCCGACCCCGCAGAGCGGACCGAGGCCGACGGCGCCGCAGACAAGGTCGAGGACGTCGCCGAGACGACCGACGACGCCGTGGAGACGGCCGAGGTCGTCGACGACGGGCAGAACGCCTCCACGGAGCCGGTCGCCGAGGCCCCGGAGGGCGAGGAGCCCGCATCCAGCGCCGGTGAGTCCGTCGACGCGGTGGACGAGCCTGTTGAGCGCGCCTCGACGGGATCGGATCCCGATCAGGCGGAGGTCGACGCAGACGCGGCGAACGGCGCCGCCGACGATGCCGCCGCCGCTGCAGAAGACGCCGCCGCCCAGCCCACGTCCGCCCCGGAGGAGCCGGCCGAGCCGGAGCCCGTCACCGCGGTGAGCCTGGGCCTGCTGCCCGAGGTCTTCGTGTCGCGGGTGTCCACCCAGCTGCACTTCTATGCGCCCACGATCGTCCCGCTGCCGGCGCGCACGCGGGAGAGCCGCGACGGCGACGACAACCGCCGCACCCGCGGTCGCGGCGAGGGCTCCGAGCCGCGTCAGCGCCAGCGCGTGGTCGAGTACATCACCGAGCCCAAGGCGATCAAGGGATCCACCCGCCTCGAGGCCAAGAAGCAGCGACGCCGTGACGGCCGCGATGCCGGCCGCCGTCGTCCGGTGGTCACCGAGGCCGAGTTCCTCGCCCGCCGCGAGGCCGTCGACCGCGAGATGATCGTGCGCTCCAAGAACGGCCGCACCCAGATCGCCGTGCTCGAGGACAACGTGCTCGTCGAGCACTACGTCGCCCGCAACCAGGATGCGTCGCTCATCGGCAACGTGTACCTCGGCCGCGTGCAGAACGTGCTGCCCAGCATGGAGGCGGCGTTCGTCGACATCGGGCGCGGCCGCAACGCCGTGCTGTACTCCGGCGAGGTCGACTGGGACGGCGTCGAGACCGGCAACCAGCCACGTCGGATCGAACTGGCCCTCAAGCCCGGCGACCGCGTTCTCGTCCAGGTGACGAAGGACCCGGTCGGCCACAAGGGCGCCCGGCTGACCAGCCAGATCTCGCTTCCGGGCCGCTACCTCGTGTACGTGCCGAACGGATCCATGAACGGCATCTCGCGCAAGCTCCCCGACACCGAGCGCGCGCGCCTGAAGCGCATCCTCAAGGAGGTGCTCCCCGAGTCGAGCGGCGTCATCGTGCGCACCGCGGCCGAGGGCGCGACCGAGGAGCAGCTCACCAACGACGTGCAGCGCCTCACCGCGCAGTGGAGCTACATCCAGAAGCAGGTCGAGACGCAGCAGGCTCCTGCGCTCCTGCACGCCGAGCCGGATCTGCTCGTGAAGATCGTCCGCGACGTGTTCAACGAGGACTTCACCCGGATGCGGATCCAGGGCGCCGATGCGAGCCGGACGATCCGCTCCTACCTCGAGTCCGTCGCGCCCGACCTGCTGGACCGGGTCGAGGCGTATGAGGACGAGCGCGACCCGTTCGACGTGTACCGCGTCACCGAGCAGATCGAGAAGGCCCTGGACCGCAAGGTCTGGCTGCCGTCGGGCGGATCCCTCGTGATCGACCGCACCGAGGCTATGACCGTCGTCGACGTCAACACCGGCAAGTTCGTCGGGTCGGGCGGAAACCTCGAGGAGACCGTCACCAAGAACAACCTCGAGGCCGCGGAGGAGATCGTCCGCCAGCTGCGCCTGCGCGACATCGGCGGCATCATCGTCGTCGACTTCATCGACATGGTGCTGGAGTCCAACCGGGATCTCGTGCTGCGGCGCCTGGTCGAGTGTCTGAGCCGCGACCGCACCAAGCACCAGGTCGCCGAGGTCACCTCGCTCGGGCTCGTGCAGATGACGCGCAAGAAGCTCGGCCTCGGCCTGCTGGAGACCTTCAGCGAGCCCTGCGAGGTGTGCGCCGGCCGCGGTGTGATCGTGCACCACGATCCCGTGGTCAAGCACCGTGCCGCCGCTCCGCAGCAGGGTTCCGGCCGCCGCCGCGGCGGGAACGGCAACGGCGGCAACGGCGGGTCGTCCGCTCCGGCCCCCGCCCCGGTGAACGGCGTCACGCACGGCATCCCCGAGGGTGCGAAGACCGCCCTCGCACAGATCGCGGCCTCGACCCGCGTCGCGGGCGAGACCCCGGCGCCGGCGGACGTCCCCGCGGAGGTCGTGGTGGAGGCGCCCGCCGTCGACCGCCCCAAGAAGCAGCGCAAGAAGCGCGGCTCGGACCGTGCCAAGGCGCCGCGGACCGAGGCCGAGCAGCTGCTCGACTCCGTGCTGGACGCGCTGCCCGAGCCCAAGGCGCCGGGCCAGGGGCGCAACCGGCGCCGGGTGACGACCGCGGCGCTCTCCGCAGGCACCGCGGTGGTGCACACGAGCGAGCCCGCGCCGCAGGGCGAGCAGGGCTGACGCTCGCAGACCGTCCGAGGAGGGCCCGACGCTACGGCGTCGGGCCCTCCTCGTCTTCGGATGCGCCGGCGTCCGCGTGCGTCCGCAGGTAGCGCTCCACGCGGCGGTCCGGCACGAGCCAGATCACCGCGACGATCACGTAGGGGACCAGCGCGAGCCACGGCACCACGAACGACAGCCCGAGGCCGGTCAGATACAGCAGCGGGGAGACGATGCCCTTCAGATCGCGCCCGAACGCCTCCCGGATCCGGGACCCGTCGGGCCCGCGCTCGATCGTGCGCTGCAGGATCGAGTAGGCGAGGGCGGCGCCGAGCAGATTCAGGCCGTACACGATCGTCGGCACCTGGGCGACATGCGACTCCGTGATCCAGGCCGTCGTGAACGGGTACAGCGAGAGCCACAGCAGCAGGTGCAGGTTGGCCCACAGCACGACGCCGTCCACGGTGGGACGCAGCTGGAACAGATGGTGGTGGTTGCTCCAGTAGATGCCGACGTAGACGAAGCTCAGCAGATACGTGAGCAGGCCGAGGCCTGAGGTGTGCACCAGGTCGGTCCAGGAGTCGCCCTTGGGCACGGCGAGGCCGAGCACCATGACCGTGATGATGATAGCGAGGACGCCGTCGCTGAACGCCTCCAGCCGGCTCGAGGTCATCGCGCGATCCTGGTGGTGTCGTGCCCGCCGGTGCGGTCGCGGGCCGGGATGCGCAATCCCGAGGCGATGAGGCGGCGGGTGAGCTCCTTGCCGCCGACGTGCTCCGCGCCGCCCGCGACCAGCCTCTCCAGCGCGTCGGCGGGGACGTCGTAGTGGTCGAGGTCGAAGGCGCGCGGCGGGATCCCGTGCGCGGCGGCGAAGGCATGCAGCTCGGCCACGTCGGAGTCGCTGACCAGATGCGCCCAGAGCCGGCCGTGCGCCGGCCAGATGGGGTCGTCCACGAGTATCGCCATGCGGCGATCCTAGGACGCGGTTCCGGCCGCGGGCGGCATTCCGCCGGCAGCGGAGGACGAGCCGGACACGGCCGTGCTCGCTTTGCGACGGGGCCGGGCTTCCGGTAAAGTAGCTCCTTGGTGCACCGCGCCGGACGCCCCACTCGGCCGCCGCGGGTTCATGCAACTCGCGCCCGCCACTGCGGATCCCTCTGCTGTGGCGCGATGCAAGCACAATCTTCCCGTGAGATTACGGAGCGATCCCGCTCCCCAACGAAACAGGTATGAAGTGGTTTACGCAGTAGTGCGCGCCGGTGGACGCCAGGAGAAGGTCGAGGTCGGCACGATCGTTCAGCTCGACCGTCTGAAGGCGGCCCAGGGCGACAAGGTCGAGCTCTCCGCGGTGCTCCTCGTCGACGGTGACAAGATCACCACCGACGCCGACAAGCTCGCGAAGGTCAAGGTGACGGCCGAGGTCGTCAGCCACCTCCGCGGCCCGAAGATCGTCATCCAGAAGTACAAGAACAAGACCGGCTACAAGAAGCGCCAGGGCCACCGTCAGGACCTCACGCGCGTCAAGATCACCGGCATCAAGTAAGCACGAAGAGGAGCTGAGAAATGGCACACAAAAAGGGTGCGAGCTCGACCCGCAACGGTCGTGACTCCAACGCACAGCGACTCGGCGTGAAGCGCTTCGGCGGCCAGACCGTCAGCGCCGGCGAGATCCTGGTCCGTCAGCGCGGCACGCACTTCCACCCCGGCGTCAACGTCGGCCGTGGCGGCGACGACACGCTGTTCGCCCTCGCCGCCGGTGCGGTCGAGTTCGGCGCGAAGGGCGGCCGCAAGGTCGTCAACATCGTCGCGGCCGCCGAGTAAGGCTTCGGCGGGCCCGGCCACGGCTGGGCAGGCTTCGGCAACGGGGCGGGCTTCGGCTCGCCCCGTTTCCATATCCCGGCACGATCTCCGTAAAACCACCGTTCCGCAACCCAGGAGGATCCCCCCATGGTCACGTTCGTCGACAGGGTGACGCTGCACCTGCGCGCGGGCAAGGGCGGCAACGGCTGCGTCTCCGTGCACCGGGAGAAGTTCAAGCCCCTCGGCGGCCCGGACGGCGGCAACGGCGGTGACGGCGGCGACATCGTGCTCGTCGCCGACCCGCAGACCGGCACCCTGCTCTCGTACCACCACTCGCCGCACCGCACGTCGCAGAACGGCGGTTTCGGCATGGGCGACCACCGCTCCGGCTACGACGGCGAGGACCTCGAGCTGCCGGTGCCGGTCGGGACCGTCGTGAAGACGACCGACGGCGAGATCCTCGCCGACCTGGTCACGCCGGGGGAGCGCTATGTGGTCGCGGCCGGCGGTCAGGGCGGCCTCGGCAACGCCGCACTCGCGACCCCCAAGCGCAAGGCGCCGGGCTTCGCGCTGCTGGGCACCCCCGGCTTCGAGGGCGACGTCGTGCTCGAGCTCAAGACGGTCGCGGATGTCGCCCTGGTCGGCTATCCGTCGGCCGGCAAGTCGAGCCTGATCGCGGCCATCTCCGCGGCCCGCCCGAAGATCGCGGACTATCCGTTCACCACGCTGCATCCGAACCTCGGCGTCGTGCAGGCCGGGGACTCGCGCTACACCGTCGCCGACGTGCCGGGTCTCATCGAGGGCGCGAGCGAGGGCCGCGGTCTCGGCCTGCAGTTCCTGCGGCACGTGGAGCGGTGCTCCGCCCTGCTGCACGTGCTGGACTGCGCGACCCTGGAGCCCGGTCGCGATCCGATCAGCGACCTCGATGTCATCCTCGCCGAGCTGGCCGCCTACGAGGTGCCGGAGGGGCAGGTCCCGCTGCTGGAGCGCCCGCAGCTGATCGCCCTGAACAAGATCGACGTGCCGGAGGCGCGCGAGCTGGCCGACTTCGTGCGGCCGGAGCTCGAGGAGCGCGGCTTCCGGGTGTTCGAGATCTCCACGGTCTCGCACGAGGGCCTGCGCCCGCTGACCTTCGCGCTCGGCGAGATCGTCGACGCGCACCGTGCCGAGCTCGCCGCGGCCGCGCAGGCGCCCAAGGAGCGCGTCGTCATCCGGCCGAAGGGCGCGCAGCGCGACTTCGAGATCCGCGTGGAGGGCGGCAGCTACGGCAACGTCTACCGGATCCTGGGCGACAAGCCGGTGCGCTGGGTGCAGCAGACCGACTTCCAGAACGAGGAGGCCGTGGGCTACCTCGCCGACCGCCTGGAGAAGCTGGGCGTCGAGGACGAGCTGTTCCGCCTCGGCGCGGTGCGCGGATCCACCGTCGTGATCGGCCCGGGCGAGAGCATCGTGTTCGACTGGGAGCCGCAGCTGAGCTCCGCAGCCGAGCTGATCACCTCGCCACGCGGCCTGGACTCGCGCTTCGACCCGAACACCCGGCGCACGACGAGCGAGCGCCGGGAGCAGTACCACGAGCGCATGGACGCGAAGGCTGCGGCCCGCGCGGAGCTCGAGGAGCAGCGCCTCGCGAGCCGAGCCGGGGCGGAGGACGTCGAGGACTCCGGCGAGGAGGCGCTGTGACGGCGCTGACCCGCGCGGACCTGCCCGGAGCCGCGCGCATCGTCGTCAAGGTCGGATCCTCATCGATCAGCGGCGACGCCGCCTGGCGCATCCCCGTGCTGGTCGAGGCGCTGGCCGCAGCGCACGCCCGCGGCGCCGAGATCGTCCTGGTCTCCTCGGGAGCGATCGCCACCGGCATCCCGTTCCTGCAGCTGGACGCGCGCCCGACCGACCTCGCGACGCAGCAGGCAGCGGCCGCGGTGGGGCAGAACCTGCTCATCTACCGCTACCAGGAGGCGCTGCGCCCGCACGGCATCGTCGCGGGCCAGGTGCTGCTGACCACGGGCGACCTGGAGCACCCCACCTCGCGCAGCAACGCGCAGCGCGCCATGGAGCGGCTGCTGGGACTTCGCGTGCTGCCGATCGTCAACGAGAACGACACCGTCGCGACGCAGGAGATCCGGTTCGGCGACAACGACCGGCTCGGCGCCCTCGTCGCCCAGCTCATCGGCGCCGACGCCCTGGTGCTGCTCAGCGACGTCGAATCCCTGTACACCCGTCCGCCGTCCGACCCCGCCGCGGAGCCGCTCGACGTCGTCGCCGCCGGGGCCGACCTGTCCGGACTCGAATTCGGCGCGACGGTGGTGAACGGTGTCGGCACCGGGGGAGCGGCCACCAAGGTGTCGGCCGCGCGCCTCGCCGCCGCGAGCGGCATCGGCGTGCTCGTGACCAGCGCGGATCTGGTCGCGGAGGCGCTGGACGGCGCGGAGGTCGGGACCTGGTTCGAGCCCACGGTCTGAATCCGTCATCCGGATCCGGCCGGTGCGCCGCGTGGGTACACTGACCGCATGTCCACCGTGATCGCCGACTTCGCCGTGCCCGCCGACGCCTCTGCCGCAGCGGACTCCCCGGAGGCGCGGATGCGTGCCGCCAAGGAGGCCGCCCGGGAGACCGCGCGCCTGACGAGCGACGCCAAAGCGGCGGCCCTCGAGGCGATCGCCGCCGCGCTCGCCGGCGCGTCCGGAGACATCATCGCGGCCAACGCCCGGGATCTGGCCCGCGGCGCCGAGGAGGGGATCGGCGAAGCACTGCTGGACCGGCTGCGCCTCGACGACAAGCGGATCCAGGCGCTGGCCTCCGCGGTGCGCGAGGTGGCCGCGCTGCCCGATCCGGTCGGGCGGGTGGTCGGCGGTCATCGCATGCCCAACGGGGTGGCTCTCGAGCAGGTGCGTGTGCCGTTCGGCGTGGTCGGCGCGATCTACGAGGCGCGCCCCAACGTCACCGTGGACATCGCCGCGCTCGCCCTCCGCTCGGGCAACGCGGCGGTGCTGCGCGGCGGCAGCGCAGCCCGGGAGAGCAACACCGTGCTCGTTCAGGTCATGCGCGATGCGCTCGCGTCGGCCGGGGTCACCCCCGAGGCGATCCAGACCGTCGACGACTTCGGGCGCGCCGGCGCCACCGCGATGATGCACGGGCGAGGACTCATCGACGTGCTCGTCCCGCGCGGCAGCGCCGGGCTCATCGAGACGGTCGTGACCGAATCAACCGTCCCCGTGATCGAGACCGGGGCGGGTGTCGTGCACATCGTGCTGGACGAGTCGGCGCCGCTGGACTGGGCGAGGGACATCGTCGTCAACGCCAAGGTGCAGCGTCCGAGCGTGTGCAACGCGGTGGAGACCGTGCTCGTGCTGCGCGGCGCCGCCGACCGGATCGTACCCGCCGTCGCGGATGCGCTCATCGGGCAGGGCGTCACCATCCACGGCGACGCCGAGATCCAGCGCCTGGTGCCCTCGGCCGTCCCGGCGACCGACGAGGACTGGGCCCTCGAGCACCTGAGCCTCGATCTCTCGATGCGTGTGGTGGACGACCTCGATGCCGCGCTCGCGCACATCCGGCAGTACAGCACCGGCCACACCGAGTCGATCATCAGCACCGACGCGCTCGCCATCGAGCGTTTCCTGGCCGAGGTCGACTCCGCCGTGGTGATGGCGAACGCGTCGACGCGCTTCACCGACGGCGGCGAGTTCGGCTTCGGCGCCGAGGTGGGCATCTCGACGCAGAAGCTGCACGCGCGGGGTCCGATGGGTCTGGCTGAGCTGACCAGCACGAAGTGGCTCGCGCGAGGCGCGGGGCAGACGCGCGGCTGAGGGCTAGACTGGGGAGTTGAGATCCACCCTGATCACTCTGGAGAATCGATGAACCTCGTCGCACAGCTCGTGCAGGCCGCCGCAGAGAACACTGAGCAGAACGGCAACGTGACGCTGGAGACGCTCCCGTTCTTCTTCATCGCTGCCGGCGTGTTCACGCTGCTCGGCCTGGTCGCGCTCTCCTACCGCAACGTCGCCAATCGCCACGCCGCCAAGGCGGAGGCGTGGGCTGCGGAGCACGGTCACGAAGGACACGGGGCCGGCCACGGTCACTGAGCTGAGCCGATGACGACCACTCCGGCGCCGCGCATCGGCGTGATGGGCGGGACGTTCGACCCCATCCATCACGGCCACCTGGTGGCCGCCAGCGAGGTCGCGCATTCCTTCGGCCTCGACGAGGTGATCTTCGTGCCGACGGGGCAGCCGTGGCAGAAGAGCGGGGTGTCGCCCAGCGAGCACCGCTACCTGATGACGGTGATCGCCACAGCGTCGAACCCGTCGTTCACGGTCAGTCGTGTGGACATCGACCGCGAGGGACCGACCTATACCATCGACACCCTTCGGGATCTGAAGGCGCAGCGGCCGGATGCGGAGTTCTTCTTCATCACGGGCGCGGACGCCGTGGCGCAGATTCTCAGCTGGAGGGATCATGATGAACTGTGGGATCTGGCACATTTCGTCGCAGTCTCCCGACCCGGTCACGTGCTGAGCACGGACGGTCTGCCCACTGACGACGTCAGCCAGCTGGAGGTCCCGGCCCTCGCGATCTCGTCGACCGACTGCCGAGCCCGCGTCCGCGAGGGTGATCCCGTCTGGTACCTCGTGCCGGATGGAGTGGTCCAGTACATCGCGAAGCATCATCTTTATCGGAGCACGTCATGAGCACATCGGATCAGCCCCAGCGCGTTGCTGATCTGTCATCTGGCGGCGGCCAGCTGACCCGCAAGCAGCTACGTGAGGCACGCCTCACCGGATCCACCCCGATAGTCACCCCGGAGGAGGCCGAGGCCGCGCGTCTCCAGGACGCCGCGAACGCCCAGCGCGTCGCGGGGCCGGACGCGTCTCACGCTCCCGTCGCGCCCGAGCCGGTCGCGGCTGAACCGGTCGCCGAGCCCGGTCACGACGCCGAGGAGCCGCTCACCCGCCGCCAGCTCCGCGAGCAGGAGCGGATCCGCACCGGATCCGTTCCGGTGCACGACGCGGCTGCGCCCGCCGCTTCCGCCGCTCCCGTGGTGCTGCCGTCGGCCATCCCGGAGCGACCGGCGACGCCGGCTTCGGCCCCCGCTCCGACGGTCCCGGCGCCCGAGGCCGCTCCCGCGCAGCCGGCGCCCGAGGCCGCTCCCGCGCAGCCGGCACCGGAAGCCGCGCAGCCGGCGGACGGGATGATCACCGATGTCCCGCGTCCGGTCTACCCGAGCCGCCGCCGGTCCTACGAGCCCGCCGCGCCCGTCGCGCCCGCGCCGTCGCGCTCCGCCGAAGAGCAGGACGGTGTCGACGACGCCGAACAGGGGGTCGCCCCGGTGTCGGCGTCCGCCGTCATGCGCGCGGAGGAGGAGACCGGCCGCAGCTGGCACGCCACCCCGGCGCCGGAGACCACCGAGGCCGAGGTCGTTCCCGCGCCCTGCGCGATCTGGAAGCAGCGCGGGACCGCAGCGACTGGTGAGGCCAATGATTGTTTATGCGCGTTAATCGCGCATAAACGCCACTTGTGCTCAGAATTGGATCCGGCTAAGGTCATCTAGGCAGCGGCGGGAGCCTCAGTCGCAGGAGCCGGGGCCTCGGGCGCGGCCGGGGCGGCAGCGGGTGCGCCGCTGCCGATGCGCGCGAGCACGGCGCCGACCGCGATCGTGTCGTCCTCCGCGGCGAGGATCTCCTGCAGGGTGCCTGCGACGGGCGACGGGATCTCGGTGTCCACCTTGTCGGTGGAGATTTCCAGCAGCGGCTCATCGACCGCGACCTCGTCACCGACCTGCTTCAGCCAGCGGGTGACCGTGCCCTCGGTGACGCTCTCGCCCAGTTCGGGGAGGCGCACATCAGTCGCGTCGGAGGACGCCGCAGCGGGGGCGGCCTGCGGTGCCGGCTGCTCGGCGGCGGGAGCCGCGGCAGCGGGTGCCTCCGCCGCAGGTGCCTCGGCGGCCGGTGCTGCAGCCTCCTCCGCGGGGGCGGACGGGGCGGACGCGCCCGAGCCGTCGCCGATGCGGGCGAGGATCGCGCCGATCTCGACCGTGTCGTCCTCGGCGACGAGGATCTCCTCGACCACGCCGCTGACCGGCGAGGGGATCTCGGTGTCGACCTTGTCGGTCGAGATCTCGAGCAGGCCCTCGTCGGCCTGGACGGTGTCGCCGACCTGCTTGAGCCAACGGGTCACAGTGCCCTCGGTGACGCTCTCGCCGAGGGCGGGAAGGACCACAGGTGTGCTCATGACGGAGTCTCCTTAGGGAAGTTCGTGATGGTGTTCAGCTTAGTGGGCAACCCGGTGTTCAGCCCAGTTTTGATTTCCACGATGCGCAAGAAAAGTTTCACATCGCATGAAGGGGCTTGCCGGACAACGCGAGGAAGGCCTCACCGAGGGCCTCGCTCTGCGTCGGGTGCGCATGGATCAGCGGCGCGATGTCCTCGGGATGCGCCTCCCAGCTCACCGCGAGCTGGCCCTCGGTGATGAGCTCGCCGACTCGGTCGCCGAGCAGATGCACGCCGAGGACCGGGCCGTCCTTGAGGCGGACGACCTTCACGAGCCCTCCGGTGCCGATGATCTCGCTCTTGCCGTTGCCCGCGAGGTTGTACTCGTAGGACACGACGCGATCGGCGCCGTGCTCTTCGATCGCCGCCGCTTCGGTGACGCCCACCGACGCCACCTCCGGGCTGCAGTACGTCACGCGGGGGACCTGGGCGTCCAGCACGACCGCCGGCGTGAGCCCGGCGATGCGCTCCGCGACGGCGATGCCCTGCAGGAATCCGCGGTGGGCGAGCTGCAGACCGGGGACGATGTCGCCCACGGCCCAGACATGCTCGACGTTCGTGCGCAGCTCTGGATCCGTCAGAACGAATCCGCGATCCAGCCGCACGCCCGCCTCTTCGAAACCGAGGCCCGCTGTCGCGGGGCCCCGGCCCACCGCCACCAGCAGGTAGTCGGCTTCGTAGGTGGTGCCGTTCTCGAGAGCGACGGTGACGCCGTCGGCGGTCTGGGAGGCGCTCGCGAACCGCACGCCGAGCGAGTACGCGATGCCGCGCCGGCGGAAGGCGCGCTCCAGCCCCTTGCTGAGGGCGATGTCCTCGTTCGGGGCGAGGTGGTCGAGCGCCTCCACGATGGTGACCTCGGCGCCGAAGGAGCGCCACACGCTCGCGAACTCGACGCCGATCACGCCGCCGCCGAGGATGACCACGCGCTGCGGCACTTCTTCGAGCGCGAGCGCCTGCTCGCTGGTGAGGATCCGTCCGCCGATCTCGAGCCCGGGCAGGCTGCGGCTGTAGGAGCCGGTCGCCAGGATCACGTCGGTGCCGGTGTAGACGTCGTCGCCGACAGCGATGGAGCGGTCGGGGCGCAGAGTCCCCTCGCCGGCGACCACGGTGATGCCGCGGGCCTTGATGAGACCCTCCAGGCCCTTGTACTTCTTCGCGACGATGCCCTCGCGGTACGCGCGGACACCCGACGGGTCGATGCCGTCGAAGGACGCGCCGACGCCGTACTTCGCGGCGTCGCGGACGTTCTCGGCGATCTCCGCGGAGTGCAGCAGAGCCTTGGTGGGGATGCAGCCGCGGTGCAGGCACGTGCCGCCGACCTTGTCCTTCTCGATCAGCGCGACGGACTTGCCGAGTTCTGCCGAGCGCAGGGCTGCCGCGTAGCCGCCGCTGCCGCCGCCGAGGATCACGACGTCGAAGCTGTGCGCGGTCATGCGCGGGCCTCCTTCGCGCGGCCTTCGGCGAAGGCGATCAGCGTGCGGACGATGGCGCCGGTCGCGCCCTTGTCGGTGAAGCCGTACGGCGCACCCTTGTGCTCGGACGATCCGGCGATGTCCAGATGCGCCCAGGGGATGCGCGGGGCGTCCTCGTCATCCGAGGTGCGCCCGACCATGCGTCGCAGGAAGAGACCGGCGAACAACGCGCCACCGGCCGTGTCGCCGATCTTGGCGTTCACGAGGTCGGCGATCGGCGATTTGAGCTCCTCCTCCATGTGGTCGGGGAGCGGCATCGGCCACGCGGCCTCGCCCGAGGTGGAGGCGGCGGCCAGCACCTCCTGCACGGTTTCGTCGTCGCCGAAGACGCCGGTATGGCGCATGCCGAGCGCGACGATGATCGCGCCCGTGAGAGTCGCCACGTCGAGGATCACGTCCGGATGCTCGCGGCTCGCAGCGACCAGGCCGTCCGCGAGCACCAGACGCCCCTCGGCGTCGGTGTTGAGCACCTCCACGGTCTGGCCGTCAGCGAAGCGCAGCACGTCACCCGGCCGGATCGCCGTGCCCGACGGCATGTTGTCGGCGATGCACAGCCACGCGCTGACCCGGATCGGCAGACCGAGCGTGGCGATCGCCTTGGTCGCAGCCAGGATGCTCGCGGCGCCGGCCATATCGGTCTTCATACCGACCATGCTGGCCGGAGGCTTGAGGGAGAGACCGCCGGTGTCGAAAGTGATGCCCTTGCCGACGAGGGCGATGTGCCCGACGGCGCCCGCGGGGGAGTAGTCGAGGTGGACGAGGCGCGGCGGCCGCGCGGATCCCTGCCCGACGCCGAGGATGCCGCCATATCCGCCGGCGGCGAGCGCGGCCTTGTCCAGCACCTCGACGGTGACGTCGAGGCCGTCGACGGCGTCGACGGCGCGCGCGGCGAGATCCGCGGGGCCCAGCCACTCGGCCGGCGTGGTCACCAGATCACGAGTGAGCGCGACGGCTTCCGCGAGGGCGGTCGCGTGCGCGGCCTCCTCCGCGGAGAGGTCTGCGTGCAGCACCACGGTGCCCGCGCGCTTCTGCTGCTCGCCGGAACGGTAGTCGTCGAAGCGGTAGCCGCCGAGCAGCGCCCCCTCGGCGGCGGCGATGGCGAAGCCCGCGACAGCATCGCTCAGCAGAACGGAGACCCGCTCGAACCCGGTCAGCGTGCGCAGCGCCGCACCGGCGGCCTCGCGGACGCTGTTCGCGTCAGGCGCGGGACCGGCGCTGACCACCGCGACCGGGACGTCTGCGATCTCGGCGGCGGGGATCCGCGCATACGCGCCCGCCTTGCCGGTGAAGCCCACCGCGGTCAGCGCCGCGTGCGTGGAGGAGAAGGGGGACAGGTCTTCCGGGGTGTCCGTGAGACCGGCGACGACGAGCACGACCGCATCTGCGTTCGCGTCCGCCGGAGCGCCTGTGGAGAGCTCGAGCGCAGGTGACGTCATGGCGTCCATCCTAGGTTCGGACCGTGCGGCCCGGAGCGGATGCGGTGCGCGCGTGTTCGCTCTCAGCGCTCTGCGGATCCGCGGCCCGGGGCGGCTCGTAGCATGGAGTCATGCCCCTATCCGGTGAGATCCACGAACGCGTCGCCCGGCCCGGCGGCGTGCCGTCCGGCCTGCCTCTGGTCATCCTGCTGACCGGCTTCACTGACGCGGGCTCCGCGGTGTCCGGTCTCATCGAGCACCTCGGCGAGACGACGGCTCCGGAGCCGGTGCTCGTCTTCGACAACGACGCGCTGCTGGACTACCGCGCACGGCGCCCGGTGCTGACCTTCGATCAGGATCACATCGCGGATCTGAAGCCGGCCCGCCTCGAGCTGTCGCTGGCGCATGACGCGCTCGGCCGCCCGTTCCTGCTGCTGGCGGGGTACGAGCCGGACTTCGCCTGGAACGCCTTCGCCGAGGTCGTGCTGGACTTCGCCGCGGAGTACGAGGTGTCCACCGTAACGTGGGTGCACGCGATCGCGATGCCGGTGCCGCACACGCGCCCGATCGGCGTGACGGTCAGCGGCAACCGGGCCGAGCTCATCGCCGCGCATTCGGTGTGGCGTCCGCGCACCCAGGTGCCCGGCACCGCCGGTCACCTCCTCGAGCACCGGTTCGTGCGCGCCGAGCGCAGCGTCGCGAGCTTCGTGCTTCTGGTGCCGCACTATCTCGCCGACACCGAGTACCCCGACGCGGTGCTGACGGCGGCGGAGAAGGTCATGGCGGCCACCGGGCTGGTGCTGCTCACCGACGACCTGCGGGAGAAGCGCGTCTCGTACCTGGAGCGGGTGGACGAGCAGGTGCGCGACAACGAGGAGCTCGGCCAGATGGTCAGCACGCTGGAGCACCGGTACGACGCGTACATGGCGGGCCTGGACTTCGAAGAGGACGGCCCCGCGGAGTTCGATGAGCGCTCTCTGCCCAGTGCCGATGAGCTCGCCGCCGAGCTGGAGCGATTCCTGGCGTCCCGCCCCGGGGACGAGGACAAGAACGGCCGGATCTGACCCGACCCCGGGAGGATCCCGAGAGGTTCGTCGTCGATCGCCGGATCCGGCCTCGTCCACGGCAGAGTGTGCGATACTTATCTGACGACCCGTTGTCAAGACCCTCCGCACCGTCGGGGACTTGACAAGGGTCTTACTAGTGCCCGAAAGGGCGCAGGCCGATCAAGCCGAAAGGCTGAATGAACACAGGGCGCCCGCGCAGCGCCCCGTTGAGAGGCGAGACGTGACGACTGCCACGAAGAAGAACACCCGTACGAAGACCGAGGCTGTCGAGCCCGAGGAGGTCACGGCTGCCGCCGACGACGCCGCGGAACAGGCTGCCGCGACCAAGGCGGCGGCGAAGAAGCCGGCCGCGAAGAAGTCCGCCAAGGCGAAGAAGGACGCCGTCGAGGAGGTCGCGCCCGAGGAGGCGCCCGTCGACCTGGTCGACGACGCAGACGACGAGGAGGGCGCGAAGCCCGCGTTCACCGAGCCGCTGCCCACCGGCGCGATCCGGATCAGCTCGACCGATGAGGACGACGTCCCCGTCTACTCGACCCAGATCACCGGCGCCACCGCCGACCCGGTCAAGGACTACCTGAAGCAGATCGGAAAGGTCGCGCTGCTGAACGCGGCGGAAGAGGTCGAGCTCGCGATGCGGATCGAGGCCGGTCTGTTCGCCGAGGAGAAGCTGTCGACCATGTCGGCCGCGGAGAAGGCCAGCCAGCTGGGCCTCGACCTGCAGTGGGTGGCCCGCGACGGCCAGCGCGCGAAGAGCCACCTGCTCGGCGCCAACCTGCGACTCGTGGTCTCCCTCGCCAAGCGCTATACCGGCCGCGGCATGCAGTTCCTGGACCTCATCCAGGAGGGCAACCTCGGTCTCATCCGCGCGGTGGAGAAGTTCGACTACACCAAGGGCTTCAAGTTCTCGACTTACGCGACGTGGTGGATCCGCCAGGCGATCACCCGCGCCATGGCGGACCAGGCCCGCACCATCCGCATCCCCGTGCACATGGTCGAGGTCATCAACAAGCTCGCCCGGGTGCAGCGCCAGATGCTGCAGGATCTGGGCCGCGAGCCCACGCCCGAGGAGCTGAGCCGCGAGCTCGACATGACCCCGGAGAAGGTCATCGAGGTGCAGAAGTACGGCCGCGAGCCGATCTCGCTGCACACCCCGCTCGGCGAGGACGGCGACAGCGAGTTCGGCGACCTCATCGAGGACACCGAGGCCGTGGTCCCCGCGGACGCGGTCGGCTTCACCATGCTGCAGCGCCAGCTCGAGCAGCTGCTCGACTCGCTGTCGGAGCGCGAGGCGGGCGTGATCCGCATGCGCTTCGGTCTCGGCGACGGCCAGCCCAAGACGCTGGACCAGATCGGCGACACGTTCGGCGTGACCCGTGAGCGGATCCGCCAGATCGAGTCGAAGACCATGGCGAAGCTGCGCCACCCGAGCCGCTCGCAGTCGCTGCGGGACTACCTCGAGTGAGCGCGGAGCCGAAGCCGAACGACGGCAAGAACCTCGACATCTCCGTCGAGGGCACGCGCTGGCTGCGGATCCCCATCCGCACCAAGGTCGTCATGCCGGGCGACGTGCTCGCAGACATCGTCTCCGAGTACGCCGCCGGCGAGGTGACGCAGGGCGACCTGCTCTTCATCACCGAGAAGATCGTCGGCATCACCCAGGGGCGCTCGTTCCTGCTCGAGGACATCCGGCCGCGCAAGCTGGCGCACTTCCTGTCGAAGTACGTCACCCGCACGCCGTACGGCATCGGTCTCGGCATGCCCGAGACGATGGAGATGGCGTTGCGCGAATGCGGCACCCCGCGGATCCTGCTCGCCGCCGCCGTGTCCGCCGTGACCAAGGCGTTCGGCCGCCGCGGCGACTTCTACCGGATCGCCGGGGAGAAGGCGCGCGCGATCGACGGGCCGACCGAGGGCACGATGCCCCCGTACGACCGTTCCGTCGTGCTGGGCCCCGCGCGCCCGCGCGAGGTCGCGCACGAGATGCAGCAGGTGCTCGGCGGTGTGTGCGATGTGGCCGTCGTCGACATCAACGACCTCGGCGGCAACATCCTCGGATCCACCCTCGACAAGGCGGCCGAGAAGCGCCTCGTCGCGATCCTGAAGGACAACCCGCTCGGTCAGGGCACCGAATCGACGCCGATGGGCATCATCCGGCCGGCCTGATCGCCGTGAGGCAGGAAAGAAAGCCGCCCCGTCACCGCGCGACGGGGCGGCCTTCTTCGTCCGTTCAGAACTTGATCGCGGCCTGATAGCGCGGCTTGTGACCGGTGCGGATGCCCGACACGCTGGGCTTGTTCTCGTAGACGCCGGCACCCCAGTTGCCCTCGACGAGCACGGGGCCGTCGGGGCCGACGACGATGTCCCAGCCGACGTACTGCACCTGCGGCACGACGCGCGCCACCTGGTCGACGAACGCCTTGACCTCGTCGATCATCGGCAGCTGGAAGTCCGCGATGCGGAAGCCGGAGTCGGGGTGCAGCTCGTGCACGTGGCCGTGCGAGTCGTAGCCGGCGCTGACGGCGTGGCCGTCGTCGTCGAGCATGGTGTAGAAGCCGCCGAACGACATCTGGTCGCTGACCTCGCCGCGGCCGAACTTCTGCGCCATCGCGAGGATGTGCGTCTTCTCGCCGTCGAAGAAGGCCGTCACCCGGGTGGTGTTGACGGTGCCCGGGCAGACCGCCGCGAGGTCGGGGTGCTGGCGGATGACCTCCTCCACGAGCAGGCGGCCCTGGCCGAGCAGCTCGGCGTGGAACGCGTCCCAGTCGGTGACGTCCGCCGCGTGGTAGCGGAACACGCCGGACCCTGCCTGGCCCATCGGGGTCTTCACGATGACCGTGCCCTGACGCTGCACGAAGTCGCGGAGCTCGTCGGCGTTGCCGGGCTTGACGACCATCCACTCGCGGCGCAGGAACTCGCTGAACTTCGTGTCGAACTCGATCTTGTCGTGGAAGAGGTGCCGGAAGTCGGGGTGGGCGTACCGCTCGGAGATCTGGTTCGAGACCGGATGCGTCATGTAGGTCGCGCGCTCGGCGCGGTTCAGGATCGCGAAGTCGTAGTCGATGTAGTCCTGGAAGCCGACGTTGTGCCGCCCCGCAGACCAGAGCATGTCGACCACGACGGCCGGGACGGCCTTGCCGTGCTGGGCCGAGGCCTCCTTGGCGCGCTCGATCACCGAACCGATGTTGATGCGGCGGGCGCGCTCGGCGAGGTAGCCGAGACGGGACTTGAGGCCGAGGCCGTTCGAGGGCATGCGTACTCCGGGTCGAGGATGGGGGACCGGTCCATTCTAGGCGGCGATGCTCCGAGAGCCCCGGGACGACGGTCGCCGGGCGACCGGGTGCGGCGCCGCTAGGCTGGGACAATGACCGCGCTGCCTTCTGCCCCCGAAACGCGGAGCGCGATGCTGCGAGCGCTGGTCTCGCGCTCGGCGCTCGCCTCCGGGGCGGCGAGGGCCGTCGCCGCCGCGGGCCCGGGTGTCGCCGATCTGCGTCGCGACGCATGGGGGCACGGCCTGGCGGAGACCGCCCGGATCGCCGCAGGCGCCGGTGCGCGCGCCATGCGCGTGGACGGGGCGGACCAGGTCGCGCTGCTCGCCGCGGAGGGCATCGCCGCGACCTACGAGGAACAGCCCGATCTGGATCCGCGGCTCCTCTACGGCCTGCCGGATGCCGAGGGCACGCTGCCGGGCGAGCCGGCCATGCGGGTCGTCGGACGCGTGCTCTCGACCAAGCCCATCGCCGCCGGATCGGGCGTGTCGTACGGCTACATCCACCGCGCCCCCGCGGACTCGCGGCTCGCGCTCGTCACCGGCGGCTACGCGCAGGGGATCGTACGGGCGCTGGGAAGCAGAGCGTCGGTGGAGATCGACGGCCTGGTGCACCCGATCGTCGGCCGCATCGCGATGGACGTGTGCGTGGCGGACATCGGCGAGGCTGAGGTGGAGCCGGGCGCGGAGGCCACCTACTTCGGCGGAACGGGGCCGCTCGCCGCGGGGCTCGCCGAGTGGGCGCGCGTCACCGGCATGACCGTGGGCGAACTGGTCGCGGTGGTCGGTCAGCGGACGGAGCGCGCATGGGTGGCGTGAGGGGCCCGGTGCTGCGTGCGGACGAGGCCGTGTTGCGGGCGAACATCGCCGCGGTGATCGCGCGGGTGACGCCGGCCGAGCTGATGATGGTCGTCAAGGACGACGGCTACGGCCTCGGCGCCGAGTGGGCGGCACGGATCGCGGTCGACGCGGGGGTCCGCTGGATCGGCAGCTACGACATCCCCACCGCGGTTCAGCTGCGCGCGGCGATCGGGACGGAACCCCGGCTGTTCGCCTGGGTGACCTCGACCGACGACGAGATCGCGGCGGCGCTGCACGCGCACGTCGATCTGGGCGTCGGCAGCCTGGACTACCTCGAGCGCGTGATCGTGCAGGCGGACGCCACCGGCTTCCGCGCGCGGGTCCACCTCAAGATCGACACGGGGCTGCACCGCAACGGCCTGATCGCCGCCGACTGGGAGGACGGCGTCCGCATCGCGCTCGATGCGCAGCACCGCGGGATCATCGACCTCGTCGGCGCCTGGAGCCACCTCGCGGAAGCCAGCGACGCGGAGGACGACGCGGCGCAGGCGCGCTTCCTGGCGGCTGTGGCGCGTGCCGAGGAGCTCGGCGCGGAGCTTCCTCATCAGCACCTGACGGCGTCGGCCGCCACCTGGGCGCGTCCGGAGCTGCGCGGCACGCTCGTGCGCGTGGGCGCATTCTGCTTCGGCGTGCGCTCCGCGGACGGCCCGGATCTTCCCGGCATCGCCCCCGCCGCAGAACTCGTCGCCGGAGTGCGACGCATCGACGGGGACGACGTCGTGGTGGGGGTCGGCTCGTTCGACGGCCTGCCCAGCACTCTCGCAGGCCGGATCCGGGTCGGCACTCCCGCCGGTGCGCGGCCGCTGCGGTCCATCGGCCCGGATGAGATCCGGGTCGCCGCGTGGGACCGCGCCGCCGTCGGCGACGAAGTCGTCGTGTTCGGGCGCGGCCGGTGCGGCGAGGAGACGCCCACGACGCTCGCGGAGGCGATCGGCACGGTCGGCGAGGAGATCCTCTGCCGGCTCACGCCCTCCGTGCGCCGCGAGTACCGCTGACGCCGCTCCCGACGCTGCGGCGGTCCGCTCTGCTCCCGGTGGCGGTGCATGCGGGACTGACGAAGAACGCCCGGTGTCGCAGGACACCGGGCGCTTCTGTCAGGGGGACGGTCGGCGGCTGCGCGCCGGCGACCGTCGGGGGCCTCAGGACTCGTTGAGGCGCGACGTCTCGTCGTGCCAGCTGGTCGCCACGGCCCGCAGCTTCTCCTCGTACTTGCGTCCGTGGTGGGCGCAGTAGAGGAGTTCGTGCCCGTTGACCTCTGCAGCGATGTAGGCCTGAGCTCCGCACGCGTCGCATCGGTCCATCGCCGTGAGGCGGGGGATGACGGTGGTATCCCGTTCGGTCGTCGCGTTCATCTCGATGCCTCCTTGGTGATTCGGGTGCCGCTGTGAGGTGTCCTCAATACAACCACGCAGACCTGGGAGTAATGCCCGTGAGGCGGCGTGTTTCGCTCGGAGCGTACGCGGCGGGCGGCAAGGCGGCCTCGGCCAGGAGTGTCGCCGGATCCGGGCGGCCTCCGCTCGATACGATGGGGGATTGTGACAGCCGAGTACTCCGCCCACCATCTCCAGGTCCTCGAGGGGCTCGAAGCGGTCCGCAAGCGTCCCGGGATGTACATCGGCTCGAACGGCTCGCCGGGCCTGATGCACTGCCTGTGGGAGATCATCGACAACGCCGTCGACGAGGCGGTGGCCGGCAACGGCAACAAGATCGACATCATCCTGCACGCCGACGGCAGCGTCGAGGTGCACGACCGCGGACGCGGCATCCCCGTGGACGTGGAACCCCGCACAGGGCTCACCGGTGTCGAGGTGGTCTTCACCAAGCTGCACGCGGGCGGGAAGTTCGGGGGCGGCTCGTACGCGGCCTCCGGCGGTCTGCACGGCGTCGGCGCCTCCGTCGTCAACGCGCTCTCCGAGCGGCTCGACGTGGAGGTCGACCGCGGCGGCAAGGTGTACGCGATGTCGTTCCACCGCGGAGAGCCCGGGCTGTTCGCCGACGACGGCGAGAAGCGCCCCGATGCGCCGTTCACCCCGTTCCAGGACAAGAGCGAGCTGCGCGTGGTCGGCAAGGCCGCCCGCGGCGCGACCGGTACGCGCATCCGCTACTGGGCCGACCGGCAGATCTTCACCAAGGATGCGACGTTCCAGCTCGCCGACCTCGAGACCCGGGCCCGGCAGACCGCGTTCCTCGTGCCCGGCCTCGAACTCGTCGTCCACGACGAGCGCACGGAGGAGAAGAACGAGACCTCGTACCACTACGAGGGCGGCATCTCCGAGTTCGTCGAGTACCTCGCGACCGACGCGCCGGTCACCGACACCTGGCGGGTGCAGGGCGAGGGCACGTTCAAGGAGACCGTCCCGGTGCTGCAGCCCGACGGGCACATGCTGGCCACCGAGGTGGAGCGCCTGTGCGCCGTCGACATCGCGCTGCGCTGGGGCACCGGCTACGACACGACCATCCGGTCGTTCGTGAACATCATCGCGACGCCCAAGGGCGGCACCCATCAGCAGGGCTTCGAGCAGGAGCTGCTCAAGGTGCTGCGCGCCCAGGTGGAGCAGAACGCACGACGCCTGAAGGTCGGCAACGACAAGCTCGAGAAGGACGACGTGCTCGCGGGCCTCACCGCGGTGCTCACCGTCAACGTGCCCGAACCTCAGTTCGAGGGGCAGACCAAGGAGGTCCTCGGCACCCCGGCGGTGCGGACGATCGTGGCCCAGGTGGTCCGCAAGGCGCTGGGCGAGCGGTTCTCGTCGACGAAGCGAGACGACAAGAACCAGGCGTCGATGTTGCTGGACAAGATCGTCGCCGAGATGAAGGCGCGCGTCTCGGCGCGGGCCCACAAGGAGACCCAGCGTCGCAAGAACGCGCTGGAGTCGTCGTCGCTGCCGGCGAAGCTCGTCGACTGCCGCTCCACGGACGTGTCGCAGACGGAGCTGTTCATCGTCGAGGGCGACTCCGCGCTCGGCACGGCGAAGCACGCCCGCACGAGCGAGTACCAGGCGCTGCTGCCGATCCGCGGCAAGATCCTGAACGTGCAGAAGGCCTCCGTCAGCGACATGCTCTCGAACGCCGAATGCGCCTCGATCATCCAGGTGATCGGCGCCGGATCCGGTCGTTCCTTCGATCTGTCCACGGCGCGCTACGGGAAGATCATCCTGATGAGCGACGCCGACGTCGACGGTGCGCACATCCGCACGCTGCTGCTCACGCTGTTCTACCGCTACATGCGCCCCCTGATCGAGGACGGCCGCGTGTTCGCCGCCGTCCCCCCGCTGCACCGCGTGATCGTGATCAACCCGGGATCCAAGCCGAACGAGACGATCTACACCTACAGCGAGGCGGAGCTGCACTCGCTGCTGGCGAAGCTGCGCAAGCAGAACAAGCGCTGGCACGAGCCGATCCAGCGCTACAAGGGTCTCGGCGAGATGGATGCGGAGCAGCTGGCGTCGACCACGATGGACCGGTCCGGCCGTCTGCTGCGCCGGGTGCGCATGGAGGACGCCGAGGCCGCGGGGCGCGTGTTCGAACTGCTCATGGGCAACGAGGTCGCGCCGCGTCGGGAGTTCATCATCGACTCCTCGGACCGGCTGGCTCGCGAGGCCATCGACGCCTGATGAAGGCGGTGTCGGACGACGTCTGGATGCGTGCCGCCGTGCCGGCGGACGTCGACCTCGTCGCCGCGCTCAAGGAGCGGGTGCTGCGGCAGGACCTCGAGCGGCTCGTCGGCTGGGATCCGGCGCGCTCCCGCGCGCGCGTCGTCGAGCACTTCTCTACGGCGCACACCCGCATGATCCTCGTCGACGGCGCGGTCGCGGGAACGATCACCCTGCGGCCGGACGAGGACGCGCTCTGGCTGGAGATGTTCTACCTCGATGCCGCCCACCAGGGCAGGGGCATCGGGACGGCCGTGCTCCGGACGGTGCTCGCCGAGACGCCGCCCGAGCGCGAGCTCAGGCTGCAGGTGCTCGCCGGATCCGCGGCGCAGCGGCTGTACGAGCGGCACGGGTTCGTCGCCGAGCACGAGGACGGCGTCGACGTGTGGATGCGCCGGGTCCCGGGCGGGTCGGAGCCGACGGGATCGGCGGCTTGACAGACTGAGGTGATGGTCGCCGTCGTCTCCGCCCCCACGAACCTCGGACTCCGGCCGCCCGTGCGCGGCGGCGTGCCGGGAACCGCGAAGGCTCCCGAGGCGCTCCGCGAGGCCGGACTGCACCGCCTCCTGTTCGCCCGAGGCGCCGTCGACGGCGGCGTCGTGCTGCCCGGCCGCTATGTGGACGACGACGGACGCCGGCCCGCGGCAACCGTGCGCAATCAGGCGGCGATCATCGACCACGCCCGCCGGCTGGCGCATCGCCTGTTCGAGATCCGCGAGTCGGGCCAGGCGCCCCTCGTGCTGGGCGGCGACTGCAGCCTGGCGATCGCAGCGGGGCTGGCGTCCCGCGTGACCGGCGGCGGTGGCCTCGTGCACATCGACGGACACACGGACTTCCGCCACCCGGGCAACAGCGACGGCGTCGCGAGCGTGGCGGGGGAGGACCTCGCGGCGGCGGTGGGGATGCACCTGCCCGCGCTCAGCGACATCGACGGACTGTCGCCGTACTTCGACCCCGCGCGCACGGCGCACATCGGGTGCCGCTACGCCGATCCGCATGCGGACGAGCTGCGCCGCACGATCGGCCTCGTCGTGCCGGCCGACGAGGTCATCCTGCACGGCGGCACCAGGGCGGCGAACCGGGTGCGCGCGCTGGACGGCCTCGACCGCGGGTACTGGATCCAGGTCGACGTCGACGTGCTGGATCCCGTGCACATGCCGGCGGTGGACAGCCCGGATCCGGGAGGCCTCGCCCCGGAGGAGCTCGTCGCACTGCTCGGCGCTCTCGCGCCGCACGCCTGGGGCGCCTCGGTCACCGTGTTCGATCCGGACCTGGACCCGGACGGCGTTCACGCCCGCACGGTGGCGGCGATCGTCGCAGAGGGGCTCTGCGATCTCGGCACGGCGCTCGGTGGAGACGCGATGTCGGGCTCACCCGGCGAACCGTGAGCGCCGCTGCGTCGAGGGCGACGGCGGCTCGCGCCGCTCAGATCAGTGCGTCATCCCAGCGTGCGCGGATCGCGTCGAGTGTCTCCTCGAGGGACAGGCCGGTGGTGTCGAGCCGAAGCCCCGGTGCGCGGAACCGGTCCTGATCGTCTCGCAGGTGCGTCCACTGGTCGGCGACGTGCTTCTCGCGTCGTGCGTCGCGCTGGCTCACGGTGTCCTCGGTGGCGGTCAGCAGCACGAAGCGGAGCGGCAGCCCGATCGCGGCGCGGTATTCGTCCAGCAGCTCCGTCCACAGCACCACGTCGGAGATCGAGACGTCGAAGTCCGCGCCGGCGAAGTTGCGGGCCAGGTCCGCGATGTTCCGCCGGCGCAGCGCGAGCTGACGCTCCGCCTCCTCCGCGGGCTCCTGGCCCGGCGCGACGAGGCCGGACAGCACCAGGGACTCGCCGATCACATCCGTGTCCAGGTGCACGCCGCGGGTGGCCCGCGCGGCCAGCTCCCGGGCCACCGTCGTCTTGCCGACGCCGGGAAGGCCGGAGACGAGCACGATCGAGCCGGTCATGCGCCCAGTGTGCCACCGATCGAGCCGATCACGCCGTCGATCGGCTGACCCGACGCATCGCGCTTGGCCCCGGTCTCCGGCAGCGTCCGCGCCGAGCCGTCCGGGCCGACCGCGAGCGCCGGCTCGACGCCGACCCAGGCGAGCGTGAGACGATCCTCGCCCTTCAGGAAGGCGTGTGCGCGCACGCCGCCGGTCGCACGGCCCTTGCCGGGGAACTCCGCGAAGCGCGAGGACTTGGCGCGCCCGGGGTCGGTGCCGGGGATCATGCCGGTGGCGCCGGAGACCGTCACCACGATCGCGTCCGCGTCAGGGGCGACGACCGAGAAGGAGATGACCTCCGCCTTGGCACCGAGCTTGATGCCCGCCATCCCGCCGGCAGGTGCGCCCTGGGGGCGGACCCCGGAGGCAGGGAAATGCAGCAGCTGCGCGTCGCTGGTCACGAACACGAGCTCCGCGTCGTCGGGGGCGGACCCGGCGCCGACGACGGCGTCGCCGGGCTTCATCCCGATGACCTCGAGCTCGGGCTTGACCGCCAGCGCCGACGGGACGACGCGCTTGACCACGCCCGAGCGGGTGCCGAGCGCGAGCGGGGTGTCGTCGTCGAAGCGGACGAGCGCCAGGATCCGCTCGCTCTTGTCGAGCAGGCCGATGTAGTCGCGCAGCGGCACGCCCGCGGCGAGGTGCACCGAGGCGGACGGGACAGAGGGAAGGTCCATCGCCGTGAAGCGCAGCACTCGTCCCGCCGAGGTCACCGCGCCGATCTCCGTGCGCGTGGTGGTCGGAAGCGTCGCGAGGATCGCGTCGTGCTTGCTGCGCCGGGTGGCGGGGGAGAGGTCCTGCCCGGGCTCCAGATCCACGCGCACCGCGCGGCCGGTGGTGGAGAGCACCACGACCGTCGGCGCGTCGGCGATCTGGGTGTCGACCGGTCCCTTCGCCGCACGCGCCTTGGGCGGGGCGGCGTTCAGCAGCAGGGTGCGCCGCGGCGTCCCGTAGGCCTCGGCTGCGGCGTCCAGCTCTGTCGCGACCTGCGCGCGCAGGAGCGCCTCGCTGGCGAGCAGCTCCTGCAGCTTCGCGATCTCGGCGAGCAGCTGGTCGCGCTCGGTCTCGAGCTCGATGCGGGAGAACTTGGTGAGGCGGCGCAGCCGCAGCTCGAGGATGTACTCCGCCTGCCGCTCGCTGAGGTCGAAGACGCTCTGTAGACGCGTGCGCGCCTGCTCCGAGTCGTCCGAGGAGCGGATGACCTGGATGACCTCGTCGATGTCGAGGATCGCGATGAGCAGGCCCTCGACGAGGTGCAGGCGCTCCTCGCGGCGGGCGAGCCGGAACCGGCTGCGACGCGTGACGACCTCGAGACGATGCTGCACGTAGACGCTGAGCAGCTCCTTGAGCCCGAGCGTGCGCGGCTGGCCGTCGACCAGGGCGACGTTGTTGATGCTGAAGGAGTCCTCGAGCGGCGTGAGCCGGTACAGCTGCTCCAGCACGGCGTTCGGGTCGAAGCCGTTCTTCACGCCGATCTGGATCCGCAGGCCGTGATTGCGGTCGGTGAGGTCGTTGACGTCGCTGATGCCCTGCAGCTTCTTGGCCTGCACCGCGTCGCGGATCTTCTCGATCACGCGCTCCGGCCCCACCATATAGGGGAGCTCGGTGACCACGATGCCGGTCCGGCGCGGGCCCAGCGGCTCGACCGAGGCCTTGCCGCGCACCTTGAACGCGCCGCGGCCGGTCGCGTACGCGTCGCGCACCCCGTCCAGGCCCATCACGATGCCGCCCGACGGGAAGTCGGGGCCCGGCACGAACTCCATAAGCTCCTCGGTGGTGGCCTCGGGGTGCTCGAGCAGGTGGGTGGCCGCGGCGACGACCTCGATGAGGTTGTGCGGCGCCATGTTGGTCGCCATGCCCACGGCGATGCCGCTCGCGCCGTTCACGAGCAGGTTGGGGAACGCGGCCGGCAGCACCGACGGCTGCTGGAACTGGCCGTCGTAGTTCGGCACGAAGTCGACGACGTCCTCGTCCAGGCTCTCGGTGAGCGCGAGCGCCGCCGGCGCCAGGCGCGCCTCGGTGTAGCGCGAGGCGGCGGGACCGTCGTCCAGGGAGCCGAAGTTGCCGTGCCCGTCGACGAGCGGCAGGCGCAGCGCGAACGGCTGGGCCAGGCGAACCAGGGCGTCGTAGATGGCGGAGTCGCCGTGCGGGTGCAGCTTTCCCATCACATCTCCGACGACGCGGGCGCTCTTCACGTGGCCCTTGGTGGGCACGAGGCCCATCTCGGCCATCTGGAAGAGGATCCGGCGCTGCACGGGCTTGAGGCCGTCGCGGGCGTCGGGCAGTGCGCGGGAGTAGATGACGGAATACGCGTACTCCAGGAAGGAGCCCTGCATCTCGCTCGACAGATCGATGTCCTGGATGCGCTCTTCGATCGGCTCGGGCGGGGTGGTCGTGCGGGGCATGGGCTTCCTGCGGTTTCGGGAGGCGGCGGAGCGGTTCTCGACGCCGGGGCCGGGCCGGCCTCTGTGCGAGACTGGCTCGGATGACCCTCATGCTACCGGCGATCCCGCCGTCTCCCCGGAGCATCACCGGGGTGGCGGGCGACCTGTTCGGCGCGCTCGACGGCACCGGGGAGTCGCTGCCGGCCGCGCGCTCCGCAGTCCTCGTCGTGATGGACGGCCTCGGCGCGATCCCGCTGCGCGCCCATGCCGGGCACGCGCGACGTCTGGCCGGTGCGATGGCGAAGAAGGACGTGCTCTCCAGCGTCTTCCCGTCCACGACGGCCGCGGCGCTCACGAGCCTGCTCACCGGGGTGGACCCGGGGCAGCACGGGCTGGTGGGGTACGAGGTCCGGGATCCCGGCACGGGAGCGATCGTCAATCAGCTCGCCGGCTGGGAGAAGGCGCACGTCGACCCACGGCAGTGGCAGCGCACGCCGACGGTCTTCGAGACCGCGGCGGCGGCGGGGCGCCCGGCGTTCGCCGTCGGCCTCGCGGCGTACGCCGGCAGCGGTTTCTCCGCGGCCACGCTCCGCGGCGCCGAGTTCCGCGCGGCGAAGAGCGCCGCCGAGCGCGTCGCGCTGGCGCTGACCCTCGCGGACGAGAACGAGGGCGCTCTGGTGTACTGCTATCTGCCCGAGGCCGACAAGGCCGGGCACAAGCACGGGATGGCCTCTCCCGCCTGGATCGCGGCCCTCGAGGAGCTCGACGCGGCGATCCCCGCATCGATGCCGGAGGGCGTCGGCGTGCTCGTCACGGCCGACCACGGCATGGTCGACGTTCCCCGCACCCGGCACCTGGTCATCGAGGAGCGCAGCCCGCTGCAGGAGGGCGTCGCGGCGATTGCCGGAGAGCCGCGCATGCTGCACGTGTACCTCGAGGATCCGTCGCGCGTCGACGAACTGGCGGCGCGCTGGGCCGCCGGCGTCGAGGGTGCTGCGGACGTGCTCACCCGGGCGCAGGCGGTGCAGGGCGGTCTGTTCGGCGTCGCCCCCACCGCGGAGGCGCTGTCGCGGATCGGCGACCTCGTCGTTCCCGCGCGGGGGTTGTGGGCACTGTACGACGGCGCTGCGGATCCGCGTTCCCAGGGCATGGTCGGTCAGCACGGCTCAGTCAGCCCCGAGGAGCTGCGGGTGCCGCTGATCCGGTTCGGGGCGTTCGCCCGCTGACCCGGCGGTCAGTCCTCGCTGCGCGCGCCGAAGACGATTTCGTCCCAGGACGGCATCCCGCGACGGCGCTTGCGGGAACCCGAGTCGCTGTCCAGCGACACCGGCGGCGCCGGCTGAACGGGCTCCGGCTCCGGTTCGTACCCCGGCTCCAGGGCGTCGAACAGCGCGAGCGGGCGTGCGTCGTCCGACTCCTCCTCGACCGTGGGGCGCGCCTCGCGCTGCCCGCGGCGGCGGCGCAGCGCCTCGAGCAGGTCCGCCGTGTCCGCAGGGGTGGCCGGAGCGAACGACGCGCTGCGGGTGGCCGCCTCCTGCGCATTCGATGACGACTGCGGGTGGCGTGCGGAGCGCGGCTCCGGCGTCGGGGACGAATCAGCCGGCTCTGCGGTGTCGGCCGGCTCAGCAGGAGCCGGCACGAGACGAGGACCGAACGCGCCGGAGTCGAACCGGGTCTCATCCTTGTACGGCGATGGGCGCTCCTTGTCCAGGGCGCGCAGCCGGGGGATCAGCCCCTCGGGCAGTGAGCCCTGCCGGGAGAGCTGGGTCGCGTCGGCGTTGAGCGGCGCGAGTGCGCTGCGCCGCGGATCGAAGCTCCAGCGCGCGTCGTGTTCGACGTCGTTCGCGGTGAACTCGAGCTTCACGACCCAGCCGGTGTCGTCCTTCCAGCTCGCCCAGCGCTCGTCGGTCGCCGACAGCTCGGCCAGCTTGGCCCGGATCGCGACGCCGAACGTCGGCTGCGCATCGGGCTCGACCTCGCTCCCGATCAGCACGGGCACCGCGAGCGCCTGGCCGACGATGTGCTCGCGCTCGGCGAGCACCGGGCTCTCGAACCGCTGCACGACCTCGAGGTCGACCCCGAGCAGCTCGGCGACCTCGGCGGCCGACATGCCCCCGCGGATGTGCGCCTGGATCTCGCGCGGACTCGCCGCAAGTGGCGCAGGCTTCTCCTCGCGCCCGGCCCTGGCCCGGCGCAGCTCGGTGCGCAGCACCTCGTCGATGGGCAGGGCGAATCGCTCTCCCGACTCGGTGGCGAGGACGAGGACATCGTCCTCTGCGCCGACGATCGTGACGTGTTCCATGGCTTCAGCCCCTCAGGATGAGTGTCGATTCATGGTGTCACGCGGCGGGTCCCGTCCAGGGAATATCGTGGGCGCGCCGTCAGTTCGGATCGGGAGGACTGAGTGGCATTTGCGATTTGCACGCGCGTCATGCAAACTATGGGCCGCCGAACACCCCCGGCTCCCGCCACTCGCAGGATGAAAGTGGAGATCCATGGCAACCGATTACGACGCCCCGCGCAAGAGCGAAGACGAGAGCGAGTCCATCGAGGCTCTCAAGGAGCGCGTCCCCGACAAGCTGTCGGGATCGATCGATGTCGAGGACTCGGACAACCCCGGTGGCTTCGACCTCCCCGGTGCGGACCTCTCCGACGTCGAGCTCGACGTCGTGGTGCTGCCCCCGCAGGAGGACGAGTTCACCTGTGTCAACTGCTTCCTCGTGAAGCACCGTTCGCAGCTCGACCACGAGGACGCTGCGGGCCCCATCTGCAAGGAATGCGCGGCCTGACCCCTCGACGCTGCTCGCGCCCGGACCTGATCGGTTCCGGGCGCGTTCTGCGTTTCCGGACCTGGTCGTCCTCGCGGGCGGATGTCGTCCTAGCGAGCGGATGCGGTCGCGGCGGCGCGCGCGGCGTCGATCGCCGCGGCGAGCCGATCCGGCGTGCGGGTGGAGATCGTCCAGCTCGGCGCGGGATCGGCGGGATCCGTGTTCGGCACGACGACCACGCCGTCGATGCCTCCGCGGATGAGATGCCATCCTCGGGCGGGGAGACCCGGCCCACGGGCCTGCCGCGCGTCCTCTCCGGTGCGGATCTCCGGCTCGCCGAGCCAGGATGCGTCGATCCAGGCGCGTCCGGCGCGCAGCACCCGCTGATCGACCTCCACGGTGGGGGAGGCGAGGATCATGAGCGCGATGATGGCGAGCGTGGCCACGACGCCGATCCCCAGCGCGAGCGCGGATCCGGCCGGCACGAAGACCAGCGTGAGCATGGGGCCGCCGAGCGCCGCGGCGAGGAACAGCCACAGGCTCGGTGCGAGGCGCTCGCGATAGCGGACCCGGGCGGATGCGGGGCGGCCGTCGTCCGGTGCGTTCTGCATTAGCCTCTTTCCGTGACCGAATCCGTGGACGTTCCCATTATCGCGCCCGAGCTCCCCGTGTACGCGCACCCGGGCGACGCCGGGGCCGACCTCGTCTCGACCGAGGCGGTGCGACTGGAACCGGGGCAGCGCGCGCTCATCGGCACCGGCGTGCGCATCGCCCTGCCGGAGGGCTTCGCGGCGTTCGTGGTGCCGCGCAGCGGGCTGGCGGCGAAGCACGGCATCACCGTGGTGAACGCACCCGGCACCGTCGATGCGGGCTACCGCGGCGAGATCAAAGTGAGTCTTCTGAACACCGACAGCGACGCGGCGTACGATGTCGCGGTCGGTGATCGCATCGCCCAGCTGATCGTCATGCCCGTCACCCGGGCCCGGTTCATCCCGGTCTCCACGCTCGACGAGTCGGTTCGTGGCGCGGGCGGATTCGGATCCACCGGCTATCAGACCCAGAGCGCCGCCCCTGTCGGCGCGGAGGAGAACGCATGACTGACGACAGCACGTCCGGGATCGAACCCGTCGAGGGGGCCGCGAAGGCGCCGCTGCGCGACCGCGCGGTCGACGGCCCGTTCGACGAGAGCGAGGCGAACCCGGTCCGCCCGTACATCGACCTCGGCGCGATCAAGATCCTGCCCCGGGAGGGCCTGAACCTCCGCCTCGAAGTGGAGGAGCAGACGCAGCGCATCGTGGCGGTCGGGCTCGACTACGCCGACTCGACCCTGCAGGTGCAGCCGTTCGCCGCGCCGCGCTCCAGCGGCCTGTGGGACGAGACCCGCGCCCAGATCCAGGAGCAGATCTCGCAGCAGGGTGGGAAGGTCACCGAGCGCGAAGGGGCTCTGGGCGCCGAGCTGCTGGCCGAGATCCCCGCCGTGGCCGGCGACACCGCCGTCACCCGGCTCGCCCGTTTCGTGGGCGTCGACGGCCCGCGCTGGTTCCTGCGCGGCGTGATCGGAGGCGCTGCGGCGACCGACGAGACCGCGGCCGCGGCCGTGGAGGACCTGTTCCGCTCGATCGTCGTGGTGCGCGGGGGAGCCCCGATGCCGCCGCGCGATCTCATCCCGCTGCGGATGCCCGCGGCGCCCGGCACGGCGTGAGCACGCCGGACGAGACGGAGGCGTCGCGCGAGCCCGCGGCTGAGCGCTACGCGCCTCCGCCGGCGCCGGACGCGGTGCAGAGCCTGGGCGCTGCACTCGGCGGCGCCGCGCAGCGCCTGGGCATCGACCCGAACTCGGGAGCCGGCACCGGCCATGTGGTGTGGCGCGCGATGGGCGGCTGGCGCGGGGTGCTCGAGTCGGTGCTGCCCAGCGCCGCGTTCCTCATCATCTACACGCTGCGCCCGGATCCGCTCTGGGTCTCCCTGGTCGTCTCGGTGGGGCTCGCCGCCGTGTTCTCCGTCATCCGGCTGCTGCAGCGCTCGCCCGCGGCGTCCGCGCTGGGCGGGCTCGTCGCGGTGGCCGCGGCCGCGGGGCTGGCGCTGTGGACCGGGCGCGGGCAGGACAACTTCGTGCCCGGCTTCTTCACCAATGCGGCGTACGGCACAGTCCTGCTGATCTCGGCGCTGGCGGGGTGGGCGCTCATCGGCGTCGCCGCGGGCTTCCTCATGGGCGACGTGCGGGGCTGGCGCCAGGACGCGCGCAAGCGCCGCGCCTTCTTCTGGCTCACGGTGGCGTGGGCGGCGCTGTTCTTCGCGCGCCTCGCCGTGCAGCTTCCTCTCTATTTCGCGGGAAATGTGCAGGCGCTGGGCACGCTGAAGCTGGTGATGGGGCTGCCCCTGTTCGCGCCGATGGTGGCGCTGACCTGGCTGGTCGTCCGCGCACTTTACCCGCCGGTGCCCGACGACGACACGGCCACCGGAGAACGCTGATCCGTCCCTTCGAGACGTGTTAGATTTATCTCGACGTCAAGATAAATCGACACCTTTCGCTCGCCCCGGCCGAAGCGCACACTTGTAAGGCCCGCCTTGCTGGTGCGCGGGGGAGCGGACGAGCAAGATGGAGTCGCCTGTCGCTTCCATCCGAACAGAAGGAGACGGATCCGTGTCCACGGTGAACAGCTTCGGTGCTCAGAGCACCCTGACGGTCGGCAGCACCGACTATGAGATCTTCCGGATCGACACGGTCCCCGGATACGAGAAGCTCCCGTTCAGCCTCAAGGTCCTCCTGGAGAACCTGCTTCGCACCGAGGATGGCGCGAACGTCACGAAGGCGCAGATCGAGGCTCTCGGCTCCTGGGACCCTTCCGCCGAGCCCGACACCGAGATCCAGTTCACGCCGGCGCGTGTGGTCATGCAGGACTTCACCGGCGTGCCCTGCATCGTCGACCTCGCCACCATGCGCGAGGCCGTCACGGCCCTCGGTGGTGACCCGAACAAGATCAACCCGCTCTCGCCCGCCGAGATGGTCATCGACCACTCGGTCATCGCCGACCTGTTCGGCCGCCCGGACGCGATCGAGCGCAACGTCGAGATCGAGTATGAGCGCAATGGCGAGCGCTACCAGTTCCTCCGCTGGGGTCAGACCGCGTTCGACGACTTCAAGGTCGTCCCGCCGGGCACCGGCATCGTGCACCAGGTGAACATCGAGCACCTGGCCAAGGTCGTCTACGACCGCACCGTGAACGGCGTGCTCCGTGCGTACCCCGACACCTGCGTCGGCACCGACTCGCACACCACCATGGTCAACGGCCTCGGCGTGCTGGGGTGGGGCGTCGGCGGCATCGAAGCCGAGGCGGCCATGCTCGGCCAGCCGGTCTCCATGCTCATCCCGCGCGTCGTCGGCTTCAAGCTCACCGGCGAGATCCCCGCCGGCGTCACCGCCACCGACGTCGTGCTCACGATCACCGACATGCTGCGCAAGCACGGCGTGGTCGGCAAGTTCGTCGAGTTCTACGGTGCCGGCGTCGCCTCGGTGCCGCTCGCCAACCGCGCCACCATCGGCAACATGTCGCCGGAGTTCGGCTCCACCGCCGCGATCTTCCCGATCGACGACGTGACGCTCGACTACCTGCGCCTCACCGGTCGCGACGAGCAGGCGGTCGCCCTCGTCGAGGCGTACGCGAAGGAGCAGTCGCTCTGGCACGACGCCGCGAACGAGCCGAGCTTCAGCGAGTACCTCGAGCTCGACCTCTCGACCGTGGTGCCCTCGATCGCGGGCCCGAAGCGTCCTCAGGACCGGATCCTGCTCTCCGAGGCCAAGGCGCAGTTCGAGAAGGACATCGTCGGCTACGCGACCGCTCCGGTCGACGTCGCGGATGCCGGATCCTTCCCCGCGTCCGACCCGGGCTCCGTGCCGGGCGAGGAGGTCGAGACGACCGAGATCCCGGTCGTGCTGAACTCCGGCGCCCCCGCGGAGGCGTCCAAGCCCGTCAAGGTGAAGGCCGCGGACGGGACGAAGTACATCCTCGACAACGGCGCGGTCACCCTCGCGGCGATCACGTCGTGCACGAACACCTCGAACCCGTCGGTCATGATCGCCGCCGGCCTTCTCGCCCGCAAGGCGCGTGAGAAGGGCCTGAAGCAGAAGCCGTGGGTCAAGACCACGCTCGGCCCGGGATCCAAGGTCGTCACCGACTACTACGAGAAGTCCGGCCTCGACAAGGACCTCGAGGGCCTCGGCTTCTACACCGTCGGCTACGGCTGCACGATCTGCATCGGCAACTCCGGTCCGCTGATCGAGGAGGTCTCCGCCGCGATCAACGAGAACGACCTCGCAGTCACCGCGGTGCTCTCCGGCAACCGCAACTTCGAGGGCCGGATCAGCCCGGACGTGAAGATGAACTACCTCGCCAGCCCGCCGCTGGTGGTGGCCTACGCCCTGGCCGGGTCGATGAACTTCGACTTCGAGACCCAGCCCCTCGGGCAGGACACCGAGGGCAACGACGTCTTCCTCAAGGACGTCTGGCCCGACCCCGCCGAGGTGCAGGAGATCATCGACTCCTCGATCTCGCGCGACCAGTTCATTAAGCAGTACGCCACCGTGTTCGACGGCGACGAGCGCTGGAAGAACCTGCCCACCCCGACCGGCCCCGTGTTCGAGTGGGACGAGGACTCCACCTACGTGCGCAAGGCGCCGTACTTCGACGGCATGGAGCGCACCCCGGCGCCCGTCACCGACATCACCGGCGCCCGTGTGCTGGCGACCCTCGGCGATTCGGTCACCACCGACCACATCTCGCCGGCCGGCAACATCAAGGCGGGCACGCCCGCTGCGCAGTACCTCACGGAGCACGGCGTCGCGCAGAAGGACTTCAACTCCTACGGCTCGCGCCGCGGCAACCACGAGGTGATGATCCGCGGCACGTTCGCGAACATCCGCCTGAAGAACGCGCTGGTCAAGGCGGTCAACGACGGGCAGCAGATCGAGGGCGGTTACACTCGCGACTTCACCCAGCCCGGTGGCCCGCAGGCGTACATCTTCGACGCTTCGCAGAACTACCAGGCGCAGGGCACCCCGCTGGTGATCTTCGGCGGCAAGGAGTACGGATCCGGATCCTCCCGCGACTGGGCGGCGAAGGGCACCAACCTGCTCGGCGTCAAGGCCGTCATCACGGAGAGCTTCGAGCGCATCCACCGCTCGAACCTCATCGGCATGGGCGTCGTGCCGCTGCAGTTCCCTGCCGGCGAGAGCTGGGAGTCGCTGGGCCTGGACGGCACCGAGATCGTCTCGATCACGGGTCTGGAGGAGCTGAACAACGGCACCACGCCCAAGACGGTCAAGGTCACCGCGACGCCGAGCGAGTTCTCGCCCGAGGGCAAGCAGACGATCGAGTTCGACGCAGTCGTGCGCATCGACACCCCCGGTGAGGCCGACTACTACCGCAACGGCGGCATCCTGCAGTACGTGCTGCGCTCGCTGGTCTGATCCACGAGCACGACGACGGGGCCGGTTCCTTCGGGAGCCGGCCCCGTCGTCGTGCTCGAGGGCTTCAGCCGGCCGTCGGCCCCACGTACCGAGAGGAGGGGCGCAGGATCTTGCCGTCCTGCACCTGTTCGCAGGCGTGCGCGCCCCAGCCGATGAGGCGCGCCGAGGCGAACGTCGACGTGAACAGCTCCCGCGGGATCCCGCACGCCTCCATCACGACCGCCGCGTACAGCTCGACGTTCGTGCGCAGCGAGCGGCCCGGCTTGAGCTCGTCGAGCACCCGGAGCACGGTCTGCTCGACGGTCACGGCGAGGTCGACGCGATCCGAGGCGAGCCCGTCCGTGCGCAGCCGCTGCGCGACGCCCCGGAGCAGGCGCGACCGCGGGTCCTCCGTGCGGTACACGGCATGGCCGAAGCCCATGATGCGGCCGCCGTGCTGCACGCGGTCGCGCACCCACTCCTCGGCGCGCTCGGGCGTGCCGATCTCGTCGAGCATGTCGAGCGTGCGGGCGGGCGCGCCGCCGTGGAGGGGGCCGGCGAGCGCACCGAGCGCGCCGCCCACGCAGGCGGCGAGGTCGGCGCCGGTGGAGGCGATCACCCGCGCGGTGAACGTGGAGGCGTTGAAGCCGTGGTCGATCGCCGCCGTCAGGTAGGTGCCGAGTGCGGCCACCAGACGTGCGTCGGGCGTGCTGCCGAGGAGCATCCGCAGATAATCGCTGATGGGATCGAGCACGGGATCGGGGGCGAGCGGATCCATTCCCCGGCTCAGGCGGTGCAGCGCCGCGATGAGCGCCGGCGCCACAGCTGCAAGGCGGACGGCGTCGTCGACGCGCTCGGGCTCGTCCTCGTCGTAGAGCGGGCGCCGCCCGTCGGCCGCGGAGACGAGCGCGAGCGCCGTGCGCAGCTGTGCCATGGGATCCAGGCCCGAGCGAGCGATCGACGGCAGGGTCTCCGACACGGGCGCGGGGATCCGGCGGGCCTCGGCCGTGCGGGTGCGCCACCGGCCTGCGTCCGAGTCGTCGGCGGGCAGGGCGCCGAGTGCGACCAGGCGCCAGGCGTCCTCGAAGCGGGCATCGGCGGCGAGCTCCACGCCGGAGACTCCGCGGTAGTGGAAGAAGCCCTCGGCGCCGCGCACGTCGCCGATGCGCGTCTCCGCGACGACGACGTTGGTGAGACCTCGCGGGACGTCGATGAGCTGCGTGTCGTTGCGATCGATCGTGATGGCCATATCGGCTCCTCTCTGTCGCGCCGCGGTTCAGAGCTCGAGGCTGCTGCGGATCGCGGCTCTGCGTTCACGATGCGACATGGATCCGTCTATCGTCAATGTTGATCGGATCAATGAGGAGGCTCGCGATGGAGGCACTCACCGCGGCCCAGGCCGCCGCCCGTCTCGGTGTGCGGACCGAGACCCTGTACGCCTACGTGTCGCGCGGGCTCATCTCCCGGGAGCGTGGACCGCACGGATCGGTGTTCGATCCGCTCGAGGTCGAGCGGTTCGCGCGCACCCGCCGTCGGAGGACCTCGCCCTCGCACGGCGGTGCACGACCCGCGGGCGCGGACGGGAGCCCGCTCGCCGTGATCGATACGGACATCGCGCTGATCGAGGACGGCGGGCTGTGGATCCGCGGCGTGCCGATCGACGAGCTGATCGCCGGGCCGGGGGAGCCGCCCCGGTTCGACGGCGTGGTGCGCTGGCTGTTCGAGCACACCGAGCTCCCGCAACCCGATGCGAGCCCCCTCGCGTCCACGGGCAGCGATGCCGCAGGAGCGATGCTCGCCGGCCTCCCGCCGGAGTCGCCCGCATTCAGCCGTCTGCTCGCCGTGGTCGCAGCCCTCGCCGCGGTCGATCCGGAGCGCTACGACCTGCGGCCGGAGACGGTGGCGCGGGTGACGCTGCGGCTCGTGGCGGGACTCGTCGATGCGTTGCCCCCACATGTCACGACGGGAGGCGGTGCAGGGGAGAGCGCTGCGCCCACCGCGGCCGCGGCGCCGCTGGCCGCCCGGCTGTGGTCGCGGCTGACTGCGGCGCCGGCGACCGCGGACCGGGTGCGCGTGCTGGACGCGGCGCTCGTGCTCCTCGTGGACCACGACATGGCGGTGTCGACGCTCGCGGCGCGCGCCGCAGCCTCGGCGCGGGCCCACCCCTACGCGGTGGTGGCCGCCGGCTTCGGCGCCCTCGACTCCGCTCTGCACGGCGCCGCGAGCGCATCCGTGCACGCGCTGCTGAGCGCGGTGCGCGCGGGCGCGGACCCGGCGGCAGCCGTGGCGACCGCCACCCGACTCGGCGGGGCCGGGGTGCCCGGGTTCGGGCAGCCGCTGTACCCGGACGGCGATCCGCGAGGGCGGCTGCTGCTCGATGCGCTGCGGGGGACGGCGGATCCGGCAGCCGATGCCGCGCTGCAGGTCGCCGACGAGGTCGTCGCGGTCGTGCGCGCACGCACCGGGCTGCATCCCACGGTCGATCTGGCGCTGGCGACGATCGCGCTGGCATGGGACATGCCCGCAGACGCCGGCGAGATCGTGTTCGCCGTCGCGAGGTCGGCGGGATGGTGCGCGCACGCCCTCGACGAGTACGGCCGCGCACCGCTGCGTCTGCGGCCGATCGGCCACTACGTCGGACCGGATCCGGCGGATCCTCAGCGCCCCGGGAACATTGCTCGATAGGCTGGATCGGTGCGGTGGACCCCGGCCCGGCGCATCCGATTCGTTTCAGGAGGCAGACACGGTGGCGATCCTTCCCGGCATCTCCGGTCCCCGCGACCTCGATCGGCTGACCCCCGGACAGCTCTCCGAGCTCGCTGCCGAGATCCGCTCCTTCCTGATCGAGAACGTGGCGCGCACCGGTGGGCACCTGGGGCCGAACCTCGGCGTCGCGGAGCTGACGATCGCGCTGCACCGCGTGTTCTCCTCGCCGGACGATCCGATCATCTTCGACACCGGTCACCAGTCGTACGTGCACAAGCTGCTCACCGGGCGCCAGGACTTCTCGGCGCTGCGCTCCCGGGGCGGCCTTGCGGGATACCCGCAGCGGTCGGAGAGCGCCCATGACGTCGTCGAGTCCTCGCACGCGTCCAGCTCCCTGAGCTGGGCGGACGGCATCTCGCGGGCGTTCACGGCGACCGGGCGGGCCGATCGGCATGTCGTCGCCGTGGTCGGTGACGGCGCTCTCACCGGCGGTATGACCTGGGAGGCGCTCAACAACATCTCCGACGACAACGACCGCAACCTCGTGATCGTTGTGAACGACAACGGGCGCTCGTACGCGCCGACGATCGGCGGCATGGCCCGCTACATGAACCGGGTGCGCACGGCCGCCGTGTACCGCGATCTGCACCGGAAGTCGGACCGGTTCTTCCGGGCGTTCGGCCCGCTGGGGCGCGCGTTCTACCGCGGTGTGCGCGGGGGCACGCACGGCTTCCTCTCCCGCTTCTCCAACAACGAGGAGCTGTACTCGAATCTCGACATCAAGTACCTGGGTCCCATCGACGGGCATGACATCCAGGCGCTCACCGAGACTCTGCAGCTGGCCAAGGACTTCGGCGCGCCCGTCATCGTGCACGTGATCACCGAGAAGGGACGCGGCTATCAGCCGGCGCTCGACGACGAGGCCGACCAGTTCCACGCCGTGAACAAGATCGACCCCAAGACCGGGATGCCGCTCGCCGCGTCCGGCACGGGCTGGACCGACGTGTTCGCGGACGCGCTGGTCGAGGTCGGCGCGCGCACCCCGAACGTCATCGCGATGACGGCGGCGATGCTGCGTCCCACCGGGCTCGCCCCGTTCGCCGAGCGCTACCCGGACCGGGTCTACGACGTCGGCATCGCCGAGCAGCACGCGGTCACGGCCGCCGCCGGGCTCGCCTACGGCGGTCTGCATCCGGTCGTGGCGCTCTACGC
Source organism: Microbacterium sp. 8M (assembly GCF_902506375.1). GTDB lineage: Bacteria > Actinomycetota > Actinomycetes > Actinomycetales > Microbacteriaceae > Microbacterium. The sequence continues at coordinate 1,834,841 of NZ_LR733284.1, forward strand.
CACCTTCATGGGGCGCGCGTTCGATCAGGTGCTCATGGACGTGGGCCTGCACCGCGCCGGCGTCACGTTCGTGCTGGATCGTGCCGGCGTGACCGGGCCCGACGGTCCCAGCCACCACGGCCTCTGGGATCTGTCGATGCTGCAGATCGTCCCGGGGATCCGGATCGCGGCACCGCGGGATGCCGCCCGGTTGCGCGAGGAGCTCGAGGAGGCCGTCGCGATCGACGACGCGCCCACGGTCATCCGGTTCCCGAAGGGCGCGGTCACCCCCGAGATCCCGGCGCTCGAGCGCCTGCACGACGGCGTGGACGTGCTGTCCCGCGGCGAGGGGGAGGACGTCCTGCTCGTCGGAATCGGGCCGTTCGCGACGCTCGCGCTCGACGTGGCGGAGCGGCTCAAGGCTCAGGGCATCGGTGCGACGGTGATCGACCCGCGCTGGGCGATCCCGGTGCAGCCGTCGGTCGTCGAGCTGGCCGCCCGGCACCGCCTCGTCATCACGCTGGAGGACGGGATCCGCGTCGGCGGCGTCGGCACCCGAGTGCGGCAGGTGCTGCGCGAGGCGGGCATCGACACGGCGGTCGACGAGCTGGGGCTGCCCGACGCGTACATCGACCACGCGAGCCGCGAGCAGATCCTCGAAGACGCGGGTCTCACCGCAGGGAAGATCGCCCAGGACGTCGTCGCCCAGGTGCTCGGCACGCGCGTGCCGATCGCCCGCCCAACCGGAGAGATCCCCCTGCACACCGGCACCGTGGAGATCGTGACGGGCCGCAGCGCCGATGCGGACGCCGAGGAGCGCCGCCGCCGCTAGGCCCGGTCAGGCCAGAGTTCGGCGACGGCCGCGTCGTCACGCAGCGCGCGACGCGCTGTGATTGTCCAGCCGGCCGTGGCGGACGCCCCCGTTGCACCGGCGGCGATCACCAGCAGGATGGTGGCATCGCCGCTCATATGGCTCGGTCCCAGCGCCCATGCATTGCCGACGAGGCCCACGAGGGCGCCGACGACTCCGCCGAGCGCGAAGTAGGCACACGCATGGATCCATCTGGTCCGTACGCGTACGAGGGAACGGCCGATCAGCCCGGCGAGCGGGGCCGCAGCGAGCGTCACCAGAGCCGACACGGCCCCTCCCACGATCAGGGCCGGAATCAGATAGCACAGCCACACGACGAAGCCCCCGATGCGTACAGACCAGTCCGCGCCGACATCGGATCCTGATATGCCTCCTGTCGATCCCGGTGCGAAGAGCAGGACGACTGCGGGGATGAGGAACGCCAGCGACAACAAACTCAGGAACGATAGCCAAGTCGACAACGCGCCGCGGGCCAGTTCCCGCCGGGTGAACGCCATCGGCCTCTCGGGAGTGCGGGGCGAGCTCACCGTCACGCCGTTCACGGCTGCACGTCCGCGATCTGGTCGAGCAGGTCGCGGGTGACGCCCCGGACGCCCGGCATGCGAAGGAACGGCAGCGCGACGGCGAACAGCTTGAGGCCGGTGTCGAGGAGGCGCGTGGTCTTCGCCTGCTCGGGGGATTCGTCGTACGTCCAGCGCAGGATGAGGGCCAGGTACGCGGGGAAGAGGGCGTCCGGGAGGCGCTCCGCGATGTCGGCCGGCAACCGGTGCGTCGCTCCGTGCACCGTCTCGCGGAGAAGGCCCACGGTGAGCTCCCGTGCCGACGAGGACTCCGCGGACAGCGGGTTGATCGGGGAGTCGGGCGAGACCATCGCGCTGAGGAACCCGGGAGCCACCCGGCGATAGGAGCCGATCGTCGCGAGACCGGTCTCGAAGAACACGCGCAGACGCTCGGTGAGCCCGGTGATGCCATCGAGGCGAGGACGCGCCGCCCGTGCGTGATCGTGCTGCACCTGCTCGTAGAGCTCCTGCACCAGGTGTTCCTTGGAGGGGAAGTAGTAGTACGCGTTCCCGACCGAGACGCCCGCCTCCTTCGCGATCAGGCGGATCGTGGTGTCGGGGTATCCGCGCTCGATGAACGACGCCATCGCCGCCTCCCGGATCCGGGCCTTGGTCGCCTCGGCCTTGGGAGTGAGCGGCTTCTGGGGGCCCTCCACAGAACTGAACATGTTCAAAGAATAGCATCGCGGGCCGTCCAAGGGGTACGTGGGCCGTGACGTGTTCCGCGCAGCCGTGTGCGCGTCGCTCCTCGGCGGCACCCCTAGACTGACCGCATGGCAGCGTCGCCGAGGGGACTCGCAGGCGATCCCTCCGAGGGTGCGGACCGCACCGCGATCATGATCGTCAACCCTGCGGCCGGACGCGGTCGCGCCGAGGCGAAGGCAGGGGCGGTCGAGCGAGCGCTCCGCAGGCGTGGCGCGGAGATCGACGTCCGGCAGGGCGATACCGCTGCGGACACGCGACGGCTGGTCGAGCAGGCCGTCGCCGAGCGCCCGGATGTGCTCGTGATCGCCGGCGGAGACGGCACGATCTCGGCGGTGCTCGATCTCCTCGCCGATGCTCCGGTGCCGCTCGCGGTCGTCCCCGGCGGTACGGGCAACGACTTCGCAGCGGCGCTCGAGCTGCCGCAGGATCCGGAGCGCCTTGCCGACACGATCCTGCGCGGTCTGCCGCGCGCCGTGGATCTGGGTGTGGTGCGCAGCGACCGGGGGAGCCGGCTGTTCCTCACGGTCGCCGCATGCGGGTTCGACGCGAAGGTCGCGGCTCGGACGAACCGGCTGCGCTGGCCCCGCGGCGCACTGCGCTATTACCTGGCGCTTGCCCTGGAGCTGATTCGGCTCGCCCCGCAGCGCTATCGCGTGACCGACGAACAGGGCGATCGGGAGGCGCCGGGCACTCTGCTCGCCCTCTGCAACACGCGCTGCTACGGCGGCGGGATGCCCATCGCCCCGAAGGCCATCCCTGACGACGGACGCCTCGAAGTCGTGCACGTCGCGCCCCTCGGGCGGATCCGCCTGCTGCGGCTCTTCCCGCAGCTGCTGCACGGCACGCACATGATGCTGCCCGAAGTGACGGCCTGGGACACCCGGGAGATCACCGTGAGCGCGCCGGCGCTGGTCGTGTACGCCGACGGGGAGCGCGTCGCGCAGGGCTCCTGCACCGTGGCGGTGCGGCGCGGCGCGCTGACGGTGCTCGTCCCGGTGTTCCGGCGCTGAAGAAGCCTGGGCCGCCGTGGGGGCTGCGCCGCGCCGCGTGCTCGGTAGGCCGTCCTCCGCGAGACGACGAAACGCCGCCTCCGTCGGGAAGCGGCGTTTCGTCTCGAGCCAGCCGTCGGGCGGCCCTGAGAACCGTCAGCTGTGCGTGATGCCCCGGATCGCCGGGGTGTGGAACGTCGCGCCGAACACGCGTTCCGAGGCGCCCTCCCGGTCGAGGTAGGGCGACGCGCCGCCGTCGATGAACGGCCAGCCCGCACCGAGGATGAGGCACAGGTCGATGTCCTCGACCTCGGGCACGACGCCCTCGTCCAGCATGAGCTTGATCTCCTGGGCCAGGCCGTCCTGCACACGCCGGAGGATCTCCGCCGCGGGAGTCGGGGTGGATCCGGCCACCTGCTTGACGAGCTTCTCGGCCGCCTTCGTGAAGCCGGTCACCCGGCCGCCCTTGTCCTTCTCGACGACCTCGGGCAGATCCGCGAGGGCGTGGAAGTTCTCGTTGGCGTAGAAGCGGTCGGGGAACGCGTGCACCATGGTGTCCTGCACGTGCGCGGCGACCTTCCAGCCGACCAGGTCGATGAGCTGGAACGGCCCCATGGGCAGTCCGAGCGGCGCGAACGCCTTCTCCACGTCGGCGACGGGGGTACCCTCGTAGACGGCCCGTGCCGCCTCGCCCATGACCTTGGCGAGGAGGCGGTTCACGACGAATCCGGGGGCGTCGGCCGTGAGCACGGCGTTCTTGCCGAGACCCTTGGCGACCACGAAAGCCGTGGACAGCGCTGCCTCGGCGGTCGTCGGCGTCTTCACGATCTCGATGAGCGGCATGACCGCCACCGGGTTGAAGAAGTGGAAGCCGACCAGGCGCTCGGGGTGGGCGAGCTTGGATCCGATCTCCTCGACGGACAGCGACGAGGTGTTCGTCGCGAGGATCGCGTCCTCCGCCACGATCTTCTCGATCTCGCCGAACACGGCCTGCTTGACGCCGACCTCCTCGAACACCGCTTCGATCACGAAGTCGCAGTCGGCGTAGAGGCTCTTGTCGGTGGTGCCGGTGATGAGACCGCGCAGCTTGTTCGCGGTGTCGGCGTCCAGACGCCCCTTCGCCTCGAGCTTGCCGATCTCGTCGTGGATGTAGGCGACGCCCTTGTCGACGCGGGCCTGGTCGAGGTCGGTGATCAGCACCGGCACCTGGAGCTTGCGCACGAACAACAGCGCGAACTGGCTCGCCATGAGCCCGGCACCGATGATGCCGACCTTGGTGACCTTCTTCGCGAGCTCCTTGTCCGGAGCGCCGACCGGGCGCTTGGCGCGCTTCTGCACGAGGTCGAACGCGTACATGGACGCGGCGAACTGGTCGCCGGTGACGAGATCCGCGAGCGCCTCGTCCTCCCGTGCGAAGCCCTCTTCGCGGGTGCCGCTCCTCGCCTTGTCGAGCAGGTCGAGGGCGACGTACGGCGAGCGCGGCACGGTGCCGATCTTCGACTCGAGCATGCCGCGCGCCATCTTGATCGCGATCGGCCACTTGGTGAGCCGCTCGATCTTGCCCGGCTCGTTCTTGCGCTCCACCTTCTTGCCGCCGAGGACGGCGTCGGCCCAGCGCAGCGAGTCCTCGAGGAAGTTCGCCGCGGGGAAGATCGCATCCATCATGCCGAGCTCGAACGCCTGCTGCGGCTTGAGCATGCGGTTCTGCTTGAGCGGGTTCGAGATGACCACCTCGAGCGCGTTCTCGATGCCGATGAGGTTCGGCAGCAGGTAGGCGCCGCCCCAGCCGGGGATGATCCCGAGGAAGACCTCGGGCAGTGCGATGGCGGCCGCGGAGGCGTCGACGGTGCGGTACGTGGAGTTCAGTGCGATCTCGACGCCGCCGCCCAGGGCGAGGCCGTTCACGAAAGCGAACGAGGGCACGCCCAGATCGCTGAGCGAGCCGAGCACCTTGTGGCCGAGCTGCGCGATGAGGCGCGCGTTGTCCCGCGAGCCCACCCGGCTGATGTCGGAGAGGTCGGCGCCGGCGGCGAGGATGTACTGCTTGCCGGTGATGCCGACGGCCTGGATCTCGCCCGACGCCGCCCGCGCCTTCAGGGAGGCGAGCGTCTCACCGAGCTCGGTGAGCGTGGCGGGACCCAGCGTGTTCGGGCGCGTGTGGTCGCGTCCGTTGTCCAGCGTGATGAGGGCGAGGACCTTGCCCGAGGGCAGACGGACGTCGCGCACGGGGGAGTGCGTGACGACCTCGCCCTCGGTGAGGGCCTGGATGGGCGAGAAATCGATGGCGTCGTAGTTCGTCATTCCTGCGCTCACTTCCGCTTCTTGCCGTCGAAGTAGGGGTTCTCCCAGATGACCGAGCCGCCCTGGCCGAGGCCCACGCACATCGCGGTGAGGCCGTAGCGCACGTCAGGGCGCTCCGCGAACTGCGCCGCGAGCTGGATCATCAGGCGCACACCGGAGGCGGCGAGGGGGTGACCGATCGCGATCGCGCCGCCCCACGGGTTCACGCGGGGGTCATCGTCGGCGATGCCGAAGTGGTCGAGCAGGGAGATCACCTGGATCGCGAATGCCTCGTTCAGCTCGAACAGGCCGATGTCGTCGATCGTGAGGCCGGCCTTCTTGAGCGCCTTCTCGGTGGAGGGGATGGGGCCGATGCCCATGATCTCGGGCTGCACGCCGGCGAAGGCGAACGACACCATGCGCATCTTCGGGGTGAGGCCGAGCTCCTTCACGGCGCTCTTGCCGGCGAGGAGCGACATCGTCGCGCCGTCCGTGAGCGGCGAGGAGGTGCCGGCGGTCACGCGGCCGTGCGGGCGGAACGGGGTCTTCAGGCCGGCCAGGTCCTCCATCGTGGTCTGCGGGCGGCGGCCCTCGTCCTCGGTGGCCAGGCCCCAGGCGCCATCGGCGCCCTTGATCGCGACGGGCACCAGGTCGGGCTGGATCTTGCCGGCGTCGTACGCCGCCTGCACCTTGTGCTGGCTGAGCATGCCGTAGCGGTCCGAGCGCTCCTTGGTGAGGTGCGGGAAGCGGTCGAAGATGCGCTCCGCGGTCACGCCCATGTTCAAGGCGCCCGGGTCGACCATCTTCTCGGCCACGAAGCGAGGGTTCGGGTCGGCGTTGCCGCCGATCGGGTGGTGGCCCATGTGCTCGACGCCACCGGCGAGGGCGAGGTCGTACATGCCGACGCCGATCGAGGCGCCCATCGTGGTGACGCTGGTCATCGCGCCGGCGCACATGCGCTCGACGGCGAGACCGGGCACGGTCTGGGGGAGGCCGGCGAGGATCGCGACGGACCGGCCGAGGGTGAGTCCCTGGTCACCGGTCTGCGACGTCGCAGCGATCGCCACGTCGTCGATCCGATCGAGGGGGACGTTCGCGTTGCGCTCCATGAGGCCGATCGTGGCCTTCACCGCCAGGTCGTCCGCGCGCGTGTTCCAGTACATGCCCTTCTCGCCGGCGCGCCCGAACGGGGTGCGCACTCCATCGACGAAGAAGACGTCCGAGATCTCGGCCACTCTGCCTCCATAGTTCCGCCGGCCGCCTGTGCGAGCCGGACTTACATTTTCGCACGTCCTGAGGAACGCGGTTCCTGAATTCGTGAGACCGAGTTTCAGCTCGATCGGCGCATCCAGGGGGTGTTCCCTCAGCCTAGGAGCGGTGGGGGATCCGGTGGCGAATCGGTTGGGCTGAACCTACGAAGACGTTCCGGACGCCTCGTCCGGCGTTTGCGCAGCTTCGACAAAAGCATCCGCGATCCGCTGTGCGGTTTCCTCAATCTGCCATGGTCGAGCCTCGCGTTCCGCCAACGCCTGACCGATCGCCGCGGCGTCGATCTCCGCGGGCGGCTCCCACGCGATACGACGCAGGGTGTCCGGGGTGAGGAGGTTCTCCGTCGGCATCCCCAGTTCCTCCGCGCGCGCCTCGACGGCTGCGCGTGCGGCCTTCAGGCGGGCGTCGGCCTCGGGGTTGCGGTCCGCCCAGGCCCGCGGAGGCGGAGGCGCGTCGCTGGGCACGCGCTCGCGCGGCAGATCCGTGCGCTCCCGGCCGCGCTCGATCGCGGCCCACCAGCGGTCGAGCTGGCTGCGGCTCGCGCGGCCGGTGAACGCCGACACCGCGGCGAGGGCGCCCTTGCTCTGAGGATTCGCCTGGACGGCGGCGATGAGGGCGCGGTCGGGCACGAGGCGGCCGGGGGAGACATCGGACTCGCGGGCGAGTTCCTCGCGCGCTTCCCAGAGCTCACGGGCGACGGCGAGGTTCTTCGCACCGCGCACCTGATGCAGCCCGCTGAGGCGGCGCCACGGCTCGTCGCGCGGCGGCTTGGGCCGGCGCAGTCGCGTGGCCTCGAACTCCTGCGCCGCGAATGCGGTCTTGCCCGCCGCCTCGAGCTCGGCGGCGATGAAATCGCGCACATCCACGAGATGCAGCACGTCGAGCTCGGCGTACTCCAGCCACGCGTTCGGCAGCGGTCTGGTCGACCAGTCCGCGGCAGAATGCTCCTTGGCCAGCACGATCCCGAGCGCGCGTTCCACGACGGCGGCCAGGCCTACCCGCTCGTATCCGAGCAGGCGTGCAGCCAGCTCCGTGTCGAACACGCGGGCGGGCTCGAGGCCCAGCTCGTGCAGCGAGGGCAGATCCTGGCTGGCGGCGTGAAACACCCATTCCTCGGCGCCGATCGCGTCCTGCAGAGGCGCGAACGAGGAGATCGCGATCGGATCGAACAGGAAAGCGCCGGCCTCCCGGCGGAACACCTGCACGAGGTAGGCGCGCTGCGAGTAGCGGAAGCCTGAGGCGCGCTCCACATCGACGGCGACGGGGCCCTGTCCTGCGGCGAGCGCCTGCGCCGCGGCGGCGAAGGCCTCATCGCTGTCGATGACGACGTAGTCAGTCACGAATGGTTCTCCTGGCGCCGAACACGGCGATGTCCTCTGAGCCGGGCGGCAGTCCCGCCAGCATTCCGACGAGCTCGGCCCACGCCTCGGCGTGGGGCGCGAGCGCACCGGTCGGCGACCACGACGCACGGAGTTCGATCTGCGCGCCGTCACCCTCCGCGGCCAGCCCGCCGAAGCCCTTGGACAGGGTCTTCGTGGAGGTGCCGGACGCGGAGTGGTGCGACGCGCCTCGGGAGGCCAGCGCGTCGATCAGCCATGACCACGCTACATCGGCGAGCAGCGGGTCGGTGCCGATCTCCGGTTCCAATGGAGCCTGCGCGAACGCCACGATGCGCCATGGGCCGCCCCACGCGTCCGGCTCGGCCGGATCGTGCAGCAGCACGAACCTGCCGGTGCCGTAGATCGAGTCGCCGTTCGCGTCGGGGCGCACGTCAGCGGCGAACGCCAGTGCGTCGGGGGCCAGGCCCGATGGCGCGGGGATCTCGCGCACCACGATGTCGGTGCGGAATCGCAGCGCCCGAAGCTGCTCGGCGGCGTGCGCGAAAGCCCCGTCGGATCCTGGATGAGCGCTCACGCGGACAGACTAGAGTCAGGAGGCGATGAAGAGTCTCAGGCACGCCGCGACGTTCGGCGCGATCGCACTGGCCGGGGCCGCGGCTCTCGGCGCCGCGATCGGGGGAGCCCTCGTGCTGCGCATCGCGCGCGAGGTGGTCACGCCGGCACCGCGGAAGAACGACACCGAGGTGCTGGCGGTGGACACCGCCGCCCAGACGATCGAACTCGCACGGACCCCCGACACCGAGCTGCCCGGCAGCTACGGCCTGTATGTGGACGGGACGCCGGGCTACGTCAAGCTCGGGGCCGTGCTGCACGCCGACAGCCGCTCGGTGCGCCGCAAACTGCTGACCCAGATCGAGCCCGGCGCCGAGATCGGCCGGTGGGCCGCCTTCAGCGGTTACTACTACCTCGCCCCGGGTGAGCTGCACCTGCCTTACGAGTCCGTGCTCATCGGCACGCCGGCCGGTCCCTGCCCGGCCTGGCTGTTCCCGGCGGAGTCGACGACCTGGGTGATCCAGGTGCACGGCCGGGGTGCGACGCGCTCGGAGTGCCTACGCGCGGTGCCGGTCCTGCACGGGGCCGGGCTGCCCGTGCTCGTGACGTCGTATCGCAACGACGGCGAGGGGCCTCGCACGCGCCCCGGATCCTACGGTCTCGGAGCGACCGAATGGCGCGACGTCGACGCCGCCATCGCCTACGCGCTACGGCACGGCGCGGAGCGGATCCTGCTCATGGGATGGTCGATGGGCGGCGCGATCGCCCTGCAGACGCTCGTGTCGTCGGACCACGGCGGCGCGGTCGTCGGGATGATCCTGGACTCGCCCGTCGTGGATTGGCGCACCGTGCTGCGGTACCAGGCGAGGGAGATGAACCTTCCGGATCCGCTGCCGCAGCTCGCGATGGACGCGCTGCAGAGGCCGTGGTCGGCCCGTCTCAGCGGCGCGGATCAGGCGATCGCGTTCGATGCGCTCGACATGGTCGCCCGCTCCGCCGAGCTCGATGTCCCGATCCTGCTGCTGCACAGTGACGACGACGGATTCGTCCCGTCCGACGCGTCGCACGCGCTGGCGACGGCTCGGCCCGACCTGGTGACGATGCCGGTGTTCACAGGCGCCCGCCACACGAAGCTGTGGAACTACGACCAGAACCGGTGGAGCGACGCGATCACGGACTGGCTCGACGAGCACGGCTTCGCGGACTGAGGCTGCCGGGTCCCGGAGCCGGACGCTTCGACAGGCTCAACGACCGGCTGCGTCGACGTGACTCAGGCGGCGAGGCGCTCGCGCACCTGGCGCTTGGCGCGCATGAGCATGCCCGTCATGCCGGAGATGCGCAGCGGCGAGACCACCCGAGTGAGCCCGATCGACTGCGGGAAGTCGTCCGGGATCGCCAGCACCTCCTGCGGAGTGAGCCCGGCGATGCCCTGGGCCAGGATGCTCGCGAAGCCGCGCGTCGTCGGCGCCTCGGCCGGAGCGGTGGCGTGCATCGTCACCGCTCCGTCGGCGACCTCGAGGTAGATGTAGACCGGGGACTGGCATTCGGCGACCCGCTCCGTCATCTCCGGGTGCGCGGCGACCTCGTCCGACACCGGCGGCAGCTCGTTCGAGAACTCCAGCAGCAGCTGCAGCCGGTCGGACTCGGGGAGCTCGAGGAACTCGTCCCGGATGTCGGCGAGAGAATCCGGAAGGGCGTGGGCGGGGGTGTCGGTCATCCCCGCCATTCTCCCACGCTCAGATGGAGCCGGGCTCCTCGCCGGTGACGATCGGCACGCGCACCGCGCTGCCCCACTCGGTCCAGGATCCGTCGTAGTTGCGCACGTTCTCGAACCCGAGCAGGTGCTTCAGGACGAACCACGTGTGTGCGGAACGCTCGCCGATGCGGCAGTACGCCACGACGTCGTCGGCGGGCCGAAGACCTGCGCCGTCGAGGTAGATCGCCTCGAGCTCGGCGCGCGGCTTGAAGCCGCCGTCCTCGGCGACCGCCTTGGCCCAGGGCACGTTCTGCGCAGTGGGGATGTGGCCGGCGCGCAGCGCGCCCTCCTCCGGGTATGCGGGGGCCGAGGTGCGCGAGCCGTTGTACTCCTCCGGGGAGCGCACGTCGATGAGCGGCTTGCCGAGGTGTGCGAGCACGTCGTCCTTGTAGGCGCGCAAGACGGTGTCGTCGCGCTCCACCACCGGGTACTCGGTCGGCGCGCGGTCGGGGAGGTCGGTGGTGATCTCGCGGCCCTCCGCGATCCAGCGGTCCCGGCCGCCGTCGAGCAGGCGCACGTCCTCGTGGCCGAAGAGGGAGAACACCCACAGGGCGTACGCGGCCCACCAGTTGTTCTTGTCTCCGTAGATGACGACGGTGTCGTCGCGCGCGATGCCCTTGCGGCTCAGCAGCTCGGCGAACCCTGCACCGTCGACGTAGTCGCGCACGACCGGGTCGTTGAGCTCCGTGTGCCAGTCGACCTTGACCGCGCCGGGGATGTGCCCGGTCTCGTAGAGGAGCACGTCCTCGTCGGACTCGACGACGACGAGCCCTTCATCGCCGAGGTGCTGCGCCAGCCATTCGGTGGTGACCAGGCGCCCGGGCTCGGCGTAGTCGGCGAACGATGCGGATGAGGTGTCGAGCTCGACGGTCACGGTGGCTCCCTGGGTGAGAAGACGGCGCTGGATGGAAGAAGCGTCACGGGTGGCGGCGCCGGATGTGCGCCGGGGGTGAGGTGGCGACGGCGTAGTGTTGATCCGTCCCCCTCGACCCTAGAACCCTCCACGCCTTCGTGCACCCGAGGGGTAAGACTTCGACACAGGATCCGCATGACCGATCAGGCCGCCCCCGCCGGCGTCGTCCACCTCATCGACCGCCAGCCGCAGATGACCGGCACCGAGATGCTCGGAGGGCTCGTCCCACCGCCGCAGTTCGACGGCGCGACCTTCGAGAGCTACCGCTCCGATCCTGCCTACCCGTCCCAGGAGGAGGCCAAGCAGCGCCTCGTCGCGTTCGCCACGGGGGCGCAGCCCGTCAAGCGCGGGGGCCTTTTCCGCCGTGCGCCGAAGATCGCGGAGTCGAAGCCCGGGGTGTACCTCGACGGCGGGTTCGGCGTGGGCAAGACGCACCTGCTCGCGTCGATCTATCACGCGATGCCGGCCCGGCGGAAGTACTTCGGATCCTTCATCGAGTACACCGCGCTCGTCGGAGCGCTCGGATACCGCAACACCGTCGACCTGCTGCGCGGATCCGATCTGCTCTGCATCGATGAGTTCGAGCTCGACGATCCCGGCGACACCATGGTGATGACGCGCCTGCTCGGCGAGCTCGTCGGATCCGGCACGCGGCTGGCGGCGACCTCGAACACGCCCCCGAACGCACTGGGGGAGGGCCGGTTCGCGGCACAGGACTTCCTGCGCGAGATCCACGCGATGTCGGACAGCTTCGAGACGATCCGGATCGACGGCGTCGACTTCCGTCAGCGCGCCCTGGACGGGCACGCCGTCACACTCAGCCCGGACGAGTACGCGCAGGAACTCGCCGCGCTGAGCACCACGCATCGCGTTTCCGACGATGCGTTCGACGACATCGTGAAGCACCTCGCACAGGTGCACCCGTCCCGGTACATCCGGCTCATCGCGGGGCTCGACGCTCTCGGCATCCGCGAGGTGCGTCAGCTCACCGATCAGTCCGAGGCGCTGCGCTTCGTCGCCTTCGTGGATCGGGCCTATGACGCGCAGATCCCGATCCTGGCGACGGGCCGGCCTCTGGACGAGGTGTTCAGTGAGGAGATGCTGGGCGGCGGCTACCGGAAGAAGTACCTGCGGGCGATCTCCCGCCTCAACGCCCTCTCGCACGCCGAGCGACCCGCTGCCGCCTGAGCGCGCATCCACGAAACACGTTGTTCACACAGCGGCGCGTGCTGTAACACGCCCGCAACATCCCCCGCCTCCCCGCGAAACACAGCGTCGCCACACTGAAACGCACAACGCGATCAGGTGGAGGCGTACGGCATGGAATCGACAGGGAACATCTCCTGGGGAGTCACGGCGACGGCACTCGTGCTGCTCATGACCCCCGGAGTGGCGTTCTTCTACGGCGGCCTGGTCAAGGCCAAGAGCGTCATCAGCATGATGATGATGAGCTTCGGCGCGATCGGACTCGTCGCCGTGCTGTGGATCCTGTACGGCTCGTCGATGGCGAGTGTCAAGGCTCCCACACAGTTCGCCGGCGACCCTTTCGCCGACTTCGGGCTCGCATCGATCGCGAGCGGTGAAGGCTCCAACATCGCGCTGCTCACGGTGGGCTACGGCGCGACCTTCGCCATCATCACCGTGGCGCTCATCTCCGGCGCGATCGCAGACCGTGCGAAGTTCGGCCCCTGGCTCATCTTCGTCGGCGTGTTCGCCACGGTCGGCTACTTCCCGATCGCGGCCTGGGTGTGGGGCGGCGGCTGGATCATGCATCTCGGCACGATGCTCTTCGGTGAGAAGAGCGGCATCGAGTTCATCGACTACGCAGGCGGGACGGCCGTGCACATCAACGCGGGTGCTGCGGCGTTCGCCCTCGCCCTGGTGCTGGGCAAGCGCATCGGCTTCCAGAAGGGCATCCAGAAGCCGCACAACGTCCCTCTCACGCTCCTCGGCGCCGCTCTCCTGTGGTTCGGCTGGGTGGGCTTCAACGCAGGTGCGCAGTGGACCACCAAGGGGATGGACGGCGTCGGGCTCATCACCGTCAACACGTTCGGCGCGGCGGCGGCGGGCATCCTGGGCTGGATCCTCGTCGAGCGGATCCGCGGCGGGAAGGCGACCTCCATCGGGGCCGCCAGCGGCGCCGTGGCGGGCCTCGTGGCGATCACGCCCGCCTGCGCGAACCTCACCCCCGGCTGGGCCCTGCTGCTCGGCGCGGTGACGGGCGCGGTGTGCGCGCTGGCCGTCGAGCTCAAGTTCCACCTCGGCTTCGACGACTCGCTCGACGTCGTGGGCCTGCACCTGGTCGGCGGTTTCATCGGCACGATCTACCTCGGCTTCTTCGCCACCGGGCAGGGCCTGTTCACGGGTGGCGACCTCCGCCTGCTCGTGGTGCAGGTGCTGGCCTCGGGCGGCGTGCTGATCTACTCCTTCGTCGTGGCGCTGATCATCGGGCTCGCCATCGACAAGACCATCGGCTTCCGGGTGACCAGCGAGGACGAGATCGCCGGTGTCGACCTGGTCGTGCACGGCGAGGAGGGCTACGCGCTCACCTCCTGAGCCCGCGAGATGCGCGTTCGGCGCGGATAGGGTGTCGCTGTGACCACCACTGGCAACGGCATCCTGTCCGCGCTCGCGAATGCCGCGGCGGCGTTCGTCCGCTCCCTCGCGAGCGGCTCTCGCCGGGACGCTGCCGCGCCTCGGTCGGAGCCCCGCGGGGCTGGCGGCGCCGGCACCGCGGTCCTCGAGCCCGCACGCGGCGGCGCCACCGAGACCGTCGAGCTCGATCCCCACTCGGTGCGCGGACTGCGCGTCCGTTACGCACCGCACCGCGATGGTGCTCCGGACGGCGGGGAGATCGTGTGGACCTGGGTGCCGTACGCGGAGCGCGACGGCCGCGGCAAGGACCGTCCGGTGCTGGTGATCGCGACGCAGTCCGCCGACCGGGTGTACGCGGTGAAGCTCACCAGCAAGTCGCACGACGGCGATCGCGACTTCCTGTCACTCGGATCCGGTCCGTGGGACGGTCAGGGCCGCGAGAGCTGGGTCGACATCGACCAGCTCTACAGCGTGCACGTGGCCGGAGTGCGCCGCGAGGCGGCGGCCCTCGATCGATACCGCTTTGAGAGCGTCGCCGGGGTGCTGGAGCGGCGGTTCGGCTGGACGAAGGGCTGAGCGCGCGCCGCCGACCCGTCGTGCACTGGAGGCGTCCGCTCAAGACGAGGCGTGCGGCGTCGCCTCCGTCCTCCGAGCGAAGGCGGGCCCGGCGAGGAACCAGATCACCACGACCACGCCGAGGGTGATCATCTGCGCCCACAGCGGATTCGCGCCCGCCTCCTCGAGCGTGCGCGGGATCGGATCCCGCCGGACGGCGAGCGCCAAGACCGCGAGGATCACGGAGGCGATCACGGCCGCGAGAACCACGCGCAGCCACTCGGTCCACAGGGCGCGCACCTGGGCTGCGCTGCCCTTGGCCGGCTTCGGAGGTCGCGCGGCCCCGGCGAAGCGATGCGCGAACGCCGCGTCCGCCCAGCGGATCAGGGGATGGCCGAACGCGATCGTGAAGCCGAGATAGGAGGCGGCGAGCGCATGGGATGCGGTGGGGGCCGACCCGCCGGCGAGGTCGATGACCACGAGGGCGAGCAGCGCGAGATCGATGACCGGCAGCGACCACAGCAGGACGGTGCTGAGCGTGCGCTGTCGGAGCAGATAGCGCGCGACCAAGGCCAGGCCGAGCGCGATCCAGAAGCCGGCTTCCGCGCCCGCGATTCCTGCGATGATCATTGCTTCTCGTCCTCCTCGTGGTGTGGTGCGAGGTCTTCCAGCCACCCCCGGATGGAGTGGCGTGCCGCTTCGCGGGAGTTCAGCTCCGGGGCGACGATCAGCTGCAGCGTCAGGCCGTCCACGAAGGCGTGCAACCGCATCGCCTCCTGTCCGAGATCCAGCTCGGCGCGGATCATGCCGAGGGCGTGCAGGTCGGCGAGCACGCGGCCGATCAGATCCCGCACGGCCCTGACGCTCTCCCAGGCGACCGTCCGCAGCGATGCGTCGGTGCGCGATCGGTGGAGGAACTCCAGATAGGCCGCGAACTCCGCGTGGGTGCGGTCGGTGACCGGCAGGAGCTCGGTGAGCATCGCCACGACGCGGGAACGTGCGTCGGAAACCTCGGCGGCGGCCCCGATCCGCGCCGCGACCGTCTCCACGAGCGCGGTCATCGCGAAGTTGAGCAGCTCGCTCTGCGACGGGAAGAAGTGCCGCACCGACCCGGCGGCGAGTCCTGCCTCGGCTGCCACGGCCCGCACGGAGACGGCGGGGAGACCGTCTCGGAGGATGATGCGCCATGTCGCTTCGGCAAGCAGCCTGCGGCGCTGCGCGGCGTCGATCCTGTTGACCATGGTCCGAAACTAGCACAGCTGTGCCAGTTTGGGAGAGCCGGATCGATGCACCCGAGCACCCGCCCGGCCCGTAGGCTGAGCCCGTGGCGAAGAGCATCCTCATCACGTCCATCGAAGGCCATTCCGGCAAGTCGCTGATCGCGCTGGGAGTGATCGATGCACTGAGCCGGGCGACCGCACGGGTCGGGGTGTTCCGACCCGTCACGCGGTCCAGCGACGGCACGGACGACGTGCTCGAGATGCTGCTCTCGCGCACCCGTATCGGACTGTCCGCACAGGAGTGCATCGGCGTCGGCTACGACGAGCTCCACGCGGATCCCGACGCGGCGCTCGCGCGGATCCTGGAGCGGTTCCACGCCGTGGAGGCGCAGTGCGACGCCGTGGTGATCCTCGGCAGCGACTACACCGACGTGGCCGGGCCCGCCGAGCTCGGGGTCAACGCGCGGATCGCCGCGAACCTGGGCGCGACCGTCCTGCTCGTGCTGGGCGGCCGCGACACCGCCGGGCACGGCGAACGGCTCGGGGCGACGGAGGCGCGCACGGCGGCGCAGCTCGGGCAGCTCGCCCGGCTCGGGGTCGCCGAGCTCGCTCAGGAGCGGGCGGTGCTCTCGGCGATCATCGTGAACAGGGCCGACCCGGAGCGCGGGGACGAGATCCGTGCGGCCGTCGCGGCGGCGCTCGACGACCGCGCGGGTAGCGCCTCCGCCGCCGTGCCCGTGTGGGTGATCCCTGAGGACCCGCCCCTCGTCGCGCCGTCCGTGCGCGGCGTGCTGGAGGCGCTCGGCGGGCGGATGCTGCGCGGCGACGAGGAACTGCTCGACCGCGAGGTGCTGGACGTGGTCATCGCCGGCATGTCGATGGTGAACGTGCTGCCGCGGCTCATCGAGTCGGCGGTGGTGGTCATCCCCGCCGATCGCGAGGAGGTGCTGCTGGCGACCCTTCTCGCCCAGGCCGCCGGCACCTTCCCGTCGATCGCCGCGATCGTGCTGAACGGGCCGTTCGCGCTCCCGGAGCCGATCGAGCGGCTCCTCGACGGTCTGGGGCCGCGCGTCCCGATCATCGCCACGGATCACGGCACCTACGAGACCACCGTGCGGGTCATGAACGCGCCAGGGCGCCTCTCCGTCGACGCCCCGCACCGCGTGGGGCGCGCACTGGCGCTGTTCGAGCAGCACGTCGATGTGCCCGCGCTCATCGCCCTGCTCGGCGTCGCGCGATCCGACGTGGTGACGCCGCTGATGTTCCAGTACGAGTTGTTCGACCGGGCGCGCATCCAGCGCCGCACGATCGTGCTGCCCGAGGGGGACGATGATCGCGTGCTGCGCGCCGCGGGTGCGGTGCTGAGCGGCGGCATCGCCGATCTCGTCATCCTCGGCGACGAGACGGCCGTCCGCGCACGGGCACGCGAACTCGGGGTGGACCTCGACGCCGCCCGCATCGTCTCGCCGACGGATCCCGAGCTCGTGCCGCGGTTCGCCGCGGAGTACGCGCGCCTGCGCGCACACAAGGGCGTCACTCTCGCCCAGGCTGCCGACACCGTCACCGACGTCTCCTACTTCGGGACGATGATGGTGCACCTCGGGCTCGCCGACGGCATGGTCTCGGGCGCCGCGCACACCACCGCGCACACGATCCGGCCCGCCTTCGAGGTCATCAAGACCCGCCCCGGCGTCTCCGTGGTGTCCTCGGTGTTCCTGATGGCTCTCGCCGATCGCGTGCTCGTCTACGGCGACTGCGCGGTGATCCCCGACCCCACGAGCGAGCAGCTCGCCGACATCGCGATCTCCTCGGCCGCCACGGCGCGGGCGTTCGGGATCGAGCCGCGCGTGGCGATGCTGTCGTACTCGACCGGCGACTCGGGTGCGGGCGCCGAGGTCGAGAAGGTGCGGGCGGCGACGGAGCTGGTGCGCACCCGGGCGCCGGAGCTGCCGGTGGAGGGACCGATCCAGTACGACGCCGCGGCGGATGCAGCGGTCGCGCGGGCGAAGCTGCCCGGGTCGTCTGTGGCCGGCCGGGCCACGGTGTTCGTCTTCCCCGATCTGAACACCGGCAACAACACCTACAAGGCGGTGCAGCGCTCGGCCGGAGCGGTCGCCATGGGCCCGGTGCTGCAGGGCCTGAACAAGCCGATCAACGACCTCTCCCGCGGGGCGCTCGTCGAGGACATCGTCAACACGATCGCGATCACCGCGATCCAGGCGCAGGAGGAGCGCGCATGAGCGTCGTGCTGGTGATCAACAGCGGATCCTCGTCGTTCAAGTACCAGCTCGTCGACACGGACTCGGGGTCCGCGCTGTCGTCGGGTCTCGTCGAGCGCATCGGCCAGGACGAGGGGCGGGCGGTGCACGTCGACGCGTCGGGCGCGGAGAGCGAGCGGACGCTGCCGATCCCGGACCACACCGCGGGGTTCCAGGTGATGCTGGACGCCTTCGACGCCCACGGTCCGTCGCTCGCGGAGGTGCCGCCCGTCGCTGTCGGGCACCGCGTGGTCCACGGCGGTGCGCGCTTCTTCGCGCCGACGGTGGTCACGCCGCAGGTGGAGACCGACATCGAGGAGCTCTCCGCGCTCGCCCCGCTGCACAATCCGGGCGCGCTGCAGGGGATCCGGGCCGCCGAGCGCGCGTTCCCGGACGTGCCGCACGTGGCGGTGTTCGACACCGCGTTCCATCAGACGCTCGCCCCGGCCGCATACACCTATGCGATCGACCGCGACCTCGCCGCGACCCATCGGATCCGCCGGTACGGGTTCCACGGAACCTCGCACAAATACGTGTCCGAGACCGCGGCGGCGTTCGTGGGCGGCGAGCGCGAGGATCTGCGCCAGCTCGTGTTCCACCTCGGCAACGGCGCCTCGGTGACAGCCGTCCGCGGTGGGCGTTCGGTCGAGACGTCGATGGGCATGACGCCGCTGGAGGGCCTCGTCATGGGGACGCGGTCGGGCGACATCGACCCGGCGGTGCTGTTCGCCCTCGCTCGGCGCGCCGGACTCACGATCGCGGAACTGGATGAGCTGCTGAACACCCGCAGCGGCCTGAAGGGGCTGGCCGGCGTCTCCGACATGCGGGACGTGCTCGCCCGGGCCGCGGCGGGGGATGAGGCCGCCGAACTCGCGTTCGCGGTGTACATCCACCGCCTGCGCGGCTACGCCGGGGCGTACATCGCCCAGCTCGGCGGCGTCGATGTGATCTCGTTCACCGCGGGGGTGGGCGAGAACAACGCCCTGGTCCGCCGGGAGGCGATGGCGACGCTCGGGTTCGCCGGTGTCGAGATCGACGCGCAGCGCAATGAGGCTCCTGAGCGGGGGATCCGGGTGATCTCGAGCGATTCCTCACGCGTCACGGTGCTGGTCGTGCCGACCAACGAGGAGCTGGAGATCGCGAGGCAGACCGCGGAGATCCTGGGCTGAGTGCGGCCCGCGGGATGTCACGCGAACAGCGCGTCGAGGTCGTCCATGCGCACGCGCGGGCCGGGAGGAGCCGCCGTGGGCGCCGAGGACGAGGGTCTGGTGTCGACGGCGGTGAGGCACGATCGCGCGGCGCCCGTCAGGAACCTGCTCGGTTTCGCCTGCACGTGACGCGCCGTGAACGCGGTCGGGTGCGTGGGAAGCGCGAGGGGCGCGTAGATGCTCAAGGTGTCGCGGGCTCTGGTGAGTGCGACGTAGAACAGGCGCCGCTCCTCCTCGAGGCCCGCCCGTGAGGTGAGCGCCATGTCGGAGGGCATGGCGCCGTCGGTGGCGCGCAGGAGGTGGACGGCAGACCATTCCAGCCCCTTGGCCGAATGGATGGTCGACAGCGTCAGCCAGTCCTCATCGAGATGCGGCTGCGCCGCCCAGTCGCCGGCGACCGTGACGGGATCGATGGCCTGCTCGCCGACGAACGCGCGGAGGTCGCTGTGCCGGCCGGCGGCCTCGGCGACCGCGGCCACGTCGGCCGCGCGACGCTGCCAGTCGGGGTAGTGCTGCTCGAGCAGCGCTGCGACGGCGTCGTGACAGGCCTGGGTCACCTCGGACACGGGGGAGTCGCCGTCCACGACGCCGAGGAGCGACAGCGTGGTCGCGAGCCCCACTCGCGCCGTCGCCGGCGCGGCGGCGATCGCCTCCGGCCCTCCCGCGATGCCCTGATCGGCGAGCACACCGGACAGGCGACGGGCGCTGACCTTGCCGAGGCCGCGGTGGCGCGTCAGCAGGCGGTACCACGCGATCTCGTCGTGCGGATTGAGCACGACCCGGAACGCTGCCAGCAGGTCCCGCACGTGCGCGGTCTCGAGGTAGCCGATGCCGCCGAACTTCATGAACGGGATGTCTCGCACCGTGAGCTCGACCTCGAGCAGGGCGCTGTGGGATCCGGTGCGCATCAGCACCGCCTGCTCCCGCAACGGCAGCCCGTCGGCGTGAGCGGCCAGGATCCGATCGGCGACGGCACGCGCCTCATCGTCCGCGTTCTCGCAGCTCACCAGCTCCGGGCGTGCGGCGGGGCCCGAGCGGTCGGCGACGAGGCGGATCGGGAAATCCTGCGGCCGAGCCGCGTTCGCCAGATCGAGGATCGGCTGCGTGGAGCGGAAGTTGCGCTCGAGAGGAACGAGTTCGGCGTGGGGGAGACGGTCGAGCACCTCCTGGAGCTGGCCGGCGCCGGCGCCGCGGAAGCCGTAGATCGCCTGTGCATCATCGCCGACCACGGTCAGACCGCGACCGTCGGGGCAGAGCCCCTGAACGATGTCCGCCTGCACGCGGTTGACATCCTGGTACTCGTCCACGAGCACCCAGTCCCAGCGTGCCCTGAGGCGCGCGCCGACGTCGGGATCGCGGACGAGCGCGCGCCAGGCGAGCAGGAGATCGTCGAGGTCGAGCAGACCGCGTGCCCGCTTGCGCTGAGCATAGGCGCGCAGCAGCGCCATGATCTGGTCGGCCTGGCCGAGCGCCCACGGGAACTGCTCGGAGATGACCTCGCGGCCGGGGCGTTCCAGGCTCATCGCTCGCGAGGCGATGTCGGCGATCGCCCGGCTCGTCGGCATCCGGCGATCCGTGCCGTCCAGGCCGTGCTCGCTGCGGAGCAGGTCGATCAGGTCGATGATGTCATCGGGCGCGAGCACGCTGACATCGGCCAGCCCCAGATGCTGCGCATACTCGGCCACCACGCGATGCGCCACGGCGTGGAAGGTCCCGCCTGCGATCCGCTGCGCGACTCCGGTGTCGCCGACCATCGCCGCCGCTCGGGAGGTCATGGCGGCAGCGGCGCGTCGGGTGAAGGTGAGCAGCAGGATTCGCTCTGGCGCGACGCCGGCGTCGATCAGCCGAGCCACGCGACTGGTGAGCACGCGTGTCTTCCCTGTGCCGGCGCCCGTGGCGACGACGAGCGGACCCTCGCCGTGCTCGACGGCTCGTCGCTGGGCCTCGTCCAACTCTTCGACCAGCTCTGCGGTGCTCATGCGGGTGACGGTATCCGTGCCCGCCGACATCGGGCCTCGACACGAGCACGCGCCACGCCCGGCGGACGGCGTGGTCGGAGGGGGAGCGCCGCATCGGGTATGCTCTTTACCTGTGCCTCAGGGCACGCAAACCCGCAAGGGCGATTGGCGCAGTTGGTAGCGCGCTTCCTTCACACGGAAGAGGTCGTCGGTTCGAGTCCGGCATCGCCCACCACATCTTCTTCTCCGTCGTGGCGGCGTCGTCGTCTGTGCTGACGCCGGTGCGAGCCGAGGTGGCCACCGCCCGAGCGAGTCGTCGCAGCCGCCGGTGCGATCGCCGACCAGGCTCGGTCCTGGATGCCCGAACGGGTGCGCGTGTGGCGCAGGGGCGGCGTAGCGCGGCGGCGCCGGATCGCAGGAGAGTCCCCGCGTGTGAGGCTGGACACGCCCGAGAACGGGTCCCGGTTTGGCACATGCCGGATCCTCGGCTAATGTATTTCAAGTGCCCGGGACACCGGGGAAAACACAAAACGCGGATGTAGCGCAGTTGGTAGCGCATCACCTTGCCAAGGTGAGGGTCGCGAGTTCGAGTCTCGTCATCCGCTCCAGTGCAGGAGCCCCTTCGGGGGCTTCGGCATGTGGGTTCGAATCCACATGGTGGTGTGGCCGAGAGGCTAGGCACCGGCCTGCAAAGCCGTTTACACGGGTTCGAATCCCGTCGCCACCTCGCTTCTCCTCAACTGAATAGCCTGAACAGGCGCGATTGGCGCAGCGGTAGCGCGCTTCCCTGACACGGAAGAGGTCACTGGTTCGATCCCAGTATCGCGCACACCAGAAAACCCCTGATCATTCGGGGGTTTTCGTGCATTCGAGCGTGCGTCAGTCGCTACGCGTGGGCCCCACGTGGGCCATATTTGCCCGTTTTCGTGACCCGATCGTGATCTGTCTGAGGGCGACGCCGGCACTGCTCATCGGCCTCTGGGGACGAGGACGTCACTGGGGAATGCCGCTGACGCTTCCGAGCGCTATCCAGCGATGACACTGCCCGCTCCGCGGCGTCTGGATGCTGCGGGAAAGCGGATCGAATGGCTTATGGATTCAGGTATTGATGGATACCAGTCCGGAGCTTCTGCGCTCATGGGGCCCGGCGCTCGGCGCGGGCGACTGCGGTCGGTGTGTCCGACTCCACCTGCGAGGATGTGATTGTGACCTTCCCCGAGCCCGCCTGCGCCCTCGGCTTTACCGAGCAACAGCTTGAGACGATTCTGGCCTCAGGTGTCACGGGGTATCGGCGCTGGGCTGCCGGCAAGACCCGAGGGCGCTGCGTGGGTGCGCCGAGCTGCGATGCTGTGCACGGCGTGATCCGCTACGAGGACGACGTTCGTCGCTTTTGGCGTCGGCACGTGCACGAGGGCGGATTCGAGCCTTCGAACGCCGGTTGACCTCGATCACCGGGTCGGCTGCGAAGAACCCCGTGACCACTCGGTCACGGGGTTCCTTTGTTGAGCTGAGCCGCTGGCTCGCCAAGTAGCGCACAAACTGCCAGCCAGCCCTGGAGCAGCGATGTCGGTGGTCGCGCTTACTCTTCTTGACAAGGACATGAGAGGGCATCGTCATGGTGAGAAGCATCAAC
Organism: Microbacterium sp. 8M; assembly: GCF_902506375.1. Lineage (GTDB taxonomy): Bacteria > Actinomycetota > Actinomycetes > Actinomycetales > Microbacteriaceae > Microbacterium. The sequence goes on from NZ_LR733284.1 coordinate 1,857,482, forward strand.
ACTGCGCAGCTGCAGGCGAAGATGAGGGCGGCTCAGCAGAAACTGCAACGAGAGGTCGATCGCGTGAACCGGGAGAACAAGCGGCGGGTCGACGCGTACAACCGCGAGGTGAACCGCGTCAATCAACATAATCAGCGGGTGAACCAACAGATCCGCCAGGCCAACGCGCACAATCAGCAGGTTGGCGCCCAGGCTGACCGCGCTGCTCGCGAGCTGAATCGCAAGCTCCGGTCGGCTACGACGAGCACGCGTGTTGTCTACACCCCGGCGGAGCAGGAGCTTACAGAACGCGTCCAGCATGAGCTCGCGGGGCGCGACGATCGCGAATGGGACATCTTCCTGAGCTACGCACGCATCGATGGCTCGGCCGTCGCGGCTGAACTGAAGGATGAGCTAGAGAGCCTTGGCGTCCGCGTTTGGTTCGACGAGGTCGCAATCATTCCCGGTCAGAGCCAGGCGCTGCAGATGGACAGGGGCCTACGCAAGGCCCGCGCCGGTGTGGTGCTCCTCACACCTGCCTACCTCACTGGTCGCTTCTGGACCGAGCGCGAGCTTGGGGTGCTTCTCGGAAAGTCGACGCTGATCCCCGTGCTCAACGGAGTGACCTTCGCTGACGTTGCTGAGTACAGCGGCTTTCTTCCCGACCTCGCGGGCTTCGAGACCTCACGCGACTCGGTCGCCGTCATCGCGGAGAAGATCGCGGGTGCTGTCATGCCGGAATCAGAGCTTGCTGGTTGAGCCGCGAAAGTACTTCAGATCGAGACACCAGTCGAGTCCGTGTGCACTCCAGCCTCTACACGGCCGCGCGCCAATCATCAGACTGACGTTGCTCGCCACGGCGTGGGTTCGACCCTTCGTCTTGCCGACGGTCCCACAGCGCACCGACTCCTCGCCGTCACCGGCACATGTCGCTCAGCGGGATCAGCTGCGCCCCGCCTGGCCGCGCACGATGGGCATGACGACGAGCCCAATTCTCCTACGATGCCGGCACCAGACAAATCAGCACGCCGCGGGTTGAGATCCTCAGCATGTGGAGTCGAAGGCTATACGGTGACTTCAGACAAGGAGCATCATGACCGAATTCGAGCGTGGAGTCGAGGCTCTACGAGCGCTGGCTGCGAACCCGGTCGATGCGGCCATGAACGAAGCCACAACGCGCCGACATTTCATCGACGCACTGCTACGCGATGTGCTCGGTTGGTCGTCTGATCAGGTCGTTTGCGAGGAGCATGTCGACGGTGACTATCTCGACTACACGCTCGGAGCGCCTCACGCACGGGTGGTTCTCGAGGCGAAGCGAAGCGGATACACATTCGAAGTGCCTGCTGGGACCGCTAGTGGTCGGATCGCTCTCAGCTCTGTTCGCGATCATTCTGAAAAGAACCGCGCGGCGGTAGACCAGGTACTGCGCTACTGCCAGGAGCGCGGCGTGGGTCTCGCAGCGCTGTCCAACGGTCACCAACTGTTACTCTTCCTCGGGAGCCGCTCCGATGGGCTGAAGCCACGAGACGGAAAGGCTGTGTTCTACTCCAGCCTCGGCGACATGCTGGCTGGCGTAAACGAGCTTTGGGACTATCTGTCATTTGCAGGCGTCTCTCGCGGAGACCTCATGAGATCGCTTTCGACGCGTGCCACAACCGCTCCTCCACCTTCCCCACTGTCGAGTCGTATTACCTCATACCCCGGTTTTCGCATCGGAAGTGAGATGGAAACAGATCTGCGAATCCTCGGAGATCTGTTCATCCAAGACGTTGTCCGCGAGGAAAGCATCACCGACGAGTTCCTCATCGATTGTTACTGCTCGAGCGGAGCGCTATCGCAGTATGCGGTGGTAAGCAAAGAAATTCTGCGAACCCGCTACGAAGTACTTGATGCTGCGGTGAACACCGAATCAGCACGCGACCGACGCGGCCCAAACCCGAACCTGACAGATGGAGTCATTGCAGGAGCCATCGCCCGTCGTCCAATCGTTCTGGTTGGGGATGTCGGTGTGGGGAAGAGCATCTTCCTCAAGCACCTCTTCAGGGTCGACGTCAAGGACATTCTCGATCGCACGGTGGTGTTTTACGTCGACTTCCTGAAGCACTCGGGGCTCGTGGAGGACGTATCCGACTACATAGTCAGTGCAGTCGCGAGCGGTCTGCTCGAATCGCTAGACCTTGACATTCGTGAGCGGTCGTTCGTACGTGCTGTCTACAAGAGGGAGATTGCCGATTTCAAACAGGGCATCTACGGAGACCTGGAAGAAGCGAATCCCGATGTTTATGCACTCAAGCAGATAGAAATGCTCGAGCGTCACCTCGCCGACGCTCTTACGCACACTCAGCGCGCACTTGCTCATCTCCAAGCAACTCGCCGGATGAACTTCGTTGTCGTCCTCGACAATGTTGATCAGCATCAGCCCTCGTTCCAGGAGCAGATCTTCGTCGCTGGCCAATCCTTGGCTGACACCTGGCCGGTAGCTGTCTTCATCTCCCTTCGACCGGATACGTTTCACCAATCTCGACGGACGGGAGCGCTGGCGGCTTATCAGCCCCGAGTATTCACCGTCTCTCCTCCGCGCAGCGATCTCGTCATCACGAAGCGCCTCGAGTTTGCCCGAAAAGAACTACTGCGGGCGGGACGGTTGCCTGGATTCCCCGCAGGACTCACGCTCGACTCCGATAGCCTAGTTGTCTACATCGACGTACTACTCGACGCGTTTTCGAGCAATGGTCCGCTCGTCGAGCTTGTTGACAATCTGAGTTCAGGTAACACTCGAAGAGCTCTGGACTTCGTCTCGACGTTCGTTGGTAGCGGCTACGTTCAGACGTCCCGCATCCTTGACGCTCAGCGAACCGGCCGGCCCTACGTTATTCCGCTACATGAGTTTGTGCGCGCAATCCTTTACGGCGACCACAAATATTATGACCCAAGCACCTCGCCCGTGCCGAACCTGTTCTCAGTATCAACCAACGACCCTCGAGAACACTTCCTGCTCCCCCTGATGCTCGCTTCCATTCAAGCGATGGGCGAGCGTGAGACCGGCGGGTTTGCAGACTTGAAATCTGTTACCCAGGAACTACAAACGCTCGGATACAGCCCCGACCAGACCGAATTTCACCTTGCTCGCGCGATCGATAGCTCACTGGTTGAGCTCAACGACCAAGGGGACGCTGGGACCCTAGTCAGGGTCATGGCAGCAGGCGGATATCTGCACAAGAAGCTGGCCAGTAGCTTCCCCTACCTAGATGCGGTCGTGGTGGACACGCCAATCCTCGATCCCTCGGCGAGGGCGAATATCCGAGATGTGTTCGACATCGAGGACAGAATTGCGCGCACCGAGTCGTTCATGAACTACCTCTCCGAGTGCTGGCCTTTCGGCGATGATGCCCTGGCTTTTACATGGCCGACCATCGTTTCTGATTGGGGGCACGCAATGGAGAACGTTCGCCGGGGAGCAGCGCGTGCCGCGGAGCGAAGACAGCGTCGCTAGTCACGAAGTGACACACGGCGTCACTTCATGACCCGCGTGTGCGATCGAAAGTCTGTCTGCCATGACCACAGACCCGTTCGGCGACGAATCTCTCATCACAGCCATGGCACTTCAGGGGCTAACGGTTGGTCACTGGGTCGAGCTATCGCCGCAACATGCCGACACGGCATCACCGATGCGGTCCCGAACGATCAGCGCAGCCCCGTCGAATGGATCAACTATGCTCCGGAAGCCGTGCTTCTGACACACGGCCGCGATACGCGCCTCGCGCCGTCCTCACTCAGCTACGGATCCGGCTCGCAGTCGCCACCGCACGCGGAGCACGTGCGGCACCCATCGCTCGTGGTACGCGGGTGGAGAGACTGCCCGGACTTTTTATGTGCTCGTACTCCGCGTGGTCGATGCTTGCCCCGATGTCCTCCGAGCATCTAGGACTCGTCCGACGACTCAACCTTGGGCCTGCTCTTGTCGTCACCATCAGTTGCGTTCCCCTGCACAGATGTCTTCTTCGAGTGCGCCGCCGTGAACAGCCCGTCGGTCCACGGTGTCAAGTGCCCCTCCATGCGGTCGAGCGCCGCGTATCCCTCCCAGAGATGCAGGCCAAAGTGCGGGAACTTGTCGCCGTCGGCCTTCGCGAGCTCGTGGAGCACCTCAGTCAGCTCCTCGCGCTCAGGGCGTTCCTCGAATCTCGACATCGCGCGGTCGAGCAGGAAGCCCGCAGCGTACCGACGAGTCGGGAGGCTTTCGTGCGACGGATGAACATCCAGTTCGTCGTCGTGCTTCGGGAGGCGGATGTACATCTCCCGCCACAGCACCGCGAGAGGAGTGAAGTCCGGAGATCCCTCGATCGCGGTGTACATGCCGCGGCGGATGCGCCACCGCTTCCGATAGCTCGACCTCTGCGGCCTGTTGGTGCGGCCAGCGACACTCACGCGTCCTCGGATATCCACGTAGCCTTTCGGGGCCTTCTTCATGAGGCCCGGCACCGAGCTCCAGTAGTCGAGCAGAAAGGTGACGCGTGCATAGGGCTCGAGCCTTACGACTGTGTCGGTGATGGCCTCGTCCGGGCCGAACGTCCCGTCGGTCTCGAACATGCGCGGCACTACCGTGTGGTTCTTCTTGCCGTGTCCGCTGAACTGGAGTCCCGGTGAGTAGATCGTGACGGCCGTGCGTCCAGGGTTCTCGACGACGAGCTGGGCAAGCTCCAACGCCTTCCCTCGACGAGTCACCTCTTCTGCCGGATGCTCGTTCTTCAACGCGTGCTTGCCGGATCGATTCGTTGCGATCATGTACTCCGGGTACAGAATCGCGGTGTTGAGGTACACCTTCACGCGGCCACCGTCGAGGAAGTGTTTCGTCACCTGCCAGCACAGAGCGCTCAGAGCAATCAGGAAGCTCAGCAGCGAGACTCCAAACGCCCAAACAGCCAACGGGACGCCGAGGAACTCGGGGCCCGATGCCGTCGCAACCGGCAGGGGAGTGGGTGTCGCCGTGAGCATCACGGGAGTACGCCCGCATCCGAGATCACGCCAGGGACATCGAAGCACTCATGGTCCATGCTCACGACCCTAGCGACTATGTCCGACGTCATTCCCGACGCTGTTCAAACGTGTTGAATCCATACCTACGGATTGATCCACGGCGTATCCGTGAATACCTGAGGATACGAATTTCCGTGGGCCCTGCGTGGGACTGTGATCGGGAGTTCATTCCACTTCTTGACGATTCTTGCGCCGCTCGAAAATCGTATGATGCTTAGAAGACACTGGCGTCGCCGTATTCACGCCTATCCCGAATAGGCAAAGTTCATGGTTCGATCCCAGTATCGCGCACAAGAGAAACCCCCGGTCACCCCGGGGGTTTTGTGGTTTCACCCGTTCGAGTCGGCTTGATCGTGCGGGTTTCCCTTCTCGCTGTCGTCGTGGGGATTGCCGCCCCTTCCCGCATCGCCGTTTCGCTCGGCATTCTCCTCGTGCTTCGCGTGCGCGGCAGCGCTCTTGCCCGGATCCTCGCGCGTCGTGATGTCGCCGGCCGGCACGACCGACCCGGCCGGTACCACAGCGGGCTGGACCGCCTCCGACGGGATCTGCGGTGCGGGCGTCGGCGTAGAGGCGCGCGGGGCGTTCGAAGGTTCCGCCTGAGGAGCATCGGGATGCGCGAGCCCGCCGATCCCCGCCACGGCGAGCCCGACCGCGATGAGCGCCCCCACGCACGCCGCGACGACCAGATGGACGCGCCCTGGTGGCGAACCGCGTGATGCGCGGTGCTGCGCCGGGACGGAGCTGCGCGCCCTCGGCGACGTGGAGATGCGCGCCGTGGGGACCGGCTCGTGTGCCTCCACGGCAGCCAGATCCGCGGCGGCCGCCGACACCTGCGCAGCGGACGGCCGCTCCTCCGGGTCCGCGGAGGTCATGCGCTGCAACAGCAGCACCCATCCGGATCCCAGCGCCTCAGGGATCGCGATCGGCGCCCTTCGTTCCGCCGAAGCGGCATAAGCCTCCGCAGGCGCCGCTGGAACACCGGTGAGCGCCTCGAGCAGCAGCACGCCCAATGCGTACACATCCGAAGCCGGGGTGGCACGGTTGCCCCGAAAGAGCTCGGTCGCCATGTAGGCCGCGGTGCCGACCGTGATTCCTGGCGCGGTCACGGACATGTCTTTCGTGCCCCGCGCGATCCCGAAGTCGGCGAGGACGGCCCGCCACGGCCACCCCGGACCGGCCGACGGGCGCATCAGAACGTTGGACGGCTTCACATCCCGATGCACCGCCCCGGAGGCGTGCACGAGGGCCAGCGCATCGGCGAGGTCCCTGCCCACAACGGCGGCGTGGGCGCGGTCGAGGGCGCCGCGGGCGATCACGGCGGAGAGGGGCGGACCGTCGATGTACTCCATCACCAGGTAGCGCTGTCGGCCGGGGGAGAGCTGGGCATCGAGAAGCGTCACGAGGGAGGGATGGTCGAGAGACGCCAGCAGCGCCGTCTCGCGGTGCGGTCGCTCACCGGGCGTGGTCTCGCGCAGGAGCTTCACGGCGACGATGCGATCCAGATGCAGATCCTCCGCCCGGTACACGTCGGCGCTGGCGCCGCTGCCGAGGTGCTCGCACAGCCGGTATCGCCCGTCGAGGAGGAGATCGGTCGGGGTGAGGGTCGAGGTGTGCATGGGCCTCCCATCAGGGTGCTTCCCGCGGAGCAGGGTCGAAGCTAGCCCGTGTGGGGACCCTGCGCACGTGGCTTGACGCGGGGCGAAGCGCCTGCAAGGCGGGCTCCGCGGTGCTCTCGCCGCCGGCGTGCAATGCATGCCTCCGCTCGGGTTCCGGGGCTTGCACTCCTCGGACGTCGCCGACGTCGGCGGATCCCCGCTCGCGCTAGGTTGGACGCTGCAGGATTCGAGGCGACTCCCCGAGATCAGGCGGGATCCGGGGACAAGGGGGAGCAGCATGACGAACGCGGTGGAACGGTACCGGCACGGTCTGCGGCCGATGCGCGGGCGCGCCCGGCACGAGCCGCACCGGGCGGCGACACCGCTCGAGGCGCTTTACGACCTCGTCTTCGCCGCGGCGTTCGGTGTGGCGGGGACCCAGCTGGCGGCGGGCATCGCCGCCGGGCACGGGGGAGCAGCCGTGGGTGCGTTCGCCTTCGCGATCGCCGCCGTCATCTGGGCATGGATCAACTTCTCCTGGTTCGCATCCGCGTTCGACACGGACGACTGGCTGTTCCGTCTGTTCACGATGGTGCAGATGGCCGGCGTGATCGTGCTCGCGATCGGGCTGCCGACGATGTTCGAGTCTGTCGAGGCCCACGGCGTCTTCGACAACCGCATCATGGTCTCCGGCTACATCGTCATGCGGGTCGGGCTGCTCGCACAGTGGCTTCGGGCAGCCCGGGATCCCGCGTACCGCACCCACGCGCTCACCTACGTGGTGTTCGTCGCCGTCGCGCAGCTCGGCTGGATCATCGTCGCCTGGGCGCCGCTGCCGTTCGGCACCGCGATGATCGGCGCCGCGCTGTGCTGGCTTGTCGAGCTCGGCGGCCCGGTCGTCGCGGAGCGCAAGGGCGAGGGCGAACGCCGCGGTACGCCCTGGCACGCGCATCACATCGCGGAGCGGTACTCGCTCCTGACGATCATCGCCCTCGGCGAGACCGTCATCGGCACGCTCGCCGCCGCCCAGGAGGTCTCGCACGAGAAGGGCTGGTCGGCAGACGCGATCGTCGTGATCGCAGCGGGTGTCGCGATGACCTTCGGGCTGTGGTGGTCGTACACGATCATGCCGTCCGGTCCGATCCTCGCCGTGCACCGCAAGCGATCGTTCGTGTGGGGCTACGGGCATGCGTTCATCTTCGCGAGCGTCGCTGCCGTCGGCGCGGGCCTGCACGCCATCGGCTACGCGTATCGACACGAGGACCCTGTCGCGACGCCCGTCGTGATCCTCATGATCGCGGTCCCGGTGATCGTCTTCATGGCCTCGACGTCGCTGCTGCATGCGTATCTCGTGCACTCGCCCAAGGGGCTGCCGCTGCACGCACTCGCGATGGTGCTGCCAGTGCTCGGCATCGTGGTGGCGTTCGCCGGCATGCCGCTCGGAGTATGCCTGCTCGTGGTGCTGGCCGGGCCGGTCCTGGTCGTGGTCGCCTATGAGGCAGGGGCCTGGCGGCTCGCACAGCGGCACCTGGACCAGGCTCTGGCCGCCGCGGCGTAGGATTCTCCTATGGACTTCGCCCGGCAGACGCACGCGACCGTCGTCGCGGTCACCGGCACGCGAACTCTCAGGGCCTGAGCGGGCAGGGCGCCGACGCGCCCGAAGCTGAGCCGAGACCGTCGCCAAACTGGAGAACTTCCTTTGTCTGAGAACCCCGTGTCCGCCCCTGAACTGCCGTCCTACCCCTGCGACGGCTTCGCGCTCTACGGCGCGAACGGACCGTACAGCGACCGCTCCGTCGTCGCCATGCTCGTCAACGGGCAGCAGAAGGACCTCGCCGCCGTCGTCAACGAGGGCGACGACGTGCAGCCGATCACGATCGACAGCCCCGAGGGCCTCGCGATCCTGCGCCACTCGACGGCGCACGTGCTCGCCCAGGCCGTGCAGCGCATCAAGCCGCAGGCGAACCTCGGCATCGGGCCGCCCATCACCGACGGCTTCTACTACGACTTCGGCGTGGACACCCCGTTCACTCCCGAGGACGTCAAGGCCATCTCCAAGGAGATGCAGCGGATCCAGCGCGAGGGCCAGCGCTTCGTCCGCCGTGTCGTCACGGACGAGGAGGCGCGGGCGGAGCTCGCGGACGAGCCGTTCAAGCTCGAACTCATCGGGCTCAAGGGTGGTGGCGCCGACAAGACCGAGGGCGCCTCGGTCGAGGTCGGCGAGGGCGAGCTGACCATCTACGACAACGTCTCCAAGGACGGCGAGGTGGTCTGGAAGGACCTCTGCCGCGGCCCGCACCTGCCGAACACCCGCATGATCGGCAACGGCTGGGACCTCACCCGCATCGCCGCGGCCTACTGGCGCGGATCTGAGAAGAACCCGCAGCTGCAGCGCATCTACGGCACGGCGTGGCCGACCAAGGACGAACTGCGCGCCTACCAGCAGCGTCTGGAGGAGGCTGCCAAGCGCGACCACCGTCGCCTGGGCAAGGAGCTCGATCTCTTCTCCTTCCCCGACGAGATCGGATCCGGTCTCTCGGTCTGGCACCCGCGAGGCGGCATCATCCGCGGCGAGATGGAGCAGCACGCCCGCCGCCGGCACATCGCCGCCGGCTACAACTACGTGTACACGCCGCACATCTCCAAGGAGGACCTGTTCCTCACGTCCAACCACCTCGTCACCTACCGCGACGGCATGTTCCCGCCGATCCGGATGGACGAGGAGCGCGACGAGGAGGGGCACATCACCAAGCAGGGCCAGGACTACTACCTGAAGCCGATGAACTGCCCGATGCACATCCTCATCTACCGGGAGCGTGCACGCAGCTACCGGGACCTGCCGCTGCGGCTCGCAGAGAACGGCACCGTCTACCGCAACGAGCTCTCCGGCGCCCTGCACGGCCTCACGCGCGTGCGCGGCTTCACCCAGGACGATTCGCATCTCTTCGTCACGCCGGACCAGCTCGAGTCCGAGGTCACGAAGGTCCTCGAGTTCATCCTCTCGATGCTGCGCGACTTCGGGCTCAGCGACTTCGAGCTCGAGCTGTCGATGCGCGACGACGAAAAGGACAAGTGGATCGGATCCGACGAGTTCTGGGAGTACTCGACGAACGCGCTGCGCAACGTGGCCCTGGCATCCGGCCTCAAACTGACCGAGGTGCCCGGTGAGGCGGCCTTCTACGGTCCGAAGATCGACCTGAAGACCACCGACGCGATCGGGCGGGTGTGGCAGCTGTCGACCGTGCAGGTCGACCCCAACCTCCCGGAGCGCTTCGATCTGGAGTTCACGGACCGGGACGGGCAGAAGAAGCGCCCGATCATGATCCACCGCGCCCTGTTCGGATCGATCGAGCGGTTCTTCGCGATCCTGCTCGAGCACTACGCCGGCGATTTCCCGCTCTGGCTCTCCCCGGTCCAGATCATGGGGATCCCCGTGGCCGAGGAGTTCGCGGACTACCTGGACGACGCCGTCGCCGCGTTCCGCGAGGCCGGTGTGCGCGCCGAGGTCGACCACTCCGACGAGCGCATGCAGAAGAAGATCCGCAACCACACCACCGGCAAGGTGCCGCTGATCCTGATCGCGGGGGAGCAGGACCGTGCCGCGGGAACGGTCTCGTTCCGGTTCCGCGATGGAACCCAGGAGAACGGCGTCCCTCTCGCCGATGCCGTGGAGCGTGTGCGCCGCGCGGTCGAGAGCCACGCGCTGATCCAGACGGCGGGCGACCTGGCATGACCGTCGACGGGGGCGCCGCCGACGCGCGGCTCGAAGACGCCGCACATCTGGCCGGCGTCCCCGACGAGTTCCAGCGCCTGTGGGTGCCGCACCGGATGACCTACATCCAGGCGGGCCCCGAGCCGCTGCGCGAGGAGTGCCCGTTCTGCGAGGCGCCGAAGCACCCGGACGAGGAGCGGTTGATCGTCGCTCGCGGACGGACGGCGTACGTGCTGCTGAACCTGTTCCCATACAACTCCGGGCACCTCCTGGTCTGCCCGTACCGCCACATCGCGACCTATGACGAGGCGACCACCGAGGAGGTCGCCGAGATCGGATCGCTCACCCAGACCGCCATGCGGGTGCTCAAGGCCACCTCGCGATGCGACGGCTTCAACATCGGCATGAACCAGGGCGCCGTCGCCGGCGCCGGCGTGGATGCGCACCTGCACCAGCATGTCGTCCCGCGCTGGAACAGCGACGCGAACTTCTTCCCGATCATCGCCAAGACCAAGGCGCTGCCCCAGCTGCTGGGCGACGTGCGCAACACGGTCGCGGCGGCCTGGCCCGCCTGAGTCCCGGGCGCCGATCACGGCGCAGCCGGTGACTCAGCCAGCGGTCCTCAGCGCACCTGACGTGCGGTGAACTGCAGAGGCGGGTTCGCGTAGAACTCCTGAGCCGGGATGAGCTGCAGTTCGCGCGCGCCCGACTCGAGGGTGAGTCGCAGCAGCTCGTACACGCTCGACACCGTGCGCTCGAGGGCGACCTTCGCGTCGCCCGTCTCGACGTAGTGCGCCGTGAACAGGGCCGCGGTTACGTCGCCGGATCCGTTCGCCTTCATCGGCAGATGCGGGGTCGCGACGAGCCAGGCGCCCTTGTCGTCGACGGCGAGCATCTCGATCGTGCCCTCCTCGCGATCGGGGCGCTCCACGCTCGTCACGAGCACGGTGTTCGGGCCCATCGCGCGGGCGGCGTCGACGGAGGCGAGCGTCGATTCGAGCGTGTCGGGCTCGGTGCCGGTGAGGAAGCCGAGCTCGAACTGGTTCGGGGTGATGATGTCGGCGACCGGCACGACGCGGTCGCGCAGCAGGACGGGGATCGCCGGCGCGACGAAGCAGCCGGACTTCGCGTTGCCCATCACCGGGTCGCAGGCGTACACGGCGTTCGGGTTGGCGGCCTTGACGCGCGCGACGGCGTCGATGATGACGTCGCCGATGCCCTCGCCGCCCTGGTAGCCGCTGAGCACGGCGTCGATCTCGCCGAGAACGCCGCGCTCCTCGATGCCGGTGATGACCTCGCGGACGTCCTCCGGGGCGATCAGCGGACCGCGCCATGCGCCGTATCCGGTGTGGTTGGAGAAGTTCACGGTGTAGACGGGCAGCACCTCGACGCCGATGCGTTGGAGCGGGAAGACCGCCGCGGAGTTGCCGACGTGGCCGTACGCGACGGCCGACTGGATCGAGAGCACGGTGAGCATTCCTCGATCCTCTCACCTGCTCCGGCGGATCCGATCACCGGCGGGATGGTGTCGGGGTACCGTCGCAGACAGCGTAAGATATGTCCTATGACAGAACTGGCACCCGAATCCACCACCGGCACCGCCCGCGTCAAGCGCGGCCTCGCGGAGATGCTCAAGGGCGGCGTCATCATGGACGTCGTCACGCCCGAGCAGGCGAAGATCGCCGAGGACGCCGGCGCCGTCGCCGTGATGGCTCTCGAGCGGGTGCCCGCGGACATCCGCGCCCAGGGCGGCGTCTCGCGCATGAGCGACCCGGACATGATCGACGGCATCATCTCGGCCGTCTCGATCCCGGTGATGGCGAAGGCGCGCATCGGCCACTTCGTGGAGGCGCAGGTGCTGCAGGAGCTCGGGGTCGACTACATCGACGAGTCCGAGGTGCTCTCGCCCGCCGACTACGTGAACCACATCGACAAGTGGGGCTTCACGGTGCCCTTCGTCTGCGGTGCCACCAACCTCGGCGAGGCGCTGCGCCGTATCACCGAGGGCGCGGCGATGATCCGCTCCAAGGGCGAGGCGGGCACCGGCGACGTCTCCGAGGCGATGAAGCACATCCGAACGATCCGCGGCGAGATCGCCCGGCTGACCTCGCTCAGCAAGGACGAGCTGTACGTCGCCGCGAAGGAGCTGCAGGCGCCGTACGAGCTCGTCGCCGAGGTGGCGGAGAAGGGCGCGCTCCCGGTCGTCATGTTCGTCGCCGGCGGAGTCGCGACCCCGGCCGACGCCGCCATGATGATGCAGCTCGGCGCCGACGGCGTCTTCGTCGGATCCGGCATCTTCAAGTCGGGCGACCCGGCGGCGCGTGCCGCCGCGATCGTGAAGGCGACGGCCGCCTACGACGATCCCGCGGTGATCGCGCAGGTCTCGCGCGGCCTCGGCGAGGCCATGGTCGGCATCAACGTGTCGGACCTGCCCGCGCCGCACCGTCTCGCGGAGCGCGGCTGGTGACATCCGCCCTCCGGATCGGCGTGCTCGCCCTGCAGGGCGATGTCCGCGAGCACGCTGCGATCCTCACCTCGCTCGGGGCGGAGGCGGTCGCCGTCCGCCGCCCCGAGCAGCTGGCGGAGCTCGATGGACTCGTGATCCCGGGCGGCGAGTCGAGTGTGATCGACAAGCTGTCCAGGATCTTCGGGCTGCGGGATCCGCTGCGCGCGCTCATCGCAGAGGGTCTGCCCGTCTACGGCACCTGCGCCGGTCTGATCCTGCTCGCCGACGAGATCGAGGGCGCGATCGATGGGCAGCTCACTTTCGGCGGCTTGGACGTGACCGTCGCGCGCAACGCGTTCGGAGGACAGGTCGAGTCGTTCGAGACGGAGCTCCAGGTGGAGGGCATCGAGGATCCGGTCGCGGCGACCTTCATCCGTGCCCCGCTCATCACGCGCGTTGGGCCCAAAGCCAGAGCGATCGCCGCGCTTGCGGATGGCGGCGTGGTGGCGGTGGAGCAGGGCAACCTGCTCGGCACCAGCTTCCACCCGGAGATGAACGGCGAGACCCGCCTGCACGCCCGCCTGCTCGAAGTGGCAGAGGCTCGGCGCGCGGCTCTCGCAGCCTGACGGATCCGGATCCGCCGAGCCCCTGAGTTCGGGCGCGGTACCGCGAGACTGCAATTGCGCGACGAGACTGCCGCACAGAGTTGCGGTGTCGTCGCGCAGTTGCAGTCTCATGGATTGAGGTGGCGGCACAGGAGCGCGGGCGAATCGGATCGCAGAGCCGCGCATCCCGGTTCGTTAGAATGGACGATGCCCTGGCGGGAGCGACCCCGGGGCGGATACGAGCAGGAGACATATGTCCGGGCATTCCAAGTGGGCCACGACCAAGCACAAGAAGGCGGTCATCGACGCACGCCGTGCCAAGTCGTGGGCCAAGCTCATCAAGAACATCGAGGTCGCCGCGAAGCTCGGCGGACCCGACCAGGCGGGCAACCCGACGCTGTTCGACGCGGTGCTGAAGGCGAAGAAGACCTCGGTCCCCAAGGACAACATCGACCGCGCGATCAAGCGCGGCGCAGGTATCGGCGGCGAATCCGTCGAGTACAGCTCCATCATGTACGAGGGCTACGGCCCGAGCGGCGTCGCCCTCATGATCGAGTGTCTGACCGACAACAAGAACCGCGCCGCCGCCGAGGTGCGCACGGCGCTCAGCCGCAACAACGGCACTCTGGCCGACCCGGGCAGCGTCGCGTACAACTTCACCCGCAAGGGCGTCATCGTCGTCTCCTCCGAGGGCACGACCGAGGACGACGTCATGATGGCGGCACTCGAGGCGGGGGCCGAGGAGATCGAGCCGCACGCCCAGGGCTTCGAGGTCATCACCGACGCCTCCGACCTGGTCGCGGTGCGCACCGCCCTGCAGGAGGCGGGGATCGAGTACGAGTCGGCCGACGTCGAGTTCGTTCCGAACCTCAAGGTCGAGATCGACGCGGAGGCCGCCCGCAAGGTGTTCCGCCTCATCGACGCGCTCGAGGACAGCGACGACGTGCAGAACGTGTACGCGAACTTCGACTTGACCCCCGACGTGCAGGCCGAGCTCGAGAACGACGAATAAGCCTCCGAGCCTCCGAAGGGGTCGATGTGCGCTGCGGCGCCGTCGGCCCCTTCGTCGTTCTTGCCCGGCGTCGCCACCGCCGGCCGCTGAGCCTGTCGAAGCGACCTCGCGTCGCCACAGTCGGTCACTGAGCCTGTCGAAGCGACCTCGCCTCGCCACAGTCGGTCACTGAGCCTGTCGAAGTGACCTCGCCTCGCCACAGTCGGGTGCAGAGCCAGTCGCAGAGCTTGTCGAAGCGACGTCGCGTCGATGTGGACGCGAGAGATCAGGCAGATCCGCCCCGCGGAGCTCGATGAGTGCGAGCTTCTTCGCTCGGGACCATCCTTGGATCTGCTTCTCCCGGGCGAACGCATCCTCGACGCGGTCGAACGCCTCGGCATAGACCAAGCGCACCGGGCGACGTCTGCGGGTGAATTTCGCACTCATATCTCGGTCGTTGTTGTGCTGCCAGATCCGCGCCTCGACGTCGATGAGGTCCGTGCTGCCGGTGTAGAACGAGCCGTCCGCGCATTCGACGATGTATGTCCATGCCATTCGTCGATCCTTCCCTCCTCGCGAGGGCCGGAACCGGGCTGTGGAGAACTCGTGTCCCTTCGACGGGCTCAGGGACCGGGTGGGGCGTGTCCCTTCGACGGGCTCAGGGACCGGGTGGGGTGTGTCCCTTCGACGGGCTCAGGGACCGGGTACGCGGAGCGCCTCGGCCGTGGCAAGGCGGCCAGCGCCTAGCCTGGGGGGATGACCGGAACCCGTCGCGTGCTGGGCATCGACCCGGGGCTCACGCGCTGCGGCGTCGGCGTCGTCGACGTCGACCCGATGCGCCGCGGCACCCTCGTGCACGTGGGAGTCATCCGCACGCCCGTGGACGCGCCGATCGGCGAGCGGCTCGCCGCGGTGGCTGCGGGGATCCGCGCGGTCATCGCCGAGCACACGCCGCAGGCGGTCGCCGTGGAGCGCGTCTTCGCACAGCAGAACAGCCACACCGTGATGGGCACGGCGCAGGCGAGCGGGGTGGCGCTGCTCATCGCGGCCGAGCACGGGCTGCCCGCGGCCACGCACACGCCGAGCGAGGTCAAGGCGGCGGTCACCGGATACGGTTCCGCGGACAAGAAGCAGGTGCAGGCGATGATCGCCCGGATCCTGCGGTTGGATGCTCCGCCGCAGCCTGCGGACGCCGCTGATGCGCTGGCCATCGCGCTCTGCCACGCGTGGCGCGGCCCGGGGCTCGTGACTACGGCAGCAGATGCCGGAGGGCAGACGCCGGCCCAGAAGGCGTGGGCCGACGCGGAGCGTGTCGCTCGAACATACCTACGAGCACGTGCGTAGACTGCTGACATGATCTCCTCGTTGCGCGGCACCGTGCTGTCCACCACCACGGATTCCGTCGTGATCGAGGTCGGGGGAGTCGGCTTCTCGGTCGCGGTCCCCGGCGATGTGGCGCACACGGCGCGCGTCGGACAGGAGCTGCGCCTGCACACCGCGCTGATCGTGCGCGAGGACGCCCTGTCGCTCTACGGATTCGCGGATCCCGCCGAACTGGAGGTGTTCGGTCATCTCCTGTCCGTGACGGGGGTGGGGCCGAAGTCGGCGCTCGGCGTGCTCTCGCACCTGTCCGTCGATCAGATCGCCTCGGCGGTGGCGGCGGACGACGACGCGCCGTTCCGACGGGTCTCGGGTATCGGGCCGAAGACCGCGAAACTCATCGTCGTGCAGCTCACCGGCAAGCTGCAGCCTCCCGCGGCCGCTCCGGTGGCGGCATCGATTCCCGACGAGATCAGCACGCAGCTGATCGCCGCGCTCATCGGGCTGGGCTGGTCCGAGCGAGTCGCCGCCGACGCCGCCGAGCGCAGCACGGCAGATGCCAGCGAGACCGAGCGCGGGTCCGTCGCCCTGCTGCTGCGACGCACGCTCGCGACGCTCGGACCTGCACAGGGCGGCGGCGCCCGTGGCTGAGTTCCGCGACTCGAGCGAAGCGGTCGACGAGGCGGAGCTCGCGATCGAGGGCGCGCTGCGCCCGTCGAGCCTGGACGAGTTCGTCGGCCAGCACAAGGTGCGCGGGCAGATGAAGCTGCTCCTGGAGGCGGCCCGGATCCAGGACCGGCCGGCCGATCACATCCTTCTCTCCGGCCCGCCGGGACTCGGCAAGACCACGCTCGCGATGATCGTCGCGCACGAGAGCGGGCGCCCGCTGCGCATGTCCAGCGGCCCCGCGATCCAGCACGCGGGCGATCTCGCGGCGCTACTGAGCAGCCTGACTCCCGGCGAGGTGCTGTTCATCGACGAGATCCATCGCATGGCGCGCTCCGCCGAGGAGATGCTGTACCTCGCGATGGAGGACTTCCGCATCGACATCATGGTCGGCAAGGGCGCGGGCGCCACCAGCATCCCGCTCGAGCTCGCGCCGTTCACCCTCGTCGGCGCCACGACGCGCTCCGGACTGCTGCCGAACCCCCTGCGCGACCGATTCGGGTTCACCGCGCACCTCGAGTACTACGATCCGGCCGAGCTGGAGCGCGTCGTCGGACGCTCCGCGATCGTCCTGGGCGTCGACGTGCCCGCGATCGCGCGCGAGGAGATCGCCCGCCGATCCCGCGGGACCCCGCGCATCGCCAACCGGCTCCTGCGCCGCGTGCGGGACTACGCGCTCGTGCACGGCGGCGGGTCCTCCGCGGCCGTCGAGGACGTCCGTGCCGCGCTGGAGCTGTACGACGTCGACCGGATCGGGCTGGACCGCCTGGACCGGGCGGTGCTGGACGCGATCGTGCGCCGTTTCCGCGGGGGACCGGTGGGCCTCAGCACCCTGGCGGTGTCGGTCGGCGAGGAGGCGGACACCATCGAGAGCGTCGTGGAGCCGTACCTCGTGCGGATCGGCTTCCTCGGCCGCACTCCGCGCGGGCGCATCGCCATGCCGGAGGCCTACGCGCACCTCGGGGTCGCGCACCCCGAGGGGGCCGCGTTGTTCGATGACCTATAATCGCTGAAGACTTCCACCGTCTCCACCCTTCTGCGCCCCACCGCCGGCGCGCGCCCGAAAGGCTCTCTCTCCGCATGAACTTCGCGACCTTCTTCTCGCAGTACGGCCTGTTCTTCGTCCTGGCCATCCTGCTCGTCTTCATGGTGCTCTCGACCCGTCGCCGCAACAAGCGGATGAAGGAGGAGCAGGAGAAGAAGGCGCAGGAGACGGTCCCCGGCGCCAAGGTGCTGCTCCAGGGCGGCATCTACGGCACGATCGTCGAGTTCGATCCGGAGAACCTGGACCGCCCCGCGAAGGTGGAGGTCGCCCCGGGCGTCGTCATCGAGGTGCACTCGCAGGCGATCCTGCGCATCGTGGACGAGGAGCAGGCGGCGCCGGCCGACGAGGCCGCGCAGACGCCGCTGGACGAGCACACGCCGCTCGACGAGCGTCCTGAGGACATCCGCATCGAGTCTGCCGAGGAGACGCGCGCGCGTCTGCAGCGCGAGGCCGACGACAAGAACTGACGCGCGCCCCGCGCCGTCGCACTCCCACCCCTCAGAAAGCGAAGAACCTTCGTGGCATCGTCTTCTCCGGTCAAGCACGCCTGGCGGGTCCTGCTCGGCCTGCTCATCGCCATCGGCGTGCTCTTCGGCCTGAATGCGCTCGGCGTGTACGGCTTCGGCAAGAGCTCCTGGACACCGCAGCTCGCCCTCGATCTGCAGGGCGGCACGCAGATCATCCTCAGCGCGCAGACCGCGGACGGCAAGGATCCGAACGCCGAACAGCTCACCCAGGCGGCGCAGATCATCCGTCAGCGCGTCGACGCCTCGGGCGTCGGCGAGTCCGACATCACGACCGAGGGCGGCCGCAACATCGTCGTGCAGATCGCCGGCAAGGCGGACGAGGCGACGCGCAACCGCATCCAGGCGAGCGCGAAGATGGAGCTGCGCGCGGTGCTCGCGGCGACGAGCCCGGCGACCTCGTTCGTGGGGGATGACGGCAAGTCCACGCCGTACCCCACGCCGGCGCCGGACCTCGCCTCCACGCCCTCGCCGAAGCCGACCGACGGCAGCGACATGTCGTGGGTGACGCCGAAGCTGCAGGCCGAGTTCCTCGCCTATGACTGCAAGACCAAGCGCGAGGCGGCGAAGCAGCCCGCCGATCAGCCTCTCATCGCCTGCGACAGCAGCGGCCAGGCCAAGTACCTGCTCGGCCCGGTCGAGCTGGACGGCACATCGATCAAGGACGCCACCGCGGGTCTCAACCAGCAGAACGGCCAGTGGGAGGTCAACCTGACCTTCGACGGCAAGGGCACCGACGCCTTCGGCAAGGTCAGCCAGCGCCTGTACGCGTTCACCCAGCAGAACCAGACGCCGCGCAACCAGTTCGCGTTCGTGCTCGACGGATCCGTCATCTCTGCGCCCTCCATGAACGGCGTCATCCTGGACGGTCGCCCGTCCATCAGCGGCTCGTTCACGCAGGAGACCGCGAAGAGCCTCGCCGACCAGCTCAAGTTCGGTGCACTCCCGCTGAGCTTCACGGTGCAGAGCTCCGACACGATCTCGGCCACGCTCGGATCCCAGCAGCTGCAGATCGGCCTGCTCGCCGGCCTGATCGGACTCGGTCTCGTCGCGATCTACTCGCTGCTCAGCTACCGCGCGCTCGGGTTCGTGATCATCGCGTCCATCGCGGTGATGGCGGTCATCACGTACGTGCTGATCTGCATCCTGGGGTGGCGCATGGGCTTCCGCCTGTCGCTCGCCGGTGTGGCCGGCCTGATCGTCTCGATCGGGTTCACGGCGGACTCGTTCATCGTGTACTTCGAACGCATCCGAGACGAGCTGCGCGACGGCAAGTCGATCACCGGTGCGGTCGAGGACGGCTGGAGCCGCGCCAAGCGCACGATCTACATCTCCAAGTCGATCAACATCCTGGCCGCGGTCGTGCTGTACATCCTGGCCGACGCCACGGTGAAGGGCTTCGCCTTCACGCTGGGCCTCACGACGCTCATCGACGTGCTGATCTTCGTGGTCTTCACGCACCCGGTCATGCAGCTCCTCGCGCGCACCCGGTTCTTCGGAAACGGTCACCCGCTGTCCGGCATGGATCCGGAGGCGCTCGGCGCGGTCTACCGCGGTCGCAGCGAGTACCGCGAGGTGGTCACCGGGTCGCAGGGACGGGCCGCCCGCGTCAGCCGCTCGCGCGGTGAGGCGGAGCGCCGGCAGACCATCGCCGAACGAAAGCGCGCGGAGGCACTGGCCGACGCGTCCCAGGGCGCGAGCCGGAACGGGGAGAACGACTGATGCGCTCCATGAACGAGCTCGGTAACGACCTCTACTCCGGCAAGACCTCCTTCCCGTTCGTCGGGAAGCGGCGGATCTGGTTCATCGTCGCGATCCTGCTCGTGGTGGGCTCGGCGCTCGTGCCGCTGTTCCGCCCCGTGCAGTTCTCCATCGAGTTCACCGGCGGCTCGCAGTTCACCGTCGAAGCGCCGTCGAACCGCGATCAGGGAATCGCGACGACCGCTGTGCGATCGGTGCTGCCGAACGTCACGACGAAGGTGACCACGGTCAACAACCGCGACATCCGAGTGCAGACGGCGCAGCTCAAGAGCGAGCAGCAGTCGCACGACGTCGCCGCCGCCCTCGCGAAGGCGTACGACGTCTCCGAGGACAAGGTGAACACGTCGTTCATCGGCCCGAGCTGGGGCGAGGGTGTGACCCGGCAGTCGCTCTGGGGCCTGGCGATCTTCCTCGCGCTGACCTTCCTTATCCTGGCGATCTACTTCCGCACGTGGAAGATGTCGGCGGCGTCCATCCTGGGCCTGCTCGACGTGCTGATCATCACGATCGGGGTCTACGCGCTGGCGGGCTTCGAGATCTCTCCGGCGGCCGTGATCGGCTTCCTAACGATCCTCGCGTACTCGCTGTACGACACCACGGTCGTGTTCGACAAGATCCGCGAGAACACCACGGAGGAGGGGGCGAAGTCGTCCCGCACCTTCGGGGAGTCGGTGAACCTGGCGGTGAACCAGACGCTGGTCCGCTCGATCAACACCGCGGTCATCGCGGCCCTCCCGGTCGGCGCGATCCTGTTCATCGGAGCGTTCTGGCTCGGCGCGCAGACGCTGACGGACATCTCGCTGTCGATCTTCGTCGGCATCATCGTCGCCGCGTACTCGACGCTGTTCGTCGCGGCGCCGCTGTACTCGCTGTTCCGTGAGAACGAGCCGGCGATCCGCGAGCACGACAAGCGGGTCCTGGCGGCGCGCCAGCGCGCGACCGTCAGCGCGGTCGAGGTCTGATGCCCTGTCAGGCCGGCGGCCCGGCGCCCTCGGCCGTGGATGGATCCCGCCCTTCCGGGCGCTTGTAGGATGATCTGCCTGGAGGTCGGATGAGCGAGGTCGGCACGACGCCTGGGGCGCCGGCACAGGGCTCGAGCCTGCGCAGGCTCGTGCCCCGGATCTTCTCGCGCGCGCCGCGGATCAACGACCTCGACAACCTCATCCGCACCGTGCGGCAGAACCACCCGCGCGGCGACCTCGCGATCATCGAGCGCGCCTATGCCGTCGCGGCCGAGAAGCACCGGGGACAGAAGCGCCAGAGCGGCGAGCCCTACATCACGCATCCGCTCGCTGTGGCGCAGATCCTCGCCGACCTCGGACTGGGCCCGCGCGCCATCGCCGCGGCGCTCCTGCACGACACGGTCGAGGACACCGGCTACGCGCTCACCGACCTGACGGCCACGTTCGGCGACGAGGTCGCGATGCTCGTGGACGGCGTGACCAAGCTCGACAAGGTCAAGTATGGCGACAGCGCGCAGGCCGAGACCGTCCGCAAGATGATCGTCGCGATGTCGAAGGACATCCGCGTCCTGATCATCAAGCTCGCCGACCGTCTGCACAACGCGCGCACCTGGGGCTTCGTGCCCCCGGAGAAGGCGGCGAAGAAGGCCACGGAGACTCTCGAGATCTACGCGCCGCTGGCGCACCGGCTCGGCATCCAGGCGATCAAGTCGGAGCTCGAGGATCTCTCCTTCGCGGTGCTGCACCCGAAGATCTACGCCGAGATCGACAGCCTCATCAAGCAGCGCACCCCGCAGCGCGAGAAGTACATCCGCGAGGTCGTCGACGCGGTCGAGAGCGACCTGCGTGACCTGCGCGTGCGCGGCAAGGTCGCAGGCCGCCCCAAGCAGCTCTACTCCGTGTACCAGAAGATGGTGGTGCGCGGCCGGGAGTTCGACGACATCTACGACCTCATCGGCATCCGCGTGCTGGTCAGCACGGTGCGCGACTGCTATGCCGTCCTCGGCGCGATCCACGCCCGCTGGACGCCGCTGCCCGGCCGGTTCAAGGACTACATCGCCACTCCGAAGTTCAACCTCTACCAGTCGCTGCACACCACCGTGATCGGCCCCGGCGGCCGCACCGTGGAGATCCAGATCCGCACGCACGAGATGCACCAGCAGGCCGAGTTCGGCGTCGCGGCGCACTGGATGTACAAGGAGCGGATGAACGGCGGCGGCAAGGCGTCCACCGCCGACGCCGACATGACCTGGCTCGCGCACATCTCGGACTGGCAGGCGGAGACCGCCGACCCCAGCGAGTTCCTCGACTCGCTGCGCTTCGAGATCGGCGCGAAGGAGGTCTACGTCTTCACACCGAAGGGACGGGTCATCGGCCTGCCGTCCGGTGCGACCCCGGTCGACTTCGCGTACGCGGTGCACACCGAGATCGGGCACCGCACGATGGGTGCCAAGGTCAACGGGCGCCTGGTCCCCCTGGAGACCGCGCTCAACAGCGGCGACGTCGTGGAGGTCTTCACCTCGAAGAACCCCGACGCCGGCCCCAGCCAGGACTGGCTGACGTTCGTGAAGAGCACCCGGGCGCGGAACAAGATCCGCGGCTGGTTCACGAAGGAACGTCGCGAGGAGGCGATCGAGCAGGGCAAGGAGGCCATCGCCCGCGCGATGCGCCGCCAGAACCTCCCGCTGCAGCGCCTGATGAGCCAGGAGTCGTTCACCGAGGTCGCGCACCAGCTGCGCTACGAGGACGTCTCCGCCCTGTACGCCGCGGTCGGCGAGGGACACGTCTCCACCCAGTCGGTGCTGGAGAAGGTCACCGCGCTCATCTCGACGGGCGACGACACGACGACCGGTGCGATCGACATCCCTTCGCACGGGCGCAGCCGGATCCCGCGCGAGGGCGACTCGGGCGTGCTCGTCCGCGGCGCCGCCGACATCCTCGTCAAGCTCGCGAAGTGCTGCACGCCCGTTCCCGGTGACGACATCGTGGGCTTCGTGACCCGGGGCAGCGGCGTGTCCGTGCACCGCTCGGACTGCGTGAACGTGAAGGCGCTGTCGGTCGAGAAGGACCGGATGGTCGACGTGGAGTGGGCGCCGACCACGCGCAGCGTCTTCCTGGTGCAGATCCAGGTGGAGGCGCTGGACCGCTCCGGCCTGCTCTCCGACGTCACCCGCGTGCTCAGCGAGCACCACGTGAACATCCTGTCGGCCACCGTGCAGACCACGAACGACCGGCTGGCGCTCAGCCGCTTCGTGTTCGAGATGGGCGACACCGTGCACCTCGACCGGGTCCTGAACGCCGTGCGCCGCATCGACGCCGTCTACGACGTCTACCGCGTCACGTCGTCCTGATCCCGCACCGCGCGGATCGGATCGGATCCGTTCCCGCGGTCACGCCGCCTCCGCACCGTGTGCGGTGAGGAACTCCACGACGCGATGGCGGCCGGGGCCGTGGGGCAGACGCGACAGCCGCACCGCGGCACGTTCGGGCAGCGCAGGGTCGCTCTCGGCGAGAAGGCGCGCCCAGTCCTGACGCGCCGGGTGCGTCGGCGGCCAACGCAGCAGGTCGATGAGCGTGCGCTCCGCGGTCGTGACGGCGACGCCGCCGAGGTGCTGGACGTCTTCCGCGTCCGGCACCGGATCGTGCACGAGGAGGCGACGGCTCGGAGCGGCGCGCAAGCGGCGTCCGGTGGCGCTCTGCACCTCGTGCAGCTGCGGCGGCGCGTCGCCGGCGCCATGGATCCATGCCGCGCTCATCCCGGCGAAGGCGGCGCCGGGGATGCTCCCGATCAACGGCAGGAGCGACATCGCGCGCAGCACCGCGGTCTCCACGAGGTCGGCGGGTGTGTAGGCCTCGCCGAGCTCCACCACGTCTCCGTCGAGCCGTGCCGCGGAGAGCTCGGACAGCGAGAGCCGTTCGCCGGGGAGATGCAGGAAGACGCCGCGCATGCGTCCAGTGTGGGGCAGACGGCACAGGGCGGGGATCCGAGGATCCCCGCCCTGTGGACAACCTGCCGCGGACGCACCGCGGCGCCGTGATCAGCCGCCGAGCGCCTTGAGCCAGGCCCGGCGCGCCTCGAGCGCCTCGGTCGCCTCCTTCAGCGCCTTGGCGTTCCCGGACTTCTGCGCCGCATCGCGCTCGGCCTCCAGCTTGGCGATCGCCTGCTGGAGCTGCTCGCTCATCGCGCCGGCACGGGCCTTCGTCTCCGGGTTGTTGCGCTTCCAGTCGACGTCCTCGCGGGCCTTCAGCTCCTGTTCGATGACGCGCAGACGGTCATCGAGCGCACGCTCCTTCTCACGCGGGAAGATGCGTCCGACCTCGTCCCACTGACGCTGGATCCGGGTGAGCAGGGCACGGGCCTTGGCGAGGTCGGGCTCGTCCGCCACGGCCTTGGCCTCCTCCAGGAGCGCAGTACGGGCCTCGATGCGGGGCGCGGACTCCGCCTCGGTCGCCGCGGCCTGCTCCGCGCGTGCGGCGTACAGCGCATCGCCGGCGGCCTTGAAACGCGCCCACAGGGCGTCGTCTGCCTTGCGCCCGGCGCGGCCGGCGGCCTTCCACTCGTCGAGCAGGCCCCGGTAGGCGGGGATGCCGTCGACGCCCTTGGGGGCGAGGGCCTCAGCACGCTCGACCAGGCGCGTCTTGCGCTCGCGCGCCGCCTTGTGGGTCTCGTCGAGCTCGGCGTAGAACGCACGGCGCTGACGGTCGACCGTCGCGCGCGCGTCGCGGAAGCGCTTCCAGAGCTGGTTCGCCACGCCCTTGGGCAGACGGGGGCCGTTCTGCTGGTGGTTCTGCCAGGCGTCGAACAGGGCGCCCATCTCCTCGGTGACCTTCTTCCACTGCACGGAGGAGAGGTCCTGCGCGGCGATGGCCTCGGAGCGCTCGACGATGGCGGTGCGCTCCGCGATGGCGGCGTCGACGGCGGCCTTGGCCTCCTGCGCCTCTGCGGCGGACGCCTCTGCGAGGGAGCTGGTGAGCGCGTCGAGGCGGGCGCGGAGCCCCGCGAGGTCGCCGACGGCGGCCGCGTCGGTCACCTCGTCGACGAGGTGCTGCGCCTGCTTGGCGAGGTCGCCGGCGCCGGTGCCGCCGGCCTGCACACGCTGCTCGAGCGTGTTCACCTTGAAGGCGAGGTCCTCGAACTTGCGGACGAAGTAGGCGAGCGCCTCGGCCGGCGTGCCGTCGGGGTACTGCCCGACCTCGCGCCACGTGTCGGCCTCGCGCACGGAGACGGTGCCGTCCTCGGTCACCCGACCCCACTCGGCGGCGTCCGACGTGCTGACCGCCGCCGGTGCGGCGGGGGCTGCGGGCACGACGGGGCGGATCGCCGTGGCAGGCGGGCGCGGCATGGCCGGCGGGCGCGGTGTGGCCGGCGGACGCGGCGCAGGCACGGCGGGAGCCGCAGGCGTCACGGTCTCGGACTCGGATGCCTCGGGTGAGTCCGTCGCCTCAGCGGCGGATGCGGTCTCGGCCGGCGCGTCGCTGCTCGCGGCGGGCGCGTCGGCGGCCTGCTCGGCACCGGCTGCGGCGCTCTCGGCTGCGCCCGACGCGGCCTTCTCTGCGGCGGTGGGGTCTTCGGGGGTGTGCTCTTCGGTGGACACGGTGAACTCCTTGCGCGGCGGACCGCGGGAGGCGGAAAGGACACGGCCAGCCTAGTACGACGGGCCGTCCTGCGAGAGTGCCCGTGCTCAGCCCGCGGGCGTCTCCGAGACGGTCGGCGCGGGCGTCGTGGGAGCCTGCGGCGTCGCCGTCGGACTGGCCGTAGGGGAGGGCTTCGGCGCCGGCGCGGTCGCCTCCGCGTGCAGCACCTGGCTCACGATGGCGCCGACGACGATGAGCGCTCCGGCCACCACGGCGACGGTGTTGTCGCGCACCCGGCGGCGCACGCTGCGAGCGTGCAGCTCCTGGCGTGCCGCGTGCAGGCGCGCCCGCTCCTGCTCCACGCGTGCGCGCTGCGTGCGGGCGTTCGTCGGACGGCGACCGGCCATGGATCCTCCCTGATGTCGAGCACAGAGCCTATCGCCCCCGCCCCTGTGCACCGCACGGCGGAGCGAGGCGCATGTCGGTCGCCGCCGATAGCCTGGGTGGATGACTCCTGCAGCCCCGCTGATGAGCGGCCAGACGCCGCTCGCCGTGCGGATGCGCCCGGTCTCGCTCGACGAGGTCGCGGGGCAGCAGCACCTGCTGCGCCCGGGTTCGCCGATCGTGACGCTCGCGGATCCGTCCGCGAAGACGGCGTCCAGCGTGTCGATGATCCTCTGGGGTCCGCCCGGCACCGGCAAGACCACCCTCGCCCAGGCGATCGCCCGCTCGTCCGGGCGCCGCTTCGTCGAGCTCTCCGCGATCACCGCCGGAGTGAAGGATGTGCGCGAGGTGATGCAGGAGGCGCTGACCCAGCGCGATCTGTACGGCCAGTCCACGATCCTGTTCCTCGACGAGATCCACCGCTTCACCAAGGCGCAGCAGGACGCGCTGCTGCCCGGCGTGGAGAACGGCTGGGTCATCCTCATCGCGGCGACCACGGAGAATCCGTCCTTCTCCGTGATCTCGCCGCTGCTCTCCCGTTCCCTGCTGCTCACGCTGCAACCGCTGACCGACGACGACATCGGCCTCCTCATCGATCGAGCGGTGGCGGATCCGCGCGGGCTGAACGGCGGTGTCGCCCTCGACGACGCCGCACGTGCCGCGCTCGTCCGTCTCGCCTCCGGGGACGCCCGCCGCGCACTGACCGGCCTCGAGGCCGCCGCGGCCGTCGCCGCCGCGCCCGACCGGCTGACCGAGGACGAGACGCCCCTCGTCACCGACGACGACGTGGCGCAGGCCGTGGACCGGGCGCTGCTGCGGTACGACCGCCAGGGCGACGAGCACTACGACGTGATCAGCGCGTTCATCAAGTCGATCCGCGGGTCCGACGTGGACGCGGCGGTGCACTACCTCGCCCGGATGATCGAGGCGGGGGAGGACCCGCGCTTCATCGCCCGACGGCTGGTCATCTCCGCCGCGGAGGACATCGGCCTCGCCGATCCGCAGGCGCTCGTCATCGCCACCGCCGCCGCTGATGCCGTCGCGTTCATCGGCATGCCCGAGGGGCGGATCCCGCTCGCGGAGGCGACGGTCTATCTCGCGACGACGGCGAAGTCCAACGCCGCGTACCTGGCGATCGACGCCGCCATCGCGGACGTGCGCGCCGGCGGGTTCGGGCGGGTGCCGGTGCATCTGCGCGACGCGCACTACCCGGGCGCCAAGCGGCTCGGACACGGCAAGGGCTACCGCTATCCGCACGACAGCGACGCCGGCATCGTGCCGCAGCAGTACCTTCCCGATGAACTGCGCGGGCGCCGCTACTACCAGCCCAAGGCGCTCGGCGGGGAGCGCGAGGTGCAGGCACGCCTGGAGCGGATCCGGAGGATCCTGGGGGAGAGGTGACGCGGCCGGGCCGCTCAGGGCGGATCTGATAGCATGGATCGGCTCGAAACCGAGTTTTCGGGCATCTCTCCACTCCTGTACCACCCTCTCGTCCGCCCCGGCGTGCGTTCGTGAGGGGCGGAATCGAGACGATACGTCCGCGAGCCGTGACGGACACGGCCGCGTTTCGAAAGGAACACTTCGTGGTCACGAAGTCCCAGGACCGCCGCAAGGTGCGTCTGTCGCGCGCCCTCGGCGTCGCGCTCACCCCGAAGGCCGCCCGCTACCTCGAGAAGCGTCCCTACGCTCCGGGTGAGCACGGCCGCACCAAGCGCAAGGCCGACAGCGACTACGCCGTCCGTCTGCGCGAGAAGCAGCGTCTCCGCGAGCAGTACGGCATCCGCGAGAAGCAGCTGGTCATCCAGTTCAACGAGGCCCGTCGCAAGGACGGCCTGACCGGTGAGAACCTCGTCGAGCAGCTCGAGATGCGTCTGGACGCGCTCGTGCTCCGCGCCGGCTTCGCGCGTACCACCGCGCAGGCCCGCCAGCTCGTCGTGCACCGTCACATCCTCGTCGACGGCCAGCTCGTCGACCGCCCGTCGTTCCGCGTGAAGCCGGGCCAGCTCATCCACGTCAAGCCCAAGAGCGAGGGCCTCGAGCCCTTCCAGGTGGCGGCCGCCGGCGGTCACGCCGAGGTGCTGCCCCCGGTTCCGGGTTACCTCGAGGTCGAGCTCGACAAGCTGCAGGCCCGTCTGGTCCGTCGCCCGAAGCGCGCCGAGGTCCCCGTGACCTGCGACGTGCAGCTGGTCGTCGAGTACTACGCGGCTCGCTGAGCGAGACGCGCACTCGCTGAGTTCAGCGAACTCTGCGAACACGCCGAGGAGGCGTCGGGGGCATCCCCGGCGCCTCCTTCGCGTTTACGCATACGATGGAGACCGTTGTGATGAGCGGTGCTCCCGGAGGTGGTGACATGAAGAGTCTGCTGTGGTTCCTCATCGGCGTGATCGGCGGCTTCGTCGCCGCGCACTTCCTGAACAAGGATCCCCGCGGGCACGAGGTGCTGGCGGCGGTGGACGATCGGATCAACGAGTTCACCGGGATCCTCGCCGACGCCTTCCGCGCGCAGGAGTCCCGCCTCGCCCAGGACAGCACCGCGGACTGACGCGGATCCCCCTCACTCTCCCGAATCCGCGCTCCGGCGCGCCCTGACAGCAAGGACCACCCGACGAGCATGAAGACCGCGGAGATCGCGCAGCGCTACCTGAGCTACTTCGAGAAGAACGACCACCTGATCGTTCCCTCGGCGTCGCTCGTCAGCGACGACCCCTCGCTGCTGTTCACCGTGGCCGGCATGGTGCCGATGATCCCGTACCTCACCGGAGTGGTCCCCGCGCCGTACCCGCGCGTCGCCGACCTGCAGAAGTGCATCCGCACCAACGACATCGAGGAGGTCGGGCGCACGGCCCGCCACGGCACGTTCTTCCAGATGCTCGGCAACTGGTCGTTCGGCGACTACTTCAAGGAGGGCGCGATCCGCTACGCCTGGGAGCTTCTCACCAGCTCCGAGAGCGACGGCGGTCTCGGCTTCGACGAGAAGGACCTCTGGGTCACGGTCTTCGAGACCGACGACGAGGCGGAGGCGATCTGGCGCGACGTCATCGGGCTGAAGCCCGAGCGCATCCAGCGCCTCGGCCGCGCCGACAACTACTGGAACACCGGTCAGCCCGGGCCCGGTGGACCCGACAGCGAGATCTTCTTCGATCGCGGACCGGCATACGGCAAGGACGGCGGTCCCGCCGCCGACGACACCCGGTTCCTGGAGATCTGGAACCTCGTGTTCATGCAGGACTTCATCGAGAACATCCAGGGCAAGACGGAGTTCGACATCGTCGGCGAGCTGCCGATGAAGAACATCGACACCGGCATGGGTCTCGAGCGCGTCGCGTTCCTCAAGCAGGGCGTCGAGAACATGTACGAGACCGACCAGGTGCGTCCGGTCCTCGACCGCGCCGTCGAGCTGTCCGGACGGCGCTATGGCGCCGACCACGCCGACGACGTGCGCTTCCGCGTCGTGGCCGACCACGTGCGGTCCTCGCTCATGCTGCTCTCCGACGGCGTGCGCCCCTCGAACGAGGGCCGAGGCTACATCCTCCGCCGCCTGATGCGTCGCACGGTCCGGTCCATGCGACTGCTCGGCGTCGACGAGCCGGTCTTCGACGAGCTCTTCGCCGCCTCCAAGGACGCGATGAAGTCCGCGTACCCGGTCCTCGAGCAGGACTGGGCGCAGCTCCGCACCGCCGCGAACGCGGAGGAGGAGACCTTCCGCCGCACGCTCGACGCCGGATCCACGATCCTCGACCTGGCACTCGCCGACACGAAGAAGTCCGGATCCGAGACGCTGAAGGGCTCTGAGGCGTTCCTGCTGCACGACACCTACGGCTTCCCGATCGACCTCACCCTCGAGATCGCCGAGGAGGCCGGACTGAAGGTCGACCGTGCCGCGTTCGACACCCTGATGCAGGAGCAGCGGGCCCGCGCCAAGGCCGACGCCCGCAGCCGCAAGCGCCAGATCGCCGACGTGTCGGTGTACGGCGACCTGCGCGCCAAGGGCGAGACCGCGTTCCTCGGCTACGACGAGCTGGAGACCGGCACGACGGTGCTCGGCATCCTCGTCGACGGCGCCTCCGTCACCAGCGCCTCCGAGGGCCAGGTCGCCGAGGTCGTGCTGGCCGAGACCACCCTCTACGCCGAGTCGGGCGGCCAGGTCGCCGACAAGGGCGTCATCACCGGTCCCGGCTATTCGCTCGAGGTGCTGGACGTGCAGCGCCCGGTGCCGGGCCTGATCAGCCACACCGTCGAGGTGACCAGCGGCGTCGTCTCGGTCGACGCGCCGGCGACCACCACGGTCGACGCCGCCAACCGCCGCGCCGCCCGTCAGGCGCACTCCGCGACGCACCTCGTGCACGCCGCCCTGCGCGACACGCTGGGCAAGACCGCCACCCAGGCGGGCTCGCTGAACCGCGCCGGCTACCTGCGGTTCGACTTCTCCTGGGGGCAGGCGCTGTCCGCTGAGACGAAGACCGAGATCGAGGAGATCGCCAACCGCGCCGTGCAGGAGGGCCTCGAGGTCACCACGCGGATCATGTCGCTCGACGACGCGAAGGCCGCGGGGGCCATGGCCCTGTTCGGCGAGAAGTACGGCGCCACCGTGCGCATGGTCGACATCGGCGGCCCGTGGTCGCGTGAGCTCTGCGCCGGCACGCACGTGTCGACGAGCTCCGAGATCGGGATCATCAATCTCGTCGGCGAGTCCTCCGTGGGCGCGTCGAACCGCCGCGTCGAGGCGCTCGTCGGACAGGACGCGTTCCGGGAGTTCGCCGCCGAGCGCGCGCTCGTCTCCCAGCTCACGTCGGCCCTGAAGACCCCGCGGGAGCAGCTCGCCGAGCGCGTCAGCGACCTCGCGGCGCAGCTCAAGGCCGCCGAGAAGCGGATCGCCCAGTTCGAGGCCGCCGAGCGCGCGGGCCGCGTGCCGGCGATCGCCCAGACGGCAACGTCGGTCGGCGCTCTGCAGTTCGTCGCGCACGACCTCGGCGCCGTCGGGGGAGCGGACGACGTCCGCGAGATCGCGACGGGCGTGCGGGACACCTTCGGATCCGCCGCCGCGGTCGTGGCGATCGCGGGCGTCGCGAACGGGCGTCCCATGGTCGTCGTCGCGGTCAACGACGCCGCGCGCTCAACCGGCGTGAAGGCCGGCGCCCTCGCCAAGATCGCCGCCGGCGTGCTCGGCGGCGGAGGAGGAGGCCGCGACGACGTCGCCCAGGGCGGCGGCTCGGACGTGACCGCCCTGCCCGCCGCCTTCGCCGCGATCGAGCAGGAGCTGCGGCGCGCGTGACCGGCTTCCGACGTGGTGTGCGGCTCGGGATCGACGTCGGGCGGGCCCGGATCGGCGTCGCCCGCAGCGATCCCGATGGACTGCTGGCCGTGCCGGTGGAGACGGTGCCGCGCGACGACGCGTCCGTGACGCGGATCGCGCAGCTCGTCGCGGAGTACGAGCCGCTCGAGCTCGTCGTCGGGCTGCCGATCAACCTGCGCGGCGAGGACACCGCGTCCACCGCCGACGCCCGCGAGTTCGCTGCCGCGCTCGGGCAGGCCAGCGGGTGCGCGGTGCGGCTGATCGACGAACGGCTGAGCACGGTCACCGCGCATCAGGCGCTGCGAGCGTCAGGTCGCAGCCAGCGCACGTCCCGCGGCGTGGTGGACCAGGCCGCGGCCGTCGTCCTGCTGCAGCACGCCATCGACACGGAGAAGGGGACCGGCCGGCCCGCCGGCACCGCCCTGACGCCCGACGAGGAGAATCGCTGACATGTCCGACCGATCGGAATCGGCCGCGCCCTCCGGGCAGGAGCCCGAACTGCGCGACCTGTTCGGGGCGCTCCCGGATCCCCAGGTGCAGATGCCGCGCCCGGCCGAGCAGCCGGCGGTCCCCGGATCCCGGCGCGCCGCGCGGGAAGCCGCCAAAGTCACGAGCACTCCGGATGCGGCGCGCACCGAGACGCCGGCGGCACCGTCGGCCGAGGTGCACCAGGGGACGGACGCGACCCTCGAGGCGCTGTTCCGCCACGAAGCCGAGCCGCCCGCCGTGCCGAAGCACAAGAGGCGCCGTGGCTGCCTGATCGCCCTGCTCATCGTGTTCGTGCTCGTGGGCGGCGCTGCCGCGGGCGGCCTCTGGGTGTGGAACACGTACGGCGACAAGATCAGCGAGACCATGGGCTGGGGCCCGTCCAAGGACTACGAGGCCGGGCAGGCCACCGGCACGGCGCTCGTCACGATCAACAAGGGGGACGGCGGACAGCAGGTGTCCGAGGCGCTCTACGACGCCGGCGTGACGAAGACCTCTGACGTGTTCTACACCATGATGGTGAAGGAGAACATCGTCAACACGTTCTACCCGGGTGTCTACAAGCTGCAGCAGAAGATGACGGCGGCGGCCGCGCTCAAGGCGCTCAACGACCCGAAGAACAAGATGCAGAACTCGGCGGTGATCCCCGAGGGGTACACCGTCGCCCAGACCGTGGAGCGGATCGCGAAGAGCGTGGACGTGCCGCTGGCCGATCTTCAAGCCGCCGTGCAGAATCCCGCCGACTACGGCGTGACCGCCCCGTCGCTGGAGGGCTGGCTCTTTCCGGCCCTCTACGAGTTCGCGCCGGGCGCGACGGCCAAGGACATCGTGGCCACCATGGTCAAGCGCACGAGGGACTCCCTGGCCGCGGCCTCCGTGCCGGCGGGCGACGAGCAGCGCGTGCTCACGATCGCGTCGATCATCCAGCGCGAGGCGCGTGCCGAGGCCGACTTCTATAAGGTCTCCCGGGTGATCCAGAACCGCCTGGATCAGGGCATGAAGCTCCAGATGGACTCGACGGCGCAGTACGGCTACGGCGAACTGCACAGCGGTTCGGCGAGCACCTCGGACGCCGCGCAGAACGACGACAACCCGTGGAACACCTACGTCATCGACGGTCTGCCGAAGACCCCGATCGCGAACCCCGGCGACAAGGCGATCGACGCGGCGATGCACCCCGCGACGGGCTCCTGGCTGTACTTCGTGACGGTCAACCTCGACACCGGAGAGACCGTGTTCTCCGCCACCTACGAGGAGCACGAGGCCGCGGTCAAGCAGTGGCAGGACTGGTGCAAGGCGAACCCGGACTCGGGCTGCTGACGTGAGCGGCGTGCGGACACGGCTCGCCGTGTGGGGGGATCCGATCGACCACAGCCGATCGCCCGATCTGCACGGCGCCGCCTACCGCCTGCTCGGGCTGAACTGGGAGTACGGCCGGCGCCAGGTCGACGTCTCCGGCTTCGACGACGCCCTGGACGGCCTGGACGCCACATGGCGCGGGCTCTCTCTGACGATGCCGCTCAAGGAGCGCGCCTTCGCCCGCGCCGACGAGCGCGACGACGACGCCCGCCTCACCGGCGCGGTGAACACGCTGCTGCTGGGGGAGCGGATCCGCGGCTTCAACACCGACGTGCGCGGTCTCACCGAGGCGCTGCAGTCCGGCGGATTGGGCTCCAGCCGCACCGCGCGCGTGCTCGGCGGCGGCGCCACGGCACGGTCGGCACTGGTGTCGCTGCTGCGCCTCGGGGTGACCGAGGTGGAGCTGCGCACCCGGCGCATCGAGCAGGCGCGCGAGCTCGCGGCGTTCGGCACGCGGATCGGCCTGGTCGCGTCCGCGCGCGCTCTGGACGACCCGGCGCCTCTCGCCGCGGTGGATCTGACGGTGTCGACGCTGCCCGGCGACGCCGATCTTCCGGATGCGGTGGCCGCGACCCTGGCCGCGCACGGCGGTGCACTGTTCTCGGCCGCGTACGCCCCATGGCCGACGCGACTGGCGCAGGCGTGGAGCGACGCCCCGGTGCTGACCGGCCTGGAGATGCTGCTGCATCAGGCGGTCGCGCAGATCCGCATCTTCCTGCACGGGACGCCCGAGGAGGCGCTGCCGGACGAGCCCGCGGTGCTCGACGCCATGCGCGCCGCACTGCGCTGAAGGCGCGGCGGTTCGCTGGAGGCGCGACGGTTCGCTGATGGGTGCGGCATTCCGAGCCGGAGCGTGAAGTCATCCGCGCGGAGCGCCCGTTCCGACATGGGAGACTAGG
This sequence comes from Microbacterium sp. 8M, assembly GCF_902506375.1. Taxonomy (GTDB): domain Bacteria; phylum Actinomycetota; class Actinomycetes; order Actinomycetales; family Microbacteriaceae; genus Microbacterium. The sequence continues at coordinate 1,891,181 of NZ_LR733284.1, forward strand.
ACAATGCTCCGCGTGCTCACGGCCGGCGAATCGCACGGCCCCGAACTCATTGCCGTCATGGAGGGCCTGCCGGCAGGCGTGCCCCTGTCCCGCGAGGCGATCCAGTCCGACCTGCAGCGCCGCAAGCTCGGCTACGGACGCGGATCCCGGATGAAGTTCGAGCAGGACGAGCTGACGATCTCCGGGGGCGTGCGCCACGGGTTCTCCCTGGGCAGCCCGATCGCGATGCGCATCGGCAACACCGAGTGGCCGAAGTGGGTCGAGGTGATGAGCGCGGATCCGGTGGAGATGACAGAGAAGTCGCGTGGCCGCAGCGCGGCGCTGACCCGTCCGCGCCCGGGGCACGCCGACCTCGTCGGCATGCAGAAGTACGGCTTCGACGAGGCCCGCCCGATCCTGGAGCGCGCGAGCGCGCGCGAGACCGCGGCTCGTGTCGCGCTGGGCGCCGTCGCCCGCGCGTTCCTCGGCGAGCTCGGGATCCGTCTGGTCAGCCACACTCTCTCGATCGGCCCCGTGCAGGTCCCCGAGGGGTCCGCGCTGCCGACCCCGGATGACGTCGACGCGCTGGACGCGGACCCGCTGCGGTGCTTCGATCCCGCGACCTCGGCCCGCATGGTGGCCGAAGTGGACGCGGCCCGCAAGGACGGCGACACTCTCGGCGGCATCGTCGAGGTGCTCGCGTACGGGCTCCCGCCGGGGCTCGGCTCGCACGTGCACTGGGACCGCCGGCTGGACGCGCGGCTCGCTTATGCACTCATGGGGATCCAGGCGATCAAGGGCGTGGAGGTCGGCGACGGCTTCGAGACCACCCGCCGTCGCGGGTCGTCCGCCCACGACGAGCTGTTCGCGACGGATGACGGCATCACCCGCGGGTCCGACCGCGCCGGCGGCACCGAAGGCGGGATGTCCACGGGCACCGTGCTCCGTGTGCGCGCCGGCATGAAGCCGATCGCCACCGTGCCGCACGCACTGCGCACCGTCGACGTCGCGTCGGGGGAGCAGGCGACCGCGCACCACCAGCGCTCCGATGTGTGCGCGGTGCCGGCCGCGGGCGTCGTGGCGGAGGCCATGGTCTCGATCGAGTTGGCGAACTCCGTTCTGGAGAAGTTCGGCGGCGACAACGTCGCCGAGACCCGGCGCAACCTCGAGGCGTACCTCGCGGCGATCCCCGAGGAGCTGCGCACCACGCCGGCGTCGGAGGCCGCACTGATCCTGCACGATGAGCTCGGCTGAGTCCGCGTCGCCGCAGACGCTCGTGCTCGTGGGCCCCATGGGCGCGGGCAAGACGAGCGTCGGCCGCAGGGTCGCCCGATCCGCGGGGCTCCGCTTCGTCGACACGGACAAGGAGATCGCCCGGGCGCACGGGCCGATCCCGGCGATCTTCGCCGAGCACGGCGAGGCGCAGTTCCGCGCCTGGGAGCAGGAGCAGGTGGCCTCGGCCGTCGCGAACGGCGGCGTGATCTCGCTCGGCGGGGGAGCGGTGCTCACCGCGGCGACCCGGGAGCTCCTGCGCACCGTGCCGGTGGTCCTGCTCACGGTGACTCCCGAGGCGGTGGCCGAGCGGATCACGGGCAGCGACCGCCCGCTGCTGCACGGAGAGGAGGATCCGGTGCAGCGCTGGCAGCGGATCTTCGCCGAGCGGCGCGCACTGTACGAGGAGGTCGCCGACGCGACCTTCGACACGTCCCGGGTGCCCATGTCGCGCGTGGCGAACCGGATCGTGGAATGGATGAGAGGACGAGGATGAGCGCCGACCAGAACGACACGGCGGCGGCGGACGACGCCGTCACCACCATCGCGGTCACGGGGACCACGCCGTACGACATCACGATCGGCAGGGACATCCTGGACCGCGTGTCCGCGGCGCTCGCACCCACGGTGCGCAAGGCGCTGGTCGTGCATCCCCCGACGCTGGCGGACCGCGCGGCCGAGCTGCGCGATCGCATGCTCGCCGACACGGCGAACGGCCCGCGGGAGGTGCTCCTGGCGGAGATCCCCGATGCGGAGCAGGCAAAGCGCATCGAGGTCGCCCAGTTCCTCTGGCAGATCATGGGACAGGCCGACTTCACCCGCACCGATGCCGTCGTCGGCTACGGCGGAGGCGCTGTCACGGATCTGGCGGGCTTCGTCGCCGCGACCTGGCTGCGCGGCGTGCAGGTGGTCCAGGTCCCCACCACGGTGCTCGGACTGGTCGACGCCGCGGTCGGCGGCAAGACCGGCATCAACACCAACGAGGGCAAGAACCTCGTGGGCGCGTTCTGGGCGCCGCAGGCCGTGATCGGCGATCTCGACCAGCTCTCCAGCCTGAGCCGGAACGAGGCGACCGCGGGCTTCGCGGAGGTGGTCAAGGCGGGCTTCATCTGGGCTCCGGAGATCCTCGACATCGTCGAGGCCGATCCTGAGCGCGCCGTCGATCCGCTCACCCCGGAGTTCCGCCGGGCGGTCGAGCTCGCGATCGGCATGAAGGCGGCCGTGGTCTCCGACGACTTCCGCGAGGCCGGCCAGCGCGAGATCCTCAACTACGGGCACACCCTCGGCCACGCGATCGAGCACGCCGAGCGCTACCGCTGGCGCCACGGCGCGGCGATCTCCGTGGGCATGCTGTTCGCGGCCGAGCTGTCGCGGCTGGCCGGCCGGCTGTCCGACGACGACGCGAACCGGCACCGCACGGTGCTGGAGTCGCTCGGCCTGCCCACGTCCTACCGCGGCGGGGCCTGGCCCACTCTGCTGTCCACGATGCAGCGCGACAAGAAGAGCCGCGGCGGCATGCTGCGCTTCATCGTGCTGGACGGCATCGCCAGACCGACCGTGCTGCAGGCCCCGGACGAGTCGCTCCTGTTCGCGGCCTACCAGGAGGTCGCGGAGTGAGCTTCACCGTGCGGCGGGTCGAGGCGGGCGAGTGGGAGCGCGTGCGCGAGCTGCGTCTGCGATCCCTGCAGGACCCGGTCGCGGCGCTGGCGTTCCTCGACACGTTCGAGAACGCCTCCGCGCAGCCGGACGAGTTCTGGCGGCAGCGCACGGCGAACGCGGCACCCGGCGGGCCGAACGCGCAGTACGTCGCGATCGCGGAGGACGGCGAGTGGTTCGGATCCGCGACGGTGATCCCGTCGCAGACCAGCGCAGGCCGCGCGACGGCTCTGGTCGTGGGCGTGTACGTCGCCGACGGGCACCGCGGGGCCGGAGTCATCGAGGTGCTGTTCGACGAGTGCGCGGCGTGGGCCGCGGATCACGGATACACCGAGCTCACCCTCGAGGTGCACGTGGACAACCACCGCGCGCAGGCCGCCTACGAGCGCTGCGGCTTCACCCGCACCGGTGAGATCACCGAGCTCGCGAACGGACGCGAATACGTGATGGCACGCCCGGTCGTGCCCGTCCTGCGCTGATACCGTGAGCACGTGACCACGCCCCGCCGCCTCCTGCTCGTCAACGGCCCCAACCTCAACCTCCTGGGCACGCGCGAGCCCGGGATCTACGGATCCGCGACGCTCGCCGACGTGGAGCGGATCACCGCCGATGCGGCCGCCGCGTACGGCTTCGAGATCCGCGCCGTGCAGAGCAACCACGAGGGCGTGCTTCTGGATGCGATCCACGCCGCCCGCGAGGACTGCGCCGGCATCGTGATCAACGCGGGCGCCTACACGCACACCTCGGTCGCGCTGCGCGATGCGCTCACCGGGGTGGCGCTCCCGTTCGCCGAGGTGCACATCTCCGACGTGTACGCCCGCGAGGAGTTCCGCCATCACTCCTACCTGACCGACGTCGCCGCCGTGCACGTGGTCGGGGAGGGCGTGCACGGCTATGCGACAGCGACGCGCCGGCTGATCCTCGTGATCACCGGTCAGGCCGACGGCTGATCGCGGTCCGGGACGGACTGCTCCCACCGGCCGTCCGGCGGGCATCGCGTAAGATGGGACGTCGGTCGATCGACCGCGCAGACTTCAGAACGGACTTCTCAGACCCATGGCATCCACTGCAGACATCAAGAACGGCGTCGTCCTCTCCATCGACGGGCAGCTCTGGAACGTCATCGAGTTCCAGCACGTCAAGCCCGGCAAGGGCGGCGCGTTCGTCCGCACCAAGCTGAAGAACGTCGTCAGCGGCAAGGTCGTCGACCGCACCTACAACGCCGGCGCCAAGGTCGACATCGAGAACGTGGACCGTCGCGACTTCACCTACCTGTACACGGACGGCGACAACTTCGTGTTCATGGACCAGGAGGACTACGACCAGATCAACGTCCCCGCGGCCACCGTCGGCGACGCCAAGAACTTCATGCTGGAGAACCAGTCGGTCCAGATCGCGCTGAACAACGGCAACCCGCTGTACATCGAGCTGCCGGCCTCGGTCGTGCTCGAGGTGACCTACACCGAGCCCGGCCTGCAGGGCGACCGCTCCTCGGCCGGCACCAAGCCCGCGACCCTCGAGACCGGCTACGAGATCCAGGTCCCGCTGTTCCTCGAGACCGGCACCAAGGTCAAGGTCGACACGCGCACCGGCGGCTACCTCGGCCGCATCAACGACTGACGCGTGGGCGCCAGGACCAAGGCGCGCAAGCGCGCCCTCGACATCCTCTTCTCCGCCGACGTGCGCGGCGACGACCTCGCGGTGACGCTCGCCGCCGAGGCCAAGCGCGCCGCTGCGGAGCCCGCCCGTGAGGCCTCCTGGCTGTATGCGCGCGAGATCGTCGACGGGATCATCGATCAGCGCGACGAGATCGACGAGCAGATCACCACGCACAGCCGCGACTGGAAGCTGGACCGGATGCCGGCCGTGGACCGGGCGCTGCTGCGCATCGGCGTGTGGGAGATCCTGCACAACGACGAGGTGCCGACCGCCGTCGCGATCGACGAGGCCGTGGAGCTCGCCAAGGAGTTCTCCACCGACGAGTCCGGCGCCTTCGTGCACGGCGTGCTGGCGCGCGTGGCCCGGTCGGCCTGACCCGGCCGCGCCACGGTCGCTGAGCCCGTCGAAGCGCCCGGGCGCCGTCTCGGACCCTTCGACGAGCTCAGGGGCCGGTGGCCGTGTCGGCGGCCGGGGCGAGGATGGAACCGATGACCACCGCTGAGCCCGACGACTGGCGCATCCTGCTGCCTTCCGCCATCACCGGCGGCACGCCGCTCGCGCTCGGCGTGGAGCTGCGCCGCCGCGACGTCGCGGACGCCCGCCACTGGGGCGCGCGCCCGCTGCGCACGGCGACCGCCCGCGATCTCGTGAAGGACCCCGGAGAGCTCTTCCTCGCCGTGCGTCCGCTGCGGCGCAACGACGCCGGCGACTCCTGGGTGCAGTCCGACGCGGACTGGGACGCGGTGCGCCGTCCGGGAACGCGTTTCCCGCCGGCCCAGTCGCGCTGGTTCGCCGACCTGCTCAGCATCTCCCGCGACTCGCTGCTGTCCGGAACGGCGGGGGACTGGCTGCTGCTGGATCCCGTGGCCTCGCCGCTGCTGTGGCCGCATCTGGCCACGGCCGCGGACGTCGGTGTCGCGCTGGTGCCGACGGAGCGCAGCACCCTGCTGCAGTGGACCGACCGGCTGCGCGTCCGCGTGGATCTTGACGGGACACGCGGGGGCGGCCTGACCGTCGCCGCGGCGGTCGATCTGGACGGCGAGCCGCTCGAGGGGGCCGCCGTGCGGCCGATCGGATCCGGGGGCGTCTACGCGCACCGCGTGCTCGGCGCCGACATCCAGCTCGTGCTGGGCCCCGTCGTGCTCTCCGACAGTGCTCGGGCGCTGCTGGAAGCGCCCGGCGGCCTCTCGGTGGCGCCCGTGGACCGTGCCGCGTTCTTCCGCGAGGCCTACCCGCTGCTGCGGCGGTCCGCCGACATCCGGCCGGGCAAGGGCGTTACCCTGCCGGAGCCTCCGCGACCGGTGCCGACGCTCGTGCTGGACTTCCGCCCCGCCGACGTCGTGGCCTACGAGCTCTGCTGGGACTACCCCGGATACCGGCGCTTCCCGATGGACGAGCATGCGGCCGCCTCCGCGGTCCGCGACGCCGAGGCCGAGGCCGCGCGGCGGGACCAGGTCATGTCCGAGTGGACCTCGGTCACCGGGCTGCCCTTCACGCTCGGGGGAACGCTCCGCGACGCCGACGCCGCCGAGTTCGTCGCGGTCTTCGTCCCGGCCCTGGAGGAGCGCGGGATCGTCGTCGAGCGCACCGGGGCGCCCCGCGCGTACCCCGAGCTCACCGGGGACCCGGCGATCACGGTGAACGTCGTGGAGAGCACGGATCCGGACTGGTTCGACCTCGGATTCATCGTGCGCATCGACGGGCGCAGCATTCCGTTCGAACCGCTGTTCCGCGCACTCGCGCTGCGCCAGGGCAAGCTCAAGCTCCCCGACAACACCTGGTTCTCCCTCCGGCATCCGGCGTTCGACCGGCTCAAGGAGCTGCTCGACGAGGCCGCCGACCTCGAAGAATGGGAGGCCGGTCCGCGGATCCCGCGGACGCATCTCGCCCTGTGGGAGGACTTCGAGGACCTCGCCGACGAGACCGTCCCGGCGCAGACCTGGCGAGCCGCGGTGCAGAGCCTGCGCGCCGATCCCGGGCTGGACCCGGTCGCCGTGCCCGCGGCGATCACCGCACAGCTGCGCCCGTACCAGCACGAGGGCTTCACGCGCCTCGCACGCCTGTGGCAGCACCGGCTGGGCGGCATCCTCGCCGACGACATGGGACTCGGCAAGACGCTGCAGCTGCTCGCCCTGATCGCACACGCCGCTCAGGAGCCGACGCCGGACGTCACAGCGGAGCACGACCGCGCCCCCTGGCTCGTCGTCGCCCCGACCTCGGTGCTGCCGGTGTGGCAGCGCGAGGCGGAGCGGTTCGCGCCGAGCCTCCGGGTCGCGGTCGTCGACCGCACGCGTCACGCGCACGGGGTGGAGCTAGCGCCGCACATCGCCGGCGCCGATCTCGTGATCACCTCCTACACGCTGCTCCGCCTCGACGCGGAGGACTTCGCACGCCAGCGCTGGGCCGGCGTGGTGCTGGACGAGGCGCAGCACGTGAAGAACCCGGCCACCCGCCAGCACCAGGCGGTTGCGGCGCTCGACGCCCGGGCCGTGTACGCCGCCACCGGCACGCCCCTGGAGAACGGACTGGCCGAGCTGTGGGCCATCCTGAGCCTCACCTCTCCTGGCCTGTTCGCGTCGGCGCGGAAGTTCCGCGAGGACTTCATCCAGCCGATCGAGCAGGGCAAGGTGCCCGAGAACGCCGAGGGCGCGCCGTACCGGCGGTCGCGGATCGAGCTGCTGCGCCGGCGGATCCGCCCGTTCCTCATCCGCCGCACCAAGGAGCTCGTCGCGCCCGAGCTGCCGGAGCGCCAGGAGCAGGTGCTGAGCGTCGAGCTGGGCCCCGCCCACCGGCACCGCTACGACACCGTGCTGCAGCGCGAGCGCCAGAAGATCCTCGGGCTGCTGCCCGACCTCGACCGGCAGCGCTTCATCGTCTTCCGCTCCCTCACGATGCTGCGGATGCTGAGCCTCGCACCGGGTCTCATCGACGGGGAGGACGCCGGGATCGCCTCCCGCAAGCTGGAGGAGCTGGCCGAGCGTCTGCTCGAGCTGCGCGCGGAGGGCCATCGGACGCTCGTGTTCAGCCAGTTCACCTCATTCCTGGGCCTCGCCGCCGAACGTCTCCGCCGTGCCGGCCTGCGTGTGTCGTACCTGGACGGCTCGACGCGCGACCGGGACCGGGTGGTGCAGGAGTTCCGCGAGGGCGACCAGGACGCGTTCCTGCTGAGCCTGAAGGCCGGCGGCACCGGGCTCACGCTCACCGAGGCCGACTACGTCTTCCTGCTCGATCCGTGGTGGAACCCGGCGGCCGAGACGCAGGCAGCCGACCGCGCCCATCGGATCGGCCAGGAGAACCCGGTGTTCGTCTACCGCATGATCGCCGCAGGCACGATCGAGGAGAAGGTGCTCGCACTGCAGCAGCGCAAGGCCCGGCTGTTCTCCGCGGTCCTGGACGACGAGGACCTCTTCGCGCAGGCCCTCACCGCGGACGACATCCGCGAGCTCCTGAGCTGAGGCCGCGCGCCGCGGGATCCTGGTTATGCACGGGCCGTCTCCAGGCCGCCGCGACATCGCCCCGGTAGGATCGACAGGTCCACACAGGAGGAGAAGCATGCGGATCACGGGACTCGGACACGCCGGGATGTTCATCGAGACAGCCGGCGGGAACATCATCTGCGACCCCGTGCTCGGCCCGTCGTTCTACGGCTCCTGGTTCCCGTTCCCCGACAACCGCGGGCTGGACTGGGAGCGCCTGGGCCGGGACGCCGACTTCCTGTACATCTCGCACCGGCACCGCGACCACTTCGACCCGCGCCTGCTCGAGCGCTACATCCGCAAGGACATCGAGGTGCTGCTGCCGGAGTACCCGACGGACGACCTCGAGCAGGACCTCCGCGCCCTCGGCTACGACAACATCACGTACGCACCGGCCGGCGAGGTCATCGAGCGCGGCGTGCTCAAGGTCATGATCACGCCGCTGCGCGCACCCAGCGACGGACCCATCGGCGACTCCTCCCTCAGCGTCGACGACGGCACCGGATCCGTGCTGAACCAGAACGACTCGCACCCCCTGGACCTCGAGAAGCTGATGGCCTTCGGCAAGCCGGACGCGTACTTCACCCAGGTCTCCGGCGCGATCTGGTGGCCCATGGTCTACGACCTGCCCCTCGATGCCAAGCAGAACTTCGCGCGTCTCAAGCGCGAAGCGCAGAACAAGCGCGCGATGTACTACATCGAGAAGGTCGACGCGCCGCACGTCTTCCCGATGGCGGGACCGCCGATGTTCCTGCGCGACGAGCTGTTCGACTTCAACGGCACCGGCCGCAACGGCGAGTCGATCTTCACCGACCAGAAGCAGTTCCTCGCCCACATGAACGAGCTCGCCCCCCAGTACGACGGGCACCTGTTCGTTCCCGGCACCGTCGTCACCCTCGAGGACCGCGCTCTCGTCTCCGTGGAGCAGACGCTGTACTCCGAGGAGGAGCTGCACCACATCTTCGAGGAGAAGTGGGACTACCTCGAGGAGCAGCGCGCCGCCCGTCAGCAGGAGCTGCGTGACGAGGAGGCGCGCCGTGCGCCGATCCTGCCGCCCGAGGAGATGCTCGCCGCGATCAAGGCGTGGTGGGAGCCGCTGCTGAAGAAGTCCCGCACGATCCGCCTGGGCGTGGGCGGCAACGTCCGCTTCCGCATCGGCGAGCTGGACATGGTCGTCGACTTCCCCAAGGCGAAGGTGCGCGAGTATGCGGGGGAGGAGTGCATCTACTGGTACACGATCCCGGCGGACCTCGTCTCCACGAACATCGCCGACCATGAGATCGACTGGTCCAACTCGATCTTCCTGTCCATGCAGTTCTCGGTTGGCCGCAGCGGCAAGTTCAACGAGTTCCTCACCACGTTCCTGAAGTGCCTCTCGGTCGACCGCATCGAGTACGTCGAGAACTGGTACCAGGAGCAGACCGATCAGACCGAGGATGCGGAGATCGGCGAGTGGGTCGTGCAGCGACGCTGCCCGCATCTGCGCGCGGACCTCACCCGCACGGGCTCCGTGGATGAGGACGGCGTGCTGACCTGCAGCATGCACGACTGGAAGTGGGATCTGAAGACCGGCCGGTGCCTGTCCACGAGCGGGCACCCGATCCGCGCCTCGCGCATCATCGAGACCGGCCGCGCCGCCCGCGAGGCGCTGCAGTCCGCGGGCTGAGCGATCCCGACACGCGGTTCGGGCGGCCGGGGCCGCTCCGGTAGACTGGACGCACCGACAGAAGCAACCTTTAACACCGTCCCGTGAGGCGGAGAAGGGAGCCGGCGAATGAGCGCACGCATCGTGCTGCACGAAGCCGACATCAGGCGCGCCTTGACGCGCATCGCCCACGAGATCCTCGAATCCAACCGGGGAGCTGCGGATCTGGTCCTCCTGGGCATCCCGACCCGCGGGGTCCCGCTCGCCGAGCGCCTCGCGCAGCTGATCAGCGAGATCGCACAGGTCGCCGTTCCGGTGGGAGCACTGGATGTGACGCTGTTCCGCGACGATCTCGCCAAGCACCCCACCCGGTCGCCGCACCGCACGGACATCCCGGCCGGCGGCATCGACGGCAAGACCGTCGTCCTCGTCGACGACGTGCTGTTCTCCGGCCGCAGCATCCGCGCCGCGCTCGACGCGCTGCAGTCGATCGGACGGCCCGCCGTGGTGCGGCTCGCGATCCTCGTCGACCGCGGCCACCGCGAGCTGCCGATCCGTCCCGACTTCGTCGGCAAGAACATCCCGTCCTCGCGCGCCGAGCGCGTGAACGTCCGCCTGCGCGAGGACGACGGCGAGGAGTACGTGTCGATCGAGGGGAGCGACGCATGAGGCATCTGCTCGACACCCGCACACTCGCCCGCGAGGACGCGCTGCGGATCCTCGACATCGCCGAGGACATGGCCGACACCCAGTCCCGCGAGGTGAAGAAGCTGCCGACCCTGCGCGGCAAGACCGTGGTGAACCTGTTCTTCGAGGACTCCACGCGCACCCGCATCTCGTTCGAGGCCGCCGCCAAGCGCCTCTCCGCCGACGTGATCAACTTCGCGGCGAAGGGATCCAGCGTGTCCAAGGGCGAAAGCCTGAAGGACACCGCCCAGACCCTGGAGGCGATCGGCGCCGACGCCGTCGTGGTGCGTCACTCGGCCTCCGGCGCGCCGCGCACCCTCGCCACCAGCGGCTGGATCTCCGCCGGCGTCGTCAACGCCGGCGACGGCACGCACGAGCACCCCACGCAGGCGCTGCTCGACGCGTACACCATCCGCAAACGCCGCTTCGGCGCGGACAGCCGGGGCCGCGACCTGTCCGGCGTGCGCGTCGTGATCGTCGGCGACGTGCTGCACTCGCGCGTCGCCCGCTCCAACGTCTGGCTGCTGTCGACGCTCGGTGCGGACGTCACGCTGGTCACCCCGCCGACGCTGATCCCGCAGGATGTCACCGCCTGGCCCGCCCGGGTGCTCTACGACCTGGACGCGGCGCTGGCCGAGGGGCCGGACGCGGTGATGATGCTGCGGATCCAGCTCGAGCGCATGCAGGCGGCGTTCTTCCCGTCCGAGCGCGAGTACACCCGGCGCTGGGGCCTGGACGCGGCCCGCCTCCGGCTGCTGCCCGACGATACGATCGTGATGCACCCCGGTCCGATGAACCGCGGCCTGGAGATCTCCTCCGATGCCGCTGACTCCGCCCGCTCCACCGTGCTGGAGCAGGTCGCGAACGGCGTGTCCGTGCGGATGGCGGTGCTCTACGTGCTGCTGGCCGGGGAGCGCCCCGCGGCGAGCGAGGAGATCGACATGAACAAGGTTGAGGCGATTAGGGCCGAAGCGAACAGGGGAGACCGATGATGACCGAGAGCCTGCTGTTCCGCGGCGCGAAGATCCTCGGATCCGAATCCGCCGACATCCTCGTGCAGGACGGCCTGATCGCCGAGGTCGGCTCCGGCCTCTCCGCCACCGGAGCCCGGGTCATCGACGCCGACGGGCTCGTCGCCCTGCCGGGCCTCGTCGACCTGCACACCCACCTGCGCGAGCCCGGCTACGAAGCGAGCGAGACCGTGCTCTCCGGCACCCGGGCCGCGGCTTCGGGCGGTTTCACGGCCGTCTTCGCGATGCCCAACACCTCTCCCGTGGCGGACTCGGCCGGCGTCGTCGAGCAGGAGCTCGCCCTCGGCGAGGCCGCCGGCTACGCGACGGTCCAGCCGATCGGCGCGGTCACCGTCGGGCAGAAGGGGGAGCGGCTCGCCGAGCTCGGCGCGATGGCCTCCTCCCGCGCGAACGTGCGCGTGTTCAGCGACGACGGCTTCTGCGTGTGGGATCCGCTCATCATGCGCCGCGCGCTCGAGTACGTGAAGGCGTTCGACGGCGTCATCGCGCAGCACGCCCAGGATCCGCGGCTCACCGAGGGCGCCCAGCTGAACGAGGGCGCCGTGTCGGCGGAACTGGGTCTGGCGGGCTGGCCCGCGGTGGCCGAGGAGTCGATCATCGCGCGCGACATCCTGCTCGCCGAGCACGTCGGGTCCCGCCTGCACGTCTGCCACCTCTCCACCGCCGGATCCGTCGAGCTGATCCGCTGGGCGAAGAAGCGCGGGGTCGCCGTGACCGCCGAGGTCACGCCGCACCACCTGCTGCTGACCGACGAGCTGGCCCGCGGGTACGACGCGCGGTTCAAGGTCAACCCGCCGCTGCGCACCCAGGAGGACGTCCTCGCGGTGCGCGAGGGCCTCGCCGACGGCACGATCGACATCGTCGCGACCGACCACGCCCCGCACCCGAGCGAGGCGAAGGCCTGCGAGTGGCAGGCCGCCGCGAACGGCATGGTCGGACTGGAGTCCGCACTGCGCGTGGTGCACCAGGCCATGGTCCAGACCGGGCTGCTGGACTGGGCGGACGTCGCTCGCGTCATGAGCGCCGCGCCCGCGCGCATCGGTTCGCTCGCCGGGCACGGCACGCCGATCGCGGCAGGGCAGCCCGCGGAGTTCACGCTCTACGACGCGGACGCCGAGGGCGTGTTCGCCGAGGCGGACCTGCACGGCCAGAGCACGAACTCGCCCTACCTGGGGCGCGAACTGCCGGGAAGCGTGCGCTGGACCGTGCACCGCGGCTACGTGACGCTCGAGGACGGCGTGCTCGCGACGCTCGAGGGTCGCTCGTGAACCAGCAGCTCGCGGGTGCGATCGTGCTCGGGGTGGCCGTGCTGCTCATCCTCGCCGGCGTGCTGGCGTGGCGGGCGCGGCTGCGCCGGGACTCGGGCCTCACCGCGCCGATCGGGGTGCCCGAGCACGCCGAGGTCCTCGCCCGCTACGAGACGCTGTACGTGGCGACGACGAAGCACGACCACTCCCTCGAGCGCCTCGCGGTGCGCCCCCTCGTCTACCGTGCCCGCGGCGAACTCGCGATCACCGACCGCGGCGCGGTCCTGAGTCTGGACGGCTCGCCGACCGTGTTCCTCGCGACGGCGCGCCTCGTCGCCGCGGACCGGGCCACGGTCACCATCGACCGCGCCGTCGAACCGGGCGGGCTGATCCGCCTGGTCTGGCGCACCGACGACGGCACGCTCGTCGACAGCTACCTCCGTATCACCGGCGACCTGGGCCACGCTGACGCCCAGGGCGCCGCGCTCACCGACCTGCAGCGCCTGTGCGCTGGCTCCGAGACGGGAGACTCCGAATGACCCTTTCCCACGACTCCGCCGTGCTCGTCCTCGAGGACGGCACGCGCCACGTCGGGCGCGCCTACGGCGCCCGCGGCACCACCCTCGGCGAGGTCGTCTTCGCCACCGGCATGTCCGGGTACCAGGAGACGCTCACCGACCCGTCCTACGCAGGGCAGATCGTCCTGCAGACCGCGCCGCACATCGGCAACACCGGGATGAACGACGAGGATCCCGAGTCCCGCCGTATCTGGGTCGCCGGATACATCGTGCGCGACCCCTCGCGCGTCGTGTCGAACTGGCGGGCGAACAGCTCCCTCGACGACACCCTGGTGCGCGACGGGATCGTCGGCATCAGCGGCATCGACACCCGCGCTGTCACCCGGCACATCCGCTCCGCCGGATCCATGCGCGGCGGAATCTTCTCGGGAGCCGACGCCGCGCTGGACGCCGACGAGCAGCTGCGCCTCGTCACCGAGGCGCCCGAGATGGCCGGCCAGAACCTGTCCGCGCAGGTCTCGGTCTCCGTCGCCGAGGTCACGCCCTCCACCGCCGCAGAGCGGATCGGCAACCTGGCGGTGCTCGACCTCGGCGTCAAGCAGTCCACGCTCGACAACCTGGCCGCACGCGGCTTCGACGTGCACGTGCTGCCGCAGTCCTCGACCTTCGAGGACATCATGGCGGTCGAGCCGGTCGCGGTGTTCTACTCGAACGGCCCGGGGGACCCCTCGGCGTCGGACGCGCAGGTGGCGGTGCTCCGCGAGGTGCTCGACGCGGGCCTGCCGTACTTCGGCATCTGCTTCGGCAACCAGCTGTTCGGGCGCGCGCTCGGACTCGGCACCTACAAGCTCACCTTCGGACACCGCGGCATCAACCAGCCGGTGCTGGACAAGGCCACCGGCCGCGTCGAGATCACCGCGCACAACCACGGCTTCGCGGTCGAGGCGCCCGTCGAGGGCTCCTTCGACAGCCCGCACGGCTACGGCAAGGTCGAGGTCAGCCACGTCGGCCTCAACGACCAGGTGGTCGAGGGTCTGCGCGCCCTTGACATCCCGGCCTTCTCGGTGCAGTACCACCCCGAGGCCGCCGCCGGCCCGCACGACGCCAACTACCTCTTCGACCGTTTCCGCGACGTCGTCGTCGCCCACCTCGCAAAGAAGGACAGCAAGTAATGCCCAAGCGCGACGATATCCACTCCGTCCTCGTCATCGGATCCGGTCCGATCGTCATCGGTCAGGCCTGCGAGTTCGACTACTCCGGCACCCAGGCCTGCCGGGTGCTCCGCGAGGAGGGCGTCCGCGTCATCCTCGTGAACTCCAACCCGGCCACGATCATGACCGACCCCGACTTCGCCGACGCCACCTACATCGAGCCGATCACCCCCGAGGTCATCGAGACGATCATCGCCAAGGAGAAGCCGGACGCGATCCTGCCGACCCTCGGCGGGCAGACCGCGCTGAACGCCGCGATGGCCCTCCACGAGCGCGGCATCCTGGAGAAGTACGGCGTCGAGCTCATCGGCGCCAAGGTCGACGCCATCCAGAAGGGCGAGGACCGGCAGATCTTCAAGCAGCTCGTGTTGGACGCCGGCGCCGACGTCGCGGCATCCGTGATCTGCCACACCATGGACGAGCTGCTCGCCGGCGCCGAGAAGCTCGGCTACCCGCTGGTCGTGCGCCCCTCGTTCACGATGGGCGGACTCGGATCCGGCTTCGCTTTCGACGAGGAGGACCTGCGCCGCATCGGCGGGGCGGGCCTGCACGACTCGCCCACCACCGAGGTGCTCCTCGAGGAGTCGATCCTCGGCTGGAAGGAGTACGAGCTCGAGCTCATGCGCGACACCGCCGATAACACGGTCGTCGTGTGCTCGATCGAGAACGTCGACCCCGTCGGCGTGCACACCGGCGACTCGATCACGGTCGCTCCGGCGCTCACGCTGACCGACCGCGAGTACCAGAACCTCCGCAACATCGGCATCGACATCATCCGCGCCGTGGGCGTCGACACCGGCGGCTGCAACATCCAGTTCGCCGTGAACCCGGAGAACGGCCGCGTCATCGTGATCGAGATGAACCCGCGTGTGTCGCGCTCCTCGGCGCTGGCGTCGAAGGCGACCGGCTTCCCGATCGCCAAGCTCGCCGCCAAGCTCGCGCTCGGCTACCGCCTCGACGAGATCCCCAACGACATCACCGGCGTGACCCCGGCGAGCTTCGAGCCCACGCTCGACTACGTGGTCGTCAAGGCGCCCCGGTTCGCCTTCGAGAAGTTCCCCGCTGCAGACGCCACGCTCACGACCACCATGAAGTCGGTCGGCGAGGCGATGGCGATCGGACGGAACTACACCACGGCGCTGCAGAAGGCGCTGCGGTCGCTGGAGAAGCGCGGGTCCTCGTTCCACTGGGGCGAGGAGCCCCGCTCGGTCGAGGAGCTCCTCGAGGTCTCGAAGACGCCGACCGACGGCCGCATCGTCGTCGTGCAGCAGGCGCTGCGCAAGGGCGCGACGATCGAGCAGGCGTTCGCGGCCACCGCGATCGACCCCTGGTTCCTCGACCAGATCGTCCTCATCAACGAGGTCGCCGAGCAGATCCGCACCGCGCCGGAACTCGACGCGGAGATCCTCCGCCTCGGCAAGGATCACGGCTTCTCGGATGCGCAGTTCGCGCAGCTGCGCGGGCTCACGGAGGACGAGGTGCGCGGCGTCCGGCACGCGCTCGGGGTGCGCCCGGTCTACAAGACCGTCGACACGTGCGCGGGGGAGTTCCCTGCCCTCACGCCGTACCACTACTCGAGCTACGACAGCGAGACCGAGGTCACGCCCTCCGACCGCTCCAAGGTGGTCATCATCGGATCCGGCCCGAACCGCATCGGACAGGGCGTCGAGTTCGACTACTCCTGCGTGCATGCGTCGTTCGCCCTGTCGGAGGCCGGCTTCGAGACCGTCATGGTCAACTGCAACCCGGAGACCGTCTCCACGGACTACGACACCTCGGACCGGCTGTACTTCGAGCCGCTGACCCTCGAGGACGTGCTGGAGGTTCTGCACGCCGAGGCGCAGAGCGGACAGATCCTCGGGGTCGTCTGCCAGCTCGGCGGTCAGACGCCGCTGGGGCTCGCGAAGGGCATCGAGGCCGCCGGGTACACGGTGCTCGGCACCAGCCCCGAAGCCATCGACCTCGCCGAGGAGCGGGAGCTGTTCTCGCGTCTGCTCGATGACGCCGGACTCGTGGCGCCCCGCAACGGCACCGCGATCGACGTCGAGGGCGCCGTCGCGGTGGCCGAGGAGATCGGCTACCCCGTGCTGGTGCGCCCGAGCTTCGTGCTCGGCGGCCGCGGCATGGAGATCGTGTACTCGACCGAGGCGCTGCGCGACTACTTCGTGCGCACCGCGGGCGAGGTCGTCATCGAGGAGGGCAAGCCCCTGCTCGTGGACCGCTTCCTCGATGACGCGATCGAGATCGACGTGGACGCCCTGTACGACGGATCCGAGCTCTACATCGGCGGCGTCATGGAGCACCTCGAGGAGGCCGGCATCCACTCCGGCGACTCGAGCTGCACGCTGCCCCCGGTCTCGCTCGGACGGACCGACATCGACCGGGTGCGCGAGGCGACCCTCGCGATCGCCGAGGGCGTGGGCGTGCGGGGCCTCTTGAACGTGCAGTTCGCGATCAGCGCCGGTGTCCTGTACGTCATCGAGGCGAACCCCCGGGCGAGCCGCACCGTGCCGTTCGTGTCCAAGGCGCTGGGCATCCCGCTGGCCAAGGCCGCGAGCCGCATCATGGCCGGCGCCACGATCGACGAGCTCAAGTCCGAAGGCCTGCTGCCGGAGAACGATGGATCCCGGGTGCCGCTCGGCTCCCCGGTGTCGGTCAAGGAGGCCGTGCTGCCGTTCAAGCGGTTCCGCACCGCCGACGGCCGCATCGTCGACTCGGTGCTGGGCCCGGAGATGCGCTCGACCGGTGAGGTGATGGGCATCGACCGCGACTTCCCGACCGCGTTCGCGAAGAGCCAGGCGGCGGCCTACGGCGGCACGCCCACCTCGGGCACCGTGTTCATCTCGGTCGCCGACGCCGACAAGCGCGCCGTGATCCTGCCCGCGCACCGGCTGCACCAGCTCGGCTTCACGATCGTCGCCACGGCGGGCACGGCCGAGATCCTGTCCCGCAACGGCATCCCGGTGACCGTCGTCGAGAAGTACAGCGAGACGCAGGCCTCGGGGGAGACGAACATCGTCGACCTCATCGATCAGGGCGCGATCGACATCATCGTGAACACGCCCTCGGGAGGCGCGGCGCGCGCGGACGGCTACGAGATCCGCGCTGCCGCGGTCGCCGCGGACAAGGCGCTGTTCACGACCATCGCGACGCTCGGCGCCGCGGTGAGCGGGATGGATGCGGCGGACAAGGGCTTCGCGGTGCGCAGCCTCCAGGAGTACGCTCACGACCGTCTGGCCCGGGTATGAACCCCAGCTTCGGCTCCCGGCTCCGATCCGCGCTCGACGAGCACGGGCCGCTCTGCGTGGGCATCGACCCGCACGAGGCGCTCCTGGACGCCTGGGACCTGCCGCAGAGCGCCGAGGGCGTCCGCGCGTTCGGGCTGACGGTGGTGGAGGCCGCCGCCGGCCGCGCGGGCGTGGTCAAGCCGCAGGTGTCGTTCTTCGAACGGTTCGGATCCCGCGGCTTCGCGGCCCTGGAGGACGTGATGTCCGCCGCGCGCAGCGCAGGCCTGCTCGTGGTCGCGGACGCCAAGCGCGGCGACATCGGCACCACCATGGCCGGGTACGCACAGGCGTGGCTGGAGCCGGGTGCGCCACTCGAGGCGGACGCGCTCACGATCAGCCCCTACCTGGGCGGCGGCTCGCTGACCGAGGCGATCACGCGCGCACTGCCCGTGGGCAAGGGCGTGTTCGTCCTCGCCGCGACGAGTAACCCGGAGGGCGCCGCCGTGCAGCAGGCGCGAGTCGCGGCGGAACCTGCGGGTCCGGCTGACGAGACCGTCGCGCTGCGGGTGACCCGCGATGTGACCGCCCTCGACGCGGCGGGGCCGGCGCTTCGCGCGATGGACCCCTCGGTCCGCGCTCTCGGGTCGGTGGGTCTGGTCGTCGGCGCAACGATCGACCGCGCCGCTTTCGCGCTCGACGACGACACGCTGCGCACGGTGCCGCTGCTCGCGCCGGGTTTCGGCGCGCAGGGCGCCGCGCCTGGGGATCTGCGGTCGAGATTCGGTACGCTGGCAGGTAACGTCCTGGCTTCCGAGAGCCGGAGCATCCTGTCCGCCGGTCCGGACCGGATCGCAGCGACGATCGAAGAGCGCGCCGCGCGCTACCAGGAGGTCATGGGTGGTTGAACCGGCAGGGCGCGTGGTGCCCGAGGTCGATCGCGTCGCCGCCGCTCGCCGAGCGGTCGAGCGCCGGCGGGCGCGGGCGTCGTTGAAGCGGGATCTGACCATGCGCGTCGTCGCGCCGCAGGACGTGCTGGAGGCGGCAGCGGCCGATCCGAACTCGACCGCGGGCACGCTGCGCGTGCCGGACTTCCTCACCGCCCTGCCCGCGATCGGCGCCGGCAAGCGCGACCGGATCCTCGCCGACCTGCACATCTCGCCGGTCAAGCGGCTCGGCGGGCTCGGCGTGCGGCAGCAGCAGGCGCTGCGAGCCTGGGTCGACGCGCGCTTCCCTCTGCCGAAGCCGCGTGCGGGCCGCAGCCGGCTGCTGGTGCTCGCCGGCCCCACCGCCGTGGGCAAGGGCACCGTGGCCGCGTACATCCGGGAGCACTATCCCGAGATCCACCTCTCCGTGTCGGCGACCACCCGCGCTCCCCGGCCGGGCGAGCAGGACGGCGTGCACTACTTCTTCGTGGACGACGCCGAGTTCGACCGGATGATCGCCGAGGGGGAGCTGCTCGAGTACGCGACCGTGCACAACAAATTCCGTTACGGCACGCCGCGCAAGCCGATCGAGCAGGCCCTCGCCGACGGCAGGACCGTGCTGCTCGAGATCGACCTGCAGGGCGCACGACAGGTGCGTGCCGCGGATCCGTCCGCGAACCTCGTTTTCCTGCTGCCCCCGTCCTGGGATGAACTCGTGCAGCGGCTCGTGGGCCGGGGCACCGAGGACGCCGAGGAGCGGGCGCGCCGACTACGCACCGCGAAGGTCGAGCTGGCGTCGCAGAGCGAGTTCGATCACCGCGTGGTCAACGAGGACGTCGCCACCGCCGCCCGCGAGGTCGTAGAATTGACCTCAGACTCTGCGCGCTAGCGGTCCCTGAGCTTGTCGAAGGGCCGGCGCGCCCGCATTCTTCACCGCGACGCACGTCGCCAGACTCAGGAGGTCCACCATGGCCGGAAACAACCAGGGCATCATCGACCCGCCGATCGACAACCTCCTCGAGCGCGTCTCGTCGAAGTACGAGCTCGTGATCTACGCCGCCAAGCGCGCGCGTCAGATCAACGACTACTACTCGGATCTGCACGAGGGCAACCTGTTCGACAACGTGGGTCCGCTGGTCGACTCCTCCGTCGAGGACAAGCCGCTGACCATCGCGCTGCACGAGATCAACGAGGACAAGCTCCGCATCCGCCACGCGGACTGAGCCGACTGTTTCGGAGCCGCCGTCATCCTTTTCCAGGATGTCGGCGGCTCCGTCCATACTGGGGTCGGACGTCCGCCCCGCACCCGGGGCCGATCCCGCCCCGCCACCCGCCCTGCACACCTAGGGAGCACCGATGAGCGCGCTGCGTCTGTTCACCTCCGAGTCCGTCACCGAGGGACACCCGGACAAGATCTGCGACCAGATCTCCGACTCGATCCTGGACGGACTGCTCGCGGTGGACACCGGCGCGCGGGTCGCGGTGGAGACGCTGGTGACGACCGGCCTGGTGCACGTCGCCGGCGAGATCCGCACCTCCGGGTACGTCGACATCCCCACGATCGTGCGGGACGTGGTCAACGGGATCGGCTACACCTCCAGCGACACGGGCTTCGACGGCTCGTCCTGCGGCGTCAGCGTGTCGGTCGGGGAGCAGTCCGCCGACATCGCGAGCGGCGTCGACCAGGCGCAGGAGCACCGCCAGGGCGGCTCGTCCGATCCCCGCGATCTCCTCGGTGCGGGCGACCAGGGCATCATGTTCGGGTTCGCGACCACCGAGACGCCGCAGCTGATGCCGATGGCGGCGTGGACCGCGCACCGTCTCGCGGAGCGGCTCACCCAGGTGCGCCGCGACGGCACGCTGCCGTTCCTGCGCCCCGACGGCAAGACCCAGGTGACCCTCGGCTATGACGGCTTCACGCCGAAGACCGTGGACACCGTGGTGCTCTCCACCCAGCACAACCCCGACATCTCCCAGGAGGAGCTGCAGGCCCTGGTCCGCGAGCACGTGATCGACCCGGTGCTCGCCACGACCGGGCTCGATCTGGACGGCATGAAGGCCCCGTACATCAACCCGGCCGGCCCCTTCGTGACGGGCGGGCCCAAGGGCGACGCCGGCCTCACCGGGCGCAAGATCATCATCGACACGTACGGCGGCGCGGCGCGCCACGGCGGCGGCGCGTTCAGCGGCAAGGATCCGTCCAAGGTCGACCGCTCCGGCGCGTACGCGATGCGGTGGGTCGCCAAGAACGCGGTGGCCGCGGGGCTCGCCGACCGTCTCGAGGTGCAGGTCGCGTACGCGATCGGCGTCGCTCAGCCGGTGGGATTGTACGTGGAGACGTTCGGCACCGGGAAGGTCGACGACGAGATCATCACGCGGGCGATCCGCGAGGTGTTCGACCTGCGCCCGCAGGCGATCATCGAGGAGCTGGATCTGCTGCGCCCGATCTACGCCGCGACAGCCGCCTACGGGCACTTCGGGCGCGAGCTGCCGGAGTTCACCTGGGAGCGGACGAACCGCGCGGAGGACCTGCGCCGGGCCGCCGGCCTCTGAACCCGCGTTCGGAACGGCAGGACCCGCTCGTGCCCCGACCGATCGCCCGGGTGCTGCTGGACTCGCCGGTCCCGCAGCTGGATCGCCTGTTCGACTACGCGATCCCGGAGGAGCTTTCCGGCCAGACGCTGCCCGGCGTGCGCGTGCGGGTGCCGCTGCGCTCCGCGGGACGCATGGTCGACGCGTTCGTCGTCGAACTGGCCGTGGAGGACGACGACGCCCGCTCGCTCGCCGAGATCGAAGCCGTCGTCTCCCTGGCGCAGGTCTTGCCGGAACGGCTCTACACCCTCGCCCGCCGCGTCGCCGACCGGGCCGCGGGCGGCGCATCCGACGTGCTGCGGCTGATCGTGCCCAAGCGCCAGGTGCGCGTGGAGAAGGCGTGGCTCGCCGCCGGGGCGGAGAGGCCCGGGCAGCTCGACGACTCGGGGGAGCCGCACGGCGCCGCGCCCGCCGACGCCCCGCCCGTCGACGCACCGGTCGCGGCTTCGGCGGAGGTGGGCGCGACGATCGCCCAGTACGCCGGCCTCGCCGAAGTCCTCGCCGAGAAGGGACGTGCGGCGGTCGAGGCGATCCCGCGGCTCGCCGCCGACGGGCTGCCGGAATGGACGCGACTGCTGGCCGCGGCCGGCGCGCGGACGTTCGCCGCGGGGGAGTCGGCGATCCTCGTGGTGCCCGACTACCGCGACCTGGATCTGCTGCTCGCCGCCCTGGACGCGCTGGCGCCGGGTGCTCCCGTCGCCCGGCTCGACTCGCGCCAGAGCGGGCCCGACCGCTACCGCGCCTACCTGCGCACGCTCGAGGACGCGCCGTGCATCGTGGTGGGCAACCGCTCGGCCGCCTACGCCCCCGTGCGGGCCGGTCTCGTCGTGGTGTGGGACGACGGAGACGGACTGCTCGCCGAGCCGCTGGCTCCCGGCGTGCACGCGCGGGATGTGGCGCTGCTGCGGCAGGAGCAGGAGGGATCCGCGCTGCTGTTCGCCGGGCACAGCCGTACGACCGACGTCGAGCGGCTCGTCGAGACGGGGTGGTGCCGCGCGATCGCGGCCGAGCGCCGGCTGTTGCCGCGGATCGTGCTCGACTCCGCCGAGGATCTGGATCGGCGCGGCCAGCGGCTGCCGTCGCGCGCGTTCCTCACCGCGCGCGAGGCCGCGGCGACCGGTCCGGTGCTGCTGCAGGTCGCCCGCCCCGGCTTCTCACCGACCCTCGTCTGCGCATCGTGCCGCGCACCGGCCCGCTGCCGCTCCTGCGGTGGCCCGCTCGGCGCCGCTCACCGTGGCGCGACCCCCGTGTGCGGATGGTGCGGCCGCGACGCACGGGCGTGGGCGTGCGGCTCCTGCGGCGGGGAGACCGTGCGGCTGGCGGCATCGGGCAGCGAGCGCACCGCGGAGGAGCTCGGGCGCGCGTTCCCCGGCATCCGGGTGATCGTCGCGGACGGCGCCCACCCGGTGGACCGGGTGAGCGCGAAGCCGGCGCTGGTCGTCGCGACCCGCGGAGCGGAGCCGCTCGCGGAGGGCGGCTATCGCGCGGTCGTGCTGCTCGACGGCTCCCGGATGCTGCAGGCGCCGGAGCTGCGCATCGGCGAGTCCTGCCTGCGTTGGTGGTCGAACGCCGCAGCCCTGGCGGCGCCGGGTGCGCCGGTGCACCTCGTGGGCGTCGACGGCCCCGTCGCCCGCGCCCTCGCCACCTGGTCGCAGGCCGGCTACGCCCGGGCCGAGCTCGCCGAGCGCGCACCGCTGCGGATGCCTCCGACGGTGCGCGTCGCACAGCTGGAGGGCACCGCCGCCGGCGTCCGGCGCGCCCTCGACGACCTCGGCGCCCTGCACCTGCCCCCGGACGCGGTGCTGGGCCCTGTGCCCATCGAGGGCGATCCCGACGCCCGCGAGCGCGCCCTGGTGCGCTTCCCCTATGCCGAAGGAGCGCGGGTCGCCGCCACCCTGCGCGCCGCCGTGGTCGCCGAGGCCATGGGCCGTCGGCGGGGCCGCGGCCGCACTGCACGGACTACGCTCTCCGTGAGGCTCGACATCACCGAACCCGACCTCTGACCCGGCCGCTCGTCAGGAGCGCCCGCAGCACCTTCCGAAGGACCTTCCATGCGCCTCGTCTTCGCCGGCACCCCGGCGGCCGCCGTGCCCACCCTCCGCCTGCTCGCCGCTCAGCACGAGATCGTCGCCGTGGTGACCCGTCCGGACGCGCCCCTGGGCCGCAAGCGCGTGCTCACGCCCTCCCCGGTCGCTCAGGAGGCCGACGCCCTCGGCATCCCGGTGATCAAGGCCGCACGCCTGGACGACGACGCGACGGCCTGGATCGCCGACCTCCGCCCTGAACTGGGCGTCATCGTCGCTTACGGCGGGCTCGTGCGCGAGCCGCTGCTCAGCACGCCCGTGCACGGCTGGATCAACCTGCACTTCTCGCTGCTGCCGGCCTGGCGCGGCGCGGCACCGGTGCAGCGTGCCCTCATCGCCGGCGACGAGGAGCTCGGCGCCACCGTGTTCCAGCTCGTGCCGGCCCTCGACGCGGGCGACGTGCACGCTGCGCGGGTGTTCCCCGTGCCGGAGGACGCGACGGCCGACGAGGCGCTCGCCTCGCTCGCGGAGGACGGCGCGCAGCTCACCGCGGAGGCGGTCGCCGCGATCGCCGACGGCACCGCCCGGCCTGTGCCGCAGCAGGGGGAGCCCACGCATGCGGCGAAGCTCGACCTCGCCGACGGCGTGCTGCACTGGGATGAGCCCGCCGAAGCCGTGTTCGCCCGCTACCGCGGGGTCACGAGCGAACCCGGCGCGCACACGACGATCGACGGCGCTCCACTGAAGGTGCGTGAGCTCGCCCGGGCGGCCGGCGCGGATCCGCTGCCCCCGGGCGCACTGCGGGGCGTGAAGGGCGGTGTGCTCGTCGGGACCGGCAGCGAGCCGCTGCTGCTCGTGCGGGTGCAGCCCGCGGGCAAGGCGGCGATGGCGGCGGCGGACTGGTTCCGGGGGCTGCGCGTCGCCGACGGGGAGACTGTACGCCTCGGGGCGGGCGACGAGCCGAGCGTGGCCCGATGAGCGCCGAGGGGCGGCAGAACCGCGACGATCGCCGGGCCCCGCAGGGGCGTCCCGATCACGGAGGCCCCCGCGGACGGGCCGGCACCCGCGGGGGCGGACAGCGCGCGCGCAGCCGGGAGGTGCAGCCGGCGCGCCGCGTGGCCTACGACGTGATCCGAGCGGTGAGCACGTCCGACGCCTACGCGAACCTGCTGCTGCCCGGCGCGATCCGTGAGGCCGGGCTGAGCGGCGCGGACGCCGCACTGGCGACGGAGCTGGCGTACGGGACGCTCCGGCAGCTCGGCACGTACGACGCGATCATCGCGCATGCGGCGGGGCGCGAGGTGGCGAGCATCGATCCGCCCGTGCTCGATGCGCTGCGCCTCGGCGCGCACCAGCTGCTCGCCACGCGCGTCGCGGCCCACGCCGCGGTGAACGAGACGGTGAACCTCGTCGCCGTTCACGCCGGGCGCGGGGCCGCAGGCTTCGCGAACGCCGTGCTCCGCGCGATCGCGGCGCGTACACAGGAGGAGTGGCTGGACGTGGTGACGGCGGCCGCGCGCTCGGACGACGAGCGCCTGGGCCTGCGGTTCGCCCACCCGGTGTGGATCATCCGGGCGCTCCGGCGCGCCCTCGCTGCGGAGGGCAGGGAGGACGAGCTGACCGCGCTCCTCGTCGCGGACAACGCGGCTCCCGAGGTGACGCTCGCGGCGCTGCCCGGTCTCGCCGAGACGCGGGAGCCACGGCGTCCGTACGCTCCGACGGCCTTCGGATCCGCGGGCGGAGACCCCGGCGCCGTCGTCGCGGCGGAGAAGGGGCGCGTGCGGGTGCAGGACGAGGGATCCCAGCTCGTCGCGCTGGCCCTGGTCGGCGCCCGGCCGGTCGCGCCGGGGGAGCGCTGGCTGGATCTGTGTGCGGGCCCGGGAGGGAAGACCGCGCTGCTCGCCGCAGAGGCGCTGCGCTCCGGTGCGACCCTGGACGCGAACGAAGTGGTGCCGGCGCGCGCCGGCCTGGTGCGCAAGGCCGTCGCCCCGGTGCCGCTCGACGTCGCCGTCGCCGAGGAGGACGGACGCGTCCTCGCCGCCGAGCGCCCCGAGGCCTACGACCGGATCCTGCTCGATGCCCCGTGCACCGGGCTCGGTGCACTGCGCCGGCGTCCGGAGGCGCGCTGGCGCAAGACCGCCGCCGACGTCCCGGAGCTCGCCACGCTCCAGGAGGAGCTGCTCGCCGCGGCTCTGGGCGCGCTGAAACCCGGCGGCCTCCTCGCTTACGTCACCTGCTCGCCGCACCTGGCGGAGACCGCGGCCGTGGTGCAGACCGTCCTGCGCGAGCGCGATGACGTGCATGAACTGGACGCCCGCGAGGTCCTGCGCACAGTCTCGCGCAGCGAGATCGACCTCCCCACGCCGGCGGGCGGATCCGGGCACGTCCAGCTGTGGCCGCACCGCCACGGCACCGACGCGATGTTCCTGTCCCTGCTGCGCAAGGACGGCTGATCGGGCGGCAGCGCTCGTCCCCGTCCGCGTCGCATGGACATGCCGCGGTGGGCGCACCGGGATAATGGGGCGCATGCCCGCATCTCACGTCCACCTCCCCGCCGCTCCTCGGATCAACCCGTCGATCCTCGCCGCCGACTTCGTGAACATGCAGGCGGAGCTCGCCCGCATCGCGACGGCCGACTTCGTGCACGTCGACGTGATGGACAACCACTTCGTGCCCAATCTCACGTTCGGGCCGCAGATGGTCGAGCGCATCCAGGCGACCAGCCCGATCCCGCTCGACGTGCACCTGATGATCACGGATCCGGAGCGCTGGGCGCCGGGATACGCCGAACTGGGCGCCGCCAGCGTCACCTTCCATTTCGAGGCCGCGACGGATCCGGTCGGTCTCGCGCGCACGCTGCGCGACATCGGCGCGCGTGCCGGCGTCGCGATCAAGCCCGGAACGGCGGGGGAGGCGCTCTACGACATCCTCGACGAGTTCGACCAGATCCTGGTGATGACCGTGGAGCCGGGGTTCGGCGGGCAGGGGTTCATGCCCGAGACCATGCCGAAGCTGCGCGCTCTCGCCGACGAGGCGAAGCGCCGCGGATCCGATGTGTGGCTGCAGGTCGACGGCGGCATCTCGGACGCCACCATCGCCCAGGCCGCCGCCGCCGGAGCGGACACCTTCGTCGCCGGGTCCGCCGTCTACGGCTCCCGGGACATCGAGGCCGCCGTCACGCGGCTCCGGGGGCTCGCCCGAGCCGGTAGCCTGGGAGGGTGAAGACCTTCGACGAACTGTTCGCCGAGCTGAGCCGCAAGGCGGCCGAGCGCCCGGAGGGCTCCGGGACCGTGCGCGAGCTCGACGCGGGCGTGCACACGATCGGCAAGAAGATCGTGGAGGAGGCCGCCGAGGTCTGGATGGCCGCCGAGTACGAGAGCGACGAGGCCGCAGCCGAGGAGATCTCCCAGCTGCTGTACCACCTGCAGGTGCTGATGCTGGCCAAGGGCCTGACGCTGGAGAACGTCTACCGACATCTGTGAAGCCGTCCCCGACCGCTTCGAACCGAAAGACCTCCCATGCTGCGCATTGCCGTCCCGAACAAGGGATCGCTGTCCGAGACCGCCGCCGAGATGCTCGCCGAAGCCGGATACGCCGGCCGCCGCGACACCAAGACCCTGCACGTCATCGACGCCGACAACGACGTCGAGTTCTTCTTCCTCCGTCCGCGTGACATCGCCACGTACGTCGCGTCCGGCGCGCTCGACGTCGGCATCACCGGCCGCGACCTGCTGCGCGACATCCGCCGCCCCGGCGCGCGCGAGATCGAGCAGCTGGGCTTCGCCCGCTCCACGTTCCGCTTCGCCGCCCCGCCGGGACGCTTCCGGACGCTCGAGGATCTGAACGGCGTCCGCGTCGCGTCCGCCTACCCGGGCCTCGTCGACGACTACCTCCGTGAGCACGGAGTGGAGGCCGAACTGGTGCCGCTCGACGGCGCGGTCGAGTCCGCGGTGCGCCTCGGTGTGGCGGACGCCATCGCCGACGTCGTGGAGACCGGGACGACGCTGCGCCAGGCGGGCCTGGAGATCTTCGGCCCGGTGATCATCGAGTCCGAGGCCGTGCTGATCAGCCGCCCGGGCGACGCCGAGGGCACCGAGACGCTGCTGCGGCGCCTGCGCGGCGTCATGGTCGCGCACCGCTTCGTCCTGCTCGACTACGACCTGCCCGCCGACCTCGTGGAGGAGGCAGCGGCGATCGCCCCCGGCCGCGAGTCGCCCACGGTGTCCCCGCTGCGCGACCCCGCGTGGGTCGCCGTGCGCGTGATGATCCCGCGCCGCGGCATGAACCAGGTGATGGACCAGCTCTACGCGCTCGGCGCGCGGGCGATCCTCGTCACCGCGATCCACGCCGCGAGGCTCTGATGTCGCTCACCGCCCGGGTCATCCCGTGCCTTGACGTGGCTGCGGGCCGCGTCGTCAAGGGCGTGAACTTCGAGAACCTGCGCGACATGGGCGACCCCGTCGAGCTCGCGCGGCACTACGCCGCGCAGGGCGCCGACGAGATCACCTTCCTGGACGTGACCGCGACCGTCGACGAGCGCGCCACCACGTACGACGTGGTCCGCCGCACAGCCGAAGAGGTCTTCGTCCCGCTCACGGTCGGGGGAGGGGTGCGCTCGGTCGAGGACGTCGCCCGCCTCCAGGGCGTGGGCGCGGACAAGGTCGGCGTGAACTCCGCCGCGATCGCGCGGCCGGCGCTCATCGGCGAGATCGCCGACCGCTTCGGCGCGCAGGTGCTGGTGCTCTCGCTCGACGTCAAGCGCAGCCCGCGCACCGCGTCCGGCTTCGTCGTCACCACGCACGGCGGCCGCACCGAGACCGACCTGGACGCCCTGGATTGGGCGCGGGAGGCCATCGAGCGCGGAGCGGGCGAACTGCTCGTGAACTCGATCGATGCGGACGGCACCAAGGACGGCTTCGACCTGGAGCTCGTGGGCCTCATGCGCGAGGTCTCCAGCGTGCCCGTGATCGCCTCGGGCGGTGCGGGCAGGGCGGAGGACTTCGCGCCCGCCATCGCCGCCGGTGCGGACGCGGTGCTCGCCGCGAGCGTCTTCCACTCCGGTCAGCTCACGGTCGGGGACGTCAAGGCCGCGCTGCGCGAAGCGGGGGTGCCGGTGAGATGAGCACGACCGACGAACAACTCGCGCGGGTCGCGTACAACGACCAGGGCCTCGTGCCCGTGATCGTGCAGCAGTGGGACACCCGCGAGGTGCTCATGATGGCCTGGGCCGACGAGGAGGCGCTGCGGCGCACCCTCACCACGGGCCGCGCCACTTACTGGTCGCGCTCGCGCCAGGAGTACTGGCGCAAGGGCGACACCTCGGGTCACGTCCAGCACGTCCGCGGCGCACGCCTGGACTGCGACGGCGATGTCGTGCTGCTCCTCGTGGACCAGGTGGGCGTGGCCTGCCACACCGGCACGCGCACCTGCTTCGACGGGCGGGACCTGGACGCGGTCGTGTCGTCCGACACGGAGCCGACGCCCTGATGCTCGCCCGCCGTGCGAAGTCCACGAGCCTGCTGCTGATCCTGCTCGCCGGCGCCCTGGGGATCCTGTCCTCGACGCAGACCTGGCTCGCCGTCGGCCGCGCCGACGGGGGAGAGGCCCTCGATGTGGCGGGCAACGCCGCGCTTCCGGTGCTCGCACCGCTCAGCCTCACCGCCCTCGCGGTCGGCGCCGCGCTGGCGCTCGTCGGCCCGGTGCTGCGCCGCGTCTTCGCGGCGATCGCCGTCCTGGTCGGCGGCCTGCTGCTGGTGCTGACGGCCCGGATCCTGCTGCAGCACCCGCTCGACGCGGTCGCCCCCGCGCTCACGAAGGCCACCGGTCTCGCCGGCGATCCCGCACTCACCGCCCTCGTCGACGGCATCACGGTGACGGCCTGGCCGTGGGTCGCCCTGGTCGCCTGGGTGCTGCTGCTGTTCGGCGGCGCGTGGGCGCTGCTCACCGCAGGACGCTGGCGCAGCGGGGGCCGGCGCTACCGCACCGCCCCGGCGCCGCACGACGGCCCGGTGGACGCCGTGGAGAGCTGGGACGAGCTCAGCCGCGGCACCGACCCGACCCGCTGACCTGTCTCCTGCCGACGGATGCCGGACGGCGTCCGCGGCGGGAAGCACGATCCCGATAGACTTGCACCGACCACCCGAACGCTCGGAGGAGAACATGAGCAACCCCATCGCAGATCCCGGCCACGGACACTCGCCTGCGGCTTGGACCGCCGTGGTGATCATGCTGCTCGGCTTCAGCGTCGGCACCGCCGCCTTCTTCCTGGACATCCCGGTCGTGGTGTGGGTGGGCGTCGCGCTCATCGTCATCGGCGCGATCGCGGGCTGGGTGCTCTCCAAGGCCGGCTACGGCGCGAAGGGTCCGAAGTACCAGCCGAAGGCGCACTAATGGTGCTCGCCGACCTCACGGCCGGCGCAGTCGAGGACGCCGCCCGTCGCGAGCGGGAACGTCCGCTCGCGATCGTGGAGCGCGCCGCCCTCGATCGCGCCCCGGCCCTGGATGTCCGCGCCGCGCTGGCGCCCGCCGACCGCGTGAGGATCATCGCCGAGGTCAAGCGCGCGAGCCCCTCGCGCGGTGCCCTCGCCGAGATCCCGGATCCGGCCCTGCAGGCCTCCCTGTACCAGCAGGGCGGCGCGTCCGCGATCAGCGTGCTGACCGAGGAGCGCCGTTTCGGCGGCAGCCTCGCCGACCTGGAGGCCGTCACGGCGGCGGTCGATGTGCCGGTGCTCCGCAAGGACTTCATCGCCACCCCGTACCAGGTGTTCGAGGCCCGCGCGGCGGGCGCGTCGCTCGCGCTGCTGATCGTGGCGGGGCTGGAACGCGCGAACCTGGAGCAGCTGTACACCCTGATCGTCGAGCTGGGCATGATGCCGCTGGTGGAGACCCACTCGGCCGAGGAGCTCGAGGTCGCCATCGACCTCGGTGCGCACCTGATCGGCGTGAACGCCCGCGACCTGAAGACCCTCGAGCTCGACCGCGACCTGTTCGGCCGTCTCGTCGACCGGATCCCCTCGACCTCCGTGAAGATCGCGGAGTCCGCCGTGCTCACGCCGGCCGACGTCGCGCACTACCGCGCGGCCGGCGCCGACGCGGTGCTCATCGGCGAGGCGCTCGTCACCGGCGATCCGGTCGCCACCCTGCACGCCTTCCTGGAGGCCGGATCATGACCGACAGCGACACGTCCCAGAGTCTGCGCGACCAGCCGGGCCCGTTCTTCGGCGACTTCGGCGGGCGGTTCATGCCCGAGTCGCTCATCGCCGCGATCGACGAGCTCACCGTGGCGTACCAGGAGGCGATCGCCGACCCGGCCTTCCAGGCGGAGCTCGCGGCGCTCCTGCACTCCTATGCGGGGCGTCCCTCGCCGATCACCGAGGTGCCGCGGTTCGCCGAGCACGCCGGTGGTGCGCGGATCTTCCTCAAGCGCGAGGACCTCAACCACACCGGATCCCACAAGATCAACAACGTGCTCGGACAGGCGCTGCTCACCAAGCGCCTGGGAAAGACCCGCGTGATCGCGGAGACCGGCGCAGGCCAGCACGGTGTGGCGACCGCCACTGCCGCCGCGCTGTTCGGCCTGGACTGCACGATCTACATGGGCGAGGTCGACACCGAGCGCCAGGCGCTGAACGTCGCGCGGATGCGACTGCTGGGTGCGGAGGTCGTGCCGGTCACGACCGGCTCCCGCACGCTCAAGGACGCGATCAACGACGCGTACCGCGACTGGGTCGCGAGCGTCGAGACGACCAACTACATCTTCGGTACCGCGGCGGGGCCGCACCCGTTCCCGGCGATGGTCCGCGACTTCCAGAAGATCATCGGCGAGGAGGCTCGCCGGCAGCTGCTGGAGGAGGCAGGACGCCTGCCGGACGCCGTGCTGGCATGCGTGGGCGGCGGATCCAACGCGATCGGCATGTTCGATGCGTTCCTCGACGACGCCGAGGTTCGCCTGTACGGCGTGGAGGCTGCCGGCGACGGCGTCGACACCCCGAAGCACGCCGCGTCCATCGAGCGCGGTCGCCCCGGGGTGCTGCACGGCGCCCGCACCTACGTGCTGCAGGACGAGGACGGCCAGACCATCGAGTCGCATTCGATCTCGGCCGGCCTCGACTACCCGGGCGTGGGGCCGGAGCACTCCTGGCTCGCCGCGATCGGCCGCGCCGAGTACATCCCGGCGACCGACGACGAGGCGATGCAGGCGCTGCGCCTGCTCAGCCGCACCGAGGGCATCATCCCCGCGATCGAATCCGCGCACGCCCTCGCCGGGGCGATCCGGATCGGCCGCGAGCTCGGCCAGGACGCGATCCTCGCCGTGTGCCTCTCCGGACGCGGCGACAAGGACATGGACACCGCCGCCCGCTACTTCGGGCTGTATGACGGCGCCGCCGCCGAGAACGGAGCCCAGGGATGAGCCGCGTCGAAGACGCGATCCAGCGTGCGCACGACGCCGGCCGCGGCGCCTTCATCGGCTACCTGCCGGTGGGGTTCCCGGACCTTCAGACGAGCATCGACGCGGCCATCGCGCTCGCCCGCAACGGCGTCGACATCATCGAACTCGGTCCGCCCTACAGCGACCCGGTGATGGACGGTGCGATCATCCAGGAAGCCACCCAGGCGGCCCTCGCCGCCGGCTTCCGGATGCGCGACCTGTTCACCGCGGTGAAGGCGATCACCGATGCCGTGGACGCGCCGGTCGTCGTGATGACGTACTGGAACCCCGTCCTGCAGTACGGCGTCGACCGCTACGCCGACGACCTTCTGGCCGCGGGCGGTGCCGGCCTCATCACGCCCGACATCACGCCCGAGGCCGCCCCGGAGTGGATCGCCGCGAGCGAGCGCACCGGGCTCGACCGGATCTTCCTCGCCGCGCCCACGTCCACGGACGAGCGCCTCGACCTGGTCGCATCCAGCTCGACGGGCTTCGTGTACACGGTGTCCACGATGGGCATCACGGGGGAGCGCGCGGAGCTCGACAAGGCAGCACGCACCCTCGTCGGCCGCCTGCGCGAGCACGGCGCTTCCCGCGCCTGCGTCGGCATCGGCATCTCCACGGCCGATCAGATCGCCGGAGTGCTGGAGTACGCCGACGGCGCGATCGTGGGCACCGCGCTCGTGCGCGCGCTCAGGGACGGGGGAGTGGAGCGCCTCGCCGAGGTGACCCGGGAGCTCGCCACGGGCACGTCGCGCGCACGGTGAGCGCGCGCTGACGACGTAGACTCGTGATCATGCCCTTCGCGCTCCACAGTGCCCTCTCCGACGCTGCCGTCATCGGCGTGCCCGCCAGCATCCCGAGCCCGCCGAGCGGGTCGTTCTCCGTCGGACCGCTGACGATCCACTACTACGCCCTGTGCATCATCGCCGGCATCATCGTGGCCACGCTGATGACCAACCACCGCCTCACCAAGCGCGGGGCGGAGCGCTGGGTCGTGGTGGACATCTGCATCATCGCCGTGCCGCTCGCGATCATCGGCGCGCGGATCTTCCACGTGCTGACCCACCCCGGGTTCTACTTCGGCCCGGGGAAGAACACCTGGAACCCGTTCGAGCCGGGGTCGGTGTGGGCGATCTGGGAGGGCGGCATCGCCATCTTCGGCGCCCTCATCGGAGGTGCGATCGGCGCGTGGCTGGGCTGCAAGTGGACCGGCGTGCGCTTCTCGGCCTTCGCCGACGCCCTCGCGCCCGGGCTGATCCTCGCGCAGGCGTTCGGACGCTTCGGCAACTGGTTCAACCACGAGCTGTTCGGCCTTCCCACCGACCTGCCGTGGGGGCTCGAGATCGAGTCCACCAACGCGGCGTTCCCTCCTGGGCTCGCCCCGGGGACCCTGTTCCACCCGACCTTCCTGTACGAGGTGATCTGGAACACGCTCGGCTGCATCTTCCTACTCTGGATCGGCCACAAGCTGCACCTGCAGTGGGGCAAGCTGTTCGCCGTCTACCTGATCTGGTACGGCGCGGGGCGCATGGTGTGGGAATCGATCCGCATCGATCCCAGCGAGATCTACCTCGGCCTGCGCACCAACGTCTGGGCGGCGCTGCTCGGCGTCGTGCTGGGCATCGTGATCCTCTTCGTGCAGACGCGCCGCCACCCCGGCTTCGAGCCCTCGCCGTACCAGCCCGGTCGGGAGCCGCGTGACCCTGCGGTAGAATCGCAAAACCCCGATGATTTCGTCGACCTGAGCGAGCCTCAGTCCGACGGGAATCGCGAGGAGGCGAACGCCACGAGCGCCGCCTCCCGCCCCTGAGAACGGCACCGACAGGAGCCTCGCTGCGGCGGACGCACGTCCGCCGGGAAACACGCACTGAACGAGCGGGCCGATGACGTCCCCGGTTTCATCCGAATTCTGAGGACGGTGACTGGTGCACTTCCAGCCTCCCACCGGCGCTTCCGGCGCCTACCCCCCGAAACAGGGGATGTACAACCCCGCGTTCGAGAAGGACGCCTGCGGCCTGGCCATGGTCGCAACGCTTCGCGGGGAGCCGGGACACGACATCATCGCGCTCGCCCTCGAGGCGCTGCGCAACCTCGAGCACCGCGGCGCGATCGGATCCGACGCGGGAACCGGTGACGGCGCCGGGATCCTGACCCAGATGCCGGACGCCTTCCTGCGGGCGGTCGTCCCCTTCGCCCTGCCCCCGGTGGGGGAGTACGCCGCCGGGCTCGCGTTCCTCCCGCTCGACTCCCGCGCACGCCGCGAGCAGAAGGCGGGCATCGAGCGGATCGCCGCAGAAGAGGGCCTGACCGTCCTCGGCTGGCGCGAGGTGCCCACGGCCAACCAGCACCTCGGCAAGCTCGCCGACGAGGCGCGCCCGGCGTTCGAACAGCTCTTCGTCTCGCGCCCCGCGACCGGATCCGCCGAGGCGCTGTCCGGCATCGCCCTGGACCGCGTCGCATACCGTCTGCGCAAGCGCGCCGGCCACGAGCTCGACGCGTACTTCGTGTCGCTGTCGGCGCGCACGCTCGGCTACAAGGGCATGGTCACCACGCTGCAGCTGGAGCCGTTCTACCCGGATCTGCAGGACGAGCGCTTCGCCTCCGAGCTCGCCGTCGTGCATTCGCGCTATTCGACCAACACGTTCCCGTCGTGGCCCCTCGCGCAGCCGCTGCGCATGCTCGCCCACAACGGCGAGATCAACACGGTCGGCGGCAACCGCAACTGGATGCGCGCGCGCCAGTCCCAGCTCGAGTCCGAGCTGCTCGGCGACATCCGCCCCCTGCTGCCGATCTGCACCCCGGGTGCCAGCGACTCGGCCTCCTTCGATGAGGTGCTCGAGCTGCTCACGCTCACCGGGCGCAGCCTGCCGCACGCCGTGATGATGATGGTTCCCGCCGCCTGGGAGCGCCAGACGGATCTGGATCCGGGTCTGCGCGCCTTCTACGAGTACCACTCGAACCAGATGGAGCCGTGGGACGGCCCTGCCGCCCTCATCTTCACCGACGGCACCGTGGTGGGCGCCACCCTCGACCGCAACGGTCTGCGCCCCGGGCGCTGGACCGAGACCACCGACGGCCTTGTCGTCATCGGCAGCGAGACCGGTGTGCTGGAGTTCGCTCCCGAGCGCATCAAGCGCCGCGGACGCCTGCAGCCCGGCACGATGTTCGTCGTGGACACCGCGCAGCGCCGCATCGTCGAGGATGAAGAGGTCAAGCGCGAGCTCGCCGAGCTGCACCCCTGGCAGGAGTGGCTGGACGAGGGGCGCGTGCGTCTCGCCGACCTCCCCGAGCGCGAGCACATCGTGCACCCCGTCGCGTCCATCACGCGCCGCCAGCGCACCTTCGGCTACACGGAGGAGGAGGTGCGGATCCTGCTCACGCCGATGGGGCAGACCGGCGTCGAGCCGCTCGGCGCCATGGGCAGCGACACCCCCATCGCGGTGCTGTCGGAGCGGCCCCGACTGCTCTTCGACTACTTCGTGCAGCAGTTCGCGCAGGTGACGAACCCGCCGCTGGACGCGATCCGCGAAGAGGTCGTCACCAACCTGTCCTTGGGGCTCGGCCCGGAGCGCAACCTGCTCGACTGGGGCCCCGAGCACGCCCGCACGATCGTGCTGGACTTCCCCGTCATCGACAACGACGAGCTCGCCAAGCTCCGTCACATCGACAAGGCGCGTCCGGAGCGCTCCAGCGCGACGATCAAGGGCCTGTACCACGTGGACGCCGGTCCGGAGTCGCTCGCGCGGCGCCTCGACGAGATGTGCGCCGAGGTCGACGAGGCCATCGAGCGGGGCGCGGAGCTGATCATCCTCAGCGACCGCGACTCCAACAAGGACCTCGCGCCGATCCCGTCGCTGCTCATGCTCTCCGCCGTCCACCACCACCTCATCCGGCGCGAGAACCGGATGAAGGTCGGCCTGATCGTCGAGGCCGGCGACGTGCGCGAGGTGCACCACGTGGCCACGCTCATCGGCTACGGCGCCTCGGCCGTCAACCCGTACCTCGCGATGGAGACCGTCGAGCACCTCGTGCGCACGGGCTACATCACCGGCATCACGCCGGAGAAGGCGGTCCGCAACCTCATCTACGCGCTCGGCAAGGGCGTGCTGAAGATCATGTCCAAGATGGGCATCTCCACGGTCAGCTCCTACGCCGGCGCGCAGGTGTTCGAGGCCGTGGGCCTGAGCCAGGAGCTGGTCGACGCGTACTTCACCGGCACCGAGACGAAGCTCGGCGGCATCGGCATCCAGGACATCTACGCCGAGAACCAGGCCAGGCACGACTTCGCCTATCCTGAGGACGCCGCGGCGCGCGCGCACGAGCGGCTCTGGACCGGCGGCGAGTACCAGTGGCGCCGTGACGGCTCGCCCCACCTCTTCAACCCGGAGACGGTGTTCCGGCTGCAGCACTCCACGCGCACGCGGCGATACGACATCTTCCGCGAGTACACACGGCTCGTGGACGACCAGGCCAGGGAGCTGAAGACCCTGCGCGGGCTGTTCGAGCTGCGCACGGGGGAGCGCCCGCCGGTTCCGATCGACGAGGTCGAGCCGGTGTCGGCGATCGTGAAGCGCTTCTCCACCGGCGCGATGAGCTACGGCTCCATCTCGCAGGAGGCGCACGAGACGCTCGCGATCGCGATGAACCGGCTCGGTGCGAAGTCGAACACCGGCGAGGGCGGTGAGGATCCGGAGCGTCTCGTCGACCCGGAGCGCCGCAGTGCGATCAAGCAGGTCGCGTCCGGCCGGTTCGGCGTGACCAGCCAGTACCTCACCGAGGCCGACGACATCCAGATCAAGCTCGCCCAGGGCGCCAAGCCCGGTGAGGGCGGTCAGCTACCGCCGCAGAAGGTGTACCCGTGGATCGCGCGCACCCGGCACGCGACGCCGGGCGTGGGCCTCATCTCCCCGCCGCCGCACCACGACATCTACTCGATCGAGGATCTGAAGCAGCTCATCTTCGACCTGAAGCGGGCCAACCCGGACGCCCGGATCCACACCAAGCTGGTGAGCCAGTCCGGCATCGGCGCGGTCGCGGCGGGTGTCGCCAAGGCGCTCAGCGACGTGGTGCTCGTGTCCGGCCACGACGGCGGCACGGGCGCGAGCCCGCTGAACTCGCTCAAGCACGCCGGCACCCCGTGGGAGCTGGGCCTGGCGGAGACCCAGCAGACGCTCATGCTCAACGGCATGCGCGACCGCG
Source organism: Microbacterium sp. 8M (assembly GCF_902506375.1). Taxonomy (GTDB): domain Bacteria; phylum Actinomycetota; class Actinomycetes; order Actinomycetales; family Microbacteriaceae; genus Microbacterium. Next base: position 1,927,958 of record NZ_LR733284.1, read on the forward strand.
TCGTGGTGCAGGTGGACGGCCAGCTCAAGACCGGGCGCGACGTCATCATCGGCGCGCTCCTGGGCGCCGAGGAGTTCGGCTTCGCCACCGCCCCGCTGGTGGTCAGCGGCTGCATCATGATGCGGGTCTGCCACCTGGACACCTGCCCGGTGGGCGTGGCCACGCAGAACCCGGTGCTGCGCGAGCGCTTCACCGGCAAGCCCGAGTTCGTCGTGAACTTCATGGAGTTCATCGCGGAGGAGGTGCGCGAGCACCTGGCCGCACTCGGCTTCCGCAGCCTCGACGAGATCATCGGGCGCACCGACCTGCTCCGCACCGACGCCGCCATCCGGCACTGGAAGGCGGACGGCCTCGACCTCGAGCCCGTGCTGGAGGGCCCCGCGTTCCCGGCGCACGAGCCGCGTCGCAGCGCCCGCACGCAGGACCACGAGCTGGAGAAGCACTTCGACGCGCCCCTGCTCACGGCGGCGCGCGACGCGATCGAGCACGGCACGCCCGTGACGTTCGACCTGCCCATCCGCAACACCGAGCGGGCCGTGGGCACCATGCTCGGCCACGAGGTGACCGTGCGCCACGGAGGAGAGGGTCTGCCTGCCGGCACGATCAGCATCTCCCTGCACGGCACCGCCGGCCAGTCGCTGGGCGCGTTCCTGCCCCGCGGCATCTCGATCACGCTCGAGGGCGACGCCAACGACTACGTCGGCAAGGGCCTCTCCGGCGGCGAGATCACGATCCGCCCGCACCGCGATGCAACATTCGAGCCGCACCGCAACGTGATCGCGGGCAACGTGATCGGCTACGGCGCGACGAGCGGCACGATCCATATCTCCGGTGTGGTCGGAGAGCGATTCCTGGTCCGCAACTCGGGCGCGACGGCGGTCGCCGAGGGCGTGGGCGACCACGCGCTCGAGTACATGACCGGTGGCGTCGCGGTGATCCTCGGCAGCACGGGCCGCAACCTCGGCGCCGGCATGTCCGGCGGCATCGCCTACGTGCGCGGCCTGCACACCGAGCGCGTGAACCCGCTGTCGCTGAACTCCGGCGAGCTGGAGCTGCTCGCGCTCGACGAGGTGGACGCGCAGGAGCTGCGCGAACTGCTCGCGCAGCACCTGGAGCGCACCGGATCCCCGCTCGCCGCGGAGATCCTGGAGGACGACGATTTCGCCGCCTCCTTCACGAAGATCCTGCCCCGCGACTACGCGGCCGTGCTGCGCACGAGGGCAGAAGCAGAGGCCGAGGGGATCGACCCCGACGGCTCCATCGTCTGGAACCGCATCCTGGAGGTGACCGGTGGCTGATCCCAAGGGCTTCCTGAAAGTCACGGAGCGCGAGCTCCCCGCACGCCGGCCCGTCCCGGTCCGCATCATGGACTGGAAGGAGGTGTACGAGCCGGGTGATTCGGCCGTGCTCCGCCGCCAGGCCAGCCGCTGCATGGACTGCGGTGTGCCGTTCTGCCACCAGGGCTGCCCGCTGGGCAACCTCATCCCGGAGTGGAACGACCTCACCTGGCGCGGCGAGGGCCGGGCGGCGATCGAGCGCCTGCACGCGACGAACAACTTCCCGGAGTTCACCGGGCGGCTGTGCCCGGCGCCCTGTGAGAGCGCCTGCGTGCTCGGCATCAACCAGCCCGCGGTGACGATCAAGCAGATCGAGGTCTCGATCATCGACGAGGCGTTCGCCTCCGGATGGGTCGAGGCGCAGCCGCCGGCACGCCTGACGGGCAAGACCGTCGCCGTCGTCGGATCCGGTCCCGCCGGACTCGCGGCGGCGCAGCAGCTCACGCGCGCCGGTCACACCGTGGCCGTGTTCGAGCGGGACGACCGCATCGGCGGCCTGCTGCGCTACGGCATCCCCGACTTCAAGATGGAGAAGTCCCACCTGGACGCACGCCTGCGCCAGATGTCCGAGGAGGGCACCCGGTTCCGTGCGGGGGTCAACATCGGCACCGACATCAGCTGGGACGACCTGCGCGCCCGGTACGACGCCGTGCTCATCGCCACCGGCGCCACGCTGCCGCGCGACCTCGCCATTCCGGGCCGCGACCTCGACGGCGTGCACTTCGCGATGGAATACCTCGTGGAGTCGAACAAGGCCGTCGCCGGCGACCCGGTGCCGAACCAGATCTCGGCCGAGGGCAAGCACGTCATCGTGATCGGCGGCGGCGACACCGGCGCCGACTGCATCGGCACCGCGCACCGCCAGGGCGCGCTGAGCGTCACGAACCTCGCGATCGGACGCCAGCCCTCCGCACACCGGCCGGACCACCAGCCGTGGCCGATGATGCCGACCGTGTTCGAGGTGCAGTCCGCCCACGAGGAGGGCGGCGAGCGGATGTACCTGGCCTCGACCGTGGAGTTCCTCGGCAACGAGGCCGGCGAGGTGCGCGCGCTGCGCGTCGCCGAGACCGAGTTCGTCGACGGCCGCCGCGTGCCCAAGAGCGGCACGGAGCGCGAGATCCCGGCGGATCTGGTGCTCATCGCCATGGGCTTCACCGGTCCCGAGCACGACTCGTTCGGCGAGGAGGCGCCGCAGCGCACCGAGCGCGGCGCGTTCCGCCGCGATGAGGACTACGCGTCCACGATCCCCGGCGTGTTCGTCGCCGGCGATGCCGGGCGCGGTCAGTCCCTCATCGTGTGGGCCATCGCCGAGGGACGCGCGGCGGCCGCCGCCGTCGACCGTCATCTCATGGGGTCCACGGTGCTGCCGGCGCCCGTCCGCCCGACCGATGTCGCGATCGGGCTCCAGCCCGCGTAGGCTTGGCCCGGCCGCGAGGCCTGACTTCCATCCCCCCTGACAGCTATCGGAGAACGCATTGAGACGTGCCAAAATCGTGGCCACTCTTGGCCCAGCAACCTCGACATATGAGACGGTGCGGGCCCTCATCGATGCAGGCGTCGACGTCGCCCGACTGAACCTGAGCCATGGCGACTACTCGGTGCACGAGAACAACTACGCCAACGTGCGCCGCGCCGCCGAGGACTCCGGTCGCGCCGTCGCCGTGCTGGTCGATCTGCAGGGTCCGAAGATCCGTCTCGGCAAGTTCGAGGCGGGCCCCTACGAGCTCGCGGTCGGCGACATTTTCAAGATCACCACCGAGGACATCATCGGGAACAAGGAGATCTGCGGCACGACGTTCAAGGGCCTCCCGCAGGACGTCAAGCCCGGAGACTTCCTCCTCATCGACGACGGCAAGGTCCGCGTCGAGGTCGTCGACACCGACGGCACCGTCGTCACGACGCGCGTGGTCGTCGCGGGCGCGGTGTCGAACAACAAGGGCATCAACCTGCCGGGCGTCGCCGTCAGCGTCCCCGCCCTGAGTGAGAAGGACGAGGACGACCTGCGCTGGGGTCTGCGCACCGGCGCCGATCTCATCGCCCTGTCGTTCGTCCGGGACGCGGCGGACGTGACCCGCGTGCACGAGATCATGGCCGAAGAGGGCGTGAAGGTGCCCGTCATCGCGAAGATCGAGAAGCCGCAGGCCGTCGACAACCTCGAGGAGATCGTCGACGCGTTCGACGGGATCATGGTCGCCCGTGGAGACCTGGGTGTCGAGCTGCCGCTGGAGGCCGTGCCGATCGTGCAGAAGCGCGCGGTCGAGCTCGCCCGCCGCATGGCCAAGCCGGTCATCGTCGCCACGCAGATGCTCGAGTCGATGATCTCCAGCCCGGTCCCCACCCGTGCCGAGACCTCCGACGTCGCCAACGCGGTGCTCGACGGCGCCGACGCGGTGATGCTCTCCGGTGAGACCAGCGTCGGCGAGTACCCGGTCATCGTCGTGGAGACCATGGCGCGCATCATCGAGTCCACCGAGGACCACGGCCTGGAGCGGATCCAGCCGCTGACCACCAAGCCGCGCACACAGGGTGGCGCGATCACCCTCGCGGCGCTCGAGGTGGCGGAGTTCGTCGAGGCCAAGTACCTCTGCGTGTTCACCCAGTCGGGCGACTCCGCCCGCCGCCTGGCACGCCTGCGCTCTCGCATCCCGATGCTGGCGTACACGCCCGACCCCGGCATCCGCCGTCGTCTCGCCGTCACCTGGGGAGTGCGCACGAGCCTCGTGAACTTCGTGCCGCACACCGACATGATGTTCCACCAGGTCGACGAGCACCTGCTCGGCTCCGGCCTGGCCGAGGTGGGCGACAAGGTCGTCGTGATCTCCGGATCCCCTCCCGGGATCGTCGGATCCACGAACGACCTGCGCATCCACCGGGTCGGCGACACCGTGCACGGCGCGGCGCCGATCTATCAGGCGAACAACGGCTGAGCGCACTCGAGAACGCCGGCCCCTCACGGGGCCGGCGTTCGTCGTCTCCGGGATGCGCTAGGGTCGATCCGGGCCGGCGTGGCGGAATGGCAGACGCGGAGCACTCAAAATGCTTTGTCCGAAAGGACGTGTGGGTTCGAGTCCCACCGCCGGCACCAAGAGCGTTTCGGGGTGGCCGCATGGCCGCCGCGAAACGCTCTCCTTGGTTCGGCGTGGGGCACGTCGATCCCCAGGGCCCCGCCGGCCAGAGGCTCCGTGCGTCGCGCATGCGACGTGCGGAGAGGGCCCGGTGGGACTCGAGTCCCACCGCCGGCACCATGGTTCGCGTGAACCGAAACGCGTGTCCGATAGGATGGATCCGTGACTGAAGAGCAGCAGCCTGAGCAGCCCGCCTCGTCCGCTCCGCGACGCGTCGTCGTCGCCGAGGACGAGTCGCTGATCCGCCTCGACATCGTCGAGATCCTCCGTGACAACGGCTTCGACGTGGTCGGCGAGGCCGGCGACGGGGAGACGGCCGTGCAGCTCGCGACCGAGCTGCGTCCCGACCTGGTCATCATGGACGTGAAGATGCCGCAGCTGGACGGCATCAGCGCCGCCGAGAAGCTGCACAAGGGCAACATCGCCCCGGTCGTGCTCCTCACCGCGTTCAGCCAGAAGGAGCTCGTCGAGCGGGCGAGCGAGGCCGGAGCCCTCGCCTACGTGGTGAAGCCGTTCACCCCGAACGACCTGCTGCCGGCGATCGAGATCGCCCTCGCCCGTCACGAGCAGATCATCACGCTCGAGGCCGAGGTCGCCGACATGGTCGAGCGCTTCGAGACCCGCAAGCTCGTCGACCGCGCCAAGGGCCTGCTCAACGAGAAGATGGGCCTGAGTGAGCCCGAGGCCTTCCGCTGGATCCAGAAGGCGTCGATGGACCGTCGCCTGACCATGCAGGATGTGGCGAAGGCGATCATCGAGCAGCTCGCCCCCAAGAAGTAAGGGCGTGGATCTCGGCGACGGGATCCTGCTCCGCCCGCTTCTGCCGGGAGACGGCGCTGAGCTCGCGGCGGCCTACACGCGCAACCGTGCGCGCCTCGCGCCGTGGGAGCCCTTCCGGTCTGAGGACTTCTTCACTACAGAGCGCCAGCACGCTCTCGTGGAGGAGTCTCTGCGCAGCGTCGCGGACGGCCGCAGCGCGGCGTTCGTGCTCTCCGATGCGGGTGGCCGCATCGTGGGCCGCGTGAACCTCGGAGACATCGTGCGCGGCGCGTTCTGGAGCGCTCATCTCGGCTACTGGATCGACGAGGACGCGTCGGGTCGGGGCATCATGCGCAGGGCCGTGCAGGCGGTGTGCGCACAGGCGCGCGACGAGATCGGCCTGCACCGGGTGCAGGCGGCGACGCTCGTGCACAACGTCGCATCGCAGCGGGTGCTCCGCGCCGCCGGATTCACCGAGATCGGCCTCGCTCCGCGCTACCTGCGCATCGCAGGGGAGTGGCAGGACCATCTGCTGTTCCAGCGGATCCTGGAGGATCCCGTCGACGGAAGCCCCTGAGCGCGTCCGTCAGCGTGCGTCGGGCAGGTCCTTGATCATGTTCGTGATCCGGATCGTCGAGCAGCGGCGGCCCTGCTCATCGCTCACGACGATCTCGTGCACCGTGATGCTGCGCCCCAGATGGACGGGCGTGCAGACGCCGGTGACCACGCCGCTCGTCGCGGAGCGGGTGTGCGTCGCATTGATGTCGACGCCCACGGCGAGACGTCCCGGACCGGCGTGCAGGTTGGCGGCCATCGATCCCAGCGACTCGCCGAGCACGACGTATGCCCCGCCGTGCATGAGCCCGACCGGCTGGGTGTTCCCCTCGACGGGCATGGTCGCGACGCACCGGTCGACCGAGAACTCGACCCAGCGCAGGCCCATCTTCTCGGCCAGCGCTCCCATGCCGCGCTCCGCCGCCCAGTCCAAGCCGGGGCTGCGCTGTACGGTGCTCGTGTCGGCCGGGTCGGTCACTCGGATCCTCCTCGAATCGATGTCCGCCGCTGTCGTTAGGCTGAAGTGGTGACGGACTCCGCAAAGCCTACTCTCATGGTCGTCGACGGCCATTCGCTCGCATACCGGGCGTTCTTCGCCCTCCCGGTGGAGAACTTCACCACCAAGGACAACCAGCACACGAACGCGATCTACGGGTTCCTGTCGATGCTGGTGAACCTCATCAAGGCGGAGCGGCCGACCCACATGGCGATCGCGTTCGACACCTCCCGCCACTCGTTCCGCACCGAGGAGTATCCGGAGTACAAGGCCACCCGCTCGGAGACGCCCTCCGAGTTCCGCGGTCAGATCCCGCTGCTGCAGGACTGCCTCGCCGCGATGTCGATCCCCGTGCTCACCAAGGAGGGGATCGAGGCCGACGACATCCTCGCGACCCTCGCCGCTCAGGGCACGGCGCAGGGCTACGACGTTCTCGTGGTCTCCGGCGACCGCGACACCATCCAGCTCGTCAGCGACGACGTGACCCTGCTCTACCCGAACGTGCAGGGCGTGTCTCAGCTGAAGCGCTACGACCCGATCGCGGTGCAGGAGCGCTACGGCGTGCGCCCCGAGCAGTATCCCGACATCGCCGCGCTGGTCGGGGAGACCAGCGACAACCTGCCCGGCGTGCCGAAGGTGGGCGAGAAGACGGCCGTGAAGTGGCTCACCCAGTTCGGGTCGCTCGACGCGCTGCTCGAGCGCGCCGACGAGATCAAGGGCGTCGTCGGCGGCAATCTCCGCGAGCACATCGAGGATGTGCGCCGCAACCGCAAGCTCAACCGCCTGCTGCAGGACGTCGAGCTCGAGGTCGGCCCCGCGGATCTGGCGACCCGGCCGATCGACGCACAGGCGGTGCGCGACATCTTCGCGCGCCTGGAGTTCCGCACACTGCTGCCGCGCGTGTTCGAGGCGGTCGGCGAGGACGCCCCTGCACTGGAGCCGTCCGCGGCCGTCGTGATTCCCGCCGCCTCCGAGCTCACGGCGGAGGCCGCCTCGGCGTGGCTCGCCGGTGCCACGGGCGAGGTCGCCGTCGAGGTGACCGTGTCCGGCGGGCTCCCGCGGCGCGTCGGCCTCGCGCACGGCGACGACCTGGTCGAGCTGTCCTGGGATCCGGCGGTGCAGGCGGCGCTCGGCGATTGGCTGGCTTCCCCGGCGCCGAAGGTGTTTCACGACGCCAAGCCGCAGGTGAAGGCGCTGCACACGGCAGGGGTGCGTCTCGGCGGCCTCGCCTATGACACGAACCTCGCCGGCTGGCTGCTGCGGCCCAGCTACCCGGACAAGACGCTCGCCGACCTCGTCGACCGCTACCTGGGCGAGAAGCTGCCCGAGGCGGATCCCACCCAGCTCGTGCCCGAGACCGAGGGCGCGTCTCCCGCGCAGCTCGCCTGGTTCACGGCCCGCGTGGCCGCGGCGCTGCGGGCGGACGTCCCGGAGAGCGTGGACCGGGTGCTCCGCGAGATCGAGCTCCCCACGCTCATCACGCTGGCAGACATGGAGCTCGCCGGCGTCGCCGTGTCGCACGAGATCCTCTCCGGCTTCTCCCACGAGCTGGGCGAACGCGCCGGCGGCATCGCGCAGGCGGCGTTCGAGATCATCGGCCGCGAGGTGAACCTGGGCTCGCCGAAGCAGCTCCAGGAGGTGCTGTTCGACCAGCTCGAGCTGCCGAAGACGCGCAAGACCAAGACCGGCTATTCCACGGACGCCGCCGTTCTCGCGGATCTCCAGGAGACCAATCCGCATCCGTTCCTCGACCTGTTGCTGCAGCACCGTGAGGCGACCAAACTGCGGCAGATCATCGAGTCGCTCGACACCGCGATCCGCGCCGATCACCGCATCCACACCACGTACGTGCAGACGGGCAGCCAGACCGGCCGGCTCAGCAGCACCGACCCGAACCTGCAGAACATCCCCGTCCGCACCGAGGAGTCCCGCCGCATCCGCAGCGCCTTCCAGGTGGGGGAGGGCTACGAGACGCTCCTCACCGCCGACTATTCGCAGATCGAGATGCGGATCATGGCGCACCTGTCTGGAGACGAGGGTCTGATCGAGGCCTTCAACTCGGGTGAGGACCTGCACCGCTTCGTGGGCGCGCGCGTGTTCGGCGTGGAGCCGGAGGACGTGACCCCCGCGATGCGGACCAAGGTCAAGGCGATGTCCTACGGGCTCGTGTACGGGCTGAGCGCCTTCGGCCTGTCCAAGCAGCTGCGCATCGAGCAGTCCGAGGCGAAGCAGCTCATGATGGAGTACTTCGCGCGGTTCGGCGCCGTGCGCGACTACCTGCGCGCCTCGGTGCTCGCGGCGAAGGAGGTCGGCTACACCGAGACGATCTTCGGCCGCCGGCGGCCGTTCCCCGACCTCGTCAGCCCGAACCGGGTGCTCCGGGAGAACGCCGAGCGAGCAGCGCTCAACGCCCCCATCCAGGGCAGCGCGGCCGACATCATGAAGATCGCGCTGTTCCGCATCCACGCCGACCTGCTCGATCAGGGCATGTCATCGCGGGTGCTGCTGCAGATCCACGACGAACTCGTCGTCGAAGTGGCTCCGGGGGAGTGGGACGCGACCGAGCGGATCGTGCGCGAGCGCATGGCGGGCGCGGCGGACCTGTCGGTGCCGCTGGATGTGCAGGTCGGCCGGGGCGCCGACTGGAACGAGGCGGCGCACTGAGAGCCGCGCGGTGAGAGCCGCGCGGTGAGCGGCCGGCTCCGGTTCGCGACCCGCCCGGCAGGGACGCGTCGTTCCATGGAACGGGGCCGGATCCGCGGATAGCATCGTGGGATGACCGCAGAGCAGCCCACGACGCGCACGCCCTCCGCCATCGATCAGATCGCCGAACGCTGGGTCGACACCCTGACCGAGCTCTCGCCGATCCTCGGCACCTACATCGGCCGCAACGAGGTGAACGGTCGTCTCGACGACTTCAGCCCCGCCGGCCACGAGCACGCGATCGCCGAGACCCGGCGCGTGCTCGCGGAGCTGGACGCGCAGGAGCCGGTCGACGAGATCGACCGCGTCACGAAGACCGATCTCTCCGCGGAGCTCCGGCTCGCGATCGAGCAGCACGACGCCCAGTGGCATCTGCGCGACCTCAACGTGATCGCGTCCCCGGCCCAGGACGTGCGCCAGGCCTTCGACCTCATGCCGACCGCCACCGCCGACGATTGGAGCGTGATCGCCGAACGGCTCGGCGCGATCCCGGCCGCCCTCGAGGGGTACGTCGCGACGCTGCGCGAGGGGATGGCGAAGGGCGTCGTCCCGGCACGCCGCCAGGTGGTCGAGGTCGCCACGCAGATCGGCCGCTACACCGCCGACGACGGTTTCTTCGCAGCGTTCGTCGCCGAGGCCGCGACCGAGGAGGGGCAGCTGCCGGCGAGCCTGGCCCGCGACCTCGCGGATCGCTCGGCGGCGGCGCGGGTCGCATACGACGCGCTGCGCTCGTTCCTCAGTGCCGAGCTCGCCCCCGTCGCAGGGGAGCAGGACGCGGTCGGCCGCGACCTGTACGCGCTGGCTTCCCGGCGCTTCCTCGGCGCGACGATCGACCTGGACGAGACCTACGAGTGGGGACGTGAGGAGCTCGCCCGGATGGTCGCGGAGCAGACCGCCATCGCGAACGAGATCCTCCCCGGTGCCACGGTCGAGGAGGCCGTCGCCCACCTCGAGGCGGATCCGGCCCGCAAGCTCATCGGCACGGATGCACTGCAGCGCTGGATGCAGGAGACGAGCGACCGGGCGATCGCCGAGCTCGGCGCCACCCACTTCGACATCCCCGAGCAGATCCGCACCCTCGAGTGCATGATCGCGCCGACTCAGGAGGGCGGCATCTACTACACCGGCCCGACCGACGACTTCTCCCGCCCGGGCCGCATGTGGTGGTCGGTGCCGGAGGGCGTCACCGAGTTCGACACCTGGCGCGAGCTCACCACGGTGTACCACGAGGGCGTGCCGGGCCACCATCTGCAGATCGCGCAGGCCACGTACAACCGCGCGGAGCTGAACACCTGGCGGCGCGTGCTGGCCGGCACCTCGGGCCACGCCGAAGGCTGGGCGCTGTACGCCGAGCGCCTCATGGAGCAGCTCGGGTACCTCGACGACCCCGCGGACCGGCTCGGCATGCTCGACGGACAGCGGATGCGCGCCCTGCGCGTCGTCCTCGACATCGGCGTGCACCTCGGCAAGCCGCGTCTGGACGGATCCGGCGTGTGGGACCACGACTACGCGCTCGACATGATGCGGCGCAACGTGAACATGTCGGACGAGTTCCGTCAGTTCGAGGTGAACCGCTACCTGGGCTGGCCCGGCCAGGCGCCGTCGTACAAGGTCGGCCAGCGGATCTGGGAGCAGGTGCGTGATGCCGTCAAGGAGCGCGAGGGCGACGCCTTCGACATCAAGGCGTTCCACAAGCGCGCACTCGACATGGGAGGCGTCGGCCTCGACACGCTGCGCTCCGTCTTCCAGGTCGGCTGAGCCCCGGCAGACCCGAGGAGGGGTCGCGGGAATGCCCGCGACCCCTCCTCAGTTCATTCAGGTGAATAGAAAGGGGCTCGGGATGGACATCGAGTTCGGGCTGGACACCTTCGGAGACATCACCGTCGGCGAGGACGGGACGCCGCTCACCGCGGCGCAGACGATCCGCAACATCGTCGAGCAGGCCGCGCTGGCCGACCAGGTGGGCATCGACTTCTTCGGGGTGGGGGAGCACCACCGCCGCGAGTTCGCCGTCTCGAGCCCGGAGATGGTGCTCGCCGCAATCGCCTCGCGCACGGAACGTCTCCGCCTCGGCACCGCCGTCACCGTGCTGAGCTCGGACGACCCGGTGCGGGTGTACGAGCGCTTCGCAACCCTGGATGCGCTCTCGAACGGACGGGCGGAGGTCGTGCTCGGGCGCGGATCCTTCACCGAGTCGTTCCCGCTGTTCGGTTACGACCTGCGCGACTACGACCGGCTCTTCGAGGAGAAGCTGGAGCTGTTCGTCGAGCTGCTCAAGGAGGAGCCGGTGAGCTGGCAGGGCTCGGTGCGCGCACCCCTGGAGAACGCGGACGTGTTCCCCAAGACGGAGAAGGGCATGCGCACCTGGGTGGGCGTGGGCGGCTCGCCGGAATCCGTCGTGCGCGTCGCCCGGCACGGGCTCGGCCTCATGCTCGCGATCATCGGCGGGCCCGCCGCGCGGTTCCGTCCGTTCGTGGATCTGTACCAGCGCTCGGTGGACGCCTTCGGAAATCCGGCGCTCCCCGTGGCCGTGCACTCGCCCGGACACATCGCCGACACCGACGAGGAGGCGTGGTCCACCGCCTATCCGGGCTTCGAGACCATGCGCAACACGATCGGCGCGGAGCGTGGCTGGGGCACGGGCTACAGCCGCGCGCAGTTCCAGAACGAGGTCGGCCCGGAGGGCGCCGTGTACGCGGGTTCCCCGGACCGGGTGGCCGCCAAGATCGCGGACACCGTGCGCACCCTCGGCATCGGCCGCTTCGACCTCAAGTACGCGACCGGCACCACTGCGCATTCGGCGCTCATGCGCAGCATCGAGCTGTACGGCACCGAGGTGATCCCGCGCGTGCGGCGCCTGCTGGCGGACGACTGACCGACCTGCGGCGCACCGAGGCCGTGCAGCTCAGCCCAGGTCGGCAGCGACCCGGGCACACGGGGCCGTCGTAGGCTGAGAACGTGACAACGGTTCGATTCGTCGCCATCGGCGACTCCTTCAGCGAGGGCGTCGGCGACGAGCTGCCCGATGGAACGGTGCGCGGCTGGGCGGACCTGGCGGCGCTGGGCTGGGCAGACGCGCTCGGGGAGCCGATCTCGTACGCGAACCTCGCGATCCGCGGCCGCCTGGCCTGGCCCGTCGTCGAGGAGCAGCTCGAGCCCGCCCTGGCGCTGCGGCCCACGCACCTCTCGTTCAACGCGGGCGGCAACGACATGCTGCGTCCCCGCGCCGACATCGAGCACATCGCGGATGCGTTCTCGCGCGTCCTGCGTCGATGCGACGAGACCGGCACGACGCTCATCGTGCTGAGCGGCGCGAACCCCTCGGCCCGACTCCCGCTCAGCTCGCTCATCCAGCGGCGCGGCGACGAGCTGTCCGCGGCGGTGCTGCGGCGGATCCAGGACCGCCCGGACGTGGTCCAGGCGCTGAACTGGCCGGACCGCGAACTCAGCCGGCCGGAGTACTGGTCAGAGGACCGGCTGCACATGAACGCGAACGGGCACCACCGTGTGGCGGCCCGGGTACTCGACGCCGTCGGGGCGGGTGCTCCGGAGGACTGGTGGCATGCCCGTGCGGCGGCGGAGTCCGAGCCGTTGAGCACGCCCGCGTACTATCGTCGGCACGTCGGTCCGTGGATCAAGCGGCGCGTCACCCGGCGCTCCTCAGGAGACGGTCGCCGCCCGAAGTTCCCGGAGTGGACCGAGATCCGCCCATCGTCTGCGGACTGAGCGACCGGACGACGCGCACCCCGGGATCGCGGCGCCGCGCTCAGCGCGTCACGCGCGCCAGGAACTCCGCCGTCGCCGGATGCTGAGGCGCGTCGAAGATCTGCGTCGGCGGCCCCTGCTCCACGAGGACCCCGTCCTTGAGGAACACGACCCTGTCGGCGACCTCGCGCGCGAACGACATCTCGTGGGTGGCCATGAGGATGGTCGTGCCCCGCCGCTTGAGCTCGCGCACGAGATCGAGCACTTCTCCGACGAGCTGCGGATCCAAGGCGCTCGTGATCTCGTCCAGAAGCAGGAGCTCAGGATCGGTGAGGATCGCACGCACGATCGCCACGCGCTGCTGCTGCCCGCCGGAGAGCCGGTCCGGGTACGCGTCGGCCTTGTCCCCGAGGCCCAGCGCGGTGAGAAGCTCCCGACCGCGGCGGACCGCGTCCGCCTTCGCCATCCGGTGCACCCGGCGGGCGGCCAGTGTGATGTTGTCGAGCACCGTCAGGTGCGGGAACAGATTGAAGTGCTGGAAGACGACGCCGATCCGGGCGCGGACGGCATCTGCATCGATCCGCGGATCCGTGATGTCGGTGCCGGACAGCAGGATCTGTCCGTCGTCGACGCGCTCGATGAGGTTCATCGTGCGCAGCAGAGTCGACTTGCCGGACCCGGAGGCGCCGATCAGCACGACGACCTCGTGCGCGTCCACGGCCAGATCGATGCCCCGCAGCACGTCGTGATCTCCGAAGCGCTTCCGGACGCCGAGCGCCTCGATCACAGGGGCGGTCATACGATCCCTCCGGCCTGCTCGCGCCGGTTGAGCCGTGCGGTGACGATGTCGGTGAGCCGGATCATCGGCCAGCTCAGGATCACGAAGAACAGGCCGGCGACGATGTACGGCGTGAAGTTGAAGGTCTCGGCGACCTGCAGCTGCGCAGCGCGGACCGCGTCCACGGCGCCGAGCACCGAAATGAGTCCGACGTCCTTCTGCATCGAGACGAAGTCGTTCATCAGGGCGGGGACGACCTTGCGCACGCCCTGGGGGATCACGACGATCCGGAGGGTCTGGCCGTGTGTGAGACCGAGCGAGCGCGCGGCGACGCGCTGAGAGGGGTGCACCGCCTCCATGCCGGCGCGGAGCACCTCCGCGACGTAGGCGGAGTAGCTGATGACGAGGGCGATCGTGCCCCAGAACATGGCGGGCATCCGCGGGAAGATCATGAGCGCGGGGATCCCGAAGCCGACGAGGTACAGCACGATGAGCAGCGGAACTCCGCGGAAGAAGTCGGTGTACGCCGCCGCGAGCAGCCGGAGCGGGAAGAACACCGGCCCGCGCAAGGATCGCAGCACCGCCAGCAGGGTGCCGAGCAGCGCGACGCAGACCGCCGCGATCACCAGCACCAGCAGGTTCACCAGCAGTCCCTGGAAGATCGGGCCCACGCTGGCGAGCCCGATCTTCGGGTCGAAGAACGTCTCCCGGACGACCGTCCATCCCGGCGTGTTCGCGACGACGGCGACGAGCACCGCCGTGACGATGAGGGTGCTCAGGAGCGCGAGCAGGACGGAGCGCGTCGTGGCGCGACGGCGCAGAGCGCGGCGGGACAGTTCGAGCGGGCTCGGCTGCCACGCCGCGTCGACGAGAGGCGAGGTCACTTCAGGACGGGGACGTTCACGGCCTCGCTGAGCCACTTCTTCTGCAGCTCCGCGAGCGTGCCGTTCTTCTTGAGCGCGTCGACGGCCTTGGTGACGGCCGGGGTGAGCGCAGAGTTCTTCGGAAGCACGAACGCGAACTGGTCGCCGCCCTTGTCATCGGCGAACTGCCCGATCACCGTGCCGTTGTCGAACTGGGCGCCCGTGACGTAGAAGGCGCCAGGCAGGTCGGTGATCATCGCATCGATCTGACCGCCCTTGAGCGCCTGGACGACATCGTCGACCGAGTTGAAGACGCTGAGGTTGTCGGTGCCGAGCTGCGCCTTCGCGACGGTGTAGCTCGTGGTGCCCGTGGCGACGCCGACCTTGGCCTTCTTGAGGTCGGCGACCGTCTTGGCGGTCGCCGCCGGGGTGCCCTTCGCCGCGACGACGGCCTGGGTGGTCGTGTAGTAGGAAGACGAGAAGTCGACGGCCTTCTTGCGGTCCTCGGAGATGGAGAACTGCTGGATGTTCAGGTCCCAGTCCTTGGGGCCGGGTGCGATCGCGGCGTCGAACCCGGTGCGCGTCCACACGATCTGCTTGTCGGAGAAGCCGAGCTCCTTGGCGACCGCATTCGCGACGGCGCCTTCGAAGCCCTTGCCGTTGGCGGGGTCGTTGTCGACGAACCAGGGCTCGTAGTCGGGGTCTCCGGTGGCGATCGTGAGCTTGCCGGCGGTGACGGTCTGCAGCGCAGCACCGGTGGCGTCGGCGCCCGCGGACGGCGCGGAAGACGATGCGGCACCGCTGCAGGCGGCGAGGGAGAGCGCGGACGCGACGACCGTCGCGATGACGGCGGTGCGGCGCAGGGCGGGTGCGAGGGACACGAGGACTCCTGGAGTGCGGGTGCGGGGGCGGGCGGGTGCGACGGCGGGCGCAGGTGCCCCGTTCATACCGTAGAGGAATCGGCGAGACGCCAGTCGGCGAAGTCGAAACCCGGCGAAACGAAGCAGGAGACGAGCACTTCGAGGTCGTCCAGCGGCCGGGCGGCCTGCCATACGCCTGCGGGGACCAAGGCCTGCGCCGCGTCGTCCGGTCCGAGCACGATCGTCTCGGCCTCCTCCGGCGCGGACCCGGATCCGCCCAGGCGCAGCGCGAGACGGCCCGGCCCGTGCCAGAGCCACAACTCGTCGCTGGAGACCACGTGCCAGGCACTGGACTCGTCAGCCCTGAGGAGGTAGTGGATGCACGTCGCGGCGGGGCGGGTGCCGTTCGCGGTCTCCACGGGATGCGTGCTGGTCCAGGTGCGCCGGAACCAGCCGCCCTCGGGGTGCGGCTCCAGACCGAGGCGGGTGGCGGTCGCGGGGATGGGGTCTGTCACGCGGTGTCTCCGTTCGCGGGAAGGGATGCATCGAACGCCGGTGTCGCGTGGCGCAATTCGCCGGCGATCACGGTCGCGGCGGCGCGTCCGGCGCCGGCCTCGACGAGTTCCACGACGGCGTCTGGTCCGGAGGGCACGTCGAAGAACGCGAGGTCCGCGAGCGCGCCGACCGCGAGGTACCCCGTGCGATCCGGACCCACGTCGATGCCCATGGCGTGGGCACCGCCGAGGGTCGCCGCGTTCAGGAGCCGCGCGTGCAGGTCGCGGTCGGTGTAGCCCTGCGAGCGGGCGATGCGCGCCAGCTCTGCGACGTCCGCGAGCAGGTCGAGGGAAGGGCTCGACGAGAGGGAGTCGGTGCCCACCGCGATGGGGTTGCCCTCGCGCAGATATGCGGCGATCGGCGGCTCCTCGAGCCCGATCACCGCGTTGGAGCGCGGACACAGTGCGACGCTCGTGTGGCGCTCTCGCAGGATCGCGCGGTCGCGGGCACTCATGTAGACGCCATGAGCGATGTGGCAGTCCGGCCCGAGCACCCCGAGCTGGTCCACGAACTCCGTCGCGCTGGTGCCGAAGCCCGCATCCCGCAGCTCCTGGAAGCTCGTGAGGCCGGCCTTGTGCCAGGCGTGCGCCTGTTCGTGCGCGAACTCGCTCTCGAACGCCGCCTCGCCGAGATGGATGTGGATCCGGCCGCCGCGCTCTCTGACGATGTCCGGGATCTCCAGGAGCGGCTCGATCTCGAGCGAGTAGGGCGCGTGGGGCGAGAGTCCGGTGCCGGGGGGAGCGGGCAGCGCGTCCAGGGCGTCCTCCACCTGGCGGCGTCCGGTACGCGCCCAATCGGCGTTGGTCCAGCTCATCACCTCCCAGTAGGTGATGCCGTGCAGTCGAGCGTCGTGCAGCGCCGCTGCCGCCTCGACATCCGTGACGACGTCCGCGACCGCGGTGGTCCCGGAGCGGATCAGTTGGGCCGCGCCGTCGGCGGCGTCCGCGGCCCAGTCCCGCCCGCGTTCGTACACCGGATCGAACGCCCCCGCCCAGTCTTCGAAACCGTGGTACCTGCCCCGTCCGACCTCTGCCATGCCGGTGTACTGGAGGTGGGAGTGCGCGTTGACGAGGCCAGGGGTCAACACCCCGGGCCAGTGCACCTCGGTCGGCGCGATCCCACGATCGGCGAGTGAACGACGCACCCAGGCGCGCTCGCCCACGTGCAGGATCCGCCCGTTCCGCACCGCCACCGCGCCCTCGGCGATGGGCGGCGCCGTGATCGGCAGGACCAGTCCGGCCGAATAGAGGATGACACCGGTCATGCCGCGCCCTCCCCGCGGTACCGCGGAGAGCGCCAGTCCCGCTGCGCGCGGTGCTGCGCGTCGGAGCGCACGTCGATCTGCTCGCCGCGCGCCGCCAGGGCTGCACGTGCGACCGCCGCGTCGGCGTCGGCGGGGAAGGGGTGCACACCGGCCGGCAGCGACGAGCCGAGCAGCTGCGCGACCGCCGACAGCTGGACGGCGAAGGACAGGTCCATGATCTCGATCGGGTTGCCCTCGGCTGCCGCGAGGTTGACGCAGCCGCCCCGCGCGAGGAGAAGGGCGCCCTCGCCGGTCCGGTCCAGGTGGGGGATCGCGGCCGAGGCGCCCGACATCGGCTGCAGAGCGGCGAGATCGACATCCGCCTCGCCCGGGACGCCGCCGGCGACCGCGGCGATCCGTGCCGCGCGCAGGGTGGCGGCGTCGATCGAGTGCGGCACGCCCGTGGCCGAGACGACGAGCGCGCCGGGCGCGAGATCCCGCAGCAGTCCGGTGACGTAGCCGTCGTGCGCCGCCCGCAGGGCTCGCACCGGATCCGTCTCCGTGACGGCGACCGAGGCGCCGAGGGCGCGCAGATGCGCCGCCACGCCCTCGCCCACGGGCCCGTAACCGATCACCACCGCGGGTTGGTCCCGCAGACCGATCCCCGCCGTGTCGAGCACGTCGGCGATGGCGAACACGCAGGACTGCCCGGTGCCGTATCGGTTGTCGAAAGCGGTCTTCATCGGCGCGTCGTTGACGGCGATCACCGGGATCCTCAGGGCTCCTTGCGCCGCCATCCGACGCAGGGGCGCGAGGCCGCTCGTCGTCTCCTCGGCGGCACCGCGCAGCCCTGCGAGGATGCCTTCCTCGTGCGCGAGCCGGATCAGGTGGGAGCCGTCGTCGAGCAGCAGCTCGTGGTCCCGGCGGAGGAACGCGACAGCGGCCGCCCGCTCCGCAGCACCCGAGAGCGCGGGATTGCCGTCCACCGGGATGCCCCGGGCGCGCAGCGCCGCAGCGACCTCGACGTCGATCTCGTCGGGATGCGCGTACACCGCGACCTCGGCGCCTGCATCGCGCAGCAGCAGGGCGAGCTGCGCCGTCTTCGGCTCGAGGACCATCGCGATGCCGATGCGGATGCCGCGCACCGCGCCGGATTCGCGGAGCGTCTCGGCGATCCCTCGCGATACCGGCATGTGTGCGCCGGCGAAGTCGATGCGGTCATCGGCGCTCTGTCGCAGAGGGAGCGGAACCCCGTGCAGCAGGATCTCGCGCTCGGCACCGGGCGCGAACGCGACGCCGCCAGGCCCCGACCGGGCACCGAGGCGCGAGAGGAGCACGCGCAGCGCGTCCGCGACCTCGCTCTCGCCGATGACGTCGATGGTCCGCCCCGCGATCAGCAGGTTGGTCTCTCGGGCGAACCGGCGCACGAGCCGTTCGGCGGTCAGGAGGGCGTCCGGCACGTGTTCAGCGTAGAGGGTCCATCCGACCCGTCCGCTCCGTGCGACGGGCAGCGGTCACGCGTGGTGGGCGCGCCCCGACACCCGATACGTGAGTTCGGCGAACGGTCCCGCGCGACGTACGCCCATCAGTTCGAGTCGGGTGTGATCGAGATCGCGGGGCAGCAGCGGCTTACCGGCGGCGAGCGTGACCGGCGCGAACGTCACGACGATCTCGTCGAGCAGGCCCGCGTCGGCGAACTGGCCGACGAGATCCCCGCCGCCCACGATCCACACGTCCTTGCCCCCGGCGGCCGCGACGATGTCCGGCCAGTGCTCTGTCACCGCTCCCTGCACGAAACGGATGTCGGCGCCGGGCACCCGCTCCGGCTGGCGCCGGGTGAAGACGAAGGTCGGTCGGTCGCCGTAGAACTGCTGCCACCGCTCCGGGTGGGCGAGCAGATCCTCGTGCTCGCGCACCCATTCGTAGGTCGCGGAGCCCTCGACCATCACGCCGATCCGCTCGGTGAACGCGGCGATGTCGGCCATGGCCTCGTCCTGCGGGATCGTGAGGAGCCAGTCCAGCGAATCGTGCGGATCGGCGAGGAATCCGTTCAGCGTCGAAGCGGTGTAGAAGATCGCGCGTGTCATGCAGGAGACGCTAGACGCCGGGTCCGACATCGGCGGCGTCCGCGCCCCGCCGCCGATGCAGCTGCCATTCGCGCGCGGTGAGGATCACGATGAACACGTCGAAGAGCGTGAGTGCGAGCATCCACCCGCTGAAGTGCACGATCAGTTCGCAGCACTGCAGCACGATGAACATGGCGAGGGCAGCAAGCATCCAGGGATAGGCCCAGAGCTGCCCGCGCAGCAGCGCCCAGACCAGCACGACCTTGACGATGCCATGCAGCAGCAGGTACGCGGCCGCGAACAGCGTCGTCCCGGTGCCCCAGGCGTCGCCGAGGTGTGCGGCCCAATGGAAGACGGGGGAGTGCTCGTGCCCGACCAGCACGAACGACACCACATCGCCGAGCCACTCCCGCAGCCGGGCCGGGGAGATGAAGAGCAGGGCGAGCCCGCCGATCAGCTCGGCGGCACCGTCCAGCCCCTTCAGCACGAGGCTCACCGCGAAGACCCGATCGAGCGTGCGATGCGGGGCGGCGGTCATGGATCCGATGCTACGGACGCGGCTCTTAGACTGCCCTGAGATGAGTGAGATCGAGATGCGTGCCTTGCCGGCCGGTTCCGTCGCGCTGCACGACGCGCGGACCAGACGGCGCTGGACCGTCGCGCTCAAGCCCTTCGAGATCGGCGTGTTCGCCGTCACCGAGGAACAGGCTTCGGAGCTGCTCGGCATCGCGGCGCAGCATCCAGACCGTCCGGCAGTCGGCATCTCCTGGCAGCGCGCTATTCGCTTCTGCAACGCGGCATCGGAGTGGGAGGTCCTGGATCCGGTATATCGGTTCGACGACACCGAGGTGCGCTGGGATGTCACCGCCGATGGGTACCGCCTGCCCACAGAGGCGGAGTGGGAGTACGCGTGCCGTGCCGGCTCCACGACGCCGCACTACGGCCCCCTGCACGAGGTCGCGTGGACGGCCGCCGACGGCGTCCGCCACGCGCAGCGCGTGGGGGAGCGGATGCCCAACCTGAACGGGCTCTTCGACACCCTCGGAAATGTGTGGGAGTGGTGCTGGGACCTGCTGGATCCCGCCCGCTACGGCGAATACCGGGTGTTCCGCGGCGGCGGGTTCGCGGACGACGCGTGGAGCGTGCGGGCTTCGGTGCGGCGCGGCGGGGACCCGCGTACCGCGCAGGACGATCTGGGCTTCCGTGTCGCGCGAGGCGGGTTCGACGCCGAGGACGCGGCGCAGGGCTGGTCCCGTGCCGCCGACGAGGAGCGCGCACTTCTCACCGGCCCGCTGCCGGCGGGCTGGACGCCGCGGCGCTGAGACGACGAGCTCAGGGCGTTGCGCGCACCAGCGTGCGGCCCTGTGAAGGAAGTCGCCGCAGATGGCCGTGCTGCGACATCGACGCCACCCGGATCTCCCCGAAGCAGTGCGAGGATGAGGTCATGCCCGGTGAAGCGGCTCGCACGACCCTGACGACGGAGAGGTTGATCCTCCGTCCGCAACGCGTCGAGGACGCAGCCGTGTTCCGGCAGCTGTGGGCGGAACGCGATCTCCGCGTTCCGCCTCATCGGCGTATCGACCAGGAAGGGCGCCCGACCGAGGCCGACATCGTCAGCCAGATCCGGGAGGCCGCCGACGACGAACGCCCGGGCCTGCTGACGGTGACGAGCCGGACGACGGGCGAGGTCATCGGATACTGTGGCCTCGTCTTCGACAGCACGCGGCGCCTCGCCGGTCCGGAACTGGCGTTCGAACTGCTCCTCGCCATGCACAACCGCGGGTACGCGACCGAAGCCGGTCGGGCCGTGGTCGAATGGGCTCGTGAGGCCGGACATCCGCGATTGTGGGCGACGGTATGGGACTGGAACGTCGCCTCCCGTCGCGTGCTCGAGAAGCTCGGGTTCGTCGAGACCGGCCGTGTGACGAAGGAGAACGAACACGGACGATCTCTGCTGACAGTGCGTGACACAGCGGAGTGAGCATGGCCACGATCGAGGACGTCCGCGCGCTCGGATCCACCCTGGAGCGCTCCTACGAGGTGCGCGTCCGCGGCCGGCTGAAGTTCCGCGTGGGGCAGCTCGTGTACGTGGCGTTCTCGGCCGACGAACGCGCCATGGAGTTCGCCTTCCCGAAGGAGCTGCGCGAGGGCCTGATCGGGGGACAGCCGGAGAAGTTCCAGCTGCCCTCCCCGTCCGACATGCGGTTCCACTGGGTCCGCTCGACCCTCGCCGCCCTCGAGCCGGGGGAGGCGCGCGAGTTCGTGGTGGACGCGTGGCGCATGGTCGTACCGCAGAAGCTGTCCCGCGCCTACGACCTCGCGCACCCGGAGGGACCAGCCTGATCAGAGCCTCACGGTTTGCGACGTGCTTGCGCGCAGAGAGTCCAGCGCGACCTCGAAGCGATTCCATTGCAAGTTCAGACCGCCGCGGAGATGGGCGACGTCGTTCTCACCGTCACCGTCGTAGACCAGGAACGTGAACTGCTCGGTGTGCCGCACGGAGGTGGTCGAGTCCCCGCCGCTGAACGCGACCGTCACGAGGGAGGCCCAGCGAAGGACGCCGTCGAGCCGCAGCGATGAGGCGAAGACGATGCGGTCGCGGTCGACGATGTCGAGGAAGTCCGCCGTCGACACAATGGTCTCGTCGACCCCCGATGGCGCGAAGATCCCCTCGGCGACCTCCCTGCCGCCTGGCCGGAAGTCGACCGAGAAGCGGCTTCGCGAACCGGGAACCGAACGCCATAGCGCGCGCAGGGCTGGATCGCTGTATCCGCGCCACACTTCCGACAGGGGCCGTGCGAACGCGCGCTCGGCGGAGAATTCCCCGGTGATCATGTCCTCGTGAACCGCCGCGCGGGTCGTGGCATTCCAGGTTGAGGACACGCGTCCCAGCGCGCACCATCTGCTGGTGCGACCGCAGAGCTCTCCGTATCCTTCAGACATGAACGACACCCCGATTCCGAGGCCGACACGGGGATATCTCGTCGCTGCCTGGACGACCGCGCTGCTGTTCGGTGTCGTCGCCGGCACCGGTGTCGGGTTCCTTACGCAGGATGTGCGGGCGGGCGTGATCTCCGGCGTCATCGTCACGGTGCTCGCCGGCCTTGCATCCGTCTTGGCGGCGAGGCGAGAGGGGTGGGGGTCGACCGAAGGCGCGCCTCCGTGGACCGGGGATGCCGCCGCCCGGCACCACAGCGGCGGGTCGGTATAGCCCCGAGGGGCTCCCGCATCATGCGTGCCGGCCGCGCCGGTACCGTGAAGGCATGAAGACCATCGGCGTCCTGGGCGGCATGAGCTGGGAGTCCTCACTGGACTGGTACCGGATGGCGAACGAGCAGGTGAGGCAGGAGCTCGGCGGCTTCCACTCGGCCCCGATCCTGCTCGACTCGCTCGATTTCGCAGAGATCGAGGCGATGCAGGCATCAGGGGAGTGGGACGCCGCGGGCGACCTGCTCGCGTCCCACGCGCGCGGGCTCGAGGCCGCCGGCGCGGGCCTCGTGGTGCTGTGCACGAATACGATGCACCTCGTCGCGGACAGGATCACCGAGGCCATCAGCGTCCCTTTCCTGCACATCGCGGACTCGACCGCGGAGGCGATCACCGCCGCGCGCCTGCGCACGGTCGGCCTGCTGGGCACGGCCTTCACGATGGAGCAGGAGTTCTATCGCGACCGGCTCGCATCGCACGGCATCACCGCGCTGATTCCCGATGCCGAGAACCGGGCGGCGGTGCACCGGATCATCTACGAGGAGCTGGTGCAGGGAGTCGTCACCGAGGAGTCGCGTCGGACGTACGGAGACGTCATCGAGCGCCTGGTCGACGCGGGTGCCGAGGGCATCATCCTCGGCTGCACCGAGATCGAGCTCCTCATCACGCAGCGGGACGCCGACGTGCCGGTGTTCCCGACCACCGCGCTGCACGTCGCCGCAGCCCTCAAGGCCGCGGGCCTCTGAGTCCCGGCAGGGGAGCAGCGGCCCTATCCGATGAGAAGACCGGGTCGTCGGTAGCGGCGAGATCGACGCGGGGCAATAGCCTGGCCTCGTGGCAGAACGACAGAGGATCCTCGCATCCGTCGACACCGACTTCCCCCGCTGGTACCAGGATGTCCTGGAGAAGGCCGAGCTCGCCGACAACGGCCCCGTGCGCGGAACGATGGTCATCCGACCGTATGCCTACGCGATGTGGGAGCGGATGCAGGCCGAGGTGGATGCGCGCATCAAGGCGGCCGGCGCCGAGAACGTGTACCTGCCGCTGTTCATCCCGCAGTCGTACCTCGAGCGCGAAGCCGAGCACGTCGAGGGCTTCAGCCCGGAACTCGCCGTGGTCACGCACGCCGGCGGAAAGGAGCTCACCGAGCCGGTGGTCGTCCGGCCGACGTCCGAGACTGTGTTCGGCGAGCTCATGGCCAAGTGGATCCAGTCCCACCGCGATCTGCCGCTGCTGCTGAACCAGTGGGCGAACGTCGTGCGGTGGGAGATGCGTCCCCGGTTGTTCCTGCGCACCAGCGAGTTCCTGTGGCAGGAGGGGCACACCGCTCACGCCACGCGGGAGGACGCCGCGGCGTACGCCACCCGCATCCATCTCGAGGTGTACCGGGACTTCCTGGAGAACGTTCTGGCGATCCCCGTGCTGCCGGGCTTCAAGAGCCCCTCGGAGCGCTTCGCCGGCGCCATCAACACGATGACCTGCGAGGCGATGATGGGGGACGGCAAGGCGCTGCAGATGGCCACGAGTCACGAGCTCGGCCAGAACTTCGCCACCGCCTTCGACATCACGTACACGGATGCTCAAGGCCAGGTGCAGACCGCGTGGACGACCTCATGGGGCTCCTCGACGCGCATGATGGGCGGCCTTTTCATGTCTCACGGCGACGATTCCGGACTGCGCATCCCGCCGCGCATCGCGCCGCACCAGGTGGTCGTCATCGCCGTGAAGGACGACGATCGCACGGTCGGTGCCGCACGGCGGATCGTCGCCGATCTGGAGGCCGCGGGGGTGCGCGCGAAGCTCGACGCACGCAGCACCCCGGGCTTCGGCCGTCGTGCCACGGAATGGGAGCTCAAGGGCGTGCCGCTGCGGATAGAGGTCGGCCCGCGCGATCTCGACGCGGCGCAGGTCACGTACGCCCGCCGCGACATCCACGGCAAGTCTGCACTGCCCCTTGCGGACCTGGCCTCCGCGATCCCGGGGCTCCTGGCCCGGATGCAGGAGGACATGCTCGGGAACGCCCGCGCGCGCCTCGCCGCCCGCACCACGCACGTGTCGACGATCGACGAGGCACGGGAGGCGGCGACGACCGGATTCGCGGTGATCAGTTGGAGCGAGCTCGGCGAAGCCGGTGAGAGGGAGCTCAACAAGCACGCCATCACCGTGCGCTGCCTGCAGACCCGCGACGGACGGATGCCGGATCCGATGCACCCCGAGCAGGATCTCGTCGCCGTCGTCGCCCGCGCATACTGACTGGTTCCCGCAGGGGACGGGGGAGCGCCTCTCACCCCTGGGGGTGAAGACACACCTCCCCTATGCGCCTAGCGTGGACGCATGAGACGCCCGGTCCAGCGGGCACGGGACGGTGAGTGTGCTGCGGATCGCCTTGGTCAACGATTACGAGGTCGTCGTGCGCGGGCTCGTTGCGATGCTGCGCGCGTATCAGGATCAGGTTCAGGTCGTCGAACTGGATCTGAACCAGCCGGTCGCCGAGATGGTCGACGTCGCACTGTACGACACCTTCGCATCGGTCCAGGGGGACCGGGCCGATGTCCACGCTCTTGCGGCGAACCCGCGCGTCAGGCGGGTCGTCGTGTACTCGTGGACGCTCGACCAGGCTCTGATCAGCGCCGCCATCGCAAACGGCGCCGGGGGATACGTGTCCAAGGGGATCCCCGCGCATCAGCTCGTCATCGCGCTGCAGCAGATCTGCGCCGGGGGACCGAGGGTCTGGGTCGACTCACACGGCAGGCCTGCGAGCGGGACCGGTGACTGGCCGGGCCGCGAGGAAGGGCTCACGGCCCGGGAGTCAGAGGTCCTCGCTCTCATCACGCAAGGGCTGACAAACACGCAGATCGCCGGCCGCACGCACCTGTCCATCAATTCCGTCAAGACCTACATACGGTCCGCCTATCGGCGCATCGGTGCATCCACCCGCACTGAGGCGGTCCTGTGGGGTGTCGAGCACGGTTTCCGCCCCGACCGGCTGCGCGTGCGGCCCGCGGGCGTCCCTGACGATGATGCGGCAGCCGACGGGGGCGCGGCGTGATCGCGGCTGCGCCCTCAGACCGGCTCGACCGTCGCATCGTTCACGAAGCTCGCAGGTGAGGAGGCACCTTGGGAACCATCTTCTACGGCAGCTGCGCCACCCCGATCCACGTCGAAGACCGTGCGCTCGCCCATCTCAAGGTGCTGATCGCCACGAAGCTGCGCCGGGGCGAGAGCTTCACCCTGTCGTGGCCGCACCCCGAAGGGCAGCCGTCCGCGCGGAGCACGATCTGGCTGAGCCCCGCTGTCGAGCTCACGTTCGTGTTCGACGATCCCGAGCCGCCCGAGATCGATCGGAGCCATCTCGCGAATCTGGCGAGGACGGCCTACTCGGCGGGCGGCATCCAGCTCACCTCCGAGGATGTCGCCCCCTCCGCCGCGACGCCTCCTGCGGAAGTCCAGCGCGGACGCACCCCGGATTTCCCCCACGGATCCGCGAGCGGTCGACCACGACCGGTCCGCACCGAGATGCGCTGAGGTGCTCACAGGCCGTACTCGAAGAAGCCGTCATCGTCTGTCCCGGCGTCGGCCTCCGCTTGGACCGGCCACGCCAGGCTCGGCTCGCCGTCGACGAGTTTGGCGGTTCGGGCCCGCAGGGACTTCGTGGTGGCGAGGGAGACCAGTTCGGTTTCGCGGGCTTCGGTCTCCAGGCTCTGCAGTTGCACCATCCATCCGACCGTGAGTCGCAGCCGCCTCGTGGTCTTTTCCACCACGACAGGGATGTCCACGAGGTCCGTGGTCTGGTTCCGGGCGAGTGCGTGACCGTAGTCCAGGAGAGCGTCGGCGATCTCGTCGCCGGTGAGGTACGAACCCAGCGGAGTGATGATCAGCTTCATGTCAGAATCCCGTGCGCAGCGTCGAACTCGCGCGCCGGGGTCTGGGGCGTCCGCTTTCCTCTTCCAGTCTAAGATCCGCCAAGATCCGGGCAACCGGCTCGAGGAGGTTCAGATCATCGCTCGGAATCGGCGTCGAAATGCAGCTCCCGCCGCACGATCCTGCCTGCGACCTGGCTCAGTGGCAGCTGGTGGTGCCGGGCGTAGGCGCGGATCCGTTCGAAGGCCTGATCGATGGGCAGATCAGCGGTGAACGACACCACGCCCTTAGCCTGCTCTATGACGACGCGGCTGCTGAGAGCGATACGCAGCTGCTCGGCGAGCAGCTCGGACTCACGGAACGACCGCTCGTGGAGGATCCCGATGGTGGCCACATCTGCGAGAGCGCGCGCTGCGACCAGCACCTCGTCCGACAGCGGGCCTTCCTGTGAGCTCATCAGGTTCAACGTGCCGATGGTCTGCTCCCGGAGCCGGAGCGGGAGAGCGTGGATCGAGGCGAAGCCCTGCGCAAGCGCCTCGACGCGGAAGGAGTCCCACCCGGCCGCCGTCGCGAGCGATGGCACCAGGATGGGGGAGCCGGTGCGGAAGCAGTCGATGCACGGACCGGACTGCGCCGACAACTGGAACACCTCGACCAGATGGCTCGCCTCGCTGGTGGAAGCGACGAGCTCGAGTTCGCCCGTCTCATCGGCCAGCAGGATCCCGGCCGCCGTCACGCCGAGCACGTCCCGGCACGCATCGACCAACGTCTGCAGCAGCTCGACCACGTCGTAGTCGTCGACGAGGGTGTCGGCGAGACTGGTGAAGGTCGTGAGGAGCCGAGAATCGAAGCTCGTGCCGTTCATTCCACCGCCTCGATCTCACCGTCGACCATCCGGAACCGGAGACGCCGTTCTACAACGTCGACTGCGATTTCCGCAACCGGCTTGCCAAGCGCGAAGGCGCGCCCCTGGATCACGAGCAGCGCCTCCTCGGGAGCCACCTGCAGCTGAGCCAGGACCATTCCGGTCGCCTGATGGACCGTCCTCCTGCTCGACCCGCTCGTTCTTGCGGCATCCTCCTCGTTCACCTGCTCGACGGCATCGCGCAACAGGTGACGGCCGATGACGCGCGCCATCGCGCTGGCCTGCCGCGTCTGATGGGGGGACAGGGTCAGCCGGGTCGTCGTGAACAGATCGACCGCCCCGAACCGCAGCGATCCGACGGCTACGGGGAAGGCGAAGATCGACACCGCCGGCCCCTTCTGCACAGCTGCCGCGGCGAACGCCGGCCATCGGCCGACACCGCCCTGGTTGAGGTCCGCTTCAGACACAGGTGTGCCCAGTCGCACGGCATCCCAGCAGGGTCCTTCACCCAGGTCGAACTGCAGCTCATCCAGCGTCCGCGCATCGGGGCCGGTCGTGGACACGATATCCGTGCCCAGGACGTCACCGAGAGTGGAGACCGATGCGCCGTCGACGGGGAAGACGTCGAGGAACGTGGTGCTGAACAGCTGAGGAGATCCGTCGGCGCGGTCCAGGATCACCATCGCTTCCGCGAAAGCATCGTCCATGGTGCCTCCTCGCGTCTCTCACGTCTGCTCCTAACGAGCGTAATACGCGTCGCACACCCGGACCGGTCTGCGCACCGCAGGGAGAGGGGCCCCCTGCCTGAGCTGACATAATGTGCATTATCGGAGTTTGTGGTCCGATTCACAGGGGGCGGCCGAGGCGCGCGTCGAGCCGCGTCAGGACGGACGCCAGGACCTCGATCTCCTCGGGAGCGACGGCGTCGAACAGTTCTCCCGCGACGATGCTCGTCTGCTGCTGGACCTCGGCCAGCGCACGCGTTCCGCCGTCCGTGAGCTCAAGGATCGTGACGCGTCGATCTTCCGCGGAAACGATCCTGACGAGATGACCGAGCCGGACGAGATCGTCGACCGTGCGCACCATGGCCGTCTTGTCGATCGCGAGCCGCGCCACGAGGTCGCGCTGCGTGCGCACGCCGTCGCGGATCATGAACATGACGGACGCGTGGCGTGTCGTCAGGCCCAAGGGCTCCAGATTGCCGGTCAGTCGTTGGGACGCCGCGGTGTAGACCCGGTGCAGGAGTACTCCTAGCTCGATCGCCGTCCGCTTCTCCACGTCTGTCACTGTGCCAGTCTCCCCCGAGAAAGATTCATTTGCAATAGATTCAGATGAACTGATTTGCTACGCTCGCGTCATGAGCCCCCGCGAACAGCCTCGGCAGGACCGCCGCTGGCCGATGATCCTGCTCCGAGTATCGTCGTTCCTCGCTTCGGTCCTCTTGCTGACACAGGCAGTCCTCGCAGGGATCTTCATGAGCAAGGTGCGCCTCGCGTTCGATCTGCATCGCGAGAACGCCACGTTCGCGGGGGTCGTCGTGATGATCTGGGTCGCAGCCGCGATCCTGACCCGAGCCCTGGCCGGCGGACCTCCGCGAGCGGTCTCCGCCTCCGTCGGGATACTCCTCCTCGTGACGCTCCAGGCGTTCGCCGGCTTCCGTCATCTCACCGCCGTGCACGTGCCGCTCGGCACCGTGGTCATCACGCTGTCGGTCCTTGCCACCGTGCGGATCTGGCGATGGCAGCCCAGACAGGCGGCGACTCCGGGACCCACAGCCTCCAGGCCATGAGCGGCGCGCCGGCTCAGGTACGCGCTGCCGCCCGCTGCCGCGCCGCCTCGTACAGCATGAGGGTCGCCGCATTCGACGCGTTCAGAGAGCTCGCGGATCCGCTCATCGGCACGCGGACCATGACGTCGGCGGCCTCCCGCCAGGCCCGCGCAAGCCCGCCCGTCTCATTCCCGATGAGCACCAGGGACGGCTGTGTGAAGTCGTGATCCCACACGTCGACGTCGCCGTGCTCGTCGGTCGCCACGATCGTGATCGCCGTTCCCGCGGCGCGCCGGGCCTGAACCCAGTCCAGCACCGGTCCCGGCGACGTGGCTCGCACGACCGGCGTGGCGAACAGCGATCCGGTCGACGCGCGCACCGACTTCGGATCGTAGGGATCGGCGGCGTGCCCGGAGACGATGAGCCCGTGGCCGCCGAGCGCGTCCATCGACCGCACGATCGCCCCGATGTTCCCCGGCTGAGTCGGGCGATCGAAGACCATGCCGAGGAAATCCGGCGGCGCGGGGATCCGCGTCAGGTCCTCGTCCGGCATGGCGACGACAGCGATCACCTCCGTCGCACCCTCGTCCTTGTCCGCGAGCTCGGCGAGGAGCGCAGGGCTCATCGCGATCGTCTCGCGTGCGTGGGTCAGGACATCGCGCGCCCACGGCGAGAGAGAACGCTCCGCGTCGTGGACAGCGGTGAGCACCGTCCAGCCGTGCGCGATCGCCTGGGTGATCGGCCGGACCCCCTGCACCACGAACCGGTGCTCCCGCGTGCGGTGCGTGCGATTGCGCGTCAGTGCCTCGAGCAGCTGGAACCGCGAGTTGCGCGTCGTGATCTTCAGATCCGCCACCGCATCCCCTTACGCGCCCACGTAGGCGGCGAGGTGCTCACCCGTCACGGTCGACTTCGCCGCGACGAGATCCGCGGGCGTGCCCTCGTACACGATGCGCCCGCCGTCGTGCCCGGCCCCGGGTCCGACATCGATGATCCAGTCGGCGTGCGCCATCACGGCCTGGTGGTGCTCGATCACGATCACCGACTTGCCGGAATCGACGAGGCGGTCCAGCAGAGCGAGCAGATTCTCCACGTCGGCGAGATGCAGGCCGGTCGTCGGCTCGTCCAGCACATAGACATCGGCACCGTCGCCCATCTGCGTCGCGAGCTTGATGCGCTGGCGCTCACCGCCCGACAGCGTCGACAGCGGTTGGCCGAGCGACAGATATCCGAGCCCGACGTCCTCGAGCCGGCTCAGAATCGTGACCGCGGCGGGGATCTTCGCCTCTCCCCCGCGGAAGAACTCGTGCGCCTCTGCGACCGGCATGTCGAGGACCTCGGTGATGTCCTTCCCGGCGAGCTTGTAGTCGAGCACGGCCGCCTGGAAGCGCTTTCCGCCGCAGTCCTCACACGGGCTCTCCACCGTGTCCATGAAGCCGAGCTCGGTGATGATCACCCCAGCGCCCTTGCACGTGGGGCACGCGCCCTCGGAGTTCGCGCTGAACAGCGCGGGCTTCACGCCGTTCGCCTTCGCGAACGCCTTGCGGATCGGCTCGAGCAGCCCGGTATAGGTCGCCGGATTGCTGCGTCGCGATCCCTTGATCGCGGTCTGGTCGATCGAGACGACGCCCTCGCGCGGAGCGACCGAGCCGTGGATCAAAGAGCTCTTCCCGGATCCGGCGACGCCGGTCACGACCGTGAGCACAGCCAGCGGCACGTCGACGTCGACGTTCTGGAGGTTGTTCGTCGTCGCACCGCGCACCTCGATGGCCCCGGTGCGTTCGCGCACCTCGGGCTTCAGCGCGGCGCGATCGTCGAGATGCCGTCCCGTCAGGGTGCCGCTGGCGCGCAGACCGTCGACGGTGCCCTCGAAGCAGATCTCTCCCCCGGCGCTGCCCGCACCGGGCCCGAGATCGACCACGTGGTCGGCGATCGCGATGGTCTCCGGCTTGTGCTCGACCACGAGCACGGTGTTGCCCTTGTCGCGCAGCTGCTCCAGCAGCCGGTTCATGCGCTGGATGTCGTGCGGGTGCAATCCGATCGTCGGCTCGTCGAAGACGTATGTGACGTCGGTGAGCGACGATCCGAGGTGGCGCAGCATCTTGATCCGCTGCGCCTCTCCCCCGCTCAGCGTGCCGCTGGGCCGCTCGAGCGAGAGGTAGCCCAGGCCCAGGGTCACGAACGCGTCGAGGTTCGCCCGCAGGGCGTCGAGCAGCGGCCCGGCGCCCGGCAGATCAAGTCCGCGCACCCACGCCGCGAGGTCGGTGACCTGCATGCGGCACGCGTCGGCGATGCTCACCCCGTCGATCTTCGACGAGCGCGCGCCCTCCGTGAGTCGGGTGCCGTCGCACTCCGGGCACACCGCGAAGGTGGCGACGCGCTCCACGAAGGCGCGGATGTGCGGCTGCAGCGCGTCGATGTCCTTCGACAGCATCGACTTGGTGATCTTCGGGATCAGGCCTTCATAGGTGATGTTGATCCCGTTGATCTTGACCTTCGTCACCTCGCCATAAAGGAACAGGTGGCGCTGCTTCTCCGTGAACGTGGAGATCGGCTTGTCGGCCGGGTAGAAGCCGGATTCCGCGAACTGACGCACCATCCAGCCGTCGGCGGTGTAGCCCGGCACCATGATGGCGCCGTCGTTCAGCGACTTCGTCTCGTCCACGATCTGCGTGAGATCCAGATCCGACACCGCTCCCCTGCCCTCACAGCGCGGGCACATCCCGCCGAGGTAGATCGCGTCCTTGACGATCTTCTTCTCGCCGCCCGGGCCCGTCATCACGCCGCTGGCCTTCTGGGTGGGGATGTTGAACGAGAAGGCCGTGGGACCGCCGATGTACGGGGTGCCCAGCTTGGAGAAGAGGATCCGCAGCATCGCGTTCGCGTCGGTCACGGTGCCGACGGTCGAGCGCGGGTTCGCTCCCAGTCGCTCCTGATCCACGAGGATCGCCGTGGTGAGCCCCTCCAGCACGTCCACGTCGGGACGCGGCACGGACGGCATGAAGCCCTGCACGAACGCGCTGTAGGTCTCGTCGATCAGCCGGCGCGACTCCGCCGCGATCGTGTCGAACACGAGCGAGCTCTTGCCGGATCCGGAGACGCCGGTGAACACGGTCAGGCGCCGCTTCGGCAGCTCGATCGAGACGTCTTTGAGGTTGTTCTCGCGGGCGCCCTGCACCCTGATGATGTCATGGGTGTCGGCGATGTGCGGCTCGGTCATGCGCGGTCTTCTCCGTCTCGTGGGCGCGGAAGGGGCGGGACACAGACTAGCGGTGCCCGCCGACGCACCGGCGGGCACCGCGGGGCGGATCAGGCGACCTGCTGCAGGCGGATCATGTTGCCCGCAGGATCGCGGAACGCGCAGTCGCGGATCCCGTAGGGCTGATCGATGGGCTCCTGCACGACATCGGCCCCCCGGGCCTCGATCTCCGCGAAAGCCGCGTCCACGTTGGCCGTGGCGAGCACGACGCCCCCGTAGCTGCCCTTCGCCATGAGCTCCAGGATGGTGCGGCGCTCATCCTCGTTGATGCCGGGATCGACCGCCGGCGGCGTGAGCACGATGGAGGTGTCGGGCTGGTTCACCGGCCCGACCGTGAGCCACCGCATCTGCTGGTAGCCGACGTCCTTGCGGAGCTCCCAGCCGAGCACGTCGCGATAGAAGCGGAGGGACTCCTCGGCGTCGGTGTGCGGGAGGAAACTGGCGTTGATCGTGATGTCCATGACGCTCACGCTACGCGGGCGGATCCGCCGGGGCTTCTCGATTCCTGATCGGTCTCGTGGCCTGCTTCTCGATCCATGACGGGATCCCCGGTCCGAGGCCGGGATCGGCCCTGTAGCGGCTCGGCGAGACGCCGACGAGCTCGGAGAACCGCGTGCTGAACGTGCCCAAAGACTGGAACCCGACGGCGAAGCACGCCTCGGTCACGGACACATCGCCTCGGCGCAGCAGCGCCATGGCGCGCTCGATCCGGCGCGTCATGAGGTACGAGTACGGCGGCTCGCCGTAGACGAGCTTGAACTGCCGGCTCAGATGCCCCGCCGACATGTGCACACCGGCCGCGAGCGCTTCGACGTCGAGCGGCTGCGCGTACTCCCGGTCGATCCGATCACGCACCGAGCGCAGCGCCGCGAGATCGCGCAGGCGATCGTCGGCGGCGGGACTCATGTCTCGATCCTCGCATGTCGCGAGGGGGCGAACGCCCGCCTACCTGGCCTTTTCCGTACGCGGCGGTACAGTGAGCACATCCCCGTTCCCAGAGAATCCTCAGAAAGGGTCATCTCATGTCCGAAGCAGTTGCCGATGCGAAGAGCTTCGTGAAGTCGCTTCGCGTTTTCCTCGCCGTCTCCGGAGTCATCGCGCTCATCGCCGGCATCGTGATGCTGGTCTGGCCGGTGAAGACGGCTTTCGTCCTCACCGGCATCGTCGCCGCCTACCTGATCGTCGCCGGCATCGTCTACATCGGGCTCGGCATCTTCAGCGCCGGGCGGTCGGGCTGGGCGCGCCTCGGGCACATCGTCCTCGGCCTCCTCTACATCGTCGCCGGCGTCATCGCCTTCACGAACATCCAGGCGGCGGCGGTCGCCTTCGCGCTCGTGACGGTGATCTTCATCGGAGTCAGCTGGATCTTCGACGGCGTCGTCTCGCTGAGCCTCATCGGTCAGGACGGATCCAAGACCTGGACCCTGCTCTACGCGCTGCTCAGCATCGTCGCGGGCATCGCCGTGATCAGCCTCGGCCTCGCGGCCGTGCCGTTCTTCTGGATCTTCCTCGCGGTCTCGCTCGTGGTGCTCGGCGTCGCGCAGATCGTGCGTGCGATCACGATCGCGAAGGACGCCAAGGCCGTCGCGGACGCTGCAGGACTCTGACCAGCACGAGGAAGCGGTCCGGGGCGGCAGCGCTCCGGACCGCTTCCTCGTGTGCGGACTACTCGGCGACGAAGCCGCTGACGTCGCCGATCAGCCGGGTGTGGTCGGCGGGCACGGGCTCGACCGCGGCCTGCGCCACCTCGGCGGCGAACTCGGCGACGTTGTAGAGGCGTCCGGCCGACTCGCGGCGCTGCGAGATCGCGCCCGGGTTCGCCCGCTCGAGCAGGGTCGCTGTGATGGTGCCCTCGATCATGTCGCCCGACACGACGACGAACTCGACGCCCTGCGCCTCGATCGTCGGGATCAGCTCGCGCAGCGCGTCCTCGCCGGCGCGCTTGGACAGTGCGACGGGCTCGTACTCCGGCATGGTCGGCGTGGTCCGGATGAAGTGCGCCTGATGGCTCGTGACGAAGACGATGCGCCCGCCGTCGCGCAGCAGCGGAAGAGCGGTCTGGAGCACGTTGACCTGCGCGTCGCGGTTGAGCCGGAGCGCGTAGTCCTCCCCCATGTTCGCCTCCATGCCGCCGGACGCGTTGAGGACGAGGATGTCGAGCCCGCCGAACTCCGACTTCACCGCGTCGAACATGTCGGCGACCGACGCAGGGTCGGTGAGGTCGGCGCCGACGACGAGCGCACGGCGTCCCAGCGCGCGGACCTCGGCGGCGAGCTTCTCCGCACGCGGAGCCTTGTTGCGGAAGTTGATGACCACGTCGGCGCCGGCCTCAGCGAAGTAGCGGATCGTGTCGGCGCCGATGCCGCGGGAGGAACCGGTGACGAGGGCGATCTTGCCGGTCAGCGAATCGGCGGGAAGGGTCTGAGACACGAGGACTCCTCGAGAGCATGCGCCGGGGCGCGCGGGTGGGACGACATCACCCTACCAACCCGCGTGATTCCGCGGTGCGCGGCGTGGAATCGCTTTCCCAGCGTCGTGATAGGTTGGCAAAAAGAAGGGGCGGTATGGACACGATCCTGCAGATGTTCCAGGACTGGGCGTGGATCGGCTGGCTGGTCCTCATGGTCCTGTTCTTCGTCATCGAGATCTTCACTCTCGACATGACGTTCCTCATGCTCGGCCTGGGTTCGGCGGTGGGCCTGCTCTCCACGCTCACCGGCTGGCCCGTCTGGGTCCAGGTCATCATCGCCGCCCTCGCGGCGGTGCTGTTCATCTTCCTGCTGCGGCCGCCGCTGCTGCGGCGTCTGCATCGCGGCGAGGATCAGACCCGCTCCAACGTGGACGCGCTGATCGGCCTGCACGGCACGGTCCTGCTGGAGGTCACCTCGCTCACCGGCCAGGTCAAGCTCAGCAACGGCGACACCTGGACCGCCCGCCTCGCCTCGGAGGCACCCGTCGTCGCTCCTCTGGCGCCCGGCGCGCCGGTGACCGTGGAGCGGATCGAGGGCGCCACCGCGTACGTCCGTTCCGCCCACGACTAGGAGAAACAGGAGCAGCCCTTCATGGACAGTGCGTCCTTCATCCCCACCGCCATCGGGTGGATCCTGGCGATCGCCGTCATCATCTTCGTGCTGGTGACGATCGCGCGATCGGTCAGGATCATCCCGCAGGCCACGGCCGGCATCGTCGAGCGTCTCGGCAGGTACCACAAGACCCTCTCCCCCGGTCTGAACCTGCTGGTCCCGTTCATCGACCGCCTGCGTCCGCTCATCGACATGCGCGAGCAGGTCGTGTCGTTCCCGCCGCAGCCGGTGATCACGGAGGACAACCTCGTCGTGTCCATCGACACGGTCGTGTACTTCCAGGTGACCGATGCGCGCGCCGCGACCTACGAGATCGCGAACTACCTCGGCGCCGTGGAGCAGCTCACCACGACCACCCTGCGCAACGTCGTGGGCGGCCTGAACCTCGAGGAGGCGCTGACCAGCCGCGACAACATCAACGGCCAGCTGCGGATCGTGCTCGACGAGGCGACCGGCAAGTGGGGCATCCGCGTCTCACGCGTCGAGCTCAAGGCGATCGACCCGCCCGTGTCGATCCAGGACTCGATGGAGAAGCAGATGCGTGCGGAGCGCGATCGCCGCGCCGCCATCCTGACCGCCGAGGGCACCAAGCAGTCCCAGATCCTCGAAGCCGAGGGCCAGCGCCAGGCGGAGATCCTGCGCGCCGAGGGCGAGAAGCAGGCGGCGGTGCTGCGGGCCGAGGGTGAGGCGGAGGCGATCCAGAACGTCTTCAACGCCATCCATCAGGGCCAGCCGGACGACAAGCTGCTCGCGTACCAGTATCTGCAGATGCTGCCCAAGATCAGCGAGAGCGCGTCGAGCAAGCTGTGGATCATCCCCAGCGAGTTCACCGAGGCGCTGAAGAACTTCGGAGGCGCCTTCACCCCGGGCGCCGGCGGATCCACGCCGTTCACGCCGAAAGCACCCGCGAGCCCGGCGGTGCCGTCGACGCGCGCCGAGGCCGCGGCTGCCGCCCAGGCGCCGAGCGCCGACGGCACCGCGTGACGCACCCGTATTTCGAGGGCGCCGCAGCGCCGCGAGTCCTCGCCCACCGCGGTCTGGTGCGCGAGGACTCGTCCGTGTTCGACAACTCCGCGCTCGCCCTCGCGGCGGCGGACGCCGCCGGCGCAGAGTACGTGGAGACCGACTGCCGCGCCACGTCCGACGGCGACGCGGTCCTCTTCCACGACGAGACGCTGCAGCGGCTGCTCGGCGATCCGCGCCCCGTCGCGGAGGTCAGCACGAAGGAGCTCGCGGACCTGTTCGCCGCCCACGGCGGGCTGCTCACCCTCGGCGAGGCGCTCGAGGCGTTCCCCGCGCTGCGGTTCAACGTCGACGTGAAGGCGCGGGCCGCCGCCGCGGACGTCGGGCGCGCGGTCGCCCGGCACGGACACCGCGTGCTGCTCACGAGCTTCGACGACCGCAACCGCCGAGCCGCCCTGGAAGCGGCGCACGACGCCGGCGCCGAGGTCCTCCCGTCCTCGTCCGGCGGCCGCACCACGATCGCGCTGCTGCTCCTGGCGTCGGCGCTGCGCCTGACCCGGTGGTCGCGGCGCATCCTGCGCGGCGTCGACGCGGTGCAGATCCCGGAGCGATACGGGGCCCTGCGGGTGTTCACCCCGGCGCTCGTCCGAGCCGCGCATGACGCCGGCGTCGAGGTGCACGTGTGGACCGTGAACGACCCCGACCGGATGCGCGCGCTGGTCGCCGCCGGCGCCGACGGGATCGTCACCGACCGTGCCGATCTCGCGATCGCGGCACTGCACCCCCGCTGAGACGCGGTCGCGGGATCTGCCGTACTCGGTCCCAGATCCAGCGCCCCGGCCGGCGGGGCTGGGTATCGACTGTGAAAGCGTTCACGGTTTGCTCCCTTCGCACCTTCTGCACAGCCCGGGCCGCTATACCTGAGGGCGACGAGAGGACCACACAATGGCAGATCGCAGCCTTCGAGGAATCCGACTCGGCGCCCAGAGCCTTCAGAGCGAAGAGGGCGTCGTGTTCATGGAGCGCACGCAGACCGCTTACACCTGCGACACCTGCGGCCACGTGACCACCCTGATGTTCGCGGCGGACGCCGAGCCGCCGGCCACCTGGGAGTGCCGCGCGTGCGGCGCGGAAGCGCGCCTGCAGATCGACGGCAAGCCCGTCGAGGTCGAGGACAACGGCGACAAGAGCGGCCGCACCCACTGGGACATGCTGCTGGAGCGCCGCACCCGTGCCGAGCTGGAGGAGCTCCTGGAGGAGCGCCTCGCCTTCATCCGCGCGCGCCGCGGTGCGGGCGACGACCCCACTCGCGAGCGGATCGGCGCCTAAGCACCGGAACGGGCCCGACGCACGCGCGCCAGCCCGCCCGCCACGCAGAGCGCGAGCAATCCGCCCCAGAGCAGGACCTGCTCGATCCACGGGCCGAGCATCACCCCCGCCGTCGCCCCGGTGCGCAGTTCGACATCGTCGAGCAGCGCACCGGGGCGATCTGCGTGCAGGGAGGCCTGCGTCGAGCCATCGGGCCGGATCACCTGACTCGTGCCCACTGTGGAGATGTTGACCACGGTGCGGCCGGTCTCGATGGCGCGCATCCGGGCGATGCCGAGCTGCTGCAGGTTCTCCACCGTGCCGCGGAAGTCGGCGTTGTTGGTCTGGAACACGAGCACCTGCGCTCCCCCGCCGATGCCCTCGGCGATGAGCTCGTCGTAGATCACGTCGAAGCAGATCGCCAGGCCCACGGGAGTCTGCCCGACCCGCACGATCGGCGCGTCCGCACCCGGGGTGTAGCCCCGCCCGATGAGCCCGATCAGGTCGGGAGCGAGCGCGTAGTAGAACGCGCGGTCGGGCACGTACTCGCCGAACGGCACCGGATGGCGCTTCGCGTGTGTCTGCACGTCGCTCCGGGTGAGGGCACCATGATCCGTGGCCGGCCACAGGAACGAGGTGTTGAAATACGCCTCGCCCTTCTGGGTGGCGGCGTTCGCCAGGATCGGCGCCCGCACGTTGGCCGCGACCTCGTCCAGGCCGTCCGCGAGCGCCGGATCCTGGAAGGGATCCCCGTCCAGCCCTCCCTCGGGCCAGACCAGCAGGTCCATGCGCTTGCCGTACAGGGACTCGGTGGCCGAGGTCTGCGCGTTCAGCACGGACAGGGGTGCGCGCTGGTCGAAGTACCCGGTGGGTCCGTTCCCCTGCACGGCGCCGATGCGCATCGTGCCGTGCGCGGCGGTCGGGAACGCCGGAAGGAACACGAGCAGCGCCGCGAGGGCTGCCGGAAGCACGAGCCCGCCGACGCGGAGAGGCCGGCCCGACCGCGCGAGCTCCACGAGGAGCGCGATCAGCAGCACGAGAACGAACCCGAGCCCGCTGATCCCGATCCAGCTGGAGACCCGCGCCGCGCCCGTGTTCGACAGCGTGTAGGCGATCCTCGCCCAGGGGAAGCCGCCGTACGGCCAGTTGCCGAGGAACAGCTCCCGACCCACCCACAGTGCGGCGACGACGAGGGAGAGCATGAGCGAGCGCACGAAGCCGGGGCGGATCACCCGCGGGATCCAGCGGTATGCCAGCGTCACCGGGATCAGAGCGACCGCGGTCAGCAGACCCTCCAACAACGCCAGGGCGAGCCACGGAATCGGCCCCAGATAGCGCGCCGTCCATGACACCAGGATCAGGAAGAACACGGCGCCGTACACGAAGCCGACGAGCAGCGCGGAACGGATCCGCCGCCCCATCAGGGCGAACAGCAGCAGCGCCACCCCGGGGACCGTCGCGATCCACACCGACGGCGAGGGGAAGGCCAGGTTCATGAGGCCGCCGGCACCTGCCGCAGCGACGACGGCGGCCCAGAGCGGCAGCGGTGGACGCGAGGGTTCTGACCCGGCGCGGGCGCGGGGTGCGGCGACAGAGGCGGTCACGGTCACATCGAGGAGTAGGCGACGATGCCGCGGCGCACGCCGTCCAGCGCGGCACGGGCGGTGCGGGCGGTTTCGGCATCGGGCGCCACGATGGAGAGCTGGTCCAGGAGGTCGATGGTCTGCTTCGCCCAGCGCACGAAGTCGCCGGCCGCCATGTCCGCGTCCTCCAGGACGGCGTCGAGCGAGCTCCCCCGGGCCCAGGCGTGCATCGCACCGGACAGGGCGGCCGACGGACGGTCGGATCCGGGAAGGCGGTTGTCGTGCTCGAGGTCGTCGAGCTCGGCCCAGAGCTCCTGCGTGCGCTCCCACGCGATGCGGAAGCGCCCGCGCGGCAGATCACGGGGGTCCGCGGATCCGTCGTCGCGGCGCGGCTCGTACACGAGCGCGCAGGCCATCGCCGCGAGGGACGGCGCGTCCAGCCCGTGCCACAGTCCGCGCCGCAGGGACTCGGCGACGAGGAGGTCGCGCTCCCCGTAGATGCGCTGCATGGTGCGGCCGGCGTCGGTGAGCGTGAGGTGGTCTCCGCTCCCCTGCACGTAGCCGACCTCGGTGAGCACGTCGATGACGCGGTCGAACACGCGCGCCACGGTGCCGGTGCGGTTCTCGATCTGCTTCCGGATCCGGTCGGTCTCGCGCTTGAGCTTCCAGTAGCGCTCCGCCCAGCGCGCATGCGCCTCGCGATCCGGGCAGCGGTGGCAGGCGTGGCGCTGCATCTCCCGCCGGAGGGACTCGATCCGGCGCAGCCGCTTGTCGCGCACCGTACGCGGCGCCTGCTGATCGGAGCGGTTCTTCTTCTCCAGGTCGCTCAGCTCGCGCCGGATCCCGGAGTACTCCGTGAAGTCCCCTCGGTCGCAGGTCATGGAGGCGAGGTAGCCCTCGAGCGACGTCTCGGCCTCGCGGACGCTGCGTGCGAGGCCCACGACGGCGCGGTCGGCCTGGAACTGCGCGAACGACGACTCCAGGATCTCGCGGGAGCGGTTGCGGCCGAACCGGTCCAGCAGGTTCACGGCCATGTTGTACGTCGGCCGGAAGCTCGAGTTCAGCGGGTAGGTGCGGCGCGAGGCGAGCGCGGCGACGGCCTGCGGATCCATCCCCTCGGTCCACTGCACGACCGCGTGCCCCTCGACGTCGATGCCGCGGCGACCCGCCCGGCCGGTCAGCTGCGTGTACTCGCCCGAGGTGATCGCGACGCGCGCCTCGCCGTTGAACTTCTCCATGCGCTCCAGCACGACGGTGCGGGCCGGCATGTTGATGCCCAGGGCGAGGGTCTCGGTGGCGAAGACGACCTTCAGCAGCCGCTGCTGGAACAACTCCTCGACGATCTCCTTGAACGCCGGCAGGAGTCCGGCATGGTGGGCCGCGACGCCGCGCTCGAGGTTGTCCAGCCAGTCCCAGTAGCCGAGCACCGCGAGATCCTCGTCGCGCAGCGTGCGCACCCGGTCCTCGACGATCGCGCGGATCTCCTGCCGCTCCTCGGCGGTGGTCAGGCGCAGACCCGAACGGCGCACCTGCGTCACCGCCGAGTCGCAGCCGACGCGGCTGAAGATGAAGAAGATCGCCGGCAGCAGATTCGCGCGGTCGAGCAGCTCCACGACCTGGGGGCGGTCCAGCCGTTCTATCCGGCGTACGTTGGCGGAGCGCACGGGTCGCTTGCCGCCCCGCTGCGGCCGCCGGCCCTGGGCGCCCGCGTGCCGGGCGCTGCGGTACTGCTGGGCGTCGCGGTTGCGCTCGAAGTTCGCCCCGCCGAAGGAGCGGATCCGCAGCAGCTCCTGGTTGACCTGCGCCGTGGCGATGCCCGCGCGGTCGTCGAACAGCGGGAGCAGGTCGTCGCGCACCAGCACGTGCTGCTCGAGCGGCACCGGCCGCGTCTCCGACACGATGACCTCGGTGCCTCCGCGGACGGTATCCAGCCAGTCGCCGAACTCCTCCGCGTTGGAGACGGTGGCGCTCAGCGCGACGAGCCGCACGCTCTGCGGCAGATGGATGATGACCTCTTCCCAGACGGCTCCGCGAAAGCGGTCGGCGAGGTAGTGCACCTCGTCCATGATCACGTAGCGCAGGTCGTCGAGCGCCCGCGAGTCCGCGTAGATCATGTTGCGCAGCACCTCGGTGGTCATCACCACGATGCGGGCGGAGCCGTTGATGTTGACGTCTCCGGTGAGCAGGCCCACCTCGTCCGCGCCGTACACGTCGACGAGCTCGCGGAACTTCTGGTTGGACAGCGCCTTCATCGGCGTCGTGTAGAACGCCTTCTCGGACGCGGTCGACATCGCCAGGTGGATGGCGAACTCGCCGACGATGGTTTTGCCGGCCCCGGTGGGCGCGGCGACGAGCACACTGCTGCCGCGCTCGAGCGCATGACAGCCCTCGATCTGGAACGGATCCAGCTGGAAGCGCTGCATGGCCGCGAACGCGGTCGTGGCGGGGTAGTCCTGAGCGGCGCGGGCGGCGGCGTAGCGATCCGCCGGCGACGTCATACCGTGGACTCCTCGAGGAACTCCTGCTGCCGCTTGTGCTTGCGCCGGTCGAACAGCAGCGAAAGCCCGGCCGCGGCGAAGTACAGCACGATGAGGATCCCGGCGAGCATGAGCATGCTGACCACGTCGGCGGCCGGCGTGGCGAGGGCCGCGAATAGGCAGGCGATCAGGATCGCGATCCGCCATGCCTTCAGGATCGCCCGGCCGGACATGATGCCGGCGAAGTTCAGCGCCACGAGGAAGACCGGGATGATGAACGAGATCCCGATGACGAGCATCAGCTTGAAGACGAAGTCGTAGTAGTCCTGGGCGTTGTACAGGTTCGCCGCGCCCTTCGGCGTGAAGCCCCACATCAGCTCCACGATGTGCGGCATGACCAGCACGCCCACATAGCAGCCGGCGAAGAAGAGCGGCACCGCGGAGGCCACGAAGCCCACCGTGTACCGGATCTCCTTCCGCGTGAGGCCGGGCATGATGAACGCCCAGATCTGCCACAGCCAGATCGGAGCGGACAGGAAGATGCCGATCGAGAACGCGATCCGCATCCGCATGTCGAAGGCGGCCGTCACCGTGCCGAA
This sequence comes from Microbacterium sp. 8M, assembly GCF_902506375.1. GTDB lineage: Bacteria > Actinomycetota > Actinomycetes > Actinomycetales > Microbacteriaceae > Microbacterium. The sequence continues at coordinate 1,969,976 of NZ_LR733284.1, forward strand.
GTTGAGCGCCGCGAAATCATCGCCGCGCTCCGCCGCCACCTGCCGGATCGGCTCGGTGACGAAGGAGATGATCGGGTCCGTGACGAGGAACGCCACGATCATCCCGAGGAGCAGCGCGGCGGCAGAGATGACCAGCCGCTTGCGAAGCTCCACGAGATGCCCCGCGAGGGGCATGGTGCTGTCGCGACGCGGCTTGCGGCCCTTCGTCGCGGGTGACACGTCGGTCACGCCTGTCAGCGCTGGGTACCGGCGTCGTGCGGCGGGGTGACGGCCGTGGTGTCAGCGGAGGTGTTCTGCGTCTGCGTCGGCAGTGCGGTCGTGGCCGGCGCCTGGGTGGATGCCGCGGCGTCGTTCGCGGAGGCTGCCGCGTCCTCCTCCTTCATGGCCTTCATCTCACCCTTGAAGACGCGGGCGGACTGGCCCATGCTCTTCGCGAGTGCGGGAAGCTTGGCCGCGCCGAACAGGAGCAGGATGACGGCGAGGATGATGACGAGGTGCCATCCGTTGAGCCCGGCGAACATGATGATCTCCCTTGATGGTTCGGGTGTTCCGCACAGTCTATCGTGACGGCGGAGTGGTTTGTTCGGAGTACAGCGCAAGCGCAGCATTCGCCCAGTCGCGCGCCGCGCAGCGCGCCGCGGACGGCTCCAGGATCTCGACGGCGCCGCCGAACCGGGCCGCCAGCCGCTTCAGGCTGAGCGGGTCGCCCACATGCAGCGTCGCCGTCATCTCTGCGTCCGCGACCGTCACGTCGGCCCGGTTCAGATAGTCCCGCAGCAGCGGGGCCAGGCGCTCCGGGAAGCGGATCACGGCCTCGTCGCTCTCCGTGTCGCCGGCGAACAGCTCGGGCACGGGCTCGTCGCCGTGCGTGATCGGGATGTCGGTCAGGTGGGGCTCGCTGACGCGATCGAGGTGGAACGTGCGCATCGCGCGTCGCAGATGGCACCAGCCCTGCAGGTACCACTGCCCGTTCGTGATGAGGACCGTGACCGGGTCCACGGTGCGCGTCGTCGGCTCGGCATCCGGCGCGCGGTAGGTGAACGCCACGGCCACGCGCTGCTTCAGTGCCGTCGCGACCACGGTGCGCACCTCGTCGACGGGGCCCGGGGCGACGATGACGTCGGCCGGCAGGCCGGCTGCCCCGCGTGAGAGCTTCGCGATGAGGCCCTGCACCACGGCCGACGATGCGACGCCGGGCACCGCCGAGGCGAGCTGCAAGCCCGCCACGAGGGCGGCTGCCTCGCGTGCGGTGAACTTCGGCACGCGGCGCAGTCCCACATCGTTGGTGATCTCGATGATGCCCTGCTCGTCGAGCAGATCCCAGTTGATGTCGAACAGCTCCTGCGGCGCCTGCCAGTACCCCTCGTCGCCGGGCAGCCCGATCACGGTGAGCTTCTCGACCATCGCCCGCATCTGCGCCTCGGACATGTCGAACTCCGCCGCGGCCTCGGCCAGCGACACCTCACCGCGCTCGAGCAGATACGGGACGAGCGTCAGGTAGGCACGCACACGATCGGAGCTGAGCAGGGGCTTGCGCTGCGGGGCCATCATTCGCCGCCCTTCGACTCGGCGTGCGCGGAAGCCGTCGCCTTCAGACGCGCGATCACGGCCTCACGCAGCAGCGCGGGCTCGACCACGCGCACCTCAGGGCCGTATGAGGCGAGCTCGTCGGCGAGGATGTGCAGGTCCACGTACGGCACGCGGATCCCCTGCACGGCCGGCTCGGCGCGGCGCCCCAGCCGGAGCGCCGCCTCGGTTCCCGGAGTGACCTCGAGCAGTGCCGAATGCGCCGCCGCGACCGCCTGCAGACTCGCCAGCGCACGCTCGCCGGCGCCCTCACGCAGCTCGGCGGGGAACGCCTCGGAGGTCACGGTCACATCGCCCACGATGCGGGTGAGCAGGAACATCCGGTCCCCCGCGGCGTCGATGTCGCGTCCGAACACATGCCAGCGCGCCTCGTACTCGACCAGGGCGAGCGGCTGCACGCGGCGTCGCCGAGGCGCCTCCTCCCCCGGCTTCAGGTAGTCGAAGGAGACGACGACGCTGCGCTCGATCGCGCCCTGCAGCGGAGCGAACGCCGCATCACGCGCCGTGATCCGCGGAGCGAAACCGATGATCGGCTCGTCCACGTCGATGCCGAGAGCGCGGATCTTGCGCACTCCTGCCTGGGCATCCGCCGACAGCGACTCCTCGCTCCACACGCTGCCCGCGAGCCGCAGCACGGCGAGCTCGGCGGGGGTGAACTCGATGTCGACCGGAAGGTCGTATTCCGCCTTCGGAATGCGATAGCGCGCCTCGCGGAGGTCGTTCGGATCCGTGTGGTCGCCGAGGGTCTCGATCGGGATGCCGAGGGCCCGGAGCTCCTCCTTGTCCCGCTCGAACATCTTGTCGAGCGCGTCCGCCTTGCCTTCGGACCGCTGCCGGTACCCGGAGACAGAGGCGAGGATCTGCTGCTTCGTCAGGCCGATCTCCGTCGCCATGAGCGCCACGACGAGATTCGTCAGGCGCTCCTCCGCGGGGATCCGTGCCGCCATCTACTGCCCCGAGGACAAGGAGGCGGCCGAGTCCACACCGAGGATGTCGACGACGATCGCCTGAGTGCCGTTGCCGTCCGAGCCGGTGCTCTGGCTCGTGCCGGCGGGCGGGATCACCAGGAGCACCTGGGATCCGACCGTCTGACCCTCGAGCTCCGAACCGGAGATCGCCATGGACTGCGAGTCCCAGGTAGACTTCAGCACCTTGCGGGTGTCCCAGTCCACGCTGGTGAACTGCACCCGGAGCACGTCGCTCTTCTTCACCTTCGCGCCGTTGCCCCGGATGAGGGTCTGCGTCACCTGCTTCGCGGGCTTCTTGGCGTCGGGGATGATGACGCCGGGACGGCCGTCAGGAGCGCGCACCACGGTCGGCAGGCCGAGCGCATCGTTGTAGACCAGCGACCCCTCGGCGTGCGGGAGGAAGACCTTCTGCACGTCGACGACCGCGACCGCCGCGTCCTCGGCGACGGTGCGCGCCGGGAACCCGACCAGCAGGCGGGATCCCGCCTTGGCACATCCCAGGGCGTCGCCGATGCCCTTGAGCTGGCCGTCCCACATGGTGATGTCGGCGACCTGGGTGGACCCGTCGAAGCCGGTGCTGCCGAGCGATTCGCCCGTCTTGGCGTCGTAGAGCGCCACATCGATGACGAACGGCTGGTTCTTCGCGGTGATCGCGGATCCCTTGCCGGTGATGAGATCGTCGACGCTGGACGCAGGCACCTTGGTGGGCGACGCGAACGTCACCCGCGGCGCCGAGCCGAATTCGCCCTTCACCGTGACCGAGTTCGTGAGCGCGGACGAGGTCGGCTTCGCCGAGCACGCCTGGCCCTCGTAGGAGGGGCCGGCAGAGCAGCCGGCCAGGGCGAGGGCGGCGAGGCCGAGGGTGATCAGAGCAGCGGCAGTCTTACGCACGCGCTCCAGTCTATGCGGACGGATCCCCGGGCTCGGTCCCTTCGGCGTCCGCGTCGCGCGACGCGGCGAGCCGTGCTCCTCCCGCAGCCCGCTGCGCCTCCCGGACGCGCTTGCGCAGGTTCTTGTCCGTGATCTCCCGGTCGCCGACCGCCCCCGGGGTCCACAGCTCCACATCCTCGTCGCCGTAGGTGGCCTTCTTCGCCGCGCGGCGCTTCACGTCGGGCGGGATCGCGCCCGGCGCGAGCCGGCGCGCGGTGATGAGGAACCCGGTGTGCGCGACCATGCGGTGGTCGGGGCGCACGGCCAGACCCTCCACGTGCCAGCCGCGCACCATGGTCTCCGACGCCTCGGGCTCGGTGAACAGCCCGGTGCCGCGCACGTACTCTGCGACGCGCGACAGCTGAGTGGCGGTCGCCACGTAACAGAGCACGACGCCGCCCGGTGCGAGCGCGTCGGCGACGACGTCGATGCACTCCCACGGCGCGAGCATGTCGAGCACGACGCGGTCGACCGTGCCCGCCCCGAACTCGGCGGGCAGCGCCTCCTGCAGGTCGCCCACGACGACGCGCCACGACTCGGGCAGCTCGCCGAGGAAGGTCTCCACGTTGGCGGTGGCCACCTCGGCGAAATCCTCCCGGCGTTCGAAGGAGACCAGACGCCCGGTGGGACCGATCGCGCGCAGCAGCGAGAGCGACAGCGCCCCGGAGCCCACGCCGGCCTCGACCACGGTCGCACCGGGGAAGATGTCGGCCTGCGTCACGATCTGGGCCGCATCCTTCGGGTACACGATCGCCGCGCCCCGCGGCATCGACATCACGAAGTCGCGCAGCAGCGGGCGCAGCGCCAGGTACTCGTGGCCGGAGCTGTTCGCCACGACGGATCCGTCCGGCAGCCCGATCAGGTCGCGGTGCCGCAGCACGCCGTGGTGCGTGTGCAGCTCGCCGTCCGCACGCAGCGTGACCGTGTGCATGCGTCCCTTGGGACCGGTCAGCTGCACGCGATCGCCCTCGCGGAACGGCCCGCTCGGCCGCTGCGCGGTCACAGCGCGGCCTCCGCCCGGGCGGAGCGCACACGCGCGAACTCGGCGATGAGGTCATCGACGCCGCGCCCCGAGAGCGTGTCCCAGAGGACGTCGGCGCCCAGGCCGTCCAGGTCGACGATGTGCGGGATGCCGATGGTCACGGCTCGCGCCGACAGCGCGGCCTGCAGGCCCGTGGGCGAGTCCTCGAGCGCGACGGCGTGCGCGATGTCGACGCCGAGCGCGTCGGCGGCCTGCAGGTACGGGTCCGGGAACGGCTTGGGGCGCTGGACGTCGTCGCCGCCGACGATCACGTCGAAGGCGTCGAAGCCGATCAGGGAGACGATGTCCTCGGCCATCCGGCGCAGCGACATGGTCACGAGCGCCGTGGGCACGCCCTCGGCGCGCAGCGCACGCAGCAGCTCCTTCGCACCGGGGCGGAACGGCACACCGTCCTGCTGCAGGCGCACGCGGACCCGCTCGGTCAGCTCATCGACGATCTCCTGGGCGCCCATCCGCACGCCCGCGCCCTGCAGAATGATCGCGCTGTCGATCAGGCCGTTGCCGACCAGCTGCAGCGCCTGCTCGTGAGTCCAGGTGCCGCCGAACGATTCGACGAGATCGGTCTCGGCGTCCATCCAGTACGGTTCGGTGTCGACAAGGGTTCCGTCCATGTCCCAGAGGACCGCGCGAGGATGCTGATTCACTCCCCCATCGTACCGGCGTACCGCCTCCCGCCCCGTGGCAGGACTAGCCTGGACGGAACACGCGGCGCGGGCCGCCGCAGGAAGGAACACTGTGCAGGTACTCGGATCCCGGATCCTCGTCGCCGCCTTCGACGGCTGGAACGACGCGGGTGAGGCCGCGTCCGGCGCCGCCGAGCAGATCGACGACGGCGGCTACGAGCTCGTGCACACGGTGGACCCCGAGCTGTACTTCGACTATCAGTGGGCACGTCCGACCGTGGAGCGCGACCAGGACGGAAACCGTCGTCTGCGCTGGCCCTCGGCGCGGATGCAGCGGCCGACGAGCGTCCCGGACGACGCGGAGCCGCGCCTCTGGCTGCTGACCGGCACCGAGCCGGCGCGCGCCTGGCAGGCTTTCAGCGCCGAGTTCATCGACGCCGCCCTGAGCGAGGACATCACCGGCTTCGTCACCCTCGGCGCGATGCTCTCGGACGTGCCGCACACGCGCCCGATCTCGATCTTCGCCTCGAGCGAGAACGCCGAGGTGCGCGAAGCCCTGGGAATCGAGCGCTCGACCTATGAGGGCCCGATCGGGATCCTCTCCGCCCTCGATCACGCCGCCGAGCAGGCCGGCATCCCGGCACTCTCGCTCTGGGCCAACGTGCCGCACTACGTGCAGACCGGCGGCGCATCGCCCAAGGCGACGCTGGCCCTGCTGGACCGCCTGCACGAGGTGACCGGCGTGGACGTCCCCCGCGGCACGTTGGCCACCGAGGCCGCGATGTGGGAGGCGACCATCGACGCCGCCGCCGCGGAGGACGAGGAGATGGCCGCCTACATCGCGCAGCTGGAGGCCAAGCGCGACACCTGGGACTCGCCGGACGCCTCGGGCGAGGCGATCGCGCAGGCCTTCGAGCGGTTCTTCCGCCGCAACGGCGAGGGCCCGGGCGACCACAAGCGCTGAGCTGCGGCCGTCGGACCGTCCGGCCCTTCGACAGGATCCGGGACCCCTGCCGGCCGGGTCAGGGCTTGATCACGCCCATCGCCAGCAGCACGATCAACACCACGCCGAGCAGGATCCGGTAGATCACGAACGGCAGGAAGCTGCGCTGCGAGATCCAGCGCATGAAGAACGCGATGACGCCCAGCCCGACGACGAACGCGATGCCGGTCGCGGCGAGGGTCTCCCCCGCGGAGAACACGCTCGGCTCGCCGATGCTCTTCACCGCCTGGTAGACGCCGGATCCGAAGACCGCGGGGATCGCGAGCAGGAACGCGTAGCGGGCGGCGGCCTCGCGTTCGTACCCGAGCAGGAGACCCGCGGTGATCGTGCCGCCCGAACGCGACACTCCGGGGATGAGCGCGAGCGACTGCGCGAGGCCGTACACCACGCCGTGTCCCACGGTCAGGTCCTTCAGGGTGCGCCGGCGGGCCCCGATCGCGTCGGCGACGCCGAGCAGCACGCCGAACACGATGAGCATGATCGCGACGAGCCACAGCGACCGGAACACGGTCTCGATCTGATCCTTGAAGACCAGCCCCAGCACCACGATCGGGATGCTGCCGATGATGATCAGCCAGCCCATCCGCGCGTCCGGGTCGTTCCTCGGGATCCGCCCGAGCAGCGCCGACCACCAGCGACTGACGATGCGCACGATGTCGCGCCAGAAGAACACGACCACGGCGGCCTCGGTGCCGATCTGCGTGATCGCGGTGAACGCGGCGCCGGGGTCCTGAGCACTCGGGAGGAATGCTCCGACGATGCGCAGGTGCGCGCTGGAGGAGATCGGCAGGAACTCGGTGAGTCCCTGAACGATGCCCAGGAAGATGGCTTCGAGAAGGTGCATGGATCGCTTTCGCTTCGGGCGCGTGCTCGCGCGGTCAGTCGGATGGGCGGGCGCCGTGCTCAGTAGGTGCGCAGCAGATCGGTCAGGACGCGCTGACCGAACACCAGCGAGTCGATCGGCACGCGCTCGTCGACCCCGTGGAACATGCCGGTGAAATCGAGGTCCGCGGGCAGCTTGAGCGGTGCGAAGCCGTAGCCGGTGATGCCGAGGGACGCGAGCGCCTTGTTGTCGGTGCCCGCGCCGAGCAGGTACGGGATCACCGGCACCCCGGGGTCGTGCCGGCCGAGCGCAGCGACCATGGCGTCGACGAGGTCGCCGGCGAAGGGGGTCTCCATCCCGATGTCCTGCACCACCATCTCGAGCTCGATGTCGTCGCCGACGAGGTCGCGGAGCTGCGCCAGCACGTCGTCCTCCTGGCCGGGCACCACGCGCACGTCGATGAGGGCTTCGGCGCGCTCGGGGATGACGTTGTGCTTGTACCCGGCCTGCAGCACGGTGGGGTTCGTCGTGGTGCGCAGCGTCGAGCGCAGGAACGCCTCCGCAGGACCTGCGGTGGCGGCCAGCGCGTCGGGGTCGTCCACGGGCAGACCCGTGAGCGCGCTCATGCGGTCGAGGAACTCGCGCGTGGTGTCCGTGAGCTGGATCGGCCACGATGTGCGTCCGATCGCCGCGACCGCCGCGGCGAGCTTGGTGACGGCGTTCTCGGGATGGAAGCGGCTGCCGTGTCCGGCGCGCCCCTTGGCGATCAGCCGGATCCACATCAGCGCCTTCTCGCCCACCTGGAGCAGATAGGCGCGACGGTCGCCCACGGGGATGGAGTAGCCGCCGACCTCGCTGATCGCTTCGGTGGCGCCGGCGAACCACTCGGGACGGTCCTGCACGACCAGGGTGGAGCCCTCCACACCGCCGTTCTCCTCGTCGGCGAAGAACGCCAGGACGAGGTCGCGTTCGGGCTGCTCCCCCGCTCGCAGGATCTCGGCGACGGACGTGAGGATCAAGGCGTCCATGTTCTTCATGTCCACCGCGCCCCGGCCCCACAGCATGCCGTCGCGCACGACGCCGGCGAACGGGTCGACGCTCCAGTCATCGGCCATGGCGGGCACGACGTCGAGGTGCCCGTGCACGACGAGCGCCGGCTTGTCGCGGTTGCGGCCGGGCACCCTGGCCGTAACGTTCGTGCGGCGGGCGATCGGCTCGTAGTACTCGGGCGCCAGTCCCAGGGATTCGAGGTAGGCGCCGACGTACTCCGCGGCCTCCCGTTCGCCCTTCGCGTCCCCGCCGCCGAAGTTGGAAGTGTCGATACGGATGAGCTCTGCGGCGATCCGCGCGACCTCGGGAAGTTCGGCATCCGGCTGGGGCATGCGACAAGGCTATCGAACCCGTACGACGCGCCCGACGTGCATCCTGGTTCGAGGGGGCCCTCGGAACGTGATAGTGTCATTCCTCGGTTGGAAACAGCCGAAAACACCAGCGCGGGTGGCGGAATAGGTAGACGCGCTAGCTTGAGGTGCTAGTGCCCGCATAGGGCGTGGGGGTTCAAGTCCCCCCTCGCGCACAGAACGACGAAGGCTCGGATCGCAAGATCCGGGCCTTCTTCGTTTCGGTGATCCGCCGCTCAGATGGGGGCTTCGTCCGAGTCCGGCTACTCCGGGGCGATCACTCCGATGCCCTGGGCGCGGTGGCTCGGCTCGGGTTCCTCCTCCCGTGCGCTCTGCGGCGCCTTCGGCTCCTCGTCGACGTCCTTCTCGGTGCTGGGCTCCTGCAGCTCCGAAGCGGTCGGCTCCTCCGGCCGATCCTCTTCCGGGCGCGTCTGCGGATCCCGCTCGCCGCTCTCGTCGTGCGTATCGCTCATCCCCTGGCCTCCTATCCTGGTGTCCGGTTCCAGGGTGCGGGCGGAGAAGGGGTGAGGCCAACGGGTTGACAAGGGCCCCACCCCCACCTGGGCGACGGATCACTCGCCGCCCTGATTCAGAAGCCGGTGGTGCCCTTCGGGGTGCCGAGGCCCGTGGGGCCGTCCCAGCCCGCACCCGCGGTGCACAGCACCGTGACGGTGCACGAGCCGTTGCTTCCGGACGTGACGTCGTTGAACGCCGCGGATCCGGCCGCGTAGAGCACGTCGTTGGAGTAGCCCGACGGCGCCCCGGCCAACGCGAACACCGACGCGATCAGGGGCGACGACAGCGAGGTGCCGCCGTACTGCGCCCAGCTCGAGTTCTTGCGCGACGTCGGCGCGTACACGGCGAGGCCCGTGTTCGGGTCCGCCACCGCGGAGACGTCTGCCATGGCCCGCTTCGCGCAGCCCGTCGCACCGGGATTCTGCCCGGTGGGTGCGAGGTTCAGGGTCGAGCATCCGGAGCCGGCGCCGCTCCACGCCGTCTCCGACCAGCCGCGCGCGTTCGCGGTCGTGGTGAGCGAGGTCCCTCCCACGGCCGTCACGTATCGCGAGCTCGCCGGGTAGGACGGCCCGGTGAAGCCGTTGTCACCCGTCGACGCGGTCACCGCGATGCCCGGGTGGTTGTAGTACCCGCCGTAGGTCGAATCGGCGAGATCGCCGGAGGATCCGTAGGAGTTCGAGATGGCGGTCGCACCGAGCCGGGCAGCCGTGTTCACCGCCGTGCCGAGGTCGGACAGAGAACTCGATGAGGCCTGGACGAGGAGGATCCTGCAGTCCGGACATGCGGCGGAGACGGCGTCCAGATCCAGCGCCTGCTCATCGGCCCAGCCGAGGTTGAAGGCGGGCAGGCGCGAGCCGCCGTTCTGATCGACGATCGTGAGGCATCCCGACGCCACGGTGCACGCCGGCAGGTGGAACGTGGACCGGTAGGCGGCGAGGTCCCGCTCCGCGTTCGGATAGCCGTACGCATCGACGATGGCCACGGTGCGGCCCTGCGCCGACAGTCCTGAAAGTCCATACGCCGACTGGATGTCCGCGGGGGTCTTGCCGCTCACGCTCGCCGCGGCGCCGGCTCCGCCGTCGGCGCGGAACGGGTCCACCGGAGCATCCTGCGCGTCGACGAGCAGTTCCGCCAGGCACGAAGCCGACCCGGGGGCCGCGGTCGCGCAGACACGCTTCCCGTGCTCGCCCGTATGAGGACTCGCCTGTGCAGGAGCGGCGACGACGGCGGCACCGCCGAGGACGAGGCTCGCCACGACGGCGAGACGCAGGGACGTACGGAGTTTCACGATCGGTATCTCCTTCGATACGACGTCGATATCTGGACGCGCACCAATATATGAGCCGCATCGCCATCATGCCGGTATTCCGACTACGGAGAACGGGGTGTCGTCGCATCGACGTCCTCGGCCGACCGCAGACCTCGATCAGCCGGCGCTGACTCCGAACAGAAGGCCCAGCGCGTAGGTGACCGCCGCCGCCCCGAAGCCGATCGCGAGCTGGCGCAGTCCGCGGCGCAGCGGCGGACCCCCGGAGAGCACGCCGACCGTGGCACCCGTGCTCAGCAGCGCGATGCCGACGAGCACGAGGGCCACGACGATCGCCGGGGTGCCCTGCATGCCGAAGATCCACGGCAGCACGGGCACGATGGCGCCCGAGGCGAAGAGCAGGAAGCTCGAGATCGCGGCCGGCCAGGCGTTCCCGACGATCTCGTGCTCGTCTCCGTCGTCCGCCGCGACCCGCAGCGGCCCGGTGGCGCGCTGGGCGAGCCCCGCCTTCGCCGCGCTGACGACACGGCGCGCGCGTTCCAGCGCCTCCTCGGAATCCATGCCGCGCGCACGGTAGACCAGTGCGAGCTCGTTCTCGTCCAGATCCAGGTCGCTCGCCGTCGCGGCGCCGTGCCCGTTCTCCTGGGTCGCCTCCAGCAGCTCGCGTTGCGAACGCACCGACACGAACTCACCCGCGCCCATCGAGAGCGCCCCCGCGAGAAGCCCGGCGAGACCGCTGAAGAGCACGAACCCGCTGCCCGCGCCGGTCGCCCCGATGCCGAGCACGAGGGCGAGGTTGCTCACGAGCCCGTCGTTCGCGCCGAACACGGCGGCACGGAAGGATCCGGACAGCTGCCGGCGTCCGCGCGCGGCGAGTCCGCGCACGACCTCGAAGTGCACCTTCTCATCGGCGCGCATCGCGGGCGTGGCGTACGCCTCGGAGTCGTACGGGGAGCGCGCCTCGGCGCTCTGGGCGAGCGCCAGCACGAAGATGGATCCGAAGCGACCCGCCATCCAGCCGAGCACCCGCGTGCGCAGGCCCGGCCGGGGCAGCCGCGCCGGCTCCCCGCCGAGAAGTTCCAGCCAGTGCGCCTCGTGGCGGCCCTCCGCGGCGGCGAGCTCGAGCAGGATCTCCCGCTCCTCGCCCTCGCGCCGTGCCGCGAGCTGCTCGTACACGTGAGCCTCCGCACGCTCCTCGACGAGGTAGCGCGACCAGCGCCGGCGGTCGGCTGCCGTGGGCGCGGCGGGCACGGGGGCAGGGGTGTTCATCGGCGTCCTTCGGGATCGGGGGCCGTTCCACGCTATCCATCCGCTGCGCCGCGATCCGCACGGAGGCGGGGATTGACAGCATTTCGGGGATCCGAACCGCCGGCCCCCGGGCGCGTCCCTTCGACCGGCTCGAGCCCCGCCGTCCGGGGCCGGCTAGGGCTCAGGAACGGACGCGCCGCCGCAGGACGTCGATCCGGGACTGCAGCTGGGCGACCGTCGCCTGCGCCACCGCCGGACCACCGCACAGCCGCCGCAGCTCGGCGTGCACTGCGCCGTGCGGCTCCCCCGTCTGCCGCGCGTACAGGCCGACGAGGCTGTTCAGGAGCTGCCGCTGCTCGCGGAGCGTGCGGTGCAGCGGCTCGGGAAGCGTCGTGGTGGCCGTGGGCGCCTGCGCCTCGCGGGCCTCGCGGAGTCGCGACTGCCGGGACTGGCGCTGCATGAGCAGCTCGTGCACGTGCTCGGGTTCGAGGAGCCCGGGGAGCCCGATGAACTCCTCCTCCTCGGGCGTCCCGGGTTCGGCGAGCTGGCCGAACTCCTTGCCGTCGAACACGACCCGGTCGAAGTGCGCAAGCGACGAGATCGCCTGGTAGCTGAACTCCTGGGTGAGCGCATCGGAGGCCTCCTCCTCGCGGTTCGCGCTCTCCAGCAGCGAGTCGTCGAGGCCGTCGGCGTCCTTCGACTGCCGGTCGAGCGCGTGATCGCGCTGCTTCTCCAGCTCGTTCGCGAGCTTCATCAGCACCGGCACGTTCGGCAGGAACACGCTCGCAGCCTCACCACGACGACGGGCCCGCACGAAACGGCCGATCGCCTGCGCGAAGAACAGCGGCGTCGACGACGAGGTCGCGTACACGCCCACCGCCAGCCGCGGTACGTCGACTCCTTCCGACACCATGCGCACGGCGACCATCCAGCGATCCTGTGATGCGCTGAACTTCTCGATGCGCTCGGAGGCCGTGGCGTCGTCGGAGAGCACCACGGTGGGTCGCTGCCCGGTCATGGAGTGCAGGATCTTCGCGTACGCACGAGCCACCGTCTGATCCGTCGCGAGCACCAGCCCGCCGGCGTCGGGCACGTGATGGCGGATCTCCGTGAGCCGGCGATCGGCGGCCGAGAGCACGGCCGGCATCCACTCCCCCTCGGGATCCAGCGCGGTGCGCCAGGCCTGAGAGGTCACATCCTTCGTGTTGTCCTGGCCGAGATGCGCCTCGAGCTCGTCGCCGGCACTCGTGCGCCACCGCATCTTCCCCGCGTACATGTGGAACAGCACCGGCCGCACCACGCCGTCCTGGAGCGCGCGGCCGTAGCCGTACGCGTAGTCGGTGCTGGAGACACGCGCCCCCGACTCGTCGGGCAGGTACTCCACGAACGGGATCGGCGCGGTGTCGCTGCGGAACGGCGTGCCGCTGAGGAGCAGGCGCCGGCGCGCCGGTGTGTAGGCATCGCGGATGGCGTCGCCCCAGCTCAGAGCGTCGCCGCCGTGGTGCACCTCGTCCAGGATCACGAGCGTGCGCGCCCCCTCGGTGAGGTGCTTGTGCACGGACGACTTCGCGGCAACCTGGGCGTACGTCACCACGACGCCGTGGTACTGGCGCGACGGCGCCCAGTGACTGTTGCGGAACCGCGGATCGAGCCGGATGTGCACGCGCGCGGCGGCGTCGGCCCACTGCGTCTTGAGGTGCTCGGTCGGCGCGACCACGATCACGCGGTCGATCTCGTTCGTGCGCAGCAGTTCCACGGCCAGGGTCAGCGCGAACGTGGTCTTGCCGGCGCCAGGCGTCGCGGCGACCAGGAAGTCCCGGCGATCGGGGATCCGGAAGTACTCCTCGAGCGCCTCGCGCTGCCAGGCCCTCAGCCGATCTGCGGTTCCCCAGGGTGCGCGCTGGGGGAAGGACGGGGAGAGCATGGGATTCCACGATAGACGAGCCCGCCGACATCCCGGACCATACGGCGGGGCTCCTCCGGCGGGGCGCACGGCGTCCGGCGCGAGTAGTCTCGGATCCGGCGCCGCGCCGACCGCGCGGCATGCAGGAGGAGGATCATGTCCGGTCACGAGCCGCGCACCCCGTATGTCCCCAACGACACCCCGCACCCATGGCATCGCTATGTCGCGCTGGGCGACTCGTTCACCGAGGGCATCGGCGACCCAGAGCCGAGCGCGCCCGGCGGCCACCGCGGCTGGGCCGATCGCGTCGCGGAGGTGCTCAGCGCGCAGAGCGAGGATTTCGCGTACGCCAATCTGGCCGTGCGGGGCAAGCTCATCGCGCAGATCGCCGATGAGCAGATCGCCCCCGCGATCGCGCTCAACCCCGACCTCGTCACGCTGTGCGCGGGTGGCAACGACGTCATCCGCCCGGGAACCGATCCCGACGAGATCGCCGTGCAGCTGGACGACATGGTCACGCGCCTGGACCGCACCGGCGCAGCGATCGTGCTCATCACCGGCATCGACACGGACTTCACGCCGGTGTTCCGGCCGTTCCGCGGCAAGGTCGCGATCTACAACGAGAACGTGCGCGCCATCGCCGAGCGTCACGACTGCATCGTCGCGGACCAGTGGGGTCTGAAGACCATCCAGGATCCCCGGTTCTTCGCCGACGACCGGCTGCACATGAACCCGCTCGGGCATCACGAGGTCGCCCGGCTGGTGCTGCGCGCGCTCAACGTCCCGAACGATCTGCAGCCGATGGTGGCCGACCCGCTCCCGGAGCGCACCTGGCGCGAGGCCCGCAACGAGGACCTGGTGTGGGCCCGCACGCACCTCGTGCCGTGGGTGCTGCGACGTCTGCGCCACCAGTCCTCCGGTGACGACATCGAGGCGAAGCGCCCGGAGCCGATGCCCGTGCTGCTGCCGCGCGAGGACTGAGCACCTCACCGCGGTCGCACGGCTCGGCGGCCGAACGCCACCCGCCCGGCGCGATCTCAGGGGCGCGCGGAGGGCGGATGCTGCAGTGCCCACAGGGCGACCGCCGCCGTGGAGGCGACGTTGAGCGAGTCCACGCCACCGGCCATCGGGATCGTCACGACCGCGTCGGCCGCCGCCAGGGCATCCGCGGTGAGACCGGGCCCCTCGGATCCGAACGCGAGCGCCAGGCGCTCCGGACGGGTGGCCGCATACGCCTCCAGCGGCACCGCGTCCTCGCGCAGCGCCAGGGCGGCGAGCCGGATCCCCTCCGCACGCAGCAGCGGGGCGAGCTCTTCCCAATCGCGGAACCGCGTCCAGGGCACCTGGAACACGGTGCCGGTGCTGACCTTGACGCTGCGGCGGTACAGCGGGTCCGCGCAGCGCGCCGAGACGAGCACCGCGTCGGCGCCGAGGGCGGCAGCCGCCCGGAACGCGGACCCGACGTTCGCATGCTCGATGAGATCCTCCAGCACGAGGATCGTGCGCGCTCCGGCCAGGACCGCGGACAGCGCCGGGAGCGGCGGCCGGTGCATCGCGGCCAGAGCGCCGCGGTGCACGGGGAACCCTGCGACCGCCTCGACCACGACATCCGGGCAGACGTACACCGGCACAGAATCGGCGAGGGCGAGGTCGCGGATCCCGGTGAGCCAGCGCTCCTGGGTCAGGATCGACCGCGGCCGATGCCCCGCCCGCACGGCGCGCTCGATCACCTTGAGCGACTCGGCGATGTACAGGCCGCCCTCGACGTCCCGGCGCGCACGCAGCGCGGTGTCGGTCAGACCCCGGAAGTCGTCGAGACGAGGATCACCGGGGTCGTCGATGCGGAGTTCGTGCACGGATCCACTCTTCCAGGTCGATAGCCGGTGGCGTCCCCGGCACTCGCGAACCCGTGGCCGCCCCGACGACACGCCACCGTAGACTCGGGCGGGGAGGTTCCGTGAACAGCAGCATGCCGTCGTTGCACGCGCAGCTCGAGCCGGTCGCCGAATTGCTGGCCGGCCGCCGCATCGCCTTCCTCACCGGTGCCGGTCTCTCCACGGATTCCGGCATCCCCGCCTATCGCGGCGCCGGTTCCGCACCGCGACGCACCCCCATGACCGTGCAGACGTTCCTCGGATCCGAGGACGCGCAGCGCCGGTACTGGCTCGGCAGTCATCTCGGATGGCGTTCCTTCGGCGCCGCCGATCCGAACCCCGGTCACCGCGCGATCGCCGCCCTCGAGTCCGACGCACGAGCCGTCGGTGTGATCACGCAGAACGTCGACGGGCTGCATCTCGCTGCCGGGTCCGCGCGCGTGGTCGAACTGCACGGCACGATGCGCACCGTGCTGTGTCTGCGGTGCGGGCAGGCGTTCTCCCGCGACGCCGTGGCCGCTCAGATCGAGCACAGCAACCCCTGGCTGGACGTGCCGGACGAGGTGCTGCTCGCCCCGGACGGCGACGTGCGCCCCGAGAGCACGGCCGGGTTCGTCCTCCCGATCTGCACGGTGTGCCGGGGCCCGCTCAAGCCGGACGTGGTCTTCTTCGGCGAGTTCATCCCCGCCGACCGGTTCGCCACCGCCGAGGCCCTATTGCGCTCGGGTGATGCGCTGGTCGTCGCCGGGTCGTCCCTCGTGGTGAACTCCGGGATCCGGATCATCGAGCGGGCGCGCCGTCGGGGCCTTCCCATCGTCATCGTCAACCTCGAACCGACCCGTGCCGACGCCTGGGCCTCCGTGACCATCGCGGCTTCCACCAGCGTCGTCCTCCCCGCCCTTCAGGAGCTGCTGTCGTGACCCTCATCACCCTCGTCCGCCACGGTCAGACCGACTGGAACCTGGAGGGCCGGATCCAGGGATCCACCGACATCCCCCTGAACGACACCGGACGCGCACAGGCTCGCGATGCGGCGCGGCGCCTCGCCGGCACGCCCTTCGACCACGTCTACGCGAGTCCGCTCAGCCGCGCCCGGGAGACCGCGGAGATCATCGCCTCCGAGCTCGGATTGCCGGCGCCGCTGATCACCGTCGGCATGCGCGAGCACGAGTTCGGCGACGCCGAAGGGATGCTCTGGGACCAGTACGTGGAGCGGTTCCGCGCGCGCCGTGAGGAGGTGCCGGGCGCTGAGACGGTCCCGGCGCTCACGGCCCGCGCCCTGGCCTCGCTCGACCGGATCGCGCTCGCCGCCCGCCGTCGCTCCGCACCCCGCGTCGAGTCGGTGCTGATCTGCACCCATGGCGGCGTCATCCGCGCCCTGCTCGAGCACGTTTCCGGCGGCACCCTTCCCGCGCCGGGCGAGCGGCTGGGCAACGGCTCCGTGCACCGCTTCGCTATGGACGGCGGCGGTCTGCGGCTGCTCGACACGGCCGCGGTGTGAGCGCGTCGCGCACGGGACGGGCCCGCTGCCGTCCCGGCGCGTCTCGGGGGCGGGCGTAGGATCGAAGGAGCCGCCGACCCCGAGGAGAGCTGTGAATCCCGCCCCTGCACCGACCTGGCGGATGTGGCTCATCTGGACGGTGGGGGTCGCGGCGTACGTGCTGTCGATCACGAACCGCACTTCGCTGTCCGCCGTCGGCGTGGACGCGGCGCACCTGTTCCAGGCCGATGCGTCCACGCTCTCGCTGTTCGCGGTGCTCCAGCTCGCCGTGTACGGGCTCATGCAGATCCCGGTCGGCCTCCTGCTGGACCGGTTCGGATCCCGTCCGATCATGGTCGCGGGAATGCTGCTCATGGCGATCGGCCAGCTGGTCATGGCGTTCGCGCCCAACGTCGGTGTCGCGATCGTGGCGCGCATGATCCTCGGCGCCGGCGACGCTGCGATCTTCCCCGGCGTGCTGCGCCTGGTCGCGATCTGGTTCCCCGCGCAGCGCGGACCGCTGATGGCGCAGCTGACCGGAATCGTGGGTCAGCTCGGCCAGCTCGTGGCGCTGATCCCGCTTCCGCTGCTGCTGCACTCGACCACGTGGTCGGTGGCCTTCGGGAGCTTGGCGGGGCTGGGCGTGCTGTTCACCGTGCTCGTGTTCGCGGTGATCCGCAACCGCCCGCCCGAGCTCAGCCAGGACGTGTCGGTGAACACGGACACCGGCGCCATCCGCGTCGTCACGTCGCAGGTGGATCTGCGCGTCTCGCTGCGCGAAGCACTCGCCCACCCCGGCACGCGCCTCGGCTTCTGGACCCACTTCACCACGCCGTTCGCGGGCACCGCGTTCATGATGCTCTGGGGGATCCCGTTCCTCACCAGCGGCGAGGGTCTGTCCACCGGCACGGCAGCGCTCGTGACGACCGTCTACGTGCTGTTCGGGATCCTGTTCGGCCCGGTGCTGGGAACCCTGTCGGCACGCCACCCCACCAGCCGCTCGCTCATGCTCGTGCTGCCGACGATCGCGGTGCAGGTCGTCGTCTGGCTCGCCGTGGTGCTGTGGCCCGGCCCGGCACCGCTCTGGCTGCTGATCGTCCTCGCGATCGCGCTCGCCTCCGGCGGACCCGCATCCATGGTCGCGTTCGACCACGCCCGCACGCACAACCCGCAGCACCGGCTCAGCACGGCGACCGGGGTCGTCAACGGCGGAGGCTTCCTCGCCGCGCTCATCGCGATCTTCCTCATCGGACTCGCCCTCGACCTGCAGGGCGCCGGCACGCCGGCGACGTATTCGCTCGACGCGTTCCGCTGGGCGTTCCTCACCCAGGTGCCGCTGTGGCTGCTGGGCACGGCCTTCATCGTGCGGGAGCGACGGCTGACCCGGCGCGTGCTGGGTCTGGACCGCCGCTCCCGGGAGGGCTGACCGCGCCGGTCAGCCGAGCAGCATCGCCCGGCCCGGCTCCTCCAGGACGTCGGCGACGGCCTTCAGGAACTGGGCGCCTTCGGCACCGTCCACGATGCGGTGGTCGAACGAGAGGCTGAGCGTCATGACGTCGCGCAGCGCGATCCCGCCGTCGTGCTCCCAGGGCATGCGCCGCACTGCGCCGAGGGCGAGGATGCCGGTCTGTCCCGGGGGCAGGATCGGCGTGCCGGCATCGATGCCGAAGACCCCGATGTTGGTGAGCGAGAACGTGCCGCCCGCGAGATCGGCCGGCGGGGTCTTCCCGCTGCGCGCCGTGCGGGTCAGCTCCGCGATGGCTGCGGCGAGCTCGCCCAGCGTCATGCGGTCGGCGTCGCGGATGATCGGCACGATGAGCCCGCGGTCCGTGGCCGCCGCGATGCCGAGGTCGACGAAGTGCTGCTGCACGATCTCGCCCGCCTCGCCGTCCCAGCGGGAGTTCAGACCCGGGAAGTGTCCGAGCGCCAGGCACACCGCCTTCGCGACCACCGTCAGCACCCCGATGCGCGGGGCATCGGGCGCGGCGGTCTTGCGCAGCGACGCGATGAGCTCGCTCGTCGCGGTCACGTCGACCGTGTGGAACGTGGTCACATGCGGCGCGGTGAAGGCGCTCTGCACCATGGCCTCCGCCGTGTGCTTGCGGACGCCGCGGATCGGGACGCGCGTGGTGGCGCGCTCCCCCGCCGACGGACGGATGCGGGCCGGCACGGTCGACGCGGACGCGGGCGCGGACGCGGACGCGACGGCAGCGGACTCGGAGGTCGTCCCGCCGGCGCGCTGGGCGATCCGCTCCCGGTACGCGTCCACATCGGCCCGCGTGATCACGCGGTCGCCGAGCTCGGCCGCGACCAGCGCGAGGTCCACGCCGAGCCCTTTCGCGTAGGCGCGCACCGGGGGCGTGGAACGCGGCCGCTCCCCGCGCACCGGCGGAGCGGGGTGGACCTCGATCGCGTCATGCGGCGCCGCGACGCGCACCTCGGCGTCGGCGGCCACGGCGGTCGTGGTTCCCGCGGCCGCGCGACGGGCCCTGCGCTGGGGACGCCCGGCGGAGGGCGCGGCGCCGTAGCCGACGAGGTTCGGACCGGATCCCTCCTCGACGGCCTGTGCGGGGGCGGCCGGCGCGGGGGTCGGCTCCGCGCCCTCGATCTCGAAGCCCACCAGGGGGGCGCCGACCGGAACCACGTCGCCGGCGGCGGCGTGCAGCGCCGTGATCACACCGGCGTGCGGCGAGGGCAGCTCGACGACCGCCTTGGCGGTCTCGACCTCGGCGAGGGTCTGGTTCAAGGCGACGGTGTCGCCCTCGGAGACCAGCCACTGCACGATCTCGGCCTCGGTGAGACCCTCGCCGAGATCCGGGAGGAGGAACTCCTGCTTCATCGGTCGGCCCCCTCCAGCAGCTGCTCGTCATCGCACACCCGGTCGACCGCATCCAGGATCCGGTCCAGGTCGGGCAGGTGGAACTTCTCGAGCTTGGCCGGCGGGTACGGGATGTCGTGGCCGGTGACCCGGAGAGGCGCCGCCTCCAGCCAGGTGAAGCACTTCTCGGTGATGCTCGCGATCACCTCGGCGGCCACGCCCGCCTCACGTGCAGCCTCGTGCACGACCACGACGCGGCCCGTGCGCCGCACCGATGCGCACACCGTTCCGTAATCGACCGGGGAGAGCGAGCGCAGATCGATGACCTCGAGCGAGCGCCCCTCGGCCTCGGCGGCCTCTGCGGCGTCGAGAGCGGTGCGCACCATCGCGCCGTACGTGACGATCGTGACGTCGCTGCCCTCCCGCACGACACGGGCGAGGCCCATCGGCGCCGCGTCCGCGAGCGGGGTGTCCAGATCGACCTCCCCCTTGGCGTGGTACAGGCGCTTGGGCTCGAAGAAGATCACGGGATCGTCGCTCGCGATGGCCTGACGCAGGCAGGTGTACGCGTCCTGCGGGTTGGACACCGCGACGACGCGGAGGCCCGCCGTGTGCACGAAGTACGCCTCGGGCGACTCGGAGTGGTGCTCGGCAGCGCCGATGCCGCCGCCCCAGGGGATCCGGATGGTGATCGGCATCGGCACCGTGCCCTGCATGCGGTAGTGCAGCTTGGCCACCTGGGAGACGATCTGGTCGAACGCGGGATAGACGAAGCCGTCGAACTGGATCTCCACCACCGGCCGGTACCCGCGCATCGCGAGTCCGACGGCGGTGCCGACGATGCCCGACTCGGCGAGCGGGGTGTCGATGATCCGCTCGGCGCCGAACTCGTCCAGCAGGCCGTCGGTGATCCGGAACACTCCCCCGAGCTTGCCGATGTCCTCGCCCAGCAGCACCACCTTCGGGTCGTCCGCCAGCGATTGCTTCAGGGCGGCGCCGAGCGCCTTGCCCATCGTCATCTGCACCATGTCACGCCTCCGCGAGGGTCGCGAGGTAGCGCGCGTAGTCGGCGCGCTCCTCCGCGAGTCCGGTGTGCGGCTCGGCGTACACGCCGTCGAAGACCGCGAGCGGCTCGCGGGTGGTCATGCTCAGGCACGCGCTGCGCATCTGCATGGCGGCCTCTTCCGCCTCCGCGGCGAAGCCGGCGGCGACCTCGTCGGTGAGCGCGCCCTCGTTGCGCAGCAGCGTCTCCAGCCGTGCGAGCGGATCCTTGCCGCGCCAGTACTCGAGCTCGGCCGGGTCGCGGTAGCGGGTCGGGTCGTCGGCCGTGGTGTGCGGGCCCATCCGGTAGGTGACGAGCTCGAGGAACGCCGGGGAGCCGCCGCGCGCCTGCTCGAGAGCCCAGCGCGTCGCCGCGAACACGGCGAGCACGTCGTTGCCGTCCACGCGCATGCTGGGGATCCCGAACCCCGGCGCACGCCCGGCGATCGGGTACTGCGACTGCACCGCGACCGGCTCGGAGATCGCCCAGTGGTTGTTCTGGCAGATGAAGACCACCGGTGCGCGGTAGGAGGAGGCGAACACCATGGCCTCGTTCACGTCGCCCTGGCTCGTGGCGCCGTCGCCGAAGTATGTCACGGCGACCTGGTCCGAACCGTCGTGCAGGATGCCCAGCGCGTAGCCTACGGCGTGCAGGGTCTGCGCGCCGATGATGATCTGCAGCGGAGCCATGTGCATCACGGCCGGGTCGTAGGCGGCGCCCTCTTCCCCGCGCCACATCCGCACGTAGTCGCCGGGCTGCGCGCCGCGCACCAGCATCACGCCGGTCTCGCGGTAGCTGGGGAACACGACGTCGTCGTCCTTCAGCGCGCGCGCCGATCCGATCTGCGCGGCCTCCTGGCCCTGGCAAGGCGCCCACAGGCCGAGCTGGCCCTGACGCTGCAGCGCCACGCCCTCGGCATCGAGGCGGCGCAGCACCACCATGTCGCGCAGCAGGGCCAGGAGCTGCTCGGAGGTGACATCCGCGGCGAAGGGCGCCAGGCGCGCGTCGGCGTGGCGACGGCCGCGCGCATCGATCAGGGTGGCGGGCTCGTCCAGCCCGATGCCGGTGACCGTGATGGGATCAAGGTGGGTAGACATCTTCGTCCTCCTCAGTGGATCCGCCCTCGTGAAGCGGAACCGATGCGTCTTCGCTGTGCCTTGAGGGTACGTCCGCTTGACACGTCGCTCAAGCATTCCGGCATGCCCTGAGCATGTTGCCCAATTATCGTTCTGTCACCCCTGCTACCCTTTGGCAACATGGCAACCCTCGATCGCACCGATCTCGACATCCTCGAGATGCTCTCGGCCGACCCCCGCACCACGGTGGTCGCGATGGCGGAGAAGCTCCGGCTCTCCCGCAACACGATCCAGGCGCGCATGGCGCGCTTGGAGAAGACCGGCGTCTTCCTGCCGTACGAGCGCGCCTTCTCACCGGCCGTGCTGGGCTACCCGCTGCAGGCGTTCATCAGCATCGGGCTGCGGCAGACCGAGCTGCCCCGGATCATCGCGGAGCTCGCCAGGGTGCCGGAGGTCGTGCAGGCGCACGGGCTCAGCGGATCCATCGACCTGCTCGCCCTGGTCGCCTGCCGCGACGCCCGTCACCTGTTCGACACGGACGCCCGGATCCTTTCGATCGACGGGGTCGAGCGGACCGAGACATCGCTCGCGATGGGCGAGGTGATCCCGTTCCGCGTCGGCGGTCTCATGGGGCTGGCACGGCGAGAGGCCGGAGGAACCGCCTGATCGCTCCCGCCGCCTCGGCCGGTGTCTCGTAGTGGATCAGGTGCCCGACGTGGGCGATCTCGACGAGCTCGGCATCCGGGAACAGCGTGACCAGACGGCGCTCGGCCTCGATCGGGGTGATGTCGTCGCGCTGCGCGGCGATGAGCAGGGTCGGCACCGCGATGCGGGGCGCGAACTCGCGCACGTCGTGCGACACGCTGGTGCGGAACGCCTGGCTGAGCACCTCGCGGTCGGCGAACCGTGAGAAGTAGGTGTCGTGCTGATCGTGCACGAAGCGGCGCAGCGCGGGATCGGTGGTCTTCGCCATCGCGATGCTCATGGCGCGCACGATGATGCGGTTGCGCAGGAGTTCGGTGCCGATCTGCTCCGGCAGCCGCGCACCCAGGGTGTAGTACAGGATCGCGAGGCGGGTCAGCACCGCCTTCGGCCCCTCGAGCGCGGGCGCGCCGATCGGGTTCACCAGGATCAGCCGCGGCGTCTGCAGACCGCGCGCGACCGCTGCCGAGGCGACGATGGATCCGAACGAGTGCCCCAGGATGACGGCCCCGGGTGCGACCGCCGCCGCGAAGTCCGTGAGCCACGCGGCGTACGCCTCGATGTCGTGCACGCGGCCGGGCAGCGGAGCGGTCTCGCCGAATCCCGGCAGGTCCGGCATGATCACGCGGACGCCCGGGAGATGCGCGACCACGGGCTCCAGTCCGTGGTGCTCCCCCCGGAAGCCGTGCACGGCGAGGACGGTGGTCTCAGCGTCCTCCGGGCCGTACGCCCAGTACGCGGTGCGCCCGCCGAGCGCCTCGACCTCGAAGCGCTGCACGGGGATGCGATCCAGGCGTGCGGCGTAGGGCGAGGGAACGGGCATGCCTCGAGTCTACGGGCGACGGCGGGCCGTCCGTCGCCGCGGGCGCGCCGACACCGCGGTGCCCGCTCCGTGCCCGCCCGGTGCCCGTCACCCCGGGGTCGCCGCACCGCCGCGCGCCGCCGCGGGGATGTCCGGGGCTCGCCCTACGGTGGGCGTCATGACCCCGCCGACGCCGCTGCCGCCCTGGCTGACCCGCGTCGGAGTCTTCGATCTGGAGACCACCGGGGTCGACGTCACCCGCGACCGCATCGTCACCGCGCACGTCGGCGTCCTCGATCACCACGGGACCGAGATCGCCGCGCGCACGTGGCTTGCCGACCCCGGCGTGCCGATCCCGGCCGGCGCCACCGCGATCCACGGCATCACGTCCGAGCGCGCGCGTCGCGACGGCGCGCCAGCGGCGCAGGTGGTCGCCGGCGTCGTGACTGCACTGCGGTCGCTGCTCGACCAGGGTGTGCCGGTCGTCGCGTACAACGCCGCGTTCGACTTCTCCCTGCTCGCCCACGAGGCGCGGCGCCACCGCATCGCCCCTCTGGAGAACCCGGCACCCGTGATCGATCCGCTCGTCATCGACAAGGCGTACGACCGCTACCGTCCCGGCAAGCGCACCCTGGAGATCGTCGCGGCACACTACCGCGTCGATCTCGTCGGTGCGCACGACGCCTCCGCCGACGCCGTCGCGGCAGGGCGCGTGGCACAGGCTCTCGCGCAGCGCTTCCCGCTGCCGCCGAGCGCTGCGGAGCTGCACACGCGTCAGATCGCCTGGGCGAGGGCGCAGGCGGCGAGCCTCACCGACTACTTCGTGCGGATCGGCCGGATCGATCCGACCGATCGCCTCGACGGCCGCTGGCCGGTGCGCGACGGGGATCCCACCTGGCAGCACTCTCCCGCCGGGTCCCTCTGACGGCGGATCCTGCGCGCGGATCGATCTCAAGCGCCCCCTCGCGTCGAGGCCCCCTCGGCACGTCGACGCCCCCACAGGGCGGCGCATCTCCGAGGGGGTCCCGACGCTGCGAGGGGGCCTCGGTGAACGGCGCCGCTTCCAGGCGCGAGGCCCGGACACGACGAAGGCCCCGCCGGAGCGGGGCCTTCGAGGAAGCGATTACTTGGAGGAACCGCCGAAGTTCTTGAAGCGCTGGTTGAACTTCTCGACGCGACCGGCCGAGTCCATGATGCGCTGCTTGCCCGTGTAGAACGGGTGCGAGGCGGAGGAGATCTCGACGTCGATGACGGGGTACTCCACGCCGTCGAGCTCGATCGTCTTGTCGCTGGTCACCGTCGAGCGGGTCAGGAACGTGTCTCCGGTGCCGAGGTCGCGGAACACGACGGCCTGGTACTCGGGGTGGATGTCAGTCTTCATGGGATTCCTTACGTGGTGCCCTGGATTGTGCCAGGGGCGAGGGAAGTCTGCGGTGCAGAACGCACCAAGGGTCGATTCTAGCACTCCTCGGCCCTGATCCCGTGCTCGCAGCGGGGGCGAGGGTGCCGGGGGTCAGGACGCGGCGCGTGCCGCGTAACGGCCGTCGGCCCGGTCCAGCGCGATCGGCATGGCGAACGCCTCGCTCAGCGCCTCCGCGGTGAGGGTCTGCTCGATCGGGCCGGCGGCAACGATCCGTCCCTCGCGCAGCAGCAGCACGTGGGTGAAGCCCACGGGGATCTCCTCCACGTGGTGCGTCACCATGACCATCGCGGGCGTCGTCGGCGACTGTGCGAACCCGCTGAGCAGGCCCAGCAGCTCCTCCCTGGCGCCGAGGTCGAGGCTCGCGCTCGGTTCGTCCAGCAGCAGGAGCTCCGGATCCGTCATCACCGCACGGGCGATCTGCACGCGCTTCTGCTCGCCGTCGCTGAGCGTGCCGAAGTGGCGCTCGGACAGGTGCTCCAAGTGCCACTGCTCCAGCACCCGCATCGCGCGCCGCTCGTCGAGGGACTCGTACGACTCGTTCCAGCGCCCCATCACCGAGTACGCCGCCGTCATCACGGTGTTCAGCACGGTCTCGTCCGCCGGGATCCGACGGGCCATCGCAGAGGAGGCGAAGCCGATGCGCGGCCGGATCTCGAAGACGTCCGTCCGGCCGAGGGTCTCCCCCAGCACGTCGACGCGGCCCTGCGTCGGGTGCATCAGCGTGTCGGCGAGCTGCAGCAGCGTCGTCTTGCCTGCGCCGTTCGGTCCGAGCACGACCCAGCGCTGGTCGTCCTCGACGGTCCAGGAGAGGTGATCGACGATGTTGCGGCCGTCGCGGCGCACCACGACATCCGAGAATTCGAGGACGGCAGACATGCCTTCAGCCTATCGGTCAGGCCGTGAGCTCCTCGTAGAGCGCCCGGGTCGTGTCGGCGATCGCGGCCCAGCTGAACTCGTCGGCCGCGCGCTGACGCCCGGCCTCGCCGTACGCCTTCGCGCGCTCCGGATCCGAGACGACCTCGGTGAGCACCGCAGCCAGATCCGACACGAAGCGCTCCGGGTCCACGGGGGTGCCCGTGCCGTCCTGCACCTGCTCGATCGGCACCAGCCGGCCGGTGACCCCGTCGACGACGACCTCGGGGATGCCGCCCGTCGCCGTGCCGACGACGGCGGCGCCGCAGGCCATGGCTTCCAGGTTCACGATCCCCAGGGGCTCGTAGACGGAGGGGCAGACGAAGGTGGTCGCTGCGGTCAGGATCGCGGAGAGCTCGTGGCGCGGGAGGAACTCCTCGATCCAGACGACGCCCGTGCGGGTCGCGGTCAGATCGGACACCAGGCCGCGCACCTCGTCCATGATCTCCGGGGTGTCCGGCGCCCCGGCGCACAGCACGAGCTGCACCTCGGGCGGCAGCTTCTCGGCGGCCCGCAGGAAGTACGGCAGCCCCTTCTGCCGGGTGATCCGGCCGACGAACACGACGGAGGGGCGCGACGGATCGATGCCGTGCTTCGCGAGAACCTCCGGGTCGTCGACGGGATGCCAGGCGTCGACGTCGATGCCGTTGTAGATCACCCGCACCTTGGCGGGATCCACTTGGGGGTAGGCGCGCAGGATGTCGTTGCGCATGCCGCCGCTCACGGCGATGATCGCCGCCGCGTTCTCATAGGCGAGCCGCTCGATGCCGCTGGAGACGGCGTACCCGCCGCCGAGCTGCTCGGCCTTCCACGGACGCAGCGGCTCGAGGCTGTGCGCCGTCAGCACATGCGGGATGCCGTGCAGCTGCGCGGCGATGTGCCCCGCGAAGTTCGCGTACCAGGTGTGGCTGTGCACCACGTCGGCCCCGGCGACGTCCGGGACCATGTCGAGATCCGTGCCGAGGGTCTGCAGCGCGGGGTTCGCGTCGGCGAGTTCGGCAGGCGTCCGATACGCCGCCACTCCCGGTTCGTCCCGGTCCGCGCCGAAGGCGCGCACCTGCACATCGACGCTCTCGCGCAACGCCTTCACGAGCTCCGCGACGTGCACGCCGGCCCCTCCGTAGATCTCCGGCGGGTATTCCTTCGTGATGACGTCGACGCGCATGTCATGAAGGTAGTACACGGCGACCGCCTGCCTCTATGGTGGACGCATGTCCGCACCAAAGAAGGTTTTCGGGATCATCCTCGCCGGCGGCGAGGGGAAGCGACTCATGCCCCTGACGGCCGACCGGGCAAAGCCCGCGGTGCCCTTCGGCGGCCAGTACCGCCTGATCGATTTCGCCATCTCCAACCTCATCAACTCCGGTCTCAGACAGATCGTGGTGCTGACGCAGTACAAGTCGCACAGCCTGGACCGCCACATCTCACAGACGTGGCGGATGTCGGCCCTGCTCGACTCCTACGTCACCTCGGTCCCCGCCCAGCAGCGCCTCGGAAAGCGGTGGTTCTCCGGATCCGCGGACGCGATCCTGCAGAGCCTGAACCTCATCAACGACGAGAAGCCGGACATCGTGGTCGTTATCGGCGCGGACCACGTCTACCGCATGGACTTCCGCCAGATGATCGACGCGCACATCGCCTCGGGCGCCCGCGCCACCGTCGCCGGCATCCGTCAGCCGCTCGCCCTCGCCTCGCAGTTCGGCGTCATCGACGTCGCCGAGGGAGACTCCGGCCGCATCCACCAGTTCCTGGAGAAGCCCTCGGATCCGACGGGCCTGCCGGACTCGCCGCACGAGGTGCTCGCGTCCATGGGCAACTACGTCTTCGACGCCGACGCCCTCATCGAGGCGGTGGAGGCGGACGGCGAGCTCGCCGGTTCCAACCACGACATGGGCGGCGACATCGTGCCCTACTTCGTGGAGCGCGGCGAGGCGGGCTTCTACGACATGAAGCAGAACGAGGTGCCGGGTTCCTCGCCCCGCGACCGCTCGTACTGGCGCGACGTGGGCACGATCGAGTCGTTCTTCGACGCGCACATGGATCTCATCTCGACCCTGCCGATCTTCAACCTCTACAACATGGAATGGCCGATCCACTCGCAGGCGGTCAACTCGCCGCCCGCGAAGTTCGTGCGCGACTCGGTGGGACGGATCGGCAATGCGATCGATTCGATCGTGTCGCTGGGATCCGTGCTCTCCGGCACGCATCTGGAACGCAGCGTCGTCGGCCCGTGGACGCTCGCCGCCGGGGGCTCGACGATCACCGACTCCGTGCTGTTCGACGGGGTGCGGGTGGGGCAGGGCGCCCGCGTGCATCGCGCGATCCTCGACAAGAACGTGGTGCTGCTCGACGGCGCGACCGTCGGTGTGGACCGCGAACGCGACCTGGAGCGCGGCTTCACGATCACGGAGACCGGCCTGACGGTGGTCGGCAAGGGCGTGCGCATCGAACGCTGACTCCGCCTCCCCGCCGCTGTCACACCGGCGGGGATCGACGGTCCCGGCCGCTACGCTCATCGGGTGACCTCCGCGCGCTTCCTCGTCGTCCTCGATGCCGATTCCACGCTCATCCGCAACGAGGTGATCGAGCTCCTCGCCGACGAGGCCGGCCGGCGGGCGGAGGTGCAGGCGGCCACCGAAGCGGCCATGCGCGGCGAGGTCGACTTCGCCACGAGCCTGCGCTCCCGGGTCGCGGCGCTCGCGGGCGTTCCCATCACGGCCTTCGCGCGGGTGCGCAGCCGCATCGAGCCCACCCCTGGCGTGCAGGAGCTGACGGCCGCGGTGCACGAGCGCGGCGGTGTCGTCGGCGTCGTCTCCGGCGGGTTCCACGAGATCCTCGACGCCGTGGCGCCAGCGCTGGGCGTCGACCGCTGGCGCGCGAATCGCCTCGAGATGGCGGACGGCGCGCTCAGCGGCCGTGTCGACGGTGAGATCGTGGACGCGGCGGCCAAGGCGGCATCCCTCCAGCTCTGGGCGGCGGAGCTCGGAGTGCCTCCGCACGCCACGATCGCGATCGGCGACGGGGCCAACGACCTGCAGATGATGGCCGCGGCCGGTCTCGGCATCGCGTTCAACGCCAAACCCGCCGTACGCGCCGCGGCGTCGCTGGTGGTGGGCCCGGTCGATCTCGCGCAGGTCATCCCGCTCCTGCCCTGACGCCCTCGGCCGGACCGCGCGGCCCGGCGAGGAATCCGCTCCGGCGTCGTACGTCGGTGGCCCGGCTTAGCGTGGTCCCATGAAGATCATCCTTGTTCCCGGACTGTGGCTCGACGCCGATTCCTGGGCCCCCGTGCTCGAACCGCTCCGTGCCGCCGGCCATGATCCGCTGCCCCTCACCATGCCCGGGGTCGGCGTTCCCGCGTCGGACTCCTCCGACATCCGTCTGCAGGACTGGGTCGACGCGGTCGCCGACGCCATCGACGATGCAGAGGGAGACGTGGTCCTCGTCGGGCACTCAGGCGGCGGCAACGTCATCTGGGGTGCCGTCGACGCACGCCCCGATCGCGTGCACCGCGCGATCTTCGTCGATTCCGCACCTCCGGCGGATGGCGTCGGCATCAGCGAGTTCGAGGTCGTCGACGGAGTCGTCCCGTTCCCGGGATGGGACTTCTTCCCGGAGGACGAGGTGCGCGATCTCGACGCTGCGACCCGCGCCTCCGCGGCGGGCGCCGCGAAGAGCGTGCCTGCGCACGTGCCGACGGATCCGATCTCACTGCGGGACGAGCGGCGCCATGCGGTGCCGGTGACCCTGTTGATGGGATCGGTGGAGCGCCCGGAGTTCGAAGAGGCGCTCGCCCACTGGGGCCCGTACAAGGACGAGTACGAGCGCCTCAGCGACGTCGAGGTGATCCGCATCGGCTCGGGGCACTGGCCGCAGTTCTCCGTGCCCGGTCGCCTCGCGGAGCTGCTCGTCGCCGCGGTGCGCTGAAGGGTCCGCGCAGGGCCGCCCTGCCGGGTCACCGGAACCGGCGGCCCTGCGCGGCCCTCTGCCCCGCCACGATGGGTGGAAGGGTCAGTGCCCCATGCCGAGCCCGCCGTCGACGGGGATGACGGCGCCGGAGATGTACGCGGCGTCATCGGAAGCGAGCCAGGTGACGACACCCGCGACCTCGTCGGGCGAGGCGAAGCGGCCCGCGGGGATGCTCGCCTTGTACTGCTTCTGAGTATCCTCGGAGAGCTCCGCCGTCATGTCGGTCTCGATGAAGCCGGGCGCGACGACGTTCGCCGTGATCCCGCGCGCGCCCAGCTCGCGGGTGAGCGAGCGCGCGAAGCCGACGAGCGCGCTCTTGGAGGCCGCGTAGTTGATCTGCCCGGCGGAGCCGTACAGGCCGACGACGCTCGAGATGAGGATCACCCGGCCGAAGCGCGCCTTGAGCATGCCCTTGGAGGCGCGCTTGACGACCCGGAAGGAGCCGCCGAGGTTGGTGGACACGACGCTGTCGAAGTCGTCCTCCGACATCCGCAGCAGGAGCGTGTCCTTGGTGATGCCCGCGTTCGCGACCACGATCTCGACGGGGCCGAGCTTCTGCTCGACCTCGGTGAACGCCGCGTCCACGGCGGCGGCGTCGGTGACGTCGGCACGGACCGTCAGCGTGCCCTCCGGTCCTTCGCCGCTGCGTGCGGTGACCGCGACCCGGTAGCCGTCCCGCACGAAGCGCTCGGCGATGGCGCGGCCGATGCCGCGGTTTCCGCCGGTGACCAGGACGACGCGATCAGTGCTCATGCAGGGCTCCCAAGAATCGAGGTGTACGGCACGCAAGCCTAGCGAGCGGAAGGAGCCTCAGGAATTGACACGGCCCTGACCGCACGGAAATCTGGGTGATGACCACGATCTTCAGAAACGACCCCGAGGAAGCGCATGAGCAACGACAACGGCGGGATCCCGTCCCAGGGACAGCAGCCGCCCGCCTACCCGGGCGCCCCGGTGCCCCCGCAGCAGCCACCCGCGTACCCGGGAGCCGCCGTGCCACCGCAGCCCTCCTATCCCGGCGCCGCGCCGCAGCAGCCGCCTGCGCCCTCTTACCCGGACGCCGCGCCTCACCAGCCCGGCTACCCCGGTTCCGTGCCCCAGTCCCAGGGCTACCCCGGCGCCGCGCCGGCGTACGGCGCACCCTCGTACGGACAGCCCTACGCCCCGCCGTACCCGGGACCGCTCAAGTCGAACGGCCTCGCCATCACGGCCCTCATCTGCGGAATCGCGGGAGTGGTGCTGTTCTGGCTCGCCTACATCGTGCTGCCGTTCCTCGCCGCGGTGACGGCGATCATCACGGGTCACCTGGCTCTGGGGAAGGTCAAGCGGGATCCGGCGCTCGGCGGGAAGGGCCTCGCGCTGACCGGCGTCATCCTGGGCTACGTGGGCGCGGTCCTGAACCTCGTCATCGGCATCGGCTTCCTGATGCTCATCGTCTACGGCATCTCGCAGGGAAGCGGCTACTGAGTCGTCCACTGCGACGATCGCCGGGTCACGGCGGCGTAGGCTTGAGTCATCGTGAAAAGGACTCCCGACGCCGCCGTGACCTCTCTGCCGCGCGCCCCGCGCGACGAGGCACGCGACCGCGTGCGTCATTACGCGATCACCATGGGGATCCGCACGATCTGCTTCATCCTCGTCTTCACCGTGCAGCCGATGGGCTGGTGGACGTGGGTGTTCGCGATCGCCGCCGCCGTCCTGCCCTACATCGCCGTGGTCTTCGCCAATGCAGGTGACGACTCCGTCTCCACGGGGGTCGAGTCGCCGCTCATCGAACTCGAGTCTCCCTCCGAGCAGCAGGAAGAGACACCGCGAGACCCCCAGGTGATCACGGTGGCCGAGACGCCCGCGCGTCCCGCAGAGCCGCGATCATGAACGCGTCCGAACCGGAGCTGAAATGCTCCCGAGCGGGTTGCCGTGCGGCGGCCACGAACCGGATCGTCTGGCGCAATCCGCGCATCCACGGACCCGACCGGGAGAAGGTCTGGCTCGCCTGCGCTGAGCATCTGCGGTTCCTGTACGACTATCTGCGCGCCCGCGACTTCCCGGCGAGGATCGACGCCGCCGTCGGCGAGGGCGAGCGGGAATGATGCGACAGCGTCTGCTCCGCTGGAGCGCCTATCTCGCCGTGGCGATCGTGTTCGCGGTCGTGTGCGCGTACCTGTCGAACTGGCAGTTCTCCCGCAACGAGGGACGGCAGACGCAGCTCGAGCTCGTGCAGCGCAACTACGACGCGAAGCCGCTGCCGCTCGACGATCTTCTGGCCCGAGGCGAGAAGCTCCCGGCATCGGCGCAGTGGCATCCGGTGATCCTGCACGGGCGCTACGAGGTGGGCGGGCAGCTCCTGGTGCGCAACCGGCCGCACGGCGGCACGAGCGCCTTCGAGGTGCTCGTGCCCTTCCGCACCGACGACGGCCGCGTCTTCGTCGTGAACCGCGGCTGGGTCGTGGCCGGCGACGGCTCCGACGTACCGACCTCGATCCCCGCCCCGCCGGCCGGCGACGCCACGGTGGTCGCCCGGCTGCGGCCCGGCGAGCCGCTGCCACCCTCCGGACGCGGCGCCCCCGAGGCCCAGGTGCCGAGCATCAACCTCCCCCTCGTCGCCGAGAAGACCGGCGACGGACCGGCCGTCGACACCGGGGCGTACGGCGAGCTGGTGAGCGAGTCCCCCGCACCGTCCTCGCGGCCGCACCCGTTCGAGGCGCCCTCGGACGATCCCGGGCCGTTCCTGTCCTACGCGATCCAGTGGATCCTGTTCGCGATCATGGGCTTCATCTTCATCGGGTACGTCATCCGCACCGAGATCGTGAAGCACCGCGACGAGGCCGCCGGCCGCGCACCCCGAGGGCCGCGGCGTCGCCGCGATCGCGACATGGACGACGAGGATGCGCTGCTCGACGCCGTCGAGCAGCGCTGAGCACGACGCGATCGGCTCCGAACCGGCTCAGGCGAGCTCGATGAGCTCCTGGTACTCCTTCGACCAGATGTCCTCGACGCCGTCGGGCAGGATCAGCACCCGCTCCGGGTTCAGCGACTCCACGGCGCCAGGGTCGTGCGAGACGAGCACGACCGCGCCCTCGTAGTGCGCGAGCGCACCGAGGATCTCCTCGCGCGAGGCGGGATCGAGGTTGTTCGTGGGCTCGTCCAGCAGCAGCATGTTCGCAGAGGACACCACGAGCGTCGCGAGCGACAGACGCGTCTTCTCTCCGCCCGAGAGCACGCCCGCAGGCTTGTGCACGTCATCCCCCGTGAAGAGGAAGGATCCGAGCACCTTGCGCGCCTCGGTCTCGTTGAGATCGGGCGCGGAGGACATCATGTTCTCCAGCACCGACCGGCTCACGTCGAGGTTCTCGTGCTCCTGGGCGTAGTAGCCGACCTTGAGGCCGTGCCCCGGTTCGAGCTGTCCGGTGTCGGGCTGGTCGACGCCGGCGAGGATGCGCAGCAGCGTCGTCTTGCCCGCGCCGTTCAGGCCGAGCACGACCACCTTGGATCCGCGGTCGATGGCCAGGTCCACGTCGGTGAAGATCTCCAGCGAGCCGTAGGACTTCGACAGACCGGATGCCATGAGCGGCGTCTTGCCGCAGGGCGCCGGCTTCGGGAACCGCAGCTTGGCGACCCGGTCGACCTGGCGCACCTCCTCGAGCCCGGAGAGGAGCTTCTCGGCGCGCGCCATCATCTGGTGCGCGGCCGCGGCCTTGGTCGCCTTGGCGCCGAAGCGAGCGGCCTGCTGCTGCAGCGTCGTCGCCTTCTTCTCGGCGTTCGCGCGCTCCTTCTTGCGCCGCTCCTCGTCCGCCACCCGCTGGCGCAGGTAGTTCTTCCAGTTCATGTTGTAGATGTCGATAACCTGGCGGTTCGCGTCGAGGTAGAAGACCCGGTTGACGGTCTCCCCCACCAGCTCCACGTCGTGGCTGATCACGATGAGGCCGCCCTTGTACCCCTTGAGGAACTCGCGCAGCCACACCACGCTGTCGGCGTCGAGGTGGTTGGTGGGCTCGTCCAGGATCATCGTCTCGGCATCGGAGAACAGGATCCGGGCGAGCTCGATGCGGCGGCGCTGTCCGCCCGACAGCGTCTTCAGCGGCTGGTCGAGGATGCGGTCCGGCAGCGAGAGGTTGTGCGCGATCGATGCCGCCTCGGCCTCGGCCGCGTAGCCGCCGAGCGTCTCGAAGCGCTCGGTGAGGTTGCCGAACTGACGCATGGCCTTCTCCGCGACCGCCGGGTCGTCGGATCCCATGGCCTCCGAGGCCTCGCGGATGCGCAGAGTGAGGGATCCGAGTCCGCGCGCGTCGAGGATGCGCGTGCGCGCCAGCATCTCGGGGTCGCCCGACCGGGGGTCCTGCGGGAGGTAGCCGAGCTCACCGCTGCGCTCCACCTTGCCGTCGGAGGGGATGAGGTCGCCGGCCAGCACCTTCGTCAGCGTCGTCTTGCCGGCGCCGTTGCGGCCGACCAGCCCGATCTTGTCGCCGTCGGCGACGCGGAAGGACACGTTCTCCATGAGGAGACGCGCTCCCACGCGGATCTCGAGGTCGTGCACGGCGAGCACAGCGGACGTCCGTTCTTCAGAAGGGGGTGAGCGGCCGGATGGCCAGCCTCCCAGTATAGGCGGCGAGCCCGAGAGGGTGCCGACCCGGCGGGTGCAGGCGCCGGGGTGCGACCGGGGACGAGGTGCGGTCAGCGGGCGAGGCCGCGGGCGGCCAGCGCCTCCCCCACGGCGTCCGCGTGGCGCATCGTGCGCACCAGGACGGGCAGGGCCGCGCGCAGGCCCAGCCGCACGCCCCGCGCGTCCTGCGCCTCCCGGACGGCCCGCACGAACCCGCCGATCACGGGGACCATCGTCAGGGTGAGCGAAAGCACCAGCCCGACCGCGTCGGCATCGACGCCGACGCGCCGCAACGGCCGCAGCAGCCGCACGATCAGCGCCATCAGTGCGCTGGTCGCCGTCGTCCGGGTGAGCAGCTCCGCCAGCAGCAGGAGCACCACGAGACGGCCAGTGTTCACGACCGCCGCCGCGACGCCGACGAAGACACCCAGCGCGACGCCGAGCACGAGGATCAGCCAGCGCAAGCGCCACCACGCGGCGCCCAGCTCCCGCACGCCGAACCCCGCGAGCGGGAAGAGCAGGCTCGCCACGACGACGCCGGTGAGAACCGGCACGATCATGGCAGTGCGCGCCGGCACGAACGACAGGGCGAGCGCGACCGCCGCCAGCACCGCGAGCTTCACACCGGCGGGCGTGCGGTGCAGGAAGCCGGAGCCGGGGCGGTACAGCGAGATCACGCGAACCGCCTCATGCGCACAGCTGCAGATAGGAGGCGATCACATCGTCCGGCGCCCCCTGCGCACGCACCCGTCCGCCGTCGACGAGCACCGCCTCGTCGCAGCGCCGCGCCAGGTCGAGATCGTGGGTCACCAGCACGAGCGGGACCTCGAGCTCCTCCACCAGGGCGTCTCCGATGCGCCGGCTGTTGCGCAGGTCGAGACGCGTGGTCGGCTCGTCGGCGACGATCAGCTGCGGCCGGCCGATCAGCACCGAGGCGAGCGCGAGCAACTGCTTCTCACCCCCGGACAGCTCGGCCGTGGGTGCGTCGCCGAGCGCGTCGAGCCCGCACAGCGCAAGTGCCTCGTGCACCCGCGCGGCGCGCTCGGGCTTCGACAGGCCGCGCAGGGAGAGGGCGAGATCCTCGGCCGGCGTCGGCATCAGGATCTGGGCCTCCGGATCCGCGAACACGAAGCCCACGCGCCGTCGCACCTCCCGCACATCACGAGCCGGATCCAGCCCGCCCACCCGCACGGTGCCGGAGGTCGCGACGCGGAGCCCGTTGAGCAGGCGGACCAGGCTCGACTTGCCGGACCCGTTCGCGCCGATCACCGCGGTCCTGCGGGCCGTGAGCCGCAGCGACACGTCGTCGAGGATCGTGCGCCCCTCCGCCCGAAGGGTGACCGAGCGCAGCTCGACGTCAGGCGACACGGAGCCCCGTCCGCGGGAACGCACGCGGGTAGGCGCGCTGCAGCGCCACGCAGAGCGCGGTCGCCGCGACCGCCTTGATCAGGTCTCCCGGCAAGAAGACCAGGCTCGACAGGGCAGTGGGACCCAGGGGCACCCCGGTCACCAGCGACTGCACCGGGATGCCGAAGAGGTACACCGTGGCGATGCCCCCGAGCGCCACCGCGAGCCCGGCGCGCCACCAGGTGAGCCGCTGCACGCCGGCGATCAGCCCGATCACGATCACGCCCGCGACCCAGCCGATCAGGTAGCCCGCACTGGGACCGACGAACACGCCCAATCCCCCGCGTCCCCCGGCGAGCACCGGAAGGCCGGCCGCGGCCAGAGCGAGCACGGCGAGGACCGACAGCGGCGCCAGGCGCGGACCGAGGACGAGCCCGGCCAGCATCACGCCGAGGGTCTGCCCGGTGATCGGCACTCCCCCGGGCAGGGGAACGATCACCAACCCCAGCGCGATGATCAGCGCCGCGAAAACGGCGATGCGGGCGGCGTCGGAACCCCAGGGGCGGCCGGTCGTCGTCATGGAGGTCTCCTCGGGTTCTTCTGTCGGCTCGTGTCGCGGCAGTCGCGCCGCGGAATCGTTCACCTGAACACTGTTCACCTGAACGCCGTTCAGTATAGTCAGACCATGACACCTGCGCGCACGGGGAGACACGACCGCGAGCACATCATCGGCGTCGCCCTCGATCTGCTGGACCGTTACGGCCTGCCCGACCTGACGATGCGCCGCCTGGCGGCCGAGCTCGACGTGCAGGCGAGCGCCCTCTACTGGCACTTCGACAGCAAGCAGGACCTGATCGCCGCCGTCTCGGACCGCATCATGGCCCGCATCCCCGATCCCGTCGACAGCGCCGAACTGATCGATGCCGCCCGGGCCGTCCGCGATGCGCTCCTCGCCCACCGCGACGGAGCGGAGGTCGTGATGAGCTCGGCCGCGCTGCGCCCCGGCCCGTCCCGCGCGCTCGACGTGCTCCGGCAGGCGATGCCGTCGCACCGGGAAGACGGCGAGCTCGCGGCCGCCGCCGTGCTCCAGTTCGTGCTCGGCCACACCACGCTGATGCAGCAGCGCATGCACGGCGAGAGCTACGGCGCCGCCAGCACGGCCGCCACGCTGGATGACACCGCGCGGGATGCCGCCGTGTTCGAGACGGGGATCGCCCTGATCAGCCGCGGGGCTGCTCGGGCGACGGCCGGCCGCTGACGGCGGGACTCGCGGCGTCTCCCCGGGGGCCGTCGCCGATGCGCGCCCCGGGAACCAGCCCGATCACGACCGCCGCCGCCGCGACGGCGAACACCGCCGGGAACCCGGATCCGGCGATCGGCGCACTCACGAACAACAGTCCCGCGAAGGCGATCGTGACCGCGGATCCGGTCGAATCCGCGATCGAGAGCGCCGAGGAGTTGAAGCCCTCGTCCGCCGGCGTCGAGTACGCGAGCGTGAGCACGTTCAGCCGCGGGTAGAGCAGCCCGATCCCGCTTCCGGCAATCCCCCACAGCACGACCACGCTCCAAGGGGCCGAGCGCGTCACCACGACGGCGATGAGGCCGAGGAACGCGACGAGCAGCAGCGTCGAGCTGATCACGACCATCCGGCGGCTGCCCAGCCGCTCGCCGTAACGGCCCTGCACGGCGGAGGCGCCCGACCAGGCGAGGGCTGCGGCGGTGAGCGCAAGCCCCGCGACCGTGGGGCTGAACTCGAACCGCTCCATGAGCATGCGCGGCACGTACGCCTCCGCGGCGAAGAAGCCGCCGGCGAGGAGCCCGCGCAGCAGCACGACGCTCGGCAGACCCGGAGCGGCGCGCAGCGCGCCGACGGGGAACAGCGGACGGATGGCGAGAGCGATCGCCACGGTCGCCGCGATCGCTATCGGCCAGCCGATCACGGGAGCGGCATCGGAGGCGAATCCCACCGCGACGGCGGCGATCGCGACGACGACGGAGAGCAGGATCCGCATGCCGAGCCGGCCGCCGGACGAGTCAGCCTCCGCGGCGGTGCCGCCCTCGGGGTGAGCGCGCAGGTCGACGTCGCGCAACCGCACGACGACCAGCAGGAACGCGAATACGTTCAGCGCCGCGACGCCGAGGAACGTCCAGCGCCAGTGCAGGTACTGCGCGACCGCTCCGGCGAGGAACGGCCCGATCATCGACGGGACGACCCAGGCCGCCGCGAACGCCGCGAAGATCCGCCCGTGCAGTGCGGGCGGATAGACCCGCGCCACGACGACATACAGTGCCACGGTCTGCGCACCTGCGCCCAGCCCCTGGATCAGCCTGCCGATCACCAGCGCGTACATGTCGGTCGCGGCCCCCGCGATCACGAGCCCGGCGATGAACAGCGCCACAGCCGTGTACAGCGGCGCCCGCGGGCCGGCACGGTCGCTCCACGCGCCGCTCGCCACCATGCCGATGACCCCGGTCGCGAGCGTTCCGGCGAACGCCACGGCGTACAGCGCCTCTCCGTGCAGATCCGCGGCGACGAGCGGCATGACCGTCGTCACCGCGAGCGCCTCGATGGCGCCGAGGAGGATGAGCACCACGGAGCCGACCGTGATGCCGAGCCGGTGCCGGTCCCAGATCGTCGCAGCGGCGGCCGGGGAGGTCACCGGCGCACCAGCGCGGCGATGCGGAGCACCGCCTCGGTGAGCACGTCCGGCGAGCAGCCCAGGTTGATGCGCACGTGGCCCCTGCCCTCGTCGCCGAAGGTGGGCCCGCGGTTCAGGGCGACGCGCGCCTCGCGCAGGATCCTGCTCGCGGGGTCGTCTCCCCAGCCGAGGTCGCGCAGGTCGACCCATGCGAGGTATCCCGCATCGGGCAGTCGATAGCGCGCCTCGGGCAGCTGCTCCGCGAGCAGCCGCCCGAGCAGCCGCCGGTTGTCGTCCAGCGCCACCCGGAGCGCCTCCAGCCAGGGGTCGCTCGCAGGGTTCCACGCCGCTACGGCCGCCAGCGCGCCGAACAGGCCGGTGCGCCACTCCACCTCCGGAGGGAGCGTGCGGACCACCGCGGCCGTCTCCTCACTCGCCGTCACCATGACCGCGCACTTGAGGCCTGCGAGGTTGTACGCCTTGCTCGCACTGGTCACGGTGTAGCCGACCTCCGTCGCCCGCGGCGACGCCGCGAGGAACGGGGTGTACTCGACGCCGGGATGCACCAGGGGCGCGTGGATCTCATCGCTCACCACGACCGCGCCGTGGTCGGCGGCGATCTCCGCCAGCTGCGCCAGCACGGAGCGGCTGTGCACGGTGCCGGTGGGGTTGTGCGGGTTGCACAGCAGAACGGCGCGGGCTCCCCCCGCCAGCGCGC
This sequence comes from Microbacterium sp. 8M, assembly GCF_902506375.1. Taxonomy (GTDB): domain Bacteria; phylum Actinomycetota; class Actinomycetes; order Actinomycetales; family Microbacteriaceae; genus Microbacterium. The sequence goes on from NZ_LR733284.1 coordinate 2,008,688, forward strand.
GCTCGATGCCGGCCAGATCCAGGATCCAGGATCCGTCGACGTCGATGAGCGGGACGCGCTCAACGACGCCGCCTGCTTCCTCCACGCAGTCGAAGAACGGCGGGTACACGGGCGGCGCCACGATCACGCGGTCCCCGGGCGCGATCACAGCACGCAGGATCTCGACGACGCCCATCATGACGTCGCAGGTCGAACGGATGCGGTCCGGCTGCACCGTCCAGCCGAAATGGCGCTGCGCGTAGGCGGCGAACGCGGTGCGGAGGCCGGGATCCGGCGGGGTGTACCCGGTGTCACCCAGCTCGAGGGCCTCGCGCAGCCGCGCCGTGATCGCTTCGGCGAGCGGGAAGTCGGTCTCGGCGACGAACAGCGGCAGGACGTCCTCGGGGTAGGTCCGCCACTTGGTGCTGGAGCGGCGACGAAGCTGTTCGAGCGGCAGTGCATGCAGTGCGGTGCGGGCAGCGGTGGTCACTCTTCGACCCTACCGACGCCGATGCGACGAAGGGTCCGGCGCCGTCATACGGCGTCAGACCCTTGCCTTTTGAGAGGGTTTCGTCTCGCTCCGCTTCGCGGTGCTCGCTCAACCTTGATACGACAACGCCTCAACGCTGCTGCGCAGCATTGAGGCGTTGCGTATCAAATCGCGAAGCCGAGGGCGCGCATCTGGTCGCGTCCGTCGTCCGTGATCCGCTCCGGACCCCACGGCGGCATCCAGACCCAGTTGATGCGGAAGCGGTCGACCACGTTGTCCAGCGCCTGGCCGGTCTGCTCCTCGAGCACGTCGGTCAGCGGGCACCCGGCGCTCGTGAGCGTCATGTGGATCACGAGGGCGTCGTTCTCCTCGTCCCACGAGAGGTCGTAGATGAGACCGAGGTCGACGACGTTGATCCCGAGCTCCGGGTCGACGACGTCCTTGAGCGCCTCGGTGACCTCGTCGTACTTCTCTCCGGTCAGCGTTGCGGTCATGGTTTCAGCCTACGCTTCGATGGGAGCACTGGGGTCGAGGAAGCGGTCGTAACCCTCCTCCTCGAGGCGGTCGGCCAGCTCCGGGCCGCCCTCCTCGACGATCTTCCCCGCGACGACGACGTGCACGTAATCCGGACGGATGTACCGCAGGATGCGGGTGTAGTGCGTGATCAGCAGCACGCCCAGGTCGGTGTGCTCCTTGGCGCGGTTGACGCCCTCGGAGACGATCCGCAGCGCGTCGACGTCGAGGCCGGAGTCCGTCTCGTCGAGCACGGCGACCTTCGGCTTAAGCACCTCGAGCTGAAGGATCTCGTGACGCTTCTTCTCACCGCCGGAGAAGCCCTCGTTGACATTGCGCTGCGCGAACTTCGGATCCATGCGCAGGTTGGCCATGGCTTCCTTGACGTCCTTCGTCCACTGCCGGATCGAGGGCGCCTCGCCGTCGAGCGCGGTCTTGGCCGTGCGCAGGAAGTTCGTGACGGTCACGCCCGGGATCTCGACCGGGTACTGCATGGCCAGGAACAGGCCGGCACGCGCCCGCTCGTCCACGCTCATCGCGAGGACGTCCTCGCCGTCGAGCGTGATCGAGCCGCCCGTGACGGTGTACTTCGGGTGACCCGCGATCGTGTAGGCGAGGGTCGACTTGCCGGATCCGTTCGGGCCCATGATCGCGTGGGTCTCGCCCGTGCGGATCGTGAGGCTGATGCCGTTGAGGATCGGCGTGGTGCCCGCCTCGGTCTCGACGGTGACGTGCAGATCGGTGATCTCCAGGACAGACATGGATGATTCCTTCGTGGTTTCGTGAAAGCTTCGTGGGGGACGCGGCACGCGGATCCGCGCGCGGCACACGCTCAGAGAGCGCTGACGTCCTTCGTGACGGCGGGGTCGATCAGCACGTCGTCGCCGTCGATCTCGACGGTGTAGACGGGGACCGGCTCATAGGCGGGGAGGTTCAGCGGCTTGCCGGTGCACAGCGAGAAGGCTGAGCCGTGGGCCCAGCACTCGAGCGTCTTGCCCTCGACGAAGCCCTCCGCCAGCGAGATGTCGCCGTGCGTGCAGGTGTCGCCGATCGCGTGGATCTCGCCCTCGGAGTCGAGCACGACCGCGATCGGAACGCCGTCGAGCTCGACGCGCAGCGGCGTGTCCTCCTGCAGCTCGCTCACCGAGCACGCCCGCTGCGCGGTCACGCGTTCACCGCCTGCAGCTCGAGCTCGATCGCGGCGAGCAGCTCCTCCTCCAGGGAGGGCACGCCCAGTCGCTGCACGATGTCGCTGAGGAAGCCGAGGACGACGAGGCGGCGGGCCTCCTCCTCGGTGATCCCCCGCGCCTGCAGGTAGAACAGCTGCTCGTCGTCGAAACGGCCGGTCGCGCTCGCGTGGCCGGCGCCGAGGATGTCGCCGGTCTCGATCTCCAGGTTGGGGATCGAGTCGGCACGCGCGCCCTCGGTGAGCACCAGGTTGCGGTTGGCCTCGTAGGAGTCGGTGCCGGTGGCGCCAGGGCCGATCAGCACGTCGCCGATCCAGACGCTGTGCGCGCCCTCGCCCTGCAGCGCGCCCTTGTACAGGACGTCGCCGACCGTGTGCGCGCCCTTGTGGTGCAGGTAGACCTGGCTCTCCAGGTGCTGGCCCGCGTCGGCGTAGGACAGCCCGTACAGGCGCGCCTCGGACCCGGATCCGGCCAGCTCGACGTTCGGGTTCACGCGGACGACGCCGCCGCCGAAGCTGACGACGATGTGGGTGAGGTGCGCGTCCCGGTCGATACGGGCCTGGTGCGACGCGGAGTGCAGGGCGTCGTCCTGCCACTGCTGCACCGTGACGAGCGTCAGCCGGGCTCCGTCCCGGACGAGGATCTCCACGTTCTGCGCGAGCTGCGCGGAACCGGTGTGCCGCAGCACCACCGTGGCAGAGCTGTTCGTGCCCGCCTCGATCACGAGGTGCTGGTCGGCCCGGAGCGCGGCGCCCTGACCGGTCAGCTGCACGAAGATCGGCTCGGCGACCTCCTCGTCCGCCGGGATGGCCAGGTGCAGCGCCTCGGCCGCACCCTGCCAGGCGACGGCCGAGACGACGTCCTCCGGGCGGAAGATCTCGCCGCGGGGGGCATCGCCGAAGCGCAGCGCGGGGCGCACGTACGCCTCGTCGCTCACCTCGACCGCGATGCCGGAGCCGGACCCGGCCGGCTCGAACAGCGGCGCGAGCTGCGCGACCGGGGTGTGCTTCCAGTTGACCTCGCGGCCGGTGGGCGCGCCGAAGTCGGCGGGGTCGAACGAGTGCGGACGCTCCGAACGGGTCTGCACGGGAACGACCTTGCCGGCGGCCACGAGCTGTGCCGCGGGGTCGATGTGGGCGTGAGTGTCCTGCGCCTCCGCGGGCGCGGCAGTGGGGGCCGTCATCTCAGCCGACCGATCCTTCCATGCCCATCTCGATGAGCTTGTTCAGTTCCATCGCGTACTCCATGGGCAGCTCGCGCGCGATCGGCTCGATGAAGCCGCGCACGATCATCGCCATCGCCTCGTCCTCGGGCATGCCGCGGGACTGGAGGTAGAAGAGCTGCTCCTCGCTGACCTTGGAGACCGTCGCCTCATGGCCGAGCTGCACGTCGTCCACCCGGATGTCGATCGCCGGGTAGGTGTCGCTGCGGGACTTGGTGTCCACGAGCAGGGCGTCGCAGCGCACGGTGTTCGCCGAGTGGTGAGCGTTCGCGTCCACCCGCACCTCGCCGCGGTACCCGGCGCGGCCGCCGCCGCGGGCGATCGACTTCGAGACGATCGACGACTGCGTGTACGGCGCCATGTGGATCATCTTCGCGCCGGCGTCCTGGTGCTGGCCGGGGCCGGCGAAGGCGACGGAGAGCGTCTCGCCCTTGGCGTGCTCGCCCATCAGGTAGATCGACGGGTACTTCATCGTCACCTTGGAGCCAATGTTGCCGTCGACCCACTCCATGGTCGCGCCCTCGTGCGCCACGGCGCGCTTGGTGACCAGGTTGTAGACGTTGCTCGACCAGTTCTGGATCGTCGTGTAGCGCACCCGGGCGTTCTTCTTGACGATGATCTCGACGACGGCTGAGTGCAGCGAGTCGCTCTTGTAGATCGGGGCGGTGCAGCCCTCGATGTAGTGCACGTAGCTGTCCTCGTCGGCGATGATCAGCGTGCGCTCGAACTGGCCCATGTTCTCCGTGTTGATCCGGAAGTAGGCCTGCAGCGGGATCTCCACATGCACGCCCTTCGGCACGTACACGAAGGATCCTCCGGACCACACGGCGGTGTTCAGCGCCGCGAACTTGTTGTCGCCGGCGGGGATCACCGTGCCGAAGTACTCCTCGAAGAACTCGGGGTGCTCGCGCAGCGCCGTGTCGGTGTCCATGAAGATGACGCCCTGCGCCTCCAGGTCCTCACGGATCTGGTGGTAGACGACCTCGGACTCGTACTGGGCAGCGACGCCGGCGACGAGGCGCTGGCGCTCGGCCTCGGGGATGCCGAGGCGCTCGTAGGTCTCCCGGATGTCCTCCGGCAGGTCCTCCCAGCTCTGCGCCTGCTTCTCCGTGGAGCGCACGAAGTACTTGATGTTGTCGAAGTCGATCTCGCTGAGGTCGGCGCCCCAGGTCGGCATCGGCTTGCGTCCGAACAGCTGCAGACCCTTCAGACGGGTCTTCAGCATCCACTCGGGCTCGTTCTTGAGCGCCGAGATGTCGCGCACAACGGCTTCACTGAGCCCGCGACGTGCGCTCGCGCCGGCCGCATCCGGGTCGTGCCAGCCGAACTCGTACACCCCCAGCCCATCCAGCTCCGGGCGGTCGATCAGCACATCCGACATCACACTCTCCTCTTGGGCCGTAACGGTTCATCCGCCCCGGCACACCGTCGATCCTGTCGAGTCTGCAGGGAACGGGTGCCGCTTCTGGGCCCTCATCATGGACACGAGCAATCGCGCCTAAACTTGTGCAGGATGCTGTCCGCGAGTTCCGCGGTCATCTCCGCACACCCCCGATTCTACAGGTTCCCTCCGACGTCCGGGCCGTCATGGCCACCCGCGCAGGGTTCCGGAGGACCCATGCCCGAGATCGCACCCTCGCCCGCTCCCCGCACTCGCCCCGGATTTCTGGGCCGAGTCCATGATTGGCTCCCGGATCGGGTGGATCTGCGCGTGCGGATCGCCGCCTGGGTGTCGTTCGTGCTCGAGGTCGCGATCGTCGGCACCGGCGGGGCGGTGCGCCTCACCGACTCAGGCCTGGGCTGCGAGTGGCCCCTGTGCACCCCGGACTCGCTGTTCCCCACCGCGGAGCAGAGCTATCACTCGCTCATCGAGTTCGGCAACCGGGGACTGAGTTTCTTCGTGGGTCTCGCCGCGATCGCGGTGATCGTTCTGGTCTCCCGCTTCCGTGCCGAACGACGCGACCTGTGGACCATGGCATGGATCGTCTTCGCCGGGGTGCTCGTGCAGGCCGCCGTGGGCGGCATCCTGGTGATCTTCCACCTGCATCCGAACATGGTGGCGTTCCACTACATCGTGTCGCTCGTGCTCGTGGCCGTGGCCGCGGCATTCCTCGTTCGCATGGGACAGCCGCGCGGACCGCGCGAGCGCGCCGTCCCGAAGGGTGTGGCGATCCTGGTGCACATCACGTCGTTCGTGCTGGCGCTCACCGTGCTCTTCGGCGTGCTGACGACGGGCGCCGGTCCGCACTCCGGGGACCCCGAGGTGACGCTCCGCAACGGCTTCGATGCGACGCTGCTGGAGCACGTGCACTCCTGGCCCGCATATGCGCTGTTCGCGCTCACGCTCACGCTGCTCGTGATCGCCCTTGCGAACGATCTCGCCGTGATCCGCAGCGCGGTGATCGGCCTGCTCGCGATCGAGCTCGTGCAGATCGCGGTCGGCCTGTATCAGGCCCGCAACGCCCTTCCCCCGCTCGCGGTCGGCGTGCACATGGTCCTCGCCGCCGTGCTCGTCGCGGCGTGCACGGTGCTCGTCCTGCGGGTGAAGCGCCCCGCGGGGTACTCGGCGTAACCCACTGCAACGGCCACCGCCGCCAGATCTGGGGCGCGGAAGCCAGCTGCTCTCGGCGGCGGCTCTCTCCGCCCAGGGCGGCAGGGCCGGCCCAGGACGGCACAGCACAGGCGACCCGCCAGGTCAACAGAGCACGGGCGACGCCGGGGACGACCAGGTCGCGACGACGCGCGTGCGGCGCCGCTTCTCAGAACGGCAGCAGCGGATCCAACGCGACGGCGACGAAGATCAGCGTCAGGTACGTGATCGACGCGTGGAAGACGCGCATCGGCCGCGCAGCCGCGCCCTTCACCGCCTGCGCGTAGAGGCGGTGCGACTCGTAGACGAACCACCCGCCGAACACCAGCGCGGAGACCGTGTAGACGAGTCCCATGCCTGCGACGGGGATGAGCAGCAACGAGCAGGCCAGCGTCGCCCAGGCGTACAGGATGACCTGCAGACCGACCTGCGAGGCCGAGCGCGTGACGCCCAGCATGGGCACGTCGACGTCCTCGTAGTCGTCCTTGTACTTCATCGACAGCGGCCAGTAGTGCGCCGGGGTCCACAGGAACACGAGCACGAAGAGCACGAACGCAGGCCAGTCCAGGGATCCGGTGACCGCCGACCAGCCGATCAGCACGGGGAAGCATCCCGCGATCCCGCCCCAGATGATGTTCTGCTCGGTGCGGCGCTTGAGGATCATCGTGTAGATGACGACGTAGAAGAAGATCGCGGCGGCCGAGAGCACGGCGGCGACCCAGTTCGTGGTGAGCCAGAGCCAGACGGTCGAGGCGATTGCGAGCACCCAGGAGAACACCAGCGCCCCGCGCGGCGTGACCTCCCCGGTCACCAGCGGACGCTTCTCGGTGCGGTGCATGTGCGCATCGATGTCGCGGTCGATGTACATGTTGAACGCCGCGGCCGACCCGGCGCTCATCGAGCCGCCGATCACGGTGGCCACCACGAGCCAGAAGTTCGGCAGGCCGTGCTGGGCGAGGAACATGACCGGCACGGTGGAGACGAGCAGCAGCTCCAGCACGCGCGGCTTGGTCAGCGCGATATACGCCTTGATGGTCCGCTTCAGGGTGCGCTCGGGGGCTACGGACTCGATGGTGGTCGCGATGCTGACCGCCTCCTTCATGCGCACACGGGAACGGAAACATTCTATGTCACAGACCGCGCCGCTCCGGGCCGCAGGCCGTCGCCCGAAACACCCCGGAAACACGACTGGGAACACGCTGAAACACTTCGGCGTGACCGGGCACGGCGTTTCACGACCGCACTATGCTGAAAACACTCGCGCGCCCGTTCGTGCTACGCCATCCGTGAAGTCGCGGTTGCCGCGCAGTCCGGGGCGCACTCACTGTCTTGAAAGGGCTCTGGAGTGTCGGAACTGCTGTGGGATGAGATCGATCGGCGCGCGGTGGACACCGCCCGGGTTCTGGCGGCCGACGCCGTTCAGAAGGTCGGCAACGGCCATCCGGGAACCGCGATGAGCCTGGCGCCCGTCGCCTATCTGCTCTACCAGCGCGTGATGCGTCACGATCCGGCAGACACCCACTGGATCGGGCGCGACCGGTTCATCCTCTCCGTGGGACACTCCTCTCTCACGCAGTACATCCAGCTGTACCTGGGCGGATTCGGCCTCGAGCTGAACGACCTCGAGTCGCTGCGCACCTGGGGTTCGCTGACTCCGGGCCACCCGGAGTACGGACACACCAAGGGCGTCGAGATCACCACCGGCCCGCTCGGGCAGGGCCTGGCCTCCGCCGTCGGCTTCGCCTACGCGTCGCGCTACGAGCGCGGCCTGTTCGACCCGGAGGCTCCTGCCGGCACCAGCCCCTTCGACCACTACGTGTACGTGATCGCCGGCGACGGCGACCTGCAGGAGGGCGTGACCAGCGAGGCGTCGTCGCTCGCCGGCCACCAGCAGCTTGGCAACCTCATCGCCATCTACGACTCCAACCGCATCTCGATCGAGGGCGACACGAACGTCGCGTTCACCGAGAAGGTCCGCGAGCGCTACGAGTCCTACGGCTGGCAGGTCCTGCACGTGGACTGGGTGCGCACCGGCACGTACGTCGAGGATGTCAAGGAGCTCTTCGACGCGATCGAGCAGGCCAAGGGCGAGACCTCGAAGCCCTCGCTGATCATCCTGAACACGATCATCGGCTGGCCGGCGCCGAACAAGAAGGGCACCGAGTCGGTGCACGGCAACGCGCTGGGCGCGGACGAGGTCGCGGAGACCAAGGTCGTGCTGGGCTTCGACCCGGAGAAGAGCTTCGTCGTCGAGGACGAGGTCATCGCGCACACCCGCGAGCTCGGTGCGCGCGCCGCCGCGGAGCGGGCGACGTGGCAGGAGGCGTTCGACGCGTGGGCCGCGGCCAACCCGGAGCGCAAGGCGCTGCTGGACCGCCTCGAGGCGCACGAGCTGCCCGAGGGCATCGAGGACGTGCTGCCCGTGTTCGAGGCGGGCACGGAACTCGCGACCCGGGCCGCCTCCGGCAAGGTCATCAACGCCCTCGCGCCCGAGCTCCCCGAGCTGTGGGGCGGATCCGCGGACCTGGCCGGATCCAACAACACCACGATCGCCGGTGCTGCGTCGTTCATCCCGGCCGAGTGGTCGACCCACGACTGGAACGGCAGCCCCTACGGCCGCGTGCTGCACTTCGGCATCCGCGAGCACGCGATGGGCTCGATCCTCAACGGCATCGTCCTGCACGGGCCCACGCGCCCGTTCGGCGGCACGTTCCTGATCTTCAGCGACTACATGCGCCCGCCGGTGCGCCTGGCCGCGCTGATGAACGTGCCGAGCATCTTCGTGTGGACGCACGACTCCGTCGCGCTCGGCGAGGACGGCCCGACGCACCAGCCGATCGAGCAGCTCGCCTCGCTGCGCGCCATCCCCAACCTCGCGGTCGTGCGCCCCGCCGACGGCAACGAGACCGCCGCCGCGTGGCTGGAGATCCTGCGCCGCCACGGCGGGCCGACGGGCATCGCCCTGACCCGCCAGAACGTGCCGAACTTCGCGCGCGGCACCGGCGAGGCGTCCGGTGAGACCTTCGCTGCCGCCTCGAACACCGCCAAGGGCGCGTACGTCCTCGCGGAGGCGCCGAACGGCACCCCCGACGTCCTCCTCATCGCGACCGGTTCCGAGGTCCAGCTGGCCGTCGCGGCCCGCGAGACCCTCGCGGCCGAGGGCGTGAACGCCCGCGTGATCTCGGCGCCGTCGCTCGAGTGGTTCGCGGAGCAGGACGAGGCCTACCGCGAGTCGGTCCTGCCGTCGTCCATCAAGGCGCGCGTCTCGGTCGAGGCCGGATCCACGCTGAGCTGGCACGGGATCGTCGGATCGACCGGTCGCTCCGTCGGCATCGACCACTTCGGTGCGTCCGCCGACTACAAGACCCTGTTCCAGAAGTTCGGCATCACCACGGAGGCCGTCGTCGCGGCCGCCCACGAGACCATCGCCGCTTCCGCGGCCGCTTGAGCACCATCCAGAGGAGATCCGCATGACCACCCCCACCGCAGCCCTCTCCGCCGCCGGCGTCAGCATCTGGCTGGACGACCTGTCCCGCTACCGCATCACCTCCGGCAACCTCGCCGACCTCATCGCCTCCCGCAACGTCGTCGGCGTGACCACCAACCCCACGATCTTCGCCAACGCGATCACGAACCCGAACGACACCTCGTACGACGGCCAGGTGGCCCAGCTCGCCGCTTCCGGCGCCACCGCCGAGGAGGCGATCTTCGAGGCGACGACGCAGGACGTGCGCGAGGCCCTGGACATCTTCCGCCCCGTGTGGGAGGAGTCGAAGCACGTCGACGGCCGCGTCTCGATCGAGGTCTCCCCCGACCTCGCGCACGACACGGAAGGCACCGTCGCTCAGGCGAAGGAGCTGTGGGCCAAGGTCGACCGCCCCAACCTTCTGGTGAAGATCCCCGCCACGAAGGCGGGTCTGCCCGCCATCACGGCGGCGATCGCCGCCGGTATCAGCGTCAACGTCACGCTGATCTTCAGCCTGGAGCGCTACGCCGAGGTCATCGACGCGTACCTGGCCGGGCTCGAGCAGGCGAAGGCCGCGGGCATCGACCTGTCGACGATCCACTCGGTCGCGTCGTTCTTCGTGTCGCGCGTCGACACCGAGACCGACAAGCGTCTCGCCGCGATCGGCACCGACGAGGCCTCGGCGCTCAAGAGCAAGGCAGGGCTCGCCAACGCCCGCCTCGCCTACGAGCTGTACCAGAAGACGTTCGCGGGCGAGCGCGCTGCGGCGCTGCTGGCCGCGGGCGCCAACCGTCAGCGCCCGCTCTGGGCGTCCACCGGGGTCAAGGACCCGTCGCTGCCCGACACGCTGTACGTGACCGAGCTGGTCGCGGCCGACGTCGTCAACACGATGCCGGAGAAGACCCTCGAGGCGACCTTCGACCACGGCGTCGTGACCGGGGACACGATCACCGGCACCTACGAGGAGTCCCGCGCGGTGTTCGCGGATCTCGCCGCCGTCGGGGTCGACTTCGCCGACGTGACCCAGGTGCTCGAGGACGAGGGCGTCGCGAAGTTCATCGACTCCTGGCACGATCTGCTGGGCCAGGTCCGCGAAGGACTGGAAGCGCAGCGGTGAGCTTCGAGATCCACACGTCGGGGGCGCCGAAGGCGGCGATCGACGAGGTCGTCCCGCGCCTGGTGGGCGAACTCGTCGCCTCCCGGATCACCAACGGCGACCCGACGGTGTGGGGCGAGGCAGCCGAGGCCGAGGCGTCGATCCGTCTCGGGTGGGTCGACGCGGTCTCCGTGTCGCGTCCGCTCGTGCCCGAGATCCTGGCTCTCCGCGACGAGCTCGCGGCGAAGGGCGTCTCCCGCGTGGTCCTGGCCGGGATGGGCGGCTCCTCGCTCGCCCCCGAGGTCATCGCGCAGACCGCCGGCATCGACGTGACGATCCTCGACTCGACGTCTCCCGGACAGGTGCTCGCCGCCATCGACGCAGGGCTGTCGGACGTCGTGCTCGTGGTGTCGTCGAAGTCCGGCTCGACCGTGGAGACCGACGCTCAGCGGCGGACCTTCGAGACCGCGTTCCGCGATGTCGGGATCGAGCCCGTGGAGCGCATCGTCGTGGTCACGGATCCGGGATCCCCGCTCGACGCGGCTGCGCGCGAGGCGGGTTACCGGGTGTTCAACGCCGACCCGAACGTGGGCGGCCGGTACTCCGCGCTCACCGCGTTCGGCCTGGTGCCGTCCGGACTCGCCGGCGTCGACATCGCCGAATTGCTCGACGAGGCCGAGGCCACGCTGCTGCAGGTCGCCATCGACTCGCCGGAGAACCCGGCGCTGCTGCTCGGTGCGGCGATCGCCGCCAGCCGGCAGAGTCCGGGCGGTCCTCGGCGCGACAAGCTCGGGCTGATCACCGACGGCACGCACATCGTCGGCCTGCCCGACTGGATCGAGCAGCTCGTGGCGGAGTCGACCGGCAAGGACGGCACCGGGATCCTGCCCGTCGTGCTGCTCCCGGTCTCCCCCGAGGTCGACAGCCGACCGGCGGATCTGCAGCTGGTCCGTCTCGTCGACGACGCGGACGAGTTCCACCTGCGGGAACGTCATCCCGGGGAGATCCTCGTCAGCGGCACCCTCGGCGCGCAGTTCCTGGTGTGGGAGTACGCGACCGCGATCGCGGGATACCTGCTCGGCATCAACCCGTTCGACCAGCCGGACGTGGAGTCGGCGAAGGTCGCCGCCCGCGGCCTGCTGGACGCCCGCCCGGAGCCGACCCCGGCTGCCTTCGTGCAGGACGGGGTCGAGGTGCGCGCCTCCGATCCGGCGCTGCTCTCCTCCGGCTCCATCGCCGGCGTGCTCGACGCCCTGTGGGCGCGGCTGCCGGAGGACGGCTACGTCTCGATCCAGGCCTACGTGAACCGCCTGGAGATGCCGCAGCTGCAGGGCCTGCGCGAGCTCGTCGCTGCAGACTCCGCACGTCCGACGACGTTCGGCTGGGGTCCGCGCTTCCTGCACTCGACCGGTCAGTACCACAAGGGCGGACCGGACCAGGGCGTGTACCTGCAGATCCTCGAGCGCACGGATGTGGATCTGGAGATCCCGGACCGTCCGTTCACGTTCGGCCAGCTCATCGAGGCCCAGGCCGCCGGCGACGCCGGCGTACTCGCCGCGCACGGCCGACCGGTCGTGACTCTCACGATCACCGAACCGCAGGACGACGTGCTCGACCTGTTCGAGGCCGCTCAGTAGGCCCGCAATCCCCCTCAGGAGAATCCCCCACCGATGACTGTCCACGTCACCCGCGGCCACAATCCGCTGCGCGATCCCGACGATCGCCGACTGAACCGGATCGCAGGGCCCAGCGCCCTCGTGATCTTCGGCGTCACCGGCGACCTGTCGCGCAAGAAGCTCATGCCCGCCGTCTACGACCTCGCCAACCGCGGTCTGCTGCCTCCCGGCTTCGCCCTGGTCGGCTTCGCCCGCCGCGACTGGGAGGACCAGGACTTCGCCCAGGTCGTCTACGACGCCGTGAAGCAGCACGCGCGAACCCCGTTCCGCGAGGAGACCTGGGCGCAACTGCTGCAGGGCATCCGCTTCGTATCCGGCGAGTTCGGCGATCCGGACGCGTTCCGTCGGCTGCGCGAGACCGTCGAGAAGCTCGACGTCGAACGCGGCACCATGGGAAACCACGCGTACTACCTGTCCATCCCGCCGAACCAGTTCCCGCTGGTGGCGCAGCAGCTGCGCGACTCGGGCCTCGTCGAAGGGCACCAGGACGCCGACCACTGGCGCCGCGTGGTGATCGAGAAGCCGTTCGGGCACGACCTGGCCTCGGCGCGGGCGCTCAACGACGCGCTCGAGGGCACCTTCCCGCCCGACTCGATCTTCCGGATCGACCATTACCTCGGCAAGGAGACGGTGCAGAACATCCTTGCGCTGCGCTTCGCCAACGAGCTGTACGAGCCGATCTGGAACCGCAACTACGTCGACCACGTGCAGATCACGATGGCCGAGGACATCGGCGTGGGCGGCCGCGCCGGCTATTACGACGGCATCGGCGCCGCGCGCGACGTCATCCAGAACCACCTGCTGCAGCTGCTCGCGCTCACCGCGATGGAGGAGCCGATCAGCCTCTCCGCCGAGCACCTGCGCGCGGAGAAGGAGAAGGTTCTCGCCGCGGTGTCCCTCCCCGACGATCTCTCCCTCGCCACAGCTCGCGGACAGTACGCGGGCGGCTGGCAGGGCGGCGAGCAGGTCACCGGATTCCTGGACGAGGACGGAATGGATCCGGCCTCCACCACCGAGACGTACGCCGCCGTCAAGCTCGAGATCAACACCCGGCGCTGGGCGGACGTGCCGTTCTACCTGCGCACGGGCAAGCGCCTCGGCCGCCGGGTCACCGAGATCGCGGTCGTGTTCAAGCGCGCCCCGGAGCACCTGTTCGGCGGCGCGCAGACCTCGGAGCTGGGTCAGAACGCGCTCGTCATCCGCGTGCAGCCGGACGAGGGGGTCACACTCCGCTTCGGCTCCAAGGTGCCGGGCAACGGCAGCAACGTGCGCGACGTGACCATGGACTTTGGCTACGGGCACGCCTTCACCGAGGCGAGCCCTGAGGCGTACGAGCGTCTCATCCTGGACGTCCTGCTGGGCGACCCGCCGCTGTTCCCGCGGCACGAGGAGGTCGAGCTCAGCTGGAAGATCCTCGACCCCGTGGAGCAGTACTGGGCCGCGGAGGGCGGCCCGCTGGAGCAGTACGCCCCCGGTTCCTGGGGCCCGGCTTCCGCCGACGCCCTGCTCGCCCGCGACGGACGTGTCTGGAGGCGCCCGTGATCATCGATCTGCCCGACACCACCACCAGCCAGGTCGCCAAGAACCTGGTCAAGGCCCGCGAGGAGGGCGGCGTGGTCGCGCTCGGACGCGTGCTCACGCTGATCATCGCTGCGAACGACGATGTCGCCGAGTCGGCGATCGACGCCGCGAACGACGCCTCCCGCGAGCATCCGATGCGCGTGATCGTGCTGACCACGAGCGACGGCGAGGCGCGCCTCGACGCGCAGATCCGCGTCGGCGGCGACGCCGGTGCGAGCGAGGTCGTCGTGCTCCGTGCCTACGGCGACGCCGCGAGCAACGAGGAGAGCCTGGTCACGGGACTGCTGCTGCCCGACGCCCCCGTGGTGGTGTGGTGGCCGCGCGAGGCGCCGGAGGCGCCGGCGGCCTCTCCCCTGGGCCGCATCGCGCAGCGTCGCATCACGGACGCGGCGACCGCGGACGATGTGCGGGCGCAGCTCGAGGTCCTGGGGCGCACCTATGTGCCCGGAGACACCGACCTCGCCTGGACCCGGCTCACCCACTGGCGCGAGCAGCTCGCCGCGGTGCTGGACCAGCCCCCGTACGAGGACGTCACCGGCGTCGAGGTGCGCGGCTCCGCCGCGTCGCCGTCCACGGCGCTGCTGGCGGGCTGGCTGCGGCTCGCCCTCGACGTGCCGGTGCGCTGGGCGTACGAGCCCGTCGACGAGTGGGCGCACGGCATCAAGTCGGTCCGGCTCACCCGGTCGAACGGCGACATCCTGCTCGAGCGTCCGGTGCCCGGATCCGCTGTGCTCACCCAGCCGGGTCAGCCGGACCACGAGCTGCACCTGCCGCGCCGCACGCTGCGCGAGTGCCTCGCGGAGGAGCTGCGCCGGCTCGACCCCGATCTGCTGTACGGCCGCGTGATCACCGAGGGCTGGGAGCTGCTCGAGGCTCCGGAGGCGGTGGCCTGACATGGCCGCCGATTCCCCCGCGAAGCGCGTCGTCATCGGCGCGGAGCCGGCCGCTCTCGCCCGTCTGGTCGCCGACCGGTTCCTCGTGCGCGTGCGCGCGCGGATCCGGGACGGCCGCCTGGCGCACATCGCCCTGACGGGGGGCGGCATGGGAGCAGCCGTGCTGCGCGCTGTCGCGGAGGATCCGCGCACCGCGGAGGTGGACTGGTCGCTCGTGCACTTCTGGTGGGGCGACGAGCGCTTCGTCCCGCGGGACGATCCCGACCGCAACGCGGGGCAGGCGCGCGCCGCGCTGCTGGACCGGATCCCGGTCCCCGCCGAGAACGTGCACGAGATGGCTGCGAGCGACGCGGGGCTCACCCTCGACGAGGGCGCGGAGGCCTATGCCGCCGAGCTCGCCCGGTTCGGCGACGCGGAGCAGGCCTGGCCCTCGTTCGCCGTCTGCTTCCTCGGCGTCGGGCCGGACGGTCACATCGCGTCGCTGTTCCCCGACCGCCCTGAGATCACCGTCACGGACAGGCCCGTCCTGCCCGTGCGGAACTCGCCGAAGCCGCCGCCGGAGCGGATCACGCTCACCCGCCCGGTCATCAACACGTCCAAGCGGGTGTGGCTGGTGCTCACCGGCGCCGACAAGGCCTCCGCCCTAGGACTGGCGCTCGCGGGCGCGAACTACGAGAACGTGCCGGCGGCAGGCGCCAAGGGGCGCAAGCGCACCGTGTTCTTCGTGGACGAGGCAGCGGCATCCGAGGTCGCCCCCGACCTCATCGACGTGGACTACTGAGCGCCCGGGCGACGACCCGTCCCCGCGCCGGTCAGCTCCAGGAGGATCCGTTCCCGCGCTCGTCGGCATCGCCGCCGGAGCGGGACGGGTCCTCTCGTCGTAGCGGCGCCACGTTCGACGGCCATTCGGGGGCCTCCGGGCGCTCATCGTCGCCCGGCTCGGTGCCCTCCGGCGGTGCCGCGGACCCGGTCGGCGCCGCCTGCCCGGACGCAGCACGATCGGAAGGCTCCACGGACGACGACGGGGCCGCGCTCCCGCTGCTGCCGCGGGTGATCGGCAGCTCCTGGCTCTCGCTGACCACCTGCGGGTGGTACCGGGCGAGCGTGACCACACCCCATCCCGCGATGAGGCCGGAGATGCCGAAGGCGACGAACACCCAGGCCGGCGCGGCCGCGCCCTCCTCGAGCACCAGCAGGCCGATCAGCACCGCCACCATGGGGTCGATCACCGTGAGGCCCGCGATCACCAGGTCGGGGGGACCGGATCCATACGCGGTCTGCACGAAGTACGCACCCGCGGCACCGGCCGCGATCAGTGCGATCACGCAGACCGCCGTGAGCCAGTCGAACTGCCCGAACTGGATCCGGATGAGCACGGCCTTCGCCAGCGTCGCGACGAAGCCGTACAGGATGCCGGCGCCGGTGACGTAGAAGAGCGCGCGCATGCGATGCCGCAGGATCAGCCAGCACGTGCCCAGCAGGATGATCACGAGCAGCAGGATCGTCAGGATGGTGAAGAGCTGGATCTCGCTGATCCGACGCTCGGCGGCGAACAGTGCGGCGAACAGCACGAAGATGAAGATGCCGCCCACGCACGCGAAGATCGACACCAGCGAGCGCCGGGTCGGCGCCATGCCGCTCACACGCGCGTTCAGCAGCGTGGTGATCACCAGCGCGATCGCGCCGAGGGGCTGCACCACGATCAGCGGCGCCTTGGTGAGAGCGGCGAGCTGACAGACGATCGCGAGGACCAGCATGAGCGTGCCGATGATCCAGGAGGGGCGGCTCAAGAGCCCCTTGACCTGCGCCCAGCTGAGACCGGTTGCCGCGTCGGAGCCGCTGAGCCGCTCCACCTTCTCGACGCCGCGGTGCTGGTACTGGGCGCCGAGCGACATGAAGACGGCACCGGCGAGGGCCAGTGGGATGCCCATCAGCAGGCCCGGGTTCTGGAACACGCCGACGAGGTGGTCGCCGACGTTCGCCGCCCCCACGTACCGCGTCAGGTCCTCAAGCACCCTTCGAGCCTACCCGCCGTCGTGCGCAGACTAGGGTTGACGCGTGGCAGTGCTTCCGATTCGCATCATGGGCGACCCCGTCCTGCATTCCCCCGCCGAACCGGTCGGTGAGATCACCGACGAGATCCGCACGCTGGTCGCGGACATGTACGAGACCATGGACGTCGCCCCCGGCGTGGGCCTCGCCGCACCGCAGGTGGGCGTCGGCCTGCGCATCTACGTGTACTCGTACGTGGACGACGATGAGAACCCCTGGCGCGGCGAGATCATCAACCCCGTGCTGTGGATGGCCCCCCTGGAGCCGGGCTCGCCCGACCCGGATCTGGAGTCGGAGGGATGCCTGTCCTTCCCCGGCGAGCGGTTCCCGCTGCGTCGCTCCGAGCGCGTGCTCGTCACCGGCACGAACCTCGACGGCGACGAGGTGCGCATCGAGGTCGACGGCTGGCGGGCGCGCATCATGCAGCACGAGTTCGACCACCTGGACGGGATCCTGTACGTCGACCGCCTGGACGACGGCGACTGGAAGACGGTCCAGAAGATCGCCCGCAAGCGCGGCTGGGGACGCCCCGGCGCGAGCTGGCTGCCCGGCGTCGATCACCTCGAGGGGTGAGCGCTCCCGCGCCGGTGTGCGACGCGCCCGGGCGGCGCCCCGAAGCGGGATGCACGGTCAACCTTTGCTATAGT
This sequence comes from Microbacterium sp. 8M, assembly GCF_902506375.1. Taxonomy (GTDB): domain Bacteria; phylum Actinomycetota; class Actinomycetes; order Actinomycetales; family Microbacteriaceae; genus Microbacterium. The sequence continues at coordinate 2,026,080 of NZ_LR733284.1, forward strand.
TGACGAGTTGCCCGCCCAGCGGGAAGCATTCCTCGGTAGCTCAATTGGCAGAGCAGCCGGCTGTTAACCGGCAGGTTCTTGGTTCGAGTCCAAGCCGGGGAGCAATCCCCCGAAACCCCGTCCTCGCGACGGGGTTTCGTCGTTCACCCGCAAAGGCGGTGAACATGCCGCCCGCACGGATCCTCGTGGGCACGCGAACTGAGGCGGGGCGCCCCGGCCGCCCCGCCTCGAACTGTGCATGGTCAGCCGGCCTGCACCACCCAGATCCAGTTGCCGTCGGGATCGTTGATCGAGAACATCGCCGGCACGGGCCCACCGGCCGGCATCTCGTTCGCGATCTCCAGCCCCGCACCCTGCAGGCGCGCCTTCTCCGCATCGAGATCGGCGACCTCGATGCCGATCGACCCGCCTCCGGGCTGACCGCCCATGGGCGGGTTCAGCGCGAGGCGCGCGGTCGACCCGGCGGGCGCTACCTCGACCCAGCGTCCGGCGTTCTCGCCCTCGCCCCAGGTCACGTCCATGCGGACCTCCCAGCCGAGGGTGCCGGTGTAGAAGCCGACCGCGGAATCCTGGTCGGCGATGGTGAACATCGCCACGGCGATGACTGCGTCTGAACTCATGTGCCGAGTCTCGCACCGCCCCTCGGCGGCGACAAGGGTCCCCGACGCTGCAGGCTCCCGCGTCGCGGCCGTCGCGGGCGTCAGACGGTGTGATCTGCTCCAGGAGTCCACAGCAGGTCGGCCCCGGCTCCGCGCGCGATCACGTGCCCTTCCCGGATCATCAGCGTCTCGGCTCCCAGCTCACGGGCGAAGGCCGCGTCGTTGCTCACCAGCAGCGCGGCCATGCCCCGCTCCGTACGACGCCGCGTGATCGCGGCGAACACGACAGGACGCACCTCCAGGTCGAGGTTCGCGAGCGGCTCGTCGGCGATCAACACCTTCGGGTCGAGCACCAGGGAGCGCGCGATCGCGACGCGCTGGCGCATCCCGGCGCTGAGCTCGTACGGGAACGACGCCGCGAGTCCGAGCGGCAGATGCAGCTCGTCCAGCAGCGTCGCCACCCGGATGGACAGCGCCTTCACGTTCACCCGCCGCTCGCGCTGCAGGATGGGCTCGGCGATGATCTCCTGCACCGTCAGCTGCGGCGTCAGCAGCGCGCCGGCGTTCTGCGGCAGGTAGCCGGCGCGGTACGTGAGCTCGCGCAGGCGCCGCCCAGGGTGACGCACCGACACGCCGCACACGGTCGCGGAGCCGCCGACCACCCGGATGGAAGGGTCCGACGCTCCCGCCAGCGCGGCGACGAGCGTCGACTTGCCGGATCCGGTTGCGCCGGCGATGCACATCAGCTCCCCGGGCGGCAGCGCGAACGTCACGCCGTCGATGGCGCGCGTCGGCGCGGAATGGCCGATCCGGTCGATCACGATGTCCTCGCAGACGATCGCCGCCGCTGGTTCCCCGCTCGAACGCGCCATCCCTCCATCCTGCCCCAACCCGGTGTGCAGCGGCGGTGCGGAACCGCCGTGCCTCAGGACTCGAGGTGCCGCTGCCGCTCGGCGTCGATCTCGACGAGGCGGCGGGCGATCGCCCTGGCGCCGTCCGAGTCGGCGGGCAGGCGCTGGATCGCGCCCAGCAGTTCGCTCTTCTCCCGCTCCAGGCCGCGCACGATGAGCCGCCGGCACAGATCCGTGGCGGACGCCCTGGCGCCCTCCTCGTTGCGGGCGGGGAAGGCCGCCATGAGCAGCTCCCCGGCGAGGGCCCGGTACGGCTCCCGCACGGCGTCCACGGCCTGCAGCGCCCATCCGGGGCGTCGCCGATCGGGCACCTGCGCGATCGCCTCGCGCACCGCATCCAGCGCGGGGACGGCGAACGGCATGCCGACGGCGCGCTGCAGCAGATCGGCGTCGAGCTGGTGACCGTACTGCAGGACGCCCATCAGGGCGTCGCGCTCGAGGGGCGCATCTCCGGTGCGCGGCAGTGAGGCCAGCGTCACGACGGGCCCCGCCGCGGGTGCCTCGCCCGCGAGCTGCGGCGCAGCCGCCTGGGCCGGAGCCTGCTCGCGCCCCGAAGCGCCCCCCTCCCGCCGACGGCGCTCGTGGCGGCGCACCTCGGCGTGCACGTCGGTCGGATCCATCCCGAGCCGGCGGGCGAGGATGCGCTCGTACTCGGGGCGCAGCAGCGGATCGCGGATCTCGGCGACGATCGGCGCGGCCGCGCGCAGCGCTCCCACCCGGCCCTCGGCGGTGCCCAGATCGAAGGAGGCGATCTTGCGGTCGATCACGAACTCAAACATCGGCACCTTGGTGGACATGAGCCCGCGCACCGCCTGGTCGCCGCGCTGCAGGCGCAGATCGCACGGATCCAGCCCGTCCGGGGCCACCGCGACGAATGTCTGCGCGTTGAATCTGTCGTCCTCGGCGAACGCGCGCAGCGCCGCCTTCTGACCGGCCTCGTCGCCGTCGAAGGTGAACACGACCTCACCGGATGCGGAGTCGTCGCCCATGACCCGGCGCAGCAGCTTGATGTGCTCGGCGCCGAACGCCGTGCCGCAGGTCGCGATCGCCGTCGTGACGCCCGCCAGGTGGCACGCCATCACGTCGGTGTACCCCTCCACCACGACGACGCGCTTCGGATCCCCGCGGGAGATGTCGCGCTTGGCGAGATCCAGCCCGTAGAGCACCTGCGCCTTCTTGTAGATCGGCGTCTCGGGCGTGTTCAGGTACTTGGGGCCCTGATCGTCGTCGTACAGCTTGCGGGCGCCGAAGCCGATGGTCTGGCCGGTGACGTCGCGGATCGGCCACACCACGCGTCCGCGGAACCGGTCGTAGACGCCGCGCTGGCCGGCTGACACGAGGCCGGCCGCGGTGAGCTCGTCGCGGGTGAAGCCCTGTGCGCTCAGCGCCTTGAGCATGCCGTCCCAACCGCGGGGCGCGTAGCCGACGCCGAAGTGCGCCGCAGCACCGGCGTCGAACCCGCGCTGACCCAGGAACGCGCGGGCGGACTCAGCCTCGGGGCTGAGCAGCTGGCCGCGGAAGAACTCGGCGGCGGCGGTGTTCGCGGCGTACAGCCGGCTGCGCCCGCTCGACTCCGGCGCGGGGCCGCCGTCTTCGTAGTGCAGGGTGTATCCGACGCGCGCGGCGAGGCGCTCCACGGCCTCGGTGAAGCTGACGTGGTCCATCTCGCGCAGGAACGAGTACACGTCCCCCGACGCACCGCAGCCGAAGCAGTGGTAGTAGCCGACCTGAGGGCGCACGTGGAAGCTGGGGCTCTTCTCGTCGTGGAACGGGCACAGGCCCTTCAGGGATCCCACGCCGGCGGACTTCAAGGAGACCCGCTCCCCCACGATGTCGGCGATGTTCGTGCGCGCCTTCACCTCATCGACGTCGGCCTGCAGGATCCGCGGCATCAGCGGCCGCCGTCGCTCGAGAGCGCGTGCACCGCCGCAGGGCGGGCATGCGCCGCGCGCGGCCGGGCGTGCCGGGGCGTCCAGATCCCGACCTCGGCGGGGTCGATGTCGCCGACGAGGCGGTTGTGCCAGTCCACCGCGGTCTGGTCCGTCAGGCTCGCCACCTGGTCGACCACGACCCGGCGGCGCTCCGCGTCGGTCGCGGCGTCGTGGAAGTCCGCGGCGAACGCGGGCTCCAGCACATCGGCCCCGGCCGTCCACAGGGCGTCCGTCGACCAGAGCGCGTCCGCCAGGCGCTTCAGCACGCGGCGCTGCTCCTTGTAGACGCCGCGGCGTGCGTCGATCGTCACGATGGCCTGCCCCATGATGCCCTTGAGCACCGCGATCTCCGCGTCGATCACCTTCGGCACCACGACGTGCGCGTTGTAGCGGGCGAGATTGGCACCCGGGTAGGCCTCCCGGGTCGCCGAGACGGCGGCCCGCGCGAAGCGGCCGATCATGTCGCTCGTGAGGTTCTTCAGGCGGGCGAGGTCGCGCCGGGAGCGGTCGAACGAGGTGAGCCACATCGGCTGACGCGTCAGCCGGTACAGCGCATCGGCGAGATCCTCGCGGGTGTAGTCGTAGCCGACCCACTGCTGGATCCGGGAGACGAGCGCGTGATGCTCCGCCGGATCCGCCAGCTGAGCCACGTCGAGGTAGCCGTTCACGATCGCGTCCTCGAAGTCGTGCACCGAGTAGGCGATGTCATCCGACAGGTCCATGATCTCGGCCTCGATGCAGCGCAGGCGCCCCGGAGCACCCTCCCGCATCCACCGGAACACGTCCTCGTCCTCGGGGTAGACGCCGAACTTGAGCCGGCCGCCGGGATCCGGCAGCGGGCTGTCCGCGGTCCACGGATACTTGCACGTGGCGTCGAGGCTGGCGCGGGTCAGGTTGAGTCCGACGGAGCGCTCCTGATCGTCGAGCACCTTGGCCTCGAGCCGGGTCAGGATCCGCAGGGACTGCGCGTTGCCCTCGAAGCCGCCGATGTCCTCCGCCCACTCGTTGAGCGCACGTTCGCCGTTGTGCCCGAACGGCGGATGGCCCAGGTCGTGGCTGAGGCAGGCGGTGTCGACGACGTCGGCGGAGACTCCCAGCGCGACGGCGAGCTCGCGGCCCACCTGAGCGACCTCGAGCGAGTGGGTCAGCCGGTTGCGCGCGAAGTCGGCGGTCGAGGCCGGGCTCAGCACCTGGGTCTTCGCGGCCAGCCGCCGCAGTCCCGCGGAGTGCAGGACGCGGGCGCGGTCGCGGGCGAAGTCGTCCCGCTCGGAACGGTGCGTCTCGGCGAAGAAGCGTGCGGCGTCGTGCGCGTCGTAGCCGGGCGCGAGCGGCAGGCCTCCTGCCGCCGCGTCAGCCGCCACTGTTCTCGACCTCGGCGCCGCGCATCATGTCGGTGACGGAGGCCTCGACCTCACGCGAGTCGAGCCAGCCGTCAGGCAGCGCCGTGCGCTTCGGCGTGCCCGCCCGCCCGCGCTGTCCCTCGGCAGGAGCACCGGGATAGGGCGCATCCCCCAGCGTGCCCAGGATGTCGTCGATCTCCTGCAGCGTCGACACCCGCGCGAGCGCGGAGCGGATGTCGCCACCCACGGGATAGCCCTTGAAGTACCAGGCGACGTGCTTGCGGATGTCCTTGCAGCCGCGGTCCTCGTCCTCGAAGAACTCGACCAGGAGCTCCGCGTGACGACGGAAGGCGTCCTTGACGAAGCCGAGCGTCGCATCCACCTGCACGGCGTTGTCATCGCCGAACGCCGCGGCGAGCTCGCCGAAGAGCCACGGCCGGCCGAGGCACCCGCGACCGACGACGACGCCGTCGCAGCCCGTCTCCGCCATCATCCGCACGGCGTCGTCCGCGCTCCAGATGTCGCCGTTGCCGAGCACCGGGATCGAGGTGACGGCTTCCTTCAGCTCGCCGATCGCGGACCAGTCGGCGTGACCCGAGTAGTACTCCCCCGCTGTCCGCGCATGCAGCGCGACGGCGGCGGCGCCCGCGTCCTCGGCCGCACGGCCCGCGTCGAGGAACGTCAGGTGGTCCCGGCTGATCCCCTTGCGCATCTTCACCGTGAGCGGCACGTCGCCGGCCGCCTTCACGGCGCGCTGGACGATCTCGGAGAACAGGCCGATCTTCCACGGCAGCGCGGCTCCGCCGCCCTTCCGGGTGACCTTGGGCACGGGACAGCCGAAGTTGAGGTCGATGTGATCGGCGCGATCCTCCGCGACGATGATCCGGACGGCCTCGGCGATCGTGGCCGGATCCACTCCGTAGAGCTGGATGGAGCGCGGCGTCTCGCTCTCGTGGTGCTGGATGAGGCGCATCGTGATCGCGTTGCGCTCCACGAGCGCGCGGGAGGTGATCATCTCGCTGACATAGAGGCCGGCGCCGTATTCGCGGCACAGCCTGCGGAACGCGGTGTTGGTGATCCCCGCCATCGGCGCGAGCACCACGGGGACGTCGATGCGCAGCGGGCCGATCTGCAGGGGCCGGACGGAGGCAGGGGCGAGAGTCATATCCCCTCCATTGTCCCAGATCCGGACCGCAGGATCCCCGCCCGCCTAGGCTTGTGCATATGTCCTCCACCCCGCTGCGCCAGATCCCGTTCGCCGACGCCGACGGCACCGTCCGCACTCTCGACGACTACGGCCCGGGACCCGTGCTCGTGGTCAATGTCGCCTCGAAGTGCGGTCTCACGCCGCAGTACGCCCAGCTCGAAGAGCTGCAGCGCCGCTTCGGCGACCGCGGGCTCACTGTGGTCGGCTTCCCGTGCAATCAGTTCTTCGGTCAGGAGCCGGGATCCATGGACCAGATCCTCGAGTTCTGCTTGACGACCTACGGCATCTCGTTCCCGATCAACGACAAGGTCAAGGTGAACGGCCGCAACGCCGCCGACCTGTACAAGGAGCTCAAGCAGACGGCGGATGCGGCCGGCAAGGCCGGGCGGGTCGAGTGGAACTTCGAGAAGTTCCTCGTCGCGCCCGACGGATCCGTCCGCCGGTTCCGGCCACGGCAGGTGCCGGACGCCCCCGAGATCGTCGCCGCGATCGAGGACGCCCTCGCCTGACGCCCGCCGCGGATCAGCTCTCAACGACCTCGGCGCTCTCCCGGCGCTTGGCCCACAGCTCACGCAGCACCCCGGCGAACGCCTCCGGCGGCTGCGCGCCGCTGACGCCGTACTGGCCGTCGATCACGAAGAACGGCACGCCCTGGATGCCGTATGCGCGCGCCTGCGCCTGGTCCGCCCGCACATCCGCGAGATGACGGTCGGTGCGCAGCGCCTCGAGCGCCTCCTCGCGGTCCAGCCCGATCTCCTCTGCGAGGTCGGCGAGGTCGTCGATGCGCCCGACGTGGCGACCCTCGGTGAAGTACGCCGACATGAGCCGCTCCTCCATGTCGTGCTGGCGGCCCCGCGCCTTCGCGTGGTGCAGGAGCTCGTGCGCCTTGACCGTGTTGGTGTGCTGGAGGAGGTCGAACCGGTAGTCCAGACCGGCCTGCTTCGCGATGCCGGTGACGCGGTCGAGCATCTGCTCGACCTGGGCACGCGGCATGCCCTTGTGGCCCATGAGGAAGTCCGCCTCGTCGCCTTCGAAGTCGACGGGCGTATCCGGCGACAGCTCGAAGGAGTGGAATGTGACGTTCACCTCGGGGGCATCGTCGTCCTCAGCGGTGGCTGCAAGCCCCGCCTCGAGATTGCGCTTGCCGATGTAGCACCACGGGCAGGCGATGTCGGACCAGATGTCGATCGAGATGGGTTCGCTCACGGTTCGATTCAACCGCATGTTCCTGAGCGGTATTCCGGACTGTTAGCCTCATCCGGTGTCCGAGGAGCCCGCATCGTCGCCGTTCTCGGCGAAGCGGATCCTCATCGCCGGCATAACCGGCAGCGGCAAGACCACCCTGGCCCGGCGTCTGGCGGCGCTGCGGGGGTTGCCTCATGTGGAATTGGACGCCCTGTTCCACGGCCCCGGCTGGACACCGCGGGATACGTTCCTCGACGATGTGCGCACCTTCGCGGAGACCGAGCGCTGGGTGACGGAATGGCAGTACAGCGGCCAGGGCACGGATCCCATCCTCGCCCCGAGGGCGGAGCTGGTCATCTGGCTGGACTACCCGTACGGCCTCGCGCGCGCACGGCTGCTGCGGCGCACCCTCTCCCGCAGCCTGCTCCGCACAGAGCTGTGGAACGGAAACCGTGAGAAGCCGATCTGGGCGATCCTCCGCCAGGACCCGGAGCAGAACATCCTCCGCTGGCAGACCCTCACCCGCCGTAAATGGGATGAGCGTATGCCCGCCATCCGCGTCGCCTACCCTCGGCTCACGGTCCTCCGCTTCCGTCACCCGCGCGAGACGGAACGGTGGTTGCGGTCCTTGTCGCAGGTGGCGTGACGCGCCTCGGAGCGGCCTGCGTTCAGAAGAGCAGCGTCGCGAGCCGGCGACGCGCGGCGGTCACCCGGGGGTCCGCATCGCCGACGAGACCGAACAGCTCCACCAGGCGCTCGCGCACCCGTCCCTGCTCGTCGGCGGGGACCGCCGTGAACAGGTCGAGCAGACGGTCGAACGCGTCCGCGACGTGCCCGCCCGCGACGTCGAGGTCCGCCACGGCGAACTGCGCGTCGATGTCCGCGGGCGCCGCAGCGGCCGCGGCCCGCACCTCGTTCAGGTCCAGGCCCTGGGTGCGGTGCAGCAGGCGCACCTGCGCCAGCCCGGCCCGCGCGTCCTCGTCCCGGGGGTTCTCGGCCAGCGCCTTCTCGTACGCGTCGATCGCGGCGGCGTAGTCGCCCTGCTCGATCGCGTCGAACGCCGCCTGGTGCAGCGGGGGCAGCGGCGGCGCCTCGGGCTCCGGCGCGTCTGCGGCCGCACCCGCGTCGCCGACGGGGATCGTGCCGGTGACGCCGTGCTGAGCGGCGAGCTGAAGCAGCTGCGCGAACACCTCGCGCACCTGCTCCTCCGGCACGGCGCCGTTGAACAGCGGCACCGGCTGACCGGCGACGAGCGCGACGACCATCGGGATCGACTGCGCGCGGAATCCCTGGGCGAGCTGCGGGTTGGCGTCGACGTCCACCTTCGCCAGCACGAGACGGCCGGCGAGCTCCGTGACGACCTTCTCGAGCACGGGGCTCAGCTGCTTGCAGGGGCCGCACCACTCCGCCCACAGGTCCACGACCACTGGGACACTCTGGGAGAGTTCCAGCACCTGGCCGAACGTGGCATCGGTCACGTCGACGATGAGCGGGAAGGAACCGCCCTCGGGCGCCGCGGGCGCGGGCTCGCCGGGAGCGGGTGCCGGCGGCCGGTTGCGCAGCGGGGACAGGTCGACGGCGCCGCGGAGCGCGGCTGCGGACAACTCGGTCATTTGATCTCCGTAACGCTCTGCAGCTGCTGGGATGCGGCCAGCAGCGTGATCTTGTCATCGGATCCCTGCGCCGGGACGGCGAAGAAGAGCTGCACGCCGTACACCGAGACGAAGCCGGTGGCGGACTGGTCGACACCGGTCAGCGCCTTCGCAGAGGGGTTCTTGTCGAGCTTGATGACGGCGTCCGCCGACGTGGGCTTGATCGTCTGCGAGTCCTGGACGGTGACGGCCACGATCGCACCGCTGTCGATGCTGGACATCGACACGGGCTCCTCCGGTCCGGCGCTCGCGGCGAATGTGAGGCTCGACGTCGTGTCCGCGTTGGCGTCCTTGAGCGCCTGCTGCAGCGCGGCACGGCTGTCCTGGACCGACTTCGCGAAGGCGAGTGCGGTCTTGTCGAACTTGTCGTGGAACTCGCTCTTGTCGCCTTGGTCGATGACGTTCGCGAACTCCTTGGCGAGCTGGTTCGGCTCGGCAGCGAGGAACGGCGAGTCCGGCGGGGTGAGCTTGGCGCCCAGCCACGCGGGTGCCATGTTCGGCAGCCGTGCCGCGGCCTGCATCTCGGCGACAGAGGAGATCTTGTAGTTCGACCAGGGGTCCGGCTGCGTCATGGTCATGATCAGCGGCGCGACCTTCTCGTCGTTTCCGTGCTCGACCAGCATGAGCACCGTGCGCGGCCACGAGTCGTACGCCTGCGGCACGAGGATCTTGATCTTGTCGGCGGGGATCGCCGGAGGAAGGGTGAAGTCGGCCACGCTCTTTCGCACGGCGTAGGCGGTCTTGCGCGCCTCGAGCGCGGCCCCCTCCAGACGGGTCTCCGCCTTCGCGGCGTCCAGGTTCTTGTCGGCGTCCGCGAGCGTCGCAGAGATGCTCTCCAGGATCCGCGATGCCTGAGCCTGGGTGACGGCAGGTGCCTGCTGACCGGCTTCGGCGACCTGCGTCTCCGTCGGCGACGGGGTGGGAGAGGTCGCAGCGTGCGGCCAGATGTCCGGCGTGCACCCGGTGAGGAGGGCGGCGGTCACACCGACCGCAGGAATCAGCAGCAGGGCGCGGCGTCGCGGACGCACGGCGCGGCGCTCGCGCACGGTGCCCCCCGCGGTGGGCGCGGAGTCGCCCCGGTCCGCCGGTGGGGCGGCCTCCGTGCCCTCTCCGCTCGGCGCCTCGGCGTCCGCTGCTTCCACCGCTTCGCGTTCGCCGACGTCGATCGGCTCGGTGACGGGCAGGGGCGGCGGAGCCTTGCGGCGCGGGCCGCGCCCTCGGCGGGCGTGCCGGATCGCCAGCACATAGAGGACGAGACCCGCCAGCAGGAAGATTCCGCCGGCGACCATGAGCGGGCCCGCCCACGGGGTCGCGGTGTCGAGCGGCCACTTCAGGGTCACATCGGCGGGCGCGTCGGCCTTGCCGTCCGAGGCCACGAGGACGCTCACGCCCTCCGGCACCTGCATCCGGTCGATCAGGGCGTTCTTGTCGGAGAAGCTGTCCAGCCAGAGGTCCGAGCCTGCGGGATTGCGCTCGTTGTCCTCGTTCGCCACCGTCGGTTCGACGACCTTCGCGGAGGTCTTGCCCTCCTTGCCGAGCGTGATCCTGTTGTAGCTGGTGTCGCTGAGCCAGGCTTCGAGATCAGCCGTACGCGCCTGGGCGACGAAGATGGTGCCGTCGCCGTGCGCGATGAGCGTCTGCTCACCGGGATGCGCGCGCAGCACCGCGGAGTCGATGACCGTATAGGCCTGCGGCGTCTTGACGGTCAGCTCGGCCGAGACGTCCTTCGGGCCGAGGAAGATGGTCCGCTGCGCGATGCCCGTCCCGATCAGGACGGCCGCCAGGACGAAGGCCAGGACGGCCCATACAAAACGCACGAAAAGTCTCCTCCGCGATCCACGGGCGGTCACCCGCGATCTCCGCTCGACGTTTCAGACTAGCGAAACGACCTGTATGGATGCCACGAGGGCGCCCTCCGCAGGCTCCGCACCCGTTCGCCCGTGGTGCTCCCGCGCTCCCCCGCCCGCGGCGGTTACGCTGGTGGACCGAGCACAGAGGATCCCATGAAGCTGCACAATCCCTTCCGCACCGCACTGGTGGCGACGCTGGGCGTCGGCCTCGGCATCCTGCTCATCCAGAGCCTGCAGAACCTGTCCACCATCCTGCTGTATGTGGGCACTGCGCTGTTCCTGAGCCTCGGTCTGGACCCGATGGTGAGCTGGCTTACGCGTCGCCGCCTGCCGCGCTGGGCGGCCGTGCTGATCACGGTGGTGGTGGTCCTCGGCGCCTTCGTGGGCATCGTGCTCATGATCATCCCGATCCTCGTGAACCAGATCTCGCTGCTCGTGCAGCAGATCACCCAGATCGTCAACAGCGGCACGGCCATGGCCGACTTCAAGAACTGGCTCGAGGGGCTGTTCCCCAACCTCGACGTCGACACCGTGTTCGGCTATGTGAACGACTGGCTGAACAAGAACCTCGGCGACATCTCGAGCTCCATCGGCCAGGGTGTGATCGTCGTCGGCGGTGCGCTGTTCGCCGGCATCAGCGGCACGTTCATCATCCTGATCCTCACGATCTACTTCACCGCGGCGATCCCCTCGCTCAAGGGCGCGGTCTACCAGGTCGTCCCCGCCTCGAAGCGGGACCGCTTCATCGACCTCGCCGAGCAGATCACCGCCTCCGTGGGTTACTACGTCATGGGGCAGGTGACGATGGGGCTGATCAACGGCGTGCTGAGCCTGTTCTTCCTGTCGATCATCCAGGCGCCGTTCTCGATCGTGCTCGCGGTGATCGCCTTCTTCTTCTCCCTGATCCCGCTGGTCGGGACGCTGACGGGATCCACGATCATCGTGCTGGTGTGCCTGGGCCTCAGCTCCACGCCGATCACGGCGCTGGTCGCGGCGATCTACTACCTCATCTACATGCAGATCGAGGCCTACGTGATCTCGCCGCGCGTGATGAACCGCGCCGTGTCGGTGCCCGGCGCCGTCGTCGTGATCGCCGCGCTGTCCGGCGGTGCGCTGCTCGGCCTGCTGGGCGCGCTCATCGCGATCCCCGTCGCCGCGAGCATCCTGATCATCTACCGCCAGGTGCTCATCCCGCGCATGAACGAGCGGTGACCGACTCCCCGGGTCGGCGGGTGCGGACGGCGCCGGGTCAGGACGGCGGCCATTCCCGGTGCAGCGGAAGGGCGCCGGGGTTGACCGCGGAGACGATCTCGTCCAGCACGCGGCGGGTCTGGGTCTCCCCCACCCAGAGGTGCCGGCCGCCCTCGACGGCGATGAGACGCGCGTGCGGGATGGATGCGAACCGGGCCATCGCCTCGGTGGGCCGCAGATAATCGTCGAGCTCGGGCACCAGCACGACGACCTCCCGATCATCCTGCGCCCACGCGGCGACCTCCTCCTCGGTGGCCCGGTGCAGCGGTGGCGAGAGCAGGATGACGCCCTCGATGTCGTGGTCTCGCCCGTACTTGAGCGCGAGCTCGGTGCCGAAGGACCATCCCACGAGCCACGGGCGCGGCAGCGCGCGCTCCTGCACGAACGCCATCGCGGCGGCCACGTCGTGCCGCTCGCCGTGACCGGCGTCGAAGGCCCCCTCGCTCGTCCCGCGTGGAGAGGAGGTGCCGCGGGTGTTGAAGCGCAGCACGGCGAGGTCGGCGAGGGCGGGCAGGCGCGCGGCCGCCTTGCGGAGGACGTGAGAGTCCATGAAGCCGCCTGCGGTGGGCAGCGGGTGCAGCGTGACGAGCGTCGCGACCGGATCAGCTGTCTCCGGCAGTGCGAGCTCCCCCACCAGGCGCAGCCCGTCCCGCGTGAGCAGCTCGATGTCCTCGCGCCGCGCAGGCAGCAGCCGGGGTCCGCGGATCTCCAACTCAGCCCCTCCGCCAGCAGCCGTTGTGCCAGTGCCGGCGCGCGGCGAGATCCGCAGCGTCGCCGAGAACGCCGTCAGCCCGCCAGACGACGACGTGCGCCGTGCCGATCGTGATCAGCCCCGAACAGCCGGGGCACACGTACTCCTTCTGCGCCTGCGCCGCCGTCAGCGGCTGGACGTACCACTCGGAGCCTGCGCGCACCTCGGTGCGCTTCCAGCCTGCGATGAGGCGGTCGAGGGAATCGTCGCGCGGGCGCTCCGGACGTCGTCTGTGCGAGCGTGGCATGGGTGAGCGCTGCTCACCACCAGTTGTTGGCGGCCCAGAACGCCTGAGCGGCCGCCCAGCTCCCGTAGCGTCCCACGGCGTAGCCGTTGCCCCAGCGCAGGTTGTCGACCGGGTCGTAGCCGTTGCCCGGCACCTTGCTGCACGGCAGCGCCTGGACAAGACCGCACGCTCCCGAGCTGCTGTTCGTGGCGTTCGGGTTCCAGCCGCTCTCGCGGCTCACGATGTAGTCCACGTAGCCCCAGTCGCTCGAGGCGATGCCGGCGGCCGCCATCCACTCGGCGGGAGCGCCGCCGCCGCTGTAGAACAGCGGGGCGGGGTCGCTGGAGCCGGAGTCCGACGAGGAGCTGTCGCTGGTGGAGGCGACGACGGGCTCGGGCGTCGGCGTCGGCTTCGGCGTGACGTACACGTCGAAGGCATCCCGCGTCTGCGGCTTCGACGTCACCCCGTGCACCGAGACCGTGATGTTCTGCGCATCGCGCGCGGCGAGGGCGTATGCGGTCGTCACCGACGCGTGAGCGGGTTCGGGCGCGGACATCGCGAGACCGGCGGGCGCGAGGATCGCGACGGAGAATCCCACCACGGCGAGGCCTGCGAACACGGCCGACGTCGCGCTCCGGCCCTTCGACGTCTTCGCGCCGACACGGGCCGCTGTGGCTGCTGCGTTCTGCACGGCGCCTCGGGTGCGCGCCGCTATCGAATCGTTATCGGGAGTCACAATGGCACTGATTCTAGCCAGCCGAACCTGAATCCACCATGGGAATCGCTCAGCGGATCGCCAGCAGCACGTCGATCGTCGCGTCCAGCAGCGCGTCGACCTGCTCCTCGCGGTATCCCCGACGCTGCATCCGGAACGCGGTCTGCCGCACCTGCTCGGCGGTCAGCGCGTCTCCGTCGCGGAGGAAGCGCACGATCCGCTTCGCCACGTGGTCGACCTCGTCCACCCGGTAGCCGAAGGTGAGCAGTCCGGTGCGCGCGAAGCGGTGCCCCGCGGGCCGGTTGAGGTGGTCGAGGATGACCTGCGCCTCGGTGCGCGCGCGTCCGACCCATGCCGAGGCGCCGTCCGCGGCGACCACGACCGCGCGCTCGCGCTGTGCGAAGGCCTCCTCGACGCGGGCCAGCGCCGCATCCACGGCAGCGATGTCGTAGCCGCCGCGTACGAGGGGGAATGAGGCCGCGCGGATGTCGGCCGAACCGATGCCCTCCGCCTCCTCCTCGAAGGCACGACGCGCACGCCCGAGGAACGTGTCGACGGCGGCGCGCTGGTAGCCCTTCTCCCGGCGGGACGCCACGGGGAAGCTCGGGGCTGCCGCGCGGGCTGCGCCGTCGGATCGTGCGGAATCGGTCATGCTGCCACCAGTGGGGTGAAGAGGATGTACAGGGAGAGCGCCACCACCGCGGAGGGCAGGACGCTGTCCAGACGGTCCAGCAGACCGCCGTGGCCGGGCAGCCAGGAGCTCATGTCCTTGATGCCGAGGTCGCGCTTGAGCAGCGACTCCCCGAGGTCGCCGATCGTGGCGGACGCGACGAGCGCCGCGCCGAGGATGAGGCCGGCCCACCAAGGCACGCCGAGCATGTATACGCCGACGAGGACACCGGCGACGAGCGAGCCGAGCACGGCACCCGCGAAGCCCTCCCACGTCTTCTTCGGACTGACCCGCGGGGCCATCGGGTGGCGTCCGCCACGACCGAACAGCAGCCCCGAGGCGTAGGCGCAGGTGTCGGCGACGACCACGACGACGATCAGGGCGAGCACCCACCACTCGCCGCGCGGCTGATGCAGCAGCATCAGGACGATCGCGCCGAGGAACGGCACGTAGACCTGCACGAATCCGGCGGCGAGGGCGTCGGTGAGCACGTCGCCGTAGGTGCGCCCGTCCTTCACGATCATCTGGGAGAGCAGCCGCCACACGATCACGCCGAAGACGGCCACGAACAGCATCACCCAGCACAGCCACGGGTCGGCGAAGTAGCCGCTCGCCGCGAGTCCCGCACCGAGCACCAGGTGTGGCCAGAGATCGACCTTGCGCCCGCCGGCGCGCAGGGCCAGCACCAGCTCCCAGACGGCGAGCAGGATGATCGCGAGACCGATCACGACGAACGACCACTTCGCGAACAGCAGCGACGCGAGGATCACTCCCCCGATCAGCAGGCCGACGCCGATCGCGACCACGAGGTCGCGGCCGGTGCGCTCCTTGATGCGCTCGTTCGCCTGATCCAGCTGGTCACGGGCATGCGAGACATGCGTCTCGAGCTCGGCCTTCTTCGCCTGCCACTGCGACTGCAGGTTGTCGCCGGTACGCGCCGGCGCAGCCTCGCCATGACGCTGCGGAAGCGGCGGTCGTGGCGGGATCCTCGACGCGTCGTCGTCGCCGGACGGGTTGCTCATCGGCGCTCTCAGACCTCGAGCAGCTCGGCCTCTTTGCGCTTCACGGCCTCGTCGATGAGGTCGACGTGCTGGCGCGTGAGAGCGTCGAGCTCCTTCTCGCCGCGTGCGATCTCGTCCTCGCCGAGCTCGCTCTTGAGCGCGTCCAGCTCGTCCTTCGCCTTGCGACGGATTCCGCGGACGTGCACCTTCGCGTCCTCGCCCTTGCTCTTGACGAGCTTGACGTACTCCTTGCGCCGCTCGGCGGTCAGCTCGGGCATGGTCACGCGGACGATGTTGCCGTCGTTGGACGGGTTCGCACCCAGGTTGGGCATGTCGCGGATCGCCTGCTCGATCGCCTTGAGGGCCGACTTGTCGTAAGGCGTGACGATCAGCGAGCGGGCCTCGGGGTTCGCGAGCGACGCGAGCTGCGCGAGGGGGGTCGGCGTACCGTAGTAGTCCACCAGGACCTTCTGGAACATCTGCGGGTTGGCGCGGCCGGTGCGCACCGTGCTGAAGTCCTCCTTGGCGGCCTCGACGGCGCGCTGCATACGGGAGGTGGTGTCGGCGAGGACATCCGCGATCACGGTGACTCCTATCGTCAGGGGTTTCGTCTCAAAGTCTATCGGGGGCGCGACCCGGATCCCGGGCCGATGCTGCGTGCGCGACCCGGGATCCCGGCGGCGTCAGGCGATGACGCGCGTGCCGATCGGCTCGCCCAGCAGCGCCCGGGTGATGTTGCCTGCGGGCTCCATGCCGAACACGCGCATGTCCATGCCGTTGTCCATGCACAGGCTGAAGGCCGTCGAGTCCACCACCTTGAGGCCGCGCACCAGCGCGTCCTGGAAGGTGATCTCCTCGATGCGCTCGGCGGAGGCGTCGGTCCGGGGGTCGGCGGTGTAGATCGCGTCGACGCCGTTCTTGGCGACGAGCACCTCATCGGCGCCGATCTCCAGCGCACGCTGCGCGGCCACGGTGTCGGTGGAGAAGTAGGGCAGGCCGGCGCCGGCGCCGAAGATCACGACGCGGCTCTTCTCCATGTGGCGCTCGGCGCGCAGCGGCAGATACGGCTCCGCGACCTGGGTCATGGCGATGGCGGACTGCACGCGCGGCGAGGCGCCCGCCTGTTCGAGGAAGTCCTGCAGCGCGAGCGCGTTCATGACCGTTCCGAGCATGCCCATGTAGTCGGCGCGGGCGCGGTCCATACCGCGCTGGCTGAGCTCGGCGCCGCGGAAGAAGTTCCCGCCGCCGACGACCACGGCGATCTCGACGCGGTCGGTGGCCGCCGCGATCTCGCGGGCGATCTGGCTGACGACGTCGGGGTTGACCCCGAGCTGGCCGCCGCCGAAGGCCTCACCGGAGAGCTTGAGGACGACGCGGCGTCGACCCTGTCGTTCGGTCATGGAGTTCTTCCTCTCGTCTGGGAAAAGATATCGTGCCGAGCACCCGGGTCGGGTGCGGGCATGACGAAGGGGTCCGGATCCTGGTGGATCCGAACCCCTTCGATGCTGTTACGCGCCGACCTTGAAGCGCGCGAAGCCGGTCACGGTGATGCCGGCGTCCTTCGCGACCTGGCCCACGGACAGCTTGTTGTCCTTGGCGTAGTCCTGCTCGAGCAGGGCGACCTGCTTGAAGAACGCGGTGACGCGGCCCTCGACGATCTTCGGCAGGGCGGCCTCGGGCTTGCCCTCGTTGCGGGAGATCTCGGTGACGATCTCGCGCTCCTTCTCCACGTCCGCAGCCGGGACGTCCTCACGCGTCAGGTAGGAGGGGTTCGCGAACGAGATGTGCTGCGCGATGCTGCGCGCGGTCTCTGCGTCGTCACCGGTGTAGGCCACGACCACGCCGACCTGCGGCGGGAGGTCCTTGCTGGTGCGGTGCAGGTACACCTGGAACGCGTCGCCGGTCAGCGTGCGCACGCGGCGCAGCTCGACCTTCTCGCCGATGATGGCTGCCTCGTCCGAGATCAGCTGCTCGACGGTCTGGCCGCCGGCGTCGGCCGCGAGGCCCTCCTCGACGGTGTTCGCCTTGACGGCGGCGACCGCGTCGGCGACCTTGTCGGCCAGCGCGATGAAGCGCTCGTTCTTGGCGACGAAGTCGGTCTCGCAGGCGAGCTCGACGAGCGTCACGGCGCCGTCCTGCTCGCGGGCGACGACCAGGCCCTCGCTGGTGGAACGGTCAGCGCGCTTGGCGTTGCCCTTCGCACCCTTCAGGCGCAGGATCTCGACGGCCTTGTCGACGTCGCCGTCGGCCTCCTCGAGCGCCTTCTTCGTGTCGACCATTCCCGTGCCGAGCTGCTCACGCAGCGCCTTGATGTCGGCGATGGTGAAGTTGGCCATGTTGTGCTGGCTCCTTGCTTGGTGTGTGTGCGTGGTGAGCGCGGGTCGGCCGGCCTCGGCCGGCCGACCCGTACGGTGATTACTTGTCGGCGGACTCGGCGCCGGCGACCTCGGCCACCGTCTCACCGGCGGCAGCGGCGATCGACTCGTCGTGCGCGGCGGCGCCGGCCTCGTCGGCGGCCGACTCGGTCGCGGCGGTCTGAGCCTCGGCGCCCTCGAGGAGCTCCTGCTCCCACTCGGCGAGCGGCTCGGCGTCGCCGGCCTCGGGGTTGTGCTTCTGCTGCAGGCCCTCGGCCGCGGCGTCGGCGATGATGCGAGTCAGCAGCGAGACCGAGCGGATGGCGTCGTCGTTGCCGGGGATCGGGTACTGGAAGTCGTCCGGGTCGGCGTTGGTGTCGAGGATGCCGATCACGGGGATGCCGAGCTTCTTGGCCTCGTCGATCGCGAGGTGCTCGCGCTTGGCGTCGACGACCCACAGGGCCGACGGCGTCTTGGCGAGGTTGCGGATGCCGCCGAGCGACTTGTGCAGCTTGTCGAGCTCGCGCTTCTTGAGCAGCAGCTCCTTCTTCGTGAAGCCCGAAGCGGCCGGGTTCTCGTAGTCGAGCTCCTCGAGCTCCTTCATGCGGGCGAGGCGCTTCGCGATGGTGGAGAAGTTGGTGAGGAGGCCGCCGAGCCAGCGCTGGTTGACGTAGGGCTGGCCGACGCGGGTGGCCTGCTCGGCGAGGATCTCCTGCGCCTGCTTCTTGGTGCCCACGAAGAGGATGGTGCCGCCGTGCGCGACGGTCTCCTTGACGAAGTCGTAGGCCTTGTCGATGTAGCCGAGCGACTGCTGGAGGTCGATGATGTGGATCCCGCTGCGCTCCGTGAGGATGAAGCGCTTCACCTTCGGGTTCCACCGACGGGTCTGGTGTCCGAAGTGAACGCCGCTGTCGAGCAGCTGGCGGATGGTGACGACGGCCATGGTCGTGCTCCTTGCTTGGTTGAGGTTGTGCTGCCGGTCGGCCGACCGGCGATCCTGGTGCCCGGCGCGCACTCCGCCCTCTTCCGAGGGACCTGTGGAATGTTCGCCACGTTGAACGCTGTGGGCACGCGTAGTCACCCCGACATACGGGATGCCCTGCAAGCATATCAGGATCGCGGGGCCGAGCCATGCCGCCGGGAACGTCGTCATCGTCCGCCCGGTGCGGCCGGCGGCGGGCGGGGCGCGATCCGCACGCGTCACCGCGGCCCGTCCGTACCCGGCACCGCGACCGGTCCGCACCTCGCCGTCCTCGCGCGGGTTCTCCACGGGTTCCGGGAGGCCTCCCCACGCACGGCCGGAACGGCGCAGGCTCGACGCATGTCGCGCCGTCTCCGCTCCCCCGATGCCTCTCGCGAACCGTCCCCGCGACGCGGGGCGCGACCGCTCAGGATCGTCGCGGTCCTCGGCGTGCTTCTCGGCGCACACGTGCTGCTGCTCGGCTCGGAGTCTGCGGCTGCAACTGCGGCGGATGGCGTCGCCGCAGCAGACCGCGGCACACCGGCGACCGGCTCTTCCGGCGCGAGAGCCGACGCGCCCGCGCCGCCCGACGCGGACTGGCTCTGGCCGGTGGACGGTCCCCGGTCCGTGGTCGAGCCGTTCCGTGCGCCCGCCCACGCGTACGGCCCGGGGCATCGTGGGATCGACATCGCCGCGGCCGGAGACCTGCGCGCGCCTGCCGACGGCGTGGTGGCGTTCGTCGGCACGGTCGTGGACCGGCCGCTGCTCACGATCGATCACGGCAACGGCCTCGTCACCACCTTCGAGCCCGCCACCACGACGCTGGCCCCGGGAGCCCCCGTCCAGCGAGGTGACGTCGTGGCGACGACCTCAGTCGGCGGTCATGCCCGTCCGGGCACGGTGCACCTCGGCGTCCGCTGGAACGGCGTGTACATCAATCCGATGCTGCTGTTCGGCGGAGTGCCCCGCGCCGTGCTGCTGCCGTGCGGAGCCGGGGCGTGCTGAGAGGTCGCTGCGTTGCGCCCGTCGCGAGGGCGTGACGACGCCAGCCCCGAGACGACGCCAGTCCCGAGCGGGCAAGACGGTCGCCGCGGCGAAGACGATGGCCGCGTCAGGCCCGCGGGTGCGCAAGACGGTAGCTCGCGGCGAGCCGCTCCGCCGAGACGTGCGTGTAGATCTGCGTCGTGCCGAGGCTCGCATGACCGAGGATCTCCTGCACGGCGCGCAGGTCGGCGCCGCCGTCGAGGAGATGCGTCGCGGCGGAGTGGCGCAGGGCGTGCGGGCCGACCGTCTCGGCCCCGATCACCGGCGCCAGAACGCGGGCGACGAGCTCGTACACGGCGCGGGGGCCCAGGGCGCCTCCGCGTGCGCCGAGGAACAGCGAAGGCCCGGAGCGCTGCGCCCGCGCGACCAGCACCGGCCGCGCACGCCGCAGGTACGCGGCGACGGCATCCCGTGCCGGAGCCCCGAACGGCACCACGCGCTCCTTGTCGCCCTTTCCGACCACACGTGCCGTCCCCCGGTCGAGGTCGATGTCGTCGACGGCGAGTCCGCACAGCTCGGAGACGCGCATGCCGGAACCGTAGAGCAGTTCGAGGATCGCACTGTCGCGCAACCGGATCGGATCCCCGTCGAGCGCCGCGTCGCGCGCCTCGTCCAACAGCACTCGCATCGCGTCCGCCGAGGCGACCGCCGGCAGCGTGCGTCCGCGTTTCGGCGTCACCAGGCGCAATGCGGGGTCGACAGGGGCGAACCCGGCTTCAACGGCCCAGGCGAAGAACGAGCGCACCGCTGCGGTGCGCCGCGCGAGCGTCGAGCGGGCGTCACCGCGCTGCGTCGCGCGCCAGAGCCAGTCCCGCAGCGCCTCGAGGTCCACGGCGGCGAGCTCGGCGTCCCCGGTGGCGGCCGCGAGGTCGGCCAGGTCCGATCGGTAGGCGCGCACGGTCGCGGGCGACAGCCGGCGCACCTGCGTCAGGTGCGCCAGGAACTCCGCCGCCGCTTCGGAAACGCGCATGGATCCAGCATGCTCTTCCGGCGGGCGGAGCGCGGCAGCACGCGCGGGCGCACGAGGGTTCGCCGGCACCGGTGCTGAGGGACGAGCATTCTCGACCGATCATCGAAGGACGCTGCGCCAGCCGCGCTCGTCGCGAATCGCACTGCCATCCAGCTCGAGGATCCCGAGGAGCGCCTCGACCCGGTCCTCGCTCAGCCCGCTGCTCCGCGCCAGGTCGAGGCTGTTCCTGGCCGTGCGCGCGTTCAGGGCATCGGCGAGCCGGATCATGTCCGGATCCTCCTGCGCCGGCCGCCGCCCGTTGCGACCGATGCCGAGAAGCTCGCGCACGTCCGCGGCCGAGGTGATGCAGCGCGCGTCGTAATCGCGGAGCAGCCGGTGGCAGCCCGCAGACGTCGTGGACGTGATCGGCCCGGGCACCGCACCGAGCGGCCGTCCGAGTTCGGCGGCGTGGCCGGCCGTGTTCAGCGACCCGCTCCGCGCGCCGGCCTCGACCACGACCGTGGCGCCCGCCAGGGCACTGATCACGCGATTCCGTGCGAGGAACCGCCACTTGGTCGGCGCCACGGTGCACGCGACCTCGCTCACCAGTGCGCCGCTCGCTGCGATCCGCTCGAACAGCTGCGCATGCCCGCTCGGATACGGCCGGTCCACGCCGCCCGCGAGCAGCGCGATCGTGCGCCCGCCTGCCCGGAGCGCGGCGCGATGCGCCGTGCCGTCGATTCCGTACGCCCCGCCGGAGAACACGACGAGCCCCTCCGCGGCGAGCTCGCCTGCGAGATCCCCGGCGACGTGCTCGCCGTAGCTCGACGATGCCCGGGCTCCCACGATGGCGACGCCCGGATCACCGAGCGCCGTGGCGTCGCCCCGGAGCCAGAGCCCGCGCGGCGCGTGCGCGCCGAGATCCGCCAGCGCCACCGGCCATTCCCGATCCGTGGGGAGCAGCAGTCGGGCTCCGATGCGCACCGCCGTCCGCAGCGCGGCGAGGTGCGGTTCGGCGGCGAGCCGGGGCGCCCAGCGCCGCCGCGCATCCCGCAGCGCAGCCGCCGCCGGACGGTCGCGATCCACCACTGCTCGATCACCGGCGTCGCCGGCGCCTTGCGTCGAGCGTCGGTCCTCGCCCGTGCCGCCGAACACCGCGCCACCGAATTCCGTGCCGCCGAACACGGCGTCGAGTGCGTCCGTCGGTCCGAGCGCTTCGATCAGGGCTCCGGCGACTCCGTCCCCGGGTTCGCACAGCAGGCTCCAGATCAGGGCATCGCGCACGGCGGGATCGCCTCCGTCGGGCCGGATCCGGTCCGCCTCCCGGAGGAACCGCGCATCCGCACGCAGCGCCTTCAGGCTCCGCCGCATGTCCCGCGCTCCCAGAACCTCCGCGCGGGCGGGCTCGTCCCCGGCGGGTCGCCGGCTCTGTGCTGCCTCGCTCATGCAACGGCTCCCTTCTTGAGATACAGCGCGCGTCCCACGTGGGCGAGGCCCGGGGCTGCAGCACCGTCCAGATCGGCAACCGACCACGCCAGCCGCAGCACCCGGTCGTATCCGCGCAGCGTCAGAGCGCCTCGCTGCAGCGCGCGGTCGAGCGGCGCCCTGGCATCAGGGGGAAGGCGGAACTCCCCCTGTCGCAGCCACGTCCCGGGCACATGCGCGTTGAGGCGCCACGGCGTTCCCCGCCAGCGCTGCGCCGCCCGCTCGCGGGCTTCCTCGACCCGTCCTCGCGCCGCGGCCGTGGTCAGTGCCCCGCGCGCAGGGCCCGTCACCTCCGCCGTCGACACACGCGCGACGCGCACCTCGATGTCGAGCCGATCGCGGATCGGCCCCGACAATCGCGCTGCGTACCGCCGGATCGCGGCGGGCGGGCAGATGCAGTCCTCGCCGACCACCCCGAATGCACCGCACGGGCACGGGTTCGTCGCCAGCACGAGCTGGAAGCGGGCGGGGAACCGTGCGGTGAACTCGGCCCGGTGGATCTCGATCGATCCGGATTCCAGCGGCTGCCGCAGCGCCTCGAGCACGATGCCCGGCGCCTCCGCCGCCTCGTCGAGGAACAGCAGACCGCCGTGCGCACGGGCGATCGCCCCGGGCCGCGCAGACCGAGAACCGCCTCCGATCATCGCCGCGACCGAGGCGCTGTGATGCGGGGCCACGAACGGCGGCCGCAGGTCCAGCCTGGTCAGCGTCTCACCGGCGAGCGACCGGATCGAGGCGGCCTCGAGGGCGAGCTCCTCGTCCAGGTCGGGCAGGATCCCGGCCAGACGCCGCGCCAGCATCGTCTTGCCCGCGCCGGGCGGTCCGGACAGCAGGAGATGGTGTCCACCCGCGGCGGCGACGACGAGCGCCGCGACGGCGTCGTCCTGGCCGATCACGTCGGCCAGCTCCAGCGCGGGCTCGCTCGCCTGCGCGGCTGCGGCGGACAGCACCGGCTCGGGATCCCCCGGATCGGGCACGTCGGCGCCGTGCAGCAGGGCCACATGCGCCAGGCTGACCGGTGCGTGCACCTCCAGCCCGGGGACGAGGCGCGCCTCCGCCTCGTTCGCGAACGGCACCACCGCCCGCTCGAAGCCGGCCTCACGTGCGGCGTGCAGTGCGGGGAGCACCCCGGGGATCGGCCGCAGACGTCCGTCCAGCCCGAGCTCCCCGAGGTGCACGGTCCGCGCCAGGGACGCCTGATCCAGGCCGCCCGCCGTGCCGAAGGCCGCCATCGCGATCGCGAGGTCGAACGCGGATCCGTGCTTCGGCAGGCTCGCCGGCGAGAGGTTCACCGTGAGCTTGCGGCGCGGCAGATCCAGCCCGCTGTTGCGGCAGGCGTTGTGCACGCGCCGCACCGCCTCGCCCAGCGCACGGTCGCCGAGCCCGATCAGGTCGAACCCCGGCGTCTGCTGGGACAGGTCGGCCTCCACATCGACCATGTGGCCGTTGAGGCCGGTCAGCGCGACCGCCCAGGTGCGCGCGGTCATCGCAGATCCCGCAGGTGCTCGAGGGAGCCGATCGCGGGATCCGTGCCGACGATGCCGATGGCCTCGAGCCGCAGCGCGCAGCCCCGGCTCGCCATGGGGTGCTCCCGCACCCAGGCGTGAGCGAGCCGCCAGAGCCGCTGACGCTTGCGCTCGTCGATGGCTTCGAACGGGTGGCCGAAGTCCAGGGTGCGCCGGGTCTTCACCTCGACGAACGCGAGCGTCTCCTCGCGCCGCGCCACGACGTCGAGCTCCCCCAGGTCGCACCGCCAGTTGCGGTCGAGGATCCGATAGCCGAGTCGGGTCAGGTGCGCGACGGCGCGGTCCTCGCCCGCGCGTCCGAGTTCGTCCTTGGCTGCCATGACCGACAGCCTGGCCGCGGTCGCGAGGCCGCGGCGGCGCGGTCGCGCAAACGGTGCGGAGTCCGCCGGGATCTCAGCCTGTGGAGGCCGTCACCGCGATCCACGTGACGCGAGGACGGCGACGCCGCCGACCGGACTCACTCGCCGTCGAGCGACAACTCCTGAGGGAGCTCGAACTCGCGTCGGGACAGCTCCTCGACGTTGACGTCCTTGAAGGTGAGCACGCGCACCGACTTGACGAAGCGGTCGGCGCGGTAGATGTCCCACACCCAGACGTCGTTCATCGCGACCTCGAAGTAGAAGTCGTGCTCGGTGTCTCGGCGGACGACATTCACCTCGTTGGCGAGGTAGAAGCGACGCTCGGTCTCGACCACGTACTGGAACTGCAGGACCACGTCGCGGTACTCGCGGTACAGGGCGAGTTCGAGTTCACGGTCGTAGTCGTCGAAGGCGTCGTCATCCATGGTCTCTCCATCCTACGAGAGGCGGTCGGGTGCCGAGGGCCGGGCGACGGTCGCTCCGAAGGCCCAGGCACGACGCGCGCCGGTCAGAAGAGCGTCGGCGCGTCCATGATCGCCCACGACGAACGGTGATGCCTGGTGAGACCCCCGCGCCGGATGGCCTCCCGGTGCTCCGGGCTCGCATAGCCCTTGTTGCGCTCCCACTGGTAGTCGGGGTACTCCCCCGACAGCTCCACCATGAGCGCGTCCCGGGCGACCTTGGCGAGCACAGACGCCGCCGCCACGGACGCGCAGTCGCGGTCGGCCTTGATGATCGAGCGCACCGTGAGCGGTGCCGGATGCACCGCGGAGACGTAGTCGTGGTTGCCGTCCAGGATGACGAGCGCCGCAGACGCGTCCCAGACCTCCCCGCAGGCCGCGGTGATCGCACGGGACGCGGCGAGGCCGAGCGCCCGCATGATGCCGATCTCGTCGATCTCCGTGCTCGCCGCCCATCCCACCGCGCTCGCGGGTGCCCACGCCCCGGCGCGCTCCGCGACCTCGGGCCGTCGCTTCTCGGGCACGAGCTTGGAGTCGCGCAGGCCGTGCGGCACGCGGCGTCTCGCAGCAGCCGCGTCGACCACGGTGGCGCCCACGGCGACCGGACCGGCCAGCGCGCCCCGGCCGACCTCGTCGAGCGCGATGAGGAGGGCGTGCTCGCGCAGCAGTCGCCGCTCGAGCACCAGGCTAGGCTCGACGACCACCACGGCGGCGCCCCTGATGCTGCGGATTCGACACGCCGTTGAAGACGGCGTAGTGCCCGTCGACCAGACCGAACCGGTCGAACGGCCAGGTGACCAGGAAGGCACGGCCGACGACGTTGTCCATCGGCACGAATCCGCCTCCGGGCTGGTCCTGGTGGTAGCGGGAGTCCTCCGAGCGGGTGCGGTTGTCGCCGAGCACCCACACGGCGTGCGCGGGCACGGTGACGTCGAACGGGATGCTGGAGGCGCGGCTGTCGCCCACTCCCTGCTTGAGGTAGGAGGACTCGTCGATCGGCGCGCCGTTCACGGTGATCTGCCCCAGCGAGTTGCAGCACACCACGTGGTCCCCGGGCAGGCCGATCAGGCGCTTGACGAGGTGGTCGTCCGAGTCGGGGGCGGCGATCCCGATCAGCGTCAGGAACCACTCGCCCGCCTCGAAGAGCGGAGAGCGCGGCGCCGGAGCCGGCGTGGGCGGGAGCCAGCCTCCCGGATCCTTGAACACCACGACGTCACCGCGGTGGTAGCCGTTCCAATGCGGGGTGATCTCGTCGACCAGGATCCGGTCCTTGATCAGGAGCGTGTTCTCCATGGATCCGGACGGGATGTAGAAGCTGCGCACGACGAAGGTCTTCACGAGGAACGACACGAGCACGGCGATGAGCAGGATCACCACGACGTCGCGGAGGAAGATCACCCAGCCGCGTCTGCGCGGCACCGCCGGCTCCTGCACGGCCTCTACGGGCCCGGCCGCGATCTCTTCCGTCATGCGCCATCCTTCACGGCTCCTGCCGTCGGTCGACGGC
Organism: Microbacterium sp. 8M; assembly: GCF_902506375.1. Classification (GTDB taxonomy): domain Bacteria; phylum Actinomycetota; class Actinomycetes; order Actinomycetales; family Microbacteriaceae; genus Microbacterium. The sequence continues at coordinate 2,052,015 of NZ_LR733284.1, forward strand.
GTCTTCCAGCTTCTCATGCCCGGGCACGAAGAAGCGCCCCGGGAGGCGTGTCCCGGGGCGCTTCTCGAAAAGCCGTGATGGATCAGCGCGCGTCGCGCTTCTCCTTGATCTTCGCCTTCTTGCCGCGCAGGTTGCGCAGGTAGTACAGCTTCGCGCGGCGCACGTCACCGCGGGTGACGACCTCGATGTGGTCGATCACCGGGGAGTGCACCGGGAAGGTGCGCTCGACGCCCACCTGGAAGCTGATCTTGCGGACGGTGAAGGTCTCGCGGACCCCATCGCCCGAGCGACCGAGGACGACGCCCTGGAAGACCTGGATACGAGAGCGGCTGCCCTCGACGATGTTGACGTGCACCTTGACGGTGTCGCCGGGGAAGAACTCGGGGATGTCGGAGCGGAGCGAAGCCGCGTCGACGGCGTCGAGGATCTGCATGATCGTCTCTCTCTGCACTCGCCTCAGGTCGCATGCATGGGGAAGGGATACAAGGATGGTGTGTGCCGAACGGCGCGCAAGGCGTCCGCGGGTTCCCCTGAGGCAGAACCGGGTCACGGCACAAGGAACCATTCTGCCACGGATCCGGAACCGCACCAAAACGACGGCGCCGGGCGGGCAGTCGTCTCAGTGCTCGGAGCGCCCGTCGCCCGCCCGACCGGTCTCGGTGATCACGATCACCTCGCCGTGCTGACGCGCCCGCTCGCGCACCGCTTCCTCGCGATCGCCGTAGCTCGAAGCGCGCATCGTGTCGCCGTCGATGACGAGTGCCGCCCGTCCGCGCTCGGCGACATCCTTGAACAGCTGCCACAGTGTGGACCAGAACAGGCCGAGGAACGCGACGATCGTCGCGGTGAGGATCCACCCGAACGCAGCCTCCGGGAAGAAGCCGAGCGCCACGGTCAGCGCATGCCACAGGGTGAATCCGATGACGTCGCGCCAGGACACCGCCCGCTGCTCGCGCACTGCAGGACGTGCGCGCACCAGAAGAGCCAGGACCACCTCGCCCACGAGAACCGAGGGCAGTGCCACGAACAGCACCCAGAGGAACGCCCACCCGCCGGCCTGGAACACCCCCCAGCCGATGAAGAGCCACAGCGGCAGCACGAGGGCGGCCGGGAACAGCCAGGAGAAGAACGCGCGCCGGATCCACATATCGCGATGCTACGTCGCCAGGGAGCCCAGCGATCCGCACGTTCGCTGTGAGCGTGGGCCGCCTGCCGAGTGGGAGAGAATGGACAGGACGAGAGGACTGGGAATGATCGAACTGCGCACCCCCGCCGAGATCGAGGAGATGCGGGCGGCCGGACGCTTCGTGGCGGAGACGCTCGCGACGCTGCGTGCGGAGACGAAGGTGGGCACGAACCTGCTCTCGATCGACCGGCGCGCACACGACATGATCCGCAAGGCCGGCGCCGAGTCCTGCTACATCGACTACCACCCGTCCTTCGGCGCGAGCCCGTTCGGCAAGGTCATCTGCACATCGGTGAACGACGCGGTGCTGCACGGGCTGCCGCACGACTACACGCTGCGCGACGGCGACCTCGTCTCCCTCGACTTCGCGGTCTCGGTGGACGGCTGGGTCGCGGACTCCGCGGTGTCCTTCGTCGTGGGAACGCCGCGCGACGAGGATCTGCGCCTGATCGAGACCACCGAGCGCGCGCTCGACGCCGCGATCGCCGCGGCCGTCGTCGGCAACCGCATCGGCGACATCTCCGCCGCCATCGCCGGCGTGGCGCACGGCGAAGGGTACTCGATCAACACCGACTTCGGCGGACACGGCGTCGGCCGGATCATGCACGGCGACCCGCACGTGCCGAACGACGGGCGCGCAGGACGCGGCTTCCCGCTGCGCGCGGGACTGGTCATGGCCCTGGAGCCCTGGTTCCTCGCCACGACGGATGAACTCGTGACGGATCCCGACGGCTGGACGCTGCGCAGCGCCGACGGCTCTCGCGGCGCCCACTCGGAGCACACCGTGGCGATCACGGAGGACGGCCCGATCATCCTCACGGACCGCTCCTTCCTCGGCGTCGACTGATCCGTCCGGCGCTCGCCCGCGGTGCGGCGGCGCCCCTAGACTCGGTGCTGTCCGCCCCGCGACGGTCCCAGGAGGAGCGCATGACCTACCCCGAGCAGCCCGGCCCGTCCGCTCCGCAGGGCGGGCAGCCGCCGCAGTACCCGGCGCCTCCCGCGCCGCCCGTCGCCCCGGCACCCGCATACAGCGCGCCGCCCGTGCCGGTCCCGCCGTCGCCGTCCTACGGTGCGCCGGACACACCGCGCCCGGGCGGATACACTGCGCCGGAGGCGCCGCAGCCCGGCGGATACGCTGCGCCGCAGGCGGTTCCCTACGGTTCCGCCCCCATGCCCGCCTATCCGGCCGCCCAGGGCCCCTACGCCGCTCCGGTGCCGGGCAAGGGCCTCGCCATCGCCGGACTGATCCTCGCCTTCGTGATTCCGCTGGTCGGCTTCATCCTCAGCCTTGTCGCACGGGTCAAGCTCAAGAACGCGAACGCGCCCACCGGGATCGCCGTCGCGGGCATCATCATCGGTCTCGTGTTCACCGTGCTCGGGATCATCGGCGTGGTCGTGGGCGGCATCGCGCTCGCGAACGTCCTGTCGATGTGCGCACAGCTGGGCCCGGGCACGTGGCAGGTCGGCGGCGCGACGTACACCTGCGGCTGAGCCTGACCGCGCGCGGCGGCGTCAGCGCGGCGGCGAGCGGGACTCAGTCCTCGTCGCGGAGCAGATCGGGCCGGCGCCGACGGGTGCGCTCGAGCTGCTGCTCGCGGCGCCAGGCCGCGATCGCGCCATGGTTGCCGCTCAGCAGGATCGGCGGCACCTCGCGCTCACGCCACACCGAGGGCTTGGTGTACGACGGGTACTCCAGCAGCCCGTCCTCGTGCGACTCCTCGACGAGACTCTCGGGATTGCCGACGACGCCGGGGATGAGCCGGCCGATCGCCTCGATCATCGCCATCACGGCGACCTCTCCCCCGTTCAGCACGTAGTCGCCGAGGCTGATCAGGCGCACTTCGCCGCGCGTCGCGGCTTCCTCGAAGACTCGCTCGTCGATGCCCTCGTAGCGGCCGCAGCCGAAGACGAGGTGCTCGCGCTGTGCCAGCTCGCGCGCCGTCGACTGGTGGAACACCTCGCCCGCAGGCGAGGGGAAGATGATCGTCGGCGGCGAGTCGCTGCCGGCGGGTGCGAGCTCGTCGAGCGCGAGGCCCCACGGCTCCGGCTTCATGACCATGCCCGCACCGCCGCCGTACGGCGTGTCGTCGACCGTGCGGTGACGGTCGTGGGTCCAGTCGCGCAGATCGTGGATCTGCAGGTCGAGGATTCCGGTGCTCTGCGCCTTGCCGAGCAGCGAGAGCGTCAGTCCGTCGAAGTACGACGGGAAGATCGAGATGACGTCAATCCGCACCGGGGGCGTCCTGCTCCGCCGGTCCGCTCGGGGCGTCCTCCTCGAGCTCCTCGAAAAGCCCGGCGGGAGGTGTCACGATGATCCGGCCCCCGGCGATGTCGACCGTGGGCACGATCGCGGAGACGAACGGCACCATGACCTCGGCGGCGCCGTTCGACGGCCGCACGATGAGAAGGTCCTGTGCCGGCAGGTGGTCGACGCGGATGACGCGACCGATGACGACGTCGTCGCGGACCACCTCGAGGCCCGTGAGCTGGTGGTCGTACCAGGCGTCGTCCTCGGGCTCCTCGGCGTCGTCCTGATCGATCCACAGGATCGCCTTCACGAGGCTCTCCGCAGCGGTGCGGTCCTCGACGCCCTCGAAGAAGACGACCGAACTGCCGTTCATCACCCGGTACTCGCGGACGGTGATGGTCTTGCCGTGCCACGGAGACGCCTCGGGCACCTGCAACGTGAACTCGGCGCCGGGCGTGAAGCGTCCGGCGGGGTCGTCGGTGTACAGCTCCAGCTTGAGCGCGCCCTTGAGGCCGTGCGCCTTGACGAGGCGCCCCACGCGCAGCTGATTGCGGCCGGTGGGACGTTCGGTGCCGGCCACGCTCAGTCGTCCGCGACGTCGACGCGCACGCGACGCCCGTCCGCGAGCGCGGTGATCAGCGTGCGCAGGGCCTTGGCGGTGCGACCGCCGCGCCCGATCACGCGCCCCCGGTCGTCGGGGTGCACGTGCACCTCGAGGACCTCGCCTCGCGGCGACGAGGAGGTGGTGATGGTGACATCCTCCGGGTGATCGACGATCCCCGAGACGATGTGCTCGAGCGCGGCGGCCAGCACGACGGATTACTCCGCGTCGGTCGCAGCCTCGGCTGCGTCCTCAGCGGGGGCCTCGGCAGCGGCGTCCTCGACGGGAGCCTCCGCCTTCTTCTCGGCCTTGGGCTTGATGACCGACTTCTTGGCGGTGTCCGCCTGGAACTCGGCCTTGGCCTCGGCGACCTTGAGGGTGGACTTCGCGTCCTTGTCGCCCTTGAACTTGCCCCAGTCGCCCGTGATCTTGAGGAGGGCGGTGACCTGCTCGGTCGGCTGCGCGCCGACGGAGAGCCAGTACTGGGCACGCTCGGAGTCGACCTCGATGAAGGAGGGCTCCTCGGTGGGGTGGTACTTGCCGATCTCCTCGATCACACGACCGTCGCGCTTGGTGCGCGAGTCGGCGACGACGATGCGGTAGTAGGGCGCACGGATCTTGCCCAGGCGCTTGAGACGGATCTTGACAGCCACGATTCTCCTGAATGGTGTGGAAGGAAGACGAACTGATCACCAGAAGCGTGGGGTGCACACCCGGTGGAAGCTCTGCGGGTGGATCACGGCCGGATAGAGGGTCGAGCGGCGATCCAGCTGTCTATTCTGCCAGATCCCGCGCGAACCCGCGAAACGGAGCGAGGTCGCGTCCCGACCGTGTCGCAAGACGTCATCGATCCCAGCGGATCCGCAACGCGCGTGCCATCATTGGCCGACGATCTCCCGTCCCGAATCGAGGTCACATGCCGATCGAGTTCGCCTCATCGCGGCGCTCCACCGTGGGGCTGGAATGGGAGCTCATGCTCGCGGACCCGGTGTCCGGGGATCTCGTCGGGCGCGCCCCGGAGCTGCTGCACGATCTGGAACGCGCCAGCGCCGACGAACGGCACACGGTCACCGGCGAGCTGCTGACGAACACGATCGAGGTCACCAGCGGAGTCGGGTCCACCGTCTCGGACGCCGTGGGCGACATCGCCGCCGCGATCGCGGCCGTGCGCACCGCGACGGATCCCGCCGGCATCGAGCTGCTGTCGGCGGGAAGCCATCCGTTCGCGCAGTGGTACGACCAGCAGGTCACCGACAAGACGCGGTATCACTCGCTCATCGAGAAGACCCAGTGGTGGGGTCGCAACATGATGATCTGGGGCATCCACGTGCACATCGGGGTCGAAGACCGCGACAAGGTGCTGCCGATCATCGGCGCGCTGACCTCGTACCTCCCCCATCTGCAGGCGCTCGCCGCCTCGAGTCCGTTCTGGGCAGGCGAACGGACGGGATACGCGTCCAATCGCGCCCTCGTGTTCCAGCAGCTGCCGACCGCGGGACTGCCGTGGCCGCTCGCCGACTGGGCGGCCTATGAGGGATACCTCGACGACATGGTGCGCACCGGCGTGATGCTCGACGCCACCGAGGTGCGCTGGGACATCCGACCGGCCCCTCGCTGGGGCACCATCGAGGTGCGCGCGTGCGACGGCATGTCCACACTGCACGAGCTCGCCGCCGTGGCGGCCCTCACCCAGGTGCTGGTGGAGGGGTTTTCCCGCGACCTCGACGAGGGACGGCCCCTCGCCGTGCTCGCCCCGTGGTTCCACCGCGAGAACAAGTGGCGCGCGGCGCGGTACGGGCTCGATGCCGAGGTCATCGTGACCCCGGACGGCGCACAGCGCTCGGTGCGCGCGCATCTCGCGGAGGAGCTCGAGCGGCTGGCCCCGATCGCCGCCGATCTGCAGTGCTCCGACCAGTTCGCCGGGGTGGCCGACATCCTCGACCGCGGCGCCAGCTACGCGCGCCAGGTCGCGGTCGCCGATGCGTCCGGCGGCGACCTGCACGCCGTCGTGGATCACCTGATCCGGGAGTTCCGCTCCGGTCCGGCGACGCTCTGACCGCGCCGCGCACGACGGGCTCCGCGGCGTACGAGGCGACGGGGTCACCCCTCCACGAGCTGCCGCGCGAGGCCCTCATCCAGCACGACGTCGGTCACCAGGCGCGCGCCGATCGCCGCTCGCAGTGAGGGCAGCTTCTGCGCGCCCGCGACGATGCAGAACCGGCGCGCGACCCGGCGCAGCCGGTCCAGCCCCGGGCCGGTGGCACGCGCGTTCACCGCGATGTCCCGCCAGGTGCCGTCGGCGCGGAAGAACACCGTCGCCACGTCGCCGATCGCCCGATCCTCGCGCAGGCTCCGGTAGTCGTCGCGGCCGAGGTAGCCGCCGACGTACACGCGGCTGGGCACCTCCGCGCTCGGTGAGCCGACGCTGAACACGGCGAGGTCCATCTTCGCCTGAAGGTCCAGCACGCGCAGCGTGCTGCGCTCGCGCCACATCGCCTCGCGGGTGCGCGGGTCGTCGAAGAACGCGGGAACCGGGAACTGCTGCACCTGCGCGCCGAACGCGGATCCGAAGCGCTGCAGGATCTCGCTCGAGTACTCCACACCGCTGGTCAGCGTGTTCCCCGCGCCGTTCAGCTGCACGATCGTGGTGCCGCGGGTCTCCTTCTGCCCCAGCTCGCGGCTCACGGCGCTGATGGTCGATCCCCAGGCGAGCCCCACCACCATGTTCGAGTCGATGATCTGCGTGAGCAGGCGCCCCGCGGTCAGCGCCACCCGCTCCAGCCGCTCGACCTCGGTGACGCTCTCCGGCATCGGCACGACGTGAGCGGCCACGTGCAGCCGGTCGTGCAGCTGCTGCTCCAGCTCGCCGGCGTGCTCGAGCGGGGAGTTGATGCGGATGTCGACGAGCCCCACCTCGCGGGCGTACGTCAGCAGCCGCGACACCGAGGATCGCGAGGTGCCGAGCTCCTCCGCGATCACGTCCATCGTCTTGTCCTGGAGGTAGTACAGCCGGGCCGCCGTGAGAGCCGCGACGACCTTCGCCTGGCGCTTCCGTTCATCCATTCGCGGCCTCCTGGAAACCGATTCGCCCGATTCTTGCACATTCGTGCAGGTTGCTTGCGCATACGGGCGCCTGGGGGAATGCTGTGAGAAATCGGGAAGGAGACGATGATGACCGACCACATCCACAACGCCGCGGAACGCCCCGAGGTGACCCAGGTCCGCGAGGCAGGACGCACCACGGTGCTGGTGATCGGCGGGGGAATCAACGGGATCTCCACCTTCCGCGATCTGGCTCTGCAGGGCATCGACGTGGTCCTCGTCGAGCGCGGCGACTTCGCCTCCGGCGCCTCGTCGGCCTCCAGCCACATGATCCACGGCGGCATCCGCTACCTCGAGAACGGCGAGTTCCGCCTCGTCAAGGAGTCGGTGACCGAGCGCAACGGCCTCATCAAGATCGCTCCGCACTACGTCAAGCCGCTCGAGACGACCATCCCGATCTACTCCACCTTCTCGGGGATCCTGTCCGCCCCGCTGCGCTTCCTCACGCACAAGTCCGGCAAGCCGCAGGAGCGCGGCGCGTTCCTCATCAAGATGGGTCTCACCATCTACGACACGTTCTCCCGCGACGGCGGCACGGTGCCGCGGCACAAGTTCCTCGGCCGCAAGAAGTCGCTCGCCGAGCTGCCCGCGATGGATCCGCGGATCAAGTACACCGCGACGTACTACGACGCCTCGATGCACGACCCCGAGCGCCTCGCGCTGGACGTGATGCAGGACGGGCGTGCCGCCCACCCCGGCGCCCACGCGCTCAACTACGTCGAGGCGATCGGCCATGATGGCGACGCGGTCCTCGTCCGCGACCGCGAGACCGGCACCGAGTTCCCCATCGCCGCCGACGTCGTCGTGAACACCTCCGGCCCCTGGACGGACCTGACGAACGAGGCCCTCGGCGAACTGACCCGGTTCATGGGCGGCACCAAGGGCTCGCACATCGTGCTGGACAACCCGGAGCTGCTCGCCGCGACCAAGGGCCGCGAGATCTTCTTCGAGCACTCCGACGGCCGGATCGTCCTCATCTACCCCCTCAAGGGCAAGGTCATGGTCGGCACCACCGACATCGACGCCGACCCCCGCGAGGTGCCGCTGTGCACCGAGGAGGAAGTCGACTACTTCTTCGACCTCGTGCACCACGTCTTCCCGTCGATCGACGTGAACCGCGACCAGATCGTCTACCGCTTCAGCGGCATCCGCCCGCTCCCCCGCCACGAGGACACCGCTCCCGGCTTCGTCTCGCGCGACTACCGCGTCGAGGTCGACAACAGCCGCGCGGTGCCGCACCTCAGCCTCGTCGGAGGGAAGTGGACGACGTTCCGCGCACTCGGCGAGTCCCTCTCCGACAAGATCCTCGGGATCCTCGGCCGTCCGCGCGTCGTCTCGACCCTGGGTCGCGTGATCGGCGGCGGCAAGGACTACCCGCAGACCGACGCGGCGCGCGTCGCGTGGATCTCGCAGAACCTCCCGGGCGCCGGTGAGCGCGCGGAGCTGCTGCTCAAGCGCTACGGCACCCGCGCCGCCGAGGTGTGGCGGTACGTCCAGGACGGTGCGGACGCACCGCTCGCCGCGGGCCAGCTGTCCACGCGAGAGCTCGAGTGGATGGTGCAGAACGAGCTGATCGTGCGCCTCGAGGACGTGATCCTGCGCCGCACGAGCCTCGCCTTCACCGGCGACGTCACGGAGGAGATCCTCGAAGAGGTCGCCGAGGCCCTGGCTCCGCTCAAGGGCTGGGACCGCGCGCGCACCGCCCGCGAGATCGAGCTCACCCGGGAGCTGCTGAACACCCGCCACGGACTTTCCCTCGCCGCCCGCACCCGCGGGTGACGAGGGATCCCTCGCCGCCTGTACCCGCGGGCGACGAGGGGCGATCGCCGCCCTTCTCGGCGTCCACTCGAAACACCGCATCGGCAGAGGGGCCGATGCTCTGCGAAAGGTCAATGGAGACATGCCTGAAGTGAACATGGGGCTGTATTTCCTGTCCGAGCTCGTCGGCACGGCGATGCTGATCCTCCTCGGATGCGGTGTCGTCGCGAACGTCGCCCTGGCGAAGAACAAGGGCAACGGCGGCGGCTTCCTGATGGTCAACTGGGGATGGGGCCTGGCGGTCTTCGCCGGCGTGCTCGTCTCCGCGTACTCCGGGGCGATCCTGAACCCGGCCGTGGGCATCGGCCTGCTGATCGCGAACAAGATCTCGTTCGCCCAGTTCGCGGTCGCCGCGGGCGCTGAGCTGCTCGGCGCGATCATCGGCGCCGTCCTGTGCTGGCTCGCCTACAAGCAGCACTTCGACGAGGAGCCCGACCCGGCCAACAAGCTCGGCGTCTTCTCGACCGGACCGGCGATCCGCTCCTACGCGTGGAACCTCATCACCGAGATCATCGGCACGTTCGTCCTGGTGTTCGTGATCTTCGCCTTCGCCGACTACGGCGACGTCAAGGTGGGCACCCCCGGAGGCCTCGGCCCGCTGACGGCGCTTCCCGTCGCCCTCCTCGTGGTCGGCATCGGCGCCTCCCTCGGTGGCCCGACCGGCTACGCGATCAACCCCGCCCGTGACCTCGGCCCGCGCATCGCGCACGCGATCCTGCCGATCAAGGGCAAGGGATCGAGCGACTGGGCGTACTCCTGGGTGCCCGTCGTCGGCCCGCTCATCGGTGGCGCGCTGGCCGCCGTGCTCGCTCCGGTGCTGCTGCACCTCGCCAAGTAACCCGAACCGCTATTCAAAGGAGAACTGCACATGGCTGACTACGTCATCGCCATCGACCAGGGCACGACCTCGAGCCGTGCCATCGTCTTCGATCGCAAGGGCAGCATCATCGCCACCGGTCAGAAGGAGCACGAGCAGATCCTGCCGCAGGCCGGCTGGGTCGAGCACGACGCGTCCGAGATCTGGGCGAACGTTCAGGAGGTCATCGGCCTCGCTCTGAGCCGCGCCGGGATCACCCGCCACGACATCGCCGCGGTCGGCATCACCAACCAGCGCGAGACCGCGGTGGTCTGGGACAAGACCACGGGCAAGCCGGTCTACAACGCGATCGTCTGGCAGGACACCCGCACCCAGCCGATCGTCGACCGTCTCGCCGCGGACGGCGGCGTCGACCGGTTCAAGCAGATCGTCGGCCTGCCGCTGGCGACCTACTTCTCGGGCACCAAGATCGCGTGGATCCTGGAGAACGTCGAGGGCGCCCGGGAGAAGGCCGAAGCCGGGGACCTGCTGTTCGGCACCACCGACAGCTGGGTGCTCTGGAACCTCACGGGCGGGGTGAACGGCGGCGTGCACGCGACCGACGTGACCAACGCCTCGCGGACCATGTTCATGGACCTGGAGACGCTGCAGTGGCGCGATGACATCCTCGAGGCCTTCGGCGTGCCGAAGTCGATGATGCCGTCGATCCGCTCCTCCTCGGAGGTGTACGGCGCCGCGGAGAGCTCATCGCTGCTGCGTGAGACCCCGATCGCGGGCATCCTCGGCGACCAGCAGGCGGCGACGTTCGGCCAGGCGGCGTTCAACGCCGGAGAGAGCAAGAACACCTACGGCACGGGCTGCTTCCTCATCTTCAACACGGGCGAGGAGATCGTCCACTCGAAGAACGGACTGCTCACCACCGTCGGCTACAAGCTCGGCGACGGCCCGACGCACTACGCGCTCGAGGGCTCGATCGCGGTCACCGGGTCGCTGATCCAGTGGCTGCGCGACCAGCTCGGGATCATCGACTCGGCCCCGCAGGTCGAGGAGCTGGCCAAGCAGGTCGAGGACAACGGCGGCGTCTACATCGTGCCCGCGTTCTCCGGTCTGTTCGCCCCGTACTGGCGTCCCGACGCCCGCGGTGTGATCGCCGGCCTCACCCGCTACGCGAACAAGAACCACATCGCCCGCGCAGCGCTCGAGGCGGTCGCGTTCCAGACCCGCGACGTGCTCGACGCGGTCAACGCGGACGCCGGCGTCGACCTCACCGAGCTCAAGGTCGACGGCGGCATGGTCGCGAACGACGCACTCATGCAGTTCCAGGCGGACGTGCTCGGCGTGCCGGTGGTGCGTCCCGTGGTCGCGGAGACGACCGCCCTCGGTGCCGCGTACGCCGCCGGCCTCGCAGTCGGGTTCTGGAGCGGCCTGGACGACCTCTCCGCCAACTGGCAGGAGGACCGCCGCTGGGAGCCCACCATGGACGCCGCCGAGCGGGACCGCCAGCTGCGCCTGTGGCGCAAGGCCGTCACTAAGTCGATGGACTGGGTCGACGAGGACGTCAAGTGAGCTGACCTCGCACACAAGGCGGGCCCGGAGGATCTCCTCCGGGTCCGCCTTTCTCGTCCGGCGTCCTCCACGGCGCTCCGTATCCTCGGAGAAGCACGCCCTCTCGGAGGGCGATAGAGTGGCGGCCCAAGACCTCGCCGCGACGGCGGCGCACGACCTCAGGGGTATACCGATGAGCCAGCCGAGCCCCGACGAGGTACGCGCCCTCGACCAGCTGCTGGGCGCGAACCTCTTCGACGTCTCCGCCCGCCTGTTCGTCGCGACGTTCGGGCCGGGCGCGGGCTCGAGGCCCGACCGCGAGCTGAGGACGGTGCACGAGGCGCTCGCCCGGATGGCGGGTCTGCAGCGCATCGGCGTCTTCGGCCCGAAGGACGACCGCGCGCTCGTGGTCGCGCTGGAGTGCGTGCTGCTCTGGGAGCGCTCGCTGCTGGCCGCGCGCGGTTGGTCGGGCGACCACGCGACGCCGACCGTCCGGCTGCTCCGTCGCGGTGAGAGCGTGCGGGCGAGCGCCGACCCCCTCAGCGGGGCGAGCGCCGCGCTGCGCAACCTGGTGCTGCCCGGCACCCCGGGCTGACCCGCGGCGACGGGACGGCACTCCGCCGCTCATCGCACGTCGGACCAGGACCCGATCGACGTCAGTTCTTGCCGAAGAGCTTCTGGATCTCGGCCATGTCGGCCTCGCTCGGCGCCTTCTGCCCGCCGAGCCCGAATCCCGTGCCGGTCGGCGCCTGGCTCGTGGCGAGGCCGGCGTTCTCGGCGGCGCGCTTGGCCGGGTTACCGGAGCGGGAGCCGCCGCCCTTGCCCTTCTTGCCGCGCTTGGACGACGCGCCGGGGCGGCCCATGCCGGGCACCGGCCCCATGCCGGGGATGTTCGGGGTGCCGCCGCGGGCGACGGTCTTCATCATCTTCGCGGCCTGCTCGAAGCGCTGCACGAGCTGGTTGACGTCGGTCACCGTCACGCCGGAGCCGCGCGCGATCCGCAGCCGACGGGAGCCGTTCAGCACCTTCGGGTTGCGCCGCTCCCCCGGCGTCATCGAGCGGATGATCGCCTCGGTGCGGTCGAGCTCGCGCTCGTCGAACTGCTCGAGCTGCTGCTTCATCTGGCCCATGCCCGGGAGCATCCCGAGCATCTTCTTCATCGAGCCCATCTTCTTGAGCTGCTGCATCTGCTCGAGGAAGTCCTCGAGCGTGAAGGTCTCCGTGGCCAGCTTCTCGGCGACCTTGAGCGCCTCGGCCTCGTCGAAGGCCTGCTGGGCCTGCTCGATGAGGGTGAGGATGTCGCCGAGGTCGAGGATCCGGCTCGCCATGCGGTCGGGGTGGAACGGCTCGAGGTCTTCGAGGCGCTCACCGGTCGAGGCGTACATGATCGGACGCCCGGTCACCGAGGCGACCGACAGCGCTGCGCCGCCGCGCGCGTCGCCGTCGAGCTTGGAGAGCACCACGCCGGTGAAGTCCACGCCCTCCTGGAACGCTTTGGCGGTGTTGACCGCGTCCTGACCGATCATCGCGTCGATGACGAACAGCACCTCGTCCGGGTCGACAGCCGCGCGGATGTCCGCGGCCTGCTTCATGAGCTCGGCGTCGACGCCGAGCCGGCCCGCCGTGTCGATGATGACGATGTCGTGCTGCTGGCGGCGCGCGTGCTCGACGCCGTCGCGAGCGACGCGCACGGGGTCGCCGACGCCGTTGCCCGGCTCCGGGGCGAAGATGGTCGCGCCGGCCTGCTCGGCGACGACCGTCAGCTGGGTCACGGCGTTGGGGCGCTGCAGGTCGGCGGCGACGAGCAGCGGAGTGTGCCCCTCGCTCTGGAGCTGCTTGGCCAGCTTGCCGGCGAACGTGGTCTTACCGGATCCCTGAAGGCCCGCGAGCATGATCACCGTCGGCGGGTTCTTCGCGAACTCGAGACGGCGCTGCTCGCCGCCGAGGATCCCGATGAGCTCCTCGTTGACGATCTGCACGACCTGCTGCGCCGGGTTCAGCGCCTTGTTGACCTCGTCGCCCAGGGCGCGCTCGCGGACCTTCGCCGTGAAGTCCTTGACCACCGGCAGTGCGACGTCGGCGTCCAGCAGCGCCCGCCGGATCTCGCGGACGGTGCCGTCGACATCGGACGCGGACAGCTTGCCCTTCGTGCGCAGATTGCGGAAGGTCTCGGTGAGCCGATCGGAGAGCGTGCCAAAAGTAGCCATGGTGCTGCAATTCTACGCGAGCCGGCCAGGAGCACGTCGTCGGGCGCGGTCAGCCCCAGTGCAGATCGGCGATGCGCGGCAGGGCGTGCTGCAGCTGGGCGAGCGGCGAGCCGTGACCGGCGCCCCCCTCGGCCCACACCCGGAGCGACGACAGCACGACGACGGCATATGCGGCGCCGAGCACGTCGGCACGGATGCGCTCGACCCCGGCGTTGCGGGCAGCCTCGGACAGCGCCGCCGCGAGCCGTCCCTGACGCAGCGCAGACTCGCGCTGCAACTCCTCCTCGAGGCCCATCGCCCGGGTGTTCCCGAACGCCAGCGCCAGCGGATCCGGCTCGAGCCCCTCCAGGATCGCCGACAGCACGGCCTCGACGCGGTCCGGATCCGCGCCCGCACCCGGCTGGGCGAGAGCCTCCACGGCGCGGTCCAGGCGCTCGTCGAAGCCCGACCAGAGCACATCGCTCTTGGAGGAGAAGTAGTTGAAGAAGCTCGAGCGACTCACGCCCGCCCGCTGGGCGATGCCGGCGATCGAGGTGCGCTCGTAACCCTGCTCGAGGAACAGCTCGCAGGCGGCCTCGGCGATCGTCTCGCGCGAGGAGACGCGGGGGCGGCCGACGCCGCGGGCGGAGGTGCTCACCACGCCACCGTATCGCGTGGTGCGCCCGTCCCCTCTCGCCCCTATTATTGAACTGCATACAACAACTCGATCAAAGGATCGGTCATGCTCGACATCCAGACGGTGGGGCTCGCCCCCGACTTCGTCCCGTACCTCGAGGGGTGGGACCTGCAGCGGCGGATCCACGCCGACGTCGTCGCGGGCACCCGCCCCGACACGCTCCTGCTGCTCGAGCATGAAGCCGTGTACACGGCCGGGAAGCGCACCGAGCCCCAGGAGCGCCCCCAGGACGGCACCCCCGTGGTCGACGTCGACCGCGGCGGCAAGATCACCTGGCACGGGCCGGGTCAGCTCGTCGGCTACCCGATCGTGCGCCTGCCCGAACCCATGGACGTGGTGGCGCACGTGCGTCGCCTGGAGCACCTGCTGATCGACGTGCTGCGGCCGCTCGGGGTCGACGGCTATCAGGTGGAGGGACGCAGCGGCGTCTGGGTGCGCCGGCCGCTCAGCGAGGACAAGGTCGCCGCCATCGGCGTGCGCGTGCAGCAGGGCGTCACCATGCACGGCTTCGCCATCAACTGCGACAACACCCTCGCGGGCTTCCGCGGCATCATCCCGTGCGGGATCACGGACGCCGGCGTCACCACCGTGAGCGAGGTCGTCGGCCGCGAGGTCTCCCCCGCCGACCTCGTCGATGCGGTGAGCGCCGCCTTCACGGCCGAGTACGCGGCGGAGGTGGCCGCATGAGCGCCGCCCCCGAGGGACGCAAGCTCCTGCGCCTGGAGGTCCGCAACGCGGAGACGCCGATCGAGCGCAAGCCCGAGTGGATCAAGACCAAGGCCAAGATGGGTCCGGAGTACAAGGCGCTGCACTCGCTCGTCAAGGACGAGGGGCTGCACACGGTGTGCCAGGAAGCCGGCTGCCCGAACATCTTCGAGTGCTGGGAGGACAAGGAGGCGACGTTCCTCATCGGCGGCTCCCAGTGCACGCGCCGCTGCGACTTCTGCCAGATCGACACCGGAAAGCCCGACGCCTACGACACCGACGAGCCGCGTCGCGTCGCCGAGAGCGTGCAGCAGATGGGCCTGCGCTACGCGACCGTGACGAGCGTCGCCCGCGACGACCTCCCGGACACGGGCGCATGGCTGAACGCCGAGACCGTGCGCAAGATCCACGAGCTCAACCCGAACACGGGGGTGGAACTGCTCGCGAACGAGCACAACGCCGATCCCGCCTTCCTCGGCCAGATCTTCGACGCCCGCCCCGAGGTGTTCGCGCACAACGTCGAGACGGTCCCCCGGATCTTCAAGCGGATCCGCCCCGCATTCCGCTATGAGCGCTCGCTCAACGTCCTCACCCAGGGGCACGAGGCGGGCCTGATCACCAAGTCGAACCTGATCCTCGGCATGGGTGAGCAGCCCGAAGAAGTGATCCAGGCGCTGCAGGACCTGCACGACGCCGGCTGCGACATCATCACGATCACGCAGTACCTGCGGCCCACGCCGCGGCACCTGCCCGTCTCGCGCTGGGTCAAGCCCGATGAGTTCGTCGCGTTCAAGCAGGAGGCCGAGCGGATCGGCTTCCTCGGGGTGCTCGCCGGTCCGCTGGTGCGCTCGTCCTATCGTGCCGGCCGGCTGTGGGCGCAGTCGATGATCTCCAAGGGCCGGGAGATCCCGCCGCATCTGGCGCACATCGCCGAGGGCGCCGACCTCGGCTTCGCGCAGGCGGTCTGAGACCCGGATCGCCGGACGGGAAGCAGGGGGGCCACTCCCGTCCGGCGGTTCGTTGCCCTGGCGTCCGATCCGTCGTCAGTCGGCGCTCATGACCGACAGCACGGAGCCGTCGGATCCGAAGTTCACCAGCAGCACGTCGTCGTCGCCGTCCGCGTCGAGCGCGTACTCGAGCACGGCGAACGGCTCACTGCCGCCGTGCTCGTCCACGAGCAGCGTCATGCTCATCAGGCGGAGCGATCGGATGATGTCGACCGCGGCATCGCCGCTCACGTCGACGAGGTAGTCGGTCAGCTCGTCGCCGTACTCCTCCTGCTGCTGCAAGATGTACTCGGTGACCTCGCTGGTGCGGTCGTCGACTTCGGAGAGCATTCCGCGGCGAGCCTTGGCGTCGATCGCCTCGAGTCCCGAGACGAAGGCGGCGGCGATGTCGAGGGACTCCCGGGAGACGTCCTCCTGGTCGGGCGCGGTCAGGTCGACGGTGAGGGCATGGTCGCCGAACTCCACCGTCTCGGACCAGAAGATCGATCCGTCCGGTCCCGAGGACAGCAGTCCGAAGAAGTCGTGTTCGATCGCCATACGGCTATAAAACCAGCCTTGTGCGCGGGACGGTAGTCCGTGACGCGCGCGCCGGAGATCGGTCCGGATCAGGAGCCGACGAGAGCCTGCACGAAGACGTGCGGAGTGAAGCCGGTGAGGTCGTCGATGCCCTCTCCCTGGCCCAGGAGCTTCACCGGAATGCCGGTGCGCTCCTGCACGGCGAGCACGAATCCGCCCTTCGCGGAGCCGTCCAGCTTGGTGAGCACGAGGCCCGTGACGCCGGCGTGCTCGAGGAACGCCTCGGCCTGCAGCACCCCGTTCTGTCCCGTCGTCGCGTCGAGCACGAGCAGCACCTCACTGATCGGCGCCTGCTTCTCGACGACGCGGCGGATCTTGGAGAGCTCGTCCATGAGCCCGCCCTTGGTGTGCAGCCGGCCCGCGGTGTCGATGATGACGATCTCGGTGCCGTTGTTCTTCGCGTACTCGACGGTCTGGAATGCCACGGACGCCGGATCCTGGCCCTGCTGCTGCGGGCGGACGATCGCGGCTCCGGCCCGCTGCGCCCAGGTGCCGAGCTGCTCGACCGCGGCGGCACGGAACGTGTCGGCGGCGCCGACCACGACAGACCGCTCGTAGCCGCGGAGGAACTTGGTGAACTTGCCGATCGTCGTCGTCTTCCCGACGCCGTTCACGCCGACGACGAGCACCACGGCGGGCCGCTCGGTGAGCTTCAGGGTGGTGTCGAACTTCGCGAAGTGCTCCTCGAGCGTCTCGCGGAGCATGCGCTGCAGATCCTTCGGATCCGTCGTGCGGTACCGCTCCACCTTCGCGCGCAGTTCGTCGATCAGGCGCTCGGTGATGTCCGGGCCGAAGTCGGCGGTGATCAGGGCGGTCTCGAGGTCGTCCCAGGTGTCCTCGTCGATGGTGGGCTTGACGAACATGCCGCGCAGCGCGCGGCCGAGGGACCAGGACTTCTCCGCCATGGCACCAGCCTACGTGCCCGGACCGCGCGGTTCCGTCGTGTTCGCCGAGGGCGGCAGGCTCAGACCGCAGCCGTGGCGGCGGCGCGATCGCCGACGCGCTGGCCGACGACCGCGGAGACGCCGTCCTGGCGCATCGAGACGCCGTAGAGCGCGTCGGCGATCTCCATGGTGCGCTTCTGGTGCGTGATCACGAGCAGCTGCGAGCTCGCGCGGAGCTGCTCGAACACCGTGAGCAGGCGTCCCAGGTTCGCGTCGTCGAGGGCCGCCTCGACCTCGTCCAGGATGTAGAACGGGCTGGGGCGTGCCTTGAAGATCGCCACGAGCAGCGCGACGGCCGCGAGCGAGCGCTCACCGCCGGAGAGCAGGGAGAGCCGCTCGATCTTCTTGCCGACCGGACGGACCGCGACCTCGATGCCGGTGTTCAGCAGGTCGTCCGGGTTCGTGAGCGAGATGCTGCCCGCGCCGCCCGGGAACAGCAGCGGGAACACCTCTCCGAACGCCTGCCGGGTGTCCTCGAACGCCGACGCGAAGATCGTCTGCATCCGCTCGTCCAGCTCGGCGATGATCGTCAGCAGATCCTGCCGTGTCTTGGTCAGGTCGGCGAGCTGCTCGGTGAGGAACGCATGCCGCTGCTCCAGCGCCGCGAACTCCTCGAGCGCGAGCGGGTTCACCCGGCCCAGCTGAGCCAGCTTGCGCTCGGCCTCCTGCAGCCGGCGCTGCTGGATGCGGCGATCGTACGGGATGCCCGTCGGTGTCGGATCCTCCTCGGATCCGGCCTCATCGGCGGCCTCGACGAGGTTCGCCGGCTCGGGCGTCAGCGGCACGACGTCGCGCGGCACCAGCTGGTCGGGTCCGTACTCGGCGATGAGGATGTCCTCGTCGAGCGCGAGTTCGGACTGCACGCGCTCGAGCAGGCTCGTGAGGTGGAGCTTCTTCTCGTGGATCTGCAGCTCCAGACCGTGCACGCTCTCGGTGAGGCCGGCGAGGCGCTCGCGGATCGACGCGTCCTGGCGGCGCAGCGCGCTCAGCTCCTCGTTCTGCGCGGACCGCGCCGACTCGGCGGCGGCCAGCGCCAGGCGCGCCTCCGCGACCGAACGGTCGAGCGAGTCCAGGATGCGCGGCAGCTCCGCCGCGACGCCGGATGCGGTCTCACGCTGCGCGCGCCGGATGACGGCGCGCCGGGCCGCCTCCGCCGCGGCCTCCTTCTCGCGCTCGCGCTGGCGCTCCAGCGAGGCGACCCGCGCCTGAGCCGCGCGCACGCGCTCGCGCATGGTCTCCACGCCCAGGCGCGCCTCGACCTCGGCCTCGCGGGCGGCCTCCAGGGCCTCGAGCAGACCGTCGCGCGCAGAGGCGTCGAGCACGGGGCGCGGGGCGGCCTCCGCCTCGGTCAGGGCCTGCTTCGCGGCGTCGGCGTTGGTCTCGGCGTCCGCGACAGCGGACTGCGCCTGGGCGAGCCCCGCCTCCAGGCGCTCGCATTCGGCCACCGCCGACTCGTGCTGCACCGTGACGCGGTTGACCTGCTCGGTGTGCGCAGCCAGCGCGGCGTCGTGCTCGCGCAGCGTGCGCAGCGCATCCCGGGATGCGCGGCGCGCGGTCTCGAGCGTCTCCGCAGCGTCCTCCCGGGCCTCGCGCAGGGAGTCGACGACCACGCGCACCTCGCTGAGCCGGTCGACGGCGGCGTCGCGCTCGGCGATGAGCTCGAGCCGCGACCGCTCACCGCCCGAGCCGGTGTGCAGAGTGTGCGCCGTGAGCACCTCGCCCGCGCGCGTGACGACGGTGAGCGGCACTCCGGCCGCGGCGACGGCGGCGGCGTGCGCCGAGCGGGCCGCGGTCAGGTCCTCCACGATCACCACGTGGGACAGGACGCCGAGGATCCCCGGGGGCGCCGTCACCACGTCGGCCGCCGGCGTCGCGCCGGGGATGCGTGCGTCTGCCACGGCCGATGCCGCGCCCTCCGCGATCACGATGTCGTAGGCGCCGGCCGCGGCGTCGTCCGCCGCGAGGGCGAAGGCGGCAGCCGCGTCCTCGACGAGGACGCCTTCCGCGAGGGGACCGAGCACCGCGGCGATCGCCGCCTCGTAGCCCGGCGTGACCTGCACCGCGTCGCCCACGAGCCCGCGCACCCCGGGCCCGCCCGCCGCGACGATCTCCGCCGCCCCGCCGGTCACCGCGATGGCGCTGCCCAGCGCTGCAGCGCGGGCGGTCAGCGCCTCGGCCTCGCGCTCCGCGGCGTGCAGCCGCTCGCGCAGCTCGCCGAGGGCCGTCTCCGCGGCGACGGCGCGGGCCTGCGCGCGCTCGTACGCCTCGGCGTGCTCCGCCGCGGTGCCCTCGGGCGCCTCGCCCTCCTCGATGCGCTCACGAGCCTCGGCTGCCTCGCGGCGACGCTGATGCGCGGCCTCCAGCGCGTTCTCCTGGCGCAGCACGGCGCCGCGCACCGCGGCCAGCGCGGAAGCAGCCGCCTCGGCCTGCCCGCGCAGAGTGGTCAGCCGCATGTCGTGCGCGGAGACCAGGGCGCTCTGCTCCGCGATGTCGACGTCGAGGGCGTCGAGCTCGGCCCGGGCATTCGCGACCTCGCGCGTCGCCTCGTGCGCGGCATCCTGGGCCCGCCCGATGCCCGAGGAGATCTCCTCCACCTCGGCCTTGGCCTCGTCGATCGTCGCCTGTGTGACGGTGACCGCCGTGACCGCGGCATCCTCTTCCTCGGATCCGAGGAGGGCGAGCCGCTGATTGGCGAGCGTGAACAGGCCGCGCATCCGCTCCTGCACCTGCTCGAGCCCGAACGCCACGCGGCGCGCCTCGTCGACAGCAGCCGAGTTCTGCAGCGCCTCGAGCCGGGCGATCTCGGCGCGGATGCGGTCGCCCTGCTCGCTCAGCACCACGCGCTCGGCGTGCCTTTCGTGCTCGTTGCGGGTGTGATCCGCCAGCGCCGCGCGCAGCGCGACCACGTCGTCCGCGAAGATCCGGGCCTTCGCGTCGCGCACGACGGCCGCGATCGTCTGCGCCTCGCGCGCGATCTCGGCCTGCCGCCCGAGCGGTTTCAGCTGCCGCCGGATCTCCCCCGCCAGATCGCTGAGGCGGGTGAGGTTCGTCTCCATGGCATCGAGCTTGCGGAGGGTCTTCTCCTTGCGCCGCCGATGCTTGAGGATGCCCGCGGCCTCCTCGATGAACCCGCGGCGGTCCTCGGGAGACGCCTGCAGCACCGTGTCCAGGCGCCCCTGACCCACGATGACGTGCATCTCCCGCCCGAGTCCGGAGTCGCTCAGCAGCTCCTGGACGTCGAGCAGTCGGCAGCTCTCGCCGTTGATCGCGTACTCGCTCGAGCCGTTCCGGAACAGCGTGCGGCTGATCGTGACCTCGGCGTACTCGATGGGCAGCGCGCCGTCGCTGTTGTCGATCGTGAGCTGCACCTCCGCGCGACCGAGCGGTCCGCGCGTCGAGGTGCCCGCGAAGATGACGTCCTCCATCTTCCCGCCGCGGAGGGTCTTCGCGCCCTGCTCGCCCATGACCCAGGCCAGCGCATCCACGACGTTGGACTTTCCGGATCCGTTCGGACCGACGATGCAGGTGACTCCGGGCTCGAAGGCGAACGTCGTCGGCTGCGCGAAGGACTTGAACCCCTTGAGGGTCAGGCTCTTCAGGTGCATGGGCACGCGCAAGGGTCGACGAGGATCACGGCGTCTACGCTATCGCCCCTGAGGCCTGCGGAACGTCCGGAAACGCGCGAAGCCCTGGGATTTCCCGGGAACCACGTGCTCGACGTTCCAAGACCCGAGTGATGCACCGACGGTGCCACCCTGCGTTCCGGACTCCGTCGCGGGTCCGCGGAACGCAGGGTGGTCGCCCTCCGTCGTGCATGACCAAGCTATACGGCTTGGTTTGAATCCGCACGTCGACCCGAAGGGCCCGCCAGTACGCTGTGAGGTGCACCGCATCCACGCCGAGGAGGGCCCATGACGCACGTCGTCGACTTCGTGAACGTCGAGACCACCGGCCTGGAATCCTCCCCCGTCGCCGATGCGCTCGCGGGCCTGCGTGCGAACGAGGCGCGCTACTTCAGGAACAAGTACGACCACGTGTTCGCCGTCGAGGCGGCACAGGAGAACCCTGCGGCCCTGGAGCGGGTGACCCGGATCCTCCACGAGGAGCGCGGGATCGCGATCTCCAGCAAGCCCCTCGAGGTCAGCGACTTCGAGGTCGACGGGATCCGCATGACCTACGTGTTCTACGAGTCGGGTCTCTCGATCAACGTCATGTACACGCTGGCGGAAGGCGGCAAGCGCGCCGTCGGCTTCAAGCTCTCCCAGGGCATGGACGTTCCCGACGAGCTGTCGGCGTTCAGGTTCGCGCGGCAGCGCTCGAAGCTCGCGGGCGAGATCCGGGGTTCCTATTTCGTCATCAAGGGCGAGTACTGATCGCATCGATGCCGCCGCGCGCGGTTTGCGCGAAACGCCCGGGGTCCAGGGATTTCTGAGTGTCGGCTTGACGCTTCCTATGAGCCTGGGCTAGCGTGACAACTCCGAGCCGAGAAAGGAGGTTGCCGAGATGATGACCAACCGCATTGCATTCACCCCATTCCGTGGGATCGATGCGTCTCCGGCGACTTCCGTCGGCGTCTGCGCGCGTCTCGCCGCGTAGCGGGCGCACTCTCCCTCGCCCCGGCCTGAGGCCGGCCTGACGCTTCGGCGTCCGCGATCCGATCCGCGCTCCCGCGACGATCGTCGATCGCCTGCCCGATCCCGGACATCCCGTCCCGGATCCGTCTCCCCCACCCGTGACATGCCACGGCGCCCTACCGGGCGACCGCGTCGTGGAGCGAAACCGCCTTTCCGGCACGACCAACGAAAGCGAATCACCGTGAACACCGCATTGCACGCTTCGCCTCCCACCGAGTCGACGCACCGCGTTCCCTCCGAGCGCGACCTGTCCATCCAGCTCCCCCGCGAGGAGGAGCTCCGCAACCTGTCGCTGGCCCAGCGCGTGGCGCTGCGCGTCGCCCTGCACCTGATCGTGCGGACGCGCCCGCTCACGCGCACCCCGGCCCAGCAGGCCCGGCGCGACGCCGACCGCCTCCGCGTGCTCGAGGAGTACGAGGCGAACCGCCTCGCCCAGACCGCGATGCGGCAGGTGCTCTGATGATCCAGGCACCCGCCCAGGACCCGGTCATCCCCCTGCCCTCCGGCGCCGCCCTGCGTCCGCTCGTGCTCCCCGCACGGGCGGACGCGGGGGCGCCGGGGGCGTTCCGCGACTACGCCGAGACCCGCAACCGCTGCCTGGCCGAGGCGTCCGGTCGCGACGACGACGACTTCACACCGGACGAGCTGCTGCCGCTCCTCACGTCCGATGAGCACACCCATCGCCGCCAATGGCGGATCACCGCGGCAGACGAGACGGTCGGCGTGGCGCTGCTGAACGTGCTGCACGACAGCGGCGGGACCACCGCCGTCAGCGCGATCAGCGTCGTGCGGGCCTGGCAGCGCAGAGGGCTGGCGACCGCGGTCGCCGCTCATCTCGAGAACCTGGCGCGCTCCGAGGGCGTGCGCACCCTGCAGGTGTGGACGGAGCACCTGCCCTCCGACGACGCGAGACTGAGCCCGCCCACCGGCTTCGGGACGGTTCCTCACGACCACACCGCACGCTTCCTGCTCGCGCAGGGGTGGACGCTGGAGCAGGTCGACCGCGTCAGCGAGTACCGCTGGGGCGACGAGGCGCGCCTGCAGGAACTGCGTGCGCAGGCCGCAGCGGCCGCATCCGGGTACCGCGTGGTGCAGTGGCTGCTGCCGACGCCGGACGAACGGCTCGAGGGCTACGCCTGGATGAAATCGCGCATGTCCACCGATGTGCCCGATGCGGGCATGGGCTCCCCCGAGGAGACCTGGGACGCCGACCGGGTGCGCGAGCACGACACCCGCTGGCTCGCCATGGGCAGCACGGTCCAGGTGACCGCGGCCGAGCACATCGCGACGGGCGAGCTGTGCGCCTACAACGAGCTCTCGCTCAAGGGCGCGCTCGACAGCGTCACGCATCAGAACGACACCTTC
Source organism: Microbacterium sp. 8M (assembly GCF_902506375.1). Taxonomy (GTDB): domain Bacteria; phylum Actinomycetota; class Actinomycetes; order Actinomycetales; family Microbacteriaceae; genus Microbacterium. The sequence goes on from NZ_LR733284.1 coordinate 2,075,446, forward strand.
GTGCTCGCCGCGCACCGCGGTCACCGGCTCGGGCTGCTCGTGAAGACGGCGGGCCTGCTCGCCTGGCACGAGCGGTTCCCGCGATCGGCCCGCGTCGTGACCTACAACGCCGAGGAGAACCGTCCGATGCTCTCGATCAACGAGGAGATCGGCTTCGCACCGATCGCCTATGGCGGGGCGTGGAAGAAGGAGCTGAGCTCCTGAGTCGTCGTGCGCCGGGCTCCGCGAATCATCCCGGAGGATGACGGCGCGTCCGGATCCTCACTCCCGCGGCCGATGATCCCGGGGCTCGGGGCGCGCAGGCTGGAGGCATGAACTCACCCGTCCTGCACGCTCACGGTCTCGTCAAGTCGTTCGGATCCACCCGCGCCCTCGCCGGCATCGACCTGGAGGTCGCCTCCGGGGAGTCGGTCGCGATCATGGGCGCGTCCGGATCCGGGAAGACCACGCTGCTGCATGTGCTGGCGGGGATCACCCGACCCGATGCGGGCCGGGTGATCTTCACGCCGGCCGTCGGCACACCCGTCGAGGTGAGCGCGCTGGGCGAGGGCGCGCGCTCGCGGTTGCGCCGGGAGTCGTTCGGGTTCGTGTTCCAGCAGGGGCTGCTGATCCCCGAGCTCACCGCGATCGAGAACGTGGCCCTCGCCGCGATGATCACGGGCGTCTCCCGTGCGGAGGCGACGCAGCGCGCCGCCCGATGGCTGGCCGCTCTCGGCCTGCAGGGCATGGAGGACCGCCGCATCGGAGAGCTCTCCGGCGGACAGGCGCAGCGCGTGGCGATCGCTCGCGCCCAGATCACCGGTGCCGGCGTCGTCTTCGCGGACGAGCCCACCGGCGCACTCGATTCCACCACGTCGTCCGAGGTCATGGATGCGCTGCTCTGGTCGACCACCGGGCAGGGGCGCACGCTCGTCGTCGTGACGCACGACCCGCAGGTGGCCGCCCGCTGCTCCCGGACGATCGCCGTGCGCGACGGCCGGGTGCAGGGCGCGGGGGTGACCGCGTGAACGCCGCCACCCTGCGGCTGCTGCTGCGCCCGACCCGCGCCTCCGCCGGCGTCGTGGTGATACCGGCCATCGCGTTCGCCGTCGTCTCGGCACTCGTGCTGACGGTGGTCGGCGGTGCACAGGCGTTCTGGCGCTGGACCGACGAGTACGCCGGGATCTACCAGGTGCTCGCCGCGGTCGCCCTCGTCCTCCTGGTGCTGCCGCTGGCCGCGCTCGGCGGCGCCGCAGCCCGGCTCTCCGCGCGCCGGCGGGATGAACGGCTCTCCACGCTGCGGCTGCTGGGCGTCACCGGGGTCGGGGTGGGAACGGTCGCGGTGGTCGAGTCCACGCTGATCGCCGCGGCGGGGGTCGCCGGCGGCGTCGTGCTCCACCTCGGGCTCGCCCCGCTCGTCGGCCTCATCCCCTTCCGCGGCGCGCCGCTCGGCTCGGCCGTGCTGCTCCCGCCCGCCGCGATCGCGGGGATCGCCCTGGCGACGGTGCTGCTCGCCACGGCCAGCGCCGTGGTGGGGCTGCGACGTGTGGTGATCTCGCCGCTCGGGGTGCGCACCAGGACGACCCCGCCGGCGCCGCACTGGCTGCGGGCGGTCATCGCGATCGCGACGATCGCGGTGGGTTTCCTCGCGGGGCGGGTCGTGCCGGGTATCGGCGGGGCGATCGCGCTGACGACGGGCCTCGTCGCGATCTTCGGCGCAGGCCTGCTGGTGCTGAACCTCGTCGGCCCGTGGGTGCTGAAGCTCGGCGCGGGTCTGCAGTTGCGCCGGGCGAAGACCCCCAGCCGGCTGCTCGCGGCGCGCATCGTGCAGGACGACCCGAAGGGCGCGTGGCGCCAGGTGAGCGGCGTGGCGATGTCGAGCTTCATGGCGGTGTTCGCCGGCACCGGCGTCGCGCTGATGGACGTGCTGTCGGCGAGCGACCCGGGTGCGCAGGACCTGGCGCTGCTGACCGACATGCGCACCGGGCTCGTCATCACCCTGGTGGGCTCGTTCCTCATGGTGGCGTGCTCGGTCGCCGTGACCCAGGCCTCGGAGATCCTCGACCAGCGGCCCCTGCACCGCAGTCTGCACTGGCTCGGCATGCCGGCCGACACCGTGGATTCCGCCCGCCGCCGCGCGGTCATGTCGCCTCTGCTGATCGTGTCGCTCGGCTCCGCGCTCTGCGCCGCGGTGCTCATCCTGCCGCTGCTCGGCATCACCCTGCTCACCGCCCCGCTGTCGATCGTGACGATCGCGGCCGTGTTGGGAGCCGGCATCGCCCTCGTCTGGCTTGCGACGCGCGTCACGCGTCCGCTGCTGATGCGGGCGTTCGCCGGCTGAGCCGCGGGTTGCGGTCGCGCGGGATGCGGTCGTCACCGACGCTCGCCGCGGCGGCGCCGCGATCTCGGCGGACGGCTCGGACTCGGGTGAAGCTCAGATGCGCGCGGCGAGCGTGCGCTCCAGGTCATCGCGCCCCGCCGGCGTCATGATCCCGCGCAGGAAGATCCGCAGCAGATCGTCGACGCGGTGCGACAGATCCGCACGCTTCGCGAGCACGTGCGAGACCAGCTGGGTGCCGGTGAACGACGCCACCAGGACCCGCGCGGCGTCATCCGCGACGACGTCCGGAAGGACATCACCCGCCTGCCGAGCGCGGGCGATGAGGTCGGTCATGACCGCGATCCACCCTGCGTAGGGGTCGGTCGGACCGTCTTCGAAGGCGAGCTCCATCGTGAGCCGGATGCCGCCGCGCACGAGCGGATCCTCCACAAGCTGACCGGCGAGGCCATGGCACATCATGACGAGGCGCTCGAGCGGCCCGGCCCCGGTGCCGAGCGCCGCCTCCACGAGGCCGCTCGAGGCGCGGTGCTGCTCGGCGATGACCGCGTCCGCGATCTCCCGCTTCGTCGCGAACTGGAAGTACATGGCGCCGCGGGACACCCCGGAACGACGCTCGATCGTCGAGAGGCTGGCGGCGGCGTAGCCGACCTCGTCGAACAGCGCGGCGGCTCCGCGAAGGAGCTGCTCGCGCTTGGCGATCGCCCGCGCCTGCACCACCGGGCGACCGTGATCCGCGGCCAACGGCACCTGTGCTGCGACCATGGCGATCTCCTTCTGGGTTCGTCCCCCCGTGCGCGTTCCAGCCTACGGCGACGCGCCCGGTCGCCTGCTTCCGGGAATGCAGACGCGCGGCTCAGCGCCTCCGCTGGCACCTCGGGCAGTAGTGGCTGGACCGGTTCATGAACGAGACCCGCACGATCGGGCCGCCGCAGCGCGGGCACGGCAGCCCCGTCCGCCCGTACGCGTTCAGCGAGTGCGCGAAATAGCCGGCCTCGCCGTTCACGTTCACGTACTGCGCGTCGAAGCTCGTCCCACCTTCCGCGAGGGCCTTCGCCAGCACGGCGCGCACCTCGGCGAGGAGGCGGTTCACCGCCACGGTCGACAGCGCGGACGCGGGCGTCTCGGGATGGATCCGGGCGGCCCACAAGGACTCATCGGCGTAGATGTTGCCGACGCCGCTGATGAGGGTCTGATCCAGCAGCACGCGCTTGATCGCGCTGGACCGAGTGCGCAGCGCGTCGCGGAAGACCCGGCTCTGGAAGGCGTCGTCCATAGGGTCCCGCGCGATGTGCGCGACCTGTGACGGGAGGAAGGGCTCGGTGCTCCCCCAACCCGCCGCCCGTCCGTCGGCCGTCGGCACGAGCTCGTCCACGGCGAGCGAGCCGAAGGTGCGCTGATCGGCGAACACCACGGCCAGTTCCCCGTGATCTGGGTGCTCGATGAAGATCCGGATCCGCTCGTGCCGTTCCGCCTCGGCATCCGGCCGGCGCAGCAGCAGCTGGCCGGACATGCCCAGGTGCCCGACGACCGCAGTGCGCGCATCGCCCCCGGCAGCAGCGATCGGCATCCACAGGAACTTCCCTCGGCGCGCCACCGTCGTCACCGCGGATCCCTCGAGGCGCGCGACGAAGTCGGCGGCGCCCGCGGCGTGCCGGGTGAGTGCTCGCTCGTCGTGCACGTCGACCGCGACGATGCGCGCTCCGGTCATCGCCGGAGCGAGGCCGGCGCGGACGACCTCGACCTCGGGCAGCTCAGGCACGGTCGCTGAGCGCCTGCCACGCCGCCAGGGCGGCGGCCATCTCGGCGGTCTTCTTGCTCGTGCCGGTGCCGGTCGTGGCGACGTCGCCCACGGTCACCGTCGCGGTGAAACGCCGGTCATGGTCGGGGCCGGTCGAGGCGACCAGGTAGACCGGCGCGCTGAGTCCGTGGCGTGCGGAGAGCTCCTGCAGCGCCGTCTTGGGATCCATGGCGGCGCCGTACCGCTCGGGGTCGGCGAGGAGCGGCTCGATGAGACGCAGCACGAGCGACGTGGCCGCCTCGGGCCCGGCGGAGAGGTAGGTGGCGCCGAAGACGGCCTCCATGGTGTCCGCGAGGATCGAGTCCTTGTCGCGGCCACCCGTGCGCTCCTCGCCGTTGCCGAGGAGGATGTGCGCGCCCAGGCCGATGCCGCGGGCGACCTCCGCGAGGGCGACGGTGGACACCACGCTCGCACGGCGCTTCGCCAGCGATCCCTCGTCGAGGTCCGGGTGCGTCGTGTACAGCATGACGGTCACGGCCTGCCCGAGCACGGAGTCGCCGAGGAACTCCAAGCGCTCGTTGTGCGGGATCCCGCCGTTCTCGTACGCGTACGAGCGATGCGTGAGCGCACGCTGAAGCAGCTCGGGGTCGATGTCGACTCCGAGCTGCTCAGAAAGTGGGTGCGTCCGTTCCCTGAACCCGCCAGTGGCCGGCGTGGGGACTTCTGCCATGATCGACGGATCGATCAGACGTCGGCGACCTTGCGGCCCTTGTACTCGAGGAACAGCTCGGTGCCCTGCGAGTCGGTGACGACCTTCGCCTGGTGCGGACGGCTGTAGACGACCTTGCCGTTCTCGATGGTCTTGACGAGGGCGGGAGCCTCGGCCTTCCACTGCGCGCGACGCGAGCGGGTGTTGGAACGGGAGACCTTGCGCTTCGGGGGGTTACCGGCCATGGTTGCTTACCTTCTGTGTTCTGGGCGCGCAGCTATTCCGCTGCGTTTCCGTGGTCTTTGATCTGCTGGAGCGCGGCCCATCGAGGATCGACAGGAGCGACCTGCTCTTTCCCGGCGCTTCCGGTCAGCCGCTCGCCGGTCTCGGGGTCGAGACCAGGGCAATCCGGCTGACACACCGGCTGAAACGGGAGCGACAGTACGACCGCGTCCCTGACCAGAGTTTCAAGATCCACGTGGTCGTCTTGAACCTCGAAGTCGTTCGCTTCCTCTCCAGGGTACGCGAAAAGCTCCTGAAACTCGACTTCGACAGGCGCGTCGATCGGATTCAGGCATCGCCCGCACTCTCCGCGGTACGTGGAATCGACCTCTCCGGTGACGAGGATGCCCTCGTGCACCGACTCCAGGCGGACGTCGATGTCGAGCTCCTCGCCCTCCTCGACGGAGACGAGGCCCTCGCCCCAGCGCTCGCTCAGAGGGATCGTGAGATGGTGCTCGCGCATCTCGCCGGGTCGCCGAACGATGTCGCGCACGGGCAGCACGAACGGTCCATTGCGTCGGGTCTTCACGGATCCATTCTACCGGGAGGACGCCGGGCAGGGCCGGGCGGGGCATCCGGCCGCGGGCCGGGCCCTTCGACAGGGACTGGGACCGGGACCGGGCTCAGGGGCCGTGCCCTTCGACAGGCTCAGGGACCGGGTCAGATGCCGCGCGCGCCGGTGTCCAGGAACCGGGCCACGGCGGGCGGGACGAACGGCGACACATCGCCGCCGAGAGCCGCGACCTGACGGACGAGAGAGCTGGAGACGAGCGCGTGCGCCGGATCCGGCAGCAGGAACACGGTCTCGATGTCCGCCAAGTGCCGGTTCACGATCGCCATCGGCGACTCGTACGCCACGTCCACCTGCGAGCGGATGCCCTTGACCAGCACCCCCGCATTCACGTCACGGGCATAGTCGACGAGCAGACCCATGCTCCAGGATCCGACGATGACGGACCCCGCCACCCCCGCCTCGGCGATCGACTCCTCGAGCAGCGCGAGACGCTGAGCCACGGGCAGCATGGCCTGCTTGTCCGGGTTGTGCACGACGAGCACGTGCAGTTCGTCGTACAGCGCCGCGGCACGGCGGATGACGTCGAGGTGGCCGAGGGTCGGCGGGTCGAAGGAACCGGGGACGACGGCGACCCGAGCGCTCACTTCGTCTCCTCACGTCGCTCAGTGCGGGGCATGCCTTCAGCCTAACGGCGCGGATCCCAGAGCGAGCTGACCGCTCTTCGACAGGCTCAGTGACCGGCTTCGACGGGAACAGGGACCAGACGCTCAGTTCTTGGCCAGGGCCGCGCGGTCCTCGATGCTCAGCCGCTGCGCCATGGCCTCGCGGAGACCCTCGTGCCGCTCCAGCGCGGGGTCCGCCTCGATGATCTCCTCGGCGATCGCCCTGGCCTGCGCGATGAGGTCCGCGTCCTTGATGACGCGCAGCAGCTTCAGCGACGACTTCGCGCCCGACTGCCGGGCACCCAGCACATCGCCCTCGCCGCGCAGGTCGAGGTCGACCTCGGCCAGCACGAAGCCGTCGAGGGTCGCGGCGACGGCGTCGACGCGGTCGCGCGCGGGCGTGCCCTGCTCGGCCTCGGTGACCAGCAGACACAGCCCGGGCACGCCGCCGCGGCCGATGCGACCGCGGAGCTGGTGCAGCTGGGAGACGCCGAAGCGGTCCGCCTCGAGCACGATCATGGTGGACGCGTTCGGCACGTCGACGCCGACCTCGATCACCGTCGTGGCGACGAGCAGGTCGATCTCACCGCGCGCGAAGGACTGCATGATGGCGTCCTTCTCATCCGCCGCCATGCGCCCGTGCAGTCCCGCGATCCGCATCGTGCCGAGCTTCGGATGCGTCGCGAGGGCGGCGAGCAGCTGCACCACGCCCCAGCGCGGGCCCCGGCTCTCCTCCTCCTCATCGGCGAAGTGCTCCTGATCCGCCTCCTCTGCACCGCTCTCGGTGTCGATCGCCGCGCACACGGCGAACACCTGGCGCCCCTTCTCGATCTCCTCCGCGGCGCGCTCCCAGACCCGCGCGAACCAGCCGGGGTGATCGGCGAGCGGGGCGACGTACGTCTCGATGCCGGCGCGCCCGCTCGGCATCGTGCGGATCACCGACGTGTCCAGGTCGCCGAACACGGTCATCGCCACGGTGCGCGGGATCGGCGTCGCGGTGAGCACGAGCGCGTGCGGGCTGGTGCCCTTGGCCCGCAGCGCCTCGCGCTGCTCCACGCCGAAACGGTGCTGCTCGTCGACCACGACGAGCCCGAGGTCGGCGAAGGTCGTCTTGTCGCTGAGCAGCGCGTGCGTCCCGACGACGATGAGCGCCTGTCCCGCGGCGACGCGGAGCGCGGCCTTGCGCCGCTCCGACGCCGACATCTGGCCGGTGAGCAGGGTCGGCATCACCAGCGGGGCGAGCTGCGGGCCGAGCATCCTCGTGATGGATCGCAGGTGCTGAGCGGCGAGCACCTCGGTCGGCGCGATGAGGGCGGCCTGCCCGCCCGACTCGGCGACCTGCAGCATCGCACGCAGCGCCACGAGCGTCTTCCCGGATCCGACCTCGCCCTGGACCAGACGGTTCATGGGCGCGCCGCCGACGAGATCGGCCGCGATCGTCTCGCCCACGGCGCGCTGATCGGCGGTGAGCTCGAACGGAAGCGCCGCGTCGAAGCGCGCGAGCAGGCCGCCGGGCTTCGCCGGGCGCGCTGTCGCGTCGAGCATGCGCACGAGGTAGCGCTGCTGCATGAGCGCCGTCTGCAGGGTCAGCGCCTCGTGCATCCGCAGGGTGCGGATGGCGGGCGGGATCTCGTCCTTGTTGCTGGGCCGGTGGATCCGCTCCAGGGCCGTGCGGGCGTCGAGCAGCCCCTCGCTGCGGCGGACGTCCTCCGGCACGGGATCCGGCACGGGTCCGAGGCCGTCCAGCACCGTGCCGACCATCTTCTCGATCTGCCACGTCGTGAGCGCCGCGGTGGCGGGGTAGATCGGCAGCGGCGTGGAGACGAGGACGTCGGCCTGGGTGCGCGCGCGCAGCTCGTCGTCGAACATCTCGTACTGCGGATGCGCGAACTGGGTGACGCCGCGGTAGTCGCCCACCTTGCCGGTGAAGACGCCGCGCCGTCCGACCCGCAGCTCCTTCTCCCGCCACTCCAATTGGCCGCGGTACTTGGCGAAGAACGTCAGCACCATCCGGCCGACGCCGTCGCCGATGTCGACGGTCATCATCGCGCCGCGGCGGTTCTTCATGTCGCGCACGTCGACCTTCATCACCTCGGCGACGATCGTGACCGTCTCCCCCTTCGGGAGGTCCAGGATCGGGGTGAGCTCGCCGCGGTTGGCGTATCGGCGCGGGTAATGCGTGAGCAGATCGGCGACCGTGGTCATCCCGAACGCCTTCTGCAGCGTTTTCGCATTGCCGTCGCCGACCGCCACGGCGAGCGGCGAGTCGAGACGGAGCGGCATGCTGAGAGTCTAAAGCGGGGCGAGGACACCGTTCCGCGGCCGGCCCGCCTGCGCAGAAGGCGAGTCAGGCCTCCTGGAGGAACGCCAGCGCCGCCTCGCGGAACGCCTTCGCCCCCGGGGCGTTGAAATGGTGCCGGCCGGGGATCTCGAAGAAGCGTCCCTGCGGGGTGGCCTCCGCGAGCCGCACGGAGCCGGCGATCACGGCGTCCTCGGATCCGGTCGCGAACAGCACCGGCTGCGACGGGGCGCTCGCGGGATCCGGATCCATCGACCCGGACTCCCGCATGCCCTGCGCGAGGGCGATCAGCGCCCGCAGGTCGTTGCCGGGCACTCGCTCGGTGAGGGCGATGTAGTTCTGCGTGACGCGGTCGGTGACGGGCGTGCCGTCGTCGATGAAGCGGCGCACCTGGCCCAGGTCGAGCCGGCCGAGCGGGATCCCGTCGGGCACGCCGCCGAGCACCGCCCGCGGGATCCGGTCGCCGAGGTCTTGGAGCACCTGCCAGCCCACCCGGGCACCGAGCGAGTAGCCCACGTAGAACGCGTCGTCGACGAGGTAGGTGTCGAGCACCTGCTCGACGTCGGACGCCAGGGTGCGCACGTTGTAGCCGGTCGCCTCGTGCGGCTTCTCGCTCGCCCCGTGCCCGCGCTGGTCGACGCCGAGCACGCCGTACCCGGCCTGCTGCAGCATCCGGATCCACCCGGTGAGCACCCAGTTGTCGCGCGTGCTGGAGGCGAAGCCGTGCACGAGCAGCACGACGGGGCCGTCGAGATCTCCCCACACGTAGGTGGCGAGGGCGACCCCCTCCCCCGCCTCGATGAACTGCGGCTGCGGCATACGGGTCAGATCGGCGAGGCTCTCGGGCACGGTTCTATCCTGCTCCCCTTTCGCACGCACACGGCGAATGAGTCGCGGCGCATAGGGTGAACGGGTGACGAGAATCATCGCGGGCTCAGCGGGCGGCACCCGCCTGGACGTCCCCGGTCAGGGCACGCGGCCCACGAGCGACCGGGTGCGCGAGTCGCTGTTCGGCGCGCTCGAGTCGATGGATGCGATCGAGGGCTCGCGCGTGCTCGACCTGTACGCGGGGTCCGGAGCGCTCGGGCTCGAAGCACTCAGCAGGGGCGCGCGGAGCGCCGTGCTCGTCGAGCGCGGACGCCCGGCCGCCGCCATCATCCGCCGCAACGCCGCCGCGGTGCGGAAGGCGCTCGGCTCGGCACCCGTTCCTGATGCACCGGAGCGCGAGGCGGTCGTCGTCGAGAGCACCGTGCTCGCCTACCTCGGCCGGGCGTCGGGCCCCTTCGACCTCGTCTTCACCGACCCGCCGTACGACCTCTCCGACGCGGAGATGACCTCCGACCTCGTCGCGCTCGCGCCGCTGCTGTCCTCGGACGCCGTCGTGGTGATCGAGCGCGCGCGACGGGCGAGCGCCCCGGATCTCGACGCCGCCGGGCTGAGACTGCTCCGCGAGCGCTCCTACGGGGACACGGCGCTGTGGTGGGCGGAGCCGGCCCCGCGCTGAGCACGAACGCCGCTCGGCGCCGCGGTGGCCTGCGTCCCTCAGCCGGCGGCGTCCGCCCCCGCGTCGCGGTAAGGGTCCCAGCCGAGCGGTCCGACCGGCTCGCCGTCGTACAGCACCGGAGCACCGTCCACCGCGGGCACCACGGATCCGATCCGGCGGAATCCCGGCGGCAGCACCCCGGCGGGGAACGTCGCGAGCAGCGCGTGGTCCTCCCCGGCTGCCAGCGCCCGGCGCGGGTGCTCGCCCAGGGCGGCCTGCTCGAGCGCGATCGTGACGTGCGAGGCCTCCGCCATGCGTCCGGCGTCCAGGGCGAGGCCGTCCGACACGTCCATCATGGCCGTGGCGCCGGCGACGGCCGCCACCGGCCCGAGTCCGATCGGCGGCACGGGGCGCAGCTGGGCGGCGATCGCGTCGGCCTCACCCTCGCCGAGCACGGCCGGGTCGACGGGAACGGCCGCGCCGCTGGGATGGAAACGACTGAACAGCACGGACAGCCCGTGCGCGGCGTGCCCCATCTCGCCGGCGATCGCGACGTCGTCGCCGATCCGCGCCCCGGCGCGTGTCACGGCGGCACGGCCCTCCAGGTCGCCGAGGGCCGTGACCGCGATCATGAGCGTCGCCGAAACGGTCAGGTCGCCGCCGACGACCGCACAGCCCGGCGCCAGGGCGGCGCACGCGTCGCGGAACCCGTCGGCCAGCGAGGCGACGAACGACAGCCGGCGGTCCTTCGGCACCGCGAGGGCGAAGAGGAGCGCCGTCGGCCGGGCGCCCATCGCCGCGATGTCGGCGAGGTTGACCGCCGCGGCCTTCCAGCCCAGGTCGTAGCCGCTCGACCACGCGGCTCGGAAGTCCGGTCCCTCGACCAGCGTGTCGGTGGTCGCGACGACCGATCCTGACGGCGCCGCGACCACCGCGGCGTCGTCGCCCGGGCCGAGCAGCGCGTCCCGGCCCGCGGGAGTGCGCGCGAGGATGGTCCGCAGCACGCGGCCCTCGCTCACCTCGCCGATCGTCGGATCGTTGGATCCGGATCCCTGCGCGGTCGCCTCGGATCCCGGAGCTGAAAGGTCCACCATGGTCTCAACGGTAGCCTGGAGGGATGCCCCGTCGTCTCGCCGTCGTCTCCACCCTCGTGCTCGCGGCGGGACTGCTGGCGGGCTGCAGCTCCACGGTGCATCTGGATGCCGCGGACGACGCGAACGACCCGAAGTGCGCCGACGTCACCGTGCGCCTGAAGAACGTGCCGTCGATCGACGGGCACGACCGCCGCTGGACCGATGCGCAGGCCACCGCGGCCTGGGGCGACCCCTCGGTGGTGCTGCTCACCTGCGGTCTGCCCGAGGCCGAGCCGACCAGCCGGCTGCAGTGCATCTCGCTGCAGGGCATCGACTGGCTCGTCGACGACACGAAGAGCCCGTACCTGACGCTCACCACGTACGGGCGCAAGCCCGCCGTGCAGCTGTTCATCAACAGCAAGCCCGACGAGCCGAACAAGGGCGTGAGCGCCAACGACGTCATCGGCAACAAGAGCCTCGCCGCGGCGATCGCCACGATCCCGGCGACGCACGCGTGCACCGAGCGCCCCGGCGCGGATCCGACTCCGTCGCCGACCCCGGCGGGCTGATCAGACGCCGGTCGCCGTCGCTCGATCCGCGGACGCCCGCTCGGGTTCGCGAGGCGCCTCATGCCGCGGCCGCTGCAGGGCGATCTCGGCGATCGCGGGCACCAGGATCAGCGAGCCGAGCTGGAGGACGAGCGACGCGCCGCGGGGGTCGGTGACGTCCGTGAAGAACGCCGCACCGATCGGCACCGCGATGAGGAGCAGCAATGACGGGATGCCGGCCAGGAGCCGCACCCACCGCCGGCTGCGGCCGGAGAACAGGAATCCGGCGCCGACGAACGCGCCGAGCAGCGGGATCGTCGACGGGTCCGCCGCCATCATGAACGGGGTCAGCGCGAGCAGGACCGCGCCGCGGTGCTCGCCTGCCGCACGGCGGGCGAACGCCCAGCCGAACAGCGCACCCATCGCGGTGCCCGGGACCAGGATGAAGCCGAAGGTGGCGAACCAGTGGAAGGCGGAGGCGTCACCGGCGAGCTGCGCCATCATCCCTCGCATCGACGTCGCCCAGGCGAGACCTGCGACGGCACCGGCCGCGATCGCCGCCGTCGCGTGCGGTGCCCTGTTCATGTCCGCGTCCTCTCCACTCGCCGAGTGCTGCCGTCATTCGGGACGGTTCCCCGACGAGCCGTCCATCCGGAAGGGGGTCGTGACGCCCGCGTAGGCGACGTGGGCGATCAGTCCGTCCACGGCGTGCGGCAGGTTGTGGCAGTGGTCGGCCCAGATCCCGGGGTTGTCGGCGAGGAAGGCGATCTCGTACGACTCGCCGGGCTGGACGCCGATCGAGTCCGCCCACCACGGCGCGCCCGTGGCGGAGCGTCCGTTCCGGGACAGCACCACGACATGGTGCCCGTGCAGGTGCATGGGATGCACCTCCGAGCTGTCGTTGCGGATCCGCATCCGCACGACGTCCCCCTGAGCAACGTCGAAGACGGGCACGTCCGGGTACATCCGCCCGTTGATCGTCCAGAACCATCCGGGCCGCCCGTCGATGAAGCCCACGGTCCGGCCGATGACGTAGTCGAAGGTGCGGTTGGCGCGCTGCGGATCGAAGCCGAGCGGCGCCGGTCGCCCGTATCCGAGGAGGTCCAGGGCCTCCGCGGGTTGCGGCGCGGGGTCGGGGATGGACGACGGATCCCCCGCGATGACGCTGCGGGCGCCGCCGGTGTGCAGGCGCACTGCGCCGGTGTCCGGCACCGTCAGCGCGACGTCGGCGCGCCCGCCTGCCGGCACCACGAGCATGCGCCCCGTCACCTCGCCCGGCTGGTGGACATCCCGACCGTCGACTGCGAGCACGCGGAACGGTGCGGCCGACCACACCGACGCGGAGCCGTTGTCGGTGTTGATGACGCGCACCCGCACCGCCGTGGCGGGCTGCGCATCCACCCGCAGATCCGCCGCCGCACCGTTGAGCGTGGACTGTCCTTCGTAGAGGTGCAGCAGCGCCACAGCCTCGGTCGTCGGCGCGGGCGCCACCTCCGGGTCGATCACCACGGCGCCGAGCAGACCGCCCGCGACCTGTTCGTGGGACACCTGATGCGAGTGATACCAGAACGTGCCCGCGTGGTCCGCGAGGAAGCGGTAGGTGAAGCTCTCGCCCAGCCGGACCGCGTTCTGCGTGACCCCGGCCACGCCGTCGGCCGCGCACGGCACCTCCATCCCGTGCCAGTGCAGCGTCGCACCGTCGGGCACCGACTCGTTCACGAACTCCACCTCGACCAGCTGACCGGGCCGAGCGTGGACGACCGGCCCCGGCGAGACGCCGTTCACGGTGTACCCCTGCACCGCTCTGCCGCCGGAGATCGGGACGCGCCCCCGGCGCACCGCGAACCGCGCCCGCACGTCGGCGGGACGGCTCGGATCCGCGGTGAGCGAAGCGACGCTCACCGCAGATCCCCCTCCGTGGTCCATCCCGGGCATGCCCCCATGCCCAGGCGGGCGCATCACGGAGTGCTCGCCCAGCAGCGTTCGGCTCCACAACGCCGTCCCCGCGCCGGCCACCGCCACCGACGCCGCCCCGATCACGACGCCGCGCAGGACGCTACGCCTGGATGGCATCCGAGCGCTCGGTTCCGGCCGTGGTGCCCACCGCGGACGGCGCCATGGCCTGCGTCGTCGTCGCGGACGGCGAGACGCGGCGGGCCCGCAGCGCGGCCGTGATCGCGACGAGCAGGATCGCCAGGGCGTTCACCCCGTGCACGATACCCAGATACGGCATGTCGAACATCGTGAACGCGACCGTGATCTGCAGCGCGATGAGGGCGACGACGAGCAGCGCCCACAGTTTGGCCGACTTCCCGCGCACGAAGAACGACGAGATCAGCAGCAGCAGCGCGAGCACGGGCAGCACCATCATGCCGTTGGCGGCGTGCGTCGCGAAGCCCGCGTCGCCGATGACCGACACGCTGCCCGCCTGCGACGCCTCGACGAAGGCGCTGTCCACCGATCCCCCGTGGTCGATGTAATTGTCCAGGCCGACGTGGGCGAAGGCGAGCGAACCCGCCTGCACGAACACGCCGGCCGCGACCAGCCAAGCCAGAACCACATATACCCAGCGCATGATTTCCGCTCCTTCCGCGGACGTCCCTGCGACCGTTGTACCAATTGCGACGGGCGCGGGTCGGCCTGTTTCCATCGCGGAAACGGACCCCGGGACAGTGCGTCTCAGTGTCTCCGCGGCTGGGCCGCGCGTGTGATCGTCTCGGTGAAATCGGCGAAGAGGGCGATCATCGCGAGCAGCTCGGGGCGGAGATCGGCCGTGCGGTGATGCAGGTAGTACCAGCACGGCGGTACGCCCTCGAGCTCCACGCGTTTCAGCGCGGGAGGCAGCGCGGCGGACAGGGCAGCCGGAATCACCGTGATGCCGTGCCCGGCGAGGAGCTGTCCGGCGACGTCCGACGTCCTCGACGCCGTGAGGGCCACTAGCGCGGCCCCCTCACGCGGCCGGACATCCGCAAGGACGAACGGATCCATGTAGCTCCGGGGCAGGTCCGGCGAGTACAGCAGTCGCTGCCGGGCGAACTCGGCGACCGGCACGCTGCGGCGATAGGTGTAGGGGTGTCCTGTCGGCACCAGGCCGACGCGCCGCAGTTCGCCCAGCCGCGTCGAGGTCACGCCCTCCGCCTCCGACGCGCCGAAAGAGAGCACCGCGTCCACCACACCGTCGAGCAGATCGGCCGTGAGCCGGTCGAACACCGTGGGCACGAGCGCCACCCCCACGCCGGGGTAGGCATGAGAAAGGGAGAGCTCCAGCGTCGCGAGCGCTGCAGGCATGAGCGGCGCCACTGCCTCGACTCCCGCCGGGATCGCGACCGCCAGCCGTTCGGTCGGTTCTGCGAGTGCCGCCAGCCGCGCCGCCTGCGCCGCTTCGAGCACCCGCGGCGCGACCTGGACGAACCGTCGTCCCGCCGCGGTGAGTCCGATCACTCCCCCGGAATCGCGCTCGATCAGGGGAACCCCGAGCTCCACCTCGAGCCGCTGCACCCGTTTGGTGACGGCGGAGATCGACACCCCGAGCTCCGCCGCGGCGTGGCCGTAGTGCCGATGTCGAACGACCGCGAGGAACGCGATCAGCGCCACGACGTCCACCGCTTCCTCCTTCATCCCGGGGAGTCAGACTCAGGATGGCGCCGTCCGGCCGGGGGCGCAAGGAGCGGGGCGGGATCGCTACCCGCGGCGCAGACCGGCCTCGATGAGCTCGGTGATGAGGTCGCGGTAGCTCAGCCCCGAGGCGATCCAGCACTTCGGGAACATCGAGATCGGCGTGAACCCGGGCATCGTGTTCAGCTCGTTGACGACGAGCGAGCCGTCGCCCGTGAGGAACATGTCCACGCGTGCCAGCCCCCGCCCGTCGACCGCCTCGAAGGCCCGGATCCCCGTGTCCTGGATCGCGGAGACCTCCGCGTCCGACAGGTCCGCGGGGCACACCACGTCCACCCCGTCGCCACCGAGGTACTTGCCCTCGAAGTCGTAGAAGCCGCGCGAGGTCAGCACGATCTCGCCGGGTACCGAGGCGCGCGGCGCGTCGGCGCCCTCGAGGATCGCCACCTCGATCTCGCGACCGACGACGCCGGTCTCGACGAGCACCTTGTCGTCCTCGGCGAGGGCGATCCGCATCGCCTCGTCGAACTCCGCCGGATCCGCGACCTTCGACACGCCGACGCTCGATCCCGCACGAGCGGGCTTGACGAACAGCGGAAGCCCGAGCTCGGCGACCGCCGCGCGCACCTCCTCGGGATCCTGCGCCCACTGCCGCGCGCGCACCGTGATCCACGGCGCCACGGCGATGCCGGCCGCCTGCAGGGCGACCTTCATGAAGTGCTTGTCCATGCACAGCGCGGAGTCCAGCACGCCGCCGCCGGCGTAGGGCACCTCGAGCGTGTCGAAGTACCCCTGCAGGGTGCCGTCCTCGCCGTGCGGACCGTGCAGCAGCGGCAGCACCACGTCGATCGCGCCCAGGTCGTCCACCGCGCCGTCGGCGCGGGTCACCCGCAGGGTGCGGACGCCACCGGGCTCGGGCCACTGGATGCGGGTGCCGTTGTCCACCACCTCGGGAAGGTGTGCGGCGTCGAGCGGGAACTTGTCGGGGTCGTCGTCCTCGAGGACGAACGCCCCTTCGCGGGTGATGCCGACGGGGATGACGTCGTAGCGCTCCCGGTCAAGGGCGCGCAGCACCCCTCCCGCCGTGGCGGAGCTGATCGAATGCTCGCTGGAGCGCCCGCCGAAGAGCACCACCACCGTCTGCTTGTCCATTGCCCGTCCCTTCCCCCTGAGGGGTGTCGTCGTCGGTGGTCAGATGGGGGGCGATGTCGCGCGGATCCATGGCGCCGTCCAGCACCATCTTCACCTGCTCGACGATCGGCATCTCCACGCCGGCGGCGCGGGCCAGCTGCAGGACCGGCGCGACGGAGGCGAGTCCCTCGGCCGTCTGCTGCATCTGCTTGACCACGTCCTGGAAGCTGTATCCCTGGCCGAGCAGACGCCCGGCGGTGTTGTTGCGGCTGAGCGGCGACTGGCACGTCGCGATCAGGTCGCCGAGACCCGCGAGCCCCTGCAGGGTCCCGGGCTGCGCGCCGTTCGCCACGGCGAAGTCGGTCATCTCGACCAGGCCGCGCGTGATGATCGACGCCTTGGTGTTCTCGCCGTAGCCGACCCCGTCGACGATGCCGATGGCGACGGCGATGAGGTTCTTCAGCACGCCGCCGAACTCCGTGCCGATCACGTCGGTGTTCACGAAGCTGCGGAAGTAGCGGTTGCGCGCGGTGCGCGCAACCATGTCGGCCGTCTCCTGGCTGTTTGACGCGATGACGGCGGCGGTCGGCTGCTCGCGCGCGATCTCGAGGGCCAGGTTGGGGCCGCTGGCGACCGCGATCCGGTCGGGATCGCAGCGGAGCTCCTGCTCGATCACCTGACTCATCCGCAGGCCCGTGCTCTTCTCGACGCCCTTCATGAGGCTGACCACGGGGATGTCCGAGTCCTGCAGCAGCGGACGCAGGGCCTTGAGGTTCTCGCGCAGGGTCTGACTCGGAACCGACAGGTACACCTGCTCGGCGCCGCGGACGGCCTCGGCCAGGTGGTGCGTGGCGGTCATGTTGCGCGGCAGGTTGATGCCGGAGAGGTACTGGGAGTTGCGCTTGGCCTCGGCGATCTCGTGGGCGAGCTCCTGCCGGCGCGCCCACATGGTCACCTGGGCGCCGCCGTCGGCGAGGATCTTGCCGAACGTCGTGCCCCAGCTCCCCGCACCGATCACCGTGACACGCGGACCGAGCGGGACCGACGCGGTGCGCGGATGCACGTTCCTAGGAGTCAAGGCGGCCCGTCTCCTTCTGGCCGTGCTCGGCCGGGTTCCAGCGCTCGGCCGGAGCCTTCTCACCGCGGACCTCCTCGAGGAGCGCGGTCATCGCCGCCATGAGGCGGTCCGTCGCCTCCACCATCGCCGAGTGGGAGCCCTTCCGCGCCTTCAGATCGGACAGGTCCACCGGATCCCCGATGAGCACCTGGACCTTCTTGCGCGGCGGCCACAGGCTGAGGCCCTTCTGGTACCGGCCCATGATCTCCTGCGTGCCCCAGTGCACCATCGGGATGAGCGGGATGTCGCCGGCCAGCGCGAGCCGCACCGCGCCGGACTTGCCGCGCATCGGCCACAGGTCGGGGTCGCGCGTGAGGGTGCCCTCGGGGTAGACGATGACGCCGCGACCGTGCTCGACCAGCTCCTTGGACTGGGCGAGCGTCTGCTTCGCCGCGGCGAGCGAGGCGGCTCGTGCGACCGGGATCATGCCCGTGCGACGCAGCGCCCAGCCCAGCACGGGGACGCGGAAGAGGCTCTCCTTCGCCATGAAGCGGGGTGCGCGACCCTGCTTCCACACGGCGACGGCCACGATCAGCGGATCGAACTCGGAGTAGTGGTTCGGCGCGAGTACGAACGCTCCGTCGCGCGGCAGCGTGCGCGACCCGACGAACCGGATCCTCGCGGTGTACGACACGAACGGGACGACGAACACCGCCAGCAGCCAGAACAGGCTCGGGCGGGTCTTCTCGGCCGACGCGCGCACGGCGCTCAGCCGATCACGTCGAAATCGGCACCGAGCGCGGTGAGCTTGTCGAGGAACTTCTCGTACCCGCGGCTCAGGATGTCGACACCGGAGACCCGCGACTCGCCGGTCGCCGTGAGGGCCGCGATCACGTGGCTGTAGCCGCCGCGCAGGTCGGGCACCACGATGTCGGCGCCGTGCAGCGGCGTCGGTCCGGTGATCACGGCGGCCTGCTCCAGGTCGCGGCGGGGGACGCGACGAGGGCCGTCCTGCAGCCCGTGCGGGTGCACCACGATGTCGGCGCCCATCTTCACGAGCGCCTGCGTGAAGCCCATCCGGTTCTCGTACACGGTCTCGTGCACGACGGAACGGCCGTGCGCCTGGGTGAGGGCGACCACGAGCGGCTGCTGCCAGTCGGTCATGAACCCGGGGTGCACGTCGGTCTCGACGATCACGGGCTTGAGCTCGCCGTCGCGACGGAACAGGATCCCGTCCTCGTGCACGTCGAACCAGCCGCCGGCCTTGCGGAACACGTTGAGGAAGGTCAGCATCTCCTGCTGCTTCGCGCCCCCGACGAAGATCTCGCCGTCGGTCGCGAGGGCCGCGCACGCCCAGGAGGCGGCCTCGTTGCGGTCGAAGATCGACCGGTGGTCGTAGCCGCGCAGCGTCGGCACGCCCTCGATGAGGATGACGCGGTTCGGCTCGTAGGAGATGATCGCGCCCATCTTCTGCAGCACGGCGATGAGATCCATGATCTCCGGCTCGATGGCCGCGTTGCGCAGCTCGGTCGTGCCGTTCGCACGCACCGCCGTGAGCAGCACCTGCTCGGTCGCGCCGACGCTCGGGTACGGCAGGTGGATGTTGGCGCCCTTCAGGCCGTTCGGCGCCGAGAGGCGGATGCCACTGGGCAGCTTCTCGACGATCGCGCCGAACTTGCGCAGAGCGTCCAGGTGGAAGTCGATGGGGCGGTCGCCGATGCGGCAGCCGCCGAGGTCGGGGATGAAGGCCTGGCCGAGCCGGTGCAGCAGCGGCCCGCAGAACAGGATCGGGATCCGCGATGCGCCGGCGTGGGCGTCGATCTCCTCGAAGTGCGCGGACTCCACGTCGCTCGGGTCGAACACCAGGGCACCGGGCTCGTCGCCCTCGGTGACCCGCACGCCGTGCACCTCGAGCAGGGAGCGCACCACGGCGACGTCGGAGAGGTCCGGGACGTCGCGCAGGGTGCTCGCGGTCTCACCGAGGAGGGTGGCGACCATCGCCTTGGTGGCGAGGTTCTTCGCCCCCTTGACGTCCACCCGGCCGTGCAGTGGACGTCCGCCGCGGATTGCCAGGACATCGCCCGAAGGCTTCGGAGCGAGCGTGGTGTCGTGCAGCGGTGTCGTCATTCAGGGCCTCTTCTTGTGGAACGGGCGCGGCCGGAGCCGTCGGGCGGGAGCCCTCGGCCCACGGCCGCGTCCGATTCAGCGAACAGGAAGCGTACGTGGCCGCCACGACTCGCGGCGGGCCTCGAACTGCGCGATCTTGTCTTCGTTGCGCAGGGTGAGCCCGATGTCGTCGAGCCCTTCGAGGAGCCGCCATCTAGTGTAATCGTCGATCCCGATGGAGGTCTGGAAGTCGCCGATCGTGGCGGTGCGGGCCTTGAGGTCGACCGTGATCTGCCGGCCGGGCTCCTCGTCGATCAGGGCCCAGATCCGCTCGATGTCGCCCTCGTCGACCGTCGCGGCGAGCAGTCCCTGCTTGCCCGAGTTGCCGCGGAAGATGTCGGCGAAACGAGGGCTGAGGACGACCTTGAACCCGAAGTCGCGCAGCGCCCAGACCGCGTGCTCGCGGCTGGATCCGGTGCCGAAATCGGGCCCCGCCACGAGCACCGACGCGCCCTGGAACGCCGGCTGGTTGAGGACGAACTCCGGGTCCTGCCGCCAGGCGTGGAACAGCGCGTCGTCGAACCCGGTCTTGGTGACCCGCTTCAGGAACACCGCGGGGATGATCTGATCCGTATCGACGTTGGAGCGCTTCAGGGCCGCCGCGACGCCGGTGTGGGTGGTGAACTTCTCCATGATCAGGCCTCCGATCCGGCCACGACGGGCGCGTCGACGTCTTCCGCGACCTCGAGGTCGCTCGGGCTGGACAGGGTGCCGCGCACGGCGGTCGCCGCGGCGACGAGCGGCGAGACGAGGTGGGTGCGACCGCCCTTGCCCTGCCGGCCCTCGAAGTTGCGGTTCGAGGTCGAGGCGCACCGCTCCCCCGGCGCGAGCTGGTCGGGGTTCATGCCCAGGCACATCGAGCAGCCGGCGAAGCGCCACTCCGCGCCGAAGTCGGTGAAGACCTTGTCCAGGCCCTCTGCCTCGGCCTCCAGGCGCACCCGCGCAGAGCCGGGGACCACCATGACGCGCACGCCGTCGGCCTTCTTCTTGCCCTTGATGACCGACGCGAACGCACGCAGATCCTCGATCCGGCTGTTGGTGCAGGATCCCATGAAGACCGCGTCGACCTTCACCTCCTTGAGGGGCGTTCCCGGCTTCAGGTCCATGTACTCCAGAGCCCGCTCGGCGGCGCTGCGCTCGTTGGGGTCGGCGATGTCGGCCGGATCCGGCACAGCGGACGACAGCGAGCTGCCCTGGCCCGGATTGGTGCCCCAGGTGACGAACGGCTCGAGCTCGTCGGCGTCGATGAACACCTCGGCGTCGAACACCGCGCCCTCGTCGGTGGGGAGGGTCTTCCAGTAGGCGACCGCGTCCTCCCAGTCCTGGCCCTGCGGCGCGTGCGGCTTGCCCTGCACGTACGCGAACGTGGTCTCGTCAGGGGCGACCATGCCCGCGCGGGCGCCCGCCTCGATCGACATGTTGCAGATCGTCATGCGGCCCTCCATGGAGAGGGCGCGGATCGCGCTGCCGCGGTACTCGAGCACGTAGCCCTGACCGCCGCCGGTGCCGATCTTGGCGATCACCGCGAGGATGATGTCCTTCGCCGTCACGCCGGGCTTCAGCGTGCCCTCGACGTTGATGGCCATGGTCTTGAACGGCTTCAGCGGCAGCGTCTGGGTGGCCATGACGTGCTCGACCTCGCTCGTGCCGATGCCGAAGGCCATCGCGCCGAACGCGCCGTGGGTGGAGGTGTGCGAATCGCCGCAGACCACCGTGATGCCGGGCATCGTCAGACCCAGCTGAGGACCGACGACGTGCACGATGCCCTGCTCGGCATCGCCCAGCGAGTGCAGCCGCACGCCGAACTCCTCCGCGTTGCGGCGCAGCGTCTCGATCTGGGTGCGGCTGGTGAGGTCGGCGATCGGCTTGTCGATCGCCAGCGTCGGAGTGTTGTGGTCCTCCGTGGCGATGGTCAGGTCGAGCCGGCGCAGCGGTCGTCCCTCGGCACGCAGGCCGTCGAACGCCTGCGGGCTGGTGACCTCGTGCACGAGGTGCAGGTCGATGTAGATGAGATCGGGCTCGCCGTTCTCGCCCTTCACCACGAGGTGGTCGTCCCAGACCTTCTCGGCCAGGGTGCGGGGTCGGGATGCGTCGTTCATGTGCTTCTCCAGAGGGTCAAGGGTGCGGCCCACGCGAGACACCGCGGCGAGAGAGGCCTAGATCGAGGTCTCGCCGCGGCCGCTAAGGAGAAGCACCGCCTGCATGCGCACGAGTTTACCTCCGGCCAGGGTGGGTGTTTCCCACCCACCCTGACGCGCGTGCGGCTCGGATCCCGCAGGCTGCATGACGGCGGATTACCCCCGGCGAGGGCCCTGCCGGCGCATCGTGGCACGCTGAACGTCCACGATCTGTTCGAGAGGTGCCGCATGTCCGTCGAGACCGTCCGCTTCGCCACCAAGGCGGTGCATGCCGCGCGGATCCGCCCGTCCGCACCGTCGCGAGCGACGCCGATCTATCTGACCGCCGGGTTCGAGTTCGACGACTTCGATCACGCCGCCGACCACTTCGGCAGCGGAGACGGATACGGCTACAGCCGCACGGGCAACCCCACCGTTCGAGCCGTGGAACGCCAGCTCGCCGCACTCGAATCCGGTGCCGATGCGCTGCTGGTGGCCAGCGGGCAGGCCGCGGTGGCGACAGCGCTGCTCACCGTGGCCGGCGCGGGCGACCACATCGTCGCCTCCGAGCACATCTACGAAGGCAGCCGCGGACTCCTGCTCGACAACCTCGCACGCCTCGGGATCGAGACCACGTTCGTCGACGACATCGCGGATCCCGAGGCGTGGAGATCCGCGATCCGCCCCTCCACGAGGGCGCTTTTCGCGGAATCGATCGCCAACGCCCGCAACGACGTCCTCGACGTGTCGGCGGTCGCCGCGGTGGCGGATGCGGCGGCGATCCCGCTCATCGTCGACAACACACTGGCGACGCCGTTCCTGCTCCGCCCGCTCGAGCACGGCGCGTCGATCGTCGTGCATTCCGCGTCGAAGTTCCTCGCAGGTCACGGGTCGGTGCTCGGCGGCGTCATCGTCGACGACGGACGCTTCGACGCCGCCAGAACCGGACACAACGCGCCGCACCTCGTGCTGCCCGGTCGCGGCGGCACCGCCGCCGTCGCCGCACGGCACGGCGGGCTCGCGAGGATCGCGTACGCGAGGGAGTCCATCGCTCCGCGGTTCGGTGCCTCGCCCTCACCGCTGAACGCGTTCCTGATCGGCCAGGGTGCGGAGACGCTGGGGCTGCGCGTGGAGCGGCAGTCCCGCAACGCGCTCGCCGTCGCGCGCTGGCTCGCCGAGCACGACGCGGTGGAGAGCGTGGACTACGCCGGCCTGCCGTCGCACCCGGATCACGACACCGGGGTGCGCTACCTGCGCGGCGGCTTCGGCTCGATCTTCACCGTCACGCTGCGCGGAGGGCTCGCGGCCGCCAAAGCGTTCGTGGAGGGGGTGCGGGTTTTCACGCACATGACCCACATCGGTGACGTGCGCTCTCTCGTGCTGCATCCCGGATCCACGAGTCACGTGCTGCGCACGGCCGAGGAGCGCGAGCGCCTCGGCATCCGTCCCGGCACGGTGCGCCTGTCGATCGGCATCGAGGACGTGGATGACCTCATCGAGGATCTCGCCCAGGTCCTCGCGCCCGTGCGGGAGGCCGTCCGATGAGCAGGCAGCAGCACTTCGGCTGGTTCCTCGCGCGCGGCTTCGGGCCGCAGGGCTGGGGTTATCCGTCCTTGGATTGGGACTACGACTGGACACGGCCGGAGATCTATCAGGAGGCCGCCCGCACCCTCGAGCAGGCCGGGTTCGACCTGGTCATCATCGAGGACGCGCCGTCGCTCGGCTCGGCGGACACCATCGATCTGCGGGTGCGTCACGCCTTCGGAGGACCCAAGCACGATCCGCTCCTGCTCGCCCCGTATCTGTTCCAGGCGACGAGGCACCTCGGCGTGGTGCCGACCGTCAATCCAGCGGCGTACCTTCCGTACACCGCGGCACGCCAATTCGCCACGCTGCAGCACCTGAGCGGCCACCGGCTCGGCCTCAACGTCGTGACGGATACGGGCAGCGCGCGCCACTTCTCCGACGCGGCGCAGCTCGGACACGACGAGGCGTACGACCGGGCGGAGGAATGGCTCGACGGGATCCGTTCGCTCTGGAACAGCTGGGAGCCGGACGCGCTCGTCGCCGACCGCAGCACCGGGGTGTACGCCGACGGCTCGCGGATGAACCCGATCCGCCACCGCGGCGAGTACTACGCCTTCGACGGCCCGCTGAACGCGCTCCCGTTCCCGAACGGCGAGCCGGCGATCGTGTCCCCCGGAGGCTCCGGGCGCGGCCTCGGCTTCGCCGGTGCGAATTCGGACGTGCAGCTCGCTCTCGCGCCGTTGCACGAGGCATCCGTGCGCGCGTATCGCGCGAAGATCCACGATGCCGCCGTCGCGGCCGGCCGCCGTCCGTCCGACATCAAGGTCCTCTTCGCGATCCAGCCGGTGATCACCTCCTCGGCCGAGGAGGCGGACCGCATCGTCGCCGCCTCGGCGCACCCCGATGAGGCGGCGCTGGTGCAGATCGCGCGCAAGCAGTCCAGCGACTTGGAGACCGACCTCACTTCCCTCGATCTCGACCAGCCGATCGACCTGTCGGTCTTCGGCCCGCACGTCTCGCGCGGGAGCATCCAGCGCCTGATCGGCGACCGCGGCGAGGACGCGCCGCTGCGCGCTCACCTCAGCGCCCTCGCGCGCGCCGGCCGCATCTCGGATCGCTCCGGCTTCGTCGGCACCGCGGAGGAGTTCGCGGATCTCGTCGAGGAGCTCGGCGACTGGGGCAACGACGGGGTGCTGCTGTGGGGCGACTTCCACCCGGTGACCCTGCACCGCACTCTGGACGAACTGGTGCCGGTGCTGCGTCGACGCGGAATCCTGCGCCGTGAGTACGCCGACGGGGGGCTCCAGGCCAACCTGCACGCCTTCTGAGCGCCGGCTCTCCGCGCGTCCTGCGGACGCGCGGAGAGCACGCATCACTCGGAGGCCACCGCCTGCCGCTCCTGACGCCTCTCGCGGCCCGAGGCGATGAGGCTCGCCCCGGTCGCGCCGAGCATCGCGACCACGATCACGGTGAGCGAGAGCCAGATCGGCACGTCGGGGGCCCACTCGATGGGCTTGCCGCCGTTGATGAACGGAACCGTGTTCTCGTGCATCGCGTGCAGCACGAGCTTGACGCCGATGAAGCCGAGGATCACGGCGATGCCGTAGTGCAGGTAGCGCAGCCGGTCGAGCAGGTTGCCCAGCAGGAAGTACAGCTGGCGCAGGCCCATCAGCGCGAAGATGTTCGCGGTGAACACGAGGAAGCTGTTCTGCGTGATGCTGAAGATCGCCGGGATCGAGTCGATCGCGAACATCAGATCCGTGACGCCGATCGTGACGAACACGATGATCATCGGCGTCCAGACACGCTTGCCGTCGACCAGCGTGCGCAGCTTCGGACCGTCGAACGTGTCGCTGACCGGCACGATGCGACGCACCAGGCGCACGGCGAAGCTCTCCTTGGCGGCGGTCTCGTCCTCCTGCTCCTTCTCCGGCATCGCCTGACGGATGGCCGTCCAGATGAGGAACGCGCCGAAGAGGTAGAACACCGGTGCGAAGTTCTCGATGATCGTGACGCCGAGCAGGATGAAGATGCCGCGCAGCACCAGGGCGATGATGATGCCCACCATCAGCACCTCCTGCTGCAGCTTCCGGGGCACCGAGAACTGGGCCATGATCAGCACGAACACGAAGAGGTTGTCGATCGAGAGGCTGTACTCGAGCGCCCACCCGGTGAGGAACTCCCCCGCGTGCTGCCCGCCGGCGACCGCGAGCAGGAGCCCGGCGAACCCGAGAGCGAGCGCGACGTAGAACACCACCCAGAGGGTGGACTCCTTCGTGGAGGGGATGTGCGGGCGCCAGCGCACGATCAGCAGGTCGCCGATCAGGATCAGCAGCAGGACGGCGAGCGAGACGGCTTCGAACCAGACGGGAACGTCCACGGGTGCCTTTCGGAAGGGGTCGGTCAACGGCCGAAAGTCTCTTCCCCGCCGATGGCGGTCACGCGCCCGGAGGCCCTCCGGCGGGCCTCGTGATGACGATCGCGTGAAGTCGGAATACTCCCCTTCGCACGAGAGAGTCTACCGGATCCGGGTCGGGGGCTCGTGCTGCCTGCCGGTTGGGATGCGGGTGGATTGGACCGCCGTGCGCGGAGCGTGCGGCCGCGCACGGACCACACTTCCGGAGAGGATCGATCTCCTCCCGTCGACGGGCACGGTGTCCCGCCCCGGTGGCGATGACGGAGGACGGGCTGACGGTGCTGCCGGTGGCGGTCGTCGAACGGCGGATCTGCGAGGCCGGATCCGTACCCGTGACGCTCGATTCGTGCGGGTGGCGGATCACGCGGCACAGGACGGAGGGGTTTGTGCTGCACGATCGAGGTGGTGGGCAGACCGTGCTGCACCCGCGGCTCCCGCTCCGCTACGCCTGGGGTGACGTCGATCCGCCGCTGAAACGGTTCCGCCCCGCCGCCTGAACGCGCCTCGTGGAGGCGACGTCAGGCAGCCCGACTCAGGCTTCGTCGAGCGCGTCAGGCGTGTCCACGGCCCCGCCGAAGCGGCGGTCGCGGGACAGGTAGATCCCGATCGCGCGCCACAGCTCCTCGCGGGAGAAGTCCGGCCACAACGTGTCCAGGAACACCATCTCCGCATAGGCCGACTGCCAGAGCAGGAAGTTCGAGGTGCGCTGCTCCCCCGAGCTGCGCAGGAACAGATCCACGTCGGGCATGTCCGGGATGTACAGGTGGCGACGGATCGTCTTCTCCGTGATCGCTCCCGGGCGCGTACGTCCGGCCTTCACGTCCTCGGCGATCGCGCGCATCGCGTCGACGAGCTCGACCCGGCCGCCGTAGTTGATGCACATGGTCAGGGTGAGCGTGTCGTTGCCGCGCGTCAGCTGCTCGGCATACTGCAGCTCCTTGATGACGGATCCCCACAGCCGGGGTTTGCGCCCGGCCCAGCGGATCCGCACGCCCCACTCGTTGAGCTGATCGCGGCGGCGGTGCAGCACGTCGCGGTTGTACCCCATGAGGAAACGCACCTCCTCGGGGGAGCGCGCCCAGTTCTCGGTGGAGAACGCGTAGACGCTGAGATGCTTGACGCCCGCCTGGATGGCGCCGGCGACGACGTCGAGCAGCACCTCCTCGCCCGCCTTGTGCCCTTCGATGCGGTTCAGCCCGCGGCGGTTGGCCCAGCGCCCGTTGCCGTCCATGACGATGGCGACGTGGTTCGGCACCGCGGGGAACGCCGGCGGCTGCGCTCCGGTCCAGTCGAGCGGGCGGTAGGGCACCGCGTCCTTGTGGGTGTACGGCTTGGGGCTCAACGGTTTCCTTCCACGAGCGAGAGCGAGCGGATCCCCCGCTCGAGATGCCACTGGGCGTAGGCGGCGATGACACCGGACGCCGCGGCGGCGTCGCGGTCCGGGGCCGAATCGACGCGCTCCCAGTCCCCCGCGAGGAGGGCGCGGAGCACCTCGAACGCGGACGCGGGCAGGCGCGGGCTGCCGACCGGGGCGCAGTCGTCGCAGACGATGCCGCCCATCTGCGCGACGAAGACGGTGTGCGCGCCGGGCTTCGCACAGCGGGCGCAGTCCGTGAACGACGGCGCCCAGCCGGAGAGGGCCATCACGCGCAGTAGGTACGAGTCGAGGATGCTGCGGGCCGCGTGCTCGCCCCGGGCCAGCGCCCGCAGCCCGCCGACGAGCAGCAGGTACTGCTCGGGCGTGGCCTCGGCGTCGTTGAGCCGGTCCGCCGTCTCCACCATCGCGTTGGCGGCCGTGTAGCGGTCGTAGTGCAGCGCGATGTCGGCGCCGTAGGAGCCCAGCGACTCCGCCTGCTGCACGATGTCGAGCGAACGCCCCTGGTACAGCTGCACGTCGGCCACCATGAACGGCTCGAGGCGCGAGCCGAACTTCGACGAGGTGCGGCGCACCCCCTTCGCCACCGCCCGGATCTTGCCGTGCGTGCGCGACAGCATCGTCACGATCCGGTCCGCCTCGCCGAGCTTGTGGGTGCGCAGGATCACCGCTTCGTCTCGGTAGGTGGGCATTCCTCGATCATCCCACTCCCGGGGACAATGGAGCTGTGACCGAACCGACCTTCACCATCCCGTTGTGGGCCGATCT
This sequence comes from Microbacterium sp. 8M, assembly GCF_902506375.1. Taxonomy (GTDB): domain Bacteria; phylum Actinomycetota; class Actinomycetes; order Actinomycetales; family Microbacteriaceae; genus Microbacterium. The sequence goes on from NZ_LR733284.1 coordinate 2,103,246, forward strand.
GCTGGGCGTGGGCCTGGGCGGCGTGCAGGGCGCCATGTTCGCGAGCGGCTTCCAGGGACAGCGCCGCCTCGACTGGCTGGGCGTCGCGATCATCGGGATCATGATCGGGATGGGCGGCGGTCTCATCCGCGACATCCTGCTCGGCCTGTCCCCCGCCTCGCTGCAGAGCAACTGGTACCTGCTGACGGCCACGGGAGCCGCCCTGCTGGGCATGCTGCTCGCGGGGCTGTTCAACCGCCTGAACAAGGTGATCGTGTTCCTCGACGCCGTCGTGATCGGCATGTTCGGCGCGTTCGGCACGAGCAAGGCCATCGGCTTCGGCGTGCCGCCGGTGCCCGCGGTGTTCATCGGCGTCTGCGCCGCGGTCGGCGGCGGCGTGCTGCGCGACATGCTCATGGGCCTGCCGACCGCGATCATGCATGTCGGATCCCTCTACGCCGTCGCTGCCGGCGCCGGCTGCACCTTCATCGCCGCCGCGCACGCGTTCGGCATGTCGATCACGCTCGCGGCCATCATCGGCATCGTGCTCACCACGATCATCCGCGTGCTCGCCGTCATGTTCGACGTGTCCCTGCCCGAGCAGCGCCGGCTCTACCGCCGCAAGGTGGCCGCCGAGACCGGGATCGTCCCGATCATCAAGCCTCAGCCGCGCCCCTGAAGGACGCCGTCCGCTGCGTGGCGCGTCTTCCCGTGCGCCAAGCGCCCGGACAGACACGACTGCTCCCCGAGCGCAGCGGTTCGGCCGGCGTCGGGGAGCAGTCGCGGTCATGCGGACGGATGCGCCGCAGACGGGGGCTCCGCGCACAGGGTGGTGGCGCGGAGACGTTCAGGGGCGGGCGCTCAAGCCTCCACGAGCTCGGCCTGACGCGCCCGGATGGACCGGTTCACACACGAGACGATCGCCTTGAGCGACGCCGTCGAGATGTCGCCGTCGATGCCGACGCCCCACAGCCGCTGGTCGCCCACCTGCAGCTCGACGTAGGCCGCGGCCTGGGCGTCGCCCCCGGTGGACAGCGTGTGCTCGACGTAGTCGTAGAGCGAGATGTCGAAGCCGCGCGCACGCAGCACCTCGATGAACGCCGCGACGGGACCGTTGCCCCGGCCCTGCGCCTCGAGGCGCTCCTCGTCGTCGCGCAGCACCACGTCGAGGGTGACCTCGCCGGACATGTCGCTGTTGGTGCGGGTGCCCAGCAGCTCGAACCGCCCCCACTTCGCGTCGGCCGCGGAAGCCGGCAGGTACTCGTCTGTGAAGATCTCCCAGATCTGCTCGCTGGTGACCTCGCCGCCCTCCGCGTCGGTCTTCGCCTGCACGACGCCGGAGAACTCGATCTGCAGCTTGCGCGGCAGGTCGAGGGCGTGGTCGGTCTTCAGCAGGTAGGCGACGCCGCCCTTGCCGGACTGGGAGTTGACCCGGATGACCGCCTCGTAGGAGCGGCCCAGATCCTTCGGGTCGACGGGCAGGTAGGGCACGCCCCACTCGATGTCGTCGACCGAGACGCCCTGCGCCTCGGCCTTCGCGGCCATCGCCTCGAAGCCCTTCTTGATCGCATCCTGGTGCGATCCGCTGAACGCGGTGAACACCAGATCGCCGGCCCAGGGGCTGCGCTCCGGCACCGGCAGCTGGTTGCAGTACTCGACGGTGCGCTTGACCTGGTCGATGTCGCTGAAGTCGATCTGCGGGTCGATGCCCTGCGTGAACAGGTTGACGCCCAGAGCGACGAGGTCGACGTTGCCGGTGCGCTCGCCGTTGCCGAACAGGCAGCCCTCGATGCGGTCGGCACCGGCCATGTAACCGAGCTCGGCAGCGGCGATCGCGGTGCCGCGGTCGTTGTGCGGGTGCAGCGAAAGGATGACGTTCTCGCGGTGGTTCAGGTGCCGGCTCATCCACTCGATCGAGTCGGCGTAGACGTTGGGCGTGGCCATCTCGACCGTGGCGGGCAGGTTGATGATCACCTTGCGGCCGGGGGTCGGCTCGAGCACCTCCAGCACCGCGTTGCACACGTCCACGGCGTACTCCAGCTCGGTGCCGGTGTAGCTCTCGGGCGAGTACTCGTAGTAGACCTCGGTGTCGGGGATTCGCTTCTCGAACTCGCGGCACAGGCGCGCGCCTTCGAGCGCGATCTGCTTCACGCCCTCGCGGTCGGAGCGGAAGACCACCTCGCGCTGCAGGACGCTCGTGGAGTTGTAGAAGTGCACGATGGCCTGCTTCGCACCGGCGATCGCCTCGTAGGTGCGCTCGATGAGGTGCTCGCGGCACTGCGTCAGGACCTGGATCGTGACGTCGTCGGGGATGAGGTCCTCGTCGATGAGCTGACGCACGAAGTCGAAGTCGGTCTGGCTGGCGGACGGGAAGCCGACCTCGATCTCCTTGTAGCCCATGCTGACGAGCAGCTCGAACATCACGCGCTTGCGCTCGGGCGACATCGGGTCGATGAGTGCCTGGTTGCCGTCGCGCAGATCGACCGCGCACCAGCGCGGCGCCTCGGTGATCCGCTTCGACGGCCAGGTGCGGTCGGGCAGATCGACCTGGATCTGCTCGTGGAAGGGCCGGTACTTGTGGACCGGCATCGTCGTGGGGCGCTGGTTGTTCTTCATGAGGGGTGCTCTTCTCGTCGCTTCAGGTGTGGGAGCGGGCCAACACGAACACCGCGACGAGTGGGGCCCTCAGATACGGGACTCGTCGCGGCAGCTAAGAAGGAGCAGACCGCCTGCGCGCATGCGGCCATGCTAGCACGACGTCACGACCGGTCCGCGGATGCGTCATCCGGCCCAGGGGGCGCAGCAGAACCTGCGAGAATCGAGGGACGCGGATCCGCACGTCATCGAACCAGGATCCGAGACGCCGACCTTCGAGGAGCAGTCCGTGCAGTACATCTCCACCCGCGGCGGCGGGGAGCCGAAGACCTACAGCCAGGCGCTGCTGGAGGGACTGGCCGTCGACGGCGGTCTGCTCGTGCCCGAGCGTCTGCCGCAGGTCGACGCCACGACGCTCGAGTCCTGGCGCGGTCTCGGCTACGCGGAGCTGGCCACCGAGGTGCTGGGGCTGTTCGCCACAGACATCCCGCGCGACGACCTCGCGGCGCTCTGCGCGGCGGCCTACTCCCCCGACGTCTTCTCGTCGGCGGTGCCGCTCACCCCGATCGGCGGCGGCATCACCCTCGTGGGGCTGTCCGAGGGCCCGACGCTCGCGTTCAAGGACATGGCGATGCAGTTCCTCGGGCAGGCTCTCGAGTACGCCCTGGAGCGCACCGGCGGCGTGCTGAACATCGTCGGGGCCACCTCGGGCGACACCGGCTCCGCCGCCGAGCACGCCCTTCGCGGCAAGGAGCGCATCAGCGTGTTCATGCTCTCGCCGCAGGGACGGATGAGCGCCTTCCAGCGCGCGCAGATGTACTCGCTGCAGGACGCGAACGTGCACAACATCGCGGTCGACGGCGTCTTCGACGACTGCCAGAACCTGGTCAAGGATCTCGCCGGCGACCTCGAGTTCAAGCGCGCGCAGTATCTCGGCGCCGTCAACTCGATCAACCTCGCCCGCATCACGGCGCAGGTCGTCTACTACTTCTGGGCCTGGCTGCGCGCGACGGACGCCCTCGCGCCGGCCGAGCGGGATGGCTTCGAGGTCTCGTTCGCGGTGCCGTCGGGCAACTTCGGCAACATCCTCTCCGGCTTCTTCGCCCGCGGGATGGGCCTGCCGATCCGCCGCCTGGTGCTCGCCGCCAACGAGAACAACGTGCTCGACGAGTTCTTCCGCACGGGCGTGTACCGCCCGCGCAGCGCCGCGCAGACCCTCGCCACCTCGAGCCCCTCGATGGACATCTCCAAGGCGTCGAACCTGGAGCGGTTCATCTACGACCTGGTCGGACGGGATCCGCAGCGCGTCGTCGCCGCCTGGGACGAGCTCACCCTCACGGGCGCCTTCGACTTCACCGCCGACCTTCCGCGCTTCGCGAGCGAGTTCGGGATCGTGAGCGGCACCAGCACGCACGCCGACCGCCTCGCCACGATCCGCGCCGTCCACGAGCGCAGCGGCACGATCATCGACCCGCACACGGCCGACGGCGTGAAGGTCGCGGAGGAGTTCCTCGAGGACGGCGTCCCCATGCTCGTGCTGGAGACCGCCAAGCCCGAGAAGTTCGGCGAGACGATCACCGAGGCTCTCGGCGTCGAGCTGCCGCTGTCGGACGAGCTGAAGGCGCTGCTCGCCGCGCCGCAGCGGGTGACGGAGATCCCCAACGACGAGAGCGTGCTGCGCGAGATCATCGAGACGAGCGCGCTGCACTGATCGCGAAGTCCGTCTCCCCTTACGGCGGGGCGGAACGGCTAGCCTGACTGGCATGAGGGCTCGACCACGCGCACGCCTGCGGGCGCTGCTCTGCGCGGCCGCACTCGCGCTCGCACCGGTGGCGTTCGCCGCGCCGGCGCAGGCCGACGCGAACGCATTCTCCTACCAGTCCTGGGACAGCCGCTTCGAGCTGAGCCGGGGAGCGGACGGCCGGGCCGACCTCGCGGTGACGGAGACGCTCGTCGCCGACTTCCCCGACTTCGATCAGAACCACGGCATCATCCGAGGCCTGCCGACGTACTACGACGGCGCGCCGCTGCAGCTGCACCTCGTCTCCATCACGGACGGATCCGGCAAGGCGCTGCCGTACGACGACGGCACCACAGAGGACGGCGTGCGGCAGATCAAGATCGGCGACGAGGACGTCTTCCAGCACGGCCCGACCACCTACGTCATCCGCTACACGATGCGCGATGTCGTGCACCGGCCGGTCGATCAGGCGATCGACGAGTGGTACTGGAACCTGCTGCCGCTCGACTCCTCCCAGTTCATCCAGCATTTCCGCGCGGAGATCGCGTTCGCCCCCGACGTGCGGGCCGCGATGACAGGGGCGCACGCGTGCTACACGGGCGAGGTGGGCGCGACCACCCGATGCGACCTCACCGGCGGACCGGACCGCTTCTCCGTCGCGCAGGAGAACGTCGTCCCAGGCACCGGAGTGACGGTCGCCTTCGCGATGAAGAAAGGCACGTTCGCCCCAGCTCCGGCGCGCGTGCCGGAGCCCCTCACAGACACCGTGCCGTATCCCGTGGCCGGCGGAGGCGCGGCGCTCGCCCTGTTCGGCACGATCTTCGGCGTCGCTGCGATGCGCGGACGTGCGCGGCGCCGAGGGCGCGGCATCGTCGTCGCTCAGTACGACGTGCCGACCAGCCTGCCGCCGCTGCTGGCCGCCGTGATCGAGGGCCGGAAGGCGGTGTCCACCTCGGCGGAGATCGTCCATCTCGCCGTGCGCAAGGCGATCCGCATCGAAGAGGGCACCATCAAACCTGTGCTGCACCTCCAGGACGCCACGGCCGTCCCGGATCCGCTCGACGCGCAGACGCTCAGCGCGCTGTTCCCCTCGGCGGCGATCGGCAGCAGCCGCGATCTCAGCTCGCCGGACGACGCGCTCGTGAAGAAGCTGCGGGCGCTGCCGGGGACGGCGGCGATCGCTGCGGTCCAGCGCGGTCTGCTCACCCGGCGGCGGTCGCTCGCCGCGGTGGTGGCCGGTGCGCTCGGTCTCGCGCTGGGTCTCGCGGGGATCGTGCTCGCGGTGCCCGGGATGGCCGTGGGGCGACCCGCCGCGATCGCGGCGTTCGTGCTGGCGATCGTCTTCACCGTGATCGCCGTGGTGGCGTTCATCGCGGCGCTGATCCCGTACGCGGTGCTGACGCCCGCGGGCGCCGAGGCCCGCGAATACCTGCTCGGAGTGAAGGAGTACATCCGGCTGGCCGAGGCCGACCGGATCCGGATGCTGCAGTCCTACACGGGGGCGGAGCGGAGGAGGGACGGCACGGTCGACGTCATCGTGCTGTACGAGCGCCTGCTCCCCTACGCGATGCTCTTCGGGATGGAACGCGAGTGGGGCGACGTCTTGACCGTGCACTACCAGGAGGCCGGGACCGGTCCGGACTGGTACACCGGGTTCGCCGCGGGCAACCTCTCGAGTTCGCTCTCCGGCGTGGGCAGTTCCCTCACCGGCACCTCCACGCCGAGCTCGTCATCCTCGGGGTCGAGCTTCAGCGGCTCCTCGGGCGGCGGATTCTCCGGCGGCGGGGGCGGCGGCGGATCCTCCGGCGGCTGGTGACGCGGACGCGCTACGGAAGGAGCGCGAGCTTCCCGCCGGGATGCTGTTCGGCGAGGAACAGGGTCGCCTCGACCGCGTCGGCGAGCGGGTAGGTGCGCGCGAGGGGCACCTCCAGCAGTCCCTCGTCGGCGAGGCGGGCGAGCTCGCCCCGGATGCCGTCGCGGAACTCCGCGCTGGCGGGCTGCGAGCCGGCGATGCTGAGGAAGCCGTGCTCGGCGGCGCGACCCGGCGCGGCGATCGTGACGATGCGCGCGAGGTCGTCGACGAGCGCCAGCGATACGTCCACGGCCTCATCGGTGCCGACGGCGTCGAGCGCCGCGTTCACCGGCAGATCGAGCGCGCGCACGCGGTCGAGGAGGCCCGGCCCGTAGGCGATCGGGATCCCGCCGAAGCGCCGCACGCGCTCGGCCCCGGCCTCGCTCGCGGTGCCGATGACCCGGACGCCGCGCAGGGCCGCCAGCTGCAGCACCATGACCCCGACCGCGCCGGACGCCCCGTGCAGCAGGATCGTGTCGCCGCTCTGCGCCTGCACGCGCTCCAGCATCTCCGCGGCCGTGGTGCCGGCCAGCAGCAGGTTCGCCGCCTCCGCGTGCGAGAGCGGCGCTGGCTTGCGGAACGCCTTCTCCGCGGGCATCGTGAGGGCGCTCGCGTATCCGCCCTGCACGCGGAACGCGATCACCTCGTCGCCGACCCTGGCTTCGCCGGATCCGATCCGCGTCTCCGGCCCGATCGCGACGATCTCACCCGAGACCTCGTAGCCGATCGGCACGGGCAGGGCCGCGCCGGGGCGGGGCGCCGCCACGTGCTTGCGGTCCGCGGGGTTCATTCCCGCGGCGCGGACGCGGACCGTGATCTCCCCCGGTCCCGGATCCGGCACCGTCGTGCCGACCAGTCGCCACTGCTCCGGCCCGCCCCAGGCCGGGGCGATCCAGTGCTGCGCGGCGAGGGGCATGTCAGAACCCCAGCCGGCCGAGCTGCTTCGGGTCGCGCTGCCATTCCTTCGCCACCTTCACGTGCAGGCCGAGGAACACGCGGGTGCCGAGCAGCTCCTCGATCCCCGCTCGGGCGGTGGCGCCGACCTCGCGGAGCCGCGCGCCCTTGCGCCCGATGATGATCGCCTTCTGGCTGTCGCGCTCCACGATGATCGACGCATGCACGTCGGTCAGATCCGAGTCCTCGCGCGGCGCGATGTCATCGACGACGACGGCGATCGAGTGCGGCAGCTCGTCGCGCACGCCCTCGAGCGCCGCCTCGCGGATCATCTCGGCGATGCGGTCCTCCGTGGACTCATCCGTGACGACGTCCTCCTCGTAGAGCGACGGGCCCTCGGGCATGAGCGCGAGCACCTCGTCCGCGAGCACGTCGAGCTGCACGCGGGTGAGCGCGGAGAGCGGGATGACCGCGGCCCAGTCCTCGCGCAGGGAATCGACCTCCATGAGACGCTCGGTGATCTCGTCGCGGTCGGCGACGTCGACCTTCGTCACGATCGCGACCTTCTTCGCCCGCGGGTACCCGTCGAGGGAGGCGGCGATACGACGATCACCGGGGCCGACCTTCTCGGTCGCCGGCACGCAGAACCCGATCACGTCCACGTCGCCGAGCACCTGCTCGACGAGGTCGTTGAGCCGCTCGCCGAGCAGCGTGCGAGGACGGTGGATCCCCGGGGTGTCCACGATCACGAGCTGTCCGTCAGGCCGATTGACGATACCGCGGATCGCGCGCCGCGTGGTCTGCGGCTTCTCGCTCGTGATCGCGATCTTCTCGCCCACCAGTGCGTTGGTGAGGGTGGACTTGCCGACGTTCGGGCGCCCGACGAACGTCACGAAACCGCTGCGGTGCACGACCTCGCTCTTCGCTTCGCGCTCATCGCTCATCGTGGTCCTCCTTGCTGGACCGCTCTGGCCCGTCCTGATCCTCCGCGACCGGCTCCTCGGCCCGCTCCACGAAGACGTATTCGATGCCGCGCCCGCGGCCCCGCGAGGCGCCGCCGGTGAGGAGGAGCCCGCGCACCACGGCGGTCGCGCCGGGCGTCGGGATGCGGCCGAGCTCCTTGCCGAGGAGTCCGCCGATCGAGTCGACGTCGTCGTCGGTGAGCTCCACGCCGAACAGCTCGCCGACGTCCTCGAGGCTCATCCGCCCGCTCACGCGGTAGTGTCCCGGCTCGAGCTCGACGACCTCGGATCCGGGCCGGTCGTACTCATCGGAGATCTCGCCGACGAGCTCCTCGATGAGATCCTCGAGCGTGACCAGCCCCGCGATCCCGCCATGTTCGTCGATCACGATGCACACGTGCACGGAGTCCCGCTTCATCTGCTGCAGCAGGGTCTCGGCGCGCATGGATTCGGGGACGAACACCGCCGGCCGGGCGAGCCGGCGCACCGACGCGGTCCGCCAGCTGCGGTCGTCCCGGTAGGCGAACTGCACGAGGTCCTTGAGGTAGAGCACGCCCACGACGTCGTCGGCCTCGTCGTCCACGACCGGCACCCGGGAGATCCCGCGGGTCAGGAACAGATCCATCGCCTCGGAGGTCGTCGCGGTCGCGTCGACGGTGACCATGTCGGTGCGCGGCACCATGACGGCCCGCACGAACTGGTCGGTGAAATCGAACACCGAGTGGATCAGCTCGCGATCGTCGGCCTCGATGAGGTCGTGCGACGCCGCCTCATCCACCATGCTCAGCAGCTGGGTCTCCGTGGCGAACGAGCTGCGCACCGCCCCGGGCGTGACCCGCCTGCCGAAGACGGCCAGGCCCTGCGCGATCGGACCGAGGAGCACCCGCACCGCGCGGATCGTCGGCGCGCACACGCGCAGCAGCGCCATCGCGTGCAGCCGGCCGAACGAGCGCGGGCTGGCCCCCACGAGCACGAACGTGGTGCCCGTCATGATGACCACGGCCACGAGCATCGCCCACCAGATCTGGCCCCCGAACAGCAGCACGAGGGCGACGGTGACGAGCACGGCGGCCGCCGTCTCCACGAAGACGCGCATGAACGCCACCGCGTTCGCGTGCGGCTCAGGGTCCGAGGCCATCCGCGCGAGAGCGGCCGCGTTGCGGCCCTCGGATCCCATCTCCTCGAGATCCGCCCGCGAGGTGACCGCCAGCGCCGCGTCGATCGCCGCCATGAGGCCGCCGAAGGCGACGAGGAGGATGGCGGCGGCGAGCAGCAGGAACGGGGTCATCGACCGTGCGAGTGCTCGTCCGCCGCGAAGCCGGCGATGAGCTCGCGCTGCAGGCCGAACATCTCCTTCTCGTCCTCCGGCTCGGCATGATCGAACCCGAGCAGGTGGAGCAGACCGTGGGTGGTGAGCAGGATCAGCTCGTCCATGAGGGTGTGCTTCGCCGCGGCCGCCTGCGTCTCCGCGACCTGCGGGCACAGGACGATGTCGCCGAGCAGCCCGGGAGGCGTGGGACGGTCCATGGTGCCGGGACGGAGCTCGTCCATCGGGAAGCTCAGCACGTCGGTCGGCCCCGGCTCGTCCATCCACTGCACGTGCAGCGCCTCCATGGCGCCCTCGTCGACGAGGACGATCGCCACGTCCGCGTCGGGACTGACGTTCAGCTCCGCGAGATTGCGCTCGGTGAGGCGCAGCAGCACCGTCTCGTCGATCGCGATGGCCGACTCGTTGTTGATCTCGATCACTTCAGGCCTCGTTTCGGCATGCGGTCTCGGGGGCCGGGGCGGAGCCCGGCGCGGCGCTCGGCGCGGTTGGCGAACTCCGCGGCCTGCTCGCGCTCGGCGCGCGCGGCCGTGCGCTGCTCGTCGTACTCGGTGTAGGCGTCCACGATGCGGCCGACCAGGGAGTGACGGACCACGTCGTCGCTCGTGAGCCGGGAGAAATGGATGTCGTCGATGTCCTTCAGCACCCTGGTGACCAGGCGCAGACCGGAGGCGCCGGTGGGCAGGTCCACCTGGGTGATGTCGCCGGTGACCACCATCTTCGTGCCGAAGCCGAGGCGGGTGAGGAACATCTTCATCTGCTCCGGCGTGGTGTTCTGGGCCTCGTCCAGCACGACGAAGGAGTCGTTGAGCGTGCGCCCGCGCATGTACGCCAGCGGAGCGACCTCGATCGTGCCGGTCGCCATGAGCTTCGGCACGATCTCCGGATCCATCATCTCGTTGAGAGCGTCGTAGAGCGGGCGCAGATACGGGTCGATCTTGTCGGTCAGCGTGCCGGGCAGGAACCCGAGCCGCTCGCCCGCCTCGACGGCGGGACGGGTCAGGATGATCCGCTCGACCTCCTTGCGCTGCAGCGCCTGCACGGCCTTCGCCATCGCGAGATAGGTCTTCCCGGTGCCGGCCGGGCCGATCCCGAACACGATGGTGTTCTGGTCGATCGCGTCGACGTACTCCTTCTGGCCCAGCGTCTTCGGGCGGATGACCCGGCCGCGGGTCGACAGGATCGCCTCGCCGAGCACCTCGCTCGGGCGCACGCCCTCGCGCTCCAGCATGCGCGCGGACTGCGCCACGTCGCTGGGGTGCAGCGGATGCCCGGTGCGCGTCAGCGTGATGAGCTCGTCGACGAGCTTCTGCGCGGCACGGACCGCGGCGGGGGCGCCCGTCAGCGTGACCTCGTTGCCGCGCACCAGCACGTCGACCTCGGGGTGCTCCTTCTCGAGCATGCGCAGCAGGCGGTCCTGCGGGCCGAGCAGCTGCACCATGGCGATGCCGTCCACCTCGATCCGAGCCGTCGTGGACTCGGTCGTTTCATCAGAAGCCAACGAGCTTGTTCTCCTCGAGATTGCCGAGCACATGGGCGTGCACGTGGAAGACGGACTGCGCGACGCTGGCGCCGTTGTTGAAGATGAGGCGGTACTCCCCGTTGGCGTGGTCGACGGCGATCTGCTTCGCCGCGGCGACCATCTTCGCCATCAGCCCGGGGTCGCCCGCAGCGAGCTCGGTGACGTCGCGGTACCGCTCCGACTTGGGGATCACGAGCACGTGCAGCGGCGCCTGCGGGTTGATGTCGCGGATCGCGAAGACGTCTTCGGTCTCCAGCAGGATCTCGCCGGGGATCTCCCCGTTCAGGATTCGCGTGAAGATCGAGGGTTCGCTCATGCGATCAGTCTATCCGCGCGGTGCGGGGCGGCGGCGGACCTACCAGCGCCCTCGTGCCACGTTGAGCACGGCGATCGCGGCGGGCCCGGCGGTCGAGGTGCGCAGCACGGTGTCCCCGAGCAGCACGCGCTCGGCACCGGCCGCCACAAGACGCTCGATCTCCTCGGGCGCGATGCCGCCCTCCGGCCCCACCACGAGCACGATGTCCCGCTCATCCGGCGCGATCGCGGAGAGCCGCTCCGGGGCGGTCGGATCCAGGATCAGGATCCGCTGGGACCCAGCACGGCGCACCAGATCCGCGGTGCTCTCCACCGCGGCGACCTCGGGGATCCAGGACCGGTGCGCCTGCTTCGCGGCCTCCCGCACGATCGTCGCCCACCGCTCCCGCCCCTTGGCCGCCTTGGCACCCTCCCAGCGGGACACGCTGCGCGCCGCCTGCCACGGGACGATCTCGTCCACACCGAGCTCACAGGCCGCCTGCACCGCGAGCTCGTCGCGGTCGCCCTTCGCGAGCGCCTGCACGAGCAGGATCCGCGGATCCGGGCGCGGGTCCTCCCGGCGCTCCAGGACGCGCACCTCGACCAGCGCCGGCGCGGCCGAGACGACCTCGCCCTCGAGCCAGACACCGGCGCCGTCACCCAGTGTGATGGGCTCGCCGAGGCGCACCCGGCGCACGACGGCCGCGTGTTTGGCCTCCGGCCCGGTGAGGGAGACCACGGATCCGGCGGAGGCCGCGGTCGCGTCGGGCGTCACGAAGTGCAGCGCCATGAGCGTCAGCCGCGGAACCGGTCGCGCAGCTTGGAGAACAGGCCCTGATGGAACTCGGCCAGCTTCGGCGCGGGCGCCTTGGTGCGCTTGGCGAAGTCCTCGATGAGCTGACGCTGCTTGTGGTCGAGCTTCGTCGGGGTCAGGACCTGCACGCCGACCCGCAGGTCACCGCGCTGGGTGCCGCGCAGTGGCGTGATGCCGCGGCCCTTGATCGTCAGCACGTCACCCGACTGCAGGCCCTGCCGGATCTCCAGCTCCACGGGGCCGTCCAGCGACTCGATCGTGGTCGTGGTGCCGAGGATCGCGTCGCTCATCGCGACCTCGAGTGTGGCGAGCAGGTCATCGCCGTCGCGGCTGAAGCGCGGGTGCGGGGCGACGGTCACCTCGACGTACAGATCGCCGTTCGGGCCGCCGGCGCGGCCGACCTCGCCGGATCCGGGCAGCTGCAGGCGCAGACCCGTCTCCACGCCGGACGGGATGTCCAGCCCGACTGTGCGGCGCGAGCGCACCCGGCCCTGGCCGTTGCACGTCTGGCACGGGAACGGGATCGTGGTGCCGAAGCCCTCGCAGGAGCCGCAGGGAGCGGTGGTGATGACGTTGCCCAGCAGGCTCCGCACCTGCTGCTGCACGTGACCGGATCCGCCGCAGATGTCGCAGGTGACCGGTGAGGTGCCCTCGGCGCAGCAGGATCCGTGACAGGTCTCGCAGAGCACCGCCGTGTCGACCTCGATGTCGCGGTGCACGCCGAAGACGACGTCGGCGAGATCGAGGGTGACCCGCACCAGGGCATCCTGCCCGCGCTCCCGACGCGAACGTGGGCGTGCGGCCCGCGCGCCTCCCCCGCCGAAGAACGTCTCGAAGATGTCGCTGAAGCCGCCGAACCCGCCGAAGCCGCCGTTGCCGTTCTGGTCACCGCCCATGTCGTAGCGGCGACGCGAGTCGGCGTCGCTGAGCACGTCATAGGCGTGCGTCACGAGCTTGAACCGCTCCGCGGCCTCCTCGCTGGGGTTCACGTCCGGGTGCAGCTGACGTGCGAGCCGCCGGTACGCCTTCTTGATCTCGTCCTCGCTGGCGTCGCGCGAGACGCCGAGGACCTCGTAGTGATCCGTCACCATCGCCTTTCCGGGCCGCCCTGCGGCGGCGTGTCTGGATCCGGCCGCTCAGCGACCGGTCTCGTCTTCTTCGAGCAGGCGCGACAGGTAGCGGGCCACGGCCCGCGCCGCCGCGAGGTTGCTCGGATAGTCCATGCGGGTCGGGCCCATGACGCCCACGCGGGCGGTGCCGCCGTGGGTCACATAGTCGCTCGCCACGATCGAGGCCTCGCCCAGGCCGAACGCCGCGTTCTCGGTGCCGATGCTCGCCGCGAGCCCGTGCTCGTCGACGCGCATCTCGCTCATCAGCCGCAGCAGCGTCACCTGCTCCTCGATCGCCTCGAGGAGGGGATGGATGCTGCCGCGGAAGTCGTGCTCGCGGCGCGCCAGGGTCGCCGCGCCCGCCATCACGAGGCGCTCCTGACGGAACTCGGCGAGCTCCTCCGCCACCGCCCGCAGCAGCGCGGTCTGCGCCGCGCCGAGCCGGGGGCCGAGTGCGCCCTCGTCCGCCGCGGCGACCCGCTCGGCGCCACGGCGCACGGAGTGGCCCGTGATGAGCGCGGTGATCGTGGCGCGCAGCGCCGCGATCTCGCCCTCGTCGAGCTCGACCGGCAGGGGCACGATCCGCTGCGACACCCCGCCCGCGTCGGTCACCAGCACCACGAGCAGCCGGTTGGGCGCGAGAGCGACGAGCTCGACGTGGGTCACGTGGGCCTGCGCGAAAGACGGGTACTGCGCGAGCGCGACCTGGCCGGTGAGCCGGGTGAGCACCCGCACCGTGCGCACCATCAGGTCGTCGAGGTCGGCCGGATCCGCGAGGAAGGTGGTGATGGCGCTGCGCTGGGCGGCGGTGAGGGGCCGCACCTGCGCCAGGTGGTCGACGAAGACGCGGTAGCCCTTGTCGGTGGGGACGCGGCCGGACGAGGTGTGCGGGGCCGCGATGAGCTCCTCGTCCTCGAGCTGGGCCATGTCGTTGCGGATGGTGGCGGCGGACACGCCGAAGGCATGCCGCTCCACGATCGACTTGCTCCCGACCGGCTCGTTCGTCTCGACGAAGTCCTCGACGATGGCGCGGAGCACCTGGAGCCCGCGTTCCGAGACCATCGCTCCTCCTCCTGGCTGGCACTCGTACCTCTTGAGTGCCAATCCTATCCTGTCGCGCCGAGAGCGGGCCGAGCAACGACACTCCCTAGGATGTGCCCATGGATCACGAGCCCGTCCGCACCAGGATCTCCTCCGGAGAGCTCATCGGCAGCCGCGACGCCGGCATCGATCGCTACCTGGGCGTTCCCTATGCTGCGGCGCCCTTCGGCAGCCGGCGCTTCCGCGCTCCGGAGCCGCCCGAGGGGTGGCCGGCACCGCTGACAGCGACCGCGTTCGGCGCGACCGCCCCGCAGCTGCCGTACACGGGGGCGACGGCGGACATCCTGGACAGCGTCCGCATCGACGGCGAGAGCATCCTCACGGCCAACGTGTGGGCACCCGCGGGCGCCGTCGCCGCACCGGTCGTGCTGTGGATCCACGGGGGCGCGCTCGAACGCGGAACCGCGGCGCTCTCGCTCTACGACGGCTCGACCTTCGCCCGGGACGGCATCGTCTTCGTCAGCATCAACTACCGGCTGGGATCCGAGGGCTTCTCCGTGCTCGACGACGCACCACGCAATCTGGGGCTGCAGGACGCGGCCGCCGCACTGCGATGGGTGCGGGCGGAGATCTCGGCCTTCGGAGGGGATCCTCACCGCATCACCCTCATGGGCGAATCCGCGGGCGGGGCGCTCGTCGCCGCGCTGCTCGCCCGGGACGACACCCGTGCACTGGTCCGCGGCGGGATCGTGCAATCCGGCCCGCTGCAGGCCCGGTCGCCGAAGCGCGGGGGCAGGGTGACCCATCAGCTCGCGAAGCGGCTCGGTGTGAAGCCGACGCGCGCGGCATTCGCCGCCCTCGACCCCGACACGCTGCTCGAGGCCCGACGAGCGCAGTCCGCGGGCTCCTCGCCGCTCGGCGGTGCTCCCGGCTTCGAGCTCGTCATCGATGAACACACGTTGCCGCGGTCACCGCATGAGGCCCTCGTCGACGCGGCGGTGCCGCTGCTGATCGGCACCAACACCGACGAGTACCGGCTGTGGTTCCCGCCGGCAGCACTGGACGCGATCCGCCCGTGGAAGCTGCTGCTCGCGCGCCTTGCGCTGCGCATCAGGGCTGCCGCCGTGCGGGCCGTACGCGCGGATCATCCCGGAGCGAGCACGGGCGAGGTGTTCGGCCAACTCGCGACGGACCTGCTGCTGCGCGCGCCGGCGACCCGGATCGCGCGATCGCGCACCGCGCCCACGTTCGTGTACGAGTTCGCCTGGCCGAGCCCGGTGCGCGACCTCCGCGCGGCGCACGCTCTGGAGATCCCGTTCGTGTTCGACGGGCTCGCCGACCCTGAGACCTCGAAGATCGCCGGGGCGACGCCGCCACAGCACCTTGCCACAGCCATGCACGGGGCGTGGGTGCGGTTCATCCGCGACGGCGACCCCGGGTGGCCCGCGTTCGACGAGCGACGTACGACGGCGCTGTTCGCCGGTGCCGACGAGGACCCGGTCGTCGGTCCGCAGCGCCGCACGGCCGCGGTGGATCTGCTGCCGGGCGAGCGGCGCTGACGGACGCCGCAGCGCGTCCGCGGCGTCAGTCCGTCAGGGCGCGGACCACGGCGTCGGCGAGCAGGCGCCCGCGCAGGGTGAGCACGAGCGAGCCGCGCAGCGCGGCCGCCGCGTCGACGAGCCCGTCGGCGATGAGCCCGGCGACCCGCGTGCGCGCATCCGGCCCGAGGTCGGCGAGCGGGAGCCCCTCGGCCATCCGCGAGCGCAGCAGGATCCGCTCCAGCTCGGCGGCGTCGGCATCGGGGCGCTCCGTGCCGGCAGCCGGCGACTCCCCCACGGCGAGCCGCTGCGCATACGCCGCCGGGTGCTTCACGTTCCACCACCGCAGCCCGGCGACATGGCTGTGCGCGCCCGGGCCGAACCCCCACCAGTCCGTCCCCCGCCAGTACGCCATGTTGTGCCGGGACCGCTGGTCCGCCGCGCCGCCTTCCGGCCGGCGCGCCCAGTTGCTCACCTCGTACCAGTCGTACCCCGCATCCGACAGCACGGAGTCCGCGAGCTCGTACATGTCCGCCTGCAGGTCGTCGTCCGGCGCGGGCACCTCGCCCCGGCGGATCTGCCGCGCGAGCTTGGTGCCGTCCTCGATGATCAGCGCGTACGCCGAGAGGTGATCAGGATCCAGTCCGACCGCAGTCTCCAGCGACGTGCGCCAGTCGTCGAGCGACTCCCCCGGCGCGCCGTAGATGAGGTCGACGCTCACCGCGAGGCCTGCCGCGCGGGCGGCGTCCACCGCTGTGCGCACGTTCTCCGGCCGGTGGGTGCGGTCCAGAGCAGCCAGCACGTGCGGCACCGCCGACTGCATGCCGATCGACATGCGGGTGACGCCGGCGTCGGCGAGCTCCCGGGCGACCGCCGGGGTGACGGTGTCGGGGTTGGCCTCCACGGTGACCTCGGCGCCGTCGACGATGCCGAACGCGTCGATCGCGGCGCCGAGCATGCGCCCCAGGTCGCCGGCCGGCAGCAGCGTCGGGGTGCCCCCGCCGAAGAACACGGTGCTCAGCGGGCGCAGCGGACCGCGCTCCGCCAGCACCTCGCGGGCGAGCGCGATCTCCTGGATGAGCGTGTCGGCGTACGCATCCTGGCGTGCGCCGCGCAGCTCGGAGGCCGTGTAGGTGTTGAAGTCGCAGTAGCCGCAGCGCACGCGGCAGAACGGCACATGAAGGTAGGCGGAGAACGCCGCATCAGGGTCGAGCCGCAGGTCGGCAGGCAGCCGTCCGTCCGCCGGCGCCGGATCCCCGAGCGGGAGCGGTCCGGCCATCAGGGCCGCACCATCACACCGGTGTCGCGTACAGCGGCGAGATCGCGCGCAGGTAGCGCGCGAAAAGCTCGCGGCGGCGCCGCTTCACGAGGAACGGGAAGCTCCGGTAGAGGAAGCTATTCGGGCGGTCGAAGGCGCGCACCGTGAACCACACCTCGTCGGCGTCGTTCCACTCGATGTCGAAGGACTCCTCGCCGCTGACCACGGATCCGGCGACCGTGCCGAGCACGAACCCGATGCGGTGGGTCTGCTCGGTCACCGAGATCACGCGCAGCTCGGCGTCCGCGCGCATGCCGCCGACCCGGCCGTGCACCTTCAGCGTCATCCCAGGGCCCGCCCAGGGCGTGCCGTCCTCCGCGTAACGCGGCTCGATCTCGGTGTGACTCGGCGCGATGGGCTTTCCCTCGGCGTCGAAGCTCACGCCCGCGTAGCCGGGGCTCGAGGCGGGGCGCACATCCGTGAGCTGCAGACCGGCCGCCCGCTGCGCGGTCCAGGAAAGCAGCGCGTCGCCGGCGGTGCGGAACCGCTCCTCGCCGCTGCCGAGCCGCCAGGACTCCTCCGCGGGGATGCTCTGCTCCGGCGGATACTGCATCAGGTCGGGCGCGTGGGTCGCCCCCACGGCGGCATAGTCCACCGTTCCTTCTCGGAATGTCCCGCGACGCATGACAACCACCCTACTTGCCGACACCGGCGCCTCACCCAGGTTCTCCCAAGGGTGGCGTGCTCCGCGTGCCGTCGGCTACTTCTTGTCCTTGCCTTCGACGTCGCCCGAGAGCGCGGCGATGAACGCCTCCTGGGGGACCTCGACGCGGCCGACCATCTTCATCCGCTTCTTGCCCTCCTTCTGCTTCTCGAGGAGTTTGCGCTTGCGGGTGATGTCACCGCCGTAGCACTTGGCGAGAACGTCCTTGCGGATCGCGCGGATGGTCTCGCGGGCGATGATCCTGGCGCCGATCGCCGCCTGGATCGGCACCTCGAACTGCTGGCGAGGGATGAGCTTGCGCAGGCGCTCGGCCATCATCGTGCCGTAGGCGTAGGCCTTGTCACGGTGCACGATCGAGCTGAACGCGTCGACCTTCTCCCCCTGCAGCAGGATGTCGACCTTGACGAGGTCGGCCTCCTGGGATCCGTTCGGCTCGTAGTCCAGCGAGGCGTAGCCCTGGGTCTTCGACTTGAGCTGGTCGAAGAAGTCGAAAACGATCTCGCCGAGCGGCATGTTGTAGCGCAGCTCGACGCGCTCCTCGGAGAAGTACTCCATGCCCAGCAGCGAGCCGCGGCGGGACTGGCACAGCTCCATGACCGTGCCCACGTAGTCCTTCGGCAGCAGGATCGCAGCCTTCACCATGGGCTCGGAAACGGATCCGATCCGCCCGTCCGGGTACTCGCTGGGGTTCGTGACCGTCACGGTCTCGCCGGTGTCGCTGGTGACGACCTCGTAGATCACGCTGGGTGCGGTCGTGATGAGGTCGAGCCCGAACTCGCGCGACAGGCGCTCGGTGATGATCTCGAGGTGCAGCAGGCCGAGGAAGCCGCAGCGGAAGCCGAAGCCGAGCGCGACCGACGTCTCCGGCTCGTACTGCAGCGACGCGTCGGAGAGCTTGAGCTTGTCGAGCGCCTCACGGAGTTCGGCGTAGTCGCTGCCGTCGATCGGGTAGATGCCGCTGAAGACCATCGGCTTGGGATCGGTGTATCCGGCGAGCGCCTCGGCCGCGGGCTTGCGGGCGTTCGTGATGGTGTCGCCGACCTTCGACTGGCGCACGTCCTTCACGCCGGTGATGAGGTAGCCGACCTCGCCGACGCCCAGGCCCTTGGTGGGAACCGGCTCAGGGCTGGAGACGCCGATCTCGAGCAGCTCGTGGTTGGCGCCGGTGGACATCATCTGGATCCGCTCGCGCGGCGACAGCTTGCCGTCCACCATGCGGACGTAGGTCACCACGCCGCGGTACGCGTCGTACACGGAGTCGAAGATCATGGCGCGAGCCGGCGCCTCGGCGTCGCCGACCGGTGCCGGGATCTCCTGCACGAGGCGGTCGAGGAGCGCCTCCACGCCGACCCCCGTCTTGCCGGACACCCGCAGCACGTCGTCGGGGCTGCCGCCGATGAGATCGGCCAGCTCCTTGGCGTACTTCTCGGGCTCTGCCGCGGGGAGGTCGATCTTGTTCAGGACGGGGATGATCGTGAGGTCGTTCTCGAGCGCCAGGTACAGGTTCGCCAGCGTCTGAGCCTCGATGCCCTGCGCCGCGTCCACGAGCAGGATCGCGCCCTCGCACGCCGCCAGCGAGCGCGACACCTCGTAGGTGAAGTCGACGTGCCCCGGGGTGTCGATCATGTTGAGGGCGAACGTCTGCCCGCCGACCTCCCACGGCATGCGCACGGCCTGGCTCTTGATCGTGATCCCGCGCTCGCGCTCGATGTCCATGCGGTCGAGGTACTGCGCGCGCATGTCGCGGTCTGCCACCACGCCGGTGATCTGGAGCATCCGGTCGGCCAGCGTCGACTTGCCGTGGTCGATGTGGGCGATGATGCAGAAGTTGCGGATCTGCTGCGGCGGCGTGACGGCCGGCTGCAGCGGAGTGAGGGCGCGAGGTGACATGTGGTCCTGAGGGTGGGTCCGTGGCGAAGGTCCTGCGCAACGGTGTGCGCGTGCGGATCGAGCAGCCGCGCTCGTGTCCGGGGATCTGATCGATTCTACGGGAGCACGCGGCGTGCCTGATCCCCCGATCGGGGGACACGGGGATCCCCCGGGGCATCGCCCGATAGGCCGATGGTGACCGTCCCTGCGCCGAAGGAAGCTCGAGGAAAGGACACACCAGGCCGCGCACCGGCGGCCGACAGAAAGGAGGAGGTCGATGACCACCAAGACCTTCATCTCGAAGCTGAGCGGGGCGCTCGCACTCGGCGTCGCGCTGGCCGGAGCGGGCACGGGTGCCGCGATGGCGGCGACGCCGAGCCCTTCCCCGGCCGGATCCTCGGCAACCGTGACACCGGCCGGGAAAGGGGTCCCGCCGGCGATGACGAAGACGGCCGGATCGGCGAACGCGAAGGCACAGGACTTCTCGACGACGCCGCCCGGCGCCTACACCATGTCGCAGGTGACGAACGACACCCCGTACACGTGGACGCTGACGCAGTTCAGCACGGAGTACTACTGGACCGGCCCGTGGATCGTCGCGCCGCCGAAGACGCTCGCCCCAGGGCAGACCGCGCAGTGGGTGCCGAACTACAGTCCCTATGGGCAGAGCGGCACGGACTACCGGTTCGTCGACGCGAGCGGACAGACGCACGACATGTACGTCGTGGACAAGCCGAACGATTACAAGTCGTACTCGCTCGACCGCGCCTCGGACGGCGCGTGGACCGAGTCCGGGAGTTACCACATGCAGGGCGACCCGGACCACCTGCCGAACCACGCGGACGCCATCTGGAACTCGCCGACGTCGATCACGATCGACGCGAACAAGGACCCGGCCGACGCCACGGCGATCGTGAACTCCGAGCTGCCGCGCGTCGCTGCGTCGAGCGTGAGTTGGACGCCGGTGTCGACGACGCCGACCTTCCAGCAGATCGACCAGCAGCAGATCTCGAGCACGGTGGAGAACTACTCCAGCGCCCCCGCGACGCTGGGCGTGAGCCGCAGCACCTCGGTCGGTGAAAGCACCACCATCGGCGAGGCCCTCACCTACTCGGAGAGCTCGAATGTGTTCGGATTCGTCGGCAAGTTCGCCGCATCCGTCACGGGCGACCAGTCGTGGGGCGACACGGACAGCGTGCAGATCTCGCAGTCCGCGCCCATCAAGCCAGGCCAGTCCGGCTACGTGTACCGCGATCTGACGGTCGCGTCCCTGACCGGCACGCTGAAGTTCACGACCCCGGAGGGCACGACCTTCACGATCGAGAACGTCTCGATCTCACGCGGCGACATCGTCGACCCGCACGGCACCCGCCACACCGGCATGGACGTCAGCGCCACGGAGACGGCCGCACCGCCGCTCACCGCAGCCCACTGATGAAGCCACACCCCACGGACAAGGAGAAGAACATGACCACCCAGATCCCCCCGACCACCGCAGACTCCGCCGAGACGTCCCCGCGGCCCCGCCGCGAGCGCCTCCGCCGTCCCCTGGCTCTCGCCGTCGGCTCGGCCGCCGCGATCGCGCTGATCGCCGCCGGCGGGCTCACGGCGGCCAACGCCGCGACCACCGCCGGTGCCGGGTCGCTCGTCATCATCGATGCGAAGACCGACGCGAACGGCGCCGCCGACGCCATGAAGCTCTACGGCGGCGCCTCGAACTCCAGGTTCACCCCGACCGCCGCCCCCGTGTACGCGCA
Source organism: Microbacterium sp. 8M (assembly GCF_902506375.1). Lineage (GTDB taxonomy): Bacteria > Actinomycetota > Actinomycetes > Actinomycetales > Microbacteriaceae > Microbacterium. Next base: position 2,124,522 of record NZ_LR733284.1, read on the forward strand.
GACCGGCTGGAGCCCGGTCTACGACTACAAGGGCGAGCTCGCCCCGTCCGTGACCGGCAAGCCCGACCAACCCATGCAGGAGACCGTGACGGTCAGCCACGCGCACAACACCAGCTGGTCGCTGGGGACGTCCCTCACCACCACTGCGGGCTTCAGCGTGCTCGACGCGGTGAACTCCGAGCTCTCGGCCACCTTCACCGCGAAGCACACCTGGAGCGCCTCCGACGGCGACGGGCAGTCGATCACGGTCAACGCGGAGCCGGGCAAGACGGTGTGGCTCGAGGAGAACGTGAGCACGGCGACGATCACCGGCGACTTCACCTTCGACGTCGACGGCACCCACTACGAGGTCGACAACGTGAGCATCACGCAGCCGGCCTCCGAGGCGACGGGCACCAAGGCGGCGGCGGCCTACCGGGTGATGGAGCAGCCGTCGACGAGCCTCGGCCTTCCTGCGAACGCCGGCGGCATCATGCCGATCAGCAGCATCCCCAAGCTGCAGCAGTACATCGCCCAGGGACACTGATCGGCGCCGACCGCGGGCACTCCGCCCCACGCGCCGGTTCCGGATCCGTCTTCGGACGGCCGGAACCGCGTGCGTGGGGCGGAGTAGTCTTCTCGCGTGGCGGAGCTGCAGCACGGGCACCTGGTGCGGGTCGTCGTGATCGACGATCATCCGTTCTTCCGTGACGGCCTGACTCGGGGTTTGACTCAGAGCGGACGGATCCGGGTCGTCGGCGAGGCCGAGGACGGCTGGACGGGCCTGAGGCTGATCGCCGCCGAACGACCGGATGTGGCCGTCGTCGACTACCAGATGCCGGACCTCGACGGCCTCGAGGTGGTGCAGGCCGTGACTCGCGACAAGCTCTCCACGAAGGTGCTCCTCCTGTCGGCCGTCACCGACAGCGCGGTCGTCTTCCGCTCCCTCGAGCTCGGCGCCTCGGGTTACCTCAGCAAGGACAGCCGGCGGGGGCAGATCGTCGACGCCGTGCTCGAGGTGGCGCAGGGACACACCGTGGTCCCTGCCGAGCTGACGGCAGGGCTCGCCGACGAGATCCGGCTTCGCGCCGCCTCACGCGGCCCGGTGTTCAGCGAGCGCGAGCTGCAGGTGCTCCGCGGCTTCGCCCGCGGTCTCTCGGTGCCCCAGCTGGCCTCGGAGCTGTTCCTCGGCGCGAGCACCGTGAAGACGCACGCCCAGCGGCTCTACGAGAAGCTCGGCGTCTCCGATCGTGCCGCCGCCGTGGCAGAGGGCATGCGGCGCGGACTGGTCGAATGAGCGCCGGATGAGCAACGCGGCGCGCCTCCGCGGTCCTCTCGCCGGTGGGGGCGCGGAGGGTTCCTCGATTCCGTCCCGGCCGGCCCGCATCACGGCTGACCACGCGTTCCAGGGCGTCGTCGTCCAGATGGTCCTGCGGCTCGCGCTGGTCGTCTTCCTCGCGCTCACCTGCCTGCTCGTGCCGCCGCTCCGCGACGACCTCGCGTGCTTCTGGATCGTCGCGGCCTACACCGTCTGGCTGGCCGTGCTGGGCTGGCAGGTCCGTCCCAGGGGGCCCTGGCACGACCGGCGGGTGTGGCCTGCGACGTTCGTCGACCTCGTCGCGCTCTCGGCCCTCGCGCTCATCACAGGCATCGACTCCGGGTCGGCGACCTGGACCTCCGACGTCCTGCTGCGCGGGTTCTTCCTGGTCCCCGTGATCGCCGCCCTCGAACAGCGCTGGCGCATCTGCCTCGTCGTGTGCGCCCCCGCTGTCGCGACCTATCTCGCGATCGCGCTGATCACTCGCGAGGCCAACGAGGAGCCGATCGCGTCCGTGCTGCTGCGCGGTGCCGTGCTCGCCGGCCTCAGCGCCGGCTGCGTGCTGCTGGCACGCGTGCAGGCATCTCGCGTGGCCGCGATCTCGGAGCTCGCTGCCACGCGAGACGAGCTGCTCTCGCAGCTGATGTTCATCGAACGACGCGAACGCACCGACCTCGCCGAGAGCCTGCACGACGGCGCTCTGCAGTACGTGCTGGGCGCGCGTCTGGACCTCGACGAGCTGGAAGCGTCCACGCCCGCGGAAACCGAGGAGCAGACACGCCAGCCCCTGGCACGCATAGACCACGCGCTGAGCCGCACCGTCGCGCTCCTGCGGTCGACAGTGGCCGAACTGCACCCCCAGGTGCTGGAGAGCTCCGGGCTGCCCCGCGCGATCGCAGAGCTGGTCCGCGCCAGCGCGGCGCGCGGCCGGTTCCACGCCGATCTCGACCTCGACGGCTGGGACGGACAGGCGCGCACCAGCGCCGACGCGCTCCTGTTCGGCACGGTGCGCGAACTGCTCGCCAACGTGGTCAAGCACGCCAGCGCGACGCGGGTGCGGGTCGCGATCGGCCTCTCCGACGGCGTCGCCACGCTCACCGTCGCCGACGACGGCGTCGGGATCCCGCCGGGGCGGGTGGATGCCCAGCTCGCCGCCGGGCACATCGGCATCGCCTCCCAGCGGGTCCGCCTCGCCGCCGCCGGCGGCGGCCTGGAACTGCAGGACCGCGACGGCGGCGGCACGATCGCCCGCGCGTGGATGCCTGCCACCCGCTCGGGACCGGATCCTGGCGGCGCGCACACGCCACCCGGCGCGGCGACGTCGTGAGGGGGCGACGTCGTGAGGGAAGGAGCGCCCGCGGACGCAGCGCCACCCCTCCTGATCAGGCGCGCCTCACTCCCACCCCCGCGGTGACGGTGATAGTCTCGCGAAGTTGCCCCAGCTCGACACCGGGTCCCAGGGGTCACTGCACTCCGTCTCATGCGCGTTCACGAGCGGAGCACCACATGACGGTCTCGCCGGCGGTGCTCGATGCGGCACCGATCCAGCGCCGTGTCGGAGATCCCGTACGGCGTGTGCGACCAGAGAAAGAACACCATCTTGATCAAGTACCTGCTGCGCCGAGTTCTCGGCTGGCTCCTCATGATCGTGGTGGCGACCAATGTCACGTACTTCCTCGCGTGGGCCTTCCTGGATCCGCGTAGCAACTACGTTGGACGTCGCCCTCCGCTGAGCGAGGACCAGATCAATCGCCTCCTCGAGCCCCGCAACCTCAATGACGCCGAGCCGCTCCTGCAGCGCTGGTGGCGCTGGTTCTCGGACATCCTGCTGCACTGGAACTGGGGCGTCAGCCCGACCGGGCAGTCGGTGAACGATCAGATCGCGTACCGCATGTGGGTGTCCGGCGAGCTGGTGCTCGGTGCGACGATCATCGCGGCGGTGCTCGGCATCGGCATCGGCGTCTACACGGCGTCGCGCCAGTACAAGCTTGCCGACCGCGTGTGGCAGGGCATCTCGATCGTCACGATGAACATCCCAATCGTCGTCGCCTCTCTCGCGATCGTCCTCGGAGCGATCGCGATCAACGACGCTGTCGGCTTCCGCCTCTTCTACGTCACGGGTGCTTCCAGCGACGGAGTCACGGGCTTCTTCCCAGTGCTCGTCGACAGCCTGCAGCACCTGATCCTGCCAACCGTGGCACTGGTGTTCATCGGATACTCCAGCTACCACTTCCTGCAGCGCTCGCTGCTGCTGGACAACATCAAGGCCGACTACGTGCGCACCGCGCGGGCGAAGGGCCTGACCAAGCAGCAGGCGATCCGCAAGCACGCGCTGCGGACGTCTCTGATCCCGGTCGCGACCCAGCTGGCCTTCAGCATCCCGACCGTGTTCACCGGCGCGGTGCTGACCGAGACGATCTTCGCGTGGAACGGCATGGGCCGGTACTTCGTCGAGACGATCGGCAAGAACGATGTGCACGGAGTGGTGGCCATCGCCGCCTTCAGCGCCGTGCTCACGGCCATCGGCGCCATCCTCGCCGACATCGCCGTGGTGGTCCTCGATCCGCGAGTGAGGGTGAGCTGACATGACTTCCGCAACCGTCCAGCCCCCGGTCGGGCCCGACACCACGGCCGCACGGATCCCGCGCAAGCGGATCGGGACGTTCCGGCTCTACTACCGGCGCTTCGTCCGCAACCGCCCTGCCGTCGCAGGCGTGTTCATCTTCGCCCTTCTGGTGGTGTTCGCGGTCGTCGGTCCGCTGATCGCGCGGTTCAGCTTCAGCGAGCTCGACTTCCTGGCGCTCGGCACGCCGCCCGACGGAACCCACTGGTTCGGCACCGCGGCCGACGGCGGCGACCTGTTCGCCCAGACCGCGGTGGGCCTGCAGCGCTCCCTCATGATCGCGCTCACGGTCTCGATCGGCACCACCGTCATCTCCGCGATCGTCGGCACCGCGGCGGCCTATTTCGGGGGCACCACGGAGCGCATCATCCTGCTGATCATTCACTTCCTGATGGTCGTGCCGACGTTCCTGATCCTCGCGCTCGTCTCGTCCAACGCCGGCGGTGACTGGCGGGTGATCTCGGCCGCGATGATCTTCATCAGCTGGTTCTTCCCCGCGCGCGTCATCTGGACGATGGCGCTGTCGCTGCGCGAGCGCGAGTACGTGCAGGCCGCCCGGTACATGGGCGTCCCCGGCATGAAGATCGTGCTGCGCCACCTGCTGCCCAACATCGGCTCGCTGCTGGTGATCAACTTCACCCTGGGCGTCGTGGGTGCCGTGATCACCGAGACCGGCCTGTCGTTCATCGGCTTCGGCGTGAAGATCCCCGACGTCTCGCTCGGATCCCTCATCGGGATCGGCGCGAACTCGGTCTCGAGCGCACCCTGGACCTTCTACTTCCCCGCGCTCGCGCTGACCCTGCTGACCGTCTCCATGGCGCTCGTCGCCGACGGCCTGCGCGACGCCCTCGATCCCACCTCGGCGGCGGGAGGCCGCGCATGACCGCTCCTCTGCTCTCCGTCCGCGACCTGCACGTCAGCTTCGCCTCCGAATCCGGGCGCGTCGACGCCGTCCGCGGCGTCTCCTTCGACCTCGAAGCAGGGCGCACGCTCAGCATCGTGGGCGAGTCCGGCTCCGGGAAGTCGGTCACGTCGCTCGCGATCATGGGCCTGCTCGACGAGAACGCCAAGGTCACCGGATCGATCATGTACGACGGCATCGAGCTCGTCGGCAAGAGCGACAAGGAGCTCTCGGCGCTGCGCGGCAACGGGATCGCGATGATCTTCCAGGACCCGCTGACGTCGCTGACCCCGGTGTTCACCGTGGGCGACCAGCTCATCGAGGCTCTCACGGTGCACCGCAGCATGTCGCACGCCGACGCGACGGCGCGCGCGATCGAGCTGTTGCGCCTCGTCGGCATCCCGAGTCCCGAGCGGCGCCTAAAGTCGTTCCCACACGAGTTCTCGGGCGGCATGCGCCAGCGCGTCGTGATCGCGATCGCGATGGCCAACAACCCGAAGCTGATCATCGCGGACGAGCCGACCACCGCGCTCGACGTCACGATCCAGGCGCAGATCCTCGACCTCATCGCCACCGCGCAGCGCGAGACCGGGGCCGCCGTCATCATGATCACGCACGACATGGGCGTGGTCGCGAAGACCGCCGACGACGTGCTCGTGATGTACGCGGGCAAGCCGGTGGAGCAGGCGCCGGTGCGCGAGCTGTTCCACGAGACCCGGATGCCGTACTCGATCGGACTGCTCGGCGCGATCCCCCGCGTGGACAAGGCCGAGAAGACGCCACTGGTGCCGATCAAGGGCAATCCGCCTCTGCTGATCAACCTCCCCGACGAGTGCCCGTTCGTCGCCCGGTGCCCCATCGCCACCGAGGCATGCCGGGTGCGCGAGCCGGAGCTGCGGTCGATCGCGACGAGCGAGGGCGGCGACCACCGCGTGGCATGCGTGCGCGCCGACGAGATCGAGAACGGACTCATCGGCGGGCTCCCGGTGTACCCGGTTCCGGAGATCCCCACGAGCGCTCTGGATCGCGTGCCGCGCGAAGAGCGTCCGATCACGCTCGACGTCCGCAACATGCGCAAGACGTTCCCCCTCACCAAGGGCGCGTTCCTCAAGCGCAAGGTCGGCGAGGTGCACGCGGTGAAGGGCCTCACCTTCGACATCCGCGAGGGCGAGACCATGGCCATCGTCGGAGAGTCGGGCTGCGGCAAGACCACGACGCTGCTGCAGATCATGGATCTGGTGAAGCAGACGGACGGCGAGATCACCATCGCCGGCACGCCGGTCTCGACCCTGCACGGCGGCAAGGCCGAGCGTGCCGTCCGCCGCGACCTGCAGATCGTGTTCCAGGATCCGATGGGCGCGCTCGATCCGCGTCTGACGGTCGCCGATGTGATCGCCGAGCCGCTGCGCGCCATCGGCGTGCCGCGCGACGAAGCCGACCTCCGGGTGGACGAGCTCATGGATCTCGTGGGACTCGACCCGGCTCACGCGAGCCGCTTCCCCGGCGCCTTCTCGGGCGGCCAGCGCCAGCGCATCGGCATCGCTCGCGCACTCGCGACGAACCCGAAGATCGTCGTCCTCGACGAGCCGGTCTCGGCTCTCGACGTCTCGATCCAGGCGGGCGTGATCAACCTGCTCGACGAGCTCAAGGTCAAGCTCGGACTGTCCTACTTGTTCGTCGCGCACGATCTGTCGGTGGTCCGCCACATCGCCGACCGCGTCGGGGTCATGTACCTCGGCGAGTTCGTGGAGCACGGCGACGTGGACGAGATCTTCGACAACCCCCAGCATCCGTACACCCAGGCGCTCCTGTCGGCGATCCCTGTTCCGGATCCCGACATCGAGCGCACGCGCGAGCGGATCGTGCTGCAGGGCGATCTCCCCAGTCCGGCGGACCGAAGGGACGGGTGCGCGTTCACCTCGCGCTGCCCGCTGTACAAGCTGCTTCCCGAAGATCAGCGCACCCGCTGCGAGACCGTCGTCCCGGCTCTGCACGGCTCGGACGCCCACGAGAACGCGTGCCACTGGCGCTGAGCCGACGCTGAGCCGTTGAACTCGAAACGGTAACGGTTTGCCCTGATATACCAGCCGTCTTCGGTTCACGCCGGTTAACTGTCCCCTATCCCCAACAAGCCGAAAGGCATCGAAGGAGAACCATGAGAAGGCAGCACAAGCTGTGGGGCGTCATCGCCCTCACGGGGGCGCTGGCAATCGCCATCAGCGGTTGCTCGGCGACCGGAGGCTCGAACGGCGGCACCGACAAGCCCGCCGAGACCAAGACGGCGGACTACAACCCGCAGCCGCGTGAGAACCTCAAGCAGGGCGGCGAGGTCAACTTCGCCATCAACGAGGTCCCGCCCATGATGAACCCGTTCAACGGAGACGGCAGCGCGGACACCCAGCGCCTGACCTCGTGGTACATGCCGCAGGTGTTCCTGATGGACCCGGACGGCACTGTCAAGCCCAACCCGGCGTACCTCGACAAGTACGACATCGCCACGAAGGACGGCAAGACCGTCGTCACCATGAAGGTGAACGACAAGGCCGTCTGGAACGACGGGACCCCGATCGACTGGACCGCCTTCGAGACGACCTGGAAGGACAACAACGGCTCCAACGAGGCCTTCAAGGCGAACGCCACCGACGGCTACAAGGACATCGAGTCCGTCACCAAGGGCGCGACCGACAAGGACGTCATCGTGACGTTCAAGAGCGAGTTCGCCTGGCCGCAGATGCCGTTCCTGACCGGGATCCTGCACCCCAAGGTGAACACGCCCGAGGCCTACAACGACGCCTACAACGGCAACCCGCACCCCGAGTGGGGCGCCGGACCGTACAAGGTCGCCAACTACGACGCGAACGGCCAGAAGATGTCGTTCGAGCCGAACGAGAAGTGGTGGGGCGACAAGCCCCTGCTGGACAAGGTGACCTTCACCGGCATGGACCGCTCCGCCGCGCTCAACGCGTTCAAGAACGGCGAGGTCGACCAGGTCGAGACCGCGTCCGCCGACGCGATCAACCAGGTCAAGGGCGTCAAGGACGCCGTGGTCTACCGCGCCCAGCAGACCGCGAAGACGGTGCTGATGCTCGACAGCGACAAGCCGCAGCTGAAGGACATCAAGGTCCGCCAGGCGTTCTTCATGGCGATCGACATCAAGCAGCAGGAGAAGGTCGCCTGGAACGGCCTCAACTACACCGAGCCCGCCGCCGGGTCGCTGAACCTGTACTCCTTCCAGAAGGGCTACAAGGACAGCTTCAAGACCGCCGGTCTGAAGTTCGACGCGGCCGCCGCCAAGAAGATGCTCGACGACGCGGGCTGGAAGACCGGCTCGGATGGCATCCGGGAGAAGGACGGCGTCAAGCTGACCGTCACCTACCCGGTGTTCAGCGACAGCCCCATCCAGGCCGCGCTCGCCAAGTCGCTGCAGCAGCAGGAGAAGGCCGTCGGCATCGACGTCAAGATCGACACCCGCGCACCGGCGAACTTCTCGACCGACCTCACCACGAAGAACTGGGACGCGGTGAGCCTGCGCTTCACCGACTCCGACCCGTTCGGTCCCGCCTGGTTCTGCCAGCTGTACTGCTCCGACAGCCAGCTCAACCTCTCCGGCACGAGCACGCCGGCGATCGACGAGAAGATCAAGAAGGACGTCGAGTCGCAGCCGACCGCTGAGAAGTGGACCGAGGCCTCGATGAAGCTCGAGCCCGAGATCATCAAGGAGACCTGGGGTGTCATCCCGCTCTACAACGGTCCCTCGATCTACACGGCCAAGAAGGGTCTGGCCAACCTGACCCCCGAGCCCTACGTGGGTCTGGACCTCTACGGCGTCACGCCCGTGGAGAACGTGGGCTGGGAGAAGTAAGCTCACGCGTTTCCGGAGCGGGGTCGGTGGTTCGCCACCGGCCCCGCTTTCGCGTCTGCGGAGCGGCTTCCTAGACTCGACGCATGACCGTCTCCGTGGTGTTCGTGCACGGGATCCGCACCTCGGCGACAATGTGGCGCGCGCAGCAGGAGTACCTGGCGACACGGGGAACCTCCTCGGTGGCAGTGGATCTGCCCGGGCACGGCACGCGCATGGACGAGCGGTTCACCCTCGCCGAGGCGATGCGCACGATCGACGACGCGGTGCGCAGCGCCGACGGCACGGTGCTGCTGGTGGGGCATTCGATGGGCGGCCTGCTCTGCACCGCGTACGCCGGCGCTGAGGAGCCGCCCCCGATCGCCGGTCTGATCGGCGCGTCGTGCACCGCACTCCCCCGCGGCGCCGGACTCGCCGCCTATCGCGTCCTCGCGGGTGCGCTCAACGCGATGCCGGACCGGGGGCTGTGGCTGAGCCGGCGGGTGCTCGACATCACGCTGCCCGCCTCGACGCGCGACGACTTCGGCGCCGGCGGATACGCGATGGCCGCACAGGACGAGGCCCTGCGCGCGCTGTCCGCGCTCGATCTGCTGTCGGCGGTGCCGCGCATCACCGTGCCGACGTGGTTCGTGAACGGGCAGTTCGACCAGCTCCGCACCCACGAGACCCTCTACCGCCGGCTTGCGCCCGACGCCGAGTTCATCGTCGTGCCGCGGACCACGCACCTCGTCACCGCGATGCGCCCGCAAGTGTTCAACGCGGTGCTGGAACTGGCGCTGGCGACCCTGGAGACCGCGTCCTGACCGCATAGGTCATCGCGGCGCCGACCACCGACAGCAGCGCCGCCGCGCCGAACAGCAGCCAGAACCCGCCGACGAGCGCGACGAGCCCTGCCCCCAGCAGCGGTCCGAGGAGCTGACCGAGCTGCGCCGACACGTTCACGAGGCCGAGGTCACGAGCGTGGTCGTCCGGATCCGTGAGCAGATCGGTCGCGAACGCGAGACTCACCGCCATGTAGGCGCCATAGCCCGCGCCCATGATCGCCGCCGCGATCGAGGTCATCAGCAGGGATGGGCTGATCAGGATGACGATGCCGGAGACCGCCTGCACGACCGCCGAGAGCGCGGTGAGCGTGCGGCGCTGGCGCAGCGGGTTTCCCGACGCGCGGTCGGACACCATGCCTGCCACGATCGATGCGACCACGACGAACACCGTGTAGATCACGATGAGCAGCAGCAGATCGCTCTCCGCGTCGGCTGACGGCACCGACACGCCGTACAGCAGGAAGAACAGCAGCAGCGAAGTGCCGAAGGCGTTTCCGATGTTCACGACGAGGCGGCTGACCAGCAGCCAGAGGAAGTCGCGGTCGCGCCAGGAGGCACGGCGTGCAGCCGCATGCGGCGGCGCCGGCGGAAGCTCGTGCGCGGGGGCGTCCGGGAGCAGTACAGCGGTGCCCACTCCGATGATCGCGATGACCGCGGCCAGCAGCAGGTACGCCGGCCAGATGTCGAGGCCGAGCAGCACGACGGCGCCCACGCCGACGACGATCCCCACGGCCTGGGCGGAGCTCGCCGCGGCCGAAGCGGATCCGCGCTGACTGCTGAGCTGATCCGCGATCATCGCCGTGAGCGCCGCCATCGCCACCGACACGCCGACCGACACCACGATCCACGCTCCGCCCACCGCGACCGGACCGGTCGCGAATCCCGTGAGCACCAGTCCCGCCGCCGCCACCAGGGAGCCGGCGATCGCCCAGGGACGTCGGCGGCCCCATCGGGAACGGGTGCGGTCCGACCAGCGCCCGGACACGGGCGCGGCGATGATGCCGACCAGCCCGCCGACGGAGAGCACGACGCCCGCCCAGACGACACCCTGGATCCAGTCCTCCCCCTGACTGTTCGTGTCCAGCTGCAAGGGCAGCAGCAGCTGGATCGGGGTGAGCTGGACCGTCCAGATCGCCAGCCACGCGAGCGTGAACAGCGTCATCCAGAGCGGGCCCACCCGCCTCGGAGCGCCGGCGACGGATCCTGCGGGTGCGGTCACGACCGGGCCTCCTCGATGAGTGAGCGATACCAGGAGTACGAGGCCTTGGGGGTGCGCTGTCCCGTGGCCATGTCGACGTGCACGAGCCCGAAGCGCTGCGTATATCCCTCCGCCCACTCGAAGTTGTCCAGCAGCGACCACACCGTGTACGCGTCGACGCGCACCCCGGCTCGCATCGCGTCGAGCACGGCGGCGAGGTGCCCGTGCAGGTAGCCGATGCGACCGGCGTCGTCGAGCGGACCGTCGACGTGGTCCGGCTCGGGAAAGGACGCCCCGTTCTCCGCGATCACCACGGGCGGCAGCGCATCGGCGTAGCGCTCCTTCGCGTCGACGAGGAAGTCGGTGAGCGCCTCGGGCACGATCGGCCACAGCGGACCGAACCCGGTCACCGGCGCTCCCGGCGTGGGCACCACCTCGAACGGCACGGGTCCCTCCGCGGACGCCACCGTCGTCGGGTTGTAGTAGTTGACGCCGTAGAGGTCGCTCCGGGCGCCGATCAGGGCGAGGTCGCCGTCCTGCACCGGGAGGGTGACGCCGAGCGGTTCGAGGTCCGGATACCGGCCGAGCAGCACGGGATCCGCGAACAGCCGGTTGTGCAGCAGGTCGTACAGATACGCCGCCTGCAGATCGGCGTCCGACGTGGACGCCGGCAGCACCTGCGTGTGGTTGTTGACGATGCCGACCTGGGTCGCGCCGCGACCGCGCAGGATCCGGAGCGCGTAGCCGTGGGCGAGCAGCTGATGGTGCACGGTCGGCAGGGCGTCGAAGAGCAGCGCGCGTCCCGGCGCGAGCTCGCCGATCGCGTAGCCCTGCAGCGTCGTGGAGACGGGCTCGTTGATCGTGTACCACGATCGCACCCGGTCGCCGAGCGCGTCGGCCACGACCTCGACGTACTCCGCGAACCGCTCCGCCGTGCCGCGGCTCAGCCAGCCGCCCGTCGCCTCCAGGCGGGACGGCAGATCCCAGTGGTACAGCGTCGGCGTCGGTGTGATGCCCGCGTCGAGGAGACGGTCGACGAGACGGTCGTAGTACGCGAGCCCCTGCGGGTTGGGGCGCCCCTCCGGCAGCACCCGCACCCAGGAGAGCGAGAACCGGTACTGGTCGACGCCGAGGTGCGCGAGCAGTGCGACGTCCTCGGCGGCGCGGTGGTAGCTGTCGGGGCCGGGATCCGCCGTCGCGCCGTCGCGCACGCGCCCCGGTACGTCGACGAAGTCGTCCCAGATGGATCGGGACCTGCCGTCCTCGTCTCTCGCCCCCTCGATCTGGAACGCCGCGGTCGCGGCGGAGAATCCCAGCCGGCGCAGCAGCGCACGGTCCAGCGGGGCGGCGGATACGGGCATGGACGGCTCCTTCGGGTCCTCCGCCAGCATGCACCATCGCGGTGCGCCGGGGTGCACGCGACGCGCCACGGATCCACGCGCTCCGACCGCGATCCGCCGGTTCGGAGTCCGGACGGATCCCTGATAAGATCGGTGATTGGCTTGCGTGTCAGGTCCCACCCTTGCACGCCGCCGGAGGCGCCCCTCTACCGCCAGGCCGGCACAACCATCCATCACTCGAACGAAGGTTTCCATCCGTGGCGAACATCAAGTCGCAGATCAAGCGCAACAAGACCAACGAGAAGGCGCACGAGCGCAACAAGGCCGTCAAGAGCGAGCTCAAGACCGCCGTCCGCAACACCCGCAAGGCGATCGCCGGTGGCGACAAGGCTGCCGCCGAGGCCGCCCTGAAGACGGCGTCGAAGAAGCTCGACAAGGCTGTCAGCAAGGGTGTCATCCACGCGAACCAGGCCGCGAACCGCAAGTCGTCGATCGCGAAGCAGGTCGCCGCTCTCTGAGCCGGAACTCTTCCGAAGGCCCGTCCCGTCTGGGGCGGGCCTTCGTCGTTTCCGCCCCAGGCGGCGCGATTCATGACCGAGGCGGCGCGTCGTCGGCGAGGCGGCGTCGTTCCCGCCCGGAGGGGTCGTTCGCGCCCCAGACAGCGCAGCATTCAGCGCCCCGTGTGGCGCAGCTCACGCGACGGCGTCGGCGGATGCGCTCAGCGCGCCCCGGCGGGCGCCTCGCCGTAAGGGGCCCGCGTCGCGATCACGGTGATCATGCGCTCCAGCGCGAAGATCGGGTCGCGGGCGGCTCCCTTGACGTCGGCGTCCGCGCGAGCGGTGGCCTGGATGGCGAGGCCGAGCGTGCGCTCGTTCCAGCCTCTGAGGTCGCGGCGGGCACGGTCGACCTGCCAGTCCTTCATGCCGAGCCGGGCGGCGAGGGCCGCGTTCGATTCCCGGGATCCGGCGACGCGCGCCATCGACCGCAGCTTCATCGCGAACGCGGCCACCATCGGCACCGGATCCGCCCCGGATGCGAGCGCGTGCCGGAGTGCCACGAGCGCCTCCCCGAGGCGGCCGGCGATGGCGGTGTCGGCGACGACGAAGGCGGACACCTCGACGCGGCCGCCGTAGTAGCGCTCCACGAGCTCCGGGGTGACGTCGCCCTGCACGTCGGTGATGAGCTGCTGGCACGCCGCGGCGAGCTCGGTGATGTCGTCGGAGAAGGCGGAGACCAGGGCGCGCAAGGCCTGCGGAGCGACCCTCCGTCCCGCAGCGCGGAACTCGCCCGCCACGAAGTCGGCCTTCTCGTCGTCGCGCTTGATGGCCGGGCAGGCGATCTCGATCCCTCCGCCGGTGCCGGCGCGGACCGCGTCGAGCAGCTTCTTGCCGCGCACGGTCGCCCCCGTGTGCCGCAGCACGACGGTGGCCCCCTCCTGCGGGTGCTCCAGGTAGGCGACGGCCTCGGCGAGGAACGCGTCGGTGCAGCGCTCCACGCCGGAGATGCGCAGCAGGCGCGGCTCGCCGAACAGCGAGGGCGACGCGAGGGCCAGCAGGCTCCCCGACTCGTAGTCGTCCGCCCGCAGGTCGCTGACCTCGAGCGCCGGATCCTCGGCGCGCAGATAGGCGCGCACGCCAGCGATCGCCCGCTCGGCGCAGATCTCCTCCGGCCCGGACACGAGCACGATCGGCGCCGGCCGGGGCTCGCGCCAGGACACCTGCGGGATGTTCGTCGCCTTGCCCCCGCGTCGTGCGGCGGAGGACGAGCGCGGTGCAGGCATGCCTCCAGCGTACCGGCGGCGGCGGACGTTCACGGCGCTCTCGCCGTCGCCGAGGGCGCCGGTCCCGGGGTCTCGACCGTCGCGGAGGGCGCGGGTCCCGGGACCTCAGCCGGAGGAGGTCGTGCGGCCCACACCCGCAGCCCCACCTCGCCGAGCGACACCAGGATCGTCCCGCGCTGGTCGGTGCGCAGGACGGGCACGCGAAGGGCCCGCAGCATGTCCAGGGTCACCGCGCGCGGATGCCCGTAGTCGTTGCCGGCGCCGACGGAGATCAGGGCGAGCGCCGGATCCAGATCCGCGTACAGCTGCGCATCCTGGTCCGCGCTGCCGTGATGGGCGACCTTCACGACCGCGACGTGCCGCGGATGCGCGATCCGCCGCAGCATCCCCTGCGAGGCGGCGGACAGATCGGCGAGGAACAGCGACCGCGGCACTCCCCCTCCGGCGACCTCGAGGATGACGCTGGCGTCGTTGCCGGGTGGGAACACCTTCTCGTCCCGGCGAGGCCAGAGCACCCGCCAGTCCGCTTCCCCCAGCCGGCCGGTCATGCCCGCCGACGCCCTCGTGATGTGTGCTCCCCCGCGCGCGAGCCGGTCGAGCTGATGCTGATGCGCGGCCGTGTCCACCGGCCCGTGCAACACCACATCGGCACGGCCCACGAGCACGTCGGACGCGCCGGCATGATCGTGATCGAAGTGCGTGAGCACGAGCACGTCCAGCCGGCCGATGCCGAGCTCGGCGAGACAGCGCCGCAGCGGCTCGGGCTCGGGCCCCGTGTCGATCAGCAGGGTGCGGCCCGCGCTGCGCACCACCACGGCGTCGCCCTGGCCGACGTCGCACATCGCGATCCCCCAGTCCGACGGCCTCTGCAGGAGCGCCGCGGGGCCTGCGACGATCCCCCACCCCGCGCCGGTGCCGAGCAGCGCCGCGAGCAACCCGCCGAGGATCGCGCGCCACGGACTCCGCAGCGGTGGGCGCGGCACGATCGCCCAGAACACGGCCGCGCTGAGCACCGCCACGACGAGCGCCGTGACGATCCCCGCCGGCGCCGCGACCGTCGCGAACGGAAGCCCAGCGGTGACCACGGCCGTCTGTGCGATCCACGCGGAGGGCAGCCAGGCCGCTGCCGCGAAGAGGTCGGCGAGCGGCGGGATCGGCATGGCGAGGCAGGCGAGCAGTCCGAGCACGGTCGCGATCGGCGACGCAGGCTCCGCCAGAAGGTTCGCCACGACCGACACCAGGGACTGCTGCGCGGCGAACAGCGCGATGATCGGCCCGCAGGCGAGCTGGGCCGACAACGGCACCGCGACGGCGAGCGCGACAGGACCGGGCAGCCACCGGACGAGTCCGGCGGCCAGCGGCGGCGCGAGCACGATGAGTCCCGCCGTCGCCGCGGCGGACAGCGCGAACCCGGGCGCCGCCGCGAGGTGCGGATCCGCGAGCAGCAGCACCGTCACGGCGAGCAGCAGCACCGACAGCCCGGCGCGCGGGCGCCCGAGCAGCAGCGCCGCCATCGCGACGCCCGCCATCGCCGCCGCCCGGATCACGCTCGGCTGCGGCGTCACCAGCACCACGAAACCGGCCAGCGCGAGCGCCGCGACCAGGATGCGCAGGGCTCGGCCGCCGCTGCAGAGTGCGACGATCCCGAACGCGGCCGCCGCGACGAGTGCCAGGTTGCTGCCGCTCACCGCGGTCAGGTGCGACAGGCCGCTCGCCTTCATGGCCGTGTCGAGCTCGTCGCTCACGGCACGGACGTCCCCCACCGCGAGCCCGGGCAGCAGCTCCGATCCGGGTTCCGGGAGGCGCTGAGTACGGGCGATGAACGCCGCCCGGACGTCCCCGGCGATCGCCTCGACCGGCCCGCCACGGGACACCTGCGTCACGCTCCCCTGCGCGAACAGCACGACCGCGGCGCGCTCGCCGGCGTCGGTGCCCTTCACCTGCGCCGCGAACCGGAGCACGGTCCCCGGGCCGAGGGTTCCCGAGCGGTCGTCCGGCGGCACGCCGATCCGCACCGGCACGGAGAGAGCTTCCGGGTGGCCCCGCGGCCCCAGGCGGATGGCGTCGGCGTCGGCCCAGAGCCGCCCATCCGCGCCGATCGAAGGCAGTGAGCGGACCCCGACCTCGGCCGTCACCACATGGTCCGCGAGCGCTCCGGCGCGCTCCCGCGACGGCTCCGCCCACGCCGCGGACAGGGCGATGCCCGTGGCAACCGCGAGGCAGACGACCAGCAGGGGCGCGGCCCGGGCCACGGCCGCGATCCCCATGCCATCCGGCGAGCGCGAGCCGGCGGTCGGCCCGCCTGTCACGCCCCCGCGGATCCCCGGCCCGTGGACGAGACCGCGCGCGTGCACGGCGACCGCGAGAACCGCGCCGAGCACCGCCGCGGCGATCACCGCAGGGGCCGCCTGCGGTGCGAAGCAGACGACCAGCGCCACCGCCCACGCGGTGACCGCGACCGGCACCATCCGCACGTCGCGCAGCCGTCGACGCGGCGCGGGCGCAGGCAGGCCGGATGTCTGACGGCGGCGCTCGGCCGCCACTCGGGCGTTCTGCGGGGCGGCGCTCACACCCGCACCTTGTCGCGGATCCCGGCCAGCATCTTCTCCCCGATCCCGGATACCCCGAGCAGATCGTCGACGCTGGTGAAGCGTCCGTTCGTCGTACGCCACTCGATGATGCGCTGCGCGAGCGCCGGACCGACCCGCGGCAGCTCCTCGAGCGTCGCTGCGTCGGCTGTGTTCAGGTCGATGAGCGCCTCAGCCGTGCCCCCGGTAGCCGTTCCCGCCCCTCCTCCGGGCTCCGCACCGGCTGCCGGGGCAGCGCCGGCGGCGGGCACGGCGATCTGCTCGCCGTCCGTGACGGCTCGCGCGAGGTTCACCGCGGTCAGATCGGCCGACGGCAAGGTGCCTCCCGCGGCCGCCAGCGCCTCGGCGACCCGCGCGCCGTCGTCGAGCACGTACAACCCGGGCTTGGCGACCTCACCGAGCACGTGCACGTAGACGCTCCCCGCCGAGATCCGGGACGCGCCGGCGCTCGGCTCCGGGCTCACGGGGATCTCCGCCGTGCCCGTGGAACGGGTCAGCAGCCCGATGCCCACCGTCACCGACACGGCGGCCAGCGCCACCACCACCGCGGCGCCCAGCCCGAGGCGCAGCCGCCGCGGTGGGCGCGCCACCGGCGCCGGGCTCTCGGACTCCACCTGCTCGCTCACACGCCGACGTTAGGCGGCGCAGACAGCCGGATCCGGGCCTCCCCCGGAACCCGTGCGCAACGTCCTGCGCCGGATCGGTGTGGAGGCCGACCCCCTGCATGATGACCGCACGCACCGTACGCCCTGCGCCCGCGCAGGACGACCCGCTGCACCGGATAGCCTGATCTCGATCCCCACTCCCGACCGGAGCGACCATGCGCCTGAACGACTTCCTCCCGCCCGACACCGCCGCCACCCGCGGCGCCCGTGAACTGGTCGCTCAGTTCCACTCCCCGGCGCTGGCCCACCACGTGCAGCGCAGCTGGCTGTGGGCCGAAGCCTTCGCGCTGATCGAGGGCCGCTCCGGCATCGACCACGAACTCCTTTACACGGCCGCGCTCCTGCACGACATCGGGCTCGCTCCCGAGTACGACAACCACGTGCTCGGATACGAGGAGGCCGGCGGCTTCGTCGGCGAGGCGCTGGCCGCGGGCGCCGGCTGGCCGGCCGAGCGTCGGCGGCGCGTCAACGAGGTCATCGTGCGTCACAACTGGCCGTCCGTGGATCCGGCGCTGGACGTCGAGGGCTATCTGCTGGAGATCGCGACCGGACTCGACATCTCGGGGCGGCGCGACGAGGAGATCCCCCTCGCCTTCCGCCAGGAGGTGCTCACCGCTTTCCCTCGCCTCGATCTGGCTGACGAGTTCGGCACCTGCGTGCAGGCGCAGTCCGAGCGCAAGCCGCACAGCCACGCCCGACGCCTCGTCGACGGCGGGCTGATCGGCAAGCTCGCGGCCAACCCCCTCGAGCGGCTCTGACCGGATCCGAGGCCCTGCGACGTCGCCCGGTCAGCGCCCCAGCGCGGCGCGCAGCGCGTCGGCGTAGTGCGGCCCGATCCTGTCGTGGCCCGCGGGCGTCAGGTGCACGTTGTCCGCCTGGGGCGCGGCGTAGTCGCTGACCCACCCGGCGACCGAGATGGCGTGGACGCCGAGCCGCCGCGCCCGCTCGGTCACCGCGGCGTCCATCGCACGCCGGGCCGCGTGGGCGGCATCGTTGCGGCTCATCACACCGTCCACGACGATCGCCGCGTGCGGATAGATCGTGCGCAGCGCCCCGATCAACTGCTCCTCGGCGGCTGCGACCTCGACGGTGGCGCGCTGCTGCGCGGCGTCGTTGCCGCCGAGCGTGACGATCACGACTCCAGGATCCCCGTCCGGCAGCAGGAGACGGTTGCTCGCGACGCTCTCCGCGAATCCGGCTCCGAGCCCGCGGATGGGAGCCAGGTACCCGGATCCGCCGAATCCGAGCTTCACGATGTTCGGGAAGCCCGCGCCGCGCGCCCCCTGCTCGATCCACGAATCGCCGTCGCACTGCGAATCGCACAGGAGCACGGCCGTGGACGCGTCGACCGGGGTCTGCGGAACCGCGAGCAGGCGTCCCTCGCGCAGCACCGTCTGCGCCTTCTGCCAGTCCTGATGCGCGCCGCGGTCGTCGGTCCACGAGTCCTTGACCGGCCACCCGAACCGCCCCGGATCCGCCGCCCACACGGCGAAATTGCCGGCATCCATCCGGAACACCCCGGCTCCCTCGTGCCAGAGCAGCACCCCGCCGGCGAAGCTCTGATAGCGGCCGCCGGGCACGTCGACCTTCTCCCCCGCGGGCAGGCCGAGCTCGCCCTCGGGGCCGCCGAGCTCCTCGTAGCGGGTCTGGATGTCGCCCGACGAGGTCGCGCGGATCGCGCCGTCGCTGTCGGACCGGTAGAGCACGCCGCCCTGGAACGGCTGCATCGAGCCGCCCGCCACCCGGGACGCCTCGGCCGTCGGCAGGCCGAGCGCGCCGCCCACCCCGCCGCGCTCACGATAGGCGGTGAGGAACGGCGACTGCACCGAGACCGCCCCCGTGCCGCCGGACCACCACACCTCGCCGCCGTCGAACGCCTGCACCAGACGATCGCCGACGGCGCGCTGGGTGGACTTCGGATAGCCGAGGGGGCCGAACGCCCCACCGGTGCGGCGGTGCGCGGACGCGATGTCCGAGATCGTGGGCACGGCCTTCCCGTCCCGCAGGTAGACGACGCCGTTCACGAACTCCTGCACCCGCGTGCCCCGCCGGTCGGCGTGCTCCGCGGTCTTCGGGAAGCCGAGCCCCCCGCGTTCCTGGGAGTACCGCAGCCACGACTGCCAGAAGGGGCCGCGCACGAGCGCGGTCCCACCGCCGTCCGAGAAGATCCCGGCCCGCTGGAACGCCTGCCAGGGCCGGTCGGCGGATCCGCTCTCCTCCGCGATCGGCAGCCCCAGCGCCGCGACTCCGCCCCGCTCGCGGAACGCCTCGCCCACCGCGTCGTCGCGCACGATGTGCGCCGAGCCGCTGTCGCCGGCGTAGATCGAGCCGCGACGGTAGTCCTGCACGCAGACGCCGCCCGCGCAGGCCTCCGGGTTCCATGCAGCGCCCAGCTCGTCGCTGTGCCGATGCCACAGCGCGCCGATCGCGCTGGTCTCGCTGATCGGCCGCGGCAGCTGCCACGCGAGCAGCACGCCGGCGCCGGCCAGCGCCGCGACCACCGCGACCGTGCCGAGCAGGCGCCTCATCACCCTGAGGGCGCGCGCTCCTTTCCCCCCGGAGCGCACGGACTCAGCCCTTGACGGCGAAGTTGACGATCTTCGGAGCGCGCACGATCACCCGCACGATCTCTTTGCCGTCCAGCGCACGCTGCACCTTCTCGTCGGCACGGGCGAGCGCCTCCAGGTCGGCCTCGCCGATCTTGGCGGGGACCTCGAGGGTGGCGCGCACCTTGCCGTTCACCTGCACGGCGCAGGTGGCGGTGTCCTCGACCAGCAGCAGCGGATCCGCCTGACGCCAGGTGACGAGGCCGACGGACGGCTCATGCCCGAGCACCTCCCACATCTCCTCGGCCGTGTGCGGTGCGACGAGATCCAGCATCACCGCGACGGTCTCGGCGGCCTCGCGCACGGCGGGGTCGGAAGCGCCGGATCCAGAGTCGATCGTCTTGCGGATCGCGTTCACCAGCTCCATCAGGCGCGCCACCAGCACGTTGAACTTCGTCTGCTCGACCAGCGCCGGCGCGTCGGCCAGCAGGTGGTGCGTGACCCGGCGCAGGGCCGCGTCGCCGCCGTCGAAGACCACGTCGACCGGGCTCGCCACGTCGTGCGCGACGCGCAGCGCGCGGGCGAGGAACTTCTGCGCACCGGTGGTGGAGACGTCCTTCCAGTCCTTGTCGTCCTCCACCGGGCCGGCGAACGCCAGGGCGACGCGCAGCGCGTCGGCGCCGTAGGCGTCCAGCTCCTCCTGGAACAGCACCAGGTTGCCCTTGCTCTTGGACATCTTGGCGCCGTCGAGGATCACCATGCCCTGGTTGATCAGGCTGGAGAACGGCTCGGTGAAGTCGATCAGGCCCATGTCGAACAGCACCTTGGTGATGAACCGCGCATACAGCAGGTGCAGGATCGCGTGCTCGACGCCGCCGATGTACGAATCGATCGGCGCCCAGCGCCGCGCCTCGGCGACGTCGAAGGCGACGCTGTCGCTGTCGGGCGACAGGAAGCGCAGGAAGTACCACGAGCTGTCCACGAACGTGTCCATCGTGTCGGGGTCGCGCAGAGCCGGCTCGCCCGTGGCGGGGTCGACCGTGCGCACCCACGACTCGGCCGCACCCAGCGGGCTGGTCCCCTTCGGGGACAGGTCCAGGCCCTCGACGCTGGGCAGGCGCACCGGCAGCTGGTCCTCCGGCACCGGCACGATCTCGCCGTCCTGCGTGTGCAGCATCGGGATCGGCGTGCCCCAGAAGCGCTGCCGGGAGATCAGCCAGTCGCGCAGGCGGTAGTTCTTCGCCGCACGGCCCTTGCCGGCCGCCTCCAGCTGCTCGATCGCGCGCGCGATCGCGTTGCGCTTGGACAGCCCGTTCAGCTCGCCCGAGTTGATCATGCGGCCGTCACCGGTCAGGGCGATGCCGGTCTTCGCCGGGTGCTGGTCGTCCAGCGACTCCGCGGGCTCGATCGGCACGCCGTCCTCGTCCACCTCGATCACGGGCAGGGCGCCGGTGATCGGAGCGGTCGTGTCCACGACCACCTTCACCGGCAGGTCGAAGGCGCGCGCGAAGTCCAGGTCGCGCTGATCGTGCGCGGGCACGGCCATGACCGCGCCGTGGCCGTAGTCGGCCAGCACGTAGTCGGCGGCCCAGATCGGCAGGCGCTCGCCGTTGACGGGGTTGATCGCGTACCGGTCCAGGAACACGCCGGTCTTCGGGCGATCGGCCGACTGGCGGTCGATCTCGCTCGTCTTCTGCACCTGGGTCAGGTACTCCGCGAACCGCCTGCGGACGTCCTCGCTCGCCCCCGCGGCCAGCTCGGCCGCCAGGTCGGAGTCCGGCGCCACGACCATGAAGGTCGCGCCGTGCAGCGTGTCCGGACGCGTCGAGAACACCGTGACGACGCCCTCGCGGCCCTCGATCTCGAAGTCGACGTCGGCGCCGACAGAGCGGCCGATCCAGTTGCGCTGCATCTGCAGCACCTTGTGCGGCCAGAACCCCTCGAGCTGGTTCAGATCGTCCAGCAGCCGGTCGGCGTAGTCGGTGATCCGGAAGTACCACTGCGTCAGGTTCTTCTTCACGACCTCGGCGCCGCAGCGCTCGCAGCGGCCGTCGACGACCTGCTCGTTCGCCAGCACGGTCTGGTCGTTCGGGCACCAGTTCACCGGGCTCTTCTTGCGATAGGCCAGCCCACGCTCGTAGAGCTTCAGGAACAGCCACTGGTTCCAGCGGTAGTACTCCTCATCGGAGGTGTGCAGCTCGCGGCTCCAGTCGAATGACACCCCGTAGGTCTTGAAGCTCGCCTTCTGCTGAGCGATGTTCTGGTAGGTCCACTCCCGCGGATCCGCCCCGCGGCGGATCGCGGCGTTCTCCGCGGGCAGGCCGAACGAGTCCCAGCCGATCGGGTTCAGCACGTTGTGCCCCCGGTGCCGCCAGAAGCGCGCGACGATGTCCGAGTACAGGTAGTTCTCGGCGTGCCCCATGTGCAGGTCGCCCGAGGGATACGGGAACATCGCCAGCACGTACTTGCGCGGCCGCACATCCTCGCTGCCGCCGGCCTTGAACGTCTCGTTCTCCGCCCAGTAGGCCTGCCACTTGTCCTGGAGCAGCTCGTGCACCGACGGCGAGTCCTCATTCGACGGGGTGTGGGACGGGTTCTCAGACAACGCGACGACCATTCTCTGCAGCAGGGGGAGAAGAACGCCCGGAAACAGGGCAACCTACAGATTATCCCAGGCCGTGGCGCATCCCGGGTCGGGCCGGGGTGAGCATCCGGGCCGGACATGGGAGACTGGAGTCCCTATGCCTTCCTCCTCGTCCGCGCCCGTGCGGATCCACTGGTTCGCCCGCCTGGAGCATCGCTTCCACTCCTGGCGCGAACGACGTGCCCGCCGGCGCGGCCGCAGCGCGACGGTCGTGCCGTTCCCCGGCTACGGCGGCCCCGGGTGGATCCGGGTCGTCGGACGGGTCCTGATCCTGCCCAAGAGCCGCCGCGGCGGCAAGGACGCGAGCGTGCGCGGCTGGCGCAGCTTCGTCGGGATCCCGGTGAGCTTCGCGACGGTGACGATCACCGTCGCCGGGCGCACGCACGAGGTCGCGGCCGACCGCGGCGGCGTCATCGACTGCCGCATCGAGGCCGAGCTCGACGCCGGGTGGCAGCAGGTGACGATGACCGTCGAGGGCCAGGAGCCCACCCCCGCCCGCGTGTTCGTCGTGGCGGAGGACGTGCGCTTCGGCGTGGTCTCCGACGTCGACGACACCGTCATGGTGACCGCACTGCCGCGCCCGCTGATCGCCGCGTGGAACTCGTTCGTCGTCGACGAGCACGCCCGCACCCCGGTGCCCGGCATGGCGGTGCTGCTGGAGCGGCTCATGCGGGACAACCCGGGCTCCCCCATGATCTACCTCTCCACGGGCGCCTGGAACGTGGCGCCGACGCTGAACCGGTTCCTCTCCCGGCATCTGTTCCCCGCCGGGTCCATGCTGCTCACCGACTGGGGGCCCACCCACGAGCGCTGGTTCCGCAGCGGTCGCGAGCACAAGCTGCAGAACCTCGAGCGTCTCGCCGAGGAGTTCCCGAATGTGCGCTGGCTCCTCATCGGCGACGACGGCCAGCATGACGAGGCGATCTACGGGCAGTTCCTCATCGAGCACCCGGACAACGTCGCCGCAGTCGCGATCCGTCGCCTGCTCCCCGCTGAGGGCGTGCTCGCCGGCCGCCGCGCCGCCGCCCGCGCCGACGGCGAGCAGCCCGAGGCCGATGACCTCGCCCCCTGGGTGAGCGCCGAGGACGGCGCCGGCATCCTCGACGAGCTCATCGAGGTCGGCGTCGTCCGCGCCGAGCCATGATCCAGGCCGCCGACGCGCCCGTCCGCCCCGACGCGGTGGCGGGGCCTCCCCCTGCGCGCCTCGACCGCGCCGCATGGACGGCGCGCGCCGAAGCGCATGCCGCACGCGCGGACGCGCTGACCGCGGAGCGCCGTGCCAGGCAGGCCCGCCGGGAGAAGCATCCGGTGCACGACTTCCTCTTCACCTACTACGGGTACAAGCCGGGTCAGCTGCGCCGCTGGCACCCCGGAGCGGGTGTCGTCCTCGAGGACGCGCCGGAGCGGGCGGCATGGCGCTGGTACTCCCCTGCACCGGGTCGCGACGCCTACGCACCCGATGCGGCCGGGTACCAGGCGGACAAGCCCGAGCTCGCACGGCTCGTGCACGCGATGCTCGCCCGCACCGCGGCGCGCCCCGGGCAGTTCGGCTGCTTCGGGCTGCACGAGTGGGCCATGGTGTACCGCACGCCGGAGCACCGCCACGAGGTGCCGCTGCGACTCGGCCAGGCCGGCACGGATGCCGTGGTCGAGCAGGGCGAACTGCGCTGCACGCACATCGACGCGTTCCGGTTCTTCACGCCGGACGCGGTGCCGCGCAACCGCCTCGCCCCGACCCGTGAGACCCAGCCCGAGCTGGAGCAGCCCGGGTGCCTGCACGCAGGGATGGATGTGTACAAGTGGGCGATGAAGCTCGGCCCGCTGGTGCCGGGCGAGCTGCTGCTGGACGCGTTCGAGCTCGCGCGCGACATCCGCGTCCTGGACATGGAGGCGGCGCCCTACGACCTGTCGGACTGGGGCGTCGAGCCGGTGCGGATCGAGACCGCCGAGGGCAAGGCCGAGTACGTGCGCCGGCAGCGCGATTTCGCCGAGCGCGGGAACGCGCTGCGCGCGCGGATCCTCGACGCCTGGCTGGGATCCGCAGGGCTCCCGGTTCCTGAGCGACCCTCCGGTTCCTGAGCGTCCCTCCGGCTGCTGAGCGATCCTCCGGTTCCTGAGCGAGCCGCGGGCGAGACGAAGGACGTTCAGCGCCCGGCCGCGCTCAGCACCCCGGATTCAGCGCCCGGCGAGCTGATCGGCGATCTGCAGACGCAGCGCGACCACCCGGGAAGCCGCCTCGGCGAGGCGATCCCTCGGCAGCGTGCCGCTCTGCACGGCGGCGGCGAGGCCGTCCGCGATCCGTTGCGCGGTGCCGGGTCCCGCGCCGTCGAGCGCGAGCACGAGATCACTGCCCGCCGCGACCGAACGCACGGCGTCGGCCACCTCGTCCGCGTAGGCGGGGTCGCCGGAGTCGACGAGCATGTCGAGGTCGTCGGTGACGATGACGCCGCGGAACCCCAGGTCTTCGCGCAGAATCCGGTGCCACGTAGGCGAGAGCGACGCCGGCTGGGCGTCGACGGCGGTGTAGGCGAGGTGCCCCATCATCACGAGCGGCGCTCCGGCCCGGATCCCGGCCAGGAACGGCGGCGCCACCTGCGCACGCCAGGTCTCCAGATCCATCGTCGTCGCCGGAATGGTGTGGTGCGAATCCCCCTCCGCGGCGCCGTGGCCCGGGAAGTGCTTGAGGGTGCTGCGCACCGCCGACGCCTCCCCGCGCACGGCCGCGTCGACGCGCTCGGCCGCCGCGGCCGGATCCGTACCGAACGAGCGGGAGTAGATGAAGGAGCCGGGCCCCTGCGCCACGTCGGCGACGATCCCGAAGTTCACCGTGACGCCCGCATCGGCGAGCAGCTTCCCGCGGGTGGCGAACGCGGCCTCGGCGGCACTCGGCGGCTCGGACTTCAGCACGTCGGCGCCGGGCCCGGTGTCCCAGGGCAGACGCGTCACATCGCCGCCCTCCTCGTCGGTCGCGATGAGCGGCGGCAGCTCGGGGTCGACGGTCAGGGCGGTGGTCACGGCGCGCAGACCGTCGGACGTGGGCGGGATGTTCCCGGCCATCAGGATGAACCCGCCGAAGCCGCCGGTCATCATGGCGTGCAGCGCCGCGGGATCCGTACCGGGAGCGTTGCCCATCACCACGCAGGCCGCCTGCTGCGGGACGTCCATGCGCTCGACGATCCGCCGGGTCCGCTCCGCGAGCGTCGGGGGCGCGGTCGCCGTCACTGTCGGAGTCGGTGACGCGCTGGGCCGGCCGGTGGGAGACTTCCCCGCAGCGTCTCCCGAGGGCGCGCACGCCGTGGCGAGGAGCAGCGCGGCGAGGGCCGCGGTCGCCGCGGACACGCGTCGGATCACCCGGCGCGCGTCGTGCGCCCTGCTCGCTCGCGACCGCATGCGTTCCAGCCTAGGTCGACGCAGGTTCTACGATCTCTGTGATGTCCCCTTCCGATCCCGTCTCGCCGGATGTCGCCCTCGGCGATCTCGGCGCGCTGCTGCTCGACGCCGGCGTGTCGGTGACCGACGTGCGCGGCACCCTCGAACGCGCCCGCGACGCGGTCGTCCCGGGCACCGAGCTGGCGTTCGCCGTGCTCCCCGAGCATGTCTTCGTGAGCCGCCCCGGCGTGCCGCGGGCGACCACCATCGCAGCCGGCGGCGGCCCGGCGCTCACGTTCCGGCAGACCGCGCACGCCTCGCGGCTCGCCCGGCGGCTCGAGGCGGGACGCGTCACCCTCGACCAGGTGCCAGGGCACGTGGCGCACATCCGCGGTCTCGAGCGCCGCCACCCCGTGCTGCAGACGGCGCTCGGCGGCGCCCTGCTGTCCGCAGGGCTCGCGGTGCTGTTCCGGTGCCCCTGGTGGGCCGTCCTGCTCGCGATGCTCGTGGGCGCGCTCGTCGCGTCGATCGTGCTCATCACCGAGCGGATCCGGGCAGCGGCCGCCGTGGTGCCGTTCGTGGCGTCGCTGATCTCGACCCTCGTCGTCGGGGTGGTGGCCGACCGACTCGACTTCGGCGCGGTGCCGCTGTTCGCCGTGTGCGCGCCGGTGGCGCTGCTGGTGCCCGGGGCGCTCATCACGAACGCGCTGCTCGAGCTCACCGCGGCCGATATCGTGACCGGGGCCTCGCGGCTCGTCTACGGCCTCATCATGCTCACGTTCATGGCGGCCGGGATCTTCACCGGCGCCGCCGCGACGGGGCTCCGCGTCGATCCGCACTCCGCCGCGCTCGTCGGCGAGACCTCGCTCGTCACCGGGCACGGCGGCTGGGAGGCGGTGCCGCCGCTCGCCTGGAGCTGGATCGGCGTCGTGGTGCTCGCGATCGGGATCGGGCTGAGTTTCGGATCCGGCTTCCGGCTCACGATCGCCACCGTGATCGTGATGATCTGCACCTATGCGGCGCTCATGCTGCTGAGCCCCTTCACCGGCAGCACCGTCGCCACCGGGATCACGGCGGGCCTGCTCTTCCTCGCCGCCCGCGTGCTGGAGCGGATGACGCTGGCGATGCCCGCGACGGTGTCGTTCCAGCCGGCGTTCCTGCTGCTGGTGCCCGGGACGGTCGGTCTGGTCGCGCTCGCCTCCTTCGACGCGGCCGCGCTCGCCGCTGCGCCGATGATCTTCATCAGCCTGTGCATCGGCACGAAGGTCGGCGCGCTCCTCGCCGACCTGCTGCGGATCACGCGCCCGGTGGCGCCCTCGACCGCGACGGGCTCGATCCACATCATCCGCTGAGCGGACCGACGCACCCTCACCGCACGTCGGCGGCGATCGGCGCGCGGGCGAGGAACTGCCGCACGCCGCGGGCTGCGGTGCGTCCGGCGCGATTCGCCCCGATCGTGCTGGCGGAAGGACCGTAGCCGACCAGCTGGATCCGCGGATCCTTCACCGCGGTAGTGCCCCGACCGCCGTGATCGAGCTGGATCCCGCCGCGCTCGCTGCGCAGGTGCAGCGGGGCGAGGTGCGCGATCGCGGGACGGAAGCCGGTGGCCCACAGGATCGCGTCCACATGCTCGAAGGAGCCGTCCGCCCAGCGCACGCCGTCGGGCTCGATGCGCTGGAACATCGGCCGCCGGGCGTCGTAGACGCCGAGCCGGGCGGCCTCCTGCTCCTGCGGCCGCAGCATGAGGCCCGTGACGCTCACCACGCTCTGGGGCGCGAGCCCCTGGGCGACGCGCTGCTCCACAAGCGCCACCGCGGCGGCGCCCGCCTCGGGGGTGAAGTCGTCCGTGCGCCAGACCGGCGGCCGGCGGGTCGCCCACAGCACGTCCGTGATCGGGGCGAGCGCTCCCAGGAACTGCACGGCCGACGCGCCGCCGCCGACGACGAGCACGCGCTTGCCCCGGAAGCGCTCCGGCCCGGGGTAGTCGACGGTGTGGAACTGCTCGCCGAGGAACGTCTCCATGCCCGGGTAGTGCGGCAGGAACGGATGCGTCCAGGTGCCCGTGGCGTTCACCAGCGTGCGCGACCGCCACGTGCCCTCCGCGGCGTGCACCACCAGGATCCCGTCGTCATCGGTCACGCGGTCCACGTGCACGGGGCGCAGCACCGGGAGGTCGTGCGCCCTCTCGTAGGCGGAGAAGTACGCCGGCACGGCGCGGTTGGCCCGCTCCGTGGTGCGCGGAGGCGGCACGGCCCCGGGAAGCTCCGCGACGCCGTGCACGTCCTGCATCGTGAGCGCGTCCCAGCGATGCCGCCAGGCGCCGCCCGGTGCGTCGTCCGCGTCCAGCACCGCGTGCGGGATGCCGAGCCGGCGCAGGTGGTACGAGGTCGAGAGCCCCGCCTGGCCGGCGCCGATCACGATGCTGTCGAGGATGTCCACCGCCAGTGCAACGTCACGACCGCGCGCGCTGTTCCCGCGGGGCGCGTGCGGGCGCGAGCCCAGGCGCTAGTGCGTCGCAAGCAGCTCGCCGCGCGACGCGGCCGGATCCGGGTCCGGGAACGGTGCGTCGCAGGCGTACGACCGGCGATAGGCGCTCGGGGCGATGCCGACCTCGCGAGTGAAGTGGTGCCGGAAGAGGGTGGCGCTGCCGAAGCCGCAGGACACCGCGATCTCCTCGATCGTCGCATCGGTCGTCTCCAGCGCCAGCCGCGCCTGCAGCACCCGCTGCGACGCGAGCCACTGCATCGGCGTGACGCCCGTCTCGGCCACGAACCGCCGCGCGAAGGTGCGACTGGACATGTGCGCGCGCCGGGCGAGCGACGCCACCGAGTGCGGCTCGGCGAGGTGATCGTTCATGTGCGCGAGCACGTCGCCGAGGGCATCGGAGGACACCCGGGGCACGGGGCGCTCGATGTACTGCCGCTGTCCGCCGTCGCGCTGTGGCGGGACGACCATGTTCCGGGCGATGACGTTCGCCGTCGCGCTCCCCAGTTCCCGGCGCACGAGGTGCAGGCTCGCATCGATGCCCGCGGCGGTCCCGGCGCTGGTGATGAGCTCGCCGTCGTCGATGAACAGCACATCGGGGTCCACGCGTGCCGTCGGATAGCGCCGCTGCAGCTCCTCGGCGTAGCGCCAGTGCGTCGTGCACGGACGGCCGTCGAGCAAGCCCGCCGCTCCGAGGATGAACGCGCCGGAGCACGCGCTGAGCAGGATCGCGCCGCGGTCGGATGCGCGCCTGATCGCGTCGAGCAGCTCCGCCGGATACTCCTCGGCAGGCCGGACCCGGGCGGCGGGCACCGCGATCAGGTCCGCGGTCTCCATCGCCTCGAACCCGTGCTCGGGCACCACCTGCGCGCCCACCTGCGTGGTCACGGGCCGGCCGGGCTCGAGGCCGCAGACGCGGAAGTCGAACGCCGGGACATCGGAATAGACGCTGCGATCGAGCCCGAACACCTCGGTCAGGAGTCCGAACTCGAACACGGCGAGGCCATCGATCACGGGAAGGGCGATGCTGCGGAGCATGGTCACAGCGTAATGGCTGAATCTTTATGAGGAAAGGCTTTCCGCCATCTGGTGGCAGTAAATGCACGTTCGTAGCTTTAATGCCATGACAGAGACCACCGCTTCCCAGCCCTCCTTCCGCCTCACCCGCACCGCCGGAACGACCCGGCGCTCCACCTCGGACCACCCGCGCGCCCTTCGCGTACGGCTCACGCTCCCCGCCTGGCTCCCCCGCTCGATCCTGCAGCGAGGCGGCGTCGCGACGCGCGACGACGTCCGCGCCCTGCGCGATCTGGAAGCAGCGCGGGACCGCAGCGACTGGTGAGGCCAATGATTGTTTATGCGCGTTAATCGCGCATAAACGCCACTTGTGCTCAGAATTGGATCCGGCTAAGGTCATCTAAACGATTAACATCGTTCGGCCTGCGGCCACTATCTCGTTCGAAGGAGCACCTGATACCCATGCCACATCTGTCCTCTCGAGTCCGCGGCATCGCCGCCGTCTCCGCCGCGGCCGTCGCGGCCCTCGCCCTGGCCGGCTGCTCGGGAGGCAGCGCCGGCGGCAGCGCCGACTCGTCCGAGAAGGTCACCCTGACCTACGCGATCTGGGACCAGAACCAGCAGCCGGCCATGCAGAAGATCGCCGACGCGTTCCACAAGGAGCACCCGAACGTCACGATCAAGATCCAGCTGACGCCGAACAAGGAGTACTGGACGAAGCTGCAGACCGCCGTGTCGGGCGGATCGGGCCCCGACGTGTTCTGGATGAACGGCCCGCACATCCAGCTGTACGCGTCCAACGGCGTGCTCGCACCGCTCGACGACCAGAAGATCGACACGGCGGAGTACCCGAAGAGCCTCGTCGACCTGTACACCTACGACGGGAAGATCTACGGCGCCCCGAAGGACTTCGACACGGTCGCCGTCTGGTACAACAAGGCGCTCTTCGACGCCGCCGGCGTGGCGTACCCCAAGGAGGGCTGGACCTGGGAGGACATGACCGCCACCGCGGCCAAGCTCACCGACAAGGCCAAGGGCGTCTACGGCATCGCGGCACCGCAGTACAGCCAGGAGAACTACTACGACTCCATCCCCCAGGCCGGCGGCTACGTGATCAGCCCCGATCACAAGAAGACCGGCTACGGCTCGCCCGAGGCGCTCAAGGGCGTCCAGTTCTGGCTCGACTTCATCAAGGCGGGCTCCTCCCCGACCGCGCAGCAGATGACCGACACGGCCCCGGAGGACATGTTCCTCTCCGGCAAGGTGGCGATGCTGCAGACCGGCTCGTGGTCGGCGATCGGCTACGCGCAGAACCCCGACATCGCCGACAAGGTCAATGTCGCGCCCCTTCCCCAGGGCCCGGACGGCAACCAGAGCGTCATCCACGGTCTCGCCAACGTCGCGAACGCGAAGAGCCCGCACGTGGCCCAGGCGAAGGCGTTCGCCGCCTTCGCGAGCGGCAAGCAGGCCTCCGAGATCCAGGCCGAGACCGGCACCGTGATCCCGGCCTACAACGGCACGCAGGACGCGTGGGTCAAGGCCATGCCCCAGTACGACCTGCACTTCTACATCGACGGGCTGAAGGACGCCGTCCCCTACCCGGTGTCGAAGAACACCTCCACATGGACGCAGTTCGAGACCGACATCCTGTCGCAGGTGTGGGCCGGCACACTGCCCGCCGAGGAGGGCATGAAGCAGCTGGCCGACAAGATGCAGGCCGCCCTCGACGCCGAGCAGAAGAAGTGACATGTCGGATCTGATCGCACAGCGCGAGAGCGCTCCGATCTCCGAGCTGGACCGGGGACGCAGGCGCGTCCCCGGCTCCGGCCGGCGGGGGCGCGGCCCCGGGCAGTCGGCATGGTGGGCGCTCGTGTTCATCGGCCCGACCGCGCTCGGCCTCCTCGTCTTCTACCTGTGGCCGACCGTGCGCACGTTCGCGATGTCGTTCACGCAGACCGGTCCGTTCGGCGGGTCGACCTTCGTCGGCCTCGACAACTACGTCCGGCTCTTCCAGGATCCGACCCTGGTCCATGCGCTGCTGAACACCGCCGAGTACACGGTCATCGCTCTCATCGGGATCCCGATCGCGATCGCGATCGCCGCGCTGCTCAACACCACGGGCCTCAAGGGCCGCAGCGCCTACCGCACTCTCTACTTCATCCCGGTCGTGACGATGCCCGCGGCGATCGCGCTCGTCTGGCGCATGATCTACAACGGCGACTACGGCGTGCTGAACCAGTTCCTGCACCTGTTCGGGATCCAGGGGAAGTCGTGGCTCACCGATCCGTCGACGGCCCTGGTAGCCGTCGCCGTCGTCGGGATCTGGGCCGGCCTGGGTACCAACGTCGTGATCTTCCTCGCCGGCCTGCAGGGCATCCCGGACACCGTCCTCGAGGCGGCGGATCTGGACGGTGCGGGCCCGATCCGCAAGTTCTTCTCCATCACCATCCCGCTGCTGAGCCCGTCGATCTTCTTCGTCAGCGTCGTGAGCGTGATCGGCGCCCTCCAGGTGTTCGACCTCATCTACATGATGCTCGGCAAGAGCAACCCCGCCCTGCCGAACACGGAGACGATCGTCTACCTCTTCTACCAGGCGGGCTTCATCGACAACGAGCGCGGCTACGCGGCGGCGATCGCGTTCCTGTTGCTCGTCATCATCCTCATCCTGACCGTCATCCAGTTCCGGCTGCAGAAGAAGTGGGTGCACTATGAGTGATCTCACGCTCGACACGCGCGCGGTGACGAACGCCGCGCCTGCGCCCCGCCGACCCGCCGGGCGCCGCGCCCGCGGTCACGGGCTCGTCCACCTCGTCCTGATCGTCGGCGCCGTCGCGATGATCTTCCCCTTCGTGTGGCAGACGCTCACCGCGTTCAAGACGCTCACCCAATCGGTCGCGGTACCGCCGGTGATCCTCCCGCAGCCGTGGGTGTGGACGAACTTCCCGGAGGTGTTCGCGTCGATGCCGTTCGGGCAGATGTTCGCGAACTCGGTGCTGCTCACCATCGGCCGCACCGTCGGGCAGGTCGCGCTGTGCACCATGGCGGGCTACGGCTTCGCCCGCATCCCGTTCCGCGGGCGCAACATCGTGTTCGTCCTGTTCCTGTCGGTGCTGATGGTGCCGTCGCAGCTGTACCTGCTGCCGCAGTACGAGATCATCCAGTCGCTGGGCTGGCTGAACACGCTGCAGGCGCTCGTCGTCCCCGGCATCTTCAGCGCCTTCGGCACATTCCTCATGCGGCAGTTCTTCATGTCGATGCCGGCGGAGCTCGAGGAGGCCGCGCGCATCGACGGCGCCAACCCGTGGCAGACGTTCTGGCGCGTCATGCTCCCGCTGGCGAAGCCTGGCATCATTGCCCTCGTGGTGTTCACGGTGCTGTGGT
Organism: Microbacterium sp. 8M; assembly: GCF_902506375.1. GTDB lineage: Bacteria > Actinomycetota > Actinomycetes > Actinomycetales > Microbacteriaceae > Microbacterium. The sequence continues at coordinate 2,157,038 of NZ_LR733284.1, forward strand.
CGTGGAACGACCTGCTGTGGCCCCTCGTGGTCACGACGGATCCGGAGAAGATGCCCCTGTCGGTCGGGCTCTCCCAGCTCGTCGGCCTGCACACAACCGACTATCCGGTGCTCATGGCGGGCGCGCTGCTGGCGACGCTCCCGATGCTCGTGACGTTCATGTTCCTGCAGAAGCAGTTCATCCAGGGCATCGCGTTCTCCGGATCGAAGGGCTGACGGATGCCGCATCGCGAGCAGAACCGCGCGGACGGCGCGCCCCGCCGCCCGACGCTGCGGACGGTGGCCGACGCCGCCGGCGTGTCCACGGCGACGGTGTCGTACGTGTTCTCCGGACGCAGGGCGGGCGGCGCCGGGGTCGCCGAGGACACCGCACGGCGAGTCCTCGAAGCCGCCGACCGGCTGAACTACCGCCCGAACTCCGCGGCGCGCGCCATCCGCACCGGACGCACCGGCACGGTGCAGCTGTCCCTGCACATGCTGAGCGACCCGTGGTCGCTCGCCGTCGCCGATGCCGTCAACGTGGAGGCGAACCGCCACGGCCTGACCACCCTCATCCTGGCCGACGGCGACTGGGGGGCGGCTCTCGAGCGCATCGAGTGCGACGTCGCCTACCTCGACGGCGCCAACGGCACGGCCGAGTCGCACCAGAAGCTGCGTGCGCTCGCGGCCCGCGGACAGCGGCTGGTCGTGTTCTCGGAGACGCTGGAGCCGGACGGGTTCGACGTCATCCGCTCCGACGCGATCCCCGGCTGCGAGATGGCGATGGCGCACCTGCTCGAGCAGCACACGGTGATCGGCTGCCTCGCTGCCGCCGGCGCGGTCGAGAACAGCGCCCGCACGACGACCCGATACACGCCCTACGTGCGCGCGCTCGAGGAGCGCGGCATCCCGCTCGACCCCGGACTGACCGCGACCTACGGCGATTCCAGCGCCAGCGCGTTCGCCGCGGCGCTCGACCTGCTCTCGAGGCCGCAGCGGCCGACCGCGATCTACGCGACCACCGACTTCGCCGCGATCGCGGCCATCAACGCCGCCCATCGGCTGGGGCTGCGCGTGCCGCACGACGTCGCGGTCATCGGCGTCGGCAACACACCGGACGCCCGTCAGATCGCGCCGACGCTGACGACCGTCGGCCCCACCGACTTCTACCGCCGGCAGGCCGAGATCATCGTGCGACGGGCGCTGTCCGCGGACGCCGGTCCCCCGCGGCTGCACGAGTTCCCCTGGTCTCTTCTGCCCGGCGAGTCGACCGACCTCTCCGCACCCCGGCGCTGACCCTCATCGTCGCGCGCTCGTGCGCGCCCTCTCACCCACTCCAAGGAGCTTTCATGGACCTCAGAATCGGCATCGTCGGATACGGCGCGCGCAGTCGCAGCCTGCGTGAGGAGGCGCATCGCCCCGGGCGCGGATCGCACATCGCGGCCGTGTGCGACAGCGCCGCCTCCGCGCGGGAGACCGCCCGAGCCGATCTTCCCGACGCCCTCATCACCGACTCCCTCGACGAGCTCCTGACCAGCGGGCTGGACGCCGTGCTCGTGCTGACGCCGGACGACGCCCACGCCGCCGTCGCGATCCGCGCCCTGGAGGCCGGCGTCGCCGTGTTCTGCGAGAAGCCGATGGCGATCGACCTCGCCGACGCGGACGAGATGCTCGCCACCGCCCGCCGCACCGGGACGCGCGTGTACATCGGCCACAACATGCGGCACATGCCGGTGATCACCCTCATGCGCGAGCTGATCGCGGAGGGACGCATCGGCGAGGTCAAGGCGATCTGGTGCCGCCATTTCGTCGGCCACGGCGGCGACTACTACTTCAAGGACTGGCACGCCGACCGCAGGCGCACGACGGGCCTGCTGCTGCAGAAGGGCGCCCACGACATCGACGTGATCCACTGGCTGGCGGGAGCGTACGCCGACCGGGTGGCGGCGATGGGATCCCTGTCGGTGTACGGCGGGATCGACGACCGCCGCGATCGCTCCGGCGAGCGCATGCCCGACTGGTTCAGTCTGGACAACTGGCCCCCGACCTCGCTCACGGGCCTGCACCCGGTCGTCGACGTCGAGGACATCTCGATGGTGAACCTGCATCTCACCAACGGCGTGCTCGCCTCGTACCAGCAGTGCCACTTCACCCCGGACTACTGGCGCAACTACACGGTCATCGGCACCGAGGGCCGCATTGAGAACCTCGATGACGCCCCCGGCGGCACGGTGGCGCTGTGGAACACCCGGCACCGCGGTGCCGCGGCACCCGACGAGACCTTCACCATCCCCGACGTCGGCGATGCGGGCCACGGCGGCGCTGACGCGCTGCTCATCGCGGAGTTCCTGCGCTTCGTCCGCGACGGCGGCCTCACCGAGACATCACCCATCGCCGCACGCGAGGCGGTGGCCGCCGGGATCCTGGCGACCGACTCCCTGCGCGGCGACGGATCGGCCATCGCGGTCCCCCCGCTCGACCCCGACCTCGTCGCGTACTTCGAGCGCGGTCAGGCGTAGCGGGCCGGCCGTCCGCGCATCCGTGGCACGTCGAGAGCGACGACGTGCCACGGATACGGCAAGACCCCCGGGATCACTCGGATCACGGGGGTTCGTGGTGGACCTGAGGGGACTCGAACCCCTGACCCCCTGCATGCCATGCAGGTGCGCTACCAGCTGCGCCACAGGCCCAGATGCTGTTCGCGGCCTCCCGCGACAACTCACTCAGCTTACAACACGGCCTCAGCCCGATGCGAATCGGGCCCTCGTTTCCGTGACGCCGGGCGTGTCCGAGGACCACTCGTCCGCGCTCCTCATTCGGCCTCCGCCTCGGCGCGCAGCGCGGTGAAGCCGTCACGGACCGCGGCGACGAGCTGACGCACCGCCGCTGACGGACGCCGGCCGGATCCTGCCGCCGGCACGGCCACGAGGACCGATCGCACGAACGCCGGATCGTCGATCGGTCGCAGCACGATCCCGGGGTGCGCCCCGACCGCGGCGAGGCGGGGCACCAGGCCGATCCCCATGCGCGCGCCGGTCATGGCCAGCATGACCTGGAAGTCGTCCGTGCGGATCGCGATCTCGAGCGTGTGACCGGCGGCGGCGAACGTGTCGACCACGATTGTGTCCATGGAGTCGCCCGGCGCCGCGGCGAACATCCACCGCTCGTCGTGCAGCGTCAGCAGCGTGGGGACGTCGATCGAGGTGCGCGATGCGAGCGGATGGCCCACCGGGAGCGTCAGAAGGAGCGGATCCCGGTGCACCTCGATCGCCGCCACGGTGGAGCGGAACGAGAGTGCGTACCCGGGAACCGTGTAGACCAGCGCGGCATCGACCTCGCCGCGGTTGCTGCGATCCACGAGCGAGGGCACCTCCTCGAGCACCACGTCGAGCTCGATCCCCTGATCGTTCAGCCGCAGCACGACGGGGGGCAGCAGCTGCGCCGCCGAGGTGAAGGTTCCGAAGCGCAGCCGCGTCCGGCCGGTCTGGGTCAGCTCCCGGGCATCGGTGATCGCGCGCTCACTGAGGGTGAGGATCTCCTGCGCCCGCTCCAGCAGAAGCATCCCCACCGGTGTCAGCCGACTCCCCCGCGGCGAGCGCACCAGCACCTCGGCGCCGACCAGGCGCTCCAGATTCTTGAGGTGATAGTCGACCGTGGGCTGCCCCCAGCCGAGCCAGCGCGCGGCCGCCGTGACGGATCCTTCGGCGTGGACCGCTCTGAGTGCCTCGAGCTGACGGAGATCGACCACGAGACACCAACCTCCTATGTTGATCCGGCTTCAGAGAAGCACTGAGTCACATACAGAATATGGGGGCTGAGCGAACTTCGGGGGATTCCTCGTCGAGCGCTGCAGCCTCACCATGGGGGAATGCACGCTTCCGAGTCCGTCCTCGTCGCGCCGTCGCCCGCGGCCGCGTCCGAGCCGGGCATCCCGCTCGGCGCCGCCACCGACCGCCACCATGCGACGCCCTACGCCGACGCGCTGGAGCGTCACGCGAGCCGCGCGCCGATCCAGCTGATGGTGCCGGGCCACAGCGGCAACGGCCGGGGCATCAGCGCTCGTCTCGCGGAGTACTTCGGCGAGCGCGTGCTGCAGCTCGACGTCCCGATGCTGCTCGACGACATCGACCTCGGCGAGAACTCGCCGCTGGCGCAGGCCCTCGAGCTCGCCGCCGACGCCTGGGGAGCACGGCGCACCTGGTTCCTCGCCGGCGGGGCTTCGCAGGCCAACCGGATCGCGGCGCTCGCAGTGCGCGGCCTCGGCGCGAACATCCTCTCCCAACGCAGTGCTCACTCGAGCTTCAGCGACGGCGTGCTCACCGCGGGGCTCACGCCGTCGTTCGTGCTGCCCTCCGTCGACACCCGCTACGGGATCGCCCACGGCGTCTCCCCCACCGCCCTCGACGACGCGCTGACCGCCGCAGCCCAGCGCGGGCAGCCCGCGAGCGCCGTCTACATCGTCTCGCCGAGCTACTTCGGCTCCGTGGCGGACGTCGCCGGTCTTGCCGAGGTCGCGCACGCGCACGGCGCCCCGCTGATCGTGGACGGCGCCTGGGGACCGCATTTCGGGTTCCACCCCGACCTGCCGGAATCGCCCACCCGACTGGGCGCCGACCTCGTCGTCTCGAGCACGCACAAGCTCGCTGGATCCCTCACCCAGTCGGCCATGCTTCATCTCGGCGACGGCCCCTACGCCGACCGTCTCGAGCCGCTCATCGAACGCGCCGTCTCCACCACGTCATCGACGTCGTCCTCGGCGCTGCTCACCGCCTCCCTCGACATCGCGCGGCACTCGCTGATGACGGGTGCCGGCGAGATCGGCCGGTCGATCGCCGGAGCGAACGCCTTCCGCACCGCGCTGCGCGAGGATCCGCGCTTCTCGGTTCTCAGCGACGGATTCGGCGCGTTCGACGACATCGTCGCGACCGACCCGCTGCGGGTCCCCATCGACGTCTCGGCGACGGGCGTGAGCGGCCACTGGCTGCGTCAGCACCTCCTGGAGGTCGAGGGCATCTACTTCGAGATCTCGACCGCCACCGCGCTCGTCGCCTTGATCGGTGCCGGCAAGACCCCCGACCTCGAGCACGTGCATCGCGCGCTGTCGACGGCGGTCGACTCCGAGGAGGCTCATGCCGAGCGCGCTCAGGCCGACGCCGCCGGCTTCCCCGCGCTGCCCCCCTCGGGCGCACTGCGCATGCTCCCCCGCGACGCGTACTTCGCGGGCACCGAGCTCGTCCCCGCCGCGCAGGCGATCGGCCGCATCTCGGCCGACACCCTGGCCGCCTACCCTCCGGGGATCCCGAACGTCATCCCCGGCGAGGAGATCACGGCGCAGACCGTCGCCTTCCTTCAGGCGGTCGCCGCGTCTCCCAGCGGATACGTCCGCGGCGCGGTCGATCCCGATGTAGCGCGGTTCCGGGTGACGAGAGAAGACTGAGCCCCGATCCTGCCGAACCCGGATAGCGCGCAGGATCACCCATCCAATCAAAGGAGACTGGAATGCCCACCATCGCCCAGCAGCTGCTGCGCCGGAAGCCGACCACGCCCGTCGGCGCCGGCGAGGTGCATCTGAAACGCAGCATCGGACTCTTCTCGCTGACCATGATCGGCGTCGGCGGCACCCTCGGCACAGGAATCTTCTTCATCCTGTCGCAGGCGGTGCCGGTCGCCGGTCCCGCCGTGATCTGGTCGTTCGTGATCGGCGGCGTCGTCGCCGGCCTCACCGCCCTCTGCTACGCCGAGATGGCGGGAGCCGTGCCCGTCTCCGGATCGACCTACTCCTACGCCTACGCCACGCTCGGTGAAGGCACCGCGATGGCGGTCGGCGCGTGTCTGCTGCTCGAGTACGGCGTCTCCACCGCGGCAGTCGCGGTCGGCTGGTCGCAGTACGTCAACCAGCTGCTGCTGAACCTGTTCGGCTGGCAGCTGCCCGTGCAGCTGTCCCAGGCCCCGGAGCAGGGCGGCATCGTGAACGTGCCGGCGGTCATCGTCATCGTGCTGTGCGGCCTGCTGCTGATGCGGGGCGCCCGCGAGTCCACCCTGGTCAACAGCATCATGGTCGTCGTCAAGATCTCCGTCGTGCTGTTCTTCTGCGCGGTCGCGTTCACCGGATGGAACGCGGACCACTTCCACAACTTCGCGCCCGCGGGATTCGCCGGCATCGTCGGCGGCGCCGGCATCATCTTCTTCTCGTTCGTCGGTCTGGACGCCGTCTCGACCGCGGGCGACGAGGCGAAGAACCCGAAGCGCAACCTGCCGCTGGCGATCATCTTCGCCCTCGGCATCATCATCACCCTGTATGTGCTCACCTGCCTCGCCGCCCTCGGCGCCCAGGCTCCGGAGAAGTTCGAGAACCAGGACGCGGGCCTGGCCGCGATCCTGCAGAACATCATCGGATCCAGCTGGCCGGGCACCGTCGTCGCGATCGGGGCGATCATCTCCATCTTCTCGGTCACGCTGGTCTGCCTCTACGGCCAGACCCGCATCCTGTTCGCGATGTCCCGGGACGGGATGATCCCGCCCGTCTTCGCGAAGGTCGACCCGCGCACGCTGTCGCCCGTGAACAACACGGTCATCGTGATGATCGCGACGAGCATCCTCGCCGCCGTGGTGCCGATCAACTTCCTCGCCGAGATGACCAGCATCGGCACGCTCGTGGCCTTCCTCGTGGTGTCGATCGGCGTGATCATCCTGCGCGTCCGCGAGCCCGAGCTCGAACGCGGCTTCCGCCTGCCGCTGGGCTGGACGATCCCGATCCTGTCGATCATCGGCTGCATCGCGATCATCACGCAGCTGCGTGTCATCACGATCGTGGTGTTCCTCATCTGGGCCGCCGTGTTCCTCGTCTTCTACTGGTTCTACGGACGCACGCACTCGGCCCTGGCGGTCGGCCACCCGGTCGTCGCAGCCGCCGACCTGCCGTACACGACCACGGTCGCCCAGCCCAGCACCGATGCGGTGCGCCAGGCCGCAGCCGCACGACGGAAGGACGGCGAACGATGAGCCTGCTCGTCGGCCTGAATCCCGCGAGCCGATCGGCATCGGTGCTGCACCTCGCGGCGATGCTCGCGCGGTCGGCGGACACCGACCTGATCGTCACGACCGTGATCCCGGAGACGTGGCCGCGCACGGTCGGCCGAGACGACGCGGAGTGGCACACCTTCACCCGCGACGCCGCGAACGCGGTGCTGGACCACGCCGCCGCCGTCCTGGGCGGCACGGTGCCCGCGCAGTTCGTGGTGCACGAGGCGCCGTCCGCCCGCCGCGGTCTCCTGGAGCTCGCGGAGCAGCACGACGCCGGCATGATCGTGATCGGGTCGTCGTCGGCCGCGCCGCTCGGCCGGATCGCGCTGGGCTCGGAGAGCGACGCGCTGCTGCACGCCTCCGCGGTGCCGGTCGCCATCGCACCGCGTGGCTTCCGCACCCGCGGAGGCGCCAGGGTGGGTCGCGTCACCGCCGCCTACCGCGGCACGGACTCTTCGGCGGACCTCGTGTTCGGCGCGGCGACCGTGGCTGCCTCGGTCGGCGCCGCGCTGCGCATCGCATCGTTCGCCGTCGTGCCGAACGTCTCCGGCGCCGCCGGTGCGGGCCTCGACGCCGAGCGCAGCATCGCCGAGCAATGGGCCGACGACATCCACGCCCACGCCACGCAGCTCCTCTCCGAGATCTCCACGCTGCCGCACGCGCCTCAGCTCGCCGGCACGGTGATCGGGCTCGGCGACACCTGGGAGGCGGCCGTCGACGACGTGGAGTGGGACGTGGACGAGGTGCTGGTCGTCGGATCCAGCAGTCTCGGCCCGGTCGCGCGGGTCTTCCTCGGCTCGAACGCCACGAAGGTCGTACGCCACTCCCCGGTGCCGGTCGTCATCGTCCCGCGCCGTGCCCTGGACGCCGGCTGACACCGCACTCCCCGCCGTGATCGCATCGACGGCGATCGCCCCGACCCCCAAGGACCCGGAACATGCCGCACCCCATCCTCGAGATCCTGCCCACCGGCGCGTCGATCGACGACGACGGCACCCTGCGCATCGCGGGGTGCCGGGTCGACGATCTGGCGCGCGAGTTCGGCACGCCGGCGATCATCGTCGACGAGTCCGCGCTGCGGGCGCGCGCGCGGGAGTACCGCACGGCGCTGACGTCGCGCCGCCCGAACGCGCGGGTCGTCTTCGCTTCCAAGGCGTTCCCCGCCACGGCCGTGCAGCGCGTGATGGTCGAGGAGGGCGTCGGGCTGGACGTCGCGGGCGGCGGGGAGATCCTCAGCGCCCTGCGGGCGGGGGTCGACCCGGCGCTGATGGTGGTGCACGGCAACGCGAAGACGACGGAGGAACTGCGGATCGCCGTCGACGCGGGCGTAGGGCTCGTCGTCATCGACAACTCGGACGACGTCGACCGTCTCGAGCGCCTCGTGCCTGCCGACAAGCGGCAGGACGTGCTGGTGCGCGTGATCCCCGAGGTGGAGTCGTCGACGCACCCGCACGTGCAGACCGGGCAGGTCGGCTCGAAGTTCGGGCTGACGGCTCCCGCGGCGGCGCGGCTGATCGAGCGGATCCAAGCGAGCCCGCGGCTGCGGATGCGCGGCGTGCACGCTCACGTCGGATCCCAGATCATGGATCCGTCCGAGCTCGCCGCCGCCGTCGCACCCCTTGCGGCGCTCGGCACCTTCGACGTGTACGACCTGGGTGGCGGCCTCGGCGCCCGCTACACGTACGACGAGCACCCGGCGTCCGTGGACGGGTACGTCGAGGCTCTGCTCGCGGCGGCCGACGCCCACCTCCCCGCCGGCGCGGAGATCATCATCGAGCCGGGACGCAGCATGGTCAACGGGTCCGCGGTGACGCTCTACAGCGTGACCACGGTAAAGCGCGACGCCCGGACTTTCGTCGCGGTCGACGGCGGCATGGGCGACAACCTCGAAGTGGCGCTGTTCGAGCAGCGCTACGAGGCCGCGCTCGCCGGGCGCCTGCACGACGAGGCCGTGGAGGACGTCGTCGTGGTCGGCAGGCACTGCGAATCCGGCGACGTGCTCATCGACCCGCTCCGGTTGCCCGAGGTGCGCGTCGACGACCTCCTCGTTGTCGCGGCGACCGGTGCGTACACGCACACCATGGCGAACAACTACAACGGCTACCGCCGCCCCCCGGTGGTGTTCGTGCGCGACGGCGAGGCCCGTGCGGTGATCCGCCGGGAGACCTGGGACGACCTCTTCGCCCGCGACCTCTGAGCCGGCGCAGCACGAAGGGCCGGTCGCACGTGAAGCGCACCGGCCCTTCGTGCTGTGCCGCGTTCAGGCCGCGGTGGGCGCCACCGTGACCTGGATGCTCTTCATGAGCGGCTGATCGCTCTGCGCGCTGAAGTCCTTCGGGCCGAGCAGCACGTTCAGCTCCGGCATGTAGCCGGCCGCGCTGCCGCGGGGCAGATCGTACGCGATCGCCCGGAACGCCTGGACGGAGCGCTTCGATCCGTCCTTCGACGTGGAGACGATGTCGACGAGGTCGCCCTCGGCGATGCCCCTGTCACGCATGTCGTCGACGTGCATGAAGATCAGCTCGCGCAGGTTCTTCACGCCGCGGTAGCGGTCGTTGTTCGAGTAGATCGTGGTGTTCCACTGGTCGTGAGAGCGCATCGTCTGCAGCACCAGGGTGTCCGCCGAGGCCGGGATGACGTCGGGCAGCTCCGCCAGGGAGAACTCCGCCTTGCCGGACGGAGTGCGGAACACGCGCTCGCGAGCCGGCTGCGGGATCCGGAAGCCGTGCCGATTGCGGATCAGCTGGTTGAATCCCTCGAACCCGGGCAGCACCTGCGCCATGACGTCGCGGATGCGGTCGTAGTCGGCGACGTAGTCGTCCCACGGCGTCTGCGACTCGGGCAGCGTGGCCTTCGCGATGCCCGCGATGATCGCCGGCTCCGACTTCAGGTACGCCGACGCGGGGCGCTTGCGCCCGGTGGACAGGTGCACCATGCTCATCGCGTCCTCGACGGTGACGCCCTGCGGACCCGATGCCTGCTGGTCGCGCTCGGTGCGCCCGAGGCAGGGCAGGATCAGCGCCTTCTCCCCGTGCACCAGGTGGCTGCGGTTGAGCTTCGTGCTCACCTGCACGGTCAGCCGGCACCGGCGCAGGCCCTCCGCGGTGAAGACGGTGTCGGGCGCAGCCAGGACGAAGTTGCCGCCCATGCCGACGAACACCTTCACGGATCCGTCGTGCATGCCCTCGACCGTGCCGACGGTGTCGAGTCCGTGGCGGCGGGGCGGGTCGATGCGGCAGACCTCGGCCAGGCGATCGGTCCAGGCCGGCGGCCGGTGGTCGATGCCGCAGGTGCGGTTGCCCTGCACGTTGCTGTGGCCGCGCACGGGAGACGGGCCGGCGCCCTCGCGTCCGATGTTGCCGCGCAGGAGCAGCAGGTTGACGATCTCCCGGATCGTATCCACGCCGTGCTCGTGCTGGCTGACGCCGAGGCACCAGCTGATCACGGTGCGCTCCGACGCGAGGTACACCGCCGCGGCTGCGCGGATCTGATCCTCGGACAGCCCCGCCTGCGTCACCAGCTCGTCCCAGGGCGTCGCCTCGACGACCGCGCGGTACTCCTCGAACGCGTTCGTGTACTCGGCGAGGAACGCGTGATCGAGCACGTCGGGATCGGTCTGCGCCGCCTCGAACACGACTTTCGCCATGCCGCGGATGAGCGCGAAGTCTCCGCCCGGGCGCACCTGGAGGTTCATGGTGCTGGTGTCGGTGCTCTTGAACAGCGCCATGTCCACGAACTCGTGCGGAACGATCGTGCGGGTCGCTCCCGCCTCGATCAGCGGATTGACGTGCACCACCTGCGCACCGCGGCGCACCGCCTCGGCGAGCGCGGTCAGCATGCGGGGCGCGTTCGAGGCGGCGTTCACGCCGAGCACGAACAGCGCGTCGCACTTCTCCCAGTCCTCGAGGTCCACCGTGCCCTTCCCGGTCGCGATGGACGCGGTGAGAGCCCGCCCCGATGCCTCGTGGCACATGTTGGAGCAGTCCGGCAGGTTGTTCGTGCCGTACTCGCGCACCATGAGCTGGTACAGGAAGGTCGCCTCGTTGCTGAGGCGTCCGGAGGTGTAGAACGCCGCCTCGTCGGGGCTGGCCAGCCCGCGCAGCTCTTCGCCGACGAGAGCGAACGCGTCGTCCCAGCTGATCGGCACGTACCTGTCCGTCGCGGGGTCGTAGCTCATCGGCTCGGTGAGGCGCCCCTGGTCCTCGAGGTCGAAGTCGGTCCAGCTCGCGAGCTCCGTCACCGTGTGCTCGGCGAAGAACCGGCGGTCGACGCGCTTGTGCGTCATCTCCCACGTGACGTGCTTGATGCCGTTCTCGCAGATGTCCAGCAGCAGATTGCCGCGATCGTCGGGCCACGCGCATCCCGGGCAATCGAAGCCGGTGCGGCCGTGGTTCATGGTGACCATGGCCTGGGATCCGGCGATGGGCTCTCGCTCGCGCACCAGCACGCGTCCCACCGACATCGCCGCGCCCCACCCGGCAGCCGGGTGGCGGTAGGGCGAACGCGACCACTCCCCCTTCGCCACCGGGCCGTATCCGCCCTGGCGCGGCTGCGCCGGCAGCAGCCCGAAGGCCACGCCACCGGTCGTCGTCTCCTCAACCGGATCCTGCGCCCCCGCGCCCTGTGCCCGTTCGCTCACCGCTGCACCTGCCCTTCCCTGTCCTGCGCGCGGTCGGCCGGCTCGCCCTCGATCCGGATCCTGCGTGCGTGCGCGTACACGTTCATCGACCGCCCCCGGCTGAATCCGACGAGCGTCACACCGGCCCTGTCCGCCAGCTCGACGGCGAGCGAGGACGGCGCAGAGACGGCGGCGAGCACCGGGATCCCCGCCATCGTCGCCTTCTGCACCAATTCGAAGCTCGCGCGTCCCGACACCTGCAGCACCACGTTCCGCAGGGGCAGTCGCCCCTGCTGCAGCGCCCAGCCGACGACCTTGTCCACGGCGTTGTGCCTGCCCACGTCCTCGCGCAGCACGAGCAGCTCGCCCGTGGTCGCGTCGAACAGCGCGGCGGCGTGCAGGCCGCCGGTCTTGTCGAACACCGCCTGTTCGGCGCGCAGACGGTCGGGCAGCGCCGCGATCCACTCCGCCTCGACCGTCGTGTCGTCGCCGGAGACGTCGAACCGAGAGATCGTCTCGACGGCGTCGATGCTGGCCTTGCCGCAGACGCCGCACGAGCTGGTCGTGTAGAAGCGTCGCGCCTCGTCGCCGCTCGGGGCGCGGACGCCCGGCGCCAGGGTCGCATCCAGCACGTTGTAGGTGTTCTCCGCGCCGCCGGTGCCGGGCCCGCCGCAGTGGATGGCGGAGCGGAACTCCGACGGATTCGCGATCACGCCCTCCGACACCAGGAAGCCGATCGCGAGCTCGACGTCGTGCCCGGGCGTGCGCATGGTCACCGCGAGGGGGACGCCGCCGATGCGGATCTCCAGCGGCTCCTCCACCGCGAGCGTGTCGACCCGGCGGGTGCCGCTGCCGCCGGCCTCGCCCAGCACGATCCTGGTCACCGGTCGCCGCGTCGTGATGCGTCCCACACCTTGACCCTACTCGCGTGCAGGCCTTACCGCGTGCGTCCCGACACGGCAACCCCCTGGGCCGAGCCGGACTCCGCACGTAGCGTGACGCCGGGCAGGAGGGGCCTGCCGAGAAGGAGGTGGCTCATGTCCCAGCCACAGGAGAACGCGCGGCCCGACGCACCCGATGAGGAGATCCCGCTTCCCGGGCACCCGAGCCAGGCCGAGGGCGAAGATCCGGACCGCCCGGAGACCGGACGGGATCCGGTCCTGCCCGGGCACCCGAGCCAGGCGGAGGGCGAGGACGACGAGCGCGCGGACGTCGGCGATGGCCGCGGCGGCGCGTCCTGAGGGGTTCGCATGCGGATCGGATTCCACGCTTCGCACGAGCAGCACTCCCCCGGGGAGCTGCTCGGAGTGGTCGCGCGCGCCGAGGAGGCGGGTTTCGACGCGGCGATGTGCTCCGACCACTTCGCTCCCTGGGGCGCCCGGCAGGGTCACTCCGGGCATGCCTGGACGTGGCTGGGCGCGGCACTCGCGTCGACCGCGTTCCCGATCGGCGTGGTGACCTCGCCGGCCGGCCGCTACCACCCTGCAGTGCTCGCGCAGGCCATCGCCACGGCGGCGGAGATGTTCCCGGGCCGGTTCTGGGCCGCGCTCGGCAGCGGAGAGGCCCTGAACGAGCACATCATCGCCAAGCCCTGGCCGCCGAAGGAGGAGCGCGACCGGCGGCTGCACGCCAGCGCCGCGCTCATGCAGGACCTGCTGCGCGGCAAGCTGGTCTCGGCCGCCGGCACCGTCCAGATGCATCAGGCGCGGATCTGGAGCCTGCCGAAGGTGCCGCCGCCGCTGCTGGCCGCCGCAGTGTCCCCGCACACTGCGGCCGAGACGACGTCGTGGGCGGACGGCCTGATCACGGTCGCTCCGCAGGGCGACGAGCCGAGCCGGGTCAAGACCGCCTATCGGCAGGCCGGAGGCCGGGGGCCGGCATACCTGCAGGTGCACCTCTGCCTGGAGGACGACGAAGCGGAGGCGATGGCCGCGGCGCGCGATCAGTGGTGGCACGCGGGCGTCCCCGCCGACCGCGTCTGGGACCTGGCCCTGCCCGACCAGTTCGACGAGTTCGGGCCGCCCGACGACGCGCAGCTGCGCGGTTCCGTGCTGGTATCCAGCTCCGTCGAGGAACTCGCCGCCGGCGTCCGCCGGCTCGGCGAGGGGTTCGACGGCGTCTTCCTGCACCACGTCGGGAAGGACCAGCACCGCTTCCTCGAGCGCGCCGAGAAGGAGCTGCTCCCTGCCCTGAGGGAGACGGCATGAGGGCCGCGGACCTCAGCGACCTGTGGTGGCGCACGGCCGTGATCTACTGCCTGGACGCGGAGACGTTCCAGGACTCCGACGGCGACGGGATCGGCGACTTCCAGGGGCTCAGCGAACGCGTGGAGTACCTCGCCGAGCTGGGGGTGACCTGCATCTGGCTGATGCCGTTCCAGCCAACGCCGAACCGCGACGACGGCTATGACGTGATCGATCCCTTCGGCATCGACCCGCGGCTGGGAACCGCGGGCGACTTCGTCGAGTTCCTGCGCACCGCCCACGACCGAGGGATCCGCGTGATCACGGATCTGGTGATCAACCACACCTCCGACGAGCATCGCTGGTTCCGCGAGGCGAGGTCATCCCGCGACAACCCGTTCCGCGACTACTACATCTGGTCGGATCGGCCCTCTCCGGATCCGGGATCCGTCTTCCCCGGCGAAGAGGACGGGACGTGGACCTGGGACGAGCGGACCGGCCAGTACTATCAGCACTCGTTCTACCGGCACCAGCCGGACCTCAACCTCGCCAACCCGGACGTCCGCGGCGAGATCGCGCGCGTCGTCGGCTACTGGCTGGCGCTGGGCATCGACGGTTTCCGGATCGACGCGGTGCCGTTCCTCACCCAGGCCCCCGGCGCCGCAGACGACAAGCACCCGCACGCGTTCCTCCGCGAGCTGCGCCGCTTCATCGGGCGGCGCCGCGGCGGCGTCGTGCTGCTCGGCGAGGTCGGGCTCGACCACGACGGCCAGCTGCCCTACTTCGGCGACCCCGGCACCGAGCTCGACCTCCAGTTCGACTTCAGCACGATGAGCGCCGCGATGGCTGCGCTCGCCACCCACAGGGCGGCGCCGCTGGCCCGGGCGCTGACGCACCGTCCGTCGGTGGACGCCAGCCAGGGATGGTGCACGTTCCTGCGCAACCACGACGAACTGAACCTCGAGCTCGCCACCCCCGAAGAACGGGACAGCGTCTTCGCGGCGTTCGCGCCGGATGAACGCACGCGCGTGTACGGGCGCGGCGTCGTCCGCCGGCTCGCGCCCATGCTCGACGGAGACATGCGCCGGCTCCGCCTCGCGTACGCAGTGCTGTTCTCCCTGCCCGGCGCACCCATGCTGTACTACGGCGAGGAGATCGGCATGGGTGAAGCCGCGCCGACCGGACAGCGCCTCGATGTGCGCACGCCGATGCAGTGGCAGGTCGGCCCCGCCGCCGGGTTCTCGTCCGCGGCGGACCGGCTGGTGCGCCCTCTCCCGGAGGGAGACTACGGTCCGGATCGCGTCAACGTCCGTTCCCAGCGGAACGACCCCGAGTCCCTGCACGGCTGGATCCGGCACCTGATCAGCCGGTATCGCGCCACCCCGGAGATCGTGTGGGGACGCACGGTCGTCCTGGATGCGGGCGATCCGCGGATCCTCGCGCACGCCGCGGTCGGTGAGACCGACCTTTTCCTTGCGCTGCACAACCTCGCGGATCAGTCCGCACAGGCGCGGATCGAATGGGACGAACTGACACGGTGGGCGCCCCTGCGCGACCTGCTCGCGTCGGATCGCGACGACATCGACGCCTCGTCAGGGCGCGTGGACGTCGAACTCGACGGCTACGAGGGCCGCTGGCTGCGCGCCGGACGGGCCGCGGAGGAGGCGCGCTGACCTCCCCGCTCGCGCGGGTCGCCTGGGCCGGACTGCTCAGTCCTGATCGGTGGAGCCGCGCAGCGGCGCGGGCTCGGCGATCGGCACGACGGGGCAGTCCTTCCAGAGCCGCTCCAGGCCGTAGTAGGTGCGCTCCTCCTCGTGGAAGACGTGCACGATCAGGTCGCCGAAGTCCAGCAGCACCCACCGTGCCTCGCTGCGGCCCTCGCGCCGGACGCGCTTGTAGCCGGCCTCGATCATCTTGTCCTCGACCTCGTCGGCGATCGCGGCGACGTTGCGCTCGCTGTTGCCCGTGACGAGGAGGAAGATGTCGACGAGCGGAAGCGGCTCCGAGACGTTCAGCGCCAGAAGATCCTCCCCGCCCTTGGAACGGGCCGCATCGGCGGCGATCTGCAGCATGTCTGCGGCGGAGGGCGACTGCATCAAGAGAACGCTCCAGTGGTGATGGCGACGATGAGTGCGCCGACGAGGGCGACGGCGAGGGCGCCGGCGGTGACGGTGAGCGCGAGCATGAGCCTGTTGCCCTTCTCGGGCTCCGGCGGACGGATGACCTCGCCTGCCGGCTTGATCGTGCCGATGGCGGCGCTGGCCGCAATCGGGGTGGGCGAGGACGCCGGGGCGAGCTCGCCGTCGACGAGCACAGCGTCGACCTCCTTGCCGTCGGCCACGCCGTCGGCGTGACCGCGTGAGCCGAGCCCTGCCGGCAGCTCGTAGCTGCCGGTGATCAGGATCTCCCCGGTCGAGGCGATGGGGCCGGCCAGCGAGGGTCCTGTCGGCGCGTTCTGGAAGATGAGCGCGTTCGGAGCGGCGTGATGCGATCCGGTGCTGTCGACGATGAGCGCGTCGAACGACTCGACCGCGGGGGGCGTCGGCTGCTCGGCGAGAACCCGCTCCCCGAAGGCGGGGTTGAGGGAGGATCCCGCGATCGCGTCGGGCCCCGGGGCGGCCTCGGCGTCCGGGCTCTTCCGGCCCGCATCGGACTCGGCGGCGAGAGCGGACCACAGGGTGGGCTCCGGCTCGGGGTCGGGGGCGTCGGCGACCGCCGGTGCCGCCTCGACATGGGCGGGCGCGG